>NZ_LMRT01000016.1:331351-404131 GCF_001426225.1 Allobosea sp. Leaf344 | reverse complement strand
TCGGCGAAGGAGCGCGGGCTTCGATTGGTAGGCATAGGCGGTAGGCGTGATCGATAGGACTGATTGGAGCGCGCCTTTACCCGATTCTCTTGTCTCGTCACGCTTGCGAAGAGTGCCAACGTCTCGCAGGAGCTATTTCTCCTTGTGGGTGCGATGCCTCATCAGCCTGCCCCTCTCCAGCGCTCAGCGCCAACTGCAGACATTGCGTGACTGTCTTGAAGCAGACTTGCGAGCGTGGGCGCAGGATCGGGTAGAGCTGGAACGGGCCTCAGCGTGCGTCACGCCTTACTTCGGTTCGGCACGTCGAATGCAAATCCGAGATGGTCTAGGAATGCCGCGCTTGCCGGTGGTCAGTCCTGCCTCTGCGCTTGATCACTGAGACGCTGCGCGCCAGCTGCGAGCCCTCGGAAAGGTTGGCCGCAAACTCTTCGCCAAGGTAGAACTTGGCGTCGCTGTGCTCGTAACATAGGAAACGGCGGCAGAGAGACCCAGCGCTCGCGCCTTCGCGAGCGGGAGCGCATAATGCCATTCGAGCGGTTCACAGCCTTCCCACGAAAACGCGGTTCTCGCGCGTCTGGAGGGGCGATACGTGCACTCGCCGTTGCCTCCATCCTCGTGCCAGGGCTCTTTTTCGTCTTCGGCACGTGGCAGAGCTACCGTCAGCACATTCGCGAGGCCCAGCAGACCGTCCAGCGCACGGCAGACATCCTCGACCAGCAGGCGCGGCGCGTATTCGCTCTCCAGGAACTCGCGATCGCGGAGATCGACGAGCGCGTCGCGGGGATGACCTGGAATGAGATTGCGGCCTCGCCCGACCTGCATCGATGGCTCAAGGCCCTCGACGAGCGCTTGCGCCAGACGGACGTGATTTGGCTCATAGACCCGCAAGGCCGGGGGCGCGCGTCGAGCCGGTTCTTCCCGACCCCCGACACCTCGCGCGTCGCCGACCGCGACTACTTCCAGGCTTTGAGCGAGCGTGACAGCGGGACTTACCTCGGCGAACCCAGGCCCGGTCGCACAGTGGCGAACCGCGTGTTCCTCAACGTTGCGCGCCGCCGCAGCGCGGAGGGCGGTGCCTTCGACGGCGTGATTGTGGCCTCGCTCGATCCCACCTACTTCGCCGAGGCATTCAAGAGCCTCGCGCTCAGCCCCGGAGACTCAATCTCGCTCATTCGCGAGGATGGGACGGCGCTCGCCCGTGGGCCGGAGCCCTTGAGCGGGCCGATGCGGCTCGTGCCCACGAGCGGGCTCATGGCCAACCTGCACCAGGGTGAGCGAGGAGCATTCCGCAACCACTCGCAAATCGACGGCGTCGAGCGCTTCTACGCCTTCCGCAAGCTCCCCGGCTATCCGGCCTACGTGTTGTATGGCCGCTCCGTTCAGGCCGTGCTCGCGGGCTGGCATCGCGACCTTCTCCTCTACGCGGTGTTGGCGCTCGCGGCAGCGGTGGCGCTCCTCTCGGTCACGGGGGTCGCCGCTCGGCGCACCCGCGAGCAGCAAAGAGCGCTCGACCGCCTGCGTGAGAGCGAGACGCGCTACCACGCACTGTTCCACGAGAGCCCGCTGGGACTTCTTCTCAGCGACGTGCGCCCGGACGGCACCATCGCGTTCGAGGAGATGAACGAAGCGCTCGTCCAGATTACGGGCCATACCCGTTCGGAGGTACTCGGCAAGAGCCCAGGTCAAGCCTTTCAGGGCTCGTTGGGTGCTTACATCGAAGATCGCTACCGCGAATGCGTCGCCACGCGGCAGCCTGTCGAGTACGAGGTCGCGGGCGAAGGTCCAGGCGGGCGTTTTGTGCGCCGGGCTGTGGTCCGGCCCATCCTCGACGGTTCGGGACGGGTCGCGAAGCTTCTGGGCACCTCTATGGACATCACCAAGGCACGCCTATTGGAGGAGCAGCTTCAGCACTCGCAAAAGATGGAGGCATTGTCGGGCCTCGTATCGGGCGTAGCGCACGACTTCAATAACCTGCTGACCGTGGTTATGGGCAACCTCGACCTTTTGCGGCGCGCCAAGGAGGAGCGCCGCCCACGGCTGATCGAGAACGCCATCACTGCGGTCGAGCGCGGTCGCGCGTTGACGGGGCAGCTTCTCAGCTTCGGGCGCAAGCAGACGCTCCAGCCCGAGGTCGTTGACCTCACGCGGCTCATGGCCTCCACGCAGGACATGATCGCGCAGTCGCTGCGTGGCGACATCGAGATCAAGCTCGATCTTGCTACCGATCTCTGGCCCGTTTGCGTTGACCCGTCTCAGCTACAGGTCGCCCTTATCAATCTCGCGGTGAACGCCCGAGATGCGATGCCAAAGGGCGGCATGTTTACGGTGTCAGCAGAGAACCGAGTGCTGCGCGGCACTGACGCGACCGAGGCGGTAGCCATCTCGGTCACCGACACCGGGTCCGGCATGCCCCGCGAGGTGCTCGCTCGTGTGTTCGAGCCATTCTTCACCACGAAGGAAGTGGGTCGAGGAACAGGCTTGGGGCTTGCCCAAGTCTACGGCTTCGCCCAGCAGTCGGGCGGCTCGGTGGACATCGGCAGCGAGGTGGGACGCGGCACGACCGTGACGCTTTACCTGCCCAGAGCCGCGAACGAGGAGTCGCCCCGGACCGAGACGGCGCTGACAACACCGACTGGCCGCGCGTCTGTCCAGCGGCATATCCTCCTGGTCGAGGACAACGCCGAGGTGGCCGAGGTGGGTTGTTCGATCCTCGTCGAGCGAGGACACCGGATCATTCTAGCCGAGAACGTGGCCAAAGCGCTGGCTTTGCTCGCAAACGAGACGTTCGACGTGGTGGTAAGCGACCTCGTCATGCCAGGAGAGGGAAACGGGCTCGATCTGGCGCGCACTGTGGCGCTGCGCTGGCCCGGCCTGCCCGTCGTGCTGGTAACGGGCTACAGCGAGGCGGCAGGCGAGGCAGTCGCGGACGGCTTCCCGCTGCTACGCAAGCCCTACGAGCCGGCTGACCTGATCGACGCCGTGGAGAGCGCAACGGCAGCAAAGGTCATCACGCTCGCGGGGTCTAGGCGGTAGAGGCCCATCAGTGACGGTGCGGGTGTTGCGCCGGGCCGGGGCCGCGTCTAACCGCTCCACCTCCGTAGGGCGCGCTCGCTCAAGCTGCACGGCGGCGGCCACGCGCCAGTTGCGGACATTGGCACGGCGCCATGAAGCGGACATTGAGAGACGACCAATTTAGGCTCTCCGTTCGATTAACCTGGCGTCCTAAGTACGATCCGTGAGGGGAAGCCTGCAACGCGGCTGAAGCTCTACGCGATTATCCTTGTCATGACCGGTTCACCAGCGCGAGCTCGTGGTTTGCGCTCTTTCCGCTCGGAAAGCGCCCATCATCCTTGGCAAATCGGCATAATATGATCGAACTCGTTACCCAGTGAACAATGGTCCTTCATTAACTCACATGGAGCTAATACGGACACTAAACAGCGAACCGGACGGATACTTGGCCAACCTCATCCAGCTGAGCCGTCAGAAGTCCGGCGGCATGGATCGGCAGAACGCCACAAAGGGTCCCAGTGGTCACTATCTGCCCTGCCTTCAAGCCACCAAGATAATCGCTTTGCCTGTTTGCGTAAGCCAGCAGAGGCAGCAGTGGATCTCCGGCAGAATGGGATGCGGCAGCCTGATAGATTGATTGTTCATTCAGCGACACTTGACAGTTTAAGTCCCCTACCCGCTCAAGTGTATGGAGCGGCAAGCTATCGCCAATGATGTAAGCTCGATTTCCGAGATGATCTGCCAAAAACGATAAGAATGGTACATTTGCCGGGTCTTCAAACCGCCCGCCGATCACTTCAATACCGAGAATCAGGCTCTCGATCGCGTCGAGGATATCGGAGCGATCGTAAGAGCCGGTCGCTCGCGTTGGCAGATCCCTCCCGAGACGGACCGCCAGTTCGACTTCGATCGTACAATTTGGCAACAAAGTGAGCTCGGAGTATGCGGCGTGCATATCCTGCAGCGGAGCGGCGATTGGCTGTTTCTCGGGGCCCAGGGCCACTTTCCAGCCGCGCACGGTCCGGTCCAAACGGCGTTGGACGAGCGCTTGAACCTCCATGGCTTGGTCCGCGTGCTCAGGCACGGGCAGTCCGGCGCTCGCCACTCCGATCCCGGTCGTGTTCGCATGAACAAGGGCGGCGGCGAGTGCTTCGGTGTTGTCGGAGCGAGAATTATTCAGCGTCATCCCGGGCCTCGGGGGTCATTGTCCGATGTGATGTCGCGGGCCGTGGCAGATTTCGCCCGCGACCGATCCTGTGTCTGTCCGCTAGTTGGCGGGCGGCGGGAGCCTTGCCAACTTTCCGGCTTCGGCGAGTTTGACATCGGCCTCCGCATCGGCCGGGAGCAGTAACCGCGCTGCTACGAGCTCGTCGGCGGCAGCCTTCACCTTGGCCACATAGTCGGCCTCAGTGTGGTACAGTTCCTCGATCGATGGACGGGTATCGTTTGCGGCCCTCTGGGCGCGGGTGGCGGCGAAGGGCACGGCACTACCTTGTGCCTCGCATAGATCTTCCGGCCCCTCGGCGCCCTTCAGCGGATTCCAGCCTGTATAGGAGCCGCGGGGTACGGCGACCATTGGCATCTTCACGCCGCCGCGTGCGTTGCCGTCGGTACCGGCCTGAGGAGCCATCAGGTTGAACGTGCCCTCCACAACGGGGCCTGTGGGTGTCTGAGCGACCCTGTAGGCTCGCGCGTACTGCCCTTGATAAGGCAGAGCGTCGTTGGCGGGGTACGCGCTCGAGGCGGGTCCGAGGGTGCCGTCTTCCAACGTTGGGTATCGGCTGGCAGGCGGCGGGGTTCCGCCGAGCCACTGATTGAGCGACACGATCAGGGCACGGATCAAGGGCGGACCTTGAACCGAACTGCTGGCGAGCTTGCAGGCGGGCATCGGTTGGGAGACGCGGCCGCCCCAGCTTGAGTGCGGAGCACCGACGATCATGAAGGTGCGCACCTCGGGGGGCAAGGCTAATGGCTTTCCGGTAACGTCGGTGACATTCAGGCCCGCCTGCGAGGCCCAGAACTCGTATTCGGAATCGATTTGCACGATTTTGGGGCAAGTGCTGGTCACGCGGCACTGCTTCAGGATCCCGTCCTGGGCGCCGGTGCTCGGATCGACGCTCGTTTCGTACGCGAACGGAAATTGCGCAACGGGATACAAGCGGTCGGCCGACGGTCCCGGGTTGCGGCTCGGTTGGGCGAAGCGGGCATTGGTGAAGCTCTTACGGGCTCCTGGCACAACGGGCAGCATGCCATCGAACACCTGGCGGTTCTGCTCGTCTACGTTGAACCCGAAATACAGAAAGTCGCGCAGGGCGCGGCCCGATTGGGAAATGCCGAAGCCGATTGTCTGCGTAGGCCCGTCGGGCGCCAGCGGGTTGGATGCGCTCTTGTCAAACTTCAGGAACGACACGACATCGCGCAACGCGGCGAAGCCCATGCCCATGACGGCCGGGTCGGTGGCGGTGTAATTGAACTCGTAGACGGTCCGTGAGCCCATCCCGGCGGGGCGAGTAACCTCGATGGTCTTGGGATCAAGCTGGCGATAGGTCAGGCCGTCCACAGCCTTGGCCTCGGCGTCTGGCGTTGCCCGCGCAGTGATGGTGCCCGTGCCGCCAGCCGCGGCCGGATAGCTCAGAATGACCTTCCGGACAGTGTCGACCCCGGCGAAGGTGAAGCTTTCCCGCGACGGGCCGGTCAAGCCCTCGATCACCGGAGCTTGCAGGCCGATGCCGGTTGGAACATCGCCCTGCCAGCCGACTTCGACCACAGTCATGCCGTTTTCGAACAAGAAGCCGTTGCCGCCATTCGAAGCCTTGCTGAACACGGCGCCCAACGACCGCACCGGCTGAGATCCGGAGGAGGCCGCGCCGCCGGGAGGCGCGTCGGTCGCGTCGTGAAGCCATCGATTGAGCAAGGCATCGCCACGATTGGGTAAGTCCACCAGCATCGGGCCCGTCGCGGTGCGCGGCCGCAGGATGATGACGTCGGTGGTTGCCTCGACATGACCACGCGCGTTGCGCGGCGCGCGGTCGAGGTCGACGATCTGGCGGTTGACGATGCTCATCGGGTCAACGGCGAAGGTCGCCTTGCCGACGATCATCTCCACTGGTCCGGCAGCTCCGAAGCTGCGTCCCTCGAAGGCCGGGCCGCGTGACACGATTTCAAATTTCGTCACCTCGGACACGGCTGGCGTCGCCGCGAGAACCGAGAGGCCTAGGGAACTCAATAGCCACGTACGGCGCATAGAACTCTCCTGGTTGAAAGGGACGTCGAGCAGGGACGGGAGGCGAGAAAACTGAACGCGAGTCAAAAGTTTGAACACGAGCGAACTTGAGTCGCAGCGACGCCGCCGTTGACCGGCTGGGATTTCGATCCTTCGCGGCCGCGACCTCGGACCATGGCGCCGCGACGTGGTGTTTCCGCGGTCATGTCGCATGTGCCTAGCCCCGGAGGGCGAGGCATGTCAGGCCGCGTCGGCGACGACGGTCTGGCGCTGCTCGCCCAGCCCTTCGATCCCTAGCGTGACGATCTGGCCGGAACGCAGATAGACCGGCGGCTTCATGCCCTGCCCGACGCCGGCCGGCGTGCCGGTTATGATCACGTCGCCGGGATGCAGCGTCATTAGGCCGCTGAGATAGCTCACGATCCGCGCCACGCTAAAAATCATGTTCGCAGTCGTTCCGTCCTGGCACCTGATCCCGTCGACCTCGAGCCAGAGCCGGAGATTCTGCGGGTCGGAGATCTCGTCTGCGGTGACTAGCCAGGGGCCGATCGGACCGAAGGTGTCGCAGCTCTTGCCCTTCGTCCACTGTCCCGTCCCCTCGGTCTGAAACGCCCGCTCGGACACGTCGTTGGCGAGGAAGTAGCCCGCGACATGCGCTAGGGCCCGGTCTTCGGCGACGTATTTCGCCTTCGTGCCGATGACGACCCCTAGTTCGACCTCCCAATCCAATTTGGTAGAGCCGCGCGGCTGGACGATGTCGTCGTTGGGTCCGACGATCGCGCTCGTCGCCTTCATGAACACGACCGGCTCGGCCGGAGCCTGGTTGCCGGTCTCACGTGCATGATCGATGTAATTGAGCCCGATACAGATGAACTTGCCAACGCCACTGATACAGGAGCCTATCCGCCCAACGTCGCTAACGATTGGCAGAGTTATCGGGTCAACGGCCGCAATCTGCCGGAGGCCATCGGGGGTTACCGACGCACCGTTCACGTCTTGAATAATCCCGTCGAGGTCTCGAATTGTGCCGTCGCCTGCAAGAAGAGCAGGCCGCTCCTCGCCCGCCGGTCCGTAGCGCAACAACTTCATCTCAAATTCTCCATGAAGACGAGTGGGTTGGAGAACGCTCCCATCCCACCCGCTTGGCCTAATGTTGATTACTGCGCTTTGGTCAGCGCCTCGTCATAGCGCTTGACGACTTCCGCGTAGGCGTTTTCCGGCGACTCGTCTCTGAGCATCATTCTCTGGAATGCTTCGCCAAGAATAGTGTGGAAGGTCGACAGAATCGGGGAATAAGAAACGGCACGTCCACGCTGGCTCACCAGCTCAGCCCACTGCTTCTGATTCTTGGCCACATCGCTTTGCAGATATGGCGAAGTATATGCCGATTTCCTGGACACCACCTCGCCGCCCTCGGCCGCGATCGCCTGCGCCTCAGGAGAGATCACGAACTTCATAAAGGTCCAGGCGGCGTCCTGCTTCTTCGACTGCCTGTTCAAGGCGATGGTGTAACTGTAGACGGTCTGTTTGTCGGACTCCGTGTACGATGGCGCCGGAGCCCAGCCCAGATCCTCGCCTGCGCCTTGGGCCTGAAGCGTTTTGAAGCGATACAGACCGTAGTTCGTCATCGCTATGGTGCCGGACCGGAGGCCGTCATGAACCTCGTTGATGCCCATCTGCGCACTGCGTAGCGACGTGACTTTGCACTTCGTGAAGAGATCTTTGATCGTTGTGCTGGCGCGGACAAAATTCTCTTTCGAGAACGCGATCTTTCCATCAGGAGCGAAGTACCGACCGTCGGAGCCGACCAGCATCGTGCTGAGAAAGAATTCCGCGAGACTTTGGGCGCCACCGATGCCGCCGGTTGCTCCGAGCGGAACAGCGAAGCCGTTGACGTTCGGCTGCTTGAATTTCGTGCCCGCCGCGCAAACCTCTTCCCAGGTCTTCGGCGGCGCCACGCCCGCTTCCTGAAGGGCGCTCTTTCGATACGTCAGGATCGGGATGCGGAAATCCTGCGGAAGAGCATAGAGCTTTCCATCGATTTGCCCCGTCAATAGAGGCAGCAGCCAGTCGTCTTCCGAAATGCCATCCTTTTTGACGAGATCGTTGAGCGGGACGAGATTGCCGGTCGCGGCGTACTCGGCCAGCCCGAAGCTCACGACACGGATGACGTCCGGCGTGTCGCTGCGGGATTTGACGGCCCGGGTGACGGTCGCGCCCGTCGGGTCGACCAGCAGTTTGATTTTGATGTCGGGGTGCTTGCTCTCGAAAGCCTGGATCATCTTGGTCTGGGCTGCCGCCCGAGGATCGTTGGCGTTGTTGGGATCCAGGAACGTCGAGTAGATGATTTCCGTGGCCTGAGCGATCGCACGGTCGATCGATGCCGCCGATACGCCGGTGAAGACGGTCAATACTGCCGCTGCCTTGATCATTGCGCGTCTCGATGTAGCAATCATCGGTGTTTCCCCTCTCGCTTGTTGTTCTGCATTGCAGATCGAAGGCTGGTCTTCCGGTCAGCCCTTTACCGCTCCAGCCGTAAGGCCGGAGATGAACCACTTTTGAACGAGGCCGAACATGAGAATGACCGGCATCGACGCGATGACGACGAAGGCCATCATGTAAGACCACGAGATGCCGACGGCGTCGAAGACCTGGTTGACGAGCGCGACCTGCAGCGTCCGCTTGGCAACGTCGGGGGCGAAGACCGCAACCGTGATGTAGTCGTTCCAGGTCGTGACGATCCCGATCGTCGCGACGGCGGCGATCCCTGGCCGGATCAGAGGCAGGATGAGGTTCCAGATGATCTCGAAGCGGTTCGCCCCGTCCATGAAGGCCGATTCCTCGATCTCGACGGGAACGGCTTCGACGAAATTGGCGATGAACCAGACGGTCTGGGGGATGATCCGCGCCGACAGAATGATCGTCACGACGATCCCGCTGTTGAGCAACCCGACCGTGTCGAGCAGGTAATAGGTTGGCACCAGAAGCGCGACACCCGGCACCATCGACGTCGCCAGGATGACGAGCATGAGGGCGCGCTTGCCTTTGAAGGTGAAGCGCGCGGCTGCGTAGCCGGCCGGTATGCCGACCAGCAGCGCGAGGACCACGGCGCCGACGGCGTAGATGACGGAATTGAAGAAGTCGCGTGCGAAGGACTGGTCCCGGAAGACCTTGAAGTAGTTTTCGAGGGTCGCCTTGTTGGGCCAGAGCGTCGGCGGGACGGCCACCGCCTCCACCTCGGTCTTGAACGAGGTCGCCAGGGCCCAGGCGACGGGCCCGAGCACGATGACCGCGAAGAAGAGCGACATCAGGATTGCGGGGGCACGGCCGGTGGTTGGACCGGAGGATATGGCGGCACTCATCTTGCGAATTCCTATCCGGTGACGCGGCCGGTCAGCCGGGTGTAGACCACACCGAGGCCGACATTGATCAGCAGGACGACGATGGAGACCACCGCGGTGGGACCGATGTTGACAGCCTGAACGGTTCCCCGGAACGCTTCGAAACTCAATGTCGTGGTTGAACCCAGCGGTCCGCCGCCCGTCATGACGATGATCAGCGTCATCAGGGTCAGATACATGATCGACAAGGTGAGAGCGGTACTTCCCAACGTCGGGAGGATATGGGTCAGCGTCACATAGCGAAACTTGACCAGCGGCCCGCCGCCGTCGATCTCCACGGCCTCGTAGAGTTCTTTGGGGATGGACTGCATCGCGGCGGTCGCCATGACCATGACGTAAGGAAACGACCACCATGCGGTGACGACGATGATCAGAGGCAACGCAAGCCCCGGATCGCCCAGCATCAGGCCGGGATCGATCCCGGTCAGTTGCATGAGATAGGGAATGGGGCCGAAGGACGGGTTGAGGAGCCACAGCCAGATGCTGCCGACGACCGACATCGACAGCGTCCAGGGAAACAGGATGAGCACGCGCAGAACGGTCCCGGTCGGCCCGGCGTTGTTCAGGACGAGCGCGGCTGCCATCCCCAGAACGACGGCGCCCGCCAGCGATCCCGCGACGTAGACCAGCGAGACGTACACCGTGTTCCAGAAGGCCGGTGAGCTGAAGACTTCGACGTAATTGGTCAGGCCGACGAAACCCGTCAGATCGTAGTATCTCGTCTTCTGAAAGCTGAGCCAGCCGACGAAAACGGTCGGGTAGAGCGTTACCAGAAACAGGATCAGGATCGCCGGCGCAAACCAGAGAAAGGGCGCCCATGAGAGGTGCGCTGGGTTGCGCGTTGCGGGTGTGTCGGCCAAAACGCTTGCTTCGGAGCCGGCGACCACGGTCTGTGTATGACTTGCTGACATGGCGTGTCCCGTAGATCTTTGAGCGGCAGCCGTTGCGAGTGGCAGGCGGATTTTCTGCCGATCAGGACAGGCGCGTGCCCTCGCTTTCGTCGAACACATGAACGCGCGCGACGTCTGGCCTGACGCGTATTGTCTCACCGGGCTGCGGAAGCTCGGAATCCCGGAAGATGCACACGATGCTCTGCGAACCGTGGCGAGCGATGACCTGCGTCTCGGCCCCCGTCGGCTCGACGACCGCAACCGTCAGCGCAAGGCCATCGTCGCTCCTGACGAGATGCTCAGGCCTGACGCCGTAGACGGCGCTGGACGACAGATGCTGCAGGCTGGCGGGCAAAGGCAGGGCCGAGCCGTCCTCCAGCACGAACCGCCCATTCTCGCAGCGACCCTTCAGGAAGTTCATCGCGGGCGATCCGATGAAGCCTGCGACGAACATGTTGGCCGGATGATTGTAGAGATCGAGCGGAGCGCCGATCTGCTCGACCAGGCCGTCATGCATCACGACGATCTTGTCGGCCATTGTCATAGCCTCGACCTGATCATGGGTGACATAGACAGTCGTGGTCTTGAGACGCTGATGCAGTTCCTTGATTTCGGTGCGCATCTGAACGCGAAGCTTCGCGTCGAGGTTTGACAAAGGCTCGTCGAACAGGAAGACCTGCGGATCCCGGACGATCGCGCGCCCCATCGCCACGCGCTGACGCTGACCGCCGGAGAGCTCTCGGGGATAGCGGTCGAGCAGCTTGGTGAGGCTGAGGATCTCCGCCGCCCGCTTGACGCCCGCATCGCGCTCGTCCCGCGACGCCTTCTTCAGCTTCAGGGAGAAGCCCATGTTTTCGGCTACGGTCATATGCGGATAGAGCGCGTAGTTCTGGAAGACCATCGCGATGTCGCGCTCTTTCGGTGGAACACCGTTCACCGTCCGGCCGCCGATTCGGATCTGCCCGCCCGAAATGTCCTCGAGCCCGGCAATCATGCGCAGCAGCGTCGATTTTCCGCATCCGGAGGGTCCGACCAATGTGACGAACTCGCCATCGTCGATATCGACGGTCACGCCATGAATGACGGGCGCGTTGCCATACGCCTTCTTGACGGCCTGCAGCTCAACGTTCGCCACTGCTCTCTCCCTTGGCCCATGAAGAGCCGCTTTTCTCATTGGCCGATGCCGGCTGTTAATGGAACGATATTCCGTTAATCTCGTCTCTGTCAATTCCACTGTCGGCGAAAAACGCATTCGGCCGAAGAGGTTGCAATTTTCTGAACGTTATCAGCCGCTTGCTGCGGCCACCACAGGCAGCCTCTGCTGGGGCGCGATGCGATACGGCCAAAGAGCCGACAGCTCCTGCGCAGTCGCCGTGACCTTTTCCGCAACCTCGGGAACGATCAACGGGGAAAAGCGATGGAGGGGGCCGGCAACGCTGACGGTTCCGACGACCTGCCCGCCGACACGGATCGTGGCCGCAACCGCAGCGACGCCCGGCTCGGCCTCTTCGATCGCCGCGCCCCATCCCCGCTCCACGGTCTCGTCCAGCGCGGCGGAAAATGTCGGCTTGGTCGTAATGACCCGAGGCCCGCCGAGCTCGGATCGGCCGAGCCCGCTGGCGACGGCCCGCGCCAAGGCTTCATCGCGATCCAGCGTCGCAAGCCATGCTTTTCCATTCGCCGTCATGTGCAACGGAACTTTCGCTGCAAGTTCAGGCTGATAAATAAGGCCGGAGCGCGCCCCCTGCGAGTGCGCGATCCAGGTCAGTCCATCGGTATCTACGATCGCGATTCGACCGAGACCTTCAGTTTCATTTGCCAGCCGGTCGAGAATCGGCTGGCAAATATCGGGAATGCGCGTTGCCACCAAGAGCCTCTGGCCCACGATCGCCAGGCGCAGGGACAGGCGATAGAAGCCGCTGTCAGCGTCCTGCTCGGCCCATCCCAGTTCGCACAGGGTCGTCAGAAGGCGGTGCGCCGCGCTCTTGGGCACGTCCAGGCGGCGGCTGATCTCGCCGAGGGACATCGCGCCAGCGTGCTCGCTGAGTAGGGTGATGAGGTCGAAACAGCGTTCGACGAGGGATTTGACAAGCCGCATGGCACCACGTAGCAAGAGGTTGCTGGAACGATATTCCATTAGCATAATTCGCCGGTTTTCGCAAACTAGGCGGCTCGATAACCAGCCGGGCGATGATGGGAGTCAACATGCGGTCAGTTCAACAGGACCTTTCGGGAAAGGTCGCCGTGGTCACCGGCGCAGGACGGGGTCTGGGCAAGGCCATCGTCGACGTGCTAGCGGCCCGAGGTGCCCATGTCGTCGTCAACGACCTGACCCTCGAGCCTGCTGAACAGGCTGCCGCCGAGGTGCGGACCCGCGGCGAAAGCGCGAGCGCCGTCGCGTTCGATGTGGCCGACCCGCACAAGGTCAACGACGCATTCGCGAAAATCAGAACAGACCACGGCCGCGTGGACATCCTGATCAACAATGCCGGCATCGGCGACTTCGTCAGCTTCCCCGACATCAGTCCCGAGAAGTGGGATCGGATGCTCGACATCCACCTGAAGGGTTCGTTCAACTGCTGCCAGGCCGTCTTGGCCGGCATGAAGCAGCAGGGCTACGGCAAGATCGTCAACATCAGTTCCGTGGCAGGCAAGCGCGGCGATTTTATCGGCAATGCGCATTACACGGCCGCCAAGGCCGGAATTATCGGCCTGACGAAATCCTTGGCCCTTTACGCTGCCCCGTTCGGCATCAACGTCAATGCGGTGGCTCCCGGACTTTTCGCCACTGAGCTCACCGATGGGATGAGTAGCGAGATGAAGGCGACGACCATTTCGCGCATTCCCGCCGGCCGACTCGGTCGCCCCGAAGAGATCGGTCGGGCGACGGCCTTCCTCGTTTCCGAAGACGCCAGCTACATCTTCGGCGAGACGCTCAGCGTCAACGGCGGCTCCTACATGGATTGAGCGGCTCGACACTCGCGTGGTCATGGAGGCTCCGATGAAGATCGCAATATTCGACGTCAGTCATTGGCATTTCCCGCTCTACATCCCGGCACTGAGCGATCCGGGTGTCGAGGTCGTCGGCATTTCCGATAGCGAAGCATTCTCGGGGGAGCGTTTCGCGCAGCGGCTGAATTGCAAGCTTTTCGACTCGAACGAAGCGCTGCTCGAAGCGGATTTCGACTTCGCTCTCGTGTTCAGCCGCCATTCCAGGATGGCCGGCATGGCCAAACGCCTGATCGACCGCGGCATCCCGTTTCTGATCGAGAAGCCTTGCGGCCTCAATCTGCAGGAGGTCCGCCGCATCCGGCAGCTGGCGGAGCGCAGGTGCGTCCACGTCAGCGTTCCCTTCATCAACCGGGTCAGCGACTGGGCTTCGCATCTCTCGCCGTCGGAAGGGTTCTCGCCGGAAGGATTTCAGCATCTGTCCTTCAGATTCATCGTGGGCCTGGCTGGTCGCTACGAGCGCAACGGGAACAGCTGGATGCTGGACAAGCGACAGGCGGGCGGCGGTTCGCTCCTGAATGTCGGCATTCATTTCATCGATCTGATCTCGTCTCTGACGGGCGCTCTGATCACTCATGTTTCGGCTCAGGCTCGGACGTTCCGCTCCGACGTCACCGTCGACGAGCAGGCCATCCTGACCTGCCGGAACGCGGCGGGCCAGATCGGCCTGATCGAAACCGGGTACCTGTATCCGTCGACCGCGGAAGACCAGCGCGACTTCGCGTTTTCGATCTCGCATACCTCCGCCTACGCGCGGGCCTATGCCGATCAGCTCTACGTGAAGGCGCGCGACCAGAAGCCCGGGCGCTCCACCACTGTCGAGTTCAACACCGACGAATACTACCCGGTATTCCTCCGACGCAGTTGGGCGGATCTGGCCGAAGGACGGGCGCCGGTCGCAGGTCTGCGCGAGGCGGAGCATGCGATCGCCGTGCTCGAGGCGGCCTATCGATCCGCAGCCGAAGGCGGCACCCCCCAGACTGTCGAACGCGCCACTTAGGTCAACAGCCGCCCAGCGATTCAACCCAAATGCGACGCCATCGCGTTCGCCGCCCTCCCGGGTCGGACGAATGCAACGGGAAAACAAGCGAGCGAGGAACTTTCCATGTCATTGTCAGGAGCGGGCGTCATCGCCATCTGGAACGACATTACCGATGAAGGGCGTGCCAATTTTTACGAGTGGCACGACCGCGAGCATATTCCGGAGCGGGTCGGCATTCCCGGCTTTCTGCGCGGACGCCGCTATATCGCCCTGTCGGGTACGCCCGAGTATTTCACGCTCTACGAGGTGCAGAACAAGTCCGTGCTCACCGGAGCGGATTATCTCACGCGGCTGAACAGCCCGACCGAGTGGACGACGCGTTCGGTCCAGCATTTCCGGAACACCGCCCGGTCGCTATGCGATGTCGAGATGACCCTCGGCGCGGGATCGGGCGGGTTCATCGGGACGGTCCGCTTCGATTGCGATCCCGCGCAGGACCGGGGCATTCTCGAGACGGTGTCCGGTTCGATCCTGCCGGACATCACGAAGTCGCCGGCGATCTCGGCTGCCCATATCTGCCGGGCCGACGAGGGCGCGAGCAACGTCAAGACGGCCGAGCAGAAGGGGCGCGCAGCCAACATGGTTCCGCGCTGGGTGCTGCTGGTGGAAGGCGCCACGCAGCAAGCGATCGAGCATGTGCTGTCAAACCATCTCAGCCCCGCCGTGCTGGATCAGCTGGGCGCTCCCGAAGCGATGCACGGGATCTACCAGCTGCAATTCGACCTCGTCGGCAGTTGACGAGAGCAGGCTGTCGCTTCGCATGCGGCCGGGTCGGCTCGCGACGCGCCTGCTTCAGCCGAAGCGTGGCTCGACGAACAGGAAATCGGGACGATGCACCCCGTCATCAGCCTTCACCCCTCCGACCATGTCGCAATTGCGCGCGCGGCATTGCCAGCCGGTACGTCGGTCGCGAACGGGATCATCGCCTCCGTTCGCATTCCCGCGGGGCACAAGGTTGCCGTGCGGGCGATCGCCCAAGGCGAACAGGTGCGTCGCTACAATCAGGTGATCGGCGTGGCCAGAGTCGATATCGCGGCGGGAGAGCACGTGCACGTCCAGAATCTCGGCATGGGCGATTTCGCGAAGGACTACGCCTACGGGCAGGATGTTCGTCCGACCGATTACGTGGAGGCGCCAGCCACCTTCGAGGGCATTCGCCGACCGGACGGTCGTGTCGCGACGCGCAACTATATCGGCATCCTCACTTCGGTGAATTGCAGCGCCCATGTTGCCGGCCTCGTCGCCGATGCCTTCAAGCGCCATCCGATGATTGGCATCGAGCCCTTGGCCGACTATCCCAACGTCGATGGCGTCGTCGCGCTGACGCACAAGACCGGCTGCGGAATGGCGGAGGGCGAACCGCTGAAACTCCTGCGGCGTACGCTCGCCGGCTATGCCCGCCACCCGAACTTCTCGCACATCGTCGTGCTCGGCCTCGGCTGCGAGGTCAACCAGATCGGCGTGATGCTGAAGGAGCACAATCTGAGCGACCGCATCCGCAACATGGACATTCAGGCCATGGGCGGCACCCGAAAGACGGTCGAAGCCGGAATGGACTTCGTGCGGGACGTTCTGACCGAGGCGAACCATGTGCGTCGCGAGACGGTTTCGGCCTGCGAGCTCAAGGTCGCGCTGCAATGCGGGGGGTCCGACGGCTACTCCGGCGTCTCGGCCAATCCCGCTCTCGGCGTCGCAAGCGACCTCGTCGTGCGAAATGGCGGCACGGTGATCCTGTCGGAAACGACGGAAACCTACGGCGCCGAGCATCTCTTCACCCACCGCGCCGTCAGCCGGGAGGTGGGCGAGAAGCTCGTCAACCTCATGACGTGGTGGGAGGACTACACCCGCAAGCACGGGGCCGAGATCAACGCCAATCCCTCTCCCGGCAACAAGGCCGGCGGGCTGACGACGATTCTTGAAAAGTCGCTCGGAGCCATGGCCAAGGCCGGCAGCACCAACCTGGTCGACGTGATCCAGTATGCCGAAGCCGCCACAGCGAAGGGGTTCGTTTTCATGGACACGCCGGGTTTCGACCCGGTTTCGGCGACCGGCCAGGTCGCGGGCGGCGCCAACGTCGTGTGCTTCACCACGGGTCGCGGCAGCGTGTTCGGCTGCAAGCCGGCACCCTCGATCAAGATTGCGACCAATACGCCTCTCTACACGCGCATGGCGGAGGACATGGACGTCAACTGCGGCACGATCCTGGAGGGCGAGGAGACCGTGCAGGAATCAGGACAGCGGATCTTCGACCTCATTCTCCGGACCGCATCCGGCCAGCGCACGAAGAGCGAGCTGTTCGATTCCGGATCGGCCGAGTTCGCGCCCTGGCCGCTGGGTGTCACGGTCTAGGCACCGCGACGGCCAGCCCGCACGACAACGACTTCAACAAGAAACAGATTTTGACGGAGGAACGATCGATGAGAGCCTTGGTGACTGGCGGAAGCCGCGGGATCGGAGCAGCGGTTTGCCTGCGTATCACGGAGGCGGCGCTCGCGAGGGGTGAACGGCCCCGCATTGCCGTCTGCGGTCGCGAAGCCTCCGACAAGCAGGAGGAGATCGCCGTCAGGGTCCGCGAACTGGGGGGCGAGGCGATCGCTCTCAACGGGGATCTGGGCGACGTCGATGTGCCCGCGAAGCTGATCGATGCAGCCGTTGCGGAGTTCGGAGGCCTCGACGCTCTGGTCGCGAACGCCGGCGTCGCGAAACCGGGCAAGATCAGCGATCTCGCGCTGGCAGACTGGGAGGGAATGTTCGCGATCAACCTGCGCGGGCCCTGGCTCCTGGCGAAGCACGCATATCCCCACCTCAGGGCGAGCCGCGGCGCGGCCTGCTTCACCTCGTCGATGTCGGGTCGGGTGCCCCATGCCGGCTCGGGCGCCTACAGCCCGACCAAGGCTGCGTTGGCCATGCTTGCGCAGACGCTGGCGCTGGAATGGGCGCCTGACGGCATCCGCGCCAACATCGTCTCGCCCGGCATGACGCACACGCCGATGTCCGAGAAGATGTATGCCGATCCGGCGATCAAGGCCGCGCGAGAGAAGCTCATTCCGCTCGCGCGAATTGGTCAGCCGATCGATATCGCCAACGCCATCGAGTTCCTGGTCAGCCCGCTGGCGGGCTATGTGACTGGACAGGACCTCTGCGTCGATGGCGGATTCAGCAGCTCGATCCTCAGCCACATACCCGGTCGCCCGAGTTCCACGCCACAGAGCGCTTGAAGCCGACGCCACGTCGGCGGGTGCCTAGAGGCGGCGCCGAAAGAGGACCCTAGCGATGATCATCAACACATTCTCCTACCTGTGGTCGGCGACCGCTATCGACGCCATCGTAGAGCTCAGTGGCCACGGTTACAGCGTGTTCGAGGTGCCCGTCAGCGCGCCGCATTGCTGGCCCGACGAGATGAGTCCGTCCGACCGTGCGGCGGCGAAGCGGCGTCTGCAGAACTGCGGCGCAAGCGTCATGTCGCTGAACGCGGGCGGATACGATATCAATCTGGCGAGCCCGGCGGCCAATATGAGGCGCAAGAGCACCGATCACATCGAGGCTGTGATCGACCTCGCCTTTGATTGGGGCGCCGCCGACGTGGTGATCTCGCCGGGCACACGGCGCCCGATGATTTCGCCGTCGCTGCAGAAGACGTTCGGCTGGCTGTATGAGAGCCTGGACATCCTATTGCCGCGGGCGGAACAGGCGGGTGTGCGACTTCTGCTCGAGAATACGCCGTATTGCTTCCGACCGACATTCGAGGAGATGCTCGTCGTCGTAGATCATTACGACAGCGAGAGACTGAAGATCGTCTACGATGTCGCGAACGCGGCTTACATCAAGGAGGATCCCGTCGCCTGCCTGCTGTCGGGGGCTCCGGCCATCGGACTGGTGCATGTCTCCGATACGGGCCTCGATGAATGGGGTCATGATCCGATCGGGACCGGGGTCATCGATTTCGAAGCGTTGGGACAAGCGGTCGAAGCGACCTGCACGATCGAGAATGTCGTCCTCGAAATCATTCGCCAGAATGAGCCCTTGGAGTCGATCAACACGGCGATCTCGGAGCTGCAGAAGAGGGGTTGGAATCTCAATGGCCCGGGCCGGTGATAGCCGAGTTGAAATCACCCGGATGGAGCTGCCAAGTGCGGCAAGCATGATCATTTTTTGGAACGGACCAACAGCAAGCCATTCGCCACGACGAGATGCGCCATTAGCTGACCTCGAAGCCCCGCCCCAAACCAGACCTCCAGCGACAAGGTCCGCGGTGGCTCTGAAACTGCTCGTCGAGGCAGTCCAGTACCTGCCGATCAGCAGGATCGTCCCGCGATGGCCGTCGGCGCGCTCCCTAGCTTTGAACGGCATAAGCATCTTCGGGCATGCCGGCACTTCAAATGGGGTGGCCCCGTGGCGCTCACCTTAGCGTCCTAGCGCTTCCTGCGGCGACAGGTTCCATCCCTTCATGCGTGAGAGATTAGAGGAGCCTGCCAAAGTCTTTGTAGAATACGGAAAACATCCCTCGCCACGCCGGGTTAGCATCGCTGCTTGTGACAGATGGGGACAATCGACTATGGCCGACGCAATCCAACGCCGCACTTTTCTGAAAGGCTCCGCCGCATTAGCCGCGAGTGCGACAGGCGTTTTCGCTTGCGTGGAGATCGCAAGTGCGGCGCCGATCACCGTCCCGACCATCGACCGGCTGTTGTTGCGTGTCCTGATCGACTCGGCTCATGACCAGTTCCTCAAGCCGACAACCGTCCAGGGAGTCCAGCACGTCCCGCCGGGTTCGGGCCGGGGTGCCGACTACCGGCAGGTGCTGCACAATCAGTGGGGTCTCTCGCTATTACTGGAAACGCAGCAGGGTACGGACGCGCGCACCATCCTACTCGACTTCGGCTACAGCCCCGACGCGCTGCTCAACAACATCGGGATCCTGAAGGTCGACCCCAGCAAGGTCGATGCGCTGATCGTCAGCCACGGCCACCATGACCATTATGGCGGGCTGAACGGCTTCCTCTCCAAATATCGTCAAACGCTCGCGCCGGACCTGAAACTCTACGCCGGAGGCGAAGACAATTTCTGCCATCGCGTCAGCCCCGCCGCCGTCCAGGGCCAGTTCACCGATTTCGGCCAACTCGATCGGCGTGACCTAGTGGCGCAGAAGGTCACGACCGTGCTCTGCGAAACGCCGACCATCGTCGCCGATCATGCGTTTACGACCGGACACATCAAGCGCCGCTCGGTCGAACGGATCCTGCCCAATACCTTCGTGGAACGTGGCATCAAGGACGGGCTGGGCTGCGACGCCAGCCACTACAGCCCGGCAGAGCTCGACGGCAAGCCGATCCCGGACGAGCACGTCCACGAGCACGCCACCTGCTTCAACATCCGCGGCAAGGGGCTCGTCGTCATCAGTTCCTGCGGCCATGTCGGCATCGTCAATTCGGTGCGGCAGGCGCAGGAGGTGTCGGGTGTCGAAAAGGTGCACGCCATCGTCGGCGGTTTCCATCTCGGGCCGGCCCCGAAAGACTATCTCCAGCAGATCGTCGCCGAGATCGGCAAGCTCAAGCCGGACGTCGTCATCCCGATGCATTGCAGCGGGCTGAATTTTGCTCTGGAAGCCCAGGCCCAACTGCCTGAGAACATCATCGTCCCCACCACCGGCAGCCGCCTTGTTTTCTCGGCCTGAGATGCGCACGCGCAGCCGCCCTTCACCGTCGGCCACACGCTGGCATCTGGCGCTCGCACTGGCCTTCGCGCTGCTGTTTGCCGTGGTCGGCTCCGGCCTGCTGCGGGCGCAGGAACCAGCGCGGAGATCGGCAGCAGAGCTGATGGACGTGCTGATGTGGAACCGCGAGCCGGTCGGCGGGCCATTCTCGCTGACCGATCATGGTGGAAAGCCGCGGACCGAGGAGGATTTCCGGGGAAAGTTCCTGCTGGTCTATTTTGGCTTCACCTACTGCCCGGACATCTGCCCCACCGATCTGGTCGAGATCGGCCGGGCGCTGGACCAGCTTGGCCCAGATGGGGAGATTATCCAGCCTCTCTTCATCACGCTCTATCCGGAGCGCGATACGCCGGCTCACCTTGCGGAGTATCTGTCGCTCTTCCATCCGCGGCTGATCGGACTCACCGGCAGCGGCGCAGCGATCGGACAGGCCGCGGAAGCCTACAAGGTCTATTATCGAAAGGTCGAGACCGGTCCTGACACGTACACGGTAGACCACAGCGCCTATGTCTATCTGCTCGACACACGGGGGCGATATCTCGGCTTCTTCCCGCCCAATACACCGGCGGAACGGATGGTGACCATCATCCGCTCGCATCTGCCCGCCCATTGAGCCGGCACGGCGCGGAGGCCCTACCCGATTGTGTCACATGCGGCCGAGCAGGATAGCCGCCGGTGCCCCAAAAGAAAACTTGTCCCTCCAGTCTCAACGCGACGGGACAATCTTTCACCGACCGCGCCAACAAAAAAAACTCATACGGCTTTCTTCTTTGGCATAATCCGCAAATCATCGCCCTCCCTTTACGCCCGTTCGAGCTAATTCTTTGCACGCTCGACAACATGGAGCCCGATGCAATGTCAGCCCTCGCTCGTCTTCGCGAAACTCTTGTGGCGGTCGCGACCACCGTCTTCGCCACGACCGCCTTCGCCCAGTCGGATGCGCTGGTGACCACCGACTGGCTCGAGAAGAACCTCGACAACCCCAAGGTCCGCATCGTCGAGGTCAGCGTCGAACCCGGCCTGTTCGAGCGCGGCCATATCCCCGGCGCACAGAACATCGTCTGGCATACCGACCTCGTCGACACGGTCGAGCGCGACATCGCCAAGCCGGAGAAGTTCCAGGCGCTGGCCCGCAAGCTGGGTGTCGACAAGGACGTCACCGTTGTCCTCTACGGCGACAGCAACAACTGGTTCGCCGCCTGGGGCGCGTGGGTGTTCGACATCTACGGCCTGCGCGACAACGTGAAGCTGCTCGATGGCGGCCGCAAGAAGTGGGAGCTGGAGAAGCGCCCGGTCTCGACCAGCCCGATCGCGCCTAAAGCCTCGGCCTTCACGGTCGCCGAGCCCAACCGCAAGCTGCGCGCCCGCCTGCTCGACGTGGTGAGCGTCGTCGAGAAGAAGACCGACGCTCGCATCCTCGACATCCGTTCGCCCGACGAGTTCTCCGGCAAGATCATCGCGCCGGCCGGCTTCCAGGAGCTCGCTCTGCGCGCCGGCCACATCCCCGGCTCGGTCAACGTCCCGTGGGCCCGCGCGGTCAACCAGGCCGACGGCACGCTCAAGTCGCCCCAGGAGCTCAAGAAGCTCTATGCCGAGGTCGGCATCGACGGGTCGAAGCCGGTCATCACCACCTGCCGCATCGGCGAGCGCTCGAGCCACACCTGGTTCATCCTGTCGCGCGTGCTGGGCTACCAGGTCGCCAACTATGACGGCTCCTGGACCGAATACGGCAACGTGGTCGGCCTGCCGATCAACAACCCGGCCGGCACGGTCTGGGGCGGCAAGTAAGTCGACCCCTGACAGGATCATGAGCATTTCCGACGACACTGGCGCGCTCGACTATCATCGGGCGCGCGAGGCAGCCGCCGCATCGGCTTCATCCGACGCGGGGGCTGCGTCTTCTCCGCTGCCGCTCTTGCGCATTGTCCTGGCCGTGGCTGTGGCGCTCGGACTTGCCGCCGCCATCCATCTTGTCGGCGTCCAAGGCGGGCCCGCGACACAGCTCCAGCTTTCGCTGATCCTCGGTGCGGCCTTCGGATGTGTGCTTCAGCGCTCGCGCTTCTGCTTCTTCTGCATCTGGCGAGACTGGCTGGACCGGCGCGACCCGCGCGGTCTGCTCGGCATCCTAACAGCCCTCGCCGTCGGCATCGCGGGCTACACGCTCGTCTTCGGCGCCTGGCTTCCCGACCCAAGCGGCACGCGCCTTCCGCCGACCGCCCATATCGGCCCGGTGAGCGTTGCGCTCGTTCTGGCCGGTCTCGCCTTCGGCGCCGGCATGGCAATCTCCGGCTCTTGCATCAGCGCCCATCTCTACCGGCTCGGCGAGGGGTCATCGACCTCGCCTTTCGCCCTGATCGGCGCTGTGGGAGGCTTCATCCTCGGCTTCCTCAGCTGGAACGACCTCTATCTCTCGACGATCGCCGGCTCGCCCGTGCTCTGGCTGCCGCGCCAGCTCGGTTATGGCGGGAGCCTGCTGGCGAGCCTCGCCATCCTCGCCGGACTGGCCTGGCTGCTGCTCAGGACGGGGCGGATGCCGCCCGCCTCCCCGGCCGTGACGCAGGATCCCTTCGTCGATGTCTTCATCCGGCGCTGGCCAGCCTGGATCGGTGGGCTCTTCGTCGGGCTGATCGGGGTGGCCGCCTATCTGAGGCTGTCGCCGCTCGGCGTCACGGCCGAGATCGGTTCGCGCTCGCGGCAGTTGGCCGTTGGTCTCGACTGGCTGCCCTTGCGGCTGGAAGGGCTCGACAGCTTCCGGGGCTGCGCCACCGTGATCCGCGACGCTCTGTTGACCCCGAATGGCCTGTTCATCGCCGGCATCGTCACCGCCGCCTTCGCAGCTGCGCTCGGCGCCGGCGAGTTCAAGCCGAAGCGTCCGACGGGTGGGCAGGTGCTGCGTGGCCTTACAGGTGGTGTGCTGCTGGGCTGGGGTACGGTGATCGGGCTCGGCTGCACGGTCGGTACGCTGCTGTCGGGCATCTCCGCGGGCGCGGTCTCGGGCTGGGTCTTCGCGGCCGCGCTGCTCGCCGGCACGACGGTGACACTCAGGCTCGGCCGGAGGCTCGGCTGGCTCGCCTGAGGCGGATCGACCGGGATGGCCTGCCCGTGACTTGTCTTGGAGAGAGTTGTTCCCCAAAGCCAGCCAAGTTCGAAAGGCGGCTTCATTGACCCGCAGGCGGGGATTCGGGATAACAAGAACCACCGTTTAGGGCCAAAACCGCCCGATTTTTCCAGTAAAACGGCGCGCCGACGCGCCGATATCACCGCCTCCCGAATCCCCCGCCAGTTCAGGGCGCCGGTCAGACCGGCGGATCAGTCGCATGGCCCAGTCGGCCCCCTCGTCTCACCCAGCCCCCGGCGCTGCGCCCGGGAACGGGGCGCCGCGCGTCCTGTCCCGTCTGGCGAGGGCCCGGGCCGAAATCTCCGGGCGGCTGGTCTTCACGACCAGCTTCGGTCTCGAGGATCAGTTGCTCACGCATCTCATCATCGAAGCGGGCTTGGGGCGGGAGATCGCCTTCGCCACGCTGGAGACGGGGCGCCTCTTCCCGGAGGTCCACAATCTCTGGGCCGAGACCGAGCGGCACTACGGGATCGCCATCCGGGCCTTCCTGCCGGATGCGCAAGCGATCGAGGAACTGGTCGCCGAGCAGGGCATCAACGGCTTCCGCGCTTCGCCCGAGGGGCGCAAGCGCTGCTGCCAACTGCGCAAGCTCGTGCCGCTCGATCGGGCGCTGGCTGGCGCTTCGGGCTGGATCACTGGGCTGCGCGCCGACCAGTCGAATGCTCGCGCCGCAGTCGCGCTGTTCGAACCCGACCCCGATCGCGGCCTGACCAAGATCAACCCGCTGCACGATGTCAGCCGTAAGGAGGCGCTGGCAGCAGCGCAGGCACTCGGCGTGCCGCTGAACCCGCTCCATGCCCGCGGCTTCGTCTCGATCGGCTGCGCGCCCTGCACGCGGGCGATCGCGCCCGGCGAGCCGGAGCGCGCCGGACGCTGGTGGTGGGAGCAGGACGCGGCGAAGGAATGCGGGCTGCATGTCGGCGCCGATGGCCGCCTCGTCCGCGCGTCACAGCCGGAGCTGCGGCCGTGATCGCTCTCAGCCATCTCCAGAAGCTCGAGGCCGAGGCCATCTTCATTCTGCGGGAGGTCGTCGCGACCTGCGCGAACCCGGTGCTGCTCTATTCGATCGGTAAGGACTCCGCCGTTCTCCTGCATCTCGCGATGAAGGCGTTCAGCCCCGGCAAACCGCCCTTCCCCCTGCTCCATGTCGATACGACCTGGAAATTCCGGGAGATGATCGCCCTCCGCGACGAGACCGCGGCTTGGCTCGGGCTCGATCTCATCGTCCATATCAACCACGATGGCGTGAAGGCCGGCATCAACCCGATCGCGTCGGGTTCGCGCATCCATACCGATGTGATGAAGACGCAAGGGTTGAAGCAGGCGCTCGACGCGCATGGCTTCGACGCGGCCTTTGGGGGCGCGCGTCGGGACGAGGAAAAGACGCGCGCGAAGGAGCGCGTGTTCTCGCTGCGCAGCGCAGACCATCGCTGGGATCCGAAAAACCAGCGGCCCGAGCCCTGGTCGCTCTTCAACACCGCCAAGAAGGCGGGCGAGAGTTTTCGCGTGTTCCCGCTGTCCAATTGGACGGAGGCCGACGTCTGGGACTACATCGCGCTCGAACGCATCCCGGTCGTACCTCTCTATTTCGCCGCACCACGCCCGGTCGTGCGCCGCGGCGACGCCTGGATCATGCGCGACGATGACCGGTTGCCGCTGCAGCCGGGCGAGGTCGTCGAGACCCGGATGGTGCGATTCCGCACGCTCGGTTGCTATCCGCTGACGGGTGCGATCGAGAGCGACGCCACCACCTTGACCGACATCATCGCAGAGATGCGCGCATCGCAGAGTTCCGAGCGACAGGGGCGCGTCATCGACCATGACGGTTCCGGCTCGATGGAGCAGAAGAAGCAGGAAGGCTATTTCTGATGAGTGTCGCCAGTGCCCGGCAGCGCGCCACGACCGTGCCCGTGCTGGGAGACGGCCCGGCCAATGACGACGGTCCTCGGACGCGCTCCCTGCTGCGCTTCATCACCTGCGGCTCCGTCGACGACGGCAAGTCGACGCTCATTGGCCGCATTCTCTACGAGACGGGCGCTGTTTTTGAGGACCAGCTCGGTACGCTCAAGCGGGATTCGCGAAAGTTCGGCACGCAGGGCGACAAGATCGATTTCGCTCTGCTGGTCGACGGGCTGACGGCCGAGCGCGAGCAGGGCATCACCATCGACGTCGCCTATCGCTATTTCTCGACACCCCAACGCGCCTTCATCGTCGCCGATACGCCAGGCCATGAGCAGTACACCCGCAACATGGCGACCGGTGCTTCGACCGCCGACCTAGCCGTCATCCTGGTCGATGCGCGGCTGGGCTTGCTGAAGCAGACACTGCGACACTCCTTTATCGTCTCGCTGGTCGGCGTCCGCCATGTCGTGGTCGCCATCAACAAGATGGATCTGGTCGGCTATGACGAAGCCGTCTTCGAGCGGATCTGCGCCGATTACCGGGCTGCGACGGCCGCTCTCGGCTTTGCGCAGATCACGTTCATCCCCGTGTCGGCACGCGATGGCGACAACGTCACGACGCGCTCTGCCGCGATGCGCTGGTACCGGGGAGAGCCTTTGCTGGCTCACCTCGAAACCGTGTCATGGGAGAACCCTGAGCAAGATCATCAGGGTGCGGTCCTGCCGGTACAATGGGTCAACCGGCCTGATT
Source organism: Allobosea sp. Leaf344 (assembly GCF_001426225.1). Taxonomy (GTDB): domain Bacteria; phylum Pseudomonadota; class Alphaproteobacteria; order Rhizobiales; family Beijerinckiaceae; genus Allobosea. The sequence goes on along the minus strand of NZ_LMRT01000016.1, from coordinate 378,071 downwards.
CCGGCTTCCGCGGCTATAGCGGCAATCTGGCGCAAGGGCAGCTGAAGCCGGGCGATGCCGTCGCCATCCTGCCGTCGGGTCGGACGAGCCATATCGCGCGCATCCTTGCCCCCGCCGGGGAGGTGGGGAACGCCTCGGCAGGTCAGGCCCTGACCGTGACGCTGACGAACGAGATCGACATTTCACGCGGCGACGTCATCGTCGATGCGGCGCGGCGTCCGCCGGTGCAGCAAAGCCTCGAAGCCCGGCTGCTCTGGACCAGCGAGGTTCCCCTTGCTCAAGGCCAGCGCTACGCGCTGAAGCTTGCCAGCGCTCATGCCCATGCGACCGTTTCGACACTGCACTTCAGCATCGACGTGGCATCGCTGGCACCGGTGTCGGCAGCGACGCTGGCCATGAACGATATCGGGAAGGTCACGATCGCTCTCGACCGGCCGATCGCCGTTCTCCCGTTCGCAGCCAGCACGCAGCTCGGCGGATTCATCCTAGTCGACATGATCAGCCACGAGACGGTGGCGTTCGGCTTTGTCGAGGCTGCCACGGCAGCCCCGTCGGCCGTGGCCAGCCCTGGGCGCACCGGACGCCTCGCCGCCTTCCGATCTGCACTGCAGCACTTTGTTGGACCCGCCGGTTCGCTGGCGCGGACGAAGACCGCGGGCACCATTGCAGGCCACGGGATCACAGGCGCTGTACTGGGCGTGTGCGTCTATGGCGCAACGGAGAGCCTCGGCACGGCCCTGCTTGTCGCAGCCGTCGACTGGGTGTTCCGACCGCTCATCCTATCCGCCGCATCGATCCTGGCGCAGCGGATCTGGCTTCGCCGCGACCACCGGAACCGGCTCGCTTCGGAAAATGTTCTCGGAGACGGCATCTGATAGTCTCGCGGCCGTGACCGAAGGACGAGAAGATCGCTATCCTGAAACCACCGTGCGGCGCAGGAGGCCGTTCTCTCCGGCGGGCCAAGTTTGAAACACAGTGCTGCCGCAAATGCTTGTAGGCTGCCTCGTCAAAGCATACGCTTCGTTCTGTAAAAAGAACAACGGCCCGCTGGCCGGTTGTTCTCAACGACGGAGAGCAAGATGCCCCGCCCCTTGATTCATCGTTTGGTTCATGCCGGCCTCGTCCTGGGGGCGTTCTCGCTGTGCTTCGGCATCGTTGCCGGCGCGCGTGCCCAGACCGAGCTGTTGAACGTCTCATACGACCCGACCCGGGAGCTCTATCGCGAGATCAACGCCGCTTTCATCGCGGAGTGGAACGCCAAGAACGCGAAGAAGATCACGACGATCCGCCAGTCCCATGGCGGTTCCGGCGCACAGGCGCGCACCGTCATCGACGGGCTCAACGCCGATGTGCTGACGCTGGCGCTGGCGGGCGACGTCGACGCCGTCGCACAGCGTTCGAAGAAGCTGCCCGAGAACTGGCAGTCGCGCCTGCCGCAGAACTCCTCGCCCTACACCTCGACGATCGTGTTCCTGGTGCGCAAGGGCAATCCGAAGGCGATCAAGGACTGGGGCGATCTGGTCAAGCCCGGCGTTCAGATCATCACGCCCAACCCCAAGACGTCCGGCGGCGCCCGCTGGAACTACCTTGCCGCCTGGGCCTATGCCGAGAAGGCGTTCAACAAGGACGACGCCAAGGTCCGCGACTATGTCGCCAAGCTGCTCGCCAACGTCCCGGTGCTCGACACCGGCGCGCGCGGCGCCACCACGACCTTCACCCAGCGCGGCATTGGCGACGTCTTCCTGTCCTGGGAGAACGAGGCGTTCCTCGCCCTGAAGGAGTTCGGCCCCGACAAGTTCGACATCGTCGTTCCGAGCCTGTCGATCCTCGCCGAGCCGCCGGTCGCCATCGTGGACGCCAATGTCGACGCCAAGGGCACGCGGGCCGAAGCTCAGGCCTATCTTGACTTCCTCTACACGCCGAAGGGCCAGGCGATCATCGCCAAGCACTTCTACCGTCCGCGCAATCCTGAAGCCGCTGACCCCAAGGACATCGCCAATTTCCCGAAGGTCGACCTTGTCACCATCGACGCTGTCTTCGGTGGATGGGCCAAGGCGCAAGCGACCCATTTCGGTGACGGCGGCACCTTCGACCAGCTCTACAAGCCGGCGCGCTGAGTGATGGCCGGACGCGCCGCAGCCCCGTCGGCATGGCGCCGGCCGAGCGTCCTTCCGGGTCTCGGCCTGTCGCTCGGCATCACGCTCACGGCGCTGTCGCTGGTCGTCCTGATCCCGCTTGCGGCCTTATTCATCAAGGCCGCGAGCGCCGGCCCGGCCGAGATCTGGGCCATTGCGACCTCGCCACGCACGTTGGCGGCGCTGCGCCTGTCCTTCCTGGGCGCCCTCTTCGCGGCGTGCATCAACGCCGCCTTCGGCCTCATCCTGGCCTGGGTGCTGGTTCGCTATGACTTCCCTGGCCGCCGCCTGATCGATGCCGCCGTCGACCTGCCATTTGCCTTGCCCACCGCGGTCGCGGGCATCGCACTTGCGGCGATCTACGCCCCGAACGGGTGGGTCGGCGCCCTGCTCGCCCCCCTCGACATCAAGGTGGCCTATACGCCGCTCGGCGTGATGGTTGCCCTGATCTTCATCGGGTTGCCCTTCGTGGTGCGGATGGTGCAACCCGTGCTGGAGGAAGCCCAGGGCGACATCGAGGAGGCCGCCGCCCTGCTCGGCGCCAGCCGCCTGCGCACGATTTTCCAGGTCATCCTGCCGCCCGTGCTCCCGGCGCTGCTGACGGGTTTCGTCCTCGCCTTCGCCCGGGCCGTCGGCGAGTACGGCTCCGTCATCTTCATCGCCGGCAACATCCCCATGCTGTCGGAAATCGCGCCGCTGCTGATCGTGATCAAGCTGGAGCAGTTCGACTACGCCGGCGCCGCCGTCATCGCGACGCTGATGCTGCTGCTCTCATTCGCCCTCATCCTGCTGGTGAACCTGATCCAGGCGCGCGCGCGACGGAGGCTCGGCGATGTCTGACGCAACCCTGCCCCGCCATGACGCCGCCGCTGCTCCCGCGCCCGCCGCCAAGCCACAATCGGCACGCAGCGTCGTCGGCGAAAGCCCCATCATCCAGGCCGCGCTGATCACGGTCTCGCTCGCCTTTCTGCTGCTGTTCCTGCTGCTGCCTTTGATCACGGTCTTCGTGGAAGCGGGTGCCCGGGGGTGGTCCGGCTATCGCGAGGCCATCACCGAGCCCGATGCCGTCTCCGCGATCCGGCTGACGCTGCTGGTCGCGGCCATCGCGGTACCGTTCAACGTCGTCGTCGGCGTCGCCGCCGCCTGGGCCATCGCCAAGTTCGAGTTCCGCGGCAAGAACCTTTTGATCAGCCTGATCGACCTGCCCTTCTCGGTCTCACCGGTGATTTCCGGGCTCGTCTATGTGCTGCTCTTCGGTGCGCAGGGTTATCTCGGCCCGTTTCTCCGGGCCAACGGCATCGAGATCATCTTCGCGCTGCCAGGCCTCGTGCTCGCGACGATCTTCGTCACGTTCCCCTTCGTGGCGCGCGAACTGATCCCGCACATGCAGGCGATCGGCTCGACCGACGAGGAAGCGGCGCTGACGCTCGGCGCCTCACCCTGGCGCGTGTTCTTCTCGATCACGCTGCCGAATGTGAAGTGGAGCCTGTTCTATGGCGTTCTGCTCTGCAACGCCCGGGCGATGGGCGAGTTCGGCGCGGTGGCGGTGGTTTCGGGCAAGATCCGCGGTCTGACCAACACCATGCCGCTGCATGTCGAGATTCTCTACAACGAGTACATGAGCGCCGCCGCCTTCGCCGTCGCATCGCTGCTGGCGGGATTGGCGCTGGTGACGCTCGCCCTCAAAGCCCTTCTGGAATGGCGCTATGGCGATGCCATCGCCGCCTCGCGCCGTCATTGATCCGGGAAAACGCCTATGACCGTCGCCGTCACGATCGAGTCCATCGACAAACGCTTCCTGGCGTTTCAGGCGCTGCGCAATGTCTCGCTCGACATCCAACCCGGCGAACTCGTCGCGCTTCTCGGCCCGTCAGGCTCGGGCAAGACCACGCTGCTGCGCCTGATCGCCGGGCTGGAACAGGCCGATGCAGGGCGCGTCCTGTTCGGCGACACGGATACCCGCGATCTGTCGCTGCGCGACCGCCGCATCGGCTTCGTCTTCCAGCACTACGCCCTGTTCAAGACGATGACGGTCGCCGACAATATCGCCTTCGGCCTGCGTTCGCGCCCGCGTGCGGAGCGCCCCGACTCGGCCGAGATCAAGCGGCGCGTCCAGGCCCTGCTCGAACTCGTGCAACTCCCCGGACTGGAGCGGCGCTATCCGAGCCAGCTCTCGGGTGGGCAGCGCCAGCGTGTCGCCCTGGCCCGGGCGCTCGCCATCGAGCCGCAGGTGCTGTTGCTCGACGAGCCTTTTGGGGCGCTCGACGCCAGGATCCGCAAGGATTTGCGTGCCTGGCTGCGCGACCTGCATAGCCGCACCGGCCACACGACGGTGTTCGTGACCCATGACCAGGAGGAGGCGCTGGAACTCGCCGACCGGGTCGCCATCCTGCATGAAGGCAAGCTCGAACAGGTGGGGACGCCCGACGACGTCTACGACCATCCCGCCACGCCCTTCGTCTGCGAGTTTCTCGGCGAGGCCAACCGCCTGCCTGTCAGAATCGTCGGCAGCCAGGCCTTTCTGGACGACAGGCCCGTGCTGGGCGGATTGTCCCAGAACCAGAGCGGTGCGGCGGCGCTCTATGTTCGTCCGCATCATCTGAAGTTCGTCGACGACGGGCCCCTTTCGATCCCCGGCGTCGTCGAGGAGCTGCGGCGAACGGGGCCGCTTCGCCGCGCGGAAATTGCCGTCTCTGGCCTGACGAAGCGACTCGCGCTCGATCTCACCAGCCAGGTTGCGCCTGCGATCGGGGAGCGCGTGAGGGTCAAGATCACGCATGCGACCGCTTTCGCGACGGCTTGAGCAGGAGGCTCCGCGCGGCCTCATACGTTCAATCGAGAACGATTATACTCTTGGATGCGTTGAATTCGAAAAATCCAACCTGCGAACGTGAATTGATCCGACGCGCCCGTTCGCCTAGATTCTGTTCGTAATAACGAACGGAATAAAGATGCCTCATTCGACCGCTCTCGCCATTTTTCCGCTGCTGCGAACCGATGGTCTTTGGCTGCCCCGGCAGGAGAACGGCTGATGGCCGGCGCAGCCAAGCGCCCGCCTCTGCCCGCGATCCTGCTGGCCAATGACCTGCTCGATGGCGACGTCGTCTGCGCGGCTGCGGGCCTCGACGGCGCTCTTGCGTGGACGCGCGATCCGCGCCTCGCGCTGGTCGCACATGACGACGGAGAGGCAGTCCGGCTCGAGGCGTTCGCCGTCCAACAGCTCGCGACCCAGCAGGTAGTAGATGCCTACCTGGTCGACGTTGCATTTGGCGAAAGCGGCCCGGTGCCGCGCCATTTCCGTGAGCGCTTCAAGACACTCGGCCCCAGCAACCGCCCCGATCTGGGCAAGCAAGCCGGCGACGGTCTCGCCGAGCACCGGAAAGCGTGACGGCATGTACCGCTATGACGAGTTTGACGAGCGCTTCGTGCGCGACCGGGTGGCGCAGTTTCGCGACCAGATCGCGCGCCGCCTGGATGGATCCCTCACCGAGGATGAATTCAAGCCTCTGCGCCTGAAGAACGGCGTCTATCTGCAGCTCCACGCCTATATGCTGCGCATCGCCATTCCCTATGGCACGCTGTCCTCGCGGCAACTGCGCCAGCTTGCCCTGATCGGCGAGCGCTACGACCGCGGCTACGGCCATTTCACCACGCGCCAGAACCTGCAGTTCAACTGGCCAAAGCTGCGCGACGTGCCCGAAATCCTCGACCTCCTCGCGGATGTCGAGATGCACTGCATCCAGACCTCCGGAAACTGCATCCGCAACGTCACGGCCGACCATTTCGCCGGCGTCGCCCAGGACGAGATCGAGGATCCGCGGCCCGTCTGCGAGCTGATCCGGCAATGGTCGACCGCCCATCCCGAATTCAGCTACCTGCCGCGCAAGTTCAAGATCGCGGCAACGGGAGCCACCCATGACCGGGCGGTGATCAAGGCGCATGATATCGGCCTGCGGATCGTGCGACACGCGGAGAGCGGCGAGATCGGCTACGAGATCAGCGTCGGCGGCGGGCTGGGCCGGACGCCGATGATCGGCAAGGTCGTGCGCGACTTCCTGCCCAAGGGCGATCTGCTCGCCTATCTCGAAGCGATCATGCGGGTCTACAATCTCGAGGGCCGGCGCGACAACAAGTACAAGGCGCGGGTCAAGATCCTCGTCCACGAGATCGGAACGGACGAGTTCGGCCGTCGGGTCGAGGCCGAGTTCGCCTTGCTGGACGGGCCCTCGGTGAATGCGGACCCCGAGGAACTGGCCCGTATCGAGAGCTATTTCACGCCGCCCGCCTATGCGGCGCTGCCGCGGGACAGTCAGTCCCTGTCCGTCGCCAAGACCGCCAATCCCGATTTCGCGCGCTGGGTCGACACCAACATCACGGCTCATCGCGTTCCCGGCTACGCCGCCGTGACGATCTCGCTGAAACCGGTCGGGCTAGCGCCGGGCGATGCGACCTCGCAGCAGATGCACATCGTCGCCGATCTCGCCGAGCGCTACTCCTTCGACGAGCTGCGGGTGACCCATGCGCAGAACCTCGTCCTGCCGCATGTCCGCCAGGACGATCTCTTCGCGATCTGGCAGGCGCTAAGTCCTGCAGGCCTCGCCACCGCCAATCTCGGCCTGATCACCGACATCATCGCCTGCCCCGGCCTCGACTACTGCGCCCTGGCCACGGCACGCTCGATCCCGATCGCGCAGGCCATTCAGCAGCGCTTTGCCGATCAGCAGCGCCAGACTGAGATCGGCCAGCTCAACATCAAGATTTCCGGCTGCATCAACGCATGCGGCCATCACCATGTCGGCCATATCGGGATTCTCGGCCTGGAGAAGCGCGGGATCGAGTCCTACCAAATCACGCTCGGCGGAGACGCGACCGAGAACGCCGCGATCGGCGAGATCCTCGGACCGGGCCTCCCCGCCGAGGCCGTGCCGGATGCGATCGAAGCCATTGTCGGCGTGTTCGAGGGGCATCGCCTGACAGGAGAGTCCTTCATCGAAACCGTGAAGCGCGTCGGGCCCGAGCCGTTCAAGGCCGCGTTCAGGGAGTTGGCCGATGCTGCTGCTTGATCGAGGTGGTGCCAAGACCGACGCGTGGACACGCACGGATGACCTCGCCATTGGCGACCTGCCGCAGGTGCTGGTGCCCTGGGAGAACCTGCCTCCAGCCTTGGCCGCCAAGGCGCAGGCGCAGCGGATCGGCGCGCTCGTTCCTAATGCCCTGAGCGCCGACTCCATTTCGCCTCACCTGCCGCAGCTTGCCCTCATCGCCGTGATGTTCCCGTCCTTCTCCGACGGCCGGGGTTTCAGCCTGGCGAAGGCGATCCGTCGGGCGGGCTTCGGGGGCACGTTGCGCGCCTCGGGGCCGCTGATCCCCGACCAGTTCGACTATGCGCTGGCCTGCGGCTTCGACGAGATCGAACTGCCCGAGAGCAGCACCGCTCGACAGACCGTCGAACAGTGGCGGCAGGCCGTCGGCCGGCTGAGCCAGACCTACCAGCGCGGCTATCGGCGGGACGGCAACATTCTCGAAGGTCGCCGGCAGGCCAGGGCGGCCAGTACGCCGTCATGACGTCAACTGGCGATGACCTGGAGGCGCAGCTGATGGAACGCGCGGCCCATTGGACCGAGGACACGCCGCCCTGTGAGATCGCCGACAGCCTGCCTCCGCGCCGCCATGAGCGATGGATCGATCTCGGCTTCGGTTTGCTGGTTGCCATTATTCTGCTGGGATGGCTGGCCCTGCCCGCTCCCGATCGCCCCATCCCGTCCCCGGCCAGCCAGTCGATCGGGCGATGACGTCAAGACATCCTCAGGAATTGCCCGGCCGCCGAATCAAGGCGCTGGCGACACTGCCCCTCTTCCACAAGCTGAAGGGCCGCCATGTTGTACTGGCTGGCGCGAGCGAGGGCGCTGTGTGGAAGGCCGAGCTGTTGCTGGCGACCGGCGCGGACCTCCACGTCTATGCCGGCGATGGCGCTGACGAGTTCAACGGCCTCCTGGCCTCGCCCGCCGAAGGGAAGCTGACGGTCCATTCCCGCATCTGGAGCAGCGGCGATCTGTCGGCCGCCGCGCTGGCCATTGGGGACATCGAGGACAGGGCCGAGGCCGAGGGCTTCGTCGCGGCCGCACGCCAGGCAGGTTGCCCGGTCAACATCGTCGACAAGCCTGAGTTCTGCGATTTTTCCTTCGGCTCCCTGGTCAACCGCTCGCCCTTGATCGTTGCGATTTCGACAGACGGCGCCGCTCCGGTCCTTGGCCAGGCGATCCGCGCCAAGATCGAGGCATTGCTGCCGGCAGGCCTGAAGGCCTGGGCCCAGGCGGCCCGCGACTGGCGCCCGGCGGTTCAATCCCGCGCGCTGCCTTTCCCTCTCCGCCGCGCATTTTGGGAAAAGTTCGCCCGCCGGGCGCTCGAGGCTCCAGCTGCAGAGCCAAATGAGATCGAACGGAACACTCTCTTTTCCTCCCTGGACCACCTCCAGAGCACCCACGATGGCCGAGGCCGCGTAACCTTGGTCGGCGCTGGCCCAGGAGACCCTGAGCTCTTGACCCTGAAGGCGGTTAGCGCCCTCCAGAGCGCCGATGTGATCCTCTATGACGATCTCGTCGCCGGCGGCGTGCTCGAGCTGGCACGGCGCGAGGCGAAGCGCATGCTCGTCGGCAAGACGGGCCACGGGCCGTCCTGCCGACAGGACGATATCAACGACCTGATGGTCGCACTGGCTCTCCAGGGAAAGCGCGTCGTCCGGCTCAAGAGCGGCGACCCCGGCATTTTCGGGCGGGCTGGCGAGGAGATCGAAGCCTGCAATGCCGCTGGCATCGCCGTGACGCTCGTGCCCGGCATTTCCGCGGCCCAGGGCGCTGCTGCAAGCCTTGGTGTCTCTTTGACGCATCGCGATCATGCCCGCCGGCTTCAGTTCGTGACAGGCCATGGCCGCAATGGCCGGTTGCCTGACGACCTCGACTGGACGGCCTTGGCTGATCCGCATGCGACGACCGCGATCTACATGCCCCGGGCCACGCTGGCGATGTTCCGAGACCGTGTGCTGGCAGCAGGGCTCACCCCGCACACCCCGGCCATCGCGGTTCTCAGGGCAACCCGTCCCGACGAGACCCTGGTGACATCCACCATCGCGAAGCTGCCGGAGCGCCTGGCTGAGTTGCCCGACCGTGGTCCCATGCTGGTGCTGATGGGCTGGAGCCTGACCAGCGCCGCAGCTAAATCCGTTGAGCTGTCGATAACATCGGCCGCCCGCCCGGCGCCACTGCCTTTGCGGCGATATGCAACCGCGGAAAGACTTGGCACTGCGCCCATATGACAGTCGCTAGCCCGGCTGACGCTGGACGAGGTCGGGCAGAGACATGTCTTGTCTCTGCAGCAGCTAATCGGCTGGGGGCGTCTCTTGCGGCGAGCCTCGGAGACGTTGCCGCCGATGTAGTATATTGCTGGCGGCGATGATCTCATAGGCGTCGTCCAGCCACGGAGCCTGCAGGAATGTCGCCGGGGTGCGTCCTTGGCCGTTGGCGCCGGATCGCAGATGCAGCTGACCGCTAATCAACGTGTGAACGGCGAAGACTGGCGCGGTGTTGCCGCGACCTCGCCTAGCGCAGCTGCCCGAATGGGAAAGCGGAACTGAACCGCAGAGATTGAGTCGTCTCGTGCAGCGGACTGCCTCGCTGATTGGCTCTGCCGGAAGCAGACATTGCGAACGTCGAGAATGGGCCAATTCCGGGCCAAATGGGCCATAGTTGCTCTCATTGGCCCGCCACAACCGGCGCGGTGTCCGAGCTAGAACTTCTCGAGCTGATGCGACTGGACTTCGTTGGGCAGTCGAGCATTGGTGTGTGGGACGGCGCGGGGTGAGCGCGCGCCGCGCTCCTGATCACCCTGCCGGCTATAGGCCGAGGCGGGGTCGCGCTGGTGACGGGGACAGTCCCGTCGTCCAGCTCACGGAGTTCTCAATGTCTCGCCGCGTTCGCAATATTGCTGCTCCCGATATTCCTGCCGACGTGGTCGTGTCAGACCCGGTCTCAGCCGCGGCTGCAATCGCGACGAACCCACAGTCTGCTCAGGTTTGGCCTAGGTCTGGCAGCAAGCTCGCCATTGTGCTTGGGCTGCTCGAAGCGCCTCAGGGAGCCAGCCTGACCCGGCTGATTGTGGTGACCGGCTGGCTGCCGCATACAACGAGGGCAGCTTTGACCGGCCTCCGCAAACGCGGGTTCACCGTCTCGCGCGAGAAGGCTAACGGCACTGATACGGCAGAAAGCGTCTATCGCGTTTCCTCAGCCGAGGTCGCCTGATGAGCGCCACTTCGGACCGGGTCGCCACGGTAAAAGGCGCAGTTGCGTTTGCGGCTGAGCTGGCAGCGCTATCCACGGCTAGCTTCGACGAACTTCGTGCCCATTTTCGAAGGCTGTATCGTCGGGCTGCGCCCCGATGCCTTTCGCGCGATCTGATCGCGCGGCTGGTCGCGCATCGGCTTCAAGAGTTGCGACTGGGAAAGCTAGACCCGGAGCTCAGCCGTCATCTCCGGCGTCTTGAGCAGGGCAGGGTAGCGCGCCGTCGGATCAAGACCGGCTCCGTCCTGGTCCGCGAGTATGAGGGGATGACGCATGAAGTCGGCATCCTGCCCGAGGGCTTTCTCTGGAACGGAGAGACCCACAGTAGCCTGTCGCTGATTGCCAAGCGCATCACCGGCACAAGCTGGAACGGACCGCGCTTTTTTGGACTGCGTCAGGGGCAGATCCAGAGGCTTGGCGACAGTGAGCGGGGGACCGCATGATGCGCGAGACAACCTCTAAGCCGCAGCGCTGCGCGATCTACACCCGCAAATCGACCGAATATAATCTCGATCTCGCCTTCAACTCGCTCGATGCCCAGCGGGAAGCCTGCGAAGCCTATATCAAGAGTCAGGCGCATGAAGGCTGGAGCCTGGTTCCAGACCGCTTCGACGATGGCGGATTGTCGGGCGCCTCACTGGAGCGCCCTGCCCTGCAGCAACTGCTTGAGGCGGTTCGCGGCAAGCGGATCGACATCATCGTCGTCTACAAAGTCGATCGTCTGACGCGCTCGCTCGCCGACTTCGCCAAGCTCGTTGAACTGTTCGATGAACATGGCGTCTCCTTCGTTTCGGTAACCCAGTCGTTCAACACCACGACGAGCATGGGCAGGCTTACCCTGAACGTGCTGTTGTCCTTCGCTCAGTTTGAGCGGGAGGTGATTGGTGAGCGGGTCAGGGACAAAATCGCGGCTTCCAAGACCAAGGGCCTGTGGGTGGGTGGGCCGATCCCCCTGGGCTATCGCAGCGTGAAGAAGCAGCTCGTCGTGGTCGAAGAAGAAGCTGCGGTGGTGCGCAGCATCTTCCAGCTCTACTGCGACACAGGCTCGGTCGGGGCGGTCGCTGAAGCGCTCGATCGTAAGGGCGTCCGGTCCCGGCAGGGCCATCGGTTCAGGGTCGGATCTCTCGCCCATCTCCTAAAGAACCGCTTCTATCTCGGCGAGATCGTCTGGCGGAGCGCATCCTACATCGGGGAGCATCAACCGCTTATTGATCGCGATCTATTCGAGCGGGTTCAGCGCAACCTCGCCGCCGCAGCGGTCGATCGCAAAGCCAACGCGCATAGCACGGCATTCGCCCTTGCTGGACTGCTTCATGACGATGCGGGCAATCGCATGAGCCCAAGCCATGCTCGCAAGAACGGTGTCCGCTACCGCTATTACGTCTCCCAGGCTGTGCTTCAGCATCGCAAGGCGGAGGCCGGGTCGATCGCCAGGATCTCAGCGCCCGAAGTTGAGACGGCTGTGTCTGCAGCCGCGGACTTGGACAGTATCGCTCGCGTCACCCTGCACCGAGACCACATCACCATCGAGTGCCGATGTGCCGGACAGGCGGCCGATCAACATGCGGATCATGAAACGATCATCGTCCCCTTCTCCTGGCAGCCTCAGGGACGGCGCAAGGGCATCGCTCATCAGTCATCGCTGCCTGCAACTCTGGATTACGACACGGCTCAGGAGATCCTGACGATGATCGCGAAAGCCCGCCGGTGGATGTCTGGGACGATCGATGGCTCGCTATCTTCGACAGAAGCAATCGCCGAAAGCGAAGGCATGGGCGAGCGCAACGTCCGGAAGCTCCTGCCGCTGGCCTGTCTCTCGCCCACCATCATCCGCGCTATCGCCGACGGCGCTGCGCCGGCCAATCTCACTATAAGCCGACTGACAGCTGCCCTCCCCACGATTGGGTCGAGCAGGAACAACGGCTACTCGCGGGCTGAACTCGACCGACTAATCGATTGCGACGGCGCGCGGGACACCGCGCGCCGTTTTACTTCGTGCAGACTGACTTTCGAACCGGTCTCTGCGCGTCCGCCTGCGAACCAGTCTCGGGCCAATTCCCACGGAACACGGAAAAGGCGCCCGCCAGACCAGGGCGAGAAATCGGGGGCAAGACTCAGATTGAGGTGCGTGCTAAGCGACGCCAGACCGTGGTCCTCAAGCTAACCCGCGGCACCGTGGCGGGAACCCTGCCGCAGGCAAATTCTGTGGCGTCGGCGTTTTGACTGGCTGGGGCGCCAGGATTCGAACCTGGGAATGGCGGTACCAAAAACCGCTGCCTTACCACTTGGCGACGCCCCAACGCGCCGCGCCTTCTAGAACGCGTCGCCGGCTTTCGCAACAGCCCTCGCGCCCTCTCCACCGGCCTCGCGACCGCGGCGGCGCCGCCGTCGATAAATCTGCCGGGGCGGCGCGAAGCCTGTTGCGCCCCGGGCCGGCGCTGGCTATAAGCCGGCCACCAGTTGATCGGAGTGTGGCTCAGCCTGGTAGAGCACCTCGTTCGGGACGAGGGGGTCGCAGGTTCAAATCCTGCCACTCCGACCATTGGATCCAGCGGCGCCTCCCGACAGGGCGCTGCTCCCCTTCATCGCAGAGCGGAACTCCGGGCCAGATGCGCGCGGGCAAGATGCGTCCGGGCAAGATGCGCGCGCGTCCCATGCTCGCGTCCCATGTGCGCGCGTTCCAAGCCCCTTTTCGCGCCGGCTCCAGCTCCGCCCGCCTCGGCGCCGCTCGCCTTCCGCATTTCCCTTCGGCCTGCGATGCTTTAGGTTCGGGCTCCCATCTGGAGCCGACCTCTTCATGAAACGCGCCTTGTCCCTGCTCGCCATCCTCAGCCTGGCCACCATCCTGTCGGCCTGCGACAAATGCGGCGATGCGCTGCGCCCCTTCGGCCTGCCCAAGAGCTGCAGCGATACCAGGCCCAGCTGAGGCCGGCTTACACCTCGCAGACGAAAAAGGCCGGGGTCGCCCCCGGCCTTTCGATTCGGCGGTCGCGGCGGCGTCAGCGGCCGCGGCGCCCGATCATCGACCAGCCGGCGCCGATCAGGCTCGCCGCGAGCGCGAGCTTCAGCGCGTCGCCCAGCAGGAAGGGCTGGACGCCGAACTGGAAGGCCTTCGCGAAGCCGATGCCGGTGGCGCCATTCGCCATCTGAGCGCCCAGCGCCAGCCAGCCGAAGCCCAGCGCCATCATCGCCAGCTCGGCCAGGACCAGCCCGCCGACCAGCCGCAGCCAGGAGGCGCCGCGCATCGCAGACCAGCCGGCGATCGCGGCCGCCACCACGAAGCCGAGCAGGAAGCCGCCGGTGGGGCCCACGAGATAGAGCGGGCCGGCCGCGACCGGCGGCGTATTGGTGAAGACCGGCAGGCCGGCCACCCCATAGGCGATGTAGAGCAGGATCGTCGCCGCGCCGAGCCGGGCGCCGAAGGCCGCGCCGATGCCGAAGACGGCGAGCGTCTGCAGCGTCATCGGCACCGGCCAGAACGGCACCTTGATCTTGGCCGCGGCGATCATCACCAGGCTGCCGAGCAGCGCGAGCCCGATCTGGCGCAGCAGCGCGGTCCTGCGATCGGCCGCGGCCGGGAGCAGCGCGCCGATCAGGGTGGGGGCCTGGAGGGTGACCGTCTGGGTCATGCTCATGTCGTCCTGTCATTGCCGGCCGCCCGGTGCGGCCCTTTCGCGTCTATAGGAAATGCGGCAAACCCCGACAAGCCGACGCTTTGCGCAGGACCGGCCGGGAAGCGAGCGAACCGATGAGCGACGAGATCCCCTTCGACAAGACGACGGAGCCCGCCGGGCAGCTCGTCGAGCTCTCGCCTCTGGTCCGCCGGCTGATCGCGGGCAATGCCGGGCCGATGACCTTCACCGGCACCTGCAGCTATGTCGTGGGCCGCGGCCAAGTGGCGATCATCGATCCCGGCCCCGACGATCCGGACCATGTCGCCCGCCTGCTCGAAGCCGTCTCGGGCGAAACCGTCAGCCACATCGTCGTCACCCACACCCATCGCGACCATTCCCCGGCGGTGCGGGCGATCCGGGCCGCCACCGGCGCGCAGATCGTCGGCTGCGGCCCCCACCGCGCCGCGCGCGAACTCTCGCTCGGCGAGCAGAACCCGCTCGACGCCGCCGCCGACCGCGGCTACCGGCCCGATCACGCGATGCGCGACGGCGACGTGATCACCGGCCCGGGCTGGAGCCTCGCCGCGGTCGAGACGCCGGGCCACACCGCCAACCACCTCGCCTTCACCCTCGCGGAGGAGGAGAGCCTGTTCTCGGGCGACCATGTCATGGCCTGGTCGACCTCGGTGATCGCGCCGCCGGACGGGTCGATGGCCGCCTTCATGCAGTCGATCGAGAAGCTCCAGGGCCTTCATCACCAGCGCTACTGGCCCGGCCATGGCGGCCCGGTGCTGGAGCCGCAGCGCTTCCTGCGCGGCCTCGTCCAGCATCGGCGCCAGCGCGAAGCGGCGATCCTCAGCCGGATCGGCGCCGGCGACGAGACGATCGCGGTCATGGTGCCGGCGATCTATCGCGGCCTCTCGCCGAGGCTGCACGGCGCCGCCGCGCTCTCGGTGCTGGCGCAGATCGAGATGCTGGTGGCAGACGGCACGCTGCGATGCAGCGATCCCGCCCCGCTGCTGAGCAGCCGCTACCGCCTGGCCTGAGCTCAGCGCGCCTCGTTCAGCAGCTCGATTTCCGCGGCGAAGGCGGCGATGCGCGCGGCATTGGCCCCGAAATCATGCCCGCCGAGCCGCGACACCGAGCGGATGTCGATGCGGCTGCCGTCGACCCGCGGCCGGATGCGGATGGTGACGTCGTCGGCGAAGCGCAGCACCCGCGTCCGCGCCACCGCCTCGATCCGCCCGGCGCCGACGCGGCCACCGGGGCGCACCGCCTCCAGCACCTGCCAGCCCAGCGTATTGGCGGCCTTGCGCGCCATGTCGAAGGCGAGCTCGGCCGGCACTTCCAGCACGATCGGGACGACCTGCGGATAGGCCTGGCGCTGCACCCGCCGGCTGGCTGCGGGCAGCTCCGCCGGCACGAGGCCGCCGCGCCCGTCCAGCGCCGCGCGCGAGCGGCTGAAGCTCGGCGGATCCTCGGTGTCGGTGGAAATATCCTTCAGGCTCGGCAGAGTGGCGAGCCGCAGCCCGGCATAGCCCGCCGGCAGCAACAGCAGCAGGCAGAGCACGAAGCTCTGGAAGGCGATGCCGACGCCGCGATGCCCGGCATGCCAGATCCGGGCGAAGGCGAGGATGCTCAGCCCGAAGGCGAGCCCGACCAGCACATAGGCACCGAGGATCGGCGCCAGCCCCTCGATGCTGGGCTGGCCCATGCGGAAGCCCAGCACCGTCAGCACCAGCACGGCGAGCGAGAACCAGGCCAGCCGGCGGCTCCACACCGCGGCGCGGGAGACGGGTTCCTCGAAGACGAGACGGCGATGCATGGTGAAAGTCAGTGCATCGGCCGGGGCCGGCTGGCAAGCGTCCAGCGCCGCGCGAGCGCTCAGGCGAAGCGCTTGGCCCCGGCGACGCAGCCGACGACGACGGCCGTGACCGCGACCATGCTCCAGGCCACGGGCTCTCCCAGCAGCAGACCCGCCAGCGCCAGGCCGAAGAAGGGCTGCAGCAATTGCAGCTGGCCGACGGTGGCGATGCCGCCGAGCGCCAGCCCGCGATACCAGAAGACGAAGCCGACCAGCATGGAGAACACCGAGACATAGGCCAGCCCGAGCCAGGCGGGGCCGCTGACCCCGGCGAAACCGGCCGGCAGCGTCACCGCCGCCAGCAGCGCCATCACCGGCAGCGACAGCAGCAGCGCCCAGGAGATCACCTGCCAGCCGCCGAGCCGCCGCGACAGCGCCGCCCCCTCGGCATAGCCGAGGCCGCAGAGCAGGATCGACGCGATCATCAGCAGATCCCCGGTCAGCGAGGCGCTGCCGCTCTGGGCGAAGGCGAAGCCGGCGACGCAGCCCGCCCCCGCGATCGAGAACAGCCAGAAGGCGCGTTTCGGCCGCTCCCCGCCCCTGAGCACCCCGAACAGCGCCGTCGCCAAGGGCAGAAGCCCGATGAAGACGATCGAATGGGCCGAGGTGATGTGCTGCAGGGCGAGCGCCGTGAGCAGCGGGATCCGACGACCACGCCGAGCGAGACGATGGCCAGCGGCAGCAGATCCGCCGGCGCCGGGCGCTTCTGCCGAAGCAGCAATAGCAGGCCCGCGCCCAGCACGGCCGCCACGACGGCCCGTGCCGAGGTCAGGAACAGCGGCGAGAAGCTGCCGACCGCGACGCGCGTCGCCGGCAGGGAGCCGCTGAAGATGATGACGCCGATGAGGCCGCTGCCCCACCCCGCCAGATGATCCCGCATCCGTTCGCTCCCGCCCTGCCTCGCGCTTCTAGGCCGGAAGCCCGGCCGGAGACAGGCACGGATCGATACGGTATCATCGAACTGTATGCATGCGGAGACCAGCACAATTGCCACTGATCTCAGCTCCGGGCGCGGGAGCGCGGACGCAGACCGTGATGCAGGCGATCCTGTCGCGGCTGCAGAGCCGCGCCCTGACGCCGGGCGAGCGCCTGCCCTCGATCCGCAGCCTGGCGACGGCGATGGCGGTCTCGCCCTCGACGGTGGTGGAAGCCTATGACCGGCTCGCGGCGCAGGGGCTGATCGTCTCGCGGCCGGGATCGGGCTTCTACGTCACCGGCAGCCCGGCACCGCTGGCGCTGGCGGAGATCGCGCCGCGACGCGAGCGGACGATGGACCCGCTCTGGGTCTCGCGGCAGACGCTCGATCCCGCCCCCGGCATGCTGCGCCCGGGCTGCGGCTGGCTTCCGCCGGACTGGATGCCGAATCAGGCGATCCGGCGCGCCCTGCGCGCCGTCGCCAAGGCCGATGACGAGATCCTGACCGATTACGGCACGACCCGCGGATCCCTGCCGCTGCGGCGGCTGCTCGCGCGGATGGCGGCGCAGGAGGGGGTCGAGCTCGCCCCCGAGCAGATCCTCCTGACCTCGTCCGGGACCCAGGCCGTCGACCTGATCTGCCGCTTCCTGCTGCAGCCGGGCGATGCGGTGCTGGTCGACGACCCCTGCTATTTCAACTTCCAGGCCCTGCTGAAGGCCCATCGCGCCCGGATCGTCAGCGTGCCCTTCACCCGCTCGGGGCCGGACATCGCGCTGTTTGCGCAGGCGCTGGCCGAGCACCGCCCGCGCCTCTACCTCACCAATTCGGCGCTGCATAACCCGACCGGCGCGACCATGGCGCCGCAGACGGCGCATCGCCTGCTGACCGAAGCCGCCGCCCATGACCTCACCATCGTCGAGGACGAGATTTTCGCGGAGTTCGAGCCCGAGCCCTCGGTCAGGCTGGCGGCGCTGGACGGGCTGGCGCGGGTGGTGCGCATCGGCAGCTTTTCCAAGACCCTCTCCGCCTCGATCCGGTGCGGCTACATCGCCGCGCGGCAGGATTGGATCGAGGCTCTGATCGACCTGCAGGTGGCGACGCAGTTCGGCGGAGCGAGCCCCGTCGCCACCGGGATCGTCGCCGGGGTGCTGGGGGATGGCGGCTATCGCAGGCATCTCGCCCAGCTGCGCGGCCGGCTGGCCCGTCAGCGCAAGGCGGTCGCGGCCGGTCTCGACCGCCTCGGCATCACGCCCTGGGTCGAGCCGCGCGGCGGGTTCTATCTCTGGTGCCGCCTGCCGGACGGGCTGGAGGCCGCGGCGGTGGCGCGGCATGCGCTGGCGGAGAATGTGGTGCTGGCGCCAGGGAACGTCTTCAGCGCCAGCCAGCGCGCGGCGGGGCTGATGCGCTTCAACGTCGCGCAGATGCAGCCCGCCGGCTTCGCCGTGCTGGAGCGGGCGCTGCAGGCCGCTGAGCGCGAGCGGAACCGGACGGGCGCCGCCTGAGGCGCGTCAGACGAGCCGGTAATCGCGGAACTGCTCGCGCAAGGTGGTCTTCTGGATCTTCCCGGTCGCGGTATGCGGGATGGCGTCGACCAGCACGACATCGTCCGGCATCCACCATTTCGCGATCTTGCCTTCGAAGAAGCCGAGCAGGCTCGCCTTGTCGGGCGTGCGCCCGGCCTTGGGCACGATGATCAGCAGCGGCCGCTCGTCCCATTTCGGATGCGGCACGCCGATCACCGCCGCCTCCATGACGTCGGGATGGCCGATGGCGAGGTTCTCGAGATCGATCGAGGAAATCCATTCGCCGCCGGATTTGATCACGTCCTTCGAGCGATCGGTGATCTGCATATAGCCTTCGCCGTCGATGGTGCAGACGTCGCCTGTGTCGAAGAACCCCTGCTCGTCCAGCATCGCCTCGTCCTCGCGCCGGAAATAGGCGCGCGCCACCGCAGGGCCCCGGACCTTCAGCCGCCCGAAGGTCGTGCCGTCCCAGGGCAGGTCCCGGCCCGCATCGTCGGTGATGCGGAACTCGACGGTGAAGGGCGGATGCCCCTGCTTCATCTTGAGATCGAGCAGCGCCTCGCCCTCCAGCCCGGCATAGCCCGGCTTGACCGAGCAGAAGGAGCCGAGCGGGCTCATCTCCGTCATCCCCCAGGCATGGGCGACGGTGACGCCATATTTGCGTTCGAAGGCCTCCGTCATCGCGCGCGGACAGGCCGATCCGCCGATCACCACCCGTTTCAGCGAACTCAGCCTGGCCTGCACGGTCTCCAGATGCTGAAGCAGCCCGAGCCAGACCGTCGGCACCGCCGCCGACAGCGTCACCGCCTCGCTCTCCAGCAGCTCGAGCAGAGAGGGGCCGTCGAGCTTCGCCCCCGGCATCACCAGCTTGGCGCCGGTCATCGGCGCGGAATAGGCCAGCGACCAGCTGTTGGCGTGGAACAGCGGCACCACCGGCAGCACCGTGTCGCGCGAGGACAGCGCCATAAAATCGGGCGCCGCGCAGGCGAGCGCATGCAGCACGTTCGAGCGGTGGGAATACAGCACGCCCTTGGGCCCGCCCGTGGTGCCGGAGGTGTAGCACAGCCCGGCCGCGCTGTTTTCGTCGAGCTTCGCCCAGGCGAAATCATCATCCGCCTCCGCGAGCCAGCTCTCATAGGGCACCGCCTCGCGCAGGCTGGTCTCGGGCATATGCGCGGCATCGGTCAGGATGATGAAGCGCTCGATCGTGGGCAGCCTGTCCTGCAGCCCCTCCATCAGCTTGACGAAGCTGATGTCGAGGAACAGCAGCCGGTCCCCGGCATGATCCATGATCCAGGCGATCTGCTCCGGAAACAGCCGCGGATTCACCGTATGCGTGATCGCCCCCAGGCCGGAGATGCCGTACCAGAGCTCGAGATGGCGGTCGGTGTTCCAGGCCAGCGTCGCGATGCGGTCGCCCTGGGCGATGCCCGCCATCTGCAGGCGCTTGGCGACGGCGAGCGCGCGTTGGCGGATCCGCGCATAGTCGGTGCGCCTGATCGCGCCATCCTCGACCGCCCGCGTCACCACCTCGCGTCGTCCATGCTGGATCGCCGCATGGTCGATGATCCGGTGCAGCAGCAGAGGCCAGTCCTGCATCAGGCCGAGCATGGCGATACCTCCCAGGCATGGTGTTCTTGTCGTCTTGATCGGAGCATAGACGCGTTGCGCGGCGTGGGGGAAGGGTCCGTTTCCGCGGTCTGAACGCAGGGTTCGGCGCTGTCGCTCCAGCAATGAAAAGCTCGCGCCCGATCCTGCGATCGTTTACATCGGATCAATCGTGAACCGAGGCCTGCCGCGTGCCTGCACCGATCGCTCTCCAGAGCTCCGCTCCCGTCGAACCGGACCGCGTCTGGTTCCGCTTCATGCGGCTGCACCAGCGCATGCTCGGCCAGATGAGCGCGCGCATCCGCGAGCTCGGTCTCTCGATCCCGCAATTCGACCTGCTCTCCACCCTCACCGAGCGCGAGGGCATCAGCCAGAGCGAGCTGGCCGAGCGGCTCTACGTCACCAAGGGCAATGTCTCGGGGCTCGTCGACCGGCTGGTCCAGGCCGGCCTGGTCGAGCGGCGTGCCATCGCCGGCGACAGGCGCTCCTACGCCATGCATCTCACGGCGGAGGGCCGCCGCCTCGCCGAGGCCGGGATCGCCAGCCAGCGCGATTTCGTGGCGCGGACGCTGGGCCGGCTCCCGGCCCGCGATCTGGCGGAGCTCGACCGGCTGGTCATCGCCTGGCGCGATCTCGCCCGCGCCGTCGACGCCGACTGAGCCGGGGCCTTTCATGTTCGCGGGGCTGGCCTATGCCGGCGGCGGCAATCGCTGTTATTGGCAGGGCGGATTCTACGAGACGGTCGCGCCGCGCCTCGCGCTCAAGCCCGGCCGCGTCGTCGGTGCCAGCGCCGGCGCCTTCGCCATGCTCTATACCGCGCTGGGCCTCGGCCCGGTCATTCGCGAACAGGTCTTCGCGGCCTGCCGCGGCAGCCGCAGCGAGACCGACTGGTCCGGTTTCCGGCGCGGCGGCAGATTGTTTCCGGTCGGCGACAAATACCGGTCGCTGATGGCGCAGATGCTGACCGCGGAGCGGCTCGCGCAGCTTCAGCGGCAGGCCGATTTCAGGATCGCGATTTCCCGCCCGCCGCGCTTCTGGCCGCTGCCGCTGGCGGCGGCGCTCGGCATCGGCGCCTATCAGCTGGAGAAGCGGCTGCGCCGCCCGGTCCATCCCACCGCCGGGCGCCGCCTGGGGTTCGCGGCCGAGCTGATCGCCCTGCGCGAATGCGCCTCGCCGGACGAGGCCGTCGCCGCGCTGATGGCGAGCGCCGCGGTGCCGCCCTTCATGCCGGCCGGCCTCGTCGGGCAACGCGCGGCGCTCGATGGCGGGCTCTATGACAGCGCCCCGGCCTGGGCGCTGTCGGAGCTCGAACAGGCGGGGGAACCGACTCTGGTGCTGCTGACCCGGCCGTTCAGCGCGGTGCCGGCGATCCCCAACCGGACCTATGCCCGCCCCTCCCGGACCATCCCGGTCTCGCAATTCAGCATTCGCGACTGGGAGGGCATGCGCTTCGCCTATGAGCTCGGCGTCAGCGATGGCGAGGCTTTCCTGCGCAGCCATGACCGCTGAGCCGCCGAAGCAAATTGCCCCGGCGTCGCGGTCCTGCGCCAGAGTCTGCCAGGGGCTGCGCGAAAATCGCTAAGCGCTTGCGCAGAGACAGGTCTATGCTCGCCGGAATTGCCATGCAGAGCCCGGGAGCCGCACGATGCTGTCCAACCTCGCCGTCCGCGATATCGAGACCCTCGTCCATCCCTATACCAATCTCGCCAGCCATCGCGAGCAGGGCCCGCTGATCCTCGAGCGCGGCCAGGGCGTCCATGTCTACGACGTCGCCGGCAAGGATTACATCGAGGGCATGGCCGGGCTCTGGTGCACCTCCCTCGGCTATTCCAACCAGGAGCTCGCCGACACCGCCTATGAGCAGTTGAAGAAGCTGCCCTTCACCCATCTCTTCTCCGGCCGCAGCCACGACCCGGCGATCGAACTGGCCGAGAAGCTGAAGGAGATCGCGCCGGTGCCGATCTCCAAGGTGTTCTACGGCGCCTCCGGCTCGGACGCCAACGACACCCAGGTCAAGCTGGTCTGGTACATGAACAACGCGCTCGGCCGGCCGCAGAAGAAGAAGATCATCTCGCGGCTGAAGGGCTATCACGGCGTCACCGTCGCCTCCGCCTCGCTGACCGGCCTGCCCTACAACCACATCGATTTCGATCTGCCGATCGCCGGCATCCTGCACACCTCCTGCCCGCATCACTACCGCTATGCCGAGCCGGGCGAGAGCGAGCTCGACTTCTCGGCGCGGCTCGCGGCCGAGCTGGAGGAGATGATCCTGCGCGAAGGTCCCGACACCGTCGCCGCCTTCATCGCCGAGCCGATCCTCGGCGCCGGCGGCGCGGTGACCCCGCCGGAGGGCTATTTCGAGAAGATCAACGCCGTGCTGGCGAAATACGACGTGCTCTTCATCGCCGACGAGGTGATCACCGGCTTCGGCCGCACCGGCAACATGTTCGGCACCACGACCTATGGGCTGGCCGCCGATTCGATCTCCTGCGCCAAGGCGATCACCTCGGCCTATTTCCCGCTCAGCGCGGTGATGATGAACGAGCGCATCTACGAGGTGCTGGTCGATCAGAGCCGCAAGATCGGCACCTTCGGCCATGGCAACACCTATGCCGGCCATCCGGTCGGCTGCGCCGTGGCGGTGAAGACCCTCGAAATCTACCAGCGCGACAAGATCATCGAGCATGTCCGGGCGGTCGCGCCGACCTTCCTGAAGCGGCTCAACGCGCTGGCCGATCATCCGCTGGTCGGAGAGGCGCGCGGCGTCGGCCTGATCGGCGGCATCGAGCTGGTCAAGGACAAGGCCAGCAAGGTGCAGTTCGAGGCCAAGAAGGGTGTCGCGGCGAAATCCGTCGCCTTCGCCCAGGCGGAAGGCCTGATCGTGCGCCCGCTCGGCGGCGACCGCGTCGCCTTCTGCCCGCCGCTGATCATCAAGGAGGCGGAGATCGAGGAGATGTTCAACCGCTTCGAGCGGGCTCTGGCCAAGACGCTGGATTGGGTGACGGCGGAAGGGCTGCTCGCGGCCTGAGCCGCCGATCCGCCCCCTCCTCACGCGATCGTGCGGATTTACGATTGTGGCGGGTTTTGACATCCGCTCCGAATTCGCCATGAAGAGCCCATGAAGGCGCCCTGAGGCGGGCGGGATTGGTGACGAGAGTCGTGATGTCGGCGGCCAGGAACCGCCGGCGTCGTGCAACCCTCACGGTGTGTTCATCGCCATGCTCCCGGTCTCTCCGCGTCGTCCCACTCAGTCCAAGGCGAGTTTCCATGATGCGTCGGCCCGGGAGGCCTATGGCCACCATTTCCGCCCGATCGGAATTCAGGCGGTGGCGGCGGGAACCAGGCGAGCCTTCCGCGAGTTGCATATCCGTAGCGAAGAGCATCCGGACACCCGTCCTGGTGTCCTTCGCAATGGCTTCGACGATTGATGCGACCATTGATCTTCCGGGCCTGAGTTTCTTCGAGACCCTCCATGCTTGACCGGCGCAGAGTCCTCGCGACTCTCGCCGGTCTTTTTTTGACCGGGCTGGGCACGGGCGGCTACGCCTTCGCCTGGGAGCCCGAGGAACTTCACGTCGCCCGCTACCGGCTGACGCCGCGGGACTGGCCCGCCGTCCGCAAGCTGCGCCTCGTCGCGCTCTCAGACATCCATGTCGGCGGTTTCCACATGCCGCTGTCGCGCCTGCCCGGGATCATCGCCGCCGCCAATGCGCTGCAGCCCGATCTCGTGCTGCTGCTGGGCGATTTCATCGCCAGCCGGACGCCGCGCAGCGACGATCCCGCCATGGCGGAATGGGCGCGGGAACTGGCGCGGCTCCACTCCCCTCAAGGGATCTACGCCATCCTCGGCAATCATGATTGGTGGCATGACGATGCGGCGCTCGCCGCCCGCGGCGGGCCCACGCTGGTCGGCCGCGCGCTGGAGGCGGTCGGCATCCGCGTGCTCGAGAACGAGGCGGTGCGCCTGGAGACCGTCGCCGGCCCGCTCTGGCTGGCGGGGCTCGGCGACCAGATCGCCTTCCAGACCCTGCGCCGCGGCAGGCCCTGGGGCGCCGACGATCTCCCGGCCACGCTGGCCCAGATCGGCGATGACGGAGCCCCCGTCATCATGATGGCGCATGAGCCGGATGCCTTCCGCCGCATGCCCCGGCGGATCGGGCTGACCTTGGCCGGCCACACCCATGGCGGCCAGGTCCGGCTGTTCGGCTGGTCGCCTGTCGTGCCCTCGCGCTACGGCAATCGCTACGCCTATGGCCATGTCCATGAGGAGGGCCGCGATCTGATCGTCTCCGGCGGGCTGGGCACCAGCAAATTGCCGATGCGCTTCGGCGTCCCGCCCGAGATCGTGCTGATCGAGCTGGGCTGAGGCCTCAGGCCACGATGACTTTCGCGCCCACGGGCACGCGGTTGAACAGGTCGATCGCATCGATGTTGCGCATGCGGATGCAGCCCGAGGAGGCCTGCATGCCGATCGTCTCCGGCTCGTTGGTGCCATGGATGCGATAGAGCGTGTCGCGGCCGTTCTGGTAGAGATAGAGCGCACGCGCCCCGAGCGGATTGTCCGGCCCGCCTGCCATGCCGCCGGCGCGCGGCGCCAGATGCGGCCAGCGTTTCAGCATCTCGGCCGGTGGCGTCCAGCGCGGCCATTCCGCCTTGCGCTGCACCACGGCGGTGCCGGTCCAGCCGAAGGCCTCGCTGCCGGTCGCGACGCCGTAGCGGATCGCCTTGCGGTTGGGCAGCACGAGGTAGAGGAAGTTCTGCTTGGTATCGACATAGATCGTCCCCGGCTCCTGGCCGGTGGGATCGTCGATCTCATAGGGCATATGCGTGAGCTCGATGTCGAACTTCGGCACCAGCGCCATGTATTCCGCGTCGCGCCCGCTGAGATTGGGCGCGGCGATGCTCTTGTACTGGCAGGCCCCGAGCAGGGACGAGAGGGCAAGGGCAACCAGGACAGTGTGTTTCATCGCTTCCAACCGCTGCTGTGCAGCCGATTTATGGTGAATGATCGGTTAAGGCTTCGTGACCGGGAGGTGCCGGCGGCGATTTCGCCGCAGCGCAACAATCCCTGACCGGGGCTTAGTCAGCGTCCGCGGCGGGAGCAATGCGGAATCCGGATCGGCGCCAGATCAATGTCGAAGGCGACAGAACGTGGCAAAGCTGCCACGCTAGACCCCCTGATTTGCTTGCTCCGAGGCGATGCGTCCGTGTCCACCCTGTTGATAACCCACCCGGCCAGCCTGCTTCACCAGACCCCGCTCGGCCATCCCGAACGTCCCGACCGGCTGCGGGCCGTGGAACGCGCGCTGGAGGATGAGCGCTTCATGGCGCTGATTCGCGAGACGGCGCCGAAGGCCAGTCTGGAGCAGCTGCTGCTGTGCCATCCCCGCGATTATGTCGAGGCGATCATGGCGGCGTCGCCCGAGCAGGGGCTGGTGCCGATCGACGCCGACACGACCATGTCGCCGGGCACGCTGGAGGCCGCGCTGCGCGGCGCCGGCGGGGCGGTCCATGCCGTCGACGACGTGATGGCGGGCAAGGTCCGCAACGCCTTCGTCGCGACCCGCCCGCCCGGGCACCACGCCGAGACCGCCAGGGCGATGGGCTTCTGCTTCTTCAACCAGGCCGCGATCGCCGCGCGCCATGCGCAGAAGCGCCATGGCGCCGAACGCGTCGCGATCCTCGATTGGGACGTGCATCACGGCAACGGCACGCAGGAGATCTTCTGGAACGATCCGAGCGTGCTCTACGCCTCCACCCATGAGATGCCGCTCTATCCCGGAACCGGGGCGCTGTCGGAGCGGGGCCTGCACGGCACTATCGTCAATGCGCCGCTGCGTGCCGGCGATGGCGGCGACCATTTCCGGGAGGCGCTGGAGACCGCGGTGCTGCCGCGGATCGAGGCGTTCCACCCGGATCTCATCATCATCTCGGCCGGGTTCGATGCGCATTGGCGCGATCCGCTCGCCAACATCAACCTGAAGGAGCCGGATTTCGCCTGGGCCACGCAGAGGCTGATGGCCGTCGCCGACAGGCTGTGCGGCGGGCGCGTCGTGTCGATCCTGGAAGGCGGCTACGATCTCGACGGGCTGTCGCGCTCGGCGGCGGCCCATGTCCAGGCGCTGATGCGAGGCTGAGCCCGCGCGCGCGGCTCCGGCTCCGCCTCACTCCAGCGGCTGCGTCTCGACGATCTCGATGCCGAAGCCGCTCAGCCCGACGAAGGAGCGCGGCGACGAGGCGAGATTGATGATCGAGGCGACGCCGAGATCGCGCAGGATCTGCGCGCCGAGCCCGACCTCGCGCCATTGCCGCGAGCGCTGCGAATCCGAATTATCCTCGACGCTCTTCACCGGCACCCCGGCCGAACCGTCGCGCAGATAGATCAGCACGCCCTGCCCCTCCTGCTGGAAGCGCCTGAGCGCGCATTGGATCGAGGGCGCGCCGCCCAGCACATCCTCCACGACATTGGCCCGGTGCAGCCTGGCCGGAATCCCGGCACCATCGCCGACCTTGCCCATCACGAAGGCGAAATGCTGCGTGTTCTCGAAGGGCGTGGTGTAGACATGGCCGGTCATCTCGCCGAAAGCGGTCTTGACCGGGAAGGAATGCACCCGCTCGACCAGCTTCTCCCGCGCCTGGCGATAGGCGATGAGATCGGCGACTGTAATCTGCTTCAGCCCGTGCTTCTCGGCGAAGGCGGTGATCTGCGGCCCCTTCATCACGGTGCCATCGTCATTGGCGAGTTCGCAGATCACACCGACCTGCGGCAGCTCCGCCAGCTTGCAGAGATCCACCGCCGCTTCGGTATGGCCGGAGCGCATCAGCACCCCGCCATCCCGCGCGATCAGCGGGAAGACATGGCCCGGACGCACGAAATCGGCGGCGCCCATATTGCCGTTGGCGAGCGCGCGCACCGTGTTGCAGCGCTGCTCGGCCGAGATGCCGGTCGTCAGCCCGTGCTTGACGTCGACCGTGACCGTGAAGGCCGTGCCGAGCGGCGCGTCATTGGAGGAGACCATCGGGTCGAGCCGCAGGCGGCGTGCCTCGGCCGCCGTCAGCGGCGCGCAGACGATGCCGCAGGTGTTGCGGATGATGAAGGCCATCTTCTCCGGCGTGCACAGCGAGGCGGCGACGATCAGATCGCCCTCGTTCTCGCGATCATCATCATCGGTGACGATCACGATCTCGCCGCGCGCGAAGGCTTCGATGGCCTGGGTGACGGATTGGGGCATGCTGGCCTCCCGCGGCCCGCTCAGGCCGAGAAAATCATTGGGGGTGACGGAGCCGCCGGTGGCGGCGGCGATGCGCTCGGCGCTTTCGCGCGAGATCCAGGCGGTCTGGTCGTTGCACAAGGCGGTGACGCTGGCCGGAGACAGCCCGACCTGCCGCGCGAAGGCGCTGCGGCCGATCTTGTTCAGCGTGAGCCAGGCGTCGAGCTTCATCCCGCAAAGTTAAGCTGGCGCGACTTCATTTGCAATGAAGCCGGCCGCTGATTTTCAGTGTCACTGAAATCCTAGGCGAAGGGCCAGCGCGCTTCCGTCACCCCGACCTGCCCGCGATGGCGCAGATATTGATCGGCGAGCACGCAGGCGACCATCGCCTCGCCCACCGGCACGGCCCTGATGCCGACGCAGGGATCGTGGCGGCCCTTGGTGAACATCTCCGCCTCGCCACCGCTGCGCGTCACCGTCGCTCGCGGGCTGAGGATGGAGGAGGTCGGCTTCACCGCGAAACGCGCGACGATCGGCTGCCCGGTGGAGATGCCGCCGAGAATGCCGCCGGCATGATTGGAGAGAAACAGCGGGCGCCCGTCATTGCCGGCCCGCATCTCGTCGGCATTGGCCTCGCCCGAGAGGGCGGCCGCGGCGAAGCCGTCGCCGATCTCCACACCCTTGACCGCGTTGATGCTCATCAGCGCCGCCGCCAGCTCGGCGTCCAGCTTGCCGTAGATCGGCGCACCGAGCCCGGCCGGGACGTTGTCGGCGACGATCTCCAGCACGGCGCCGATCGAGGAGCCGGATTTGCGGATGCCGTCGAGGTAATCGGCGAAGCGCTCGGCGGCTTTCGCATCCGGGCAGAAGAACGGGTTGCGGCCGACCTCCTCCCAATCCCATTGCGCGCGGTCGATGGTGTGCGGCCCCATCTGCACCAGGGCGCCGCGCACCTGCAGCCCCGGCACGACCTTGCGGGCGATGGCCCCGGCCGCCACCCGCATCGCCGTCTCGCGCGCCGAGGAGCGTCCGCCGCCGCGATAATCGCGAATGCCGTATTTCACGTCATAGGTGAAATCGGCATGGCCGGGCCGGTACTTGTCCTTGATCTCGGAATAATCCTTGGAGCGCTGGTCGACATTGTCGATCAGCAGGCCGATCGACGTGCCGGTCGTCACCTGGCGCCCGCTGCCCTCCTCGATGAAGACACCCGAGAGGATGCGGACCTGGTCCGGCTCCTGGCGCTGGGTGGTGAAGCGGGACTGGCCTGGGCGCCTGCGGTCGAGCTCGATCTGGATATCGGCCTCGCTCAGCGGCAGCAGCGGCGGGCAGCCATCCACCACGCAGCCGATCGCCGGCCCATGGCTCTCGCCGAATGTGGTGACGCGGAAGAGGTGGCCGAAACTGTTATGGGACATCGCGGAGCCTGAGAGAGTGCAGAGCAGGCTCTTAAGCCGGAATGCCGGAAGGTGAAAGTCCGGTAGCCGCACCGGCGGCGCGGCCTCGGCCGCCGCGCCGCCTCGCAGCTCGTGCTGCGCTCAATGCTCGGCCACGGCCCGCGCCGGCACGGCGGGCGCCCCCTCCCAGCGCGAATGCGCCGGCAGGTTCTCGCCCTTCATGATGACGGTGAGCTGGCCGATCTGGGCGAAATCCCCGACATGCGTGTCGTAGAGCACCGTCGCCGCGGCGCCGACGCAGACGCCCTTGCCGAGATGCACCCGCCCGACCTTCATCACCCGATCCTCGTAGAGATGGGTCTGCAGGGCGGAATGGGCGTTGATCTGGCAGAAATCGCCGACCGTCACGCAATCGAACTCGGTGATGTCGGTCATGTCCATCCAGACACCCTTGCCGAATTTGGCGCCGAACAGACGCAGGAACCAGGGCAGGAACGGCGTGCCGCGCAGATATTCGAACAGCACCTTGCCGCCGAGGCCGGAATACAGCACCGCGATGGATTCCGTGCGCATCGCCCACCAGGACCACATCGGCTTCATCAGCGGCTTGTAGACGCCCATCATCAGCCATTTGATCACGACGCAGATCAGCGCCTGGGTCACCGCGATCAGCACCGCCACGGCCATGAAGGACAGGACCAGCCCGGTCCAGTCGCGCTCGTTGATCCTCTCCTGCAGCACGAGATCGACGGCCAGAGTGCCGAAGGTGATGAAGAGCATGGCCGGGAAGGAGGTGTGCAGCGCCTCGAACAGCCCGCGCAGCGTCTGCTTCTGCCAGGAGGGCTGATAGGTCCAGGTCGCGCCGAGATCGACCTTCTGGCGCGTCGGCAGCTGGATCGGCGGAGAACCGAACCAGGTGTCGCCCGGCTTCATCCGGTCATTGGCCGGCGGCTTCGACTTGATGCCGATCAGCACCCGGTCCGGGATATGCGCGCCGGGCGGCACCACCGCGTCGTTTCCGACGAAGACCTGGTCGCCGGTACGCGTCATGTCGAGGCGCATATAGCCCCGGCGCATATCCTCGTCCCCGAACACCACCTCGTCGGCGATGAAATTCCCCGCGCCGATGCCGGTGACATCGTAGCGGCCGGAGAGATTGGTCGAGATCTCCGAGCCCTTGCCGATGCTGGCGCCCATCATCCGGTACCAGGCCCGCATGTAGATCGTCGCGAACAGCGAGGACAGCGTGTCGAGCGTCACCTCGGTCGCCAGGCCGACCGTCCATTTCCGCGCGAAGAACGAGGAATGGATGGAGTAGGATCCCGACGTCACTCGCGGCAGGATCAGCCAGCGCAGCCCCGCCATCAGGAAGACGGTGAGCGTGATCAGGCCGATCGAGGTCGGCCAGGTCAGGATCGGCAGATACCAGAGATAGCTGATGTCGGACCAGGTCGAGATCCAGTCGTCGATCTTGTCGAACAGCATGAAGGCCGGGAAGATCGGCAGCAGGCTGACGGGCGGCAGCACGATCAGCATCAGGATGTAGAAGGCGGTCATCGCGCTGCGCCGGCCCGGCCCCGCTTCGGCCGGAGGCGGCAGCGCCTCGAGATCGACCATGCCGATCTTGCGCCCCGGCGAGCCGTCCCAGATCTCGGCCTCGCCGACGCGCCCGCGCGGCGGCACGGTGGTGAGGTCGAGCAGCTCGGCATGGTCGCCGACGACGCAGCCATGGCCGAACACCACGGAGGAGCCGGCATAGACGTCCTTGCCGATGGTGATGCGGTCGATGATCAGCTTGTCGCCCAGCGCCTCGGCATTGGCGAAGGTGGTCTTGGCGCCGAGCGAGGCCCCGTCGCCGATGCTGATGAGATCGACCGCGCCGGCCTCGTAATCGGAGATGATCACGTCCTTGCCGACCTTGGCGCCGAGCAGGCGCCAGTAGAAGCGCATCACCGGCGTCGCCTGCAGCCATTTGATGTGGACGAGCCCGGCGATGCGCGAGGCGAACCACCAGCGGAAGTAATACACGCCCCAGAGCGGGTAGACGCCGGGTCGGGTGCGCCCCAGCACCAACCATTTCAGCCCGATCGCGATGAAGCCGGTGACGATGGTGATCGCGACATAGACGCCGAGCAGCGCGGCGATCTGCGCCGGCAGCGCCAGATCCTCGCCCGAGATCAGCATGTAGGTGACGAAGATGCCGAGCCATTGCGAGGTCGACAGGCCGATGATCACCGGCAGCGCCGCCGCCTGGGCGCAGCCGCAGAGGAAGCGGCGCAGGAAGGGTGGCGGGGTGAAGGACAGATCCAGCGTCTCCCCGACGCCGCGCTCCTCCAGCAGCGTCGCCATGCCGCGCAGGGTGCGCGCGCCATAGACGTCCTGCAGCGTGATCCCGGCATAGGCCGGCGTCTGGCGCATGATCGAGATGAAGCGCGCGGCGAGCAGCGAGTGACCGCCGAGATCGACGAAGAAATCCGCCTCCAGCGGCAGGCTGGACGCGCCGAGCACGCGCTTGGCGGCATCGAGCAGCGCGGCCTCGGTCGCGTTGCGCGGCGGCTCCTGCTCGCCCGCGCGGGCCGGCGCCGTCAGCGGCGCGGCCTTGAGCATCTTGCGGTCGAGCTTGCCGGAGACCATCCGCGGCAGCGAACCGACGGCCTCGAAATGCGCCGGCACCATATAGGGCGGCAGCTTGTCGCGCAGCGAGGCGCGCAGCACCGCGCTATCGACCGCGACGCCGGGCTCGGCGACCACGAAGGCCACCAGCCGCTCGATCTCGTCGTCGACGCGCAGCACCACCGCCGCCTGATGCACGCCCGGCTCGTCGCCGAGCCTGGTCTCGATCTCGCCGAGCTCGACCCGGAAGCCGCGGATCTTGATCTGGTCGTCGATGCGGCCGTGGAAGACGATCTGGCCCGAGGCGTCCAGGCTGACGGCGTCGCCGGACCGGTAGAGCACGGGATCGGCGCTGCCCCCGAACGGGTTGGGGATGAACTTCTCGGCGGTCAGTTCGGGGCGGCCATTATAGCCGCTGGCGACGCTGGGGCCGCCGATCAGCAACTCGCCCTGCTGGCCCGGCGCGACGAGCCGCATCGCCTCGTCGACGACATAAGCGGTGTAATTGGCGATCGGCCGGCCGATGGTCACCGGCTGGTCCGGCACCACCTCGGCGGCGGTGGCGACGACGGTGGTCTCGGTCGGACCATAGGTGTTCAGGATGCGCCGGCCGGGGCGCGACCATTTCTGCACGATGGCGGGCGGCAGCGCCTCGCCGCCGAGCAGGATCAGGCGGAGCGAGGGCACGTCCGAGGGCAGGATCCCGAGCAGGGTCGGCACCGTGTCGATGATCGTGACACCGGCGGCGCTCAGCAGCCCGGGCAGCTTCTCGGCATCGCCCATCGTCTCCGGCGAAGCCACATAGAGCGTCGCCCCGACGAGATAGGGCGTCCAGATCTCCTCCATCGACAGGTCGAAGGCGACGGATCCGCCCTGGAACACAACATCCTCGGGGCCGAACCCGTAGAAGGCGTTCCCGGCGCGCAGGAAATGGCAGATATTGGCATGGCTGATCACGATCGCCTTGGGCGTGCCGGTCGAGCCAGAGGTGTAGATCAGATAGGCCGGGTGGCTGCGCGTCAGCCCCGTTGCGCGATCGGGCATGGCGGCGCCGTCATCGGCGGCGACGAGCGCTTCCGGAGTCCAGACCGTTCGGCCGGTAGCGGCGGCGCGCGAGACGAAGGATCCCGCCGTCACGATGCCCTTGGCCTGGGCATCGTCGAGGCAGGTGGCGATGCGCTCGACCGGTGCTTCCGCGTCGAAGGGGATCCAGGCCGCGCCCGCGCGCGTGATCGCGATCTGCGCCACCAGCAGCGGGATGCCGCGCGGCATCCAGAGCCCCACCATGTCGCCGGCGCCGATCCCCGCCCGAGCGAGGCCGCGCGCCTGCCTCCCGGCGAGGGCCCAGAGCTCGGCATAGCTCAGCCGGCTGGTCTCATCGACCAGGGCCGGGTGGTCGGGCCGTGCCGCCACCGTCGCCGCCAGAATTTCCGAGAGAACCTCGTCGCGAATGAGATCGGGTCTGATATCCCCGACCAGCATGCCGAAAGGAGCCGCCCCGGCGATGTCGATCGCCGAACCTAGGTTGATATCGTTCATGACGCCCCGTTGATGTCGGATATCGCCGTCACGAGCCGGCGCGGCGATGGCCGCACCCGCTCCCTCCCGACATCCTCCAGCGATCCCCCGACTCCCACCGGGACAGCATCGTTGCCGACGCGTGCTCCGGCCCCCTCAGCCGATTGCGCGACTGCCTCGCTAACATAATCGTGATGAAAGCGCAGCACTGAACTGCCGATGAACGGAGTGAAGCGGGGTCGCGGGCCGCAGCCCCTACACCCACTCCGCCCGGCCCGCCGTCAGCACCAGAATCTTTCCCTGCCAGATGTCCACGAGAGCAGCTTTCTGTGGCGAAACTGCGCCGACGAGCGCCATCGCGGCACGTGCCACCCCGCCATGGCTGACCACCACGGTCTCCCCGCCGAACGCGGCGAAGACCGGGCGGATGCGCTCGGCCAGCATGCGGTAGCTTTCGCCCTCGGGCGGCACGAAACCCCATTTGTCGCGCTCGCGCGCCTGGGCCAGATCCCGCTCCGCCTTGCGGATGTCGCGCCAGGTGAAGCCCTCCCAGCGGCCGAAGGTCAGCTCCCGCAGCCGCTCGTCGACGCGATAGGCGGTCGGCTCGACCCCGAGCCCGGCGCGCAGGATCTCCATGGTCTCGCGCGAGCGCTGCATCGGCGAGCTGACGAAGTCGAGCTCCGCCCAATGCGGCGCGATGGCGCGCAGCCGGTCGGCGGTTTCGGCCGCCTGCGCGCGCCCGAGCGCGTTCAACGGAATATCTTGCGACCCCTGCAGCCGCCCCTCGCGGTTCCAGTCGGTTTCGCCATGGCGGATGAGGATCAGGCGATGAGGCAGGGTCAGCGGAGTCATGGCCGGCTCATGCACGGTTGAGGCAGCCTCGTCAAAGCCCTTCGCGCTTTCTGTTGGCCCCGGCCGTCCATGGCGTATATAGCCGGCACTCCGCCACAGCGATTGGTCCCATGAGCCGGGCACTCACCTTGCCGGATGGTCGCAGCCTCGCCCTCGACGGCAGGCCGCTCCTGATGGGCATCGTCAACATCACCCCCGATTCCTTCTCGGATGGCGGCATGCTCGCCAATGCCGAAGAAGCCGTCGCTCATGGCCTGCGTCTGGCGCAGGACGGGGCCGACATCATCGACATCGGCGGGGAATCGACCCGCCCCGGCCATAGACGCGTCGATGCCGAGACGGAGATGGCCCGCGTGCTGCCGGTGGTGACCGGTCTGCGCCGCGTCACCCAGCTGCCCCTGTCGATCGACACGACCAAGGCCGCGGTGGCGGAGGCCGCGCTCGCAGCGGGCGCCTCGATCATCAACGATGTCTGGGGCGCGCAGGGCGATCCGCTGATCGCCGAAGTGGCCGCGCGGCACGGCGCGCCCATGGTGCTGATGCACAACCGCGAGAGCATCGATCCCGCCATCGACATCTGCGACGACGTGCTGCGCTTCCTCGAACGGTCGATCGCGATCGCCACCGCGGCGGGCGTGCCGCGGCGGCAGCTGGTCGTCGATCCCGGCATCGGCTTCGGCAAGACCCTGGCGCAGAACCTGACCATGATCCGCGACATCGCCAGGCTGGAGCAGCTCGGCTGCCCGATCCTGCTCGGCGCCTCGCGCAAATCCTCGATCGGCAGGCTCACCGGGCAGACCGTGGCGTCGGAGCGTGTCGCCGGCAGCATCAGCGCCCATCTCTACGGCGCCAGCCAGGGTGCGGCCATCATCCGCGCCCATGACATCGCCCCGCATCTCCAGGCCTTCCAGGTCTGGGCTGCGCTGGCGGAGAGACGAGAGGAAACGCGGTGAGCGAAACCGGCAGCATCCTGATCGAGAAGCTCGACATCTACGCCTATCACGGCTGTTTCGCCGAGGAGGAGCGGCTGGGCCAGCGCTTCCTGCTCGACATCGTGCTGGCCACCGACATCCGGGCCTCGGCGCTCAGCGACGCGCTCGCCGATACCGTCGATTACGGCCTGGCCGTCGCCGTCGCCACCGAGGCCTTCACCAGCCGGCGCTACAATCTCCTGGAAGCGGCGGCCCGCGGCGTGGCCCGTGCGCTGCTCGACAATTTCGCCAGCGTGACGCGCGTGGAAGTGACCTTGCGAAAGCCGGCCCCGCCGATCCACGCCAATCTCGCTTCCGTCGGCATCAGGCTGGATTTCCGCCGTGAAGACTGAGGCGACCCTCGGCCTCGGCGGCAATGTCGGCGATGTGGTGGAGGCCTTCTCCAGCGCGCTGTCGGGCCTGAAAGCCCATCCCGGAACCAGCCTGCGCGGGCTCTCCCGCATCTACCGGACGCCGCCCTGGGGCAAGCTCGACCAGCCCGATTTCCTGAATATGGCGGCGCTGGTCGAGACCTCGCTCTCCGCGAGGGAGCTGCTGGCGCTGTGCCTCGAGCTGGAGCGTCGGAGCGGGCGCGAGCGCCGCGAGCGGTGGGGCCCGCGCACGCTCGACATCGACATCCTGACCTATGGCCCGAATGCGATCGACGAGCCCGGGCTGCAGGTGCCGCATCCGCGCATCGCCGAACGCGCCTTCGTGCTCGCGCCTCTGGCGGAGATCGCGCCGGAGCGGCAGATCGAGGGACGGCCGGTCGCGGCGCTGTGGCGGGCGATGACCGAGCCCGGCATCCAGCTCGCGCCGGCGGAGACGGAGCGGCTGCGGGATCTGCTGGCCCGGGCGGCCGGGTGATCGCCCCGGCGGGAGGGCGGCCCGCGACCCTTCCCGGCGTTCGGAGCTCGCCCTATTCGCTCTTGTCGAGCGTGATGTCGGGCGCGGTCGGGACTTTCATCCCCACGACGTGGTAGCCGGCATCGACATGCAGGATCTCGCCGGTGATGCCGCGCGACATGTCCGAGACCAGGAACACGGCGGTTTCGCCGACCTCTTCGATGGTCACGGTCCGGCGCAGCGGCGAGTTATACTCGTTCCAGCGCAGGATATAGCGGAAATCGCCGATGCCGGAGGCGGCCAGCGTCTTGATCGGCCCGGCCGAGATGGCGTTGACGCGGATCTTGGAGGGGCCGAGATCGGCGGCCAGATATTGCACGCTCGCCTCCAGCGCGGCCTTGGCCACGCCCATGACGTTGTAATGCGGCATCCATTTCTCGGCGCCGTAATAGGTCAGCGTCAGCATCGCGCCGCCATCGCTCATCAGCTTCTCCGCACGCTGCGTCACGGCGGTGAAGGAGTAGCAAGAGATCAGCAGCGACTTTGTGAAATTGCCTTCGCTGGTCTCGACATAGCGGCCGGTCAGCTCGTCCTTGTCGGAGAAGGCGATGCAATGCACGACGAAGTCGAGCTTGCCCCACAGCGCCTCGACCTCGGCGAAGACGGCATCGATCGTCGCGGCGTCGGTGACGTCGCAATGGCCGACCACATGGCCGCCGAGTTCCTTCGCCAGTGGCTCCACCCGCTTCTTCAGCGCATCGCCCTGATAGGTGAAGGCGAGCTCGGCGCCGGCATCGGCGCAGGCCTTGGCGATGCCCCAGGCGATGGAGCGGTTGTTCGCCACGCCCATGATGAGCCCGCGCTTGCCCTTCAGCACATGGGCGGTGGCATTGGTTGAATCAGGCATGGAGAACCCGCAAAACATCTCGGAAGGAGCGGTGTCTTAGAGCATGCGCGCAGAAGTGGGAACCTGTTTCGCACCGCGCCTCGCCCTCGCCGTCAGGAGGCGCGCGCCTGCATCAGCGCCGTCAGCTCCGCATCCTCGTCCGGCATCTCGATGTCGATCGCCACGAAAAGATCGCCGGCGGCGCCCTTGTCGAGCTTCAGCCCCTTGCCGCGCAGCCGGAACTGCCGGGTGCTGCCGGTCATCGGCGGGATCGTCATCTCGACGGCCCCGGTCAGGGTCGGCACATGGACGGAACCGCCCAGCACCGCCTTGGCGAGCGGCACGGCCACACGCGTGCGCAGATTGCCGCCGTCGATGACGAAGCGCGGATCCGGCTTCAGCTTGATCGTCATCATCACGTCGCCGGCCTCGCCGCTGAACGGATCGGTCTGGCCGAGCCCGCGCAGCCGCATCACCTTGCCGTCAGCCACGCCTTCCGGAATCGTGATCTCGACCTCGCGGCCGCCGGGCAGCTTGACCCGCCTCGTCCCGCCCAAAGTCGCCTCGGCCAGCGTGACCTCGAGCGTGAAGGCCTGTTCCGGCGGCTTCGGCTGGGCCTGCCGGGCCCGCCCGCCCCGCCGTGCCGCCTCGCCGAACAGCGAGCCGAAGATGTCCGAGGGGTCGAAACCCGCCTCGGCCCCGCCCCGCCCGAAGGGCGAGCCGCCACCCTGCCCGAAATTGAACTCGAAGCCGCCGGCGCGTCCGCCGCGGCCAGCGCCGCCGAACCCTTCGAAGCCCTGGAATTTCGGCTTGCCCTCGGCATCGATCTCGCCGCGGTCGAACTGCTTGCGCTTGGTCTCGTCGCCCAGGATCTCATAGGCGCCGTTCAGCTCCGCGAAGCGGTCCTGCGCCTTCGGATCGTCCCGGTTCCTGTCCGGGTGCAGATCCTTGGCACGCTTGCGATAGGCTTTCTTGATCTCGTCCTCATCGGCCGAGCGGGCGACGCCCAGAACCTGATACGGATCACGCATTCCCAACCCCATTCGACATCAGCAGCATGGCGGCCGGCGCTGCGCGCCCGGTTCCGCTCTGCCCTGGGCGCTATCTGGGAATTATGTGGCCTGAACGCAACAGCTGCAATGGCTGCGGCGCAGAGAATTCAGCCCTTCCAGGGCTTCACGTCCTTCACCGCCCATTCGCCGCCAGAGGGGCGGCAGGCCATGCCCTGCAGCTTGGCCGGCTTCGTTTGGGTCTGGACCGCGGCGACGAAAGCCCGGCAGATCTCGTCCGACCGCAGGAACGGGCCGCCGACCGGGGTGAAGCTGCCCTTGCTGCCGCTCTGGGGATTGTCCCAGGAGACGGATGCGCCATTTCCCTGGGGATCGAGCGCGACGGCCATCGCACCATCCGCCCGGCGCAGATCCTCGGGGCCGAGCTCGGCGGCGAGGCTGGAGAGCGCGCTCGGCTTCTGCGAGCCACGGGACGGCAGGACCGAGGAGGTGGTCGCGACCTCGTCCTCCGCTTTCGAGGACAGGCCGAGAATGGGGAAGGACACCGAGCAGCCCGCCATCAGCACGCCGAGCGCCACCACCAGAGAGGCCTTCGCCCCGCGCATGGGCAAGCCGCGGCTGCGACGGCTATGGCACACCCCGGCCATCGGCCTATACAAACACTGTGCTAAACCCCAGATCACCGATCGCGCTCGCCCGACGCCCATACTTCACCAGACAGGATTAGACACGTGGAACGGTTAACGAGCGGTGACTTCACGGATGCGCAGGAGCCCTTCGCGCTGTTCCGCGACTGGCTCGCGGAGGCGGGCGACAGCGAGCCGAACGATCCCAACGGCATGGCCCTGTCGACGGTCGATGCCGAGGGCCTCCCGAACGTCCGGATGGTGCTGCTGAAGGGCTATGACGCCGACGGTTTCGTCTTCTACACCAACACCCAGAGCCAGAAGGGCGAGGAGCTGCTCGGCCAGGGCAAGGCGGCCGCCTTGTTCCACTGGAAGAGCCTGCGCCGGCAGATCCGCATCCGCGGCCCGGTCGCCCGGGTGAGCGACGCCGAGGCCGACGCCTATTTCCAGTCACGCCCGCGCGACAGCCGCATCGGCGCCTGGGCCTCGCAGCAATCGCGCCCGCTGGAGAGCCGCTTCGCGCTCGAAAAGGCGGTGGCGAGCTATGCCGCGAAATTCGGCTTCGGCGAGATCCCGCGCCCGCCGCACTGGACCGGCTTCCGCATCATGCCGGTCTATATCGAATTCTGGCGCGACGGCGCGTTCCGTCTGCATGATCGCGTCGTGTTTCGGCGATCCGGGGCCGACCAGCCCTGGAGCCGTACCCGGCTCTACCCCTGAGGATCGCTGCTCCATGGCCATGCCGAAATTCGATTTCCCCCAGACCGAACCGGGCAAGCGCCCGGTGATGCTGCTGACCGGCGCCAGCCGCGGCATCGGCCATGCCACCGTGATGGAATTCGCCATGGCGGGCTGGCGCATCCTCTCCTGTTCGCGCCAGGCCTTCTCCGACAAATGCCCCTGGCCGTCGGGCGCCGATGATCACGTGCAGATCGATCTCGGCGATCCCGAGGATACGATGCGCGGCATCGCCGAGATCAAGAAGCGCCTCGCGGCCGAGGGCGGCAAGCTCAACGCCCTCGTCAACAATGCCGGCATTTCGCCCAAGGGGCCCGAAGGCGCCAGGCTCGGCGCGGCGACGACCTCGTTCAACGATTGGCACAAGGTCTTCCAGGTCAATTTCTTCGCGCCGATCATGCTGGCGCGCGGCCTGCTGGAGGAGCTGACCCTCGCCAAGGGCACCATCGTCAACGTCACCTCGATCGCGGGATCGCGCGTCCATCCCTTCGCCGGCGCCGCCTATGCGACCTCGAAAGCCGCGCTGGCCAGCCTGACGCGCGAGATGGCGGCGGATTTCGGCCCGCTCGGCATCCGCGTCAACTCGATCTCGCCCGGCGAGATCGACACCGCCATCCTGTCGCCGGGCACGGAGAAGATCGTCGCGACCCTGCCGCTGCAGCGCCTCGGCAAGACCGAGGAGGTGGCGCGCGCCATCCATTTCCTGTGCACCGACGCCTCGAGCTACGTCACCGGGGCCGAACTGCACATCAATGGCGGGCAGCACGTGTGAGCGGCGGCGGCGGGCAGATCATCCGCTTTCCCTCCGCCGCCAAGGCGCCGGCACGGCCGGTGCTGGCCGCCTCGATCGCCGTGTTCCGCGAGGGCAAGGTTCTGCTCGCCACCCGCACCAGGCCGCCGGCCGATCGTCTCTGGTCGCTGCCCGGCGGCAAGGTCGAGGCCGGGGAGACGCTGGAGCAGGCGGCTCTGCGCGAATTGACCGAGGAGGTCGGCGTCACCGCGACGATCATCGGCTTCAACCGCCATGTAGAGATCTTCGGCCGCGACGGGGGCGGTGGCTTGACCCATCATTTCGTGGTCGCTTCCTTCGTCGGGCACTGGCTGGAGGGCGAGCCCGTGCCGGGGCCGGAGGCCGGCGCGGTGATGTGGGCCGATCCCCTGCGGCTGGGCGGGCTGCCGACCACGCGTGAGCTCGCCGATGTGCTGCGCCGCGCCAGCCGCATCGCCGCCGGAGACCGGCCGTGAGCGGCCCGCTGGCCGGGGCGCTCGCCGCCCTGCTGCTGCTGACCTGGCCGGTCGCGGCGGCCTTCGGCCAGAGCGCGCGCCCGCCCGCCACGCCGCAAGCCGCCAAGGAGCCCGCCCCGGCCCCCGCGCCCGAACCGCCACCCCCGCCCTATGAGCCGCAATTGCTGGCTTTGGCCGAGATCATGGGCTCGCTCGCCTATCTCCGCACCCTCTGCGGCGGCCAGGACGCGCAGGGCTGGCGCGAGCGCATGGAGGCGCTGATCGAGGCCGAGGGTCGCACGCCGTCGCGGCGCGAGCGCCTGACTTCCGCCTTCAACCGCGGCTTCAGGGCCTATGCCCTGACCCACCGCCTCTGCACCGAGGGCACGCAGGAAGCCTCGGCCCGGCTGGCGGCGCAGGGAGAGCGCCTGGCGCGCAACCTGGCGGGCCGGTTCGGCGGATGACACACAGCTGATTTTTCGCCGGCTCTGTCAAATCCGCAGGGTCGGCGTTAACCTTTCTTAAACGGGATGGTGGCGCAGGCACGGCGCGCCGGCTATGAGTCCCTCTCGTCCAGGGTGGCTTTCCCGCTCGCGGGGAGTTGGTCCCGTCACCGCAAGACCGTGCCGCAGAGTTGTTGCTCGATGCCGATGTTTCCCGACGACCTGCCGCTCGATTCCACGCTCTCCGAGGACCATGGCGACGCCAGGCGCGTGGCCTATGGCTATGTCGAGGACGCGTTCGCGGAGGCCCAGCAGGACGGGCTGGACAGCGACGCCCTCGCCCATGCCGCGCTCTTCGCCGCCTTCCGCACTCTGGTCGAGACCTATGGCGAGGAGGCCAGCGCCGTCTTCGCCGAGGCGCTGCCCGACAAGATCCGCAGCGGCGCCTTCAGCAGCGGCACGCGCCACTGACACTCAGCGCCGGGCCAGCGGCCCACCCTGCCCCGCGGCGAGCAGCGCCTCCGCCTTCTCCGCGATCTCCCTGACGATCGCCCCTGCGGGCGGAATATCGTGCACCAGCGCGACGCTCTCGCCGGCGATCACCGCCGCCACGTCGAAATCCCCCTTCTTCCGCGCCGCCTGATAGGCCTTCGACTCCTCGCCCATCGCCTGCATCAGCGCGAGCTCGCGCCCGCTCCAGCGGCGCGAATGCGCATTCTCGAGGCAGCGCCCGGTGAAGGGCAATGGCCAGAGGTTCTGGCGGGAGATATCGAAGATCAGCCCGCGCACCGTGTCGTCGCCGGTGGCGGCGACCATCCTCGCCTTGGCGTCGTCATGGCCCGCCGCTTCCTGGCTCGCATAGAGCCTGGTCCCGAGCACGACGCCCTCCGCCCCCAGCATCAGCGCCGCCGCCAGGCCGCGCCCGTCGCCGACGCCGCCGGCCGCGACCACGACGGCCTTGTCCGCCACCGCATCGGCGACCGCGGGAACCAGGGCGAAGGTGCCGCGCGCATCGCCATGCCCGCCCGCCTCCGCCCCCTGCGCCACGATGATGTCGGCGCCTTTCGCCACCGCGTCGCGCGCCATCGCCACCGTCTGCACCTGGCAGATCAGCCGGCAGCCCGAAGCCTTGATCTTGTCCACGAAAGGCGCGGGATCCCCGAATGACAGCCAGATCGCGGCCGGCTTCGCAGCGAGCGCCAGATCGAGCAGCTCCGGCCGGCGCGCCAGGCTCCAGGTGATGAAGCCGACGCCGAAACCCTGGTCGCTCTCGCGCAGCGCCGGCAATTGCGCCGCGAGCCAGTCGCGGTCGCCATAGCCCCCGCCGAGGATGCCGAAGCCGCCCGCCCGCGACACGGCGAGCGTCAGGCGCGCATCCGAGACCACATCCATCGCGGCGAGGAGGATGGGGTGCCGGCACCCCAGCATCTCGGTCAGGCGGGTCGATAGCGGCATGGCGTCCTCCTCTGTGAGCAACCAATCTAGCAGCCGCAAACCTTCTGAAAAAATGATTTGTTCGTAATGCTGTCATCTGATTTGATGATGGCATGGATCTGATCGAGCTGACCACTTTCGCTACCGTGGCCCGCGCCGGGGCGATTACGGCCGCCGCCCGGGAGCTCAACACCGTCCAGTCCAACGTCACCGGCCGCATCCGGTCGCTGGAGGACGAGCTCGGCCTGCCGCTCTTCGACCGGCACAGCCGCGGCATGGCGCTGACCGGCGCCGGGCGCCGCCTGCTGCCCTATGCCGAGCGCGTGCTGGCGCTGGTGAAGGAGGCCGGCACCGCGGCGCGCGACGAGGAGCAGGCGCAGGGCTCACTGCAGATCGGCGCGATGGAGACCACCGCCGCCGTCAGGCTGCCTGCGCTCCTCGCCGCCTATCACAAGGCCCATCCGCAGATCCGGCTCAGCCTGCGCACCGGCCCCACGGCCGAGCTGAGCGAGGCGGTGCTGCGCCGCGAGATCGACGGCGCCTTCGTCGCCGGTCCCAGCGAGCATCCCGACCTGGTCGCCACGCCGGCCTTCACCGAGGAGCTCGGCATCATCGCGCCGGCCGCGGTCGAAACCCTCGGCGACCTCGCCCGCGGCTCAGGCCTGACCGTGCTGACCTTCCGCCTCGGCTGCTCCTATCGCCAGCGCCTCGAACAGGCGCTGGCCGGGCTCGGCCTGCCGAGCTATGCGCGGCTCGAATTCGGGACGCTCGACGGTCTGCTCGGCTGTGTCGCGGCGGGCATCGGCATCACCCTCCTGCCGAGGGCGGTGTTCGAGCGCTCCGCGAGCCGCGACGGGCTGAGCTGGCATGCGATCCCGAAAGCCGAGCGCCTGGTCCACACGCTCTTCATCCGCCGGCGCGACGCCTATGAGAGCCGGGCCATGTCGGGGCTGCTCGCCGGCCTCGGCTGAGACCGATGCTTCGGCGGCGAGCGAAACACGGCCTGCCTGCATCTGCTAGGATCGTGCGATGAGAGACGGTCCCGACATCGCCAGCCTCGCCGCTCTGATCGGCGACCCCGCCCGGGCCAACATGATGGCGGCCTTGATGTCGGGCATGGCGCTGACCGCGGGCGAACTCGCCCATGAGGCGCGAGTGACGCCGCAGACCGCCAGCGCGCATCTCGCCAGGCTGCGGGACGCCGGGCTGATCGTCATGACGGTGCAGGGCCGCCATCGCTATTTTCGGCTGGCCGGGCCGGAGGTCGCCGCCGCGGTCGAAGGGCTGATGGAACTGGCGGCCCGAATCGGCCGGATGCGCAGCCGGCCCGGGC
Organism: Allobosea sp. Leaf344; assembly: GCF_001426225.1. GTDB lineage: Bacteria > Pseudomonadota > Alphaproteobacteria > Rhizobiales > Beijerinckiaceae > Allobosea. Next base: position 334,976 of record NZ_LMRT01000016.1, on the reverse strand, counting down.
CGCGCGACGAGGCGCTGCGCCTGGCCCGCATCTGCTATGATCACCTCGCCGGGACCCTGGGCGTGAAGCTGCACGATGCGCTGGTCGCGCAGGGTCTGGTGGTGGCGACGCCGGACGGGCTTGGCCTCTCGGTGCAGGGCCGGGCGCGCTTCGTCGCCGAGGGCATCGAGGTCGACGCGCTCGCCCGCAATGGCCGCGCGCCCTGCCGCGCCTGCCTGGACTGGAGCGAGCGCCGCCCCCATCTCGCCGGGCCTCTGGGCGCGGCGCTGCTGCAGGGTTTCATCCGGCGCGGCCTGTTCGAACGCGACAGCGGAAGCCGGGCCCTGCATCTCGGCCGCGGCGGGCTGGAGGCTTTCGAGCGCTATCTCGATCCGGCGGGGGAGCGCGCGGCGGGGTGAACGCGCTCTGCCGCCACATCCGTCACCCCCGCGGCAGCGTCTCCAGGAACCGGGCCGGCTCGCCCTGCGCCGTCGTCGTCAGCTCGCCCTCCCACATCACGCGACGCCCGCGGATGATGGTGCCGACCGGCCAGCCGGTGACGCTGACGCCGTCATAGGGCGTCCAGCCGCATTTCGAGGCGCCCCAGGCATTGGTGATGGTCTCGCGGCGCTTCAGATCGACGATCGTCAGATCGGCGTCGTAGCCGGCGGCGATGCGGCCCTTGCCTTCCAGCCCGAAGATGCGCTGCGGCCCATGGCTCGACAGATCGACGAAGCGCTCGAGCGTCAGACGCCCCGCATGGACATGGTCGAGCATGATCGGCACCAGCGTCTGCACGCCCGGCATGCCGGAATGGCTGGCGGGATAGGCGTGGTGCTTTTCCTCATGCGTATGCGGCGCATGGTCGGAGCCGAGCACGTCGACGATACCCTGCTCCACGCCCCACCAGATCCTCGCGCGGTGGCTTTCGTCGCGGATCGGCGGGTTCATCTGCGCATAGGTTCCCAAACGCTCGTAGCAATCGGGCGCCACCAGCGTCAGATGGTTCGGCAGCACCTCGACCGTGGCGACGTCCTTGTGCTCGCGCAGGAACTCCATCTCCTCGCCGGTCGAGATGTGGAGGATATGGACGCGCGCCCCCGCCTCGCGGGCGATCCGCACCAGCCGCCGCGTGCAGGTCAGCGCCACCTCGGGCGAGCGCCAGACCGGATGGCTCGACGGATCGCCGGTGACCCGCAGCCCCATGCGCTCGCGCAGCATGCCCTCGTCTTCCGAATGGAAGGCCGCGCGGCGGCGCGTCGCCTTGAGGATGGCGCCGACGCCGGCATCGTCCTCCACCAGCAGATCGCCGGTCGAGGACCCCATGAAGACCTTGATCCCGGCCGCGCCCGGCAGGCGCTCCAGCTCCGGCACGTCCCTGACGTTCTCATGCGTGCCGCCCACCCAGAAGGCGAAGTCGCAATGCATGCGGTGGCGCCCGCGCCGGATCTTGTCGGCGAGCGCCTCCGGCGTCGTGGTCTGCGGAATGGTGTTGGGCATTTCGAAAACGCAGGTCACGCCGCCCATCACGGCCGCGCGCGAGCCGCTTTCCAGATCCTCCTTGTGATCGAGCCCCGGCTCCCGGAAATGCACCTGGCTGTCGATCACCCCCGGCAGGATGTGCAGCCCCGCGCAGTCCACGACCTCCCCGGCCGATGCGCGCGAGAGATCGCCGAGCGCGACGATTTTGCCGGCGACGATGCCGAGATCGCGCTGCACGCGGCCGTCATGGTTCACCACGGTGCCGCCCTTGAGGATCATGTCGTAGCTTTGCGGCATCGCGGTCTCCGGGTGTTGAGCGGACGGCTGAAGCAGCCTACCTATCGGGTCGAAGGCTGCTTGAAAACCGCGAGGCGCTTCGCCCTCCCCGGGCGAGGCGAGGCAGCGCCGCCGGAGACGCTCCATGTCCACCATCCATCTGATCGACCGTGGCGTGATCCGCGTCGGCGGCGAGGACGCGACCAGCTTCCTGCAGGGTCTCGTCACCTGCGATGTCGAGGCCATCGGCCCCGATCGCGCCGGCTACGGCGCGCTGCTGACACCGCAGGGCAAGATCATCTGTGATTTTCTGCTGGTCGCCGTGCCCGCGGAAGAGGGCGGCGGCTATCTGCTGGACTGCCCCCTGCTGCTGGTGCCCGATCTGATGAAGCGGCTGAAACTCTACAGGCTCCGCGCCCGGGTCACGCTGGACGACCTCTCGCAGGCGAGCGCCGTCATCGCCGATGCCGAGGGCCGGCCGCTCTCGCCCGAGCTCGGCCTGGTCTATGCGGATCCGCGCCTGCCGGCGCTGGGCGACCGGGCGATCACCGATCGCGACGGGCTGGACGAGATCGCCAGCCGCGACACCGAGGCCTATCAGGCGCGGCGGATCGCGCTCGGCGTCCCCGAGGGGGGCCGCGACTTTCTCTATGGCGACGCCTTTCCGCACGAGGCGCTGCTCGACCAGCTCAACGGCGTGTCCTTCCGCAAGGGCTGCTATGTCGGCCAGGAGGTCGTCTCGCGCATGCAGCATCGCGGCACAGCCCGCACCCGCATCGTCCCGATCGTCTTCAGCCAGGGCCTCAATGCCGAGGACGGTGTCGAGGCGACGGCGGGCGGCAAGGTGATCGGCCGCGTCGGCAGCTGCGCCGGGGGCCGCGCGCTCGCCATGCTGCGGCTGGACCGGGTCGCCGATGCCATGGAAGCGGGCCAGGAGCTGGAGGGCGGGGGCCTCGCCTTCACGCTGGAGAAGCCGGCCTATGCGCGCTTCCCCTTCCCCGGAGAGCCGGGCTTCGGAGCGGCGGCATGAGCGACGGCACGCGTGAGGCTCTCGGTGGTCGCGAAGCGGTGGCGGGGCCGGATGGCCGGTTCCGCTGCATCTGGCCGGGAACCGATCCGCTCTATCTCGCCTATCACGACAGCGAATGGGGCGTGCCGGAATATGATTCCCGCGCGCTGTTCGAGAAGCTGATCCTGGACGGTTTCCAGGCCGGCCTGTCCTGGATCACCATCCTGCGCAAGCGCGACGCCTTCCGCGCGGGCTTCGCCGGTTTCGAGCCGGAGGCGATGGCGCGCTTCGGCGAGGCGGATGTGCAGCGCCTGCTGGGGGATGCCGGCATCATCCGCCATCGCGGCAAGATCGAGGGCGCGATCCGCAGTGCGCGTGCCTATCTCGCGATTTCCGAGCGCGAGCCCTTCGCCGATTTCCTCTGGAAGCATCAGGACGGGCGGGTGCTGCAGAACAGCTTCCGCACCCATGAGCAGGTGCCGACGCAGAGCGACGTTTCGGAAGCGATGGCGAAGGCGCTGAAACGCGCCGGCTTCACCTTCTGCGGCCCGACCATCGTCTACGCCTTCATGCAGGCCTGCGGGCTGGTGAACGACCACCTGACCGGCTGTTTCCGCCGCGACGAATGCGCGGCGCTGGCGCGCGACGTGAAGGCGGCATGATATCGCCGCGCCGTCATGGCGAGCGCAGCGAAGCAACCGAGGGGGGAGCGCTCGCTTGGTCCCCCTGGGTTGCTTCGTCGCTGACGCTCCTCGCAATGACGGGGTGTGCACCCCACCGTCATTGCGAGCGCAGCGAAGCAACCCAGGGGCAAACGCTCGCCCAATCCCGCTGGGTTGCTTCGTCGCTGACGCTCCTCGCAATGACGGGATGCGCCCC
>NZ_LMRT01000016.1:327781-331340 GCF_001426225.1 Allobosea sp. Leaf344 | reverse complement strand
GGGGGGAACGCTCGCCCGGTCCCACTGGGTTGCTTCGTCGCTGACGCTCCTCGCAATGACGGGTAGTTCACCCGCCCACCGTCATTGCGAGCGCAGCGAAGCAACCCAGGGGCAAACGCTCGCCCAATCCCGCTGGGTTGCTTCGTCGCCGACGCTCCTCGCAATGACGGGGTGCGTTCCCGCCAACCGTCATTGCGAGCGCAGCGAAGCAACCCAGGGGCAAACGCTCACCCGGTCCCGCTGGGTTGATTCGTCGCTGACGCTCCTCGCAATGACGGGGAGTTCACCCGCCCACCGTCATTGCGAGCGCAGCGAAGCAACCCAGGGGGAGCCGCTCGCCCGGTCCCGCTGGGTTGCTTCGTCGCTGACGCTCCTCGCAATGACGAGGAGTTCACCCCACCGTCATTGCGAGCGCAGCGAAGCAACCCAGGGGCAAGCGCTCGCCCAATCCCGCGGGGTTGCTTCGTCGCTGGCGCTCCTCGCAATGACGGGGGGACCATACGCCCACCGTCATTGCGAGCGCAGCGAAGCAACCCAGGGGCAAACGCTCGCCCAGTCCCGCTGGGTTGCTTCGTCGCTGACGCTCCTCGCAATGACGGGGAACGCACCACACCGTCATTGCGAGCGCAGCGAAGCAACCCAGGGGCAGCCGCTCACCCGGTCCCGCTGGGTTGCTTCGTCGCTGACGCTCCTCGCAATGACGGGGGGAGCATACGCCCACCGTCATTGCGAGCGCAGCGAAGCAACCCAGGGGCAAACGCTCACCCAGTCCCGCTGGGTTGCTTCGTCGCTGACGCTCCTCGCAATGACGGGGTGCGCCCCCGCCCACCGTCATTGCGAGCGCAGCGAAGCAACCCAGGGGGGAACGCTCACCCGGTCCCGCTGGGTTGCTTCGTCGCTGACGCTCCTCGCAATGACGGGGTGCGTTCCCGCCCACCGTCCTTGCGAGCGTAGCGAAGCAACCCAGGTGCAAACGCTCGCCCTACCCCGCGGCCTTACTTCGTCGCTGACGCTCCTCGCCATGACAGAGCGCGGCTGACATGGCCCGCGCCCCTATCCCGCCCCGCGCCTGGCAGCGCATGCTGTCGGGCCGCCGGCTCGATCTGCTCGACCCCTCGCCGCTCGATGTCGAGATCGCCGATATCGCCCATGGCCTCGCCCGCGTCGCCCGCTGGAACGGCCAGACCAAGGGGCCGCATTCCTTCTCGGTGGCGCAGCATTCGCTTCTCGTCGAGGCGATCGCCGACCATCTCAACCCCGGCTGGGGCCCATCCTGGCGGCTGATGGCGCTGCTGCACGATGCGCCGGAATACGTCATCGGCGACATGATCTCGCCCTTCAAGGCGGTGATGGGCGATGCCTACAAGGCCGTGGAGCTGCGCCTGCTCGGCGCCATCCATCTGCGCTTCGGCCTGCCGGCCGCGACCCCGGCGCCGCTCAAGCGCCGCACCAAGGAGGCCGACATGATCGCGGCCTATCTCGAGGCGACGCAGCTCGCCGGTTTCGCCCGCGAGGAGGCGCTGCGCTTCTTCGGCCGGCCCCAGCCCCTGCCGGCGGCGGTCACAGCTCTGGTCGAGCCTCTGCCGACCGAGTTGGCACAGGAGCGGTTCCTGGAGCGGTTCGAGACCCTGGCCGCCGACCGGCCCTGACGGCGCGGCCAATCATTCTTTCTGTCCCGGCAAAAGTGATCGGCGATTACCGAGGTTCACGGAACCAATCGCGCACCCCATAATCCGGTCAGCATCGATCATCGAACCGGGAGACCGCCATGTCCGCCGCAGAGACAGCCACGCAGACCCTGCCCAAGGGCGTCGTCGTCAAGGGCGCGATGGGCGATCGTTTCGACGAGATCCTCACCCATGACGCGCTGGCTTTCGTGGCCGATCTCCAGCGCCGCTTCAACGAGACCCGCAAGCGCCTGCTCGCTCTGCGCGTCGAGCGCCAGAAGCGCTTCGACGCCGGCGAGACCCCGGATTTCCTGGCCGAGACCCGGCATATCCGCGAGGGTGACTGGAAGGTCGCGCCGATCCCGGCCGATCTGCAGGACCGCCGCGTCGAGATCACCGGCCCCGTCGACCGCAAGATGATCGTCAACGCGCTGAACTGCGGCGCGAAGGTCTTCATGGCCGATTTCGAGGACGCCTCCTCCCCGGTCTGGGCCAATATGATCGAGGGTCAGATCAATCTGCGCGACCGCTGGCTGAATGCGATCGACTTCACCGACAAGACCACCGGCAAAGCCTATAAATTGGGGCCGAAGCCCGCCGTGCTGATCATCCGGCCGCGCGGCTGGCACCTGCCGGAGCGTCATATCGAGATCGATGGCGAGATCGCCTCGGGCTCGCTGGTCGATTTCGGCCTGTACATGTTCCACAACGCCAAAGCGGCGCTCGCGGCCGGATCCGGCCCGTATTTCTACCTGCCCAAGCTCGAGAGCCATCTCGAGGCGCGGCTCTGGAACGACGTCTTCGTCGCCGCCCAGACGGCGCTCGGGCTCAAGCTCGGCACGATCAAGGCCACGGTGCTGATCGAGACGCTCCCGGCCGCGTTCGAGATGGACGAGATCCTCTACGAGCTGCGCGAGCACATCGCCGGGCTGAATTGCGGGCGCTGGGACTACATCTTCTCCTTCATCAAGAAGCTCGCCCGCAACCCGGCCTTCGTCCTGCCGGACCGTTCGCAGGTGGTGATGACCAAAGCCTTCCTGCGCGCCTATTCGCTGCTGCTGATCAAGACCTGCCACAAGCGGGGCGCCTTCGCGATGGGCGGCATGGCGGCGCAGATCCCGGTCAAGAACAATCCGGATGCCAATGCCGCCGCCTTCGCCAAGGTCAAGGCCGACAAGGAGCGCGAGGCCGGCGACGGGCATGACGGCACCTGGGTCGCCCATCCCGATCTCGTGCCGGTGGCGATGGAGGTGTTCGACCGCCTGATGCCGCAGCCAAACCAGCTCGACAAGCTGCGCGAGGACGTCCGGGTCGGCCGCGCCGATCTGCTCGAGGTCCATCAGGGCACCCGCTCGGAAGAGGGCTTCCGCGAGAACATCCGCGTCGGCGTGCAATATCTCGAAGCCTGGCTGCGCGGCCGCGGCGCGGTGCCGATCTACAACATGATGGAGGATGCGGCGACCGCCGAGATCAGCCGCGCGCAGATCTGGCAGTTCGTGCAATACGGCGTCGAGGTCGATGGCGGCACCAAGGTGACGCCGGAGCTGTTCCGCCGCTGCCTGGCCGAGGAGATGGAGCGGGTGAAGACCGAGCTCGGCGCGGAGGTCTACGCGAAGGGCCGCTTCCCCGAGGCGATCGACCTGTTCTCGAAGCTCTCGCTGGCGCCCGATTTCGAGGAGTTCCTGACGGTTCCGGCCTACGGCAAGCTGTGAGGGGTCGGGGGACGGTGCCCTGCGCCGAGACAGGCGCGGGAAACCCCTCTCCAAGAGAGGCGCGGGAAACCCCTCTCCTGTAAGGAGAGGGGCAGCGGAAAGGTGTAGGCCGCTGGACCAGCGAAGCGCAGATTGCGGCGATGACAGCGTGCCGACCGTTCAGCACCACCTCGTATTGCC
>NZ_LMRT01000016.1:327581-327759 GCF_001426225.1 Allobosea sp. Leaf344 | reverse complement strand
TCGCGCCTCACTCGTCGCTCGGCCGACACCTCTCCCCTGCCCCTCTCCTTACAGGAGAGGGGTTCCCCGCGCCCTTCATCCGCAAGCTCTCTCGAGCTGTTCTCAAAACTCTCGCTGGCGCCAGACTTCGAGGAGTTCCTGACGGTTCCGGCCTACGGCAAGCTGTGAGGGGTCGGGG
>NZ_LMRT01000016.1:327331-327495 GCF_001426225.1 Allobosea sp. Leaf344 | reverse complement strand
GACGCTCTTTCGCGCCGAGAGAGGCACCTCCTCGCCAAGACAGGCGCGGGGAACCCCTCTCCTGTAAGGAGAGGGGCAGGGGAGAGGTGTAGGCCGCTGGACCAGCGAAACGCAGATCGCGGGGATGACAGCGTCCCGGTCGTTCAGCACCATCTCGCATTTCT
>NZ_LMRT01000016.1:164900-327272 GCF_001426225.1 Allobosea sp. Leaf344 | reverse complement strand
CCCCTCTCCTTACAGGAGAGGGGTACCCCGCGCCCTTCATGCAAGGTTGGCTCGAGCTCATTCGGCGCCCACGCCCCCCCTGACGAATCGGCTAGGCTTCGGCGATGAGCTTCCTCGCCCGCCTCGCCGACACCGTGACCCGCTACCTCGCCGAGGTGGCGGAGCCGCGCGAGCATCTGGCGCTGCTGCGCTGGCAGATCGGCCAGGGCCATGCGCTCGACCAGCGCACCACCTTTCCCGGCCACGTCACCACTAGCGCCATCATCCTCACGAGCGATCACAGCCAGGTGCTGCTGATCGACCATGTCGTCATCGGCCGCTGGCTGCAGCCGGGCGGCCATTACGAGCCGGCGGAGCTGTTTCACCTGTCGGCGGCGCGCGAGGCGCGCGAAGAAACCGCCGTCGCCGGCCTGCGCCTGCATCCCTGGCATGGCGGCGGCGACATCCCCTTCATCATCGACAGCCATGACGTGCCGGGCAAGCCGGCGCGGGGCGAACCGCCGCATATCCATCACGATTTGCAATATCTCTTCCTCGCGGATGGCGACCGAAACCTCAGCCCGCAAATCGAGGAGGTGCATGCGGCGGCCTGGAAACCGATCTTTGAACTGGAGGAAATCGCACCTCGCGCTCTGCGAAGACTGCCGAAACCATAGGCAAACCTGGCGAAACCGTGTTCTCGCTACAACAGTGACGGACTTAAATCTTCCCTTGCGTCATCTGATCTGGCGATGACCCTGCGGCTGGCTCAGGATGTGGAACCGTTTTCCAACCGGATTCCCGACATGCCCACGCTTCCGCTTCGCGCCGCCGCCCTCGCCTCGCTCCTCCCCCTCGCCTTCACCCTGGGTGCCGCGGCCGCCGATCTGCCCACCCGCAAGGGTGCGCCGGCGGCTCCGGCTCCCGCCGCCTCGGTCTGCACCGAGAGCGAAGGCATCCCGACCGATGCGTTCGGCTTCACTACCGGTTCCGACGTCGCGGAGCAGGGCTCCTTCGGGCCGAGCCTGACCTATGGCGGCGCCTTCGGCACGCGCACCGGCCGGTCCAACGGGCATGGCGCCACGCTGCAGGGCTCCTTCGGGCTCGTCCCCTGCCTCGAACTCGGCCCCTACCTCCAGGGCGCCTTCACCGATGCGCGCGCGGACGGGGTCAGCGCCGATTCGCGGGCCTATGGTGCCGGTATCGAGATGAAGTACCGGCTGCTCGGCCGCGATGTGCACGGGTTCGGCGTGACGGCGGTGATCGACCCGAGCTGGAGCCGCACCGATCCCAAGACGGGCGGCCAGTTCAACAGCTACAATACCGGCCTGCGCCTGTTCATCGACAAGACGCTGGTCCCGGGCAAGCTCTATGCGGCGCTGAACCTCTCGCATGACCTGACCTGGACCGGGCCTTCCCCCTATGGCCGCTCGTCGACGCTGACCATCGCCGGCGCCCTCGCCTGGCAGCTGGTCGAGAACGTCTATCTCAGCGGCGAGCTTCGCCATCAGCGCCGCTATGACACGCTCGGCTTCAGCAAGGAGGCGGGCTACGCAACCTATGCCGGCCCCGGCCTCTACTGGCAGGCGACGAAGCAGCTCGCGCTCAGCGCCGCCTATAATGTCCAGGTCGCCGGCAAGGCGAAGGGCCAGCCGGGCGACCTCGACCTCACCAATTTCAGCCAGCATCTGGTGAAGGTGAAAGCCGCCTACAGCTTCTGAAGCGACGGGATCGCACAGGCCGGCGGCGTCGCCGGCGCATTCAGCGACGAGGGCCCGCGCCCTCGTCGAACCCGGCTGTGAGGATCGAGCTGACAGGCCGCTGTTGGAGGCGCGGGTGGAGCCCGCGCCTAGAAGAAGGAGGCTCCGGCAGACCTCTCGTCCGGGGAGCGGGTGTTCAGCGCCCTTGGCGCGTGCTCCGGCAGGCTCGCGGGGCGCTCCGGCAGCCGTGGAGACGGCCGCTGCGGCCTCCTCGGCACGCTACGTCCCCTGGATTGCTTCGCTCCGCTCGCAAGGACGGTGGGGACAGCCGGTCGAATGAGCGCGGCGGTCCGTCCCCCTCGCCCTGGTGGTGAAGCAGCCTCGGGGCAGATCCGGATCTGGAAACGCTGCTTCGCCGCCCCGCCGCTTCGCCGCCGCCCCGCCTCGCCGTCGCCCGCCGCTTTGCAGTTGCACCGCCCCGCCGCCTCGCCGTCGCCTCGCCGCCCGCCCCGCCCTGTGCCGCCCCGCCGCCTGGCCGCCCCGCCGCCCCGCCGTCCCGCAGCCTCGCCGACCCGCCGCCCCGCCGTCCCGCCGCTTTGCCGCTTCGCCGCCGCCCCGCCGCCGCACCGCCTCGCCGTCGCCCCGCCGCTTTGCAGTTGCTCCGCCCCGCCGCCTTGCCGCTGCACCGCACCGCCTCGCCGCTTCGCCACGTCCCCCAGGCACCTCCCCTCCGCTCTCGCTCCAGGCCAACGCCCTGCGCGCCTCCTGCGGGCCGATTGACAGGCCGGGGGCGCCCGGCCTAGCGTCGGCGCGAGCATACTCCACCCCAGTATCCTGATGCCGCATACGCCCGAAGAGAAAAAGCGCGCCATCGCGCGGCTGCGCCGGATCCGCGGCCAGGCCGATGCGCTCGTGCTGGCGGTCGAGCGCGGCGACCCCTGCGGCTCGCTGCTGCAGCAGCTCTCGGCGCTGCGCGGCGCGGCGACCGGGCTGATGGCCGAGGTGCTGGAGAGCCATCTCCGCGATACTCTGCGGCAGCAGGCGGGCTCGCCCGCGGCGCAGACCACCGGAACCGACGCCGACGCGATCATGCGCGTCATCCGCCCCTATCTGAAATGACCAAAGCACGAGGGAACGCCCGATGAAGACACGCGCCGCAGTGGCCTGGGAAGCCGGCAAGCCGCTCACCATCGAGACCATCGAGATCGGCGGGCCCAAGCCCGGCGAAGTGCTGGTCGAGGTGATGGCGACCGGCATCTGCCACACCGATGCCTATACGCTCTCGGGCCTGGATTCGGAGGGCAAATTCCCGGCCATCCTCGGCCATGAGGGGGCGGGTATCGTCCGCGAGGTCGGCGCCGGCGTCACCACGCTGAAGCCGGGCGATCACGTCATCCCGCTCTACACGCCGGAATGCCGCAGCTGCAAAAGCTGCCTCTCGCGCCGCACCAACCTCTGCACTTCGATCCGGGCGACGCAGGGCCAGGGCGTGATGCCGGACGGGACCTCGCGCTTCTCCTGCGACCAGGGCGAGATCTTCCACTATATGGGCTGCTCGACCTTCGCGAACTTCACCATCCTGCCCGAGATCGCGCTCGCCAAGGTGCGCGAGGACGCCCCCTTCGACAAGATCTGCTATATCGGCTGCGGCGTCACCACCGGCATCGGCGCGGTGATCTACACCGCCAAGGTCTGGCCGGGCGCCAATGTCGTGGTCTTCGGCCTCGGCGGCATCGGTCTCAACGTGATCCAGGGCGCGCGCATGGTCGGCGCCGACAAGATCATCGGCGTCGACATCAACCCGGCCAAGCAGGAGATGGCGCGCAAATTCGGCATGACCGACTTCATCAACCCGAAGGAGGTCGGCAACGACAAGGTCGTCCAGGCCATCGTCGATCTGACCGGCGGAGGCGCGGATTTCTCCTTCGACGCCACCGGCAATACGGCGGTCATGCGCCAGGCGCTGGAATGCTGCCATCGCGGCTGGGGTGAATCGATCATCATCGGCGTCGCCGAAGCGGGCAAGGAGATCGCCACCCGCCCCTTCCAGCTGGTGACCGGCCGGGTCTGGAAGGGCACCGCCTTCGGTGGCGCGCGCGGCCGCACCGATGTCCCGCGCATCGTCGACTGGTACATGGAGGGCAAGATCAACATCGACGATCTGATCACGCACAAGCTCAGCCTCGACGAGATCAACCACGGCTTCGACCTGATGCATGAGGGCAAGTCGATCCGGTCCGTGGTCGTCTATTGAGCCGTCGCTTTTTGGCCGCATCGCTGCGCCACTAAGCGATCCCCCCGGCAGCGCATGGCACCGCCACGGTGCCTTGCCTGCGGACGCGCCATCGATCGGGAGGACGAGCGCGGAGATCATGCCCGCATGATGTCCGGATCGCCCTCCAGACGCGCCTCCTCAGAGGAGCGCGCCAAAGGAACCCGCATGGAACTCCTCTCCTCCTCGAAAGCCTTCGGCGGCTCCCAGCGCGTCTATCGTCACCAGAGCAGCGTATGCGCCTGCCCGATGAGCTTCGCGATCTTCCTGCCGCCGCAGGCCGAGGAAGCCCCCGTCCCGGTGCTCTGGTATCTCTCGGGCCTGACCTGCTCGCACCAGAACGTCATGGACAAGGGCGAATACCGCGCCGCGGCGAGCGCCAACGGCATCGCCATCATCTGCCCGGACACCAGCCCTCGCGGTCCCGAGGTCCCCGACGAGCCGGAAAATTGGCAGTTCGGCGGCGGAGCCGGCTTCTATCTCGATGCGACGCAGGCTCCCTATGACCGGCACTACCGGATGGAGAGCTATGTCAGGGACGAGCTGCCCGCCCTCGTCGCGGAACATTTCCCGCTCGACATGGAGCGCCAGGGCATTTTCGGGCATTCCATGGGCGGCCACGGCGCCATCACGCTCGCCCTGAAGAACCCAGGGCGCTACGGCTCCGTCTCGGCCTTCGCACCGATCAGCCAGCCCATGACGGCCGGCTGGTCGCGGCCGGCTTTCGAGAAATATCTCGGTGCCGACGAGGCGAGCTGGCGCGCCTATGATTCGACCGCGCTGATTGCCGACGGCCATCGCGTCAGGGATCTGCTGGTCGACCAGGGCACCGCCGACGGCTTCCTGCAGGAAGGGCTGCGCCCCTGGCTGCTGGAGATCGCCTGCGCCCAGGCCGGGATCCCGCTGGAGCTGACGATGCGCGAGGGCTACGACCATTCCTACAACTTCGTCTCGACCTTCATGGCCCAGCACATCGCCTGGCACGCGCAGCGGCTGAAGGCCTGAGCCGGCGACGTTCCGGCAACCGAAACGTCTCGCCTGCGTTGTTTCGACGCGCCGCCGCCCGAGCGGCGCGGACAGGACCAGGCGCCATGGCTTACACCACCGAAGGCATCACCGATCGCTCGCTCTTCACGCGGCTGTCGCAGGCGACGGCGCGCTGGGCCGGAAAGCCGCAGGTCTTCTTCATCGCCTTGTCGGTGATCGTGATCTGGGGCGCTTCGGGCCCGTTCTTCGGCTTCAACGATACCTGGCAGCTGGTGATCAACACCTCAACCACCATCATCACCTTCCTGATGGTGTTCATCATCCAGAACAGCCAGAACCGCGACACCGCGGCCATGCAGATCAAGCTCGACGAGCTGATCGTCAATCTGAAGGGCGCACGCCAGGAGCTGCTCGACCTCGAGGAGCTCGACGAGGACAAGATCGAAGCGATCCGCCAGGATTTCGAGCGCCGCGCCGCCAAGGCCCGTAACGGCCGCCCGATCGGCGATTGCTGAGGGCCGCCGGCTCAGACCACCGCGGTGAGCCCGCCATCCACCATCAGCAGATGGCCGTTGACATAGTCGGACGCGGCCGAGGACAGGAAGATCGCGGCTCCGACCAGCTCTCGGGTCTCGCCCCAGCGCCCGGCGGGCGTGCGCGTCTTCACCCAGTTCGAGAACGCCTCGTCGGCGATCAGCGCCTTGTTGATCTCGGTGGTGAAATAGCCGGGGCCGATCGCATTGGCCTGGATGTTGTGCTTGCCGAGTTCGGCCGCGAGCCCGCGCGTCATCATCTTCACCGCGCCCTTCGAGGCGGTATAGGGGATGATGGTGGCGCGGCCGAGCTCGCTCATCACCGAGCCGATGCTGATCACCTTGCCGCGCCGGCGCGGCAGCATGCGCTTCGTCACCGCCTGGGTGACGTAGAACACCGAGTGCAGATTCGTCGCCATCACCTCGTGCCAGCCCTCGACCGGAAACTCGGTGAAGGGCGCGCGCTTCTGCATGCCGGCATTGTTGATGAGGATGTCGATCGGCCCGATCTCCTCCTCGATCCGCGCCACCGCCGCCTCGACCGCCGCCTGGTCGGTGACGTCGAAGGGGGCGACCGAGACCGGGCGCCCGGCGCCGGCGATCGCCTCCGCGGCGCGCTCCAGCTTGGCGCGGTCGCGCCCGTTCAGCACCACATGCGCGCCCGCCTCCGAAAGCCCCTCCGCCAGGGCCAGCCCGATGCCCTGGCCCGAGCCGGTGACGAGAGCGACCTTGCCGGCCAGGCTGAACAGCGACAACGACATGGGCATCCTCCGCTTGTGAACGGTCGCTGCAGTTTGCGTTTGCACCAGCGGCCTTCCGTTCGGTATGCATCTTTCAAACGATTAGACAACAGCAGCGGCAGCACCGGCAACCTCGCCCGACGGGCCTGGCCGGAGCGCCGGCATCACTGGAAGAGCTGAGAGAGCCCATGCGCGCCGTTGTCATCCATGCCGAGAAGGATCTGCGGGTCGAGCCGACGACGGCTCCGGAGCTGGGCCCGCTCGACGTCCGCGTCCGGATCGAGGCCGGCGGCATCTGCGGCTCCGACCTGCATTATTACCTGCATGGCGGCTTCGGAACGATCCGCGTGCGCGAGCCGATGATCCTGGGTCATGAGATCGCCGGCACGGTCGAGGCCGTCGGCGGCGAGGTCGGCCGGGTGAGGCCCGGCGACCGTGTCGCCGTCAATCCGAGCCGCTCCTGCGGCCGCTGCCGCTATTGCCAGATGGGCCAGCAGCAGCATTGCACCGACATGCTGTTCTATGGCTCGGCGATGCGCTTTCCCCATGTCCAGGGCGGTTTCCGCGATGTGCTGGTCGTCGAGGAGCGCCAGGCCGTCAAGGTCGCCGCAGGCGTCAGCGCGGCGATGGCGGCCTTCGCGGAGCCGCTCTCGGTCTGCCTGCACGCCGTCAAGCGCGCCGGCCCGCTGCTCGGCAAGCGGGTGCTGGTGACCGGGTCCGGCCCCATCGGCATCCTCACCGTCATCGCGGCCAGGGTGGCCGGCGCCGCCGAGATCGTCGCGACCGACGTGGTCGGCGGGCCGCTCGCCACCGCCCGTAAGATGGGCGCCGCCGCAGCCATCGACGTCATGGCCGAGCCGGAACGGCTGAAAGCGGAGTTCGGCGCCGAGAAGGGCGCCTTCGACGTGATGTTCGAGGCGTCGGGCAATCAGCACGCGCTGGCCGGCGCCTTCGAGGTGGTGCGGCCGGGCGGGGTGATCGTGCAGATCGGCGTCGGCGGAGCCTTCACTTTGCCGATGAACGTGCTGGTCGCGAAGGAATTCGACCTGCGCGGCTCGTTCCGCTTCCATGAGGAGTTCGACTGGGCGGTGCAGATGATCGGCTCCGGCGCCGTCGACCTGTCCCCGCTGCTGACCGCCTCCATCCCGGTCGAGCGCGCCGTCGAGGCTTTCGAGCTGGCAGCCGACAAGTCGAAGGCGATGAAGGTGCAGCTCGCCTTCGCCTGAGCGGAGCCTCAGAACAGGCCCTCTATCCGCCCCGCCGCATCGATATGGATACGCTCCGCCGCGGGCTGCCGCGGCAGGCCGGGCATCGTCATGATGTCCCCGCAGATCGCCACCACGAAGCCGGCGCCGGCGGAGAGCCGCAGCTCGCGGACGGGCACGATATGGCCGCTCGGCGCGCCGCGCAAAGCCGGATCGGCCGAGAAGGAATATTGCGTCTTGGCGACGCAGACCGGAAGATCGCCATGGCCGGCGGCTTCCAGCTCGGCGAAGCGGGCCCGGACCTTCGCATCGGCCGAGAGGCCGGCTGCGCCGTAGATCTCGCGGGCGATCGTCTCGAGCTTGTCCCAGAGCGGCATCGCATCGGGATAGAGCGGCGCGAAATCCGCCTGCCCGCTCTCGGCCAGCGCCACCACCTTGTGCGCCAGCTCCTCGGTACCGGCGCCGCCTTCCGCCCAGTGCCGGCAGATCACCGCCTCGACACCCAGCGTCTCGCGGCAATAGCGCCCGATCAGCTCATGCTCGGCCGGCGTATCCGTGGTGAAATTATTGATCGCGACGATGGCCGGGACCCCGAATTTGCCGATGTTCTCGACATGCCGGGCGAGGTTGGCGAGGCCGCCCTGCAGCGCCGCCAGATCCTCCTGGCCCAGTGCGTCCTTGGCCGCCCCGCCATGCATCTTCAGCGCGCGCACGGTGGCGACGACGACCGCCGCCTGCGGCTTCAGCCCGGCCTTGCGGCATTTGATGTCGAAGAATTTCTCCGCCCCGAGATCGGCCCCGAAGCCGGCTTCGGTGACCACGTAATCGGCCAGCTTCAGCGCCGCGCGGGTGGCGATCACGGAATTGCAGCCATGGGCGATGTTGGCGAAGGGCCCGCCATGGACGAAGGCCGGCGTCCCCTCCAGCGACTGCACCAGATTGGGCATGACGGCGTCCTTGAGCAGCACGCTCATCGCCCCCGTCGCCTTGAGGTCCTGTGCCGTGACCGGGCTCTTGTCGCGCCTGCGCCCGACGACGATGCGCCCGAGCCGCGCTTCCAGATCGTCGAGATCGGTGGCCAGGCAGAAGATCGCCATCACCTCCGAGGCGACGGTGATGTCGAACCCGTCCTCGCGGGGAAAGCCATTGCCCGCGCCGCCGAGCGAGGAGACGATGGCGCGCAAGGCGCGGTCGTTCATGTCCATCACCCGGCGCCAGGCTATGGCGCGGCTGTCGAGGCCGAGCCCGTTGCCCCAATAGATGTGGTTGTCGATCAGCGCGGCGAGCAGGTTATGCGCGCTGGTGATCGCGTGGAAATCGCCGGTGAAATGCAGGTTGATCTGCTCCATCGGCACGATCTGCGCGTAGCCGCCGCCGGCCGCTCCGCCCTTCACCCCGAAACAGGGGCCGAGCGAGGGCTCGCGCAGCGCGATCATGCTGCGCTTGCCGATCCGCGTCAGCCCGTCGCCGAGCCCGACCGTCGTCGTGGTCTTGCCTTCGCCAGCGGGTGTCGGGCTGATCGCGGTGACCAGGATCAGCCGGCCGTCGGGCCGCTCCGCGAAGCCGGGGATCTCGCCGGTATCGACCTTGGCGATATGCTTGCCATAGGGGTGGAGCGCCTGCGCCGGTATCCCGGCCCGTTCGGCGATCGCAGCGATGGGCTGCAATTCCGCCGCACGGGCGATCTCGATATCGCTGGCCATCCACATCCTCCGGATTCGTCAGCCGGACAGTGCGGGGCAATGGCAGCTCTGCCAAGGGCTTCCGCCCGGAGCAGGGAGGTTTTCAAGAGGAGGATGAGGCCGGACCACGCCGCCCGAGCCGCGCGGTTGCGGCCTACGCCGGCTTGCGCGTTCTGCGCGCGGCGGATCACGTCCCTGTGAGGGGGGACCGGCACAAGAGGATAGCGCCTGCCAATCGACTGCGAGAGCACCCACATGTCTCCAGCCAGATCAGGAGCGATGATCGATGACGGCCCCTTCGCATGCGCCGACGCGCCGCCAGCTGACCGCCCGGCTCTCGGCATTCGGACTGGCCAGCCTCGCTTTGCCTAGCCTCGGCGGAGCGCGGGAGCTGCCAGCGACACCATCTTGCGAGGGTTCGGCAGCGCGCACACGGCAGCAGACAGAAGGGCCCTTTTATGCTCCCTCCTCGCCCTTGAAACGCGATCTACGCGGCGACGGGCCGGGCGAGGCGCTGGTGCTCTCGGGCTTCGTGCTGACACAGCAGTGCCAGCCGCTCGCCGGAGCGCTGGTCGATCTCTGGCATGCCGATGGCGCCGGCGCCTATGACAATGAGGGCGACCGGTTCCGCGGCCACCAATTCACCGACGCCGAGGGGCGCTACCAGTTCATCACCCGCATTCCGGGCCTCTACCCGGGCCGCACCCGTCATTTCCACGTCAAGGTCAGGGCCGACGACCGCAGGCTGCTGACCACCCAGCTCTATTTCCCGGATGATCGCGAGGCGAACCACCGCGACGGCATCTTCCATCACAGCCTGCTGATGCAGGTGACGCGGGCCGGACAACGCGACCGGATCGGGCGATTCGATTTCGTCCTGGCGGCCTGAGCTTCGGCCACCGCTCCCTCGGCATGGCGGACCTCGCCCCCCTCCCCACCCTTTCCTCCGCGGCGGGGGACGGAGTATGAGGGACGCCCTATCGCCGACCCGGAAGGACCACGCCATGCCGCCACGCCCTGTCATGCTGATGATCCTGGACGGATGGGGCTGCCGGGGCGATTCAGCCAGCAATGCGGTGAAGCTGGCGAGGACCCCGCATTTCGACCGGCTCTGGGCCGCCTCCCCGCATGCGCAGCTCAAGACCAGCGGTCTCGATGTCGGCCTGCCCGAAGGCCAGATGGGCAATTCCGAGGTCGGCCATCTCAATCTCGGCGCCGGCCGCGTCGTCATGCAGGATCTGCCGCGCATCAACCAGGCGATCAGCGACGGCACGCTGGCCGGCGCCGTCGCCGGTTCGGGGCTCGTCGCGGCGCTCCAGGCGAGCGGTGGCGCCTGCCATCTGCTCGGGCTCGTCTCGCCGGGCGGCGTTCACGCGCATCAGGATCATGCGGTCGCTCTCGCCCACATCCTCGTCGCGGCCGGCATTCCCGTGCGCGTCCATGTCTTCACCGATGGCCGCGACACGCCGCCCCAATCGGCCGCCGGCTACATCGCCGCCTTCGCGGCCGCCCTGCCGCCGCAGGCCGAGATCGCCACGGTTTCGGGCCGCTATTTCGCGATGGATCGCGACCATCGCTGGGAGCGCGTGTCGCAGGCCTGGGAGGTCATGGTGCTGGGCGAAGGCCGCCGCTTCGCCGATGCGCAGGCGGCGATCGCCAGTGCCTATGCCGAGGGGGTGACCGATGAATTCATCGTCCCGGCCGCGATCGGCTCCTATGCCGGCATGCGGGACGGCGACGGGCTGCTGAGCTTCAATTTCCGCTCCGACCGGATCCGCGAAATCCTCGACGCCGTCCTGCAGCCGGATTTCCAGGGGTTTCCACGCCCCCGCCTTCCCGCCCTGGTCGGCGCCGTCAGCATGACCTCCTACAGCGCCGAGCTGGATCAGCGGATGAGCGCGCTGTTCGCGCCGCAGACGCTGGCGCAGGGCCTCGGCGAGACCGCCTCACGCGCCGGGCTGCGCCAGCTGCGCATGGCGGAGACGGAGAAATATCCGCATGTCACCTATTTCTTCAATGGCGGCGAGGAGACGCCCTATCCCGGCGAGGACCGGATCATGGTGCCGTCCCCCAAGGTCGCGACCTATGATCTCCAGCCGGAAATGTCAGCGCCGGAGCTGACCGACAGGGCCGTCGCCGCGATCCGCTCGGGCCAGTATGACCTGATCATCCTCAACTTCGCCAACCCGGACATGGTCGGGCATACCGGAGTGCTCGCGGCGGCGATCGCGGCGGTCGAGGCGGTGGATACGGGGCTGGGGCGGATCGCCGATGCCGTCATGGAATGCGGCGGGGCGCTGCTGGTGACGGCCGATCACGGCAATTGCGAGCAGATGGTCGATCTCGTCACCGGCAAGCCGCATACCGCCCACACCACGAACCCGGTGCCGATGATGCTGATCGGCGGCGGTGGCGCCACGCTGGCCGATGGCCGGCTCGCCGATATCGCGCCGACCCTGCTGGCCCTGCTCGGCCAGCCGCAGCCGGATCTGATGACCGGGCACTCGCTGCTGCGCTGAACGGCCGCCCATGGCAGAACGGCGCGGACCGGGAGGTCCACGCCGTCTGGTCGAGACGATTACGTCGGTGCGTCAGAACTTGCGCACGGTCGGCGGGTAATAGGGCGCGACGCGCTCGGTCGGGCCGCAGCAATCGGGCTCGCCGAAATTCCAGCGCATGCCGATCTTGAAGTCGTGGCTCTCCAGCTCCTTCACCTTGAGCGGCGCGTAGCTCTGGTTGAGGAAGGCGTTCTGGATGCGGCCGGACTGGGCCTCGCCGAGGTTCAGGTAGCGATAGCCGGCTTCCAGCGTCAGGTTCTTGTTCACCTCATAGCCGACACCGGCCATCAGCGCCCAGGCGACGCCGGACTTGTCGCCATTGCCGGCGGTGCCGAGCGTGGCGGAAGACGGCCCGCCCGCGAAGACGATGCCCTGGTCGGTCATGCCGCTGATGGTGTTGGTGGCATAGCCGATGCCCGCGCCGATATAGGGGGTCAGGCAATACCAGGTGCCGAGATCGACATAGGCGTTGAACAGGGCGACCATCGAGCTGATGTTGCCCTTGTAGCTGTTGCTCTGCTGGACGATGCCGAAGCCGTTATTGTAGGTCAGCTTGTCGTTGACGCTGAAATGCGCGCCGCCGCGATATTCGAGCGTGCCGTCGACGCGGAACCAGTTGTTGAAGCGATAGCCCAGGCCGGCGCCGGCGAAGACCGTCGTGGTGTCCCCGGCCCCGAAGAAGGTGCCGTTCACGCTGGCGACGTCCTGCTGGTAGTATTTGCTGGTCTGCAGCTGTCCCACGCCGATATCGCCGCGCAGATAGACGCCGGACGAGATCGTGCCCTTCAGCCCGAGCGTCTCCGGCGGAGGCGGCGGCGGAGACGAGATCGGGAAATCAGCGGCACTGGCGAAAGCAGGCACGCCGAGCGCCACGGCGCTTGCCAGCGCGAGAGTTTTCAGGCTGCCCATTGGCAGTGTCCTTCGTGTTTTGCACGGCGCAAACGACGCAGCCCGCGCGAGTTACCGACACGAAGACAATGGCGTGAATTTCTTAAACGAGCCTTAACCCTAAGGATTAACCTGAAAAATTGCTGAAATCGCCTGCTCTAGAAATGAATACTTAACCATAAAAGCCAGCTAGTCAGAATTCATTAAGGAAGATTACCCGGACCATAACCGGATCGGCGGCGGGCCGGGCTCCCGGCCGGGCGGATAGCCGCGCCGGCGCTACGGGGCCTTGCTCCGCCCCGGCACGGGCCGGGGCCGCCGCGTCGCGGCTCAGGCGGCGGCCTTGGTCACCGCATCGACGACGTCGTCGACCGCCCGCAGGACCAGGTCGCGATCATCGCCCTCGGCCATCACCCGGATCACCGGCTCGGTGCCCGAGGGACGAATGACGAGGCGCCCGCTATCGCCCAGCAGGACCCGCGCCGCCTCGATGGCGGTGACGACGGGCTTGGCCGTCAGCGGCTGGCCCTGTTTGTAACGGACGTTCTTGAGGATCTGCGGCAGCGGCTCGAAGCAATGGCAGACCTCCGAGACCGGCTTGTCCAGCCGCTTGACCACGGCCAGCAATTGCAGCGCCGCGACCAGCCCGTCGCCCGTCGTGGCGTAGTCGGACAGGATGATGTGGCCGGACTGCTCGCCGCCGAGATTGAAGCCGTTGGCGCGCATATGCTCCAGCACATAGCGATCGCCCACCGCCGTGCGGGCCATCGAGAGGCCGAGCCCCGCGAGATAGCGCTCGAGGCCGAGATTGGACATGATCGTCGCGACGATGCCGGGCTGCGCCAGCCGGCCATCCTCCAGCCAGCTGCGCGCGATCACCGCCATCAGCTGGTCGCCATCGACGACCTGGCCCTGCTCGTCGACGATCAGCACCCGGTCGGCGTCGCCATCGAGCGCGATGCCGATATCGGCGCGCAATTCGCGCACCTTCTGGATCAGCGCTTCCGGATGGGTGGAGCCGACATCCTTGTTGATGTTGAAGCCGTCGGGGTCGACGCCGATCGCGATCACCTCCGCGCCGAGTTCCCACAGCGCCTCGGGCGCGACCTTATAGGCGGCGCCATTGGCGCAATCGACGACGATGCGCAGCCCTTCCAGGCTCATATTGCGCGGCAGGGTGCGCTTGGCGAATTCGATATAGCGGGCATGGACGCTGTCGATGCGCTTGGCCCGGCCGAGATTGGCCGAGGAGGAGAGATGCGCGGAGAGGTCTGAATCGAGCAGGCTGGTGATCTTCGCCTCGACCTCGTCGCTGAGCTTGTAGCCATCGGGCCCGAACAGCTTGATGCCATTGTCTTCATAGGGGTTGTGCGAGGCGGAGATCATCACGCCGAGATCGGCCCGCATAGAGCGCGTCAGCATCGCGACCGCCGGCGTCGGCATCGGGCCGAGCAGCATCACATCCATGCCGACCGAGGTGAACCCGGCCACCATCGCATATTCGATCATGTAGCCGGAGAGGCGGGTATCCTTGCCGATGACGACGCGGTGGCGATGGTCGCCACGCTGGAAGGCGATGCCGGTCGCCTGCCCGACCTTCATGGCGAGGTCCGGCGTGATCACGCCGTTGGCGCGGCCGCGAATGCCATCCGTGCCGAAATATTTGCGAGTCATGGTCCGTTGTCCTGTCGCGCCCGAGACGCGCTATGGCGGTTCTATACCCCGAAAAACCTTTCGGCCTCGTCACATTTTGTATCAGTTCCTATCAGACCAAACAAAGAGGGCGGCCCTCGCGGACCGCCCTGTCGTCTCTCGCTGCGAGGCGTCTCACGCCTGGGGCTGCGGCTCCAGCCCGGCATCGGGCTCGCCGCGCTTGCGGCCCCGTCCGGCGCTCGGCACGGCCGAACCGCGCGGCGTCGACGGCGTGTCGTCGAGATCCCGCGTCGGGCGCTTGCCGGCGATCAGGTCGCGGATCTCGTCACCGGTCAGCGTCTCGAACTCCAGCAGCGCCTCCGCCACCTCGACGAACTGGTCGTGGTATTTGGTGATGATCTCCTTGGCGTCGAGATAGCCCTGGTGCACCAGCTTGCGCACCTCGCTGTCGATCTTCTGCGCCGTCGCCTCGGAGAGGTTCTGGGTGCGCCCCATCGACATGCCGAGGAAGACCTCTTCCTGATTGTCGCCATAGGCGACCAGGCCGAGCTCCTCGGAATAGCCCATCTGGGTGACCATGGCCTTGGCCATCTTGGTCGCCTGCTGGATGTCGCCGGTCGCGCCCGAGGTGATGTTCTCCTTGCCGAAAGTCAGCTCCTCCGCGACGCGCCCGCCCATGGCGACCGCGAGCTGCGAGGTGAACTCCTTGAACTTCATCGAGTAGCGGTCGCCCTCGGGCAGGAACTTGACCATGCCGAGCGCCCGCCCGCGCGGGATGATCGTCGCCTTGTGGACCGGAATGCCGGCCGGCACATAGAGCCCGACGATCGCATGCCCGGCCTCGTGATAGGCTGTGAGCTTCTTCTCCTCCTCGGACATCGCCATGGATTTGCGCTCGGCGCCCATCATGACCTTGTCCTTGGCGTCCTCGAACTCGGCATGGGTGACCATGCGCTTGCCGCGCCGCGCCGCCAAAAGCGCAGCCTCGTTGACGAGATTCATCAGATCCGCGCCGGAGAAGCCGGGCGTCCCACGGGCCAGAATCTTCAGATCGACATCGGGGGCCATCGGCACCTTGCGGACATGGACGCGGAGGATCTTCTCGCGGCCGGCCACATCCGGGTTCGGCACCACGATCTGACGGTCGAAACGGCCCGGGCGCAGCAGCGCGGGATCGAGCACGTCGGGGCGGTTGGTGGCCGCGATGATGATCACGCCCTCATTCGCCTCGAACCCGTCCATCTCGACCAGCAGCTGGTTCAAGGTCTGCTCGCGCTCGTCATTGCCGCCGCCGAGGCCGGCGCCGCGATGGCGGCCGACCGCGTCGATCTCGTCGATGAAGATGATGCAGGGCGCGTTCTTCTTGGCCTGCTCGAACATGTCGCGGACGCGGCTGGCGCCGACGCCGACGAACATCTCGACGAAGTCCGAACCCGAGATCGTGAAGAAGGGCACATTGGCCTCGCCGGCGACGGCGCGCGCCGTCAGCGTCTTGCCGGTACCGGGCGGGCCGACGAGCAGCACGCCGCGCGGGATGCGCCCGCCGAGACGCTGGAACTTCTGCGGATCGCGCAGGAATTCGACGATCTCCTGCAGATCCTCCTTGGCCTCGTCGATGCCCGCGACATCCTCGAAGGTGACGCGGCCATGCGCTTCGGTCAGCAGCTTCGCCTTCGATTTGCCGAAGCCCATGGCCCGGCCCGCCCCGTTCTGCATCTGCCGGGACATGAAGATCCACAAACCGATGAAGATGATGAAGGGCAGCGAATTCACCAGCAGCGCCATGAACCAGGGCGTGCCCTCGGCCGGCGCGCGGGCCGAAACCTGTACGCCCTTCTGCGCCAGCGTCTTGAGCAGAGCGGGGTCGCCATAGGGCGCATAGGTCACGAAACTGCGACCATCGGAGAAGGTGCCGGAAATCTCCTGGCCCGCCACCACGACATTGGCGATGCGGCCGGCTTCCGACTCGTTGATCAGCTGGCTGTAGGGGATCTCGTTGGTGCTCGCGCGCTGGTTCGGGCTTTGGAACAGCGTGACGAGCGCCAGCACCAGCAGGAAGATTACCACCCAGAGGGCGAAATTTCGGAAGTTCGGATTCATCATCTGTCCGATCAGGCCATCCGGAAATGCCGGGCTGGGCCAAGGTTTGCAGAGGCTAATCTAGGTGCGGCGCAGCCCGTTGCCAAGGGAAAGCGCCCGGCCGCCGGCTCCTTAAGATGTCGCAGGGTGAATGCCGCGCCGCCGCGCCCCCTCGCGGCGCATGGAAAGCCTGCCCGCACGGTCGAGCGAGAGCACGCAGCCACCCAGCGTCCGCCGCAGCGCCGCGCCCTCGCTGGCGGCCGCGCGCAGCGCCGCGTGACACTGCTCCATCCGCTCCAGCCGGAGCGGCGCGGCCTCCCCCGCAACCTCCGTCACCAGCTGTCCCAGCACGCGCAGCGAGACCTCCTCGGGCGCCGCGAATAGCGTGCCGGCATCGACACCCTCCGCCGCGCCGGTGCCGAGCGCGGCCCGCAGCGTCTCGGCCTGCTGTGCGATCGCCGCCTCGAGCCGCGCCATCCGGCGGGCCAAAAGCGCGAGCCGCTCGGCGGTCAGGCCCGCCTCCGCGAGGGCCGGCATCACGCGGCGCCAGCGCGCCCGCTCGAACCGCGGATCCGAATTGCCGGGGTCGGTGACGAAGGGCAGCTCGAGCGCCTGCGCGGTCGCGATCAGGCGGTGCTTGGGCAGATCGAGCAACGGCCGCGCGATCTGCAGGGCGCCGCGCCGGCTGCGCCGCCTCATGCATGCCAGCCCGCCGGGACCCGAGCCATGCGCCATGCGCATCAGCAGCGTCTCCGCCTGATCATCCTGCGTATGGGCGGTGACGATGACGCGGCAGCCGCGCCGCGCCGCCTCTTCCGCCAGCAGGCGGTAGCGCGCCTCGCGCGCCGCCTCCTGCAGCCCGCTGACGGGCCTGGGCCCGTCCCAGCGCAGGATCGCATGGGGAATGCCGAGCTGCGCGCAAGCCTGCGCGACCATCGCCGCCTCTGCGGCGGAGCCCTGCCGCAGCCCATGATCGACGGTCGCGGCGAAGAGCTGGCAAGCGCCGGCATCCGGCGCCCATCGCGCCAGCAGGCCGAGCAGGGCCATGGAATCGGGACCGCCGGACACGGCGATCAGCAGGGCCTCATCGTCGCGAAGCGCACGGAACAGCGCCTGCGCCTCATCCGGCGAAACCGGCGTGCCGCTCTGTGCGGGTGGGAGGACCCGCCTCAAGCGCAGCCGGAGCGCCGGCGCTCGCGCTCCGCGCCCTGGCGCACGGCATTGCTGGCCGAGGGATATTCCACGCCGAGCTTGGCATAGGTCGCGCAAGCCTGGTCGCGGGCGCCGAGCCCGTTCAGCGCCATGCCGAGCTTCAGCAGGCTGTCGGGCGCCTTGCCTGCGCGGGGGAATTCCCGGCTGATCTTGAGAAACTGCTCCGCGGCCTCGCGATAGCGCTGCCGCTGGAAATAGCTCTCGCCGAGCCAGAAGGTCGCATCGGCGGCCAGCCGGTCGCGGGGGAAGCTCTGCAGGAACTGGCGGAAGCCCATCTCGGCCTGCTCGTATTCCTTGCGCAGCACATGGGCATAGGCGAGGTCATAGGCGTCCTTCGGCGAGGCGGCACGCGTCGCCGCCGCGACGCTGGGGCCGCGGCTGTCCGGCCCGGGCAGCGCGCCCTGCGGCCCGCGCCCAACCCCTTGGAGATCGAGCGGCCCCTGCTCCGAGAGGCTGGAATCCTCACCTTCGATGATCGAGCCGATGCTGGCGCCGCGCCCGAGCGTCTGCGGCGCACCCACGGCCCCGGTCTGCGTCGTCGGGTCGAAAGCATCGCCGCGGCGCTGCCGCTGCGGGGCCGCCGGAGCCGGCGGCGTCGCGCCCGGAGACGCGGCGCCCGAGCGCCCGCCGCCCTTCTCGTTCAGGCGGAAATCGACGTCTTCCTGGAATTTGCGGAGTTGCTCGCTGAGGCGCCGGTTCTCGAATTGCAACTGCTCGATCTGCCCGGACATCTGGCGCAGCTGGTTCTCGAGCCGCGTCGTCCGCACCAGGAGCTCCGCGGCGTCCTGCGCCCGCACGGGCTGGAACGGCGACAGGGCGAGCAAAGCGAGCAGCGCGAGAAGCGGCGAGCGGTGCAGGCGAAAGGCTGAGTGACCGAACATGAATCCAACCGGTTGGCGCGAGGCGTGATCTATAACACGGGCACACCGCGGCCAAAATATGAAAGGCCGGGCATTCCCTGCGGAATACCCGGCCTTCAGCCGAATCGAGAGGCTGGATCAGACGCCGCCGGCGCCGTCGAGCAGGGTCACCGCACGGCGGTTCTGCGACCAGCAGGAGATGTCGTTGCAGACCGCGACGGGACGCTCCTTGCCATAGGAGACGATGCGCATGCGGTTGGCCGGGATGCCCCGCGCCGCGAGATAGTCGCGCACGGTCTGGGCGCGGCGGGCCGAGAGCGAGAAGTTATATTCGCGGGTGCCGCGCTCGTCGGCATGGCCCTCGATGGTGAAGGTGTAGCGCGGATAGCGCTGGAGCCAGCCGACCTGCTTGTCGAGCGTGGCGGTGGCGGTCGAGGTCAGATCGGTCGAATCGGTCTCGAAGAAGACGCGGTCGCCGACATTGACGACGAAGTCCTGCGCGCTGCCCGGGGTCGCGGCGCCGCCGGCTCCGAAGCCGCTATTGGCGGTGTCGGTCTTGGCGCAGGCGCTGACGGCGAGCGAGGCGGCGATGGCGAGGGCGAAGCGGATGGCGCGACCGCTGAAGGCGAAGCTGGCGAGCATGGTGTGACTCCGGGACGATCCAGCGAGACGAAGCTCACGGATGAAAATTGACTTGGCCGATCAATGAAGCGTCAACCTAAACGAGACCTTGCCAAATCAAGGCGAAGTGGCGGCATTGCGGCGCATGGTTAACCAAACGCTGCGAAAGACGAGCCTGTCCGAAGCTGTGGCGGAATTACACCAGGAGCCTCGGCCCGCTTCAGCGGGTCGCGGTCAGCAGCGGCGACCAGGTCGGGTCGGAGGCGAAGGCCGGCGTCGGCACCGGCACCTCGACGCGGCCGGTGATGTCGACCATGTAGAGCTTGCCGCCGGACTGGCCGCCCGGATCGCGGAAGAACATGATGTACTGGCCGTTGGGCGCCCAATTCGGCGCCTCATTGTGGAAACCTTCGGTCAGCAGCCGCTCGCCGGTGCCGTCCGGCCGCATCACCCCGATGCCGAAGCCGCCGGATGAGCGCTTGGTGAAGGCGATCAGATCGCCGCGCGGCGACCAGGAGGGCTGCGAATAGGAGCCCTGCGCGAAGGAGATGCGCTTGCCCTCCCCGCCGGAGGACGGCATCACGTAAAGCTGCTGCGAGCCGCCGCGGTCGCTCTCGAAGACGATCTGCGATCCGTCGGGCGAATAGGCGGGCGAGGTGTCGATCGCGCCGGTCGAGGTCAGCCGCGTCGTGGTGCGCGAGCCGATATCCATGGAATAGAGATTGGCGTTGCCGCCCTGCTGCAGGCTGAGCGCGATCTTGCTGCCATTGGGCGAGAAGCGCGGGCTCGAGGTCATGTCGGGGAAATTGCCGACGATCTGGCGCTGGCCGGTCTCGATGTTCAGCACATGCACACGCGGCTGCTCGCCGAGGCGCTGCGCCATATAGGTCACCTCCTGCGACACCGGCGAATAGCGCGGCGTCACCACGGAGACCGCGCCATCGGTGAGGTAGCGCACATTGGCGCCGTCCTGGTCCATGATCGCGAGGCGCTTGCGGCGGTTTTCCTTGGGGCCGGATTCGTCGACGAAGACGACGCGCGTATCGAAGAAGCCGCCGACGCCGGTGATCTTGGTGAAGATCGCGTCCGAGATGATGTGGCCGACCCGGCGGGCATTGTTCGGGTCGGTGAAATATTGCTGGCCGTCGGTCTGCGTCCCCGTCGTCACGTCCCAGAGCCTGAACTCGGCCTTGATCCGGCCCGAGCCGTCGCGCGAGACCCGGCCCGTCACCAGCGCCTGGACGCCGGCCGCCTTCCACGCCTCGAATTGCGGCGCGGCATCGAAGGGCGGGTTCTTATCGGGGTGCCGGCTCTTGTCGAGCGGCGCGAAATAGCCGCAGCGCTTGAGATTATTGCTGATCACGCCGGAGACGAGCACGCCCCCGTCGCCGCCGAAATCCGAGATCGCGATCGGCAGCGGCTGGAAGGAGCCGCCGCGCAGATCGATCACCAGCTCGGCCCGCGCCGCGGCCGGAACGAGGACAGCGGAGGTGGCGAGCATCAGCGCCTTGCGGCGCGTCAGCCCGTCCCGAACGGCAGCCGTCGCGAGAGTCGGCCTATCGGCGTGGATGTTGTTCACAGCACGTCCCTTGCATCGAAATTGACGATGACGTCGCGCCAATCGTCGTAATAGGCGGCGAATTGCGCCGGGATACGCAGCGGCGCGCAGCGGCGCGTCGCCGTGAGAGCGGAATCGGCGGCCACCCTGAACAGCGGATCTGACGAGGAGTTCACGACGCCGGGCTGCCCCATCAGCGACCCGTCGGTGCCGAGCTTCATCCGCACCTGCGGCACCACCGCGCCTCGCGCATTGGCGAGCGCGATCGGCACGTTCCAGCACTTCAGCAATTGCTCCTGGATGATGCCGACGAGCTGGGCGCGCAGCGAGGGGCTGAGCTTCTGCGACGAGCCGCGCTCGGTGCCGAGCGACGCCGTCCGGTTGATCTGCGGCGCCGCCGAACCGGTGGATTGCGCCTGCTCCTTCGACTGCAGCAGCTTGGCGATGTCGGTGGCGTTGAAGCGCTTGGCGATCTCCGCCTCGCGCTTGGCCTTGGCCTCGGCCTCCTGCCTGGCCTTGGCGGCGGCGGCGAGCTTGGCCTTCGCCTCGGCCTCGGCCTTCGCCTTGGCGGCGGCCTCCGCCTTCTCGCGTGCTTCCTCGGCGGCTTCGGCCTTGGCCTGGGCCTCCGCCTTGGCCTTGGCGGCGGCCTCGGCGCGGGCCTGGGCGTCAGCCTCGGCCTTCGCCTTGGCGGCGGCCTTGGCCTCCTCCTCGGCCTGTTTGGCCTTGGAGGCGATCTCCGCCTCCTCGGCGAGCTTGGCCAGCTCCTCCCGCTTCAGATCGGGCTTGGGCTCGGCCTTGGCTTCGGCCTTCTGCGGCGGCTGCTTGGCCGGCTCGGGCGGCGTCGGCCGCGGCTCCGTCTTCGGCAGCAGCGCGGCGCGCGAAGGGGGCAGCGGCGCCACCGCATTCTCGTCGGCGGTCTTCAATTCGGGCGGACGGCTCGGCGGCGCCGGCGCGTCCTGCTTGGCTTCCCCGGCCTCCTTGCGCTCGACGATCTCGGCCTGGCGCTCCGCCCGTTGCAGCGGCTGCTCCTGCACCTTCTCGGCATTGCGCTCGCCGCGGGTGATCTGGTTGAGCTCGCTCGGGCTGATGACCTCGACCGCGATCGCCTCCTGCTGCTCCGGCAGGGGCGACGGCGAAAACGCCAGCAGCCCCGCGACGAGAAACGTCGCATGGCCCAGCGCCGACATCAGCATTCCCGGTTCGGAGGTCGAAAGCTTCACGCTTTGAGGGTCCTCGCTCGTCCTGTCTCAGCGGCCGGACGGATCGGTGACCAGCGCCACCTTCTTGAATCCGGCCGAGGTGATGGTCGACATCACGGAGGCGACGCGGCCGTAATCGACCATGCGGTCGCCCCGGACATAGATCCGCTGCTCATAGCCCTGGCCGGTCAGCGTCTGCAGCTTGCCGACCAGATCCGGCTCCAGCGTCGCCTGGTCCTGCAGGAAGATCTGGCCCTTGGCGTCGATCGCCACGGTGATCGGCTTCTGGTCGACATTGATCGGCTTGGCGCCTGTCTGCGGCAGGTCGATCGGCACGCCGGTCGCGATCAGCGGGGCCGCGACCATGAAGATGATGAGGAGCACCAGCATGACGTCGATGAAGGGCGTCATGTTGATCTCGGCGATGGCGCCGTGCCGGCGGCCGCGTCTCCCGCGCCGTCCCCCGGATTTGGCTCCCGATGCTGCGGACATGCCCATGTCGGATGGTCCTTACGCCGCCAGCCGCTCGTCGATCTGCCGCGACAGGATCGCGGAGAATTCGTCGGCGAAAGCTTCGAGCCGGTTCTGCGCCTTGGCCACCTCGGCCTGGAGCTTGTTGTAGGCCATCAGCGCAGGGATGGCGGCGAACAGGCCGATCGCGGTGGCGAACAGCGCCTCAGCAATGCCAGGCGCCACGACGGCGAGGGAGGAGTTCTTGGAGACCGCGATCGCGGTGAAGGAATGCATGATGCCCCAGACCGTGCCGAACAGGCCGATGAAGGGCGCGGCCGACGCGATCGTCGACAGCACCAGGAGCTTCGATTCCAGCCGCTCGACCTCGCGCTGGATCGTCACGTCCAGGACCTTGTCGATCCGCTGCGACAGGCTGGCGACCGAGCGCCCGCCATTCTCGAAAGAGCGCTTCCACTCCCGCATCGCCGCGACGAAGACCGCCGCCATGTCGTTGGCGGGCTTGCTCGACAGGTCGCGATAGAGCTCCTCCAGCGAGCGGCCGGACCAGAACCCCTCCTCGAAGGCGTCCATGTCGCGGCGCGTGCGCCGATAGAGCAGCGTCTTGTCGATGATGATCGACCAGCACCAGATCGAGGCGCCGATCAGCCCGAGCATCACCAGCTTGACGACGATATGGGCATGCCAGAACAGGGTCCAGAACGACATGTCGATCTGCGGCGCAGCCTGCGCGATATCGGCCGGGTTCATCCTGTCGTCCTTTCATCTGGCGCGGCCAGCCAACGGCCTGCCGCACGCGTCGCGGGGAACCCGCGACGCCGCCCGATCCGCGATCCGGGGGAAACTGCCGGGCACGTCAATCGCTTGGGAATCCGGCGAAAGATGGGCGCAAACGGGGTTTCCTTCGAAACGCATGCTCAATATCGAGTTAAGCCTTCGGCAAGGTTAATGCCCGGTTACGACGATGCGGTCACATCGCCGCGGCGACGCAAAAAAACCGCCCCGGTTTCCCGGGGCGGTTCGCTCGGTTTCGCGAGGGGGCCGGCGCGCCGTCAGGCGGCGTCCTGCGACGGCGGGTTGCCGCGCCGGTCGGCCATGAACTGGTCGAACTCCGCCTTGTCCCGCGCCATGCGCAGCCTGGCCAGGAAATCCTGGAACTCGCGCTGCTCGTCCTCGAGGCGCTTCAGCGTCTCCGCGCGATACTCGTCGAAGGCGGCGTTGCCGCTCGACGGCCCACGATTCCAGCCGCCGCCGAAGCCGCCACCCTGCCCGCCCATCCGCTGGCGGAGCCGGTCCATCTTCTCCTGGAGGCGGCTCATCTTGTACTCGTAGCGATCTGCACCCGCATATCCGCAACCCATGCGTCCACTCCAGAACATGAAGGCCAGGGTCGCCAGACCTAGCGGCCAGAACACGATGAAGCCGAGGATCATGAAGGCGATCCAGGCCCCTCTCCCATATTCGTCAATCTTGGCGACGATCGGCATCGATCCCTCTCTTGGCTCCAGCGTGAATGTAAATCACATTTACATAGATGGATGCAGAGCGCCCGCTTGTCAAGAAGCGCCGCGCGAAATTGCCGATCAGCCCGCCGGCTTGCCGCGCGGCCCGAGCCCCAGCCCCTGGAGATAGATGAGCACGCCCGCCTCGAGCAGCTCGCCCGCCGACATCGGCAGCGGCCGCCTGCCGCCATCGGCGCGGCCGAACAGCGCCGCCACCCCATGCGACAGCGACCAGATATGCAGGGCCATCATCAGCGAGGGCGGGCGCTTCTCCGGCGGCAGCAGGGCGATCAACGCCTCCGAGGCGTGGCGCAGCACCTGGAACGCCCGGTCCGCGGCCAGCCGTAGCTCCGGGCTGGCATCCAGCGAGAGCCCCGCCTCGAACATGGCGGAGTAATAGGCCGGCTCGTCATGGGCGAAGGCAAGATAGGCCGCGCCCAGGCGGTTGAACGCGACCCCGGCATCCGGCCGCCCCTGGTCCCAGGCCTTGGTCAGCGCCAGGGCGAAGGCCTCGAAACCCCGCGCCGCGACATCCGCGAGCAGCGCGTCCCGGTCGCGAAAATGCCGATATGGCGCGGCGGGGCTGACCCCGGCCATGCGCGCGGCTTCGGCGAAGGTGAAGCCGTTCGCGCCCTTCTCCCGGATCAGCCCGAGCGCCGCGCGCACCAGCTCCTCCTTGAGATTGCCATGGTGATAGCCGCGGGGCGGATCGGGGTTGTTGCGCTTCCAGCTCATGTGACGAGCGCTAACATGGCGGCGGCCCAGCGTCGACAGCGCCGGGGCGCCTCAATCCGCGATCATCAGCCGCTGGCGCAGGGCGTCGGGGATCCGCCTGGCGCGCCCGCCGCCGACGCAGGCGACCAGGACCTTGGCGGTGACCAGCACCTCCTCGCCGCGCAGCACGCGCTGCTCGACGTCCATCGTCGCGCCGCGCGCCGCCACCGACCGCGTCTCGACCGTCAGCAGATCGTCCATCACCGCCGGAAGCAGGAAGTCGATCGTCATCCTGCGCACCGCGAAACCCAGAGCGGTATCGCCGTCGAACAGCTCGCGCTGCTCCACACCCAGCGCACGGATCAGCTCGGTGCGCCCCCGCTCCATGAAGCGGAGATAGGAGGCGTGATAGACGACGCCGGAAAAATCGGTGTCCTCGTAATAGACGCGGACCGGCAGGCTGTGGGCGGTGCTCATGGCGCGGATTTCAGGCTCGGCGGGCTGGGAGGGTCGCGCCCTCTTAGTCCATCCGCACCGGCGGATGAACCCGCCCCCGCGCCAAAGCGCCGCCATGCCGGAACATCCGCCCCTGCCGGCGATTGGCTGGCCATGCCGAAACCACCCCTCCCGCCATGCCGCGCCGCCGCTCGCTGATCGCGCTGGCGCTGCGCCAGATCGCCTTCCTCTGCCTGCTGGCGGCCCTGGGCCTGGCGGGCCTCGTCGCCAGCGGCCATCTCGTGCTGCCCTATCGCTACGACCCTTTCGCGCCGCTCGATCTGCGGGCCGAGCCGGACTGGCTGAGCGCCTACCGGCTGTCCC
Source organism: Allobosea sp. Leaf344 (assembly GCF_001426225.1). Classification (GTDB taxonomy): domain Bacteria; phylum Pseudomonadota; class Alphaproteobacteria; order Rhizobiales; family Beijerinckiaceae; genus Allobosea. Next base: position 302,040 of record NZ_LMRT01000016.1, on the reverse strand, counting down.
GCCTGAAGCGCGATCCGGAGCTGTGCCGCCGCGTCCTGACCCAGGCCGAAATCGCGCATCGCCTGCTGCCCGAGCGGTCGACGCCGGAGGATTGCCGGCTGGACGGGGCGGTCGAGCTGTCCTCCGGCGCGAGCAGCCTGAACGACAGGATCACCGCGCAATGCGGCATCGCGGCCGGCTGGGCGCTGTTCGAGAACCGGGTGCTGCAGCCTGCGGCCCGGCAGCATCTCGGCCAGGAGGTGCGCCGCACGCTGCATCTCGGCACCTATGTCTGCCGGCGCATCGGCGGGCTTGAATCGCGCTTCAGCCAGCATGCGACCGCCAATGCGATCGACATTACCGGCTTCGTCCTGGCCGATGGCCGCCGCATCACTTTGCTGCGCGACTGGGCCGGCGACGGGCCGGAGGCACGCTTCCTGCGCGCGCTGCGCGACGGCGCCTGCGGCATCTTCGAGGGGGTGCTCGGGCCGGAGTTCAACGCCGCCCATGCCGATCATTTCCACTTCGACAACGGCCCCTACCGGGTCTGCCGCTGACTGGCCCGCTTTCGCCGGCCGCGCCCGCTGCCGGCCCCTATTCCTCCTCCGCATCCCCGAACAGGCCGAATTGCGCCCCCTCCCGCGCCGGCTCCGGCATGCCGAGATGGCGGAAGGCGTGCGGCGTCAGCAGACGCCCGCGCGGCGTGCGCTGGATGAAGCCCTGCTGCAGCAGGAACGGCTCGATGATCTCCTCGATCGCGTCGCGCGGTTCCGAGAGCGAGGCGGCGATGGTCTCGATCCCGACCGGCCCGCCTCCGAAATTGATCGCCACCGTGGTGAGATAGCGGCGGTCCATCTGGTCGAGGCCGATCGCGTCGACATCGAGCAGATGCAGCGCCTTGTCGGCGACCGCGCGCGTCACCTGCGGGTCACCGTCGACGATCGCGAAATCGCGCACCCGCCGCAGCAGCCGCCCGGCGATGCGCGGCGTGCCTCGCGAGCGGCGGGCGATCTCGTTGGCGCCGTCGTCGCTCATGCCGATGCCGAGCACCCGGGCGCCGCGCGACACGATGCTCTGCAGCTCCTCGACCGTGTAGAATTGCAGCCGCAGCGGAATGCCGAACCGGTCGCGCAGCGGCGTCGTCAGCAGGCCGGCGCGGGTGGTGGCGCCGACCAGGGTGAATTTCGGGAGGTCGATCTTCACCGAACGCGCGGCCGGACCCTCGCCGATGATCAGATCGAGCTGGTAATCCTCCATCGCGGGATAGAGGATTTCCTCGACCGCCGGGTTGAGCCGGTGGATCTCGTCGATGAAGAGCACGTCGCGCTCCTCGAGATTGGTCAGCTGGGCCGCGAGATCCCCGGCCTTGGCGATGACCGGGCCGGAGGTGGAGCGGAAATTGACGCCGAGCTCCCGCGCGACGATCTGCGCCAGCGTCGTCTTGCCGAGCCCCGGCGGCCCGACCAGCAGCACATGGTCGAGCGCATCGCCGCGCGCCTTGGCGGCGTTGATGAAGACCTGGAGATTGGCCCGCGCCGCCGCCTGGCCGGTGAAATCCGACAGGGAGAGCGGCCGCAGCGAGGTCTCGCTGTCGTCATCGCGCCTGTCGGGGGACATCAGGCCGGGTCGGCGCGGCTCGCTCACAGCTCGATCTCCAGTTCCAGCGCATCATGCACGGGGATGCCCTGATAACCGGTCTCGATGATCGTCGGTATCACCGAGCGATAATGGTCGATCGCCTCGACATAGAGGCCGGAGAAGCGGAAACCCTGCAGCTGGTAGAAGATCATCCCCGGGATATTGTCGTTGGTCAGCATCGCCTTGAGCTTCGAGGCTCCGCGCGCCCGGGCCGCCGCCTTGACCGCGTCGAGCAGCGTCTTGGCGGCGCCCTGCCGCTGCTCCAGCGCATGCAGCGCGCAGAGCACGGCATAGGGGCCGTCCATGGTCCAGCTGGCCATCGCCAGCGTCAGCCCATCGGCGGAATACAGCGCCAGCGCGTCGATCTCGGCGCAATCATAGGTGCGGATGCCGATCATCATCCGGTGCGAGCCCCAGCTCCGCATCATCAGCGCGAGCAGCTCGCGGCGATCGTCGAGCGGGCGGACGGACAGCCCCTCGCTCATCGCGAGAGTTCCTTCAGCCCGAGCTTGATCAGCTGCGCCGTACCCGCGCCCTCGCCCGCCGCCTGGGCCGCCGCCGCCACCGCCGCCACGGCCTGCGCCTGCGGATAGCCGAGATTGGCCAGCGCCGACACCGCATCCGCCACCGGCTGCGGCAGACGCCGCTCCGCCAGCGCGCCGGCCAGCTGCACGACGCCGGGATCGACATGGTCGAAGGCCGGCGCCTTGTCCTTCAGCTCGGCACAGAGCCTCTGCGCCAGCTTCGGGCCGACGCCGGGCGCACGCGCCACCGCCGCCTTGTCGTTGGTGGCGATGGCGGTGGCGAGCGCCCCCGGCTCCAGCGTCGACAGGATCGCCAGCGCCACCTTGGCGCCGACGCCCTGCACCATCTGCATCAGCCGGAACCAGTCGCGCTCGCCATCGGAGAGGAAGCCGTAGAGCCGGATCGCATCCTCGCGCACATGCGTCTCGATCGACAGCGCCGCCGCCTCGCCCGGCTTCGGCAGGCGCTGCAGCGTCCGCGCCGAACATTGCACGACATAGCCGACCCCCTGCACGTCGAGGATGACATGATCCTCGCCATAGGAATCGATGATGCCCTTGAGCTTGCCGATCATCGTGGCTGGAGCCCTTTCGCGACGCGATGCTCGGGCCGGGAGGCGCTCCGGGCGCGCAGGGGAGCGTCCGGCGCGGCACCGGCCCCGGGATGGGCGCGCGGGCTCATGGCGCCACCCGCATCAGCGCGGTCAGGCTGCGCAGGCCGCGATGCTGGGCATGGCAGATCGCGACGGCCAGCGCATCCGCGGCATCGGCGCTCTTCGTATCCGATTTGGGCAGCAGCACCCGGATCATCATCTGCACCTGCTTCTTGTCGGCGTGGCCGACGCCGACCACCGTCTTCTTCACCAGATTGGCGGCGTATTCCGCGACTGCGAGCCCCGCCATCGCCGGCACCACCAGCGCGATGCCGCGCGCCTGGCCGAGCTTCAGCGCCGATTGCGGATCGCGGTTGACGAAGGTCTCTTCCACCGCGACCTCGTCGGGAGCCCAGCTGCGGATGACGCCGGCCAGCCCCTCATGCAGCTGGCGCAGCCGCTCCGCCAGGGCCAGCGAGCCGTCGCTCTCGACACAGCCGGCGGCGAGATAGCCGAGCTTGCTGCCTTCCGAGACGATGACGCCCCAGCCGGTCTTCCTGAGACCGGGATCAATCCCCAGAATGCGAATCGCCGGCGCCATGTCGGGCGACCCTATCCCATGGACCCGCTTTGTTCCATGGCGGCCGCCGCCGATGCCACCGATCACCCACACGCATTCCCGCTATCACAAGGAAACGTTTGATCTGCCGGCCGATGTCGCGATGGTGGGGCGTCGCCCCCGCCTCCCGCACCCGGACCCAGCCTTGCTCGCCACCGTCTTTCCGGGCCTGTCGCCGATCGATCTCTCCGTTCTCGGTTTCGCGACGCTGCTCGGCGGGCTGGTCCGCGGCTTCACCGGCTTCGGCTTCGCCATGGTGTTCATGCCGCTGGCCAGCCTGGTGATCGGCCCGGTGGCGGCGCTCGGCCTGATCTTCTGCATCGACCTGCCCTTCGCTCTGCCCCTCGCGGCGCGCAGCGCACGCAATGCGGAATGGCGGGAGGTGCTGCCGCTGCTGATCGCCGCGACCTTGGCGCTGCCCGTCGGCATTTCCCTGCTGATCTGGCTCGATCGCGAGACCATGCGCTGGATCCTGTCCGGCGTGGTCCTCGGCGCAGTCGCGCTGATGAGCTCGGGCTGGCGCTATCACGGGCAGCCGGGGATCCCGCTCTCGCTCGGCGTCGGCGTGCTCTCGGGGCTGTTCAACGGCATGGCCAGCATGGGCGGCATGCCGCTCGCCGTGTTCTGGCTCGGCGCGCAGCGCAACGACCGGCACCGCACCCGCGCCAATCTCCAGACCTTCTTCGGCCTGTCGACCGTGATCAGCGGCGGCATCCTGTGGTGGAACGGCATCCTGACGACGCGAGCCGTGCTGATGGCCCTGCCGCTCTTCGCGATCTACGGCGCCGGGCTCTGGGTCGGCACGCGCGGGTTCCGCGTCGCGTCGGAGGTCACCTTCCGCAGGATGGCCTATCTGCTGATCTTCGCCAGCGCGCTGGTCAGCCTGCCGCTCTGGGACGGGATCATCGGGCGCTAGCCTCCCCGCCCCGCCTCAATCGCCGAGCTTGGCCATGATCTCGTCGGAGATCTCGAAATTGGCGAAGACGTTCTGGACGTCATCGTCATTGTCGAGCGCTTCCATCAGCCGCATCATCGAGGCCGCCTTCTCCTCGTCGAGCGGCGCCGAGGTGGTCGGGCGCCAGACCGGCTTGGCCGAGGCCGGCGCGCCCAGCGCCGCTTCCAGCGCCTTGGACACGTCGTTCAGCGCGTCGAAGGCGCAGAGGATGGTGTGGCCGTTCTCGTCGCTGATCACATCGTCGGCGCCGGCCTCGATCGCGGCCTCCATCACCGTATCGGCATCGCCGGCCGCGGCGGGATAGGTGATCTCGCCGACGCGGTTGAACATGAAGGAGACGGAGTTGCTTTCGCCCAGCGCCCCGCCCGCCTTGGTGAAATAGGAGCGGACCGCCGAGGCGGTGCGGTTGCGGTTGTCGGTCAGCGCCTCGACGATCACGGCCGCGCCACCCGGCCCGTAGCCCTCGTAGCGAACCTCGTCGTAATTATCGCCCTCGCCGCCCGAGGCCTTGTTGATGGCGCGCTGGATGTTGTCCTTGGGCATGTTCTCGGCGCGCGCCGCCAGCACCGCCATGCGCAGGCGCGGGTTCATCGCGGGATCGGGCATGCCCATCTTGGCGGCGACGGTGATTTCGCGGGCCAGTTTCGAGAACAGCTTGGAGCGCACCGCGTCCTGCTTGCCCTTGCGGTGCATGATGTTCTTGAACTGGGAATGCCCGGCCATGGAGCTCAGCCTTCTGCTCGTCTGCGATCGTTCCCGCGGCCCTGACTGCGCGGCCGGCGGCGAGCGCGCCTTATAAGCGCCGGCCGAAGCGGCAGGCAAGCTGCGGGTGGCGTCGCCTTGGGACGCACCCGCCTCACCGCCCGCCGGTCACGCCCAGCCCGGCAACGCCTCGCCGAGATGCGGGCCGAGCCGCACCGGCCAGACCGCGCGGGCCAGCCCCGTCGCATCGTCGATCTCGACGGCGACGCCCGACAGCGAGCCCGGCCCGGTCGCGGGTTCGAGCCGCGCGCCCGGCGTCTTCTGCAGGAAGCGGCGCACCGGCTCGTCCTTCTGCATGCCGAGCACGGAATCGTAATCCCCGCTCATCCCGGCATCGGATTGATAGGCCGTGCCGGCCGGCAGGATGCGCGTATCGGCGGTCGGCACATGGGTGTGGGTGCCGACGACGAGGCTGGCCCGCCCGTCGAGGAAATAGGCCATCGCCTGTTTCTCGCTGGTCGCCTCGGCGTGGAAATCGACGATCACCGCATCGGCGACCTCGCCGAGCGGGCATGCCGCCAGCTCGCGCTCGACCGCTGCGAAGGGATCGTCCAGCGCATCCATGAAGATCCGGCCCATGATGTTGACCACCAGAACGCGCGCGCCGTTGCGCGCCTCGACGATGGTGGCCCCGCGCCCGGGCGTGCCCGGAGGATAATTGGCGGGGCGGATCAGCCGGTCCTGCCGCGCGATGAAGACCAGCGCCTCGCGCTGGTCCCAGGAATGATTGCCGAGTGTCACCGCATCGGCGCCGGCCGCCAGCAGCTCGTCGCAGATCGCTTCCGTGATGCCGAAGCCCCCCGCGGCATTCTCGCCATTGATCACCACGCAGTCGAGTTGCCAGCGCAGGCGCAGCGCCGGCAAACGCTCCTGCACCGCGATCCGCCCAGGGCGGCCGACGACATCGCCGAGAAAGAGAAAACGCATGGAGAGGATTCCGGAAAGCGTGAAATCATTCCGTGGCGCGATTGGCGCAGGGAATCAACTGAAGCCTATCGTTTCACGCTCCGTCACCACGAAGCCGAGCCTGCGGTCATGCGCCTCGTCGGGCACCGCCGCGACCTCCTGCGCCGCATAGGCGATGCCGATGGCGGTGACATCGCCCAGCGCCGTCAGCGCCGCATCGTAATAGCCCTTGCCATAGCCGATGCGGCAGCCCCGCCGGTCGAAGGCGGCGAGCGGCACGAGCAGTACGGTCGGGCGGCATTCCGGCTGATGCGGCTCCGGGACGAGCGTGCCGAAGCCGCCCGGCACGATCGGCTCCCATGGCGCCCAGCGGCGGAACAGCATCGCCTTGTCGACGATCGCCGGCAGGCAGAGAGCGACGCCCTGCGCATGCAGCGCTTCGAGGATCGGCCGGGGATCGGCCTCCGAGCGCATCGGCCAATAGGCGGAGACGAGGGTTTCGGCGGCTTCGCCACCTGCAGCGCGCTCAGGGTGCGATCCCAGGAGCTCGCCGAGCAGGGTGAGCGTGCGCCGGCAGATCGCCTGGTCCCATTCCAGCCGATCGTCGATCTCCAGCGCGTCGCGCCGCGCGAGCGCTGCGATGCGCAAGGCCGATTTCCGGACTGCGGCGCTGTCGGTCTCTAAGGTCATGAAAGTGCTGAGCCACCTCGGCCGTGGAGATTTCGATCCCGGGACACCTACTAAAGTAGGTGGGCGCCGTGTGTCCGGGTCCAGGGACCCGGTCAGGGACAGCTCCCTAGGGAGTCGTATGGGCCCGGGAATACACTCCTCGCACGCACCAGGCAGCCCAGCCACACCAATGTAGGCAAGCGCCGGCCAAAGCGCCAGTGCCAGATTAGCCGGCGTGGCCGGGAACGAGCTGCCGGGCGATGCCTTCGATCCGCTCGGCGGCGGCGACGAGCGCCTCCGCGGCCCGTTCCTCGACCTCTCCGAGCCGCTGGTCCGCGGCTCCGGCGTCGCCCTGCAACGCCGCCAGCTCGGTTTCCAGCCGCGCCACGCGGTTGCGCATCTCCGACATCTCGTCGGCGACCATCAGCGCCGCCATGACATGCAGCCGCATATCGCCGATCTCGCCGAACGCCTTGCGCATCTCGTCGATCTTCTCGTCGTAATAGGCGGCGAGCTGCTCGAGATGCGGCTCTTCGCCCTCGCCGCAGGCCATCCGATAGGCCTTGCCGGCAATGGTGACGTTGACTTGCGGCATGCTCGCCTCCGCGCCTTTCGCCCGTTTCGGGATCGTTCAGTGATCGGCCGGGATTTCGGGCTGATGACGGTTGATCACCGCCCCGACCACGGTGATCGCCCGCTCCAGCCGCTGGTCGACATCCATGGCGGCCGTCTCGATCTGGCCGAGACGCGCCACGGCCCCGTCCAGCTCGGCCGCGAGTCGCGCCCGGTCGTCCTGCATCAGGGTCAGTTCGGTTTCGAGATTGGCCCGCCCGCGCTCGGCCTCGATGCGGCGGCGCGCGGCGGCTTCCAGTTGCGCCAGCGCGCCGTCGAGGCGCGCCAGGGCGTTCTCCAGCATCAGGCTCGCCACCCGTTCCTCCCCCCGCAGAGATCGCGACACGATTCGATGAAGATTAGCCGAGATCGCACCCGAGCGTGAATCGCCGCTCGATCCGGGGCGACGCCGCCGGGCCCCGGATCGGCGCGCGAACGGCGCTTTCGACTGAAGGTCCGCGGGGAATGCGTGGCGGCAGCGAATTGACTTCGCATGACCGGACATCCTAATCGAGCCGCCATATCGACAGGCCGATCCAGAACCGTTTCGCCAGGCGCCCGCTTTCGCGCCGCCTCCGCGACCGGACATGGCCCGTCTCCATTGCCGGCGGGAGCCCAGGACCATCATGACCGCGATCGACAAGAGCCTTCACGACAAGCTGGCCAACGCCATTCGCGCGCTCGCCATGGACGGCGTCGAACAGGCAAAATCCGGCCATCCCGGCCTGCCGATGGGCGCGGCCGATGTCGCGACCGTGCTGTTCACCCGCATCATGACCTACCACGCCGCCGATCCGCGCTGGCCCGACCGCGATCGCTTCGTGCTGTCGGCCGGCCATGGCTCGATGCTGATCTACGCGCTGCTCTATCTCACCGGCGTCCCCGGGCTGGAGCTCGAGGATCTCAAGAAGTTCCGCCAGCTAGAATCGCGGACGCCCGGCCATCCCGAGAACTTCATGACCGCCGGCGTCGAGACAACCACGGGCCCGCTCGGCCAGGGTCTCGCCACCGCCGTCGGCATGGCCATGGCCGAGCGCATGCTCGCGGCCGAATACGGCCGGAAGATCGTCGATCACCACACCTATGTCCTGGCCTCCGATGGCGACCTGATGGAAGGCATCAGCCAGGAGGCGATCGCGCTCGCCGGCCACCAGAAGCTCGGCAAGCTGATCGTGCTCTGGGACGATAACGGCATCTCGATCGACGGGCCGCTCTCGATCTCCGATTCCGTCGACCAGCTGGCCCGTTTCAAGGCCTGCGGCTGGCGCGCCGAGCGGGTCGACGGCCATGATCCCGATGCGATCGAGGCCGCGGTGCGCCGCGCCCAGACATCCAGCAAGCCGACGCTGATCGCCTGCAAGACCGTGATCGGCTTCGGCGCGCCGAAGAAGGCCGGCACCTCCAAGGCGCATGGCGAGCCGCTCGGCGCCGAGGAGCTCGCCGCCGCCAAGGCGAAGCTCGGCATCACCGGCGGCGCCTTCGAGATCGCCCCCGATGTCCTGAAGGCCTGGCGCGGCTTCGGTGCGGCCGGCGCCAACCGCCATGCCGATTGGAAGAGCCGGTTCGGCGTGCTGCCCGAGCGCAAGCGCACCGAATTTGAACGCCGCCTGTCGCTGACCGCGCCCGCCAAGCTGGGCAAGGCGATCCTGGCGCATAAGAAGGCGCTGGTCGCCAGCCCCGCCACTGTCGCCACCCGCAAGGCGTCGGAGATGGCGCTGGAGGCGATCAGCCCGATCATGCCGGAGCTGGTGATGGGGTCCGCCGACCTCACCCCCTCCAACAACACCCGCACCAAGACGGCGGAGGATTTCACGCCGAAGACGCCGAAGGGCCGCTATGTCCGCTACGGCATCCGCGAGCACGGCATGGCCGCGGCGATGAACGGCATCACCCTGCATGGCGGCTTCCGCACCGGCGGCGGCACCTTCCTGGTCTTCGCCGATTATGCCCGCCCGGCGATGCGGCTCGCCGCGCTGATGAGCCTGCCGGTGGTCTATGTCATGACGCATGACTCGATCGGCCTCGGCGAGGACGGGCCGACCCACCAGCCCGTCGAGCATCTCGCCTCCCTGCGCTCCATGCCGCGCATGCGCGTCTTCCGCCCCGCCGACGCGATCGAGACCGCCGAGGCCTGGCAGCTGGCGATCGAGCGCAATGACGGGCCGACCGTCCTGGCGCTCTCCCGGCAGAACCTGCCGCAGCTGCGCAGCGACGCCAGCGCCGCCAATCGCTGCTCCACGGGCGGCTATGAGCTGCTGCCCGCCGAGGGCGGCAAGGCCCAGGTCACGCTCTTCGCCTCGGGCTCCGAGGTCGAGCTCGCCGTGGCGGCGCGCCGATCCCTGGCGGAAAAGGGGGTGCGCGCCCGCGTGGTCTCGGTGCCCTCGCTCGATCTCCTGCTGGAACAGGACGAGGCGACGCGCGCCGCGATCATCGGCGCCGCGCCGGTCAACATCGCGGTCGAGGCCGGGGTGCGCTTCGGCTGGGATTCGGTGATCGGGCGGGACGGGATCTTCATCGGCATGACGTCGTTTGGTGCGAGCGGCCCCTACAAGGAGGTCTACAAGCATTTCGGCATTACCGCGGAAGCGGTGGTCGATGCCGCCATGAAGCGGCATAACGGCTGATATTCGCGCAGAGGACTTGCGTTCGGCCACGCTTTGGCCGAATTGCCCGCGTGAAAGACGGTGAAGCGAGCCGGTTTCGGCGAAGGAGTGGATTGAGATGACGGTCAAGGTGGCGATCAACGGCTTCGGCCGTATCGGGCGCAATGTGCTGCGCGCAATCATCGAGTCGAAGCGCAAGGACATCGAGGTCGTCGCGATCAACGATCTCGGCCCGGTCGAGACCAACGCCCATCTCTTCCGCTTCGACTCCGTCCATGGCCGCTTCCCCGGCACCGTCACCGTGTCCGGCGATACGATCGATGTCGGGCGCGGGCCGATCAAGGTCACCGCGATCCGCGACCCCAAGGACCTGCCGCACAAGGCGCTCGGCGTCGACATCGCCTTCGAATGCACCGGCATCTTCACCACGCGCGACAAGGCGGCCGCCCATCTCGCCGCCGGTGCCAAGCGCGTGCTGGTCTCGGCCCCCTGCGACGGCGCCGACCTCACCGTCGTCTATGGCGTCAATCACGATGCGCTGACGGCGGAGCACCTCGTCGTCTCCAACGCCTCCTGCACCACCAACTGCCTGGCCCCGGTGGTCAAGGTGCTGCATGACGCGGTCGGCATCGACAAGGGCTTCATGACCACGATCCATGCCTATACCGGCGACCAGCCGACGCTGGACACCATGCACAAGGATCTCTACCGCGGCCGCGCCGCCGCGCTGTCGATGATCCCGACCTCGACCGGTGCCGCCAAGGCGATCGGCCTCGTCATCCCCGAGCTGAAGGGCCGGCTCGACGGCACCTCCGTGCGCGTGCCGACGCCGAACGTCTCGGTCGTCGACTTCAAGTTCATCTCCAAGCGCAGGACAACCGTCGAGAAGATCAACGAGGCGATCCTGAAGGCCAGCAGGCGCGGCCCGCTGAAGGGCATCCTGGCCGTCACCGACCAGCCCAACGTCTCGATGGACTTCAACCACGACCCCGCCTCCTCCACATTCGCGCTGGATCAGACCAAGGTCATGGACGACAAGTTCGTGCGCATTCTGTCCTGGTACGACAATGAATGGGGCTTCTCGAACCGCATGAGCGACACCGCCGTCGCCATGGCGAAGCTCCTCTGAAGCAGTCCTGACCGGCGGGCGGCGCGGCTGCGCCATCCGCCGGCGACCTCCTCCCACTGAACGGAACCAGCATGGCCAAGATCGAGCCGAGCATCGCCAGCCCCGTCGATGTCGCCGAGACCAGCGTCCCCGGCGCTTCCTCCAATGGCACCTCGCAGCTCGTGGTGCCCGAGACCGGACCCGCTGCCGGCGCGCCCGCCATCGAGCCCCGCGAGGTCGACCAGCTCGCCCGGATCGAGGACAAGGCGGCCCGGATCGAGGAAAAATTCGCCCGTTACGAATCGGTGCTGGCCCGCGCCGAATCCTCGCTGGAGCGCAGCGCCCAGAAGGTCGACGCCGCCGCCGGCACCATGGATTTCTCGGGCATTCGCGAAGAGGTGGCCGCGCTGCGCCGCCGCGTCGAGGCCACGCCGCGCTTCGGCGCGCTGGTGACCACCGCCGTGATCACCGCCCTGCTGACCGTGGTGTTGATGGTGCTCGTGCTCAAATTCGGCGTGCCCGGCCTGTTCGGTGGCCTCCTGCCGCGATGAGCTTTCGCGACGTCGCCCATCTCGCCGAGCCGCGCAGCCTGCGCTGGCGCTCGGTCGAGGACGGCGCCGTCGAGCATCTCACGCTCCGGCGCGTGCCTGCGGGCCTCCGCGCCGAATCCGTACTCGTCGATGCCCCGGGGGCGGAGCCGCGCGGCATCGCCTATGCCGTCGATTGCGATGAAGACTTCGCCGTGACCGGCTTCACGCTGACGACGACCGAGGGCCGGCGCCTGGCGCTGGAGCGGCGCGAGGGAGAGTGGTTCGGGAGCGACGGGCAGAGGCTGCCCGGTTACGAATCCTGCCACGACATCGATGTCGCGGGCTCCCCCTTCACCAATACGCTGCCGATCCGGCGCCTGAGCTGGTCGCCCGGCCAGAGCCGGAGCATCGCCACGCTCTACGTGCCGTTCACGGATTTCCTGCCGCGCATCGACCGGCAGATCTACACCTGCCTGGAGCCGCGCCTGTTCCGCTACCAGGCGGCCGATGGTAGTTTCGAAGCAGAGATCGCCGTCGACGACGATGGCCTCGTTACCGATTACCCCAGCCTGTTCGCCCGCATCTGAAGAGACCGAGATGACCGCTTTCCGCACCCTCGAAGACGCTCCCCTCGCCGGCAAGCGGGTCCTCGTTCGCGTCGACCTCAACGTCCCCATGGAAGCCGGCAAGGTCACCGACGCGACCCGCATCGAGCGCGTGCTGCCGACGATCAGGGCGATCGCGGAGAAGGGTGGCAAGGTCATCCTGCTCGCCCATTTCGGCCGTCCCAAGGGCCGCGACGCGGCCAACAGCCTGAAGCCCGTGGCGGTGGCCCTGGCCCATGCGCTCGGCCAGCCGGTCACCTTCGTCGGGGATTGCATCGGCGAGGACGTCGCCAAGGCCGTGGCCGCGGCGCGGGACGGCGATGTGCTGCTGCTCGAGAACACCCGCTTCCATGCCGGCGACGAGAAGAACGACGAGGCTTTCGTCCGCGACCTCGCGGCCAATGGCGACGTCTTCGTCAACGACGCCTTCTCCGCCGCCCACCGCGCCCATGCCTCTACGGAAGGTCTCGCCCATGCGCTGCCGGCCTATGCCGGGCTGAGCATGCAGGCGGAGCTCGATGCGCTCTCCGCCGGGCTCGACAATCCGGCCCGGCCGGTGATGGCGATCGTCGGCGGCGCCAAGGTCTCGACCAAGCTCGATCTGCTCGGCAATCTCGTGCGCAAGGTCGAGGTGCTGGTGATCGGCGGCGGCATGGCCAACACCTTCCTGGCGGCGCGCGGCGTCGATGTCGGCAAGTCGCTCTGCGAGCACGACCTCGTCGCCACCGCCCGCGAGATCGAGGAGAAGGCCAAGGCCGCCGGCTGCGAGATCGTGCTGCCGGTCGATGCTCTGGTGGCGCGCGAGTTCAAGGCGCATGCCGCGCATCGTGCGGTCGCGGTCGGCGAGGTCGCTTCCGACGAGATGATCCTGGATGCCGGGCCGCGCAGCACGGCGGAGGTCGTGCGCCGGCTGGACGCGGTCAAGACCCTGGTCTGGAACGGCCCCTTCGGCGCCTTCGAGCTCGCGCCCTTCGACACCGCGACCGTCACCGTCGCCAAGGCGGTGGCGGAGCGAGTCAAGGCCGGGCAGCTCGTCGCCATCGCGGGCGGCGGCGACACCGTCTCGGCGATGAACCATGCCGGTGTCGGCGACGATCTCACCTATGTCTCGACCGCAGGCGGCGCCTTCCTCGAATGGATGGAAGGCAAGCCGCTGCCGGGCGTCGAGGCGCTGCGCAAGGCCTGAACGGCGCCCGCTGGCGTCGAAGCCGGCGCGCTCCTCCTAGCCGGCGCGCTGGCGGAGCGCGGTGGTGCCGGCCGCCGTCTCGAACAGCCGCGCCTCGTCCAGCAGCCAGGAGACCAGCGCTTCCATGCCCGGCTCGCGCTCCCCCGGCTGCAGGATCAGCCAGCAGCCGGAAGCGCTGTCGAAGCTCAGCCCCAGTGGGTTGACCAGCGCGCCGCTCGCCAATTCCTCGGTGACGAAGCAGCGCGGCGTCAGCGCGACGCCGAGCCCGGCCATGGCGGCGCGGATGATCACGGAATAATAGCCGTAGCGCACCGTATGCGCCGGAACCGCTCCGCGCAGCCCCTGCGCCTCGGTGAATTCGGCCCAGAAGGCCGGCATCTGGAAATGCTGCAGCAACGTCATCTTCTGGATGTCAGCCGGCCGCGTGAAGCCCCCCATCCGCTCGAGCAGCGCCGGAGCCGCCACCAGCGCGACCTCGCGGCCGAACAGGTAATGCGCCTCCTTGCCCGGCCAGGGGCCGGCGCCATGGCAGATGTCGAGATCGGGCTCCTCGGTCTCCTCAGCGCTGACAAAATTCGTGAACTGGACGTCGATCTCGGGATGCGACTGCGCGAAGCTCGGAAAGCGCTGCATCAGCCAGCGCTCGCCGACGATCGCGAGCATGTGCAGGCGGATCGGCCGCGCGGCGGCTGCCCGTTCCGCGAGGCGCCGCGCGCCCCGTTCCATCTGCTCGACCGCGGCCTCGGCATAGGGGCGATACAGCACCCCGGCTTCGGTCGGCTTCAGCCCGGCCGGGCCGCGCTCGAACAGCGCCACGCCGAGATGGTCCTCCAGCGCCTGCACCTGTTTCGAGACCGCGCTCTGGGTCAGGTTGACGGCCGCCGCAGCCCTGGCCGTCGAGCCGAGCCGCGCCACGGCGAGGAAAACCCGCAAGGCGGTGGTCGATGGCAGCGGCGTTCGCCCGGTCAAAACCTATTCCTTCAGCGACTACCCCTCAGGAGATCGTTTCGTTTGCCGGCGCTGCCGTCAAGGGTCAGAATTCGCGGTCAGGGGAGAGAGAGCATGAACCAGAGCGTGCGCCTGTGGGGCGGCCGTTTCCGCAAGCCGCCGGATCCGCGGATGATGCGGCTGTCCAGCGCCGCGACGGCCCATGCCCGGCTGGTGCCGCAGGATCTCGCCGGCGGCAGGGCCCATGCGGCGGAGCTGCAACGGGCGGGGCTTCTGTCCGCCGAGGAATACCGCATCATCCTGGCCGGGCTCGACGGCATCGGAAGGGACGTCGCGGAGGCCGGACTCGCGCCGGGCCCGGAGGATGAGGACGTCCATAGTTTCGTCGAGCGCGTGCTGGTCGCGCGCATCGGCGCGACCGGCGCCAAGCTGCGGGCCGGCCGCTCCCGCAACGACCAGGCGGCCAATAATCTGAAGCTCTATCTGCGCCAGCAGGCGCGGCTGACGGGAATGATGCTGGCCGATCTGCTCGAGGCCTTGGCGGCGCAGGCGCAGACCCATGCCGGCTCGGTCTGCCCGGGCTTCACCCATCTGCAGAGCGCCCAGCCCGTCACATTCGGCCATTGGCTGATGGCGCATGCGCAGGCGCTCTCGCGGGATGCCTCGCGGCTTCAGGATTGGGACCGTCGCGCGTCGCTGTCGCCGCTCGGGGCCGCCGCTCTGGCGGGCTCGGCCATCGCGCTGCAGCCCGCCCTCAGCGCCGAGGCGCTGGGCTATGCCGGTCCTTGCGAGAACTCGGTCGATGCCGTCGGCTCGCGCGACCATGTCGCCGAATTCCTGTTCGTCGGCGCGATGCTGGCCACCAACCTGTCGCGGCTGGCGGAGGAGGTGACGCTCTGGACATCGCGCCAATTCGGCTGGGTGGTCCTCGATGACGGCTTCGCCACCGGCTCGTCGATCATGCCGCAGAAGAAGAACCCGGACATCGCCGAGATCACGCGCGGACGCGCGGCCCGGCTGACCGGCCATCTCATGGCGATGATGGGCGCGCTGAAGGGCCTGCCGCTCGCCTATAACCGCGACCTCGCCGAGGACAAGCCGGCCGCCTTCGACATGGTCGACGTGCTGGGCGAGGTTCTGCCCGCCTTCGCCGGGCTGGTCGAGACGATGCAGCCGCAGCCGGAGGTGATGCGCGCCCAGGCCGCCTCGGGCTTCGCGCTGGCGACGGAGGTCGCCGACCATCTCGCACGCAACGGGGTGCCTTTTGCCGAAGCCCATGAAATAACCGGCGCGCTCATCCGCTATTGCGAGGAGATGGGCCGCGAGCTGGAGGCGCTGGACATCGTGGAATTGCGGGCGATCGATCCGAGGCTGGACGAGGGCGTGCTGGAGGTGCTGACGCTGGACGCGGCGGTGGCGGCGCGCAGCGGCCATGGCGGCACCGCGCCGGAGCGCGTCCGCGAGCAGATCGCGCGCTATCGCGACTGGCTCGCCGGCTTCAGGGGCTGGGCGTCCGAGGTGACGGGATGAGCGAGCTTGCTGCGCCGGCCGAACGCGGGCTCGCCGAGATCGCCGGGCTGAGGATCGTCCCCCGACGCTTCTACGGACGCTGGATCGCGGCCGCGCTGATCCTCCTCGTCCTGGCCTGGATCGTGAAGGCCTTCGCCCAGGGCCAGATCGCCTGGCCGGTGGTGGCGCAATTCTTCACCGCCCCGGCAATCCTCGCCGGTCTCGTCAACACCATCATCATGACCGCCTGCGCCATGACGCTGGGCATCGTGCTCGGCGTGGTCTTCGCGATCATGTACATGTCGCCCAACCCGGTGCTGCGCGGCGTCGCGCTGTTCTACATCTGGTTCTTCCGCGGCACGCCGCTGCTGCTGCAATTGCTGCTCTGGTTCAATCTCGCGCTCGTCTTCCCGACCATCGGCATCCCCGGCCTGGTCGAATGGCGCACCATCGACGTGATCGGCCCGTTCATGGCGACGTTGCTCGGCCTCGGCATGAACCAGGGCGCCTATACCGCGGAGGTGGTGCGCTCCGGCATCCTCTCCGTCGATGTCGGGCAGACCGAGGCGGCCAAGGCGATCGGCATGACGCGGCTGACGACGCTGCGGCGGATCGTGCTGCCGCAGGCGATGCGCGTCATCATCCCGCCGGTCGGCAACGAGTTCATCAGCATGGTCAAGCTGACCTCGATCGCCAGCGTCATCCAGTTCTCCGAGATCCTGCGCAATGCGCAGACGATCTATTACGCCAATGCGCGGGTCATCGAATTGCTGATCGTCGCCGCCGGCTGGTATCTGCTGGTGGTCACATTGCTGCAGATCGGCCAGTTCTTCCTGGAGCGCGTCTTCTCGAAGGGCCGCGGCGAGCGCCGCCAGCCCGCACAGGAGGCCGGCGCGTGATCATGGACAAGCCCATCGTCGTCGCCGCCAATGTGGTCAAGCGCTTCGGCCCGCTGAAGGCCCTGAACGGGGTCTCGCTCAGCATCGCGCCCGGCGCGGTGCAATGCATCATCGGCCCCTCCGGCTCGGGCAAGAGCACGCTGCTGCGCTGCATCAACCAGCTGGAGACGATCGATGCCGGCGCGATCGAGGTCGATGGCGAGCTGATCGGCTATCGGCGCCGCGGCGACGAGCTACATGAGCTCAGCGACGCCGAGATCGCCCGCCAGCGCCTGGCGACCGGCATGGTCTTCCAGCGCTTCAACCTGTTCAACCACATGACGGCGCTGCAAAACATCGTCGAGGGTCCGGTGACGGTGCTGCGCCGGCCGCGGCGCGAGGCGGTCGCGGAAGCCGAGACGCTGCTGGAGCGGGTCGGGCTCTCCGACAAGCGCAACGCCTATCCGATCGAGCTCTCGGGCGGGCAGCAGCAGCGCATCGCGATCGCCCGCGCCCTGGCGATGAAGCCGAAGCTGATGCTGTTCGACGAGCCGACCTCGGCGCTCGACCCGGAGCTGGTTGGCGAGGTGCTCGCGGTGATGCGCGATCTCGCCTCCAGCGGCATGACGATGATCGTCGTCACCCATGAACTCGGCTTCGCCCGCGAAGTCGCCAGCGACGTGATCTTCATGGACAAGGGAGAGATCGTCGAGCGCGGTTCGCCGGCGACGATCCTGACCGCGCCCCGGCACGAGCGCACGCGCAATTTCATCGCCGCCGTCCTCACCTGACCATCCGCCAAGGAGAATTCCATGCTTCGTCTCTCGCTCGCCACGGCCCTGCTGGCCGCGACCGCCTTGTCCGCCCAGGCCCAGGCCCTGCCCGATCGCATCAAGACCGCCGGCAAGATCGTGATCGCGACCCAGCCGAACTACCCGCCGATCGCCTTCAAGGACCCCGCCACCAATGCGCTGAGCGGCTTCGACATCGAGCTCGGCGAAGCCATCGCCAAGGAGCTGGGGGTCAAGGCCGAGTGGCAGGAGACCGCTTTCGCGCAGATGCTGCCCTCGCTCCAGACCGGGCGCGTCGACATGGTCATGGCCGGGATGAGCGATCTGCCGGCCCGGCGTGAAACCGCCGATTTCGTCGATTACATGGTCTCGGGCGCGCAATTCTACACCGTCAGCGCCTTCGCCGCCTCGATCAAGACCCCGGAGGATCTCTGCGGCAAATCGGTCGGCGCCAGCCGCTCCACCAACTGGCCGCGCCAGATCGGCGAATGGAGCGAAGCCAATTGCGTCGCGAAGGGCAAGCCGGCGATCACCGTCGTCGGCACCGAGGGCTCGGTCGATGCGCGCACCCAGCTCAAGACGCAGCGCCTGCAGGGCGGCGTCCAGGGCAGCGAGACGATGAGCCATTTCCAGAAGCTCGAGCCCAACACCTATGTGCCGCTCGGCCTGCCCTTTACCCGTTCGCTGACCGGCATCCCCTTCGCCAAGACGCCCGAGGGCACGCAGCTGCGCGACGCGGTCAAGGGCGCGCTCGACCGGCTGCAGGCCAATGGCGGCTATGATTCGCTGATCGCCAAATACGGGCTGACCAATAATGGGCTGAAGCCGATCGTCCTCAATCAGGGCGAGTGAGCCTGCGCCAAGCGGAGGGCCCGCGCCGGCGGGCCCTCGGCAGCCGGCGTCACGACAGGCGCCGGCGGGCGGCGCGCCGCGCGCGTCGCTTTCACTTTGCGAACTGCGACGGGACGCACTAAATCCCTGCCAGACCTTGCTTGCCTCCGGGAGGACCATCGTGGCCCGCATCACGCTTCGCCAACTGCTCGACCATGCCGCCGAGAATGATTACGGCGTGCCAGCCTTCAACATCAACAATATGGAGCAGGCGCTGGCCATCATGGCCGCGGCGGATGCGACCGATGCCCCCGTCATCATCCAGGCGTCGCGCGGCGCGCGCAGCTACGCCAACGACATCATGCTCAAGCACATGATGGACGCGGTCACCGAGATCTATCCGCACATCCCTGTCTGCGTGCATCTCGACCATGGCAACGAGCCCGCCACCTGCATGACCGCGATCCAGGCCGGCTTCACCTCGGTGATGATGGACGGGTCGCTCAAGGCCGACGGCAAGACCCCGGGCGACTGGGACTATAATGTCGAGGTCACCCGTACGGTGACGGAGATGGCCCATCTCGGCGGCATCTCCGTCGAGGGCGAGCTCGGCGTGCTCGGCTCGCTGGAATCCGGCGAGGGCGAGAAGGAGGACGGGCACGGCTTCGAGGGCAAGCTCAGCCATGACCAGCTGCTGACCAACCCGGACGAGGCCGTGAAATTCGTGGCCGAGACCAAGGTCGACGCGCTGGCCATCGCCATGGGCACCTCGCACGGCGCCTATAAATTCACCCGCAAGCCCGATGGCGCGATCCTGGCGATGCATGTCATCGAGGAGATCCACAAGAAGCTGCCGAACATGCATCTCGTGATGCATGGCTCCTCCAGCGTCCCGCAGGACCTCCAGGACATCATCAACCAATATGGCGGCAAGATGCCCCAGACCTGGGGCGTGCCGGTCGAGGAAATCCAGCGCGGCATCAAGCACGGGGTCCGCAAGATCAACATCGACACCGACAACCGCATGGCGATGACCGGGCAGATCCGGAAAATCCTGTCCGAGAACCCCGGCGAATTCGACCCGCGCAAGTATCTGAAGCCGGCTATGGAAGCCATGACGCAGCTCTGCAAGCAGCGCCTGCAGGAGTTCAACACCGCCGGCCAGGCCAGCAAGATCAAGCGGGTGCTGACCACCGCCGAAATGGCCAAGCGCTACGCCAAGGGCGAACTCGACCCGACCTTCGACAAGGCGGCCTGAGCCGCGCCTGCCGACCATGACGGCGCGCTATCCCCTCGCGATGCGGGGGTAGCGCGCTCGAGACGCGAAGCGGGTCCGGCCAAACCGGATCCGCCTGCCCGCGCGCTGTCCCCGCCTCCCGCCGACCGGCGCTAGACGCCGATCTTGCCGCCGCCCTTGCGGGTGATCGCCACCACGGAGGGGCGCACCGGCATGTCCGGCTTGAAGTCCGGCCAGCGGGTGGAGAGATCTTCGTAATAGGAGCGGCGACCGAATTCCGGCCAGTCCGGCCCGTCATCGCCCGGATGCTGCACCGCCACGAAGGCGGTCGTATCGTCGGGGGTGAAGCACGGGCCGCACAATTCCGCGCCATGCGGCACGCGGTAGAACAGTTTCGATGTGCGCCGCGCCGCGCCTTCGGTATCGACGGCCCAGAGCCCGTCGGTGCGCCCGGTTTCCTTCACATTATTGCCGTCGGTGGCGACCCACAGGCGCCCCGCCGTGTCGACCACCGCATTGTCGGGCATGCCGAACCAGCCATTGCGGGAGGTATCGGTCGAGAAGCTCGCCCCCACCGTCGCCACCGAGGGATCGCCACAGGTCAGCAGGATTTCCCAGCGGCCGCTCGTGCTCGCATGATCACCGCCATCCTCGCTGATCTCGATGATATGGCCGAAGGCGTTCTTGGCGCGTGGATTGACGGCGTCGACCTGCTCGGGCTTGCGGCTCGTATTGTTGGTGAGCATCACATAGACCCGGCCGGTCACCGGATTGGGGGTGATGTCCTCCGGCCGGTCCATCTTGGTCGCGCCCAGCAGATCTCCGGCCCGGCGCGTCTCGATCAGCACATCCGCCTGGCTCGTGAACCCATTGGCCGGCGTCAGCGGTCCCTGGCCGAAGACCAGCGGCAGCCAGGCCAGCGTGCCGTCGGCCGAGAATTTCGCGACATGCAGCGTGCCGGAATCCAGGAGATCGAGATTGGCGGCGCGGTCCTTCGGATCGAACCGCCGCTCGGTGACAAATTTATAGACATAGTCGAAGCGCTCATCATCGCCGAGATAGACCGCGACACGCCCGTCCCGGGTGACGATGTTGTCCGCGCCCTCATGCTTGAAGCGCCCGAGCGCGGTGCGCTTCTTCGGCACGGAATGCGGGTCGAACGGGTCGACCTCGATCACCCAGCCGAAGCGGTTGGCCTCGTTGGGCTCCTTCGCCAGATCGAAGCGCTCCTCGAAGCGGCCCCAGCCATAGGGCGCCGAGGGGATGGCGAGGCGCTTGTAATTGGCCTCCTCGCGGTGCCCCTCCGGCAGTTTCCCGGAGAAATACCCGTGGAAATTCTCCTCCCCGGAGAGGAACGTGCCCCAGGGCGTCATCGCGCCGGAGCAGTTGTTGAGCGTGCCGAAGACCTTGCGGCCGCTGGCATCGGCCTGGGTCTTGACCCGCTCGCTGCCGGCGACGGGGCCCGACAGCGCCATTTCGGTCGCCACCGTGATGCGGCGGTTGAACCGGGAATCGCGAACCAGCGCCCAGCGCCCCTCGCTGCGCCGGATCTCGGCGATGGTGGCGCCATGCGCCATGGCCTCGATCCTGAAGCGCTCCTCCGTCGCGTTCTTCATCACCGGCTTGCCGTCCTTGACCTCGACGACGCCCGGAAACATCAGATGCGGGTTGGTGTATTCGTGATTGACGAAGAGCAACCCATGCGCCGAAGGGTCGGCCGCGCCGGGCATCGGGAGATAGCCGACGAAGTCGTTGTTGTAGCCGAACTGCTTGGCCTGCGCCTCGGGCGACTGCCTGGCCGGGTCGAAGGCCGGCGCATCCGGGGTCAGCGGGTCGCCCCAGCGCAACAGAACCTGCGCGTCATAGCCCTCGGCGACGTGGTGGTCGGCATCGACGCCCACCTCCACCTCCTTGAAGGCGAAGGCGGAGGGCGCGCCCTCGGCCCGCGCCTGCCCCGCCGTCTCGAGCGCGACGGTGCCGACCGTGGCCGAGATGGCGGAGACGGCCAAAGCGCCCTTCAGCAGGCCGCGGCGGGAGAAACGCTGGCCGATGAGCTCGCCCATCGTCGGATTATCCGTCGGGTTCTGCGGCGCGGCGTCCTCATGCTCCAGCAGGCTGGCGCCGAAGGTGGATTCATGGTCGGTCTCGTCGGCCATGGTCGGTTCGCTGGCATCCTGGGTCATGTCGTCTCTCCGCCTCGGCAGATGATTGGGGCTTGTCTAGTTCCAAACTAATCAAGCTTCCGTGACGGCAGGGTGACGCATTGTTGCGATCGGGCGCAGCCGGCGCCCGCCACCGCCTGCGTGCCGGC
This sequence comes from Allobosea sp. Leaf344, assembly GCF_001426225.1. GTDB lineage: Bacteria > Pseudomonadota > Alphaproteobacteria > Rhizobiales > Beijerinckiaceae > Allobosea. The sequence continues at coordinate 280,246 of NZ_LMRT01000016.1, read as the reverse complement.
CCGGCATGCCGGCGCTTCCAGCCCGCCGCGATATCTGACAGAAGGCAGCGTCTTCCGCTTCCGGCCGGGCCATGATGTCGCTCCTCTTCTCAGCCTTCGTCGCAGCCTTCGTCGGCTTCGCCGCCTCGATCGCCGTCGTGCTCGCCGCCGCCCAGGCGCTCGGCGCGACGCCGGTCCAGACCGTGTCCTGGGTGGTGGGACTGGCGCTCGCCAAGGGCAGCGCCAGCCTGTTCCTGTCCTGGCGCTACCGGATGCCGATCATCTGCGCCTGGTCGACCTCGGGCGCCGCGCTGATCGCGGCCACGACCGGGCTCGATCTGCCGGCCGCGATCGGGGCCTTCCTCACCGCGGCGGGGCTGACCATGCTGACCGCTGCGTTCCGCCCGCTCGGCGCGCTGACCGAGCGCATCCCGATGAGCATCGCCGCGGCGATGCTGGGCGGCATCATCTTCCGCTTCGTGGTCGCCGTCTTCGACGAGATGAGCCTGTCGCCGGCGCTGGTGCTGCCCCTGCTCGCGATCTTCCTGATCGCACGGCTGTTCAGCCCGTTCCTCGGGGTGATCGCGGCGCTGCTCGCCGGAATCGCCATCAGCTTCGGCACCGGCCTCGCAAGCTGGCCGGGCGGCGACATCCCGCTCACGGCCATCGCCTGGGTGATGCCGCGCTTCGACATCGCCGCCATTCTGGGCCTCGGCATCCCGCTCTACCTCGTCACCATGGCGTCGCAGAATCTCCCGGGTTTCGCCGTGCTGCGCGCCGATGGCTATGCGCCCCCGACCTCGGCCGCGCTGTTCGTGACCGGGCTGACCTCCTTCCTGACGGCGCCGATGGGCGCGCATATGGTGAACATGGCCGCGATCAGCGCCTCGATCTGCACCGGCCCGGACACCCATCCCGATCCCGCCCGGCGCTGGAAGGCCGGCATCGCCTACGGCCTCGTCTGGCTCGGCATCGCAGCCTGCGCCGGGCTGCTGCTGGCGCTGATCGTCGCCATGCCCAAGGCGCTGATCGTCGCCGTCGCTGGGCTCGGCCTCGTCGGCTCGCTCACCGGCGCGCTCGGCCAGGCCATGGCCCGCGAGAGCCATCGTTTCGCCGCGGTCATCGCCTTTGCGGTGGCGGCCTCCAACCTCTCGCTCTTCGGCATCGGCTCCGCCTTCTGGAGCCTGGTCGCAGGGCTCACGGTCTTGACATTGGATGCCGGCATGGGCCGTTTGCGTAAGACATCATGACCAGTCCTTCCGCACCCACCCGCCTGATGCTCGTCACCCCGCCCGTCACGGAGGCCGAGCCGATGGCCTTCCGCCTGATGCAGGCCTTCGCCGGCGGCGATGTCGCGGCCGTCCTGCTGCGCCTCGGCGAGGGCGACGATCGCAGCCGGATCGAGCGGGTCAAACGCCTGTCGGGCCCCGTCCAGGCCGCCAATGTCGCGCTGGTGGTCGAGGATTCGCCGCTGGTCGCAACGCGCGGCGGCGCCGATGGCGTGCATCTGACGCAGGGGCTCGAGGCGATCGCGGAGGCGCGCTCCAGCCTGCGCAACGAGCGGATCATCGGCGCCGGCCATTTGCGCGCCCGCCACGACGCCATGGATGCCGGCGAGGCGGGCGTCGACTACGTGATGTTCGGGGAGCCCCGCCCCGACGGGTCGGTCCCGCCGCTGGCGGCCGTGGTCGAGCGGGCCGGCTGGTGGGCCGAGATCTTCGAGACGCCCTGCGTCGCCTATGCGCCCGATGCCGCCTCCATCCCCGCTCTGGCCGAGACCGGCTGCGAGTTCATCGCTCTCGGCGATTGGGCTTTCGCGGACGAGGTGGATCTGCGCGCCCTGGTCGCGGAAGCCAATGCCGCGATCGCCGCCTGCCTGACGCGGAAGGTCGTGCGATGAATTCGGCCCGGCGCGCGCTCGCGCTCGCCCTGCTGCTGGCGACGGCGCAGCCGCTCGGCGCGGCCGAGGCCGATCAGGCCTATGCCGCCTTCCAGACCGGGCATTATCGCCGCGCGCTGAGCGAGGCGCTGAAGCGCGTCGAGGCCGACAGCAACGACGCCGCGGCGATGACCCTGATCGGCGAGATCTATCGCCAGGGGCTGAACGTGCCCGAGGACCAGAAGGTCGCCGCCGAATGGTTCGAGCGCGCCGCCGAGCGCGGCGACGTCAACGCGATCTTCGCGCTTTCCAACGCCCTGCTCGACGAGCGCAGCGGCAAGCGCGATGCCGAGCGCGCCGCCGCTTTGCTGGCGCGAGCGGCCGCGCAGGGCCACCCCGCCGCCAATTACAATCTGGCGCTGACCCTGCTGGCGAGCGGCCGCGAGGAGGATCTCGCCCGCGCCGTGGCGAGCCTGCGGATCGCGGCACAGGCCCATGTTCCCGATGCCCAGCACGCGCTCGGCATTCTCGCCAAGGAGGGGCGCGGCCTGCCGCAGGACGATGCGGAAGCCGCGCGCTGGATGGCGAGCGCCAGCAGCAACGGCCATCTGCCGGCGCAGATCGAATATGCGATCATGCTGTTCAACGGCACCGGCGTGGCGAAGGACGAGGAGGCGGCGGCAAAACTCTTCCTGACCGCGGCGCTGCGCGGCAACCCGATCGCGCAGAACCGGATCGCGCGGCTGCACCAGAGCGGCCGCGGCATCTCGCTGGACTCCATCGAGGCGGCCGCCTGGCATCTCGCGGCCCGTGCCCAGGGCCTCGACGACCCGCAGCTCGATCAGCTGCTGGAGCGGCTGACGCCGGAGCAGCGCGACCGTGCCGCCAACCTCGCCGCCACCCGAATCGAGGGTGCGGCCTTGACGACGCCCAATCAGACGAGCAAGTGACGCGCTGAATTGAGCCGGCGCAGGCCAGCCTGCGCCCGCCGCTGTTTTGACAAGCTGATCCCGGGCTCGGACCCCGATCGACGAGCGCCACCGGGCGCGCAAGAGGTAATGATGATTCGTTCGCCCCTGATGACCGTGATGACCGACGCCGTGATGAAGGCGTCGCGCTCCCTCAAGCGCGATTTCGGCGAGATCGAGAACCTGCAGGTTCTCGCCAAGGGGCCGGGAGATTTCGTCTCCAAGGCCGACCACAAGGCCGAGAGCATCCTGCGCGAGGCACTGGAGAAGGCGCGTCCGGGCTATGGCTTCGTCATGGAGGAGAGCGGCGTCGTCCACGGCACCGACGAAAGCAATCGCTGGCACATCGATCCGCTCGACGGCACCCACAACTTCCTGCGCGGCATCCCGCACTGGAACATCTCGGTGGCGCTGGAGCGCGACAACCAGTTCGTCGCCGGCGTGATCTACGACGCCGCCAAGGACGAGATCTTCGTCGCCGAGAAGGGCAAGGGCGCCTATGTCAACAACCGCCGCATGCGCGTCTCGGGGCGGCGCGAGCCGGCCGACATGCTGATCGGCATGGGCGTGCCCCATATCGGCAAGGGCGGCCACCCCGTCTTCCTGCGCGAACTCGCGGCGGTGATGCCGCGCTTCGCCAATGTCCGCCGCATGGGCGCCGCCGCGCTCGACATCGCCTATGTCGCCGCCGGCCGCATGGACGCCTATTGGGAGCGCGGGCTCAACACCTGGGATTTCGCCGCCGGCGCTGTGATGATCCGGGAGGCGGGCGGCACCTTCGGCACGCTCGACGGCAAGCAGCCGACCAGCGCCAGGGACATCATCTGCGGCAACGAGATCGGCGAGCAGGCCCTGCGCGCGGCGCTGAAGACCGCGGTCTGAGGCGCATGAGCCCGTCATTGGCGCTTGATCCCGGCGACGGGGGAGGCGACAGTCGGCGCGCTGCAGCGGGTCATAGTCTGGAGCGGGAGCGGGTTCGGGGCGGCGGGGGTCCCGGCCGGCATGTCGGTCCGGAGACGAACGGAAGATGAGCATGGCGACTGAGGATTTGGCGGCCGAGCGGGACACGGCCGCGGCGATGCGGGGGGAGACCCGCTTTTCCAGGCCGCTCCGCTACGTCATCCGTGCCCTGCTGTTCCTGGCCCTGATCGGCTTCCTCGGCTTCATCCTGCAGGGCGGCCTCGTCACCGCCTTCATGACCAATCCCGGGCTCAACGGCCTGATCCTCGGCTCGCTCCTCGTCGGCATGCTGATCGCGCTGCGCGAACTCTGGCGCATCCATAGCGAGGCGCGCGCCGCGACCAGGCTCGCCGCCGACCCCGGCCGTGCCGAGATCGAACGCCAGCAGGTCATCGCGCCGCTCGGCGGGGTGCTGCAGGCGCTGGACGATCACAGCCTCGCGCCCGCCCAGGCCGCGACCGTGCTGGAATCGATCGCGGTACGCCTCGACGACGGCCGCGAGGTGCTGCGCTATCTCGGCGGGCTGCTCGTCTTCCTCGGCCTGCTCGGCACCTTCTGGGGCCTGCTCGACACCGTCTCCTCCGTCGGCAACGTCATCAAATCGCTGCGCACGGGCGCCGAGGCCGGCGTGCTCTTCGACGAGCTGAAGGCCGGCCTCGCCGCGCCGCTGGCCGGCATGGGCCTGTCCTTCTCCTCCTCGCTGTTCGGCATCGCGGGCTCGCTCATCCTCGGCTTCCTCGACCTGCAGGTCGGCCAGGCCCAGCGCCGCTTCCGCAACGAGGTCGAGACCTGGCTGAGCAGCCGCACCAATGCCGCCGGCCCGGCGATGCCGGCCATGGCCGGAGGCACCGGCCCCGCTCTGGCCGATCGCTTCGACCGGCTCAGCGCGGCCATGGCCGAGGGCGGCGCCAACAACCGCGCGGCCACCCAGGCGCTCGCCAACCTCGCCGAGGGCATCCAGGGCCTAGTCCAGCACATGCGCTCCGAGCAGCAGCTGATCCGCGACTGGGTCGAGGCGCAGGCCGCCCGGGAGAAGGATCTCAAGCGGCTGATCGAGCGTCTCACCGCCGACCATGTCACCGAGCCGTGATCATGCGCCATCATCCGGGCGCGATCGCCGGCCGTCCTGCAGGAGCTGACTGAGCATGGCCCTCTCCCGCGCCCATCGCCGCGACGAGGTCAATTTCTGGCCGGGATTCGTCGACGCGCTCTCGACGATGCTGATCGGCATCGTCTTCCTGCTCTCGGTCTTCGTGCTCGGGCAATTCTTCCTCTCGCAGGAGCTGACCGGCAAGGACACCGCGCTGGAGCGGCTGAACCGGCAGATCTCCGAGCTGACCGACCTGCTGGCGCTGGAGCGCTCGGCCAATCGCGAGGCGCAGGAGAACCTGGCGCTGCTGCAATCGACCCTGACGCGCGAGCAGAGCCAGCGCAGCCGGGCGGAGGGGCTGTTGCAGGCGCAGGCGAGCAACGGCCCGGCCCAGCTGGCGGAAACCCAGAAGGCTCTCGAGGCGGAGAAGCAGCTCTCCGCACGCGCCCAGGCCACGGTCGACATGGTCAACCAGCAGATCGTCGCGATGCGCCGCCAGCTGGCCGCGCTCGAAGAGGCGCTGAGCGCCTCGGAGGCGAAGGACCGCGACCAGCAGGCGCGCATCGCCGAGCTCGGCTCCCGCCTCAACGTGGCGCTAGCGCAGCGCGTGCAGGAGCTGGCCCGCTACCGCTCCGACTTTTTCGGCCGGCTGCGCCAGGTGCTCGGGACACGGCCGGACATCCGCGTCGTCGGCGACCGCTTCGTCTTCCAGTCGGAGGTGTTCTTCGATGTCGGCCAGGCCGTGCTCAAGCCCGATGGCCGCAGCGAGCTGGACAAGCTCGCGACCATCCTGATCGATCTCGCCGGCGAGATGCCCCCGGACATCCCCTGGATCCTGCGCGTCGACGGCCATACCGACAACCGCCCGATCCGCTCGGCCCAGTTCCCGTCGAACTGGCACCTGTCGGCGGCGCGCGCCATCGCCGTGGTGGAGTATCTCGTCACGCGCGGCCTGCCGAGCGACAGGATCGGCGCCACCGGCTTCGGCGAATACCAGCCGCTCGACGTCGCCAACACCGATGAAGCCTATCGCCGCAACCGCCGCATCGAGTTCAAGATCACGGAGCGCTGAGATGATCCGCTCCGTTGCCGGCGCTCTGGCTCTGCTCGCCCTCTGCTGCATGGCGGTGCCGGCGGGCGCACGGCCGGTCTCGGTCGGCGAATGCGCCGCCTGCCATGGCGAGGACGGGATCGCCAGGGATGTAGAGGTGCCGCATCTGGCGGGGCAGAACGAGCGCTATCTCTACAACCAGATGCTGGCCTTCCGCAGTGGCAAGCGACCGCACAAGGAGATGCGGGTGATGTCGCGGCAGATGACCAATGAGGAGATGGCGGCGCTGGCCGCCTATTACGCCGCGCTGCCGCCGCGCTGAATGAGCCCGGCGGACCTGCCGCAGGATAAGCTTTGCTTAACGGTGCGCGCTTAGCGTCACTTTGTGTAGCTAAATGTCCAGTTGGCATAGCCAAACTGGTCGAGCCACGCACGCCTTTGACCCGCTCCGCCCGTCCCTCCTGCCCCGCTGACGAGCTCAAGCCGCGACGATGACGCAAGCGCGCGACGCCGACCTGACCTCCCTGCTGGACCTCGTCCGCAGCAGCCTCGGCGTCTCGGCTGCGCTCCTCCTGCTCGCGGACGGGACTTCCTTCGCCTCGCGCCGATCGGCCTCGGACGAAGCCGGTCTGCGCGCCCATGCCGCCGATCCCGCGTCCGCCCCGGTGCCAGGCGGCCTGCAGACCGCCATGGCGCCCCTGGAGAGCGGCAGCGGCATCGTCTGGATCGGGCGGCGCGGCCCGCAACCCTTCGCCGCTGCGGCTCTGGAGGCGCTGCGCTCCTTCGCCGGCCTGATGGATTCGGCGCTGCTGCGCCATGAGGAGGCCACCCGGCTCGCCGCGAATCTCCTGCGGACGAAGGATGAGCTGGTCCGCAAACAGGCCGAGATCGAGCAGAACCGGCGGATCTTCGAGCGTGCCTCGACAGCCGCCCGCATCGGCGTCTGGGAATGCGATCTGACCCGCGGCAACCGGCTGCGCTGGACCGACGCCGTCTACGATCTCTTCGACTTGCCCCGCCAGTCGCCGGTGGAGCGGGACGACATCCTCAAGCTCTACGATCCCGCCTCCCGCCTCGCCATCGCCACCCATCGCGAGCGCGCCATCCGCGACGGCACCGGCTTCAGCATCGATGTGCATTTCGTCACCGCCCTCGGCAATGATCGCTGGATCCGCCTGACCGGCGAAGTCGAGACCGAGAACGGCGTGCCGGTGCGCTTCTTCGGCATGAAACAGGACATCACCGAGGAAAAGGCGCTGTGGGACCAGACCCGCTACCTCGCCGAGAGCGATGTGATGACCGGCCTGGCCAATCGCAGCCTGTTCCAGGCGACCCTCTCGGTCATCGGCGCGAAGAATGGCGGCCGCGGCGCGGTCGGCGCGCTGCTGCTCGTCGATCTCGACGGGTTCAAGCAGGTCAACGACACCTTCGGCCACGCGCTGGGCGATGAATGCCTGCGCCAGATCGCGCTGCGGCTGCGCGATGTCTGCCGGACGGCGATCCTGGTCGCGCGCGTCGGCGGCGATGAATTCGCCGTGCTGATGGACGACGCCACGGGGCCGGACCAGGCGAGGCTCCTGGCGCTGGCGATCCTCCAGGCGCTGAGCCCGCCGGTGCTCTGGGGCGAATACTCCTTCCGGATCGGCGCCTCGATCGGCATCGCCATCCCCGATGCGAGCCGACAGGACAATCCGAGCGAGCTCTTCACCCAGGCCGATATCGCCCTCTATGCGGCCAAGGCCGGCGGCAAGAACACGTTCCGCATCTTCGATCCGCAGATGAAGCGCGATTGCGACCAGCGCTTCGAGACGGTGCGCAACATCGCCCGCGCCCTCGGCGCCGACGAGCTCGCTCTGTTCTATCAGCCGAAGCTGCGGCTCGACGATGGCAGCCATGCCGGCTTCGAGGCGCTGCTGCGCTGGTGCAAGCCCTGCGGCGAGGTGGTCACGGCCGGCGCCTTCCAATCCGCCTTCGACGATCCCGAACTCTCGGCCCGCATCGGCCGCTTCGTAGTGGAGCAGGCCGTCCAGCGGGCGGCGCATTGGCACCGGCTGGGGCTCGATTTCGGCCATATCGCGATCAATCTCAGCACCGCCCAGCTGCTCGACCCGAGCTTCGGCGACGTGCTGATCGCCCGCATGGCGGAGCTCGGACTGGCGCCCCACATGATCGAGGTCGAGGTCACGGAGAACGTCTTTCTCGACAAGGAACAGGGCCCGGTCCAGCGCATTCTCGAGCGGCTGAAAGACTCAGGGGTTCGCGTCGCGCTCGATGATTTCGGCACCGGCCACGCCTCGCTGGTGCATCTGCGCAGCTACCCCATCGACATCATCAAGATCGACCGCTCCTTCGTGCGGCACTTCCTGCATTCGGTCCAGGATCGCGCGATTCTGGAGACGATCCTGCGGCTCGGCGCCAGCCTCGGCATGGACATCGTCGCCGAAGGCATCGAGACCGTGCCGCAATTCGAGACGCTGCGCGCCCTCGGCTGCAAGCTCGGCCAGGGCTTCCTGTTCTCGCAGGCGGTGCCGCCGGACGCGGCCGCCGCGTTGCTCAAGCCGATCGGCTTCGCGCCGCTGAGACAGGCCGTCTAGCCGCGATCAGGCCGCCTCCAGCGCGAATTGCAGCGCCGCCAGCCTTGCATAGAGGCCGCCCTTGGCCTTGAGCTCGGCATGCGTACCTTCCTCCACCACCCGTCCATCCTCCATCACCAGGATGCGGTCCGCCGAGAGGATGGTCGCCAGCCTGTGCGCCACCACCAGCGTGGTGCGCCCTCGCATCAGCCGGTCGAGCGCATCCTGCACCGCCCGCTCGCTCTCGGAATCGAGCGCGCTCGTCGCCTCGTCCAGCAGCAGGATCGGCGCATCCTTCAGCACCGCGCGGGCGATCGCCAGGCGCTGCCGCTGCCCGCCGGACAGCGTCACGCCCCTCTCCCCGACGATCGTGTCGTAGCCCTGCGGCAGCGCCTTGATGAAGCCCTCCGCCGCCGCCAGCCTCGCCGCCTCCTCGACCTCGGCCAACGAGGCGCCGGGGCGGCCATAGGCGATGTTGTCCCGCACCGAGACGCCGAAGACCGTCGGCTCCTGCGGCACCAGTGCGAAGCGGGCGCGCCAGGCCTCGGGATCGACCTCCGGCCCGGCGACGCCGTCGACCAGCACCCGCCCCGCCTGCGGATCGTAGAAGCGCAGCGCGAGCTGCAGCACCGTGCTCTTGCCCGCACCGGAGGGGCCGACGATCGCGACCCGCTCGCCGGGACGGACGGCGAAGCTGAGCGAGGACAGCGCCGAGCCCGTGCGGCCGGGATAGGCGAAGCTCACCGCCTCGAAGGCCAGCTCGCCGCGCGGCGGCTCCGGCATCGGCCGCGGATGCGGCGGCGCGGCGATGGCGGGCGGCGTCGCCAGGATCTCGCCGAGACGCCCGGCCGCACCGGCCGCGGCGGAAATCTCGCTATAGACCTCCGACAGCTGGCCGAGCGAGCTGGAGGCGAGGACGGCGTAGAGGATGAACTGCGACAGCCGCCCGCCGCTCATCCGCCCCTCGAACACCTCGGTCGCGCCGGTCCACAGCACCCAGACCACGCTGGCGCTGACCAGGAAGATCGCCACGCCCGAGAGCAGCGCCCGCGACGCCGTGGCGGCGCGCGAGGCGCCATAGGCCTCGTCCGAGACCGATGCGAAGCGCTCGGCCGTCTCGCGGGAGGCGCCGAAGGATTGCATGGTCCGGATCGCGCCGACGGCTTCCGCCGCGAAGGCGGAGGCATCGGCCAGCCTGTCCTGCGCCGCCCGCGCGCGCCGGCGCACGGAGCGCCCGGACAGGACCAGCGGCACCACGATCAGCGGGATGGCGCCGATGACGATGGCCGAGAGCTGCGGGCTGGTGGCGATCATCAGCCCCAGCGCGCCGATGGTCATGATGGCGTTGCGCAGCGCGATCGAGGCCGTCGAGCCGAAGGTCGACTTGATCTGCGTGGTGTCGGCGGTCAGGCGGGAAACGAGATCGCCGGCCCGGCTGGAATCGAAGAAGGCCGGCTCGAGCCGCGTCAGATGGCGGAAGACGTCGCTGCGCAGATCGGAGACGATGCGCTCGCCCACCGTCATCACCAGATAGAAGCGCGCCGAACTGGCCAGCGCCAGCACGGCGACGACGCCGATCAGCAGCATGAAATAGCTGTTGGCGAGCTGCTGCTCGCCGCCGGAGAAGCCGACATCGATCACCCGGCGCACCGCCAGCGGCAGGGTCAGGGTCGCGCCCGAGGCGATCAGCAGCGCCAGCAGCGCCAGTGCGATCCGCCCCTTCTGCCGCGCGGCATAGGGCCAGAAGGAGCGCAAGGTGCTGAAATCCGGCCTGGTCCTGGCGGGGTTCTTGTCGGCTTCGGCCACTCTGCCTGTCCTGTCATGCTTGCGCTGTCGGCTCGGCTGCGCTATGGGCAGCGACTTCACAGACAGGCTCATACGAATTCTTCGACGGGCCGGCCAGAAACGCCTGGCGAACGACCGCGCCCACTAGAGACTTAAGGATTTCGCCATGAAGACCGGCATCCATCCCGACTACCACACCATCAAGGTCGTCATGACCAATGGCACGGAATACTTCACCCGTTCGACGCTCGGCAAGGAGGGGGACACCCTCAACCTCGACATCGACCCGTCGACGCATCCTGCCTGGACCGGTGGTTCGCAGCAGCTGCTGGACCGTGGCGGCCGTGTTTCGCGCTTCAACTCGCGCTTCGGTGCGCTCAGCGCCCTCGGCAAGAAGTGATCTGACGGCGATCGCCGCGATCGCCCATGATCCAGATCAACGCAAACGCCCGGCCTCGCGGCCGGGCGTTTCCGTTTAGCGGCGATCGGTCGCGGCCGAACCCGGCGTCAGCGCGCCAGCCCGAGCCTGGCCTGCAGGCTCGCAAGCTGATCCTGCACCGGATTGGCGGGCTCGACCGGCGCATCGGCGCCCGACATCAGCTTCTCCAGATGCCGGATCCGGTCCTGCAGGCGCAGCGAATGCGCCATCAGCTCGCGCAGCCCCTGCGGCAGCGCCTCGGCCTCCTCCGGCGCCAGACCGACCATGGCCTCGCCGACCCGCATCTTGCCGTTCTCGGCCTGGGCCTGCTCCACCGTCATTTCGCCTTCGGCGACCGCGCGTTGCACCAGCAGCCAGGAGGCGATCTGCATCAGCCGCGTCGTCAGCCGCATGCTCTCTGTGGCGTAATTCAGCGCAGCCGGCCGGGGCAGAGCCGCCGAATCCGCGCGGCCTTCGCTGTCGAGATAATTGGCGGTCTGCTCCACCAGCGCCATGCCCTCGCGGAACAGCAGCATGAAGGCGTCGGATTTGACGAAGCTGCGGGCGAAGGAGATCGCTCCCTCGCCGTCCCGCGCGTCCAGCATCAGCGCATCGTTCATTTGCACGAATCCCTCTTCGATACAGTCCCGCGCGGCCCTGGCACGCTGCGGCTTTCCGTATCGCCCTGTCGCAAGGATAGCGCCGATGCCTCGCGCCCGCGCTGGTAAGATCGCGTTAACCTTAACGGGGATACATCGATGTGGCGAAAGCACGGCGGCGGCCGGCCTGCGCGGCGATGATGCCCGGCTGTCGACCGGTCCCCGGACCAAAAAAAGAGCCGCCCGGAGGCGGCTCGAAGGTCAACAGGGAGGCGTCAAACAGAGTGGGCAGGAGCCACTCGACATCCAGACAAACTGGATGATGCGATTCATACTTTGGAATCGTTAAGGGCCGGTTAATGCCGCAGGGTCACTCGCGAACGATCAGCCGGGTTTCCTGAAAAAAGAATCGGCGGCCGAGCGCGAGGCCGCCTTGGTGGTCCGGGCCTGCTCCAATCGCCTGATCTCCTGCTGCAGCGCCTCGATCCGCAGATCGATCTCCGCCAGCGAGAGCATCGACAGGTCCTGCCCGATCTCGTGCACGCGCTGCGGTTTCGGGCGGTCTTCCTCTGGAAAGATCGACATGTCTGCCTCACATTCACCATTCGGTTGGCCGGCAGCCTAATCCCCTGAGCCGTGCGATCAAGGATGACGAGCCCCATGACGACTGCGTTCGAGACGGATCGACCCCGGAGCATCTCCGCCATCGGCTTCGACGCGCCGGGCGGCCCCGAGGTGCTGCGGCTGCAGACGCGGCCGATGCCGCAGCCGGGACCGGGCGAGCTTCTGGTCAAGGTCGCCGCCGCCGGGGTCAACCGCCCCGACGTGCTGCAGCGCATGGGCGGCTACGCCCCGCCGCCGGGCGCCTCCGACATTCCCGGCCTCGAAATCGCCGGCACGGTCGTCGCGCTGGGCGAAGGCGCGACCCGCTTCGCCCGCGGCGACACGCTGTGCGGGCTCGTCGCGGGCGGCGGCTATGCGGACTATGCGGTCGTCCATGAAAGCAACGCCCTGCCCGTCCCCGCCGGGCTGACCCTCATCGAGGCGGCGGCCATTCCCGAGACCTATTTCACCGTGTGGACCAATGTCTTCCAGCGCGGGCGCCTGCAGGCCGGCGAGAGCTTCATGGTCCATGGCGGGACGTCCGGCATCGGCACCACCGCCATCCAGCTCGCCAAGGCGTTCGGCGCGACCGTGATCGCGACCGCCGGCTCGGCCGAGAAATGCCTCGCCTGCCGCAATCTCGGCGCCGACCACGCGATCAATTACCGCGAGGAGGATTTCGTCGCGGCGGCAAAGGCGGCCACGGGCGGGCGCGGCGTCGACCTGATCCTCGACATGGTCGGCGGCGACTATATCAGCCGCAATTACGACGCCGCCGCCGAGAGCGGCCGCATCGTCCAGATCGCCTTCCTGAACGGGCCCAAGGCGGAGGTCGATTTCCGCCGCCTGATGATGAAGCGGCTGACCCATACCGGCTCGACCTTGCGCCCGCGCAGCATCGCCGAGAAGGCGGCGATCGCCGCCGAGCTGCAAACCCGGGTCTGGCCGCTGATAGCCGCGGGCCGCTGCAAGCCGGTGATGTTCAAGACCTTTCCCCTCGCCGAAGCCGCCGCCGCCCATGCGCTGATGGAGAGCAACGCGCATATCGGCAAGATCGTGCTGACGACCGGGGGCTGAGGGCGGTGCCGCGGGAGGCTTGATCGCGGGGCTGTCCACGGTCTAGAAGCGCAGCATCCAGGGTCCGCAGTTCACCCAGGCGTCACCGATCCCGCGAGGGAAGCTAAACCTGCTCATCCCCGCCTCGCCGACGACTTGTCCGGCCGAGTCGCAAGACGGTGACCCCGACACTCCCCTGCGGGAGCGGCCATCATCGAGGATGAGAGATGTCGCGAACCCCCATACCCTTCGCCGCCGACGATCTGTCGGCACTGGCCCGCTCGCTGCGCGAGGCGCTGTCCGGCCGGCTCGCACCGCCCGGCCATGTCGAGATGCTGAACCTGCTGGCCCGCGCCGCCGGCCACCGCAACTACCAGCATCTGCGCGCCCAGAGCGAGGCGCGCGAGCGGCTCGCGGCGCCGGCCGCCCCACCCGCCGCGATCGACCATCTGCGCATCCTGCGCACGGCGCGACATTTCGATGCCGAGGGCCGGCTGGAGCGCTGGCCGTCGCGGCCCTGGCAGAGAACTCTGTGCCTCTGGGTGCTGTGGTCGGCCATCCCCGCCGCCGAAACCTTCGGCGAGCGGGAGATCAGCCGCCTGCTCGACGCCAGGCTGCGCTTCGGCGATCCCGCGCTGATGCGGCGCGAGCTCGTCGACAACGGCATGGTGTTCCGCACCGATGATTGCCGGGTCTATCGCCGGATCGAACGCCGCCCGCCACCGGAGGCGCTGGCGCTGATCCGCCATCTGCAGCAGCGCGTCGGCTAGGGCCGCGGCGGAGCGCATCGCAGCCGGTGTGAGCCCGTGCTTGTCATGGACAGACGCCACGGCTTTGCCTATAAGGCCGGTCATCCTGTTCATCGTCGATGATTTGGATGGCCGGCCGGGGAGGCCGGTCTGCGCATGAGAGCCTTTGTCCGCGCCGCATCGCTGCCGGCGGCTTCGTCGAGATCCTGGAGACTGTCCCGTGTCACAACCCCCGCTGATGCCGAAGGCCACCGCGGTCTGGCTGGTCGAGAACACCTCCCTGACCTTCGAGCAGATCGCCGAATTCTGCAAACTCCATCCGCTGGAGGTGCGCGGCATCGCCGATGGCGAAGTCGCCGCCGGCATCAAGGGGCTCGATCCGATCACCTCCGGCCAGCTGACCCGCGAGGAGCTGGAGCGCGCCGCCAAGAACCCGGCCCATCACCTCAAGCTCGCCGAGCGCAAGGTCAAGGTCCCCGAGATCAAGAAGGCCAAGGGCCCGCGCTACACCCCGGTCTCCAAGCGCCAGGACCGGCCGAACGCGATCCTCTGGCTGCTGCGCAACCATCCCGAGCTGAAGGACGCGCAGATCATCCGCCTGATCGGGACGACGAAGTCGACCATCGCGCAGATCCGCGACCGCACGCATTGGAACGCCCAGACGCTGACGCCGATCGACCCCGTCAGCCTCGGCCTCTGCTCGCAGATCGACCTCGACCTCGAGGTCGGCCGCGCCGCCAAGGATCGCCCCGCCGCTCTGGCCGAGGTCGGCTCGACCCTGCTGCCGGCGGAAGAGACGACGGCCCCGGTCGCAGCCCCGGCGCTGAGCCAGACCTTCGCCGATATGAGCAAGCCCAAGCGCGAGGAAGAGGCTGCGATCGACGTCGATTCCGTCTTCGCCAAGCTGAAGCAGCTCAAGCGCCCGGTGGACGAAGACGACGAGGATTGAGCGGCGGCTCTATCCATACGCGCAGCCATCGCCGTCGGGCGATGGCCTTGCGCCTGTCATGAAACGGCGTCTTGGCGCCCGGGACCCGCAGGAGCCGCGGGTCCGGCCTAGCCGATGCCCCTGCCCCGCAGCGCCTCGCCGATCTCGCCCAGCACGCTGGCATCCTCGATCGTCGCCGGCATCGCATAATCCTCGCCATCGGCGATCTTCTTCATCGTCGCGCGCAGGATCTTGCCGGAGCGGGTCTTCGGCAGGCGGTTGACCGTCAGGGCCAGCTTGAAGGCGGCGACGGGGCCGATCTTGTCGCGCACCAGCGCCACCAGCTCCTTCTCGATCTGCGCCGGCGTCTCGCTGACGCCGTGCTTCAGCACCACGAAACCGCAGGGCTGCTCGCCCTTCAGCGCGTCCCTGATGCCGACCACGGCGCATTCCGCCACGGCCGGGTGCGACGCCAGCACCTCCTCCATCCCGCCCGTCGACAGGCGGTGGCCGGCGACATTGATGATGTCGTCGGTGCGCCCCATGATGAAGACATAGCCGTCCTCGTCGATATAGCCGGCGTCCGAGGTGTTGTAATAGCCGGGATAGGTGGCGAGGTAGCTTTCGCGAAACCGCTCATCGGCCTCCCACAAGGTCGGCAGCGCGCAGGGCGGCAGCGGCAGCTTGACCACGATCGCACCCATCGTGCCCGCCGGCACCGGCCGCCCGCCCTCGTCCAGACATTCCACCCGGTAGCCCGGCAGCGGCACGGTCGGCGAACCCGGCTTGACCGGCAGCAGCTCGAGCCCCAGCGGATTGCCGACGATGCAGCTGCCGGTCTCGGTCTGCCACCAATGGTCGATGACCGGCACCTTCAGCACCTGCTCGGCCCAGAGCAACGTGTCGGGATCGGCGCGTTCTCCGGCCAGGAACAGCGCGCGGAAGCGGGAGAGGTCGTAATCGGCGAGGTGCCGCGCCTGCGGATCCTCCTTGCGGATGGCGCGGAACGCGGTCGGGGCCGTGAACAGCGCCACCGCCTTATGCTCGGCGATCACCCGCCAGAAGGCGCCGGGATCGGGCGTGCCGACCGGCTTGCCCTCATAGAGGATGGTGGTCGCCCCCTGCAGCAGCGGCCCGTAGACGATGTAGCTGTGGCCGACCACCCAGCCGACATCGGAGGCCGTGAACATCACCTCCCCCGGCTTGACGTCGTAGAGATTCGTCATGGTCCAGAGCAGGTTGACCATATGGCCGCCATTGTCGCGCACCACGCCCTTCGGCCGGCCGGTGGTGCCGGAGGTGTAGAGCACATAGAGCGGGTCGGTGGCGGCGACCTCGACGCAATCCTCCCTGCGCCCCGCGGCCTTGGCCGCCGCGACCATGGCGCGCCAGCTCTTGTCGCGGGTGACGTGCATGGAAGCGTCGGCCTGGGGGCGCTGCAGAACCAGGCAGGCCTCCGGCTCGTGGTGCGACAGGGCGATCGCCTCGTCGAGCAGCGGCTTATAGGCGACGACGCGCGACGGCTCGATCCCGCAGGACGCGGTCAGGATCGCCCGCGGCGCGGCGTCGTCGATCCGCGTCGCCAGCTCCTTGGCCGCGAAACCGCCGAAGACGACCGAATGGATCGCGCCGATCCGGGCGCAGGCCAGCATCGCGAAGGCCGCTTCGGGGATCATCGGCATGTAGATGATGACGCGGTCCCCCTTGGCGACGCCGAGCTCGACCAGCACCGAAGCCAGCGTCGCCACCTCCTCCAGCATCTCGGCATAGCTGTAGACGGTCTTGGTGCCGGTCACGGGGCTGTCATGGATCAGCGCCGGCTGCGCGCCCCGCCCGTCCCGGACATGGCGGTCCAGCGCGTTGAAGCAGGTGTTGCAGCTGGCATCGGGGAACCAGCGGCCATAGGCGCCCTGGCTCTCGTCGAAGATCCGCTGCGGCGGCTTGATCCAGTCGACCGCCCGGGCCGCCTCGGCCCAGAAACCGAGCGGATCGGCCTGCCAGCGCGCATAGGCCTGCTCATAGGCTCCCTGTCCGGTCATCGCGCATGCCCCCTTTGCGTCTTGTGTCGCGTTTCCCATCACAGAGGCCGGCCCCTGCGTCGAGACAGACTTTCGCACATGGCCCTGTTGCGCCAGAGAGCTTTCTAGCCCGGCCCGGCAGATGCGACGGTGATCTGGCGCAATCCTCGGCGATTCACCGGACCCCTCCCCTCCCCATGCTGCTCGACCCCGCCTTCTTCGCCGCCATGGTGCCGGCCGTCATCCTGATGGGCCTGTCGAAGGGCGGTTTCTCCGGGCTCGGCCTGCTCTCCCTGCCGCTGATGGCCCAGGTGGTCTCGCCGATCACCGCGGCGGCGATCATGCTGCCGGTGCTGATGGCGCAGGATGTCGTCACCGTCTGGTCCTATCGGCGCGATTTCGACCGGCGCACCTTGGCGACGCTCCTGCCCGGCGCGGCGCTCGGCATCTTCGCCGGCTACCTCCTGGCCGCGAGGCTGGCGGATGGGGCGGTGGTGCTGGCCGTCGGCCTGATCTCGATCGCCTTCGCCATCCGCAATCTCGCCGCGCGCGGCGGGCAGGACCTCCCGCCGACCCGGTCGAATTTTCCGCTCGGCACTTTCTGGGGGGCGCTGTCGGGCTTCACCAGCATGATCGCCCATGCCGGCGGCCCGCCCTATCAGATCTACACCATGCCGCTGCGCCTGCCGCCGGCGGTCTTCGTCGGCACGGGGGCGCTGTTCTTCGCGCTGATCAACATCATCAAGGTCGTGCCCTATCTGGCGCTCGGCCAGTTCACCACCCAGAACCTCACCGCCTCCCTGGCGCTGCTGCCGGTCGCGATCCTCTCGACCATCGCCGGCGTCTGGCTGGTGCGCCGCGTGCCGGTCAAGCGCTTCTACGGCATCATCTACACGCTTCTGCTGCTGGTCGGGCTGAAGCTGACCTATGACGGGCTGACCGGGCTGCGCTGGCTGCCCTGAACCAAGGGCCGGATTGCGCCTCGCGCCAAAGCGCGCTTGGATCAGGCAGGCCCATGACCCTAGGGCCCTGTGCAGGGACTGCGCCCATGGCATCCGCCTATGACACCGATCTCGACCGCAACCCGGCCAATTTCCAGCCGCTGACGCCGCTGACCTTCCTGGAACGGGCCGCCTCGGTCTTTCCCGAGCGGACCGCGATCATCCATGGGACGCTGCGGCGCAGCTATGCCGAATTCTATGCCCGCTCCCGCCGCCTCGCCTCGGCCCTGGCCCGCCATGGCGTAAGCAAGAACGACACGGTCGCGGCGATGCTGCCGAACACCCCGGCCATGCTGGAATGCCATTACGGCGTGCCGATGTGCGGCGCCGTGCTGAACACGCTCAACACCCGGCTGGACGCCGCGATCATCGCCTTCTCCCTCGATCATGGCGAGGCGAAGGTGCTGATCGCCGACCGGGAATTCTCGCGCATCGTCAAGGAGGCGCTGAGCCTGTGCAAATCGAAGCCGCTGGTGATCGACTATGACGACCCGGTCTATGACGGACCGGGCGAAAGCCTGGGCAGCTTCGAGTACGAGGCGTTCCTGGCCGGGGGCGACCCCGGCTACGCCTGGACGATGCCGGCGGATGAATGGGACGCCATCGCGCTGAACTACACCTCCGGCACCACGGGCGACCCCAAGGGCGTGGTCTATCACCATCGCGGCGCCAGCCTGCTCGCCACATCCAACGTCGTGACCTGCGGCATGGGCCGGCATCCGGTCTATCTCTGGACGCTGCCGATGTTCCACTGCAACGGCTGGTGCTTCCCCTGGTCGATCTCGATCCTCGCCGGCACCCATGTCTGCCTGCGGCAGGTCCGCGCCAAGGCGATGTACGAGGCCTTGGCCGAGCATGGCGTCACCCATCTCTGCGGCGCGCCCATCGTGATGTCGACGCTGCTCAACGCGGCGCCGGAGGAGAAGCGCGCCTTCGGCCAGAAAGTCTCCTTCTTCACTGCCGCGGCACCGCCGCCCGAGGCCGTGCTCGCGGCCATGCAGGAGGCCGGCTTCGAGGTCACCCATCTCTACGGCCTCACCGAGATCTACGGGCCCGCCGTCGTCAATGAGTGGAACCGGGATTGGGACGCCCTGCCGGCCGCCGAGCAGGCCGCGCTGAAGGCCCGCCAGGGCGTGCGCTACCCCGCGCTCGAAGGGCTCGACGTGCTCGACCCGGAGACGCTGGAGCCCGTCCCGGCCGACGGCGTCACTCTGGGCGAGGTGATGATGCGCGGCAATGTCGTGATGAAGGGCTATCTCAAGAACCCGAAGGCGACGCAGGCGGCCTTCGCCGGCGGCTGGTTCCATTCCGGCGATCTCGGCGTGCGCTACCCCGACGGCTATATCCAGCTCAAGGACCGGTCGAAGGACATCATCATCTCGGGCGGCGAGAACATCTCCTCGATCGAGGTCGAGGACGCGCTCTACAAGCATCCGC
The DNA here is from genome assembly GCF_001426225.1 of Allobosea sp. Leaf344. Taxonomy (GTDB): domain Bacteria; phylum Pseudomonadota; class Alphaproteobacteria; order Rhizobiales; family Beijerinckiaceae; genus Allobosea. Next base: position 261,152 of record NZ_LMRT01000016.1, on the reverse strand, counting down.
AGGTGCAGGCCGCGGCGGTGGTCGCCCGGCCGGACGCGAAATGGGGCGAGACGCCCTGCGCCTTCGTCGAATTGAAGCCCGGCGCGCGCGTCAGCGAGGACGAGATCATCGCCTGGTGCAGGACGCTGCTCGCCTCGTTCAAATGCCCGCGCACGGTGGTCTTCGCCGAAGTCCCGAAGACGTCCACGGGCAAGATCCAGAAGTTCAGGCTGAGGGAGATGGCGCGCGCTCTGTGACGCGCCCCCCGCAACGGGACGTCGGGGCCGGCGCGGTGACGGCACGCGCCCCCTCGCAGTGGGAGGCCGCGGCGCCGGCGGCGGACGTAGCACTCTCCGCTACAACCCCTGGATACGCCTGAAATCCAGGGCGCATCTCCAGGATCAAAACGTAAACATTTCGGCGCTTCAGGTCATTCGTTCCGCTCTGCCATGTTTTGGCCCTCAGCCGAGGCTAGAGGCGCGGCACGTTGTTCAGCCAGACCGCTTTCGGTGGCGTGAACGTCCTTCCCCTCCAGTTGAGTCTATTATGCGTAACATCCTCATGGTGGCCGTGTTGGCTGCCGGCTTGCCGCAGGTCGCGCAGGCCAATCTTCCGACCGAACACGTCTCCTTCCAGCCGCAGGTGCGGGGGCTGACCTGCCTGAAGCCGGAGACGCTGGCGATGGTCAAGGAGCTGATCGCCGCGATCGGCCCGATCCAGATCACATCCACCTGCGGTGGTCGCCATGCCCGCAGGTCGCAGCATTATCTCGGCAAGGCCATCGATTTCCGGCCGCTCACCACCTCCGCCCGCCGGGCAGCGCAGGCCGCGAGGGCGATCGAGGCGGTCGGCGGCGTCGGCACCTATTCCAACGGCCTCGTCCATGTCGATGTCGGGGACCGCGAGCTCGCCTGGCACGGCAAGCGCAAATCGCGCCGCCAGGTCGCCTACGCCTCCCGTCGCTAGCATCACAGTTTCCGAGACGAACCGCGTCTCCAAACAAAAACCGGCTCCTTTCGGAGCCGGTCCTGCCTTTCCGGAACGCTGGACGGGTCGCCGCGACCCGCCGCCTCAATGCAGCGTTCGATCCGGCAGGGTCTGCCGTACACGCTCGATCTCTTCCTTCAGCAGCAGCTTCTTCCGCTTCATCTCGACCATGTTCAGCCCGTCCGTGGACGGGCGAGCCGCCGCCTGGGAGATCGCCTCCTCGAGCTGGCGATGCTTGCGTTCGAGTTCTGCGAGATGGGTCTGCAACGACATCTGGATCCTCCTGATGAGCGGTTGACCTGGTCAGTGTGACATAGAGCCGGCTTCGCGTCTGCCGGCCGCTTTCACGGCCCGGCATGACATTCTGTGATCGTTACCGGCCCCTTTCCAGCCGGCACGAATGAACCCGTGCCGACCTCTCACCGCGGCGCACGACACTTGCGGCGCGCTTTGGCTGTCCCCATAGTCGCCGCCAATCGCGGCGATGATGAGATGGCCTATGGGATTGGAATTCAGCCCGGAAGAGGTCGAGACCTTCCTGTCGGAACTCGCCCGCCTGCGCGAGGAGCATCGCGATCTCGACAGCGCCATCGACGCTCTCGAACGGGTCGGCGCGGTCAACCAGATCCAGGTGCAGCGGCTGAAGAAGCGCAAGCTCTATCTCAAGGACCGCATCGCCCAGATCGAGGATGCGCTGACCCCGGATATCATCGCCTGAGCGGCGCCCTCGCGATTCGCCGCTTGCTTCCTCAGCGTTCGCCGGTCTAGACCGCCCGCTTCCGCTCGAACCCTCCGGAAGCGATCCGCAATGGCCAAGCTCCGCCCCGAAGTCGCCATCATCATGGGCAGCCAGTCCGATTGGGCGACGATGCGCCATGCGGCCGAGACGCTCGAGGCGCTCGGCATCGCCCATGATGCCCGGATCGTCTCCGCCCATCGCACGCCGGAGCGGATGGTCAGCTTCGCGAAAAGCGCGAAGGCCGAGGGGTTCAAGGTGATCATCGCCGGCGCCGGCGGGGCTGCCCATCTCCCGGGCATGACCGCTTCGCTGACGCCGCTGCCGGTCTTTGGCGTCCCCGTGGAATCCAAGGCCCTGTCCGGCCAGGACAGCCTGCTGTCGATCGTGCAGATGCCGGCCGGCATCCCGGTCGGCACGCTGGCGATCGGCAAAGCCGGTGCGGTCAACGCGGCCCTCCTCGCGGCAGCCGTGCTGGCGCTGGGCGATGCCGCTCTGGCGGAGAGGCTCGATGCCTATCGCGCCCGCCAGACCGCCGCCATCGCCGAGCGCCCGGCGCGGGACGACGCCTGATGGACACCATGCGTTTCGCGCCCGGCGCCGTGCTCGGCATTCTGGGCGGCGGCCAGCTCGCCCGGATGATCGCGCTCGCCGCGGCCGATCTCGGCATTCGCTGCCATGTCTTCACGCCGGAAGCCGACAGCCCCGCCTTCGACGTCGCGGCGCGCCATACCCTGGCCGCCTATGAGGATGAGGCGGCGCTGGCCGGATTCGCCGATGCGGTCGATCTCGTGACCTATGAATTCGAGAACGTGCCGGCGCCGACAGCCGCCTTCCTCGCCGCGCGCGTGCCCCTGCATCCCGGAGCGCGGGCGCTGGCGGTGACGCAGGACCGGCTCAGCGAGAAGCAGTTCGTCTCCGGGCTCGGCCTCGCCGTCGCCCCGTTTCGCAGCATCGATACGCTGGCGGATCTCGAGGCCGCCGTCGCGGCGCTCGGCCGGCCCAGCGTCCTCAAGACGCGTCGCTTCGGCTATGACGGCAAGGGTCAGGTCAAGATCGCCGAAGGCACCGATCTCGCGGCCGCCTATGACATGATCGGCCGCTTCCCCGCGGTACTCGAGGCTTTCGTGCCCTTCCTGCGCGAGGTGTCGGTCGTCGCCGCCCGTGGCGGCGACGGCGCTTTCGCCGCCTTCGACGTCTGCGAGAACGAGCATCGCGACCATATCCTGGCCTTCACCCGCGTTCCCGCGCAGCTGCGCCCGCGGACGGCCGAGATCGCCATCGCCGCGGCGCGCAGCATCGCCGATGCGCTCGGCTATGTCGGGGTCTTCGCGGTGGAGATGTTCATCACCGGCGAAGGCGAGGATGAGCGCGTGATCGTCAACGAGATCGCGCCGCGCGTCCATAATTCAGGCCATTGGACCAGCGAAGGCGCGCAGACCTCGCAATTCCACCAGCATGTCCGGGCGATCTGCGGCTTTCCCCTCGGCTCCAGCCGCCGCCTGGGGCGCGTCGTCATGGAAAACCTGATCGGCGAGGCGAGCGGCGACTGGCGCGAGATCCTGGCCGAGCCCGGCGCGCATCTCCACCTCTACGGCAAGCGCGAATCCCGGCCCGGCCGGAAAATGGGGCATGTCACGCGCGTCTCGCCCGAGCCGCGCTGAAGCCCGGCTGCGCCGCGAGCCGCCTCAGCCGACGCGGCCGAGCCGCTCCCCGCGCGCCTGCCAGAAGGCCCGCACCGGCCCGGGCACGATGCCGAATCGGTCATAGAGCCAAAGCGCGAAGCCTCCGGGCTCGGCCCCGCCGGCATCGCGATAGGGCTGCATCAGGCGCTTCAGCACCGCCTTGCGATGGCGCTCCCGCGCGATGGGACGCAGGCCCGAGGCCGGCGTGTGCATCACCAGCTGGACCAGCCGCTCGATCACCACGGCCTCGGTCACCGGCGCCAGCCGCTCGACCTCCTCGTCCAGCACGCTCTGCTTCGCCGAAGCGAGCGTCAGCCCCCTGGCATAGGCGAGTTCCACCTTCTCCCAGGCCGGCAGCGCCAGCTCGCTGGCGATGAGCATGACGCGGCGCAGCGCTTCGGAATCGAGATCATGGTCGGACAAGGCGTTTTGACCCGCTTTTTGCGTGCTTTCCGGCGTGGACAGTGAAGTCGAATTCTGTTAGTGGCACAAATCTTCCGGAGACCCGTCGATTTGGCGGATGCTCCGGCCCGAACTCATTAGACCAACCCGCTGGAAACGGACAATCACGTGCAGGTTCTCGTTCGCGACAATAACGTCGATCAGGCTCTCCGCGCCCTCAAGAAGAAGATGCAGCGCGAGGGCATTTTCCGCGAGATGAAGCTCCGTGGTCATTTCGAGAAGCCCTCCGAGAAGAAGGCGCGCGAGAAGGCCGAGGCCGTTCGCCGCGCCCGTAAGCTCCAGCGCAAGAAGCTCCAGCGCGAAGGCCTGCTGCCCGCGCCGGTCAAGCCGAAGCGTCCCTGATTGTCTGCAGCGCGCGCATGGGCGGGCCCCCTGGCCTGCCTGGTCCTGCGCCCGCACAGTTGAACCTACGCGCCTGGGGTCAGCCCCGGGCGTTGTCGCATTTTCGGCAATGATCGTGCACAAGGCGGAGAGGCTGAAGCCAGCGCTCCGTGGCTTTCCGCCGCACGAACTTCGAGGCGGGCGCCGCAGCGGCGTCCGATAGCGCGTTCGGTCCGTCGTGTCGGTCTTGGTATGGACATCAAGTCTTGGCAGGACGGCCGCAGTTCCAGGGCGCTGCTGGTTGGGGAGCGCACCCACACCCGACGGGCTGCCAGGCGCAGCCGCGGCAAGCAAGGCACGGAAGCGAAACCGATGAAGCTGATGATGGACAATGGCAGGGCGCTGCTGGCCACGGCGGGCCTCGCCCTCATGCTGGCGGGCTGCGATACCGTTTCGAATATCGGCTCCCAGGCGCCCGTGGCGGAGCTCGACACCACCTCCGCAGCCGAGGCCAGCGTCAATATCGGCTCGCTCAGCGAGGTCGTGTCGCGCAATCCCAACGACCCCAACGCCTATAATACGCGCGGCGCCGCCTATGCCCGCGTCGGCCGCTTCCAGGAGGCGGTCAGCGACTTCACCAAGGCGGTGCAGCTCGATCCCAACCTCGCCTCCGCCTACACCAACCGGGCGCTCGCTCTGCGCCAGACCGGCAAGAGCGAGGCCGCGCTGGCGGATTTCACCAAGGCGATCGCCGCCAATCCGAATTATGCGCCGGCCTATATCGGCCGCGCGAATCTGCTGCGGGCCCAGAACAACAGCCAGCAGGCCCTGGCCGATCTGAACATGGCGATCCGGCTCAACCCCGAATCCGCCGAGGCCTTCCACGCCCGCGGGCTGGTCTACCAGAAGGAGGGCCAGCACCAATATGCGATCACCGATTTCGATTCCGTGATCGACCGCAACCCCTATACCGCGCCGCCCTATACCGCCCGCGGCCAGAGCCTGATCGCCGTCGGCAAGTTCGACGCGGCGCTCGAGGATTTCACCGCCTCGCTCAATGTCGACAACCGCAATGCCGAGGCCTGGGCCGGGCGCGGCCTCGCCAATGAGCGGCTCGGCAAGCGCGCCCAGGCCACCGAGGATTATCAGCGTGCGCTCAGCCTCGACGGCAACAACGCCACCGCACGGGCCGGCGCCTCGCGCATGGGCAGCGGCGGCGGCAGCGGCGGCGGCAGCCTGGGCGGCCTGTTCCGGAGCTGAGCGGGCGCGGCCCCTCAGTCCAGCAGCCTGGCCATGGCGATCGAGAAGACGCTGAAGCCGGCGCGCTCATAGGCCAGCAGGGCGGCGCCATTGCCCGGCAGCACACCGAGATGCAGGGCTCGGCAGCCGGCCTGCCGGGCGAAGCTCTCGGCCGCGGCGAGCAGCGCCTGGCCGATCCCCGTGCCGCGATGGGACGCGGCCACCACGATGTTCTCGATCAGCACATGCTGGCGCAGCGGCTCCAGCACATAGGGCCCGGTCTCGCCCAGGCGCAAAGCGAGATAACCGACGCAGCACCCGCCGGCCTCGGCGACGAGCTGCGCCCCGCCATGATCGGCCGTCTCCTGGCTGTCGGCCGCGAGCAGCGCCGCGGCCGTGTCCAGGCCCGTGGCGCGCGTCGCGCTGAGCCCGGCCTCATGCGCGGCGAGCTCCATCAACAGCCCCAGCACGGCCTCGCGGTCGCCTTCCTGCATGGGGCGGATGGTGGCGGCGCTCATGCGCATGTCCTCGAAACGCAGAAGGCCGGCGCGAGGCCGGCCTCCGCAGGCATTGCAAGGGCGCCGGTCAGTGCGCCATGGCCTTGACGATCTCGTCCGTGACCTTCTTGGCGTCGCCGAACAGCATCATCGTATTCGGGCGGAAGAACAGCTCGTTCTCGACGCCCGCATAGCCCGCCGCCATGCCGCGCTTGATGAACAACACGGTCTTGGCCTTTTCGACGTCGAGGATCGGCATGCCGAAGATCGGCGATTGCGGATCGGTCTTCGCCGCCGGATTGGTGACGTCGTTGGCGCCGATGACGAAGGCCACATCGGCCTGGCCGAATTCCGAGTTGATGTCCTCGAGCTCGAAGACCTCGTCATAGGGCACATTGGCTTCCGCCAGCAGCACGTTCATATGGCCGGGCATGCGCCCCGCCACGGGATGGATGGCATATTTGACCTCCACCCCCTCCTTCTTCAGCAGATCCGCCATCTCGCGCAGCGTGTGCTGCGCCTGCGCCACCGCCATGCCGTAGCCCGGCACGATGATGACCTTGCCGGCGTTCTTCATGATGTAGGCGGCGTCGTCCGAGGAGCCCTGCTTCACCGGCCGCGCCTCGACCGCACCGCCCGCGCCGGCGGCCGCGTCGTCGCCGCCGAACCCGCCGAGGATGACGGAGATGAAGCTGCGGTTCATCGCCTTGCACATGATGTAGGAGAGGATCGCGCCGGACGAGCCGACCAGCGCGCCGGTGATGATCAGCGCCATATTGCCGAGGGTGAAGCCGATGCCGGCCGCGGCCCAGCCGGAATAGGAGTTCAGCATCGACACCACGACCGGCATGTCCGCCCCGCCGATCGGGATGATCAGCAGCACGCCGAGCGCGAAGGAGACCAGCACGATCAGCCAGAAGACGACATGGCTCTCGGTCTTCAGGAAGATCAGCAGCAGCACCACCAGCGCGATGCCGAGCCCGATATTGATGCCGTGGCGCTGGGGCAGCATGATCGGCTTGCCGCTCATGCGCCCGTCGAGCTTGAGGAAGGCGATGATCGAGCCGGTGAAGGTGATCGCGCCGATGGCGACGCCGAGCCCCATCTCGAACAGGCTCGCGCCCTTGATCGTGCCGGTGCGGCCGATGCCGAAGGCCTCCGGCGCATAGAGCGCCGCCGCCGCCACCAGCACCGCCGCCAGGCCGACCAGCGAATGGAAGAAGGCGACGAGCTGCGGCATCTGCGTCATCTGCACGCGCCGGGCCATATAGGCGCCGATGCCGCCGCCGATGGCGATGCCCGCGATCACCAGGAACCAGCCGGAGAAGCCGGCCGGCGGGAAGAACAGCACCGTCGTCAGGATGGCGATCGCCATGCCGACCATGCCGTAGAGATTGCCCTTTCGCGAGGTGGTCGGATGCGACAGGCCGCGCAGGGCCATGATGAACAGGACGCCGGCGACGACGTACAGAAGGGCGGAGAGGTTCGCGGCCATGTGGCGTCAGACCTTCTTCTTGTACATCGAGAGCATGCGCTCGGTGACGAGGAAGCCGCCGAAGATATTCACCGATGCCAGCACCAGCGCGATGAAGCCGAAGATCTTCGCCCAGACCGGGCCGTCGCCCATGGCCGGCAGGGCATCGACGCCGACGGCGAGCAGCGCCCCCACGACGATCACCGAGGAGATCGCGTTGGTCACCGACATCAGCGGGGTGTGCAGCGCGGGGGTCACCGACCAGACCACGTAATAGCCGACGAAGACGGCGAGCACGAAGATCGCGAGCCGGTAGACCGTGGGGTCGACGCCGCCGGTGGCGAGGCTGGCCGCGACCGCCGCCTGCTCGGCGTATTTCTCGGCCAGCTCTGCCGCCTGCCGCGCCAGCGCCGCGGCGGAGCGGGCCTGTTCGAGCGCCAGTTCGGGTGTCGGATTAGCCATTGGTGACGCTCCCCTCGACGACGGGCTCGGGCTCGAGCTCCTGCTTCGCTGCGAAGTTCGGATGGATGACGGCGCCGTCGCGGGTCAGGGCTGTCGCCTTGACCAGCTCATCCTCCCAATTCACCGCGAGCACCTTCTCCTTCTTGTCGATCAGCGTCTCGACGAAGGCGAAGAGGTTCTTGGCGTACAGCTGCGAGGAGGTCGCGGCCAGCCGGCCCGGCAGGTTGAGATGGCCGACGATCCTGACGCCGTTCTCCGTCACCACCGTCTCGCCCGGCCTGGCGAGCTCGCAATTGCCGCCCCGCTCCACTGCGAGATCGACGATCACCGAGCCGGCCTTCATGCTCTGCACCATCGCCGCCGAGATCAGCTTCGGCGCGGGGCGGCCCGGAATTAGCGCGGTGGTGATGACGATGTCCTGCTTGGCGATGTGGCTCGCCGTCAGCTCGGCCTGCTTCGCCTGATATTCCTTGGACATCTCCTTGGCGTAGCCGCCGGCCGTCTGCGCCTGCTTGAACTCGTCATCCTCGACAGCCAGGAATTTCGCGCCGAGCGATTCGACCTGTTCCTTGGTGGCGGGGCGGACATCGGTGGCGGTCACGATGGCGCCGAGGCGTCGCGCCGTGGCGATGGCCTGCAGCCCGGCGACGCCGACGCCCATGATGAAGACCCGTGCGGCCGGGACGGTGCCGGCCGCGGTCATCATCATCGGCATCGCCCTGCCATATTCGGCCGCGCCGTCGATCACCGCGCGGTAGCCGGCGATGTTGGCCTGGGAGGAGAGCACGTCCATCACCTGCGCGCGCGTGATGCGCGGCATGAATTCCATGGCGAAGGCGGAGACCCCGGCGCGGCCCAGCGCCGCGACGGCCTCCTCATTGCCATGCGGATCCATGATGCCGAAGACCAGCGCGCCGGCCGGGAGCGCCGCGATCTCGGCCTCGCCCGGGCGGCGGACCTTGAGCACGATCGCCGCCCCTGCAAGCGCTTCCGCCGCCGAGGGAGCGATGGTCGCGCCCGCGGCCTGGTAATCCGCATCCGAGATGCCGGAGGCCAGCCCCGCCCCCGTCTCCACCGCGACCTCGGCCCCGAGGCCAATGAACTTGCGGACGGTTTCCGGCGTCGCGGCGACGCGGGTCTCCGCCCCCTGGGTTTCGGCTGGCACGGCTATGCGCATGGCAGGGCGAGGCCTCTCGGGCTGGAGGATGAGCGAGGCGGCTGGCGGCGTCCGTCCTAGAGGACGGCGAGCGCCAGCAGCAGCAGGACGAAGGGAATGGCGGGGGCGCGCCAGCCGATGGACCGCGAGGCGATCCCGACGGCGGAGGCGACCAGCGTCAGCAGCGTGCCGAGGATCGCCGTGCCCCAGGCATGGGCCGAGCCGCCGACGGCCAGCGCCGTGACGATGGCGAGGCAGGCGACGGTGCCGACTTCGGCGAAATGGATGAAGCCTTCATAGGTGCGCTCATGCTCCGCATAATCCATCTGCGGGACGTCGCCAGCGCTATGTTCGTGGTGAGCCATGAATGAGGTTCCAGCATGCGAATGTGATCCCCTGCCTTAGCGCAACTGCGAAGGGTCTGGCAACGGAGCACGGGCGCGCAGCCGGGGGACGAAGCGCTCCGGCGCGGGATGGACGGGAACCGGATCCTGCGCGGGTTTCAGGCCGTCGCAGCGAGCCCGGCGGCGCGCAACGCCGCCGCCTGCGCCTCCGCGACGCGCTGCACCGAGAAATCGGCGATCTCCGCCTCGAACAGGCGGTGGAAATTCAGCTCCGCATCGAGATGCAGGAAGACGCCGCCGAGCCCGATGGCGGCGCGGTCCATGAAGACGAATTCGCGCGGCACCTTCACCGGCCCCTTCGCCTTCAGCGCCTGATGCACCTCGAAGGCCTGGCGCCTGCCATATTCCGCCGGGCTGACATCCTCGGCGATGCGGCGGGTCCGGTCCTCCAGCAGCGGGCCGTAGATGAAGCGCGCCCAGATGTTCAGCGTGTCGACGAGATGGCGGGTCAGCCCCTGGAAGCCCCAGACCTCATAGGCCTGGACGACGCGCGCCTCGTCCCCTTCCAGCAGCCCGCGATAGAGATCCACCACCCCGCCGACGAAGGAGGGCGGGAAGATGCGGATGCAGCCGTAATCCAAGAGGTTGATGCCGGCCGGCGCCCCCTCCTCCGAAAACACCGTGTAATTGCCGAGATGCGGGTCGCCATGGATGACGCCGTGATGGCTGAAGGGACGCCACCACGCCTTGAACATCGCCGTCGAGATGCGGTTGCGCGCGTCCTGGCCGTCCTGCTTGTGGTCGAGGATGCGGTCGCCCTCGAGCCAGTGCATGGTCAAGAGCCGCTTGGTCGAGAGCGTCGGCTCCAGCGCCGGCACCCGCACCTCGGGCGTGTCGGACAGGATCGCGTCGTAGAGCGCGACATGCTTCGCCTCGCGCAGATAATCCAGCTCCTCGCGCACCCTGGCGCCGATCTCCTTGGCGATTTCGCTGGTGTCGATCACCGGATCCATGCGCCGATGCAGCGCGAACAGGATGTCGAGCTGGGAGATGTCGGCCTCCACGGCCGATTCCATGTCGGGATATTGCAGTTTGCAGGCGACGTCGGCGCCACCCAGCGTGCGCGCGCGGTGGACCTGGCCGAGCGACGCGGCGGCGGCGGGCTTCAGCTCGAACTCGGCGAAGCGCTCCCGCCAGCCGGCGCCGAGCTCGGCCATCATCCGGCGCTTGACGAAGGCCGCGCCCATCGGCGGCGCCTGCGACTGCAGCTTCTGCAGCTCCTCGGCATATTCCGGCGGCACCACGTCGGGGATCGTGGCGACGAGCTGCGCCACCTTCATGATCGGGCCCTTCAGCCCGCCGAGCGCCTTGGCCAGCGCCTCGGCATTGGAGAGATTGCGCCCTTCGAGCCCGAACAGCCTGGTGCCCGCGATGCGCGCCGCGACCCCGCCGACATTGGCTCCGACGCGGGCATAGCGCGCGGCGCGGGCGGAAAAGCGGTTGGCTTCGCTATCGCGGTCGGACATGGGGCAAGGCGCCTTCGGTGAGAACTCACCGACTGCATGTAGGGCCTGCCGGCGCCAATGCCAGCATCTGCGGCACCGCGGCCGGCGGGCTCTCGCTAGCGCCCGGCCGCCTTCAGCGCCGCCCTGACCTCGGAGACGGAGGCGGCGCGCCCTCCCGCGGCCTCGACGAGGCGCAGGCTGCGGGCGACGAGGTCGCGATTGCCGAGCGCGCAGCCGAACGGCGCATCCTCCAGCCCCGCCCGCACATGCACCCCGCGCGCCACCGCCGGCCCGATCAGCTCCGTCAGATCGACCCCGAGCCCGGCGATCATCACCGGCGCGCCCGGCGCATCCTCCGCCAGCAGCTTCAGATGCGCGTCGAGCGCCCATTCGCGCGGCGGGAAGCCCCAGGCGAAGGCGTCGGAGAACATCAGCCGGTAGATCGGCACCGGCATGCCGGGATAGGCCTTCGCCAGCGCGGCGCCCAGGCGGGTGAAGCCCGGCTCATAGATCGCATAGCTCGGATGGACCTTGTGGCGCTGCGCCACCTCCATCCCCTCGCGGATATGCTCGCCGGGGTTCTGGTAGATGAAGCCGGGCTCGCCCTCCGGTATGCCGGCGAAGGTCGTCCAGTTGCAGGAGCCGGGGTCGAGCACGCCCCATTCCACCAGCCCGCGCCGGGCGAGCTCCTCCAGATGGGTATAGCGGCCCGAGCCGATGATATCGCCGGCATAGCCGGAGCCGACGATCGGGATGGTGGGGTAGACGATGGCGTCGACCTTGGCCCGGATGCCTTCGATCGCCTGGGCGTAGAGCTCCCAATCGTCGCGCTGCCGCCCGGTCTCGACGTCATAGACATGCAGATGGACGATGGCCGCGCCCGCTTCCACGGCCGCGATGCCATCCGCGACGATCTCCGGGATGGTGATCGGGATGCCGGGTTGCCGCTCCTTGCCCCAGGGGCCGTTGATCGCGGCCTCGATCCAGATCGGTGTGGTCATGCGGCTCATCCTCGTGCGGAGTGTCGGGGGTCCGGCGCGTCGCCCTATCCGGGTTCTCGACCGAGCCTACAGCATGGCGCGGCGCCTTTCTCTCCGCACTCCTGCAACCCCTCGCGGGACGAAACGCACCGGCCGGGTGCTTGTCAGCCGGGCCAAGCCGCGTGCCTAATCGCGAAAAGGAACGGGGCGGAGCGCCATGGGTCTGTATTTCGAGGAGTTCACCACCGCGCTGCGTGTCGTCACGCGCGGCCGCACGGTGGGCGAAGGCGACATCACCTTGTTCTCCGGCCTCTCGGGCGATTTCAACCCGCTGCATGTCGACGCCGAATATTGCGCCACGACACCGTTCCAGGAGCGCATCGCCCATGGCCCGCTGACGCTCGCCATGGCGATCGGGCTGATGTCGCAGCAGAACCTGATCGACGCCACGACGATGGGCCTGCTCGACCTGAATTGGAGCTTCGCCGGCCCGGTCCGGATCGGCGACACCGTCCATGCCGTCGTGACCTGTACCGAGACCCGGCCGACCCGCAAGCCGGATCGCGGTATCGTCACGCTGCGGCTCGACGTCGTCAACCAGCGCGGCGAACAGGTCCAGACCGGCCATCTCAAACTGCTGATGAAGCGCCGTCACCAGGACGTCTCCGATGCTTGAGCGGCACGCGACCTTTCAGGAGACCCTGGACCGGTTCCAATGGCGCATCCCGGCCCGGTTCAATATCGGCACGGCCTGCTGCGATGCCCATGCCGACGGCTCGGGCCGCCCCGCTCTGCTCTATGAGGAGCTGGACGGCACGCTCTCCGTCACCAGCTTCGACGCGCTGAAGGCGCAGAGCAACCGCCTCAGTAACATGCTGCGCGCCCATGGCGTCGCCCCCGGCGACAGGGTCGGCATCCTGCTGCCGCAGCGGCCGGAGACGGCGCAGGCGCATATGGCGATCTACCGCATGGGCGCCGTCGCCTTGCCGCTCTTCACCCAGTTCGGCCCGGATGCGCTGGAGCACCGGCTGCAGCACAGCGGCGCCCGCGCGCTGATCACCGATGCGGAGAATATCGGGAAGATCGAGGCGATCCGCGCCGCCCTGCCCGAGCTCGCCAGCATCTTCGTCATCGGCGGCGCCGGCCATCCCGACCTCGCCCTGGAAATGGCGCGCGCCTCCGACAGTTTCGCGCCGCTCGACACCCGCGCCGACGATCCGGCCCTGATCATCTACACCTCGGGCACCACCGGGAAGCCGAAGGGCGCGCTGCACGCCCATCGCGTGCTGCTCGGCCATCTCCCCGGTGTGCAGCTGCCGCAGGAGTTCTTTCCGCAGCCGGGCGATCTGTTCTGGACCCCAGCCGATTGGGCCTGGGCGGGCGGGCTGCTCGACGTCCTGCTGCCGAGCCTCTATTTCGGCACGCCGGTGCTGGCCGCCCGCGCCCGCAAATTCGATCCGGAGGCCGCCTTCGACCTGATGGCGCGCCGGCATGTGCGCAACGCCTTCCTGCCGCCGACGGCGCTCAAGCTGATGCGCCAGGTCGAGAATCCCCGGCGCTTCGGCCATGCCATGCGCTCGATCGGCACCGGCGGCGAGACGCTCGGCGCCGATATGCTGGCCTGGAGCCGCGACACGTTCGGCTTCGAGGTCAACGAGTTCTACGGCCAGACCGAGGCCAATCTGATCGTCTCCAACTGCGCCGGCCTGTTCCCCGTGCGCCCCGGCTCGATGGGCCGCGCCGTGCCCGGCCACCGGGTCGCGGTGATCTCGCCCGCGGGAGAGATCCTGCCCGCCGGGCAGCCCGGGCTGATCGCGGTGGCGAGGCCAGACCCGGTGATGATGCTGGAATATTGGCGCCAGCCCGACGCCACCGCCGCGAAATTCATCGGCGACTGGCTCGTCACCGGCGACACCGGCTCCTGCGACGAGGACGGCTATTACTGGTTCCAGGGCCGCGACGACGACATCATCTCCAGCGGCTCCTACCGCATCGGCCCCGGCGATATCGAGGATTGCCTGATCCGCCACCCCGCCGTGCTGATGGCGGCGGTGGTCGGCAGCCCCGACCCGGTGCGCACCGAAGTGGTCAAGGCCTTCATCCTGCCCCGGCCGGGGATCACGCCCGATCCGGCGCTCGCGGCGGAGATCCAGGGCTTCGTGCGCGAGCGCCTCGCCGCCTACCAATATCCGCGCGAGATCGAATTCGTCACGGAACTGCCGATGACCGCGACCGGAAAAATCCGCCGCAAGGATCTCCGAGACCGGGAGGTGGCGCGCAAGCGTGGGGCTGGGGCTCAATCCTGACAGGTTCCGGTTCCAGCACGAAGCGCAGTCAGCATCAGGCAGGTATCAGCCCGTCCCCCCTCACCGTCGTCTTGCTGGTTCTGAACTGTGCAAGAAGACCGCAAGAGTATCCCACGGCAGATCCGCACCGATTTGGGAAAGAATCCGACCGATCTCACCACGATGGACCGCACCATGAAGGACCACATGCATCAGCATTTCTCCCCGTGACATGCTGCCCTTGTCGCCATCCGTGAATGCAAACGAAATCCGCTCCCTCAGCTCGTCCTGGGATAAGGATTGGACATAGTCGAGATACCACCTGTCGGTCTGCTCAATGGACGCACGAAGCTCCGCAAGTGCCGGAGTGGGGATTGTCTTATCAGACAGGAAGCCGTGATTCTCGCGGGAAAGGTGTGCCGAAAATATCCGGGCAACGACATTGATGTGATCCATCAACCGTAGACCCGCCTCGTATTCTACACTATTTTTCTTTTTGTCGAGCAGCTCAAGTTTGTCCAAAAATTCACTGTCAGCCCATAGCTGATATGACATGAGTGTTAAGAGCGCGTCGTTCATTTATGTTATCCTTACGGCATGGCGAACGTCCCCATTGTCGATCTGAAGGAGTCTACGTGTCTACTCGCATTGTTGGAGCCTTGCAGGGACTTCGAAAACCCCCTCGCCAGGCCCGGTCCAAGGCCACTGTCGAAGCGATTATTGAAGCAGGAGCTCGCATTCTCGCGGAAGTTGGATGGGCTGCATTTACCACCAACAAAGTTGCCGAGACCGCTGGTGCAAGCGTGGGCTCGCTCTACCAGTACTTCCCGAACAAGCTGTCCTTGATCCAGGCGATCCGGCGTCGCCACCTTGATGACTGTCTAGCCGCTCTCCGCCGTGTTGACGCGAGTGGGACGCACGGGCAGTCACTTATTGCTATGTGGATCGACGCCTTGATTCGAACGCACAGCGCCCATCCACGCCTGCACCGTATTCTTCTGGATGAGGCACCAAATTTCGAAGCGTTCCGCGACCCCAACAGCGTTTTCGAGACCGAATACATCCAGTGTTACGTGCGCGCTGTCATGACATTGAGAAGCGACTTGCAAGAGGCCGAGGCGCAGCTTATTGCTATCGTGCTTTCCGACGCGTTGGATGGCGTTGTCCACAATGCCGCGCGTCGTGGAACACTGGGCTCACCAGAACTTCGGCAGGAGCTCATCAAGCTGATGACAGTTTATCTCATGCCTTCTGCTGGGCGCGCGTCTAACTCCAACGTTCGAAATACGGCGGCGCATTGCCGCTGACCGCGACCGGAAAAATCCGCCGCAAGGATCTGCGTGATCAGGAGGTGGCGCGCAAGCGTCGGACGGATATTCCTCTCAGAGACCGTTTGAAATATCCTCAGCTCTCATCCTGAGGAGCCATTCCGTCGGGAATGGCGTCTCGAAGGATGCGCCAGAAGGCTCCGGCGTCCGCTGAACCATCCTTCGAGACGCGACTTCGTCGCTCCTCAGGATGAGGGCTCGCATTCTCAGACGGTCTCTCAGACCGCCTCCAGCACCAGCTCGAAGGTCATCAGCACGGGGTTGTCGCCGCGCTGCAGCCGGCCCTGCGCCATGGCGCCGGTATAATCCACCAGCGCCACGTCGATCGCCGTCTCGGCCCCGTCCGGTGTCACCACACCGCTGCGGATCGCGACCTCGGTCGCGAAATTCTCGACGCTGCGGCCATCCTCGAAGCGCGCGCCGATCGTGCTGCCGACGCCGCCGTGGATCACCGCCCGCCTGATGCCGCGCGCGCTGCAGAACGTCTCCAGCGCCGTGGCGACATCGATGTTCGGGCGCAGGCGCAGGGCGAAGAAGCGCCCGTCGCGGGCCGTGCCCATCGCCGCCGTGGCCGCCGGGCCGAACAGCTTGAAATTGGTCTCGCCGTCGAGATAGGCGGCGAAGCCCGCACCGTCGAGGCCGACAGCCGGCAGCGTCGCCGGCTCGGCCACCATTGTCTCGTCCGGCATGATATGCCCGCCATTGCGCCGGCCCGACGCCTCCTGCCACAGCGCATGGCAGTGGAAGAACGGCGCGCCGTCCCGCAGGCCGAAGCTCATCGCGCCGGTCTCGATCCGGGCGATCCCGGCAGGCCGGAAGATCTCGCTGTAGAAGGCGGCATGCTCGGGGGTCTTCGACAGCGCCGGCATCACATAGGCGAAGGGCGAGAGCGCGACGCCGTCGACCCGCACCACCCCGCTGGTGAAGCCCGCCGCCGCGAAGCCGCGGCGGATGCTCTCGACCAGCGGCAGACCCGGCTGCAGCGCCAGATCGAAGCGCCGGCCATGGCTCTCCACCCATTCCACCCGCTCGCCGGTGGCGGGCCCCGGCTGGGCGATATGCCTCATGACGCGGCTCCCCGCAGCCAGTCGAGCTCGCCACGGGCCTCCAGCTCGTCGCGGACCAGCCGCTTGGGGACCTTCCCATAGCCGGATTTCGGCAGCGCCTCCCAGAAGAAAAAGCGCTTCGGCATCTTGTAGCGGGCGATCTTCTCCGAGAGGAAGGCGGCGATCTCGGCCTCGCTGGCCCGCGCCCCGGGCCGCGTCACGCAGACGGCGACGCCGATTTCGCCCCAGACCGGATCCGGCACGCCGACCACCGCCACCTCGGCGATGGCGGGATGGGTCAGCACCTTCTCCTCGATCTCGCGCGGATAGATGTTGGAGCCGCCCGAGATATACATGTCCGAGGCGCGGCCGGTGATGTAGACGAAGCCCTGCTCGTCCATATGGCCGAGATCGCCGGTCCGGAACCAGCCATTGCGGAAGGCCTTGGCATTGGCCTCGGGATTGTCGAAATAGCCGGCGAAGACGGCCGGCCCGATCACGCAGATCTCGCCCTGCCGGTGCGGCGGCAGCTCCGCTCCCTGATCGTCCTGGATCTGCACCTGCATGCCGGTTCGCTCGAAGCCGCAGGTGCCGATGCGCGCCTCCGGCCCGTCCTCCTGCCGGTGCAGCGCCGGCGGCAGCACGGTGATGTTGCCGGTCACCTCGCCCAGGCCGAAATATTGCACCAGCACCTTGCCGAGCTTGCCCAGCGCCGCCTTCTGGTCCTCGCGATACATCGGCGCGCCGGCATAGATGATGTAGCGCAGGCTGGAATGGTCGTGCTGGTCCACGGCCGGATGCTCGACCAGCATCTTCAGGATCGTCGGCACCGTGAAGATGTTGGTGATCCGGTAGCGCGCGATCAGGCGGAACGCCTCGTCGATGTCGAAACGCTCCGAGGGCAGCAGGATCGTCGTGGCGCCCCGCGCCGAGAGCACGAGCTGGTGGACGCCCGCCCCATGCGACAGCGGCGCCACCACCAGCGAGGCATCGGCCTCGGTCGCGCCGGGCACGAGATCGGCGAGGTGGTTGGTGATGACGAAGGCCATCTGGCCATGGGTCAGCACCGCGGCCTTGGAGCGTCCCGTCGTTCCCGAGGTGAAGAAGAACCAGCAGGGATCGTCATGCTCCACGATCGTGTCGGGGACGTTCGTCCCGGCATGGCGGGCGATCACCGCGCCGATTTCGTCGTCGCCGAAATCCCCGGGCCCGATGCGCCAGGTGAAGTCGGGCGCCGGCGAAAGCGCCGCCACCGCCGCGGCATGCGCCGGGAAATCCCCATGGCAGAGGAAGCAGCGCGCCCCCGACGAGGTCGCGAGATAACCGACCTCGTCCGGCAGGAGCCGGAAATTCGTCGGCACCCACACGGCGCCGAGCCGGAACGCCGCGAACATCGACACGAACATCGCGTCGCAATTCTTGGAATGGACGAGGATGCGGTCGCCCTTGCCGATGCCACGCGCCGCCAGACCGGCGGCCAGCGCCGAGACCTGGGCTTCGATCTCGGCCCAGCTCCAGCTGCGCTCGCCCCAGATGAAGGCGGGGTGATCGGCCAGGCGGCGGGCGTTCTGCCGCACGATATGCGCCAGGTTCATCACCCGGCGCGACATCGGCGCCAATCCGCCCTTGGGCCCCTCGCTTCCAGCAAAACCGGTGTCGTTCAAATCAGGCACTCCCGAAGGCAGGTTTGCGGGCTGTCGGCCTCGTCTGGCGGACGATCGCGTCGATCGGCTGGAGACCGGGCCGGCCGCCGGGCTTCGACAGGAACATGCGGGCGAGCAGGCGCTCCATCTCGGCCACCTCGGCCAGGAGCTGGCGGGCGAGCTCGGGCTGGCGCGGCGGCTGCATCCGGCTGTCGATCGCGGCCAGGCTCAGCGCCCCCGCGACACGCCCGTCGGGATAGCGGAAGGCCGCCCCCATGCCCCAAGAGCTGGCGACGAGCCGCCCCGGATTGAGCGAGACACCGCGTTCCCGCGTCAGTTTCAGATCCGCCATCAGCTCATCGGGCGGAAAACCCGGATATTGCGCCAGCAGCACCCGCTCATTGGCGGCCATCACCTGCGCCACCTCCTCGTCCGGCAGGGCGGCGAGCATGGCGAGCGAGCCCGCCCCCACCCCGAGCGGATGCTGGGAGCCGACCTGCAGCGCATGCGTCCGGACGGGATAGGTGCCCTCCTCCCGGTGCAGGCAGACGGCCGAGGTCTCGCGCCGCACGGTCAGAAAACTCGTATCCATCGTCGTCTCGGACAGGCGCCGGAGCCCGGGCTGCGCCAGCTCGAGCAGGCTGTGGCGGCGCGCCGCCAGGATGCCGAGCACGAACGCCTCCTCGCCCAGGCAGTAATGCCGCGTCAGCGGCTCCTGCTCGACCAGCCCGCCACGGATCAGCGCCATCAGCAGGCGCCTGGCGGTCGGTTTGTTCAGCCCACTCTCGCTGACGATCTCGCTCAGCGGCAGGCCGCCCGCCGGCTCGCGGCCGATCAGCGCCAGCAGGCGGAGCGCGCGATCCACGCTCTGCGATCCGGAGATGTCGCTCCGTGACACGCTGACCTGCTCCACCCTGACGGTCCCTCATTGGTCCACATCATGGACCTTGTTCTTATCCGACAAATGGTAGATTGGCGCTTTGCTGATTGCAATCCCCGGTCCGATGTGTAGTCTCCAAGGTAAGCGATCGCCATGTTGCTGCACAATGTGGAACGGTCGAAGCCGATCGGCCTGAACAAGATCGGCACGAGGGAGGTTGGTTCGATGATGCTGGATGGCGCCTCCAGGGCGATCCGTGACGTTGCGGCGGCCGTTCCGGCGGGGCGGCGCTGACGATGGTCGACGTCGCCGACAAGATCGCGCTGCCCGAGATCGCGCTGGAGACCGGGCTGCGGCCGGGCTCGCCGATCATGCGGCCGATCGAGATCATCGCCTCTGGCCTGCTGATCCTGATCATCGGCGTGCTGCTGCTCGGCGTCGTCTCGCGCTATCTGTTTTCGCTGCCGGTGATCTGGGTCGACGAGGTCACCTCGATCTCCTTCCTCTGGCTGGCCATGCTCGGCTCCGCCATCGCGATCGACCGCAACGAGCATCTGCGTCTGACGCTCTTCGTGGGGATGATGCCGCCGCGCCTGCGCGACTTCGTCAACAGCTTCGCCCTGCTGGTGGTCGCGACCTTCCTGCTGGCCATGATCTACCCGGCGATCGACTATGCCAGGGAGGAATCCTTCGTGACCTCGCCGGCGCTCGGGCTGTCGCTGAGCTGGCGCGTCTCGGCCATCGCCTTCGGCATCGCGGCGATGTTCCTGCTGGCGATCCGCCACGCCATCCGCACCTCGCGCCCGGCCGACCTCCTGCTGTCGCTCGCCATCATCGCGGCGATCGGGCTCTTCTGCTGGTTCATGGCGCCGCTCTTCAAGGGGCTCGGCTACGGCAACATCCTGATCTTCCTCGTCATCGTCGTCGCCGCCTGCCTGGTGGCGGGGGTGCCGATCGCCTTCTGCTTCGGCATGGGCACGCTCTGTTTCCTCGCCTTTTCCACCAATGTGCCGATGCTGGTGATGATCGGCCGGATGGATGAGGGCATGTCCAGCCTGATCCTGCTGTCGGTGCCGATCTTCGTGCTGCTCGGCTGCGTGCTCGACGCCACCGGCATGGGCAAGGCGATCGTCGATTTCCTGGCCTCGATGCTCGGCCATGTCCGCGCCGGCATGTCCTATGTGCTGCTCGGCTCGCTCTTCCTGGTCTCCGGCATTTCCGGCTCCAAGGTCTCCGACATGGCGACTGTCGCGCCGGCGCTGTTCCCGGAAATGAAGCGCCGCGGCTACAAGCCCAAGGAGCTGATCGCGCTGCTCGCCACCGGCGCGGCCATGGCCGAGACCGTGCCGCCCTCGATCGTCCTGATCGTGCTCGGCTCGGTGGCGGGCGTGTCGATCGCCGGGCTGTTCACCAGCGGCTTCCTGGTGGCGATGGTGCTGCTGCTGGTCCTCGCCGTGCTCGCCCGCTGGAAGGCCGGGATCGAGAGCCTGGGCGGCGTCAGGCGCGCGCCGCTCGCGGTGATCTGGAAGGCGGCGCTGATCGCGGCTCCCGCGCTCGTCCTGCCCTTCCTGATCCGCAGTGCCGTCGGCGGCGGCGTCGCCACCGCGACGGAAGTCTCCACCATCGCCGTGGTCTATGCGATGATCGTCGGCATCGTCCTGTATGGCGGCATCAGCCTGCGCAAATTCTACGCGATGCTGGTGGAGACGGCGGCTCTCTCC
Organism: Allobosea sp. Leaf344; assembly: GCF_001426225.1. GTDB lineage: Bacteria > Pseudomonadota > Alphaproteobacteria > Rhizobiales > Beijerinckiaceae > Allobosea. The sequence goes on along the minus strand of NZ_LMRT01000016.1, from coordinate 240,422 downwards.
GGCGCCATCCTGATGATCCTCGGCGCCGCCTCCGCCATGGCCTGGGCGCTGACCCAGACCGGTTTCGCCAATCAGCTGGCGATCTGGATGGCCAATCTGCCCGGCGGCTGGATGGCCTTCATGGGCATCACCATCCTGGTCTTCATCATTCTCGGCTGCGTTCTGGAAGGCCTGCCCGCTCTGGTGCTGATGGCCCCGCTGATGTTCCCGATCGCCAAGAAGCTCGGCATCAACGACGTGCATTACTCGATGGTGGTGGTGACCTCGATGAATATCGGGCTGATGACCCCCCCGATCGGCATCGGCTTCTACATCGCCTGCAAGATCGGCAATGTCTCGCCGGACGAGGCGATGAGCGCGATCTGGCCCTATCTCGTGGCCCTGCTCGCCGGGCTGATCCTGATCGCCGCCTTCCCGATCATCTCGACCATCGCGCTCTGAGGAAAGGACCGCGCCTTCGCCTAAGGTCCGGGGCCGACCATCATCACCCACAAGAAATCATCACAGGGAGACTGACGACCATGACCATCTCACGCCGCACGCTGATCCAGGGCTCGGCCGCCGCCGCCGCCATCGGCTCCTTCTCCATCGGCCGGAGCGAGGCGCAGACCGCCGAATTCACCTATAAATTCGCGCATAACCTGCAGGTCACCCACCCGCTGCACATCCGCGCCGCCGCGGCGGTGGAGAAGATCAAGGAGGAGTCGAAGGGACGGCTCGTGATCCAGATCTTCCCCTCGAGCCAGCTCGGCTCCGACACCGACATGCTCAGCCAGGTCCGGTCCGGCGGCATCGAGTTCTTCACCCTCTCGCCGCTGATCCTGTCGACGCTGGTGCCCAACGCCTCGGTGAACGGCATCGGCTTCGCCTTCCCCGATTACGCCTCCGTCTGGAAGGCGATGGACGGCGAACTCGGGACCTATGTGCGCGGCCAGATCACCAAGGCCAATCTGGTGGTGATGGACAAGATCTGGGACAATGGCTTCCGCCAGATGACCAGCTCGAAGGGCCCGATCAATACCCCCGACGATCTCAAGGGCTTCAAGATCCGCGTCCCGGTCAGCCCGCTCTGGACCTCGATGTTCACCGCCTTCCAGTCGGCGCCGGCCAGCATCAACTTCGCCGAGGTCTACACCGCGCTGCAGACCAAGATCGTCGACGGCCAGGAGAACCCGCTGGCGATCATCTCGACCGCCAAGCTCTACGAGGTGCAGAAATTCTGCTCCATGACCAACCATATGTGGGACGGGTTCTGGTTCCTCGGCAATCGCCGCGCCTGGGAGCGGCTGCCCGAGGATCTGCGCGCCATCGTCGCCAAGAACCTCAACGAGGCGGCCGTCCTGCAGCGCGCCGATGTCGAGAAGCTGAATTCCGGGCTGCGCGCCGATCTCACGAGCAAGGGCATGGTCTTCAACGACACGCAGGCCGCCCCCTTCCGTGAGGCGCTGCGCAAGGGCGGCTTCTACGCCGAGTGGAAGAAGAAATATGGCGACGAGGCCTGGGCCATCCTGGAGAAGGCGGTCGGCAGCTCGCTGAGCTGATCGGCAAACCCGCCGCCGGCATCCCAGCCGATGCCTCGGCGACGACGGATCGTCCTGCCTCCGGACCGGCGGCAGGACGATCGCCCATTCATGCGCCGCCTCGTTCGAGCGCGGCGCCGATCCCCGAAAACCGACGGCAGGACAGCATGGCCGAGCGCCTGAAGGGCAAGACCGCGATCGTCTTCGGCGCAGGGTCCTCCGGCCCCGGCTGGGGCAATGGCAAGGCGGTCGCCGTCGCCTTCGCCCGCGAGGGCGCGCAGGTCGCCTGCGTCGACCGGCGGGCCGAGGCCGCCGAGGAGACCGCTGCCATCATCGCCGGGGAAGGCGGCAGCGCGCTCGCCATCGCGGCCGATGTCACAGACCAGGCCTCGATCGAGGCGGCCGTCGCGGCCGTGCTCGCGCGGTTCGGCCGCATCGACATCCTGCACAACAATGTCGGCATGACCCATATGGGCGGCCCGGTGGAGCTGAGCGAAGCGGATTTCCAGGCGGCGATCGACCTCAATCTCGGCTCGGTCTTCCGCTGCTCCAAGGCGGTCATCCCGCATATGCTGGAAGGCGGCGGCGGCGCGATCGTCAACATCTCCTCGCTCGCCGCGATCCGCTGGGTCGGCTACCCCTATTTCGCCTATTACGCCACCAAGGCCGCCGTGAACCACGCCACGGTGGGGCTGGCGATGCAATATGCGCGGCAGGGGATCCGGGCCAATTGCATCATGCCGGGCCTGATGGATACGCCGCTGATCTACAAGCAGATTTCCGGCCAGTACGGCTCGGTCGAGGAGATGGTCGCCGCCCGCGCCAATTCCGTGCCGCTCGGCCGCATGGGCACCGCCTGGGACATCGCCAACACGGCCGTCTTCCTCGCCTCGGACGAGGCCCAGTTCATCACCGGCGTCTGCCTGCCGGTCGATGGCGGCCAGAGCTGCTCGGTGCTGCCCGTCACCTGAAGCGGGCACTTTCGATTTCCTGAAAGGCACCGTCCCGACCCGCATCCGAGGCCCGCGCCCAATCCTTGCGCAACGGCGAAAAAAACCCGCGCCGAAACACAAGAAACAAGCTTGACTGTTTGCATATGCAGCCGCAGCTTTGCAGCAGCTTCTTCCAAGGGCGGGCGGCGCGTGACCTCGATTTCGACCGGCAAGAGACGATCCCAACGGGAACGCAGCGCGGAGACCTCCGCCAAGCTGTTGGAAGCGACGATCGACCTGCTGCATGACCGCGGCCTCGCCCGCACCTCCACCCCCGAGATCGCCCGCAAGGCCGGCGTCTCGCGCGGCGCGCTGACCCATCATTTCGCGGGGCGCGAGGCGATCATCAGCGCCGCCGTCGCCCATATGCTCGACAAGTCCACGCAGGGCCTGCACCGCTTCGCCGAGGAATTCGTGACCGAGGGCGGCTCCAGCGACGAGATCGTCGACTATATCTGGCAGATGATGTCGGACAGGCTGTTCTACGTCACGATGGAATATCTGCCGGAAGCCCGGCACAACCCCGATTTCAAGGCCGATCTCATCCCCACCGTCCGGGATTTCCACGCCGGGCTCGATGCGATCTGGACCGCGCTCGCCGCCCGCACCGGTGCCGAGCCCGACCATGTCCGCACCGTGATGAACGCCACGATGTGCCTGATGCGCGGCATGATCGCCCAGACCGTCCTGCGCAACGACCCGCCCTATTTCGCCGAGATGCTCGCCTTCTGGAAGCAGCAGGTGCGCCAGCAATTCCCGATGGAGCCGGCGGCCAGGCTGCGCACGGCGGCGGCCCGATGACGGCTTCCCTGCGCATCACCGGGCTGAAGCTCGATTTCTATGGCGTCCATGTCCTGCGCGGAGTCGATCTCGAGGTGCCGGAAGGCTCCTTCACCGGCCTGATCGGCCCCAATGGCGCCGGCAAATCGACCCTGTTCAACGCGATCTCCGGGCTCTACCGGCCGAAGGGCGGCACGGTCCATCTCGGCGCGGGCGAAACCACCGGCCTGCCGCCGGAGAAACTGGTGGCGGCCGGGCTGGTGCGCAGCTTCCAGCTGGCGCGCGGCTTTCCCAAGCTCAGCGTCTTCCAGCATCTGATGCTCTATGGCGCCGGCCAGCCGGGCGAGAGCCTGCTCGCCGGGGTGTTCGGTTCGCGCGCCGCCAGCCGCCGCGAGGCGGAGCTCGCCGAGCGCGCCCATGCCATCGCCAGGCGCCTGAAGCTCGACCATGTGCTGGACAATCCGGTCACCGCTCTGTCCGGCGGGCAGAAGAAGCTCGTCGAGATCGGCCGGGCGCTGATGGCCGACCCCAAGGTGCTGCTGCTGGACGAGCCGATGGCCGGGGTGAACCCCACCCTCGCCGACGAGATCGCCGCGCATCTGACCGGGCTCAACGCGGATGGGCTGACGATCTGCCTGATCGAGCACGACATGGCGCTGATCAAGCGGCTGTGCCACCCCGTCATCGTGCTGGCCGAGGGCCAGACCCTGACCAGGGGCTCCTTCGAGGAGGTGGCGGCCGATCCGCGCGTGCAGGAAGCCTATCTCGGGAGGCGTCATTGACCGCTGTCCCCGCCGATCTCCTGACCGTCGACGGCGTCACCGCCGGCTATGGCGCCTCGGAGGAAATCCTGAAGGGCACCTCGCTGCGCGTCGCGCAGGGCGAGATCGTCTCGATCATCGGGCCCAACGGCGCCGGGAAATCGACGCTGCTGAAGACCATCGCCGGGCTGGTCCAGGCGCGCCGGGGCAGCATCGTCATCGGCGGCACCGACGTCACGGCCGAGGGCGCGCTCGGCCGCGCCCGCCTCGGCATCGGCTTCGTCCCGCAGGAGCGCAACGTCTTCGGCGCGATGAGCGTCGGCGAGAATCTCGAGATCAGCGGCTTCCAGGACCCGTCGCAGGTCAAGCGCCGGGCCGACGAGCTCTATGCCCGCTACCCCATGCTGGCGCAGAAGCGCGGCGCCCTCGCCCGCACGCTCTCCGGCGGCCAGCGCCAGATCCTCGCCATGGCGATGGGGCTGATGAACGCGCCCGCCCTGCTGCTGCTGGACGAGCCCACGGCAGGCCTCTCTCCCAGAGCGGCTGAAGAGCTGTTCGAGGCCATCGTCGCGCTCAACAAGAGCGGGTTGCCGATCCTGATGGTGGAGCAGCACGCGCTGGAGGCGCTCGAAATCTCGACGCGCGGCTATGTCCTCGTCTCCGGCCGCAACAGCCGCGAAGGCCCAGGCCCCGCCCTCGCCACCGATCCAGAAATCCGCCGGCTCTTCCTCGGCGGCTGATGCCGCGCCCACCGCCCGACACTCCTGCCCAGCCGCAAGACTTGAAACCAACGACAAGAGGGACAGAACCATGACCGACCATTCCGCCACCCGCCGCTCCCTGCTCGCCGGCGCGGCCGCGCTCGCCGGCTCCGCCGCCTTCCCGCGCCTGGCGCTCGCCCAGGGCGCGCCGATCCGGATCGGCACGCTGACGCCGCTCACCGGCGCCGGCGGCCCCTATGGTCCGGTGATGGTCAAGGCCGTGAAGGCGGTGATCGACCAGGTCAACGCCGCTGGCGGAGTGCTCGGCCGCAAGGTCGAGCTGATCTCGGAAGACGACCAGACCAGCCCCGAGGCCGGCGTCCGCGCCGCCCGCAAGCTGATCGACGTCGACAAGGTCTCGGCGATCCTCGGCACCTGGGCCTCCTCGGTCACCACCGCCGTCGCGCCGCTCTGCTGGGAATCCAAGACCTTCCTCGCCACCGTCTCCGGCGCCGATTCGATCACCGCCCTGCCCCATCAGGGCTACCTCGTCCGCACCCAGCCGACGACGACGCTGCAGGGCAAGAAATTCGGCGAATTCGCCATCGCCCAGGGCGCCAAGCGCGTCTTCTTCGTCTCGCCCCAGACCCCCTTCGCCAAGAGCCAGTTCGACAACATCACCGCGGCGGTGAAGGCGGCCGGCGGCGACACGGCCTCGCTGATCTATGACGACAAGAAGCCGGCCTATCGCACCGAGATCGACGAGGTGCTGCGCTTCAAGCCGGATGCGGTGGTGTTCGGCGGCTATACCCCCGACACCTCGGTGATGCTGAAGGACCTCTACCGCGCCGATTTCAAGGGCACCAAGATCGCCTTCGGCTACTCCGTCAACCAGAAGCTGGTCGAGAGCGTGCCGGCCGAGGTTGTGGAGAAGACCTATATGATCTCGCCCTCGCCGGCCGAGGGTTCGAAAGCCTATGAGACGCTGGTCAAGCTGATCGGCGTGACCTCGCCCGATCCCTACACCACGCAGATCTACGACCACATCAACCTGGTGCTGATGGCCATCGCCATCGCCGGCGACGCCTCGGGCACCGCGATCAAGGACAATATCCGCAAGGTCTCGCAGGCCGAGGGCGGCGCCCGGATCGACAACGCCATCGATGGGCTGAAGGCGATCGCCGCCAAGCAGGCGGTGAATTACGACGGCGCCAGCGGCCCCTGCGACTTCACCGAGATCGGCGACATCAGCGATTCGAAGTTCCGCTACGAACAGGTCCAGGGCGGCAAGATCGCCCTCGTCAAGATCGCCTGAGGCAAGCCCCGTGTCCTTCCCCCGCCTCGCCGCCGCCGGCCGCTGCACGGCCCCTGCCGCCGCCGCAGCTTCCGTCCCGGCAGCCGTGGCCGAAGGACACGCCACCGGCCTGCGGGCTCAGGATCGCCCATGACCCTCCTGCTCCAGGCGCTCATCAACGGCCTGATGACCGGGACGCTCATCGCCGTCCCGGCCATCGGCTTCTCCGCCATCTTCGCGGTGCTGCGCTACCCGAACTTCGCCATCGCCTCCTATGCCACGATCGGCGCCTTCGCCGCGTGGTGGGCCAACGCCATCCTGGGCCTGCCGGTCGTGCCCGCCATCGCCATCGCCTTCCTGGTGACGGGCTGCATCGGCGTCGGCGCGGAGGAGACGGCGCTGAAGCGCCTGCGCGGCAACGGCGCCCTGATCGTCGCCATCGCCTCGATCGCGCTCAACCTCGTCCTCGAGAACATCGTGCGCTTCATCTTCGGCAACGACATGAAGGGCTACGACCTGCCGCTGCTGCGCGATATCCGCTTCGGCGAGCTGCGCATCGGCCCGCAACAGCTGCAGAGCCTCGCTTTGGCCGTCGCGATCATGGCCGCGATGTTCCTGTTCCTGCGCTACACCCGCTTCGGCAAGGCGATGCGGGCCGTCGCCGACAATCCCGACCTCGCCCGGCTGAAGGGCATCGATCCCGCCCGCATCGCCATCGTCACGGTGTTTCTCGGCGCGGGGCTGACCGGTGTCGGCGGCGTGCTGATCGGCCTCGACACCTCGATCGACCCGCTCACCGGCTATCGCGTGCTGCTCTCGGTCTTCGCCGCCGCGGTGCTCGGCGGGCTCGGCTCGATTCCCGGCGCTGTGGTCGGCGCGCTGGCGCTCGGCATCGCCGAGGAGCTCGCGCTGATCCTGGTCCCCGCGACCTATCGCAGCGCGGTCGGCTTCGTCGCCATCCTGATCATGCTCACCTTCCGCCCGCGCGGCATTCTCGGCGAAAGAGCGGCCTGATGCTGTCCTATCTGATCTTCACCCTGACGCTCTGCGGCATCTATGCGCTGCTCGCTTTGAGCCTCAATTTGATCTGGGGCGGCGTCGGCCTCGTCAATCTGGGTCTGGCCGGCTTCTTCGCGGTGGGGGCCTATGCCTCCGCCATCGCCACCGGGGCGGGCGCGCCGGTGGTGATCGGCTGGGGCGCGGCGCTGGTCGTCGGCGCCGTCGTCGGGCTGATCGTCACCTTCGCGACATTGCGGCTGCGCGACGATTACCTCGCCATCGTCACGCTCGGCTTCGCCGAGGTGATCCGCCTCGTCGCGCTGAACGAGCGCTGGCTGACCAATGGCTCCGACGGGCTGCCGGGCATCAAGGCGCCGCTCAAGGCGGAGCTCGGGCTGCAGGGCTTCAGCCTGTTCTATCTCGGCCTCGTCACGCTGATCGTGCTGCTGGTCTGGTTCCTGCTGCGCCGGCTCGATCTCTCGGCTTATGGCCGCGCCATGAAGGCGATCCGCGAGGACCAGCAGCTGGCCGCCTTCGCCGGCAAGCCGGTGCTGCGCTTCAAGCTGCAGGCCTTCGCCGTCTCGGCCGCCATCGCCGCCCTGTCGGGCGCGCTCTACGCGCATTTCCAGTCCTATATCTCGCCCGACCATTTCCAACCGCTGATCACGATCTACATCTTCCTCGCCGTCACGGCCGGCGGCGTCGGCCGCCCCAGCGGCGCGGTCTTCGGCGCCTATCTCGTGGTGATCTTCCTCGAAGCCACACGTTTCGCGACGGAATGGGTGCCCGGCCTGCAGCCGGTCCAGATCGCCGCCCTGCGCGAGATGATGATCGGCGTGGCGCTGATCCTGGTCCTGCATCTCAGACCCCAGGGCATCATGCCCGAACGCATCCCGAAGGCGCCCGCGCCTTCCGCGCCCTGACGCGACAGTCTTTGTCACGAGCCTCTCAACCGAAAGCCCAGCCGATGACCGACGACCTCGCCACCCTCTCCGCCCTGCTGAAGGAGCCGGGCCAGCCCGATACCGTGTTCGAGGCCTTCGGCGAGATCACGCAGCGCCTCGTCGGACACCAGCTCTTCACGCTGCTCTATGTCGACGGCCAGGAGGTGGCGCGCATCTATTCCAACCGGCCGATCGAATACCCCGTCTCCGGCCGCAAGCCGATGGGCCCCACGCCCTGGGGCAAGCATGTGATGGAGGGCAGGCAGTCCTTCCTCGGCAAGGACAAGGCGGCGATCCGCTGGGCGTTCTTCGACCATGAGCTCATCGAGAGCATGGGGCTCGGCTCGGTGATCAACGTGCCCTGCCTCTATGACGGCAAGGTCATCGGCACGATCAACCTGCTCGCACCCGAGCATCACTATCGCGAAGAGCATGTCGCGCCGGTCGAGCGGCTGGCGCCGCTGCTGGTCCCGGGCTTCCTCGCCGCCCGCGCCGCGGCCAAAGCCGTCTGACGTCAAAAGCATCGAAGGAAACGCACGTGGCCTCCATCCTCTTCACCAATGCACGCATCGTCGACGGCTCGGCGCCGGAGGCGGGCGCTCCCGTCAACGTCCTGGTCGAGGGCGACGTCATCCGCGACGTCGGCACATCCGTCGCCTCCGCCAAGGCCCGCAGCATCGATCTCAAGGGCAAGACGCTGATGCCCGGGCTGATCGACGCGCATGTTCATGTCGTCGCCGGCCTCGCCGATCTCGGCCGGAACGCAGCCCTCCCCGATTCCCTCGTCACCGCCCGCTCCTTCGGCATCATGCGCGAGATGCTGATGCGCGGCTTCACCACCGTGCGCGATGTCGGCGGTGCCGATTTCGGGCTGAAACAGGCGGTCGAGGAGGGTCATTTCCCGACGCCGCGCCTCGTCATCTCCGGCAAGGCGCTGAGCCAGACCGGCGGCCACGCCGATTTCCGCGGCCGCTATGACGATCGCGAAGCGGTGCTGACCCGCCACCGCCTCGGCGCGCTCGGCCGGATCTGCGACGGCGTCGACCAGGTCCGGCGCGCGGCCCGCGAGGAGCTGAAGGGCGGCGCCGACTTCATCAAGATCATGGCGAATGGCGGCTGCGCCTCGCCCACCGACCCGATCCATTTCCTCGGCTATTCCGTCAGCGAACTCGAAGCCATCGTCGAGGAAGCCCGCATGGCCGGCACCTATGTCTCCGCCCATGTCTACACCGACGCCGCGATCCGCCGCTGTGTCGAGGCCGGGGTGCATTCGCTGGAGCATTGCAACCTGATCCAGCCCGAGACGGCCGAACTCGCCGCGAGACGCGGTGCCGTCGCGGTGCCGACGCTGGTGACCTATGACAAGCTCGCCAGCGAAGGCGGCAAGCTCGGCTTCCCGCCCGATTCCGTGGCGAAGGTCGAGTTCGTCCGCGCCGCCGGCATGGAATCGCTGGCGATCATGCAGAAGGCCGGGCTCGAAATGGCCTATGGCAGCGATCTGCTCGGCGAAATGCATCGCCACCAATCCGAGGAGTTCGTCATCCGCGGGCGCGCCCTGCCCGCCCATGAGGTCATCGCCTCGGCAACCCATGTCGCTGCCAAGCTGCTGAAGCTGGAAGGCAAGATCGGCACGATCGCCCCCGGCGCCCATGCCGATCTGATCGTGGTCGATGGCGACCCGCTGAAGGACCTGTCGCTGCTGACGCGCCAGGGCAAGCACATGCCCGCGATCATGAAGGGCGGCGTCTTCGTCAAGCGCGCCAATCTCGGCTGATCCCGCGCCGGGCCCGGGTTTTCGCGACCCGGGCCCGGCCCGATAAGCGGCATTCCGGATCGGCGACCCCGTAGCACGGCAGCCGACGGTATTCGTCTTCGTCAAGAGCCGATTCACAGTGCTGGCTAACCAAAAGGAGATTTGGCACGGAACAGTTGACCGATTTCAAAAAATTCCCGATTGAATTGTGATATGAGCAATCAAGATATCGAAATCGGCAACTAACCACCTGACTTATTATCGGTCGATCCCATGCCTCTAGGACAGATCCGAGACAAGACACGCAGGACAGCCCGGAGCGGCACGCGGCGTGTCGCCAGACGGCCGGCGAAGGAGCCTTTCGCTGCCGAACCGCATGGCTGCAAGGGCGCCCACAACAACCTGCGCCATCTCAACCTCAACCTGCTCCCGATCTTCCAGGTCCTGACGGAGCAGCAGAGCCTTTCGCGCGCCGCCGTGATCCTCGGCATGTCGCAATCGGCCGTCAGCCATGCCCTGACCAAGCTCCGGGCGCATTTCGACGATCCGCTCTTCATCAGGGTGAAGCAGGGCGTCGAGCCCACCGCCAGGGCGATCCAGCTGAGCACGCCGATCAGCCTCGCGCTGAACCTGATCCGGGACGAGGTCGTCACGCGGGATCGCGCCGGCGATGCGCCGGTCGCCCTGCAGCTGCGATGCGGCGTCACCGATCCGCTCGATGAGGGGCCGGCTCTGGCCTCCGCGCTGATGCAGGCGGTGCGGCAGCTCTCGGCCGACGCTACCTTGACCTCCTCGCTGGTCGGCGATCTCGACTGGAAGCGCATGCTGCGGCTGCGGCAGCTCGACATGGTCTTCGACAGCAAGGCGGTCCAGGACGACGACCTGATCTCGGAGCTGGTGGTGGAGCGCAAGATCGTCTGCTTCGTCAGGGAGGGCAATCCGCTGGCGGATCGCGAGCTCGACCTGCCCCTCTACCTCTCTGCCCCGCATGTCATCATGGATGTCGGCAACAAGAGCACCCGCTCGCCGCTGCGCGAGAGCCTCGCCGCGGCCGGGCTGGAACGGACGATCGCGGCGCGCGTCCACAGCCACGCCCATGCGGCGCTGATGGTCAGCCAGAGCGATATGATCGCCTCCGGCTTCGCCCAGGACGTCACCCATTACGCACGCCAGTTCAAGCTGCGCATCCTGCCCTGCCCCTTCATCATCCCGCCCTCGCCGCTCTACATGACCTGGCTGCGCGTCAGGACCGGGGATCGCCTGCACCGGCGCTTCCGCCGGGCGGTGTCGGAGCTCTGCCTCGCCGATATCTGAGCCCGGCGCGGCAGCCTCATTTGGACACGGACGGGCGAAGCGGCGGCGCGCGGCGTGGAACCGGCGGCGCGGCCTGCCGTTGGTGGACGTGACGGCTGTGGCGGGCGGTAGCCCTCGCCCAGCCCGGCGCGCCACGCAGCAGGAGACCCTCATGGCCGATATCCCGACCCTCGCCATCGCCACCGACAAGGTCTGTTTCGTCGTCGTGAAGGCGCGGCAATATGATGTGAAGGATGCGGTGACGGAGCCGGACGCGGCCTCCAACGCCAGCGATGACGGGATGATCTCGGTGCTGGAGGATCATGAGGACGACCCGGTCCGGCGCGAACTCATCGCCTTCATCGCGGCGCTGAACGAGGAGGAGCAGGTCGATCTGGTGGCGCTGGCCTGGCTGGGGCGCGGCGATGGCGAGGTCGAGAGCTTCGACGAGCTGCGCGGCGAGGCCCAGCGCGCCCGCAATGGCCGCACCGGCGCCTATCTGCTCGGTATCCCGCTGCTCGCCGATTATCTCGAGGAGGGGCTCTCGCAATTCGGCGAGAGCTGCAACGCCTTCGAGGAAGGACGGCTCTGAGCCTCAGCCGGCCAGGGCCGCGCCCGGCGCCGGCGGCGCCAGCATGATGCCCGAGGTCGGATCGATCCAGACCATCTGGTCGTCGATCCCGGTCACGCCCGGCACGTTTTCCGCGACCACATGCGCCGCGGCGCGGATTCGCTCGTCGAAGATCGAGCCGGACAGTTCGACGTGGCCCTTATGGACGTTGACGCGGATCAGCCCGCTCGCCGCCCAGGGCTGCGCATCCAGCTCCGCCTGGATCGCGCGCCTGATGCGCTCGTCCTCGCCGGGCCCGGGCTCGGCCGGCAGATCGCCGGCGAGGCCGCGCAGCAGGTCGGAGCGCGACAGGATCCCGATCAGCCGCCCATCCTCGACCACGGGCAGCCGCTTGACCCGGCGCCGGCTCATCAGCTCGACCGCGTCCTGCAGGCTGTCATGGCGGCCGATGCAGGCGATGTCGCGCGACATCAGCTCCTCGACCTTGCGGCCATTTCCGCGCACGTAATCATCGGCGAGCCGGCCCGGGCTGACCAGCAATTCGAGCCACCAGGAGCGGCGGGGCGTCGTGCCGAGCTCGCTGCGCCGCATCAGATCGCCCTCGCTGATCACGCCCAGCAGGCTGCCATCGGCGGCGAGGACGGGCAGCCCGCTGATGCGATGGGCCAGCATCAGCCGCGCCGCCTCGGCGACTGTCGTCGCCGGCGAGACGCTGATCACCGGTGAACTCATGATGGTTTCGACGCGCATGGCCATTGCCCTTCCCGCTGCTTGATCCCAGCGGCAGGACAGTGGACCCGCGGTGCGGCGTCGCCATTGATGGAGGTCAAGCGGGCCGGCGCGCGCCGGCCCGTCTGCGTCAGGCGGCCTTGCGCCCCGCATCGAAGGGGATCTCGATATCCACCGCCAGGGTCGAGACATTGGCGCCGCGCTCCATGCGGACGCTGACCTTGTCGTCGGCGATCTGCATGTGCTTCGAGATCGCCCGCAGGATCTCGTCCCGCAGCTTGGTGATGAGATCGCTATCCCCGGAGGCCGCGCGCTCATGGGCGAGCAGAACCTGGAGGCGTTCGCGCGCGGCGGGAGCCGATTGCGCGCGGGAGAACAAGCGGAACAGGTTCATGCCGCCTTCCTTCCGAAGAACTTGCCGAAGAAGCCGCGCCTTTCGCCGGGGATCGAGACCGGCAGATCCTCGCCCCTGAGCCTGCGTGTCGCCTCGAAATAGGCGAGCGCCGGGGCGCTGCGCTCATCGGCCAGCGTCACCGGCGAGCCGACATTGGAGGCGCGCAGCACGTCCATGCTCTCGGGGATGATACCGAGCAGCGGGATCGACAGGATCTCGAGCACGTCGTCGACCTTCAGCATGTCGCCGCGCTCGGCCCGCAGCGAATCATAGCGGGTCAGCAGCAGGTGCTTCTCCATCCGCTCGCCGTTTTCGGCCTTCAGCGTCTTGGAATCGAGCAGGCCGATGATGCGGTCGGAATCGCGGACGGAGGAGACCTCCGGATTGGTCACGACGATCGCCACATCCGCATGGCGCATCGCCAGCGTGGCGCCGCGCTCGATGCCGGCCGGGCTGTCGCAGATCACCCAGTCGAACACGTGCCTCAGCGCGCCGATGACCTTCTCCACGCCTTCGGCGGTGAGGTTGTCCTTGTCGCGGGTCTGCGAGGCCGGCAGCAGATAGAGCGTCTCCAGCCGCTTGTCGCGGATCAGCGCCTGGGTCAGCTTGGCCTCGCCCTGGATGACGTTGACGAGATCGTAGACGACGCGCCGCTCGGCGCCCATCACCAGGTCGAGATTGCGCAGCCCGACGTCGAAATCGACCACGACGACCTTCTCGCCATTCTGGGCGAGAGCCGCCCCCAATGCCGCGGTCGACGTCGTCTTGCCGACGCCACCCTTGCCCGATGTCACCACGACGACCTTACCCATAGACCTCTCCTGTTGATGTGGACGCGCCGTCGGCTAGGCGAGTGACCCGTATTTGAAACTGTCGCCGTCCAGCCAGAACTGCACGGCCTTGCCGCGCAGCCCGGGCTCCAGATCCTCGGCGGTCTTGTAGTAGCCATCGATCGCCACCAGCTCGGCTTCGAGCTTGCGGCAGAAGATGCGTGCGCTGGCATTGCCCATCGTGCCCGCCATCGCCCGGCCCCGCAGCGCGCCATAGACATGGATCGAGCCGCCGGCGATGACCTCCGCGCCCGAGGCGACCGAGCCGAGGATGGTGACGTCGCCCTCGATGAAGACCAGCGACTGGCCCGAGCGGACCGGTTGCGTCACGACCAGCGAGGTCGGGCCCTTCGCGACGGGGGTGACCGGGGCGGGATCGGCCTCGCGCACCGCCGGCTGCGCCGGGTCGGTGGCGGGCGGCGCCTCGATATCGGCGGTCGAGCGGCCATCGCTGAGCGCCGGCGGGAGATCGGCGCCGAGCATGGAGGGGCGAGCCCCCTCGATGCCCATGATTCGCACCTGGCGGGCGCTGAGCCGCGCCACGAGATCCTGCAGCTGCGCACGGTCGATATCGAGGCCGGTCACGTCGAGCACCGCGGGGCGGCGCATGAAGAACCCGGCCGAGCGCGAGGCCAGATCGTCGAGACGAACCAGCCACTCCTCGAAGGGCAGCTCGGGGGTCAAGGCGAGCGCAAGGAAGCTGCGTCCCTTGAGGCGGATGGGCCGGGGTTGAGTTAACACGCTGGTCATCTTGGTAAATTTTCGGTGTCTTCGGTCTAGTTTCGAATGGTTAACGGCCGGTAAACAATTCGCGTCGGCGGCGCCCTGCGACCGTTCCGCAACAGCGCGCGCTCCGGCGCGCGGCGGTCTCTGCCAGCAGGCCCTTCGCGCTTGCGCGGACGCGAAACAGCGCCATTGTGCGGGCCTCGCGGGCGGGGCAGCATGGAATCCGTCGCAAACGAACAGGGAATTGCCCGATGTCCTATCTGGCGCTGGTCGTGCTCGTCGTGCCGGCCTGCATCGGCTTTGCCGCCACCTTCTGGCTCGGCTCCAATCGCGGCACGCTGCTCGGTGGGCTCGTGGCGTTCCTGACCGTACTGGGTCTGCTGCTGTTCCAGGTCTCCCCGCCGGAGCCCGGACGCCCGGGCTCCGAAACAAGCCGCCTGGGCTATGCCTGGGGGCTGATGATGTTCGAATCGCCGCGCTGGATTCCCTCCTTCCTGATCGCCGCCGCGATCGGCGCCGTCATCGGCCGGATGCGCGCCCGCCGCGGCGGCGCGTCGCGCTGACGAACCGCGACGAGCAGGGAGCCACGAACCATGGCCTATACCGACTCGATGGAACCGCTGATCGCGCTGGAACAGGAGCTCCGGCACAGAATCGCCCGGCGGCTCGCTCTGGAGAACGGCGAGCCCGTGACCGCGAGCCCCGACGAGGCGCAGCTGGCGGCGGCGGCCCAGGCGATCGAGGCCTGGCGGGAGGATGGCGACGCGACCCAGGACCCGCGCGCCTTCCGCCCGCAGACGCCGCTCGAGATCCTGCTCGCCGACCATGCGGAGATCTGCGCCCGCATCAACGATCTCAGCGACCGGCGGCTCTCCTGAGACCGATCGCGGCCGGACGCCCCCTGCCGGCTCAGACCTCGTCATCCGACTCGACCGGCCGGGCGCCGCAGGAAAACAGGCCGCGCAGATAGCCCCGGGAGACGGAGCGGTCGGCATCGGCCAGGAGCACGGTCATGTCGTGCAGCAAGGCACGGATCACCGCCCGTTCACTGCCGAATTCCGCAATGAGATCATCGATTTCGCAGGCCAACTCGGTCTCGGGATCGCAATCGTCCTGCCGCTCTGCCACCATGCCTTGCGCCTTTCGTGTTTAGAACATAAACAGAACAGACGCGGTGCGGGAGTCAAGCAGCGATGGCCAATGTCGAGACGTATTTCCTCCAGCCCTTCAAGACGCATCGCAAGCGGCTGGTCCCCGGGCAGCGCATCCTAGCGAAGACCAAGCATCATGCGCTGAGCGAAGGCGCCCGTCTCGGCCGCACCGCCGAGGGCGTGGCCGTGATCTTCGTTTCCGCCGACGACGAGACGGGCGAGGTCAGCGCGCTCGAGGTGTTGGAGCGCCATGGCGCGATCCCCGAGGAATTCGAGGAGCAGATCAGGGCGCTCTGACGGCGGTGGACGTCCTAGTGGAAGGTGGCAGGCCGGCAGCCGGAGCTGCCGGCGGGACCAAGGGGCGCCTCAATTCTTGGCGTCCACGCCCTGTTCTTCCAGGGACAGGAATTTGAGCGTCGTCGGCTCGATCTGCTGCGCCAGCCATTCCTGCATGGCGATTTCCTCGCGCAGATTCTGCTCGAGCGCGCCGATCGCGCTCTGGTCGCCGACATGGCGCGCCATGGCGATCAGCGATTGATAGGCGGCGATCTCGAAGCTCTCGAAGGCGTAATTCGCGAAGGAATTCTTCAGGATCTCGTCCCCGGCCATGGAATGGCCGATGGCCGCGATATTGCCCATCACCACCTGCACCGCATCCTTGAAGGTGGAGCTGTCGGTGCCGTGCCGCTCGAGCAGCGCCGCGAGCCGCTCCTGTTGACCCTTCGTCTCGTCGATGTGCTGGCGCAGTCTGGCCTCCATTTCGGGGTAATGCGTCAGCCGCTCGACCTGGCGGCTCATGATTTCCAGCGCCTCCATTTCGACCGCATGCGCATTGCGCAGGCCGGTCAGATAGTGGGAGCCGGCTTTGGTGTCTGACAGGGCCATCGGCGTCTCCTGCTTCGATGATGATGATGTTGTGGCGCGCAGCCGCGCCAGGCTCATGTCACGCGAACCCAGCAGCCGGAGCGCAGTTCCCGACCCCGGCGGCTGCCGCGTCGCCCGAGACGGTGCGAGGGGATGCCAGCGGCCGTCGGGCCGCGCCGGGCTCGAGCGGCGGGCAAGCCCTCAACCGCGACCCCTCCTCCGCCTTGCGCTCCGGTCGCCCGCGCGCTGCGGCCGAAGCTCTGGCATTTCGCGGCGGGATCGCTAGATCAGGCCGATGATGCGTGTGAAGGAATGGCTATCGCCGGCTGCCCATCGCGAGGCGATGCGCTTCCGGATCCTGTGGACCCGTGCGACCTCGCCGCACGAGGCGCGTCTGCTGCTGTTCACGATCGTCGCCGGCTTCCTCATCGGAGCCCTGTTCGGCCAGATCGCCCGCCTGCCGCTCTGAACGCCGCAGCGATGGCCGAGGAGCCGCGCGAGAGGGCGCTGGCTGAGGGATTTAAGCGGGCGGGGAAAGGGAAAGCGTGCAGCGCGATGGCGCTCCCATGGGGAATCGAACCCCAGTTTTCGCCGTGAGAGGGCGACGTCCTGACCGCTAGACGATGGGAGCAGCGCGGCAAGGGCGTCTGTGTAATCGCACATGCGCCGCTCCGCAACCCCTTTTGCGCGGATGCCGCAAAAAGGCATGCGGTTTCCCGCCCCCCCTTCACGCGGCCCCCGGCCGGCTCAGGCCGCCCCCCTTCAACCGCCCCCGGCCGGCTCAGGCCGCGCCACCCTTCACTCGGCCCCCTGTCGGTTCAGGCCGCCCTCCCTTCACGCGGCCCCCGGCCGCCTCAGGCCGCCCCCCCTTCACCCGGCCCCCCGGCCGGTTCAGGCCGCCCCCCTTCACCCGGCCCCTGCCGGTTCAGGCCGCCCGCTCGTCCAGAGCGGGGTAGTCGGTATAGCCCCTGGCGTCGCCGCCATAGAAGGTCGCGACATCGGGGGTGTTGAGCGGGGCGTTCCGCTCCAGCCGCTCGGCCAGGTCGGGATTGGCGATGTAGAGCCGGCCGAAGGCGACCGCGTCGGCCCGGTCCTCGGCCACCGTCTCGATCGCCAGCGCGCGGTCGAAGCCGTTATTGGCGATATAGGCGCCCTTGAAGCGCCGGCGCAGCGCGGCGTAGTCGAAGGGCAGATAGTCCCGCGCCTCACGAGTGGCGCCCTCCACCACATGGATGAAGGCGATGCCGGTCTCGTCGAGGCGGGTGACGAGATGCTCGAACAGCGCCTGCGGATCGCTGTCGCGCGCATCATTGGCCGGGCTGACCGGCGAGATGCGGATGCCGACGCGGCCCTTGCCGAACACGGCCGCCACCGCCTCCACCACCTCGATGGCGAAGCGGACGCGGTTCTCGATCGAGCCGCCATAGGCGTCGCCGCGCTTGTTGCTGTCGTCGCGCAGGAACTGGTCGATGAGATAGCCATGGGCGCCGTGCAGCTCGACGCCGTCGAAGCCGGCCGCCTTGGCGATCTCGGCCGCCGCGACGAATTCCGCGATGATCGCCGGGATCTCCTCCGCCGCCAGTTCCCGCGGCGTCGAGACTTCGGTGAAGCCGCTCTCGATATAGGTCTTGGTCTTGGCCTGCAGGGCGGAAGGCGCCACCGGCGGCTGCTGCGCCGGCTGCAGCGAGACATGGCTGACCCGGCCGACATGCCAGAGCTGGGCGATGATCTTGCCGCCCGCCTCGTGCACAGCGTCGGTCACCGCCTTCCAGCCCGCCTGCTGCGCCTGGCTGTACATGCCGGGCGTCCAGACATAGCCCTGGCCCTGCCGCGAGACCTGGGTGCCCTCGGTGATGATCAGCCCGGCACCGGCGCGCTGGCGGTAATATTCGACGTTCAGCGCATTGGGCGCATCCGAGCCGCGGCTGGCGCGGTTGCGCGTCAGCGGCGCCATCACGATGCGGTTGCGCATCTCGATGTCGCCGAGCCGGAACGGCGCGAACAGGCTGGGCTTGGCTG
This sequence comes from Allobosea sp. Leaf344, assembly GCF_001426225.1. GTDB lineage: Bacteria > Pseudomonadota > Alphaproteobacteria > Rhizobiales > Beijerinckiaceae > Allobosea. The sequence continues at coordinate 222,101 of NZ_LMRT01000016.1, read as the reverse complement.
CGGTGGCATCGCTCATGGCTGGATCCTCATGGGGCGCCGCTGGGCGCCGAAACAGGCGGGGTGCCCAGCTGCCCCAACGGAAACTTCCGCTGGACGCGGGCAGGGCGTCCCGCCGAAGATAGGCGCGGTTTCGGGGAATGGCAGGGGCTGTGGGCGCATGGGCGCCCGCCCCGGCGAGATCCTTCCGCCGGAGCGGGTGGAGCTGGCATGAAACCATCGATCCTCGCGGGGCTGGGGGTGGAAAAACCCTGGCTCACGCTGTTGCGGCAGGGCCGGCGCGCGCTCGGCGCAACGCGCGACGCCGCCATCGGGGTGGTCTACCCGCCGAGCTGCATCGCCTGCCATGCGGCGACTGGCCAGGCCCAGGCGCTCTGCCCGCGCTGCTGGAGCGGCATCGCCTTCATCGAGCGCCCGCTCTGCGAGCGGCTCGGGACGCCCTTCCCGGTCGATCTCGGGGCCGGGCTCCTGTCGCCGGCCGCCATGGCCGATCCGCCGGTCTTCCAGCGCGCCCGCGCCGTCTGCCGCTTCGAGGGCACGGCGCGCGACCTGGTCCACCGGCTGAAATACGGAGACCGGCTGGATCTGGCGCTGACGCTCGGCCGGATGATGGTGCCGGCGGGGGCGGAGCTGCTGGCGCAGGCCGATCTGATCGTGCCCATACCCCTGCACCGGACGCGGCTCTGGCGGCGGCGCTTCAACCAGGCGGCGGCCCTGGCCGATGTCGTGGCGAGGCTCTCGAGGCTCCCCTGCTCGCCCTTCGCGCTCGAGCGGCGCAAGCGGACACGCCAGCAGGTCGGCCTGACCAGGACCCAGCGCGCGGAGAATCTGCAAGGCGCCTTCATCGTGCCCCGCAGCCGCCGCCCGCTCGTCGAAGGCAGGGCGGTGCTGCTCGTCGACGATGTGCTGACGACGGGGGCCACGGTGAACGCGGCCGCCCGCGCCCTGCTCCGGGCCGGTGCGACCCGCGTCGACTGCCTGACCTTCGCCCGGGTCGTGACGGACGGGTGAACGCATCCTATATGACAGGAAACAGACCGACATCACGGGAGTAGCCATGTCCGTCACCATCTACACCACGCAATGGTGCCCCTATTGCCGGGCCGCCAAATCCCTGCTCGATCGCAAGGGAGTCGCCTATGAGGAGATCGACGTCGACGGCAAGCCGGAGCTGCGGCAGGCGATGACCGCCCGCGCCGGGGGGCGCACCTCGGTGCCGCAGATCTTCATCGGCGACAGGCATGTCGGCGGCTCCGACGATATCCACGCGCTTGACGCGCGCGGCGAACTCGACGGGCTGCTGGCCGCGTGACGCCGATCGCAGACGGCTCTCGGGGCGAGGCCGCGAAGGGGCGGGCGGGAGCATGATCCGCTACGCCCTGATCTGCGAGGCCGGCCATGAATTCGAAAGCTGGTTCTCGAGCTCCGCCGGCTTCGAGGAGCAGGCGAAGCGCGGCTTCGTCTCCTGCCCGGCCTGCGGCAGCGTCCGGGTCGAGCGCGGGATCATGGCGCCGAATGTGGCGCGCACGGATCGTGGCCCGCTGGTGATCGAGGCCAGGGCGGAGACAAGCGAGGCGCCTGCGGCCTCGTCTGCGGCCGGAGCGGTTCAGGCCGCGCCCGCTCTCGCGGCGGCCGCGACGGATACGAGCGGGCCGCTGGTGCTGATGGGGGAAAAGGAGCTGGCCGTGCGCCGGCTGCTGACCGCGATCCACGCCCAGATCGTGGAAAAGGCGGAGAATGTCGGCAAGGGCTTCGCCGAAGAGGCGCTGAAGATCCATCATGGCGAGAGCGACAGCCGGCCGATCTATGGCGAGGCGACGCGCGAGGAAGCCCGCCGGCTCGAGGAGGAAGGCGTCGAGTTCATGGCCCTGCCCGCTCTCCCGGAGGCGCGCAACTGAGGCGGCGGGCCAGCAATCGCGCCTCATCCTATCGTCGGATGCCCGTTTCGAAGCCTCTGGCCTTATCCTCGCCGCAGTGCAACATTTGTGCGCGGCAACGAAAGGGTGACACGGCATGAACGCGATCGGCCCCGCCGGCGACCAGGAGACGCGGCGCGATACGCCAGGGCGGCGCGACAAGCCCTGGATCTTCAGGACCTATGCCGGGCATTCCGACGCGGCCGAATCCAACCGGCTCTACCGCAACAATCTCGCCAAGGGCCAGACCGGGCTCTCCGTCGCCTTCGATCTGCCGACCCAGACCGGCTATGACCCCGACCATGTGCTGGCACGCGGCGAGGTCGGCAAGGTCGGCGTGCCGGTCAGCCATCTCGGCGATATGCGGACGCTGTTCGAACAGATCCCGCTGGCGCAGATGAACACCTCGATGACCATCAACGCGACCGCGGCCTGGCTCCTGTCGCTCTATATCGCGGTGGCCGACGAGCAGGGCGCCGACCGGCAGGCGCTGCAGGGCACCACCCAGAACGATCTGGTCAAGGAATATCTCTCGCGCGGGACCTATGTCTTTCCGCCGCGGCCCTCGATGGCGTTGACCACCGACATCGTGGTGTTCACGGCGCGCGAGCTGCCGAAATGGAACCCGACCAATGTCTGCTCCTACCATTTGCAGGAGGCGGGCGCCTCGCCGGTCCAGGAGCTCTCCTTCGCGCTGGCCACCGCCATCGCTCTGCTGGATTCGATCAGGGCCCGGCCGGAAGTCTCGGAGGCGGAATTTCCCGCTCTCGTCGGCCGCATCTCCTTCTTCGTCAATGCCGGCATGCGCTTCATCACCGAGCTCTGCAAGATGCGGGCTTTCGTCGATCTCTGGGACGAGATCACGCTCGGGCGCTACGGCGTGGCCGACGAGCAGATGCGGCGCTTCCGCTACGGGGTGCAGGTGAATTCGCTCGGGCTGACCGAGCCGCAGCCCGAGAACAACGTCTACCGCATCCTGATCGAGATGCTGGCGGTGACCCTGTCGAAGAAGGCGAGGGCCCGCGCCGTGCAATTGCCGGCCTGGAACGAGGCGCTCGGCCTGCCCCGCCCCTTCGACCAGCAATGGTCGCTGCGCATGCAGCAGGTGCTGGCCTATGAGACCGATCTGCTCGAATTCGACGACATCTTCGACGGTTCGACGGTGATCGACGCCAAGGTCGCGCAGCTCAAGGAAGCCGCTCTGGCCGAACTCGCCAGGATCGATGCGATGGGCGGCGCGCTGGCGGCGATCGAAACCGGCTATATGAAACAGGCTTTGGTCGAGAACGGGGCGCGCCGCATCGAGGCGATCGAGCGCGGCGAGCAGATCGTCATCGGCGTCAATAAATTCACCAGCAGCGAGCCCTCCCCGCTCTCGGCCGGCGAAGGCAATGTCGTCACCGTGCCGGATTCGGTGGAGATCGAGGCGATCGCCCGGCTGAAGGCCTGGCGGGCGCAGCGCGACGGCGGCGCGGCCGAGGCGGCGCTGGCGGAGCTCGCCGCCGCGGCCAAGGAGGCGCGCAACGTCATGCCGGCCTCGATCGCCTGCGCCAAGGCCGGCGTCACCACCGGCGAATGGGCGCAGACCCTGCGCGAGATCTTCGGCGAGTATCGCGCCCCGACCGGCGTCGACACGAGCAAGCTCGGCGACGACGAGGGATTGGCCACGGTGAAGGCCGCCGTGGCCCGCGCCACCCAAAAACTCGGCCGGCCGCCGCGCTTCCTGGTCGGCAAGCCGGGGCTCGACGGCCATTCCAACGGTGCCGAGCAGATCGCGGTACGGGCGCGCGATGCCGGCATGGCGGTGAGCTATGGCGGCATCCGCCAGACCCCGGACGAGATCGTCGCCCAGGCGCAGGAGACGCAGGCGGACATCATCGGCCTGTCGATCCTGTCGGGCTCGCATCTGCCGCTGGTGCGCGACGTCACGGCACGGCTGCGTCTGGCGGGGATGAGCGTGCCCGTGGTGGTCGGCGGCATCATCCCGCCCGACGACGAGAACGCGCTGCGCAATATGGGCGTGGCCGCCGTCTATACGCCGAAGGATTTCGCGCTGGACGGCATCATCGCCGATGTGGCGGGGCTGGCGGCGAAGGATCGTGGCTGAGCGGCGGGCCGGGCGCCGCCTCAGGCCATGCCGACGCTCTTCAGCTGCTGATAGGCCTTCAGGATCTCCTGCAGCGTGCCCTCCCGCGAGCGATCGCCGCCATTGGCGTCCGGGTGGAAGCGCTTCACCAGCTCCTTGTACCGCGCCTTGATCGCGGGCGCATCGGCCGTCTCGTCGAGGCCGAGAGCCTCCAGCGCCTTGCGCGCGACGATACCGACCCGCGGCTCCGGCTGCGCCGCCTGCTGGGTCCGCCTGGCTCCGAAGATGTTGAAGGCGTCCTGGACATCCGGCGCTTCCTTGCCGCCGGCGACGCGGCCGCGCTGCGACATCCGCGCAGCCTTCGAGTTCACGCCGAGCTTCCAGGTCGGCCGATGGCCGATCGCATCGTCCTTGGCATAGGCTTGCAGCGCCTCGTCGGTCATGCCCGCGAAGTAGTTATAGGTCGCGTTATAGGCCTTCACATGCTCCATGCAGAACAGGAAGAACTGGCCTTCGCGGCCACGGCCCTTCGGCGCGCGGAACTCGCCCGGCCGCTTGCAGCCGGGATGGTCGCACGGCGTCGCGGGCGCTTCCGCCACCGGCTCCGCCTCGGCGGGGCCAATTCTGATTCGGTCGAACAGGCGTGAGTTGAAGTTCATCGTGGACTGGTTATGAGACTCGGGAGACGAACCGGCAAGTGCGGCGCGGCAGCCGCGTTCGCGGCGCCGAAGCATCGGAAGCAATGACCTCAGGACCTTGTCGCGATCATGACCGCAATGGCTGAACGGATCACGAAGAACCTCCGGCAGGCGCTCGCGCCGAGCCGGCTTGAGGTGATCGACGAATCCCACCAGCACCAGGGGCATGGCGGCTGGCGCGAGGGCGGCGAGACCCATTTCCGCGTCATCGTCGTTTCGGAAGCCTTTGCCGGCAAAAGCCGCCTGGACCGACACCGGCTCGTCAATGCCGCGCTGGTGCAGGAGCTGGCGGACCGTGTGCATGCCCTGGCCATCGTGGCCAAGGCGCCCGGCGAGGCGTGAGGCCCGGGCGAAGCCTCTCGCTCACGGCGTGATCAGCGCCACCTCCGGAAAATAGGTTCGGTAGCGCCGCGCATCGCGCGTCAGCAAGGGCAGGCCGGCGACCATCGCATGCGCCCCGATGAAGAAATCCGGCAGCACCCCGGTCTTGGTGCCGCCGATCGCGCGATAGCGGCGATAGCTCTTGCCGGCCTGGAACAGCGCCTGGCGCGGCATGGCGCTGTGAGCGACGCGAAAATCGGCGAGCATCTCGTCGAGTCGAGCAGGAGTATCGAAGCGCACCGAAAGCTCGGCATAGATGACGTCGTTTATGACGAGATCGCCCCGCTGCAAGCCGACAGCCAGTTGCCGCTCTGACCAGCGCGCCCAATCCGGATCGTCGGTGATCAGGTCGAGGAAGATGTTGGAGTCGACGAGGGGCATTGGCGGTCAGCCTTCCCCGCGCGTCATCTCCATGATCTCGTCGGTACTCATCCCCGGCCCCGCGATGCCGCGCCATTTCTCCAGCGGCCGCACCGGTTCGGTGGCGCCCGCCTTCAGCAGCACCACCCGGCCGTCGCTCTCGATCCGGAAATCGACCCGGCTGCCGGGCTTGAGCTTCAGCGTCTCCAGCACGTCCTGCGGCAGCGTGACCTGCCCTGCATCTGTGACCGTCGCGGACATGAGGTGGCACCCCGGCGAGTTCGTCCCGCAAGGTAATGCCTCGCCCGGCCAGCCGCAAGCGATCAGCCTGTCGCCCGCTCCGGCGTGAAGGCGTAGATCGCCACCGATCCGAGGAGCAGCACGACGAAGGCATAGTGCAGATTGGCGAAGGTCGTCGCCGCATCCACGCCCGCCGCCCGCTGCGCGCCGATGAACCAGCCGGAGCCCGACTGCACCAGCGCCGCGCCGGCGATGAACAGGAAGTTCACCGCCGTCATCCCCCGCCCGAGCAGATGGGCCGGGAAGAACACCCGCGCATGCGCCATCAGGATCGCATAGGTGAAACCGGCGGCACCGATCGCGGCGAAGACCAGCACGGCCACCAGCCAGGATTCGCCACCGGCCAGGCCGAGCAGCGCGAACAGGATGGCGGTCGCCACCGTGCCCCACAGCACCAGCGGCTTCACCCGCCCCACCCGCTTCTCGAGCCCGCCATAGATGAAGGCGCCCGCGACCATGGTCAGCGCCATGGCCGTGGCGGCATGGCCGGCCCAGACGGTGTCCAAGCCGTGCACCGCCTGCATATAGGGCGCGATCCACAGCCCCCGCGCCGTGGCGAGGATCGCGTAGCCGGTCAGGGTCAGCGGCGCGAGCAGCCAGAGCGGGCCGATGCGCCCGATGCTGGCCAGGCCCTGCAACAGGCCTTCCGCCTTGCCGGACGCGCTCTCCGCGCGCGGCGGATCGCGGATCAGCAGCCCCGCCATCAGCGTCGCGACGCCGAAGGCGCAGGCCATGGCGAACATCGAGGGCCGCCATCCGAAGCGCTCAGCCGCGATCGCCAGCGGCGCGGCGCCGACGAGGTTGCCGAGGGAGCCGAGCCCGATGAACACCGAGGTCAGAAAGGCGAAGCGCGCCGGCGCGGCGGTCCGCGCGAACAGGAACAGCGCCGACATGAAGATCGGCGAGCAGCCGATCCCGATCAGCGCCATGGCGACGATGCCGGACAAGGCGGTCGAGGCGCTGGCGAAGAGCACCGCCCCGACAGTGCCTATCGCCATCGCGGCGGTGACCGTGCGCCGCGGCCCGAGCCGGTCCAGCGCCCAGCCGATCGGAAACTGTGCCGAGGCGAAGGCGATGAACCAGGCCGCGCCGAGGAAGCCGAGCTCGCGCGGGCCGATGGCGAGGTCGGTCATCACCGGCCCCGCGATCACGCTCAGGAAGGAGCGGTAGAAGATCGACAGGAAATAGGCCGGCAGCAGCGCGAAGAAGATGATCACGTGACGCGCCAGTCCCGCGCCGCTCCCGCCGCTTTCACCGGATCCGCTCGAGCACCGAGACGTAATTGGCGACGGCCGCGCCGCCCATGTTGAAGATGCCGCCGAGCCGCGCATCGCGCAGCTGCATGCCCTCCGGCGCCTCGCCGACGAGCTGCATCGCGCTGAGCACATGCATCGACACGCCCGTGGCGCCGATCGGATGGCCCTTGGCCTTCAGCCCGCCGCTGACGTTCACCGGCAGCTTGCCGTCCTTGAGCGTCCAGCCTTCCTTGATCGCGCGGGCGCCGTCGCCTTCGCGCGTCAGCCCCATCGCCTCGTATTCCAGGAGCTCGGCGATGGTGAAGCAGTCATGCGTCTCGACGAAGGAGAGATCGTCGAGCGTCACCCCCGCCTTGGCCAGCGCCTGTTTCCAGGCGAGCGCGCAGCCCTCGAACTTCAGGATGTCGCGCTTCGACATCGGCAGAAATTCCTGCACATGCGCCATGCCGCGGAAGCCGACGGCGCGGCGCATGGTCATCGCGGTTTCTTCATCCGCCAGCACCAGCGCCGCCGCCCCGTCCGAGACCAGCGAGCAATCGGTGCGCTTCAGCGGCCCGGCGACATAGGGGTTCTTCTCGCTCTCCTCGCGGCAGAAGCTGAAGCCGAGATCCTTGCGCATCTGCGCATAGGGGTTGTCGACGCCGTTCTTGTGGTTCTTGGCGGCGATCATCGCCAAGGCGTCGGATTGATCGCCGTGGCGCTGGAAATAGGAGGCCGCGATCTGGCCGAAGACGCCGGCGAAACCGTTGGGGTTCTCGCCATCCTCCGCGAGATAGGACGCTTTCAACAGGAATTTGCCGATTTCCGCCGAAGGCGTCTTCGTCATCTGCTCGACGCCGACGACGAGCACGATCTTGGCGTCTCCCGCCCGGATCGCGCGCGCGCCCTGATGCACGGCGGCGGAGCCGGTGCCGCAGGCGTTCTCGACCCGCGTCGCGGGCTTGAAGCGCAGCGCCGGATCGGCCTGCAGCACCAGAGACGCAGTGAAATCCTGCGCGCTGAAGCCGGCATTGTAATGTCCGAGCACGATTTCATCGACCTGATCCGCCGTGATCCCGGCATCGACCAGCGCATCCGTGGTGACGCGCACGATCAGGCTCTCGATGGTTTCGGCGTCCTGTTTCCCGAAGGGCGTATGAGCCCAGCCGATGATCGCAGCGCACATCGCAATCTCTCCCGATCCCTGTGTCGACGTTTAATTGCGCTCGACGCGGGCGCCATGCAAGCGGCCAGAGATGCAATCCGGCCGTGCGCGGAAGGGGGGACCATGATGCGGACCGAAGGCGCCGCTTCTGCCGCTTGAAGTCGGTTCCAGCCGGAACTAGGCTCCTGCCCAACGCACCGGACGAGAGGGTGCGGGCCATGGGAGTATCTGATGAAGCAACTCAAGACCAAGATGGCGGCGCTCGCCCTTTGCGCGGCGGCGGGCGCGGTTTTCGCGGGACCGGCCTCGGCCCAGGCGACGCTGGAAGCCGTCAAGAACCGGGGCAAGGTGCTGTGCGGCGTGTCCCCCAGCTCGGCCGGCTATTCCTTTGCCGACGACAAGGGCGTGCGCAAGGGCTTCGACTCCGATGTCTGCCGCGCCATTTCCTCCGCGGTCTTCGGCTCGCCCGACAAGGTCGAGTTCGTTCCGCTCAACACCAATATCCGCTTCCAGGCGCTGCAATCCGGCGAGATCGACGTGTTGTCGCGCCAGACCACGCTGACCTTCTCGCGCGACAATTCGCTCGGCCTCGATTTCGGCCCGGTGGTCTTCTATGACGGTCAGGGCCTGATGGTCAGCTCGAAGCTCGGCGTGAAGAGCGCCAGCGAACTCTCCCAGGCGGCGATCTGCCTGCTGCCCGGCACGACGACGCTGCAGAACCTCGAGGATTTCTTCAAGCCGCGCGGGATCAAATATGAATCCGTCGTCTTCGAGGACAACAACGAATGGCGCAACGCCTTCTTCTCGGGCCGCTGCGACGTCATCACCTCGGACCGCTCCGACCTCGCCTCGGTCCGCGCCGTCGCCAATGACCCCGCGCAATTCGTCATCCTGCCGGAGACGATCTCGAAGGAGCCGCTGGCCCCGGTCGTCCGCCAGAACGACAGCAACTGGCGCGACATCGTCACCTGGTCGGTGCATGCCCTGGTCGCGGCCGAGGAATACGGCATCACCCAGGCCAATGTCGACGAGAAGGCGCAAAGCAAGGAGCCCGAGGTCCAGCGCATGCTGGGCGTCACCGGCGACCTCGGCAAGATGCTGAACCTCGACAACAAATGGGCCTACAACATCATCAAGCAGAACGGCAATTACGGCGAGCTGTTCGAGCGCAACCTCGGCGAAAAGACCAGGCTCGGCCTGTCTCGCGGGCCGAACCAGCTCTGGACCAAGGGCGGCCTGCTCTACGCCCCGCCTTTCCGGTGAGCCCCGCAGGCTCCTGATCCGGAGCCGATCCCGGAATCGGCTGGCGGCGCCCCGGCGCCGCCAGCGCCGCCCCCTGCCCGGACCCCCCGATGGCCAGCTCCACCTCCAGCCCCCTGCGGCTTCTCTACGACGTGCGCGTGCGCGCGGTGCTCTACCAGGTCGTCGCCGTGGCGCTGGTCATCGGCATCGGCCTCTATCTCTTCGGCAACGTCTCGCGGAAGCTGGCGGAGCAGAACATCGCCACCGGCTTCGCCTATCTCGACCGGCCGGCCGGCTTCGTCATCAGCCAGTCCTTCATCGCCTATGAATCCAGCGACACCTATGCGCGGGCGCTGCTCGTCGGCATCTTCAACACGATCTGGGTCTCGGTCTTCGCGGTCACGCTGTCGACCATCCTCGGGCTGATCGTCGGCATCGCCCGGCTGTCGCGCAACCCGATGCTGTCGCTGCTGGCGCTGCTCTATGTCGAGGCGCTGCGCAACGTGCCGCTGCTGCTCTATCTCTTCCTCTGGTATGCGCTGATCGTCGCGGTGTTTCCGCCGGCCCGCGAAGCCTGGCAGCCGCTGCCGGACGTCTATCTCAGCAATGGCGGGCTGATCGTGCCCTCGCTGCGCTGGTCGCAGGCGCATAGCGGCGTCCTGCTGGCGGTGCTCGCCGGCATCATCCTGGCCTTCGTTGTGGCCGGCATGCTGCGCCGCCGCCGCGTCGCCACCGGGCGCGACCAGGCGGCCTGGCCCTTCGTGCTGCTCGCGCTGCTTGCGCCGCCGCTGCTCGCCATGTTGCTGCTGCAGCCCGATCTCGTGGTGAACTGGCCGCAGAAGGGCCGTTTCCGCATCACCGGCGGCGTACAGGTGACGCCGGAATTCACCGCGCTGCTGATGGGCCTCAGTCTCTCGGCTTCGGCCGGCATCGCCGAGATCGTGCGCGCCGGCATCCTCTCCGTCGGCCGCGGCCAATGGGAGGCCGCGCGCGCCGTCGGCCTGCGCGATCGCCAGACCATGCGCCTCGTCGTGCTGCCGCAGGCGCTGCGCGTCATCGTGCCGCCGCTGACCAGCTCCTATCTGTCGACCTTCAAGAACTCCTCGCTGGCCATCGCCATCGGCTATCCCGACCTCGTCATGGTCTCCAACACCACCATGAACCAGACCGGCCAGGCGATCGAAGGGATCGCCATCTTCATGCTCGTCTATCTCGGCATGTCGATCACCATCTCGCTGTTCATGAACTGGTACAATGCGCGGGTCGCGCTGGTGGAGCGCTGAGATGGCCACCGTCGCGGAAATGGACACGCTCAACCTGGCGCGCGAGGCCATGGCCCCGCGCCGCCCGCGCGGCGTCTCGGCCTCGTTCAAGCGCTTCTTCGGCACGCCGCTGAACGCGCTGATCACCCTGGCCTGCCTCTGGCTGATCTACAGGCTCGTCACCAGCGCCTGGGGCTGGCTCGTCACCCGCGCGATCGTCGAGGGCGGCCCGCAGGCCTGCAAGGGCGGCTCCGGCGCGTGCTGGCCGTTCCTGGGCGCCAAGCTGCGCTTCATGATCTTCGGCTTCTACCCCTATGCCGAGCATTGGCGCCCGGCGCTGGCGCTGGCGCTGTTCCTCGGTGCCATCATCCTGTCGATGATGCCGCGCTTCTGGGGCCGCTGGCTGGTCTGGCTCTGGATCGCCGTGCCGCTGGCCTGCGGCGTGCTGATGTATGGCGGGGTGCTCGGCCTGCCGGTGGTGACGACGACGAATTGGGGCGGCCTGCCGCTCTCCTTCATGCTGTCCTTCGTCGGCCTGGCGCTGGGTTTCCCGCTCGGCGTCGTGCTGGCTTTGGCGCGCAGCTCGAAACTGCCGGCGATCCAGGTCATCGCGATCATCTTCATCGAGGTGATCCGCGGCGTCCCGCTGGTCTCGATCCTGTTCATGGCCTCGGTGATGCTGCCGCTGTTCATGCCGGACGGCGTCACGGTCGACAAGCTGCTGCGCGCCCAGGTCGCGATCATCATCTTCGCCGGCGCCTATATCGCGGAGACGGTGCGCGGTGGGCTGCAGGCTGTCCCGAAAGGCCAGCACGAGGCCGCCGCCGCGCTCGGGCTCGGCTATTGGCTGTCGATGCGCAAGATCATCCTGCCGCAGGCGCTGAAGATCGTGATCCCGCCGCTGGTCAACATCTTCATCGGCTTCTTCCAGGATACGACGCTGGTCACCATCATCGGCCTGCTCGATTTTCTCGACACCGTCCGGGCGTCTTTGCGCGATCCCGAATGGCAGGGCATCGCGGTGATCGAGGGCTATGTCTTCGCGGCCGTCGTCTATGCCGTGTTCAGCTACAGCATCGGCTCCTACAGCCGCTTCCTCGAACGCCGCCTCAAGACCGACCACGACCGAAGTCCGGGCCACTGAGGGCAAGCCGCACCGTCAGTGCAGGCTGAATTCGCGGTCGCGCAGCCTTACCTCCTGCGGGCCGATCAGTTCCTTGTGGCTGACCGTCACCCGAAACAGCTTCCCCTCCAGCGACTGCTCCCAGAACGAAAGGAAGCGGTTGAGCTCGGGAAAACCCGGCGCCAGATCATACTCCTGCCAGACATATTCCTGGAGGATCGAAGGGTGGTCCGGCAGCCGATACAGGATGCCGGCGGTGGTCAGGCCATAGCCCGCGATCTGGCGGGCGAAATCCGGGGAAGACATGTTTTCCTCCTGCACGATCAACCTCGCCGATCGCAGCGCAAATCCGCGTCCCTGGCAAGAGAAAAACGCGGATTGCCGAACGAGATCAGCATGTTAGCACTCTAGCAAAAAAACTGCTGCCAGCCTCTTGAACGTGAAAAACAGGCAAACCAAATCAGCGCGCGGGCGCGGCGCCTTGGGCCGTGCGGATCCTCGCCGTGCGGCTCGCACAGGGCCCGCCCGCTTGCTTGTGACACACAGGAAACCCGGAGGAACTCATGAAGTTTCGGCCACTGCATGATCGCGTCGTCGTGAAGCGCATCGACGCCGAGGAGAAGACCAAGGGCGGCATCATCATCCCCGACACGGCCAAGGAAAAGCCCCAGGAGGGCGAGGTGGTCGCCGTCGGTCCCGGCGCTCGCGACGAGGCCGGCAAGCTGATCGCGCTCGATGTGAAGGTCGGCGACCGCGTGCTCTTCGGCAAATGGTCGGGCACCGAAGTCAAGCTCGACGGCGAGGATCTCCTGATCATGAAGGAGAGCGACATCATGGGCGTCGTCGAGACGAGCGCCACCCTGAAGCGGGCTGCCTGAGCGGGGCCCGATAAACCCATACCTCAAGTCTAAGGAGTGAGGACGATGGCTGCAAAAGACGTGAAGTTTTCCCAGGACGCCCGCGAGCGCATGCTCCGCGGCGTCGACACCCTGGCCAATGCCGTGAAGGTGACGCTCGGCCCCAAGGGCCGCAACGTCGTGATCGAGAAATCCTTCGGCGCGCCGCGCATCACCAAGGACGGCGTCACCGTCGCCAAGGAGATCGAGCTTTCCGACAAGTTCGAGAATATGGGCGCGCAGATGGTGCGCGAGGTCGCTTCCAAGCAGAACGACGCCGCCGGTGACGGCACCACCACCGCGACCGTGCTCGCCCAGGCGATCGTCCGCGAAGGCTCCAAGGCCGTCGCCGCCGGCATGAACCCGATGGATCTGAAGCGCGGCATCGACCTCGCCGTCGACGCGGTGACGAAGTCGCTGGAGCAGCACAGCCGGAAGGTCACGAATTCCGAGGAGATCGCCCAGGTCGGCACCATTTCCGCCAATGGCGACGTCGCCATCGGCCGGATGATCGCGGAAGCGATGCAGCGGGTCGGCAATGAGGGTGTGATCACCGTCGAGGAAGCCAAGACCGCCGAGACCGAGCTCGACGTCGTCGAGGGCATGCAGTTCGACCGCGGCTATCTCTCGCCCTATTTCGTCACCAACTCCGAGAAGATGGTGGCGGAGCTGGAAGACCCTTACATCCTGATCCACGAGAAGAAGCTGTCCGGCCTGCAGGCCATGCTGCCGCTGCTCGAGGCGGTGGTGCAGACCGGCAAGCCGCTGCTGATCGTCGCCGAGGACGTGGAGGGCGAGGCGCTCGCCACCCTCGTCGTCAACAAGCTCCGCGGCGGGCTGAAGATCGCCGCCGTCAAGGCGCCGGGCTTCGGCGATCGCCGCAAGGCGATGCTCGAGGACATCGCCATCCTCACCGGCGGCACCGCGATCAGCGAGGATCTCGGCATCAAGCTCGAGAACGTCACCCTGCAGATGCTCGGCCGCGCCAAGAAGGTCCGCATCGAGAAGGAGAACACCACCATCGTCGATGGTGCCGGGCAGAAGACCGAGATCGAGGGCCGCGTCCAGCAGATCAAGGCGCAGATCGAGGAGACCACCTCGGATTACGACCGCGAGAAGCTGCAGGAGCGCCTCGCCAAGCTCGCCGGCGGCGTCGCGGTGATCCGCGTCGGCNCGACGCCCTGAACGCGACCCGCGCGGCCGTGGAAGAGGGCATCCTGCCGGGCGGCGGCGTCGCGCTGCTGCGTGCCGTCAGGGCGCTGGACGGGCTGGTCTTCGCCAATGACGACCAGAAGACCGGCATCGAGATCGTCCGCAAGGCGATCACCGCCCCCGCCCGCCAGATCGTCGACAATGCCGGCGACGACGGCGCCGTGGTCATCGGCAAGCTGCTCGAGCAGAGCGACTACGCCCAGGGTTACGACGCCCAGACCGGCGAGTATCGCGACATGGTCAAGGCCGGCATCATCGACCCGACCAAGGTCGTGCGCACCGCGATCCAGGACGCGGCCTCGGTCGCCGGCCTGCTGATCACCACCGAGGCGATGATCGCCGAGCTGCCGAAGAAGGACGCGGCTCCCGCCATGCCGGCCGGCGGCATGGATTACTGAGCCGGGATCTCTCCCCTCGAGCCGGAGCGCCGCGGGCAACCGCGGCGCTTTTTTTGGGCTAGATCGCGACCACCAGCAGCGCGCCGACACCGAGCACGATCATCGCCATACCCAGCCATTCCCGCGGGCTGGTGCCTTCCGAGAACAGCCGCCGCGAGGCGATCTGCGCCAGCGGCACCTCGATCAGCGCCAAGGTGCGGACATTGGCCGCGCTCGTCAGCGAGAAGCCGAGGAACCAGCATTGCGAGGCCGCCGCGCCGAGGAAGCCGGCGAATAGCGAGCGCCGCCAATTGGCGAGGCTCATCAGCAGCGCCTTGCGATTGGCGGCCAGCATGTAGACGGTGAGCAGCGCGCTCTGCAGCGCCAGCCCCAGCGCCAGGATGGTGGTGGCGCGGATGAAGAAGCCGCCCTCGGGCAGGGCCTGGATGCCGCCGCGAAACCCGATCGCCGACAGGGCGAAACAGGCCCCGGCGCCGATGCCGAGCAGCGTCGGCCGCACGCCCGCCGCGCTCAGCCTTTCCCCCGGCTTCCAGGACACCACCACGACGCCCGCCGTCGCCACCAGGATCGCGGCGAACTTCGCCAGGCTGAGCGCGTCGCCGAGCAGGATGGCCCCGAAGATCGCGACCTGCACCGGTTCGGTCTTGGTATAGGCGGTGGTGACCGCGAAGGAGCGCTCGCGCATCGCCGCCAGCATCAGCGCCGTCGCGGCGATCTGCGTGATCGCGCCCCAGGCCGTGAAGCCGAAGGCCTCGAGCCCGATGGCCGGGGGCGATCGGCCCGCGACGGCACAGACGATCCCCAGGAAGAGCAGCGCGAATGGCAGGCCGAAGAGGAACCGGACCTGCGTCGCGCCGACGACGCCGATGATCTCCGTCAGCGAGCGCTGCGTCAGGTTGCGCGCGGTCTGCAGCATGGCCGCCGCGATGGTGGCGGGGATCCAGAGGAGGGTGAGGCTCAAGCGGACGGTCCTGATGCGGGAAGACATTGCTTCTGGACCCGCCGCCGCGACTAGGCAAATCGCTGGGATCCGGGTAGCTATGCAGGAACGGGCGGCAATTGCGGGGTTGGTCTCGAAATCGCCGCATGCGTCGCGTTGAACCCCGAGCCTCACATCCTCGCCAAGACAGGTTCAGTCCCGCCCGATGATCGTCTCCCGCTCCTGCTTCGCTCTGGCCCTCGGGCTCGCTTTCGCCGCCCCCGCCTCGGCCGGGACCAGCATCGTGGTCGACGCCGCCAGCGGCGAGGTCCTCTCCAGCGAGAATCCGACGCAGGCCTGGCATCCGGCCTCGACCACCAAGATGATGACCGCCTATCTCGCGCTGAAAGCGGTGCGGGAGCGGCGCCTCGGCCTGCAGACCGCGATCCCGGCCTCGAAGCGCGCCGCCAGCCAGCCCCGCGTCAAGGTCTATATCCGGGCCGGGCAGGAGGTGACGCTCGACAACGCGCTGCGCATCATGATGGTGAAATCCGCCAATGACATCGCCTATGTCATCGCGGAAGGGGTCGGCGGCGATGTCGAGAGCTTCGTGTCGATGATGAACGCCGAGGCCCAGCGCCTCGGCATGCGCGACACCGTCTTCACCAATCCAAATGGCTGGCACGACCCGGCCCAGCAGACCAGCGCACGGGACCTCGCCATCCTGGCCCTGGCGCTGATGCGCGATTTCCCGGATTATTCCGACTATTGGAACACCCAGGCGGTGCAGCTCGGCAAGCAGGTGCTGCAGAACACCAACGGGCTCGTCGGCCGCTATCCCGGCGTCAGCGGCATGAAGACCGGCTTCGTCTGCGCCTCGGGCTTCAACGTCGTCGCCACCGCGACGCGCGGTGGGCGGACCCTGATCGCAGTCGTGCTCGGCTCGCTGTCCGGCGCCGAGCGCACGGTCAAGGCGGCGCAATTGCTGGATGAGGGCTTCGGCCGCTGGAGCGGTGGCGGCTACGCCGTCGCCTCGCTCTCGCCGAGCGGCACGCGGGCCGTCAGCATCTGCGACGATGTCCGCCGCAAGGGCGGCGGCGCCGCGCTCGCCGACGACGCCGACATCGCCGGGCCTTTGTCCGGCCAGCTCGTCGCGGTCGGCGGCAATGCCGACGGCATCAATGACCGCTTCGGCGCGGCCGCGCCGCAGGCCAGCCAGACCAGCAGCCTGCTCACCCGCGCCCCCTCCGGCAGGATCGTGCTGGGGCCGCGCGCACAGGCGACGCCGGTCCCGGTCGCTTTCGGCCGCACCTCGGGCTCGGCCAGCGCCCCCTTGGCGGCGAATGTGGTGAAGGACCCGGCGAGCCAGATCGCCCGTGGCGAAGCCAGCACCATCGCGCCCTCCGCGCCCGTGGCGGCCGGCGTCGCCGGTGTCGCCAATGCGCGGCGCGCCGCGGCGAGCGCCGGCGGCATCCCCGCCGCCACCAGCGCCTTCGCGCCGGCCGGCGTGCCGACGCAGCCGGCTGCGGACGCCTTCCGATCGGGGCCGCTGCAATTGTCCGGCTCCGTCCAGCCGGGCACCGCGACGCCGTCGAGCCTGCGCCCCGGCGCGGCCGCCGGCATCAGGCCCGCCGCCAAACCGGCGGCCAGGCCGCCGCTGGTCAAGCCGAAAAACACGGCGTCCAAGGCAGCGGAGTCGAAGCCCGCCGCGGGCAAGCCGGCCGCGGGCAAGGCGGCGACCGCCAAGCCCCCGGCACCCCAGGCCAAGGCCTCGACGGAAGCCGCGGCACGGTCGCTGCCGCCCGCCCGCCCGAAACCTGCGGCGAAGCCCAAGCCCAAGACCGACGACGGCGCCTGAGCTCTTGACCGCCCTGCCTGCCGGGTCGAGCCGCAGCGCCGGGCGGATGGGTATCTCGCTGGCGCTGGGCTCGGCGGCGGCCTTCGGCACCAACATCGTCAGCGCACAGCTCGCCGCCCAGGCGGGGCTCAGCGGCCCGCTCCTGGTCTTCTACCGCGTCTTCCTGATGCTGGCGCTGGTCTGCGGCGCCGCGCTGCTCTGGCGCAGCGGCCTCGCCATCCCCGCCGGCCAGCGCCCTGCCGTGCTGCTCTTCGGGCTGACCAGCGCGCTGGTCGGATCGGCCTATCTCTCATCCGTCGCCTTTCTGCCGGTGACGGTGGCCGCCGTCGTCTTCTACACCTTCCCCGTGCTGATCGTGCTGGCCGAGCCGCTGGTCACCCGAGCCCGCTTCAGCCCCGATCGCCTCGTCGTCGCCCTCGTCGCCTTCCTCGGCGTGGCGCTGGTGGTGGGGCCCGATCTGTATGGGCTCGATCCGCGCGGCCTGGCGCTGGCGCTGATCGCCAGCGTCATGGCCGCCGCCCAGTTCTTCACCGCCTCCGCCAGCAACGGCACGCCGCTGATCCCCAAGCTGTTCTGGTCGCATCTGCTGATCCTCCCCGTCACCGCGATCATCCTGCTGGTGACGGGCGGCTTCCTGTCGCCCGGCGCGCTGCTGCTCGCGCCCCTCGCCGTGGCCGTGACGATCGGCGGCTATCTCGTCGGCTTCCTGCTGCAGGTCATGGCGCTGATGCGCGTCGCGCCCGGTGCCGCCGGGCTCGCCTTCTGTGCCGAGCCGGTCTTCGCCGTGGTCATCGCCGCATCGGTTCTGGGAGAGCGGGTCGGGGCGCTGCAATATGCGGGTGGCGCGCTTGTCCTTGCGGCCATCGCGGCCAATGTAATACTAGAACAAAAGCGACGGCCTCTCGCCCCGCTGTGACATCAGAGACACCGCCATGACCGCAGCCGCAACCCGCCCGACGCCGGTCCCGCTGACCCTGCTCACCGGCTTCCTGGGCGCCGGGAAGACCACGTTGCTGAACCGGCTGCTGAAGGACGCGGCGCTGGCGGACACGGTGGTGATCGTCAACGAGTTCGGCGAGATCGGCCTCGACCACCTGCTGATCGAGGGGGTCGAGGACAGCATGATCCTGCTGGAATCGGGCTGTCTCTGCTGCACCATCCGCGACGATCTGATCGTCACCCTCGAGGATCTCCTGCGCCGCAACGACAATGGCCGCATCCTGCCCTTCAAGCGTGTGGTGATCGAGACGACCGGGCTGGCGGATCCCGCGCCGATCCTGAACGTGCTGATCAACCACCCCTATCTCGCGATGCGGTTCCGGCTCGACGGCGTGCTGACCCTCGTCGACGCCGTGAATGGCATGGCGACTTTGGATGCCCATGAGGAAGCCCGCAAACAGGTGATCGCGGCCGACCGGATCGTCCTGACCAAGACCGATCTCGTCGGCTCGACCGAGGCGCTGGAGACCTTGCGCGAGCGCCTCGACGCGCTGAACCCCGGCGTCGCTCTCCTGCCTGCGACCGCGCCCGCGCGGGATCTGATCGGCGCCGGGCTCTACGACCTCGCGAGCCGGCCCGACGAGCTCCGGCGATGGCTCGCCCATGAGCAGCTGGCGGAGCGGCCGGCACCTGCCGATCATGGCCATGGGCATCACGGTCATGGGCATCACGGCCATGATCACGGCCACGGCGACCACGGCCACCACCATGATCACGCGCACCATCATCATGATCGCAATCGCCATGACGCCAGCATCCGCGCCTTCGTGCTGACCGCCGAAGCCCCGGTCGGCGAGGCGACATTCGATCTGTTCTGGACCCTGCTGCGCTCCACCCATGGCTCGAAGCTGCTGCGGCTGAAAGGGCTGGTCGCGCTGCGCGAAAGCCCCGACCGGCCCCTGCTCGTGCATGCGGTGCAGCAGATCCTGCACCCGCCGATCCTGCTCGAGCGATGGCCGGATGGCGATCACCGCTCGCGGCTGGTGATGATCGTCAAGGATCTCGACGAGGCCGTGGTTCAGCGGCTCTGGGCGGCGTTTCTCGGCCGGATGGCGGCGGTACCGGCCGCCTGAGCCCGGCTTCGGCCCGCTTCTTGAACCTTGCCGAGGCGTGAACGCCGCGTGGCGCGCTTTGTGCCGATCCGGCACAGTGATGCCCCGTAGCGGTTCACGGCCGGCAAGAGCGGGACCACGATGAACCAGATCATGATCGCCAAGGGCCAGGCGCGCGGAGCGGGCGCGCCAGCGCCGCAGGACGGGCCCGTGCCGCCGGCATCCGGCCCGCTCTCCACGGAACTTCGCCCGCTTTCGGCCTGTGCCGGGCTGCGCGACGCCTGGGAGGCGCTCGCTTCGCGCGCCCTCGAGCCGAACCTGTTCTTCGAGCCGGATTTCCTGCTGGCCGCCGCGCAGCATCTCATCCCCTTCGGCGAGGTCTGCCTGATCCTCGTCTGGCAGGGCCAGGCGGATGCGCCGCGGCGCCGCCTCGTCGGATTATTGCCATGCGTCCCGAAGCTGCGCCTCTTCGCGCCCGACGAGCTGGTCGTGCTGAGCGACCGGCGCATCGCCTATGGCGCGCCGCTGATCGACCGCGCGGTCGCGCAGGCGGTGATCGAGGCGCTGCTGACGCCGCGACGCGATTGGGGCCCGACTTCGCGCGGCCTCCTGCTCGGCGCCATCGCAGCCGATTCGCCGCTGGTGACGCCCGCCCTCGCCGCCGCGGAACGGCTGGGGCTGAGCGCGAGCCTGCGCCCCGCCCCGCCTTTGCCGCTCCCGGTCGGGATCGATCTCGGGGCCGCGCGGGAAAGGCTTGAGCGGCGCAGCAGCCTCTCCGTGAGCGAAGCCGTCTCGCGCGGCGATGTGCGCGACGCGATGGAGCTGCTGCTGGCCCTGGAAGCCTCCGGCGCATCCGGCCGCGGCGGAAAAGCGGCGCTGCAGGAGACGCGAGAGGTCGGCTTCCTGCGCGCTATGACCCGCGCGCTGGCCCGGCAGCGGCAATGCCGCGTCGCGTTGCTGCTGCTCGACGGCAAGCCGATAGCCGGCGCGCTGCTGCTCGGACGCGCCCGCGCCGCCTGGCTCTATATGAGCGCCGGCGACGATAGCCATGCCGATTGTGCGCCGGAGGCCGTGCTTCTCGCCATGCTGCGGCGGGGCGGCGACCGGCTGATCATGAACGCCGCCGCGATCGAGCCCTCCCGGCCGGAAGGGGCGATGGCGGAGCTGCGCCTGTCGCCGCGCGAGGCGCTGACCCCGCGCGATCTCGCCGGGCGCGCCCGGGCCGCTTTGCGCCGCAGCTTCAGCCGCGCTCCCGCAAGGCGCGCCGGATGATCTTGCCGGTCGTCGTCATCGGCAGATCGTCGCAGAACGCGATCTCGCGGGGATATTCATGCGCCGACAGGCGCCGGCGCACGAAGCCCTGAAGCTCTTCGGCCAAGGCCTCCGAGGCCTCGATTCCCGGCTTGAGCACGATGAAGGCCTTGACGATCTCGGTGCGCAACGCGTCGGGCTTGCCGACCACGGCGGCGAGCGACACCGCCGCATGCTTCAACAGGCTGTCTTCGATCTCGCCCGGGCCGATGCGATAGCCCGAGGAGGTGATGACGTCGTCGTCGCGGCCGATGAAGCGGACATAGCCCTCCTCGTCCTGCACCGCCTGGTCGCCGGTGATCATCCAGTCGCCGATGAACTTCTCCGCCGTGGCTTCGGGGCGGCGCCAATAGCCGAGGAACATCACCGGATCGGGGCTGCGCACGGCGATCTGCCCCTCCTCCCCCGGCGCGCAGGGCGTGCCGTCAGCGCGCAGCACGGCGACCTCATGCCCCGGCACCGCCTTGCCGATGAAGCCCGGCCGGCTGACCCCGATCGCGGCGCAGGAGGCCAGCACCAGATTACACTCGGTCTGGCCATAGGCCTCGTTGATCGTCAGCCCCAGCGCCTCGCGCCCCCAGGCCAGGGTCTCGGCACCGAGCGCCTCGCCGGCCGCGGCCACGGTGCGCAGCCTAAGCGCGAAGCGTTGTGAAGGCCTGTCGACGCTGCGCAGCATGCGCAGCGCCGTCGGCGGGACGAAGGCGTTGCGGATGCCGAGATCGGCGATCAGCCGGAAGGCCTCTTCCGGCTCGAAGCGCGTCACCGGCCGCGCCACCACCGGCACGCCGAAATGCAGCGCCGGCAGCAACATGTTGAGCAGCCCTCCGGCCCAGGCCCAATCGGCCGGGGTCCAGGCGATATCTCCCGGCTGCGGCAGGAACTCGTGGGGGAACTGCACGCCCGGCAGATGGCCCGGCAGCACCCTGTGCCCGTGCAGCGCGCCCTTCGGATTGCCGGTGGTGCCGGAGGTGTAGATCATCAGCGCCGGATCGTCCGGCCCCGTGTCGACGGGCACGAAATCCGGGCTCGCCTCCGCGAGTAGCCGGTGCCAATCCTGCGCTCCGTCCGCCGCGCCATCGACCGAGATCACCAGCCCGAGCTCGGGCAGCGGCTCGGCGATCTGCTTCGCCTTGGCGAGGCCCGGCGCATCGGTGATCAGCACCTTCGCCGCGGCGTCGACGAGCCGGTAGGCCAGCGCATCCACGCCGAACAGCGCCGCCAGCGGCACCGCGATGGCGCCGAGCTTATAGGCCGCGAGATGCGCGGTGAGGACCGCCCCGCCCTGCGGCAGAAGGATCGCGATGCGGTCGCCCCGCTCGACCCCCTGCGCCCGCAAGGCCTGGGCGAGCCGGTTGGACTGTTCCCGCAAGGTGCCGAAGCTCACCGGCGTCACCCGCCAATCCTGCGTCACCTCGATGATCGCCGGCCGGTCCGGCTCGGCCAGCGCCCAGCGGTCGCAGATATCGGCGGCGATGTTGTAGCGCGCCGGAAGGCGCCAGCGGAAATCGCGGCGCAGCGCGGCGTAATCGGCGAGGGGCGGCAGATGCATGGGACGATCGGCGTAGAGCGGGTGGCGAGCGCTCCCTCAGTAGCGCCTTAGCGCCGGCACCGCCACCGGCCGAGGCAGCCCGGCCGGCGCTGGCGGCCCTCAGGCATTGCCCAGCTGCGAACGCTTGGCCCAGCCGGTCATCCGCGCCTCGACGATGTCGACGATAGCGACCAGGAAGACGCCGAGCACCGCCAGCACGATCAGCGCCGCGAAGATCAAAGGCACGTTGAAATCGGCCGAGGCGCGCGTGATCAGATTGCCGATGCCGAGATTCGAGGCGTTCTGCTCGCCGATGACGGAGCCGACATAGGCGAGCGTGATCGAGACCTTCAGCGCCCCGAAGAAATAGGGCAGCGAGCGCGGTATCCCGACCTTGGTCATGATGTCGAAGCGGCTGGCCCCGAGCGCCTTCAGCACATCCTCGGTCTCCGGCTCGATCGTGGCGAGGCCGGTCGCGACATTGACCACGATCGGGAAGAACGAGATCACGAAGGCGGTCAGCACCGGCGGCAGCCAGCCGACGCCGAACCAGATCACCAGGATCGGCACCACCGCCACCTTGGGGATGGAGTTGAAGCCGACCAGCAGCGGGTTCAGCCCGGCATAGATCAGCCGCGACGAGCCGACGAGCAGCCCCAGCGCCAGGCCGAACAGGATCGCCAGGCCGAAGCCGGCGCTCGTCATCCACAGCGTGTGGAAGGCGTTGGTGTAGAGCGGCTTCTGGTATTGCACCAGAGCGGCCCAGATCGCGGAGGGCGGCGGCAGGATGAAAGCCGAGATCGCGAAGACTCGGCAGGCCGCTTCCCACAGCAGGAAGAACCCGATGGTGAACAGGTAGGGCGCCAGTTTCAGCCAGCTCGCGCGCGTCATGCCGCCACCCTCGCCTCGCGGATCTGGCCGCGCAGCTCCTGGACCACAGCCGCGAATTCCGGCGTGTAGGTCAGGTCG
The DNA here is from genome assembly GCF_001426225.1 of Allobosea sp. Leaf344. Lineage (GTDB taxonomy): Bacteria > Pseudomonadota > Alphaproteobacteria > Rhizobiales > Beijerinckiaceae > Allobosea. The sequence continues at coordinate 199,194 of NZ_LMRT01000016.1, read as the reverse complement.
AGATCGCGCGGCCGGGCGAAGTCGACCCGGCGTTCGGCGATGATCCGCCCGGGCCTCGCCGACATGCAGAACACCCGGTCCGCCAGGAACACCGCCTCGCGCAGATCATGCGTGACCAGGATCACGGTGACGCCGCGGGCGGCGTGCAGGTCGCGGATCACGCACCAGAGCTCCTCGCGCGTGAAGGCGTCGAGCGCGCCGAAGGGTTCGTCCAGCATCAGCAGCTTCGGCTCGTGGATCAGCGACCGGCACAGCGAGGCCCGCTGCTGCATGCCGCCCGAGAGCTGCCAGGGGTATTTCGAGCCCATGCCCTTGAGCCCCACCGTCTCCAGCAGCATCTCGGCCCGCTCGACATACTCCGCCCTGTTCGCCCGCAGCCGCGCGCGATGCGGCTGCACGATCTCCAGCGGCAGCAGCAGATTCTGCAGCGTCGTGCGCCAGGGCAGCATCACCGGGTTCTGGAAGGCCATGCCGGTGATCTTGATCGGCTCCGTCACCTCGCGGCCGGCCACGATGACGGTGCCGGCCTTGGGCCGCTGCAGCCCGGTCGCCAGCTTCATCAGCGTGGATTTTCCGCAACCGGAGGGGCCGACGATCGCGGCGAACTCGCCCTCGCCTATCCCCAGCGACAGCCCGGCCACGGCCGGCGGACCCTCGCCGCCGCCATAGACATGCGTGACGTCATGCAGTTCGACAAAGGCGCTCACGCGACCTCCGGGATGGCGGGACCGGGGGCCCGCGCCGCAAAGGCGCGAGCCGGCATGGGCCTGCAAGCCGCATGCCGATGGGGGCGAAAGATCGCGCTCAGAGCTTCCGGTCCGCAGGCGCCGGCAGGAAGCTGTCGACGAAGGCGTCGCCCGCCTTGGCCTTGTCCTTGAACGAGAAGGTCAGGCCGATCTGGTCCAGCGCCCTGTCCCAGCGCGCCTTGTCGATGCCGCCGAAGCCGTTGGCCTTGACCCAGGGCGTCACGACATTCTGCTCCAGCGTCATCTTCAGCCGCTCCAGCTCGACCTCGAGCTTGGCGACGTCGTTGCGCTTGATCACCAGCTGCGCCCCGAGATCGGGATTGGCGATGGTCTCCTTGACGCTGCGGGTGATCGCCCTGAGCAGGCCGCGCACCGCCTCCGGCTTCTCGGCCATGAATTTGGGCGAGACCATGATGACGTTGCCGTAGAGCTCCACCCCGTAATCGGCCATCAGCATCACGACGATGTCGTCGACCGGCACGCCGCGCGACTTCAGATTGATGTAGGAGGAATTGGCGAAGCCGAAGACGGCATCGACCTCGCCCGAGGCGAGCATCGGCTCGCGCACGGGAAAGCCGATATTCTCCAGCCGCATCTTGCTGTCGTCGAGCTTGTTGACGGTCTTGAAGATCGGCCATTGCGCGAAGGCGGCGTCGGCCGCGGGCGCGCCGAGCTTCTTGCCCTCCAGGCTCTTCGCCTCGGCGGTGATGCCGCGGCTCTTGCGCCCGACGATGGAGAAGGGCGGCTTGTCATAGACCATCATCACCGCCTTGAGATCGACGGTGGGGTTCTCGTCGCGGAATCGGATCAGCGAATTCACGTCGCCGAAGCCGACATCATAGGTGCCGGAGGCGACCCGCGGGATCGCCTCGCGCGAGCCATTGCCGGTATCGAGCGTGACATCCAGCCCCTCGGCCTTGAAGTAGCCCTTCTCGAAGGCCATCAGGAACAGCGCCGCCGGCCCCTCGAAGCGCCAATCGAGCGTGAAGCGCACCGGCACCTGCGCCTGTGCCGGGGCACTGACCAGGCCGGCGCCGGCGAGCCCGGCAATCGTCGCGAATGTCACGGCGGCGAGGCGCAGGGCGCTCCGGCGGGGCAGCAAGGCGGCGAGATCGGTCAGGGGGCTGGACATCAGGGTCTCCGGGCGGGGACGAAAGTGGCAGCGGCCCACAGCAAGGCTCGTGCCGCAAGCGCGGGGCCCAAACTGAAGCAAGTCACGGAGAGGTCAAGCCAAATTCCGGTGAGGCAGCGATCTTCTGCACAAATTATCGGCAGCGCTTCTCCCGTCATGGGCAGCGTCGCTCCCCTCGCGATCAGACCGGGAGGGCACCATCCGTCTTCACCTCCTCCATCACGGCATAGGTCCGCGTCTCCCGCACGGCGGGGAGAGCCAGCAGCACCTCGCCCAGGAAGCGCCGATAGGCGTTCATGTCGGCGACGCGCGTCTTGACGAGATAGTCGAAACCGCCGGCCACCATATGGCACTCCAGCACCTCGGGGGCGCGCTTGACCGCCGCGGCGAAGCGCTCGAACGCGTCCGGCGTCGTCTTGTCGAGATAGACCTCGACGAACACCAGCAGGTTGAGCCCGAGCTTCAGCGGATCGAGCGTGGCGCGGTAGCCGGTGATGTAGCCGTCGCGCGTCAGCCGCTTCAGGCGCTCGCCGGTGGCGGTGGGCGACAGCCCGACCCGGTCGGCGAGTTCGACGCCGGCGATGCGGCCATCGGCCTGGAGCAGAGCGAGCAGGCGGCGGTCGGTTTTGTCCAGCACCTCATCAATTCCCGTCGAAACATCGATCTGCCTCATTTGATACGGCATCTCGGCCGAGATCGCCAATTGATTCACGCCGGTTTCGGCCTGATGCTTCACATCGTCAATCCTTTCGCATCTCGGAGCCGTCATGGCCGTTCCCGCCCCCTCCGCCGCCCCGGTCCTGCCCCCCTTCCGCGCGCCCTTCGCGGAGGATGACGGCGCGCTGGCGACCCGCCTGCTGGCGCAGGTCAGGCAGGATCCGCAGGCGCGCGCCAGGATCGACGCGCGTGCCACCGGGCTGATCGAGGCGATCCGGACTCGAAAGGTCGGGCTCGGCGGCATTGAGGAGTTGCTGCGGGAATATTCGCTGTCGACCAAGGAGGGGCTTGCGCTGATGGTGCTGGCCGAGGCGCTGCTGCGCGTGCCCGATGCGGCGACGGCGGACCGGCTGATCGAGGACAAGCTCGGCCAGGGCGATTTCGCGCATCACGAATCCAAATCGGACGCCTTCCTGGTCTCGGCCTCGGCCTGGGCGCTCGGCATCACCGCCCGCGTCATCCAGCCCGGCGAGACGCCAACCGGCATCATCGGCGGCCTGGCCAAGCGCCTCGGCGTACCGACCGTGCGCACCGCGACGCGCCAGGCGATGCGGGTGATGGGCAATCATTTCGTGCTGGGCCAGACCATCGAGGAGGCGCTGAAGCGCGCCGGCTCCCGCAGCGGCAAGCTCTACCGCTATTCCTTCGACATGCTCGGCGAGGGTGCGAGGACCCAGGCCGATGCCGACCGCTACTTCGCGTCCTACGCCGCCGCGATCGACGCCATCGGCCGTTCCGCCGGCAATGAGCCGCTGCCGAACCGCCCCGGCATCTCGGTGAAGCTCTCGGCCTTGCATCCGCGCTACGACGCGACGAACCAGGCGCGCGTCCTCGCCGAATTGACGCCGAAGGTGGTGGAGCTCGCGCGCAAGGCGAAGGCCTACGACCTGAACTTCACCATCGATGCCGAGGAGGCCGACCGGCTCGAATTGTCGCTCGACGTGATCGACGCGGTCTTCGCCGATCCCTCCCTCGCCGCCTGGGACGGGTTCGGCCTCGCCATCCAGGCCTATCAGAAGCGGGCTTCCGCGGTGATCGACCATATCGCGGCGCTGGCGGAGCATCACGGCCGGCGCATGATGGTGCGCCTGGTCAAGGGTGCCTATTGGGACACCGAGCTGAAGCGGGCCCAGGAACGCGGCCTCGCCGATTATCCGGTCTTCACCCGCAAGGCGATGACCGATCTGAACTACGAGGCCTGCGCCCGGCAGCTGCTCGGCCTGCGCCCGCGGATCATCCCGCAATTCGCGACGCATAACGCGCTGACGGTGGCGACCGTCGCCGAAATGGCCGGAGACGCCGAGAATTTCGAATTTCAGCGGCTGCACGGCATGGGCGAGGCACTCTACGAGAAGCTGCTGTCGGAGAACGCCGGCTATGCCTGCCGCACCTATGCCCCGGTCGGCGGCCATCAGGACCTGCTCGCCTATCTCGTCCGCCGCCTGCTGGAAAACGGCGCCAACTCCTCCTTCGTCAGCATCTCCGGCGATCCGGACGTGCCGGTCGCCGATCTGCTGGTGCCGCCGGCCGACATCATCGGCCATGCCGGAGCGGCCCGCCACCGGCGCATCCCGCTCCCCGGCGAGCTCTACGGCCCGACGCGCCGAAACTCCGCCGGCGTCGAGCTCGGTCATGCGGAGAGCCTCGAGGGCCTGCAGAGCGAGATCGCAGCGGCGGCCGCGCAAGCCTTCCCCGAGGCCGGTGCGCTGATCGACGGCAGGCTGGAGGGCGAGGCGCCCCGCCCGGTTCTCTCGCCGATCGACGGCAAGCCTATCGGCCATGTCCGCGAGGCTGGCAGCGCGCTAGCCGACCGGGCGCTGCGCGCGGCGCAGGCGGGCTTCGCCGGCTGGAACGCCGTGCCGGCCCGCACCCGTGCCGCTGCCCTGCGCAAGGCGGCCGATCTGATGGAGCAGCGCCGCGGCCTGCTGCTCGCCTTGCTCCAGGCGGAAGCCGGCAAGACCCTGGACGACGCCATCGCCGAATTGCGCGAGGCGGTCGATTTCTGCCGCTATTACGCCGCCGAGGCGGAGGCCAAATTCGCCTCTCCCACCGTCCTGCCCGGCCCGACCGGCGAGGAGAACCGGCTCATTCTGCGCGGGAGAGGCCCGTTCCTCTGCATCGCGCCCTGGAATTTCCCGCTCGCCATCTTCGCCGGCCAGGTCGCAGCCGCTCTGGTGGCCGGCAACAGCGTCGTCGCGAAGCCGGCGCCGCAGACGCCGCTGATCGCCGCCGTCACCGTCCGGCTGATGCACGAGGCCGGCGTGCCGGTCTCGGCCCTGCATCTGATGCCGGGCGACGGGGCGCTCGGCGCCGCGCTGGTCGCGCATCCGCTGGTAGCGGGCGTCGCCTTCACCGGCTCGACCGCGACGGCGCGTGCCATCAACCGCGCTCTGGCGGCGAAGGATGGGCCGATCGTACCGCTGATCGCCGAGACCGGCGGGCTCAACGCCATGATCGTCGACGCGACCGCACTCGCCGAACAGGTGGCCGATGATGTCGTGATGTCGGCTTTCCGCTCGGCCGGCCAGCGCTGCTCGGCCTTGCGCCTGCTCGTGGTGCAGGAGGATGTCGCCGACAAGATGATCGAGATGATCACCGGGGCGGCCTCGATGCTGCGTCTCGGCGACCCGCGCGACGTCTCCGTCCATATCGGCCCGGTGATCGACGCTGCGGCCAAGCAGAAGCTCGATGCCCATGTCGCGGCGATGCGCAGCCTCGGCCGGGTCTGCTGGGCCGGCAGCGAACCCGGACTGCCGGGCACCTATGTCGCCCCGCATCTCATCGATCTCGCGCGCATCGAGGACCTCGACCGCGAGCATTTCGGTCCGATCCTGCATGTGGTGCGCTGGAAGTCGGGCCAGCTGCGCCAGGTCGTGCAGGCGATCGAGGCCACCGGCTACGGGCTGACGCTCGGCGTCCATTCCCGCATCGAGACCACGGTGGCCGAGGTCACCCGCCATCTCTCGACCGGCAACATCTATGTCAACCGCAACATGATCGGCGCTGTCGTCGGCGTGCAGCCCTTCGGCGGCCACGGGCTGTCCGGCACCGGCCCGAAGGCGGGCGGGCCGCATTACCTCCTGCGCTTCGCCACCGAGCAGACCGTGACGGTGAACACCGCCGCGGCCGGCGGCAATGCCAGCTTGATCGCCATGGGGGAATAGGCGCATCCTGACGCGCTTGGCGCGGAGGATGGGCATGGACCGGATCAGCTTCGACCATTGCGTCATCCACGTCTCCGACTGGGAGCGCAGCAACGCCTTCTACCGCGACGTGCTGGGGGCGGAGGTGGTCGCCAATGGCGCCGGCTTCGTCTACCGCATCGGCGCCGTGCAGCTGAACTGCCACGGCCCGGGGCTGCAGCCGGACCCGAAAGCGCGGCTGCCGGTGCCGCCGGGCGGCAGCGATCTCTGCTTCCGCTGGGATGGGCCGATCGACGGGGCCATCGCCCATCTCGAGGCGAGAGCGGTGCCGATCGAACTCGGGCCCGTGCCGCGTTTCGGGCGCGGCGGCCAGGGTACCAGCGTCTATTTCCGCGATCCCGACGGCTCGCTGATGGAGTTCATCAGCTATTTCTGAACGCAAAAGGGCCGCTCGCCCGGCCCTCGGTTTTAGGTCTGTCGGCGTCGCACCGGGCCGCGATCAGGCCGCCCTGCGCTGCTCGAAGACGTGCTTGAACTCGCGCAGCTGCACCAGAACGTCGTGCAGGCGCTTCTTCTCCGCCTCGTCCTGTGTCGCCGCGAGGCGGGTCTCGGCGGTCACGATCTCCTGCTCCAGGACGCTGGCGTTCACATCCTCGATGAAGCGGCCCTGCTCGGCCAGGATCGTCGTGGTGCTGGCATTGACCTCGGCGAGGCCGCCATTCACGAAGAATTCCTTGCCGTTATTATCCGTCGTCTGGACGAAGACGATGCCCGCCTTCAGCGTCGCGACCAGCGGCGCATGGCCGGCGAGGATCGTCATCTCGCCCTCGACGGAGGGAACGATGACGCTGATCGCATCGCCCGAAAACAGGATGCGCTCCGGCGAAACGAGTTCGAACTTGAAGGTCTGTGCCATGGTTCTTTCCTGGCGAAGGGCTGTGGCGGCATGCGCGCGGCTTGAAGACTAGCGCGCGCTCCCGCCGGTCACCCTTCGCGACTCCTCTCCGCCTCGTCCCTCGCCACAGGCTGCGATCAGGCCGCCTCGGCGGCCAGACGCTGCGCCTTTTCGATGGCTTCGTCGATCGAGCCAACCATGTAGAAGGCCGCCTCCGGCAAATGATCGTACTTGCCCTCGACCAGGCCCTTGAAGCCCTTGATCGTATCCTCCAGCGCAACCAGCTTGCCCGGCGCGCCGGTGAAGATCTCGGCCACGAAGAAGGGCTGCGACAGGAAGCGCTCGATCTTGCGGGCGCGGGCGACGGTCAGCTTGTCCTCTTCCGAGAGCTCGTCCATGCCCAGGATCGCGATGATGTCCTGCAGCGCCTTATAGCGCTGGAGAATCTGCTGGACCTGGCGGGCGATCGCGTAATGCTCCTCGCCGACGATCGCGGCCGAGAGCATGCGCGAGGTCGAGTCGAGCGGGTCCACCGCCGGGTAGATGCCCTTTTCGGCGATCGACCGCGACAGCACGGTCGTCGCGTCGAGATGCGCGAAGGAGGTGGCGGGCGCCGGGTCGGTCAGGTCGTCGGCCGGCACGTAGATCGCCTGCACCGAGGTGATCGAGCCCTTGTTGGTGGTGGTGATGCGCTCCTGCAGATTGCCCATGTCGGTCGCCAGCGTCGGCTGGTAACCCACCGCGGAGGGGATGCGGCCGAGCAGCGCCGACACTTCCGAGCCGGCCTGGGTGAAGCGGAAGATGTTGTCGACGAAGAACAGCACGTCCTGGCCCTTGTCGCGGAAATCTTCCGCGACCGTCAGGCCCGACAGCGCGACGCGCATGCGGGCGCCCGGCGGCTCGTTCATCTGGCCGTAGACCAGGGCGCATTTCGAGCCCTCGCCGCCGCCCTTCTTGTTCACGCCGGACTCGATCATCTCGTGATAGAGGTCGTTGCCCTCGCGGGTGCGCTCGCCGACGCCGGCGAACACCGAATAACCGCCATGCGCCTTGGCGACGTTGTTGATCAGCTCCATGATCAGCACGGTCTTGCCGACGCCGGCGCCGCCGAACAGGCCGATCTTGCCGCCCTTGGCATAGGGCGCCAGCAGGTCGACGACCTTGATGCCGGTGACGAGGATCTGCGCCTCGGTCGCCTGGTCGGCATAGCTCGGGGCCGGCTGGTGAATGCCGCGGGTCGCGGTGGTCATGATCGGGCCGGCCTCGTCGATCGGCTCGCCGATGACGTTCATGATGCGGCCGAGGCATTCATCGCCCACCGGCACGGCGATCGGGGCGCCGGTATCGGTCACCGACTGGCCACGCACCAGACCCTCGGTCGAGTCCATGGCGATGGTGCGGACGGTGTTCTCGCCGAGATGCTGCGCCACCTCGAGGACCAGGCGGTTGCCGAGGTTCTGCGTCTCGAGCGCGTTCAGGATCTCGGGCAGCACGCCGTCGAACTGCACGTCGACGACGGCGCCGATCACCTGCGCGACACGGCCGGTTCCGGTGTTGGCGGGCTTGTCTTCGGTCATCTTCTTTACGGCTTTGGCCATGGCTTAAAAACCTCGATGCGCGTTCAGCTTGTCGACAAGGCCTGCGGGCTGGATCGCCGCACGGGCCGATTTAGGCGTTTAGAGCGCTTCCGCGCCGGAGATGATCTCGATCAGTTCCTTGGTGATCATCGCCTGGCGCGAGCGGTTGTAGAGCTGCGTCTGCTTCTTGATCATTTCGCCGGCATTGCGCGTGGCGGAATCCATCGCCGACATCCGTGCGCCCTGCTCCGAGGCGGCGTTCTCCAGGATGGCGCGCAGCACCTGGACGGTCAGGTTGCGCGGCAGCAGCGTCTCGAGAATCTCGCCCTCGTCCGGCTCGTAATCATAGACGGCCTGGGTGGAGGCGGCGGTGGTGGCCGGGATCTCGGCGGGGATGATGCGCTGGGCGGTCGGGATCTGGGCGATCACCGATTTGAACTTCGAGAAGAACAGCGTGGCGACGTCGAACTCGCCATTGGCGAAGCCGGCCAGGATGTTCTGGGCGATCGCCTCGGCATTGACGTAGCCGACCTGCTTGAAGCCGCGCAGGTCGATCAGCTCGATGATGTCCTTCTCGAACTGCCGACGCAGCAGGTCATAGCCCTTCTTGCCGACGCAGATGATCTTGACGGTCTTGCCCTCGGCCTTCAGCGCCAGCGCCTTGTCGCGGGCGAGACGGGCGATGGAGGAGTTGAACGCGCCGCACAGGCCGCGCTCGGCCGTGCAGACCACCAGCAGATGGACCTTGTCCTGGCCGGTTCCCGCGATCAGCCGCGGCGCGCTGGAGCCGCTCACGCCGGCGCCGAGATTGGCCAGCACCGTCTCCATGCGCTCGGCATAGGGACGCGCGGCTTCGGCCGCGGCCTGCGCCCGGCGCAGCTTCGCGGCCGCGACCATCTGCATGGCCTTGGTGATCTTCTGCGTCGCCTTCACGGAAGCGATGCGGTTTCTGAGGTCCTTAAGGGACGGCATCCGGTCTTGATCCTCTACCCGTCACGACGAAAGGCGCAGCGACGAAGCAATCCAGAGCAGGAACGCGGCGGGGCCGTTCGGCCTCGCCGCGCGCGCAATGACGATTATGAGAACGACTTGGCGTAGCCGGCGACGATGTCCTTCAGCTTCGCCGCATTGGCGTCCGAAAGATCCTTCGTCTGGGCGATCTCGGCCAGGAGGTCGGCATGCTTGCCGCGCACAAGCGCGAGCAGCCCGTCCTCGAAGGCGCGGACCTTGTTGACCGGGAGCGGATCGAGATAGCCGTTGACGCCGGCATAGATCACGACCGTCTGCTCTTCCATCTTCAGCGGCGAGAACTGCGCCTGCTTCAGCAGCTCGGTGAGGCGGGCGCCGCGGTTCAGCAGGCGCTGCGTCACCGCGTCGAGATCCGAGCCGAACTGCGCGAAGGCCGCCATCTCGCGATACTGCGCGAGCTCGCCCTTGATCTTGCCGGCGACCTTCTTCGTCGCCTTGGTCTGCGCGGCGGAGCCGACGCGCGACACCGACAGGCCGACGTTCACGGCGGGACGGATGCCCTGGTAGAACAGGTCGGTCTCGAGGAAGATCTGGCCGTCGGTGATCGAGATCACGTTGGTCGGGATATAGGCCGAGACGTCGTTGGCCTGGGTCTCGATGACCGGCAGCGCCGTCAGCGAGCCGAGACCGGCATCCTCACCCATCTTCGCAGCGCGCTCGAGCAGGCGGGAGTGGAGATAGAACACGTCGCCGGGATAGGCCTCGCGGCCCGGCGGGCGGCGCAGCAGCAGCGACATCTGGCGATAGGCGACGGCCTGCTTCGACAGATCGTCGTAGATGATCACGGCATGCATGCCGTTGTCGCGGAAATACTCGCCCATGGCGCAGCCGGCGAAGGGCGCCAGGAACTGCATCGGCGCCGCATCCGAGGCGGTGGCGGCGATGATGATCGAATATTCCAGCGCGCCGCGCTCCTCGAGCACCTTCACGAACTGGGCGACGGTGGAGCGCTTCTGGCCGATCGCGACATAGACGCAATAGAGCTTCTGGCTCTCGTCCGTGCCTTCGTTGATCGCCTTCTGGTTCAGGATCGTGTCGAGCGCCACGGCGGTCTTGCCGGTCTGGCGGTCGCCGATGATCAGCTCGCGCTGGCCGCGGCCGATCGGGATCAGCGCGTCGATCGCCTTCAGCCCCGTCGCCATCGGCTCATGCACCGATTTGCGCGGGATGATGCCGGGCGCCTTGACGTCGACGCGGGCGCGCTGCGTCGCCTTGATCGGGCCCTTGCCGTCGATCGGGTTGCCGAGCGCGTCGACGACGCGGCCGAGCAGCTCCTTGCCGACAGGAACGTCGACGATCGCGCCGGTGCGCTTGACCGTCTGGCCTTCCATGATCTCGCGGTCGGAGCCGAAGATGACGACGCCGACATTGTCGGATTCGAGATTGAGCGCCATGCCGCGCACACCGTTCTCGAACTCGACCATCTCGCCGGCCTGGACCTTGTCGAGGCCGTAGACGCGGGCGATGCCGTCACCGACGGACAGGACCTGGCCGACTTCGGTGACCGAGGCTTCAGACCCGAAGCTGGAGATCTGGGCCTTCAGGATCGCGGAGATTTCAGCGGGGCGGATTTCCATCAGCCGACCTCTTTCATGGCAAGACGAATTGAATTGAGTTTGGTTTTCAGCGAGGCGTCGACCATGCGGGAGCCCATCTTGACGACGAGCCCGCCGATCAACGCCGGATCGACCTTGATCGCGACGTCGACATCCTTGCCGGCGACGCTCTTCAGCGCGGCGCGGATCTCCTCGACCCGCTGGGCGGACGGCGCCTCGGCCACGGTGACCTCGGCGCTGACGATGCCCCTGGCCTCGGCGACGAGGTTCTTGAAGCCCTGGATCATCCCCGGCAGCGCGAAGAGGCGACGCTTGCTGGCGACGAGGCCGATGAAATTGCCGGCGATGCCGGAAATGCCGAGATTGGCGAGGACGGCCCTGATCGCCTTGACCTGGTCCTCGGCCGAGAAGGCCGGGCTCTCGATCAGCCGGCGCAGATCGGCGCTCTCGGCCGCCGCGGCCGTAAACCGCGCGAGATCGGCGGCGACGGCGTCGATGGCGTTCGCCTCGCTCGCCAGTTCGAAAAGCGCGGTCGCGTAACGCCCTGCGACGCCCGAAACCAGTGTCCGATCCTGCGATCCGCCTTCAGCCACGCGTCACGTCTCTCGTTTCAAAGGACCGCCCCGGCGACCCTCTGGCGAGGGCGGAGTGCATCGTCCCGGCGTTGCGATGTGTCGAACTGGCGGATTATCAGCGCTGACGCTCACACCCACCATGAATGCGGGGTGCCCTAGCATGCGTTTTGGAGGGGCGCAACCGGAGTCCGCCGATGCCGGCCGGGCGCTCTGTGCAACTGCGAGAAAGGCGGCCGCGATCACAGGAAGCTCTGGGGATCGACGTCCACCGCGACGCGCACCGAGCCCTTCGGTTTGCCGGCGCGCTTCAGCCAGGCGCGGAGATAATCCTGCAGATTGACCTCCCGCCCGGTTTTCACGATCAGCCGCATGCGATGGCGGCCCCGCAGCACGGCCAGCGGCGCTTCCGCCGGTCCCAGCACGTAGATTCCTTCGGGCGCCTCGGCGCATCGGGCGAGTGCCCGCGCATGCCCCTCCGCCTCCGCCTGGGTGGCGGCGGAGACGATCAGCGCCGCCAGCCGGCCGAAAGGCGGCAGGCCGGCCGCTTCGCGCGCCGCGGTCTCTGCGGCATAAAACCGCTCTGGATCGCCCGAGATCAGCGCCTTCAGCACGGGATGCGTGGGGTCATGCGTCTGGAGCAGGGCCCGGCCCGGCCGCTCGCCGCGCCCGGCCCGCCCGGTCACCTGCCGCAGCACCTGGAAGGTGCGCTCCGCCGCCCGCGGATCGCCCGAGGTCAGGCCGAGATCGGCGTCGATCACCCCGACCAGCGTCATGCCCGGGAAATTATGCCCCTTGGCGACGAGCTGCGTGCCGATGACGATGTCGAATTCGCCGGCGGCGACCGCCATCAACTCCTGCTTCAGCCGCTCCGTCCCGCCGGGAAAATCGCTCGACAGCACGATGCCGCGCGCCTGCGGGAACAGGGTCGCGACCTCCTCGGCCAGCCGCTCCACCCCCGGCCCGCACGCCGCCAGGCTCTCCTGCGCATGGCATTGCGGGCATTCATGCGGGCGCCGTTCGACATGGCCGCAATGATGGCAGACCAGCGCCCGGCGGAAGCGATGGTCGACCAGCCAGGCCGAGCAGTTCGGGCATTGGAAGCGATGGCCGCAATCGCGGCACAGGGTCAGCGGCGCATAGCCGCGCCGGTTCAGGAACAGCAGCGACTGCTCGCCGGCATCCAGATTGTCCTGGATCGCCTTGACCAGCGCGGCGGACAGCCAGCGCCCGCGCTCGGGCTTGTCCTGCCGGAGGTCGACCACGCCGAGCTGCGGCAGGCTGCGCCCGCCGAAGCGCTCCGGCAGCCGGAGATGGGTGTAGCGCCCGCGCTCGGCATTGACCCGCGTCTCGAGCGAGGGGGTGGCGGAGGTCAGGATCACCGGCGCGTTCTCGATGCGCCCGCGCACCACCGCCATGTCGCGGGCGTGATAGGCGACACCGTCCTCCTGCTTGTAGGCGGCCTCGTGCTCCTCGTCGACGATGATCAGTCCGAGATCGCGATAGGGCAGGAACAGGGCGGAACGGGCACCGGCGACGACGCGCGCCTCCCCGGCGGCGATCGCCGCCTGCAGCCGTTCGCGCCGGCGGCCGGTCACCGCCGAATGCCAGAGCCCCGGCCGCACGCCGAAGCGCGCCTCGAAGCGATCGATGAACTGCGCCGTCAGCGCGATCTCCGGCATCAGGATCAGGCTCTGCCGGCCGAGCCTGATCGCCTCGGCCACGGCCTCGAAATAGACCTCCGTCTTGCCCGAGCCGGTGACGCCTTCCAGCAGAGTGACGCCATAGGCCCGCGCCGCGACGCTGGCGACGAGCGCCGTCGCGGCGCTCTGCTGCGCCTCCGAGAGGACCGGCCGGGCGAAATCCGGGTCCGGCAGCGCGGCCACCGCCTCGCGCGGCAGCGGCTCGACGGCGAAGGTCCCGGCATCGACGAGCGCGTCGATCACGGCGGTGCTGACCGCGGCGGCCTCGGCGAGGGCCGGCTTGGCGATCAGCAGCTGCCCCTCCGCCGCGGCGATGGCGCGGGCCCGGGCCGGCGTCATCCGCGCCGGCGGCGGGCCGACCAGCCGCACCCCGAGCTTCGGCCGCTCGGGACCGTCCTCCGGCGGGCGCCGCAGCGCCAGCGCCAGCACCGAGCCCTTGGCCGCCAGCGTATACCAGGCGACCCAGTCGACCAGCTTCATCAGCGCCTGATCGAGCGGCGGCAGGTCGAGTTTGGCGGCGACGCGCTTGAGATTGCCCCCCGGCCCCTCGCCCAGCGCCCAGACCACGCCGACGGTTTCCCGCGGGCCCAGCGGCACCTGCACGACATCGCCCGGCCTGAGCAGCATCCCGGCCGGGATCGCGTAGCTATAGGCCTGGTCGAGCGCGAGCGGGATCAGCACATCGGCTGTGCCGGCCTGCCCGGCCTGTGGGTCCTGCGCATCCATGGCGTGTCTCTAGCATCGATTCGCGGGCTGTTAAGGCAGGAGTGCGAAGCTCCATGCCAGGCTCCGCCAGGCCGACCGGAGGATGGGTTCCATGAGCGATGTCGAGACGCTTTGCCGGGAGTGGCTCGTCCATCTCGGGAGCGAACGCCGGCTGTCGCCCAAGACGCTGGAAGCCTATCGGCGCGATCTCGACCAGTTCACGGCCTTCCTCGAGACCTCGCTCGAGGGGAAGTCCACGCTCGCCGATCTCGCGGCGCTGAAGCCGATCGACCTGCGCGCCTTCCTGGCCGAGCGACGGCGCGGCGGCGTCGGCAACCGCACGCTGATGCGCCAGCTGGCCGCCCTGCGCTCCTTCGCCCGCTTCGGCGAGCGCCGCGGCGTGCTGAAGGCGGCGGCCTTCGCCGCCACGCGCGGCCCGCGCCTCGGCAAGACCCTGCCCCGCCCGCTCGACGCCGCGGCCGCACGGGCGGTGACGCGGACGGAGATCCGCGCCGGCGAGGAGCGCGAGGCCTGGGTGCTGGCCCGCGACGCCGCGGTGCTGGCGCTGCTCTATGGCAGCGGCCTGCGCATCTCGGAGGCGCTGTCGCTGACCCGCGCTCAGGCGCCGCGATCGGCATCCGACACGCTGACCGTCATCGGCAAGGGCAGCAAGACCCGGATGGTCCCGGTCCTGCCGGTCGTCGTCGAAGCCATCGCGACCTATCTCGCGCTCTGCCCCTGGCGCCTCGCCCCGGAAGGGCCGCTGTTCCTCGGGGTCAAGGGCGGTCCGCTCTCGCCGCGGATCATCCAGCTCGCGGTGGAGGGCCTGCGGGGCGCGCTCGGCCTGCCTTCCAGCGCGACGCCGCACAGCCTGCGCCATTCCTTCGCGACGCATCTGCTCGGCCGCGGCGGCGATCTCCGCGCCATCCAGGAGCTGCTCGGTCACGCCTCGCTGTCGACCACGCAGATCTATACCCGCATCGATTCGAGCCGGCTGATGGCGGCCTATGACGCCGCGCATCCCCGCGCCGGACGCTGATCGCACCCGAGCCCACTCCGACGATCCGCCCTGATCCGCCGCGCCGGCGGGCTTCCGCACCAGCGCGAGTCTCCGGCCATAGCCTTGATCCCGCTCCATCGCCGCCGGTAGTGCAGATCGGCGTCAGGTCGGAAACGGCATAGTTCACCTAACTTGATCTATAATTCAATAGTGAACTCCTGCCGGTAAAGTTGTGTCTCTGCAGATTAGCCAATTTATCCGGACATTTTCAGAAATAAAGTTTTTTAGAACCGCCGCCACGACGGTACGATTCATGGCGATGCATTTTCGCAACGTCCCTAGTTTTAAATTTGACCGGGCTGGACGACATTTTGTTGCTGTGATGACCTTCGGTCAGGAATCGTAAAGTTTCGGCTCGAGGACGTCATGACCATCACGATCGACCCCTGCACCCCCTTCGGCGCCAGGCTCGCGAGGCCGGCCGGCAGGCGCAATTCATGGCGCCCCCTCTCCGCGATCGCCTGGTGCCTGATCTCGACATCGGCCCTCACGCAACCGGCGAGCGCCGACGAGACATGGACCGGCGCCAGCGATTCCAACTGGCGCGACAGCTTGAACTGGACGGGAAACGTTCCGTCCGCGCTCGATGTGGTGACGATCGATGGGCGTAGTCACAACATGCCCCGCCTCACTACCGGCGCCGGTTTCGCGGACAGATTGTCCGTCATCGGCGGCGGCACCTTGGGCGTCTCGAACAGCTCCAGGATGACGGCCGGCGCGACCGTGATCGGCGACCAATCGGGCACGGGCGTGGTCGTCGTCGAAGGAAACTTCACCAGCTGGAGCAGCAAATATTGGATCCAGCTCGGCCTCGCCGGCATCGGCTCGCTCACGGTCAAGGACGGGGCGAAGCTGACGACGGAAGACGGCAGTCTCCAGATGGGAGCCGGCGGGACGCTGACGATCGACGGGCTGGGCACCCTGGTCGACATCGGCACCAGGACCACGACGCCGCCGGCCGACTGGGCTGGCGCCGCTGGCTGGCTCAGCGCCAATCAGGGCACGGTCACGGTGTCGGGCGGCGCGAGGCTGGTCGATGATGGTGGCTATGTCGGTGGCGAGGGCACGACCTGGGCCAACATGACCGTCACGGGCAAGGGCACCGTGTGGCAGAACGGTCTCAACGTCTATGTCGGCGGCGATGGCAACGGCCGTGTCGGCTTTGGTCGCCTGACCGTCGCCGATGGCGCGAACGTCGTCGCCCATACCGGAGCCGTCGGCGTCGATGTCGGCTCCTTCGGCGAGCTGCTGCTGACCGATGCCGGAAGCCGCTTCGAGGTTCTGGCGCGCCCGGGCTTCGCCGGCAATATGCGCGTCGGCTTCAACGGCGACGGCAAAGTGACCGTCCGCAACGGCGCGACGCTGATGACGGCGAATTTCATCGAGATCGCATCATCCCGGGTCGCCAAAGGCGTTCTCGCCATCGGTGGCGGGCTCGGCGATGCCCCGGCGGCGCCCGGCACGATCGATGCCAGGAACGGCATCAAATTCGGCGCCGGCGACGCGACGCTGCTGTTCAACCACACCAGCAAATCCTTCCGCTTCGATCAGACGCTGAGCGGCGATCAGGGCCGCATCTTGCAGCAGGCGGGAACGACCGTCTTCGTCGGAGACGGCGCCCGCTTTGCCGGGACCACCTCCGTCACCGGCGGGGCGCTGATGGTCAACAGCTCGCTGGAGGCGAGCGCCGTATCGGTCGCGGAGGGCGGCCTGTTGGGCGGATCCGGCAAGGTCGGTTCGACGCGGATCACGGGCGGCATCCTGGCGCCGGGCAATTCCATCGGCACCCTGACGGTCAAGGGCGACCTCTCCTTCACCGCCGCCTCGACCTATGCGGTCGAGGTCTCGCCGATCGCATCCGACCGCGTCGATGTCGCGGGCAGGGCCACGCTCGGCGGCGCCAAGGTCGCGACCAGCTTCCAGCCGGGCACCTATGTCGCCAAGCAATATGGGATCCTCAGCGCCGCGGGCGGGGTCAGCGGCGTCTTCGGCCAGAAGGTCGACAGCAACCTGCCGGCCGGCTTCAAATCCGCGCTGAGCTACGATCCGAACAACGTGTTCCTCGATCTGACGCTCGATTTCACGCCGGCCGCCGCCACGCCGACGACCCCCGGCAACCCCGTCATCGTCAATCGCGGCCTGAACCCCAATCAGAGCAGCGCCGCCAACGCTCTCACCGGCTATTTCGAGCGCAGGGGCGGCATCCCGATGGTGTTCGGCTCGCTCACGACCCTGGGGCTGAGCCAGATCGCGGGCGAGCCCGCCGCCGCGGTGCAGACCAACAGCTCGGCCGCGCTCACCCAGTTCATGGGGACCCTGACCGACGGCCTTCCGGGCGAGCGCGGCGTCTCCCTCGCCTCCGGCCCCTCCGGCTTTGCCTCCTATACCTCCGCCAAGGGCCAGGCCCGGGACCTTCCTGTGCGCCAGACGATGATCACGCCCGATCCCGATCTCTGGCGCTGGAGCGTCTGGGGCAGCGGCTTCGGCGGCGTCGAGCAATATGGCGCCACGGTCGGCGCCGGCACCGCCGCCACCACCAACCGCGTCTTCGGCGCCGCGGCCGGCGCCGATTACCGGGTCTCGCCCGAGATGACTTTGGGCTTCGGGCTGGGTGGCGGAGCCACCAACTTCAACATCTACAGGCTGGGCTCGGGCTCCTCGGACCTGTTCCAGGCCGGGCTGTTCCTGCGGCGGCAGTTCGGGGCGAGCTATCTCAACGCCTCGGCGGCCTATGCCTGGCAGGACGTCACCACCGACCGCACCCTCTCGACATCCGAGCATCTCCAGGGCCGTTTCAACGCCAATGCCTATGCCGGACGGATCGAGGCCGGCCACAACATCCGCATCGCCGGTCTGAGCCTGACCCCCTTCGCGGCGGCGCAGCTCAGCCTGCTCTCGCTGCCGGGCTATCGCGAGACGGCGCTGACC
Organism: Allobosea sp. Leaf344; assembly: GCF_001426225.1. Lineage (GTDB taxonomy): Bacteria > Pseudomonadota > Alphaproteobacteria > Rhizobiales > Beijerinckiaceae > Allobosea. Next base: position 181,431 of record NZ_LMRT01000016.1, on the reverse strand, counting down.
GGCCCGGGCACCTTCGCGCTGAGCTTCGCCGGCAAGGACACGACCCGGCTGCGCAGCGAGCTCGGCCTGCGCGTGGAGCGCGAGGTCGGCCTCGCCGGCATGGGCCTGACACTGCGCGGCTCCGCCGCCTGGGTCGCCAATTCCAACACCAGATCGAGCGCCACGGCCACCTTCCAGGCCCTGCCCGGCGCCACCTTCCTGGTGCGCGGCGCAGGCCCGGACCGCAACGCCCTGCGCACCAGCGCCGCCGCCGAGCTGAAGCTCGGCAAGGGGATGACGCTCGCCGCCACCTTCGACGGCGAGTTCGCCAGGAACAGCCGCAGCCTCGGCGGGAAGGCGGCGCTGCGCTACAGCTGGTGAGGCTGCTCGGCCTTGCCGGCGCCTCTCGCGGCCATGCGCGGGGGCGCGACGCAGCGGGATGGGGGAGCGCTGCCACCGGGCTCGGTCGCTGCGCTCCCGGACCCTCCCGGGCCGGTTCGCGCCGCCCGATCCGCGCGATGGCCCGCCGCGGCGCAAGGGCGAACCCGGTACCCGGCCCCCGTCGCCCGCGCGGCGTCCGCTCAGGCGTCCGGTTTCGGGTAGGGCGGCAGCGGGCCGCGCAGGCGCTCCCAGAGGTGCGCCAGCCGCAGCACGCCGAGATCGTCGAAGCGCCGGCCGGTGATCTGCAGGCCGATCGGCAGGCCGGTCGCCGTCATCGCGGCCGGAACGGCGATCGAGGGCTGGTCGGACATGTTGGCCGGCAGGGTGAAGCCGATATGTTCGAATGGCCGGGCGGGATCGTCGATCGGAGAGGCGAGCTCGGCCGGATAGCTCGGCACCGGTGCCACCGGCGAGATCACGAAGTCGAACGGCGCGCCCTGCTTCAGCGCCGCGTCGCGGATCGCGATCATCTGGCTCATGCCGCGATAGACCCGCAAGCCGCTGAGCGCCTCGCCGCCCTTCGCCCAGGCGAAGATATAGGGCAGGATCAGCGCCTGTTTCTCGGCCGGCAGCGCGCCGATATCGGCCCAGGCCCGCTGGCGCCAGAAATCATCGAGCCCGTTCAGCATCTCGCGCGTCAGGACGGGCGGCGCCTCCTCGATGGTGGCGCCGGCATCGGCGAAGGCGCGGGCCGCCGTCTCGATCGCCTGCGCGACCTCGGGGGCGACGGGAAGCCCGATACCGGCCTCGCGCTGCAAGCCGATGCGCAGCCCGCGCGGATCGAGCGCGAGGTCGAGCCAGTCGATCGCCTGCGGCGGCAGGCTCATGCCGTCGCGCGCATCCGGACGCGACAGCTCGCGCATCATCAGCGCGGCGTCGCCGACGCTGCGCGTCATCGGCCCGGCGGCGCGACCATAATAGGGCGGGTCGATCGGCACCCGCCCGAAGCTGGGCTTGAGGCCGACGAGCCCGCACCAGCCCGCCGGCAGGCGGATCGAGCCGCCGATATCCGTGCCGAGATGCAGGGGACCATAGCCGGCTGCGCCCGCCGCGCCCGCGCCCGACGAGGAGCCGCCCGGGTTCTTAGCGAGATCCCAGGGATTGCGGGCGAGTTTGTGGAAGCTGGAGAGGCCGGAGGAGAGCATGCCGTAATCCGGCATGGTCGTCGCCGCCAACCTGATGAAGCCGGCTTCCGCCAGCCGGGCCGTCGGCGGCGCATCCTGCGCCATCGGCGTCAGATCGCGCGCGGCGGTGCCGAGCGGCATCGCCAGCCCCGCGACCGCGATATTCTCCTTGATTGTGCCGGGGACGCCGTCGAGCGCCAGCGCCTCCCCCTTCATCCAGCGCGTCTCGGAGGCCCGCGCCGCCGCGAGCGCCGCCTCCGGCTCATAGGCCCAGAGCGCGCAGAGCCTGGGTTCCCAGGCCGCGATCCGCGCGATCACGGCCTGCGTCACCTCGACCGGGGAGAGGCTGCGCGTGCCATAGGCGGACAGGAGCTCGGTGGCGGAGAGGTCGGCGAGGTCGGTCATGGCGGCGTGATCTCCCGGGCGGATGCAGGCGAAGCGGCATTGGTCAGGTGCCAACCTGCTTGCAATCCGCGCGCCGGGAAAGGCCGCTCAGACGAAAAAGGCGGGATGCTTGGCCTGGAGATCGACGAGATCGGGCAGCAAGGTGCCGAGATGCTTGCGCATGGCGGCGACCGCCGCCTCGCCGTCCCGCCGCCGCAGCGCATCGACGATCGAGAGATGCTCGGCGATCACCATCGCCATCCGGCCGGGCACCGGCAAGGTCATGCGCCGGCAGCGGTCGATCTGGCTCTTGGCCGCCTGAGCGAGTTTCCAGACCCCGGGATAGCCGGCGAGCGAAGCCAGCTCCTCGTGGAAATCCTCGTCGGCGGCGTGGAAGGTTTCCTGATCCTGGAGTTCGAAGGCCTCGTGCTGGCGGGCGATGATCTGGTCGAGCCGGTCGATCGCCTCAACATCCGCCCGGTCCGCCAGCAGCTGCACGGTGGCGCATTCCAGCGCCTGCCGGATGAAGACGGCCTCGGGAATCGCCGCGACCGGGATGCGGGCCACGAAAGTCCCGGCCTGCGGGAAGATCTCGACCAGACCCTCTTCCTTCAGCTTGATCAGCGCCTCGCGCACCGGTGTCCGGCTGAGCCCGAACCGGGCCGTCAGATCCTTCTCGACCAGCGCCGCACCCGGCGCGATCTGCATGGACAGGATCGCGCGGCGCAGTGCGTCTTGCACCAGCGAGGCCGCGGTCGAACGCGCCGCGACAGGGCCGGGGCGCTGCGCCCGGCGCTCCGGCCGCTGACGCTCGCCCGGCAATGCCGGAGCCTCGATCATCTCTCCCGCAGCCACAGGTCCCTCCTCATCCGCCGCGGCGCGGCAGCGTCGAAAGAAGCGCTAGCACGGACGCGTTTGACAGACTAGTATATTAGTATATTCGAAACGCCCGCCGAGCCGGCCGCTCGGGCATGCGGAGATCGCGAGATGCTGCTGAACGATGATCGCCTCTTCCCGGCCGAGCCTCAGACGCGCGGCATCGCGCGCAGGCTCTACGGTGCGGTGCGCGATCTCCCGATCATCTCGCCCCATGGCCATACCGACCCGCGCTGGTTCGCCGAGAACGCGGCCTTTCCCGATCCCGCGACCCTCTTCGTCAAGCCGGACCATTACATCTTCCGAATGCTCTATTCCCAGGGCGTCAGGCTGGAGGAGCTCGGCATCGCGCGCCGCGACGGCGGCACTGTGGAGACCGACCCGCGCGCGATCTGGCGCGTCTTCGCCAGGCATTGGCACCTCTTCCGCGGCACGCCGACAAGGCTCTGGTTCGAACACGCCGCCTCGAGCATGTTCGGGATCGAGGAGCGCCTGACCGCGGTCAATGCCGATGCGATCTATGACCGCATCGCCGAGAAGCTGGAGGCGCCGGAGTTCCGTCCGCGTGCCCTGTTCGAACGCTTCAACATCGAGGCCATCGCCACCACCGAGGGCGCGCTGGACGATCTCAAATGGCATGACATGATCGCCGCCTCCGGCTGGGGCGGCAAGGTCGTCACCGCCTATCGGCCAGACAGCGTCGTCGACCCGGAATTCGAAGGCTTCCTCGACAATCTCAAAGCGCTCGGCGCGCTGACCGGCGAGGATGTCTTCACCTGGCAGGGCTATCTCGAAGCCCATCGCAAGCGCCGGGCCTATTTCATCCAGCGTGGCGCCACCTCGTCGGACCATGGCCATGCCACGGCGCGCACCGCCAATCTCGCTCCCGCCGAGCGCCAGGCCCTGTTCGAAGTGGTGGTCAAGGGCGAGGCGACACCCGCCGAGGCGGATCTGTTCCGCGGGCAGATGCTGACGGAAATGGCGAAGATGAGCCTGGATGACGGGCTCGTGCTGCAGATCCACCCCGGCTCCTTCCGCAACCACAATGCCCGGCTCTTCGCCGATTTCGGGCGCGACATGGGCGCCGATATCCCGCGCCAGACCGATTACGTCACGGCGCTCAAGCCGCTGCTCGATGCGGTCGGCAACGAGCCGAAGCTCACGGTGATCGCCTTCACTCTGGACGAGACCAGCTATTCGCGCGAGCTGGCGCCGCTAGCGGGGCATTACCCCGCGCTGAAGCTCGGGCCGGGCTGGTGGTTCCTCGATGCGCCGGAAGCGATGCTGCGCTTCCGCGAGCTGACCACGGAAACCGCGGGCTTCTACAACACGGTGGGCTTCAACGACGACACCCGCGCCTATCTCTCGATTCCCGCCCGGCATGACGTCGCCCGCCGCTGCGACTGCACCTATCTCGCCAGGCTCGTCGCCGAACACCGGCTGGACGAGGACGAGGCGGCCGAGCTCGCCCATGACCTCGCCTACCGCCTGGCCAAGGAGGCCTACAGGCTGTGAGCCGGCTCCGTAATCCCCCTCGGCCACGAGGCATGACCGGCCGGACCTCCGAGCCGTGCCCCGCCCCGGCCGACGCCATGATCGAACAGAGAGATTTCTGACACCATGACCGCGATCGACGAACGCCAGGCCGCCCATCCCCGCGATGTCCGCCGCTACGACAGCGAGGCGCTGCGCGAGGATTTCCTGATCGAGCGGATCTTCATGCCGGGCGAGATCGCCCTGACCTACAGCCATTACGACCGCATGGTCGTCGGCGGCGCCATGCCTCTGGCCGGGCCGGTCACGCTGCCGCCCTATGCGCCGACCGGCACACCCTTCTTCATGGCGCGGCGCGAGCTCGGCGTGATCAATATCGGCGGCGCCGGCACGGTCACCATCGATGGCGAGGCCTTCGCACTGCCGCAGCTCGACGCGCTCTATGTCGGCCTCGGCGCCAAGGAGGTCGTCTTCGCCAGCGCCGATGCGGCCAACCCCGCGAAATTCTACCTGACCAGCGCGCCCGCCCATCGCGAGGCCCCGCACCAGCTCATCCGCCAAACCGACGCCAACACCCTGCATCTCGGCGCGGCAGAGACCTCGAACAAGCGCACCATCCGGCAGTACATCATGCCCAACAGCACCGGCACCAACCAGCTGGTGATGGGCATGACGGCGCTGGAGCCGGGCTCGGTCTGGAATTCCATGCCCTGCCACACCCATACCCGGCGGATGGAGGCCTATCTCTACTTCAACCTCGACCCGGCCCATCGCGTCTTCCATTTCATGGGCGAGCCGACGCAGACGCGCCATCTCCTGGTCGCCAACGAACAGGCCGTGATCTCGCCGAACTGGTCGATCCATTGCGGCTGCGGCACCTCGAATTACGCTTTCGTCTGGGCCATGGCCGGCGACAATGTCGAGTTCACCGATATGGACCCGGCCCCCGTCGAGATGCTGCGCTGATGCGTACGCCCTCGCCCTTCGACCTCACGGGCCGCACCGCCCTCGTCACCGGCGCCAATACTGGCATCGGCCAGGGCATCGCGCTGGCCCTGGCGGAGGCCGGCGCGACGGTCGTCGCCGCCGGTCGCTCCGGGATGAGCGAGACGCTGGCGCTGATCGAAGGCTCCGGCGGCAAGGCGCAGGCGCTGGGCGTCGACCTGCAGCAGGACGGTGCCGCGGCACGGGCCATCGAGGAGGCACAGGCCCTGGTCGGCCCGCTCGACATCCTGATCAACAATGCCGGCATCATCCGCCGCGCCGATGCGCTCGACTTCGGCGAGGCGGATTGGGACGAGGTGATGAACGTCAACCTCAAGGCCGGCTTCTTCCTGGCCCAGGCCTTCGCCAAGGCCGCCCTGGCGCGGCAGCGCGGCGGGCGCATCGTCAACATCGCCTCGCTCCTGTCCTTCCAGGGCGGCATCCGCGTCGCATCCTACACCGCCAGCAAGAGCGGGCTCGCCGGGCTGACCAAGCTCCTGGCCTGCGAATGGGCGGCGAAGGGCATCAATGTGAACGCGATCGCGCCCGGCTATATCGAGAGCAACAATACCCAGGCGCTGCGCGAGGATCCCGACCGCAACAGCGCGATCCTCGCCCGCATTCCCGCCGGCCGCTGGGGCAAGCCCTCCGATATCGGCGGGGCGGCCGTCTTCCTCGCGAGCGACGCCGCGGCCTACATGCATGGCGCCATCATCCCCGTCGACGGAGGCTGGCTCGCGCGATGACCGATCACCTCAATTCCTTCTTCCAGCATGCCGCGGAGCTCGACTGGGAGCCGACGGAGCCCGGCGTCCGCCGCAAGATCATGGCCTATGGCGAGGACCTGATGATCGTGCGCGTGATGTTCGAGGCAGGCGCGGTCGGCAAGCCGCACCAGCATCCGCATCGCCAGGCCTGCTATGTCGAATCCGGCCTGTTCGACGTCACCATCGACGGCGTCACCAGCACGTTGAAGGCGGGCGATACCTTCTTCGTGCCCGCCAATCTCGTCCACGGCGTCGTGGCGCGGGAGGCCGGGCAACTGATCGACTCCTTCACGCCGATGCGGAAGGAGTTTCTCTGACGCGCATCGGACGGTGCATGGCAGGGAGCTGAGACCGCTGCTGCGGCCGGTGCCGCAGCAGCTCCCATCGCGGGACAAGAACGACCGGAAAAACCCGGCTCACACAGGGAGAACCAAGATGAGCATCACCAAACGCAGTTTCGCCGCGCTGGCCGGCGTCGCCTTCTTCGCGATGGCCACAGCCGCGGGGGCGCAGACCGTCCTGCGCTCCACCGACATCCACCCGACCGACTACCCCACCGTCGAAGCGGTGCGCCATATCAGCAAGCTGCTCGAGGAGCGGACCAAGGGCCGCATCAAGATCAACGTCTTCCACTCGGCCCAGCTCGGCAACGAGAAGGACACGATCGAGCAGACCCGCTTCGGCGTGATCGATCTGAACCGCATCAACATGGCGCCGTTCAACAATCTGATCCCCGCGACGAACGTGCCGTCCCTGCCCTTCATCTTCCGCTCCGTCGCCCATATGCGCACGGTCATGGACGGGCCGATCGGCGACGGCATCCTCAAGGAATTCGAGAAGCACGATCTGGTGGGGCTGGCCTTCTACGATTCCGGCTCGCGCTCCTTCTACAACTCGAAGCGGCCGATCAACACGCCCGCCGACATGAAGGGCCTCAAGATCCGCGTCCAGCAATCCGACATGTTCGTCGCTTTGGTCTCGGCTCTGGGCGCGAACGCCACCCCGATGGCCTTCGGCGAGGTCTATTCCGCGCTGCAGACCGGCGTGATCGACGGGGCCGAGAACAATTGGCCGTCCTTCGAATCGACGAAGCATTACGAGGTCTCGAAATATTACTCGCTGACCGAGCATTCGCTCTCGCCGGAAGTGCTGGTCATGTCCAAGCGCAGCTTCGACAAGCTCTCCAAGGAAGACCAGGAGATCATGAAGACCGCCGCGAAAGAGTCGGTCGCGAAGATGCGCGAGCTCTGGGACGCCCGTGAGAAGGCCTCCGAAGCCAAGGTCAAGGCCGGCGGCGCGGTGATCAACACGGTCGAGAAGCAGCCCTTCATCGATGCGATGAAGCCGGTCTACGACAAATTCGTCACCGATGCGGCGTTGAAGGACCTCGTCGCCAAGATCCAGGCCGTGAAGTAACGGCCCCTCCCTCGCGGGCGGCGGCATCCTCCGCCGCCCGTTCTGCTCTCGCCGCAACGCCAGGACACCCCATGACAGGTCTCGCCAGGCTGCTGTCGCATATCAATGCGCGGCTCAGTCTCATCGCGCTCGTCGCGGCCGGAATCGGACTGGTCGCGATGACCGCCATCGTCGCCTGGACCGTGTTCGGGCGCTACATCCTGAACGCGACGCCGACCTGGGGAGAGCCGGTCTCGCTGTTCCTGATGCTCTGGTTCATTCTGCTCGGCGGCTCGGTCGGGGTGCGCGAGCTCGATCACATGGGCTTCGATGTCGGGCTGCATTATACGCGCGGACGCTGGAAGGCGGCGCTCGTCATCGCCAACGAGACGCTGGTGATGCTGTTCGCCATCGCCATGGTGTGGTTCGGCAGCGAATTGGCGGCGAAGGTCTGGAGCGACCGCCTGCCGATGATCGGCATCTCCAAGGGCTGGGACTATGTCCCGATCATCGCCGGCGGAACGCTGATCGCGCTGTTCTCGCTCGAGAAGCTGCTCCTGTTCTTCACCAACCAGACCTTGGAGCCGATGCCGCTCGGCGCCAACGGCCTCGGCAGGGAGGCCTGATCCGATGGCCATCGGCATTCTCTTCATCTCCTTCAGCTGCCTGCTGCTGATGGGCGTGCCCGTCGCCTTCTGCCTCGGCCTCTCCTCGATGGCGACGGTGCTCTATATGGGCATTCCGCCCGTGGTCGTGTTCCAGCAGATGTCGACCGGCATGAACGCCTTCGCCATGCTGGCGATCCCTTTCTTCATCTATTCCGGCGATCTGATGATCCGTGGCGGCATCGCCGACCGGCTGATCCAGTTCGCGGCCTCGCTGGTCGGGCATCTCCGCGGCGGGCTCGGCCAGGTCAACGTCATCACCTGCACGCTGTTCGGCGGGATCTCCGGCTCGGCCGTCGCCGATGCGTCGGCGGTCGGCGGCATCATGATCCCGCAGATGGTCAAGCGCGGCTATGCGGCCGATTACGCCGTCAACGTGACCGCCAACGCCGCGATCATCGCGCTGTTGATCCCGCCCTCGCACAACATGATCATCTATTCGCTGGCGGCGGGCGGCACCATCTCGATCGCCGATCTCTTCACCGCCGGCGTGCTTCCCGGGCTGATGCTCTGCGTCGCGCTGATGATCGCGGCCTGGGCGGTGGCGGTGCGGCGCGGCTATCCCGCCGATCCCTTCCCCGGCCTGCTCGCGGTCGCGCGCTTCTTCGTCGCGGCGCTGCCCGGCATCGCCCTGATCGGCATCATCTTCGGCGGCGTCCGCTCCGGCGTCTTCACCGCGACCGAGAGCTCCTGCGTGGCGGTGATCTACGCGCTGCTGATCACGGTCTTCGTCTATCGCGGCCTTGATTTCCGGGGCTTCATGCACGCCACACTCGGCGCGGTTCGCACCACGGCGATGGTGCTGCTGGTGATCGGCGCCGCGAGCTCCTTCGGCTGGCTGATGGCCTTTCTGCAGGTGCCGGCGGCGACGATCCAGCTGATGCAGTCGATCTCGGACAACCCGCTGGTCATCCTGCTGCTGATCAACCTGATCCTGCTGATCCTGGGCACCTTCATGGACATGGCGCCGATGATCATCATCTGCACGCCGATCTTCCTGCCGGTGGTCAAGGCCATCGGCATCGATCCCGTGCATTTCGGCGTCATCCTCATCCTTAATGCCGGCATCGGGCTCAACACGCCGCCGGTCGGCTCGGTGCAGTTCGTCGCCTGCGCCATCGGCAAGGTCTCGATCTCCGAGAGCATGCGCACGATCTGGCCGTTCTACGGGGCGAGCGTCGCGGTGCTGCTGCTCGTCACCTATATCCCCGCCTTCTCCCTCTGGCTGCCGAGCATGTTCCGGTGACGAGACTCTCCGATTCCGCCCTCCCGGCCCTGCCGGCCGCGATCCGCCGCTTCGGCTATGAGCGCCGGGCGCTGAGTCCGGGCATCGTCCATCTCGGGCTCGGCGCCTTCGCCCGCGCCCATCTCTGCGACTACACCGAGGATGCGCTGGAGCAGGGTTTCGGCCCCTGGGGCATCGTCGGCGCCAGCCTGCAGCGCCCCGACCAGCGCGACCGGCTCGCCCCCCAGGACGGGCTCTACACCTTCCTGAAGCGCGCGCCGCAGGGGCCGGAGCTGCGGCTGATCGGCTGCCTGCGCGGCGTCATGGTCGCGCCGGAGGACCCGGCAGCGCTGGTCGCCCGGCTCGCCTCGGCCGAAACGCGGATCGTCTCCCTCACCGTCACCGAGAAGGGCTATTGCCATGACCCCGCCACCGGCCGGCTCAGGGCGGATCATCCGGACATCGTCCATGACCTCGCGAACCCCGCGGCGCCGCGCTCGGCCATCGGCCTGATCGTCGCCGGGCTGAAGGCGCGGCGCGCGGCGGGGCTCGGCGCCTTCACCGCGCTGTCCTGCGACAATCTTCCTTCCAATGGCCGGGTGCTGCGCGGGCTGGTGCGCGACTTCGCCTCCCTCTCCGATGATGGTCTCGCCGCATGGATCGAGAGCAACGGCGCCTTTCCCGCCACCATGGTCGACCGCATCGTCCCCGCGACGACGGAGGCCGACATCGCCGAGGTCGAGGGCCTGCTCGGCCTGCACGACGCGGCCCCCGTGGTCGGCGAGCCCTTCCGGCAATGGGCGATCGAGGACGTCTTCGCCGATGGCCGCCCCGCCTGGGACGCGGTCGGCGCGCAGATGGTCTCGGAGGTCGAGCCCTTCGAGTTCATGAAGCTGCGCATGCTCAACGGCGCGCATTCCAGCCTCGCCTATCTCGGCTATCTCGCCGGCCATGAGACCGTGGCGCAGGCCAGCGGCGATGCCGTCTTCGCGCGCTTCCTGGAAGGTCTCTGGCGCGAGGTGATCCCGACCGTGCCGGCGCCGCAGGGCGTGTCGCTCGCCGCCTATGCCGAAGCCCTGCTCGCGCGCTTCCAGAACCCGGCGATCCGCCACCGGACCTGGCAGATCGCCATGGACGGCTCGCAGAAGCTGCCGCAGCGCCTGCTCGGGGCGATTCGGGATCGGCTGCAGGCCGGCGCGCCGATCGATCACCTCGCGCTCGGGATCGCGGCCTGGATGCGCTATGTCTCGGGCCGGGACGAGGCGGGGACGGCGATCGACATCCGCGACCCTCTGGCCGCGACCTATGCCGAGATCGCGGCCCGGGCCGGCCACGATGCAGAGGCGCTGAGCCGGGCGCTTCTCGGCATCGAGAGCATTTTCGGCCGGGATCTGCCCGGCGAAGCGCGTTTCACCGGGCCGGTGACGCGCCACCTCGCCGCTCTGTTCGACCAGGGCGCCAAGGCCACAGCCCGGGGGCTGGCCGGCTGAGCCGGAGGCCCACTGTAGGTTACGATTGGGGGGCACTGTCGCCGCGCCTCTTGATCACGCAGCCGAGCTGCCGGCAGATAGGCCGATGATGCGCGCCGTCACCTTCGCCTGCTGGATCGGGCTCGCCTGTTCGATGGGTTTCGCCCAGGCCGTCGCCCAATCCGGCGCGACGGTGCCGAGCTTCTGGGATCCGCGCATCCGGCTGGAGAAGCCGGAGCCCGGCCCGCCGCGCCTCGTCCGCTTCCTCACCGACGACGAATACCCGCCGCTACATTTCGCCGGGCCCGATGGCGGCCTGACCGGTTTTTCCGTCGAGCTCGCCCGCGCCATTTGCGAGAAGATGAGCTGGACCTGCACCATCCAGGCACGGCGCTTCGACACCCTCGCCGATTCGCTCGCCGAGGCGCGCGGCGACGTGGTGGCGGCGGCGCTCAGCCTGACCCCGGCGCTGCGCAGCCGCTTCGCCGCCAGCACGCTGTATTTCCGCAGTCCCGCGCGCTTCGCCACCACGCGGGGCAATGCGACGGCGCAGCTCGATCCGGTGTCGCTGAACGGCAAGCGCGTCGCGGTCGTCGGCGGCACCGCCCATCAGGCGTTTCTCGAGCGGTTCATGCCCTTCGTGCAGCGGCGCGAGGCGGGCACGCTGGCCGGGGCGCTCGCGGCGCTGCGCAGCGGCGAAGCCGAATTCGTCTTCGCCGACGGCGTGGCGCTGGCCCTGCTGCTGGCGTCGGAATCCGGCGTCGACCTCGCCTTCACCGGCGGCCCCTTTCTGGAGAGCGCCTATTTCGGCGAGGGCGTCGCCTTCCTCCTGCGCAAGGACGACCCGGCGCTGAAACGCAGCCTGGATTATGCGCTGCAGACGCTCTGGGACGACGGCACCTATGCCAGGCTCTATCTCCGCTTCTTCCCGGTCAGCCCGTTCTGAACCGGCGGCCGCGGCCTAGCCATTGCTCAACTCGCCGGCCAGCGCCTGTTTCGCGACCGCCGCCATCCAGCCGGCCGTGGCGGGCAGGATCGCGTCGTTGAAGTCATAGCGGTCATTATGCAGCTCGCCGCCGTCGCGCACCGGCCCGTTGCCGATCCAGACATAGGCGCCCGGGCGATGCTGCAGGAAATAGGTGAAATCCTCGCCCGCCGTGCTCGGCCGGATATCCCGGCGCACCGGCAGCCCGGCGGCCTTGGCGGCCGCGACGGAGACTTCCTCCTCCAGCTCGGTATTGATCGTCGCCAGCCCGCCGCGCACGAACTCCACCTCCGCCTTCATCTCGAAGGTGCCGGCGACGCCATGGGCGATGTCGCTGATGCGCTGAAGCACCCGGTCGCGGATCTCCGGCCGATAGGTGCGGAAGGTGCCCTGGATCGCGACGCTGGTCGGGATCTGGTTGGGCGCCAGCCCGCCATTGATCATACCGATCGAGACCACCGCGCTGTCGAGCGGATCGACATTGCGCGCGACGATGGTCTGCAGTGCGACGATCAGATGCCCCATGGCGACGATCGGATCGCGCGTCAGGTCCGGCTTGGCGGCATGCCCGGCCGTGCCGTGCAGCGACACCATGAAGCGCCCCGGCTCGGCCATGACCGGCCCGTGATGCACCGCCACGGTGCCGGCCTCGAGCCCCGGCCAATTATGGAAGCCGAAGACGCGCTCCATCGGGAAGCGCTCGAACAGCCCGTCGGCGATCATCGCCCGCGCCCCGGCGCCATTCTCCTCCGAGGGCTGGAACAACAGCTGCACCGTGCCGCTCCAGCTGTCATCGGCCGCCAGCAGCGCCGCCGCGCCGAGCAGCGAGACCGTATGCCCATCATGGCCGCAGGCATGCATCACCCTCGGCGTCGAGGAGGCATAGGGCAGGTCGTTGGCTTCCTGGATCGGCAGCGCGTCCATATCGGCACGCAGCCCGACCGACCGGTCGGAGGCGCCACGGCGCAATGTCGCCACCACGCCGTTCCCGCCGATGCCGGCGGTGAAGGGCACGCCGAGCTCCGTCAGCTTCTCGCGGATGAAGGCGCTCGTCTTCTCCTCCTGGAGCGACAGCTCCGGATGGGCGTGGAGATGCCGGCGCCAGGCGGTGAGCTTGTCGTGAAGCGCTTGATCCAAAACCGTCGTCCTTGTGACAAATCTGTTGCAAACCAGCCTATACGCCTGCGGCATCGCGGCAACCGCGCGCATCGGATGGCCCATCCCTGCCCAGCGCATTGACGCCGGCTCCAACAATCTGCGAAAGCCCGTGGCTGCCTGCACGATCACCCCGGAGAGGACCGCCCCCGTGACCGCTTTCGACCCCGCTCTGGTTGACGCCGCCCAGCGTTCGGCCGCCTGGCCGTTCGAGGAAGCGCGCAAACTCGTGGCTCGGATCGAGAGGACCGGTAAGAAAGAGGTGCTCTTCGAGACCGGCTACGGCCCGTCTGGCCTGCCGCATATCGGCACTTTCGGCGAAGTGGCGCGCACCTCGATGGTGCGCCATGCCTTCCGCGTGCTGACCGGCGACAGCGTGCCGACGCGGCTGGTCGCCTTCTCCGACGATATGGACGGGCTGCGCAAGGTGCCCGACAACATCCCCAACAAGGAGCTGCTGCTCCCCCATCTCGGCAAGCCGCTGACCGAGGTGCCGGACCCGTTCGGCACGCATGAATCCTTCGGCCGGCACAATAATGCGCGGCTGCGCGCCTTCCTCGACCATTTCGGCTTCGACTACGAGTTCAAATCCTCGACCGACAGCTATCGCGCCGGGGAATTCGACGCGACGCTCCTGAAGATCCTGTCGCGCTACGACGCGGTGATGGAGATCATGATCGCGACGCTGCGCGAGGAGCGCGCCGCGACCTATTCGCCCTTCCTGCCGATCCACCCCAGGACGCGCGTGGTGATGCAGGTGCCGATCGAGGCGCGCGATGTCGCCGCCGGCACGATCACCTGGTCCGATCCCGCCACCGGCGAGCGCTTCACCACCCCGGTGACCGGCGGCCATGCCAAGTTGCAATGGAAGCCGGATTGGGCGATGCGCTGGGTCGCGCTCGGCGTCGATTACGAGATGGCGGGCAAGGACCTGATCGACTCCGTGAAGGTTTCCTCGGCGATCGTCCGCGCCCTCGACGCACAGCCGCCGGAAGGCTTCAATTACGAGCTCTTCCTCGACGAGCAGGGCCAGAAGATCTCGAAGTCGAAGGGCAATGGCCTGACCATCGACGAATGGCTGATCTATGCCAGCCCCGAGAGCCTGGCGCTGTTCATGTTCCAGCGGCCGCGCGAGGCGAAGAAGCTGCATTTCGACGTGATCCCGCGCGCCGTCGACGAATATCTCCAGGCGCTCGGCGGCTATGACCGGCAGGATTGGAAGAACCGGCTAGGGAACCCGGTCTGGCACATCCATTCCGGCCAGCCGCCGCAGCCGGAGCTCGTCGCCGCCGGCGGGGGCGAGAACGCGGTCAGGACGCAGATCAGCTTCGGCCTGCTGATGAACCTCGTCGCCGTCGCCAATTCCGAGGACAAGGCAGTACTCTGGGCCTTCCTGCAGCGCTATGCGCCCTCGATCTCGCCCGCGACGCATCCGCGTCTCGATGCGCTGGTCGGCTACGCCATCGCCTATTTCCGAGACTTCGTTAAGCCGGCAAAGAAATATCGTCTCGCCGACGAGACCGAAACGGCGGCCTTCACCGCCCTCGACGCGGCACTCGCGGCCCTGCCCGAGGATGCGAGCGCCGAAATGGTGCAGGACGCTGCGCTGGACGTCGCCCGCGCCATCCCGCGCTACCAGAACCTCGCCGCCAAGAACGCCACGCCCGAGCGCCCCGGCGTCTCCGGCGACTGGTGGAAGGCGATCTACCAGGTGATGTTCGGCGAGGATCAGGGGCCGCGATTCGGCTCTTTCGCCGCGATCTACGGCCTCGCCAACACCCGCGCGCTGATCGCCAAGGCGCTGTCGGGCGGGCTGGTGGCGGAGCATGCGGCCTTTGTCGAGGCACGCAAATCCGCCTGATCCTGGCTGTGGCAGGCCCGTTCCCAGCGACCCGTCGAGGAGAAAGCTAGTGACCGAGGCGCAAGCCGTCGACCGCGCCATCACCAGCCGGCGCGCCGTCCGGGCTTTCCTGCCCATTCCAGTCGATCTGGCGCTGCTGCGCCACCTGCTGGAGGTGGCCGCGCAAGCGCCGAGCGGGACCAATATGCAGCCCTGGCGCGTCAGGGTGATCGGCCCGCAGGCGCGGGCGCGGCTGGAGCCGGCGCTGCTCGCCGCACTCGACAGCCCCGATCTGCCGGCGGCGGAGGAATATCGCTATTATCCCGAGACCTTCCGCGAGCCCTACCAGTCGCGCCGCCGCAAGGTCGGCTGGGATCTCTACGGGCTGCTCGGCGTCCAGAAGGGCGATGTCGCGGGGATGAAGCGGCAGACCGCCGCCAATCTTCGCTTCTTCGACGCGCCTGTGGCGCTGATGGTGACGATCGACCGCGATCTCGAGATCGGCTCCTGGCTCGATCTCGGCATGTTCGTGCAGAGCATTTTGATCGCCGCGCAGGGCCACGGGCTGAACTCCTGCCCGCAGGCGATCTTCGCCCGCTTCCACCCGGTGGTGCGGCGCGAGCTCGCCATCCCCGACGGCGAGATCATCGTCTGCGGCATCGCCATCGGCCATGCCGACCCCGACGCACCCGCCAACCGGCTGGTCCCGGAGCGCGAGCCGGTGGAAGCCTTCACGACCTGGCTGGATTGATGCGCCGTGACGGCGAGCGCTTCGCCGTGCGAGCGCTTCACCGTCATTGCGAGCGCAGCGCCGTCATTGCGAGCGTAGCGAAGCAACCTAGATCGTAGAGCGCGACGACCCCCTAGGTTGCTTCCTCGGCTGCGCCTCCTCGCAATGACGCGTGTTCCGTCATTGCGGGCGAAGCGAAGCAACCCAGCTCGTTGAGCTCTACGACCCCCTGGGTTGCTTCGTCGCCTACGCCTCCTCGCAATGACGCGGTGTCCCGTCCTTGCGAGCGCAGCGAAGCAACCCAGCATCGTAGAGCGCTACGGCCCCCTAGGTTGCTTCGTCGGCTGCGCCTCCTCGCAATGACGCTGTGTTCCGCCGNGAGCGCGACGTCCCCCTGAGTTGCTTCGTCGGCTGCGCCTCCTCGCAATGACGGCCATCCGTCATTGCGAGCGCAGCGAAGCAAACCAGATCGTAGAGCGCGACGCCCCCCTGGGTTGCTTCGTCGGCTGCGCCTCCTCGCAATGACGCTGTGGCCGTCATTGCGAGCGTAGCGAAGCCACCCAGCTCGTAGAGCTTTACGCCTACCTAGGTTGCTTCGTCGGCTGCGCCTCCTCGCAATGACGCGTGTCCTGTCATTGCGAGCGTAGCGAAGCAACCCAGCATCGTAGAGCGCGACACCCCCTAGGTTGCTTCGTCGGCTGCGCCTCCTCGCAATGACGGCCACCGTCATTGCGAGCGTAGCGAAGCAACCCAGCATCGTAGAGCTCTACGGCCCCTTGGGTTGCTTCGTCGCCTACGCCTCCTCGCAATGACGCGTTTACCGTCATTGCGAGCGCAGCGACGCAACCCAGCTCTTAGAGCGCGACGTCCCCCTGGGTTGCTTCGTCGGCTGCGCCTCCTCGCAATGACGGCCATCCGTCCTTGCGAGCCCAGCGAAGCAACCCAGCATCGTAGAGCTCTACGGCCCCTTGCGTTGCTTCGTCGCCTACGCCTCCTCGCAATGACGCGTTTACCGTCA
>NZ_LMRT01000016.1:0-164889 GCF_001426225.1 Allobosea sp. Leaf344 | reverse complement strand
GAGCGCGACGTCCCCCTGAGTTGCTTCGTCGGCTGCGCCTCCTCGCAATGACGGCCATCCGTCCTTGCGAGCGCAGCGAAGCAACCCAGCTCGTTAAGCTCTACGACCCCCTAGGTTGCTTCGTCGGCTGCGCCTCCTCGCAATGACGGCCATCCGTCCTTGCGAGCGTAGCGAAGCAACCCAGCTCGTAGAGCTCTACGCCCCCCGGGTCGCCTCCTCGCCCACGCCTCCTCGCAATGACGCTGTGTTCCGTCGATCACGCATCGCTCAGGCCGCCAGCCCATCGGCCGCCGCGACGCGGCGGAGATGGTGCGGTGTGTCTCCGAACAGGCTCTCGATCATGGTCAGCCGCTTGAAATAATGCGCGCCGAGATATTCCATCGTCATGCCGATGCCGCCATGGAGCTGCACCGCCTCCTGACCCACCAGCCGGCAGGAGCGGTTGATCTGCACCTTCACCGCCGAAAGCGCCGCCGCCCGCTCCTGCGCATCCTCATGCTCGACCATCATCGCCGCGTAATAGGCCATGGATCGCGCCTGTTCGAGCGCGATCAGCATGTCCACGGCCCGATGCTGCAGCACCTGGAACTGGCCGATCGGCGCGCCGAATTGCTGGCGGGTCTTGAGATAATCGACGGTCAGGGCGTGCAGCGCCGCCATGATGCCGACAGCCTCCGCCGCCAGCGCCGCGATCGCGTGCTCGGCCACGCGCTCCAGGATCGGCAGACCCTGCCCCTCCTCGCCGATCAGCGCCTCGGCCCCCAGCCCGACATCCGAGAAGGCGATCTCGGCCGCCCTTCCGCCGTCCTGCGTGGCATAGCCATGGCGCGTGACGCCCTGCGCATCGGCGGGAACCAGAAACAGGCTGATGCCGTCGCGCGCGCGCCGCTCGCCGGAGGTGCGGGCGCTGACCACGAAATGCCCGGCGCTGTCGCCATGGATGACGACCGCCTTGCGGCCGTCAAGCACATAGCCGTCGCCCTGGCGGCGCGCGCTGCAGGCGACGTCCGACAGCGTGTAGCGGGACTGGGTTTCGGTGAAGGCGAGCGCCAGCCGCGCGCTGCCCTCGACGATGCCGGGGATGATGCGCTCCTTCAGCGCGGCGGAGGCTCCGAGCCGCAGCGCGCCGCCGGCCAGCACCACCGTCGCCAGATAGGGCTCCAGCGCCAGCCCCTTGCCCAGCGCCTCCATCACCACCAGCGTCTCGACCGGGCCGCCGCCGAAGCCGCCCTCCGCCTCGCTGAAGGGGATGCCGAGCAGGCCCATCTCGGCGAATTGCGCCCAGACCTCGTGGCTGAACCCGTCGGGCCCGCTGCCCAGGGCCTTGCGCGCCTCCAGCGAGCCGTAGCGCGCCGCCATCAGGCGGGAGACGCCGTCCTGCAGCTGCGTCTGTTCCGGGGAGAGATCGAAATCCATCGTTCAGTCCTTTTCGCAGCGGCGCAGGCGCGCGCCACCGTCACAATCCCAGCACCGCCTTGGCGATGATGTTCTTCTGGATCTCGTTCGACCCGCCATAGATCGAGACCTTGCGGTTGTTGAAATAGCTGGCGGCCGCGCCATCGGCCCAGTCGAAATCGAAGGGCCAGTCATTGGCCAGCGCCGCGCCGCGCACCGGCGCCGCCAGTGCGAAAGGGCCCGCCACTTCGAGCAGCAACTCGGTGGTCGCCTGCTGCAGCTCGGAGCCCTTGATCTTCAGGATCGAGGAGGCCGGATCGGGCTTGGTCGGATCGCGCCGGCCCTGCGCCGCGACCACGCGCATCTGCGTGAGCTCGAGCGCCTTGAGCTCGATCTCGACCTCGGCCAGCCGCTCGCGGAAGCCGGCATCCTCGAAGAGCATGCCCTCGCCCGCCGGCATCTCCCTGGCCAGCCGCTTGATCCGCGCGAGGCGCTCCTTCGACAGGCCGATGCGGGCGATCCCGGTGCGCTCGTTGGCGAGCAGGAATTTCGCGTAGTCCCAGCCCTTGTTCTCCTCCCCGACCAGGTTCTCGACGGGGACACGGACATTGTCGAAGAACACCTCGTTGACCTCGTGGCGGCCCTCCAGCGTGATGATCGGGCGCAGCGTGATGCCGGGCGTCTTCATGTCGATCAGGATGAAGGAAATCCCGGCCTGCTTCTTGGCGGCGGGATCGGTGCGGACGAGGCAGAAGATCCAGTCCGCATATTGGCCCAGCGTGGTCCAGGTCTTCTGGCCGTTGACGATGTAATGATCGCCCTCGCGCACCGCCCGCGTCTTCAGCGAGGCGAGGTCGGAACCGGCGCCCGGCTCGGAGAAGCCCTGGCACCACCATTCGTCGAGATTGGCGATCCGCGCGAGATGCTTCTCCTTCTGCGCCTGCGATCCGAAGGCGGCGATCACCGGCCCCACCATGTAGCAGTTGAATTGCAGCGGCAGCGGCACGGCGGCGAGCAGCATCTCCTCGGTGAAGATGTAGCGCTGGATCGGTGTCCAATCCTGCCCGCCCCATTCCTTCGGCCAATGCGGCACGCACCAGCCCTTGGCGTTGAGGATGCGCTGCGAGGTGACGTAATCCTCGCGCGTCAGCCCGCGCCCCTCCGAGACCTTGCGCCGGATCTCGGCCGGGATCTCGGTGCGGAAGAACTGCCGGACCTCGTCGCGAAACGCGATCTCCTCGGGCGTGAAACGCAGATCCATCGCGATTATCCCTGGTTGATCTCGAACAGCCCGGCGCAGCCCATGCCCCCCGCCACGCACATCGTCACCACCGCATAGCGCGCCTTGCGGCGCCGGCCCTCCAGCAGCGCATGGCCGACCAGCCGGGCGCCGCTCATGCCGAAGGGATGGCCGATGGCGATGGCGCCGCCATTGACGTTGACCTTCTCCGGATCGATCCCGAGCGTGTCGCGGCAATAGAGCGACTGCGAGGCGAAGGCCTCGTTCAGCTCCCAGAGATCGATATCCGAGACCTTGAGCCCGTTGCGCTCCAGCAGGCGCGGCACCGCATAGACCGGGCCGATGCCCATCTCGTCCGGCTCGCAGCCGGCGGAGGCGAAGCCGCGGAAGATGCCGAGCGGCGTCAGCCCGCGCCGCGCCGCCTCCTCCGCCGACATCACGACGCTAGCCGAGGCGCCGTCCGAGAGCTGGCTCGCATTGCCGGCGGTGACGAATTTGTCCTCGCCGCGCACCGGCTTGAGCTTGAGCAGCCCCTCCAGCGTGGTGTCGGGGCGGTTGCCCTCGTCCTTGGTCAGCGTCACCGGCTCCTCCCGGGTCTCACCAGTCGCCTTGTCGGTCACCAGCATCGTCGCGCTCATCGGCACGATCTCGTCGGCGAAGAGCTGGCGCTGCTGCGCCGCGGCGGTCCGGCGCTGGCTCTCCAGCGAGAACGCGTCCTGGCGCTCGCGCGAAATTCCATAGCGTTCGGCGACGATGTCGGCGGTCTCGATCATCGAGGTGTAGATCGTGGGCTTATGTGCCATCAGCCAATCGTTCTGCGTCAGCTCGCGCCTCACCACCGGCTGCACCAGCGAGATCGATTCGACGCCGCCGCCGACCGCGACCGGGACGCCATCCATCACCACGCGCCGCGCGGCATGGGCGATCGCCTCCAGCCCCGAGGCGCAGAAGCGGCTGACGGTAACGCCGGCCGATTGCACCGGGATGCCGGCGACCAGCGCGGCATGGCGGGCGACGTTTCCGCCGGTCGCGGCCTCGGGATAGCCGCAGCCCAGCACCACCTCCTCGATCGCCTCCGGCTCGACCTTCGCCCGCTCCAGCGCGTGGCGGATGGCATGGGCGGCCATGTCGGCGCCCTTGACCTGGTTGAAGGCGCCGCGATGCGCCTTGCCGATCGGCGTGCGGGCGGTCGAGACGATGACGGCTTCGGTCATGAGCGGATCCTATGCGGCTGAGGGTTCGGCGGGCGAGCCGGCCTTGGCCTGCTCTTCGGCGATCAGGACTTTGGCGAGCAGTTTTCCGGCCGGGCTGCGCGGCAATTCGGAGCGGAATTCGAGCGCGCGGGGCATTTCATGGCGGCCGATGCGCTCGCTCAGGAAGGCCTGCAGCTCCTCCAGAGTAAAAGCCTGGCACCCGCTCTTCAAGCTCACGAAGGCCTTGGCGGCCTGGCCGCGATAGGCATCGGCGATGCCGATCACCAGCACCTCCCGGACCGATGGGTGCTCGTAGATCGCACTCTCGATCGCGACGGGATAGACGTTGAACCCGCCCGAAATGATCATGTTCTTGCGGCGGTCGACCAGTTCGAACAGCCCGTCCTCGTCCATCCGGCCGAGATCGCCGGTCAGGAACCAGCCCTCGTGGAAGGCCTCGCGCGTCACCTCGGGCTCGTCGAGATAGCCCTTGAAGACGTTGGGCCCGCGGATCGCGATCTCGCCGACCTCGCCGACCGGCAGCTCGTGGCGCGGCGGATCGAGCGCGACGATCTTCATCGCCAGCCCCGGCAGCGGCGTGCCGATCAGGCCGGGCCGCGGCTTGGCCGAGCGAGGCACGCGGGCGCCGGCGGGAGCGGTCTCGGTCATGCCCCAGCCATTGTTGAGCCTTTTGCCGATCAGGGCCTCGACCCGCGCCTGCACGTCGAAGGGCAGCGGCGCCCCGCCGGAGACGCAGCTCTTCAGCGAGGAGAAATCGACCTGCTCCGTCCCGGCGCGGTTGAGCAGCGCCAGCCACATGGTCGGCACGCCGGTGAAGACGGTCGCGCGCTTGACGGCGATGTCGCGCAGCAGCGTCTCGACATCGAAGCGCTGGCGCAGGAACAGCGTATTGCCGTCGCGGACATGGCGCAGCAGCGCCGCCGTCAGCGCGTAGATATGGAACAGCGGAAGGACCAGCACGACCTTCTCGCCCGCCGGCGTCAGCGGCTCGCCATCCGTCCAGAGACGGTAGATGTTGACGGCCGCGACGAGATTGCCATGGCTCAGCATCGCCGCCTTGGGCATGCCGGTGGTGCCGCCGGTGAACTGCAGCAGCATGATGTCGTCGGGTCGGACCTCGGGCCAGGCGGCGGGAGGCTGCGCCTGCAGCAGCGTCTCCAGACCCGCCACCTCCGGCTGCGCGGGCAGGGCGAGCGGCTCGGCATCGCCTTCGCCCCAGCGCGCATCCTCCCCGACCAGCAGCCGCGGCACGTAGCCGGCCTCCAGCAGCCGCAGCGCCTGGGGCAGGAAGCCCGGCAGATCGGTGGTGATCAGCCGCACCGGGCGGGTGGTCTTCAGCTTGTGCTCGAGCTCGCGCGGCGCATCGAGCGCCGAGAGATGCACCACCGTCGCGCCGATCCGCGCCGCGGCGAAGAAGGCGATGGGGTGCCAGGGCGTATTCGGCAGGAGCAGGGCGATGCGGTCGCCCGGCGCCACGCCATCCGCCAGCAACCCGGCTGCGAGCCGCGAAACCAGCCCGTCGAGCGCGGCATAGCTGAGCCCGCGCTCGCGGAACTCGATGGCGACGGCGTCCGGATGTGCGGCGGCCGGGGCGGCGAGGATCTCGGGCACGGTGCCCGTCGCGATCGGCGCGTCCCAGTCGCAGGCCTCCGGGAAGCGACGCTGCCAGATCGGGCGCTCGGGCGTCATGCGGCGGCGGCCTTCAGGCTGGCGAAGCCCTTGCCCTCGGCCGCCAGCCTGCGCAGCAGCGGCGCCGGCTCCAGCGCCGGGTCGCCCGTCTCGGCGGCCTGCGCCGCGAGCCTGGCGGCGATCGCGTCGAGCCCCACGCCATCGGCCCAATGCATCGGGCCACCGCGCCAGGCCGGCCAATTATAGCCGTAGAGCCAGATCACATCGATGTCGCCGGGGCGCGTGGCGATGCCCTCCTCGAGGATGCGCGCGCCTTCGTTGACCATCGGGTCGAGCAGCCGCGCCAGAATCTCCTCCTGGGTGAAGCTGCGGCGGGTGACGCCCTGCTCCTGCGAGACCTTGGCGATCAGCGCCTCGACCTCCGGGTCGCGCTGGCCGGTGCGCGCCCCCTCCGGATAGAGGTAATAGCCCCGCCCGGTCTTCTGCCCGAACCACCCGGCCTCGCAGATCGCATCGGCCACAGCGGCGGTCTTGCCGCGCGATTTGCGGGTCCGCCAGCCGATATCGTTGCCGGCGAGGTCGGCCATGGCGAAGGGGCCCATCTTGAAGCCGAAACCGGTCAGCGCCGCATCCACCTCATGCGGCAGCGCGCCGGCGATCAGCAGCCGCTCGGCGGCGCGGGTGCGCTGCTCCAGCATGCGGTTGCCGACGAAGCCGAACCCGTTGCCGACGACAACCGGCACCTTGCCGAGCTCGCGCGCCAGCGCCACCGCCGTCACCACCACATCATCGGCGACCCCGGTCGGCCGGACGATCTCCAGGAGCTTCATGACATTGGCCGGGCTGAAGAAATGCATGCCCAGCACGTCCTTTGGCCGCCGAGTTGCGGCGGCGATCGTCGGAATGTCGAGATAGGAGGTATTGCTGGCGAGCACCGCGCCCGGCTTCGCGATCGCGTCGAGCTCGCCGAAGATCTGCTGCTTGACGCCCATCTCCTCGAAGGCCGCCTCGATGACGATGTCGGCGCCGGCCGCCGCGCCGAGCCCCACCGCCGGGGTGATCAGCGCCAGCCGCTGGTCGCGCCGCTCCTGCGTCAGCGACCCGCGCTTGACCGACATGTCGTAGATCGCGGCGATGCGGTTCATGCCATTGTCGATCTGCGCCTGCTGGGTCTCGATCAGCGTCACCGGGATCCCGGCATTGGCGAAGCACATGGCGATGCCGCCGCCCATGGTGCCGGCACCGATCACCGCGGCGCCGGCGATCTTGCGCGGCTTCACCGCAGCGCCGATGCCCGGCACCTTGGCCGCCTCGCGCTCGGCGAAAAACAGATGGCGCAGCGCCTTCGAGCGCTCGTCGACCACCAGCTTCAGGAACAGCGCCCGCTCCTGCGCCAGCCCCTCCGCGAGCGGCGCGGTATAGGCCGCGCGCACCGCCTCGATCAGCGCCATGGCGTTGGGCATGTCGGCAGAACTCTTGCCCGCCTGGGCGGCGAGCCCCTCGAACGCCTCGCGATCCGCAGCGCTGAGCTTGTCCGTGCGGTCGCCGGTGCGCGGCAGCCCGCCGCTCTTCGCCAGCCGCTCGGCCAGCGCGACGGCCTCGGCCAGCAGCTCCGTCTCCGCCACGGCGTCGACGAGCCCGAGTTCGAGCGCGCCGCGCGCGCTCACCGGCTCGCCGGAGAGCATCATCGGGAAGGCTTTCGCGCCGCCGATCAGCCGCGGCAGGCGCTGCGTGCCGCCGGCGCCGGGGATGATGCCGAGCTTGATCTCCGGCAGGCCGAGCTTCGCACCCGCGGCCGCGACCCGGCCATGGCAGGCCAGCGCAACCTCCAGCCCGCCACCCAGGGCGACGCCCTGGATCGCGGCGACGACCGGCTTGGCGCAGCCCTCGATCGCGTCCAGCACCTCCGGCAGGATCGGCTGCACGGGCGGCCGGCCGAACTCGCTGATATCGGCGCCGGCGATGAAGGCCCGCCCCGCGGCGGCGATGACGATCGCGTCGATCCCGGCATCGCCGGCGCATTGCCGGATGGCGGCGAGCAGATCCCGCCGCAGCCCCGCGCTCAGCGCATTGACCGGCGGGCTGTCCAGCGTCGCGATCGCGACGCGCCCATTCTGGCTCAGCCGCACGAATTCCATAGGCCTATCCCCGTCACGCTATTCTGCACTGCAGAACGATCTTTCGCAGCAATGCAGCCTCTTACGAAACGGCGCCGTCGAACTTTGTCAAGCAGGCGATCCGTGCCGGGTTTCGGCCCCAGTGTCCCGCATCGCGAAATTCAAATCCGCAACTTGACCGTCCCCGAACAGCCGTGCCAGCCTGTCGCGAAATGCCGCGTGGCTGAAACCTAGCCACGAAGAGCGACCGGAGGAAGACAGATGATACGCAGAACATTCCTGCTCTCGACGCTGCTCGCGACGAGCCTGGCCGTGGCGGCGCCCGCGCTGGCCGAAGAGATCGCGATCGGCGCCCATATGCCGCTGACCGGCTCGCTCGCCCGCTCGGGCCAGGCCTTCAACGAGGGCATGCAGGTCGCGATCAAGGTGTTCAACGAGAGCCAGAGCAAGCACAAGATCAAGGTCACGGTGATCGACGACGAGAGCCAGCCGGCCAAGGCGGTGACGGCGGTCGAGAAGCTGAACTCCGACGGCGCGGCCGCGATCATCGGCGGCTACGGCTCGAACATCGTCGGCCCCGCCTCCGATACCTCCAACCGCCTCGGCAAGGTCTACATCACCGGCGGCGCCGTCTCCGACGAGCTGGTGGCGCGCGGCAACACGCATTTCTTCCGCATCAACAACAATGCCGGCTATCAGCGCGGCGTCGAAGGGCTGATGCAGGAGCTCAAGCCGAACGGCATCTCGATCGTCGCCTCGACGCGGGAAGCCCCGGCGCTCCTGGCCAAGGGGCTCGAGGAGAGCCTGACCAAGCTCGGCTTCAAGGTGACGCTGCACCCGTTCGACCCGGCGATCACCGATTTCAAGCCGATCATCAACAAAGTGAAGCTGCAGGACAAATCCGAGATCATCTTCATGTCGGCCTATGAGAACGACTATGTCGGGATCATCCGGGCCGCCAAGGTGCTGAAGCCCCAGGTCAAGGCGATCGTCGGCGCCTGGTCGCTGGCCACGCCGAAGATGTATTCGGATTTCCCCGACCTGATGCAGAACGTCATCGGCACCACCTTCCTGCCCTTCCCGGTCGAGGTGAAGGATGAGGAGGGCAAGAAATTCGCCGCCGTCTACAAGGAGATGTTCGGCAAGGAGATCGAATACGCCTCGACCCTCGCCTTCGTCGAGACCATGGTGCTGAGCGAGGCCCTGGCGCGCGCCGCCGATGCCGGCACGCTGAAGAGCGGCGGCCTGCTGGCGGAGATGAAGAAGACCGACCGGCCCTCGCCGCTCGGCCGCATCACCTTCAACGCCGTCGGCGACAATCCCAATTTCGCGCTCAGCATGGGCCAGCACCGCGACGGCAAGATCCCGCTGGTTTCGCCCGCCGCCAGCGCCACCGGCAAGATCGCCTACCCCGCCCTTCCCTGGTGATCCCCCGCACAGCCCCGGCCTGGGACGCGGCGTGAAACCGCCGTCCCGGGCCCGGGCTGGGCTTCGCGCCGCAGCACAGGCCTACCCCTCTAAATGTTCGAACTCCTGCAGCAATCGCTCTTCTCGGGGCTGCTCGTCGGCAGCGTCTACGCGCTGGTCGCGCTCGGCATCGCCCTGACCTTCGGCGCGATGAAGATCATCAACCTCGCCCATGGCGAGCTCGTGCTGCTGGCGGCCTATATGGCCTATGTCATCGAGAGCCGGACCGGCTGGAACCCCTATGCGGCGATACCGCTGGCCTTCGCCGTCACCGCCCTCGTCAGCATCGCGATCTACCTGCTGATCGAGCGGATCCGCGAGCATCGCGAGCTCAACTCGCTGATCCTCACCTTCGCCATCGGCGTCATCCTGACCAATGCGATCCTGCTGGTCTTCGCCAGCGATGTCCGCTCCACCAACTCGCCCCTCCTGCAGGACGCCGTCTCCCTCGGCTCGGTCTATGCGATGAACAGCGAGCTGCTCGCCTTCGTCGTCAGCCTGCTGGTCATGGCCGGCCTGTGGTGGTGGCTGCGCAACAGCTGGTATGGCCGCGCCGTGCGGGCCGTCTCCTCCAATCGCGACGCCTCGATGCTGATGGGCATCGATCCCAGGCGCGTCGAGCTCGCCGCCTTCATCGTCGCCGGCATCCTCGCCAGCGTCGCCGGCGTCGCGCTCTACACGATGAGCGTGGTGCAGCCGGCGCTCGGCCCCGCCCTCACCGTCAAGGCCTTCGTGGTGACGGTGCTGGCCGGCGTCGGCTCCATCCCCGGCGTGTTCTGCGCCGCGCTCCTGCTCGGCGTCACCGAGGCGATGACGGTGACACTGGCGAGCTCGGCGCTGCAGGAGCTGGTCGGCATGGTGCTGTTCCTGCTCGTGCTCTTCTTCATGCCGAACGGGCTCTTCGGCGCCCGGGCCCGGCGCGGCTGAGGGCGGGACGATGATGCGCAACCTTCCCGCCGCGGCGCTGCTCGTCGCCGCCCTCGCCATCCCGCTGGTCTTCGGCGGCAATGGCTACATCATGGGGCTGATGGTCTCCGGGCTGATCGTCGCCGGCGTCGCCCTCGCCTGGGCGCTGCTCGGCAATCTCGGCGGCATGGTCTCCTTCGGCCACGCCGCCTTCTTCGGCGTCGGCGCCTATACCTCGGCCATCCTCTCGGCCAAGGCCGGGCTGCCGGTGCCGCTGTCGCTGCTGGCCGGCGCCCTCGGCGCGGCCCTGTGCTCGCTCGTGATGCTGCCCGCACTGCGGCTCTCGGGCCCCTATTTCGCGCTGGCGATCCTGGCCTATGCCCATATCTTCAAGATCCTCGCGACCGAGCTGAGCTCGATCACCGGCGGCTCGGCCGGGTTCCAGCGCTTCCCCACCCTGCCGACCATCGCCGGGATCGATTTCTCCAGCCGCACCGGCAGCTATGCGCTGCTGGTCGTCATGGTGGCGCTCTGCGCGCTGGTCTATCGCGCGGTCAAGCGCAGCCATGTCGGCACGGCCTTGCGGGCGATGGCGGAGAGCGAGGATGCGACGCGGGTGGTCGGCGTCAACGCCACGTTGCTGAAATCCTGGATGCTGCTTCTCTCGGCCTTCATCACCGGGCTTTTCGGCGCGATGAACGCGCATATCATCAATTTCCTCGAGCCCGATTACGCCTTTTCCGGCAATTGGTCGGTGCTGCCGATCATCGCCGCGATCTTCGGCGGCTACCGCACCATTCTGGGGCCGGTCGCGGGCGCGGTGCTGATCTATCTGTTCGACCAGATCATCGCCAAGGAGCTGCTGCCGGTCGGCCACCAGATCCTGCTCGGCCTGCTGCTGGCCGGGATGATCCTGGTCGCGCCCAACGGGCTGTTCGGCCTGTTCCAGACGAGGCGCAAGGGAGCCCCCCATGCTGCGGCTTGAGGACGTCACCGTCCGCTTCGGCGGTCTCGTCGCGCTGAAGGAGGTCTCCTTCGCCATGGGCGAGGGCGAGATCCTGGGGCTGGTCGGTCCCAACGGCGCCGGCAAGACCACGCTGTTCAACACGATTTCGGGGCTGGTACGGCCGCGCACGGGGCGGATCCTGTTCAAGGACCGCGAAATCGGGAAGTTGCCTCTGCATGCCCGCGCGCGGCTCGGCCTCGGCCGCACCTTCCAGATCCCGCAGCCCATGCACCATCTCACCGTGCGCGAGAACCTGACCGTCGCCCAGGTCTTCGGCGCCGGCGCCAGCGACCCGGCCCGCATCGACGAGATCCTGGAGGTGATGGAACTCGCCGAGCATGCCGATCGCGACGCGGCGACGGAACTCGCTTTGCAGGAGCTGAAGCGGCTCGAAGTCGCCAAGGCGCTCGCCACCAACCCGGCGCTGCTGCTGCTCGACGAAGTGCTGGCCGGGCTCGAAAGCCATGCCAAGCGCCGCTTCATCGCCAAGCTGCGCGAGCTGCACCAGCGCTACGCCCTCGCCATCGTCATTGTCGAGCACGACATCGAGACGATCTCCAGCCTCTGCTCGCGGGCCGTGGTACTGAATTTCGGCGAGCTCATCGCCGACGGTACGCCGGAGGAGGTTTTCCGCAACCCGGCCGTGGTCGAAAGCTATACGGGGACCGCCGATGCTTGAGGTCCGCGGCCTGCGCGCCGGCTATGGCCGCATCAACGTGCTCTGGGACGTGTCGCTGCAGTTCCCGACCGGCGAGCTGACGGCGATCGTCGGCCCCAACGGCGCCGGCAAGACCACCTTGTTCCGGGCGCTGATGGGCCTCGTCCCGCATCAGGGCGAGATCCTGCTGGACGGCAGGCCGATCCGCGGCAGGACCTGGGATTTGCTCGAGGCCGGCGTGGTCATGGTTCCGGAGGGCCGCATGGTCTTCAAGGATATGAGCGTGGCGGAAAACCTCGCCCTCGGCGCCTATCCGCAGCGCTGCCGCCAGGCCCGGGCCCGCAATCTGGAGCGGGTCTACGCGCTGTTCCCGCGGCTGAAGGAGCGCCATCGCCAGCTCGCCGGCTCGCTCTCGGGCGGCGAGGCGCAGATGGTGGCGATGGGCCGCGGCATGATGAGCGAGCCGCGCATCCTGCTGATCGACGAGCCGTCGCTCGGGCTGGCCCCGGTCATCGTCAAGGAGGTCTTCGGCATCATCCGGCGCCTGAAGGCCGAGGGCGTGACGATCGGGCTGATCGAGCAGAACACCCATATCGCGCTCTCCGTCGCCGATCGCATGCATCTGATGCGCTCCGGCAAGGTGCTGCTGAGCCAGGACGCCGGCAGCGTCGATCTCGACCGGCTGCACGATCTCTACCTCGCCCGCGAGAGCGGGCAGGTCCAGGCCTGAGGCCGGCGCCATGGCCCTCCCCGCCGCCCTCGCCGACCGGCTGGCCCTGCCCGTCATCGGCTCGCCGATGTTCATCGTCTCCGGGCCGGAGCTGGTCATCGGGCAATGTCTCAACGGCATCGTCGGCTCCTTCCCCGCCTTGAACGCGAGGCCCGCCGAGCAGCTCGACCTCTGGCTGACGCGGATCAGGAGCGAGCTCGCGGCCGCCAGCGCCGCCGAGCCGGGCCGGACGATCGCGCCCTTCGCGGTCAACCAGATCGTCCACGCCTCCAATGACCGGCTGATGCAGGACATGGAGTGCTGCGTCCGCCATCAGGTGCCGATCATCATCACCTCGCTGCGCGCGCCCGATGCTGTCGTCTCCGCCGCGCATTCCTATGGCGGCCTCGTCTTCCACGACGTCACCACGCTGCGCCACGCCGAGAAGGCGCTCGAGGCCGGCGTCGACGGGCTGATCCTGGTCTGCGCCGGAGCCGGCGGCCATGCCGGCACGCTGAGCCCCTTCGCGCTGGTCGGCGAGGTCCGGCGCTTCTATGACGGACCCATCATCCTCTCGGGGGCGATCGCCACCGGTCGCGCTATCCTGGCCGCGCAGGCGATGGGCGCCGACCTCGCCTATATCGGCACCCGCTTCATCGCCACGCAGGAAGCCAATGCGGCGGACGCCTACAAGCGGATGATTCTCGGCGCCGCCGCCAGCGACATCGTCTACACCCCGTTCTTCACCGGCGTCCCCGGCAATTATCTCAAGCCCAGCATCGCTGCCCAGGGGCTCGATCCCGACGCGCTGCCGGAGGCCGACAAGAGCCGGATGAATTTCGGATCCGGCAGCGTCAAGGCCTGGCGCGACATCTGGGGGTCGGGCCAGGGCGTCGGCCTGATCGACGATGCGCCCGCCGTGGCAACCGTGATAAACCGGCTGAAGCGCGAATATGCCGAAGCCAAGGCCGCTCTCTGCGGCGGGGGACCGTGACCATGAGCATCCTGACCGAAACCGTCGCCCCGGGCGTCGTCCAGATCACGATGAACCGGCCCGAGCGCAAGAACGCGCTCGACCGCGCCAGCTATCGCGGCCTGATCGACGCGATCGCGGCGGCCGAGGCCGACGAGACGATCCGCGCCATGGTGATCACCGGCGCCGGCAATTGCTTCACCAGCGGCAACGACATCAAGGATTTCGCCGCCGTGGCGGATTCCGGCCCGCGCATCGCCATGGATTTCCTGACCGCCATCTCCGGCGCGACCAAGCCCGTCCTCGCGGCGGTGGAAGGCTTCGCGGTCGGCATCGGCACCACCATGCTGCTGCATTGCGACCTCGCCTTCGCCGGGAAGGGCGCGAGCTTCCGCATGCCCTTCGTCGCGCTCGGGCTCTGCCCAGAGGGCGCCTCGAGCTACCTGCTGCCGCTCATCGCCGGCACCAAGAAGGCGGCCGAGCTGCTGATGCTCGGCGAGGCCTTCGGCCCTGAGACCGCGCGCGAGGCCGGACTCGTCAACGCCGTCGCCGATGAGGGCAAGGCGCTGGCGCTGGCGCTGGACAAGGCGCGTGCGCTCGCTTCCCTGCCGCCGCAATCGGTGGCGCTGACCAAATCCCTGCTCAAGCGCGCGCATCGCAGCCAGGTCGCGGAAACCATCGCCGAGGAAGGCCGCCTCTTCGGCGAGCGGCTCATCTCGGCCGAGGCGCAGGCCGCCTTCGCCGCCTTCCTGATGAAGCGGTGAGCCTGGCGATGAACCTGCACAGCCCCCGCGACCTGCCGGACACCGAGGCCGACGATCTCGCCGGGCTGAAGGAGGACCGTCATTTCGTCACGGCGCTGGCGCGCGGGCTCGATGTCCTGGCCTGCTTCCGCAAGGGCGAGGAATCGCTCGCCAATTCCGAGATCGCCGCGCGCTGCGGCCTCGCCCGCTCCACCGTGTCGCGGCTGACCTATACGCTGACCAAGCTCGGCTATCTCCACCAGATGCCGCAAAGCGGCGCCTATCGCCTCGGCACGGCTCTGATCGCGCTCGGCTCGACGGCGCTGGCCGGGCTCGACGTGCGCCATCTCGCGCGCCCGGGCATGCGCGAACTCGCCGCCTTCTCCAACGCGACCGTCGGCCTCGGCGTGCGCGACCGGCTCAGCATGCGCTATATCGAATGCGCCCGCGGCGATGTCGCGATCGCGCTCAACATGGACACCGGCTCGCGCCTGTCGATGGCCCGCAGCGCCATGGGCCGCGCCTTCCTCGCCGTCTGCGCGCCGGCCGAGCGCCAGGCCATCCTCGACGACATCCGCTCTGTGGACGACGCCGCCTGGCCACGGCTGCGCGACGGCATCGCCCGGGCGCTGGAGGATTACGCCAGCCATGGCTGCGCCCGCTCCTTCGGCGACTGGCAGCCGACGGTGAGCGCCATCGCCGTCGGCTTCCGGCCGGGCGGCGGCCTGCCGCCGATGTCGCTGAATTGCGGGGCGCCGACGGTGATCCTGCCTCAGGATTTCCTGATGGACGAGGTCCGGCCGCGGCTGATCGCGCTGGCGCGCAGCCTCGAAGGGGTGATGGGCTCGTGAGCGACAGCGACCTGCCGCTCGCCGGCATCAGGGTTCTCGATCTCTCCCGCATCCTCGCCGGGCCCTGGTGCGGCCAGGTCCTGGCCGATCTCGGCGCCGAGGTGGTCAAGGTCGAGCATCCCGGCCGCGGCGACGACACGCGCGACTGGGGCATG
The DNA here is from genome assembly GCF_001426225.1 of Allobosea sp. Leaf344. GTDB lineage: Bacteria > Pseudomonadota > Alphaproteobacteria > Rhizobiales > Beijerinckiaceae > Allobosea. The sequence continues at coordinate 149,826 of NZ_LMRT01000016.1, read as the reverse complement.
CGGCTGGGCGAGCGCAACACCTGCTACTTCAACGCGGTGAACCGCAACAAGCGCTCGATCGGGATCGATCTCGGCCAGCCCGAAGGCCTCGCCATCGTGCGCGAGCTGGCGGCGCAGAGCGACGTCCTGATCCAGAACTTCAAGACGGGCGGCGCCGACAAGCTCGGCCTCGGCTACGATGCGCTGAGCGCGCTCAACCCCGGGCTGATCTATTGCTCCGTGGCGGGCTACGACTCCCGCGGCCCGGAAGCTGCGCGCCCCGGATACGACCTCGTCATCCAGGGCGAGTCCGGGCTGATGATGATGAACGGCAATGACGACCAGCCGCCGCTGAAATTCGGCGTCGCCATCGTCGATCTCTTCACCGGCCAATTCGCCGCCCAGGCGATCCTGGCCGCGCTGGTGCAGCGTGGCCGCACCGGCCGTGGCAAGCATGTCGAGCTCGCCCTCTTCGATGGCGGCCTGTCCGTCACCTCCTATTACGGGCTCGAGGCTTTGGCCCTCGGGCGGGATCCGCCGCGCTATGGCAATGCCCACCCCTCCATCGTGCCCTATGGCGTCTTCGATGCGGCCGATGGCCCGCTCGTCATCACCGTCGGCAACAACGCCCAGTTCGACCGCTTCTGCCGGCATGTCATCGACCGGCCGGACCTCGCCGACGAGCCCGCCTACGCCACCAATCTCGAGCGGACGCGCCGCCGCGATACCCTGCTGCCGATCATCCTGGCGGAACTGCGGGCCCGGCCCCGCGCGCTCCTCCTGGAGAGGCTGGCGCGGCACGGCATCCCCTGCGGCGAGGTGCTCGGCCTGAATGCGGCGCTGACCTCGCAGCGGGCGGCGCAGGCGGGCATGGTCTCGCGGGATCCGGCCCAGGCGCAGGCGCCCGATCTGCTGGCCCCGCCCTATCGGCTGGATGGTGAGCGGGCGCCGCTGCGCCGCCGCCCGCCGGGGCTCGGAGAGCACAGCGACGAGGTGCTGGCGGAGCTCGGCCTGGCGCCCGAGCGCATCGCTGCGCTCAGGCGTTCGGGCATCGTCGGCTGATCAGACCGGGGCAGGCGCCGCGCGGCGCCCGATCGGCAGGGCCCGCCAGATCATCAGCGCCCAGAGCAGCAATGTCGCCACGCCGAGGATGCCGGCGATCGGGCGGTTCAGGAAGCCGATGAAGGATCCGTCGGATTTGATCATCGAGCTCATGAAGTTCTGCTCCAGCATCTCGCCCAGCACCAGGCCGAGGATCAGCGGCGCGACGGGCACGCCATGCTCCTCGAGCAGCCAGCCGAACACCCCCATCACCACCATCAGCACGATGCCGTAGAGCGAGTTGGTCATCGCGAACGAGCCCACCATGCAGAAGATCAGGATGACCGGCAGCAGCACGTTGCGCGGCACCCGCAGGATCTGCTTGGCGGATTTGATGGCCGCCCAGCCGAGCGGGAACATCAGCAGATTGGCGAGGATGAAGATGATGAACACCGCATAGATCAGCTCCGGCGTCTGCAGGAAGACGCTGGGGCCGGGGTTCATGCCCTTCATGTAGAGCACGCCGATGACGATGGCGGTGATGGAATCGCCGGGAATGCCGAAGACCAGCGCCGGGATCCAGGCGCCGCCCAGCGCCGAGTTGTTGGCCGAGGTCGAATCCACGATCCCCTCGATATGCCCGGTGCCGAATTTCTCCGGCTCCTTCGAGGTCTTCTTGGAGACCGCATAGGAGACCCAGGCGGCGATGTCGGCACCGGCACCCGGCAAAGCACCGATCACGGTGCCGATCACCGATCCGCGCAGGAAGTTGAACCAGTATTTCCTGAACACGGCCCCGACGCCGGTCATCAGGTTGCCGACGGCCTGGGCGATGATGTGGCCGCCCTTCTCCATCGTCACGGCGCCGCGCAGCAGCTCCGACACGGCGAACATGCCGATCAGCGTCGGGATGAAGTTGATGCCGGAGAGAAGATCGACATTGCCGAAGGTGAAGCGCGGCTGCCCGGCGGCTGGGTCGATGCCGATGCAGCCGATCGCCAGCCCAATGAACAGCGACAAAAGCCCCTTGATCGGGTCGCCCGTGCCGATGAACACCGCGCAGGTCAGGCCGAGGCAGGCCAGCCAGAAATACTCGAAGGAGGAGAAGTTGATCGCGACCTCGGCCAGGGCCGGCGCCAGCACGATCAGGATCAGGACGCCGAAGATTCCGCCGAGCACAGAGAAGACGAGGTTGACGCCCATGCACAGATCGAGCTGACCCTTCTTGGTCATCTCGTAGCTCTCATCGGCATAGGCGGCGGAGGCCGGCGTGCCCGGCATGCGCAGCATGGCGGCGGGGATGTCGCCGGCGAAGATCGCCATGGCGGTCGCGGTGACGATCGCGCCGAGGGCCGGCACCGGGGCCATGAAGAAGGTCACCGGCACCAGCAGCGCCGTCGCCATGGTGGCTGTCAGCCCGGGCATGGCACCGACGAACATGCCGAAGATCGCCGAGCCCATGATCACGGCCAGGACATAGGGGTCGAAGACCAGGCCGAAGGCGGTGGAGATCGCTGTCATCGGGGCCTCCTCAGAGCACGCTGTCGAGGATGCCGCGTGGCAGGGGCACGCGCATCAGATTGCCGAAGAAATATTGCACGGCGATCGTCATGCCGACCGCGACCAGCACCGCCGTCACCGGGCGCACGCCGAACCACAGGAACAGCACGAGCTGGATCAGGAAGGCGGACGGAATGAAGCCGAGCGGCTCGGAGGCGAGGAGATAGAACACCATCGCTCCGAGCATCAGCGCGAAGGAAGCGACGCGGCGCGGCTCCCGGGTCCAGCCCGCCAGCTCGAGCCAGGGGTCGCCGATCTCGCGCCGCGCCTTCCAGCCCCGCATGATCAGCAGCGCCGAGCACAGGATGATGCCGCCGGCGATGATGCGCGGGAACAGGCTCGGCCCGTATTTCTGCCCGGGAAAGGGCGGAAAGGTGAAGGTGAGGGCGATCATCACGCCAGCCAGCAGCATGAAGACGGCGCCGACGATCGCATCGTTGAAACGCATGATGGTGAACCTGGGGCGGTGGCGCGGGAGGCGGCGGATCGGGCTCACGCCGCATGGCAGAGGAAACATCGGAGCGGAGGCGGCAGCCGGTCGGCGGCCGCCTCCGATGACTGATGCGCGGCTCAGGCCTTCTTGGCGAGGCCCGCCGCCGACATGGCCGAGCCCATGGCCTTGTCGCCTTCGGCCATGAAGGTCGTGAAGCCGGCCTGGTCGGCGAATTTCATGCCGAAGCCGCGCGCGTTCATGAAGTCCTTGAATTCCTTGGACTCATAGGCCTTCTTCAGCTCGGCCATCAGGGTCGCCTGGATCTCGGCGGGCAGCCCCTTGGGCCCGGCGATGCCGCGCCAGGCGCCGACGGAGTAGTTGATGCCGAGCGTCTCGTTCAGCGTCGGCACGTCCTTGAACATCGGGTTGCGCTCGCTCGCCATGATGGCCAGCGCCTTGGCCTTGCCGGCGTCCAGCATGGCGCGCGCTTCCGGCACCGAGCAGGTGACGATGTCGATGCCGCCGGCGGCGAGATCCTGCATCGCCGGGGCCGCGCCGTTGGACGGCGCCCAGGCGACATGGTTCGGCTTCAGGCCCATGGCCTGCAGCCAGCCGATCAGAGCGAGATGCCAGATGCCGCCCTGGCCGGTGCCCGACGCCTTGAACTTGCCTTCCGGCGCGGCCTTGATCGCGTCGGCCAGCGCCTTGACGTCCTTGTAGGGCGAGTCGGCCTTGACCTGCACGCCCGGCGGATCCTCGTTCATCAGCGCCAGCGGGGTGTAGCTGGTCGGGTTGAGCTCGGTCAGCCCCTGATGATGCATCATGGTGATTTCCACCGTGATCATGCCGATGGTGTAGCCGTCCGGCGCCGCCGTCGCGATGGCGGAATGGCCGACCACACCCGAGCCGCCGGTCCGGTTCACGACGTTGAAGGGCTGTCCCAGGCTCTTCTCGAGCAGGGCCGCGATGATGCGCGCCGTCGCATCGGTGCCGCCGCCGGCACCCCAGGGGCACACCAGCGTCACCGGGCGGCTCGGCCATTTCGCCTGGCCGAGAGCCGGGCTGGCGATCAGCCCCGCCGCGCCGGCTGCCGCAGCGCCCTTGAGTACACTGCGCCTGTCGATCGAATTGCTCATGGTGGTTTCCTCTACCTAATCGATTTAACTCTGGCCGCTCCTCACCGCGCAGGCGGGGCTTCCTTGGCTACGCCGGCATCTGAGCCGATTGTCGCGACCGATACAACTGCTGTTTACGAACAGTCCTTACAGTCCGCAGCTCACCTGCAAGACGCCGGGACCGAGCTTCTGCACCAGCGCGCCGGTGCTCAGCACATCGGTTGCGACCGGATCGGATGCGGGGCCGGGCGTGCCGAGCGCCGGCCGCAGCTCTTTCGCGGCGAGCAGCGCATAGGCGCGCTGCGGCGCGATGCCGGCGACCAGCAGCCGGTCGGATGGATTATCCGCCACGATGCCGACCAGCCGTCCCTGCCGGTCGAAGGCCGGTGCGCCGGCCTGCCCCGGCTGCAGCGGTGCCAGCACGGAGAGCCCCTCCCCCGCGCGCCTCGCAATGCCCGGCAGCGCGACGGCGCTGCGTCGGCCCGCCTCCTCGGCATAGGCAAGCAGCAGGAGCGGCTCGGCATCGGCCGGGACCTCCTCGCGCAGGCTCGCCACCGGCCGCCCGCCCTGGATCTCGAGCAGCGCCAGCCTGTCCCCGGCGATCCTGCCGCGCAGCCGCGCCGGCCGGCCCGCCACCTGCAGGCTCCTGCAGGCCTCGAGCCCCGTGCCGGAGGTGACGGCGAGCGTCTCCGACAGAGCCGTCGCGACGCCGTAGCGCTCTGTGGGGCGCGCCGGTGCGATCGGGATCGGGCGGGCGGGGCCTGCGACCGCCGGTCCGGTGACCGGAGCCGCGCCCGTCGGAAACGGCTCGAAGCTGCTGGCGACGGCGATCACCAGCCTGTCGACGCTCTCCGAAAGCGCCCTGTCATAGCCGATCGAGAAGCCGCGGAGCCCCTGCGACCCCAGCGCCAGCCGGCGGTAGAACTTGCCGGTCGGGGTCTCGCCGCTGACCACGAAGAAATCCGGTCGCAGCAGCTTGTAGGTGATCTTCCGGCTCGGGATATTCGGGTTCGCCGCCGTCGCCTTGGCGAAGATCGCCTCCAGCGGCTCCGCCGCCGGTGTCGCCGTGACGTCGAGGGTGATCCGCCCGTCCTGGCTCTGCCAGCGGCTGCTGCCCGCCGGCGTGACCTCGTATTTCGGCAGGACGCGCTCGGGAACGCCGATCCGCACCCCGGTGCGCTGATCGTTCACCAGCTTGAAGCCGACCGCGTCGCGCGCCGCCCGCGCCGCCTCGTTCAGCGCCTGCCGCTCGGACGGCGACAGCACACCATCGGCCGGGCCGCGCCCGCTCTTGGCCTGGTTGATCGCCCGGAAGGTCAGCGGGCCATAGCCGCCGGTGGCGGCGCTGCTGAGCAGCCCCACCCAGATCAGATCGGTCTGGATCGCCTTGCGCTCGGCCTCCGGCAGGCTCTCGAACGCCGCCTGCGCCGCCGCCAGCTGCGGATTGGGCGCCTGGGCCATGGCCGCGGCGGCGAACATCAGCCACCCCGCCAGGACGAGCGCCCCCCGGCCCAGCCTGTGACGCCGCGTCGCCTCGCCGCCGATCCCGATCCCGCACACCATCGCCGCCTCCTGCCGTCGCCCGGCATTGAGCGCCAGAACCGGCGGCGCTGCAACAGCTGGTCGGAGCCTCGGTGCACAACCTTTCGCATTGCGCCGGCCCGCACCGGTGCTAGCCTGCGCGGCAGCGCGTGGGCCCCTCCTGCACCGCTTGCGGCGGGTGCGGCGGATCGCCCGGAGGACAGTTGATCATGAGCCTGCTCGCCCGTCTCGCCCTCGGTCTCGGCCTCGTTCTGGCGAGCCATCCCGCTCTGGCCCAGAAGGCCTATATCCGCAACGATCTCGCGGCGGACGGACAGCGCCTCGAGGAGCGGCTGAAGCGCGAGGTCACGACCGGCGGCCGCCCGGCCGCGACGGCCCTGCGCGACGGCCTCGCCGCGCTGGCCCGGGGCGATGCGCGCGCCGCCCTGCCGCAGGCCAACGCCGCCGTCGTCGCCGATCCCGCCAGCGCGGCCGCCTGGCGGCTGATGGCGAGCGCCGCGAACGCGATCGAGCCGCGCGATTATCGCGAGCGCTGGGAATTGCGCGAGCGCGCCATCTCCGCCGCCTATCTCGCCTATGCGCGGGCGCAGACCCGGCCGGAGGAGGCGCTCTCCCTCGGCGTGCTGGCCCGCACCTTCCAGAAGAACGAGCTCTGGCGCCCGGCCCTGACTACCTACCGGCTAAGCCTCGACATCGCCGACAACGCCTCGCTGCGGAGCGCCTATGAGGAGCTGCGGGCCCAGCGCGGCTTCCGCCTCATCTCCAACAAGGTCGATGCCGACGCCGCTTCGCCGCGCGCCTGTTTCGAGTTCTCCGAGCCCCTGGCCCGCGGCCGCGTCGATTTCGCGCCCTATGTCGCGATCTCCGGCGGCCGCGGCGATTTCGCGGTCAGCGCCGAGGACCGCCAGATCTGCGTCGACGGCCTGCGCCATGGCGAGCGTTACGCCTTCGTCATCCGGCAGGGCGTGCCTTCCGCTTTGCCCGACGAGACGCTGCTGAAATCGGCCGATTACGAGATCTATGTCCGCGACCGCACGCCGACCGTCCGCTTCACCGGCAAGAACTACGTGCTGCCGCGCACCGGCCAGCAGGGCATCCCGGTCGTCTCGGTGAATGCCGACCGGCTGGAACTGGAGGTGATGCGGATCGGCGATCGCAATCTGATCAACTCCGTCCATTCCGAGGATTTCCTCAGCCAGCTCGGCTCCTACGCCGCCCGCCAGATCGCCAGCGACAAGGGCGCCAGCGTCTGGACCGGATCGATGGAGGTGAAGCCGGAGCTCAATAAGGACGTGGTCACCGCCTTCCCGGTGATCGAGGCGGTCGGGCGGCTGCAGCCGGGCGTCTATGTGCTCTTCGCCAAGCCCGCCGGCGGCCGCGCGGCTCCCGCGCCGAGCGATGGCGACGCCGATTACGACGACGGCACCACCCGCGCCACCCAATGGTTCGTCGTCTCCGATCTCGGCCTCACCGCCTTCTCCGGGCCGGACGGCGTGCATGTACTGGTCCGCTCGCTGGCCGATGCGGCGCCGGTCGCCAATGCCGAATTGCGGCTGGTCGCGCGCAACAACGAGGTTCTCGCGACCGTCCGCAGCGACGGCAACGGCCATGCCCGCTTCGATGCGGCGCTGGGCAAGGGCCAGGGCGGCAATGCGCCGGGGCTGGTCACGGCCCTGCTCGGCGAGGATTACGGTTTCCTCGACCTGAAGCAGACCGCCTTCGATCTCTCGGATCGCGGGGTCAAGGGCCGCGTCGCGCCGGCCGGGCTGGACGCTTATCTCTACACCGAGCGCGGCGTCTACCGCTCCGGCGAGACGGTCTATCTCACCAGCCTGCTGCGCGACGCCCGGGGCGCGGCCGTCTCGGGCCTGCCCTTGACGATCGCGGTGAAACGGCCGGACGGCGTGGAATATCGCCGCCGCCAGGTCGAGGATCAGGGCGCGGGCGGGCGCGCCCATGCGATCCCACTGATCGGCGGCGCCCAGACCGGCACCTGGCGGATCCAGGCCTATGCCGATCCGAAGGGACCCGCCATCGGCGAGGCGACCTTCCTCGTCGAGGATTACGTCCCCGAAAAGCTCGAATTGACGCTGGCGCCGAAGACACCGGTGCTGCAGGCGGGCGAACCCGCGCAGCTCGACGTCACCGCCCGCTATCTCTATGGCGCCCCCGGCTCCGAGCTCGACGTCACCGGCTCGATGACCATCCGTGCCGCCGGCCAGAGCGCCATTCCGGGCTTCGCCGGCTATCAGGTCGGGCTCGGCGACGAGGAATTCCAGCCGGTCCAGAGCGATTTCGAGGAGAGCGCCACCACCGATGCGGCCGGCAAGGCCACCATCGTCACCCCCGTGCAGCAGGCCGAGACCAACCGCCCGCTCGAGGTCGAGCTGACGGTGCGGGTCGGCGAGCCGGGCGGGCGCGCCATCGCCCGCTCCGTCACCCTGCCGATCGTGCCGAAGGGCGCGGCGATCGGCGTGCGCAAGGCCTTCCGCGACGGCGAACTCGGCAATGGCCAGACCGCCCGTTTCGACGTGATCATGGCGACGGGCGACGGCCGGCGGCTGGCGCGGCCCGGGGTGAAATGGACGCTGTCGAAGATCACCCGGAACTATCAATGGTTCTTCCAGGATGGGCGCTGGAATTACGAAGGCGTCAAATCCACCCGCCGCGTCGCCGATGGCGAGATCGCCGTCGCCGCCAACGCGCCCGCCACCATCCAGGCGCCGGTGCAATGGGGCAATTACCGGCTGGACGTCGCCGCGGACGGCCCCGACGCCACCGAAACCTCGGTCAGCTTCACCGTCGGCTACGAGACCGACAAGACGGCCGATGCGCCGGATGTGCTGGACGTCGCCCTGGACAAACAGGCCTATGCCGAGGGCGAGAGCCTGCAGGTCAGGCTCGCACCGCGCTTCGCCGGCAAGGCGACGCTCGTGGTGATCAGCGACCGCGTCAACGAGATCCGCACCATCGAGGTGGCGGAAGGCGGCGCGACCGCATCGATCCCGGGCAAGGCCGAATGGGGCGCCAGCGCCTATCTGGTCGTGCTCGCGCACCGGCCGATGGACGCGGCCGCGCAGCGCGCGCCCGGCCGGGCGATCGGCCTGACCTGGTTCGCGATCGGCCAGGAGAAGCGCAGTCTGGCGCTCGATCTCGGCGCGCCGAACCTGGTGCGCCCGCTCTCGACGCTGTCGCTGCCGATCAAGGTGACAGGGGCGCAGCCGGGCGAAGATGCGTTCGTCACCGTCGCGGCGGTCGATGTCGGCATCCTCAACCTCACCCGCTACGAGAGCCCCAATCCCAGCCAGTTCTTCTTCGGCCAGCGCCAGCTCGGCCATGAGCTGCGCGACCTCTACGGCTATCTCATCGACGGCATGCAGGGCGTGCGCGGCGCGATCCGCACCGGCGGCGACGGCGCGGCCCCGCTGGCCGGCGAAAAGCCGACGCAGGAGCCGGTGGCGCGCTATTCCGGCGTGGTGAAGCTCGGCGCCGACGGCACCGCCAGGGTCTCCTTCGATCTGCCGGCGTTCAACGGCACGGTGCGGGTGATGGCCGTCGCCTGGACGTCGGGCCGCACCGGCCAGGCCAGCGCCGACGTGATCGTGCGCGACCAGATCGTGGCGCAGGCGACGCTGCCGCGCTTCCTCGCCATCGGCGACCAGTCCCGCTTCCACCTCGCCATCGACAATGTCGAGGGACCGGCGGGCGCCTACACCGTCGATCTCGACATTCGTGGCCCGGTGCTGGTGGCGGCGGATGCGACCCGGCGCACCCTCCAGCTCGCGGCCGGCGCCAAGAGCCAGATGACCATTCCGGTGACCGCGGCAGGGCTCGGACGCGCGGAATTCGACGTGCGCATCACCGGCCCCGGCGGCATCGGCACCAGCCAGAACCTGGCCGTGCGGGTGCAGCCCTCCGCCGGGACCATCGCCCGCCGCATCGTCCGGCCCATTCCGGGCAATGGCGGCGCAGTCACGGTCTCCGCCGATCTCCTCGCCGATCTCGTCCCCGGATCGGGGCAGGTCTCGGTTTCCGTCTCGCCGCTGGCGGCGCTGGATGTCCCGGCTTTGCTCAAGGCGCTCGACCGCTACCCCTATGGCTGCACCGAGCAGACGGTGAGCCGCGCCTTGCCGCTGCTGCACGTCAACCGGCTGGCCTCGCTCGAGAATCTGGCGCTGGACGGGGATGCCGACGAGCGCGTCAATGCCGCGATCGAGCGGGTGCTGTCGCGCCAGGGCGCCAACGGCTCCTTCGGGCTGTGGAGCGTCGGCGGCGAGGATCTCTGGCTCGACGCCTTCGTCACCGACTTCCTGACGCGAGCGCGCGAGCGCCAGTTCGCCGTGCCGCAGATCGCCTTCAACCTGGCGCTGGACCGGCTGCGCAACCAGGTCGTCAACACCAGCGAGATCGTCAAGGAAGAGGCGGCCGGCATGGCTTATGCGCTCTATGTGCTGGCCCGCAACGGCCGGCCCGTGATGGGCGATCTGCGCTATCTCGCCGACAACAAGCTGGCCGAATTCGGCACACCGCTGGCCCGCGGGCAGATAGGGGCCGCGCTGTCGCTGCTGGGCGACCGCAGCCGCGGCCGCGCCGCCTTCGCCAGCGCGCTGGCCGGCCTGCAGGAGAGCCGCGACGACGGCCTGTCGCGGCCCGATTACGGCTCGCGCCTGCGTGACGGCTCCGGCATCCTCGCGCTGATCGCGGAGAGCAATGGCGAGCGCGCCGATCTCGCCCGCGCCGCCGCGATCGTCGACAACGCGCGCAACGCCGCGCGCTTCACCTCCACCCAGGAGCAGATGTGGATGGTGGTGGCGGCGCAGGCCATGGCGAAGGACGCCGAGGGCATGACGCTGACGGTCGACGGCGCCGAGCGGAAGGGCCCGCTCTATCGCACCCTCGCGGCCGCGGCGCTCGAGGCGAAGCCGCTCACCATCGCCAATCCCGGGGCCGCGGCGGCCCAGGCCGTGATCACCGTCTCGGGCATCCCGACCGCGGCGGAACCGGCGCTGAACCAGGGCTTCGGGCTGGAACGGGTGATCTACACGATGAAGGGCGAGCGCGCCGATCCGTCCCGCCTGCGCCAGAACGAGCGCTACGTGGTGGCCCTCACCGTCACCGAGGCGGCGGCGCGCTTCGGCCGGCTGCTGCTGGTCGACCCGGTTCCGGCCGGGCTGGAGATCGAGAACGCCAATCTCACCGAAGGCGCCTCCGTGGCCGGGCTGGACTGGCTGAAGCAGGAGGTGACGCCGGTGCATACCGAGGCGCGCGACGACCGCTATGTCGCGGCCTTCGAGCGCAACGGCAGCCAGGACCAGAAGCCCGCCTTCACCATCGCCTATATCGCCCGTGCCGTCTCGCCCGGCCGCTATGTCCAGCCCGCGGCGGTGATCGAGGACATGTACCGGCCCGACCGCTATGGCCGCACCGCTTTCGGCACGGTCGACATCAGCTCGGCGCGGTGAGGCGATGAGCGGCCGGGGCACGGGCCGGCGCTGGTTCGGCACCGCGGCCGCCACGGCGCTGGTGCTCGGCCTCGGCCTGGCGGCGGCGCTCTGGCATTACGAACGGTCGCTGCCGCCGCTCGATCTCGCCGCGGCCGGCGACCGCTCCACCGTCGTGCTCGATCGCGAGGGCCGGCTGCTGCGGCCTTTCCTCACCGCGGATGGCCGCTGGAAACTCCCGGTCGGCACCGGCGACGTCGATCCGCGCTATCTCGCCATGCTCAAGGCCTATGAGGACCGGCGCTTCGACCGGCATTCCGGCATCGACCCGCTCGGCCTCGCCCGCGCCGCCTGGCAGATGGCGGTCAATGGCCGCATCGTCTCCGGCGGCTCGACGCTCAGCATGCAGGTGGCCCGGCTGCTGGAGCCGCGCGAGGAGCGTTCGCTCGCCGCCAAGCTGCGCCAGGCGGTGCGGGCCGTGCAGCTGGAGAGCCGCCTCGGCAAGACCGGCATCCTCGATCTCTATCTCTCGCTCGCGCCCTATGGGGGCAATCTCGAAGGGGTGCGCGCGGCGAGCTTCGCCTGGTTCGGCAAGGAGCCGAAGCGGCTCTCCACCGCCGAGGCCGCGCTGCTCGTGGCCCTGCCGCAGGCGCCGGAGACGCGCCGGCCCGACCGCTTCCCGGACGCCGCCCGCCAGGCGCGCGAGCGGGTGCTCGCCCGGGTCGCGGCCGCGGGGCTCGCCACCCCGGCCGAGGTCGCCGCGGCGCGGGACGAGCCGATCCCCACCGCGCGCCGGCCCTTCCCCCATCTCGCGCCGCATCTGGCCGAACAGATGGTGGCGGAGGCGCCGTCGCAACGCAGCCACCGGCTCGCCATCGACGCGCGGCTGCAGGCCAATCTGGAGAATCTGGCGCGCGAGCGCAGCATCGGGCTGCATCCCCAGCTCTCGATCGCCATGCTGGCGGTGGACAATGACAGCGGCGAGATCCGCGCCTCGGTCGGCGGCGTCGATTATTTCGCCAGCGAGCGGGCCGGAGCGCTCGATCTCACCCGCGCCCTGCGCTCGCCCGGCTCGGCGCTGAAGCCCTTCATCTACGCGCTCGCCTTCGACAATGGCATCGCCCATCCCGAGACCATGCTGGAGGACCGGCCGGCGCGCTACGGCATCTACGTGCCCGAGAATTTCGACATGAGCTTCCAGGGCATGGTCAGCGCGCGCAAGGCGCTGCAGCTCTCCCTGAACGTGCCCTCCGTCGAATTGCTCTCGGCGCTCGGCCCGCAGCGCTTCCTGTCGCGCCTGCGCGATACCGGCATCGGCATCGCCCTGCCGAAGGAGGGCGGCGCGCCCGGCCTCGCCATCGGGCTCGGCGGGCTCGGCATCACCCTGGCCGATCTGACGCGGCTATATGTCGGGCTGGCGCGCGGCGGCGACATGCTGCCGCTGGCGGTGAAGCCGGGCGCCGCCGCGGAGGAGCCGAGGCCCCGCCTCGTCGATCCGGTCGCCGCCTGGTACGTCGCCGACACGCTGCTCGGCGCGCCGCCGCCGCTGAACGCGCAGCCGGGAAAGATCGCCTACAAGACCGGCACATCCTATGGCTATCGCGACGCCTGGGCCGTCGGCTTCGACCGAAGGCACACCATCGGCATCTGGGTCGGCCGCGCCGATAACGGCGCCGTTCCGGGCCTGGTCGGCCGCAGCGTCGCGGCGCCGATCCTGTTCGACGCCTTCGCCAGGCTCGGCCACGACCCCCGCCCCTTCCCGCAGCCGGCCGACGCCATCGTCGCGACGGTGGCGCAGCTTCCGCCGCCGCTGCGGCATCTGCGCCAGGACGTCCCCAAGACGGTGGCCGCAATGGCGGCTCCCGGGCTCAAGCTGGCCTTCCCGCCGGCCGGGGCCAAGATCGATCTCGCCGCCTCGGCTCTGGCCGGTCGCAGCGAGCTCAACCTGAAGGTCGCGGGCGGCGCACCGCCCTTCACCTGGCTGGTCGACGGCGCCCCCGTGCTGCCGCCGACGCGCCGGCGCGAAAGCGCCTGGCAACCGCCGGGCAAGGGTTTCGTCCGGATCTCGGTGATCGACGCGGCCGGCGCCAGCGAAAGCGTCGAGGTCTGGCTGCAATAGCGCCGGCACCCACCCCGAGGCCGCGTCGCCGCGGCCGCCTCCTCACTCCGCCGGATGCATCGCCGGCAGCGGCTTGTCCGCATGCACCGCCCGCTGCTTGCGGGCGAGGTAGGTATAGGCGACCGGCACGACATAGAGCGTGAGCAGCGTGCCGAAGGTCATGCCGCCGACGATCACCCAGCCGATCTGCGCGCGGCTCTCGGCGCCGGCGCCGCTCGCCAGCGCCAGCGGCACCGCGCCCAGCACCATCGCGCCCGTGGTCATCAGGATCGGGCGCAGGCGCAGTTCGGCCGCCGCGACCAGCGCCTCGACCATCTCCTTGCCTTCCTCCCGAAGCTGGTTGGTGAATTCCAGGATCAGGATGCCGTGCTTGGTGATCAGGCCGACGAGCGTGATCAGCCCGATCTGGCTGTAGACGTTCATCGTGCCCCCGGCGAAATACAGTGCCGCTAGCGCCCCGGTGAGGGAGAGCGGCACCGAAACCATGATCACGATCGGGTCGATGAAGCTCTCGAACTGCGCCGCCAGCACGAGATAGATGAAGCCCAGCGCCAGCAGGAAGACGAGCGCGATCGACGAGCCGGACTGCTTGAACTCGCGGCTCTGGCCGGAATAGTCGATCTGCACCGTGGCCGGCAGCACGCGCTTGGCCTCCGCTTCCAGCACGGCCAGCGCATCGCCGAGCGAATAGCCGGGCGCGGGCACGGCGGTGATCGTGGCCGAACGCAGCTGGTTGAAGCGGATCAGCTCCTTGGGCGCCACGCCCTCCTCGACCTTCACCAGGCTCGACAGCTGCACCGTGGCGCCGCCGCGGCCGACCAGATAGATCGTCTGCAGCGCCTGCGGCGTGTTGCGATCCTCGCCCGCGACCTGGATGACGACGTCGTATTGTTCGCCGTTCATGTTGAAGCGGGTGACCTGGCGGCCGCCGAGCAGCGTTTCCATGGTGCGGCCGATGACGTCGATATTCACTCCGAGATCGGCGGCGCGCTGCCGGTCGATCGTCACCTTGATCTGCGGCTTGTCGAGGATGAGGTTGGATTCGACGTTGGTCAGCGCGGGATTGCCCTGCACCGCGCCGATCAGCTGGTCGACATAGCCCTTGATCTGCTCATAGGGCTCCGCCGAGCGCAGCACGAACTCGACCGGCCGCGAGCTGGCGCCGCCGCCGCCGAGCGAAGGCGGGTTGGTGGCGAAGAGCCGGATGCCGGGGATCTGCGACAGGCCGCGATTGATGTCGGCGACGATGTCCTGCTGCTTGCGCTCGCGCTGTTCCCAGGGCTTCAGCCGCGCGAAGGCGATGGCGCGGGTCACGTCGGGGAAGCCGACGATGACGAGATAGGTGTCGACCTCCTGCACCTTGCTGAAATAATCCTCGATGCGGCGCGCGTAATCGGCGGTGAAGGCCAGCGTCGCCCCCTCCGGCGCCACGCCGATGGCGGTGATCGTGCCGCGATCCTCGACCGGCGCCAGTTCCGAGCGCAGATGGGTGAAGAAGTAATAGCTGCCGCCGGCGACGCCGATGGCGAGCAGCACGATCAGCGGGCGCACCCGCAACGCGCCGCGCAGCGAGGCGCGATAGCCGCGCGACAGCGCGTCGAAGCCGCGCTCCAGCAGATTGTAGAGCCAGCTGTGCTTCTCGCTGTGCCGGAGCAGCTTGGCGCACATCATCGGCGTCAGCGTCAGCGCGACGAAGCCCGAGACCAGCACCGCCCCGGCCAGGGTCAGCGCGAATTCGATGAAGAGCTTGCCGGTCCGCCCGGTCGAAAACGCCATCGGCGCGTAGACGGCGACCAGCGTCAGCGTCATCGCCACCACGGCGAAGGCGATCTCCTTGATGCCGCGCACCGAGGCCGCCGTCGGCTCCATGCCGTCCTCGATATGGCGGTGGATGTTCTCCAGCACCACGATGGCGTCGTCGACGACGAGGCCGATAGCCAGCACCATCGAGAGCAGCGTCAGCGTGTTGACCGAGAATCCCAGCGCATACATCAGCGAGAAGGCGCCGATCAGCGAGACCGGGATGGTGACCAGCGGGATCAGGGTCGCGCGGAAGGAGCGCAGGAAGATGAAGATGATCAGCACGACCAGCACGATGGCTTCGGCGATCGTGGTGTAGACGGCCTTGATCGAGCGGTCGATGAAGATCGAGCTGTCATAGGACATGGCCAGGCGCATGCCGTCGGGCAGATCCTCGGTGATCTCGGGCAGCGCCGCGCGGATGCCGGCGGAGACGTCGAGCGGATTGGCGGTGGCCTGCTTGACGATGCCGATCGTCACCGAGGACTGGCCGCTGAACCAGGCGGCGTTGCGCTCCGCCAGCGCGCCGAGCTCGACCCGCGCGACGTCGCGCAGCTTGATCGCGAAGCCGTTGGCGTCCTTGATCACGATCTGCTGGAACTGCTCCGGCGTCGTCAGCCCGGTCTGCGAGAGCACCGTGAATTCGCGGTTGTTGCTCTCGATGCGGCCGGAGGGAATCTCGACGTTCTGCGCGCGGATCGCCGCCTCGATCTCCTGCACCGTGATGTTGTAGGCCGACATCCGCGCCCGATCGAGCCAGACGCGCATCGCATAGCGCCGCTCGCCGCGGATCTGCACCTCGGCGACGCCGGTGATGTTCTGGACGCGGTCGGTGATGAAGCGGTCGGCGAAATCGGTCAGCTCGAGCGGGTTGTGCTGCGAGCTGGTCAGCGACATGAAGATGATCGGCTGCGCGTCCGCCTCGACCTTGGCGATGATCGGTTCGTCGATCTCGCTCGGCATGCGGCCGCGGACGCGGCTGGCGCGGTCGCGCACATCCGAGGCCGCGACGTCGGGATCGACGTCGGGCCGGAAGCGCACGGTGATGTTGCTCTGTTCCTGGCGGCTGGTCGAGTTGATGATCTCGATGCCTTCGATCCCGGCGATCGAGTTCTCGAGGATCTGCGTGACCTGCGTCTCGATGATCTCGGCGCTGGCGCCGGTATAGACGGTTCGCACCGAGACGGTCGGCTCGTCGATATTGGGATATTCGCGGACGCTGAGCCGCGTATAGGACACCGCGCCGATCAGCACGACGAGCAGGCTGAGGACGGTGGAGAGGACCGGCCGGCGGACGAAGAGTTCGAACAGGCTCATCGCACGGCGCTCGTCTGGACGGGCTTCTCCTTGATCGCGACGGTCGCGCCGTCGCGCAGCCGCATCTGCCCGGCGGTCACGATCTGCATCCCGGAGGTCAGGCCCTTCACCACCTCGACCTTGCCCGGCAGCCGCTTGCCGATCTCGACCGAGACGCGCTTGGCCTTCCCGTTCTCCACGACATAGACCATCTTGCCGACGCCGTCGGGCATCACCGCCGTCTCCGGCACGACCATGGCGTTCTCGCGCTGGTCGACCTGGATCACGATGCGGGCGAAGAGCCCGGGCTTCAGCGCCAGATCGGCATTGGGCACGCTGGCGCGCAGGCGGATCGCCCGGCCGTTGATGTCGACCACCGGATCGATGGCGAAGATGCGACCCTCGAATTCCCGCCCGGCCAGCGCATCGACCTTGATGCTGATCGCCTGGCCGACCTTGACCCGCGACAGGAAGATCTCGGGCACGCGGAAATCCACCTTGATCGGATCGATATTGGTCAAGGTGACCAGCGTCTTGCCGCCGGCGACGAAATCCCCGACGCTGACCGAGCGCAGGCCGACGACGCCGTCGAACGGCGCCCTGATCGTGGATTGGGCGAGCTTGGCCTGGGCCAGCTGCACGCGCGCCTCGGCGGAAGCCAGCTTGGCGGTCGCCTCGTCCAGCGCGACCTGGGTGCCGACCCCGCGCTGGCTCAGCGAGCGGTTGCGCTCGAAGGTGTCGCGGGCCAGGCCGAGATCCGCCTGCAGCTGCTTCAGCTCGGCGTCGAGGATCGCGGTGTCGAGCTTGACGAGCTCCTGCCCCTTCTTGACGCGGTCGCCTTCCTTGAAGCCGAGCGCCACGACGCGCCCCGCGATCTCCGGCGCGATCACCACGGATTCGTCGGCGGCGAGCGTGCCGAGCGCCTCGACCTCCTCATTCACCGTCATCAGCTCGACCTTGCCGACTTCGACCGGAACGCCGGCGCGCTGGGCCGGTGCCGTATTGGCCCGTGCCTGCTGCGCACCCTGCTTCTGATGCAGCGTGAAGGCATAGTACCCGCCGCCGGCGAGTCCGGCGAGCACGAGGAGGAGAAGGAACCGCTTCATCGGGCTGGACGCTCCGCTTTCGCATCACTAGATTGGACTGGACGGTCCAGTTTGATAGATTCCCATATGGGCGGAAGCATGACCCGATCAACCTCGCACACGCAGATGTCAGCGCGCCCGGATGCTGGGCGGAGTCCGGCCCGAAGCCCTGGCCAGATACGTAATGCAAAAGCCCTGCCGTCGGATAGGCCCCGCCCTGCAAAACAACGGGCCATCGTGAAGGCCGCCTCGGAGATCTTCCTGGCGGAAGGCTTCGAGCGTGCGAGCCTGGACCAGATCGCGCAGCGGGCCGGCGTGTCGAAGCAGACCATATACAGCCACTTCGCCGACAAGCAGGGATTGTTCAGGGCGATCTGTACGGAACTGACCGAAAAACTGACGATCCCGCTGCGAACCCCCGCCAATACCGAGGCCAGCCTGGAGGATCTCCTGCTGCAGCTGGCGGAGGATGTGCAGGCGATGATGTGCGAGCCGGCCTCGCTCGAACTGCATCGGCTGCTGCTGACCGCGGTGGCGCGCGTCCCGGAGCTCGGCCAGACCGCCTATCAGGCCGGGGCGAGCCGCATGCTGGACGAGCTCTCGGAGCTGCTGGTGCAGCGTTCACGAGTTGGTGA
This sequence comes from Allobosea sp. Leaf344, assembly GCF_001426225.1. Classification (GTDB taxonomy): domain Bacteria; phylum Pseudomonadota; class Alphaproteobacteria; order Rhizobiales; family Beijerinckiaceae; genus Allobosea. Next base: position 131,780 of record NZ_LMRT01000016.1, on the reverse strand, counting down.
AGCCGGGCTCTCCGCGCTGGCGCCGGCGCGGGCCCGTCGCCTGGCCGAGCAGTTCATCGGCATGATCGGCGGCTTCCACCAGCGCCGCGCTCTGCTGGGCATAGCGCCCATGGACCGCGCCGAACGCCGCCTCTACACCCGCGAATGCGTGGAGATGATCCTCCGCTCGGCCTGAGGCGACCCGCCGGCTGTCAACACAGCGTCATCCCGATGTCACCGCCCTGTCATGCAGGGCTTCTAGCGCTTCCGCACAGACGTGAGCGCTTCCGGACGGCATCTCGCCTTGTCGGTGCGCGCGCATCACCACCGCAAGCGGGACCGACCTCATGCTTCGCATCGAAGGCCTGACCAAGTGCTTCGGCGACAAGCCGGCCGTGGACAACGTCTCCCTCTCCATCCCGAAGGGCGAGATGGTCGGCATCATCGGCCGCTCGGGAGCCGGCAAATCCACCTTGCTGCGGATGATCAACCGCCTGTCGGACCCGAGCGAGGGCAGGATCCTCTCGGGTGACCGCGACGTCACCAGGCTGAGGGGCGCCAGCCTGCGCGCCTGGCGCCGCGACACGGCGATGATCTTCCAGCAGTTCAACCTGGTCGGCCGGCTCGACGTGCTGACCAATGTCCTGCTCGGCCGCCTCAACCATCGCGCGGCGGCGCTGACCCTGGTCAAGAGCTTCTCGCAGGACGACAAGATCCGCGCCATCGCCGCCCTGGAGAGGCTCGACATGGGCGCCTATCTCGCGCAGCGCGCCGAGACCCTCTCCGGCGGCCAGCAGCAGCGCGTCGCCATCGCCCGGGCGCTGGTGCAGGAGCCCAGCATCATCCTCGCCGACGAGCCGATCGCCTCGCTCGATCCGCGCAACACCCAGGTGGTGATGGACGCCCTGTTCCGGATCAACCGGGAGGACGGGATCACCGTCATCTGCAATCTCCACCATCTCGATATCGCGGCGAAATATTGCGACCGGCTGATCGGCATGGCCGCCGGCAGGATCGTCTTCGACGGAGCCCCGCACGAGCTGACCGCGGAGGTCGCGAGCGAGCTCTACGGGATCGAGGCCAAGGATGCCGGCGCCGAGGCGCTGCAGCATCTCCAGGCCATCGCCCAAGAAGAGGCGCAGCGCGCCAAGCAGAGCGCCGCCTGACCGGCCCACGACGAGCCTTCGCCTTTCGCTTCAATCCTTCACCCTCAGGAGCACCTCCATGCTGACCCGCCGCCACACGCTCGCGCTCGCCGCGACCGGCCTCGCCGCCACGCTCACCGCCCCGGCCATCGCCCAGGACTGGAAGGCGAAATATCCCGAGCTGGTCTTCGCCATCATCCCGGCGGAGAACGCCTCCGGCGTGGTCGAGCGCTACACCCCCTTCGTGACCTATCTCGCCAAGGAGCTCGGCACCAAGGTGACGCTCCGCATCGCCAGCGACTACGCCGCCCTGATCGAGGGCCAGCGCGCCGGCAACATCCATATCGGCATGTATGGCCCGGCCTCTTTCGCCCGCGCCCTGATGACCGGCGCCAAGATCGACGCCTTCGCGATCGAGACCAATCTCGACGGGACCAAGGGCTATTATTCCGTCTTCTACGTGAAGAAGGATTCGCCCTATCAGAAGATCGAGGATCTCAAGGGCAAGAATCTCGGCCTCGTCGATCCCAACTCCACCTCCGGCAATAATGTGCCGCGCTTCGTTCTCGACGGCATGAAGATCGACCCCGAGACCTTCTTCTCCAAGGTCGTCTATGCCGGCAGCCATGAGAACGCGATCATCGCGCTCGGCCAAGGCACGGTCGATGTCGCCGCCAATTGGTGGAACGACGAGCAGGAATCGAACCTGCTGCGCATGGCCCGCAAGAACATGGCCAAGCCGGATGATTTCCGCATCATCTACAAATCCGCGCAGATCGTGAATTCGCCGATGGCCTATCTCAGCGAACTGCCGGCCGACCTCAAGACCAAGATCCGCGACGCGGTCCTGAACCTCTCGACCCGGGACAAGGCCGCCTTCGACAAGATCTACGAGGGCAAGCAGGGCCCGCTCCAAGCCGTCGACAACAAGGCCTATGAGCCGATCATCGAGCTCAACAAATTCGTCGACGCCCTGCGCAAGAAGAAGTCCTCCTGAGGCGCTCGCCCTCGGCCGTCATGGTCGGGCCCGGCCCGACCATTAAACGCGCGCCCAGTGACGCACGGCACCCCCGGGCGGGGGTTCCTGTCCCGGAGCGTGCGCCTGACGGAACCGGCCGGTCGCATGGCGATCGGCCCGCTCCGCCACGAAAGATCAGCCATGACCCTCGCGATCGACCGCAACGACCCGGCCATTCGCGCCCATCAGGCGCGCTATGCCGCCGCCATGGCCACCAAGCGTCGGCAGACGCTGATCGGCGCGGCGGTGCTGGCGCTGCTGATCTGGCTCGCCGCCATCGGCTCCGAGGTCGATCTCGAGAAATTCGCCGCCAATGCCTGGCGTTTCCCCAAATACATCCTCGAGACCGTGCCGGTGCTGCGCTGGCAGAGCCTCGGCGCGGATTTCGCGGAATGGTATTGGGGCTGGAAGGGCTGGCTGAAGCTGCTCTGGCAGACCATCCTGATCGCCTATGTCGGCACTCTGCTCGGCGCGGTCGGCGGCTTCCTGCTCTGCTTCGTCGCCGCCGCCAATCTCGGCAGCAATGGCTGGCTGCGCTTCGCCACCCGCCGCTATCTCGAATTCTGCCGCACCGTTCCGGAGATCGTCTTCGCGCTGATCTTCGTGATCGCCTTCGGCCTGGGGCCGCTGCCCGGTGTCCTCGCCATCGCCATCCACACCACCGGCGCGATGGGCAAGCTCTTCTCCGAAGTCGTCGAGAACATCGACATGAAGCCGGTCGACGGCCTGGTCGCGACCGGCGCCAGCTGGTGGCAGGTCATCCGCTTCGCCGTGGTGCCGCAGGTGCTGTCGAACTTCGCCAGCTACGCGCTGCTCCGGTTCGAGATCAATGTCCGCGGCGCCTCGATCATGGGCTTCGTCGGGGCCGGCGGCATCGGCCAGGATCTGATCGAGGCCATCCGCAAATTCTACTTCACCGACATCAGCGCGATCCTGCTGCTCATCATCGCGACGGTGATGCTGATCGACTATGGCACCGAGCGCCTGCGCCATGCGCTGATCAGCCTGGAGCATCAACGATGAGCCTCGCCCTCACCGCCGCCCAGCGCAGCGACCTGCTGGCGCGGCACCGCGCCGTCATCGACGGCTCGCTGCGCCGCAAACTGGCCACCGCCGCGATCCTCGTCCTGCTCCTCGGCCTCTTCGTCTATGGGCTGTCGACGCTCGAGATCTCGCCGGGGCGCATCATCGCGGGGTTCGGCAATCTCGGCACCTTCATCGTGCTGATGCTCCCGCCCGATCCGGGCTCCCTCGCGCGCGCCCTGCTCTTCGTCAAGGCGCTGTTCGAGACCATCGCCATCGCCTTTCTCGGCACGATCCTGGCCGCGATCCTCGCCTTTCCGCTGGGTTTCATCGCGGCTCGCAACGTCGTCGCCAACCGCATCGTGCATTTCTTCGCCCGCCGCTCCCTCGATTCGATCCGCGGCGTCGACGCGCTGATCTGGGCGCTGATCTGGGTGAATGTCGTCGGCCTCGGTCCCTTCGCCGGAATGCTGGCCATCATGACCAGCGATCTCGGCGCCTTCGGCAAGCTCTATTCCGAAGCGATCGAGGCGTCCGACCGCAAGCCGGTCGAAGGTGTCACCTCGATGGGCGGCGGCCGGTTCCAGCAGATCCGCTTCGGGCTGATCCCGCAGGTGCTGCCGGTGATCGCCAGCCAGGTGCTGTACTACATCGAATCCAACACCCGCTCCTCCACCATCATCGGCATCGTCGGGGCCGGCGGCATCGGGCTCTATCTCTCGGAGACGATCCGCACGCTGGAATGGCAGCAGGTCTCCTTCCTGATCCTGCTGATCCTCGCCGCGGTCACGGTGATCGATTTCATCTCCAGCCGGCTGCGTTTCGCGATCATCGGCAGGCGCGCGATCTGACGAGCGGTGGGGAGCCCGCGCTCACTCGGCGAAGGGCTCCACCACCATCTCCATCCGTTCCCCGGCGAAGACGCTGTCGACCAGATGGATCGGCGCCAGGTCCGGCAGCGCATCGACCGCCGAGGACAGCATCACCGCTGCGCCCGGCGCGATCTTCAAGAGCAGCGCCTCGCGCTCATCCGCCAGCCGCGCCGAAAGCCGCGTCGACAGCCGCAGATAATCCGGAATGCCGGCGGCCTTGAACGCCGCGGTGATCGAGGCGCCGGCATCGGCGAGCCTGGTGTCGAAGCCGGGAAAGCGAGCCGCCTCCAGCCAATGCACCCCGGTGCCGACCGGCACGCCTCCCGCCAGGCTCAGCGTCTCGAGTCGCCACAGCTCCGTCGCCTCCGGCAGGTTCAGGCGGGCGCAGATATCTTCCGGCCCGGCCGTGATCTCCGCCGCCAGCAACGCGCTCGACACCGGAATGCCCGCCGCGCCGAAATTGGCCCGCATGCTGACGCGCCGGCCGATGCGATAGGGAAAGCGCGGTGCGCTGACCTGCGTGCCCCGCCCACGTGCCACGGTCACCAGCCCCTGCTCGGCGAGATAGCGGAACGCCTGCCGCACCGTATGGCGGTGCACGCCATAATGCTCGGCCAGCGCGACGGAGGCCGGCAGCGTGTCGCCGGGCGCGTAATCGCCCTTGGCGATGGCGGAAGCCAGCGTATCGGCGATGCGCCGCCAGGCCGTCCCGCCATCGGCCCCGGCGCCTTCCGGAGCGGGCGTCATCAAAGTTTCATCCAAAATGTATAGACCTTTCACGGCAGCTAGACTAGCATAGTCTAGACATTGAAGATTGACCAGAGAGCGCATGGGATGACGCAGACAAGCGAGAGGCAGCGCTGGATGGCGGTGCTGGCCCGGGCCAGCCGCAGCGAGATCGAGGCCGTCCTAGGTGCCGATTTGCCGGCGCATGATCTGCTGAAGGCGCCGGAGACCGGCACCGTCATGGTCGAGGGCCGCGCCGGCGGGGCCGGCCGCCGCTTCAATCTGGGCGAGGCGACGGTGACGCGCTGCGTCGTCAGGCTGGCGGATGGAGCGATGGGCTTCGCCTATGCGCTGGGCCGCGACGGCCGCAAGGCGCGGCTCGCCGCCATTCTCGATGCGCGGCTGCAGCAGGAGGCCGAGACCGGCCCGCTACGGCAGCACGTCTCGGCGCTCGCCGCCCGCCAGGCCGCCGCCCGCGACCTCGCCTCCCGCAAGGCCGCGGCCACGAAGGTCGATTTCTTCACTCTGGTCCGGGGCGCGTGATGCAGGATCATCGCCAGATATCCCGCGGCTTCACCGATCCGGTCTTCGAATCACAGGCCGCCTTCCGCGCATTGCTGGCCGCGCTGTCGGAGCCGGGCACCATCCAGACCGTGCCGGCGGCCCTCGCGCCGCCGGAGGGGCTGGGGCTCGCCGCCGCCACCACCCTGCTGACGCTCGCCGATTACGAAACGCCGATCTGGCTGCCCGAGCTTCTGCGCAGCGGCGCCGCCGGCGCCTGGCTGCGCTTCCATTGCGGAGCGGCACTCGTGCCCGCCCCCGGCGAGGCGCTGTTCGCGGTGCTGGCCGGGACGGAGGCGCCGCGCCTCTCCGAATTCGCCATCGGCACCGACCAATACCCCGATCGCTCGGCGACTGTGCTGGTGCCCTGCACCGCGTTCGAGGGCGGCGACCCCGTCACCCTCTCCGGCCCGGGCATCGCCGATCGGAGAACCGTCGCGCCGGCCGGCCTGCGCCCCGGATTCTGGCAGGAGATGGTGGAGAACGCCGCGCTCTATCCGCTCGGGGTCGATGTCGTGCTGTGCCATGGCGAGGCGCTGATCGGCCTGCCGCGCTCCACTGAGATCGCCGAGGGCGCGATGATCCGTCCGGAGACCCGCTGATGTATGTCGCCGTCAAGGGCGGCGAGGCCGCCATCCTCGCCACGCATGATCTCGTCGCCGAAGCCCGTCGCGGCGACGAGGCTGTGCCTGAGATCAGCGTCGCGCAGATCCGCGAGCAGCAGGCGCTGGCCTGCGCCCGCGTCATGAACGAAGGCTCGCTCTGCGATCCCGATCTCGCCGCGCTGGCGCTGAAACAGGCGCAGGGCGATGTGATCGAGGCCGCCTTCCTGGTGCGCGCCTACCGCACCACCCTGCCGCGCTTCGGCTCCTCCGAGCCGGTCGACACCGCCAGGATGGCGATCCGCCGCCGGGTTTCCGCGACCTATAAGGATCTGCCGGGCGGGCAGGTGCTCGGCCCGACCTATGACTACACCCACCGGCTCTTCGATTTCGCGCTGATGGAGGGGGACCGGCCGGAGCAGCCCGCGAAACCCCTGCCCGCTTCAGACGGCCTCGATCAGACCATGCCCCGCGTCCCGGATATTCTCGGGGCCGAAGGGCTGATGGAGGCCGAGGAGCCTCCGGAGGGCGATCCCCGGCCCTTCGACCTGACGCGCGAGCCGGTCTCCTTTCCGGCCGCGCGCGATGTCCGGCTGCAGGCGATGGCGCGCGGCGACGAGGGCTTTCTGCTCGGGCTGGGCTACTCCGTCCAGCGCGGTTTCGGCGGCAATCACCCCTTCGTCGGCGAAATCCGCGTCGGCGAGGTCAGCGTCGCATTCGTGCCGGAGGAGCTCGGCTTCGCCGTCGATCTCGGCGACATCACCCTGACCGAATGCCAGATGGTCAACCAGTTCACCGGCTCGAAGGAGGTCGCGCCGCAATTCACCCGCGGCTACGGCCTCGCCTTCGGCCATGCCGAGCGCAAGGCGATGTCGATGTCGCTGGTCGACCGTGCGCTGAAATGCCGGGACTTCGGCGAAGCCGCGACCTACCCGGCCCAGCAGGATGAATTCGTGCTGTACCACGCCGATAATGTCGAGGCGGCCGGTTTCGTCGAGCATCTCAAGCTGCCGCATTATGTCGATTTCCAGGGCGAGCTCGAGCTGATCCGCCGCATCCGCCGCGAGCGCGAGGCGCGCCGGGCGGCCGATGACGACGCCGTGCCGGAGGCCGCGGAATGAGCGCCCATCAGACAAATCGCGACGGGCCGGCGCGCGGCGCCGGTTCGCAGCCCGCTCCAGCCGCCGTCCAGGGATCCTTCGCCATGCAACAAGCGGCTTCGTCCCGGGAGGCTGCGTCGAGCGAGACCAGCCCGGCCTATAATTACGCCTATCTCGACGAGCAGACGAAGCGGATGATCCGCCGCGCCCTGCTCAAGGCGGTGGCCATTCCCGGCTATCAGGTGCCGTTCGGCTCGCGCGAAATGCCGCTCGCCCGTGGCTGGGGCACGGGTGGCATCCAGGTGACGGCGGCGATCATCGGCCCAAGCGACCGGCTCAAGGTCATCGACCAGGGCGCCGACGACACCACCAATGCGGTGTCGATCCGCCGCTTCTTCGAACGCACGGCCGATGCCCGCACCACCGAGGCGACGCAGGACGCGACGATCATCCAGACCCGCCACCGCATTCCGGAGGCGCCGCTGCAGCGAGGGCAGATCCTGGTCTACCAGGTTCCCCAGCCCGAGCCGCTGCGCAAGCTGGAGCCGCATGAGACCGAGACCCGCAAGATGCACGCCTGGGCCGAATACGGCCTGATGCAGGTCAAGCTCTACGAGAACATCGCCTGCTTCGGCGAGGTCACCACGACCTATGATTATCCGGTGCTGGTCAATGGCCGCTATGTCATGGCGCCTTCGCCCATTCCGAAATTCGACAATCCCAAGATGCACATGTCGCCGGCCCTGCAGTTGTTCGGCGCCGGCCGCGAGAAGCGCATCTATGCGCTGCCGCCGCATACCAGCGTCAGGAGCCTGGATTTCGACGATCATCCCTTCCGCATCCAGAGCTGGGACGAGCCCTGCGCGCTTTGCGGCGCCACCGATTCCTATCTCGACGAGGTGGTGATCGACGATCGCGGCAGCCGCATGTTCGTCTGCTCCGACAGCCATCATTGCGAGACGCGCCGGGCCGCGGGCCATCGCGGCGCGATGCTGGGTGACGCGGCGGCGAGCGGCCTGATCGAGCCCTCCCCGTCATCGGCGAACGGGCTGGTAGAGCCCTCCCCGTCATTGCGAGGAGGCAAAGCCGACGAAGCAACCGAGGAGCAACAGTGCACGACGCCCCCTGGATTGCTTCGCTCCGCTCGCAAGGACGGTGGGGAGAACGGGTCATGACCTTGCACGTCCTCCCCACGCCCCTGCGCCCTCCCCGTCATTGCGAGGAGGCAAAGCCGACGAAGCAACCCAGGAGCGGCGGCACGCTACGTCTCCTGGATTGCTTCGCTCCGCTCGGAAGAACGGGCCGGCAGCACGCTACGTCTCCTGGATCGCTTCGCTCTGCTCGCAAGGACGGGGCCGCAGTCGAGCCCTCCCCGTCATTGCGAGGAGGCAACGCCGACGAAGCAACGCAGGGGCGGCAGCGCACGACGTCTCCTGGATTGCTTCGCTCCGCTCGCAAGGACGGGGCGGCAGTCGCGCCCCCTCGTCATTGCGAGGAGGCGAAGCCGACGAAGCAACCCAGGGGCGGCAGCGCGTTACACCTCCTGGATTGCTTCGCTTTGCTCGCAAGGACGGGCGGGCAGTGCACCACTTCACCTGGATCGCTTCGCCCCACTCGCAAGGACGGCGGGCCGCGCGCCATGTCTCCCCGATCGCTCCGCTCCGCTCGCATGGACTGTGAGGACAACCGGTCATGACCCTGCATCTCTCTCCCCCCGACCCCGCCCCGTTGCTCTCGGTCACGGGCGTCAGCCGCTATTACGGCGAGCGCGTCGGCTGCGCCGATGTCTCCTTCGATCTCTGGCCGGGCGAGGTGCTCGGCATCGTCGGTGAATCCGGCTCCGGCAAATCGACCCTGCTGCGCTGCCTCGCCGGGATCGATCGCCCCGATGGCGGCGAGGTCATGTTCCGCGGAATGGGCCAGCCGCTCGACATCTATGCGCTGGCCGAGCAGGAGCGCCGCCGGCTGATGCGTACGGCCTGGGGCATCGTCCACCAGAACCCGCGCGACGGGCTGCGCATGGACGTCTCGGCCGGCGGCAATGTCGGCGAGCGGCTGATGGATCGCGGCGACCGGCATTACGGGCAGATCCGCGAGCGCGCGCTCGACTGGCTGCAGCGCGTCGAGATCGCCGGCGCGCGCATCGACGACCGGCCGCGCCAGTTTTCCGGCGGGATGCAGCAGCGCCTGCAGATCGCCCGCGTGCTGGTCTCCGAGCCGCGGCTCGTCTTCATGGACGAGCCGACGGGCGGGCTCGACGTGTCGGTCCAGGCCCGGCTGCTCGACCTGCTGCGCGTGCTGGTGCGCGATCTCGGCCTCGCCGCGATCATCGTCACCCATGATCTCGCCGTGGCGCGCCTGCTCACCGACCGGCTGATGGTGATGAAGGACGGGCATGTCGTCGAGCAGGGGCTGACCGACCAGGTGCTCGACGATCCCCACCACGCCTATACCCAGCTGCTGACATCGGCGGTGCTGACCGTATGAGACAGCCGCCTCCGTCACACCCGTGTCACGCCCTCCCCACAAGGCACTGAGCCATGACCAGGATGATTCACGTCGAGAACGTCGCCAAGAGCTTCACCCTGCATAATCAGGGTGGCGTGCGGCTGCCCGTCTTCGACAATGTCGGCTTCAGCGTCGCCGCCGGCGAGGCGCTGGTCCTGGCCGGCGCGTCGGGCGCCGGCAAATCCAGCCTGCTGCGCATTCTCTACGGCAATTACCGGCCGACGCGCGGCACCATCGCGATCACCCATGACGGGCGCGCCATCGACATCGTCTCGGCCGTGCCGCGCACCGTTCTGGAGATCCGCCGCCGCACGCTCGGCTTCGTCTCGCAATTCCTGCGGGTGATCCCGCGCGTCTCGGCGCTCGACATCGTGCGCGATCCGCTGCTGGCGCGGGGTGCGACGCCGGAGGCGGCGACCGAACGGGCGCAGGCGATGCTGGCGCGGCTCAACCTGCCCGAGCGGCTCTGGACCCTCGCCCCGGCGACCTTTTCCGGCGGCGAACAGCAGCGCGTCAACATCGCCCGCTCCTTCGTCGACCCCTCGCCGATCATGCTGATCGACGAGCCGACTGCGTCGCTCGACGCCGCCAATCGCGACGTGGTGGTGCAGCTGATCGCGGAGGCGCGGCAGGCCGGCTCCGCGATCGTCGGTATCTTCCATGACGAGGCTGTGCGAGAGGCGGTCGCGACGCGCTATCTCGACATCACCGATTTCCGGAAGGCCGCCTGATGCAGACGATCCTGACCAATGCCCGCCTGATCCTCGAGAACGAGGTCGTCACCGGCTCCATCGTCTTCGATAAGACCGGCATCCTCGCCGTCGATCGGGGCCGCTCGACCCTGTCCAGCGCGACCGATGCGGAGGGTGATTACGTCGCCCCCGGCCTGGTCGAGATGCACACCGACAATATGGAAAAGCACTTCATGCCCCGGCCGAAAGTGTTCTGGCCGAACGGGCTGGCCGCGGCGCTGGTCCATGATGCGCAGATGGCGGCGGCGGGGGTCACCACCGTCTATGACGCGATCTGCGCCGGAACGCCGTTCTCGGCCAAGGATTACCGCAAGGACATCTTCGCCGATGTGATGAGCGCGCTCGCGGCGGGCCGGCGCGAAAAAGTCTTCCGCATCGACCACCGCATCCATATGCGCTGCGAACTCACCAGCCCCGACCTGCTCAAGGACATCGAACCCTATCAGGACGATGAGCTCGTCCAGCTGGTTTCGCTGATGGACCATACGCCGGGCCAGCGGCAATGGCGCAATATCGAGCATCTCAGGACCTATGCGGTGGGCAACGGCAAGAGCGAGGCCGAGTTCGAGGAGGATGTCGCCGTGCGCCAGCGCGAGGGCGCGGCCAATGTGTCGCGCAACTGGCAGGCGGTGGTGGAGATGTTCAGGTCCCGCGGCATCCCGATCGCCACCCATGACGACACCACGCTCGATCATGTCGAGGCCGGCATCGCCTCGGGCGCCGTCATCTCGGAGTTCCCGACCACGATCGAGGCGGCCGAGGCGGCCAAGCAGCGCGGCCTGGCGACGATCGCCGGCGCGCCCAACGTCGTGCGCGGCGGCTCGCATTCCGGCGGCGTCTCCGTCTCCGAACTGGCGGAGAAGGGCCTGCTCGACGGGCTCTCTTCGGATTACGTCCCGGCGAGCCTGCTGCAGGCCGTGCTCAAGCTGCATGCCGACCATGGCATCGCTTTGCCGGAGGCGATGGGGATGGTGACCTGGAAGGTCGCCGACATACTGGGCCTGGGGGATCGCGGCCATCTCAGGCCCGGGCTGCGCGCCGATCTCGTGCGGTTCCGTGCGCTCGGCGCGACGCCGGTCATCCGCGCGGTCTGGTCGCAAGGCGAGCGCGCATTTTGAGCCCGCGCTACGCCCTCTATTTTGCGCCGCCGGCCGAGAGCGCGCTCTGGCGCTTCGGCAGCGGCGTGATCGGCTATGACGCGGTCACCGGCGAGGACATGGCCAGCGCGCCGCCCGGCGGCTGCGACCCGGCCGATTGGGCGGAGCTGACGGCCGAGCCGCGCCGCTACGGCTTTCACGCGACGCTGAAGGCGCCGTTCGAGCTGGCGGCGGGGCGCAGCGAGGCGCAATTGCGCGCCTTTTCCCATAATCTCGCGGCGAGCCTGATTCCGGTCGTCCTGGCCGGGCTGTCGGTTTCCGCGCTCGGCAGCTTCGTGGCGCTGACACCCGCGCAGCCGAGCCAGGCGCTGCAGGACCTGGCCTTCCGCATCGTGCAGGCGTTCGAGCCCTTCCGCGCGCCCCTGGGACAGGCCGACCTCGCCCGGCGCCTGCGCTCGCCGCTGACCCCGGCCCAGCGCGCCTATCTCGAAGCTTTCGGCTACCCCTATGTCGGCGATGCCTTTCGCTTCCACATGACGCTGACCGGCAGCCTGCCGGCCGAGCGGGTGGCGCCGGTTCGACGGGCTCTGGAAGCCGAGTTCGCCGCCGCCGTCCCGGCCGGAGCGGTGCCGATCGACCGCCTCGCCCTGTTTCGCCAGGAGAGCCGCGACAGCCGCTTCCGCCTGATCGAATCCGTGCCGCTCAGCAGCTGAACCGCGCGAGGACCCGTCATGGCCAGGAAACTCGGGCCCGAGCCCGTGATCGACCCCACCGCGCAGATCCGCGAGGCGACACTCGGACGCTATACGGAGATCGGGGCGCGCACCGCTTTCGTCGAATCCGCGATGGGCGACTATTCCTACGTCGTCAATGATTCCAGCATCATCTACACCTCGATCGGCAAGTTCTGCTCGATCGCGGCCCATACGCGGATCAACCCGGGCAACCACCCGATGCAGCGGGCGAGCCAGTCGCATTTCACCTATCGCGCCTCCGCCTATTTCGACGATGCCGAGGATGATGCGGCGTTCTTCGCCTGGCGCCGCTCGACGCCGGTCACCATCGGCCATGACGTCTGGATCGGCCATGGCGCGATCATCCTGCCCGGCCGCAGCATCGGCACGGGAGCCGTGGTCGCGGGCGGCGCCGTGGTCACCAAGGACGTCGCCCCCTACAGCATCGTCGCCGGAAACCCCGCCCGGCCGATCCGCGAGCGGTTTCCCGAAGCGATCGCCGAGCGGCTCATCGCGCTCGGCTGGTGGGATTGGGACCATGCGCGGCTGCGTGCGGCGCTGCAGGATTTCCGCAGCCTGACGGTCGAGGCCTTCCTCGACCGGCATGGTGGCTGAGGCGGCGGCTCAGCCCGGCTCCAGCCGCCAGACGGTGCTGCGCTTGATCTCGGCATCCTCCAACGAGCGCGTCACCGGCACCTCATAGCTCGCCAGGGCCGTGAGCCGCCGCTTCGGCAGATAGGCGCGCCCGGGATCGCCGATCAGCACCTGCGCCCCGCGTGCCTGCAGCGTCGACAGCCAGGCGACGACCCGCTCGGCCATGTCGCGCTCATAGCAGACATCCCCGGCGCAGATCACGTCCCAGCCCGCGTCGCGCCCGACCAGATCCTCGCAGATCGCGCTCATCCCGACGCCATTGGCCGCGGCGTTGAGCGCCACCGCCTCGATCGCGAAGGGGTCGATGTCGCAGCCTTCCGCCGTATCCGCCCCCGACAGCAGCGCCGCGATGCCGACGAGCCCCGAGCCCGTCGCGAAATCGAGAACGCGCCGCCCGCGCACGCTGTCCGGATGGTCCAGCAGATAGCGCGCCAGCGCCTGCCCGCCCGCCCAGGCGAAGGCCCAGAAGGGCGGCGGCAGCCCGATCACCGCAAGCTCGTCCTCGGTCTTCTGCCAGAGCTCCGTCGCCTCCTCGGCGACATGCAGCCGGATCTCGGGCGCATGCGGCACCGGCAGCAGCCGCGTCTGGGCCAGGATGAACGCCCGGCGGTCGAGCGTCGCCACCTCGCTCACGCCGCCACATCCGTGCCCGGCTGCGCCAGCAGCCCGCGATACAGGCTCTTCACGCCGGACATCACGTCGCGCTCGGTGAAGCCGTCGAGCAGCCGCGCCCGCGCGCTCGCGCCCATGCGCTCCGCCAGCGAGGGCGCGCCGGCCAGCATGATCAGCGCCTTGGCCAGCGCCGCCGGGTCATCGGGCGGGACCACCAGCCCGTCGCGCCCGTCGCGGATGAAATAGCGGCAGCCCGGCACATCCGTGGTCAGCACCGGCCGGGCGCAGGAGGCGGCTTCCAGAATGGTGCGCGGCAGCCCCTCGCCGCCGCGCGACGGCAGGATGCAGAGATGATGCGCCGCCCAGACCGCCTCGACATCGCGGGTCGCCCCGGCCCAGTGGACGCCCGGACGCCGCGTCCAGCCCTGCAGGGTTTCGAGCGGGATCGCCTTGGGATTGGACGGGTCGGGCGCGCCATGGATCGTCAGCTCGACGCGCGCACCCTCGGCCCGCGCCAGCCGCACGGCTTCGACCGCGAGATCGACGCCTTTCGACCAGAGCATGCGGGCGACGATCGCGACCTTGAGCGGCGGTGCCGGCGGCATCGGCAGCGGCATCAGGATCAGCGGGTCGACCCCGGCCCCGCCGACGATCCGGACCTTGGCCGCGTCCTGCGGGTCGAGCCCCAGGCTCAGCGCGTCGTCGGGGTTTTCGAACAGGAAGCGCACCTTGGGCCCGTCGATCGCCTCGCGCAGCCACAGCCGCGCCGCCAGCCGCGCCGCGCTGGCGACGAAGCCCTGGCTCGCGCCGAGAAAGCCGAGCCCGGTCAGCGCATAGACCCGCCGATCCACCCCCGCGAGCTTACCGGCGAGCCCCGCCAAAGCGATCGGCTTCAGCGCGATGCAATGCAGGATATCCGGCCGATAGGCCTCGATCAGCCGCTTCAGCGCCCTGACCTGCCTGAACAAAGCGCGCGGATCGAGGCTGCGGCGCTCGGCCTCCAGCGCGATCAGCTGGGCGCCCGCACCCTCGATGATCCGCCGGTGATGCCGCTCGCGCGCGATCACCGCGACGTCGTAGTCGAGCTCGCGCGCTGCCCGCAGCATCGGCAGGAAATGCGAGGCGAAGAACCAGTCTTCGGTGGCGACGAACAGCAGGCGGGGGCGGCGCATGCCGCGACATCAGGCTCAAGCACGGCGCGAGGTCAAGCCTGATCGCGCGGCGGGGCGCTAGCGACCGAGCTCCGAGACCGGCAGCGCCCGCGCCAGAGCCGCCGGCGCATCGACACGCCCCGCGCCGAACACCGCGTCGCGCCCGCGCGAGCCGAGATCGACGGCGCTTTCCGTCAGCAATTTGCGCACGCCTTCGAGGTTGAGATCCGGCCGCTTTTCCAGGAGCAGCGCGACGATGCCCGAGACATGCGCCGCCGCGATCGAGGTTCCGGAGGAAAAGGCGTAGCGCCCCTCCGGCTCGGCGGCCAGCACGTCGACGCCCGGCGCCGCCACCGCGATATGGCTGCCACGGCTGGCCTGGCTGAACGGCTTGTCCTCGGCATCGGTCGCCGTCACCGCGATGACGCTGGGATCGGCGCCCGGATAGAGCGGCGCGGCCTTGGCGCCACCATTGCCGGCGGCGGCGATGGCGACGATCCCCTTGTCGCGGGCGCCTGCCAGGCTGCGCGAGAGCAGCCTGTCCTGCGGCCCGGCGAAGGACAGGTTGAAGACGCGCGCGCCCTCCCCCGCCGCCCAGTCCAGCGCGGTGAGGATGTGGAAGGTGGTGCCGCTGGCGGCTGCGGGGCCGGCCTCGCCCGAAAAGGCCCGGGCCGCCAGCAGGCGCGCGGCCGGCGCCACGCCCTGCAGCTGCGTCTGCGCCAGGATCGCCGCGGCCATGGCGGTGCCATGCGCATGCGGCCTCGCCTCGCCGCCGAGCGCATCGAAACTCGCCTCCACCACCCCCTTCAGTTCCGGATGGGCCTGGTCGGCGCCGGAATCGATCACGGCCACGCGGATCTTCTCGCCGCGCGCCAGCTTGTGGAGATCGCCGAGGCGCAGCTTCTCGACGATATATTGCGGCTGCTTGTCCGGCACCGGCGCCGCCGGCGGAAGCGCCGCGGTATCGCCCGGCGCCGGCTGCTGCAGCGCGTAGAGATAGTTCGGCTGCGCCCCGGCGACGTCGCGGTCCCGTGCCATCTGCGCCAGCACGCCGCGCGCAGTGCGGCCGCCCTCCAGCCGCGCCCGGATCAGCGTCACCCCCGGCAGCGCGAAGCTCCGGCTCGCGAGCAGCACCGCGCGGTGGCGCCGCAGGACGGTGTCCGCCTGCGCGTTCGGCGCGAGCTCGATCAGGATCTCATCGGGCACGAACCGCGTCTCGGCGACGGCCGGCACGCTGACTGCGGGCGGGCCCGGCGCCGGCCGGGCGGTGCGCGGCGGTGTCCGGCGCGGCGGCGCCGCCTCCCGCACCGGGCGCGTCCGCCGCGGCGGGCGCGTCGCGGGCTCGTCGAAATCCTCCTCCACGGTGACCACCGGCCGCCGGGGATAGCGCGGCGGCGGCGGCTCGTCATACTCCGGCTCATAGACCCGCGGCCGCGTCGCCTGATCGAGCAGAATGCCGCCGATGATGCCCGCACCGACGCCGATGCCGACGCCGCCCCAGCCACCGCCCGGCCGCGGCCGGCCGGGCCGGCCCATCCCCGGCTCGCGCGGCGCGGGATAGCGCCCCGGCTCGGGCCGGAGCTGGGCAGCGGGCAGGTTCGCCGGCTGCCGAACAGCGGGTTGCCTGACCATGGGGAGCGGACGCTCGACCCGGGTCAGCGGCCGCACCGTGCCGGTGCCGCGCTGGAAGCGCTCGGGAAAGGCGCTCTGGGCCGAGGCCGGCGCGAGGCCGAGACCGGCGCCCCACAGGAGTACCCCCAGCAGCCCGGCCGCCAGGCGCGGCAGGGCCGGCGGAACGGCGGGCGGCGGCGAGAGCGGAAGGCCCGGGCTGCGGCTGGTCATGGCATGGTCTCCTTCCCGACGGCCCCGGCCATCATGGCGCCGGCGCGACGAAGGTCACGATCGCCCGCTCCGCCTTCATGCGGGCGGCGATCGCATCGAGCTGCGACGGCGTCAGGCTGGCATCCCCGACGCGCACCTTGAAGAAGCCGTTGGCCCGCGGCCCATCGACCACCGAGGCGTCATAGCGGCGGAAGAAGGCGGCGATGTCGCTGGCCTTCGCATCCGGGGCGAAGCTGAGCAGGACATAGCGCTCGGAGGCCGTGACGGCCGGCGCCGAAGCGGTCTGGTAGCCCTGCGGCTCGCGGATCGCGAGGCCGGTCAGCACGGCCCCCTGGATCGCGATCACCGCGACCGCCGCCGCCCCGGCATAGGCCAGCCGGCGCGGCGGCTGGGCGGCGAGCCGATCCGCGAGCCAGCCGAGCAGCCCGCGCCGGGCCCGCACGGCCAGCGGAGCCTGGCGCTCCTCCGCGTCGATCGCTTCCATCAGCCTGTCGAGCGCGCGCGGCGAGGCAGCGCCGAGGCTCTCGTTCAGCAGGATCGTCTCGGCCATGTCCTCGCGGATGATCTCGAGACGCGCCGCGAGCTCCGGATCGGCGGCCAGCGCCGCCTCGACGCGCGATCTCTCCCGCGCATCCAGGCGGCCATTGGCGTAGAAGGGCAGCAGGGCCTCGATCTCGGCCAGCCGCGGATCCTGTGCGATCCTGTCAGTCATGGCGTGTCTCCCGGGCCGGCGATGCGGTTGCGGCGCTGCTCATGGCCAGCCCCTGTCGATGCCGGCGGCCTTGAGCAAGTCGCCCAGCTTCTTGCGGGCGTGGAAGAGCCTGGTCTTGACCGTGTTTTCCGGAATGCCGACGATCCGCGCGGCCTCCTCGACACTGGTCTCGTGATAATAGACGAGATCGACGATCTCGCGATGCTCGCGGCTGAGCCTGTCGAGGCAGCCGCGGATCGCCATGCCCTTATCCTGCTTCTGCAGAAGGATTTCGGGGTCGTCCGCCTCATCCTCGATGCTTTCGGCGAAATCATCGTCGAGCCCGGCGTCGCGGCGCTTGCGCAGCAGCGAATAGGCCTTGTTGCGGGCGATGGCGAGCAGCCATGTCGCGACCGAGGCCCGCGCCTCGAATGTCGCCGCCTGTCGCCAGAGATCGAGAAAGACATCGCTGATCACATCCTCGGCAAGCGTCTCGTCGCGGACGAGCCGCAGCACGAAACGGTAGACCCGCACCTGATGCCGCGAGAACAGCACCTTCATGGCGAGCCGGTCGCCCGAGGCGATCCGCTTGACGATGTCTTCGTCCGATTCCGTATGCACCGCCTTCGAGGCCCCGCATTCCGGCTCGCTGCCATTGGTCGCAGCGAGAGCGGCAAAGGTTCAATCGAAGGCGAGACTAAAGCGGATAATTCCGTTTGTCATAGACGGACGGGTATTTTGCAGAGGATCCGGCCGGGAAACGCGCCCTAGCCGTACAGATATTTCGGCAGCCAGAGCGCGATGCCCGGAAACACATAGACCATCACCAGCGCGACGAAGACCAGCATCAGGAACGGGGTCACGCCGGCGAAGATCTCGTTGATGGTGATGTGCGGCGGTGCAATCCCCTTGAGATAGAACGGCGCCATCGCGACCGGCGGCGAGAGGAAGGAGGTCTGGATGTTCAGCGCGACGAGGATGCCGAAGAACAGCGGATCGATCTTGAAGAATTCGAGCAGCGGCAGGAAAATCGGCACGAAAATCACGATGATCTCCGTCCATTCCAGCGGCCAGCCCAGGATGAAGATGATCACCTGAGCGACGATCAGGAACATGGTCGGCGAGAGATCCATCGCCGTGACGAGGTTCTTGATCGGCTCATGCCCGCCGAGGATGGCGAAGATCGAGGAGAAGATGAAGGAGCCGACGAAGAGCCAGCAGACCATCGCCGAGGTCCGGGCGGTCAGCACCACGGATTCCCGCACCTTCTCGAAATTCAGGGAGCGGTAGGCGGCCGCCAGCAGCAGGCTGCCGAGCGCGCCGATCGCGGCCGCTTCGGTCGGCGTCGCCAGGCCGAAGAAGATCGCGCCCAGCACCGACATGATCAGCAGCGTCAGCGGGAAGAAGCTCGTCGCCAAGGCCCAGAGCACGGTCGACCAGGGAACGTCGGTCTCCTCCTTCGGCAGCTTCGGCGCCAGGCTGGGGTTCAGCCAGCAGCGCACCAGCACGTAGATCATGTAGAGCCCGGCCAGCAGCAGCCCCGGAAACAGCGCGCCTGCATAAAGCTTCGGCACCGAGACGCCCGCCGTCGCGCCGTAGAGGATCAGCATCACGCTGGGCGGGATCAGGATGCCGAGGCAGCCGCCGGCGCAGACGACGCCGGCCGAGAGCTTGACGTCGTAGCCCGCGCGCAGCATCGCCGGGAAGGCGAGCAGCCCCATCAGCGTCACCACGGCGCCGACGATGCCGGTGGCGGTGGCGAAGATCGCACAGGTCGCGAGCGTCGCGATGGCGAGCGAGCCGGGGACATTGCCGAGCGCGAGCTGGATCGATTTGAACAGCTTGTCGAGGATGTTCGCCCGCTCGATGATGTAGCCCATGAAGATGAACAGCGGGATCGAGACCAGCACGTCGTTGGCCATCACCGAATAGGTGCGCTGCACGACGAGGTTGAACACCGTGTCGCCCATCGCCCAGTAGCCGAAGCCGACACCCAGTGCCATCAGCGTGAAGGCGATCGGGAAGCCCAGCATGATGAAGACGATGAACAGGACGAGCATCAGCACGCCGAGTTCGGGATTGCCCATGCCAAACATCAGACGGCTTTCCCTGCCTGCGGTGCGGCCTCGGCGAGGGCCGCGTTTTCCAGAATGAGCTTCTCGGTCTCTTCGACGTCGTGCAGCCGCGCTGGCCACTCGCCGGTGCGCAGGCAGATCACGCACCGCGCCACCTCCGCCAGGCCCTGGACGGTCATCAGCACGCCCGCGACCGGGATCAGCGATTTGAAATGGTAGAGCGGCGGGCCATTGGGTGAATTCGACGAATGCTCGCCGATCATCCAGGAGAACGCCGCGAATTTATAGCCGGCCCAGGCGAGCGCGATGATGCCGGGAAAGAAGAACAGCAGATACAGCGTCAGATCGATCCTGGCCTGAGTCCGCGGGCTCCATTGCCGATAGAGGAAATCGCCGCGCACATGCGCGTTGCGGGCCAGCGCATAGGGGCCGGCCAGCATGAACAGGGTGCCGTACAGGATGTAGCTGACGTCGAAGGCCCATTCGGTCGGTGCGCGCAGCGCATAGCGTGCGAACACCTCATAGCTGATCGCGAAGGTCAGGATCAGGATGCTCCAGCCGGCGAGCTTGCCGATGGCGGTGTTGAACTTGTCGATCGCCAGGATGAGCTTCATGAACGGGTCCGGTTGGACGGGGAGGAACGGGCGCTGCTGCTGCCACCGGGCCGCTTTCCGCGCCGAAGGCCACGCGCGAGCGGCGCGCAGGCGCCCGGCCGCGGAGACGGCCGGGCACTATCGGAGGGAGCTGCGCGTCAGGCCTTGAAGAAATGCGTGTAGGCGAGCTCGCGCGAAGGCGTGTTGATCCGCTCGAAGCCGACCGAGCGCTTCACCCAGGCCTTCTGCGACTCCACCACCTTCTTGAAGAACGCATTCTCGGCCGACAGCTTCTCGAGCACCTTGTCCCAGGCGGCGAGCTGCGACTTCAGGATCGCTTCCGGCGTCTGCACGACGTTGACGCCCTTGCCGCGCAGCATCTCGAGATCCTTGGAATAGCGGTCGAGCGCCTTCCACAACATGTCGGACGAGGCCGATTCCGCCGCATATTTCACGATCGCCTTCAGCTCAGGCGACAGCGCGTCGAACTTCGTCTTGTTGAAGATGATCTCGAAGCTCTCCGCCGCCTGGTGATAGCTCTGCAGCATGAACACCTTGGCGACGTCCTGGAAGCCGAGCAGCGAATCCGAGGAGGGGTTGTTGAACTCCGCCCCGTCGATGACGCCGCGCTCCAGCGCCGGCACGATTTCGCCGCCGGCCAGGATCGTCACGGCGGCGCCCATCTCGCGCATCAGATCGGCGGCGAGGCCGACGGTGCGGTATTTCAGCCCCTTGAAATCATCGGCCGTCTTCAGCTCCTTCTTGAACCAGCCGAGCGGCTGGCAGGGCATCGGGCCGGTGAGGAAGCCGACGAGGTTCAGCTTGAGCTGCTGCTGCACCAGCTCGTTGTAGAGATCGTAGCCGCCGCCGTAATTCATCCAGGCGAGGAAGCTGTGGGCGTCCCAGCCCAGCGAAGGCGGCGTGCCGAACAGCGAGAAGGCCTTGTTCTTTCCGTACCAATAGGCGCAGACGCCATGGCCGGCGTCGAGAATGCCGGCGGCCACCGCATCCTGCATCTGGAAGGCCGGAACCACCGCGCCGGCGGCGAGCACGTCCATCTTCAGGCGCCCGCCCGACATCTCGTTGACGCGCTTGGCGAAATCGCCCGCGAATTCGTGGAAGATGTCCTTGGTCGGCCAGGTCGACTGGTATTTCCAGGTGACGGTCTGCGCGCGGCTGACCTGCGGCATGGCGATGGCGCCGGCGCCGGCGAGGCCGGCGACCTTCAGGAAATTGCGGCGGCTGGAACGAGGCTTTGCGGGTTCGGTCGTCATGATCGTTCTCCCTCTGGCTTCGCCTTCTTGATCGAGGCGAGCTTGCTTGCGGCTAAATCCGAAGCCGAAGCCTATAGATTTAGCGGGAGCGCCGATCTGGCAAGAGATTTGTGAGAGAAGCCGAGTGGAACGGCCGCGACGTCCGGCGCCGGCACCCGGCTATAGCGGCCTCGACGTCGTAAAACACGGCGCCACAAGTCGAGCCGCACCGCAGCGCAGCATAAATCGCGGAATTACTGAGGAGGGCATCTAAAACGTTCTAGATGCGCATTTTCCTGCCAGAATAGACATTCGCTGCGCAATAGCGCCCGCCGGGCGCGGCGGAACGCCGCAGCTTTTTGCACGATGCGAGGGGCGCGTATCCAGAGCCGACCGCAGCGGGGAACTCGGCCACGGCAGGAAGGCAGTCTTTCCGAAATGGAAATAATCGGGCGCCGGTTCGAGCCGCCGTGCCGGGGCGGCTCAGCCGGTCTTGAGCGCCGTCTTGCGCGGCTTGGCCGCCTTGTCGCTGGCGGCCTTGGTCTTCGCCGCCTTGGCATCGGCCTTGGCCTGGGCCTGGTCGGCCTTCACCTGCGCCTGTTCGGCCGCGACGATGGCGGCCGTCTCGGCATCCGCCTGCTCCTTGGCGAGGCGCAGGGCGCGCAGCCGCGCCGTCTTCTGCAGCACGGCGTCACGCGCCTGCTGCTCGGCCTCCATCGCGCGCGAAGCCTCCTGCTTGCGCGCATCGGCCTTGTCGAATGCGATCTGCGCGCGACGCTTGATCTCATCGGCGGAAAGTCCTCGGGTGGCCATGACGGGCGCTCCCAGCTGGGTTCGGGGAAAGGCGTGTCCTGCCGGCAGCGCGCCGGGCCTTAGCCCGCACCGCCGGTTCCGTCCACTGCCGAGCCTCCTGCCGCCGATCCGCGAGCGAGAACCCCGTCAGCCGGCGCGCGATCGGCTGAAAAGCCTGAAGCGCCGCGCCGCGTCGTCGTCTCATGCCCACCGCGGCCAAGCCGCGGCGGCACCGGCCCTAGCGCCGTCCGCCCTTGCCGGCGGCGCGCATCTGCGCGTATTGCACCGCCTCGAGCAGAACCTTGCGCGGGCGCTCGGCATCGCGCTTCGCCTGCTCGGCCTTGCGGGCCGCCTCGCGCTGGATCTCGGCCTGGCGCTCTTCCTCTTCGAGGCGCGCCCGCTCGATCGCGGCGAGACGCTCGGCCTCGGCGCGGGCGGCGGCCTTTTCGGCTTCGCGGGCGGCACGGGCTTGAGCGATGGCCTCACGCTCCGCGCGGCGCTGCTGCATGATCGGATCATCCGGCCCAGGCCGTGCCTTGAAGCGCTCGAGCAGCGCCTTCTTGGCGTTCTGGGAATTGGACTGACGATCAGTGAAGCTGCGGTCGTTCGGGTTCTTCAAGGTGAGCCTTCTTTGGGTTGACGCGGGTCATTCCGAGGCCCGCGAGGCGGGCAATAATCCAGATGCCCGCAAAAGGGTAGTGAAATCAGCGCGCGGGAGCTGCGCTTCCAGCGCGGACCGGCCGCGGCTTGACCTTCGGCGCGGCGATCAGACCCTCGCGCTGCATCTGCTTGCGGGCGACCTTGCGGGCCCGGCGGATGGCGTCGGCCTTCTCGCGGACGCGCTTCTCGGACGGCTTCTCATAGGCCGAACGGCGCTTCATCTCGCGAAACACGCCCTCGCGCTGCATCTTCTTCTTGAGGACCCGAAGGGCCTGATCGACATTGTTGTCGCGGACGAGAACCTGCATCGCTGTCTCCTGACGTCTCGAAAGTGGAAAAGGGCCGGGATGTGATCCCCGACCCTTCGTCACGCCTCGTCGCGGTGAAGAGCAGAACGGATCGGGCGCCAGTACATCCGTGGTCGCCGTCTCGATTCAATGCCCGCGCGACGGGGCGAATGGCTCACTCGGCGCGAAGCTGGTCGGCCGACATCTTGCCCGAGCGCTTGTCCTGGACGAGCTCGAAGGAGATCTTCTGGCCCTCCCGGAGGTCGCGCATGCCGGCCCGCTCGACGGCGCTGATATGGACGAACACGTCCTGACCGCCATCATCCGGCTGGATGAAACCAAAACCCTTGGTCGAATTGAACCACTTGACTGTACCGACGCTCATAACGAATCCTTTCGCTGCGTTTTAGGAAGGCGCGTGACGAAACCCACGCGCCGGCGTTTCGATTTTTTGAGCAGGAAGGTCGTCAGCAGGCGCATCTTCATGCGCGGGGCCAAGTCGTTCGGCCTAAATATCGACCCACCCCATATGGGCGATCGAAGCCTCCCTGTCAATGCGAACCCGGCGAAAAGCGCCAGGCGCAGTGCCGGCAGGCGGCTCCGGCGCTTTACAATGCCCGCGATTTCGCCAACAGGCAGAGGCTCCGTGCCGTTTCGTCCGCTCCGGTTCCCGTCGTGAAAACCCCTTCGCTCAGCCAGTTCCGCCGCATCGTCGTCAAGGTCGGCTCCAGCCTGCTGGTCGATCGCGAGCGCAGCCGCCTGCGCCATGCCTGGCTGGCGGCGCTGGCCGAGGATCTCGCCGATCTCCACCAGCGCGGCGCCGATGTGCTCGTGGTCTCGTCCGGCGCGATCGCGCTGGGGCGGACCGTGCTCGGGCTGCCCTCCGGCTCGCTGCGGCTGGAGGAGAGCCAGGCCGCCGCCGCCGTCGGGCAGATCGCGCTGGCACGGACCTGGGCGGAGGCGCTCGGCCATCACGGTCTCACCGCCGGGCAGATCCTCCTGACCCTCGCCGATACCGAGGAGCGCCGGCGCTATCTCAATGCGCGGGCGACGCTGGGACGGCTGCTCGACCTGCGCGCCGTGCCGGTGATCAACGAGAACGACACCGTCGCGACGACCGAGATCCGCTATGGCGACAATGACCGCCTCGCCGCGCGCGTCGCCACCATGGCGGGCGCCGATCTCCTGGTGCTGTTCTCCGATATCGACGGGCTCTACACCGCCCCTCCCGCCAGCGACCCCGCGGCCCGCCACATCCCGCTGGTCGAGCGCATCACCCCCGAGATCGACGCCATGGCCGGCGGCGCGGCCTCGGAACTGTCCCGCGGCGGCATGCGCACCAAGATCGAGGCGGGCAAGATCGCGGCGGCGGGCGGCACGCATATGCTGATCGCCGATGGCCGCGGCAAGAATCCGCTCGCCGCGGTCGCAGGCGGGGCGCGCTGCACCTGGTTCCTGAGCGGTTCGACCCCCGCCACCGCGCGCAAGACCTGGATCGCCGGCTCGCTGGAACCGCGCGGCGCGCTCTATCTCGACGCCGGCGCGGTGCGCGCGCTGCGCGGCGGCGCCAGCCTGCTGCCCGTCGGCGTGAGCCGTATCGAGGGCGAGTTCTCGCGCGGCGACGCCGTGCTGATCCGCGACGGCGCGGGCGCCGTGCTGGGGCGCGGGCTGGTCTCCTACGACGCGCATGAAGCCGCGCTGGTGCTGGGCCGGGCCTCGCGGGACATCGAGGCCATACTGGGCTATCCCGGGCGCGCCGAGATGATCCACCGGGACGACATGGCGCTCGGTGTCGGTTAAGGTCGCGGCGAAACTGGGGTTGGACAGGCCACTGATCATGACGAGCGAGAGCGCCCTGCGCGTGGTCTCCACCGGCGACGACGAACGCGATCTGCAGGCCGCGATGGCGGCGATCGGGCTCAGCGCCCGCGCGGCCTCGCGACAGGTCGCGCTCGCCCCGGCGGCGCAGCGCGACGCCGCGCTGCACGCCATGGCGGCCGCGATCGGCCGGCATGCGGCGGCGATCCTCGACGCCAATGCCCGCGACCTGGCGGATGCGAAGGCGGCGGGACAGGCCCCGGCCTTCATCGACCGGCTGTCGCTCGACGAGGCCCGCCTCGCCGATGTCGCGGCCGCCGTGGCGAGCGTCGCCGCCCTGCCCGATCCCGTCGGCCGCGTCCTGGCGCAATGGACCCGGCCCAACGGCCTGCGTTTCGAGCGTGTGGCGACGCCGCTCGGCGTCATCGCCGTGATCTTCGAGAGCCGGCCCAACGTCACCGCCGATGCCGGGGCGCTCTGCCTGAAGAGCGGAAACGCCGCGATCCTGCGGGCCGGGTCGGATAGTTTCCGCACCTCGCTCGCCATCACTGACGCGCTGCGCGAAGGCCTGAGCGAAGCCGGCCTGCCGCCGGACGCCGTCCAGCTGGTGCCGACGCGCGACCGTGCCGCGGTCGGCGCCCTGCTCGCCGGGCTCGACGGCGCGATCGACGTGGTGGTGCCGCGCGGCGGCCGCAGCCTCGTCGCGCGCGTCCAGGCCGAAGCCCGCGTGCCGGTCTTCGCCCATCTCGACGGCAACTGCCATGTCTATGTCCATGCGGCCGCGGATCTGGCCATGGCGCGCGAGATCGTGCTCAACGCCAAGCTGCGCCGCACCGGCGTCTGCGGCGCGGCCGAAACCCTGCTGGTCGACCGGGCCTGCGCCGACACCCATCTGCATCCGCTGGTCGCCGATCTCCTGGCCGGGGGCTGCGCGGTGCGCGGCGATGCGCGGACGCAGGCCGTCGATCCGCGCGTCACGCCCGCCGGCGAAGCGGATTGGGCGACCGAATATCTCGACCGGATCATAGCGGTGAAACTCGTCGCCGGTCCGGAGGAGGCGATGGAGCATATCGCCCGTTTCGGCTCGCACCATACCGATGCGATCGTCACCGAGGACGCGGCGGTGGCCGCGCGCTTCCTGGCGGAGGTCGATTCCGCCATCGTGCTGCACAATGCCTCGACCCAATTCGCCGATGGCGGGGAATTCGGCTTCGGCGCCGAGATCGGGATCGCCACGGGGCGCATGCATGCGCGCGGCCCGGTCGGCGTCGAACAGCTCTGCTCGTTCAAATACCGTGTCCATGGCAATGGTCAGATCCGGCCGTGAGCATCGAGCACATGCGGCTACCGCCCCATGCGCCGGGCTTGCGCATCGGGTTGTTCGGCGGGACCTTCAACCCGGCCCATGACGGGCATCGCATGGCGAGCCTGACGGCGCTGCGCCGCCTGCAGCTCGACCGAGTCTGGTGGCTCGTCACCCCGGGCAATCCGCTCAAGGACAATGCCCGCCTGCCGCCGATCGAGTCGCGGATCGCCTTCAGCCGCCAGGTGGCGGATCATGCGCGCATCCACGTCACCGGCATCGAGGCGAAGCTGCGCACGCGCTACACCGCCGACACGCTGCGCGCCCTGCAGCTGCGCTGCCCCGGCGTGCAATTCGTCTGGCTGATGGGCTCGGACAATCTCCAGAATTTCCATCGCTGGAACGAGTGGCGCGCCATCGCCCGGATGATGCCGATCGCCGTGATCGACCGCCCGGGCTCGACGCATCACGCCGTCGCCTCGCCCGCCGCGAACTGGCTCTCGCGCTACCGCATGTCGGAGAGCCAGGGCGCCGCGCTGCCCGGTGCGAAACCGCCGGCCTGGATCTTCCTGCATGGCCGCCGCTCGGATCTCTCGTCGACGATGTTGCGGGAACTGGCCGAAAAAGATTGAAATTTGGGCGGGTCGAGCGTATTTTCAGATCGTCGCGCAGTGAGCGCGTCGTGATCGAGAGGATACGGAACTGAACCGTCAAACCCTTGGCGAAGCCGAGCCCAAGCCGCTTCCCCAGGCCGCTGTATCGGACAACCCCTCCGCTGACAGCGTCGCCCTCGCATTGCATGTCCTCGAAGAAATGAAGGCCGAGGACATCACCGTCATCGACCTGGTCGGCAAGACCTCCCTGGCCGACGCCATGATCATCGCGACCGGCCGCGTCAACCGGCACGTCGCCTCCATCGCCGACAGCCTGGTCGAGGCGCTGAAGGGCTCCGGCCTGCCGGCTCCGAAGGTCGAAGGCATGCCCGCCTGCGACTGGGTCCTGATCGATACCGGCGACATCATCATCCATGTCTTCCGGCCCGAAGTCCGGGACTTCTATAATCTCGAGAAGATGTGGGGCGCAGACCGTCCCAATGAGCGGCTCGTCGGCTGACGCGCCGCTGCCGGGCGGCTGTCGCCCGGCCCCCGCCGTGTTCGACGGCGTTCGCTGACCCCGCGGCTCGACATGCGCCTTGCCCTCATCGCCATCGGCCGGCTCAAGGACGGGCCGGAGCGCGAGCTGTGCGAGCGCTATCGCGAGCGCGGGCTGGCGCTCGGGCGCGGTCTCGGCCTGACCGGCCCCGATATCGTCGAGATCGCCGAGAGCCGAGGTCGTCGCGCCGAGGAGCGCAAGCGCGAGGAGGCGGCTTCCATCCTGGCCAAGGCGCAACCCGGCCTGTTGATCGCGCTGGACGAGCGCGGCGGCGCTCTGACGAGCGAAGCCTTCGCCGCGCGCCTCGCCACGGCGCGCGACGCCGGCACGCAGGCCGCGACCTTCGTCATCGGCGGGGCGGACGGGCTCGACGAGGCGCTGCGCAGGCAGGCCCAGCTGACGCTCGCCTTCGGCGCCCTGACCCTGCCTCATCAGATCGTGCGGGTCCTGGCGCTCGAACAGCTCTACCGGGCGATGACGATCATGGCCGGTCACCCCTATCATCGGGCATGAGCTCCGATCGGATTTTGATTCGCGGATCGTTCCGCGCCGCCGGCCCGGATGGGCGCGGCCGCCGGGCGAGCGGCCGGGCGCTTCTGGCGGCGCTGATCCTCGCGACCGCCCTGCCCGGCGCCGCACAGGCGCAGACCGGCACGCCGGATCCCGACCAGCTCACCCGCGAAGCGCAGATCAAGCAGGACGAGAAGCGGGCCCGCGAGCGCGAGCTGAAGGCGATCGAGGAGCGTCTCTCCGGCAGCGCCGGCCTGCGTGCCAGGCTCGAAGCCGAGATCTCCGCGATCCGCGCCGACCGCGCCGGTCTCAACAAGGCCCTGCTCGACACCACCCAGCGCACCCAGGCCTCGGAGCGCAAGGTGGCCGCGCTGGAGCAGCGCCTGACCCTGCTGCAATCCAGCGAATCCGCCATTCGCCGCTCGCTGGAGGGGCGTCGCGGCCTGATCGGCGAGGTTCTGGCCGCGCTGCAGCGCATCGGGCGGCGCCCGCCCCCGGCCGTGCTGGTCAGCCCCGAGGATATTCTGGAAGCCGTGCGCGCCTCGATGCTGCTCGGCGCGGTGGTTCCGGATCTCCGCCAGGAGATCCAGGTGCTGGGCACCGATCTGGCCGAGCTGGTGCGGCTGCGGGAGGGGATCGCCGCCGAGCGCCGGTCGATCACCGGCGAGCTCGAAGCCCTGGCCGGCGAGCGCCAGCGGCTGGCCGCATTGGTCGAGGCGCGGCGCGAGCGCGAGGCCAGCGCCACCCGCGATGCCGAGGCCCAGCGCGCCGCGGCCGGCGAGCTGGCCGACCAGGCCCGCAGCCTGCGCGACTTCGTCGAGCAGATGGAGAAGGAGATCTCCACCGCCACGCGCGCCGCCGAATCGGCGAGGCAGGCGCTCGAGGCGGAAACCAGGGAGCAACGGCAGCGCATGGCGGCCCTCGCTTTCAAGGATCCCGCCAGGCTCGCGCCGAAAATCGCCTTCGCCGAGACGCGCGGCCTGCTGCCGCTGCCGGTCGCGGGTTCACAATTGCGTGGCTTCGGCGAAAGCGACGGCGCCGGCGGCACGACGCGCGGGATTTCGATCGCGACGCGGGCGAACGCCCTAGTTTCGACGCCTTCGGACGCTTGGGTGGTTTATGCGGGACCGTTCCGCTCCTTCGGGCAGCTCTTGATCCTGAATGCCGGCGGGGGATACTATATCCTACTGGCCGGCATGCAGCGCATCGATGTGGCGCTGAACCAGTTCGTCCTCGCCGGAGAGCCGGTTGCGACGATGGGTGAAACGTCGGAAGCTGCGGCGACGATCGTGGGTTCGGGGAGCGGGGAACCGGTCCTCTATATCGAGTTCAGGAAAGACGGTGTCTCGGTCGATCCGACGCCGTGGTGGACGAAAACGCTTAGCGAAAAGGCTCGCGGATGATGCGCAAGGTTTCCCTCGTTTTTGCCGGCGCGATCATGGGCGCAGGTTTGACCGGCGCGGTCACGCAGACCGGGCTTTTCTCCTCCACCCACGCCATCGCGGCGTCGGCCGAGGTCTATCGCAGCCTGAACCTGTTCGGGGACATCTTCGAGAAGATCCGCACCGATTATGTCGAGAAGCCGGATGAACAGAAGCTGATCGAGGCCGCGATCAACGGCATGGTCTCGTCGCTGGACCCGCATTCCGCCTATCTCGATTCCAAGAGCTTCCGCGACATGGATACCGACATGCGCGGCCAGTTCGGCGGGCTCGGCATCGAGGTGACGATGGAGGAAGGCGTCCTCAAGGTCGCCAAGCCGATCCGCGACACGCCCGCCTCCAAGGCCGGCATCCTGACCAACGACATCATCCGCCAGATCGACGACACCGAGGTCAAGGGCCTGAGCCTTACCCAGGCGGTCGAGAAGATGCGCGGCATCATCAACACCCAGGTCAAGCTGAAGATCGAACGGCCGGGCAAGCCCGAGCCGCTGGAGTTCACCCTCACCCGCTCGACCATCGTCGTGCCGGCGGTGGAGGAGCGCGTCGAGGCCGATGTCGGCTATATCCGCATCGGCACCTTCAGCGAGCAGACCTATGAGGGGCTGCGCAAGGCGATCGACAAGGTCAATACCGAGGTCGGCGCCGACAAGATCAAGGGCTATGTCATCGACCTCCGCAACAATCGCGGCGGCCGTCTCGACCAATCCGTCCTGGTCTCCGACGCCTTCCTGGAGCGCGGCAAGATCGTCTCGACCCGCGGCCGCAACGCCGAGGAGACGCAGGTCTTCAACGCGAAGGCGGGCGATCTCGCCAAGGGCAAGCCGGTCGTGGTGCTGATCAACGGCTCCTCGGCCTCCGCCGCGGAGATCGTCGCCGGCGCGCTGCAGGATCATAAGCGCGCCACCGTGATGGGCACCCGCTCCTTCGGCAAGGGTTCGGTGCAGACCGTGATCCCGCTCGGCGGCAATGGCGGCCTGCGGCTGACCACCGCGCGCTACTACACCCCGTCCGGCACCTCGATCCAGGCCAAGGGCATCACCCCCGATGTCGAGGTGCTGCAGGAGATCCCCCCGGAGCTCAAGGACAAGCTCTCCGAGAACAAGGGCGAGGCGGCGCTGAAGGGCCATCTCAAGGCCGGCGACGGCAAGGACGAGCAGTCCGGCTCCGCCTCCTATGTGCCGAACGATCCGGCCAAGGACACGCAGCTGACCGCGGCCCTCAACCTGCTGCGGGGCGCCAAGAAGGACGCCGCCGCTCCGGCGACCGAGGCGCCCAAGCCGAACTGAGCGAGGCCGGCGCGATGGCGATCCTGCCCGCGCCGGACCGCGCGGGCACTCGACGCCGCCCCCGCGACACGACAAGACTAGCCGGGCGGGCCGTTGATTCGGGCCCGCCTCAAACAGTTCAGGACGGCTGACCTTGGCCGGAACGCCGCTTACCGATCTCAATCGGCCGCTGGGCCAGCACCGCGCAGCGGCGAAGGGCGGACAGCGCTGGGCTCGCTTGCTGGCGCTCGGCGCCTGTGCCTGCGTCGGTCTGACGCTGGCTCTGCTGCTGCTCTACGTCGCGATCAAGCGCGATCCCGATGGCGGCGAGCCGGTCGCCACCGCGATGATCGAGAAGCGCGCCGCACCGCAGCCGGCTGGCGGCGCTGCCCCGGCCGCGCCCGCCGAACCGCGCAGCCAATCCACCGCCAGGCAGCTCGAAAGCGAATCCGGCGTCGTCGTGGTGCGTCAGGGTGCGGAGGCGCCGGGCGCCATCGTCATCACCGTGCCCGACAGCGACGCCCCGGCCAAGCTCGCGCCCGCGCCCGACAGCCGCCTGGTCGAGCGCACGCGCTTCGGCACCCTGCCGCGCATCGGCCCGGGCGGGGAGACTCCGGCCCAGATCTATGCGCGACCGCTCGGCCCGCCGCCCGCCAACAAGCCTGCGGGGCGCATCGCCCTGCTGGTCGGCGGTCTCGGCATCAGCCAGTCCAGCACCAGCGACGCGATCGCCCGGCTGCCGGGACCGGTCTCCTTCGCCTTCGCGCCCTATGGCAGCGAGCTCGAGCGCACCGTCCAGCGCGCCCGCGGCGACGGCCACGAGGTCTTCCTGCAGGTGCCGATGGAGCCGTTCGACTATCCCGACAATGATCCGGGTCCGCATACGCTGCTGGCCGGGCCGAAAGCCTCGGAGAATGCCGAGAAGCTCAGCTGGGTGCTGGGCCGCTTCACCGGCTATGTCGGCATCGTCAATTTCCTGGGCGGCCGGCTGACGGCGGATGAAGCGGCGCTGACCCCGCTGCTGCGCGAGATCGCCGGCCGGGGCCTGATGGTGATCGATGACGGCTCCTCCGCCCGCAGCCTGCTGGCCGCCTCGGCCGCCCGCGCGCAGATCCCCGGCCTCAAGGTCGATCGCGTCATCGACAGCGTGCCCCGCGCCGACGCCATCGACAAGGAGCTGGAGCGGCTCGAGGCGCTGGCCCGCGAGCGCGGCATCGTCCTCGCGGCCGCCAGCGCCCTGCCGGTCTCGATCGACCGCATCACGCGCTGGAGCGCCGGGCTGGAAGCCAAGGGCATCGTG
The DNA here is from genome assembly GCF_001426225.1 of Allobosea sp. Leaf344. Taxonomy (GTDB): domain Bacteria; phylum Pseudomonadota; class Alphaproteobacteria; order Rhizobiales; family Beijerinckiaceae; genus Allobosea. The sequence continues at coordinate 100,260 of NZ_LMRT01000016.1, read as the reverse complement.
CTCGTGCCGGTGAGCGCCGCCCGCGGCTTCCGCAACCCATCGAGCACCGGATCCCTACGATGACGCCCCAGCCGCCCCAAGGCTACCGCCCCTGCGTCGGGCTGGCCTTGTTCAACCCCCGGGGACTGGTGTTCGTCGGGCGCCGCGCCAACAAGAAGCTGCGCGAACACGTCGCCGAGAATTACGAATGGCAGATGCCCCAGGGCGGCATCGACAAGGGCGAGACGCCGCTGCAGGCCGCGCGCCGCGAATTGCAGGAGGAGACCAACGTCACCAGCGCCAGCCTGCTCGCGGAATCGCCGGGCTGGCTGACCTATGACCTGCCGCTCGATATCGGCCGCGAGGCCTGGCGCGGCCGCTGGCGCGGCCAGGCGCAGAAATGGTTCGCCTTCCGCCTGGACGGGCCGGAGACCGAGATCGACGTCGCCAACCCCGCCGGCGGCCACAAGGCCGAGTTCGACGCCTGGCGCTGGGCGCGGCTCGGGGAGACGCCGGAGCTGATCATCCCGTTCAAGCGCCCGGTCTACGAGCAGGTGGTGACGCTCTTCGCCCCCTTCGCCGCCGACTAGGCCGCGCAGCCGGGCGCCGGATCAGCTCAGCATCCGCGTATCGCCGCAGACCGAGATCTCCTGGCCGGAGATGGTCTTGCCGAAGGGCGAGGCCAGGAAGACGATCTGCCTGGCGATGTCGGAGGGGTCGACGAAGCGCTTGATCGAGACGCCCGCGAACAGCCGCTCCGCCATCTCATCATGCGAGATGTTCAGGCTGCGCGCCTTGTTGGCGATGACGCTCTGGATGCGCGGCCCCTCGACCAGCCCCGGGCAGATCGCGTTCGCCCGGATGCCGAATTCGCCGAGCTCCGCCGACAGCGCCTTGGTGAAGCCGATCACCCCCCATTTCGCCGCCGCATAGGGCGAACGCAGCGGGAAACCGTGCTTTCCCGCCTGGCTCGACAGGTTGACGATGCTGGCATTGCCGGATTGCTTCAGGTGCTGCACCGCCAGCCTGGTGCAATTGTACTGGCCGGTCAGGTCGATCGCGAGGCAGGAATCCCAATCGGCCGGATCGATCTCGTCGACGCGGCCGGTCGGGCCGGCGATGCCGGCATTGTTGACGAGGCAGTCGAGCCCGCCCAGCGCCGCCAGCGCCTCCTCGAACAGCCGCGCCACCGCGGCCCGGTCGGAGACGTCGCAGACCGATTGCGTGATGCCCGGGTCGCTCTCGGCCATGGCGCGAAGCGCGTCGCGGTCGACGTCGCAGATATGGACCCGGGCGCCTTCCGCCGCGAAGGCCCGCGCCGTCGCGCGCCCGATGCCGTTGGCTCCGGCCGTGACCAGCACGCGCAGCCCGTCGATTTGCAGGTCCATTCAACGCTCTCCCATTGTCTCGATGCCGATGTGCGGCGGCCGCCGCGCCTCGTCCGTGGAACGACCGGGCTCGCTCTCCGGCCCCAGCCGGCCGATCGCCGCGATATGGGCGGCGGCCTCGGCGATATCCCTCTGCAGCGCGTCCCGCGCCTGCACCGGATCGCGGCGGCGCAGCGCGTCGAGCAGCGCCGCATGCGCCTGCATGGCGCTGCCGCCCTTGAGCCGGCGCGGCTCGTCGCGCATGTCGAGGTTGAGGATCGGCCCGGCCTTGAGCCAGAGCCGCTCGATCATCTCGACGAGGGTCGGCATCGCGGCCGCCTCGTACAGCGCGAAATGCAGGTCGCGATTGGCGGCGACGGCCCCCGCCGCATCGGGCGGCTCGGCGCTGGCGAGGTCCCGGAAGCGCGCCTCGCAGGCCGCGATCGCCGCGATCTGCTCCTGCGTGGCGTTGCGCGCCGCCTCCTCGGCGGCGAAACCCTCCACCACCAGCCGCAGCCGCGTCAGCTCCCGGAACTGCGCCTGGGTCAGCACCGGCACGCGCACCGCCCGCCCTGGCAGCACCTCGAGCGCGCTGTCGGCGGCGAGCCGGCTGACCGCCTCGCGCACCGGCATGATCGACACGCCGAGCGCCTCGGCCACCCGCCGCAGCGAGAGTTTCTCGCCCGGCGCCAGGCGCCCCGCCACCAGCAGCGCCCGCAATTCGGCCGTCACCCTGTCGCCCAGCGTCTCGCGCGGCAGCAGGCCGACAGCGGCGATGGCGGAGGGGCGCGGCGGCTCCGGGGCGAGGGGCTGGACAGGGGCAATCATGTCTGCCAACCTAACTGTGATCACAGATCACGACAAGCGGCGCCCATCGGCCGCGACAGCGCGACACGACGATCCCTTGCCGATGCGGAACACCGCACGGCCCGTTCTGGGAGGAACGATCCATGACCGACACCGACACGCTCTTCCGCCCATCCCGCCGCCAGACCCTGCTGGGGCTGGGTGCGGGCGCCGCGACCGGCCTCATCGCCAGCCCGGCCGTCATCCTGGCGCAGACGCCAGACGCCATCCGCTTCGGCCATCTCACCCCGCGCACCGGTTTCCTCGGCCCGCTCGGCGAATATGGCGTGATGGCCGTCGATCTCGCGGTCGAGGAGATCAATGCCGCCGGCGGCGTCAATGGCCGCAAGCTGGAGGCGCTGAAGGAGGATTCGGTCAATCCGCAGACCGCCTCCACCAAGGCCGAGCGCATGATCGAGCGCGACAAGGTCACCTGCATCCTGGGCGAGATCTCGTCGGCCTCCTGCCTGACGATCGCGCAGGTCGCGGCCCGCAACAAGACGCTCTTCGTCAATACAGGCGGCAATTCCGACGCGCTGCGCGGCGAGAATTGCAACCGCTACATGTTCCATGTCGAGCATCAGAACTCGATGTATGTGAAGAGCTGTGGCCGCTCGCTGATGGCCCAGGGGCTGGTCAAGGGCAAGAAATGGTTCTCGCTGACGGCGGACTACGCCTTCGGCCATGATCTGCTCAAGGTCGCCAAGCGCTTCATGGAGGCCAATGGCGGCCAGTTCGCCGCCGACAAGCTGGTCCCGACCGACGCAACCGACTTCTCGGCCCTGCTGCTGGAGATCCGCGCCGCCAAGCCCGACCTCGTCATCTCCAACCTGGCCGGCAATCAGATCACCAATTTCCTCAAGCAATATGCCGAGTTCGGCCTGACCTTCCCGGTCGCCGGCTTCGGCTTCGACACGGCGCTGGCCTGGGCGGCGGGCAAGGATAATTTCGGCGGCGTCTGGCCCTGCGTCTGGCACCACCTGATCGACACCCCCGGCACCAAGGCCTTCGTCGCCGCCTTCACCAAGAAATACGGCAAGCCGCCGGAGAACCAGGCCTGGGGCGACTACATGGCCGTGAAGATCATGGCCCAGTCGATGAACGAGCTGAAGAGCACCGAGACCGCCAAGATCCTCGAGCATTGGGAAAAGGGCGCGAAATTCGACGTGATGAAGACGCGGCCTGGCTATTTCCGCGCCTCCGACCACCAGCTGATCAGCGAGATGTACACGATCACCGCGCTGCCGGCGGCACAGGTCAAGAACCAGTGGGATCTCTTCACCTCCTCGCCGCCGGTGCCCGGCCCCAGCGAGGATATGGAGGTCATCGCCACCAGCGGGGACGAGGCCGTCTGCAAGATGGTGTGAGCCGCCCGCCAGGGCCAAATCGCGGCGGCACCCGTCCCTCATGCTCCGGCCCGGCCGCGACTGAGGGACGGGTCCGGCCCGCCCGCCGGAGCGACGCAACCCGGCTGCGAACAAGGACTGCCTCTTGCTCACCCTCTTCATCCAGCAGGTGCTGAACGGACTGCTCGACGGGGTCTATTACCTCCTGATCGCGCTGGGACTGTCGCTGATCTTCTCGCTGGGCGGCATCGTCAACCTCGCCCATGGCGCCTTCTATGCCATCGGCGCCTATCTCACCATCGTGCTCGCGCCGCATCTCGGCTTCGGCGGCGCGCTGGTCGCCTCGCCCGTGCTGGTGGCGCTGATCGGCATCGTGGTGGAGCGAAGCCTGTTCCAGCGCTTCTACCGCTCCGATCCGATCCTCTCGCTGCTTCTGACCTTCGGCCTCGCCATGGTGGCGGAGCAATCGCTGCGCATGATCTTCGGCGCTCCGCCCCTCTCCTATTCCATCCCGCCGGCGCTGCGCGGCCAGATCTTCATCGGCGACTTCATCTATTCCCGCTACCGGGCCATGCTGCTGCTGATCGCCGCCGGCTGCGTGCTGGGCCTGTGGTTCCTGCTGCAGCGCACCGCCTTCGGACGAGTCGTGCGCGCCGGCGTCCAGAACCCGGACATGGTCGGCGCGCTCGGCATCTCGCTGCAGCCCTACATGGTCACGGTGGCGGCGATCGGCATCGGGCTGGCCGGCCTCGCCGGCGTCCTGCTGGCGCCGATCTATTCGATCCATCCCGCCATGGGGCAGGAGATCATCACCCCGGCCTTCGTCGTCGTCGTCATCGGCGGCCTCGGCTCCTTCTGGGGCGTCGTCGTCGCGGCGCTGATGGTCGGCCTGGTCAAGGGCGTCACCATCGGCCTCGGCTACACCCAATGGTCGACCGCCGTGATCTATCTGATGATGCTGCTCGTCCTGCTGTTCAGGCCGCGCGGGCTGTTCGGCGAACGCATCCAGCGCTTCGAGTGAGGATGAGATGACCCCGCTCCAGCGCGATTACGCGCCGCTCCTCATCGCCGCCGCCGGCCTCGTCCTCCTGCCCAGCCTGATGCAGCTCATCGGGCTCGGCACCACCTCCGCGACCGAGATCGTCGTCTTCGCCATGGCCTGCCTGGCGCTGAACGTGCTGGTCGGCACCACCGGCCTCGTCTCCTTCGGCCATGGCGCCTGGTTCGGGCTCGCCGCCTATGCGGCCGGGCTGATGCAGCGGCACTGGTTTCCCGGGCAGTTCCTGCTGCCGATCCTGCTCGCCGTGCTGTTCGTCGCGCTGCTCGCGCTCAGCTTCGGCGCGCTGATCCTGCGCCGCAAGGGCGTGTATTTCTCGCTGCTGACCCTGGCGCTCGCCGCCATGACCTATTCCGTCGCCTTCCGCTGGACGACGGTGACCGGCGGCGAGGACGGGCTCGGCGGCATCACCCGCCCGCTGTTCCTGGGCATCGATTTCGAACAGGCCTCGCGCTTCTACATCCTCGTCGCCTGCATCGGCATGGCGGTCGTCTACGGGCTCTGGCGCTTCCACCGCTCGCCGATCGGCACGGTGCTGGTGGCGATCCGCGAGAACGAGCAGCGGGCGCGCTTCCTCGGCTATGCCACGGATCGCTACAAGCTCGTCGCCTTCACCATCTCCGCGGCGCTGACCGGCCTGGCCGGCACCCTGCTGCTGTTCAACAACCGCATGACCTCGGCGGAGCCGATCTCCGTCGCCTTCTCGGGCGAGCTGCTGGCGATGGTGGTGATCGGCGGCATGCGCTCCTTCCTCGGGCCGGCCCTCGGCGCGCTGTTCTTCGTGATCTTCCGCGACTATCTCTCCAGCCTGACGCCGAACTGGCTGTTCTGGTTCGGCCTGCTCTTCGTCGCCTTCATCGTCTTCTCGCCGACCGGGCTGGTCGGCGTCGGCGAGCGTTTGCTGCGGCCCTTCCGCAAGCACCCTGCCGGGGACGCCGCGATGGCCGGCCGGCAGGCCGGCGCGGTGACCCTGCCGGAGTTCATGAAGCCGGCCGACAGCATCGAGGGCCCGATCCTGCAGGCCAGAGGCCTCGCCAAGCAGTTCGGCGGCATCAAGGCGGTCGAAGGCGTCGACATCGCCATGCGCGACAGGAGCCTGCATGCGCTGATCGGCCCCAACGGCGCCGGCAAGACCACGGCCTTCAATCTGATTTCCGGCCTGTTCCCGCCCGACCGGGGCACGGTCCATCTCCGGGACCGCCAGATCGGCGGCCTGGCGCCGGAGGCGATCGCCCAGGCGGGCATCGGCCGCGCCTTCCAGATCACCAACCTCTTCCCCACCCTCTCCGTCGCCGAGAATGTCCGGCTCGCCGTCCAGGCCCGCGCGTCCGAGCGCTTCGCGCCCTGGCGCAGCGCCGCCTCGCTCGAGACGGTCAACCGGCAGACGCAGTCGGTCATCGAGACGATGGGCCTGCGCGGCATCGAGACGGCGGAGGCGGGCTCGCTCAGCTATGGCGGGCAGCGCCTGCTCGACATGTCGCTCGCTCTGGCGACCAGCCCGCGCGTGCTGCTGCTGGACGAGCCGCTGGCCGGGCTCGCCGCCGCCGAGCGCGAGCGCGTCGGCAATCTGATCAAGTCGATCTCCGCCGACCTGCCCGTCCTCCTCGTCGAGCATGACATCGACCGCGTCTTCCAGATCGCGGACCATGTCACCGTGATGAACGAGGGCAGCGTCCTGGTCGATGGCACGGTCGAGGATGCCCGCTCCAGCCGGCGCGTGCAGGAGGTCTATATCGGCTCCGGCGCCCATGCCCTGGCCGAGAAGCCGCGCCCCACGGCGGCGCGCGACAGCGTGCTGCTCGGCCTCTCCGGCGTCGACACCTTCTATGGCAAGAGCCACATCCTGCGCGGCGTCGGCTTCGACCTGCACGACAACGAGATCCTCGCCCTGCTCGGGCGCAACGGCGCCGGCAAATCGACCCTGCTCAAGACGATCACCGGCATCGCCCCGCCCGCGGCCGGCAGCATCACCTTGGCCGGCGAGGAGATTGCCCGCAGGCCACCCGCTTTCATCGCCCGCGCCGGCATCGCCTATGTCCCGCAGGGGCGCGGCCTGTTCGCCGGCATGAGCGTCAAGGACAATATGGAGCTCGGCCGCCTGAAGCGGATGACCGGCAATGGCGTGAGCTGGGACGAGGAGAAGATCTTCAGCTTCTTCCCGCGGATCAAGCAGCGCTGGCGCTCCCCGGCCGATTACCTCTCCGGCGGCGAGCAGCAGATGGTCGCCGTCGCCCGCGCCCTGTCCGGCGATACGCGCGTCCTGCTGCTGGACGAGCCTTTCGAAGGGCTGGCCCCGGCCGTCGTCGAGGAGCTGTTCGAGGCCTTCGACCGGCTGCGCCAGGAGATCGCGATCATCATCGTCGATCATCATCTCGATCTGGCGCTGGCCTTGTCCGACCGGACCGTGGTGCTGGAGCGCGGCGAAGTCGTCCATACCGGGCCCTCGCGCGCGCTGAGCGAGGATCTGGCGCTGCGGCGGCAGGTGCTGTGGCTGTGACGGGACCGGCCGTGACGGGACCGTCCCTCTCTCCTCCCTGGCGCAGCCGGGCGAGAAGATGGGCAGCCGCACCCTGCCGTGCCAGGCTGCGCGGCTACCTCCGCTTTGCCGATCGACGACCGACCGAGGACCCTACCGCATGACCACCATCGCCATCGTCGGCGCCGGCCTGATCGGCCGCGCCTGGGCCACGATCTTCGCCAGCCATGGCTGTGAGGTCGCGCTATACGACGTCGCGGAGGGCGCGGCGCAGGCGGCGCATGCGCATATCGGCACGAACCTCGCCGAGCTCGCCGGCCACGGGCTGGTGCGGGATCCGGCCGGCGCCCATGCCCGGATCCGCGTCGCGGCGAGCCTGGAGGATGCGCTGGCCGGCGCCGATCTCGTGCAGGAGAACGGGCCGGAAACCGTCGAGGCCAAGCAGGCGCTCTTTGCCGCGATGGACGCGTTGTGCCCGCCGGAGACTATCCTCGCCTCCTCCACCTCCTTCATCATGGCCTCGGTCTTCAGCGAGCCGCTCGAGGGCCGCGCCCGCTGCCTCGTCGCCCACCCCGTCAACCCGCCGCATCTCGTGCCGATCGTCGAACTCGCTCCCGCGCCCTGGACCGATCCGGAGGTGGTGGCACGGGCCCGGGCGATCTATGAGCAGGCGGGGCAGGTGCCGATCGTGCTGCGCAAGGAAAAGCCCGGCTTCGTGCTCAACCGGCTGCAGGCGGTGCTGCTGGCCGAGGCCTTCCGTCTGGTCGGCGAAGGCGTCGCCAGCGCCGAGGATGTCGACAAGACGATCCGGGACGGGCTCGGCCTGCGCTGGTCCTTCATGGGGCCGTTCGAGACGATCGAGCTCAACGCCCCCGGCGGCATCCCCGATTACTGCCGGCGCTATGGCGCCTCGCTCACCCGGATGGTCGCCGACAGCCAGAGCGGCGACCCCTTCGGCGAGGCGACCGTCGCGACGGTGATGAGCGAATGGCCGGGTACGCAATCGGTCGAGCGGGTGAAGCGGCTCAGCGACTGGCGCGACGGCCGCCTGGCGGCGCTGCAGGCCCATAAGCGCGGGGCCGCGCGCAAGCCGGACTAGGCTGGCAGGGGCCGATTTTCAGGAACGGAAGGAATTCGCATGGCGAAGAACCGCAAAGTCATCATCACCTGCGCGGTGACGGGCGCAATCCACACCCCCTCGATGTCGCCACATCTGCCGGTGACGGCGGACGAGATCATCGATGCCGCCGTCGGCGCCGCCGAGGCCGGCGCGGCGCTGGTCCATGTCCATGCCCGCGATCCCGTCACCGGCCGGCCCGACCAGTCGCCGGAGGCCTTCGAGCCCTTCCTGAAGGTGATCAAGCAGCGCAGCGACTGCGTCATCAACATCACCACCGGCGGCGCCCCCACGATGGGCGTCGAGGAGCGGCTGCAGCCCTGCGCCCATTTCAAGCCGGAGGTTGCCTCCCTAAACATGGGCTCGATGAATTTCGGCCTCTACCCCATGCTCTCCCGCTTCAAGGAGTTCCGGCATGATTGGGAGCGGCCCTATCTCGAAGGCTCGAAGGACCGCATCTTCAAGAACACCTTCCAGGACATCGAGAACATCCTCACCACCTGCGCCGAGAACAACACGCGCTTCGAGATCGAATGCTACGATATCGGCCATCTCTACACCCTGGCGCATTTCGTCGATCGCGGGCTGGTGAAGCCGCCCTTCTTCGTGCAGTCGGTCTTCGGCATCCTCGGCGGCATCGGCCCGCATCCCGAGGATGTGATCCATATGAAGCGCACGGCCGACCGGCTCTTCGGCGACCAGTATCAATGGTCGGTGCTGGGCGCCGGCCGCCACCAATTGCCGATCGCGGCGATGGCCGTGTCGATGGGCGGCAATCTGCGCGTCGGCCTCGAGGATTCGCTCTGGCTCGGCCCGGGCCAGTTGGCGAGGTCCAATGCCGATCAGGTCCGCGCCGCGCGCCAGATCATCGAGGGGCTGGGGCTGGAGGTCGCGACCCCCGCGGATGCGCGGGCGGCGCTGCAGCTGAAGGGCGCCGACAAGGTGAATTTCTGAGGCGCGCGAGGCGGCCCGCGACGGCTTGCGCGCGAAAGCTTGCGAGCCGGCATCATTTCAGGGTTGCCAAGCCGCGCCAGAGCGGCTATCTCCGCGCCATCGCTTCGGCACGCCCTGCGCTGCCTGCCGCGATACGCGCCCGTAGCTCAGCTGGATAGAGCATCAGACTACGAATCTGAGGGTCAGAGGTTCGAATCCTTTCGGGCGCGCCATCACTGATTTCATTGGGGTAATTCCCTGGAGTTTAGTCGCTTAGCGACACCCTTTAGACACTACTCTCCAGACGCTCGTCCACCTGCCGCAGAATCACGGACCCGTGTGAGAGCGCTGTCCGTCAGACCGGGTTCGGATTCTCTCCTCTGCGATAGCCGCCTCAAATACCCGCCTGACCAGCTTTATTTTGACGGTGCAGAGCAGATTCGCGCCACGGTCGCGGATGAAATTGCTGCTGTCGATTTTGGTCTTGGTTCTGTCTAGCCCATGGCATAGAGGGCGACGCGCTTTATGCCCCGACCGTCTCACGGATCGTCTCCCAATCAATCAAAGACAGATGGTTTCAGCTACGGTCTTCGGCGCGGTCGGTGAGCGTCGTCAGGCCCATGTTTGCAAGGGGTTGCGACGACGGTCAGCGAACAGGTGGAGACGGGGTTTTTAGAGCAGGAGGCAGCGAGCGTCGGAATGGGCGGGGGAAGGCTCAAGTGGCTACGGTTAGGTCGCCCCTACCTCGGCGAAAAATGGTTGGCTGCCGTGCAGGTAATTCGCCGCTCGTCGTTCGAAGCACGATCACGCGTAAAAGAGCTTAAATTCGAACGCGAGCCCCTCCTCAGCAAAAGCATAGCAATGCTCAGCATAGCGACCATGCCATTCGAACCACCGCATGGCGACGGCTCCGTGATGAGGTTTGAGGCCGCTGATTCCGATGTCATGCAGTCCGCCACGATGTCGGAACCATAAGGCAACTTCAGCATATCTGGCTGGATGGGAATCCCAATTTATCGGTCTGACTCGCACAAAGGTGCGATAACCTGCCGCTATGCAGGCACGTTGTTGAGCCAAAACTGCTCGCGACTGTGATAGGGCCGGTGGAGTGCCTTGGCTCATGACACTCAATTGCCGAACGCCTTGACGGCTCTCGGTACTTGAGATGGGCCGGAAAAGTCTCTCGGGAAGTGCTTCTCCGCTAGGATTTGGAGCGCGCGCGCGCGGATTTCCACGTCATGGGTAGTCACCCTTTCGCCCTCGATAATCTCATCGCTCTCGGGCTCGCCGATGGCCGCCCCCAGTTCGATCATCAGCGTGGTCAAGGCACGCCCCTCTACGAACTCGCTTTCGATGTCTTCGGCACCTGGAACCTCGATGACGAGTTGCTCACAATCTTCGAGGCGGATCAGAAACACGCTGCTCATCACGCAAACCTCATCTTGAAGAAGAACGCCTCGTTGGGCTCCAGGAAAGCCATGCCCTTCCGCGCGTTGCCCAGCCGGTTCTTGACGCCGTTATCGGCCATCCACGCAGAAATCTCCCGGCCGTCATAGGACTTGTTCGATGTCCCGTGGCCAAGCCAGTTCGGGGTCACCAGCCGCAGCTTGACGCCACCTTCGGCGCTCTCGCTCCAAGCTACCGCATAGAGGTCGTCAGCGGATTTCTCGGCGCTCTCGGGCCACTGGTGGTAGACCTTGCCGCCCAACCCCTCGCCGTGCTTGGCGCGCCCACGACGGACACCGTTTTCGGCGAAGACGCCCCACTGCTTGAAGAAGAATTTGACCTTGGCGCGGGCGCAAAGATCGCGCAGGGCTAGGACATGGGCCGGGTCCATCGGGCGAACTTGGGCTTTTATGCTGTTTGGGGCATTCTTCGGCGCTGTCTCACCACCGGTTATGACCCAATCAATGCCGGTGAGGTCCAACTTGCTGGCGACATCCGCCGTCAGCGGCTCCGCTGAGATGAAGCGCCGAGCAGCGGGGATGAACCGAAGATGGTCCACGCGTTTAATGACCTCATCATTGGCATCTTCGACGGTGCACCCCATCCAGATGTTTGCCCCCCAATCCAGCTTGTCGGCCAGCTTCAAGGCGTTCTCCGGCCGCTTGGTCAGAACCAGGAACGTGTGCTGCGGGCACCGGGCAAATTGAGCGAAAATCTCCTGGAGCCATTCCAGCTTCACCTTGGGGTGGAAGAAATCCGACATGCTGTTCACGAAGAACCGCTTCGGAGCCTGCCCAGGCGAGAGCCGTTGCAGGACGGCCGGGTCATAGTTGACCCGCGAGGTCCAGTTCGGACGCCCGTCCTTGTCCTTGCGCGAGACGCCCTCGTAGTTGGCTCGGGGTTTGGCGTTCCCATCCTTCGTCAGGACGTGCTCGATGTTGAAGGCCACGTCCGCCGCATAGCAAAGGTCGCACGCCCGGCTCACCTTCGAGCACCCGACGATCGGGTTGATGGTCTTATCGGCCCATTCGATCTTCGTCATCGCTCAGGCTCCCTCGCGCAGCCAACGGGCGACAACCTTGCCCATGATCTCCCGCTTACGGGCCTCCGAGCGCTCCGCGATCTCTTGCAGCATTTGCTGAAGCCGCTCTTCCTTCTTTGCCTGCTCACTCATCACCGAACCCCACTGACCGCATCTCGCCACCGACCCCTGTCGGCTTCAGCTCAACCCTGGCCAGAACATTGTGGCAAATTGCCGGTTTGTCAACTATTCTATCCGACATAATGTCGGCTATGCGCGGCGTGATGCGCTTGACGGCCCGACAATATGACGGATAGAAGAGCGTCATGAACGGTGCAGAATTGAAGACGTGGCGGGAAAGCCGGGGCATGACCCAGGCCGAACTCGGCAAAATTCTCGGGATGCACGGCGACTCGATCGCGCGGCACGAACGGTCCGAGGGAGCAATCCCGAAGCCGATCGAGATCGCCTGCGCGGCGATCAGCCTCGGCGTAAAGAGCTACGCGGGGCGGGAGATCGTCCTGAACCAGTTCAAGCTGGAGCGCTTCGAAACGAAGTCGAAGGTCCAGATGGAGCAACTCGTCTCACCGAGGTGGGGCCGCTCCAAAGCCGCCGAGCGCGATGACATCCGCGCCTGGCTGCTCGATCGCGAAGGCATCGAGATCGACAAGGATGGCGTGTTCCACGTCCTCAGTGATGGCGGCCTGGACATGGAAATCAAGTTTCAGTGGTTCTAACCGGAGGCGTTGAGACATCGATCTGTTCGAGCGCGTTATCGAAGACGATTCGAACGAGGGACCTGAGCGCTTCGACCTCAACGCGTTGAAGCTCGTGCCGATCAGGTCACCGTCGGCCCAAAACAGTTTCATTCCCGAGGCAGGGTAACCTTAACAAACCGTCAATGATACTCGCGTACCCCTCTCCCGAGCGGGGAGCGCGTGCATGGACATCCACATTCAGGCTTATCTGAGCGAAATACGTTCGCTGCACGCCAGTGGCCAGACCACTGAGCACAGCTTCCGTCCGGCTCTGGTCAAGCTGTTCAGGGCGGTCGATCCCGCACTCGTGGTGATCAACGAGCCGAAGCACATGACCGATGTGGGAGCTCCTGATTTTGTCTTTAATCGGAACGAGATCGCGATCGGTTGGTGCGAGGCGAAGGACATCGGCAAGGACATCCGCAAATTCTCGTCCACCGATTACAGCAAATCTCAAAAGGAGCGTTACAAGAAGGGCCTTCCCAACCTGATCTACACGAACGGGCTGGACTTCGAGTTCATCCGCGACGGGGTCACGACCGACTTCGTCAGCATCGCAGAGCTTGCCCCGAAGCTGCCCGCCTACGCCAAGAGCTTTGAGACGCTCTGGAACCGTCTCCGCGACTTTGCGACGACGACGCCGCTGTCAATCACCTCGTCGAAACGGTTGGCCGAGCTGATGGCTGGTAAAGCTGCCATCGTCAAAGACATCATGTTTCGTGCGTTGACGGCCGACCTCGAAGCCGAAACCAAAGGGGCGACGCCAAGCGATCTGGTTGGTCAGCTTAAGGCTTTCAAGACAGACCTCATTCACGACATCACCGTTGCCGACTTCGCCGACATCTATGCGGAAACGATCGCGTACGGTCTCTTCGCAGCGCGCCTTCACGACGACACCCCGAACTCGTTCACCCGTTCCGAAGCGCTGGAGCTTCTCCCGAAATCCAACCCGTTTCTGCGGGAGCTTTTTATCTACATCGCCGGGCCGACGCTAGATCAACGTCTGCGCCGCGTGATCGACGAGCTATGCAACCTATTCGCCGCAACCAACATGACAAAGGTGCTGAAGGGCTTCGGAAAGGTATCGGCCCGGCAGGACCCCTTCCTGCATTTCTATGAAGTCTTCCTGGCCGAGTACAACCCGGCGAAACGGAAGGCGCGCGGCGTCTGGTACACACCTGAGCCGGTGGTCAATTTCATCGTCCGGGCCGTGGACGAGGTTCTGAGAACTGAGTTTGGCCTGGACGATGGTCTCGCGGATACGAGCCGGATCACAATCGATTGGGACACTGGCCAGCACGGTCGGAAAGGGAAGGCGCATACGATTAAGAAACAGGTTCACCGGGTCCAGATTCTTGATCCGGCCACCGGAACCGGGACGTTCTTGGCCGAGGTGGTCAAGCAGGTGGCCGAGCGAGTTCAGGGCATCGCGCCGGGACAGTGGTCGAAGTATGTCGAGCAGGACCTGATCCCGCGCATCCATGGCTTCGAGCTCCTGATGGCAAGCTATGCGATGTGCCATATGAAGTTGGACATGATCCTCACCGGCCTGGGCTACCAGCCCTCGGCGAAGCCGCCGCGTCTGGGTGTCTATCTGACGAACTCGCTTGAAGAAGGTGAGCGTGTTGATCAAACTCTGTTCGGCCTCTCGCGCGCGATTGCTGAGGAGGCGAAAGCCGCCAGCGACATCAAACGCCAGACGCCGATAATGGTGATCATCGGTAATCCGCCCTACAGCGGGATCAGCCACAACAACGGTGAGTGGATTCTCGATAAAATCGAGGATTACAAGTACGTCAACGGGGTTCATTTCGGCGAGCGGAAGCACTGGCTTCAAGACGATTACGTTAAGTTCATTCGCCTCTCCGAGCACATGATCAACCAGAATGGCGAAGGCGTCCTCGGCTTCATCACCAACCACGGCTATCTTGAAAATCCCACGTTCCGTGGCATGCGCGCCCACTTGATGCGGACCTTCGACCGCATCCACGTCCTGGACCTCCACGGGAACTCCAACAAGAAGGAGGTCAGCCCCGACGGGAGCGCCGACGAGAACGTGTTCGACATCATGCAAGGCGTGGCGATCATCATCGCGGTCAAGCGCAAGCAAATCGGCAAGGCCGCGAAGGCCCCAGCGGAGGTGTTCCATGGAGATTTGTGGGGCTCTCGCGCAGCGAAGAATGATACGTTATGGGCCAGCAGTTTCGCCGAGCTGTCCGCCGACCTGCTTGCCCCAGCGGCTCCGCAATTTCCTTTCGCACCTCGCAGCCAAGCCAGCGACCACGGTGACTACGACAAGGGCTTCTCGATCGACGAGCTCATGCCCGAGAATGTTGCCGGGATTGTTTCGGCGCGCGATCATCTCGTGATCGCCCTCAACGAGGCTGAACTGATCAATCGGATCAATGTATTCACCGACACCGAACTGACGGACAGTGAGGTAAGAAACCGCTTCTTTGGAGGCAAGAAGGCCGGAAAGTATGCTCCCGGCGACTCGCGTGGTTGGAAGCTTCCGGCCGCGCGCAAGGCGCTCCAGACGAGCGACTGGATCAACGACATCAAGCCGATTCTCTATAGACCGTTCGACACCCGCTCGATTTTGTCGCGGCCCGATATGGTCGATTGGGGCCGGTTCGACTTCATGGAGGACTTCAGGGCGTGGCCCAATCTTGGCATTGCCTATACCCGAACGATTGAAGGCGGGCGCGAATTCGCGGACTTCTTGGTCCACGACCTGCCCATCACCCACCATTCACTGAGCATCAAGGAGGTGAATTACACTGCACCCCTTTATCTGCATCCTCGCAAAGGAAAACTGGCCACCGAAGTGCATCTCAATTTCGAGCCGAAGCTGTACGCTAAACTCCGTAAGCTGGCCGGTTTGAGCGCACCATTTGTCCAGCCAAATCCCAAAGAGGATTTCCGTCGAGCGACGGGGGACGACCGACGCGACGAGGTCAAGGTCTTCGACTACGTCTACGGTGCGATGTACTCGCCCTCATATCGGGAAGCGAACTCCAAATCGCTTAAACTAGGCTTCCCCCGCGTACCATTGCCGACCTCCCTTAAGCATTTTGCCACGGTTAGTGCTGCTGGTGAGAAGCTGCGAAGGCTACACCTGATGGAAGATGCTGCTATCGGCAAAGCTTCCTACCCGTTCGAGGGCTGCGGAAACAGCGTCGTCGTAAAGCCCCGTTACGAACCGAAGCGAGTTTGGATCAACGACACGCAGTATTTTTCGAACGTGCCGGGAGCGGCTTGGAACCTCTACGTGGGCGGGTATCAGCCTGCACAGAAGTGGTTGAAAGATCGTCGAAGTAGTGAGCTGACCTGGGACGATATCCGCCACTATCAGAAAATCATCAAGGTCCTGGAAGAGACGCATCGGATCATGCACGAGATCGACACGCCGGAATAAACGAGAAAGCCGTCCACTGGCGACGTGGCGGTTTCCCAGGCGTGATCTTGACCATCACGTCACCCCGACAGGACAGCCCTTCGTAGCATTCCTGGGCGCGCGAGGTCTCAGTCTGAGGTACCATCCTCAGCATTGTTTGGGATGAGCGGCATCAGGTTTGTGCGCCTCAGCAGAAGCCATAACGCGTCGTCCAAACTGGGTTTGGATTTCTCGACCACGACTATGGCCGATATCTGCGGCTCCTCGCTCAACGCTCTTCGCTCTCGATCGCGACTACCCACTGCTTGCGTATGCCCGAGCGGACGAGTTCGTCTCGGCCAAATTCGACGAGGATCGCAGGCAGGATGTCGCTTTTCGCCACGTGGATTATCTTCTGGAGGCCGGGCGTCTCGCGGTGATCGACGCGCGTGCAATCGCTTTCCTGGATCAGTTTGGCATCTTCACTGACGCGGGTCAGACGCACCTCATCGTCACCGTCCGCATGGCCATGGCGGTGAGGGCTGGCAGAAAGCGACGGTGGACGAAACTGCGGGGACGGCTGGGATCAGATTAACGGCCGGGTGAGGATGCTGGGGCGGGTTGCAAAAAATGATCGACAAAATCGAGAACTGCCTGATCATGCTTGTTCATCGAAACAAGCGTGGAGCAATCATTGGGACTGATCGAGCGTCAAACGCGCCTGCCACGAGAATTTCGCGGCTACGCGCTAAACGTCGCGGCTCGCCTGGAAGCGTCTTTACCCCACTTCCTGTTGCATTTATATTATACGAATAGCCTCAGACGCCAAAATTTTTTTGCTTTTTCTACCGAAATAGACCTCGATCACCCGGAGGATTTTCTTCGCCGCATTGAGATGCAGGCTCCCGATGTTCTCGCCGATGTCGGTCACCTCGATCCCCTAGCGCAGGTCGCCCGCGCTCTGGTCCTGCTGAAGCCGAAGCGCGTTCTCGAAGTTCTGTTCGGCGAATGCCCCGATGGGCTGCTCGGGGTGTTCAGCAGGT
The DNA here is from genome assembly GCF_001426225.1 of Allobosea sp. Leaf344. Classification (GTDB taxonomy): domain Bacteria; phylum Pseudomonadota; class Alphaproteobacteria; order Rhizobiales; family Beijerinckiaceae; genus Allobosea. The sequence continues at coordinate 83,495 of NZ_LMRT01000016.1, read as the reverse complement.
TCGGAAGCCAGCCGGTCTACGGCCCTGAAACCTACCGGCTGGCGTTCGAACTGTTCTCCGATCCGCGCCACAGGCATCGCGCCAAAGTTCTCGGGCAGCTTCCCGGTCAAATTCGTCCTGAGCACGTCACCGTCGCTGCCAGCCTCGACGAACGGCTGTTGCACCGCAGCGTTCTGGAGCGCTGTCATCCGAGAGAAGTTGCCGCGTTGAACCGCTTCGTTGAGATGATCGTGGACCTGTGCGGCGCGACGCCCGAACTCATCCGGGAAAGCCTCGACCAACTTCCGGTCGGCTCAACAGGGTGCCGGATGACCGAATGGGCTGAGGGCTGGCTTGCGCGTCAGGTTCGGCTCCCTTTCGAGCCGCCGATCCCGAAAACTGATCCCGACTTGAAGTTGCGGCTGGGTGCCGATTTGATCTCCCTGGGCCGCCGCTTTCGTAATTGCGCCTCGCAGCGCCAGTCGTTTTCATTCGTCGGGGAGTGCTTGATCTACGAGGTCACGATCCCTGGCGAACCGGCAGTGGTCGAACTCCTGCGCCTCAGCAGCGGCACCGAGGTGCGATGGGTATGCGAGGACCTGCTGACCGTTCGAAACCGGCGCGTGAAGCCCGAAACCGCCGCTGCCGTCAAAGCGAAGCTCGACCAGCACGGCGTCTTGTATCAGTCGCTGACCCGGCCTCCTGACGACGAGCAGGCTCTGCATAGGCTCCTCGATCATCACGTTCGCCCAGCATGGGATGAACGGGCTATTGCGGAAAGAGAAGCGGGCGGAGCGATCCTCGATCAGATGCTCGACGAACTCGAAGAAGAGGTCCACGGCAGGGAGGCGGCTTGATGGACGCCGTCCTCGTTCATATCAAGCATGCACCGGCCCGTGAGACCGTTCTTGACGCCAACGGCAAGATCATCGGCGTGATCGAACGCCAGCGACACGCGCGCAGGCTTGTCGCGCGCAACGCTCAAGGGGCAGTGGTCGGCATCTACGACGAACGCTCCCGACTGACGAGAGATGCGCGAGGCCAGATCGTCGGCACCACCAATCTTCTTGCGGCTCTGCTTTGGCGGGGACGCTGATGCAGGTCCTTCTCGTTCTTTTCGTACTAGGTTGGATCGCGTCTCTCCCAGCGGTCTTCTGGTGGGTTGTGCTCGGCGTAGTCCTCCTCGCGCTGGGGTTCGGCGGATACCTTCTGCTTGACCTGAACGACCGAGCTAACTTCCCTTGGCTGGACCGCATCACAGTGGATCGCAGTTATCTCACGGCACTGGAAGCTGCCTGTAACAAGGCCAAGGCCGAGGCGCGGCTTCTGCGAACGGAGATCGAGCAGGTTCGCTCTGTTCCCCCCGTTGCCCAGCCCGATGCGACCGAGGCGCTATACCGACGAGTTGGGCTGTCCCCCGGCGCACCGCCATGGCTGGTAGACGCAGCACGTCGCGCATACCGACAAAAGCTCCACCCAGACTGCCACCCGGCGCATCGGAAGATGGAGGCACAAGCAAGGTTCGTGCAGGCCGAGCGTATATTCGACGAGATCGCGGCTCTTCGGGCGTAGCAGGCTCAGGGCGGCGCGTTAGCCGAACGGATACGATTCCTGGGCCAAAAGGTGAGCATTCGTTTCCGTCTGCGCACTGATTTGGCCCATGGATTGTGACACTCTCGAAGCCGCCGCAGCCCGCCTCGGCGAAGAACTCGTCAAGGCCCGGCGTTCGCGAAAACTCTCGCAACGGTCGCTTGCTGCCAAGGTCGGCCTGTCCCGGATGACGGTTGCCAATCTAGAGGCAGCGCGGGGAACGGTAGCGGCTCTTGTGATGGTGCTGAACGCTTTGGCGCACCGGTTCACCGAGCAGCCTGCTGATCTCGAACTCGGGCCTTGGCTCGCTCATACGCGAAAGCGCCTCGGACGGTCACAGGAACGTCTCTCGATTCAAGCAGGCGTTTCAAGGCCAGCCATCATTCGGATCGAGCGTGGCGAGGGCACCATCGCAACGTTGAGCGCGGCCATGGTTGTGCTCAACTTGTCTCCGTCACTCATCGATGTCGGAGTCGAAGCGGCACCAGCGCCCCTATCGACGCCGACCGCCCGGCTGCTTCATGGCGACTGCCGCGATCTGATGCGAGGCTTTGCCGAAGAGGGCGTATTTTTCGACTCGATCGTGACCGATCCCCCTTATCATCTCGGCTCGATCTCTCGCCGGTTCGGTCGGAAAGGAGCGGCTCCGCTGACCGGCGGTGAGCCTGGATCAAACAATCCTTACCGCAAAATCGCCAACGGCTTCATGGAGCAGGAGTGGGACGGGGGCGACATCGCATTTGATGTGCAAACGTGGCGAGCGGCCTTCAATGTCCTGAAGCCCGGCGGTCATCTTGTTGCCTTCGGGGGGACGAGGACCTTCCATCGTCTCGCGGTTGCTGTGGAGGATGCAGGCTTTGAAATCCGCGACACAATCATGTGGATTTACAGTTCGGGATTTCCAAAATCACTGAACTTAAGAGGGGAGCACGCCGGTCGAGGGACGGCGCTTAAACCGGCGTTCGAACCGATCATCATCGCGCGCAGGCCGATCGCGGAAACAAGCGTGGCGTCCAACGTCGTGCGGTTCGGTACCGGCGCGATGAACATCGATGCTTGTCGCGTTCCTACGAGCGAGCGGATCGAGCAAGGTCGGGTGGGCAGGAAACTCGGGACCTCCGTCGCGCTAACTGGCCGTGGCCTGCCTCCAACCGGCCTCGTCGATGTAGCGCGAAAAGATCGACCAACATCCCGGCCGGGCAGCAAAGGCTTTGCGAGCTTCACTGAAGCCAATGTGGCGGCCGGAATTCGACCAGCGACGAGCTTGAAGCAATACGTCGAAGCGCCGAGGGCAGAGAATGGCCGATGGCCCGCCAACGTGATTCATGACGGTATTGATGAGACCTGGGGCCGGTACTTCTACGTGGCTAAGGCGTCAAAGGCCGACCGAGGTCCGAGAAACAAACATCCATGCGTCGAGCCGTCTGAACTAATGAAATATTTGACCCGCCTTGTGACACCGCCGGGCGGCATCATTTTTGATCCCTTCGCCGGGTCGGGATCGACAGCCGTCGCCGCCCTCCAAGAAGGCTTCAGCTTCGTCGGCTCCGAGATGATGGCCGAGTATGTCGAGATCGCCCGCCGCCGAATCGCGAAGGTGATGCCGACGACCGGCTCGCCGCTCAACGATCTTGCGGCGGAGGAGACACCCGCGTTCCGAACCGCATCTTGAAGTGGAAAGCGTCATCGGCATCTGCAAAGAAATACACTCGCCCAGCGCCATCCGGCAGAGTGTCGAAGGCAAATGATGCCGAGCGATGTTGCTCGATCCAGTGCCGCCGTTCGTCAAGCTCGGCGCGGAAGCGATCGTCGCCGAGAGCGTGGCACATGAGGCCGTGCTGCCTCACGACGTGGGGGTGGCTGGCGAGCCGTTCGGCGCGGACGCGTTCCGCAATGCCGCTCGCTTCGATGCGTCTCATCTCGTATTTATAGAAGTGGCGCGCCTGGGCGCGCCACTGAGACTGGTCAGATGGCCAGCCGAACCGCGAAGGCGTCGGTGTCTGATTTAACGTAGATGTACTGGTGGGTCCTGTGGCGACCTGAAGGTTTGAAGACCACCTGCTCACCCTCCTTCATACCCAGGTGGGCGATCATGCGGCGAGCATCATTTACATCGCCCTGCACGCGAAATTGATGCCAGCGCTCAATCTGAGTGATGACGATCGCCTCTCCCAGGATGGGGAAGTCGGGATGCTTGATCAGGTCAGCCGCGATTTGATTGAACGGCGTCCTCCGGGCGGACCAAACCCAATAGTAAAGATTGGCGCTCGCGCCGTTCCATTTCACCGAAACAGGCGGGTGCGAGCTAGTAAAATCTGATTGATGAAAAGCTTCTTCATTCATGATACCATTGGCATTGATGCGGGTGCCGAGAAAAATCTTTGCTTTGGTCGGAATGCGACCGGTCTTGATAGTTGCCATTTGGAAATATCCATTGGTGTTGCAATGAACATTGAATACCGGATGGCTTGCTCAAGAGTCGAAATTAACATCATAGCCTAAAGGCATGATGGGGCGATCGCGGCGGACCGATCCATAAATAGCCTATGACCCGTATGTGCCACTCGTCTTCGCGATGCGCCTCGATCCTCTGCGAGGCGTGCTGCTGGCGATATTCACTCAGGATTGCCCGCCGCATCCAGGCGCACGATCCGCGCCAACTTCACTCATTGCAGATCACTGCACCGCTCGCTGACCCCTCCCAATTCGGGCAACTGCGGAAGAGCATTCACAACGCCTTCTGCTACCGCCGACGACAATGCCGATGGTGGTCCAGAGTCGGCATCTGGGGCTGGTGGAACGGCATCGGTCTGCGCGGCCTCGTCGAACTTGGCTCTATTACCGCGACCGAGTTTGTCTCCGCGCTGCAACGACAGGGAGCCTTTCGCCTTCTGCCCATTGCCACCGAGACAGTCCGAGCCGAGGTGTACGCGGCGGCTATGTCGGTTCCGGCCAGCATTAGGGCGGACGGGACGGGGCGATATCAGCCGTTCAAGATCGCGATCGAACCCGTGATCGTCACGACGCGCTCGCTGCCCATCCCCGACAGCATCGGGATGATGCCGATGCTACTGCCGGACTGAGATTCTCGGACGCCCCCCTTGGTCGCCATCCCAAACATTAACTTTGTTAGTTGGAGCGAACTTTGCCCCTTCACCGCCGTTGCGTGAGTAAGCGAGGAGGCGGTAGCTATGAAACGACTGTTGCTAGTGGGGGCGGTGGTTGGCTTTTCTATTTCCAGCCCAACAGGAACTTCAGCGCGTAATCTGTTCGAGGATTTCGCCGCGACATTCTTCGGTGCCCCCTCTCGGCCCACTGCGTACTACTACGTGCCAGAGCGCGAGTACGCGCCGCTTCATATGACAGTTCGGAAGAGGCAGCCTCGGAAACCGAAGCCGGTCTCTCTTCCAGAAGTTTCTACCAAGCCGTCGCCGCCCCTCGTGAAACTCGATCCGGCAACCGATGCAAACTGGTATCTCAGAGACCCCACGCTGCGGCGGGGTGATATCGTGGTCACCACGAAAGGCGTGCTGGTCTACAATGGCCGCCGAAGTGACGAACTCCGTCGTTCTGACTTCGCCTCACTAGGCAAGTCGGGTGGGAAGGCGTGGCAGAAAGAACTGCTGGCGGGCGCAGCAGCCGGGCGCACCTATTTTTCTGATGAGACTGCTCCGCCCACTAATCTTCAGGCTACCGCGCAATAATTGCTAAAACAGTTGGTTTCCAACAGCTTTGGCTCTGTATCGCGCGCGCAGATGAACGCCAAACAGGCCCGATGCTTTCGCTAACAGGGGCTAGTTGCCTTACCGCTGCCATACTGCGCGCTATTGAAGTCGCAGCCGGAGCCGGGGTTGTTATGACCTTGGGTGGTGCCGAGACATCGCTTGGGAGAGCAGGACCGGTTCCGGCAACGCCCCAACATCGCGTAGCCTAAACTCAGGCGGTAAGGCGGCTCATCCTGACCTGCGATCAGCGACACAAAGACCGTGGTCTAGGTACACTTCCTACAACCACGTCAACCAACTTGACTATCAGCGGCACGCTTGCCGTTGATCGGTGACGAACCGGTCGGCAGCAAGCCAAGCGATTTCTGAATCGTCCTGACGCCTGTCCCGGCATAGCTCGTCGATGATGAGAGCCAGTCTCTGAGCTTCGATCTCTCGATGCCTATGGTCTACGCAGCCAGCCGCAGTGATAATCGCCCAGGCCGCGTCGAAGTAGGGGTCTGACGATGACGAGAGGCCGCTCGCAAGCTTGACCATTCGCTCACCTCTCGCGTTGCGCGAACAAGTTCCAACCGGGACCATGTCGCTGAAATGGAAACCGGCGGTAAACGCATGGTCGGTTTCGCGCATCTCCTTATTGGCGGTGCAGACGCGCAAGCAGAGCAACTTCACCAGTAGCGATAATGACCAAAATGTCGGGCTCTTCGACCGTAAGCGCGAGCGTGCGGAGGCGGACCGCCGTAATATCGACCGTCCCTGTAGCCCCCGTTCCAGTGTCGCGAGTGCTTCCAGCCCCTGTGACCTTTGAACTTATGGCCGCCCTTCTTAACCTGCTCGATATGGTCGGGAAACTCGATGGCAATGACGCTCGCGACGGGCGCGGCATTGGCAACCGGAATGGACGCCAGAGCGAGCCCGCACAAGGCCGCTGCGAGGATGAGTTGTTTTCGCATAGTTTGACCTCGGAGCGTGGCCTTAAAACAATGGCTGTTCGCCTCAATCACACACGCGGGTGCGGCGCTCGACCATCTCGCCATATCGATTGACACGACGCCTGATGACAATCCGGCAGTCGTCATCATCATCGTCGCGAACTGCCGGACCGCGAAAATTCCGCCGATCCCAATCGCCTCGATGATCCCGGTAACGCGGTCCATCATAGCCGGGGCGATCGATCCCGAATTCCAATTGGACCTGGGCGTTTGCAGGAGCGGCGATGGCTCCCAAGGCGATCCCTGCTGCAATCAGGCTTGCTCGTATCATGACGCTACCTCCGTGCTTGCGATCCGCGAAATTGAAGAGCCCACCCCGCGAGGGGTGGGCTCAGTAGAAAATCACTCGATGATCTGGACGATCTTACGGGTCTTCGGCTCGACCAGGACGGTCTTGTTGTTCACGACCGTATAGCGGTACTCGGTCTTGCCATACTTAGCCGGAACCTCGCGGTACGTGATGGTGTCCGGCAGCGTCGCGCCAACCACGACCTGCTCCTTGTAAGTGACGGAGGGCACCTTCTGCTCTGTCACATAGGTGCGGAAGGCAGGACGCTGATCGGCCGCGATGCCGCCCACGATCGCACCCGCCGCCGCGCCACCAACAGCACCGACAGCCGCACCAGCAGGACCGCCGACGATTGCGCCGCCGACTGCGCCAGTCGCTGCTCCGCTGGCCGCGCCACCGGCAGCGCCGGAACTGGACTGAGCGAAGGCAGCCGCCGGAGCGATCGCGAGAGCAGTGATAAGAACGAGGTTCCTGATCATGGCTATTCCCTTTCGAGGACTTCTGTTGTGACCCCTGCCGCGCCTCATAAACGACGGCCAGAGACCTCGGTTCCATGAATAACCGTTCATGCTGAGGGGGTTAGCGGGGTTGTGGAACGAGGAGGTGATTGTACCAACGGTTTGCAGGCCGTCCGAAAAACACCAGTTCCATTCGGAACAAACCGCGCGCGACCGCGTCGAGCGTGAGGCCACCCTGTACTCGGCAGTTGAAGGACGGCTGTCATGATGAAGGCATATTTCACGGCGCTCCTCGCACCGAGTGCGGTCGTGCTTTCCAGCTACGGCTGTGCGCTTGCCAACAGCAGCACTTACATCTGCAAGTTTGAAACTGGCGTCGTGGTGATCGACCCTGTGGGACCAGACGGGGCGATCACCGTCGAGGTCGCCGGTCAACGTCGCCCGTACGCTTTGGATGACGAGAAGCTGGTTCCTCACGAGGCCGGACTGCCTACGCTGCTGTTTCAACCAGGGCTCAAGCGCTGGAAGAGGTTGAACGAAAACGGCGAAACCATCGAGATCACGATCTGCAAGTCGATCGCAGCGACCACTCACTGACGAACTGCCGTGCCCATCGTGAGGGCAAGCATCAATTGCGACCATCAGTCGGCTGATGTAGGCCAAAGCCCCATATTCTTACGCGCCCATAGGTAGTGAATGCCGTGTCGATTGCAGGAATGCACGATCCCTCGCTCGTCGCGCTTTCGATTCTGGTCGCGATGCTGTCTGCCTTTGCCGCGCTTGATCTGGCGGGACGTATCCGCGCCACCTCCGGCTTAGCCTCGTACGCTTGGCTAGGCACTGCCGCCCTGGCTCTGGGGGGCGGCATCTGGGCGATGCACTTCATCGCGATGCTGGCTTTCAGCGTGCCCGGAATGGCGGTGGAGTATGACTTACTGTTGACCGTATTCTCGTTCGTTCTGCCAATCCTGGTGACGGGGCTCGGTTTTTTCATTGTTCAACGACCGGGGAGTACCCCAGCCGCGCTGATCGCAAGCGGCCTTATCATGGGGCTCGGGATCGCTGCCATGCACTATACCGGGATGGCGGCGATGGAGATGGACGCATCCATCGCCTATGATCACTGGTGGGCTGCGCTATCGGTTTTGATTGCGATTGGGGCGGCCACTGTAGCTCTCTGGCTTGCGCTCAAAAACACCGGCATAGGCCAGAAGATCGTAGCCGCTATCGTAATGGGCATTGCTATCGCGGGCATGCACTACACAGCGATGGTCGCTGCATCCTTCACGGGCGGTCACGCTACCCAGGACAGCTACGACCATGCGACTATCGGGCATACCAGCCTAGCTGTCGCAATTGCAGCGGCCACCTTCCTGATCCTGGTGCTGGCTATGATCGCCGCCATGTTCGACCGCCGCTTCGCGGTGCTCGCCGAGAAGGAAGCAGAAGCGCTTCGAAGCAGCGAGGAGCGCTTCCGCAGCCTGTATCGGAGAACGCCGCTGCCTCTGCATGCCCTGGACCATGAGGGGCGAATTGAGCAGGTGAGCGACGCCTGGGCGGAACTGCTCGGTTACCATCGCGAGGCCGTTATCGGGCGTCCGCTTTCTGACTTTATGACGGAGGATTCGGCGCTGAGACGCGTCGAGGCGGAGTGGCCCAGGCTGATTGCCCACGGTGAGCTACAAGGCTCCGAACATCGCTTGGTCTCCTCCACCGGCAGCGTGCTGGATGTTCTGCTGTCTGAGCGCGTCGAACAATACGAAAGAGGCGAGTTCGCGCGCGTACTTGGTGGCTTGGTGGATATCACCGCTCGAAGACAGGCAGAAGACGCTCTCCGGCAGGCGCAAAAAATTGAAGCGGTTGGCCAATTGACGGGAGGGGTGGCACACGACTTCAACAACCTTCTCGCTGTGATCAGTGGCAACCTCGACCTGTTGCGAAAACACATGCCGAGCGACCCCAAGCTGACCCGACTTGTCGAAAATGCTCGTCAGGGCGCACAACGCGGGGCGGCGCTTACTCAGCGCATGCTCTCGTTCGCACGCAGGCAAGACCTCAAACCTGAGCCTGTGGACGTACCCGCGCTTGTTCGGGGCATGGAGGACCTTCTCCAGCGCTCCCTGGGGCCTCAGATGCAGATCGAGACGCGCTTTCCGCTGGGACCCGCTCGCGCGCAGGTCGATGCCAACCAGCTTGAACTGGCCCTGCTGAATCTTGTGGTCAACGCGCGAGACGCGATGCCGGAAGGCGGCACCATTTCAATCGCTCTCAAAGTTGGAACAGGCTGGGAACACGGGCCTGAGAAGTATGATTTGAGTCAATTCGTCTGCCTATCTGTGACCGATACGGGCGAAGGCATGGACGAGCCGACATTGGCGCGCGTTCGGGAGCCGTTCTTTACCACCAAGGGTGTTGGCAAGGGGACAGGGCTAGGTCTTTCCATGGTCCACGGCTTCGCTGAGCAGTCAGGCGGCAAACTGGTGCTGATTAGCGCAAAGGGCCAGGGCACCACTGCCGAAATCTGGCTCCCAGCCGCAAAGGCCGCACCTGCTCCGATGATAGTTGAGCAAGAGGCAGACAATCTAACGAGCAACAGCCAATCGCTACGTCTGCTGGTCGTCGATGACGACGCGCTGGTGCGTTTGAACACCGTGATGATGTTGGAGGATGCCGGTCATTCGATCGTTGAGGCTGCGTCCGGCCCAGAGGCTCTGACTCTACTCGCCGAGAACCGGTTTGATCTTCTTATCACGGATCAGGCCATGCCAAAGATGACGGGCGTGCAACTGGCTGAGATTGTCCAGGAAAAATATCCCCAAATGCCCATTCTCGTAGCTACCGGGTACGCGGAACTTCCGCCGAACGTGAACCTGCCGAGATTGAGCAAACCGTTTGATCAGCACACTTTGGCACGAGCGATCGATGCGTGTCTGAAGTTCGATCTCCCCGGCTAGGTCAGGACAAAAGTTGATCGGGCTGATTGAGGAGCATGGAGATCGCGGTAATGATCTGCGAGAAAGCGAAAGGCTTTGCAATCATTACGCTGTTCGGCACGCCTTGTGACGACCAGTCGCCTGTGCTGTCACCGCTGATGTAAACTACAGGCATTGTGGGCACCGATGCTCGGATGTATCTTGCCACTTCCCAGCCGTTTGAGCCCTGGCCGAGCCTGATATCGGTGATCACGGCGCTGAAGTCCGCAGGCCGCTCATCGAAAATTCGCATCGCATCCGCGCCATTGGCTGCATCTACAACGTCAAAACCGGCTTCAACCAGCGAGCTTTCGATATCCATCCTAATCAGAAGCTCATCTTCAACGAGCAGAACCGACACTGTTGTCACCCGACCTCCGTTCCGCTCGCAATAAGCGCGCAAATGATCGTCCTACCCCAATTGTTCCGCATGGGACCATTCATGACAAGTACACGCGGTTCAGGCGGCGGTCCAATGCTGGAGGATCAAGATCGTGTCAGCGTCGCCGATACGGCTCCCGCTGCTCATCGTCTTAACTCGCTTTCAACGTGGATGGATCAGTCTGGACCTGCCAACAACCGGACAGGCAGAAACAGTCATGGATTGCTGCGTGAGCGAGAATTCGCGCCGCGCTTGGAGCCAGCAGGAGCGGCTTGCTGCGCTCCGAGACTACGCGATCTTGGATACAGAGCCAGAGGTCGCCTTTAATGACATTGCCCGGATCGCCGCAGAAATCTGCAACGCTCCGATGGCAATGGTGAGCTTCGTTGAGGACACGCGGCAATGGTTCAAATCCGAGATCGGGTTGGGCATCTGCGAAACGCCAATAGATGCGTCCATTTGTGCCCACGCCATCAAGCAGGACGATCTCTTTATCGTTCCTGACACCACCAAGGACCCTCGCTTCGCCGAAAACTCGCTTGTGACCGGCAACGCCCGCGTGCGCTTCTACGCAGGCGCGGTCCTGAAAAACAGCAATGGGCTTCCGCTGGGGACTGTCTGCGTTCTGGGAAACGAGCCGAGGCCAGATGGGCTCACAAACGTGCAGGCTGATATCCTTCGTGCCTTAGCTCGGTCAGTTATGCGGGAACTGGAACTTCGCGTCGCCAACCGAGCGTTGAGAGACAGCGATGAGCGCCTTCGACTGGCCCTCCAAGCAGGCAGAATGTTCGCTTGGGAACGAAACTTAAGCGACGACTTTGTGACCCGGTCCGGTAGCGCACTCGATTTGATTGGCCTTGGCTCCGGCCCCGCGTCGGAGTTTGACGATCGGGTCCACCGCGACGACAAGTGGCGCGCTCCGATGTGGGGCTCAGACGACCAGCAAGAAGAAATCCGCTACGTCCGACCTGATGGGAAAATCGTTTGGCTCTCGGCGAGGTCAATCGCAGTTTCGGAAGAAGGCAAACCCAGGCGCTTGATCGGGGTAACTTTCGATATCACCGATCGAAAAAGGGCTGAGCAAGAACTTTGGTGGATGGCCAATCATGACGCATTAACGGGCCTTGTAAATCGTGTGCTCTTTCAGCAGCGTCTTGCGGAAGCGATAGAGAGTGCGGGGGCAAGTGGCGCGAGTGTCAGCCTGCTGCTGCTCGATCTCGACGATTTCAAATCGGTCAACGACACATTAGGCCATGACGCAGGCGATGCGTTGCTTGTCGAAGCTGCAAAGCGACTGTCAGCGAAGGCGCGTGACATCGATACGGTTGCTCGCTTGGGAGGCGATGAGTTCGCTGTCATTCTCCTCGATACGGATTTGGATGAGGCATCTCGGTTCGCCCAGGAATTGGCCGAGGCAATGTCGCATGTCATCCATTACGCCGGTCGCGCGATCTCGACCAAAGCCAGCATGGGTATAGCGGCGTTCCCTGCTCACCACGGCTCTCCGATTGAGTTGATGAAGGATGCTGATATCGCGCTCTATCGGGCAAAGGCTGAGCGACGAGGGCGCGCTGTTGTTTACACTGAAGCGGCCCGCGAACGCATCGAACAGCGCGTGCGGGTGCTGGCAGAGGTCCGGGACGGATTAGGCGCTGACCAGTTTCGTCCTTTTTATCAACCGCAGGTTTCGCTCAGAACTGGCGAGATCGTCGGTTTGGAGGCGTTAGCTCGGTGGCAACATCCCAGCCGTGGCATCTTGGCACCGGGCTCTTTCGGACCTGCTTTCAGTGATCCAGAAACCACCGTGGCGATGGGCGCGCGCATGATCCGACATGTGCTGGGCGACGTGCGCGGTTGGCTTGATCAGGGAATTGACTGCGGACGGGTGGCGGTGAACTTCTCGTCCACCGAGTTTGGTGACCCTCACCTCGCTGAGCATATACTCGCCTTGTTGGCCGAATTTAGCGTCCCGACGTACAAATTTGAAGTCGAGGTTACCGAAAGCGTCTTCTTGGAGCGTAGCACCGAGACTGCCTTAGACATCCTCAGGCAGTTCGCTAGAGCGGGTGTGACTGTCGCTCTTGACGATTTTGGCACGGGCTTCGCCTCACTGACACATCTGAAACGATTCCCCGTCCACCACGTCAAGATCGATCAAAGCTTCATTCGCGATCTTGAAACAGACCGCGAAGACGCTGCGATCGTGTCGGCCGTTATCAGTCTGGGCCAGAGCATGGGGATGGAAGTGACGGCAGAGGGCGTGGAGACCGCTGGTCAGGCGGCTAGGCTGAAGGCCATGGGATGTGATCAGGCCCAAGGCTATTTTTATGCCAAACCCATGATCGCTACCAGAGTGCCCTGGCTGATATCGAATTGGTCCCAGCCGATCACCGCGTCAATCAATGGACCCAACCGGATCGAAAACAACACTGAATGCGACCAGCAAATCAGAGTTTCTAGTTGATGAATCAAGAAAAACGTAAATATCTCCGACAAACCCTGCGGCTTAACGGCAGGATGTTGATGCCTGATAATTCGGAGATTACCTGTGAGACCCTCGATGTAACACCAGATGGGTTCTCGACAACCTCTCCCATCCTGCCATATCGGGGGCAGCGGATCGTGGCGTATATCGACAGGCTTGGCCGGATCGAGGGGACGGTGGTTCGCGTAAACCGGGACACAGAGTCTTTCGCCATGATCCTGGCGATGACGGTGCGCAAGAAGAAACAGATCGCAGCCGTAGTAGCACAGATCACCCAGAGCGAGTTGGCTCAGCGGTGGGATATTGTCTCACCTCCACTTGAGTCCGGCTCCAAATTACGTCCCCTGCTGGACCGTAAGCTGCTTGAGGAAAGTCTAGGGCTCGCAGAGGAGCCAGCAAAAAATATCCCACACGACCAACGCCGCGAGGTCCCGCAATCGAATTCGGACCCATTGCGGCAATATCTCGATTTTGATTAGCCCCGCCCCGGCCCATACAGTTCGCTCTCAGCCTATGAGATCAGAAGCCGAGCGATAGTTCGAGCGGTCGAACTGGCGATGACAGAGCCCCTCGAAAGCGGCTCTGCTCGTCTTGTTCTTGAGCGTCAGGGGCAGCAGACGCCAGCAAGAGCCGGGGCAGCAAGCATCATCATCGTGGTCAGCGTCAGTGCAATGAGTTTCATGTCGGTCTCCAGTTGGTTGGCACGGAAATCTACACCGCGCGCTTGCAATCTTCCACAAGGCTATCTTTCACAATGATGGCACATCACGTCCGCCGGTGCACGGTGACGCTCTGCTGACCCGCCGGTTTCACAGAATGTTGATGGATCAGGCGCAGGAAACGCTGGCCTTCGAGTGCCTCTGGCCCTCTCTCTGAGCCTGCTTTCCAGAACCACACTAACGACTCGCATTCGAATGAACCGGGTAAGAACTTGTCGCCGCGCCAACCACTGCGATGGCACCGGCTAACGTCGCTGTTTTGCAAGTGACGGTGATCAAGGCCGGAACGATGGCGTTGAGTTGGGTCGTTGAGACCAAAAGTCGTAGCCTTCGACATCATTGAGACAGTGTTCTCGCTGGAAAGTATGCGGCCTCGACTGGAGGGCCTTGGGCTACCGGCAAGTGCGATGGAAATCTGGTTTGCGTCAGGGCTTCGCGATGCGTTTGCGATCGCTCTGACAGACCGGTTTTCCCCATTCCCGATTATCTTGAAGGGCGCGCTGCTCACCCTTCTGCACGCTCACCGACTACCCTTAGACGAGCAGCGCGCATCGAGCGTGCTGGAGGGTATGAAGAGTCTTGACCCTCACCCCGATGCGCACGCCTCGTTCAAGGCGCTTTCGGACGGGGGTTTCAGGCTCGGCGCCGTCAGCAACGGCGCGCGAACTTCCACTGAGACCCTCCTGAAGCGCGCTAAGTTGGACGGTTTTATAGAGCAGGTGATTTCGGTTGAGGATGTGAGCCTATCGAAGCCGCGACCGGAGGTGTACCGGCACGTCGCCCACTGCGTAGGGGTTGATCTTTCCGAGGTAGCCCTTACTGCCACCCACGCCTGGGACACGCACGGTGCTAAGGCAGCCGGGCTGATGACGGCTTTCGTTGCCCGAGGTCAGCCTTATCCCGACGTGATGCTCACGCCTGACATTCAAGGCCAGGAGTTGACCGACGTAGCCAACGCACTGCTCGGCTTGCCCTGATCGAACGCTTCATACTGGAGACGCACATGACCGACCTCACCCCCTTGTTTCCGCGCCAGCCTGTTCCGCCTCTCGTGGTTCCTCTCGCGGGTGGAGGGTCCTTCGACCTCGCGGCGGAGAGCCCGGAGCAGTTCACGCTGGTCGTGTTCTACCGGGGCCTCCACTGCCCCCTGTGCAAGGCTCAGCTTCGAGACCTTGAGGCGAAGCTACCAGAGTTCGAAAGGCGAGGCGTTGGCGTCGTGGCGGTATCGACTGATGTCCAGGAGCGCGCGGAGCAAACCAAGTCCGACTGGACCCTGCAAAATCTACGGATCGGTTTCGGGTTGGGGCTTCTTCAGGCGCGAGCCTGGGGCCTCTACGTCTCCTCCTCCAATGGCAAGACCTCGGCTGGCCTGGAAGAGCCCCCTCGTTTCGCCGAACCCGCTCTCTACCTTGTCCGCCCGGACGTCACCCTTTACTTCTGCTCCGTGCAGACGATGCCATTTGCGCGGCCTCAGTTTTCTGACGTTCTAAGCGCAATCGACTTCGTGGTCGCCAGCGGCTATCCGGCGCGCGGCGAGGTAATGGCGGCGGTCTAACAATCACATTGTAGGTTTTTACGCTACCGACAGAGCCCGGACACCTTCAGGACTGCACAAAATACAGCGTACTTAGCGCCGCGCCTACACTGATAACCGACCAGCGTATGACGCTGGTCGGAACCCGTCGAGCTACCACTACCCCTAAAATCCCACCCAGGATGCTCGACGCTGTGACAACCAACGCCTCGGGCCAATGCACAAGTCCAGAGAACAAAAAAAGAATTACCGCAAACCCCTGCATGAACACAGAAAGGATGTTCTTGGCCGAATTGGCGTCATGGAAACGGTCGCCGAATATTAGCGACAGTGATGCGAGCATCATTATCCCCATTCCAGCGCCGAAATATCCGCCATAGATGGCCACTAAACCTTGTAAGACGATTCCACCGAGAGAGAATGGTGTTGCGGAACTATCGAAATCCCCGTTTTTTGACGTCAGGTAGCTTACAAGCGGCAAGATTTTAGGTGAAATCGCGAACAAGGCCGTAGCAAAGAGCAAGAGCCAAGGTACCAGTCCGCGAAACGTCGTGTTGTCCGTGTTCAGGAGCAGCCATCCACCCGCCAATCCTCCGGCGGCGGAAATCAAGCAGAGCGGAACCAGCGTACGCCCCAAGGCCAAAATCTCGCGTCGATAGGCGATGGTCGAGGCGATAGAGCCCGGCATCACCGCCACGGCGCTGGTGGCGTTCGCGGCGACTGGTGGGATGCCTACGGCCATCAACGCTGCAAATGTAAAGAACGTACCGCCACCCGCGATGGCGTTAACTCCCCCAGCGATTAGCCCCGCACCGGCTAACAGAAGACCGTCGAAAATCTGCAAAACAGATACCCCTCACCGGCCCAACGGCGCGTTCTTGTACTGATATTTCAACCAGTTCGCCCGTATGGTTGGGCGCTGTTGATCATCCGGCGGTGAGTTAGAGAACCCCCATTAGCGATCTAGCAACCAGCTTCTAGCGTATGAGCCCGCTTGCTGTTCAAAGCTTCGTAGCTTCTGATTGTGCTTCGAGCATCAGATGTGGAGGAGAATGAGAGATTATGCAGTTTCAATCCACGCTGACCTGCCCGCAGTGCGGCAAACAGTCCGTCGAGACCATGCCGACTGACGCCTGCCAGTTCTTCTACGAGTGCAGCGGCTGCGGGACCGTCTTGCGCCCCAAGCCAGGAGATTGCTGCGTGTTCTGTTCCTACGGTGACGCCCCCTGTCCTCCGATCCAGGAAGCCCGTCAGACCGGTAAGACTTCGCCCTGCTGCGGTTGAAGGCAAAAATGGCAGTGTGTCGGCTGCATGGCACGCTCACGCTCCATCTCTCTCACAATCGGTCGTTTCCGAGAGAGCCTCGGCCTGATCGAGATCGTCTGGGATTTCCGTGCGGACGGTGTCGCAGAACTCGCGGTCAGAACTCTTCCGTCACGCTGCGGAGTTCAGGCATCGATAGACGCTGGCCCGGCTGATCCCGACCTGTCTGACGATGTCGGCGACCTTCGCCCCCTCGGCGTGGAGAGCCCTGACTGTTTCCGCCTGTCTGCGGGCGGTCGGTGCTCGGCCCCGGTATCTGCCCGCAGCCTTCGCCTTCGCAATTCCTTCGAGTTGCCGCTCCAACATCACGGCACGCTCCCAGGCTGCCGTCCCGGCCAGGATGGTCATGATCAGCTTCGATGTTGCGTTGGACGTGTCGAACGCGCCTCCACCCCCGAAGCTCAGGATGCGGAGGGCGACACCCTTTCTCTCTAACCTCTCGATGATTTGGAGCAGATCAGCGACGCCGCGAGAGAGCCGGTCGGGACGGGTGACGACCAGCGTGTCGCCCGAGCGAGAGAAGTCGATAGCGGCTTCCAACTGCTCCCGCCGCGCTACCGACGAGACCTGTTCGGAGAACATCTTCTCGACGCCAGCCGCCTTCAGGTCCCGTTCCTGCGCCTCAAGCCCAGCCTGTTGGTCAGAACTACTTGTCCTCGAATATCCAATCAGTATTCCTGCCATTCTGCTCTCCGTCTCACATGATCCTAAGACCCGAGCCTCTCACGCATTCTCAAACTCGCAACCGATTTGTATGAGACAGTTCTGGAACATCTGTGCGACGGCTCAGAAGACCCTGCTCGTGTGAGACGGCCTCGGTCGGCTTCGTGCGAAACGAAAGCGCCCGTGTCACTGCCAGATTTGTGATCCCTCATGCGGTGGATTAGCTACCCGGTGCCGGGTAGCTTTGGTTTCACAACTTGGAGAATGCAATGAAGCTTGTCGCTCTCACTCTCACCACGCTGATGATCCTGGCGGCCCCGGCTCTCGCAACAGTCTCCTGCTGCCCCTGACGCATCGAGACTAATAATGGCAAAGCCGCCTTCGGGCGGCTTTGTCGTTTAGGGTTACAGCTACTATGCTTGCACCGGGCGCAACGTTCGGCCTGCGTCACATCGAAGAGTTCATGCCGGTTCAACGAACAGCAACCACAACAAGAGCGTGTGGTTGCCGACCAGACTGACGCCTGCAAAGCCAGACTGATGTGAGGAGACGGCTACTCTGCTGTCGTAGGATCGATCGTGGCCCGGACCTGCGCGATGCTATTCGCGGGAAATCCCGCCGTGACAGCGTGCTTGCGGATCAGTTCCTCGCTCGGGGCGCGGTAAACGCAGTAAATCTTGTCGTCCGTGACATAGCTGTGGACCCACTGAATCTCAGGTCCTAGCTCTCGCAGAACGTTGCAGGACCCTTGAGAAGCACCTTTAAGCTCCTCCGGTCCGAGCTTGCCTGCTCCCGGCATTTCTCTCTCGATTACGAACTGCGGCATGATCATCCTCCCCAGGTTGGATCGAGAGCTTGCTCCTCCCAAAGCAGGCTGTCCACAACCTGCTGGGCGACCTAAGTAGTAAAGCGAGAGCCGCTCGCCTTCACCGCCCACGCTCTCGACATAAGCCGGATCGAGCCATCTTCCTGTCGAGGCAATGTCTCGTCGAGCTTCTGTCGCAGTCGTTCCCGGTGGTCTGGGTCAAGGCTCATGCAATAGCCGGGTGCGGGGCCTGCTCCGAGCGTGAACGGATGCCAGTAGTCGTCAAAGTCCTGGAACACCGTTGGCGCTTCGATGGCGGTTTGGTCGAGGACCTCAAGGCCCCCTTCCCTGGCCAGCGCCGCGAGCCCATCGGGGGTGCAGAATGGGAAGCGCTTGCCTTCCATCAGGTCCGAAGCCTTCGGGTCGAGTTCTATCGCTGCGCTCCAAAAGGCCCGCATGAACTCGATGCCGCCGCCGGGATAGTCCCAGACATAAAACCCGATCAAAGCACCAGGACGGCTGACGCGCCGCATCTCGCCCAGAGCCTGGACGCGGTCCGGCACAAAGTTGAGCACCAGCCCCGAAGCTATCACGTCGAAGCTTCTGTCCGCTGCCGGAATGGCCTGAGCATCGCCGAGCCGGAACTTCACGCGACCATCCGTGACCGCTGCCCCTGCTGTCTGGAGAAAGCCCTCTGACGGATCGATGGAGACCACGCTTCGCGGCGAACATCGAGCGACAATGGCAGCAGATAGCGCGCCGGTCCCGCAGCCTACATCGAGCCAGTCCGCACCGGCAGGGGCATCGATCCAGTCGAGGAACAGCGGTGCGATCTGTCGGCTCCAGCGGCCCATATAACGGTTGTAGCTGTCTCCGGCGCTCCAGGCGTCGTGGCGTGCATTCTCGGTCATAGCCGCTGCCCTCCGGCTGAGAGATTACACATTGTCCGGGCTGGATGTAATGAGTGGCCAGGATGAGAGCTTCACAAGCGCAACGGCTCCACTGATCCGTACCGCAAAACGCCTGCGTGCAGCGCCTGAAGCCCGCGATGGCCACCGTGCTGGACGGACGGGGAAACTGGCCGCGTGAGCTTCGCGCGCACAGAAGTCAGTAAAAAAAGACCCCTTTCGGCTCACCCGCCGCATGGTCGCTCCTTGTTTCCTATTGGAGCCGCGAACGCCTCCGGCAGGACGGGCCTCTCTTAGACGAGGTGAGAAAGACTGAATTCTCAATGCCGCCACGCGCGATTCGAGGCCCGACGCGCGTACTGCCCGCTTTCGTCGCTGGCTCAACGAGCGCGCCGATCATTCGCCGCGTTAAGAACTAGCGCCTTCGCCGTTGCGCAACGTGCCATTTGGGCTTGCCGATCTCCACCACCGGTTTGCGAATTCAAGCCATAATGTTTGAGAGCAATTGAGGTGCAAACTCACTGCGTTCGTTCACACCGCACTTGATGTTCTTCTTCACTCACTTCGCTCGCTTGAAGAACATCTTCGTGCAGAACTCGAAAGGAAGTAGTGAGGAATCTTTCGGGACCAGCGGCTTTGCCGCCCGCACGGGCTCACATAGATCGAGACATACTTCTATTCCCCCGCTCCCTTCCCGGTCTGAAAACACATCGGAGTTCAGACACTATTGAGAAGAGAGCGGGGGAGAGAGTTGTTGGTCTCACATGAGTGTCAACACTGAACCCGCAACCTACATCGTCCCAGATGATCATGGTGCTGCCTGCATCCCATGATTTTGCTGCGCTTCTCCGGTGCAAGCACCCAGCAGGTCACCGTGCGGTGGCCTCCGTCCAGACGCCGGTTCAAGTTGACGCATGGAAGAGTGACGGTTGTGAATTTTGACACAGAGCCGTCGTGAAGGAGTGACTATCTGTAGATGACCGCAGTCACCTACTAACCGAGCGCCCCTTCAGGTCTCGGTGGCGCATCCTACGCCTTGCCCTAGTCAACGGTAGAACTCCGCTTTTCGCAGCCTGGGCCGGGTCAGCCCTTCAGAACGACTTACGTCGCTGCCCTGGATGTCTATGTCTTGATCTTCTAATAATATTTATACACAACCCTGCTGTCGATATTATTTCAGCGTAAGGCTCAGTTTGGCCTTCGTGCGCCTGCCTTCAGTCCTGGTGTCCTTCGAGATGCGCTGCGTCATTGGACGCTGCATCGGCGTTTGCTTGGTCATGGACCCCCCGTTTCATGGTGCCGGGAAGTCAAAATTGAAATCTGCCTGCGTCAGGCGGTCGCACGCCGCTCCGTCCTCCTGATCGCGTTCATCTGACGCCAGACCGAATTGTCGAGCGTTTGGGTAGTGGGTCCGAAAACGTCGTCCATGACCGTACTGAGCGACCGCTTCCCCCGCGATTGCTTGGCGATCTCGATCCGCAACCACTCGGAGAAGCGCCCATCCCAATTCCGGTGGGTGCGCCTCCAGGTGATCGCCCAATCGAGCATCCGACGAGCCTGCTCTTCGACGAACGACGACGCGAAGATGGAAATGCTCATTGGCAGCGTGTTGTGTGCGTCAGGGTCGAATTGGAACTCCTTTCGGATTTCAGGATCGAGGAGACGGTCGCAGGCCATCTCGACCTGATGGATGTGATCCTGGGTCGGCGACCACTCGTCAGGCAACCTTGAGCCTTCCGCCGCCTCAGCCGTCGCAGAAGCCGACGAAGGAGGCTTCGCATGGATAGGGTTTGTTTTTTTCTTAGGGGGTGCAGGGGGACCTTCTTTTTTGTCAGGGGAAGGGTCACGGGCGTCACTGTGACCGGCCTCCGAAACAGCGGTACGGCGGGGCCTGCGAGCCGCCTGCTGCGTCGCTGGCGTTCCCGGTCCTTGGCCCGCTGGTTCTCGATACGGGCCTTAATTGCCGCCTGGAGGGCGTCCAGGATGGCGTCGCTGGGCAGGCCCTTGGCGCAGCGCTTCGATGGTCTCGACGGTGAGGTTCATCCCGATCTCCGGCAAAGCTTCGCCACCCCGCAAAGTGCAGGTTGACATCAGCGCAAATTGTGATTGGATCGGGCTGTCAGACCACGAGCAATCCAACCAACAACCCCTCGGCTTCGCGGGCGGGGGGGGTTGTCGTTTTAGGGTGACCGGAAATATTGATTAGTCAAGATGCTTGTTTCTGACACTGTTGACACTCTTGATACGGTTGGCACGGTTGTCGTGGTGTTTCGTTCAACGAATTTGGCTGAACGAAATCTTGTCAGTATCCGATCAAATCAATCCAAGGTTTGAGGACGGTCATCGGCGGCCCTTTTCCGTATCCATCGGCAGCCGTGATCTCCTCATGCCCGCAAATCCATTCCTGAATGTCCTCGGGACATTCCTCGGCCCTGAGCCGATCCTTGGCGCGGTGACGAAGTGAGTGGTTCACCAGCTTCTTGTCTTTGAGGCCGAGCGCGCGGAACGCCTTGAGCAGGTCCTTGCCCATGGTCCTGCTGGACTTCGTGAACAGGGGTCCGTCGATCTTCTCGGGATAGCGCTCCAGAAAGTCTTGCGGGAGCGGTATCCACCGATCGCTGCTTTCGGTTTTCGTGCCGACCCTGACCTTCCTGATGCCGCGTTCAAGGTGCTCCCGCTGGATGTCCCAAGGCTCGGAAAGGCGCATTCCCGTCGTCGCGAGCAGCGTCCACAGCTTGGCCACTTCAGGATCAAAGTGGTGCAAATTGGCGCGCACCAGAGACATCTGCTCTTCCGAGAAGGGATCGCGCACGAGAGCGTCTTCCTTCGGATCAAGCGCGACGCGCGCGAAAGGGTTGTGCTTCAGTTTCCCGTTTAAGACGGCGATGCCGCACATCGACTTCATGTGGCTCAGGTGCTTGTTGATCGTCGCGTTCTTCACCCCCTGCCCTTGCAGCGCCGCCACGAGCTTCATCGCGTCGGGACGGTAGGCGTCTTGGAAGAACATGTTGTCATTGACGGTCTTGAAGAGCGCGAACGCCTTAATGGCTTCGTTGAAGATGTATTTTTCAGGCTTCCGCTCCTTGACCCAATCGTCGAAGATCACCTGATCAGGATCGATCTTCTTCGCAGGCTTGGGCGCGGCGGCGACGAAGTGCGCCATGTCGGGGGACCCGATGCCGGGAAGCGGGGGACCTGCATCGGCGTCCGGCTCGTAGCTAGAAACCAGACTAACCCCGTTGCGGACTTCGCGCATCGAGCCGTCCAGGTCCTTGATCCACGCAATGTGCTCGTCAGCCATGACAGTGCGTCCATCGGGGAGCACGGTGCGGCCGATCGGGTAAAGGAACCCGGAGTTGACAAGGGTCGCTTTCCGCTTGCGGCGCTGCTCGGCGGCAAGAAGGCGGCGACGATGCTCGACCACGTAGGGGATCGCCAGCATCTGCGCTTCGGCCTTGTTGCGCGTCCGCAGGCTGATCTCCCGCTTCCGTCCATACTGCTCGATCAGCCAGTCGTCCGTGTATTGAAGTTTGACGGTCCAGATGCCGTTCCTCTGGTAGATGAGATCACGCTGCATGTCGGTAGACGCCCTTTTCAGTCAGAGCACCTTAGACACATGGCTAGACAGAGTCTATAAACCCGCATATGTCAGCATTTCGACGCCCTGAAGCTCATTCTGAAGGATTCAAATTCCCCTCCTTTCGGGCGCGCCATTTTCCCCTTCGGGGCGACAGCTTTTTTTCGAAGATCGGCGTCGAACTGCCTCTCGGCGGTTGCAGCATCCGCGTGCAGCCTCGCGATCATCTGCGCCCTCCCCGCCCGCGACAGGCTGCTTCCCAGAGCTCAGATCGCGGCCGCGACCTGCGGCGGGTCGATCCGGCGGTAGCGCGCGAGGGCGATCTGGAAGGTTCCGAAGGCGAACAGCCCGAGCGCCGTCACCAGCAGCAGCGCCCAGCCATAGGGCTGCTCCTGTAGGGTCCGGAGCGCGCCCGAAAGCCCCTGGACCTCGCTGGCGCTGGCCTGATAGGCGGCGCTGACGAAGAAGCCGCCGATGATCATGAAGACCAGCCCGCGGGCGAGGTAGCCGGCCCGCCCGAGAGTGACCAGCCAGGGTTCGGCCCGGCCCTCGGCCGTGACATGCCGGGTGACGCGACCCTTATAGCCCTTCCATGCATTCGCGATCCCGGCGCCGATCACCGCGAGGCCGACGATGCCGACCAGGATCTGGCCGAAGGGGAAGGAGAGGATATAGGCCGTCCAGTCGCGGGCCGTGCTGTCTCCACCCCCGGCGGACGAGGTCCGCATGACCATCTGCACGGCCGAGGAGGCGAGGCCGGCGTTGATCACCGCGCCGACCCCGAAGCCGAAACGCCGTGCCAGTCCCTTGACGTCCGTGCCGAGATGATCGGCGTCGAAGACGGATTGGGCGACGCGCCAGATCGCGAAGAAGACGAGCCCCGCCGCCACGACGCCGAGCAGCACCGCGCCGAATGGCTTGGTCAATATCGTCGAGAGCGCCGTCTCGCTATCGGGCGCGCGGGCGGCGCGTCCCAGCGCCGCGAGACCGGCGAACCATCCGACGAGAATATAGACCAGCCCCCGCGCCGCGTAACCGAGGCGGGCGAGAAACGCGATGAGCTGTCCGTTGCGGGGGTGCGATAGGGCCATGGCGCAGCAACGTCCCTGCACGCGTCTCGTTCCGGCGCCGTCGCCAGGCCTTCAGGTGCGCGGATCAGCTTCCGGCTCGGCTGGATCGCCGCCGGATGGTCGGCGGCCGCCTCATCCCGAAGAACCGGTTGTAAACGCGCAGGACGAAGCTAACCTGTCTCGGCCTGACGTAAGGCGCTTCAGTCTGCGGCGTCGCTTTCGTGACGTCAGATGGCGTGACGTTGGTTCGTGAAGACTATCGCGATCAAATGGGGGATCGGGGATGACTGCGCTGAAGTATCGGACCTGTCTGCTCAGCCTGCTCCTGATCGCCGCGCCTGTGCAGGCGGCATTGGGGCAGGCCAAGGAGTTCGAGGGCGCCTGGCTGGAAGACGGATCGAGCTGCGCGGATGTCTTCGTCGCCACGCGGGGGGTCCTGGCCTTCAAGCGGCCGGCCAATGCGTTCACATCGGCCTTCATCATCAGGGGCAAGCGGATCACCACGCCAATGGCGAGCTGCGAGCTGATCCGGGTCGAGCGCCGCGGCGATCGGCAGGCCCTGCAGATGAGCTGTGCCACGTCGATCGCGGTCGATCGGGCCCATGCCTTCGTGGCGATGCGCGGCCCCGACAGGCTGGCGCGTTTCTCGGCGGGCGAAGGCGGTCTGGCCACGGAATATCAGCGCTGCACCGCCGAGACGCTGAAGGCGCCGTAATCCGGCCCGGTCACCGGCTACACCCGGCTCGCGCGCGCCGGCCTGGCGGCTCGGCCATGCCGAACCCGCCGGCAGACCCTAGCCGGGGTTCGGGTTCTCCACCTTCTCCCAGCCCTTCTCCGGGTTGAACTGGCGCATCCGGGCTGCGGCGCGGGCCGTCTCGGCGCCGAGATCCTTCTGGTAGACCGTGCCGAGATGGTTGACGATGAAGCTCATGATGCCCGAGCGGCCATATTCCGCGGGGTAGGCCAGGAGCGCGAAGCCGCCGATCATCTGTCCGCCTGCGACATAATCCAGGGAGCCGCCCGGCGCCGCCTGCCCCTGCCGGCTCAGGATCTTGTAGAGATAGCCATGGAAGGGCTGGCCGGTGCCGCCCGCTTGGTAGCCCTCGGCGGCGGCCTGTGCCGCGAGCGCGCCGAGCGGGCTCGGCTCCTCGCCGCTCACTGCCGGCCAGTAAAGGCCGTCCTTGCTGCCGGCGCGGCTGACGATCCTTTGCGCATAGACGCCGCGACCCTGCCCGGTGCGGTCCTTGGCGGCATAATCCTGCTGGGCGTCCACGATGGCGAGGCTGGCCTGGATCGCCGCGAGCTCGTTGCGGCCGATCCGCCGCGCCAGCACCTCCTCGCGGCCGGCGGCCGCATCGAAGCGCCAGCCCCCGCCGGTGCGGGCGAGCGGGATCGGGAAAGGATACTCCGCCTCCCCCACCAGCAGCGTCGCCTTGTCGCCCTTCTGGCTGAGCGCGTGCCGGCTGTCATAGGCCGCGACGAAGCGGAGGCGATCGGCCCTGTCGGCGACGGGATCGCCCGAGGACAGGATCTGGCGGCCCGCCACGCCCATGATCCGCCGCAGCCGCGTCATATCGTCCCGGCGCGCGGCTTCAACCAGAGCGGCGCTGGCCTCGGATGGCGAGGTGAACAGCGTCTGCGCATGGCTCGGCGCCGCCATGGCGATCAGGGCGGCCATGCTGCCGCAGATCAGGGTCGAAAAGCCCCGCAGGCTCCGCCAGGCTGGCATCATCGCCGCTCCTCCCCCGTCAGTGCCATTGGCGCGCGGGCACCTGCGCGCCGCGCGCCTGCCATGCCGCGAAACTCTGGAATTCGAGGCCAATCCGGCGGTAATCGACCCGGAGATAGCCGTCCGCGCCGCGGCTGACCGCGGACGGCGCGACCTGCCTTACCTCCTGGGCCATCACGCCGACATAGGAGCCGGGCGAACCGGCATAGGAGAAGCGATAGAAGCCGAGCCCGTCCTCGAGATGGCCGAGCAGGAGGATGTCGTGCTTCAGGCGGATATCGGAGCGGCGCCCGCCGCCACCGCCGCCGCGCCCGCCGCCACCTCCGGCCCCGACCCGGCCGCCCCCGCCGCCGCGAGGTGCCGCGCCGCCCTGCGGCCTCGAGCGACCGCCGCCGCCGATGCCGCCGCCCATGCTGGCATGGCCGCGCTGCGACTGCAGACTGGCGGCACGCCCGGATTGCACATTGCCGAAGGCGCTGTCGCGGTTCGGGGCGGGACGACCACCGCCGGCGCTCGCCGTTCGCGCGCCGGAGCCGCGGCCTGCATCCGCGCCCGGCCTCGCCCGGTCGCCACCGGGACGATCCGGCCTGTCGGCCGCGCCGGGACGGTTCGCGGGTCGCTGCTCGGGCCGGCCGGCCGCGCCGGCCCGCTCGCCAGGCGCACGGTCGGGCCGGTCGGCCCGGTCCGGCCGGTCGGCCCGGTCCGGGCGCTCGGCCGGCCGCTGCTCCGCACGGGCTCCGGCAGCGGCCCCGCTGCCGATCTCGCCGCGCGGCTGCAGCACCTGCTCGCCGCTGCGCCCGCGGAAATCCATCCTGCCGTCGCGGCCCGCGCGCAGATTGGCGTCGCCATAGGTCTGCCGCACGGCATTGTTGCGATATTGGACGCCGTGGCGATGCTGAGGGTTGTGCTGCCATTGCGTCGCGCGGTCGCGGTCGATGTTTATGGTCCTGTTGTTCCAGCTGACGTTCCCGCCCCAATAGGAGCTGTTGTTCCAGCGCCCGAGCGCGTAGCCCGCGCTGAAGACGAGCCCGGTGGCGAGGGCGCCGGCTGCGACATAGCCTGCCGTCGGGAAGCTGTAGGGCGGGTAATCGGGGCTGGGCCAGGAGCCGTAGACGACCGCCGGATCGTAATAGGGCACATGGATCGTCTCCGGCTGGGCCGGCTCGATCACGATCGCCTGCTTGCCACTCTCTTCCCGCAGCGAAACCGTCTGCTGCGGGCCCGATGACAGGGTTTTCGCCGAATAGGCCCGGGTCCTCATCCTCTGGACGCTGTCCATCAGATCCGGCTGCTGCGCGAGGACCGCGTCGCCGAGCAGGCGCATCCAGTCGAGGTTCTTGCTCATCATCTCGAGCACCGCGGGCGTGGCCACGAGCGCCTTGACGCTGGCGTCCCAGGGCTGCGCCTCGGCCGCCGCCTGCAGGGCGTCACCCTTGAGCGAACCATTGGCGGCGAGCCAGCGATCGGCCTGGATGACCTCGAGCGGATAGGTCGACGCCATCAGCACCTGCGCCAGCAGCGTGTCGGGATAGAGTGCGATCGGCGCGGTCAGCGCGTCGAGTTGCGCGGCCGGCAGGAGCTGCTCGTCCTCCGCGATCTGCGCGACCGCCGGCGGCTGCGGGCGTGGCGGTGGTGCGGTTTGCGCCCGCAGCGGAGAACTCAGCCCACCCGAAACGACACAGGCCAGCGCGAAGCGAAGATACATGGGGCCTCTCCACCGGTGGCGGGAGATGGGGCGGGCCGCGCCGTCAGCCAGGCACGGCCCGGCTTTCAGGCGGTCATCGGAAGCGGCCGATATTGACGATCTGAACGCGGCGATTGACGGCGGCATCCGGATGCTTGCGATCCTGCAGCTGCTCCTCGCCCAGCCCGACCGAGACGATCCGGGAGGGGGCGATGCCGAAGGTGGAGACGAGGGCCGCCCGCACGGCGTCGGCCCGCTTCTGGCTCAGGGTGAGGTTGGATTTCCGGTCCCCGACCGCGTCGGTATGGCCGACGATCAGGAATTTATACTCGCGCAAGGTCGGGTGAAGCAGGGAATCGGCGATCACGCCGACCGTGCGGAAGGAGGCGGGGCGGATCACCGCCGATCCCGTCCGGAACAGGATCTCGACCGTGAACTGCGTCAGATTGTCGAGCTCCTGCGAGAGCGGCTCGCGCAGCGAGGCGTCGGGGCCGCGATTGGCCGCGACGCTGTCGACCGCCTGGCGGCGCAGCGCCGCCACGTCGATCGATTTCGACTGGTCGAGGACGTTCAGCGTCTCGATCAGCTGCGCGTCGTTCAGCCTCGCCTGGGCGTGGACGGTGGCGGATGCGGCGGTCAAAGCGAGCGCCGCGGAGAAGACGAGGGCAACCGGTTTCATGATGGGCATTGTCCTGTCAGTTCCAGCCGGCATCGACGATGACCTGCTTGCAGGGGTTGCTGACGACCTTCGAGGAGGTGAGCAGGCATTGCAGGATGTGGCCGTCATGGCGCTGCACGCCGCTGCAGAACCGGCCGATGTCGCGTTCGCAGATCTTGACGGCGGCGGCCTGTGCATCGGCCCGTTTGCGAAGCGACTGGAAGGTCTCGGCGGCGGCCGATTTGCATCCCGCCGACAGCTTGGCGGCGTTGCGGTCGAGGCAGGCCTTGACGGCACCGCCGCCGAGCGCGGCATTGGCGCAATAGCGCTCGATGTCGGAACCGCAGGATTTGGCGATGCGGTCATAGGCCTCGGCGAAACTGAGCGTCTGGGCGGATGCTGCCGACGGCAGCGAAGCCGCCGCCAGCAGGCTCAAGGCGGCCAGGGCTGAACGGATGGTCACGGGTCGCCTCTCCTCTGCTCACGGCCGGTTTCACCTCGGCCTGCACGTCCGGATCCGCCGAGCGGGATTGGAACGGGGACGAAAGGCTAGCACCGGCTCTCGGCCACCGGCTTGACAGAATGCGACTCCCGGATCGGCGGCCACGCCGCCACCCCGCAGGCTCCGCGGCGGCAACCGCATAGCCGGCTTGACACCCCTCCGCACCGTCCGGGACAGTGAGCCCCGTGCCGGGGACGGACGCCCCTCGCATCCTGCCGATCCGACCCCAGCGTTCAGCCGCGAGGCACCGTGCAGGATCGAGCGACATTGGCGGGGCTACAGCTCGGTATACGCGTGGCGGTATCGGCGGTGCTGGCCTATGCGCTGGCGGATCTGCTGCGCCTCACCCATCCGCTCTACGCCTTCATCGCGGCCGTCATCGTCACGGACATGTCGCCGCTCCTGTCGCGGCGGCTGGGGCTGACCCGCCTCGGCGCCACCTTCGCCGGCGCGTTCACCGGGGCGGCGCTGAGCCAGACGCTCGGCCCGGGCCTGGCCTCGCTCGGCATCGGCGTGCTGGCCGCGATGCTCGCCTGCCAGCTGCTGCGGCTGAGCGAGGGCGCGAAGGTCGCAGGCTATATCTGCGGCCTGATCCTGATCGATCATCGCGGCGAGCCCTGGGCCTATGCCTTCGACCGGCTTCTCGAGACGGCGCTGGGCGTCACCGTGGCCTGGTGCATCAGCGCAATCCCCCATCTGATTTCCCTGGAGCGCCGCGCCCCGGGCGATCCCTGAGAGGCGATCCCGTGCGCCGGGCTCACGGCTTCGGCGGCAGCATGAACAGGGTCATCGCGAAGATGGCATAGACCATCAGGATCATCACCCCGACGAACCAGGCCGAGCGGCCGCCGCTGGTCAGCATGGTGGCCGCCAGCGTCGCCAGCAGCATCATCGCGATCGCGCCGGGCCAGAACTCCAGGCTCATCGGCGCGGGGCCGATGACATAGCTGAGCAGCACCAAAAGCGGCGCGACGAACAGGGCGATCTGGGCGGCGCTGCCGAGCGCGATGCCGACGCTGAGATCGAGCCGGTCCTTGGCGGCCGCCGAAAACGCGGTCGCGACCTCGGCGGCGGAGCCGACCAGCGCCACCAGGACGAAGCCGACGAAGGCCGGAGACAGGCCGAGCACGTCCGAGGCCTGCTGCACCGAGGCGACGAAGACCTCGCTGACCAGCGCCACCAGGACCGTCACCACCGCGAG
Source organism: Allobosea sp. Leaf344 (assembly GCF_001426225.1). Classification (GTDB taxonomy): domain Bacteria; phylum Pseudomonadota; class Alphaproteobacteria; order Rhizobiales; family Beijerinckiaceae; genus Allobosea. The sequence continues at coordinate 54,250 of NZ_LMRT01000016.1, read as the reverse complement.
CACGATCAGCGCGGGCCTGAGCGGCCAATGCTCCCCCGGTGCATGCGCCTCCTCAGGCCCGGCGGCGGCGAAGACCGCCTTATGCGTCTTCAGCGAGAACAGCATCGACAGCCCGTAGGCGGAGATCAGCAGCAGGGCCAGGCCGAGGCTGAGCGGCTGCAGCATCGCGCTGCGCCCTTCGGCTCCGGCGACCAGCGCCGGCATCAGCAGCGCGACCGTGGCGAGGAAGAGCAGGCTGGCCTGCATCCGCGCCGAGGCCTGGTTGAAGCGCTGTTCGTGATGCCGCAGCCCGCCGATCAGGAAGGAACCGCCGAGCATGAACAGCGTGTTGGTGACGATCGCACCGGCGATCGAGGCCTTGACCAGGAGATATTGCCCGGCCTGCAGCGCGGTGAGCGCGATCACCAGCTCCGTCAGATTGCCGAGCGTCGCGTTCAGCAGCCCGCCGATAGCATCGCCCGTCCGCGCGGCCACCGATTCCGTCGCATGGCTGAGGAGAGCGGCCAGCGGGACCACCGCCAGGACCGAGAACAGGAAGAGAAGCGTATGTTTCTCCGGCCAGATCCTCTCACCCAGGATGGTGAGCGGAACGAAGATCAGCAGCCCCAAAATCGGGGACCGTCGCAAGCCCTGCCCGATGGCGCCCATTCCAGCCCCCTGCCTCGCCGCACATGTCGCGCGGCCTGAACTGCTGCATGCCGGAGGATCGCGTCACAATGCGATGGATCAAGCCGAGCTCTTCGTCACGGAGACCTATGGCGGCGGCGGCTCTTGCGCCCGCAGGACCGCCTGCGCCACCGCCGAGACGGCCGCGACGAAGATGCCGATCCCCGAAAAGATGAAGCCCATCGTGAAGATCTTGCCCAGAGCCGTCACCGGCGCGAAATCGCCGTAGCCGACGGTAGCGATCGTCACCACGGAGAAATAGGCGGCATCGAGCAGCGACCAGCCCTCGACCAGCCAGTAGAACACCGTCGCGACGGCGATCAGCGCGAGGGCGAGCGAGGCCGCGCCCTGGACCTCGGGCTGCCGGCCGGCATGGCGCAGGCCGGCGAACAGGCGGTGGATATTCGACAATAGCCGCATGGCGCTCTCTCTGGCGAAGGGGCCGAAGCCGGCAGCATGCGTCATCGACGCGAGCCGACGCAACGGAGCCTCTCCGGTGGCGATGTCGCCGGCGCGGCCGGACCAGCTTTGCGACGGCTCAGCACCCAAAGCCAGCGATGTCCGGCGGGCCTCGATCGGCGAATTGCGTGCGATGCGGGGAGTCGCATTCGGTCAAGTCAGAACTCGTTAGCCGGTGATAGCGTCCGCCCAAGCCCGCATCTCGTGCTGCGGGCGAGACAGGCAGAACTGACCTTCACGGAGGCAGGAGAACCCGCGGCTGACTCTGCGCCAGGAGCACGCTGGATGCGCCTCTCCCGGACACATGGGGAGACGAGGCCGGTCGACGGCTCGCGACGGACATAAACTACAATAACCGATCAGCATATTTCTAAAATAAAGACATAGACCATAGTATTACCGAATGATTGACTCACATCAAGGATGTGATTTTCGCTTCTGTGAAGTTGTAACGACAACACGTTGAGGGTGAAATTCATGATCAATGCAGCCGGAACCCGTATCGACGCCTTTTTCCTGATGCATTCCGCGCGCGCCGATAGCTGGCGCCTCGTGCATGCCGCAGCGCAAGGATGGCACGCCGGCAACGCCAGTCGCGCCGACGTCAAGGCCGCCTTGGCCGATGTCGCCCTGATCGAGGAGTTTCATGCTTTCCCCGGCTCGCGGGTGATGCGGATGCTCGACCAGCGTCTCGACGCCGACGATGCGGCGGGCACGGCGGCGATGGTCCGGCAGATCTCGGATGCGATCCTCGCCAACCGCGACAATGCCGACACGCTGGCGCAGGGCATGGCCGGGGCGGGCGACGAGTTGCCGGACATCCTGCCGAGCGGGATGGGGCAAGGCGACCATCGCCGCCCCTCCTTCGAGACCCTGTTCGTGACGCTCCAGCCACCCTCGCGCTGGCCGGCGATGAGCGAGGAGATCCGGCGGCTGCGCCGTGGCGAGGACCAGTTCATCTACGACACGGTGTTCGTCGCTTCGCTCGAGGACGCGGTCTGCGCCGCCCTCGTCAATCCGCGCATCGCGGCGGTGGTGACGGCCGACGACATGCCCTACCGCTCGCGCCATGATGCGCCGGTTCTGCGCTCGGTGCTGGACCCGATCCTGAACTATACCGGCTCGGAAGCCTCGGGCGTCGATCTCGCGCGCATTCTCAAGAGCGTGCGCCCCGAGCTCGACGTCTACATCCTGTCCGACCGTGCGGTCGAGAAGCTCGCCGGCGACCCCAAGGCGGATTGCGTCCGCCGCATCTTCTACGCGATCGAGGAGCCGCTCGAACTGCACCTCTCGATCCTGGAAGGCATCGCCGCCCGGTTCGAGACGCCGTTCTTCGACAATCTCAAGCGCTATGCGCAACGCCCGATCGGCACCTTCCATGCGCTGCCGATCGCCCGCGGCAAATCCGTGTTCAGATCCGAATGGATCAGGGACATGGGCGAATTCTACGGGATCAACCTGTTTCTCGCCGAGAGCAGCGCGACCACGGGGGGGCTCGACAGCCTGCTGGAGCCGACCGGCAACATCAAGAAGGCCCAGGAATATGCAGCGCGCGCCTTCGGCGCCGACAAGGTGTTCTTCGTCACCAACGGCACCTCGACCAGCAACAAGATGGTGGTGCAGGCCCTGATGAAGCCGGGCGACGTCGCGATCATCGACCGCAACTGTCACAAATCCCATCATTACGGGATGGTGCTGAGCGGTGGTCAGCCGATCTATGTCGAGGCCTTCCCGCTGACGCGCTATTCGATGTACGGCGCCGTGCCGCTCAGCGCGATCAAGAAGGTGATGCTGGAGCTGCGGGCCGAGGGCCGGCTCGACCGGCTGCGCCTGCTGGACCTCACCAACTGCACCTTCGACGGGCACATGTACAACACCCGCCGGGTGATGGAGGAGTGCCTGGCGCTCAAGCCCGACCTGATCTTCCTCTGGGACGAGGCCTGGTCCGGCTTCGCGCATTGGTCGCCATTCCTGCGGCCGCGCACCGCCATGGGCGCCGCCGCCGCGATCAAGGACTGGATGCGCCAGCCGGAATCGCTGGAAGCCTATGAGAAGCAGCAGGCCGAGCTCGGCAAGAAGCCGTCCGATGCCACGCTGCTGCAGACCCGGCTGATCCCCGATCCGCGCAAGATCCGCCTGCGCGTCTACCAGACCAACTCGACCCATAAATCCATGTCGGCGATCCGGCAGGGCTCGATGGTACTGGTCAACGACGTCGACTTCGCCCATGTCGAGAGCCAGTTCCACGAGGCGGTCTTCACCCATGCCTCGACCAGCCCCAACCAGCAGCTGATCGCCAGCCTCGACGTCGCGCGCCGCCAGATGGAGCTCGAGGGCTACGGGCTGGTGATGAACGCGATCTCGATCGCGCTGAAGATCCGCATCGCCATCAACCAGCATCCGCTGATCTCGAAATATTTCAGGGTGCTCGGTGCCGACGATCTGATCCCGGCCGAATACCGCAAATCCGGCTTCGTCGATTTCCTCCAGCCCGGCGTGAGCTGGGGCGACATCGTCAAGGCGATGCGCGAGGACGAGTTCTATCTCGATCCGACCCGCATGACCCTGGTCTGCGGCACCGCCGGCTTCGACGGGACCCAGTTCAAGGGGCTGCTGGCGAACAAGTACCAGATCCAGCTCAACAAGACATCGCGCAACTCGGTGCTGCTGCAGTCGAACATCAACAATACGCGCAGCGACATCGCGCATCTCATCCGGGTGCTGGTCGAGATCTCGCGCGGGATCGAGGACGAGCTCGCCGGCGGCGGAGAGGCCGTGCAGCAGGCCTTCAAGGCGCGCGTCAAATCGCTGATGGACGATGTTCCGGACCTGCCGAACTTCAGCCATTTCCACCGCGCCTTCCGCAAGGATGCCGGCAAGAAGACGCCCGAAGGCGACATGCGCAGCGCCTTCTACGGCGCCTATGTCGAGGACGAATGCGAATATGTGCCGCTCGCCGGCGCGGCGATCGACAAGCGCCTGGAACAGGGGCCGGATCTGGTCTCGGCCAATTTCGTGATCCCCTACCCGCCGGGCTTCCCGATCATGGTGCCGGGCCAGGTGCTCACCCGCGAGACCATCGACTTCATGCGCAAGCTCGATGTGAAGGAGATCCACGGCTACGAGGCCGCCAAGGGGCTCAAGCTCCTGCGCCCCGAAGTCCTCGATCGCAAGACGAACTGAGCGTGGCAGGGGAACGATGATGATGGCCGGCTTTTTCAACTATCTGGGTGCGAACCCCTTCATCCTGCTGTTCCTGACCGTCGGACTGGCGATCTGGATCGGGCGCCAGAGCATCGCCGGCTACGGCCTGGGCATGGTCGCGGCGGCGATCATCGTGGGCTGCGGCCTGTCGGTCTGGGCCTCGGTCTACGGGGTCAAGCTCGAGCTGAACAACTTCACCAAATCGATGTTCTACTACCTCTTCATGTATGGCGTCGGCCTGCGCGTCGGCCCCTCCTTCGTCAACAGCCTCGGCGGCGACGGTTTGCGCTTCACCGGGCTGGCGGTGGTCAGCTGCGTCATCGGTCTCGCTCTGGTGGTGGTGGGCGCGCAATTGCTCGATCTGCCGCCCGGCGCGGCAGGCGGCATCCTCGCCGGCTCGCAGACCATGTCGGCGGCGATCGGCTCGGCCGAAGAAGCCGTGAATGCCGGGGTGGTCGCGCTGCCTCCGGGGACGACGCCGGAGCAGGTCTCCTCGATGATCGCCCTCTCCTACGGCATCACCTATATCTGGGGCACCGTCGGCATCATCCTGATCACCAAATATCTGCCGACCTGGTGGGGCGTCGACGCCCGGGCCGCCGCGCGCGACTATGAGGTCAAGCACGGCGTCGCCAGCGGCGATGCGCCCGCGCTCTCGGCCTGGTCTCCGGGTGGCGTCCGGGCCTATCGGCTCGAGAACAGCGAATGGGACGGCAAGCCGATCGGCGCCCTGCTGCGCGCCAACCCGGAATACCGGGTGGTCAACGTGGTGCGTAAGGGCGACAAGCTCGGCGTCTCGGATGATCTCGTTCTGCAGCTCGGCGATGTCGTCGCACTGGGCGGCCGCCGCGAGACCATGACGGAGAAGATGGGCCTGATCGGGCCTGAAGTCTCCGACCGGCAGGCGCTCGACATCCCGCTCGACCAGGCCGAGATCCTGGTCACCAACCGCGACATGCTCAAGCTGACCCATCGCGAGCTGCGCGCTTTGCCGGACGTCAACCAGATCCAGCTGGTGAAGCTGGAACGCGGTGGCGTCACCTTGCCGATCGGCACCGACACAGTCCTGCAGCGCATGGACGTGCTGACGCTGGTCGGGCTCAAGGACGCCGTCAGCCGCGTCGGCGCGCTGTTCGGCCGGGTGGTGCGGCCGAGCACGGCGACCGATCTGCTGACGCTGTCGATCGGCATGGTGCTGGGCTTCCTGATCGGCGCCATCCAGTTCCCGGCCTTCGGCGCCTCGATCGGCCTCGGCAATGCCGGCGGCCTCCTGGTCTCGGGCGTGATCATCTCCTCGCTGTCGTCGCGGCTGCGCTTCTTCGGCAATACGCCGAATGCCGCGCGCAACGTGCTGGAGGATCTCGGGCTCGTCGTCTTCGTCGCGATCGTCGGCATCAACGCCGGCAATTCGCTGCTGACGCAGCTGACCGGCCTGCTGGCGGTGAAGATCTTCCTGGTCGGCTTCATCGCCTGCTCGGTGCCGCCCGTCATCGTCTGGGCGATCGGCTACCATGTCTTCAAGATGAACCCGGCCGTGCTGATGGGCGGCGTCGCCGGCGCCCGCAGCCATTCCGGACCCTGCCGGGAGGCCGCCGTCGAGATCCAGAGCAACGTCCCCTGGATCGGCTTCCCCGTCGCCTATGCGGTGTCGGGCGTGCTGCTGACGGTGTTCGGCTATTTCGCGATGATCCTGGGCAGCTGAGCTCCTCCAACGACGATCAGGGCGGCGCAGCGGCAATCGCTTCGCCGCCCCCTTTTTCTTCAAGGCCGGGGGAGCTGCACATGGACTACTTCGTTTCTGCGCTGCGGCAGAATCCGGAGCTGGCGATCTTCCTGACGATCGCGGTCGGCTTCCTGATCGGACGCGTGAAATTCGGCAGCTTCAGCCTGGGCATCGTCGTCGGCTCGCTGCTCGCGGGCGTGCTGATCGGGCAGCTCGACATCAAGGTCCCGGCTCTGGTCAAGACGATCTTCTTCGACCTCTTCCTGTTCACGACCGGCTACAAGGTCGGACCCCAATTCTTCCGCGGCCTCAAGAAGGACGCCCTGCCGCAGCTCGCGCTGACGGTGCTGATCTGCACATCCTGCCTGCTCACCGCCTTCGCCATGTCGAAGCTGCTGGGATACGACATCGGCACGGCCGCGGGGCTGCTCGCCGGCGCCTTCTCGGAATCGACCGTGATCGGCACCGCCGCCGATGCGATCAACCGGCTCGAGCTTCCGGCCGCGGACAAGACGGCGCTGATCAACAACATCCCGGTTGCCTATGCGGTGACCTATCTCGTCGGTACGGCCGTGCTGGTCTGGTACATCCCGACCATCGGCCCGAAGCTGATGCGCACCAATCTTCGCGACGAGGCCGCCAAGATCCGCTCCCGCTTCGCGGAAGGCGAGGGTCTCGGGCAGGGTCAGCTTTCGGCGGCGCGCCCCTTCGATGTCCGCGCCTATCGCGTCACCAACCCCGCCTTCTTCAACCGCAGCATCGGCGAGTTGGAAGCCTTGCCGCGCGAGACGAGGGCCTTCGTGGTGCGCGTCCGCCAGAACGACGCGCTGCTCGAGCCCAGGCCCGATCTGGTGATCCGGGAGGGGGACATCGTCGCCGTCATCGCCCGCCACCAGGCCCATGCGCTGCGCGGCGACGTGATCGGCCCCGAGGTCAGCGACATCGCGCTGCTCGACATGCCGGTGGAGGCGCTCGACGTGATCGTCACCAACCGCTCGATCGCGGGCAAGCGGATGGAGGAGCTCAGCGGCAGCAGTATCGCGCGCGGGGTCTTTCTCGCCAAGCTGCTCCGCTCGGGGCTGGAGGTGCCGGTCGCACCCGACACGGTCATCGATCGCGGCGACGTCATGCGGCTGATCGGAACGGTCGCCGATGTCGAGCGCGCCGCGCAGGAGATCGGCTATCCCGACCGTCCGACGGCCGCCACCGACATGATCTTCGTCGGCACCGGCATCGTTCTCGGCGGGCTCGTCGGGCTGCTCTCGGTGGTCGTCTGGGGCGTACCGCTGACCCTCACGGCGAGCGGCGGCGCGCTGATCATGGGGCTGGTCTTCGGCTGGCTGCGCAGCATCTACCCGTTCTTCGGCCGGATCCCGGAACCGGCGATCTGGATCTTCGACACGCTGGGCCTCAGCATGTTCATCGGCATCGTCGGGCTCAGCGCCGGCCCGAGTTTCGTCAGCGGGCTGCAGAGCAGCGGCGTCAGCCTCGTCGCGGTCGGCCTGATCTCGGCCGTGCTGCCGCATACGCTGGGCATCCTCTTCGGGCGCTACGTGCTGAAGATGAACCCGCTGATCGTGCTGGGCGCCTGCGCCGGCGCGGGCACGATCACCGCGGCCCTGCGCGCCGTGCAGGACGAGGCGCAGAGCAGCTATCCCGCGCTCGGCTACACCGTGCCCTACGCGCTGGGAAACATCCTGCTCACCGCCTGGGGCCCGGTGCTCGTCGCGATGATGTCCTTCTCGACCTAGGCCGACGCGCGACATCCGCCGCGCAGCCTCGGCCGGAGGTGCCTGGAACCCGCATCGCCATCGGAGCTCGCCCATGCCGGCATCCACCAGCCCGGGACCGCCCTCGACCCAGAAAATCGTCGATATCGCGCTGCGCCTCGCGCTGATCGCGATCCTGGCCTATGCCTGCTACCGGATCGCGAGGCCCTTCCTCGGGCTTGTGCTCTGGACCACGCTGCTCGCCGTGATGCTGAGCCCGATGCATCTCTGGCTGAAAAGGCGGGCGAGGCTCGGCAATGCCGTATCCGCCGTGGTCATCGGGCTCGTCGGCGTCCTGCTGGTGCTGGTGCCGATCCTCTTCGTCACCGACTCGCTGCTGCGAACCGCCCTGCGGGTCGTCGCCTATGTCAACGAGCACGGGCTCGTCATGCCGGCCCGGCCGCTCTGGCTCGAGCGGATCCCGCTGGTCGGACACACGCTGCGGGTCCGCTGGGATGCCGCGGCGGCCGATCTGCCCGCCATGCTGCAGCAATACCGCCCGCAGATCCGGCAGGGGGCGGATTGGCTCGGCGGCTTCGCCGGCGGCCTGGCGGGCGGGCTCGCCACCACGCTGATCTCGCTGGCTTTCGCCTCGGTGCTGCTCGCCTATGGCGAACAGACCTATCGTTTCGCTGGCGCCCTCGCCGCCCGGATCACCGGCGACAGGCCGCGGGCGCGCAGCCTCATCCAGCTGACGGCCTCGACCATCCGCGCCGTCGTCCAGGGCATTGTCGGCGTCGCCTTCATCCAGACGGTGCTGCTCGGGATCGGCTTCTTCATGGTCGGGATTTCCTTTGCCGGCGTCCTGTCCCTTCTGGCCTTCGTCTTCGGGATCCTGCAGCTGCCGGTGGTGCTGCTGGCGCTGCCGGCCGTGGTCTATGTCGCCTTCAACGAGCCGACCGGCATCGCCGTGGCCTTCGGTCTCTGGACCGTGCTGGCCGCGGCGAGCGACAATCTGCTCAAGCCCTTCATGCTGGCCAGGGGGCTCGACGTGCCGATGCCGCTGATCCTGGTGGGGGTCATCGGCGGGCTGGTGGTCGACGGGATGATCGGGCTGTTCACCGGCCCGGTCACGCTCGCGGTCGGCTATGTCCTCTTCGACGAATGGCTGCGGGAGGAAGCGGCCTGACGGCGCGGGACGACGCAGCGCGCCGGCGCCATCGACACCGTCGCGAAACAGGAAAAGCCCGGGTTTCCCCGGGGCTTTCCGACGTGATCGGCTGTGGCCGATCAGAAGTCGCGCTGGATCCGCAGGCGGGCCGACAGAGCGTCGTCCGACTTGATCAGGACGCCGGCCGGACGGCCGGCAGCCTGGATGCGGGTCTTGACCTCGGCCCAGGCGTAGAGAACCTCGACGCCGATATCGAGCCCGGAGACCGGCGACCAGACGAGGTTCGACCCGATGCGGAACTCCTTCGGGTCCTGATTGGCGACGCCGCCGATGAAGACGCCGCGGCTATAATCGAGCTCCGAATACGAGCCATACACGGCCTGGCGGATCGTGGGGGTCCAGTAGTGCAGCAGGGCGGCGGTCAACGAATAGGCCTTGGTCAGCGACGTGCGGCCGTTGACGTCGACATTGGCGTCCGAATTGGCGAAGGCCAGACGGCCGACATTGGAGTTCGGCCCCCAGCTCGAGCCGCTGCCGCCGCCATAGCCGAGATAGGAGATGCCACCCTCGGTATAGGCGGCCTGCAGCCAGAGCTCGTCGCCGGCGGCGAGCATGGGCAGGTTGATCTTGACGCCGCCCTGGATGGCGAAACCGGTCTTGTCCGAGGCGCCGCCAGGAAAACCTTGGCCCGTTTGGCCATTACGCTCGAACACGGCACCCGACAGCTGAGCCGAGCCCCAGCCCTGCGTCAGGTTCAACGAACCGACGATGTCGGGATAGGTCTGGCCGCCCGAGACGAAGTTGCCGACGACCTGGCGCTCCGAACGGTCTTCCAGCGAGATCGTCGCCGAGAAGCCGGAGCCGAAGGTGGCGGTATAGGCCAGGAGATTGACCGCCGTGTCCGACGAGCGGATCGGGCCGTAATTATGGACCGTCGCGTAGAAGTCGAAGAAGGACTGGGCGCGACCGGCGGTGATGGGACCGAACTGGATGAAGCCCTTGTCGAGATTCGACGCGGTGCCGCCGGCGCCACCGCGAACGGCGACGAATTGCGGCCCCGTCGAATTGGTGCCCTGGCCATAGGAGCCGTTCGAGACGGTCATCTCGAAGCGGATGAAGGTGCGCAGCGTGCCGTAGGCGGTGGCGGTGCGGGCGTCGATGTTCAGACGGCCACGAGCGCGGAAACCATAGCCGTCGGCGGTGTCGAGGCCGACGCCGTCGAACGTCTCCTGGACCAGATATTCGGCGCGGATACGGCCGCCTATGCGCAGGCAGGTCTCGGTGCCCGGAATGTAGAAGAAGCCCGCGCCATAGGTCGAGCAGACCCGGACATATTCGACGGGAGCGGCCTTCCGCGAGGGAAGATCGGCGGCCTGTGCCCCGGCGACCGCGGCGAAGCCGGCGGCGGAACCGAGGAGGAGGCATTTTGCGAGCTTCATTGGTAACCCCCACACTGAGTTTCGAGACCCTCGGGCCTTGGCTCGGCCTCTCGGCGGCGATCCCGGCAGACCGTCGCCGCGCAGATGTCGGCCCCTGGCTGTCCGATGCGGCGCTGGCCGGATTCGCAGGCGAACGCCAAATCAGCGACCAAACGTAAAGTGATCATACGCCAGATGCGCGATCGATCAATCCGAATGCGAGATAGCTAGACAATTTGCGCGATTTAAGAATTCGCTGTTGCCACCGAGCAACATAATGTTTGAGCCGACTAGTTAAATCCTATGGGACGACTGACTCAGAGGAAATCGCTCTCCCCGATCGGCGACAGACGGGACCGGATAGGCTGCAGCGGAAGCGGCTGAAGACTTCGGCGGAGCGGGACGAGAGATGAAGTCTGCCGGGAGGCATCACCCGACCCGACCCGATCCGTTCGCCTGGCCGGAACACCATGGCGCGAACCGGTGCCTGGTGGTGCCGAGCGAAACCATCGCACGGAAGCCTTTGCTCCGGTTCGCAGACGATGGGCGCTATGGCCGGATGGGGCGCTCGGCCGTCAGCCCAGTCGAACAGGCCTCCGATCCATGCCGCGCGCCATCGCGAACGGCATGGACGCAGAAGGCCCCGTCAGTATTTCTCGAAATGGAAGGCTTCCGCCAGGGTCAGCCGGATCATGTCACCGCGGCGCAGCCGCCTGAGATCCTGCTTGATGACGGGGTCGACGACGGCGAGCGAACGGGGACCCAGCGGACCTTCATAAGCGACGACGCTGGATGCCGGATCGAAAGCCTGGAATTGCGCCGTCACCTCCAGCGTCCGCACCACGAATTTATCCGGCAGATTCTGGAACGGCCCGCTCACGGCCTCCGTATAGACGATACCGGGCCTCGCGCCTTTTCGTGCCCGCTTCACTTCGAGGAGAGCCCCCTCGACCCTGCGAATGGAGACGCGGTCGCCAGGGCTGATGTTCTGGAGCGTGCCGAATACCTCCGGGACCGCGACATCCCACATGCGTCGACCCTGGCGGACGACGACAAGACGCTCAGCCGGTTTCACATCGACGATCTCGACATCGAGTCGCTCGATTTCGACCGGCCCCACCCCGGCGACGACGACGGTTTGCGTCGTGACCGTAGGCGCGGAGGCACAACCCGCGACGGCAAGCGACAAGGACAAAGCCAGGATCCAGCCCATTTTCTTCGACATCTCGATCCTCCAGAAATATTGTTGTCAGAGACCGGTCGGAAGTATTCTGATCTTTTGAATTTCACGGAATTCAGTATTCGGGCCATAGGCTTAGCCGATGGCTGAGCGGTAACGACGGAGTCGATCGACAGTCCCGCCTATCGCTTTCGCTCCGCCCGTATTCATTCGGCACGGAACTATCTAAAAAGATCATCGAACCCGTGACGCTATCGTAGCGAGCAATCGGCCACAAACATTGACGCAGGTCAAGATTGAATGTGGTAGGCCAATTCCTTCGTCGAAGACCATATGAATGGTCTGACTGCCTTTCAAATTGGGCGGCCGCGAATTCTGAATTCTAGGTGATTTTTTGATCCTCCGCCGCAATGACTCCCCTCACCGGTCGAGGCACGTAACCGGAATGAATCGACGCAGCATGCTTATCATCGAAGACTCAACATCTCGGCATATGATGCTGATTTAGCGCCTGAATTCGGCCCACCTCAGGAAGCCTATACGATCGATTTAAGTGACGATTTCATTGCCGTTTAAGCGAGTTATCGACTTGTGCTAGATCAATGTTTGCCTTCCGTTTTAAATTAATAAATTCAATCTGGAGGGGATTTCCAATGAAAATTAGTTTAAATCTTTATAACCGTCTCGCGCCTCTCGATAAGCACTGTATCAAAGAGATACTCGCGAATGAATTCGCTGAAAGGGGTCTCGACATTGCTTCGTCGCTGCAGAGCGGAGGCAGTGTTGACCGGACATATACGGAATCCCCCGCCCGGCATTTGACGCTCCACCCTTCCGCCCTCCTGCAGGCGGCCGCCGATGTCGCCGAATGCCCTCATCTCGGCCTGAAGCTGGGACAGAGGATGGCGCAAACCTCGCTGCATGATCCCGGCCAAGCCTGGTGGCGCACTCCCACGCTGGGGGACGCCCTCGGCAATCTCCATGGCTGCGTCTGGATGGATGGCTGCGGCGGAACGCTCGACATCCAGCCCGGCGATCCCACGACCCTCCGCTTCATCGTGCTGGATCCCGATCTCGAAAGCGCAGCCGCGATCTCCGATATGGTGGTTGCGTATCTCATCGGCGTGCTTCGCGCGCTGTGCGGCCTGCGCTGGTCTCCCGAGATGGTCGAGCTGCCCCGGCGACCGCCGCGCGATCAGCAGCCTTATCGCCAGCTCTTCCAGTGCAGGGTGGGGTTCAACGCCGTCGTCGCGACGATCCATGTCAGGGCCGATGATCTGCGGCGGGAGCTCGTCCCGCCCGGGATGCTGGCGAGCATGGCCGAGGTCCCCGCCGCTCGAGAGCTTCCCGATCCGGTCACGCGGATCCGCAGCTATCTCGGAAGCGGGCTGAGCACCGGGACCCTGCGCTCGGCCCGCCAGATCGCGCGCCATTTCGGCGTGGGTGGCCGCAGCCTGCAGCGCGATCTGGCGAAGGCCAGGACGAGCTGCCGGGAACTGGCCAATGAGCTGCGCATCGGCATGTGCAAGCGGCTGCTCTCCGACACCGAGCTGCCGATCACCGAGATCGCCTTCGCGCTGGGCTATGCCGATATTTCCGTGCTGACCCGTGCCTTCACCCGGTCCGTCGGCATTTGCCCTTCGACCTGGCGCAGCCGCCCGGCGCGTGCCGGATCGGCCATCCCCCTGCACAACGCCGTGCAAGTCGCCGGCAGGCCTGCTCGTGCAGGCAGCGCACCTGGCCGAAGCTTGCGCGAGGCGGCGCGCTCCGCTCCCCGAGGGGAGGCCAGGACGTCGAAGCCGTCGCAACCGCCGCCGTCCGCGACGGAGACTCAGATCGTTCCATCCAGAACTTTAAGCTTCGCAGAGGAAACAGGATTTTGATAATTGACCTGCGTCAATTTAATCCTGACAACACTGACTACGGAATTCGCCAGCAGGAACGTCATCAGTAGGCAGCTCGTCTCCTCGATCTGGCATCTGCATCGTTGAAGGCATTTTCCGACGGAGTGATTGCGATGTCGCCACCCTTCCATCCTGCCGCTACGACGCATATGCCGTTCTTCATCACGGCTCCTGGCCAGACCGATGTCCTGACGGTGGGGGTGGCGCTCTTCCTGATCGGCGCCGTGCTCGGCACCGGCATCCTGTTCCTGCGCATCCATACGCTCCCGGAGCGGATCGCCCATAAGCGCAAGAAGATCCAGTTCGACATCGTCGCCGTCCTCGGCCTGCTCGCCCTGTTCACCCATATCCATCTGTTCTGGGTGGCGGGGCTGCTGCTCGCGCTGATCGAATTTCCGAGCTTCTCCAACCCGCTCGGCCGCATGGCCGGGGCGCTGGAGAGCATGGCGGGGATCAAGCCGCCCCCAGCCGAACCCGCCGCGGCCGATCCGCATGCCGCCCATGCCGAAGAGGGGAAGGCCTGACCATGCTCGAGCTCCTGCTCTGCTCGCTGTTCACCCTGGTCCCCGACTATCTCTACCGCCGATACGGTCAGGGAAAACGCTTCGGCAAGGAGATCACGCTCTATTCCGTCTGGTTCGAGCTGCGCTGGGGCATCACGGCCTGCCTGATGCTGACGGTCGGGCTGATCACGGTGGTGTTCTACAACCACCCGACCAGCGTCGCCGTGACCTCCTTCTTCCGCACGGTGCCGATCCTGCCGGAGGCGACCGGGCGCGTGGCGGAGGTCCATGTCGGCTTCAGCGGCGAGGTCAAGCGCGGCGCGCCGATCTTCCGGCTCGACAACAGCAAGGAATTGGCAGCGGTCGCGACCGCCCGGCAGCGCATCGCCGAGACGGAGGCCGCCATGCTGGTGGCGAGCTCCGACATCGCCGCCGCCGAAGGCCAGGCCGAGCAGGCGCGCGCCGCGCTGCAGCAGGCCGAGGACGAGCTCGCCACCAAGGAGGAGCTGAACCGCCGCAATGCGAGCATCGTCTCGCGGCGCGAGATCGAGCAGCTCACCGTCGCGGTCGCCGGCCGCAAGGGCAGCCTCGCCGCCGCCGAGGCGGCGCGGCAGGGCGCCCAGACCCGGCTCTCGACCTTGCTCCCGGCCCAGAAGGCCAGCGCCGAGGCCTCCCTCGCCCAGGCCCAGGTCGATCTCGACAAAATGACCGTCTATGCCGGCTTCGACGGCCGGGTCGAGCAGTTCACCTTGCGGGTCGGGGAGATCGTCAACCCGATCATGCGCCCGGCCGGTCTGCTCATCCCCAGCGAGGCGGGGCGCGGCAGGCTGCAGGCGGGTTTCAACCAGATCGAGGCCCAGATCATCAAGGTCGGCATGGCCGCGGAGGTCGCCTGCCTGGCCAAACCCTTCACGATCGTGCCGATGGTGGTGACCGGGGTCCAGGACTTCATCGCGGCCGGTCAGATCAGGGCGGCCGACCAGCTGCTCGACCCGCAGTCGGTGACGCGGCCGGGCACCCTGCTCGTCATGATGGAGCCGCTCTTCGCCGGCGGGCTCGACGATCTGCCGCCGGGCAGCAGCTGCGTGGCGAATGCCTACAGCAATAATCACGAGCAGCTGCAGTCGAAGGATATCAGCACGGGCCGCTGGCTCTATCTGCACATGGTCGACGCCGTGGCGCTGGTTCATGCGATGCTGCTGCGGATCCAGATGCTGTTGATGCCGATCAAGGCCCTGGTCTTCTCCGGGCATTGAGCGGGAGTTCACGAGCCGGCTAACGGCCTTGGACCCGACACCAGCCTGGGCGATCTACAAATCGCCCGGGCTGTCACCGGGGCAGCCATCCGGCTCGCGCCGGCCACGCGCGGGATCGGCGTGACACGCCGTCCCTGCGGCCGGGGCGCGGCGACCAATCCGCGGCCGCTCAGCCCGGCGCCGAGCCCAATACCCGGCTCACGGGCCGGCCTCGAGCCAGGCCTCCGCCATCTGCTGCGCCTCCGCCTCCGAGCCGACCACCTTGAACGGATAGGGCATGATTGCCGCCAGCGCCGCGTCGAGCATGGTGCCGAGCATCGCCCGGCGCCGGGTCTCATCGCGCTCGATCCTCACCGCCCCCAGCACGAGGCGGCCGAGATCGCCGCGGCGGCGCCGGGACCACTCCCTGTAGAGCCGGTCGAAGCGCGGCGACGCCTCCGGTCGCTCAGGGCCGTCGAAGATCAGGGCGAAGCGGCTTCCGCGGGCGATCACCGCCTCCAGCGCGGCGATCACAGCATCCGCCTCATCGTCGGCGATAACCTTCGGCACGGTGAGCCGGACCAGCGGCCAGGCGCGATCATCGACCACTTGCATCGCCGGGGCCTCAGAATTTCAGCGAGGCGCCGGCACCGACGGTGGCGCCGCGGGAATAGACGACGCCCGAGATCGGCGCGCCCGTGATCGCGCTGTTGCCATAGGGTTGCGAGACGTTGAGATTGCGCTTGTCGAGCAGGTTCTCGCCGAAGAGATAGGCCTCGCCCTTCTCCCATTCGACGCCGAGCCGCGCCGACACCAGATGCACGGCCTTCAGCTTGCCGACATTGCCGGCGTCGGAGAAGCGTGGGCCGAGATAATTATAGCCCAGCCGCGCCAGCAGATTCGCCGAGCCCAGCGCCGGCAGTCCGAGCTGCGCCACGGGCGCGCGATAGGTGACCGAGGCCTTGCCCGCCCATTCCGGGATCTGCGGCAGCTTGTTGCCTTTCTTCATTCCGGCCTGCGCCCGGGCGACATCGGCCGGCACGTCTCCGAGTTCCGTCGAGGTGTAGGTGACGCCGCCCGCGAGCTCCCAATGATCGCCGAGCTTCCAGGTCGCATCGAGCTCGGCACCATGGCTTTCCGTGTCGATATTGATCGATTGGGTGGAGAAGCTCTTGATGTCATAGGCCATCACCTGCTCCTTGCTGACATCATTGTAGAACAAGGCGGCGGACAGCTTCAGCCGATCATCGAGCAGCGAGCTGCGGCTGCCGATTTCATAGGAGATCGTGGTGGACGAGCCATAGGGCTTGCGGGGAACACCGGCCCAATCCAGGGAATTGAAGGTCCCGAAGCCGCCGCTCTTATAGCCACGCGACACGCTGCCATAGCTCATCAGCTTGTCGCTCCAATCATAGGAGAGCGAGGCGCGTCCGCTCCAGAAATTATAATCCTTGCTGCCTCTCTCGAGGAAGAACGGGACCCCGCCGGGCGTGCCGTCGCTGTAATATTCCGCGTGGAATGTCTTGTCCTCGCGGGTGTAGCGCCCGCCCAGCGACAATTTGAGCTTCTCCACCAAGGGATAGGTGACCTCGCCGAAGACGGCCCGGCCATCGGTGGTCTGATGCAGATTGTCGTAGCCCGCCATGGCCGGCCCGTAGAAGAAGACGTTGCGCATCGAGAAGAGCTTGGCCCGGTCGCGGTAATAGGAGATCCCCGCCACCCATTGCAGCGCATCGCCCGGATTGGCGCTCAGCCGCAGCTCCTGCGTGAAGCGGCTCTGATCGACGTTGCGATTGAGATAATTGCCCGCGATCGGACTGAAGGCGCTGAACGGCAGGCCGGTCAGCCGGCTACCCAGCAAGAAATCGGCGCCATTATACGCCAGATCGCCGCGGATCGTGTTGTAGGAGGTCTGCGAGGTGAAGGTGAAGTGATCGAAGCTGTGCTCGAATTTCGAGTTGGCGGTGTAGTTCTTGTCCACCTCGTTGGCCAGGCTCTGCGCCGCCACGGGCCGGAAGAACCCGTCTCCCTTCAGCGCGTAATAGACGGGCACACCATCGGACGCATCGAGACTGCCGCCGATGGTCCAGGTGGTGCGGTCGGTCGGCGTGAAGCGCAGCGTCAGGCGCCCGGTTCCGGAGAGCTCACGCCCGAGACGGGGGCCGGCGAGATTGGGGATGAAACCGTCGATACCGCGCAGGCGGAAGGCGAGCCGGGCGCCCAGCTTGTCCTTGATCAGCGGGCCGCCGACCGCGCCCTCCAGCATGCGCAGGTTCTGCGAGCCGTATTCGCTGCGCAGATAGCCCTTCCAGCTCTCATCCGGCAGCACCGGGATCAGGTTGATGGCGCCGCCGGTGGTGTTGCGGCCGAACAGCGTGCTCTGCGGGCCCTTCAGCACCTCGACCCGCTCGAGATCGAGATAATTGCCGTTGGACGAGCCGATCGGCAGCGGCGTGCCGTCGACGAAGGTCAGTACCGAGGAATCATCCGGGCTGAGCGGGTACAGCACCGGCCCGACGCCGCGCATCACCAGGAAGGAGGTCGAGCGGTCGCCGAAGGTCGGCATATAGACGCCGGCCGTGTCCTTCAGCGCCGATGGCGCGTCATAGGACCGGCTTTCCTGCAGCTGCTGGCGACTCTGGGCATCGACCGTGAAGGGCACGTCCCACAGCCGCTCATTGCGCTTGCGCGCCGTCACCGTGATCTCGTCCAGTTCGATCGCGCTTTGCGCCCAGGCGGATCCGGCCGCCGGTATCGTGCCGGCTGAGGCCAGCGCCGTTGTCGCGAGGAGGCGCAAGGCCCTGAGGGGACGGCTCATCACTGTCTTGCTCCGAATGATCATGCTGTGGGGTCGGTTTCGCGCGGGCTGCGCCAGGCCAGTGCGGCACCCGCGGCGCAGAGCAGCGCGGAGAGGACGAGCAGCACCGGCAGGCCGTAACGGCCGATCACCAGCCCGGACAGGATGGCGAAGACGGTCGCGACCAGCGCGTCGAGACTGGCCAGGCTCGCCGCCTGGGTCGCGCCGAGCGGACCGCCGCACCGTCTCAGGACGAGCGCCCGGAAGGTGACGAAGAAGCCGTAGCCGAGCGCCATGACGCAGAGCGACATCGTGATCGCGGTGACGGGACCGACATGGCCCACGCCCAGCGCGGTCGCCAGAAAGCCGAGCGTCGCGGTGAGGCCGAGCAGCACCGCCACCGGCCAGCCGCCGAGGCGCCGCATGGCGAGGCCGGTGATCCAGGCGGCGAGAAGACCGACACCATTCGCGCCGGTGGCAGAGACCAGCGCGATCTGGCCGAGGCTGAGGCCGGCATCGACCTGCAGGACCGGCAGCGCGCCGCCCGCAAGCGCCAGGCCGGCATGCAGCGTGGCCGAGAGGCCGATCAGCCTCCAGGAGGCCGCGCTGACCAGGAAATGCGCGACCTCGGCGGGTGCCCGCTCCGCCCGCTCCGCGGCCGGGCGATCGGGAGCCGTGGCGGGCAGCGCCAGCGCCGGAATCGCGAAACCGGCCATGATCGCCATCAGCAGCCAGACCACCACGGTCCAGGCGGCGTCGTCGCAGGCGAGGATGCCGATCCCCATGGCGAGCCCGCCGAGCGCGAAAGCGCCGCCCTGCAGCGCTGCGCTGCGCGAGCGCTCGGCCGCCGGCAGCATCGCCATGAGATAGCCGTCGAGGCCGATGGTCGCGGTGGCGATCAGCCCGATCAGCCCGGTCGCGGCGAGGGTGATCCAGAGCGGGCCGGTCGCCGGCGAAAATGCGAGCAGCGCGGCGATCCCCGGCACGGAGAGGCCGAGGCAGATGAGGACGATGCGGCGATAGACGGGCGCCCGCTGCCGGCCCAGCCGGTCGACCAGCGGCGCCCAGAGCGCCCGCAGCGCGAAGGGCAGATAGGCCAGGAAGACCAGATTGGCGATTTCGGGCGGCTGCCCCGCCTGCCGCAGGCTCGCCGGCAGAATATTATAGATGAAGAACAGCGGCACCGCCGCGGCGGCATAGACGGCGCCGATCCCGAGCCGCATCATCGCCGCGGAGCCGGCATCGGTCCTGGTCGGGAGGTTCGTCGCGGCGACCATCAGCGCAGCCTCCAGCCGGCCGCCCGGTCCTGCACGGTCCAGAGCCGCGCATAGAGCCCGCCCAGCGCCAGCAGCGCCTCGTGCCGGCCGCGCTCGACGATGCGGCCGGCCTCCATCACCAGGATCTCGTCCGCCGCGGCGATGCTGCGCAGCCGATGCGCCACGACCACGACGGTGCGGCCATCCTCCAGCGCCGCGATCGCCTGCTGGATCGCGCGCTCGTTCAGCGGATCCATCGCCGAGGAAGCCTCGTCGAGCAGCAGGATCGGGGCATCCTTGAGCAGGGCCCGCGCGACCGCGACGCGCTGGCGCTCGCCGCCGGACAGGGTGCGCCCGCCCTCCCCGATCCGCGTATCGAGCCCGTCGGGCAGGGCGGCGACCAGCTCCTCCAGCCGGGCGGCGCGGATCGCGGCGGCGAGCTTCTCGGGGCCGGCCTTGGGATCGCCGAGCAGGAGATTGGCGCGCAACGTGTCGCGGAAGAGATGGACGTCCTGGTTGACGAAGCCGATCAGCGCCTGGACCCTGGCCGGGTCGAGCGTCGTCAGATCGGCGCCGCCGAGACTGATGCGACCCGAGGTCGGATCGACGAAACGCAGCATCAGCGCGAGCAGGCTCGATTTCCCGGCGCCGCTCGGCCCGACCAGGGCGACGGTCGCGCCCGGCCTCACGGTGAAGCTCGCGTCGCAGACCGCCTCCGGCTTGCCGACCTCATAGCGCAGATGCACCCGGTCGAGCTCCAGCGTCAGCGGCCTGTCGCCTTCGCAGCCCGTGCCTTCCAGCACCGGCTCGGCCAGGAAGCGCCTTATATTCGCCTCGGCCTGCAGAGCCAGCCGGATCAGCAGCGCTTGCGGCAGCACGGCCGCGGCGAGCGCATGGCTCGCCGCGAGGGCGAGGAAGAAGGCCGGCACCAGCGACAGCGACAGGCCGGCCTCGCCGCGCAGGCCGAAGGCGAGCAGCGCCAGGGGCAGCGCCAGCGCCATCGCGACGATGGCGAGGGCTTCCAGCGCGACGACCTGCGCCACCGAGCCCTGCATCAGGCTGAGCATCCGGCGGGCCGCCGCCGCCAGCCGGGCAAAGGCCTCGTCGCCGGCGCAGAAGGACCGGAACACGGCGATGCCCTCGCCATATTCGCCGATCGCCTGGTTCAGGCGCGCCACCTCGGCATTGCGCGTCGAGAGCAGCCGCTTCAGCAGGCGCCCGGACAGCGGCATGGCGATCAGCCCGAGCCCGAAGGCGAGCAGCACGGCAGCGGCCGTGACCGCGTCGAGCACGACGATGCAAAACAGCAGCGTCAGCCCGGCGGCGAGCCCGCCGAGAAGCCGGTTCAGATTGAAGGTCGAGATCTCGTTGATCCAGCGTCCGTCTTCGGTGAACAGCGTGGCGAGTTTCGCGGCGCTCCAGCGCTGCAGCACGCTGATCGGCACGGCCCGCATCTGGTCGAGCAGGCGATTGCGGATCGATTCGGTCACCGCATTGCCGGCGCGGAACCCGTCGCGCCAGGCGCCGCGGATCGCCAGGATGCGCAGCGCCACCGCCGCCGGCACCGCCAGCGCATAGGGCAGCAGCGCCATGACGTCGGCACCGTCCTGCCGCAGGCGCAACAGCCCGAAGGCGACGATCAGCGCCGGCAGCGCCGCGGCGAGCCCCTCGACGGCGGTCAGGATCATGGCGCGGAAGAAGGCCGGGCGCGCCGAGCCGAGATGAGCGAGGAGCAGGGACAGGAGCGTCATGCCCGGTGATCCTCCTGCAGCGCCGCGAGCGGGCCGGGCCCGCCGGCATGGCGGTGGCGGCGCACCTCCTCCTGGGCCCGCCAAATCGCGGCGTAGAGCCCGTCCTGGGCCAGAAGCGCCTCATGCGGGCCGAGCTCGGCGAGCTGCCCCTCGTTCAGCACGGCGATCATGTCGGCCCGCGCGATGGTGTGCAGGCGGTGTGCGATGACGATCAGCGTGCGCCGCTCGGCCAAAGCCGCGATCGCGTCCTGGATCAGCGTCTCGTTTTCCGGATCGGCGAAGGCCGTGGCCTCGTCCAGAACCAGGATCGGCGCATCCTTCAGGATGGCGCGGGCGATGGAGAGGCGCTGGCGCTCGCCGGTCGACAATCCGAGCCCGCGCTCGCCGAGCGGGGTGTCGTAGCCCTTCGGCAGCGCCATGATGAAATCATGGGCCTGGGCGGCACGTGCGGCGGCGACCACTTCCGCATCCGAGGCCTGCGGCCTGGCCAGGCGGAGATTGTCCGCCACCGTGCCGGCGAACAGGAAGACCTCCTGGAAGACGAAGCCGATCTGCGCGTTCAGCACGTCCGGCGCGATCTGGCGGACATCGACGCCGCCGATCTCGACCGCCCCGGCCTCGACATCGTGAAACCGGGCGATCAGCCGGGCCAGGGTCGATTTGCCCGAGCCGCTCGGCCCGACCAGGGCCAGGCATTGCCCCGGCGCCACGGCGAGCTCGATCCCGTCCAGCACGCGCCGGCTGCCATAGCTGAAGCTCGCCGCCGCGAATCGGACCGAGGCATCGGTCGGCACGGCCGGCCGCGCCGCGATCGGCATCTCCGGCGCGCAGAGAATGCTGTCGATCCGGTTCAGGATTTCCACCTGCTTCATCAGCCTGTGGCTGAGGCCTTGCAGCGAGGAGAAGACGTCGCCGAGCCCATAGGTCACGGCCAGGAAGGCGGCGAGCCGCTCCGTCTCGATCAGCCCCGCCGCCGCCATCAGCAGGCCAGCGGGTGCGGCGAACAGGAGATGGCTGCTGAGCAGCACCTGCGCGACCGCGCCCGGCACCACCGCGCGGCGGGCCCAGGCATCGGAAAATGCCGTCATCTGGGCGAAGACCACCCTTGCCCGCGCCGCCGCCTGCCCGTCCTGGTTGAAAGCCCGCACCGTCGGCAGCCCATCGGCCGTCTCCGCGACGGTCGCGGCCATGGCCGCCTGGATCGCGAAATAATCATGCGTCGCCTCCTCGCCCCGGCGCATGACGCGGCCGATCAGCACGAGGCCGAGACCGAGCGGAAGCAGGGCCAGAAGCGTCAGGCGCCAATCGATCAGCGCGAGCACCAGCACGGCGAGACAGGGCGCGACGATCGCGGCGCTGAGTTCCGGCGCGAGATGGGCCATGCCGTCCTCGACCGCTTCGACATCGTCGAGCAGCACGGTCCGCAGCTCGCCCTTGCTGACGCCGTCGAAGAAGCCGAGCGGCAGCCGCGCCAGCCGGCCGGCGAGCTGCAACCGCAACTCCTCCTGCGTGGCGAAGGCGATCTGGTGCGACAGCAGCGTCGCCACGCCGAACAGGAGCTGGCGGCCGAGGACGCCGGCCAGCGCCAGCAGGCCCAGCCGCACCAGATCCTCGGGGCTCGCCGTGCCGCCGAGCAGCGCGGCCAGCGCCAGCGCCACCGCGGCATAGGGCAGCAGCGACGCGATCGCCGCCCCGGTGCTGCAGAGCACGGAGAGCAGGAGCAGCCCGCGCCGCCGGCGCATCATCCCGATCAGCCTGCCCGCGATCGCGATGAGGGAAACCGGCGCCGCGGCCGCCTTGCCGGCGGCCTCGCGAGAGCCGGCGCCGCTGATCTCGGACTGTGCTGCCGTCACCGGAGAACCCTGAGCCGCTGAACCTGCGGCGGTTCTAGGATGCGTGCGGGACCGGCTCTACGCGCCCGGCTTTTGCGCCGCGGGCTTTTTCCTTTGCGGCTGCGAACGCCCTGGAAGCGTTAAAAATCCTGGGACGGCGGACAGCCGAAGCGGCGCCGATAGGCGGTCGCGAAATTCGCCGGGCTGCTGAAGCCGACCCGATAGGCGATGCTCGCCACCGAGAGGCTGCGCTGGCGGACCAGCATCCGCGCGATTTCGAGCCGGCGGTCGCGGAGATAATCGATGATCGTGGTGCCGAAGGCGCGCTTGAAGCTGCGGCGCAGGGCGGTCTCGTTGAGGCCGACCGTCCGGGCGAGATCGGGAATGCTCGGCGGGTCGGCGAGCTGCGCGTCGAGCAGCAGCCGGGCCTGTTCGGCATGGTCGCGATGGCTGCGCGACAGATCGGGAATGCTGCCGCCCTGCGCGTCGCACAGAACCTGCTCGAGCTCGACCAGGGCCGACAGGATGCGGCTCTCCGCATAGAGCCGCCCGAGCGCCCCGTGATAGGGATTGTCGGCGAGCTGGCACAGCAGGATGCGCAGCGCGGCGCTGTGCTCGATCTCGCGGAAGGAGAGGCCGTCCGCGAGCAGATGCGCGAGGCCGCGACCATGACAGCCGCTCTCCTCCGCCAGCCCGTGCAGGAACGCGGCGCCGACGTGAAAACCCGTCATCCGGCAGATCTGGCCGCGTCTCTGTCCCGATGTGATCTCGACCTCGTCGCCGACTCCGAACAGCGTCGGGATCCCGATGCGCTGGCCGGCCACGGAGCGGCCGCCGATGAAACCGCTATGCTCGCCGCCGGTCAGCACCCCGACGAACAGGCTCGGCCGCCAGCGCCCGACGATCCGTTCCTCGCCGAGATATTCGAAATCGCAGCCGGTGAGATGAATGTCCGGTCGCACCGGCTCCAGCCAGTAGCGTCCTCGCGCGAAAGGCAGGGTCGACCAGCGCTGCCGGGGAAAACCGCTGAAGTCGAAATAATGCCCGCGTCCGAGACGGGCGGCGATCTCGTCATAGCTGATCGATCCGGCGATCTGGAAGGCTCCGGCACCGACCGTCGAAGACTCATGGCCGCTCTCGCACATTTCGCATCCCCGACATTCCGCTGGGGAAGCCTAGGAAGCTTCGGCCGCAGGCGCAATGCTCGGGGTCCCGATCGGATTGCAAAGGGTCAGCGAGCAGCTCTGGCCACCTCCTGCTAGGCCGGCTCTCAGCGTGGCGGACGCGCCAGCAGGCTCGCGGCGGCTGCGGCGATCGCCTCGGCGGCGACCTCGGCGCTGAACACCGTCTCGAAGCGCGACCGGCCGGCCGCGGCCATCGGCGCCAGCAGCGACGGCGTCGTGATCAGCTCCGCCAGCCGCGCCGTCAGCGGCTCCGGCTCGCCCGGCGGGACGAGCCAGCCGGCGCGCCCGCCATCGACGACCTCGACCAGCCCGCCGATGGCGGAGACGATCGGCGGACGTCCCCAGGCCATCGCCTCGATCGCGACGCGGCCGAGCGATTCCGGCTTGCGGGACGGCACGCAGACGATGTCGGCCCAGCGATAGAGCGGGCTCGGATCGTCGCTGAACGGCTCGATCGTAACCGTCTGCGCCAGGCCGAGATCCCGTACCAGCGCATGCAGCGCCCGCTCGCGCTCGTCGCTCTCGAAGGCGCTCCCGACGAGCCGCGCCTCGATCCGCGGACGCAGCCCGGCGGGAAGCCCCGCGATCGCGGCGAGCAGCACCTCCTGCCCCTTGATCGGCCCGATCCGCCCCAGCATCAGCACGCGCAGCGGGCGCTCGCCATCATAGCCGACCGGCTCCGGCGCCGCTGGCCCGGCGATGCCGTTATAGATCACCTGCGCCTTGCGCGTGGGCGCCAGCGCATAGGCGGCGCGCGTCGCCTGCGAGTTGAAGATCACGGCGCTGCCGCTCCACGCCACCAGCCCCTGCAGGATGCGCGCGGCGCCGCCTTCCGCGATCTCGTGGATATGCAGCAGCGTCTTATCCGGGAAGAACCGGGCGGCGAGCGCGTAATCGGCGATGACGGCGGTGTTGATGTAGACGAGGTCGCTGCGCCGCATCCGGCGCCCGGCGCGCCACAACGCCGCCGGCAGCGCGGCCAGCCCGAGCGTCAGCAGCCGCCACATCGTCTTGCGGCGCAGCACCCAGAGCGGCTCGTAGAGGATCCGGTCGGCCAGCGGCGTGAGCAGGGCGAGGATCGGCCCGGGGCGCGGCAGCACCACCTCGATCTCGGCGCCCGGATAGGCCTGCCGCAGCGCGGCGACGCTTTCGACGAAGCAGCGATCGGAGCCGTAGAGCTCATAGCCCTGGTGCACGCAGGCGATCCGCAAAGGCAGGCTCATCCTCATCGTCCCGACGCAGCCATCGCGGCCGTCCTGGCACAGCCTCGTCGCGCTGACGATCCGTTGACCTCGCCGCACTCTAGGCGCCTGGCTTTTTATGACTTCTTAATCGCTGAAAGCTCTCTATCGCCGTCTGAAGACCGATGCGCACGGAAGCGGCCATGACAGCTGACAGACCCTCGCTGCTGATCCTCGGCACGCGCGGCATCCCGGCCTCCCATGGCGGGTTCGAGACCTTCGCCGAGCATCTGGCGCTGTATCTCGCCGAGCGCGGCTGGAATGTCGGCGTCTATTGCCAGGAGGACGTCGCGCAGGTCGATCGGCGCATCCGCAGCGAACACTGGCGCGGGATCGAGCTGATCAAGATCCAGGTCTCGTCGAAAGGGCCGCGGGCGACGCTCGAATTCGATGCGATCAGCGTTCACCACGCCGCGTCGCGCCAGGCGGTGAGCCTGGTGCTGGGCTATAATAGCGGGCTCTATCTGCCCTATCTGCGCCTGCGCGGCCGCAAGATCGTCACCAATATGGACGGTATCGAATGGCGCCGCCCGAAATGGTCGAAGCCGATCAGGGCCTGGTTCTGGGTCAATGAATGGATCGCGGCCTGGTCCTCGCATCTGCTGATCGCCGACCACCCGGCCATCGCCGACCACCTCGCCACCCGTCGCTCGCGCCGGGCGATCGCGATGATCCCCTATGGCGGCGTGCCGGTCGCGGCCGCCCCGGAGGCCCCCGTCCGAGCTCTCGGGCTGGAGCCCGGCGGCTATCTCGTCTCCATCGCCCGGATCGAACCGGACAATTCCATCCTGCCACTGGTCCAGGCCTTTTCGCAGCGCCCGCGCGGCGCGAAACTCGTGGTGCTCGGCAATTTCGATCCCGACAACGCCTATCACAACGCGGTTCGCGCCGCGGCGAGCGCGGAGGTGGTGTTCCCCGGCGCGATCTATGACGGGGCGACGGTGCAGGCGCTGCGCTACCACGCCCGCGCCTATGTCCATGGCCATACCGTCGGCGGCACCAACCCCTCGCTGGTCGAGGCGCTCTGGGCCGGCAATGCGGTGATCGCCCATGACAATGTCTACAACCGCTGGACGGCCGGGGCGGCCGGGCTGTTCTTCAAGGATGCCGCGAGCTGCGCCGATCTGATGCAGCAGCTCCTGCAGGATGACGCGCTCGTAGCGCGCCTCTCCGAAGCGGCCCGGCTGCGCGCGGTGGAGGAGTTCAGCTGGGGACCGATCCTGGCGCAGTATGAGAGCGCGGCGCGCCGCTTCCTGGCCGGCGGCAGCCAGGCCGCGATCGCCGCGGAGCAGCGCGTGTGAGCCTCTCGCGCCGCGCCTTGCTGGCCTCGGCCGCCACGGCGCTCGCACAGGGCGCCGGCGCGCAGAGCAGGCCCGGCGCGCCGGTCTTCTCCCTGAGGCGCGGGGTCAATCTCTGGCCCTGGTTCTCGCTGACGCGCGAATTTCCCGCGCCGCGCACCGATTACGCCTGGCCGCCCTACCAGCTCCAGCGCCCGGTCCCGACGCCGCACGACCTCGACCGGTTGCGCGCCAGCGGCCTCGATTTCGCCAGGCTGCCGGTCGATCCCGGACCCTTCCTGGCCGGCGCGCCGAAAGAGCGGGCGGAGCTGATGGCGCAATTGCGCGCTGCCGTCGCGGCGACGCTCGCAGCCGGTCTGTCGCTGGTCTTGAACATCCAGGCCAATGGGGCGACCCATCACTGGAACCCGACGCGGCTCTACGCCACGCCGGAAGTGCCGGGCCTGCCCGCCTACCGGGCCTTCGTCGCCGATTGCGCCGGGATGCTCTCCGGCTTCGATGCCTCGAGGGTCGCGCTGGAACCGGTCAACGAGCCGCCGCAGGGTTGCAGCGAGGCCGGCTGGCCCATGATCCAGCATGGCCTGCTCGCGGCCGCGCGAAGTCGAGCGCCGAATCTCACCCTGGTGGCGACGGGCGGCTGCGGCAGCATGGTGGCGGGGCTCCTGGCCCTGGATCCGCAGCCCCTGCAGGGTTTCGCGCCGCTGCTGTTCACCTTCCATTTCTACGAGCCCTATCTGTTCAGCCATCAGGGCGCGCCCTGGATGCAGGAGCCGGTCTATCGTGCCCTCAACTCCGTGCCCTGGCCGGCCTCGGAAGGTTCGCTCGCGACCACACTGGCGGCGGTGCGGCGGCGGATGGACCAGGATGCCGAGAGATCCGCAGTGCAGAAGCGCAGCGCCTATGAAGAGACCGAGCGCGTGCTGAAGGTCTATTTCGACGCCGACCCCGCCCGCCCCTTCATCGACCGCTACCTCGCCTCGGTGAAGGCCTGGGGCGATCGCCACGGCATCGCGCCGGCCCGCATCCTGATGGGCGAGTTCGGCGCGCTGCGCAGCGATGCCCGCTATGTCGCGGCCGCGGCGGCGGACAGGGCGCGCTATATCCGTGACGTGCGCAGCAGCGCCGAAGCCTTCGGCTTCCCCTGGGCGTTCTGGAACGCTTTCGACGGCATGGGCATGATCGAGGATACGAGCCGGGCCTTCGATCCCGCGATCGTCAGCGCGCTGGGCCTCGCCATGCCTCGGGGCTGACCGGCCGTGGCGGCAGGCGGTGCAGGCACAGGACGATCAGCGCGAATTTCGCCGGCATCGTCGTCTTCGACGCGACGGTCTCGGCCGCGTTCAGCAGGATCAGCCAGACCACCATCGGCAGCCAGACGCCCCTCGCGCATTGCTTCGCGAATTCGCGGATGAAGAGGGAGAAGGTCACGGCCAGGAGCAGCGTCACCAGCACGCCCTGATACAGCATCATCTTGATGAAGGGGTTCTCGATCCCCCATTCCAGCCCGTGGATGCGGCGCAGCGATTCCACCCACTCGACATCGGGACCGACGATCAGGTCGCGCAGCGGGATGATCCTGACCAGCTCGAACATCTCCATGCGGGCATTGGCGCTGCCGCCATCCGAGATGAACCGCGACAGCAGCGCGTCGAAGAAGCCGCTGGACCAGAGCACCCCGAGCGAGATCGGCATCAGCGCCAGCATCACCGCCCCGGCCGCGGCCGCGAGCAGCGGCAGCCGGCCGGAGGCGAGCTGCCGCATCAGCGCGAAGAGCCCGTAGCCGCCGCCGAACAGCAGCGAGGCGAGCAGGGCCGCGCGTCCGCCGAACACGACGAGCGCCGCCGATTGCAGGCCGATGAGCACGTAGCGCAGCCGGTCCGGCAAGGTCCGGGCGCCGCTCAGCAGCGCCATCAGATAGCAGGCGGTCATCATCGCATTGACCAGCGGGTGCCCCTGCAGCGCCGCCGAGCGCAGATCGGTCTCGAACACCGCGCCGTCGAAGCGATAGGGGAAGATCAGATTGCCGGTGACGAACTCATAGAGGCCGAGCAGCGCATTGGCGGTCATCACGACATGCAGCGCGCCCTCCATCCGCCTCATCACCCGATCATCGGCATCCGCCATCAGCATCACCAGCAGGGCCGGCGCGAAGAAGGTGTCGAGCAGCCCGGCCATTCCCGGCGTCTGGCGCAGCACGAACACCGCCAGCACCAGCACGGCAGTGACTGCCATCACCAGGCTGGCCGGCCGCAGCGCCGCGAGATGAACGAAGCGGCGCACCGGATCGCCGCTGGCGAGCAAGCTCCAGCCGAACAGCGCGACGAGCAGATAGGTCGAGGGATGGATCTTGGTCGCGGCCCCGCCGGTCAGCCCGTCGTAATTATAGCCGAAGGTCCAGAGCATCCCGCCCGAGACGCCGTAGAGCAGCAGCACGGTGAGGACGAGCCCGCTGCCGGTGAGCGGGCCGAGCTGCGCGAAGCGCGGGCTGGGGCGGAACCTCGCCGCGGCCGGCCAGGCGGCGTCGGCCATCTCAGGCGCGGCCCATGGCGTCGATCAGCATCGCCGCGCTTATATGGCGCCCCATCACCATCGTCGCCTCGGCGATCTCGGCGACGTCCCGCTGCTCCGCGCCGTTGAGCCGCGAGACCAGCAGGATCTGCTCGACGACGGCGACCAGCGGCGCCATCTTGATGTTGCGGCTGAGCACGCCGCCATCGATGATCACGAGATCGAAATCCTTGCCGGCCTCGACCAGCGTCCTGATCGCGAAGGCGCGGCTGGAAACCTTCGGCCCGTTCGAGCGCTGCCTTCCCTTGGCCATCAGCGCGACGTCGCGCCGGCTGCCGTAATGGATCGTCCCGGCGAGCGGGCTCTCGCCGCGCAGCACGTCGAGAATCCCGGGCAGGCTGCTCTGCTGGTTCTGCTCGACATCGCCGTCGATCAGCAGCACCCGGTCGCCGCGCATCGCGGCGACATGGGCGAGCAGGAAGGCGGTGCGGGACCGCTCGCCCGAATCCTCATGCGTCGAGGTCAGCAGCACGCTGCGCACCGGCGCCTGGGCCAGCCTCGACTCGTTCACGTCGAACAGCCGCAGCAGGGCCAGGCCGGCGATGGCTTCCGCCCGCGTCTCGGCGCTGCCCGACGCCTCCGCCGGCCGCGAGCCGGCCGCGCCGGGGATCGCGGCCCGCGCGGTGGCCGCCAGCTTGCGCCGCCAGAAGCTCGTCGCCTCGACCGGGACCGCGTCTTCCGGCGCGTTGCGCGCTCGCTCATCGGCACCCTCGGGCGGCAGGATGCCGATCACCGGCGCCCCGAGCAGCGACTGCACCTGGCCGGTCGAGAGCAGCTTCGGCGAGGCGAATTCCCGCACCAGCGCCGCCCCGGCACCGAGGCCGAGCCCCGCCCCCAGCGCTCCGACCAGTAGCACGCCCATAGGCGGCCAGCTCTTCTGCTGCGGCGGCTGGGCCCGGGTGATGATGCGGGCATTGGTGGTGTCGAGCCCGGCCTGCTCCCGCGTCTCCTGCGCCCGCAGCAGATAATTCGCATAGACCGCGCGCACCGCCTCGAGATCGCGCTGCAGCTCGCGCAGCCGCACCGAGGCCTGGTCGGAGGATTGCGTCTGGCGGGTCAGCGTCTCCAGCCGGGCGGCGAGCTGCCGCTCATTGGCCAAAGCGCGCTCGTAATCGGTCCGCACCGAGCGCGAGAGCCGTTCCAGCTCCGCGGTGATCAGCTGGCGGATATTGCCGAGCTGGCTGCGCACGGCCGCGATCGCCGGGTGGCGCGGGCCGAGTTGCGTCTGGAGATCGGCTTCGCGCTGGACCAGCGTCGCCTCCTGCTCCCGCAGCTTCTGGACCACGGCCGATTGCATCGCCTCCGAGGTTCCGCCCGCCAGCCCGCCGCCGCCGCGCTGCCGCGCGATCTGGTCGACCTGGGCCTTCAGCACGGAGGTGCGGTTCTGCGCCTGCGACAGCTGGTTGCCGATCTCGGTCAGCTGCTGGTCCGAGATCAGCCGTCCCGAGGCGACCGTGAGATTATTCTCCGCCCGGTAGCGCTCCACCGCGTTTTCGGCGGCCTCGACGCGGCGGCGCTGCTCGGCCAGCCGCGCGGTCAGGGCGTCGGAGGCCTCCCGCGCCGCCTGGCTGCGCGCCTCCGCCTGGTCGATCAGATAGGCATCGGCGATGGCGTTTGCGATGCGCGCGGCCTTGTCGGGATCCTGGGCGGTGACCGCGACGTCGACGACCAGCACCTTGTCAGCGCGTTTCACGCCGAGCCGGCGGCGCAACGCGTTCAGGGTCCTCGCCTCGGCGGGGGTCAGGCTGCGCTTGGGCCCGCTGACCGGCGCCGTCCGCCCCAGCAGATCGCCCAGCCGGGTCATCAGCCCGGAGCCGTTGAATTCCGGATCCTTGCTGAGGTCGATGGCGGTGATGGCGCGCAGCAGCACGCCGGCCGACTGGATCACGCTGACCTGGCTCTCGACCTGGGTGACGCCGCCATCGGGCGCCACGGCGCTGGGATTGACGTCGTTGGTCAGGACCTGCCGGTCGCGGGGGTCGATCAGGATCTGGGCGCTGGCCGAATAGAGCGCTGGCGTCAACAGCCCGTAGAGCAGGGCAAGGCCGGTGAAGGCGGCGGCCGTCGCCAGGATGAAGAGCCGCCGGTGCCAGAGGATGCGCCAGACATCCGTCGCCGCGACCGTGCCGTCATTGTGCCAGCGCCGGGCCGGTGCAGCCGGCTCGGATCCGGCCGGCGCCGGAAGCGGACGCGCTGACGTGGCTAGGCTGGTCATTCCGTTTCCTGCGAACAGGCACCATCGCACCTCCGATGCGGGACTGGCGCCCGTATCGTCGGCTGTCTTGATCGCACGTAATTCTTAACAAGCCATTCACCATCAGCTCTCGCCGGAGCCGCATCGCCGCCGCCTCCGGCCCTCTCCCGCCTGCCCCGGCGGCCCATAAGGATATCGAAACGTTGACGCCTTAGAAGCCGATGAAACCCGGAATCCGGCCCTGAAACCTGCGGCCGATGCGGCCCGCACCAGCATTTCGATCGGCCATGACCATGCGCCTGACGCTGCTTCTCGATCCCCTCCAGCTGCGGCGCTGGCACCTCGATCTCGCCGCTGCGCTGAGCGCCCTGCCCGGCACCGTCGTCGCGATCGAGACACGCGCCGGAGCGCAGCCTCCACCCGCCGGCATCGAGGCGCTGTTCCAGCTCGAGGCCGCCTTGCACGGGCTGTCGCGGCAGGGGCCGGCGGCGCCGGTCCAGCCCGCTGATCTCGCGGGTTACGCGGCGCGGGACGGCGCGCTGCCCGAGCTGGTGATCGATCTCTGCGGCGCGGCCCCGCCCGATGCGGCCGGGATTTGGCAGCTGAGCTTCGACGGCGTGGCTGGCGAGGCGGCGCTGCTCGCTTTGCTGCTCGCCGGTGCGACCCCGCTCGTCGCGCTGCGCGCGGCGGACGGCATCGTCGCCGCCGGCCGGCCGGGCACCGAATATGGTGGGGTCCTGCTCGCCGCCTATGAGGACGTCACGGCCCGCATCGTCACGCTGATCGTGGCGGCGGTCGCCGGACGAGGCCGGCCGCGCCTCCCCGCCTTGCCAAGCGAGCCTGTCTCGCAGCCCGTGCCGGCGCTGCCGCAGGCGGCGGCCATGGCGAAGATCGCGGCGAAGAAACTCGCCGGCACCCTCGCCCGGCGGATCTATCACCTCTGCTGCCATGCCCCGCATTGGCGCACCGGCTGGCGCAGGCTCGACGGTCCGGACCTCTACGATCTGCGCCGCCACCCCGAGGGCGGCTGGCGCGACCTCGCCGATGACGGCACGCGCTTCTTCGCCGATCCCTTCCCGATCCTGCATGAGGGCCGGCTCACCCTGTTCCTCGAGGATTACGAGCACCGGCTCGGCAAGGGCATCATCTCCGCCGTCGCCTTCGGCGATGACGGGCCGATCGGCGCTCCCGTCCCCGTGCTCGAACGGCCGGGCCACCTCTCCTACCCCTTCGTCTTCGCGCGGGACGGCGCGGTCTGGATGATCCCGGAGAGCGGCAGCGCCGGCACGATCGACCTGTTCCGCGCCACCGCCTTCCCGGGCGGCTGGGTGCATGAGGCGACGCTGGTCGAAGGCGTCGTCGCCAGCGACGCGACGCTGGTCGAACATGGCGGGCTCTGGTGGATCTTCGCCACGGTCCGCGACGGCGGCGGCGCCTTTTCCGACGCGCTGCATCTCTGGTCGGCGCCGGATTTCCGCGGCCCCTTCGCTCCACATCCGGGCAATCCGGTGCTGATCGACATCGCCTCGGCCCGTCCGGCCGGCCGGATGGTGACCCGCGGCGGGGCGCTGCTGCGGCCCGTCCAGGATTGCCGCAGGGGCTATGGCGCCGCGCTCGCCATCGCAAGGGTGACGCGGCTCGACGCATCCGGCTTCGAGCAGGAGGTCGAGACCCTGCTCGGACCGGGACCGCTATGGCCGGGACGGCGCCTGCATACGCTCAACAGCGCCGGCGGGTTCGAGTTCATCGACGGGTCCGGCTTCGCCCGGCGCCGGTTTTTCGGCTGAACGGCCGCGCCGCCGGGCTCAGTGGCCCGCACCGGCCCCGCGCAGCGCCTCGACCATCCGCGCGATCGAGCGGATCGAACGGAAGGTCTCCGGGGTCAGCTGCGCCGCCGGGATCATGATGTCGAATTCCGCCTCGATCGCCACCATCAGATTGACCAGATCCAGCGAGGACAGCCCGACATCGATCAGCGCGTCATCCGGGCTGAAATCCCGCCGATGCGCCTGGTCCGCCAGGATCGACCGGGCGAGCTTCATCGCCTGATCGGTCATTGATGTCGACGCTGCCTCAAAACCCATCTGCCGCATTCCACTGATGCCGATCTCGCTCTGCCGGCGCAGCCTAGCGCGGGACGACACGGTTTTGCAGATCGGATCCGCATGTTTTCCGCCTGATAGAGAGACTATCCGTCTTTACGGTGAATCTTAATCAACGTCATGGAATCTAAATTCCGTAACGTTCATTTAGGAAATTACGGCGTTATAAAGCGCTTCAGATCGCCGTGATCCCGTCACGGCACAGCGACACACCGGCCGCGATGCCGATGGTCGCGTCAGGAGGCGCGTGAGACCGTGACGATTCAGCTTCGCGATGGCGCATTCGCCGATCACTCCGACAGAGACCTTCGGTCACGTGCCGCCAAGGTCGCGAAGATCGCGGCCTCCGAGGCCGAGCTGGTGGATCAGGCGGCGCGCTTCCCGGCCGGGGCCGTGTCCGCCATGCGCTCGCAGCGGCTGCTCGGAGCCGCGATCCCCTGCGAGCTCGGTGGCGAAGCCGCGTCGATCCGGACGCTGGCCGAGATCTGCTACAGCCTCGGCAGGGCCTGCGCCTCAAGCGCGATGATCTTCGCCATGCACCACACCAAGCTGGCCTGCCTGATCCGCCATGGCCGCGGCGAAGCCTGCCTGGACGCGATCCTGCGGCGCATCGCGGACGAGCAATTGCTGCTCGCCTCCTCAACCACCGAAGGCAATACGGGCGGCAATGTCCGCGCCTCCGCCGCCGCGATCAGGCGGGACGGCGGCCGCGTCTCCCTCGACCGGGCCGCCACGGTGATCTCCTATGGCGCAGAGGCGGACGGCATCGTCACCATCGCGCGGCGGGCCGACGACGCCGCCGCGTCCGACCAGGTGCTCTGCCTGTTCCTCAAGGCGGACTATACGCTGGAGCGGCTGAATGGCTGGGAGACGCTGGGGATGCGCGGCACCTGCAGCGATGGCTACCGGCTGATCGCCGAAGCCGCCGCCGAGCAGGTGCTGAGCGCGCGCTACGGCGATATCCACGCCCAGACCATGACGCCGGTCTCGCATATCCTCTGGTCCAGCGCCTGGGCCGGGATCGCGGCCAGCGCGGTGGAAAAGGCGCAGGCCTTCACCCGCACGGCCATGCGCGGGGCCGGCGGCGTCGCCCCGCCGGGCGCCCTGCATTATGCCCGCGCCGTCTCCACGCTGAAGCAGGCCCGTGCGCTGATCGGCCAGGCGATCGGCCGTTTCGAGGCTGCGGCCGGCGATCCCGCGGCGCTCTCGGCGATGGATTTCCAGACCGCCATCACCATGCTCAAGGTCGAGGTGTCGGATCTGGCCGTGGCGACGGTGATGAGCGCGATGCGCGCCAATGGCCTCGCCGGCTACAGGCTCGACGGCGCCTTCGCTCTCGGGCGCGAGCTGCGCGACATCCTCTCCGCCCCGATCATGATCCACAACGACCGGATCGTCGCGAACCTCGCCACCGCCACGCTGATGACCCCGGTGGCCGCCTCGCTCGCCGACTGATCCGCCCGAATACGAGACCAGACCAATGAACATGATGACCAGGCCGCCGGACCAGGCCGAGCGCGAGGCGGATCCGCTCGACGCGCTGTTCGACACGATGTTCAGGCCGATGAATGCGCGCGGCGTCTATGCCCGCACCGGCGCCTATGAAGCCGTGGTCGAGGCTCTGGCGGCGCTGATCTCCGCGAAGCGCGAGGCGGATACCGAGATCTTCCGCTTTCCCCCGGTGATGAGCCGCGCCGATCTGGAGCGCCATGGCTATCTCGCCAGCTTTCCCAATCTCCTGGGCTGCGTCTCCTGCCTGGAGGGCACGGAGGCCGAGATCCTGGCGATGGCGAGCCGCCACGGCCGGGGCGAGGACTGGACCGAGGGGCTGCGGACCGCCGATCTCGTGCTGACGCCGGCCGCCTGCTACCCGGTCTACCCCATCGCCGCCGCGCGCGGCCGGGTGCCGGACAGGGGCTATCGCTTCGACGTCGCCTGCGACTGCTTCCGCCGCGAACCCTCGCGCTATCTCGACCGCCTGCAATCCTTCCGCATGCGCGAATACGTCACCATCGGCACGCCGGAGCAGGTCGCCGAATTCCGCGAGCGCTGGCTGAGCCGGGCGACGGCGCTCGCCGACGAACTCGGGCTGAGCTACCGCATAGAGCAGGCGAGCGACCCGTTCTTCGGCCGCATCGGCGTGGTGAAGGCGATCAGCCAGCGCGAACAGGCCCTGAAATTCGAGCTGCTCGTGCCCCTGCGCGGCGAGGACTCGGGCACCGCCTGCATGAGCTTCAACTATCACCGCGACCATTTCGGCACGGCCTGGAACATCGCGCTCGCCGATGATGCGCCGGCCCATACCGGCTGCGTCGCCTTCGGCATGGACCGGCTGGCCGTCGCGCTGTTCGCGACCCATGGCGGCGATCTCTCGCTATGGCCGCAGACGGTCAGAGCGGCGCTGTCGCTGTGACCGCGCGCCGCAGCTGACGGGACCCCCATGCCGCTCGATCCGCATGTCAGACGCCTGCTCGCCATGATGGCGCTGGGCGGCGCCGCGCCGCCGGGGCCGGAGCAGCGTCGGCAGGCGCAGCGCCTGCTCGCCAGGCTGGCCGGCACCGAAGCCCTGCCCGTCATCGCCCAGGCCGTCACCCTGCCGCTGCCCTCCGGCGCGCGCGAGGCGAGGCTGTTCACGCCTTTGGCCTGCCGGGCACCGGGGCCCGGCATCGTTTTCCTGCATGGCGGCGGGCTGGTGGCGGGCGATCTCGATACGCATGACGCGATCGGCTCGCGCCTCGCCGCCGCCAGCGCCTGCCGGGTTCTGGCCGTGAGCTACAGGCTCGCCCCCGAACATCCCTTCCCGGCCGCGATCGAGGATGCGGTCGCCGCCATGCACTGCGTGGCCGCGATGGCGCGCCGGCTGGGGATCGATCCGGAGCATCTGGCGGTCGCCGGGGAATCGGCCGGGGCCGGGCTGGCGGCGCGCCTCTGCCAGGAACTGCGCGGGACCGGCCCGGCGATCGCCGCCCAGCTGCTGCTCTGCCCTGTACTCGACCTGCGCTGCATCGCCGCCTCGCATCGGGAATTCGCCAGCGGCTACCTCCTGGATGCCGCCACCGTGCGGCACGATATCGAGGCCTGCGGCATCGCCGGGCTGGTCGACACGCCGCGCGTCTCGCCGCTGCTGGAGCCCGATCTCACGGGCCTGCCGCCCGCAAGGATCCATACCGCCGCATGCGACCCGTTCCGCGACGATGGCGCAGCCTATGCCGAGCGGTTGGCCCAGTCCGGGGTCCCCGTGGTGCAGAGCTGCCACCCCGGCATGATCCATTTCTTCTACGGGCTCGGCCGGCTCGTTCCGGCGGCGCGACCGCTCCTGAGCCAGATCGCCGCCGATTTCGGGGCGCTGCTGCGCGGTGACGCGGCGCTTCCGGCTCAATCGCCGATGCATGACGACCAGCGGAGAACATCATGAGCCTGCGCGCGACCTTGATCGACGAGATCGAGACGATCACCCGGGACCAGGGCAAGGCGATGCCGCCGCTGACGGACGAACTCGTCCTCATCGACACCGAATTCGACTCGCTGTGCTTCGCGCTGCTGGTCGCCCGCATGGAGGATCGGTTCGGCATCGACCCGTTCAGCACGCTGGAGATCGCGGATCTGCCGGTGACCCTGGGCGATCTGATCGCCCTCTATGACCGCTCGTCCCTGGCCGGGGCGGCCTGATCTCATGAACCTGCGCGCGCGCCTGCACCGGCATGGCGGCCTCGATGGAGTCAGGCTCGCCGACCGGACCGCGAGCCACGCGGTCGCGGAGCTGGTCAAAGCGCCGGCCGATCGGGAGATGGCGCAGCGCCTCGCCGGCCGCTCGATCCTGCTCGCGACCGAGGGGCAGATGGCGGCGGCCAAGGCGATGCTCGTACTGGACGGGTTGGCGCGCCGCATGCTGCTGCTCCCGCCCGGCATCGCGCCGGAGCAGCTGCCGGCGATCGTGCGGGACGCCGAGATCGACCTCCTCGTCACCGATCGCGACGGGCCGCTGCGCGAGACCCTGCCGGATCTACCCTGCATCACCGTACAGGCCGCTTCGGGGGCGGCGCCTGCCGCGGCCCCGCTCGCGACCGAATGGGTGCTCGCCACCTCCGGCACGAGCGGCGCGCCGAAGCTCGTCCTGCACACGCTGGAGGGGCTGGTCGGCGGCATCAACACCGCCGCGACGCCGGAACCCGGCACGGTCTGGTCGACCTTCTACGATATCCGCCGCTATGGCGGGCTGCAGGTCTTCCTGCGCGCGATGCTCGGCCCCGCCTCGCTGCTGCTGTCGGAGGCGGGGGAGCCCGTCAGCGACTATCTCCGCAGGGTCGCGGCCGCGCCGGTGACGCATCTCCTCGGCACCCCCTCGCATTGGCGGATGGCGCTGATGAGCAGCGCGATCGGCGCGCTTTCGCCGCGCTATGTCCGGCTCTCCGGGGAAATCGCCGACCAGGCGATCCTGGACGCGCTGCGCGCCGCATTCCCGCGGGCCCGGATCGCCCATGCCTATGCCTCGACCGAGGGCGGTGTCGGCTTCACCGTGGAAGATGGCCGCGAAGGTTTTCCCGCCGGGCTGATCGGCAGCCGCGCCGGCATCGAGATCGCGATCCGCGGCGGCACGCTCCATATCCGCTCGCAGCGCACGGCCAGGCGCTATCTCGGCAGCGAGGCCGGGCCGCTGATGGACCCAGACGGTTTCGTCGACAGCGGCGACCGCGTCGCGCTGCGCGGCGATCGCTGTCATTTCCTCGGCCGCAGCAGCGGCATGATCAATGTCGGCGGCGTCAAGGTGCAGCCGGAGGAGGTCGAGACCGTCATCAACCGCCACCCTTCCGTCTCGATGGCGCGGGTGAAGCCGCGCCCGAACCCGATCCTCGGCGCCGTGGTCGAGGCCGAGATCCTGCTGCATGACGGGCAAGAGGCCGTCGCCGATCCCGCCGCGCTGAAAGCCGCGATCATCGCCCATTGCCGGGCGCATCTCGACAGGCACAAGGTCCCGGTCAGCCTGAGCTTCGTCACCGATCTGCCGCTGACGCCCGGCGGCAAGCTGCTGCGGACCCCGTCATGAGCGGACGCGTCGTCCTCGTCACCGGCGGCACCCGCGGCATCGGTCTCGCCACCGCCGTAGCTCTCGCAGGCGACGGCTTCCATGTCGTCGCCGTCGCGCGCCGCCGCTCGGAGGCTTTCGCGGCCGCTTCCGCCGGCGTCAGCGGCGGCTCGCTGCATTTCATCCCCTGCGACCTCGGCGAGCTCGACCGGCTGCAGCAGCTGGTGCAGACCATCCGCCGCGAGCATGGCCCGCTCTACGGCCTCGTCGCCAACGCCGCCATCGGCACGCCGGGCCTGCTCGCGACGATGCCCGACGCCGAGATCGGCCGGCTCGTGCATCTCAACACGCTTTCCCCGATGCTGCTGACGAAATATGCGATGCGCGGGATGATGGCCGCCGGCGCCGGGCGCATCGTCACTATCGCCTCGATCATCGCCTTCACCGGCTACAACGCCCTCTCGGTCTATGCCGCGACCAAAGCCTCGATGATCGGCTTCACCCGCTCGCTCGCACGGGAGGCCGGGCGCCTCGGCGTCACCGTCAACGCCGTCGCGCCCGGTTTCGTCGAGACGGAGATGACGGAGAGCATGGACGAGGCGCAGCGCGAGCGCGTCGCGGCGCGCAGCGCCCTGCGCCGGCTGGTCGCGCCCGAAGACGTCGCCAGCGCCGTCGCCTATCTCGTCTCTGACAAGGCCCGCAACATCACCGGCACGGTGATGACGGTGGACGCCGGCAGCACCGCCTGACGGGTCGCCGCCGGCCGGCCGTCCCGGCTCCCGGTCAGGCGTGCCCGGCCATGCCCCGGCCCGTGGCGATCCGCCGGAAGGCCCGGCCCAGCCAGACCAGGATATAGGCTTCGGACGCGATCAGCCCCAGCAGCGCGAAGGCCGAAGGCATGGTCAAAAGCACCGGGATCATGATGCAGGCGCCGATGAGGAAGGCGCTGGCGCTGCCCCAGGCGATGGTCCGGAAGGCGCCGCAGGCTTCGAGATAGGCGCGCGGGATGGCATAGAGCAGCGAGACCAGCATCGCAGCGAAGACGCCGGCGGCGATCCAGTTCATCGGCTCATGGTCGAAGCGGCCCTTGAACAGATGCCGCTCGATCATCGGCAGCGCGAGCAGCATCGCCGCGCCATAGGCCAGGCAGCCGGCGGCGATGATCGCTGTGGAGCGCATGACGATCCGGCTGGCCTGCGCCGCCTGCCCCTTGGCCAGCAGCTCCGTCACCTCGGCCAGCACCATATTGGTCAGCGCGTTGGTCGGGATGCGCAGCGGCGCGAACAGCACCAGCGTGGCGGCGATGGGCGCGAAGCGCGCTGGCCCGACCAGCAGCGCGAAGGCCAGCGTCATGCCCTGCCCTTGCAGCGTGTTGGTGGTGACGCCGGTCAGCGACCAGGCGAGCTTTTGCCAGACCGCGCGGTAGCGACGCCACAGCGAGGCCCGGAGTGTGAGGCGCAAGGGGCGCCGCAGCGCCACATAGGAGATGGCGATGCCGCAGCCATGGCCGAGCGCCAGCGCCATGAAGGCCTGGGCGAGCGAGATGGAGGGCGCTGCGAAGACGCTGGCGGAGAGGAAGAGGAGGCCGATCGCGGCATAGACCTGGTCGCTCAGCCCGGCGATCCGCGGGGCCTTGCAGGCCAGCAGCACGATGCGGAGATAGCTGCGGAACATGTAGAGCCCGATGAAGGCGCCGGCCGCGAGACCGGCCGCGCCCAGCGCCGGGACCAGGCAGGCGGCGGCGAGACCGCCGGACGCGAGCGACAGCGCGACCGCCCCGGTGCCGAACAGGCTGTCATAGGCCCGCGCTGCCGGCCGCCCGTGACAGGGCGCGATGAACATCGTCGCGGGCACCGCCACCACGGCCCGGATATAGGTGATGCCCACCGCGCCGCAGACGAAGACCATCGCGAACAGCCCGTAATCCGCCTGGCTCAGCACCCGCACCAGCACGATGTTGAGCACGAAATGAAACAGCGCCTGGACCAGCTCGCCCGACAGAATGAGGGCGAAGCGGCTGCCGAAGCCACCGCCCGGGATCTTGCGGGGGAGCAGGGCGCGGAGCCGGGCTCGGGTTGTGGCGATCATCGCGTCCTCTTCCGGCTCAGGCCGGCCTCGCATCCAATGCCTCAACGGCGCTTCTGGTAAGACCGTAACGTCATTCTAGTGGCCGCCCGCATTACGGAAGTCTCAACGCTCGCGCTCCACAATGAATTCGGCGCCACGCATGGTGTCGCCATGGCAGGATGCGCATCTGATCATGGCGGGGACAATGTCCAGTCACAGGCGGCACGAGGCTGGGGATCGATCGGGGATGGGTGATGACCGCTAGGGTTCGGGACCAGGACGGCGCGCAGGCGGCTGGCGCCGCCATACGCTGCCGGCGGATCGAAACCGCCGATATCCCCGCGCTCGCCCTGCTTTTGAGCCAGGGCTTCCCCGCCCGTGACGCGGCCGGCTGGCAGGGCTCGCTGCAGCGCCTGGCCGACTGGACGGAAGGGCAGGGCCTGCCCGGCATGGGCTATGTCCTGGTCGATGGCGACAGGCTGGTCGGCTGCCTGCTGACGCTCTATGCGGCCGATGGCAGGCGCTGCAATCTGTCGAGCTGGCATGTCGCGGCGGGATATCGCAGCTTCGGCACCATCCTGGTCAGCGCCGCGATGCGCGACCGCACGCTGACCTATCTCAACATTTCCTCCGAGCGCGCCACGCGGCCGATCATCGAGGCCCAGGGCTTCCGCCGCTATACCGGGGGAATCGTGCTAGCCTGGCCGCTGCTGGCCCTGTCGCGCCTTTGCCGCGGCGAGATCCTTAGTGAGGAGGCGGCGGAGCAGGCGGGGGCCGAGCCGCATGAGCTGGCTCTGATGCGCCACCATCGCGGCTTCGGCTGCATCGTGTTCTGGTGCCGCGCCGCCGGTCGCGCCTATCCTTTCGTCGCGGTCAGGAAGCGGATCAAGGGCGCGCTCCCCGTGGCGCAGATCATCTATTGCGCCGCCGATACGCCCTGGCCGCAGCTCGCCGGCGCGATCGGCCGGGCGCTAGCGCGCCATGGGCTGTTCCTGCTGCTGATCGACGCCTCGGGCGCCCTGCCGGGGCTGCCGGGCCGCTTCCTGCCCGGGCGGATGCCGAAATATGCCCGTGGCCCAGCGACGCCACGTCCCGGCGATCTCACCTATACCGAAGCGGCGATGATCGGCACCTAAACCACCTTAAACCGATATTTACCTTGCGTCATTTATATCATGTCACGCTAGGCGAATGCCGGCGTGTCACGGGGCCACGCTCCCCGTGAGCGCCCAATACGGTGATGACCCCATGCCCGACCGCATCGATCCGCCGCCCGCGGCAGCCCCGCGTAGCGCAGCCCGCGCCCTGGTCCAGCAGCTCGTCGCCAATGGCGTCGACCATGTCTTCACCGTCCCCGGCGAGAGCTTCCTGCCGGTTCTCGACGCGCTTTCGGAATCCGGCATCACCGTCACCGTCTGCCGCCAGGAGGGTGGCGTCGCGATGATGGCCGACGCCTATGGCAAGGCGACCGGCCGGCCGGGAATCTGCATCGTCACCCGCGGCCCCGGAGCCGCCAATGCCGCGGCGGGTCTCCACATCGCCCAGCAGGATTCCACCCCGATGATCCTGTTCGTCGGGCAGGTCGAGCGCGGCCAGCGCGATCGCGACGCCTTTCAGGAGATGGATTACCGCGCCGCCTTCGGCTCCATCGCGAAATGGGCGACCGAGATCGATGTCGCCGCGCGGCTGCCGGAATATGTCTCGCGCGCCTTTCACACCGCCACCAGCGGGCGCCCGGGCCCGGTCGTCGTCGCCCTGCCCAAGGACATGCTGAAGGAGACGATCACCAGCCCGCTGGCGAGGCCCT
This sequence comes from Allobosea sp. Leaf344, assembly GCF_001426225.1. Taxonomy (GTDB): domain Bacteria; phylum Pseudomonadota; class Alphaproteobacteria; order Rhizobiales; family Beijerinckiaceae; genus Allobosea. The sequence continues at coordinate 11,958 of NZ_LMRT01000016.1, read as the reverse complement.
GCCAGCCGGTCGAAGCCGCGCCCGGCCAGGGCGAGCTGGACAGGCTCGCCGCGCTGCTGGGCGAGGCGCGCCGTCCCCTGCTGCTGCTCGGCGGCAGCCGCTGGAGCGAGCAGGCCTATCGCGACGTCCGGCACTTCGTCGAGAGCTTCGATCTCCCGGTCGCGACCAGCTATCGCCGCCTGCCGCTGTTCGATCCGCTGCATCCGGCCTATGCTGGCGATCTCGGCCTCGCCGCCAATCCGAAGCTGGTGGCGCGCACAAAAGCCGCCGATCTGCTGATCCTGCTCGGCGGCAGGCTCGGCGAGATCGCGAGCCAGGGCTATGATCTGCTCGGCATCCCCAATCCGGCCACCCGCCTCGTCCATATCCATCCCGGCCCGGAGGAGATCGGTCGGGTCTATGTCCCGCATCTCGGCATCAACGCTGCGCCGACGCGCATGGCGAAAGCCTTGGCTGGCCTTCCGGCACCGGCCGAGCGGCCCTGGCGGGAGGAGACCCGGGCCGGCCATGCCGATTACCTCGCCTGGAGCGAGACCGAGACGCCGCAGCCAGGCGAACTCAATCTCGGCAGCGTCATGCTGCATCTGCGCCAGGAACTGCCGGAGGATGCGGTGATCTGCAACGGCGCCGGCAATTACGCCGCCTGGATCCACCGCTTCTACCGCTTCCGGCGGCTGGCGACGCATATCGCGCCGACCTCCGGCTCCATGGGCTATGGCGTGCCCGCCGCCGTCGCGATCAAGCGGCTCCATCCGCAGCGCGTGGTGGTCTCGGTGAATGGCGATGGCGATTTCCTGATGAACGGCCAGGAATTCGCGACCGCCGTGCAATATGACCTGCCGATCATCTGCATCGTCTGCGACAATGCCAGCTACGGCACCATCCGCATGCATCAGGAGCGCGAGTTTCCGGGTCGGGTCTCGGGGACTGATCTGCGCAACCCGGATTTCGCGCTCTATTCCCGCGCCTTCGGCGGTTTCGGCGCCACGGTCGAGCGCAGCGGCGACTTTCCGGCAGCCCTGCGGGCGGCGAGGGAATCCGGCCGGCCCGCGATCATCCATCTCAAGATCAGCACGGACGCGATCCTGCCCGGCACCAGCCTCAGCGCCATCCGCGAGAAGGCGCTGGCCTCCCGCTGAAACGGTCTCGCCGCGCCGCTGAATCAGGCCGCGCCGACGGTGAACCCGCCGCCGGCGCCGCTGATCATGCGCCTGATGCGGCCGTAGCCCCTGATCGCGACGCTCAGGAGGAAGGGCACGGTGCGTCGGCAGAACGCCACCTTCTTCACATAGCGCTCGACATGCCAGTGGCAGACCGCGCCGCGCGGCAGGAACAGGACGTCGCCCGGCCCGAAGCTCTTCGGCGGGCTCACCCCGTCGGAAATGGTCGCCGAACCTTCGAGGAAATAGATCGTCTCGTCGATCTCGTAGATCCAGCGGAAACTCCCGGCCGTGCAGTCCCAGACCAGCGTGCTCGCCAGCCCATCGGCGCTGCGCGACAGGGTTGCGTTGCGAGCGACCGGCTCGCCGGCGAGAATCCAGCTCGGCTCGATCGGCGCCGGCAGCAGATCGACCTCCGTCACCGACGCTATCATGGGGATCTTCGTCACGGCCTGCCTCTGCCTGTCTGAACGGTCCAAAAGGCGGGCCGAGCCGCCTTGCCGTCAATGATCATGGGTTGGAGCGCGAGGCAATAGATTGCTTGAAGAACGATTAACGCTCTGTCGGACAGCAGCCAACTGCATCGAATGTCCTAGGGGACGTTTCAGAATGAACCGCATGTCGTGACGGTGAGATGTCACGGAGACCAAGGCTGACGGACAGAGATACGTGAGCGATTCTGCGGCATGCCCGACTTCCATGCCTATCAAAGCCGGAAAGTGGCGCTTAACCACTTCCCATCGGCATAATCGATTCATCGTTCTTATTAAGCGCCTGTGTCGCTTTGATGCAGCACAACCCTGGTCCGGACCTTGCTCGAGGTTCGGAAGCTGGCTTTCAGCGAGGCACGGGGCATATGCGCAGCGAAACAATCGCCATCCACGCCGGGTTCGATCACGACCCCACCACCCATGCGGTCGCCGTCCCGATCTATCAGAGCGTGGCCTATAGTTTCGACAGCGCCGACCATGGCGCCGCGCTCTTCAATCTCGAGGAGGAGGGCTATCGCTACAGCCGCGTCGCCAACCCCACCGTCGCGGTGCTGGAGAAACGGGTCGCGGCTCTGGAGGGCGGGCGTTCCGCCCTGGCGGCCGCGACCGGCCAGGCGGCGCTGCATTACGCCATCGCCACGCTTGCCGATCATGGCGGAAACATCGTCACCGTGCCGCAGCTCTATGGGACGACGCATACGCTGCTCGCCCATGTCCTGCCGCGCCAGGGCATCCAGTGCCGGATCGCCGCCAGCGACAGCCCCGACGATCTCGCCCGGCTGATCGATGGCGACACCCGGGCGCTCTATTGCGAATCGATCGGCAATCCCGCCGGCAACATCGCCGATATCGAGGCGCTCGCTGCGCTGGCCCATGCGCATGGCCTGCCGCTGGTCGTCGACAATACGGTGGCGACACCGATCCTGCTCCGGCCGATCGCGTACGGCGCCGATATCGTCATCGCCTCGCTGACCAAATTCATGGGCGGCCACGGCACCACGCTCGGCGGCGTCATCGTCGATGCCGGGCGCTTCGACTGGGCGGCGCAGCGCAGCCGCTTCCCGGCCTTCTCGACCCCCGACGCCTCCTATCACGGCATGGTCTATACCGACCGCTATGGCGCCGACGCCTATCTCGCCCGCGCCCGCAGCGTCTATCAGCGCACGACCGGCGCGGTGCTCCCGGCCATGAGCGCCTTCCTGCTGCTGCAGGGCATCGAGACCGTTGCCCTGCGGGTCAAGCGCCATGTCGCCAATGCCCGGGAGGTGGCCGAGCATCTGCGCGACCATCCCGCTATCGCCTGGGTCAACTATGCCGGTTTCGCCGACAGCCCGCATCACGCCATGGCCCGCAAATATCTCCGCGGCCAGGGTTCCTCGCTCCTGACCTTCGGCGTGAAGGGCGGGTTTGAAGCCGGCAAAATTTTCTATGATTCGCTGCGGCTGGTGAAGCGGCTGGTGAATATCGGCGATGCCAAATCGCTCGCCTGCCACCCCGCCTCGACCACGCACCGGCAGATGACGGAGGATGAGCAGCGCCGCGCCGGCGTCTCGCCCGAAACCATCCGGATCAGCGTCGGCATCGAGCATATCGACGATATTCTGGCCGATCTCGACCAGGCGCTCGCCGCCGCCTGCAGCCGCGTCCGCTCCGCCTGAGGCCCTGCCGTGACAGCCGCGCTGCATGACCGGGGACTGGCCCGACAGAACCGAGGTGCCGCCCGCCGCTCCGCGGCGCCGCGCCGGCCGCAGCTGTCGCGCCCGCCGGGGACTCTCGCCATCGGCCTGCTCAACAACATGCCGGATGCGGCCTTCCTTCAGACCGAGCGGCAGTTCCGCCGGCTGCTCGGCCCCGATGTCGCGCTCCGGCTCTTCGCGCTGGACGGGCTAGGCCGCGGCGAGGCGGTGCGGGCGGAACTCGCGCGCTATCAGAGCCACCGCGCCTTGCCCGCCGCGGGGCTCGACGCGCTGGTGATCACCGGCAGCGAGCCGGTGGAATCGCGGCTGCAGGACGAGCCGTTCTTCGAACCGCTGAGCGAGATCGTCGCCTGGGCGGAGGCGCATCTGGTCTCCACCCTGTTCTCCTGCCTCGCCGCCCATGCCGCGGTTCTCGCCCGCGACGGTCTCGCGCGCCGGCGTCTCCCCCGGAAATGCTCGGGGGTCTTCCCCTGCCGCGGCACGGGCAGCGCCCATCCGCTCCTCGCCGGGATGCCACACACGGTTTCCGTCCCCCATTCCCGCTGGAACGACCTTACGGAGGCCGATCTCGTCGCCAGCGGCTATACGGTGCTGCGGCGCGCGCCGGTCGGGGTCGATCTCTTCATCCGCGAGGGCCGGAGCCTGCTGGTCTTCCTGCAGGGCCATCCGGAATATGACGCCGACAGCCTCGCCCGCGAATATCGCCGCGATGTCGGGCGCTATCTCGCCGGCACATCCGCCGATTACCCGGCCATGCCGGAGAACTGCTTCTCGAGCGAGGGTGTCGCCCGGCTCGAAGGTTTCGCGACGGCCGCTCTCGCGCGGCGCAGCCCGTCCCTGTCGGCGTCATTTCCGCCGCTCGCGCAGATCCTGCCGCCGGGGGCGGCCTGGCAGGCGGATGCCGCCCTGCTCTTCCGGAACTGGCTGCGTTATGTCGCGCTGAACCGGGCTTCCGCTTTGCGGAGCGCGCCATGAGCGCGATGAGCGACGGCGCGGCCCGCGCCGGCTCCGCAGCCTCCTCCACCGCGGGCTGGCTCGGCGCGCTCGCCCGCACGGCGGGTATCGACGCGCAGCCGGAGCGGATCTTTCCAAAGATCATCGATGAACTCGCCGAACGATACGGCGCCGCTCCGGCGCTGATCGGCGCCTGCGAGACGCTGAGCCATGCCGATCTCGCGGGACGCCAGAACCGCTATGCCCGCTGGGCGCTCAGCCGCGGCTTCGGCAAGGGCGACACGATCGCCCTGCTGATGCGCAACCGGCCGGATTTCCTGGCGATCTGGCTCGGCCTCACCCGGGCCGGCCTGCGCGTCGCGCTGCTCAACACGCATCTGCGCGCGCGCGGCCTCGCTCATTGCATCGCTCTCGCCGCGCCGCGCCTGCTCGTCGTCGACGCCGAGCTCGCGGAAACGCTGGACAGCGCATGGCCGCATCTCGCCGCTGCGCCGGCACTGCTCTGGCAGGGCCAGCGCGCGCGGGGCGAGACGCTGGCGCAGGCCGCGGCGGGGTTTTCGCCTGCTCCGCTGGCGGCGAACGAAGACCCGGCGCTGAGCGTCCGGGACGACGCCCTGCTGATCTACACCTCCGGCACCACCGGCCTGCCCAAGGCTGCGCGGGTCAGCCACCACCGCATCATGATGTGGACGCACTGGTTCGCCGGGCTGATCGAGCCCGGCCCGCAAGACAGGATGTATGATTGCCTGCCGCTCTACCACAGCGTCGGCGGCGTGGTGGCCCCGGGTAGCGTCCTGCTCGGCGGCGGCTCCGTCGTCATCCGCGAGAGCTTTTCGGCCAGCCGCTTCTGGCGGGACGTCACCGAGACCGGCTGCACGCTGTTCCAGTATATCGGCGAGCTCTGCCGCTATCTCGCCTCGGCCCCGCCCGATCCGTTCGAGCGCCGGCACGGGCTGCGCCTCTGCATGGGCAACGGCCTGCGCCCCGAGATCTGGGAGCGGTTTCGCACCCGCTTCGCCATCCCGCGCATTCTCGAATTCTACGCGGCGACGGAAGGCACCGTCTCGCTCTACAATGTCGAGGGCAAGCCCGGCGCCGTCGGCCGCGTTCCGCCCTTCATGGCGCGGCGCTCGACCGCGCTGATCGTGCGCCATGATGGCGAGACGGGCCTGCCCCTGCGCGACGCGGCCGGTCGCTGCATCCCGGCGGCGATCGGCGAGACCGGCGAATTGCTCGGCCGGCTGTCCGGCCGGGCCGAGCACAGCTTCGAGGGCTACACCAGCGAAGGCGAGACCGAGCGCAAGATCCTGCGCGACGTGCTCGCCGCCGGCGATGCCTGGATGCGCAGCGGCGACCTGATGCGCCGCGACGCGCAGGGCTTCCATTATTTCGTCGACCGGATCGGCGACACCTTCCGCTGGAAGGGGGAGAACGTCGCCACGACCGAAGTGGAGGCGGCGATCGGCGCCTGCCCGGGGGTGATCGAAGCCAATGTCTACGGCGTGGAGGTGCCGGGCGCCGAAGGCCGCGCCGGCATGGCCGCGATCACGGTCACACCGGACTTCGCCCTGGATACCCTGCATGCGACGCTGGCAGAGGCGCTGCCGGCCTATGCGCGGCCGCTCGTCCTGCGCATCGTCGCGCGTCTCGACCGCACGGCGACCTTCAAGCAGCGGAAGGCGGGGCTGGTGGCGGAGGGTTTCGACCCCGCTGCGATCCGCGACCCGCTCTATCTCGACCGGGACGACGCCTATCAGCCCCTCGACCAGGACCTCTATCGCGCCGTCGCCGCCGGCCGGCTGAAGCTGTAGCGGCCGGCTAGGTCCGCGCCGCCCGATCCGGGGAACAGCGGCTCGGTCCGGGCTGTTGATCTCCGGGGGGGCAGGAGACTGGACATGGCACAGGATCGGCCGCGCCCGCCTCGTCGATGAAGGTCACCGTCGCCAGATCGCCCATGGCGACCGCGGCCGCCAGCCCCTCGATCCGGATCCGCTGCCCGCCGACCTTGACTTGCGAGGCGTCCAGGGGCCAGAGCGCCATGTCATGCGCACCCGTGGCGATCATGCAGGCCGGCTGCAGCCGGGCCGGCATGTCCCAAAACTGTAATCGCGCATCGGTGGTGGCGCTGCCCATGAGGCTGGTCCTCCCGAGAAGCGAACGGCGCGGCTGCTGGCCTGTTCCTCCGACGATGCCCCTCGCGGGTGGTGGAGCCTCGACGAGCCGTGACTGACCACGAGACCCCGGCCGTGCAGCTGCGCAGCTATTTCATGGGCGGCTTCGAGTGCTCGACGCATCGTCGCCGCGACGGCTGCCGCCTGGACGTCATCGCCGCCACCCGCCATGACCGCATGGCGCGGCAGGATTACGCCCTGCTGCGCCAGCTCGGCATCGAGAGCATCCGCGACGGCCTGCGCTGGCATCTGATCGAGCGCCTGCCCTGGCATTACGACTGGTCGAGCCTGCAGCCGATGCTGGAAGCGGCGCGGGCGGCGCAGGTGCAGGTCGTCTGGGACCTGATGCATTATGGCTGGCCGGACGGGCTCGACATCTTCTCCGCCGCCTTCGTGGAGCGCTTCGCCGCCTATGCCCGCGCCGCCGCGCGGGTGATCGAGGAGGGGAGCGGCGAGCCGCCGATCCTCTCGGTGATCAACGAGATCTCCTTCATGGCCTGGGCCGGCGGCACGGTCGCGATCTTCGCGCCGTTCAGGCGGCGCCGGGGCGCGGAGCTCAAGCGCCAGCTGGTGCGCGCCAGCCTCGCCGCCATCGCCGCCATCCGCGAGGTGTCGCCGCGCGCCCGCTTCATCCAGATCGATCCGCTGATCCAGGTCTTTCCGCGGCCGGGCGACCCCGCCTCCCGCCGCAAGGCGCAGGCGCAGACGCTGGCGCAATTCGAGGCCTGGGACATGCTGGCGGGGCGTCTGACCCCTGAGCTCGGCGGCAGCGAGGCCTGCCTCGATGTGATCGGCGTGAATTTCTATTGTCACAACCAGTGGATCGTCGAAGGCGGTCCGCTGGACTGGCAGAGCGATCCCGATTGGCGGCCGCTGAGCGAGATGCTGCATGGGATCGGCACCCGCTACCGGCGCCCGCTGCTGATCGCGGAGACCGGGATCGAGGGCGCGCTGCGCCCCGCCTGGCTGCGCCATGTCTGCGACGAAGCCGAGCGTGCGGCGGCAGCGGGCACGGCTATCGAGGCGATCTGCCTCTATCCCGTGATGAACCACCCGGGCTGGGACGATGAGCGGCACTGTCAAAACGGGCTGATCGACTATGACCGGACGGATTTCTCCCGGCGGGTCGAGCCCGAACTGGCGAGAGAGCTCCTGCGGCAGCAGCAGAGGCGGGAGCGGCTCCTGGCCCCCGCCCGGCGCCGTCTGATGCGCTGAGTGCGACCGGGAGCGGCTCAGCCCTCGCCCCGGTCGGCGGTCTCGGTGCGGCCATTGCCGCGGGCGCCCGGCGCCAGCGCGATCGGCGCCAGATCGTCGAACAGGGCTTCGGCATAGCGGAAGGCGGAGCGGCGCTTAAGGTCGAGCTGCTTGCGCGCCGACATCGGCACCTCCTCGTTGATCCGCCGGAAGGTCGCGAGCGCCTGCCCCACCACCTGGTCCATATTGTAGTAGCGATAGGTCGCGAGCCGGCCCACGAACCAGACATTGGCGGTGGAGCGCGCCAATTCTTCATAGCGCTTGTAGAGCGCCTGGCTCTCGGCCGTCGGGACGGGGTAGTAGGGTTCGCCCGTGGCCTGGGGATATTCGTAGACCAGGCTGGTTTTCGGATGTTCCTGCCCGGTCAGATGCTTGAACTCGGTGATCCGCGTATAAGCCTCGCTCTGCGGGAAGTTGACGGTGCCGACCTCCTGGAACCAGTCCTGGTCGCGCGTGACATGTTCGAAGGACAGCGAGCGATAGGGCAGCTTGCCGAAGCGATGCCCGAAATACTCGTCGATCGGCCCGGTGAAGATCATCCGCCGGAACGGGATCACATCGGAGATCTCGCGCAGATCGGTCTTCAGCATCACCTTGATGTTCTGATGCGCCAGCATCCGCTCGAACAGGCGGGTATAGCCCTGGGCCGGCATGCATTGATGCGTGTCGGTGAAGTAGCGGTCGTCGTCATTGCTGCGGACGGGCACCCGCGCCGTCACCGATTTGTCGAGCTGCGCGGGGTCGAGCCCCCATTGCTTGCGGGTATAGCCGCGGAAGAACGCCTCATACAGTTCCCGCCCGACCTGGGACACGACCACGTCCTCGGAGGTGCGGATCGGATCGACCGGCTCGGCCTTCCCGGCCAGGAAGGCGGCGACGCCCGCCTCGTCGAGATCGAGCCCGTAGAGCGTATTGACCGTGGTGCGGTTGATCGGGATCGGCACGCGCTTGCCGTCGACCACCCCGCGCACGCGGTGCTCATAAGCGCGCCAGGCCGTGAACTGCGAGAGATAATCCAGGATCTGCTGCGAGTTGGTGTGGAAGATGTGCGGGCCGTAGCGGTGCACCAGCAGGCCGGCCGCGTCATATTCATCATAGGCGTTGCCGCCGATATGCGCGCGCCGGTCGATCAGCAGCACCTTCTCGTTGCGCTGGGTGGCCAGCCGCTCGGCCAGAACGCTGCCGGCGAAGCCCGCGCCGACGATCAGCCAGTCAAACATGGCGCAGCCCTCGCTCGGCACGGATGGAGGCCGGGGGCTGCGACAGCCGCGGCTCGATGAGACGGCGCATCCGCTCCCAGGTCTCGTCCCAGGAGGATTGCGCCAGCCTGGCGTCGACCGCCGAGCGCCAGGCGGCGTCGTGCTTGCGGAGGATGAGCCGCTCGATCGCCTCGGCCATGTCGATCGGACCCGCCGCGATCTCGACGAGATCGTCGACGCCATAGCTGCGCACCACGTCGCGCACCGGCGTCGAGACCACCGGCACGCCGGCGGCGAGGAATTCCGGCGTCTTGGTCGGGCTGATGAACCGCGTCGAATCGTTCATCGCGAAGGGCATGAAGCCCGCATCCCAATGGCGCAGATAATCCGGCAGCTCGTCATAGCTCTTGCGCCCGAGCCAATGGATGTTGTGCGCCTGCGGCAGCTCCGCCGGGTCGATCTTCACCACCGGTCCCAGCATCACGAAATGCCAGTCGGGACGATAGGCGGCGAGCGCCCGCAGCAGCGCGATGTCGAGCCGCTCGTCGATCACGCCGAAGAAGCCGATGCGGGGATGGGGGATGCCGCTCTGGTCCTCGGGATCGCGCCCCGCCTGCCGTGCCTTGCCGAAATGCCGGCTGTCGATGCTGCTGGGAAAGCAGTGGACATGCGGGTGCTGCCCGGCCTTCGCCTCGAACAGGCTCTCGCCGCCGGTGAAGACCAGGTCGCAGAGGCCGAGCAGATCCTGCTCGTTCTGGCGCAGCTGGGCCGGCGCGTTCTTGAACAGCGACAGCTCGTCCATGCAATCATAGACGATGCAGTCCGCCGGCACGTGCCGCGCCTGCGGCAAGGCCATCGGCGTGTAGTACCAGACCAGGAAGCGGCTGGGCTGGAACAGCGAGATCAGCCGGTCGATAGGCTCCTCGATCGCGTCGTCGCCCGCGCCAGGCGGGAGGATCGGCGTCGCCACCAGCACCTCCCCATGCCACTGGATGCGGAGATCGCTCTCGGCGCCCTCCTCGAACAGCGGCTCCTCCAGATAGACCACCTGGAAGTCGCGCGCCGCCCGCGTCAGCAGATGCAGCGGCCGCTGGAAGACGAAGTCCCAGCGCAGATGGGACAGGCACAGCAAGAGGTTGCGCGGCGCGAAGGCCGGTGGGGCGACGACGCTCATCGAAGGATCCTCGACGGTGTGGAAGGGCGATGCGCCGCGCGGGCGCGTCGCGGATCAGTAACGATGGACGGTATTGGCCTCGGCGCTGACCTCGCCGACGCTGAGCGCACGCGAAAACGGGATCAGCTGGTAGAGCGCCGACAGGCCGACCAGGATGTAGACCAGGCGGGTCAGGCCGGAGCCGCGGCCGAAGAGCGCCGCCACCAGATCGAACTCGAAAGCGCCGACCAGGCCCCAGTTGACGCCCCCGACGATGATCAGCAGCAGGGTCAAAATGTTGAGGGACTTCATGTTCGGCCTCCAAGGCGTGGCATGCGCCAGGACGGCGCTCATGCTGCAACGACACGGCAGCGGAGCTTCGGTTCCGCATTCCCGCCGCTGCCGCCGCGCCGGGGCCCGCGTCAACTCGTCCGGACATCAAAGCTGTAGGGCCGGAGTGCCTCCAGGCTCCCGCCGCAGCGCATCATTTATGAGGCCTTAACCAGCCCCCGATACGACAGCAGTTCTTCGTCTCCAGCCGTGACGCCTGCGGAATCCGATGCCGAGCTCCCCCATCTACGTCCGCACCAGAAGCCGCGATTCCAGCGCCGACACCGCCCGGACAGGCCTGGCGGCGGTGCCCGAAGCCGCGCAGCCCGCGCCGCCGCAGACAGTGGTCCGCTACACCCGCACGCCCGATCGCCTGCTCCAGCGGCAGGCGCCGCCGGCGGAGGCGACACCGGCCCAACCGGCCGATTCGGACCCGCGGCTGCGCCCGCAGGAGATCCTGGGGCGGGTGCGCTTCGGACGGACACCGGACCATATGCTGCAGCAGGTCTGGCTGCCGTCCCGGGCCGAAGCGCCGGTCATGGCCGAGGCTCCCCCGCAGGCGGTTGACGTTGAGGCAGAGGCGCCGCTGGTGATCGATCTCGATCCTGTGCCGGCTTCGGATCCGATTGACACGGCGCCGGCCGCCCTGCCCTTCGCGCATATCTCCGATTTCGCCTTCTGGGAGGGGTTGCCCGCCGCCCCGGCGCTGCCGGCCGATGCGCCGGAGCCGGACCGCGACGGGATCGCGCCTCCACCCGCCGACTCCGTTTCCGCCCGGCCGCTGCCGCAAGCCGCGCCGCTCGCCATGCCGAGCCCGGGCTGGAGCAGCCTCTCCTGGAGCGGCAGCTACAGCATCAGCCTCGCGCTCGGCGGCGCCGTCGGCACCCCCGCTGCTACAGCCGTTTCGCCCGCCCCCGCCGCACCCGCCATCGCCCCGGCGGCCGCGCCTGCCGTCCCCGCCGTGCCGACGGCCCGCAGCGGCCAGCGCAACAGCGTGCCCGTCTCGCGCCGGGAACGGGGCGAACCGGCGCCGACCCCGGCCGAGCCGGCACCGACCCGACGCCGCAGCCAGCCGCAGCAGGCTGCGCAGGCGGAGCCGGCGCCGGAGCCCGTTTCGCCGCCTGCGCCGGCGGTGTTCGAGCTGCCGCCGATCGACTTCCTCGCCGAGCCGCCCCAGGGGCAGGCGTCGCTGACGATCCCGACCGAGCTGCTGCAGCAGAATGCCGGCTTCCTCGAGGGGGTGCTGGAGGATTTCAACGTCCGCGGTGAAATCGTGCAGGCCTGCCCCGGCCCCGTCGTCACGCTCTACGAGCTCGAGCCCGCGCCGGGGACGAAGTCCTCGCGGGTGATTTCGCTGGCCGACGACATCGCCCGCTCGATGAGCGCGATCTCGGCGCGCGTGGCGGTGATCCCGGGCAAGAACGCCATCGGCGTCGAGCTGCCCAACGCCAAGCGCGAGACGGTGTATCTGCGCGAGCTGCTGGCGAGCCAGGATTTCGAGAGCACCAAGCACAGGCTCGCTCTGTGCCTGGGCAAGACCATCGGCGGC
>NZ_LMRT01000015.1:235198-237506 GCF_001426225.1 Allobosea sp. Leaf344 | reverse complement strand
ACAGACCGCAAGAACAACGCCGTCCACGTTTCTCTTTCTGTCTTCAGTTTTCAAACAGCGGTCTACACTTTAGGGACGCGCTTACGAGCCGACCGAGCCGGCTCCCAAGTTTGATGCGTTCTCTTGAAGCGCAGAAGAAGGCGTCGCCAGCGGCGTCGCCGTCTTGATGAGCCGTATATAGGGGATGCCCCTTTCCCCCGTCAAGCGCCTTTTTCGGTTTGTCGCGCAATTTTCACGAAACCGTGGAACCGCCCTGATTTGCCGGGGTTTTTCCGCTCCTGCCGGAAGCGGGGCGCAGACGCCCTCCCCTCCCCGCTCCCGCCCGGCGCGCCGCCTGTCGGGCAAATCAGCCAAGCCGACGCCGCGGCAGCCGCCCCGCATTCCCCTTTCCGCCCCGATGCTTTACGCGGCTGTGCCAAGGGAACGCGCGCGCGACCTCCCGCAACCCTGCATCCATCAGAGCTCCCATGATCCGCCTCGAATCCATCAGCAAGCAGAACGGCAAGCAGATCATCTTCATCGAGGCCTCGGTCGCGCTGCAGAAGGGCGAGAAGGTCGGGCTCGTCGGCCCCAATGGCGCCGGCAAGACCACCCTCTTCCGGATGATCACCGGCGAGGAGCTGCCGGATGAGGGCCAGGTCGCGGTCGATCGCGGCGTCACCATCGGCTATTTCAGCCAGGATGTCGGCGACATGGCCGGAGTCAGCGCCGTCGCGGCGGTAATGGACGGGGCCGGCCCGGTCAGCAGCGTCGCCGCCGAGCTGCGCCAGCTCGAGGCCGCCATGGCCGATCCCGCGCAGGCGGATGCGATGGACGAGATCATCGGCCGCTATGGCGAGGTGCAGGGCCGCTTCGAGGAGCTCGACGGCTATGCGCTGGACGGGCGCGCCCGCGAGGTGCTCGCCGGGCTCGGCTTCACCGCCGAGATGATGGAGGGCGATGTCGGCGCGCTTTCCGGCGGCTGGAAGATGCGCGTCGCCCTCGCCCGCATCCTGCTGATGCGCCCCGATGCGATGCTGCTCGACGAGCCCTCGAACCATCTCGATCTCGAGAGCCTGATCTGGCTGGAATCCTTCCTGAAGAATTATGACGGGCTGATCCTGATGACCTCGCATGATCGCGAGTTCATGAACCGCATCGTCGACCGGATCGTCGAGATCGATGGCGGCTCGCTCACCTCCTATTCCGGAAATTACGAATTCTACCAGCAGCAGCGGGCCATCGCCGAAAAGCAGATGCAGGCGCAGTTCGAGCGGCAGCAGGCGATGCTGGCCAAGGAGATCAACTTCATCGAGCGCTTCAAGGCGCGCGCCTCGCATGCGGCGCAGGTGCAGAGCCGGGTGAAGAAGCTCGACAAGATCGAGCGGGTCGAGCCGCCGCGGCGGCGCCAGAGCGTCGCCTTCGAATTTCAGACGCCGCCCCGCTCGGGCGAGGACATCGTCACGCTGAAGCAGGTCAGCAAGCGCTATGGCAGCCGCAGCATTTATGAGGGGCTGGATTTCCAGGTGCGTCGCAAGGAGCGCTGGTGCGTGATGGGGGTGAACGGCGCCGGCAAATCGACGCTGCTGAAGCTCGTCGCCGGAGCGGCCGCGCCCGATGCCGGGACGGTGGCGCTCGGCGGCACGGTCCGCATGGGCTATTTCGCGCAGCACGCGATGGAGGTGCTGGATGGCGAGCGCACCGTCTTCCAGACGCTGGAGGATCTGTTTCCCCAGGCCGGACAGGGCTCGCTGCGCGCGCTGGCCGGCTGTTTCGGCTTTTCCGGGGACGATGTCGAAAAGCGCTGCCGGGTTCTGTCAGGGGGCGAGAAGGCGCGGCTGGTGATGGCGACGATGCTCTATGACCCGCCGAATTTTCTGGTGCTGGACGAGCCGACCAACCATCTCGACATCGCCACCAAGGAGATGCTGATCGCGGCGCTGGCGAATTACGAGGGCACCATGCTGTTCGTCAGCCATGACCGGCATTTTCTGGCGGCGCTCTCCAACCGGCTGCTGGAGCTGACGCCGGATGGCGTCCACGCCTATGGCGGCGGCTATACCGAGTATGTCGCCCGCACCGGCCAGGAGGCGCCCGGCCTGCGGGGGTGAGCTGCGGTGGGGGCTGCGGCTCCCCAACGCCGCCCCCCATCGAGCGGGCGCTACACAGTCGGCGGGCGCAGATTGTGTTCCACCGCATCCAGCATGGCCTCATCCGGCTAGGCGAACTAGATGAGCGAAGCCATCCAACGCGGCGAGCGCTACGCCCCCCTGGGTTGCTTCGTCGCTGGCGCTCCTCGCAAAGACGTACACCCGTCATTGCGAGCGTT
>NZ_LMRT01000015.1:234931-235081 GCF_001426225.1 Allobosea sp. Leaf344 | reverse complement strand
AGCAACCCAGCTCGTAGCGCTCCACGGCCCCCTGGGTTGCTTCGTCGCTGACGCTCCTCGCAATGACGCTAACCCGTCATTGCGAGCGCAGCGAAGCAACCCAGATCGTAGCGCTCCACGGCCCCCTGAGTTGCTTCGTCGCTGGCGCTC
>NZ_LMRT01000015.1:130029-234910 GCF_001426225.1 Allobosea sp. Leaf344 | reverse complement strand
AGCAACCCAGCTCGTAGCGCTCCACGGCCCCCTGGGTTGCTTCGTCGCTGACGCTCCTCGCAAAGACGCTGATCCGTCATTGCGAGCGCAGCGAAGCAACCCAGCTCGTCGAGCTCCACGCCCCCTGGGTTGCTTCGTCGCTGGCGCTCCTCGCAAGGACGGTGATCCGTCATTGCGAGCGCAGCGAAGCAACCCAGTTCGTAGCGCTCCACGGCCCCCTGAGTTGCTTCGTCGCGTCGCAACACTCGCAAACCTCAGGCAGACGTGAGCGGTTACAATTGTAGGAAGAAGAAATGGTGCCCAGAGCTGGAATCGAACCAGCGACACTGCGATTTTCAGTCGCATGCTCTACCAACTGAGCTATCTGGGCGCCGGGGAGGCTGTGCGCTTCCCTGTTGGTGGGCGGGGTATAATGTCTCGCTTCCGCGCTGTCCAGTCGGCTTCGGGAATTTTGCCGGACAATCGTCTCGCATCCCGCGGCGCCGGTCCGGCCCGGCGCCCCTGCCCTCGCGGACAGGCTCGAGGCGCCGCGCCACCGCGGCCGGGCGGCCCGGCCATGGCGCGGGTCCGGTCAGATCTCGCGGTCGTCCTCGGTGCCGGGCTTGCCGGCTTCCGCCTCGTCCACTGGCGCGCCGGGGATGACATAGCTGCCCTTCAGCCAGCGTCCGAGATCGATGTCGGCGCAGCGCGACGAGCAGAACGGCTTGAAGCGGGGCTCCGGCGGCTTGCCGCAGATCGGACAGGGTTTCGCCCTCGCGGCGGGGGGTGGCGTGTCGTCGTCAGCCATGGCGGAGCTTCGCATGTCCTCGCTTCGGGTCGCTTGAAATAGGGAGAGCGGCGGGCCGGGCCAAGCGGCCGGCGGGTTCAGGCGCCGATGTTCAGCCAGCCGAAGCGCACGGGGTAGCCCTCGCCGCCGAGCAGATTCACCGTCTCGTAGAGCGGCAGGCCGACGACCGCGCTGTAGGAGCCGACGAGCTTGACGACGAAGGAACCGGCGATGCCCTGGATGGCATAGCCGCCGGCCTTGCCGCGCCATTCGCCCGAGGCGAGATAGGCCTCCATCTCCTCGCCCGAGAGCCGCTTGAAGCGCAGCCTGGTCTCGACGATGCGGTCGCGGATCGCGCCCGAGGGGGTGGCGATGGCGACGCCGGTATAGACGCGGTGGGCGCGGCCGGAGAGCAGCCGCAGGCAGGCGGCGGCCTCGTCGACGATCTCGGCCTTGGGCAGGATGCGCCGGCCGACGGCGACGACGGTATCGGCGGCGACGATGTAGCAGCCCTCGAGATCGGCACGCGCCCTGGCGCCGGCCAAAGCCGCCTGGGCCTTCTCCCGCGCCAGGCGGCGGGCGAGATCGCGCGGGCGCTCGCCCTTCAGCGGCGTCTCGTCGAGATCGGCGGGCAGCAGCGCGTCGGGCTTCAACCCGGCCTGCTCGAGCAAAGCGAGCCGGCGCGGCGAGGCCGAGGCCAGAACCAGCATGGGCCGCCAGCCCGGCGGCTTGGGAGAGGAAAACAGGTTCACGATCGGCTTGGGCTCTGACGCGGGGGGCTCGGTCTAGGGTCTAGAGCAGGACGAGCCAAGTGGAAACCGGATTTGCGGCCCTGCTCGTGGCGTATGGCATGGCCCTGTTCCGTCACGCGTCCGGCGCATGTGCGGAGGTTCCATGCGTCCCGGTCATTCCGCGCGCGCAAGGGAGGAGCCGCTATCGCATTGCATCATCGGGCGCGGGAGGCCACATTCGGGGCCTGCGACGCCGCATGTCCTGCAAGGCCGTCGCGGGAGGATGGAGCTCGATCCGGCATGGCCAAGACCGCGAAACCCCTGGAGATGATCGCCGGTGCGGGGGTCGAGGCGCAGGCCTTGACGACGCGCATGCTGGCGATGCAGGCCGATGCGGGGCTGACGATCGCCCTGCGCATGCCGATGCTGGTGAAGGGTGCGCTGGGGGACCGGCGCGGGCAGACGGAAGCGGCCAAGGCGGTGACCGAGAAGGTCACGGCGGTGATGGAGAGCGGCTTCGCCGCCGGCCACGCCACCGCGATGTTCTGGTGGGGCGTGGTCTTCAACCCGCTGGCGCAGGTCGATCTGCACGAGGCCACCGCCAAGGTGGTCAATCATTCCCTGGAGCCGTTTTCGAAGCGGGCCCAGGCCAATGCGCTGCGGCTGCGCGCCCGCAAGCGCTGAGGCTCAGGCCGGCTCGGGCGGGCGCTCCGCCGGCGCCGGCACCGTCTCGGGCAGCTTCACCGCATGCTCGCGCTCGAGCTGGCGGTAGCGCGCGACGCTGAGCGGCAGCAGGCCAAGATAGGCCACCACGACCAGCGCCAGCATCTCGAACGGATAGGCGAAGAGCAGCCCGGCCACCACCACGACGGCGACGAAGATCGGCAACACCTTGTCGCGCGGCACCCGCGTGCCCAGCGTCTTGCCGGCATAGCAGGGAATCCGCGAGATCGTCAGGAAGGCGATGAACAGGATATAGAGCCCGACGAAGGGGGCGCCATATTCCTGCACCGGCACGCCGATGAAATGCAGGTAGAGCGGCAGCATCGCGGTGATCGCGCCGGCGGGGGCCGGCATGCCGACGAAGAAGTTCTTCTGCCATTCCGGCCGGTCGGGATCGTCGATCATCACGTTGAAGCGCGCCAGCCGCAGCGCCATCGCGCAGGCCAGCGTCAGCACCACGATCCAGCCGAAGGATTTCAGCTGGTGGAGGTTGAAGATCCACAGGACATAGCCGGTGGCGACGCCGAAATTCAGGAAATCCGACAGCGAATCGAGCTCGGCTCCGAAGCGCGAGGTGCCCTTCAGCAGACGCGCCAGCCGCCCGTCGACGCCATCGAGCGCCGCGGCCACCAGAATGCAGATCGTCGCGGTCTCGAGCCTGCCGTCGACGACCAGCCGCATGGCGGTGAGGCCGAGGCACAGCGCGAGCAGCGTGACCAGATTGGGGGCGATCAGCCGGAAGGGGATCGCCTTGAACCGCGCCCGGCGCGTTTCGCGCTCGGGCTCGAAGGGGGGAAAGAGATCGCTCATCCTGCCGGAATACGCGGTTTCGGCCGGGGACGCTAGGCGGCTGATCGCAGAGCCGGAGTGCGCGGGCTCGACCGTCCTCGCGAGCGGAAGCGAAGTAATCCAGCGCGGAGAGCTCTACGGCCCCCTGGGTTGCTTCGTCGCTGACGCTCCTCGCAAGGACGGATCGTCATTGCGAGCGCAGCGAAGCAACCCAGCTCATAGCGCTCTCCGCCCCCCTGGGTTGCTTCGTCGCTGACGCTCCTCGCAATGACGGTGATCCGTCCTTGCGAGCGGTAGCGAAGCAACCCAGCATCGCAGAGCTCCACGTCCCCCTAGGTTGCTTCGTTCGCTGGCGCTCCTCGCAAAGACGGTACCGTCCTTGCGAGCGTAGCGAAGCAACCCAGATCGTCGAGCTCCACGCCCCCTGGGTTGCTTCGTCGCTGACGCTCCTCGCAATGACGCTTCACCCGTCATTGCGAGCGCAGCGAAGCAACCCAGCTCGTAGCGCTCCACGTCCCCCTGGGTTGCTTCGTCGCTGACGCTCCTCGCAAGGACGCCCACCCGTCATTGCGAGCGTGAGCGAAGCAACCCAGCTCGTAGCGCTCTACGCCCACCTGGGTTGCTTCGTCGCTGACGCTCCTCGCAAGGACGGATCGTCCTTGCGAGCGGAAGCGAAGCAATCCAGACCGTCGCGCCCGCCCGCACCGCCGAGCCGGGCTCAAATCCCGCGATAGCTGCGCTTCTCGATTTCCGGCGTGGTGGCGTCGGCCAGGACCGTCTCGCCGGCGATCGCCGTCTGGCCCTCGCCGACCAGAGGCACGACGCTGGTCGGCAGATAGACGTCGACCCGCGAGCCGAAGCGGATCAGGCCGAAGCGCTCGCCCGTCGCGATCACCTCGCCCTCCTTGACGAAGGGCACGATGCGCCGCGCGATCAGCCCGGCTATCTGGACGACGCCGACCGTGCCGAAGGAGGTCTCGATCGCCAGGGCGTTGCGCTCATTGTCGTCGCTCGCCTTGTCGAGCTCGGCATTGAGGAAGAGGCCGGGCGTATAGGCCATCTTGACGATACGCCCCGGCACCGGCGCGCGATTCACATGGCAGTCGAAGACATTCATGAAGATCGAGATCCGCGTCATCGGCTCGGCCGGCAGGTTCAGCTCCGGCGGCGGCAGCGCGAGCGCCACCTGGCTGACGCGGCCATCGGCCGGCGAGATCACCAGCCCCGCGCGCTGCGGCGTGATGCGGACGGGATCGCGGAAGAAATAGCAGACCCAGAGCGTGATCAGCGCGCCGATCCAGCCGAAGGGCGTCCAGAGATGGCCCAGGACCAGGGTCGCCACCAGCGCGATGGCGATGAAGATATAGCCCTCCTTATGGATGGGCACGATCACCTTGCGGGTGGAATCGAGGAGCGACATGCGGTGTCCTGGTCGTTCTGGCGCAAACAGGGCGCGCTATGGCGGGGCCGGCGGTCGGGGCCGCCGTGCGGATGCTGGTGTTTAGGCGGTTCGGCGGTCGGGGGGAAGAGGTGCGGTGTCGCGGCAAAGCACCCGGCCCGGGGATAAGCGGCCGCCCCGCGCGGACGCATCACCGGCAATAGCGTCAACATCGCTATAGGTATAGGCGCCGAATAAACGGATCGGTAAATCTTCTAACGTAGCGTCATGCAATTAATACGGAGATACGACCAACAGTCGACGCGGCCGGATCAATGCTGGATATCAAGACCCTGCTTTTCGCCAGCATCGCGGCCCGTGCCGGTTTTGCCCTGTTTTTCCTGCTGTTCAGCATGGTGGGCGGGGCCCGCACCGCCTTCCTGTGGTGGCTGCTCAGCATCTCGCTCTCCTGCCAGGGCCTCTGGCTGCTTTACGGCAGCTCGGCGAGTCCGAGCCCGGAGCCTCTGGAAGGCACCATCATCTACCTGATCTTCGGCCTCAGCATCGCCTGCGTCTGGAAGGGCGGCGCGGCCTATTTCGACCGCCGGATCCCCACCGCCGCGGTGATCCTGGCCGCGCTCGGGCCGGCCACGGCCTATGGCGGCGTGATTCAGGTGGCGCCGTCGGAGCCCTTCGCCCTCGTCCCGGTGCTGCTGCTGATGGCGTTCAGCCTGGTGCGCGCCGCGCTGGTCTTCTGCAACCGGGCGACCTGGCGCTCGCCTTCGCAATGGGTGGTGGTGGCGGCGCTCTTCGCCTATGCGGTGGCGCTCGCCAGCTCCGCGTTGCTGCTCTTCCTCACGCTGCAGGGCGCGGATTCCACCGCCGCCCCGCCTCCTCCAGACCACCGCCAATATGCGCTGTTCGTCGACCAGTTCTCGTCGACGCTGATCTATCTCGGGCTGATCGCGATGACGCTCGAACACGCCCATGCGCAGCTCAAGGCCCATGCGGCGACCGATCCGCTGACCGGGCTCGCCAATCGCCGCGGCGCGCAGGATCGCTCGGTCGCGCTGCTCGGCGAGCGCAGCCGCGGCGGGCGGCCGATGGCGGTGCTGCTGGCCGATATCGATCATTTCAAGGCGATCAACGATCATTACGGCCATGAGGCCGGGGATCTCGTGCTGAAGGCTTTCGCCCGCCGCATGGAGAGCGTGGCGCGGCCGCAGCGCGATATCCTGGCGCGCTGGGGCGGCGAGGAATTCCTGATCATCCTGCCCGATCGCGGCGGGGCCGCCGCGCTGCGGCTGGCCAAGCGGCTGTGCCGGGCCATCGCCTGCCAGCCTTTCCTGGCAGGCGACCAGGCCATCGCGGTGACGGTCAGCATCGGCGTCGCCGCCTTCCGGGCAAACGAGACGGAGTTGAGCACCGTCGTCAGCCGCGCCGACCGGGCGCTCTATCGCATCAAGAGCGACGGCCGTAACCAGGCCCGGCTGGATGACGAGGTGCAGGACTTAAAGGATGGCGGAGCCCCGGCCGCGCCGCTGGCGCGCGCTTCCTAGAAGCGGGAGGCCGCCTGGCGACGGTCAGCGCGTCAGGCTGACGCGGACGCTGGCGCTCTCCTCCGCCGCCGCCTGCTGCAGCGTCGCCTTCGCCTCGTCGACCTGGCGCTGGCGGTTCCAGAGCGCGGCATAGACGCCGTCCGCGGCGAGAAGCTGGGGGTGGCTGCCGCGCTCGACGATCAGCCCCTTGTCGAGGACGATGATCTCATCGGCATTGATCACCGTGGAGAGGCGATGGGCGATGACCAGCGTCGTCCGGCCCTCGCTGACCCGGTCGAGCGCGTCCTGGATCTCCTTCTCGGTGAAGGAGTCGAGGGCGGATGTCGCCTCGTCCAGCACCAGGATCGGCGGGCCCTTCAGGATCGTCCGCGCGATCGCGACCCGCTGCTTCTCGCCACCCGACAGCTTCAGCCCGCGCTCGCCGACGGAGGTGCCATAGCCGTCCGGCAGGGATTTGATGAAGCGGTCGATCTGGGCGAGTCGCGCGGCCTCCTCGACCTCGGCCTGCGTCGCATCCGGCCGGCCATAGCGGATATTGTATTCGATGCTGTCGTTGAACAGCACCGTATCCTGCGGGACCATGCCGATGGCGGCGCGCAGCGAAACCTGCTGCACATCCGCGATCGGCTGCCCGTCGATCAGAATGCGCCCCTGCTGCGGCTCGTAGAAGCGGAAGAGCAGGCGCGAAATCGTCGATTTGCCGGCCCCGGACGGGCCGACGATGGCGATGGTCCTGCCCGGCGGGACGGAGAAGGAGATGCCGCGCAGGATCGGCCGCTCCGGAATATAGGCGAAATGCACGTCCTCGAAGACGACCTCGCCCTCCGGCACCCGCAGCGGCGGCGCGCCCGGCTTGTCCTGGATCTCCGGATCCTTGCCGATCAGCGAGAACATCTGCTCGATGTCGAGCGTCGCCTGCTTGATCTCGCGATAGACGGTGCCCATGAAATTCAGCGGCTGGTAGAGCTGGATCAGCATGGCGTTGATCAGCACGAAATCGCCGACCGTGTGCGTGCCGGCGCGGAAGCCCTGCACCGCCATCACCATCGAGATCGTCAGACCCGCCGCGAAGATCGTGGCCTGGCCGAAATTCAGCAGCGCGAGCGAGGTGTAGGCCTTGATCGAGTTGCGCTCGTAGCGCGCCATCGACGTGTCGTAGCGGGCGGTCTCGCGCGCTTCCGCCCCGAAATACTTCACCGTCTCGTAGTTCAGCAGCGAGTCGATCGCCTTCGAATTGGCGTCGTTGTCGCTCTCGTTCATGGCGCCGCGGATGGCGATGCGCCATTCCGTGGCCTTGATGGTGTAGGCCATGTAGGCGGTGACCATCACCACCAGCACGACGACATAGAGCCAGTCGAACAGCGTGAGCAGCACGGCGATGATCAGCGTGACCTCGACGATCACGGGCACGAGCTGGTTGAGGCCGAGCCGCACCATCTCCTCGATGCCGTTGCGGCCGCGCTCCAGCACCCGGGTCAGGCCGCCGGTCTTGCGCTCGAGATGGAAGCGCAGCGAGAGGTGGTGGAGATGGCCGAAGGTCTGCAGCGCCAGGGTCCGCACGGCATGCATGAAGACCGGCGCGAAAAGCGCGTCCCGCGCCTGGATGAAGGCCGCCGAGCCGATGCGCGCCAGGCCGTAGAGCACCGTCAGGGCGAGTGGCGCGCCGACCAGGAAGGGCAGCCAGTTCTGCAGCGTCGAGGGCGTGTTGGCGAGGGCGTCGGTCGCCCATTTGAAGGTGAAGGGCACCCCCATCAGCACCACCCGCCCCAGCACGAGCAGGACGAAGGCGAGGACGACCCGCCGGCGCAGATCCGCGCGATCCGACGGCCAGAGATAGGGCCAGAGCGCGTGGAAGGTCGCGATGAATCCTGCGCCCGGTTTCAGGGCCGCCGAACGGGCGAAGTTCTGCGCGGGCGTCGGCACGACGGAGGGCGGCATTTTGGGATGATTCCAGATTGGCTGCCTGCGGTATAAGCGCATTCGTCCGGCAATGCATGCCCGGCGACAGCTGTGGACAGATTGCGCATCACAGCCTTGTTATTGCCGCGGGGCGGGTGTCACATTGGGACGTCCGGACCAATCCGCTCCATGGGGAAGCAGCAAGCATGAAACCGGTTCACACACTCGCCCTCGCCGCGGCCACGGGTCTCGTCCTGTCGCATGCCCCGGCCCTCGCCCAGCGTGCGGCCAAGCCGCCGGCCCAGGTCAACGTCACGAACAACCGCAGCGTCGCCTTGACCAGCCTCGAGATCGCCACCACCGGCGAGCAATCGCGCCTCGTGGCCAAGCTCTCCAAGCCGCTGGCGCCGGGCAAGAGCGTCGCGCTCAAGCTGAACAAGCCGGCGGGCTGCAGCTTCTACGTGCTGGCGAAGTTCGACGACGATGTGGAGAGCGATGCCGAGAGCATGGATCTCTGCAAGGACAAGGTGATCCGCCTGACCGAATGAGCCGATCCGTCTCTCCGGCCCGGGCCGGAGAGACGGCCTCCCTCAGGCCGTGGCGCCCTCGCGCACGAGCTTGTAGGTGATGGAATCGACCAGCGCCTGGAACGAGGCGTCGATGATGTTGGCGCTGACGCCCACCGTGGTCCAGCGCTCGCCCGTCTCATCGGCGGATTCGATCAGGACGCGGGTCACCGCATCGGTGCCGCCCTGGAAGATGCGGACCTTGTAGTCCACCAGCCTGAGCCCGCCGATCAGCGCCTGATAGCGCCCGAGATCCTTGCGCAAGGCGAGATCCAGCGCGTTGACCGGGCCCGTGCCCTCGGCGGCCGAGATCAGCACGTCGTCGCCGACCTTCAGCTTCACCGTCGCTTCCGAGAAGGTGACGAGCTCGCCATTGGCGTTGTAGCGGCGCTCGACATTGACCTTGAACCGCTCGACCGAAAAATACTCCGGCACCTCGCGCAGGATGCGCTTGGCGAGCAGGAAGAAGGACGCGTCGGCGCCCTCGAAAGCATAGCCCTGCGCCTCCTTCTCCTTGACCTCGTCGAGGACGCGGCCGAGGCGCGGATCGTTCCGGCCGATGGTCACGCCGATCCGCTCCAGCTCGGCGGCGAGATTGGACTTGCCGCCCTGGTCGGAGATCAAGACCTTGCGCAGATTGCCAGTCGCCTCGGGCGGGACATGCTCATAGGTGCGAGGGTCCTTCAGCACGGCCGAGGCGTGGATGCCGGCCTTGGTGGCGAAGGCCGAGGCGCCGACGAAGGGCGCATGGCGGTTGGGCGCGCGGTTCAGCATCTCGTCGAGGGCCCGCGAGACATGGGTGAGCTCGCCGAGCTGCCGGTCATCCACCCCCAGCGCGAAACGCTCGCGATAGAGCGGCTTCAGCTTCAGCGCGCCGATCAGCGTCACCAGATTGGCGTTGCCGCAGCGCTCGCCCAGCCCGTTGAGCGTGCCCTGGATCTGGCGCACCCCGGCCTCCACGGCCGCCAGCGAATTGGCGACGGCGCAGCCGCAATCATCATGGGCGTGGATGCCGAGATGCTCGCCCGGCACGGTCTTGACGACCTCGCCGACGATCGCGGCGACCTCGTTGGGCAAGGTGCCGCCATTGGTGTCGCAGAGCACGACCCAGCGCGCCCCGGCCTCATAGGCGGTGCGGGCGCAGGCCAGCGCATAGGCCGGATTGGCCTTGTAGCCATCGAAGAAATGCTCGCAATCCAGCATCACCTCGCGCCCGGCCGCCTTCGCCGCCTCGACGCTCTCGCGGATGCCGGCGAGATTCTCCTCGAGCGAGATCTCGAGCGCGACATGCACGTGATAATCCCAGCTCTTGGCGACGAAGACGATGGCATCGGCCCGCGCCTCCAGCAGCGCCGCGATGCCGGGGTCGTTGGCGGCCGAGCGCCCGGCCCGCTTAGTCATGCCGAAGGCCGCGAAACGGGCGTGTTTCGTCGGTTTCTCCGCGAAGAAGGCGGTATCCAGCGGGTTGGCGCCGGGATAGCCGCCCTCGACATAGTCGATGCCGAGCCGATCCAGCATCCCCGCCACGGCGCGCTTGTCGTCGAGCGAGAAATCGACGCCCGTGGTCTGCGCGCCGTCGCGCAGGGTGGTGTCGAAGAGGTGGATGCGTGCGGCGCTCATGGTTTGCGCCGCAGTTTGAAGCGCAGCACCTTGGGCATCACCATGGCCAGCATGACGAGCTTGATCGCGACGGAGAGCGAGCCGGCGGGGCGGATTTTCGGGGTCATGGGCTCTTCCTACCGGTGACGAGGGGGGCGCGGGCGGAGGCGCACGCCGCCGCCTCCCGGAATGGCGAGGGCCGACGGTCCTTCATCGCCGGACCTCCCAGATCGTGGTCGGCTCGCCCGTCGCCGGGTCCTTGCCGTCCTTGAGGGCGATGCCGAGCGCGGCGAGCTCGTCGCGGATCCGGTCGGATTCGGCGAAATCTTTGGCGCGGCGGGCCGCGAGCCGGGCCGTGACGAGCGATCCGACCTGAGCCTCGTCGATCGCGGCATCGGCGATCTTCCGGGCGCGCCACGCCGCGGGATCATGCTGGAGCAGGCCCAGGATCCGCGCCGCGGCCACGGCCGCGGAGGCTGATGCCGCAAATCCTCCCGCCTCGCCCGGTCTCGCCGCCGCGGAGCGGCCGGAGCCGAACAGGGGGTAGAGCTCGGAGACCGCGGCGACGGTGTTGAGATCGTCGAGCAGGGGCTCGACCACGGACGCGACGGGCGCGGCCGCCGCGTCGATCGGCGTACCCTCGAGCAGCTCGTACCAGCCGTCGAGCGTCTTCTCCGCCTCGTCGAGCGCCTTCACCGTCCAGTCGATCGGTTGGCGATAATGGGTCTTCAGCATGGCCAGCCGCAGGACTTCGCCGGGCCAGTTGCGCCCGCCGAACCTGTCGCTCTCCAGCAGCTCGTTGATGGTGACGAAATTGCCGAGGGATTTCGACATCTTCTCGCCTTCCACCTGCAGGAAGCCGTTATGCATCCAGATATTGGCCATGCGCCCTGCCCCCTCGGCGCCGCCGAAGGCGCAGCAGGATTGCGCGATCTCGTTCTCGTGGTGCGGGAAGACGAGGTCGATGCCGCCGCCATGGATGTCGAAGACGTTCTTGGCCGGATCGTCGCAGGAGAGCCCGCCGCCGAAAGGCTCCAGCAGCTTTGCCATCGACATCGCCGAGCATTCGATATGCCAGCCCGGGCGGCCGGGACGGGTGATGCCTGCGGGCGCGCCATCCGGCCAGAGCCAGCCCGGATCGACCCCCTCGCGGCTCGGCTTCCAGAGCACGAAATCCATCGGATCCCGCTTATAGGGCGCGACGTCGACGCGGGCGCCGGCGATCATCTCGTCGAGTGGGCGGCGGGCGAGCGAGCCGTATTTCGGCGCCGCGCGCAGATGCGCCACCGCCGGAACATGGAACAGCACGTGTTCCTCCGCGACATAGGCGACGCCGCGCGCGATCAGGCGGTGGATGATCGCCTGCATCTGACCGATATGACCGGTCGCGCGCGGCTCCTCATCCGGCGGCAGGCAGCCCAGCGCCGCGATGTCGGCATGGAACTGGGCGGTGGTGCCCTGGGTGACCCGGGCGATCGCCTCGTTCAGCGGCAGATCGGAAAAATCCCGCGCCGCCCGCGCGTTGATCTTGTCGTCGACATCGGTGAGGTTGCGGGCATAGGTGACGTGGTCGGCGCCGTGGAGATGGCGCAGCAGCCGGTACAGCACGTCGAACACGATGACCGGGCGGGCATTGCCGATATGGGCATAATCATAGACCGTCGGGCCGCAGACATAGATGCGGATGTTCCGCGGATCGATCGGAGCGAAATCCTCCTTCGTCCGCGTCAGCGTGTTGTAGAGCCTGAGCTGGGGCGACATCGCACGGATTCCCGAGACAAGACGACAGAAACGACCTGGCCGCTGGCCGGGGCGCTGTTGTCAGGTCTCTTCGGAAGACGAGGACGTGAGCAGCCGGCCAGCGAAAGCTAGCGGCAAATCCGACAAATGAGGATGGCGGCGCGCGTCATCTTTTCTGCTTGCCTGTGCGCGCGCTTTGCGTCAAGAGGGCCGCCCTTGCTGCACCGCACAATCGCGGGCCCGGCGAGTTCACCCAACCTTAACGGCTTGGAACCATACTCTCGATTCGAGGGTTTGCGTCCTGTCGTCTACGGGGACTTGATACATGCGTCGCGCCATTGCCTTGATCGGTCTGTTCGGAATGGTGGGCGGCGGGCTGTCGCTCGCGGTCCTGCCCGCCTCCGAGACGGTCGCCGCTCCCAAGAGCGCACAGACATTCCTGATTCCGGCGAGCGACGGCTACGGCGTCGCCGACTGCATCTCCAGCAAGTCGGAATGCGGCAAGATCGTCGCCAATGCCTGGTGCGAGGCCAAGGGCTATCGCCAGGCGACGGCGTTCGGCATCGCCAGCCGCGAGGATTTCACCGGTTCGCTCTCCAAGGCCAGCACGGCCAGCGCGCCGGCCGAGCAGCCTCTGGCGATCACCTGCGGCCCCTGAGCCCGGGCTACTTCACCCAATCCGCGCAGCGCGGCGGCTCGCCGCCGGCTCCCCAGGGCATGATCGGGACGCTCGACGTCGAATTCTTCGGCGAACCCTCGATCAGCCGATCCGAATAGACCATGTAGATCAGGACGTTGCGCTTGGTGTCGCAGCCGCGCACGATCTGCATCTTCTTCCAGATCAGCGAGCGCCGCTCGCGGAACACGACATCCCCCTGCTCGAATTTCTCTTTGAAGCGGACCGGGCCGATCTGCCGGCAGGCGAGCGAGATGTCCGAGACCTCCTCCGCCACGCCGAACATGCCGGAGACGCCGCCCTTCTCAGGCGTGGTGTAGTGACAGGCCACGCCTTCGACGAGCGGATCGTCGACCCCGTAGACCGCGAGCTTGTCGTCCGGGGTCAGCATCTTCCAGACCGTGGATTTCTTGAAGATCAGATCCTCCTGGGCCGCGGCGGGAAGCGCGGTCGCGGCGGCGAGAGCGAGGCCGAAGAGGGCGGTGGGGATCAGGCGCATGGCAGGGGCTTCTCCGGCAGGACAGGTCTCGCCCGCGGATATGGCCCCGCGACCGCGCCGGCGCTAGGGCCTCTCACTCAGATGGCGAGGGGGCGCCAGGCCAGCCAGGCCGCGGCGACGGCACCGAGCGTACCGAGGCTGAACAGGACGAGCTTGATCTGCGTGACACGCGAGGCGAAGGCGACGTCGCGCTCGGCGATCTCGGGATAGGTGTCGAGCAGCCTCGCGACCGAGAGGTTCTCCGCGACATCGAAGAGCGCGCCCAGCAGCCAGCCACCGCCGCACAGCGCCGCGAGCCAGAGCGGCTGGCCGCGCGAAACCAGCGCATAGATCGTCAGGGCGCCGACGATCCCGTAGAAGAAGGCGAAGGCGACATCCGCCGGCAGGACACGGTTGCGATAAATGCGCCGGCGCGTCTCGCCATAGGCGTCGAACAGCTTGTGGACATCGGCGACGGTGAAGCCGTTCCAGTCGTTCTCGAGCAGGCGGGGCACGCCCGCCCGGCTCGCCCATAAACCGGCCAGCCAGAAGAACAGCATCACGCCGACCGGGGCCCAGGCGAAGAAGGCGAGCGGAATCGCGTCGGAATAGAGCGGAGCAGGATCGATCATGCCTGTTTGTCGCGGCAGCCGGCGACAGCGTCAAGGCTCGCCAGCCGCATGAGCGAGTTCCACCGCTGCACGCAAGACTGCGAGATCCCCGATCTGGTTGGCGAGGATCAGCACCAGCCGGGCATTGAGCGCCGCGCTCTGCCGCTCGTCGAGGCCGCGATGCGCCTGCGCGATCAGGCGGAAGGCCGCGTCGGGATCGGCGAGCCGCATCTCCTGCGCCAGCGCCGTGGTCTGCGAATCCGAAAGCGCTCCCGTCATGAGGCCCTGCCCTCCAGCCGCTCGATGGCGCGGGTCACGTCGGCCCGCGTCGCATGCCGGAAGCGGGCGGCGACATGCCCGTCCGGCCGCAACACATAGGCATCGCCCGGCTCGGTCCCATAGCGCGAGACGAACAGGGCGGCATCGCCGCGCTCGGCCTCGCCGCAGGGTGCATTGGCCCAATGCGCGCCATCCGGCGTCAGCGCGGCACCATCCTCGCCATGCGACAGCACGACCGGCAGGCCCGGCCGCAATGCCTCGCTGAGCCAGGCCGAGGCGGATAAGGGCGCATCGCGAAACGCGGCGCCGGGGGCTACGCCGCCCTGCCAGCCGCGATCGGGAGTGGACAGCGGCGAGTCGCGATAGCTCGTCGGCACGGAGAGCCGCCCGGAATTGACGAAGCTGCGGGCGAAAGGCGCCTTGCCCGCCAGCGCCAGCGCCGCATCCCTCAGCACCCGTTCTCCCGGGGAGCGCGGGGCGATGAAATCCGTGGCCCGCGTCGAGTTGAGGATGTTCTCGTCGGCCGCCTCGATGCGCTCGCTGTCATAGCTCGCCAGCAAGCCGGCCGGGCTCCGGCCCTTGATCACCAGAGCGAGCTTCCAGCCGAGATTATCGGCATCCTGGATCCCGGAATTGGCGCCCCTAGCCCCGAAGGGCGAGACCTGATGGGCCGCGTCCCCGGCAAAAATCACCCGGTCATGGATGAAACGCGCGAGCCGCCGGCACTGGAAGCGATAGACCGAGACCCATTCCAGCGCGAAACGGTCATGGCCGAGCATCTGGGCGATCCGCGGCCGCACGATCTCGGGGCGCTTCTCATGGTCCGGATCGGCCGCGGGCCCCAGCTGCAGATCGATGCGCCAGACATCGTCCGGCTGCTTGTGCAGCAGGGCCGACTGGCCGTCATGAAAGGGCGGCTGGAACCAGAACCAGCGCTCGGTCGGAAATTCGGCCTGCATCTTGACGTCGGCGATCAGGAACTGGTCCTCGAAATGCTCCCCGATGAAGTCGAGCCCGAGCATGGTGCGGGTCGGCGAGCGGGCGCCGTCGCAGGCGACGACCCACTCCGCATCCAGGCGATAGGCTCCCTCGGGCGTCGCGATCTCCAGCGATACGCCCTGGTCGCGCGGCTCCACCTGCGTGACGCGGTGCGACCAGCGCAGATCGATCAGCGCCTCCGCCGAGGCGGCGTCGGCCAGCGCCGCCTCGACGTAATATTGCTGCAGGTTGATGAAGGCGGGCTGCTTGTGGCCGGGCTCGGGCAGCAGATCGAAGCCATAGAGCGGCTTTTCGCGGTGAAACACCTTGCCGGTGCGCCAGGTCACGCCCTTCTCGACCATGGCATCGGCCAGGCCGAGCCTGTCGAAGATCTCCAGCGTGCGCTTGGCGAAGCAGATCGCCCGCGAGCCTGCCCCGATCCGGTCGGAATCGTCCAGCAGCACCACGGGCACCTGCCGCCGCGCCAGATCCAAGGCCAGGGTCAGCCCGACCGGGCCGGCCCCGATGATGATGACGGGGTGATGGGCAGGCCGCGGCGCATCCTGGTCGCGGCTGCGCCGATAGGCGAATTGGCGGGCAGGGTTCATGGACGGCCAGAGCCCCTCACGGCGTCAGGGCGCCGCATATCGATCGCGCGGATCCTCACCCCCGCAGCTCCGCCCACATCTGCCGGTCGCGCTCATCCGTCCAGATCCTGGGATGGTCGAGCCCCTTCGCCTCGTCATAGGCGCGGCTGACGTTGAACGGCAGGCAATGCTCGAAGATGACCCAGTCGCCATAGCCCGGCTTCAGCGTCGCATGCACCCGCTCGAAGGTCTCGCGCAGCGAGCGGCCGGCGGCAGCGTTCTCCTTCACCGCCGCGTAGAGATCGCTGAGGAAGGCGCGCGTGCCGCCGATCCCCGCCGCGACCATCGTCGCATCGGTCAGCGCCGCGCCGCGCCCCGGCACCATGGCGGCCGAGCCGAGTTCGGAAAGCCGATCCAGCGTCGCCGGCCAGTCGCCGAAATGGGCGTCGCCGCAATAGGGGGTCGCGCCATACTCCACGAGATCGCCCGCGAAGCACACCTGCGCATCGGGTATCCAGGCCACGATGTCGCCGGCCGTATGGCCGCGGCCGATCTGCATCAGCCTGACCTCGCGCCGGCCGAGCCAGATCGAGGCCCGGCCGGTGAATGTGGCGGTCGGCCAGGTCAGCCCGGGCAGGATCGACTCCGCGCCCTGGAACAGGCGCGGAAACCGGCCGATCTCGCTGGCCTTGTCCTGTTCCCCACGCTCCACGATCATCTCGCGCGCCGCATCCGAGCAGAGGATGTCGCGCGCGCCATAGGCCGGGGCGCCGAGCACCCGCACCGCATGGTAATGCGACAGCACGACATGGGTGATCGGCTTGTCGGTGACGGCGCGCACCCGGTCGATCACGGTCTGCGCCATTTTCGGCGTGGCCTGGGCGTCGAAGACGAGGACGCCGTCCTCGCCGATCACGACGCCGGTATTGGGGTCGCCCTCGGCGGTATAGGCGAAGACCCCCTGCCCGATCTCGTCGAAGGAAATCG
Organism: Allobosea sp. Leaf344; assembly: GCF_001426225.1. Taxonomy (GTDB): domain Bacteria; phylum Pseudomonadota; class Alphaproteobacteria; order Rhizobiales; family Beijerinckiaceae; genus Allobosea. Next base: position 218,564 of record NZ_LMRT01000015.1, on the reverse strand, counting down.
TCTTCTCGCCGAGATCGGCGCTGGAGGCGAAGGCGGGCTTGTCAGGCTGCATGGGGAAGGATGTCCTGTTCGATGGCACCAAAGATGGAATGGCCGGCCGCATCCTTCATCTCGATGCGGATGCTGTCGCCGAAGCGCAGGAAGGGCGTGCTCGCCCGGCCGGCCAGGATGGTCTCGACCATGCGCTGCTCGGCGATGCAGGCATAGCCGGCGCCGCCCTGGGCCAGCGGCTTCCCGGGGCCGCCGGAGGGGTCGCGGTTGGAGATCGTGCCGGAGCCGATGATGGTGCCGGCCGCGAGCGGGCGCGTCCTGGCGGCATGGGCGATCAGCGCGCCGAAGCCGAAGGTCATGTCGAGCCCGGCATCGGGATTGCCGAAGGGCTTGCCGTTGACCTGGCACTGGATGGGCAGAGCGAGCTTGCCGCCGGACCAGGCGGGGCCGAGCTCGTCCGGCGTCACGGCCACCGGCGAGAAGGCCGTGGGCGGTTTTGACTGAACGAATCCAAAGCCTTTGGCCAATTCGCTGCCGATCAGATTCCGCAAGCTCACGTCGTTTGCGAGCATCACCAGCCGGATGTGAGCGAGCGCCTCTTCCGGACCGACGCCCATCGGCACGTCGCCGGTGATGACGGCGATCTCGGCCTCGAGATCGATGCCGTCCTCCTCGCTGCGCGCCAGGATCGGCTGGCGCGGCCCCAGCGGCGAATCGGAGCCGCCCTGATACATCAGCGGATCGGTCCAGAAGCTCTGCGGCATCTCGGCACCCCGCGCCTTCCGCACCAGCTCGACATGATTCACATAGGCCGAGCCGTCCAGCCATTGATAGGCGCGCGGCAGCGGCGCGGCGCAATCATGCTCGTGAAAGCGGAAGGAGGGCACCGAGCCGTGCTCGAGGCTCTCCGCGAGATCGGCCAGCCGCGGGGCCAGCCTCTCCCAATCATCGAGCGCCGCCTGCAATGTCGGCACCACCGGGAAGGCGTCGGTCGCGCGGGTGAGGTCGCGGGCGACGACGACGAGTCGGCCATCCCGACCATGCATAAGCGACGCGAGTTTCATGACTTTTCTTTCCTTCCCCGACGCGCCACAAAGGGCGCAACAATTCCTTGGGAGGAGAGCTTATGAAACGCCGCGACTTTTTGAAAACAGGGGCGCTCGCAGCCGCCGCCACGCCGATCGCCATGCCGGCCATCGCGCAGGCGATGCCGGAGGTGAAGTGGCGCCTGACCTCCAGCTTTCCGAAGTCGCTGGACACGATCTACGGCACCGCCCAGCAATTCGCCAAGCTGATGGCGGAGGCCACCGACGGCAAGTTCCAGGTGCAGACCTTCTCGGCCGGCGAGCTCGTGCCCGGGCTGCAGGCACTCGATGCCGTGACGTCCGGCACGGTCGAATGCGCGCATACCCCGACCTATTTCTACATCGGCAAGGATGCGACGCTCGGGCTCGGCACCGGCATCCCCTTCGGCCTCAACGCCCGCCAGCAGCACAGCTGGTGGTTCTTCGGCGGCGGGCAGGAGATCGTCAACGAATCCCTGGCGAAATTCGGCGCCTATTCCATCCCCTGCGGCAATTCCGGCTGCCAGATGGGCGGCTTCTTCCGCAACGAGATCAAGTCGGTGGAGGATCTCAAGGGGCTGAAATTCCGCATCGGCGGCATGGGCGGCGCGGTGCTCGCGAAGCTCGGCGTGGTGCCGACGCAGATCGCCGGCGGCGACGTCTATCCCGCGCTGGAGCGTGGCACCATCGATGCGGCCGAATTCGTCGGGCCCTATGACGACGAGAAGCTCGGCTTCGTGCGGGTCGCCAAATACTACTACTACCCCGGCTGGTGGGAGGGCGGCGCGATGCTGCACCTCGTCATCGGCCAGGAGGCCTGGAACAAGCTGCCGAAGCACTACCAGGCCATCGTCCACCAGGCCTGCGAATCCGCCAATAACTGGATGCTGGCGAAATATGACGCGGTGAATCCGGGCGGCCTGCGCCGGCTCGTCTCCCAGGGCGCGCAGCTGCGCCCCTTCCCGCTCCCGGTGATGGAAGCGGCGCTGAAGGCGGCCGAGGAATATTACGCCGAGACCTCGGCCAAGAACCCGCAATTCAAGAAGGGCTACGATTCGATGGTCGCCTTCCGCGGCGAGAACCTGCTGTGGTGGCAGGTGGCGGAGCTGTCCTTTGACAGCTTCATGAACCGGCTGAAGAGCCGCTGAGGCTCGCGAGCGCCACGCCCTCCCCGGCGCGCGCGCCGTGGAGGGTCCGGGTTCGGCGCGTCCGCGCGGCATCGCGGCGCGGCCGGGTCACCAGGCGTCCTTGCGCGTCGGGTCGAAGCGCTTCTTCAGCCCCTCCCAGCAGGCGGGGTAGTTCTCCTGCAGCTGCGGCAGGCCGGCGGCATAGCCGGTGACGCGCTGGGGAAAGCGCGTCTCGAACATGAAGGCCATGGTGCCGGTCAGTTTGACCGGCTTCAGCTCGCAGGTGCTGGCATGCTCATAGGCCTGGGTATCGGGGCCGTGCGGCAGCATCAGATTGTGCAGGCTGAACCCGCCCGGCGTGAAGCCCTCGGGCTTGGCGTCGTAGACGCCGTAGATCAGCCCCATGAATTCGGACATGATGTTGCGGTGGTACCAGGGCGGGCGGAAGGTGTTCTCCGCCACCATCCAGCGCTCCGGGAAGATGACGAAGTCGATATTGGCGGTCCCGGGCGTCTCGGAGGGCGCGGTCAGCACCGTGAAGATCGATGGATCGGGATGGTCGAAGCCGATCGCGCCCACCGGCGAATAATGCCGCAGATCATATTTGTAGGGCGCGTAATTGCCGTGCCAGGCGACGACGTCGAGAGGCGACTGCCCGAGGCTGCAGGCATAGATCTCGCCGCCCCATTTGGCGTAGAGGGTCGCGTCCTCCTCGCTATCCTCATAGGCCGCCACGGGCGTGAGGAAATCGCGCGGATTGGCCAGGCAATTGGCGCCGATCGGCCCGCGATCGGGCAAAGTGAAGGCTCCGCCGTAATTCTCGCAGACATAGGCGCGCGCCGGCCCGTCGATCAATTCGCAGCGGAAGACGACGCCGCGCGGGATCACGCAGATCTCGCCGGGTTCGATCTCGATGATCCCGAACTCGGTGAAGAAGCGCAGCCGGCCGTCCTGCGCGACGATCATCAGCTCGCCATCGGCGTCGAACAGGTACTCCCGCTGCATCGAGGCGGTGACGGACAGCATATGCGCCGCCATGCCCGCCTGGGTGTCGGCATCGCCGGCCGTCGTCAGCGTGCGCAGCCCGGTCAGGAAGGTCTGCGCCTCTTCCGGCAGGGGAATCGGGCTCCAGCGCAGCGCGCCGATCGGCAGATCGGCCTCGTCGCGGCAGGGCGCGGTGCGGATCAGCCCCTTGTCGATCTTCGTCCAGCGGCCGCCATGCTTGACGCTGGGGCGGATGCGATAGAGCCAGGAGCGCTCGTTGGACGCGCGCGGCGCCGTGAAGGGCGAGCCCGAAAGCTGCTCGGCATAGAGGCCATAGGCGGGCTTCTGCGGCGAATTCCGGCCGATCGGCAGCGCATCCGGCAGCGCCTCCGTCTCGAAGGAGTTGCCGAAGCCCGACATGTAGAGCGGCGCCGGCCGGGCGCCGGCCTGGCTGGATGGCTGCATCCGCGACTGGATGTTCATGGAGGTCTCCTGCCTCAGGGGCGGTGCCGGCTTTGACAAGCGGGCGCCTGGCGGATGATCGTCGGGGCGACGACCGAATTAGTTGCAGGTGAAACTAATGGCAAAGATCGCGCCTGTACAGGGGCCGCCGGGCCCGGATCTGCAGATTGGCGAGCAGCTGCGGCTGGAGCAGTTCCTGCCCTATCGGCTGAACGTCGTCGGCTTCTTCGCGAGCCGGGCGCTGGGGCGGATCTACGGCGCGCATTTCGGCATCGACATCCCGCAATGGCGCGTGATCGCCCAGCTCGGTGAATTCGGTACGCTGACGGCGCGCGACATCGGCGAGCTCGCGCAGATGCACAAGACCAAGGTCTCGCGGGCCGTGACCGAGCTCGAAAGCCGGGGCCTGCTGACGCGTTCGGAAAACCGGCAGGACCGGCGCGAATCCTTCGTCAGCCTGACGGCGCCCGGCCTGCGGATCTACCGGCAGATCGTGCCGCTCGCCCTCGCCTTCCAGTCACGCTGGACCGAAGGCATCGCGCCCGACGAGCTCAAGGTGTTCGAGCGGGTGCTGTCGACGCTGACCGAGCGCGGCCGCCTCCTGGCCGGGGGCTATCGCGAGGAGTGAGGCCGCACGTCGCGCCGGCGGGGTGCCGCGCGGCAATTGCCGCCGCTCGGCAAATATGCGATGCCGGTTGCAATGCCGTTCGGTCACGATTCAGGCCGGCCGCCGTCGCAACGTCCATAGTTCCGTCGTGTTTCGCAGGTCAGGTGCGTGGGTCGGAGGCGGAAGCGAAGCTCAGGCGCTCCGGCCCTACAAGCAGGTGATGTGGTTCCATCCGCGATGACAGCTCTCTTCTCACGCCGCGTCGGAGCGATCTTGCTGGCGCTGATCGGGCTGAGCGGCGCGGCGATGGCGCAATCCCCGAGTTGCAGCGCCTGGCGGGCCGAACTCGACTCCCTGCGCGGCCAGCGCGGCGGCGACCCGCGCGCGGCTGATGCCGCGCGGCGTGTCGGCAGCCAGCTCGCCCAGGCCAGCAATCAATATCGCGGCCTCGGCTGCGAGCGGGGCTTCTCCTTCTTCGGCGAACAGCCGCCGCCGCAATGCGGCTTCCTGCGGCGACAGATCGGCGATCTGCAGCAGCAATATGCGGCGCTGTCCCAGCAGGCACAGGGCGGCGGCGTCGAGCAGAGACGGGCGCAGCTGGCGGCGGCGATCCGCAGCAACTGCCAAGAGCAGCCGCGCGGCTTCTTCGAGACGATCTTCGGGCTGGAGCCGCGGCGCGGCGAGCTCGATTCGACCATGCCGGAGCTGGATCCCGAGCCGACTGAGCCGGAGAAGCCGCGGCTCGGCGGCCCCTACACCGTCTGCGTGCGCAGCTGCGACGGGTTCTTCTTCCCGCTCGCCAATTCGCCGGGCGGCCGCGAGGGCGCCGACGAGATGTGCCAGGCGCTGTGCCCCGGCTCCGAGGTGTCGGCCTTCGGCATGAGCAATGGCGGCGATATCCAGAACGCGGTCTCGCGCAGCACGGGCCAACCCTATTCCTCCCTGCCCAATGCCGGGCGCTACCAGCGCAGCTTCGATTCGACCTGCACCTGCAAGGCACCGGGCCAGAGCTGGTCGCAGGTTCTGCGCCAGGCGGAGCAATTGCTCGACAAGCGCAAGGGCGACGTGATCCTCAGCGAGCAGCGCGCCGCGGAATTGTCGCGCCCGCGCGCCGTGCCCGATCCGAAGAAGCGCGGCGGCGCACCGGCGCCGCAGCCGGTCGCCGCGACGCCCGAGCTGCCCGAGGAGAAGCCGATGCCCTCGGAGAATTCCCCGACCGCGGGCACCGAATCGGCCGGTGTCGGGCCGCAGAGCGTCGGCGAGACGGTTCTGGACCGCGGCGACGGGCTGCGCCGCGAGAGCCGCAGCGTCACCGGCGAGAAGCGCTCGGTGCGGATCGTGGCGCCGAATCTGGCGCCCAATCTCGGGGCGGCGACGACGCGCCAGTAGCGGGGCGCCGGCTCAGGCGCTCTCGCCATCCAACCGCTTCAGCGCCCGTTCGCGGCCGATCAGCGGCAGCAGCGCCGCCAGTTCCGGCCCGTGATCCTGGGCCGTCAGCGCCTGGCGCAGCGGCATGAACAGGGCGCGGCCCTTCAGCCCCGTCGCGGCCGATACGGCGGCGGTCCAGCTCTTCCAGGTGGTCGCGTCGAAAGGCTCCGGCGGTAGCAGCGCGGCGGCCTGGGCGCAGAAGGCGGCATCGGCGAGCAGCGGCCGCAGCGGGCCGTTTACGACGCGCCACCACGCCTTCGCCTCGTCCAGCCTGGCGAGATTGCCGCGCACCGCGAGCCAGAAGGCCTCGTCCCCTGCGACCCCGAGCGCGGCGAGCCGGGGCTGTACCGCCTCGAAAGGCAGCTGGTGCAGGGTCCGCGCGCTGAGCGCCTCCAGCTCGTGCTCGTCGAATTTGGCGGGCGCGCGGGAGACATGGGCGAGCTCGACCAGCCCGGCCAGCTCGTCCAGGCTCGCGACCGGGCGCACCGCGTCGGAGGAGCCGACCAGCACGGCGAGCGCCGCCACGGCCAAGGCTTCCACGCCGGAATCGCGCAGCCCGCGCAGCGAGAGATGGCCGAGCCGCTTCGACAGCCCCTCGCCGCTCGCCGTCGTCAGCAGGTTATGGTGGCCGAAGACCGGCAGCGGCGCGCCCAGCGCCTCGAAAATCTGGATCTGCACGGCGGTATTGGTGACGTGATCCTCGCCGCGGATGACATGGGTGACGCCGAGCTCGGCATCGTCGACCACGGAGGGCAGCGTGTAGAGGTAGCTGCCATCCTCGCGCGCCAGAACCGGGTCCGAGAGCGAAGCGCAGTCGACATGCGCCTCGCCGCGGACCAGATCGGTCCAGGAGACGGTGCGCGGCTCCAGCCGGAAACGCCAATGCGGCTTGCGGCCCTCCGCCTCCAGCCGCGCCCGGTCCTCGGCGGTCAGTTTCAGGGCGGCGCGGTCATAGACCGGCGGCAGGCCGCGGGCGAGCTGCCGCTTGCGGCGGCGGTCGAGCTCGTCGGCGGTCTCGAAACAGGGGTAGAGCCGCCCGGCCGCGCGCAGCCGCTCCGCCGCCGCGTCATAGATGGCGAGCCGCTCGGATTGGCGGATGGTGAGATCGGGATGGATGCCGAGCCAGGCCAGATCCTCGGCGATCGCCTCGGCGAAAGCGGCCTGGGAGCGCTGCGTGTCGGTATCGTCATAGCGCAGCAGGAAGCGCCCGCCATGGCGGCGCGCGAACAGCCAGTTGAACAGCGCGGGGCGCGCATTGCCGATATGGAGATAGCCCGTCGGCGACGGGGCGAAGCGGACGAGCGGGGCTGTCGGGGCGAGCTGGGTCATGGCTGGCTTATGGCGCTTTTGCCGCGGGGCGACAATCGCCGCCGCGGGCTCAGTAATCGAAGCCTTCGCCGCCCGGCTTGCCGACGCCCTTGACCAGAGCGCGGTCCGGCTGGTGGGGCGGCCGGGCGGTCTCGCTGAAGCGGTGGATCAGCGGGTAGCGACGCTCCGGACGCAACGCCGCCAGGCCGATCCGGATGCCGGGTGCGCTGCGTCGGCGTTGATGATGCGTCGAGGCGACACGCGCGGCCAGTGCCTCGGCGAGCGCGGCCGGATGGCCCATGGCCGCGATCTCGGACAGCCGCATCTGCCCCTCGACCAGCAGGTGCAGGATCGCGTCGATCTGCTCGACCGGCGCAGCGTAGCGCGCGGCCGCTTCCGGCGCCGACGGAGGCGGCAGGGCCATGTCTCCGGGGGCGAGCGAGCCCGGCGGCAGCCAGCGCCGGCGCAGCGTGGCGAGCTGCTCGACCTGCGTGGCGTAGAGATGTTTGAGCGGGTTGAAATCGGCCGTATCGACGCCGACCGCGTCGCAGATCGCCCGCGTCAGGTTCCGGGCACCGATCACGAAGCCGGCGCCACCCGCTGTCCCGGCGCTCGACACTCTCTCCGGGCCCAGCGCATCGCGGGCGAGTGCCATGCAGAGCGCGGCGTCGCTTTCGTCCTCGCTCGCGAAAACCAGCCGCTCGGCGCCGGATTTCTCGACGGCGTCACGCAGGGCGAGCATGCAGGCGAGGTATTCCGCCTCCTCCCCGGCCGGGATCACCGCCAGCCGACCGGGGCGGCAACGCCAGCTCCCGCCGGCACGCTCCCATTCGCTCGTCACCAAAGCCGTCTCGAAGGCCGGCAATTGCAGCGCCAGAGCCCGGTCGCCGTTCAGCACGAAAGAGGCGCCGTCATAGACATGCTCGTCCTGCCCGCCGAGCTGGTTGAGATAGGCGATCGGCAGATCGGTCTCGACGCTGCGCGCCACGATGCGGTTCATCCGCTCGTCGCCGACCCCGAGCCGATAGGGCGAGGCGTCGGCCGCCAGCAGGATCTCGCCGCCGGTCTCGGCCAGGCACTCGCAGACCTCCTCGCTCGCCAGATCCTCGCCGATGGCGAGGCCGAGACGGACCTTGCCGCGGAAAACCACGGGGCCGGGCAGAGGCCCCTGCGCGAACAGGCGGGCCTCGTCGAAGGGGCCATGGGCGGGAAGCGCGACCTTGAAGCGCACGGACTGGATCAGCCCGCCATCGAGCAGCGCATAGGCGTTGTAGAGCGCGCCATCCTCCTGCCAGGGCAGCCCGAGTAGCAGCGCGGGCCCGCCATCCGCGGTCTCCCGGGCGAGGTCCTCGCAGGCCTTGCGGCAGGCCTCGACGAAGGCCGGCATCAGCACGAGATCCCCCGGCGGATAGCCGCAGAGGGAGAGCTCGGGCAGCATCACCAGCTCCGCCCCCTGCCCCGCCGCCTCGGCCCGGATGGCCCGCACCCGGGCGGCATTGAATTCGAGGTCCCCGAGCCTGGGGTTGGATTGCGCGAGAGCGAGGCGAAGCGTGGGGATCGTCATCACGCGGCTTTAGAACATCACGTCGCAAAGCGGAATTCGCATCTCGCAATATTGCAATGTGAAGCCGAAAGCCTTGCTTGCTCGGCGCCCGGCCCGCCGCCGCTTAACCGGTCGGTAAGGTTAATCCGCCATAAACATCGTGTCGGGCGGCGTTGCAGGCCGGTCCGGTTTGGAGAGACACGATGCGGACCCGCTCCACCATGCTCACCGGCGCCCTCTGCGGCGCCTTGGCGCTGACCGCGCACGGTGCCTTCGCCGCCGACTATCCGGTGCTCCGGGGTTCGCAATTCGACGATCCGCCGCCCTCGCGCGAGATCGAGACGCCGTTCAACTGGACCGGGTTCTATCTCGGCGGCACGGCAGGTTATACCCAGTCGCGCTTCCGCACGGACAAGGGCGTGCTCGACCTCGCCAACGGCGTCTTCAACGGCACGAGCGTGCTGGGCGAGCTGTCGCCGGCGCAACTGGTGCTGACGCAGCCGCGCGACGATACCGGCGTCACATTCGGCGCATTCGCCGGCTATAATTTCGCCTTCGGCGATGCGGTGATCGGCTTCGAGGGCGAATATTCGCGGATTAACCACGGCACGCGCGCCAGCACGCTGGAGGCGAGGCTCGTCGGCAGCGGAGCGGTCGCGATCGCATCCCGGCAGGATGCGGAGATCAAGGATTACGCCAATTTCCGCATGCGCCTCGGCTATGCCTATGGCCGCCTGATGCCGTATTTCACCTTCGGCGCGGCCGCCGGCCGCTTCGACACCAATGTCGCGGTGGCGGCGAACTGGGTCAACACCGCCAACCCGCCCGTCAGCTATTTCGGCTATCCCCGCGTTCTCGGCGGACCGAAGAAGGATGTCTGGGGCTATGGCATGAGCCTGGGCGGCGGCATCGAGGCCGCTCTGGTCGACAATTTGACCGTCCGCGCCGAATATCTGTTCACGCGCTTCAACAATGTCGAAGGGGTCACGGTCAATCTGAACACCGCCCGCGTCGGCGCTGCCGTGAAATTCTGATCAGGGGGCATCCCCCTCATGAAAAAAGCCGGGCTCGCGCCCGGCTTTTTCGTTTGACGCTGCTGCGGCGCCCTATTCCGCCGCCTCGACCTCCGGCCGGATACGCCCCGCCCGCTCGCGCTTGACGAGTTCGGCGACGAGGAAGGCGAGTTCCAGTGCCTGCTCGGCATTGAGCCGCGGGTCGCAGAAGGTGTGGTAGCGGTCGTTCAGATCCGCATCGGTCATGCCGCGGGCGCCGCCGGTGCACTCCGTCACGTTCTTGCCGGTCATTTCGAGATGCAGCCCGCCGGCATGCGTGCCCTCTGCCTGGTGGACGGCGAAGAAGTTCTTCACCTCGGCCAGGATCAGGTCGAAGGGGCGGGTCTTGTAATTGCCGGCCTTGACCGTGTTGCCGTGCATCGGATCGCAGGACCACACGACATTGCGACCTTCGCGCTTGGTGGCGCGCACCAGCGCCGGCAGATTGTCGAAGACTTTGTCGGCGCCGAAGCGCGCGATCAGCGTCAGCCGGCCCGGGGTGTTCTGCGGATCCAGCACCTCGATCAGCTTCATCAGCCCGTCGGCGGTCATGGACGGCCCGCATTTCAGGCCGATCGGATTGCGGATGCCGCGGAAGAACTCGACATGGGCATGGTCGAGCTGGCGGGTGCGATCGCCGATCCAGACCATGTGGCCGGAGGTGTCGTACCAATCGCCGGTCGTCGAATCGACGCGCGTCATCGCCTGCTCATAGCCGAGCAGCAGCGCCTCGTGGCTGGTGTAGAAATCGGTGATGCGCATCTCCGGATGGGTCTCCGGATCGATGCCGATGGCGCGCATGAAGTCGAGCGCCTCGGTGATCCGCTCCGCCACCTCGCGGTAACGGCTCGAGGCCGGGGCGTCCTTGACGAAACCCAGCATCCAGCGATGGGCATTGTCGAGATTGGCGTAGCCGCCGGTCGCGAAGGCGCGGATCAGGTTCAGCGTCGCGGCGGATTGCCGATACGCCTCCAGCTGGCGTCGCGGATCCGGGATGCGCGCCTCGGCCGTGAAGGCGTTGTCGTTGACGATGTCGCCGCGATAGCTCGGCAGCTCGACGCCGTCGATCGTCTCCGTATTCGAGGAGCGCGGCTTGGCGAACTGGCCGGCGATGCGCCCGACCTTCACCACCGGCGAACCACCGGCGAAGGTCAGCACCACCGCCATCTGCAGGAAGAGGCGGAAGAAATCGCGGATGTTGTCGGCGGAATGCTCGGCGAAGCTCTCCGCGCAATCTCCGCCCTGGAGCAGGAAGGCTTCGCCATTTGCGACTTTGGCGAGGGCCTTTTTCAGCTTGCGCGCCTCACCCGCAAAAACGAGCGGCGGAAAACCGGCGAGCTGCTGCTCCACCGCCTTCAAGGCTGCCTGGTCCGGATATTCCGGCATCTGCTGGACGGGCTTGGCCCTCCAGCTCTCGGGCGTCCACCGCTCGGACATGGGTTCTCTCCTGCACTTCCGCGCCTGCGTTAACGGGAAATTGGCGCGAAGGGGGGCCTATACACCGATCGGCGCGGGCTGGCCACCATTCAAGCCGACGCCGCCTTCGCAGCCTCCGATGCGTGCGCGGCGCCGGATTGGCGAGTCGCCTCAGGGCCTTGCGCGGCGGCGCTGCGATCTCGATTCAGATCCTTCACGGATCGATTCAAGCCGCTGACGTTCCGATTCAAGGCGAGGCCGGCGCCAGGGCTAGCCCGCCCGCGCCGTCCGCATCGTCACCAGCTCTTCCGCCGCGCTGGGGTGCAGGGCGATGGTGCGGTCGAAATCGGCCTTGGTCGCGCCCATCGTCACGGCGATGGCGACGGCCTGGATGATCTCGCCGGCATCATGGCCGATGATGTGGACGCCGAGGACCCGGTCGGTCTTGGCGTCGACCACCAGCTTCATGTAGATCCGCTCTTCGCGGCCCGAAATCGTCGCCTTCATCGGCCGGAAGCCGGCCTCGAAGACCCGCAGCTCATATCCCGCCGCCAGCGCCTGATGCTCGCCGAGCCCGACCGTGCCGATCTCCGGCGTGGTGAAGACGGCCGAGGCGACGAGGCTGTGATCGGTCGTCCAGGGCTTGCCGCCGAAGACCGAGTCGGCGAAGGCATGGCCCTCGCGGATCGCCACGGGAGTGAGATTGACGCGGTTGGTGACGTCGCCGACGGCGTGGATCGAGGGAATGCTGGATTGGGAGGTCTGGTCGACCACGACCTCGCCGAGCGGTCCGAGCGCGACCCCCGCCTCCGCCAGGCCGAGGCCCACCGTGTTGGGCCGCCGGCCCGTGGCGACGAGAACCACCTCGGCATCGATCGGCGCGCCGCTGGCGCAATGGGCGCGGCGCGCCCCGCCCTCCAGCAGCTCGATCCGCTCGACGGTGCAGCCCAGCCGCAGCGTGATGCCGGCATGCTCCAGCGCATCGCGCAGCCGGTTGCGGATATCCTCGTCGAAGCCGCGCAGGATGTTGTCGCCGCGATGCAGCACCGTGACCTCGACGCCGAGCCGGACGAAGAGGCTGGCGAATTCCAGCGCGATGTAGCCGCCGCCGACGACGAGCATGCGCTTCGGCAGGCTGGGCAGGTGGAAGATCTCGTTCGAGGAGATGCCGAGCTCGCCACCGGGGATCGGCGGATCGAAGGAGGGATAGCCGCCGGTCGCGACGAGGATGTGGCGGGCCCGGATCGTCTCGCCGCTGCGGGCGAGCCTGACGCTGTTGGGGCCGGTGACGACGGCGCGATCCTCGCGGATCGCGACCTTCGCCCCTTCGAGCCCCTTGCGGTAGAGCCCGGAGAGGCGGGTGACCTCGTTGGCGACGGCGTCGCGCAGCGTCAGCCAGTCGAAGCTAGGCTTGGCGAGCGTCCAGCCGAAGCCGGCGGCGTCCTCGAACTCCTCGGCGAAGCGGCTGGCATAGACGAAGAGCTTCTTCGGCACGCAGCCGCGGACCACGCAGGTGCCGCCGATCCGGTCCTCTTCCGCGATCATCACGCTGGCGCCGTGGCCGGAGGCGATCCGCGCCGCGCGGGTGCCCCCGGACCCGGCGCCGATGACGAAGAGATCCACATCATAATCGGTCATCGGCCTGTCCTGCTCAACGGCAATGGTCTGGTGGTAGCAATGGCGGGCGAAGGCGCCCGGAGCCATAATGTGGCGACGACGAGGGTGGCGATCCACCAGCCCTGCCATGCGCCATGGGCGACCGCGGCGATCGCGAAGCCGGCGGCGAAGAGGGCCAGCCGCGGCGCCAGCTGCCGCGCGTCCAGCCGCCGCAGCCGCCACAGCAGCTGCAGCCCGGGCAGGCTCAGCAGCAGCACGCCGACCACCCCGGTCTCGGCCCAGGCCTGCATCGGCGCGCTGTGCGGATGGCCGACGGCCAGCATGGCGCGGTGCTCCGGCGGCACAAGCTGCGCCACCGGGCTCCGGTCCAGGCTCGCCGAGCTGGCGAAGCCGCTGCCCGCGAGCGGGCGCGCCCGGATCGCCTCGCCGAAGCTCAGCCAGATCTCGGCGCGCTCGCGGCTGTGGGATTGCGCGAGGCGCTGATGCATATCCGCCGGCAACAGCCGCTCGACGATCAGCCCGGTGACCGGCGCCAGCGCCATCGTCGCCGCGAAACCGATCGCCACCGCCGCCAGGGTGAGCCGCGGCGCCAGCCGGCCCATCAGCCAGATCAGCGCCAGGATCAGCATGCCGAAGGCCGCCGCCCCGCTATCCGAGACCAGGATCAGTCCGAGCACCGACAGCACCAGCAGCGGCCCCAGCGCGCGCTGCCAGAAGCCGTCCTCCGGCCCAGGCCTGGCCAGCAAGGCCGGCAGGATGGACGCCGCGACCAGCAGGCAGACCAGCGCCGGCCGGTTGAAGATGAAGCCGTAGGGACGGCCGATGCCGAGCGCCGCCCGCTGCGACACTCCGCTGAGCAGCTCCACCGCCATCAGCGCACAGGCCAGGATGATGATCGTCGCGGCGACCCGGCTCCAGGGCATCCGCGCCGGGAAACGGCCGCTGGCGGCCAGCAGCGCGCCGCAGGCGAGCGGCAGCGCGGTCTCGCCCCAGGCCGCGAGGCCGGCGGGGAGCGGACGGTGGCTCCAGCTCAGGGAGAGCAGCGCCCAGCCCAGGAACAGCAGGAGCGACAGTCCGATCGGGCTGGCGATGACGGCACGCAGCCGCTCCAGCACCGGGCGGAGGCCGCTCTGCCCCAGCGCGGCGCCGACGAAGCCGAGCGTGGCGAGGCCGAGCATCAGCGGCGCCGAACGGTTGGCGAGCCACATGGCGAGCGGCAGCAGCAGGAGGCCGCTAAGCCCGAGCCAGTCTCCCAGCCGCACCAGACCGTCTGCCGCCGTGGCGTCAGGGGCTGATCGGGGGCGCTTGCCGGTCTCGCTCGTCATCCCCCTGCGCTTACGCGATCGCTCGCGGCAAGCCTAGGGGGCTGTTGCGCGATGCCGCCGCGGCGTATCTGATCGCTCGGACCGGCGCCGACGCGCCAAAGAAGCGGCGTCGCAGCGCGCGGCGACGGAAAGACCTTGACTTGAGATTATGCAATCAGGAGCAATTGACGGCGGGAACGGCGTCGCGCGACAAGCGGTCGCGCCTTGCACAACAATCACGCGGAAAAGCCGCGAACGGAGGAAGACAATGCTGACATCCATTTTGAGGCGCGGCGCGTTCGCAACCCTGGCGCTGGCCGGCCTGACCACGGCCGCCTTCGCGCAGATGGAGTTGAAGATCATGGCCCCGGCGGCGCCCGGCGGCGGCTGGGACGGCACGGCGCGCTCGATGCAGCAGGCGCTGACGGCATCCGGCATCGCCAAGAGCGTGCAGGTGACGAACGTCCCCGGCGCGGGCGGCACCATCGGCCTGGCCCAGCTCGTCAACAGCTCGAAGGGCGACGGCTCGACGCTGATGGTCAACGGCTTCGTCATGGTCGGCGCCATCCTGCTCAACAAATCGCCGGTCGACCTGACGCAGACGACGCCGATCGCCCGGCTCACCGCCGAGGCGCTGGTCGTCGTGGTCCCGGCGGAATCGCCGATCAAGACGGCCAAGGACCTCGCGGACCGCGTCAAGGCCGATCCGGCCAAGGTGATCTGGGCCGGCGGCTCGGCCGGCGGGGCGGACCATATCCTGGCGGCGCTGTTCGCCGGCACGGTCGGCGCCGACGCCAGCAAGATCAACTACATCCCCTTCTCCGGCGGCGGCGAGGCTCTCGCTGCGATGCTCGGCGGCCGGGTCACGGCCGGCGTCTCCGGCTATGGCGAGTTCGAAGGCCAGATCAAGGCGGGCAAGCTGCGCGTCATCGGCGTGACCTCGCCCAAGCGCCTGACCAACGCCCCGGATGCGCCGACCTTCAAGGAGCAGGGCGTCGACCTCGAACTGCTCAACTGGCGCTCGGTCGTGGCGCCTCCCGGCATCAGCGCCGAGCAGCGCAAGGCCCTGGCCGACGCGATGGACAAGATGGTCAAGTCGAAGGAATGGGCCGAGATCCTCAAGGCGCGCGGCTGGGACGACGCCTATCTCGCGAGCGCCGAGTTCGAGACCTTCCTGAAGGCCGAGAAGGCCAGGGTCGAGGGCGTGATGAAGACCGTCGGCCTGATCAAGTGAGCGCGGCGCAGCCGCAATGACAGCGAAAGGGCCGGGCGACCGGCCCTTTTTTGACCCCGGCGAACAGGCTCGCCGGATGGCGACAAGCGGGACGAGCAGCCATGGCCAATGAGAAGACGCGCAGCGGACCGGACCGGGCCGCTCTGGTGGCGGGAGTGCTCCTGCTGGCGGTGGCGGCGCTGGTGGCGCGCGATGCGGCGAGCCAGACCATCGTCTCGAGTTACGGCGTCGGCCCCACCGCCATGCCCTATGTCGTGGCCTCGGGCCTCGGCCTGCTCGGCCTCGCCCATCTCGTCGTCGCCTTCCGGGACGGGCTGCCCGCGCCCGACAGCTCCGATCCGCGCGCTCTGGGCTGGATCGTCGCCGGGCTCGTCGGCTTCATCGCCTGCGTCGCCCTCGGCGGCGGCTTCATCGTCGCCACCGCCCTGCTCTTCGGTTTCACCGCGCGCGGCTTCGGGCGCGAGGCGCTGGTCACCGACCTCGTCATCGGCTTCGTGATGGGTCTCGTGATCTACGTCGTGTTTTTCAAGCTGCTGACGCTCTCGCTGCCCGCGGGTCCGCTCGAGCGGCTGCTGGTCTGAGGAACGGCCGCCATGGACACACTCCTCGCCCTGTTCAACGGCTTCTCCGTCGCGCTGGAGCCCTCGAAGCTGCTGTTCTGCCTGATCGGCGTGTTCCTCGGCACCGCCGTCGGGGTGCTGCCCGGCATCGGCCCGGCGCTGACCGTCGCGCTCCTGCTGCCGGTCACCTTCAAGCTCGATCCGGCGGGCTCGCTGATCATGTTCGCCGGCATCTATTACGGCGGCATGTATGGCGGCTCGACCACCGCGATCCTCTTGAACGCGCCGGGCGAATCCGCCTCGCTGGCGACGGCGCTGGAAGGCTCGAAGATGGCGAAGGCCGGGCGCGGCGGGCCGGCTCTGGCCACCGCAGCCGTCGGCTCCTTCGTCGCCGGCCTGATCGCGACGCTGGGCCTCGCCTTCCTCGCGCCCTGGCTGGTCGAGCTCGCGGTGAAGTTCGGCCCCTGGGATTATTTCGGCCTGATGATCCTGGCCTTCGTCACCGTCTCCGCCACCTTCGGCGATTCGCCGCTGCGCGGGCTCACCAGCCTGTTCCTCGGGATCACGCTCGGGCTCGTCGGAATCGACAAGCTGACCGGCCAGGCGCGCCTGACCTTCGGCGTGCCGGAGCTGCTGAACGGGATCGAGGTGACGACGCTCGCCGTGGGGCTGTTCGCCGTCGGCGAAGCGCTCTACGTCGCCTCCAAGCGCCATCGCGAGCCGGAGGAGATCATCCCGATCAAGGGCTCGCTCTGGATGACGAAGCAGGATTGGAAGCGCTCCTGGGCGCCCTGGCTGCGCGGCACCGCCTATGGTTTCCCGATCGGCGCGCTGCCGGCGGGCGGCGCGGAGGTGCCGACCTTCCTCTCCTACGCGACCGAGCGAAAGCTCTGCAAATATCCCGACGAGTTCGGCAAGGGCGCGATCGAGGGGGTGGCCGGGCCGGAGGCCGCCAACAACGCCTCGGCGGCGGGCACGCTGGTGCCGCTGTTGACGCTCGGCCTGCCGACCTCGGCCACCGCCGCGATCATGCTGGCCGGCTTCCAGCAATATGGGCTGAACCCGGGGCCGCTGCTGTTCGCCGAGAAGCCGGATCTGGTGTGGGGGCTGATCGCCTCGCTGTTCATCGCGAACGTGATGCTGGTGATCCTGAACCTGCCGCTGATCGGGCTCTGGGTGAAGCTGCTCGCCGTGCCGCAGCCCTGGCTCTATGCCGGCATCCTGGTCTTCGCGACCATGGGCACGCTGGCGGTGAACCCCTCGCCGGTCGAGCTCGGCATGCTCTTCGGCTTCGGCTTCCTCGGCTATCTCATGCGGCGCTATGATTACCCCGTCGCGCCGATGGTGGTCGGGCTGATCCTGGGGCCGATGGCGGAGGCGCAGCTGCGTCGCGCGCTGCAGATCAGCCTCGGCGACCCGATGATCCTGCTGGAGAATCCGGGCTCGGCGACGCTGCTGGGGCTCGCCCTGCTCGGGCTCGTCGCGCCCTTCGTGATGAAGGGGCTGAACCGGTTCAAGGCCTCGGAGGACTGAGGCCTACGGGGAGAGCCTTTTCGGCTCTCCCGCGCGAGACGGCCCTGCGTGCCGCCTCGGGACGACGTGGCGTCAGAGATTATGGCCGCGCTTGCGCATTTCCTGGGAGAAGCGGTCGAACAGGAAATTGCTGGTCTGCAGGCTCCAGGGCTCCAGCACCGTGTAGAGCTCCTCGATCGCCTTGGCGCGGGTCGTGTTGTAGCGCTGGCCGGCCGGGGATTTGAAGAAGGCGACCGTCTCCTTCAGATCCGCCTCGCTCATCGCCTTGGCGAAGATGCCCGTGGCAGTGCCGGTGATCTCGGCGATCTTCTTGTCGGCCTCCGGCTTCAGCGCATCCACCACCTCGTTGAGGTCCTTGACCAGCTCCGGCCGGGTGACGCCGACCATCTGCCGGGTGCGGTCGCGGAACTCGGTGTAGATCGAGCCGAAGGTCGCGGTGACATTGGTCAGATCCATCAGCTCGCGGGCCAGGGCGAGATGGGCGGCGCTGGGCGACTGGGTCTGCGGCTGGGCGGGCGCCGCCGTCTGCGCGAGAGCGGGCGCCGACAGCACGAGGGCGACGCCGAGGGCCAGGCTGGCGAACTGGGTTTTGAACATGCGGTCGCGTCCTTCGATGATCCGTTCGGCCCCAGCCGCGCAGTCAGACCCGCGACGGGAGCGTTTGTCCTGCGCGTCGCCTATCAGGTCCGCCCGATGACGCCAAGCGTCTTGAGCCGCGCGGAGCGTCTCGCGCCGCGGTCCGTCTTCGCGCCCGTCCTGCGTTGCACGGCAATGCCGGCCGAAACATGTCGGCTCGGCGCGACGCGCTCAGTCGACCTCGCCCATCAGCCTGATGCCGTCCGCGCCGGCGAGCACGGCCCCGGTCGCCAGACCGAGGAAGAGCCCGTGCTCGACGACGCCGGGCACCGCGTTGAGCAGGGTGGCCAGCCGGTCCGGCAGGTCGATGCGGCCGAGATGGGCGTCGAGCAGATAATGCCCGCCATCGGTGACCAGCACCGCGCCGTCCGGGCGGCGGCGCAGCACGAGCTCGCCCGAGGCGCCGGCGTCGATGATCGCCGCCTCGACGGCGCGCCGCGTGGCGGCGAGGCCGAAGGGCACGACCTCGATCGGCAAGGGAAACTGCCCGAGCTGGCTCACCAGCTTGCTGTCGTCGGCGATCACGATCATGCGGGCCGAGGCCGCCGCCACGATCTTCTCGCGCAGATGCGCCGCACCGCCGCCCTTGATCAGCCGCAGATCATGGTCGATCTCATCGGCGCCATCGACGGTGAGATCGAGCTCGGGCGTCTCGTCCAGCGTCGACATCGTGATGTTCAGCGCCGTCGCCTGGGCCTGCGTCGCCTCCGAAGTGGCGACGCAGACCACGTCGAGACCATGGGCGACGCGCTGGCCGAGCAGCGCGACGAAGTGTTTGGCGGTCGAGCCGGTGCCGAGGCCGAGGCGCATGCCCGGGCGGACCATTTCGAGGGCGCGGGCGGCGGCGAGCTTCTTCAGATCGTCGGGGCTCACCGGCTCACGCTCCCAGCCCGCCCATCAGCATGTATTTGATCTCGACGAACTCATCCATGCCGTGCAGCGAGCCCTCGCGACCGAGGCCGGATTCCTTGACGCCGCCGAAGGGCGCGACCTCGGTGCCCAGCATCGCCGAATTGATCCCGACCATCCCGTATTCCAGCTCCTCCGCGACGCGGAAGGCGCGGCCGAGATCGCGGGAGTAGAAATAGGCGGCCAGCCCGAAGGGCGTGTCATTGGCCATGGCCACGACCTCCTCCTCCGTCTGGAAGCGGTAGATCGGCGCGACGGGGCCGAAGGTCTCCTCATTGGTCACCAGCATCCGCGTGGTCACGCCGGCCAGCACCGTCGGCTCGTAGAAGGTGCGGCCGAGCGCGTGACGCTTGCCGCCGACCATGATCTTGGCGCCATTGGCGACGGCGTCGGCGACATGGCGCTCGACCTTCTCGACCGCGCGCTCATTGATCAGCGGGCCCTGGACGACGCCGATCTCGGTGCCGTCGCCGACCTTCATCTTGGCGACCTCCCCGGCGAATTTCGCCGCGAATTCGTCATGGACCCCGTCCTGGACGAAGAGCCGGTTGGTGCAGACGCAGGTCTGGCCCATATTGCGGAACTTCGCCGCGATGGCGCCCTGCACGGCGGCGTCGATATCGGCGTCGTCGAAGACGATGAAGGGCGCGTTGCCGCCGAGCTCCAGCCCGACCTTCTTCACGGTCGAGGCCGCCTGCTGCATCAGCAGCTTGCCGACCGGGGTGGAGCCGGTGAAGCCGATGAAGCGCACCGCCGGATGCGAGGTCATCACGCCGCCGATCGCCTTGGCGTCGCCGGTGACGATGTTGAGCACGCCCTGCGGGATGCCGGCCCGCTCCGCCAGGACGGCGAGCGCCAGCGCGGTCAGCGGCGTATCGGGCGCCGGCTTGACCACGAAGGTGCAGCCCGCCGCCAGGCCCGGCGAGCATTTCCGCGTGATCATCGCCGCCGGAAAGTTCCAGGGCGTGATCGCGGCGCAGACGCCGACCGGCTGCTTCTGGACGATGATCCGCGAATTCGGGAAGGGCGAGGGAATGGTCTCGCCATAGATGCGCTTGGCCTCCTCGGCGTAGAACTCGACGAAGGAGGCGGCATAGGCGACCTCGCCCCGCGCCTCGGCCAGCGGCTTGCCCTGCTCGGCCGTCATGATCTGCGCCAGATCCTCCTGGTTCGCCATGATCAGCTCGAACCATTTGCGCAGGATGACGGACCGCTCCTTGGCGCTCTTGCGGGCCCAGGGCTTGAAGGCGCGCGACGCGGCCTCGACCGCCCGGGTGGTTTCCGCGGCGCCGAAATCCGGCACTTTCGCGAGGACGGCCCCGGTCGCCGGGTTCTCGACGGGGTTGACGCCCTCGCCGATCCAGGCGCCGTCGACCAGGCATTGCGATTTCAGCAGCGAAGGGTCGTTCAGCTTCAGCATGGCGAGCCTCATGAGAGCGGTGAAGGAAGTGGCCTCCGCTCTAGCACGGTCTTCCCCGCCGGTTCGACCACCATGTCAGCATGGCGACGGGCTGGGCAGCGCAAGGCGCCGCGGCCGCCGCCAGCTCATTTCGCCTGCGGGGTGCAGACCGTCTTGTCGTCGAAGACGTAGCAGATGCTCATCTCGCCGGTGCGGACATTGACGCGGAAGATGCCGCCTTCCCGTTCATGGCGCGAGGGCATCAGCTGGTAGTCGCTCGGCGCCTGCGGGCCGGCCCCCTCCCCGGCGGGGAAGCAGATGGTGACGCCGACGCCGCCATCCTTCAGCTGGAACTGGCAGGCACCGACCTCGCCCGTCGCCTTGTCGACGCGATAGACGCGGTTCAGATCGGTCTGCGGGGCGGGCGCGAACTCGAAGGACGCGGCCGAGGCGAGGCCGGGCGCGGCGAGAGCGGCACAGCACAGCGCCAGCAGCCTGAGGCGGGACTGGCCTCGCACGGATCGGGACATGGTCGGCTCCTGCAGCGAATCGCGTCGCGAACTTACACCATGAGCGGCGCCGCGTGGCGTGGCCGCTGCGCCACGGCGGCAATTTCAGGGCGCGCTTGCCAAAAGCCGGGGGAGCGCCTTTAAGCGGCGCGTCACGGGAAATCCATCATGAGCCTGCCGCCCATCGTCGTCTTCGATCTCGACGGCACCCTCGCCGAGACCGCCCCCAACATCATGGCGACGCTGAACGTCATCCTGCAGCAGGAGGGGCTGGCGGCGCTGCCGGTCGAGCGGGCGCGGGAATTGGTCGGCGCCGGCGCCCGCGCGCTGATCGAGCGCGGCTTCAAGGTCTCGGGGCGGCCGCTGGACGCGCAGCGCCTGGAGGAGCTGTTCGAGGAATTCCTGCTGATCTACGCCGAGGATGTCGCCTCGGCCAGCTACCTCTATGACGGGGCGCTCGACGCCATGGACGCGCTCGCCGAGGCGGGCTACGCGCTCGCGGTCTGCACCAACAAGCCGATCCTGCATACGCGGCTGATCCTCGAGCATTTCGGCATCGGCGGCCGTTTCGCCGCGGTGGCCGGGCGCGACAGCTTCCCCTTCCACAAGCCGGACCCGCGCCATCTAACGATGACGATCGAGACCGCCAAGGCCGATAAGGGCCGGGCCGTGATGATCGGGGATTCGCGCACCGACATCGCCACCGCCAGGGCGGTCGGCATCCCCTGCATCTGCGTGCCCTTCGGCTATACCGACGTGCCGATCGAGACGCTGGAGCCGGATCTGGTCATCCAGCATTTCGCGGCCCTGCCGGAGGCGGTGTCGCGCATCCTGGGCAAGGGCTGAGGGCGGCGGGGCTGAGGGCGGCGGGCCCGCGACGTCCGCCGGCACGCCCTGATCGAGGCGGCCTCACCCGCTTCGGAGCGTTCTTGACGCCGGCCGCCCCTGCGACTAGGAGAAGCGCCGGTGCGGGCGACTAGCTCAGCGGTAGAGCACTCCCTTCACACGGGAGTGGTCACAGGTTCGATCCCTGTGTCGCCCACCATCCCCCATCGCACCATCCTTATCCGACAGCGACAGGCCTCGTCGCGCCCCCGCCCTCAGACGTCGTTCGAGGAGTTGAGTTCGGCCGTCGTCAGCGAATCATCGGCGTCGAGCCCGGCCAGCTGGCGCAGAGCCGCGTTGATGCGATCCTGCCAGCCCGGCCCCTCGGCCTGGAAATATTCAAGCACGGCGGAGTCGATCCGCAGGGTGACCTGCTCGCGCGCACCGGGAATCGCGGCGCCGGGCGTAGCCGCGACCGGCTTAGGCGCCGCCTTCTTGAACAGCGCCTCGGCATTCTTCCGCGGATCCGCGGGCCGGCGGGTCGTCCTGTCGTTGTTCATGCGCCCTGCACTTTCATCACCGGCTTTTCAGCCATCCACCGCCAGGAAATAGAAGGCGGTCAGGCCGGAGCCTACCGCGCCATGCCCGGAAAAAACACCGAGCAGGGCCAGGAACAGCTCGGTCTCGCCTGGCTCGACCGCCAGCATCGCGCCGATCGGCCCGAGATCGAGGCCTGCTATGAGCAGGAAGGCGGCCGCGCCGAGCACGGCGCCCAGCCCAACATGGACAGGCACCGTGCGGAACCGGCTGCGCTCGCGATGCTCGGGCATGGCCCTGTTCCCCGCTGTTTCCTGCGGGTGCAACGAGGGGCAGGCGCCTGCGGTTCCCGCCCTCAGGAGGTCGGCGTACCGACGCGGCGGCCGCGCGGCAGCGCGATCGGCTTGCTTGGCGCGAGCGGCACCATCCGCGCGAAGACCGGGTTGGGCGAGTGGTCGAGCGTCGCGCCGGTCGAGGCGTCGACCGCCATGCCGATCAGGCCGCCCGCCACGACGTTTCCGGCGAAGCCGGCCGCGCCCGTGCCGCTGACATTGGTCTGCACCGAGATCTGCTGGGGCTGGTAGCCCGGCAGCATGAAGGTGGCGACGAAGGCCTGTTTGCGGCTGATCGGCAAGGTGCAGGGCGTCGACGCGCAGGTCACGCCGATGCTGGTCTCGACATAGGCGCCCCCGGGCTCGGAGGCGAAGGTGACGTCGTTGGTGGTCCCGCGGGTGACGGTCCCGCAGGCTCCGAGGGACAAGGCGATGCCGCAGACCAGTAGCTTCTTCATGATATCCTCACAGCCATGCCGTTACGCGAGGTTGCGTCGGCGGCTGCGATGTAACAGGTTTCGCGTGACGCTTCGCGGGGTTCGCAGGGCTGCCAGCCGGGTTTTCCACGGGGTTTGGCGGTGCCTTTCAGTGAGCCCGCGCGGGCCCTCCCCTTTCGGGCGGCGGAGCGCCGCTCGGCCGGACCCACGACATCGCGACAGGAGCAGCAGATGGACATCGAACGCACCGGCATGACGGCCCGCTACAGCGATTCGGCCGCGTTCAGGGGCATCGTCTTCCTCGCCGGCCATGTCGCCGAAAAGACAGAGGGCGCCTCGCTGGCCGAGCAGACCCGGGAGGTGCTGGCGCTGCTCGACGAAACCCTGGCCGCGGCCGGCAGCAGCAAGGAGCGGCTGCTCAGCGTGCAGATCTTCCTGACCGACATCGCCCGCATCGGCGAGATGAACGAGATCTGGGATCGCTGGGTCACGCCGGGCCATGCGCCGCCGCGCGCCACCGTCCAGGCGGCGCTGGCTTCGCCGGGCTATGCGATCGAGATCACCGCCGTCGCCGCCAAGACGGATGGCTGAGCCATGCCGATGGCGGCGGCCCGCCTCGCAGTGCCGCTTCTCCTCGCTCTCGTGTCCCAGCCCCAGGCGGCACGGGCGCAGGAGCCGGCCTCGTCCGGCATCGACGCGGCGCTGTGCCGGCTGATCGATGAGGCCGCGCAGGCGCATGGCGTGCCGCCCGGCTTCCTGACTCGGCTGATCTTCCAGGAATCGAGCTTCCGCACCGGCGTCACCAGCCCGGCCGGCGCGCAGGGTGTCGCCCAATTCATGCCCGGCACCGCCCGCGAACGCGGCCTCGCCGATCCGTTCGATCCGGAACAGGCCGTGCCGAAGGCGGCGCATTTCCTGGCCGAGCTGAAGGCGCGCTTCGGCAATTGGGGCCTGGCGGCGGCGGCCTATAATGGCGGACCCAACCGCGTCGCGGCCTGGCTCGCCGGGCGCGGCGGCCTGGCTTTCGAGACGGAAAACTATGTGAGCCGCATCACCGGCGCGCAGGCCGAGAGCTGGGCTGAGGATGCGCGCGCCAGCCAGGCGGGCGAGACGCCGGCCAATCGGCCCGCGGCGCCGGAGGCCGCGGCCGCCTGCTCCGTCACGCTGGTGTCGATCCGGGCCGGACGCGGCGGGCCGAGCCTGCCCGAGGCGCCGTTCGCGCCCTGGGGCGTGCAGCTCGCGGGGAATTTTTCCAAGGCGCGGGCTTTGGCCGCCTTCCAGCGTGCCGGGAGCCGGCATGCGGCGATCATCGGCGAGCTGACGCCGATGGTGATCGGCACGCGGCTGCGCAGCCGCGGCACGCGCGCCTTCTACAGGGTGCGCATCCCGGCGCAGTCCCGGCAGCAGGCGCAGGCGCTCTGCCGCCGCATCCAGCAGAATGACGGCGCCTGCATCGTGTTGAAGAGCTAGGCGGGCGCAGCAGGAGGCTCCGCGGCCTCAGTCCCTGTCCGGCGCGCCGAGCGGGAAATAGGACCGGTAGCGCCGCCCCTCCTCCACGGCCCGGGCGAAGGAGGGCCTGGCCAGCAGGCGGCGGCGATAGGCGCGCAGCCCCGGATGGGCCTCGCCGATCGGATGCACCCAATCGGCATAGAAGAGCGCCGGCGCGGCGGCGCAATCGGCGAGCGAAAAACCGCTCCCGGCCGCCCATTCGCGCCCCGCCAGCCGCTGTTCCAGCCAGGAATAGGCGGTCTCCAGTGCCTTGGCGGCGGTCTGCTTCGCCTCCTCCAGCCGGTCGGGCGTCTTGCGCAGCGCCTCGTTCACCGCCCCCTGCATGGCGTTCATGACATGCTGGTCGAAGAACCGGTCCAAAAGCCGCGTCTCCAGCGCGAGCGCGGGATCCGCGGGCAGCAAGCGCAGCCGGCCGGGATGATACAGGTCGAGATGCTCGATGATGATGCTGGTCTCGACGATGGTCTGCGCGCCGTCGACCAGCACCGGGAATTTGCGCAAGGGCCAGAGCCTCGCGAGCTCATCGGCCGCCCCCGCCTCCTCCATATGGCGGTAGGCGAAGGGCGTGTCGTTCTCCCAGAGGGCGATCAGCACCTTCTGGCTATAGGAGGAGAACGGGTGGGCGTAGAGCGTCAGCGACATCGGCGTCTCCTTGGATCAGCGCGAGGCGGCGAGATGCGCCGCCAGCTTGTCGAGGGTCTGGCCGCCATAGGCGACCGCGCCGAAACCGATCGCCGCCTCGCGCCGGGCCCGCGTCGGGTGCATCTGGCGCAAGGTGAGCACCGTGCGCCCATCCGCCTGCGCGTCGAACGTCACCAGCATGCGGAACCGGCCGGGATCATCCTCGACATCGGCGCCATGCTCGACCTCGATCAGCCGCGGCCGCTCGATCCGCAGGAAGCTCATGCGGTTGTCGTAGCGCGTGCCGTCGGCCGCCACCATGTCGAAGCGCCAGCGGCCGCCCTCGTGCAGCGCGATCTCATGGGTGCGGATCGCCATGCCCTCCGGGCCGAACCAGAGGACGATCTGCTCCGGATCCGTCCAGGCATCGAAGACGCGCTCGCGCGGCGCATCGAGCAGGCGGGTGAGGACGATCTCCCGGTCGAGCGGCCAGGCGGCCCAGGGGGAATGGCGAGCGCCGTCAGTCATCTTGGCTGCGATCCCTTGCGATGCGGGACAGATGAGTCTCCAGCCGGTCGAGGCGGCTGTCCCAGCTGGCGATATGCGCGCGCAGCCAGTCATCGGTGCTGCGCAGCCCGGCCGGGGTCAGCGAACAGGTCCTGACGCGCCCCGTCTTGGCGGAGGCAATGAGGCCGCCGCGCTGGAGCACATGGATGTGCTTGAGCAGGGTCGGCAGCCCGATTTGGAAGGGCTGCGCCAGCTCGCCGACCGTCGCATCGCCCCGGCACAGCCGCGCGACGATGGCGCGCCGGGTCGGATCGGCAAGCGCCGTGAAAGCGAGGTCGAGCCGGTGCTCATGGTTTTCCATGTGGCGAAGTATGCAGGCCGCGGCGGTGGCCGTCAAGAACAGTTTGCCGATCGGCGAAGCGTGCCCCGGAACGGCCGCCATTCCGCCCGGTTTGGCCCGCCAGACGGCGAAATGTGGCGCTCGGGCCACGGAGGCCCGCAAATCGGGGCCGCTCGCATCGATGTGATGGCCACAGAATTGCCAGGAATATTGGAGTCTGACAGGAACTTGAGACGTTGTTGACGATTATCTGTCAGCTTCCCGATCCCGCCCCCCGTCAGATGTCCGTCCGAGGTTCCGATGAATCGTTCTCTCCGCATCTCCGCGCTCGCCGGCCTCGGCCTGCTGGCTGCGGTGTCCTCCGCCCATGCCTATGAGATCGACCCGCTGACGCGCCAGCCGCTGGCGCAGGACGCCGACCCGACCAAGGCGCAGGCGACCACGATCCCGCGCGAGATCGTCAGCTATCCCACGCGTCACGCGCCCGGGACGATCGTCGTCAACACCCAGGAGCGCCGGCTCTATCTGGTGATGCCCGATGGCAAGGCGATGCGCTACGGCGTCGGCGTCGGCCGCCCCGGCTTCGACTGGGCCGGCTCGCAGAGCATCACCCGCAAGGCGGAATGGCCGAGCTGGACGCCGCCCTCGCAGATGCTGAAGCGCCGCCCCGACCTGCCGCGCTTCATGCCCGGCGGCCCGGAGAACCCGATGGGGGCGCGCGCGCTTTATCTCGGCTCGACCCTGTACCGGATCCACGGCTCGAACGAGCCGGAGACGATCGGCCAGGCCGTGTCCTCCGGCTGCATCCGCATGCTGAACGACGACGTGATCGATCTCTACGAGCGCGTGAAGGTCGGCACCCGGGTGGTGGTCGCGCGCTGAGCGCAGCCTCACCGCTGCAGAAACAGGGCCGCCCCCCCCGGGGCGGCCTTTTTCATGCGGGAAGGTCCGCGGCCGGCGCCGCGTTCAGCGCCGCCGCTCCCGCGACAGGCCCTTCGCCGCGAGCTCGTCGAGATAGGCCTGCATCTTCGCCTCGCCTGTTTCGCCGAGTTCGCGCAGATAATCCCATCCGAAAATACCTGTGTCGTGCATGTCGTCGAAGGAGAGCTTGACCGCGTAATGGCCGACCGGCTCGACCTTGATGATCTCGACCTCGGCCTTGCCGGGCACGGTCTTCTTCTGCGTCGGGCCATGGCCCTGGACCTCGGCCGAGGGGCTCTCCACCCGCAGCAATTCGGCCGGGAGGGCGAAGCTCTTGCCGTCCTCGAAGCTGACATGGAGGGTACGGCGATCCTTGGCGAGGCGGATCTCGGTGGGCCAGGGGGTCGGCATGGTTCATCTCCTGCGAGGCTGCGACCGCAAACGCGCTTGACCTCTGCCGCCACGATGCCGATCTGTTGAGCCAGCGCAATGGCTGCAGCGCCATGGCATGTGCTATAGACTGCTGCATCCCCCGGCAGGTGAGGCCAACCGCGTGATCCTTGAGCAGACCAACCCGCTGGCGCGCGCGCCGCTGATCGACCCGTTCGGGCGCGATATCTCCTATCTGCGCATCTCCGTGACGGATCGCTGCGATTTCCGCTGCGTCTACTGCATGTCGGAGGATATGAGCTTCCTGCCGAAGCGGGACCTGCTGACGCTCGAGGAGATCGACCGGGTCGCCACCGCCTTCGTCCAGCGGGGGACGCGCAAGCTGCGCATCACCGGCGGGGAGCCGCTGGTTCGGCGCGACATCATGAGCCTGTTCCGCTCGCTGTCGCGGCATCTCGCCTCGGGCGCGCTGGAGGAGCTGACGCTGACCACCAACGGCTCGCAGCTCGCACGCTATGCGCAGGAGCTCGCCGATTGCGGGGTGCGCCGGGTCAATGTCTCGCTCGATACGCTCGATCCCGACAAGTTCCGGGCGATCACGCGCTGGGGCGATCTCGGCAAGGTGCTGGAGGGGATCGAGGCGGCGCAGAAGGCGGGGCTGCGGGTCAAGATCAACGCGGTGGCGCTCAAAGGCGTCAACGAGGACGAGATCGAGCAGCTGATGCGCTGGGCCCATGGGCTCGGCATGGACCTCACCCTGATCGAGGTGATGCCGCTGGGCGAGATCGAACCCGGCCGCATCGACCAGTTCCTGCCGCTCTCCATCGTCCGGGCGCGGCTGATGGACAGCTTCACCCTGGTGGACGACCCCTACCGGACCGGCGGGCCGGCGCGCTATGTCCGCGTCCAGGAAACCGGCGGGCTGATCGGCTTCATCACGCCGATGACGCATAATTTCTGCGAAAGCTGCAATCGCGTCCGCCTGACCTGCACCGGCACGCTGTATATGTGCCTCGGCCAGGAGGACGCCGCCGATCTGCGCGCGCCGATCCGGGCCTCGCGCGACGATGCCGCTCTGCACAGGGCGATGGACGAAGCCATTTCGCGCAAGCCGCGGGGCCATGATTTCGTCATCGACCGCCGGCGCGGCAAGCCGGCCGTGGGCCGCCATATGAGCGTCACCGGCGGCTAACAATTTCGCTTCATGTCATTGCCCCTTCGCGATCCGCTATTTTAGCGGCACCGCCCTCTGCTTACCCTAGGTCATCGACTCCAAGGGGGGCTTTGGTGGCATGGGCAGGCGCGGACGACGCAAACGGGCGGATCAGGGGGCTTCGACGAGCCCCTCTCGGCTGATCGCGGATCGCCGCCATGCGGCATGAGCCGGCCCCTTCGATCCAGCCGGACCTCGCCGCGGTCCCGGCCCGCCAGCTCTCGCAGAGCCTGCAGGCCGGAGCGAGAGGCGCGCGCGACGCGCTGGACAATTACCCTCCGGCCTATTCCGCCAGCCCGTCGCCGATGGAGGCGACGCTGCGCGCGCGGGTCGCCGAGTTGCACGGGGCGCTGCGCCTCGAAGTCTCGAAGCGGCTGGACCGCGTCGCCGGGGAGGTTCTGGCCCTGCGCGAGACCGTGACGGAGGAACGTTATCTCGCGGAGCTGCGCAACATCGACAGCGGCATCCGTGCGGCGCTCGCGCAGAAGGGCGGGACGCTGCAGCGTCGCGTTCACGAGGCGCTGAAGGCGCGGCGCGACTATGTCTATTTCAACTACGCCAACGGGCTTTCGGGCGATCCGCGGGTGCTGCCGGCGGGGATCGCCCTCGCCTGCCTGATCGCGACCCTGCTCATCGGGAGCTTGCTGAACGCCGTCGTCTTCGCCCAGGCCGGCGGGTCCGGCCTGCCGGGTGGCGTCATGTCCGCGGTGCTGGTCTGCGCGGTCAATATCGGGCTCGGCTTCCTGCTGGGATCATGGCCGGCGCGCTATTGCCGGCACGCCAGAGGGTCGCACCTCGTCTGGGCGCTGCCGCTCCTCGCCGCGATGATCTCGCTGATCCTGATGGTCAACCTGGCCGTCGGGCATCTCAGCGCGCTGCTGCCGGGCGCTCCCGCGACCCTGGCGCATCATGTGGCGGCGCGGATGGTCGAGACGCAATGGGCGGTCCAGGATCCGGCATCGCTGGCGCTGATCCTGATCGGCTGCCTCGTGGCTTGCGTCGCAGCATCGATCGGCTATCGCGCCTTCGGCTCCTATCCCGGCCAGTCGCGCCTCCATCGGCGCTGGCAAGAGAGTTCCGCGGCGGTGGAGGCGGAGCGGCGCCGTCTCGACGCGGATCTGACGCCCGAGCTGGAGCGGCTGCGCCGGTCCATCGACGGCTATCGCGACGGCTGCGCTGTGGCGGTGCTGAAGCTGCAGCGATCGCGCGCTGCGGCCGAGGCCCTGCGCGAGCAGTATCAGACGCGGCTCGCCCAGCTGCGCACCGCGCGCGACGCCGTGGCGAGCGAATATCGCGAAGCGAATTTCGCGGTGCGCACCGATCTGCCGCCCCCTTATTTCGGACGTCGCCTCAGCATTCCCGGGATCGACGAGCCGGAGGCGCTGTCGGCGCATCGCAATGTGATGCAGCTGATCGACGAGGTGGAGGAGCAATTGCAGCAGATGCCGGCGCTGATCGAGGCCAAGCTCAGGGAACAGCTCGCGCTGCTCAACGGTCTCGACCTGATCGGCGAGATCGAGCGCATGAAGCTGAAGGCCATGGAAGCGGGCCGCGCCGCCTTCATGCAGGAGGAGGCGGACAGGCGCGGCGCGGAACGGGGGATCTAGACGGCGCGGGCCGCGGCCTCACATCGAATAGGCCATGCGCACGCCGCCCCAATGGCGCCCGCCGATCCGCAGCGGCGCATCGACCTCGCGCATCAGCTGCGTCACGCCCCCGCCCATGTCGCGCAGATAGGATTGCACCAGGAAGGGCCGCACCGAGCGCGCCGCCATGATGCCGGCCCGGTCATCGAAGATGCGGCGGTTGCGGCAGTGCGCCGCGTTCCAGAGCGGCTCGCCCGGGCGCTGCGGCTGGTTGAAGCCCTTGTTGTGGACGGGGATATAGCCGTTGCGGTCGATCGCCAGCGCGAAGATCAGCCGCGTATCCTCGGCCATGACGCGGGCGTAGAGCGGCGGCAGGATCTGGTCCAGCACCGGCAGGGCGAGATTGGTGAATTGCTGCGGGTCGGTGCCCTCGACCGGCCGGTAGTCGATGTCGAACAGCGCGGCCTCGCTGAGGCGGCGATCGCGCAGGGCCTTGCTCATCAGCGCCTCGACCTCTCGCGCGAAACCCTGCGCCCGCTCGATCAGCGGCCCGTAGCCGCGCCGGATTTCCGTCAGCAGCTCCTCGAGCTGGGTACTCGCCTGCCCCGCGTCGAAGGAGACGTGCAGGCCGAGCTCGCTGATCGCCGCGAGCCGGCAGCCGAAAGGCGGAAGATCGGCGATGGTCAGCCGGCCCTTCGAGCCCGCCGGGGGCAGCGGGCCGGAGGGGCGCGCCAGCAGCGCCCCGCCCAGGCCGACATCGACGGTATGGGTGACGATATCCTGGTTGCCGATGGCGAGCGTCGCCTTGTGCTCGGCCGGATAGCGATCATGCTCCCGGCGGTCGGCGAAGGCGGCATGGCGCAGGGTCGGGACGAAGCGGCGCAGCAGACTATCGGCCTGGGTCGCGCCCTCGGCCAAGGCGGTGCGGGCGGCGAGGCTCTCGCGGGCCGATTCCAGCGCGACCTGGTCGATTTCGTTGACCCGCTGCATCAGCATGTCCATGAAGCCGGCGGTTTCCTCGGCGCTGCGCGAGAGCTCGATCGCAGCGGCGGCCTGTTCCTGCGAGGCGGCGCCGATCGTCGCCATGACCGGGTTCACGTCGCGCACCATGGCCAGGGCCTCGGTGACGATGGCGGCGGAGCCCTGGGCCGTCTGGGCGAGGTTGTCGACCCGGTGGCGAATGTGATCGACGGCGTTGCGGACCTCGACCGAGAGCTCCTTCACCTCCTTGGCGACGACGGCGAAGCCGCGCCCGGCATCGCCGGCGCGAGCGGCCTCGATGGTGGCGTTGAGCGCCAGGAGATTGGTCTGCCGGGCGATCTCGGCGATGGAATCGACGATGCTGCGGATCTCGACGCTGGCCGCCGCGAGCCCGGTCATCATCTCCGTCGCCTCGGTGGCACGGATAGCCGCCTGGTCGAGCCTGTCGCGCGCATTGCAGATGGTGACGCCGACCTGCTCGGCGGCGTCCGAGACCTGCTGCGTCGCGCAGGCCAGCGCCGCGGAATTGGTGCTGGCCGTGAGCGTCGCCTCGCGCACCGCGCCGACGCGGTTATGAATGTCGCGCGCGCAGGCTTCGGCATGGCTCGACGCGTCATGAGCATGGCTGAGCCCGCCCGAGAGACGGCGCATCGCGGCCGCGACATCCTGCTCCAGCTCGGCGACGGCGTCCGCGAGACCGGGCTCGGCCGGCTCGGGTGCCGACGCTGACGCTGGGACAACTTCTGGCTGTGCGGGGACGATGTTGCCGAGGGAAGACGGCATGACACGGCGAGCGAGCAAGCGCTGGAAATTGCCGAGCATGCCTGTTCCTGAATCCGGCCGGAGTGTTCGTTGCGAACTAATTTCAGGAGCATCGCCGCAATTGGTTAACAATCCGGCGCATCGCCGGACCACCCCCCATGTCGCGGGCGACATGGACCGTCTCACGAGGGCGCGGTACAGCATGCGGTCTCACGCCACGGACGGATTCCCCATGCCGCAGCCCAGCTATGATGTGATCGTCTCCGGTGTCGGGGCGATGGGCTCCGCCGCCTGCTGGCATCTGGCGCAGCGCGGGTTGCGGGTGCTGGGGCTCGAGCGCTTCGATCTCGGCCATGGC
The DNA here is from genome assembly GCF_001426225.1 of Allobosea sp. Leaf344. Lineage (GTDB taxonomy): Bacteria > Pseudomonadota > Alphaproteobacteria > Rhizobiales > Beijerinckiaceae > Allobosea. The sequence goes on along the minus strand of NZ_LMRT01000015.1, from coordinate 186,562 downwards.
ATGGGCTCGTCGCACGGGCTCTCGCGGATCATCCGGCTCGCCTATTTCGAGGGCTCCCATTACGTCCCGATCGTCAAGCGGGCGCATGAGCTATGGGCCCGGACCGGCGAAGAGGCCGGGCTCAAGCTGCTGCATGTCACGGGCTCGCTGGATCTGGCGCCGATCGGGGCCGGGCCGGTCGAATCCTCGCTGCAATCCTGCCTCGACCATGGGCTGGAGCATGAGCAGCTCGACAGGGCCGAGATCAGCCGCCGTTTCCCGGCCTTTCAGCTCCCGGAGGGGCATGTCGGCCTCTGGCAACCCGGCGGGGGCTTCGTCGCGTCGGAGAAGGCGATCTACGCCCATGTCGGGCTGGCACAGTCACGCGGGGCCGATATCCGCACCAATGAGCCGATGCTGGACTGGGCTCCGACGGCCGATGGCGGGGTGACGGTGAGGACCGAACGCGGCAGCTATTCCGCCGGGCGGCTGGTGATCACCTCCGGCGGCTGGATCTCGGACGCGGTGCCGGCCCTGGCGCGGCAGGTGCATACGGTGAAGCAGGCGATCGGCTGGTTCACCACGCGCCGGCCGGAGCTGTTCCGCGAAGGCGCCTTCCCCGTCTTCATCCTCACGGCGGAGGAAGGCAGCTTCTACGGCTTCCCGCTCTACGAGCATCCCGGCTTCAAGATCGGCGGCCCGCATTTCGCGCGCGAGCCGATCGACCCGCGCGAGCCCGACCGCACGCCGAGCCCGCGCCAGGTCGCGCTGATCCAGGATTGCCTGAAGCGCTATCTGCCGGATGCGGCCGGCGCGCCGCTCACGCTCAAGGGCTGCGTCTATACCGTCTCGCCCGACGAGGATTTCATCATCGACAGCGTTCCCGGCGTGCCGCAGGCGGTCTTCGCCTCCTGCTGCTCGGGACATGGCTTCAAATTCGCCAGTGCGATCGGCGAGATCCTGGCCGACCGCGCCACCGACACCCCCTCCCCCTTCGATCTCTCCCCCTTCTCGCTCGGCCGCTTCGCAGCGTGAGACGTCTCCGACAGGACAAGCCCCTTGGCCAGCGCAGCCGATAACCGACGCGGCATCATCTACACGCTCGTGGCGATGCTGCTGTTCGTCTGCAACGACGTGTTGATGAAACTGGCGCGCGAGGTGTTCCCCGCCGGCCAGGCGATCGCGATCCGCACCGGCTTCGCCGTCATCGTCGGGCTCGCCATGGTCTATGCGCTGCGCGACGGCGACAAGCTGCTGATGGGGCTGAGGCCGATCCTGCTGCTGCGCGGGATCATCGAAGCCGGCGTGGCGCTGACCTTCATCTGGTCGCTCGGCCTGCTGCCGCTGGCAAACATCACGGCGATCGTGCTGGCGACGCCGATCATCCTGGTGGTGATGGCGGTGGCGTTGCGGATCGAGACGGTGGGCTGGCGCCGCACCCTCGCCATCCTGGTCGGTTTCGCCGGCGTCCTGCTCGTGGTGCGCCCCACGGCGGAAGGGTTCAGCCCGGCGGCGATCGTCGCGCTGATCAGCGCCGTGCTGGTGGCGGCGCGCGACCTCACCACCCGCCGCATCCATGCCACCGTCCCGACCACCGTGATCTCGCTGACCACGACGGTGATCGTCGGCATCGTCGCCGCCATCTTCGGCAGCCTCGAAGTGTGGCAGCCGGTCTGGCGGCTGGAGACGGTCTATCTCGCGGTGGCCGCGGTGCTCGTCGCCTCGGGCAGCTTCTTCATCGTCGGCTCTTTCCGCAACACCGATGTCGGGGTCGTCGCCGGCTATCGCTATGCGGTGGTGATCTTCGCCCTGATCGGCGGCTATCTGGTCTGGGGCGACGTGCCGGACGCGCTCTCCTTCGCGGGCATCGGGCTGATCGTCGGCGCCGGCCTCTACACGATGCACAGGCAACGGGTCCGGCCGGATTCGCGGCTGAAGCCGACAGCCGGACCGGCGCCGTGACCGAGACACCGGCGAAACCCCGCCCGACGCTGCTGATCCTGGTCGCGATCTCGACGCTGCAGCCGATCGCGCTCAACCTGCTCGCGCCCTCGACACCCACCCTGGCCCGGCATTTCCAGACGAGCTACGCCGCGATCCAACTGACGTTGACCCTTTTTCTGGTGGCGGTCGCGGTGATGCAGCTGATCATCGGCCCGCTCTCGGACCGGTTTGGCCGCAGGCCCTGCGTCAATGCCGGCATCGCGCTCTTCGTCGCCGGATCGGTGTTGGGCGCGCTGTCCGACACCACCGCGGTGCTGCTCTTGGCGCGGATCCTGGAAGGGGCCGGCTCCGGCATCGCCTTCGCGCTGTCGCGGGCGATCATCCGCGACACGGCCAGCCGCGACCAGGCGGCCAGCCAGATCGCCAGCGTCACCATGGTGATGGTGGTGGCGCCGATGCTGGCGCCCTATCTCGGCGGGCAGATCGAGACACTGGCCGGCTGGCGCGCCATCTTCTGGTTCATGACCGCGGTCGGCGTGGTCGTGCTGCTGCTGACGCTGGCGAAACTGCCGGAGACCGCGCCCCATCTCGGCCGGCGCAGCTCGCTGCTGGGGGTGTTCAGCGCCTTCCCGGCGCTGATCCGCGACAGCGGCTTCGTCACCAACGTGATCGCGCTGGCGATGACCTCGGCCGCCTTCTTCTCCTTCGTCGCGGCGGCGCCCTATGTCGTGGTGGAGACGATGGGTCGGGGGCCGGATGTCTACGGCACCTATTTCATCATGACCGCCTTCGGCTACATGGTCGGCAACTTCCTGATGTCGCGGATCGCGATGACCTATGGCACGCGGCGGCTGGTGCGCATCGGGCTGGTGATCTCCTGCGCCGGCATGACGATCGCGCTCGCTCTGGCGCTCAGCCCCTATTGGACGCCGCTGACGCTGTTCCTGCCCCTGGTGCTCAACGCCGTCGGCAATGGCATGACGATCCCGGGCGCGACCGCCGCCGCCCTCTCGGCCCGGCCGGACCTCGCCGGTTCCGCAGCGGGATTGATGGGGGCGCTGCAGCTCGGCTCCGGCGCGCTGGGCACCGTGCTGATCGGCTGGCTGGTTACGCTCTGGGCGCCGTCGCTGGTGGTGCTGATGTGGCTGCTGACCTGCATCGGGCTGGCCGTGTTGCGTTTCGAGGGTCAAAAAAGCAGCAATTGAATCGGTGGGCAGCCGCTCGCGAAATCTTGTGCTGGTCCGAGCCTTCGTATAACAGCGCGGCATAGCTCGCATGCAAGGCGCGCATCCGTCTCGCAGACGGTCACGCGGAGGGATATTCGTGCAAGGATTGCTCAAGATCAGCCGTGTCATCGACGCGGTGAACAGCCAGATCGGCAAGAAGATCGCATGGCTGATCCTGCTGGCCGTCATCGTCGCCACGGTCAACGCGATTATCCGCAAGCTCTTCAACGTCTCGTCCAACGCCTGGCTCGAGCTGCAATGGATGTTGTTCGGCGCGGTGTTCCTGATGTGCGCCGCCTGGACGCTGCAGGTGAAGGAGCATATCCGCATCGACATCGTGAACAGCCTGCTGCCCCGCTCGGTGCAGCGCTGGATCGACCTGATCGGCCACACCCTGTTCCTGATGCCGTTCTGCCTGCTGATGGTCTATCACTCCTGGCCGTTCTTCGTCCGCTCCTACGCGATCAACGAGCAGTCGCTGTCGGCGGGCGGGCTGGCGCAATGGCCGGCCAAGGGGCTGGTGGTGATCGGCTTCGTGATGCTGACCTTCCAGGGCGTGTCGGAGATCATCAAGCAGATCGCGATCATGCGCGGACAGCTCGACGATGAAGAGACGCTGCGCGGCCATGCGGCGGCGGCGGAGGCCGAGGCGCAGCGCCTGCTCGACGTCGCCAAGGCCCAGGGCCTGGCCCCGTGACGAAGCGGCCAGCCGCAGCGCCTTCCGACAACCCGCGTAACTCGAACGACGTCCGGACCCCCTCCATGACCGCTTTCCGCCTCGCGCGTGTCGCCGGCCTGCTGCTCGCCGTGACCGCGGCAGCCTTCTTCACCCTGCATACCGGCGAGGCCCATGCGGCGGTCGGCGATTTCGTGCGCGCCAACATGGCGCCGGTGATGTTCGCCGCGCTCGTGGTGTTCCTGCTGCTCGGCTACCCCGTCGCCTTCGCGCTGGCCGCCAACGGCCTGCTCTTCGCGATCATCGGCATCGAGCTCGGCCTGTTCCAGGAGAATTTCCTGCAGGCGATGCCGGAGCGCATCTACGGCACGATGAACAACGACGTGCTGCTGGCGATCCCGTTCTTCACCTTCATGGGGCTGGTGCTGGAGCGCTCGGGCATGGCGGAGGATCTGCTCGACACGATCGGCCAGCTGTTCGGGCCGATCCGCGGCGGCCTCGCCTATGCCGTCATCTTCGTCGGCGCGCTGCTCGCCGCCACCACCGGCGTCGTCGCGGCCTCCGTCATCTCGATGGGCCTGATCTCGCTGCCGATCATGCTGCGCTACGGCTATGACCGGCGGCTCGCCTCCGGCGTCATCGCCGCCTCGGGAACGCTCGCCCAGATCATCCCGCCCTCGCTGGTGCTGATCGTGCTGGCCGACCAGCTCGGCCGTTCGGTCGGCGACATGTATGAGGGCGCCTTCATCCCGGGCCTCGTGCTTTCGGCGATGTATGCCGGCTACGTCTTCCTGGTGACGATGATCTATCCGCAGCGCGCGCCGGGGCTGCCGCCCGAGGCGCAGACGCTGCGCGATGCGGACGGGCAGACCCGCCGCTTCTCGCTGCTGGTGATCACGGTGATCTCCTTCGGCCTCGCCTATGCCTATATGAAGCTGTTCACCACGGTGAAGGCGGGCGCCGATTTCGTGGTGCTGACCATGTCGATCGCGGTCGGCGTCTCCTTCGTCATCGCCATCCTGAACAAGGTGCTGAGGCTCAACCTGCTGTCGCGCATGGCCGAGCAGGTGGTGTTCGTGATGGTGCCGCCGCTGGCGCTGATCTTCCTGGTGCTGGGCACGATCTTCATCGGCCTCGCGACCCCCACCGAAGGCGGCGCCATGGGCGCGGCCGGCGCGATCCTGCTGGCGCTGGGCAAGCGCCGTCTCAGCTTCGACCTGCTGCGGCAGGCGACGGAATCGACCGCCAAGCTCTCGGCCTTCGTGCTGTTCATCCTGGTGGGCGCGCGGGTGTTCTCGCTGACCTTCTACGGCGTCAACGGCCATATCTGGGTGGAGCATCTGCTGATCGGCCTGCCCGGCGGCGCGACCGGCTTCCTGGTCGTCGTCAACGTGATGGTGTTCCTGCTGGCGTTCTTCCTCGATTTCTTCGAGCTCGCCTTCATCATCGTGCCGCTGCTCGGCCCCGCCGCCGAGAAGCTCGGCATCGACCTGATCTGGTTCGGCGTCATCCTGGGCGTGAACATGCAGACCTCGTTCATGCACCCGCCCTTCGGCTTCGCGCTGTTCTACCTGCGCTCCGTCGCGCCCAAGCACGTCTATCGCGACAAGGTCACCGGCAAGCAGATGGAGCCGGTCACCACCGGGCAGATCTATTGGGGCGCGGTGCCGTTCGTGGTGATCCAGTGCATCATGGTGGCGCTGGTCATCATCTTCCCGCAGATGGTGATGCACTACAAAGCCTCGGCCGTGCAGCTCGACCAGAAGGCGATCGACAAGCAGTTCGACTCGATCCAGATCCCGGGCTTCGGCGCACCGGGCGGCGGCGGCGGGCTCCCGGGCCTGAACCTCGACGAACCACCCAAGCTCAACCTCAACTGAGCCGTGAGACGATGAAGGCCCCGGAGCGATCCGGGGTCTTTTTTGTGGCGCGGGCGTTCTTGAAGGTCGGGCGTCCTTGCGAGGAGCGTCGGCGACGAAGCAACCCAGGGGGGCGTGGAGCTCGACGCGCTGGCTTGCTTCGCTACGCTCGCAATGACGCCCTCACCGTCATTGCGAGGAGCGTCAGCGACGAAGCAACCCAGGGGGCCGTAGAGCTCAACGAGCTGGGTTGCTTCGCTAACGCTCGCAATGACGGGTTGGCGTCATTGCGAGGAGCGTCAGCGACGAAGCAACCCAGGGGGCGTGGAGCGCTACGATCTTGGGTTGCTTCGCTGCGCTCGCAAAGACGGATCAGCGTCATTGCGAGGAGCGGAGCGACGAAGCAACCCAGGGGGCCGTGGAGCTCGACGCTCTGGGTTGCTTCGCTACGCTCGCAATGACGGGGGCGTCCTTGCGAGGAGCGATAGCGACGAAGCAACCCAGGGGGCGTAGAGCTCAACAACCTGGCTTGCTTCGCTCACGCTCGCAATGACGGTCACGGTCACGCAGGTGTCGTCACGGTTCGGCAGACTGCCGCCATGCGCGAACCGGCTGTTTACATCATGTCGAGCCGTCGCAACGGCACGCTCTATACCGGCGTCACGTCGGATCTGTCGCGGCGCGTCTGGCAGCATCGCACGGGAGCGTGGACGGGTTTCAGCCAGCGCTACAATTGCAAATGGCTGGTCTGGTATGAGCGGCATCCGCGCATGGACGAGGCGATCGCTCGCGAAAAGCAGATCAAGGCCGGGTCGCGAGTCCGCAAGCTGGCCCTGATCGAAGCGATGAACCCGACCTGGCGCGATCTGTATGAGGAGCTGGCTTTGTGACGCTCGGTCGTTATTGCGAGGGGCGTTGGGGACGTCCTTGCGAGGAGCGTCAGCGAACGAAGCAACCCAGGAGGCGACAGAGCGCTATGAGGCTGGGTTGCTTCGCTACGCTCGCAATGACAGGTATCCGTCATTGCGAGGAGCGTCAGCGACGAAGCAACCCAGGGGGCGACAAAGCTCAACGAGCTGGGTTGCTTCGCTACGCTCGCAATGACGGATGAGCGTCTTTGCGAGGAGCGCAAGCGACGAAGCAACCCAGGGGGGCGTGAAGCGCTACGATGCTGGGTTGCTTCGCTCACGCTCGCAATGACGGGTGGGCGTCATTGCGAGGAGCGTCAGCGACGAAGCAACCCAGGGGGACGTAGAGCGCTACGATTCTGGGTTGCTTCGCTGCGCTCGCAATGACGGGTGGGCGTCTTTGCGAGGAGCGCAAGCGACGAAGCAACCCAGGGGGGGCGGGGAGCGCTATGAGCTGGATTGCTTCGCTAACGCTCGCAATGACGGGTGGGCGTCATTGCGAGGAGCGATAGCGACGAAGCAACCCAGGGGGACGTGGAGCGCTACGAGCTGGGTTGCTTCGCTACGCTCGCAATGACGGCTCGTCATTGCGAGGAGCAACTGCTCCGCTCACACTCGCAATGACGGCTCATTCCTCCAGGCGGGCGATCAGGCTCGAGGTGTCCCAGCGGCGCCCGCCCATCTTCTGGACTTCGGCGTAGAACTGGTCCACCAGCGCCGTGACCGGTAGCTGCGCGCCGTTGCGGCGGGCCTCCTCCAGCACGATGCCGAGGTCCTTGCGCATCCAGTCGACGGCGAAGCCGAAATCGAACTTGCCGGCATTCATCGTCTTGCCGCGATTATCCATCTGCCAGGAGCCGGCGGCGCCCTTCGAGATCACCTCGAGCATCGCCTCGACATCGAGCCCGGCGCGCTTGGCGAAATGGATGCCCTCGGAGAGGCCCTGGACCAGCCCGGCGATGCAGATCTGGTTGACCATCTTGGTGAGCTGGCCGGAGCCGGCCGGCCCCATCAGCTTGCACATGCGGGCGAAGGCGGCGATGGCCGGCTCGGCCCGGGCATAGATCTCGGGGGCGCCGCCGCACATCACGGTCAGCACACCGTTCTCGGCGCCGGCCTGGCCGCCGGAGACCGGGGCGTCGACGAAGCCGAACCCACCCGCCGTCGCCGCCGCATCGAGCTCGCGCGCCACACCGGCCGAGGCCGTGGTGTGATCGACGAAGATCGCGCCCTTCTCCATGCCGGCGAAGGCACCGGTCTCGCCCAAGGTCACCGAGCGCAGATCATCGTCATTGCCGACGCAGGCGAAAACGATCTCCTGGCCGCGCGCGGCATCGGCCGGCGTCGGTGCCGATGTCCCGCCATGCTGCGCCACCCAGGCCTGCGCCTTGGCCGGGTTGCGGTTGTAGACGGTGACGTCATGGCCCTTGGCCTTGAGATGGCCGGCCATGGGATAGCCCATCACGCCGAGACCGATGAAGGCGACTTTGGTCATGTTCCGCTCCGCAGCTGGTTTGCAATTCGCGGTCATGGGCTTAGCCCGCGGCGGCGCGGCTGGGAAGGGCGCGCCGCCTCAGCGCAGGACCATGTGCCGGGTCAGCCGCAACTCCATCCGATCCCAGACCCGGCGGATGAGCTCGACCATCAGCAGGTAGATCAGGGCGGCGTAGAGATAGATGCTGAGATCGAAGGAGCGGGCGAAGGCCATCTTGGTCGCGCCCATCAGGTCATAGAGCGTCACCAGCGAGGCCAGAGCGCTGGATTTGATCATCACGATCAGCTCGTTGCCCAGCGGGCGCAGAGCCAGGATCATCGCCTGGGGCATGATTACATGGCGCAGGGTCGCCCAGCGGTGCAGGCCGAGCGACAGCGCGCCCTCGAACTGGCCGCGCGGAATCGACTGGATCGCGCCGCGCAGGATCTCGGCCTGATAGGCCGCCGTGTTGATGGTGAAGGCGAAGACCGCGCAATAGAAGGGCTCGCGGAAGAACCACCAGAGACCGACATCCTGCCAGAAGGGGCGGAACTGGCCGAGCCCGTAATAGATCAGGAAGAGCTGGCAGAGCAGCGGGGTGCCGCGGAAGAAGGTGGTGTAGAAGGAGATGGCGCGCTGCGCCCAGCGTGGCCCGTAGAGCCGCGCTATGGCGAGGGCGCAGGCCAGGATGAAGCCCAGCACCACCGAGATCACCACCATCTGGACCGTGATCCAGAGGCCGGTGGCCATGCGGCAGCCATAGTTCTGCAGGACCTCGCTGCCAAGCCAATAGCCCGGTTGCTCGCACCAGCTCATCGCGTCGCGCCTCCGAAAGCGGCTATGCCGCGATTGGCGCGCGCCTCCATCCGGCCGATGCCCCAGGCGGAGACCAGCGAGAAGAACAGATAGATCGCCATCGCCGCGCCGAAGAACAGGAAGGGCTCCTTGGTGGCGACATTGGCGCGGGTGGTGATGAACATGATGTCGGGCAGCGTGATGACCGAGACCAGCGAGGTCTCCTTCAGCAGCACCATCCAGTTATTGCCGAGCCCCGGCAGGGCGACGCGCAGCAATTGCGGGAAGACGACCAGGCGGAAACTCTGCCAGGCGGAGAGGCCGAGCGCCGCCGCGGCCTCGCGCTGTCCCTTGGGGATGGAGTTCAACGCGCCGACCCAGACCTCGCTGGAAAAGGCCGAGAGCACGACGCCGAGCGCGATCATGCCGGCGACGAAGGGCGGCATCGAGAAGGCGCCGGGCAGGCCGATCGCGGCCCAGAGCTTCTGCAGCAGGATCTGCACGCCGAAATAGATGATGTAGAGCGTCAGCAGCTCGGGAACGCCGCGGAACACCGTCGTGTAGACGGTGGCGAGCCAGCGCGGGACAGGCTTGCGGGAGCGGGCGCCGAGCGCCACGACCAGGCCGAGCAGCAGCCCGAAGGGCAAAGTCGCCAGGGCGATGGAAATGGTGATGCCGGCGCCCTGCAGCAGGGCGAGGCCCCAGCCGCCGGGCCCGAAGCCGAGCAGAGCGAATTTGTCGAACATGAACCCGCCGGACCGGAGGAACAGGCAGCCGGCCGGCGCGCGCGGCGCCGGCCGGTCGGGCCGGGTCGATCACATGACCGGGAACTTGAAGTACTTGTCGGCGACCTTCTTGTGCGAGCCATCGGCCAGGGATTCGGCGATCGCCTTGTCGAACATCGCCTTCAGCGCCGTGTCCTCCTTGCGCACCGCACCGCCGACGCCGGGGCCGTGGATCTCGGGATCGCGGGTGATCTCGCCGATCTTCTTGCAGCAATCCTTGCCCTTGCCCTGCAGGAAATCGTCGAGCGCCAGCGAATCCGCGACGATGTAGTCGAGGCGGCCGTTCAGCAGATCGAGATTGGCCTCTTCCTGGGTGGGATAGGGGCGAGCGGTCGAATCCTTATAGGCCTTCTCGACGTAATTGGCGTGGATGGTCGAGCCCTGCAAGCCGATCGACTTGCCCTTCAGCGCCGCCGGCGAGAAATCGGTCGAGGTGGTGGATTTCGGGCCGATGATCCAGATCGGCGTCTTGGTGTAGATGGCGGTGAAATCGACCCGCTTCTTGCGCTCGTCGGTGGCGTTCATGCCGGCGATGATGATGTCGTATTTATTGGCGAGCAGCGCCGGGATGATGCCGTCCCAATCCTGGACGACCCAGGTGCACTTCACCTTCATCTTCTCGCAGAGCATGTTGGCGTAGTCGATCTCGAAACCCTCGAGTTCCTTCTTGGCGTTGAGGTTGTTGAAGGGGGGATAGGCGCCCTCGGTGCCGATCCGGATTTCCTTCCACTCCTTGGCCTGGGCCAGCGCGCCCGTGACGCCGGCGAGGCCGACACCGGCGACGGTCAAGGCCGCGGCCGCAAACAACTTGACGAAACCCTTCATGATACCTCCCACGCGTTGACCGTCCGGGCTCGTTGGACCGGTACGGATGCTACTGACAGATTGGGCAAGTCCCTTCCGCAGCGCAAGTAGGGTGATGCGGCTTTTGTGAGCGCGGCGGCCCACGGAAGCGGCAGCCCAAGCCACTGAGTTCACTGTCGTTTTCGAACATGTCGGCGCCGAGGCTCACGCGGCCCGGCGGCCCGATGCGGCGCGGATCGCGGCGAAGACGGTTTCGCAGCGCGCCAATCCCCAATCGATCTCCTCGCGGCTGATCGTCAGCGGCGGCGCGAAGCGGATCACCGTCTCATGGGTTTCCTTGGTCAGCACGCCGGCCTGGGCGAGATCGGCGACGATGCTCTTCGCCTCCGCGACGGCGGGATCGATGTCGACGCCGACCCAGAGGCCGATTCCACGGACCTCGCGGGCGAGCCCCGCCGTCATCGCCGCCAGCCGCGCCTTGAGATAGGCGCCCTCCTCGGCCGAGCGCTCGACCAGGCGCTCCTCCTCGATCACGCGGAGGGCCTCGAGCCCGATCGCCGCCGCCAGCGCGTTGCCACCGAAGGTGGAGCCATGGGAGCCGGGATCGAAGACCTGCATCACCTCGCGCGAGGCGAGGAAGGCGGAGACGGGGTAGACGCCGCCGCCCAGAGCCTTCCCGACGATCAGCCCGTCGGGCAGGATCGATTCGTGCTGATGCGCGAACCAGCGTCCGGTGCGGCCGAGGCCGGACTGGACCTCGTCCAGGATCAGCAGCACATGATGCCTGTCGCAGAGCCGGCGCAGCTGCGCGAGATAGCCTGCCGGCGGCATCACGATCCCGGCCTCGCCCTGGATCGGCTCGATCATCACCGCGGCGGTCTGCGGCGTGATCGCGTGTTCGATCGCGGCGATATCGCCGAAGGGCACCCTGTCGAAGCCGGGCGCGAAGGGGCCGAAGCCGTCGCGATAGCTCGGCTCGCTGGAGAAGCCGATGATGGTGGTGGTGCGGCCGTGGAAATTGCCGTCGGCGACGATGATCCGGGCCTCGCCATCCGGGATGCGCTTGACCCGGTGACCCCAGCGCCGCGCCGCCTTGATCGCGGTCTCGACCGCTTCCGCGCCGGTGTTCATCGGCAGTGCCATCGCCATGCCGGAGACGGCGCAGAGCTTTTCGAGGAAGGGCGCGAGCGGCGCGCAATGGAAGGCGCGGCTGGTGACGGCGAGGCGCGCCGCCTGCTCGCTCAGCACCGCGAGAATGCGGGGATGGCCATGGCCGAGGCTGACGGCGGAATAGCCGCTCATCATGTCCAGCCGCTTCACGCCGGCGGTGTCGCTCAGCCAGACCCCCTCCCCGCGCTCCAGCATGATGGGCAGGGGCGCGTAGTTCTGGGCGCAGACAGCGCGCTCGCGCTCGATCGAATTCATGGCGTCCTCCCTGTTTCCCCCGAGCATAGGCGAAGAAGACAGGCCGAAGCTGATGCGACGCCGGGCGGCGCACAGCAGAAGCTGTCGTTTGGCTGCCGTTTTCTGTCGTTCGGCGAAGGAAGGTCCCTGTCGTGCGGAGGGGCGGCGTGATACAGCGGCCGCCTTCTCCTACGGAGCGCGCGCGTGATCCCCTGGACCCTTCTCGATACGGCGAGGCTGCCGGGTGGCGGAGAGTTGCGGCTGAAGCGGCGTGGCGGCGAATTCTCGATCATGCTCGGCAGCAACGAGCTGATGAACAGCCGGCTCAGCGGCTCGGAGGAGGCGCTGGCGACGCTGAGCTGCGCGCGACTGGCGGAGCGCCCGCAGCCCCGGATGCTGATCGGCGGGCTGGGCATGGGGTTCACCTTGCGCGCGGCGCTGGCGGCGCTGCCCGCTTCGGCGCGGGTCGAGGTGGCGGAGCTGGTGCCGCAGGTCGCGGACTGGGCGCGGGGGCCGATGGCGGAGGTCTTCGCCGGCAGCCTGGACGATCGGCGGGTGGCGCTCGTCATCGGTGATGTCTCGGCGGTGATGCGGGCCGGCGCCGGCTTCTATGACGCGATCCTGCTCGATGTCGATAATGGCCCCGACGGGCTGACCATCCCCGCCAATGACCAGCTCTATGGCGAGGCCGGGCTGGCGGCGGCGCGGGCGGCGTTGCAGCCGGGCGGCGTGCTGGCCGTCTGGTCGCAGGGGCCGGACCGCGGCTTCACGCAAAGGCTGCGCCGGGCCGGGTTTGCCGTCGAGGAGAAGCCGGTGCGCGCCGGGCGCGGCCGCGGCGCCAGGCACATGATCTGGCTGGCGGTCTCGCCCGTCACGGTTCCGCCAGCGGGTAGCCGTCGAACTCCTTCAGCGGCTTGAGCACGAAGGTGGTGGCGATGCGGGCGATGCCGAGATGGCTGTCGGTCAGCCAGGCACCGGTCATCTCCTCATATTCCGCCAGGGAATCCGCGACGATGCGCGCGAGATAATCCGCCTCGCCGCTGACGACATGCAGCTCCACCACATTGGGGCAGGCGCGCAGCACCTTCTCCACCCCCTCGCGGCGGCCGATCGAATGGTCGCGCAGCGCGAGCTGGGCGAAGGCCGTGACGGCATGGCCGGCGAGTTCGGGCGCCAGGCTGGCGTGATAGCCGCGGATCAGCCCGGACGCCTCCAGCTTGCGGACCCTCTCCAGGCAGGGCCGCGCGGAGAGGCCGACCTGTTCCGACAGCGCCTGGTTGGTGATGCGCCCCTGCCGCAGCAGGATCGCGACGATCCGGCGGTCGATGGCGTCGAGCTGAATCCGGCGCTTCACGGCCGGCCCTTGCCCAGGGCCCGCGCCTCCGCGATCAGGCAGAGTTCGGTGAACAGCACCTGCGCGGCGCAATGGGCGGTGTTGCTGGTGGCGTCGTATTGCGGCGCGATCTCGACGACGTCGGCGCCGACGATGTCGCGTCCTTTGAGGCCGCGCAGGATGGAAAGCGCCTCGCGCGGCGTCAGCCCGCCGACCTCGGGCGTGCCGGTGCCGGGCGCGAAGGCCGGATCGAGCGAATCGACGTCGAAGGAGACATAGGTCGGCCCGTCGCCGATCACCGAAAGCGCCTTGGCGATCACCGCCGGCAGCCCCATCGCATCGACCTCGTCGGCATGGATCACGGTCATCCCGGATTCATAGGAGAATTCCCAGAGATATTCGGCACCGCCGCGAATGCCGATCTGGATGACGCGGGCCGGGTCGAGCACGCCTTCCAGAACCGCCTGGCGGAAGGGCCCGCCATGATGGAATTTCGAGCCCTCATAAGGGCCTGAGGTATCGCAATGCGCATCGATATGCACCATGCCGACCGGCCGTTTCGCGCCGACGGCCTTGAGGATCGGCAGCGTGATCGAATGGTCGCCACCGACCGCGAGCGGCGAGACGCCGGCGCCGACGATGGTCTTGAAGGTGGCCTCGATATCCTCGTGGCAGCTTTCCAGGGAATAGCGCGAGCGGAAGGGGACGTCGCCGATATCGGCGGCCTTGACCATGCCGAAGGGCGCGGTGCCCATCGCATGATCCATCGGCCCCATCCGCTCGATGGCGCGGACCGCGCGCGGGCCGAGCCTCGTGCCGGCGCGGTTGGTGACGCCGAGATCCATGGGCAGGCCGATGATCGCGACGTCGAGCCCGCCGAGATCGGCGCTGGTCAGCGCGTCGGGGCGGTAGGGCGCGCTGATGAAGGTCGCGACGTCGGAGAAGGGCCATTTCCGCTTGTCGCCCTTGAACTGATCGGCGGCGACCTTGGCGAAGCGCGGATTATGGATATCGGCGCCGCTCGCATCCGCATAGCGCGCCCTGAGCTCGGCCAGCCTGTCCTGATCCATCGTGATTCCTCCAGTCGCGACAACCGGCCTCAGCCGGAAAGAACCCGCTCAAACGTGGTGACGGGGCTGTCCTTATAGCGAGCGGCAGCGAAGCAACACAGGGCGTTGAGCTTTACGCCCACCCGTCATTGCGAGCGTCAGCGAAGCAACCCAGATCGTAGCGCTCCACGCCCCCCTGGGTTGCTTCGTCGCTGACGCTCCTCGCAATGACGGACCGTCATTGCGAGCGTAGCGAAGCAACCCAGATCGTAGCGCTCCACGCCCCCTGGGTTGCTTCGTCGCCGACGCTCCTCGCAAGGACGTTCATCCGTCATTGCGAGCGTAGCGAAGCAACCCAGCGCGTCGAGCTCTACGCCCACCTAGGTTGCTTCGTCGCCGACGCTCCTCGCAATGACGGATCGTCATTGCGAGCGCAGCGAAGCAACCCAGATCGTAGCGTTCTGTCGCCCCCTAGGTTGCTTCGTCGCTGACGCTCCTCGCAAGGACGGACTGTCAGTGCGAGCGCAGCGAAGCAACCCAGCAGCGTAGCGCTCTACGCCCACCTGGGTTGCTTCGTCGCCGACGCTCCTCGCAAGGACGCCAACCCGTCAGCGCCCAGCCTAGCGCAAATATGGGCAGGCGGAGCATGTTCGGCTGGCGTAGAAACAGACAGCTGAGGACTGCGCCAGAGGCTTAAACAAAAGTCGTTAGGCCGCTCGCTTTCGCTCAGGCGCCCGCCCGCTCCAGCATGGTGACTTCACTGTCTTTGTAACGAGTCGCACCGAATGCCTTGTAGCCAAGCTTTTGCGCGAGGCAAAGCGAAGCCGCGTTGGCGGGATCGATGATGCAGACGCTGCGGGACGGACCATGGCTCTCGGCGAACCAGGCAAGGGCCGCCCGCATCGCCTCCTGGGCATAGCCATGGCCGCGGCCCTGCGGCGACAGCAGCCAGCCCGCTTCGGGATAGGGGTCGAATTTTTCGCCCAGGCCGCGTTCGGCCCGCATCAGCCCGGCCTCTCCGACCATGCGCCCACCGGCCTTCTCGACCACGACGAAGAAACCGAATCCCAGTAGCGCCCAATGCCCGGCCGCGCGCGTGAGCCGTTGCCAGCTCTCCTCCCGCGTCAGCGCCTTGCCGCCGATGAACCGCATCGTCTCGGCGTCCGAGCGAAGGGCGTGAATGGCGTCGAAATCAGCAAGCGCATAGGGCCTCAACAGCAGGCGTGGCGTGTCGATCATGGCGCAATTTTAAGCATGTGGGCGCGATCCGGCTCGCGCAGAGAGGGTTGCCGGGCAACTCCGCCACAGGCTAAGACAAAAGTCGATAGAGCGCCCGCTGAAAGCTCTCGCGGTTTGGCAAATCTTCATCTAGAAGGCGACCAAGCGCGGCTAAACCGCCACCCGGCTCGTGAAAAACGCCAATCCGCATTCATTTTTCCCAAGGAGTCTTTTCTATNGAAGCGTCGTCAATTCATCCAGAGCGCTGCAGCCGGTGCGGCCGCGAGCGCCGCCATCGCCATGCCGGCCGTCGCCCAGTCCAATCCCGAGGTGAAGTGGCGCCTGGCGTCGAGCTTTCCGAAGTCGCTCGACACGATCTATGGCGGCGCCGAAGTCATGGCCAAGATGGTCTCCGACCTGACGGACGGCAAATTCCAGATCCAGGTCTTCGCGGCCGGCGAAATCGTCCCCGGCCTGCAGGCGGCCGACGCCGTGACCAACGGCACGATCGAAGCCTGCCACACCGTGTCCTATTACTATGTCGGCAAGGACCCGACCTTCGCGGTCGCGGCGTCCGTGCCCTTCGGCCTGAATGCGCGCCAGCAGAACGCCTGGCTCTACCAGAACGGCGGCAACGAGCTGTTCAACGAGTTCTACAAGAAGTTCAACATCTATGGCCTGCCCTGCGGCAATACCGGCGCCCAGATGGGCGGCTGGTTCCGCAAGGAGATGAAGACGGTCGCGGATCTGCAGGGTCTGAAGATGCGCATCGGCGGCATCGCCGGCCAGGTCCTGGCGAAGCTCGGCGTGGTGCCGCAGCAGATCGCCGGCGGCGACATCTACCCGGCGCTGGAGAAGGGCACGATCGACGGCGCCGAGTGGGTCGGCCCCTATGATGACGAGAAGCTCGGCTTCTCCAAGGTCGCGCCGTTCTACTATTATCCTGGCTTCTGGGAGGGCGGGCCGACCGTGCACGCCTTCTTCAACCTGGAGAAGTACAACGCCCTGCCGAAGGCCTATCAGGCCGCGCTGCTCGCCGCCTGCACCTATGCCAACACGCAGATGGCGGCGAAATACGACGTGCAGAACCCGGCGGCGCTGAAGCGCCTGGTCGGCGCCGGCACCCAGCTGCGCCCGTTCTCGCAGGAGATCCTGGAAGCCTGCCTCAAGGCCTCCAACGAGCTCTACGCCGAGATCTCGAGCAAGAACGCCGATTTCAAGAAGGCGATCGACTCGATGGCCGCCTTCCGCGCCGACCAGTATCTCTGGTGGCAGGTCGCCGAGCTGACTTTCGACGTGTTCCAGGTGCGCTCGCGCGCCCGCTGATCCCGGTACCGATTCCCGAAACACCGATGCGCAGGCCCGGCACCCCGCCGGGCCTGTTTCATTTCAGCCGATCCCCTGCGGAGAAATGCAGCATCCACGGCGAATCTGCCGATAATCCCCCCATGCCGGAGGTGATTTCCCAAAAGTCATGCAGACGGCGCATGGCGGTCATGCTTTTCCACTTGCACTTCCCCTCAGAGCCGGTTTTGGTGGTGCTCAAGCGACGCTCGGACTGAACCGGCGCGCCGAAGGATCTCTGAGGGAGGCTGCATATTATGAAACGTCGTCAATTCCTGAAGGTAGCGGGAGCCGGCGCCGCCGCCGGGGCCATTGCGAGCCCGGCCATCGCGCAATCCTCCCCCGAGGTGAAATGGCGCGTCACATCCTCCTTCCCGAAATCGCTGGACACCATCTTCGGCGCGTCCGAGGTGATGTCGAAGGCGGTCTCGGAGGCCACGGACGGCAAATTCCAGATCCAGGTCTTCGCGGCCGGCGAAATCGTCCCGGGCCTGCAGGCCGCGGATGCGGTGACCAACGGCACGGTCGAGATGTGCCACACCGCCTCCTATTACTATGTCGGCAAGGACCCGACCTACGCCTTCGGGACGGCGGTGCCGTTCGGGCTCAATGCGCGCCAGCAGAACGCCTGGTTCTACCATGGCGGCGGGCAGGACCTGCTCAATGAATTCTACAAGAAGGCGAACATCTATTCCCTGCCGGGCGGCAATACGGGCTGCCAGATGGGCGGCTGGTTCCGCAAGGAGCTGAAGACGGTCGCCGATCTGCAGGGCGTCAAGATGCGCATCGGCGGCTTCGCCGGCCAGGTGCTGCAGAAGCTCGGCGTGGTGCCGCAGCAGATCGCCGGAGGCGACATCTATCCGGCGCTCGAAAAGGGCACGATCGACGCCGCCGAATGGGTCGGCCCCGCCGATGACGAGAAGCTCGGCTTCAACAAGGTCGCGCCGTTCTACTACTATCCCGGCTGGTGGGAGGGCGGCGCCTCGCTGCACTTCTTCATCAACACCGCCAAATGGGATGCGCTGCCCAAGACCTACAAGTCGATCCTCACCACCGCGGCGGCGCTCGCCAATGTCGACATGCAGGCCAAATACGATGCCCGCAACCCCGGCGCGCTGAAGCGGCTGGTGGGCGCCGGCGCGCAGCTGCGTCCCTTCTCCCAGGAAATCCTCGAAGCCTGCCTGAAGGCCTCGAAGGAGGTCTATGCCGAGACGGCGGCCAAGAACGCCGACTTCAAGAAGATCTACGATTCCATGTCCGCCTTCCGGAACGACCAGTATCTCTGGTTCCAGATCGCGGAATACACCTATGACAACTTCCTGATCCGCGCCCGCGCGGCCAATCAGCTCTGAAGAGAGCGACCGGCCGAGCGATCGGCCCAACTCGAGACTGTCGAACCCCGGTCGCGAGACCGGGGTTTTTCATGGGATCGCGCGCTTCGACCGCCTAGCCTCTGGCCCCTGCCCCGGGTTTCGGGCACCATGATGCCGCCCTGATCGGCAGTCTATCTGACGCGTCGCTTCGGTTCGGACATCTGACATGCTGCGCATCTGCCTCGCCTTCGTCGCCGCCGCCGCCCTGCCCGCACCGGCTTTCGCCCAATCGATCGGCGAGCCGATCCCCGGCCAGATCCGGAGCGAGGCGAAGCCGCGATCCGGCAAGCCGGAGAGCGGCGCGCGTCCCTGCCCGGAATACGGCCCCGGCTTCGTGCGGGTGGAAGGCTCGTCCTTCTGCGTACGCGCCGGCGGCTCGGTCCGCATGGAGATGGGGCGCAGCAGCATGAACCGGACCGGCACCGCCGCTTCGGCGATGGTGCAGTTCGAAGGCCGGGGCGAGACCAGCCTCGGGCCGATGCGCAGCGTCGTCAGGATGCGTGGCACGGCGGAGCGTGGGCTCGCCTCCGGCACCGGCGCCTATGGCACGCGCTACTGAGGCGCGGGGCCCACTAGTCGCGCCACCTCCTGCCGCAGGACCAGCAGGAGCTCCGCCTCGAACCAGGGATGGCGCCTGAGCCAGCCGCTATTGCGCCAGGACGGGTGCGGCAGGGGCAGGATCCGCGGCCGGCGCGGCGCCGACAGGATGGCGCGCCAATCGGCGACGGTCTCGGTCAGGCTGGCCGGGGTGTCCTCGCCGAGATGCCAGAGCTGGGCGTAGCGGCCGATCGCCAGCACCAGCTCGATCTGCGGCATGGCGGCAAAGAGCCTTGCGCGCCAGGCCGGCGCGCATTCGCGCCGGGGCGGGAGATCGCTGCCGCGGCTGTCGAGCCCGGGGAAACAATGGTTCATCGGCAGGATGGCGACGCGGGACGCGTCGTAGAAATCCGCTTCCGCCAGGCCGAGCCAGACGCGCAGCCTGACCCCCGAGGGATCGGTGAAGGGGCGGCCGCTGGCGTGAACCCGCGTGCCGGGCGCCTGGCCGGCGATGCAGAGCCGCGCCGTCGCGGAGGCCTGGATCACCGGCCGCGGCTCATGCGGCAGCGGCCCGCCATGCAGGGGGGCATCGCGGCACAGCCGGCAGCGGCGCAGATCCGAGAGCAGCGCCTGCAGCGGCGCCTCCGCCGCCCTGCTCATCTGTCGGCGGGCGGGGCCCGGAGCGCGGCGGGCCGCGGCGTCAGCGGCTGAGGCTTCGCCCGCGAGATTAGCCCGTCGCAATGCCAGGGTTCGCCGCCATCGCCATGGCTGCGGGGATTGCCCGGCTCGATGCTGGCGAGCGCGTTGATCTGCCCGTTCGAGCGGTTGCGCAGCACATAGAGCTTGTTGGACAGCTCGACGGTGAAGCAATGCACCGTGCGGTTCTCTTGCGGCCCGTAATAATAGCAGACGTCGCTGGCGCGCGTGGTCCAGCAGGCGTCGCGGTTCGGCTGCCAGCCATTATGGCCGAGCGCGCGGCCATCGACATGATGGTATTCGGTGAAGACGCCGCCATTGGTGTAGCGGCCGCTGACGGTGTTGCCCTCGAAGGCGCGCCGGATGGCGGGGCCGTCGAGCTGATCGACAGCCTGCGCCGGAGAGGCGGCGGCGAGCGCCGCCAGCGGCAGGACCTGGAGGAGGCGCCGCATCAGGCCTTCCAGCTCGGCCGGCTGGAGAGCTCGCCATGCCAGCGCCGGATGTTTCCGAACTGCTCGGGCAGCGGGATGCGCGAGGGCTTCATGAAATCGATCGCGATGCCGGCCGTGATGTCGGCGATCGTCAGCCGCTCGCCACAGACGAAGGCGTTGCTCGCCAGCTGCATGTCCAGCAGCCAGAGATGATCGTCGATCAGCTCGCGATTGGCCTCCGCCCATTCCGGCACCTGGCCCTCGAGCTCGGCCATGGACGGGTGGCTGTGGCGGAAGACGGCGGCGACGCTGGCGAAGAGGCCGAGTTCGACGCGGCGGTTCCACATCTCGATCTGCGCCTGCTCCTTGGCGTCCCGCCCGAACAGCGGCGGCTCGGGGTGCAGCGTCTCGACATAGCGGCAGATGGCGACGGTCTCGGCCAGGGCCGTGCCGTCGTCGAGGACCAGCACGGGCAGGCGCTGGAGCGGGTTGATGCGGGTGAAGGCCTCGGTCTTATGCTCGCGGGCGCCGATGTCGATCGGCACCAGTTCCGGCAGGGGCACACCCTTCTCGGCGAAGAAGATCCGCACCCGCCGCGGATTCGGCGCCCGCCCACCATCATAGAGTTTCATCGTGCAATTCCTCTCGCAGGACTGAACCGGACCATGCCAGGCCGCGCCCGGTCAATCCTCGCTCTTGCGCTTCAATCATCGAATGATGCCGAAATCAGGGTCCGGCTCAGCGCGGATGGGCGCGGCGCCAGGCTTCCGGCCGGTCGAAATTCAGGGCCCAGAGCCCGCGCCCCGCCGCCCGGGCCGCATCCTCCTCGCGGCGGAAGGCGCCATAGGCGACGGCGTGTCCCGCCGCCACCATCGCGGCGTTGATGTCGACGCCGTCCTGCCGGCAGCGGGCCAGGCCGCGCCCGTAGCGATCGGACTTGCCGATCTCGCAGCTCAGCGGGCCCTGCCCCGCCAGCCGGGCCAGAGCCTGGCGCGCCTGCCGGCCGCAGCCGACGATCTGCCCGGCGCGGTCGGTGCAGCTCTGGCGCAATTCCGGCGCGTCGATGCCTTCCAGCCGCAATTCCCGTCCGTTCAGCCGCAGGGAATCGCCGTCGATCACCGTCGCATGGCCGCTCAGATGCGAGCCCTGCCCGAGCCGCAGCTGCAGGACCGCGCCGGCGATGGCGAGGAGGCCGAGCAGGCCCAGCGCGACGACGATGTCGACCGGGCGCCCCACCCGCCGCCAGCCGAGAAAATCCATCCGCGAATCGTCCTCAATTCCCGTGCAGGCCATCAGTAAGAGCTTAACGATTTGCAGAGCATGATGACGAGCCGGCCGTGCCTCCCGCTCCGCCGGGGAAGGAATGCGCGTCCAGTCCATGGCGGAAATCACGGCCGAACAGGTGCAGCGCGGGCGCGGCCCCGACCCGGCGGTGCTGGCGCGGCGCAAGCTCGTCACGCGCGAGGTCAAATCCGTCCGCGAAAGGCTGACCTCTTCGACGGGGCTCGAGCGCGCCTTCGATTACGAGCTCCTGCGGCTCTTCGCGCAGTACCGGCTGAACGGCAGCATCGGCACGCCGGTGCTGGCCTTCGGCGTCGCGGCCGCGGCCTGCGTCTGGGTTCCGGCCTTCAAGGTGGCGATCTGGACCTTCTTCGTCATCACCAGCATCGGCCTGATGGCGCTGCTGTGCCGCCGCTTCACGCTGCAGACCACGGGCCAGGTCCGGCTCAGGGTATGGCGACGCGTCTTCGTGGCGGCGGAAGGGCTGCACGGGCTGTCCTGGGCGATGCTGCTGCTGCTGTTCAGCCCCGAGGCGCCCGGAGCCTCCGTCTTTGTCACCACCACGCTGCTCATCATCAGCGCGGTGACGGTGATGCTGTCGGCCTCCATCCTCAGCGCCGTCTATGCCGGGCTGATGCCGATCACGATCGGGATCGGGCTGTTCTTCTGGGGCCGCTCCGAGATCGACAGCGTCACCACCGCCTTGATGGCGGCGGCCTCGCAGCTGTTCTTCATCTTCCTCGCCAACCGGCTCTATGCCAGCTCGGTCGCGACCATCGAGTTCCGGGCCGAGAAGGACGCGCTGATCGCGGAGCTCGAAACCGCCACCGCCAATTCGGACGAGGCGCGGCGCAAGGCCGAAGAGGCCAATCTCGCGAAGTCGCGCTTCCTGGCGACGATGAGCCATGAGCTGCGCACCCCGCTCAACGCCATTCTCGGATTTTCCGAGGTGATGAAGAACGAGGTCTTCGGCGCGCACGCCAATTCCGCCTATCGCGAATATTCCGGCGACATCCATGATTCCGGCCAGCATCTCCTCAACCTCATCAACGAGATCCTGGATCTGTCGCGCATCGAGGCCGGGAAATACGAACTCAACGAGGAGGCCCTGTCGCTCGCGGCGATCGTCGACGATTGCAGCCACATGCTCAATCTGCGCGCCAAGGCCAAGGGCCAGAGCATCCGCGAGGCGGTGGAGCCGGATCTGCCGAAGGTCTGGGCGGATGAGCGGGCGATCCGCCAGGTGGTGCTGAACATCCTGTCGAACGCGATCAAATTCACCCCGCAGGGCGGCGAGATCACCATCAAGGTCGGCTGGACCGCCAATGGCGGGCAATATGTCTCGGTCACCGATACCGGCCCAGGCATTCCCGAGGACGAGATCCCGGTCGTGCTGCAGACCTTCGGCCGCGGCTCGCTGGCGATCAAGACGGCGGAGCAGGGCTCCGGCCTCGGCCTGCCGATCGTCAAGGGGCTGATCGACCTGCATGGCGGCGGCTTCCTGCTGAAGTCCAGGCCGCGGGCCGGGACCGAGGTGACGGTGACGCTGCCGGCGGAGCGCGTGATGGATACGCTGGCGGCGGTCCCGCAGCCGAAGCCCAGCCGCCGCTCGGCAGCGTGACGCCGCCCGTCCTGCGCCGGAAGCGGCCCCCCTCCTCCGCCTGCCTCCCGCTCATCCGCCGAAGCTGCCGCTATCATCCGGCGCGACCTGATTCCCTCATCCGAGCTTTGCCATGACCCAAGCGCCTGATTTCGACGAGCTGATCGACCGCCGCGGCACCCATTCCGCGAAATGGGACATGATGGAGCCGAGCTATGGCGTCTCCCCCGCCGACGGGATCGCGATGTGGGTCGCCGACATGGATTTCCGCCCGCCGGCCTGCGTACAGGCTGCGGTCACCGCCATGGCAGACCATGGCGTCTACGGCTATTTCGGGGATGACCGGGCCAATCTCGCCGCGATCGGCTGGTGGATGAAGGAGCGGCATGGCTGGGAGGTGGAGCCGGCCTCGATCTTCACCACCCATGGCCTGGTCAACGGCACGGCGCTGTGCGTCGAAGCCTATACGAAGCCCGGCGACGGCGTGCTGCTGATGACCCCGGTCTACCATGCCTTCGCCAGGATCGTGCGGGCCTGCGGCCGCCGCGTGGTGGAATGCAGGCTGGCGCTGGAGGATGGGCGCTACGGCCTCGACATCGCCGGCTGGGAGCAGCTGATGACCGGCGCGGAGCGGATGCTGATCCTGTGCTCGCCGCATAATCCGGGCGGGCGCGTGTGGACGCGGGAGGAGCTGCGCGCCATCGCCGAGTTCTGCCGGCGCCACGAGCTGATCCTGGTCTCCGACGAGATCCATCATGATCTGGTGATGCCGGGCCACCGCCACCTGCCGATGCCCGTGGCGGCACCGGAGATCATGGATCGGCTGGTGATGATGACGGCGACGACCAAGACCTTCAACATCGCGGGCGCGCATATCGGCAACGTGATCATTCCCGACGAGGCGCTGCGGGCGCCGTTCCGCGCCCGGATGAACGCGCTCGGCATCTCGCCCAATTCCTTCGGCATGGCGATGGCCACCGCCGCCTACAGCCCGGAGGGCGCCGCCTGGGTCGATGCCCTCGTGCGCTATCTCGACGGCAATCGCCGCCTCTTCGATGAGGGGCTGGCGCGCATCCCCGGCGTGCGCTCGATGGCGCTGGAATCGACCTATCTGGCCTGGGTCGATTTCTCCGGCACGGGCATGGAGCCGAAGGAATTCACCGCGCGCATCGAGAAACAGGCGAAGATCGCGGCCAATCACGGCGGCAGCTTCGGCAGCGGCGGCGAGAGCTTCCTGCGCTTCAATTTGGCGACGCCGCGCGCGGTGGTCGAGGAGGCGGTGCAGCGCCTGCAGCGGGCCTTCGGCGACCTGCAATAGGCGCCTCAGCCGCCGCGCGAGACCCTGGCCTGGTCGAAGGTGGCCATGCCGCCATGCATCGCCGCCGCCGCCTTGACCAGGCCGGCGGCGAGCGCCGCGCCCGTCCCTTCGCCTAGCCGCATCTCCAGCGCCAGCAGCGGCTGCTTGCCGAGCCGCGCCAGCACGTCGCGATGAGCGCCCTCGGCCGAGAGATGGCCGGCGAGGCAATGGTCCAGCGCCGACGGCTCCAGCGCCTGCAGCACGGCGGCGGCGGCACAGACGACATATCCGTCCAGGATGACGGGGATGCGCTGCAGCCGCGCCGCGAGGATGGCGCCGCAGATCGCCGCCATCTCGCGGCCGCCGAAGCGACGCAGCACCTCGAGCGGATCGCCGAGATGGGGCCGGTGCAGAACGAGTCCTGCCTCGACCGCGGCGATCTTGCGCTGCAGCCCGGCATCGTCGACGCCGGTGCCGCGCCCGCACCAGAAGGCCGCCTCGCCGCCATACAGCGCCGCATAGACCGCCGCCGCCGCAGTGGTGTTGCCGATGCCCATCTCGCCGAGACAGAGCAGATCGCAGCCGCCGGCCAAGGATTCCATGCCGAAGGCCATGGTGGCGACGCAGGCGCGCTCGTCCAGCGCGTCGCCCTCGGTGAAATCGCCCGTCGGCAGGTCGAGAGCGAGATCGAAGACCTTGAAGCCGAGGTCATAGGCGGCGCAGATCTGGTTGATCGCGGCGCCGCCCGCCGCGAAATTCTCCAGCATCTGGCGCGTCACGCCCTGCGGATAGGCGGAGACCCCCTGGGCGACGACGCCGTGATTGCCGGCGAAGACGCAGACCAGCGGCCGATCGACGCGCGGCGGCGCCTTGCCCTGCCAGGCCGCCAGGAATTCGGCGATCTCCTCCAGCCGGCCGAGGCTGCCCGCCGGCTTGGTCAGCTCCTTGTCGCGGGCGCGTACGGCATTGGCGGCAGCCATGTCCGGGCCGGGCATGCCGGCGATCATGCCGCGGATATCGTCGAAAGGCAGGCCGGACACGGACATGGCGGTCTCATCGAGGCTGGGGCAGAGCCGGCGGCACGGCGCTTGCCCATGGCAGCCGGCCCTGCGCTGCTGCTATAGGCTCGGGACGGGGAAGACAATTCTCGATGGGGATGGCGCGGCATGGCCGGGATGCAGAGCTCGGGCGGAGCGCAGGCGGAGGAGCCGCGGCAGGGCGCCGCCGCACCGGCCGCCCCCCCGCCGTTCTGGCCGGGCTGGCTGCGGGCCGGCGCCATCTGCATCCGCTTCTATTCGCGCCTGCCAGTGCCGGCACTCCCCGGCGAGGCGGACCGGCACGCCCTGCCCGATTTCCGGCTGGTGCCGCGGGCGGTGCCGCTCGCCGCGCTCGTCATCGCTTTGCCCGCCGCGCTCGTCCTGCTCGGGAGCGGTGCGGCCGGCGTCCACCCGATGCTGGCGGCGGGGCTCGCCATCGCGGCGCTGGTCGTGACCACCGGCGCCTTTCACGAGGATGGGCTGGGCGACAGCGCCGACGGGCTGTTCGGCGGCCATAGCGCCGAGCGGCGGCTCGAGATCATGAAGGACAGCCGCGTCGGCTCCTTCGGCGCGGTCGCGATCGGGCTCGCTTTGCTGCTGCGGATCGCGGGCCTGGCCTCTATCCTCGGCGCCGCCGGGCCTGTCGCCGCGGCCGGCTGCCTGCTGCTCGCCGCCGCCTGGTCGCGGGCCGAGGGCGTCGGGCTCCTGGCGCGCGAACCCGCGGCGCGCAGCGGCGGGGCCTCGGCCGCGGTCGGCCGGCCGCTTCGGCGCACCGCCTGGATCGGCTTCGTCCTGGCGGCCGCCCTGTCGCTCGCGATCACGCTGGCCGCTGGGCTGCCGCTCGCAGCGCTGGCGCTGGCGCTCGCCCTCTGCCATGCCGCGGCGCGGGGGCTGGCGGCGCTGGCGAGGCGGATGATCGGCGGCCAGACCGGGGATATCGTCGGCGCCGTGCAGCAGATCGGCGAGATCGCGGTCTATTGCGGCTTCGCCCTGGTTCTGGGCGGGGCCCGGCCATGAGCACCACTTCCAGCCCCTGCATCAGGCTCTGCGTCATCGATCCGGCCAGCCGGCTCTGCGAAGGCTGCGGCCGGAGCCTGCAGGAGATCGCGCAATGGGCTCGGCTGAGCGAGGCCGAGCGGCTGGCCGTGATGGCGCTCCTGCCCGAGCGCCGCAAGGCCGCGGGGCTGGTCCGGCCGCCGTCCCCCTGACGGCAAAGCGCCCTCATTCGCGTGCCGGCGTCAGCCCAGCAGCGAGATCACGAAGCGCGCCGCGACGACCAGCAGGAACAGGCCGAAGGCGACCTCCAGCCGGCGCTTCGACAGGCGGTGGGCCAGGCGCGCGCCGATCGGTGCCGTCCAGATCGAGGTCGGGATGAACAGCAGGAAGCCGATGAAGGAGACGTAGCCGAGCGAGAGCGGCGGCAACACGTCCATTTTGGGCCAGCCGGCATAGATGTAGCCCAGCGCGCCGGGGATCGAGATCAGCACGCCCAGCCCGGACGAGGTCGCCACGGCCTGGTGGATCGGCCTTCCATAGAAGGTCATGAACAGGCTGGAGAGCTGGCCGCCGCCGATGCCCATCAGCGCCGACAGCACGCCGATGATGCCGCCATAGATCGTCATCAGGATCTTGCCGGGCATCTCCGTGCCGAGCTGCCATTTGTCGGAGGCGAAGAGCAGGCGCAGCGCGCTCGCCACCGCGACCACGACGAAGACGATCTTGAATAGATCGGGCGGGGCGAAACGCGCGATATAGCTGCCGCCGATCACGCCGAGCACCACCGGCACGGCCCAGATCCGCAGGATCGACATGTCGACCATCCCCTTGGCGCGATGCGCCTGGAAGGAGCGGATCGAGGTCGGGATGATGATGGCGAGCGAGGTGCCGACGCAGAGTGGCATGCGTACCTCCTCCGCCACGCCGATGACGCGGAACACCTCATAGAGGATCGGCACGATCACGGCGCCGCCGCCGACGCCGAACAGCCCGGCCAGGACACCGGTGAAGGCACCGGCCAGGACCAGCGACACGGCGAGGAAGGCGAGATCGCCCAGAGGGATACCAGCGAGCATCGGGGAGTTCCGGTGGGATGGGGCCGAAGCTGTGCTCGATTTGAGCCGTCACGGCAAGCTGCACGGCACAGGGCTGGCATGCCTCAGACTGGGTGTAGCGAAGGCCACGGCAAGCAAGACGCAGGCCCGCGAGCATGCGGTGACGTCAGGTCCGCCCGCTCTTCATGAGGGCTCGACCGGAGCGTGCAGCGCTGCTGATCTGCAAGCGGCGCCCCGCATCGCGCGGCGCCCGATCCCCGCCCGCCCCAGGAGACCGCACGACGAAACGCATCTGAACCCTAAGTCTAAATCGTTTCAATCACTATAAAATCGAGGGAGGATACGATGGAAGACGATTTCGCAGAAACTCAAGCAAATGAGCGGCTCACCCGGCGAGGCCTGCTCGGAGCCGGCGCCGTCGGGCTGCTCGCCGCCTCGGCAGGACCGGCCCTCGCCCAGGGCAGCCCCGGCCCCGCCGCCCCGCCGAGCACGATCACGAATCCGCCACGGGACTTCAGCCGGCGCGGCGCGCCGACCACCTATTTCTGGGATCCCGACATCCTGACCCTCGACCCCTCCTTCGGCGGGCTAGCCCAGCCCAATGCCGCGATCGAGCGGCTCTGGACCGGCGCGCTCTGGTCGGAAGGGCCGGCCTGGAACGCCCAGGGCCGCTATCTCGTCTGGAGCGACATTCCCAACAACCGGCAGATGCGGTGGCTGGAGGATGACGGGCGGGTCAGCGTGTTCCGCTCCCCTTCCGGCAACAGCAACGGCAACAGCTTCGATTTCCAGGGCCGGCAGCTCTCCTGCGAGCATCTCAACCGCCGCGTGGTGCGCTACGAACTCGACGGCTCCGCGACGGTGCTGGCCGATGCGTTCGAGGGCAAGAAGCTGAACTCGCCCAATGACGTGGTCGCCCATCCCGACGGCAGCTACTGGTTCACCGATCCGCCCTATGGCGGGCAGCTCTATGAAGGCGCGCCGGATGCCGCGGGCGGGCCGAGCAACGCCAATGGCAGGATCAATCCGCGGCTCGGCCAGCCGCCCGGCATCGGCCTGGCGAAGCGCGAATTGCCGACCAATTGCTACCGCATCGATCCGAGCGGGCGCGTCGATCTCGTGGTCAGCGAAAGCCAGGTGCCGGACCCGAACGGGCTGTGCTTCTCGCCGGACTACAGGAAGCTCTACATCGCCTCCACAGGCAAGGGGCCGGGCGATACCGGGCCCGGCGGCAAGGGCGACATCCATGTCTTCGATGTCGGGCCCGACAACAGGCTCTCCAACCAGAAGCTGTTCTCGGATTGCATGGTCGACGGGGTGAAATGCGGGCCGGACGGGCTGCGCTGCGATGTCGAGGGCAATCTCTGGGCCTCCAGCAATGCCGGCCGCGCCGTCGGCTATAGCGGGGTCTGCGTGTTCAACCCGGAGGGCAAGCTGATCGGCCGGATCCGGCTGCCGGAGATCTGCGGCAATATCTGCTTCGGCGGGCCGAAGCGGAACCGCCTGTTCATGGCGGCGAGCCAGTCGCTCTATGCCGTCTACCTCGCCACCCAGGGCGCCGGGCCGGGCTGACCCGGCCGGGCTCAGTCGGCGACGCCATCGCGGCCTGCAACGCTCATGCAGGTCGCGGTCATCACCGCGCAGAGCTTTTCGCCGTCCCCGGTGACGGCGAAGACCTCCGCCATGGCCAGGGTCAGGGTCCGGCCGGCCTTGACGACCCGCCCCCTGGCCAGCAGCCGCTCGCCCGCAGCGGGCGCGACGAGATTGATCTTGAACTCGGCGGTCAACACCCCGACGCCCGGCGCCATCAGGCTCAATGCCGCATAGCCGCAGGCGGAATCGGCGATGGAGGCGACCGCGCCGGCATGCACGAAACCGTGCTGCTGGCAGAGATGCCCCGCGACCGGCATGGCGATCTCGACCTCGCCCGGCGCGACCCGGATGAGCGAGGCGCCGAGCGTCCGCATGAAGCTCTGTTTGTCGAAGCTCGCGCGGACGCGGGCGCCAGCCTCCTCGGCTGTCAGTGTCGTGCTGCTCATCGGCCCTCCTCAGGCTGCCGCGATCTGCGGCTCGTCCCGGGCGACATGCGCCACGGCGGCGCGCAGATCGGCGAGCCCGGCGCCGAGGCCGACGCAATGCTCGGCGAGATGACGGCGGAAGAGACGCGAGCCACGCCGGCCCGGGAAGAGCCCGACGAGATGGCGGGTGAAGGCGTGGAGGCGGCCGCCGGCGGCCAGATGGGCGGCGATATGCGGCTCGAGCGCCTCCAGCATCTCGAAGGCGTCCGCGACCGGCGCCGCCTCGCCGAACAGCAGCGGATCGACCTGCAGCAGGATTTCCGGGTTTTGATAGGCTTCGCGGCCGATCATCACCCCGTCGCAGGCGGCGAGATGAGCGGCCCATTCGGCGGGATGCCGGATGCCGCCATTGACCGCCACAGGCAGATCGGGATGGGCCGCCTTGAGCCGATAGGCCCTGTCGTAATCGAGCGGCGGCACCTCGCGATTCTCCTTGGGCGAGAGCCCCTGCAGCCAGGCCTTGCGGGCATGGACGATCAGCGCGTCGACTCCGGCCTCGCGCGTGGCGCGGGTCAGCGCCTCCAGCGCCGCCTCCGGATCCTGGTCGTCGACGCCGATCCGGCATTTCACGGTGACCGGGATGGCGACCGCCTGCTTCATCGCCGCGACGCAGTCGCCGACCAGCGCCGGCTCCCGCATCAGGCAGGCGCCGAAGGCCCCGCCCTGGACGCGGTCGGACGGGCAGCCGCAATTGAGGTTGATCTCGTCATAGCCGAAATCCTGGCCGATCCGCGCCGCCTCCGCCAGCAGCCGCGGATCATTGCCGCCGAGCTGCAGCGCGACCGGATGCTCCATTGCGTCGAAGCCGATCAGCCGCGCGCGATCGCCCCGGATCACCGCCTGGGCCGTGACCATCTCGGTATAGAGACGCGCATGGCGCGACATCAGCCGATGGACGACCCGGCAATACCGATCGGTCCAGTCCATCATGGGGGCGACACTGAAGCGCCAGGGCGCGGCAGGATGCGGCATCGTCTGCGAAGCGATCACGGCGAGGCGATATCCGAGTTCGGGTGAAGGCTGGCCGCAGCCCTGGGCCGGCCCGGCCGAAACCCTCTACCAAAAAACCCGGTCGTCCGTAAACGCGCCCTGCCGCCTCACGCCAGCAGCCGCTGATCCGCCAGATGCACCAGGCGGCCGGCGACGATCGTGGCTGCGATGCGCGGCTGCGGGCCGGGCTCGACCAGGACGAGGTCGGCCCGCAGGCCCGGCCTGATCGCGCCGCGGTCGACAAGGCCCAGCGCCTCGGCCGGGTTGCGCGAGACGAGCGCCCAGGCGCTGGCCAAGGTGGCGGCGCCGCGCTCGACCAGCGCGAAAGGCGCCTGCAGCAGCGCAGCATAATAGTAATCCGAGGCGAGGATGGTGCAGAGCCCCTCCCGCACCATCTCCTCGGCGGCGGGACAGCCGGTATGCGAGCCGCCGCGCACGACATTGGGTGCGCCGAAGACGATGGCTTCGCCCGCAGCCGCCGCCTCGCGCGCCGTCGCCTCGTCGATCGGGAATTCGGCGATGCCGACGCCCCGCTCCCTGTACCAGCGGCGCATCGCCGGGGTCATATCGTCATGGGAGAGCATCGGCACCCCGGCCTCCCGCGCCGCCTGCGCCAGCCGCTCGATCGAGCCCGCGACCTCGCCCTTGCGGGCATAGACCCGCTCGACCAGCGCGTCGAAGGCCGCGCGATCGAGGCCGGTCCGCTCGACCATCTTGCCGATCTTGTCGGGGCGGTGGCGCGCCTTGAGCGTGCCCTCGGTGTGATCGTTGAAGGCCAGCGCACCGACGCGCCCCTCGCGCAGCCAGCTTCGGATCTCCTCCTCCGCATCGAGATTGAAGGTCTCGTGGCGCAGATGGAAGCGGGTATCGGCGCCGAGCGAGGGGGCGAGCGCCGCGATCCGCTCGACCAGCCGGCGCGCATTCTCGGCCCCGCGCAAGCCGGGCTCCCAGGACCAGGTGACGCCGTGATAGGCGGTGGTGATGCCGCTGGCGAGCAGCGCCCGGTCGGCGTCGCGCAGCGCCAGATCGAGGTCGAAGGCGACGCCCGGCCGCGGCATGATGTGGCGCTCGAAGGCATCGCCATGGCAATCGACGATGCCGGGGAGGACGAGCAGGCCGCGCGCCTTCAGCCGCAGCGCCGCGGCCGGCGGGCTCGCCGTCTCCGGCGCGATGCGGCCCGCCTCCAGCAGCAGGTCTGACGGCCCGAGCTCATCGCGCAGCACCGTTCCGCCCTCGATCCACAGCGCCATGGCCAGTTCCCTCGATTTGATGAGACGGCCGCGCTTGGACGGGCACCATGACAGGGAGATGACGGCCACGTCACGGGACTGTCGGCAAACTGTCACCGGTGCGTCGTGTAGCCGGGTTAGCGCCTCCTCAGATTTCAGGAGGGACATTCGATGCTGAAAACGCTCAGCCTGGCTTTCACCGCGGCGGCGATCGCCCTGGCCGCCCCCGCCGCCAAGGCACAGGAGACGCTGCGCTTCGCCGTCACCGATATCGACGGGCTGGAATCGCTGCAGCGCGAATTCGGGCCCTTCAAGGCGGCGTTCGAGAAGCTCGCCGATCTCAAGGTTCAGTTCTTCGCGGTTTCCGGCCGCACCGCCGCGGTCGAGGCGATGGCGGCGGGCCAGGTCGATTTCGTCCTGACCGGCCCGGCGGAATATGTGGTGTTCAAGGCCCGGACGGACGCAATCCCCGTCGTCGGCTGGCAGCGGCCGGATTATTTCAGCCAGGTGGCGGTGCTCGCCACGGGACCGATCAAAACCGTCGCCGATCTCAAGGGCAAGACGATCTCCTTCGGCGAGATCGGCTCGACCTCGCAGCATCTCGGCCCGGCGCAGGCGCTGGCGGATTTCGGCCTGAAATACAATGTCGACTACAAGCCGATCTTCGTGAAGCGCAATGTCGCGGTGGAGGCGATGAAGCGCGGCGACATCGCCGCCATCGGCCTCAACCTGACCCATCTCCAGCGCATCCGCGAATCCGACGGCAAGACCGGCTTCACGGTGGTGGCGCGCGGGCGCGACCTGCCCAACGACGTCATGATCGCCAGCCCCAAGGTGAAGCCCGAAATCGTCGCCAAGGTCCGCAAGATCTTCCTCGATCACGGCACCGAGCTGATGAAGGCGGTCGTCACCGGCACGGATGACAACCGCAAATTCACCGGCGGCGTCTTCCTGCCCGCGGTCAAGGACAGCGATTACGATTATGTCCGCTCGATCTACGCGACGATCGGCATCAACGACTTCAAGAAGTTCATCGAATGAGCGGGCTCGGCCTGCCCGCCCTCCCCGATAACGGGAGCCCGCGAGGCCCCGTCGTCAGCCTCGCCGGATTGCGCAAGAGCTTCGGCCAGCGGCGCATCCTCGACGGGCTCGACCTCGCCATCCCGGCGGGCGAATCGCTGGCGCTGATCGGCGCCAACGGCACCGGCAAATCGACGCTGCTGCGGATGATCGTGCGGCTCACCGAAGCCGATGAGGGCCGCATCGAGGTGCTGGGCGAGCCGGTGCGGCAGCTCGGCGGCGCCAGCCTGAAGCGTTTCCGCGCCAGGGTCGGCGTCGTCTTCCAGAAGCATAATCTGGTGGCGCGGATCAGCGCGCTGTCGAATGTGGTGCATGGGGTGCAGGCGCGCCGGAGCGGCCCGCGGAGCTGGGCACAATGCCTCGCGCCGAAAGCCGTGCGCGAGGAAGCCATGGCCTGCCTCGAGGCGGTCGGCCTCGCCGACAAGGCGATGCAGCGCGCCGATTCCCTGTCCGGCGGCCAGTCGCAGCGCGTCGCGATCGCGCGCATGCTGATGCAGCGGCCCGAGCTGGTGCTGGCCGACGAGCCGGATGCGAGCCTGGATCCGCGGGCCGGGCGGGAGATCATGGAGCTGCTCTTCCGGCTGACGCGCGACAAGGGCCTGACGCTGGTCTTCGTCTCGCATCACATGGCGCATGCGATCGGCTTTTCCGACCGCATCGTCGGGCTGGCGCAGGGCGGCATCGCCATGGACCGGCGCGCGCTGCATTGCCGCGAGGCGGAGCTCGCGGCGTTCTTCGAGGAGGCGCCCGTCATGGCCTCGGCCGAAACCATGGCCAAACCCGTCTTGGAGGCGCTGGCATGAGCCTGACATCCGATCTGCACGCGGGGCCGGGCGACCGCTTCGCGCGGCCGAGCGCCGCCGCCTTCACCGGCGGCTTCCTCGCGCTCGCCTTGCTGATCTGGTCGTTCAGCGGCTCGGAGCTCTCGGCGGAAAAGCTCATCCGCGGCATACCCGCCATGGGCAACATCATCGGGCGGATGTTCCCGCCCGATCTCGGCCGGCTCGACGCGATCCTGGCCTCGCTGGCCTCGACCTTCCAGATGGCGGTGTCGGGCTGCGTGCTCGGCCTCGTCCTGTCGTTTCCGCTGGCGATCCTCGCGGCGGACGGGCTCTCGCCGCATCCGGTGATCCGGGCGCTTTCGCGCGGGCTGATCGCCTTCTTCCGCACGGTGCCGGATCTGATCTGGGCGCTGTTCTTCGTCATCGCCGTCGGGCTCGGCCCTGCGGCCGGCGTGCTGGCGCTGATGATCGACACGATCGGCTATGCCGGCCGCTTCTTCGCGGAGGCGATGGAGGAGACCGACAAGGGCCCGCGCGAGGCGCTCTCGACGATCGGCGCGAGCCGGACCGGACTGATCTTCTCCGCCGTGGTGCCCAATGCCACGCCGTCCTTCATCGCCACCTCGCTGTTCTGTGTGGAGAAGGCGACGCGGGCCTCGGTCGTGCTGGGGCTCGTCGGCGCGGGAGGGATCGGCGTCGAGCTGAAGGTCGCCTTCGACCTGTTCGACTACGACACCGCGCTGACGATCATCCTGGCGGTCTTCGCGCTGGTCGTGCTGGTCGAGCAGGTCGGCGGCTATCTGCGCCGCCGGATCATCTGACCGGGCGGCTCAGCCGGCCAGCAGCGCCAGGCCGGCCAGCGCGACGCCGCCACCGGCCAGCCTAGCCGCGAGCGGGGAGCGCGCCGTCAGCAGCCGCGCCGCCTGCAGGCCGATCACATGCAGCGCGCCGGTGGCCATCACGAAGCCGAGCGCATAGGAGAGGCCGCCGGCCGCTTCCGGCAATTCGGCGCCATGGGCATGGCCGTGGAAGATGGCGAAGATGGCGCAGGCGGCGGCGCCGGCCAAAATAGGCGGATTGGCGCGCAGGGCGATGGCGAGGCCCAGCACCAGCACGCTGACGGCGATGCCGATCTCGACCCCGGCCAGCGCGGCGCCCGACATGCCCCAGGCGCCGGCCACCAGCATCATGCCCAGGAAGGCCGCGGGGAAGGCGATGCGCGCCCGCCCGCCGATCAGCCCGGCCCAGAGGCCGACCGCCAGCATCGCCAGGAGATGATCGACGCCGGTCAGCGGGTGAGCGAGGCCCGACAGCAGACTGTAGCCGGCCTCTCCCCCGCTATGCGCCGAGGCGGTGCCGGAGAGGCCGATCCCGGCCAGGGCCACACCGTATTTCAAAGCCTGAAGCGTCATCGCCATCGTCTCCATTCTCAGCCTGCCGCCGTCGCGGGTTTCAGGCCGCCGGCCGTCTCGATGAAATCCATGACGATGTCGACGCCGTCGCCCGCGCGCGTGTTGGTGAACACGAATGGGCGCTTGCCCCGCATCAGCCGGGAATCGCGGTCCATGACTGCAAGATCCGCGCCGACATGCGGGGCGAGATCGGTCTTGTTGATCACCAGCAAATCGGAGCGCGTGATGCCGGGCCCGCCCTTGCGCGGGATCTTCTCGCCGGCGGCGACGTCGATGACATAGATGGTGAGGTCGGCGAGTTCCGGCGAGAAGGTGGCGGCGAGGTTGTCGCCGCCGGATTCGATCAGGATCAGATCGAGCCTGGGGAATTTCGCGCGCATTTCGGAGACCGCGGCGAGATTGATCGAGCAATCCTCGCGAATGGCGGTATGCGGGCAGCCGCCGGTCTCGACGCCCATGATCCGCTCCTCCGGCAGGGCTCCCGCCACCGTCAGCAGCCGCGCATCCTCCTTGGTGTAGATGTCGTTGGTGATGGCGCAGAGATCATAGATGTCGCGCATGCGCTTGCAGAGCGCTTCCATCAGCGCGGTCTTGCCGGAGCCGACTGGGCCGCCGATGCCGACGCGCAAGGGGCCGTGGGGGGAGATGGTCATGAGCGGAACAGCCTCGAATACTGGGTTTCGTGCCGCAGGGCGGCGAGATCGGAGCGGAAGGCGCAACCGCCGAGATCGTCGAGCGTGAGCCCGGCGGCGGCCGCCGCAGCCCGATGCAAGGCCGGCACCAGCTGCGCGATGACGCGCTGCCCATCGGTCTGTCCGACGATGCCGAGGCGCACGGAGGCCGAGACCAGATTGGCGACGAAGGCGAGGCCATAGGCGTCGAGGCTCGCCGGGAGAGGCAGATCATGCCCCGCAGCCGCCACCGCGACCGCCACGGGATAGGCGACGTCCCCGGCCCAGGCCGCTGCCAGCGCCTCGAAGCCGGCGCAGGGCCAGGAGGCTTTCGCCGCGATGACGAAGGCATTGCCCTGGGTGACGGTCTCCAGCCGGCGCTCGGCCGAATTGGCCATCGCCACCGCGAGCTCCGCCACCTCACCCAGAGCGGCGAGGTCACCTGCGACAGCGGCGCGAAAGGCCGACACGAAGAGGATCAGATCATTGCGCAGCGACCCCTGCTCGACCAGCGCCAGCAGCCAGTCATGCAGGCCGGCGGCATCAGTGACATCGCCGCAGTCGAACGCCCATTCCAGCCCATGGGAATAGGCGAAGGCGCCGACCGGGAAGGACGGCGACAGCCACACCATCAGGGGGAGCGGATAGGCGCTCACGCGGCGTCAGTGATCGTGCGAGTGGCCCTTATGCCCATGGGCGAAACCGTGCTTGTGCGCATGATCATGGTCATGCGCGTGATGATCGTGATGGTCGTCTGCGCCCGCGGCATGGGCATGGTCGTGACCGCAGCCACAGGACGCGCCATGGCTGTGGGTGTGATGCTCATGCGCATGGGTGTGCTCATGCGAGTGATGGCCATGCGCGTGTTCATGATCGTGATGCGCATGGTCGTGAGCCTCGTGCCCAGGATTCGCATGCCCGTGATGCGCATGGTCGTGAGCCTCGTGGCCATGATGCGCGTGGTCGTGATGATGGTGGCCGTGATCATGGTCGGGATGGTCGCAACCGGCGTGATCATAGGCCCCGCCCTCGGGCTGGAAGGGACGGCTCACCATGGCCATCGCACAGCCCTGGCCGCGCACCATTTCCGCCAGCACATGGTCGTTCTCGATATAGATCGCGTCCGCGGTGATCTCGGCCGGGGTATGGCGATTGCCGATATGCCAGGCGACGCGCATCAGCCGCAGCGGGTTTTCCGCGCGGATTTCGAGCAGGCTCTGCGCCGCGGCCTTGACCCGGACCAGGCGCCCATCCTCGAGCTTGACGGCGTCGCCATCGTTCAGGCCCGTGGGCTTGTCGAGATCCAGCAGGATGTCGAGGCCCTGGTCGCCCTTCAGGGCGATGCGGCGGCGGTTGCGATCTTCATGATCGAGCGTGATGGTCTCGATGACCTTGTCGGCTTTGACCGCAGCCTTGCGAACGACGGAGGTGGCGCGAAGCATGATGGAGGTTCCGTTCTGACGGGCGCGTTGTGGAGCGACGCGAGCGAAGGTCAGTTCCACCACCGGCAGCGCCGCGATGCAAGCCCCGCGGGTCGAGAGAAGGCCCCCGTGGGCCAAGAGAAAGCCCCCGCGGGTCATGACGCTCAGCCGGTGACGCTCGCCGCTTCGGCTCAGTGCCGGCGCGGCACGGCCCCGAACAACAGGCCGGAGCCGGCGCCCCAGGCGGTGCTGAGGCACAGGCCCAGGGCGAGGCGCAGCGGCGAGAACCCGGCGAAGAGCGCCCCGCTCTGCTTGATCAGGGGCACGAGGATCCAGCTGCCCAGCAGGAGCGGCCCGATCAGGCTGAAGATCACGCCCTTCTGCCAGTAATGGCGGCCGGGAACGAGGGGCCAGACGAAGGCGAAGAGCGTGCCCCAGAGACCGCCCCAGAACATCTGGCTGACGATCAGCGGGACGCCTAAGGGCGGGATCGGCCGCAGCGACCAGGGGCTGTTGGGGGTCAGCCCGGCGAGGAAGGCGCCGAGGATCACGCTCTGGTGGAAGGCGACGACGGCGATCGCGCCGGCGGCGAAGCCGAGAGCGAGATCACGCAGCGACAGGCTCGCTTCGGAAAATCCGGGGGCTTCCATCACGCAGTTTCAACCCAGCTCGACTGACGCAAGGTTGGCATGCCGCAGCGCCACCCGCAACGCCGTGAGTGAGGGCGGAAAGCACATCCCTGATGATGAGATGCGCACGCTTCAAATGTTCGTTTTTGACTTCAGAATAGAAAGTAGCGCTGCGCGAGCGGCAGTTCCTTGGCCGGCTCGCAGACCAGCAGCTCGCCATCGGCGACGACGGCATAGGTTTCCGGGTCGATCTGGATATCGGGCGTGGCGTCGTTGTGGATCATGCTCTTCTTGGAGATCCCGCCGCGGGTGTTCTCCACCGCTACCATCTCCTTCTCCGTGCCGAGCCGTTCCCGCAGCCCATTGGCCATCGCCGCCTGGGAGACGAAGACGAGCGATGTCGTGGTGACCGCCTTGCCGAAGGCGCCGAACATCGGCCGGTAATGCACCGGCTGCGGCGTCGGGATCGAGGCGTTGGGGTCGCCCATCGGCGCGGCGGCGATCATCCCGCCCTTGATCACCAGATCCGGCTTGGCGCCGAAGAAGGCCGGCGACCAGAGCACGAGATCGGCGAGCTTGCCGATCTCGACCGAGCCGATATGGCGCGAGATGCCGTGCGAGATGGCGGGATTGATCGTGTATTTCGCGACATAGCGCTTGGCGCGGAAATTATCGGCGCCGCTGCCGGCATCCTCGGCCAGCGGCCCGCGCTGCATCTTCATCTTATGGGCGGTCTGCCAGGTGCGGGTGATGACCTCGCCGATGCGGCCCATGGCCTGGCTGTCCGAGGACATCATCGAGAGCGCGCCGAGATCATGCAGGATGTCCTCGGCGGCGATGGTCTCCTTGCGGATGCGGCTCTCGGCGAAGGCGAGATCCTCCGGGATCGAGGGCGAGAGGTGGTGGCAGACCATGAGCATGTCGAGATGCTCGTCGAGGGTGTTGACCGTGAAGGGCCGCGTCGGGTTCGTCGAGGAGGGCAGCACATTGGGCAGCCCGGCCACCTTCATGATGTCGGGCGCATGGCCGCCGCCGGCGCCCTCGGTGTGGAAGGCGTGGATCGTGCGGTTCTTGAAGGCCCTGATCGTGTCCTCGACGAAGCCGCTCTCGTTGAGCGTGTCGGTGTGGATCATCACCTGGATGTCATGATCGTCGGCGACCGAGAGGCAATTATCGATCGCCGCCGGGGTGGTCCCCCAATCCTCGTGCAGCTTGAGCGCGCAGGCGCCCGCCTCCACCATCTCGACCAGGGCGCCGGGCAGCGCCGCATTGCCCTTGCCGGCGAAGGCCAGATTCATCGGGAAGGCGTCGGCGGCGCGGATCATCTGGCCGAGATGCCACGGCCCGGGCGTGCAGGTGGTGGCCAATGTGCCATGGGCCGGGCCGGTGCCGCCGCCGAGCATGGTGGTGAGCCCGCTCATCAGCGCATCCTCGATCTGCTGCGGGCAGATATAATGAATATGGCTGTCGAAACCGCCGGCGGTGAGGATCTTGCCCTCGCCCGCGATGACCTCGGTGCCGGGGCCGACGATGATCGTCTCCGCCGGATCGAAATTGCCGAAGCCGCTCTGGATATCGGGATTGCCGGCCTTGCCAATGGCGCAGATGCGCCCGCCCTTGATGCCGATATCGGCCTTCACGATGCCCCAATGGTCGAGGATCAGCGCGTTGGTGATGACGGTGTCGACGGCGCCGTCGGCATTGCGCGCCTGGCTCTGCCCCATGCCGTCGCGGATGACCTTGCCGCCGCCGAACTTCACCTCCTCGCCATAGGTGGTGTAGTCCTTCTCGACCTTGATGAGGAGTTCGGTATCGCCGAGCCGCACCGTATCGCCGGTGGTGGGGCCGAACATCGCGGCATAGGCATTGCGCGGGAAGGGAAAGGGCATTTTCGCTCCTACCGTAAAGCGGATTGGAAACCCGCCTCGGACGGGGCCCCATGATCGAACGTCCAGGTCATCTCACAGCCCGCGCGCCCATTGAGATAGCCGATCAGGGCATCGGCGAAGCCATGCCGTCCCTCCCTCGCCAAGGACAGGGCGGCGACGACCTGATCGCGATTCTGAAGTACGAAGATCGGGCTGCTCAACAAGGTCTCCAGCGCCGTGTGAATTTCCGCCGACTTGCCCCTGAACCGGGTTCGGATCGTCCAGACGACCTCCATCAGCACGATCAGGTTGATGTAGCCGGTCCTGACGCGCGTCAGTCTGCCAAGCAACTCCCGCGCCATCGGCGACTGGATAGGGTCGTCGTCCAGCAGGACCCGCAGCAGAACATTAGCGTCGAGCCCGATCACGCCGCGCGCGGCTTTCGGCGCTTGGATCTGGTCGCGTCGTCTCTGGCGGCGAGTTC
The DNA here is from genome assembly GCF_001426225.1 of Allobosea sp. Leaf344. GTDB lineage: Bacteria > Pseudomonadota > Alphaproteobacteria > Rhizobiales > Beijerinckiaceae > Allobosea. The sequence goes on along the minus strand of NZ_LMRT01000015.1, from coordinate 146,817 downwards.
GGCGCCGATCGCGTCATCATCGGTGGGATAGGTCGGGTCCGGCGTCAGATGTGCGAGAAGGCCGAACAATGCCGATGCCGGCAGGTTGCGCGGTCGCAGACAGATCTGACCGTCGGAACCGCGGTAGAATTCCAGCGCATCCCCTTCCTTCAACGACCATTCCCGCCTCAGCTCGGCCGGCAAGGTGATCTGGCCGTCGGAGCTGATTGTGACCTCGTAGCTTGCCATCGCGACCGCCCTCCACTGCCCTGAAACTATGCGAGAACGCCAGACATGCCCATGGCGTGCTACAACTTCCCCATCACCTCCTGGCGGAAGCCGTAGACCTCGCGCTTTCCGGCGAGCGCCACGAGCCTGACCTCGCGCGTCTGGCCCGGCTCGAAGCGCACGGCCGTTCCGGCGGGGATGTCCAGCCGGAAGCCGCGGGCGCGCTCGCGCTCGAAACGCAGCGCCGGGTTGGCCTCGAAGAAATGGTAATGCGAGCCGATCTGGATCGGACGATCGCCGGTATTGGCGACCATGAGGCTGAGGCTCTCGCGGCCTTCGTTCATGATCAGATCGCCCGGCAGCGTCGTGACCTCGCCCGGCTTGAGGCGGCCGGCCGAGCCGCGGATCGGCTCATGCACGGTGACGAGCTTGGTGCCGTCGGGAAAGGTCGCCTCGACCTGCACGTCGTGGATCAGCTCGGCGATGCCGTCCATCACCTGGTCGGCGCTGACGACATGGGCGCCGGCCGCCATCAGATCGGCGACCGAGCGGCCGTCCCGCGCACCCTCGACCACGAAGTCGGTGATCAGCGCGACGGCCTCCGGGTAGTTCAGCTTGACGCCGCGTTCGAGCCTGCGCCGCGCCACCATGGCGGCCATGGCGACCAGCAGCTTGTCCTTCTCGCGCGGCGTCAGATTCATGCTGTCCCCTTCGTCTCCTTGCCGGATTCGGGCGAGGCGTCGTCCTCATCCTCGTCCTCGTCGTCTTCGTCTTCCTCGTCGTCTTCGCCCGCCTCTTCGTCCTCGTCCTCATCGTCCTCTTCGTCGTCGAGGTCGATGAAATCATAGCCGAAGACGATCTCGCCGGTATGAGGATCGAAGCCGCTGGTGGTCGATTCCTCGAAGGCGCGTATCAGCATCTCCGCGTCTTCGGGCCCGTCGATGTCGAAGCGGCGGACGGCGTTTTCGCCCTCGGCTTCCAGGGCCAGTTCCATGGCCCAGCTCCGCGAGCCGGTGTCGTAGATGCATTTCAAACCCTGGATCGCCAGCATGGTGCTCTCCTCAGATGGACCAGGTGCGCGGCAGCGCACGGCCCGTGACTTGCCCGAGGAGCGTGACGAGAACACGACGCAGCGCCTGGGCATCCCGAGAGAGCAGTCTGACGACGAGGAGATCACTGAGCAGGCCGGCACCGGATTCGACGCTGTCGCCGCCGCTTTCGCGCAGCAGCAGGCGGATGGAGTCGATGTCGCGGCTGCGCTGGCCGCCCGAGGCGAGGACGGTCGCCGCGGCGCAGGCCCCGGCGCCGATGGCGGGCCGGGCGAGCTGATCGGCGATGGCGCCGTCGATCCTGAGATCCTCCGCCAAGAGCAGCCGGCCGTCGCGGCGCAGGCGCCAGCGATCGTGGAGGGCGCCGCGCTGCACACTCTCGCCCATCGCCGAGCGGCCGAAGAACATGGTTTCGCAGGCGACGAGCTCGGCATCGCCGCTCATCTCGATGGTCAGGCTGCGGTTCAGACGCGCTCCGGAAAAGAGGATGGTCTCCTGGGGCAGCCAGGCCAGCCGCGCGCCCGACGCCACGCTGAGCCGGGTCGCGACCTCGGTATCCGCCCCCTGGCTGCGATAGATCTTCTCCGCCGCCTGGGAGGTGATGACGGCATCGCACCCTGCCTCCAGCGCGGCCTCGACGCGCATGGCGTCGCCGCCGGCCATGCCGCCGCCGGTATTGATCAGCACCGCCTCGCAGCTCTGATCATAGCTGGTGGGAAAGCGCACCCGGTAACCACCGGATTCGGCGACCTCCCGCCGCTGGGTGCGGCCGCCGCTGCAGCCGAAGCGCAGGCGCACCCCACCCGCCGCGCGGATCGAGAGTGGCAGCAGCGCTTCACGGGCGACCGGCACAGGCGGCGCGAGCATCGGGGCAACTTCCGGCAGGTCAGACGCGTCAATCTTCCTCGCCCGGTCACGCCGGGCAAGAGGTCGGGCGCCGGTCTCTGCCTAAATTTTCGGCAGCGATGGCGCGACGCTGCGCTTCACCCGTGCTGTGCCAGGAAGCGCTCGAGCTCCTCGCGGCTCGGCGTGCCGGAGCGGCCGCCGAAGCGGGCGCATTTCAGCGCGGCCGTGGCCGAAGCGAAACGCACGGCCTCGCGCTCGCTCATCCGCTCGGCCAGCGCCAGCGCGAAGGCGCCGTGCCAGACATCGCCGGCGCCGAGCGTGTCGACGGTCTCGACGGCGAAAGCGGGCAGATGGGCGATGCCTCCCGCCTCCTGGAACAGCACGCCCTCCTTGCCGAGCGTCACGGCGAGCCAGGTGTCGACCCCCTGCGCGGCGCGGGCCAGCCCCTCGCGCGGATCGTCGTCGCCGGACACTTCGCGCAGCGCCTGCGCGCTGAAGGCGACATGGCTCGCCGTCGACAGCAGAGCGGGATGCGGCGGTTGCCGGTCGGCGTCGAGCACGCCCGGCACGCCGCTGTCGCGCGCCAGGCCGAGCGCGGCGAAGGAGCCGTCGCCCCAGCGCGTATCCGCCAGCACCGCCCCGGCCGCTTCGGGAAGCTCGGTCGGCAGCCAGCCGATATCCTCGGGCATGGCGGGATCGGAATAGGAGATCACCATGCGCTCGCCCTCGCCATCGACGAGGATGGCGGAGACGGGAGAGCGCAATCCGGGGACGCGCAGCGCGAAGCCCGCCTCCACGCCCTCCGCCTTCAGATCGGCCAGGATCCTGTCCCCGGTCAGATCATCCGCCAGCCGGGTCGCCAGCCAGGCCTGACCGCCGAGCCGGGCTATGGCGACGGCGGCATTGCTGGCGCAGCCGCCGCCGACCACGACGAGATCGCGCGCCCGGTATTTCTCCCCCTTCGTCGGCAGGCTGGCGACGCTGTAGACGTAATCGAGCGTGGCGATACCCAGGCAGAAGACGCCGGCCATGACTCTACTCCCCGAACCGATATTCGCTGACTTGCCGATAGAGCTCGCCCGGCCGCAGCACGGTGCCGGGCAGATGCGGCAGGTTCGGGGAATCGGGCGCGTGCTGCGGCTCCAGCGCGATGCCGGCGCTGGGGCCATAGGCAACGCCGTCATGGCCCGGAACGGTCAAGGCGAGCTTGTAGCCGTCATAGACCTGAAGCGCCGGCTCCGTGGTCCAGAGCTGCATGGCGAGCCCGGTCACGGTCGAGCGCAGCGTCGCCGCATGGGCGAGTTCCAGCCCGTTCGCCACCGAGGGCTCGCGCCTGTCCCGCCGCAGCATGTAATTATGGTCGTAGCGGAAGCGCGCGCCGTCGGGGCCGGCCTGGCGGATCGGCCTGGCGCGCCGGAAATCGAAGGGCGTGCCCGCGACGTGCAGGAGCGCGCCGTCGGGGATCGAATCCGCATCGACCGGAGTCATCAGATTGGCGCGGACCTCCAGAATATGGTCGAGCGCGTCGGGCGCGTCATCCAGCCGGAAATAGGAATGATGGGCCAGGTTGACGATGGTCGGCGCATCGGTGGTGGCGCTGAGCTCGAGGCGCAGCGTCGCCGCTCCGGTCAGGCTGTAGCGGCACCAGCAGCGCAGCGTGCCGGGATATCCGGCGTCTCCATCGGGCGAAACCAGAGCGAGCGTCGCGCTGGTCTCGTCGTGATGCACCAGGGTCCAGGGCCGCTTGCCGAAACCCTGGCCGCCGCCATGCAGGGAGTGCCGGCCGTCCTGGTTCAAGGGAAGCTGGTAGTCGCGCCCATCCAAGGTGAAGCGGCCATGGCCGATGCGGTTGGCGTAGCGCCCGGCGATCGCGCCCATATGCGGGGAATGGCCGGGGTAATCGGCGAGCTGCGGCAGGCCGAGGACCACGCGCTGCCGCCCGCCGCCGGGACGCGGTACGATCAGATCGCGCAGCACCGCGCCCCATTCCATGATCCTGGCCTCGGCTCCCGAAGGCGAGCGCAGGGTGACCTCGCGGATGGGCTGGCCAGCGATGGTGCCGAGGACTGAGCTGGTCACATGCGGATCTTTCGCTTGGGGTCGCGCCGGGCGGCGCAGGGCTGCCCGAGTCGCGGCGAGCCTACCCCCGCCGCCGCGAATTTCCCACAGCGGGCAGCCGAGCTGCGCGGGGGCGCAGCCGGCCGCGCTCGCCCGCGGCCGCCCCTTCCCGGCCGTTACCAGCTGCCGGTATTCGGCATGCTGCTCCAGGGTTCCGCCGGCGGCTTCGGATCGCCCTTCTGGAGCAGCTCGATCGAGATGTTGTCGGGGGAGCGGATGAAGGCCATGTTGCCGTCGCGGGGCGGCCGGTTGATCGTGACCCCGGCCTTCATCAGCCTGTCGCAGGTCTCGTAGATATCGTCGACCTCATAGGCGAGATGGCCGAAATTGCGGCCGCCCGTATAGGTCTCGGGATCCCAATTATAGGTCAGCTCCAGGGTCGGCCGGCCGCGCGAGCCCTGCGAGCGCACCGTCTCGACCTCGTCGGGCGCAGCGAGGAAGACCAGCGTGAAACGGCCCTTCTCGTTCTCGAGGCGGCGGGTCTCCACCAGCCCGAATTTGGTGACGTAGAAGTCGAGCGAGGCATCGAGATCGGTCACGCGGACCATGGTGTGGAGATAGCGCATCGGACGAGCCTTCGGGTTTCGGAGCGGGGCCGGGTTGATCTTGTCACTAGATCGGGCCAAACGAGGCGCATTCCAAGGGGCCGCATGCGGGACGGGCCATGAAGCAAACGCAAGGCGAGCCATCGCCCCGCCTCGACGCCGCCACCCTCTCCCGCATCAAGCAGCGCGCCGCGATCCTGTCGGTGATGGCGACGGTGCTGCTGACGCTGGCCAAGGGCGTCGCCGCCGTGATGTCGGGCTCGCTCGCGCTGCTCACCGACGCGCTGCAGGGGCTCGTCGACGTCGGCTCGACGCTGTTCACCTGGTTCGCCGTGCGCGCCGCCGACAAGCCGGCCGATGACGAGCATCATTACGGGCATGGCAAGGTCGAGGCGCTGGCGGCGCTGGTCGAGACCGCGATCCTGTTCACCCTGGCCGGGGCGATTCTCTGGGAGGCCGGCAGCCGGCTCTGGACCGGCGCGCTGAGTGCCGTCTCGGTGACGCCGGTGGTGATCGGCGTGCTGATCCTGTCGATGGTGGTCGATGCGGTGCGCTGGCGCTCGCTGCAGAAGGTCGCGCGGGAGACCGGCAGCGAGGCGCTGGCGGCGGAAGCGACGCATTTCTCCGCCGATTTCGTCGGCTCCGCCATGGTCTTGGCCGGGCTCGTCGCCTCCTGGTACGGTTTCGCCAGGGCCGATACGGTCGCGGCCTTCGCCATCGCCGCCTTCACCGCCTTCTCGGCCTTCAAGCTGGCGCGGCGGACCATCGACACGCTGCTCGACACCGCGCCCGAAGGGCTGAGCGAGCGCATCACCGAGGCTGCCGCCGCCGTCGGCGGGGTGGTGGCGGTGGACTGGCTGAGGCTGCGCCATGCCGGCGGGCGGGTCTATGGCGAGATCGGCATCCGCGTCTCGCGCACTTTGCCTCTGGACCGGGTCGTGGCGATCAAATCGGCGCTGCTCGCCGCGATCGCGCAGCAGGAGCCGCTGGCCGAGATCACGATCACCGCCAACCCGGTGCAGGTCGATGACGAGACGGCGCTGGAGCGCGTGTTGCTGATCGCGCTGAAGATGAAGATCCCCGTACATCACGTCACGGTGCACACGATCGGCGAACGGCTTTCGGTCAGCCTCGACATGGAGGTGGAGGCGGCGCTGGCGCTCGGCGAGGCGCATGAGCTGGCCTCGCGGCTGGAGGCGGCGATCCGCGCCGAATTCGGCGGCGAGACCGAGGTCGAGACGCATATCGAGCCGATGGCGATCGGCGCGCCCAGCGGCCACAACGCCGCCTGGGAGACGGTCGAGGACATCGGCAAGGCGCTGGCGGCGGAGGCGCTGCGGCTCGGCGGGCCGGTGCACGACATCCACAGCGTGCGCGTGCGCCAGACCGCCAACGGGCTGGTGGTCAATTATCATTGCCGGGCGGATGCCGCGCTCGACGTCGCGGCCGTCCATGCCGCCGTCGATGCGATCGAGCGCGCCGTCCGACTGTCGCGCCCGCAGGTCTGCCGGCTGGTCAGCCATGCCGAGCCGAGCCACCAGGCGGGCTGAAGCCTGGCCGGCGCTGCGGCGATGCCGCTTCCCCGCCCGGGCTTCCGGCGCGCGTCGGCCCGGTCTACACCCGTCTCTTCATCACAGCCTGCGGGACTTCCATGCGCGCCGACGACACTCCCCTGATCCGCCTCGAGGCCTATCGCCCCTCGGACTGGCTGATCGACACGGTCGATCTCGACATCCAGCTGGAGCCGCAGGCGACGCGGGTGCGGGCGCAGCTCGGGCTGCGGCCGAATCCGGCGGGGCGGCCGGGCGCTCCTCTCGTGCTGGACGGCGACGAGCTGGCGCTGGAGCGGTTGCTGCTGGACGGGCAGCCCGTCGCCGCGGATCTCTACGAGGCGACGTCCCAGGCGCTGACGCTGCACGCGCCGCCGCAGCGGGCCTTCACGCTGCTGGTCGAGACGGTGGTCGACCCCTCCGCCAACACCAAGCTGATGGGGCTCTACCGGTCCTCGAACGTCTATTGCACGCAATGCGAGGCCGATGGCTTCCCCCGCATCACCTATTTCCTCGACCGGCCCGATGTGATGTCGGTCTATACGGTGCGGCTGGAGGCGCGGAAGGCCGATGCGCCGGTGCTGCTGTCCAACGGCAATCTGGTGGCGACGGGCGAGGTCGCCAATTCCGACCGGCATTTCGCCGTCTGGCATGATCCTCATCCCAAGCCGGCCTATCTCTTCGCCCTCGTCGGCGGCGCGCTGGACCATCTGCGCGAGCGTTACGTCACGGCGGATGGGCGGGCGGTGGAGCTCGCGGTCTATGTCGAGCCGGGCAAGGCCGGCCGCGCCGGCTGGGCGATGGATTCGCTGATCCGCTGCATGCGCTGGGACGAGCGCGTCTTCGGCCGCAACTATGATCTCGACGTCTTCAACGTCGTCGCCGTGTCGGATTTCAACATGGGGGCGATGGAGAACAAGGGCCTCAACATCTTCAACGACAAATATGTGCTGGCCGATCCGCAGACCGCGACGGATGGCGACTATGCCAGCATCGAGTCGATCATCGCGCATGAGTATTTCCACAATTGGACCGGCAACCGCATCACCTGCCGCGACTGGTTCCAGCTCTGCCTGAAAGAGGGTCTGACGGTGTTCCGCGACCAGGAATTCACCGCGGATGAACGCTCGCGGCCGGTCAAGCGCATCGCCGATGTCAGGACCTTGCGGGCGACGCAGTTCTCGGAGGACGCCGGCCCGCTGGCGCATCCGGTGCGGCCGCGCGCCTATAAGGAAATCAACAACTTCTACACGCCGACGGTCTATGAGAAGGGCGCGGAGCTGATCCGCATGCTGAAGACCCTGATCGGCGCGGAGGCCTTCGCGGCGGGCATGGAGCTGTATTTCGCGCGCTGCGACGGGACGGCGGCGACGGTGGAGGATTTCCTCGCCTGCTTCGCCGAGAGCGCCGGCCGCGACCTCACCCATTTCGCGCAATGGTACGAGCAGGCGGGAACGCCCACCATCGTCGCGTCGGGCCGCTACGACGCGGCGGCGCGCAGCTATACGCTCGACCTCGCCCAGACCACCCCGCCCACGCCGGGGCAGCCGGACAAGGCACCGATGCTGCTGCCGGTGGCGCTGGGCCTGGTCGGCAGCCAGGGCGATTTGCCGCTGCGGACGCAATCCGAGGCCTATGCCGGCGACGGGCTCGTCATCCTCGACAGGACATCGGCGACGGTGACCTTCACCGGGCTGGACGAGGCGCCGATCCCGTCGCTTCTGCGCGGCTTTTCCGCGCCGGCGCGGCTGGAGCTGGATCTGGCGGATGCGGAGCTGCTGCGGCTGTTCACCGCCGACAGCGATTCCTTCAACCGCTGGCAGGCTCTGCAGAGCGTGGCGATGCGGGCGCTGGTGGCGGCGGGCCGTCCGGGCGCGGAGACCTCGGCGCTGACGGCGCGCGCGCAGGACATCGCGGAGGCGCTCGCGCTGTTCCTGGGCCGGCACGGCACCGGCGACCCGGCCTTCGCGGCGCAGGTGCTGCGACTGCCCGCCCCGGCCGATGTCGCCCGCGAGATCGGCCGCGACGTGCATCCCGACCTGATCTTCTCGGCGCATCGCCAGCTCGCCGCGATCATCGGCCGGCAGATCGGCCGGACGCTGACGTCGCTGCGCGAGGCGTTGACCAGGCCGGGGCCGTTCTCTCCCGATGCCGCCTCCGCCGGGCGGCGGGCGCTGCGCAACGAGGCGCTCGGCCTGATCGCGCTGGCGGAACCGGCGCAGGGCGCGGCGCTGGTGCAGGCCCAATTCGCGGAGGCCGATAATCTGACCGACCGCCTCGCGGCGCTGGCGGCGATGACGCTGATCCCGGGCGAGGCGCGCGAAGAGCTGATCGGGCGGTTCGCGGCGCTCTATGCCGAGGAGCCGCTCGTCCTCGACAAATGGCTGATGGCGCAAGCGCTGATCGCCGAGCCGGGGACGCTCGACCGGGTCAAGGCGCTGATGGCGCATCGCGCTTTCGCGCTCGGCAATCCCAACCGCGTGCGGGCGCTGATCGGCGGTTTCGCGGCCAATCTCACCCAGTTCAACCGCATCGACGGCGCGGGCTATCACTTCATCGCGGATATGGTGATCGCGCTCGATCGCACCAACCCGCAGGTGGCCTCGCGGCTGCTCGGTTCGTTCAAGAGCTGGCGCATGCTGGAGCCGGTGCGCAAGGGGCTGGCGGAGGCTGCGCTCGCCCGCGTCGCGCAGACGCCGGGGCTGTCGCGGGACGTCTCGGACATCGCCGAACGGGCGCTCGCCTGAAAGGTTAACGCGCACCTGTCCGAAAGATTAACGGATCATTACGCGCACAGGATTCATCCGAATCGGCACTACAACCCAAAGGCGAATTCTGCAGTGCTGATTCAACTCAAGGCTAGACAAACCGCCTCGCGAGGATTCAACTGAAAGTGATTCGAGGGGATGCGGCACGTCTCCCGATCTTGCTGACGGTAACGGTTTTCCGAAGGGGGACGGGCATGACGCGTGCGAACGCGAGCTGCGCGCCTATGCGCGCACGCACGATTCTGGGGGTAGCACGTTCGGTGCGCAACCCGCTGCACAGCCGCTTCGAAGCCCTGGAGCCCAGCGTCCGCGCCCTCCTCCCCGCTGTCGTCGTGGCCTTCATCCTGACGCTGTGCCTCGGCGCGCTGGTCCAGAACACGGCGATGCGCGACGACGCGCTGGAGACCGCGACGCGCGACATCGACGTCCTCTCCGCGCTGATCGCCGCGGAGCTCGATGCCGCCAGCCGGGTCGAGAAGAGCGCGGAGATCGCGCTGGCCGCCCTCGCCGCCCGCTACATCTCGAAACAGGGGCGGATCGTGCATGTCAGCGCCGCCGATGGCCATATCGTCGCCAGCGAGCCGGTGATCGGCCGCACCCAGCGCACACTGGTCGACATTCTGGGACCGACGCAGCCCCTGACCGTGTTCGGCGAGCGTGCCGGCGTGATGCGCATCACCCCGCCCGGCGGCCCCGACATGCTGGCCTCGGTGCGCAATCTCGCCGCCCCGCTCGGCCAGGTCGCGGTGATGCAGCCGGTCTCGCGGGCGCTGGGCGTCTGGCATGAGCGCCGGCGCGGCCTGGCGGTGCTGTTCGGCGCAGCCGGGCTCGCCCTGGGCGCGACCACCATCGCCTTCATGCTGCAGGCGCGCCGCGCCCGCGCCGCCGACGAGGATTGCGACCGGGTGCGCGAGCGCATCGACACCGCGCTGAACCGCGGCCATTGCGGGCTGTGGGACTGGGACCTGGCGCGCGGCCAGATCTACTGGTCGGATTCCATGTATGCGATGCTGGGCTATGACCGCGCCGGCGACTTCATGTCCTTCGGCGAGGTCTCGGCCTTCATCCATCCCGACGACGCCGATTTCTACGCGCTGGCCGATGCGATCAGCCGTGGCGAGGCCGACCATCTCGACCAGGAATTCCGGGTGCGCGACGCCGCCGGCGAATGGGTCTGGCTCAAGGCGCGGGCCGAGCTGGTCACCGACCGGCGCACGCGCTCGCAGCATCTCGTCGGCATCGCCGTCGACATCTCGGAGCAGCGCCGCATGGCCGAACGCACGGCGACCGCCGATGCGAGGCTGCGCGACGCGGTCGAGGCGATCTCCGAGGCCTTCGTGCTCTGGGATTCCGAGCAGCGCCTGGTGCTCTGCAACGCAAAGTACCAGCAATTGCACCAGCTGCCGCCGGAACTGCTGCAGGCGGGGATCAGCCATGACGAGGTGATGGCGCTGAGCGCGCAGCCGAGCATGGACCGCGAGCCCAGGCTGATGACCGGTGCCTGCGGCTCCTACGAGGCCCGGCTGTCGGATGGCCGCTGGCTGCAGATCAACGGCCGGCGCACCAAGGATGGCGGCTCGGTGTCGGTCGGCACCGACATCACCAAGCTCAAGCAGCAGGAAGAGCGGCTGACCCAGTCCGAGCACCAGCTGCTGCTGCACGTCACCGATCTCAAGGCGTCGCGGCAGAAGCTCGAGGCGCAGGCCCAGCAGCTCGCCGACCTGGCCGAGCGCTATCTCGAGCAGAAGGCGGCGGCGGTCAGCGCCAACCGCGCCAAATCGGAATTCCTGGCCAATATGAGCCATGAGCTGCGCACCCCGCTGAACGCCATCATCGGCTTCTCGGAAATCATGGAGAACGGCCTGTTCGGCAGCCTGGGCTGCGACAAGTATCTCGATTACGTCCGCGACATCCGCTCCAGCGGCGGCTATCTCCTGGGCGTCATCAACGACATCCTCGACATGTCGCGCATCGAATCCGGGCGGATGCGGCTGGAGAAATCCGAGGTCGCGATCGGGCTGGTGGTCGACGAGGCGATGCGCAAGATCTCCGACGAGAGCGACCGCAAGCAGCTGACGCTGACCATGGAAGGCCCTCGCGACGTCGCCATTCACGCCGATCCCCATGCGCTGTACCAGATCCTCGGCAACCTCCTGGACAACGCCGTCAAATTCACCCCCGAAGGCGGCAGCGTCGCGCTGCGGGTCCGCCAGGTGCCGGGCGCGCTCAACATCTTCGTCGAGGATACGGGAATCGGCATCCCCAAGGACAAGATCGACCGGATCGGCCGCCCCTTCGAGCAGGTCGAGGGCGATCTGACCCGCAGCTACAAGGGCTCGGGTCTCGGCCTCGCCATCGCCCGCTCGCTGGTGGAGCTGCATGGCGGCTCGCTCAGGCTGCGCTCGGCGATCGGCGCCGGCACGATCGTGATGGTGCATCTGCCGCTCGGCCTGCCGACGAGCAAGCTCGCCCAGGCGGCGTGAGACAGCGGCGACGGCCGTCTAGCCCTTCCGGGCCGCACCCAATATCGCCAGGAAGCGCGCGCGCACGCCCTGGCGCAGCTCGTCGAGCTCCGCCTTCAGCACCTTGGCGTCAGGTCGGCCGACGGCCGTGGCGATGCGGCTGAGCACGCGGGGCGGGACGGCACCGGCCTCGGCCCCCTCCTCCACGGTGAAGCGCTGCCAGAGCTGGACCGCGCCGACCAGCGCATAGGCCTCGTCGAGGAAGCCGGCATCGCCCGGGCTGAGCAGCCCCGCCGCTTCCGCGGCCCGAAACACCGCCCCCGTCTCGGGAACCAGCAGCTCGGGATGACGGGCCGCATGAGCGAGAACCAGGAACTGCGCGAGGAAATCGAGATCGGTGAGGCCGCCGGCCGCGAGCTTCAAATCCCAGGGGTCGCCCTCGCCCTTCTCCCGCGCGATCAGGCTGCGCATCTCGAGCACGGCGGCGGCGACCGTCGCCGCCTTGCGCTCGCGGCGCAGGATCGCGGCGATGCTCCGCCGGGCACGCTCGGCCAGCGCTCCGTCGCCGAGGATGACGCGGGCGCGGGTCAGCGCCATCTCCTCCCAGATCTCCGCCTCGCCCTGGTGATAGGCCTCGAAACCGGCGAACTGGGTCGCGACCGGGCTCTTATTGCCGGAAGGGCGCAGGCGCATATCGACCTGGTAGAGCGTTCCGCGCCGCGTCGGCACCGTCAGCGCCGCGACGAGGCGCTGGGTGAAGCGGATATGCCAGGTCACCGGGTCGAGCGGCCTTCGCCCGTCGCTGGGCTCGGCCTCGCCCGGCCTGTCATAGAGCAGGATGAGATCGAGATCGGAGGACGGGGTCAATTCGCCGGCACCGAGCCGCCCGAGCCCCAGCACCACCGTCTGCCCGCCGGCGACGCTGCCATGCTCGGCGGCGAAGGCGGCGCGCGTATCCTCATAGGCGACGCGCAGGCACGCCTCCGCCACGGCGCAATAGGCCTCGCCGGCCCGGTGCGCATCATAGACCCCGGAGAGCAGCCGGGCCCCGACCAGGAAATTCTCCTGCCGGGCGGCGTCGCGCAGCCGGTCGAGCCCGTCCTCGACGCTGGGCGGCGGCGTGCCGACGAAGGCGCGGATGCGCCTGGCCTTGGCCTCGACATCCAGCGTCGCCGAGGTGAAGGCGGGGTCGATGATGCCGTCGAGCACATGGGGATGCATCGCGGCGACGCGGGCCAGACGCGGGGCGCTGCCCAGGATATCGGCGAAAATCGTCAGCAGCCGGTCATGCGAGCGCAGCAAGGTCAGCAATTCGACGGCGGCCGGCATCCTGACGAAGGCGTTGTCGAGATGGGCGAGCGCGCCATCGGGATCGAGCGTCCGGCCGAGCGCCACCAGCAGCGCCGGCGTCAGCTCGGTGAGCACCTCGCGCGCGCGGGCGCTGGTCACGGCGGCGCGGCGGCCGAAATGCCAGCCGCGCACCGTCTCGGCGGCCGTCCTGGGATCGCGGAAGCCGAGCTTGCGCAGCGTCTCCAGCGTCTCCGGATCGAGATCCTGGCCGGTGAAGCTCAGCGTACCGGCCTCGGCGGCGAGGCTCGGCCCCTCCTCGAACAACAGGGCGTAATGGCCCTCGACCTTGCGGGCACAGGCGGTGAGCGCCTTGCCGAAGGCCGCCGCCGAAGCATAGCCGCAGAAGCGGGCGAAGGCCTCGAGGTCGGCCGCGGCTTTCGGCAGGGTCTGCGTCTGCTCGTCATGGCGCATCTGCAGGCGGTGCTCGATGGTCCGCAGCCAGCGATAGCAGGCGGCCAGCTCGTCGCGGGCCTTGGGCGTGATCCAGCCCTCCTCCGTCAGCTCCGCCAGCATGTCCAAGGTACGCGGCCCGCGCAAAGCCGGCCGGCGGCCGCCAAAGACGAGCTGCTGGGTCTGCACGAAGAATTCGATCTCGCGGATGCCGCCGCGGCCGAGCTTCACATTATGGCCCGCCACCGCGATGGTCTCGTGGCCCTTCACGGTCTGGATCTGGCGCTTCATCGCGTGGATATCGGCGATGGTCGCGAAATCGAAGTATTTGCGCCAGATGAAGGGGGCGAGATCGCGCAGGAATTGCTGGCCGAGCGCGATGTCGCCGGCGATGGGGCGCGCCTTGATCATGGCGGCGCGCTCCCAATTCTGCCCGACGGTCTCGTAATAGGCATAGGCGCTGGGCAGCGGCACGGCGACATGGGTCGAGGCCGGGTCGGGCCGCAGGCGCAGATCGACGCGGAAGACATAGCCGTCGGGGGTGCGCTCCTGGATGATCCGCGCCATCACCTGCGTCAGCTTGACGAAGAAGGTCGTGGGCTCGGCGACGCCCGCGGCCTCCGCCGCCTCCGGATCGAAGAAGACGACGATGTCGATATCCGAGGAGTAGTTGAGCTCGCCGGCACCGTGCTTGCCGAGCGCCAGCACGACCAGGCCTGTGCCCGCACCGGGCTTTACCGGCTCCGCCAGCCGGATCCGGCCGAGATCCGCCTGCTGGCGCAGCGCATGCTCCGCCGCCAGGCGCACCGCCGCATCCGCCGTAGCGGTCAGGGCCTGCGTCACGGCCTCGACGGTCCAGACGCCGCCGATATCGGCGAGCGCGACGAGCAGCGCCATCGCCTGACGGAAGCGGCGCAGCAGCCGCATCAGCCCCGGCGTATCGGCGCTGCCGGCCTCGGTCTCCAGCGCCGCCAGCAGGGCGTCGCGCCTGTCCTCCGGCACCTCGATCAGCGTCGCGAGCAGGAGATCGGGATTTTGCCGCATGATCTGCGTCAGGAAGGGCGAATGCGCCAGCACCCCCGCGACCAGCGCGAGGGACGAAGGCTGTTCGGCGAGATGCGCCTGCAGCGCGGCGGCGAGCTCCTCGTCGCGCAGGCGCTCGATCAGCTCGCGTGCGACCAGGGCCGCGGCCTTGGCCCGCGCCGGCAGGACCGGCGCCTGCTTCAGCCTTTCGAAGAGCCGCCCCTGCATGATGCCGCCACCTCTCGCCCTGCCCTGCCCCCCGCGGCCCGGCCGGATCGATCGGATGCGCCGGCGGGCCTCTAGGGTGGGGCGAGCCGAGCAGGCTCCGCCGGCGGTGTCGAGGGGATGGCGGTGCCCGGCGCCGGTGTGTCCACAGCTGCTTGCGCGGCGGAAGCGGCGGCGGGCAGGGTCATGACCACGCGCAGCCCGGGCGCATTATCCTCCAGCCGGAGCTGGCCGCCATGCAGCTTCACCACGGCGACCGCCAGCGACAGGCCGAGGCCGAAGCCCGGCTTGCTGCGGCTCCGGTCCAGCCTGACGAAGCGCTCCAGCACCCTCGAGCGATCGGCCTCCGGAATGCCGGGGCCGTGATCGGCGACGGAGAGTTCGATCATCGGCCCGCTCGGCGCGGCTTCGATCAGGATCTCCGGGGCGGCAGCGCCGCTCTCGCCGTATTTCAGCGCGTTGTCGATGAGATTGGCCAGCGCCTGGCCGAGCAGCTCGCGATGGCCGGCGATACGCAGCCCCGGCGCGATCCGGGTCCGCAGCGCCAACCCGGCCTCCTCCGCCAGGGGTTCGTAGAGTTCGGCCATCCCCGCGACGATCTCCGAGAGATCGAGATCGTTCATGCTGTCGGTGATGCGCCCGGCCTCCAGCCGCGCGATCATCAGCAGGGCGTTGAAGACGCGGATCAGATTATCCGCCTCGTCGATCGCGCCATCCAGCGCCGCGCGCAGCTCGTCGGCCGTGGAAGCGGTGCGCAGCGCCTCTTCCGCCCGGTTGCGCAGGCGCGTCAGCGGCGTCTTCAGATCATGGGCGATATTGTCGGAAACCTGCTGCATCCCGGCCATCAGCTCGCCGATCCGGTCGAGCATGGCGTTGAGGTTGTCGGCCAGCCGGTCGAGCTCGTCGCCGGTGCCGGCGATGGCTAGGCGTCCCTGCAGATCCCCGGCCATGATGCTCTGGGCGGTCTCCGTCATGCCGTCGATGCGCTTGAGGACGCGGCGGGCGACGAACCAGCTGGCGAAACAGCCGAGCACGACGACCAGCAGCATCGACCAGCCGGCGGCGCGCCGGATCACGGCGCCGAGCCGCTCGCGTTCCTCGAGATCGCGCCCGACGAGCAGCCTGAACCCGGCTGGCAGGATGAAGACGCGCACCAGCGCCCGGCTCGGCGTCTCGACGCCGTCGCTGGTGCGGGCATATTCGATCTCGCGCTCGCCCGGCCGGTCGAGCGCGCCGGGCGGCAGCGCCTCGACATTGCCGGCGATCCGCTCGCCGATCGGCGAGGCGACGAGGTAGAGCGAGGCGCCGGGCCCGCGCGAGCGCCGCTCGATGACGTTGATCAGGCGGCGCATGCCGCCGAGCCGCTGCTGCTCGGCGAGGCCCTGGATCTCGGCATCGATGGTGAAGCGGATCTGGTCGTCGAGCAGGCGGCGGGCGTTCCAGGCGACATAGCCGAGCACGAAGCCGGCGAAGAGCGCGAAGACGACGAGATAGACCGCCGTCAGCTTGAAGGCGGTCGTACGGAACAGGTTGGGCAGCAGATGCTGGCGCCGGCTACGCCCTGCGACGGGATCAGCGGCTGGCGTCACGGACCATGTACCCCGCGCCGCGAATGGTGTGGATCATCGGATGCTCGAAACCCTTGTCGACCTTGGCGCGCAGGCGGCTGACATGGACGTCGATGACGTTGGTCTGCGGGTCGAAATGATAATCCCAGACATTCTCGAGCAGCATGGTGCGCGTCACCACCTGCCCGGCATGCTTCATCAGATATTCCAGCAGGCGAAACTCGCGCGGCTGTAGCAGCACCTCTTCGGCGCCGCGCGTGACGCGATGGGCCAGCCTGTCGAGCACGAGATCGCCGACGCGATAGGTGGTGGGCTCCGAAGCCGGGGCCGCACGGCGGCGCGACAGCACCTCGACGCGGGCGAGCAGCTCGGAGAAGGCATAGGGCTTGGGCAGGTAGTCGTCGCCGCCGGCGCGCAGCCCCTTCACCCGGTCGTCGACCTGCGCCAGCGCGGAGAGGATCAGCGCCGGGGTCGTGTCGTTCTGTTCGCGCAGCGACCTGATCAGCGAGAGACCGTCCAGCCGCGGCAGCATGCGATCGATCACCAGCACGTCATAACCGCCGCCCTCCGCCATGGCGTAGCCTTCCAGCCCGTCGGCCGCGTGATCGGCGACATGGCCGGCCTCGCGAAAGGCCTTGGTCAGATAGGCCGCAGCCTCGGCGTCATCTTCAACGATCAGGAGTCGCA
>NZ_LMRT01000015.1:246-130024 GCF_001426225.1 Allobosea sp. Leaf344 | reverse complement strand
GACGAAAACGGCAGGCCGGACGGAGAACCGTCCGGCCCGCCGCAGCAAAGGCGTGCGCCAGGCTGGGGGCGACAGGAGACTGGCGCGGCGCCCCGCAACTCAGGAAGGCAGGCGGCCGACCTCGAAGCTCAGCTCGCGCTCCTGCCCGTCGCGCCAGACGGTGATCCTGGCCTTGCTGCCGGGGGGCAGCAGCGCCACGCGGCGGGAGAGCTCGCGCGCATCGCTGATCTTCTCGCCGTTGAGCGCGAGGATCGTGTCGCCGCGCCGGATGCCGGCCTTGGCGGCGGGGCTGTTGCGCTCGGCGCTGGCCACGAGAGCCCCCTGCGCCTGCTTGAGGCCGATCGCATCGGCGACCTCGTCGGTCACCGGCTGGATCTGCACGCCGATATAGCCGCGCGCCACCTTGCCGTCCTTCTTCAGCGCCTCGACCACCTGGTTCACGGTGGAGGCCGGGATCGCGAAGGCGATGCCGACATTGCCGCCGGAGGGCGAGAAGATCGCGGTGTTGACGCCGACGACCTCGCCATTCTGGTTGAAGGTGGGGCCGCCGGAATTGCCGCGGTTCACCGCCGCATCGATCTGCAGATAATCGTCATAGGGGCCGGAGCCGATGTCGCGGCCCTGGGCCGAGACGATGCCCGCGGTGACCGTGCCGCCGAGGCCGAAGGGGTTACCGACCGCCAGCACCCAGTCGCCGATGCGCGGCTTGGCCTGGGAGAGCTGGACGAAGGGGTAATTGCCGCCGTCGCTGACCTTGAGCAGCGCGAGATCGGTGCGCGGATCGGTGCCGATGACCTTGGCGTTCAAAGTCTTGCCGTCATTGGTCACGAGCTGCACCTCGTCCGCGTTCTGGACGACGTGGTTGTTGGTCACGACATAGCCGTCCTGGCTGACGAAGAAGCCAGAGCCCTGCGACATGCCCTGGCGCGGCTGCGGGCGGCCCGGACGCATGCCGCGCTCCTCCTCCTCGAAGCGGCGGAAGAAGCGCTCCAGCGGATGGCCGGGCGGAAGCCCCTCGATGCCGCCTTCCCCGCCGCCGTTTTCGGCGACCAGGCGCGTCTTGACCCGGACCGAGACGACGGCCGGCTTCACCTTGTCGACCATGTCGGCGAAGCTCGGGAGCTGGGACTGGACGCCGGAGAGCTGGATCGGCTGGGCGAAGGCCGGGTGGTCGAGCTTCAGCGCACCGTCGGCGATGCCGGCCGCGAGGCCGATCCCGATGGTAGCCGCGCCTGCGATCATCACGCCGCGCTTCAGAATTGACCTGGAAGTCCTGGGTGTCGTCATGTCGCTAACCTCGAAAGATCGTGGCGGGCTCGTCCCGCCGGTGAGACGGACCATGACCCCAGCCGCCTTACGCGGATTTCGCCCGAAGATGACGGTTTCGTAAGGTGAGCGTTGACGGGACTGGCACGCGCGCTCGGGGCCCGCTCTGCGCGGGGACATGTTCAGCGCCTGCGGCGCCTCGATCTGAACGGCGGTCTTAGTCGCGGGCGCCGGTCAGCGTCTCGAGCCTCGCCCGTTCCTCGGGCGTCAGCGGCGCGGGCGAGGCGGGCAGCGCCGGCAAGGCGCGGGCACGCCGCCAGATGAAGGCCAGTCCCAGAAGCAGGATCAGGAAGGGCGCCGCCCAGAGACCGATGGTGCGCAGGTTCACCGGCGGGCTGAGCAGCACGAAATCGCCATAGCGCGCCACCACGAAGGACTTCACGGCGGCGTCGCTGTCGCCGGCGACCAGGCGCTCGCGCACCAGCACGCGCAGATCCTTGGCTAGCGGCGCGTCGGAATCGTCGATCGACTGGTTCTGGCAGACCAGGCAGCGCAGCCCGGAGGAAATCTGCCGCGCGCGCTGTTCCAGCGCCGAATCGCGCAGCACCTCCCCGGGCTGCACGGCCAGAGCGGGGCCGCTGAGGCCGAGGCACAGGCAGATCGCGACGAGGAGATGGCGCATGTCGCTCACTCCGCCGGCTGGGCCGCGGCCTGCGGCACAACTGCGGCACGGCGGCGCGGGGCGGCGAGTCGGAAGCGCCGGTCGGTCAGCGAGAGCCCGCCGCCGAACGCCATGACCAGCGCGCCGATCCAGATCAGCAGCACCAGCGGCTTGTCGTAGAGCCTGACGGCGATGCTGCCGTCGCCCTGCGGCTCGCCCAGGCTGACATAGGCCTGGCTCAGACCGTCGGTGCGGATGCCGGCTTCCGTCGTCGGCATGTTGCGGGCGATATAGAGGCGCTTGGCCGCCTCGACCGGCAGCAGCACCCGGTCACCGGATGCGAGGCTGAAGCGGGCCACCTCGGCGCGGAAGTTCGGGCCCGTGCGCGGCGTGACCGATTCCAGCGTCACCCTGTAGCGCCCGCTCGTCAGGCTGTCGCCGGGCCGCAGCACGCCGATCGCCTCGGTGCTCCAGGCCGTGGCGGCGATGCCGATGACGCTGATGCCGACGCCGGCATGGGCGAGCGCCGTGCCCCAGGCCGAGCGGGGCAGGCCGACGGCGCGCGCCCAGATCGCCGGCAGCCCGCTGGCCCGCGCCATGATCCGCTCGCCGAGGTCGAAGGCCGCGCCGGCGATGAGGAAGACGCCGAGCCCGACGCCGAGCGGCGCCAGGACCGGGCCGCCCCAGCGGATCGCGAAGACGATCACCGTCACGGCGATGGCGATGGCGAAGGCCAGCATGGTGCGCTGGGCCGCGCCCAGCAGGTCGCCGCGCTTCCAGGCCAGCGACTGGCCGATCGGGAGCAGCAGCAGCAAGGGCACCAGCAGCGGGATGAAGGTGGCGTTGAAGAAGGGCGGGCCAACCGAGATCTTGTCGCCGGTGATCATCTCCAGCGCCAGAGGGTAGAGCGTGCCGATGAAGACGGTGGCGCAGGAGGTGGCGATGAAGACGTTGTTCACCACCAGCGCGCCCTCGCGCGAGACGGGGGCGAAGATGCCGCCCTGGCGCAGCAGCGGCGCGCGCCAGGCGAAGAGCGCCAGCGATCCGCCGACGAAGACGACGAGGATGATCAGGATGAACAGGCCGCGCGCCGGATCGGTGGCGAAGGAATGCACCGAGGTGAGCACGCCGGAGCGGACGATGAAGGTGCCGAGCAGCGACAGCGAGAAGGTCAGGATAGCCAGGAGGATGGTCCAGACCTTGAGCGCGTCGCGCTTCTCCATCACCACCGTCGAATGGATCAGCGCGGTCCCGGCGAGCCAGGGCATCAGCGAGGCGTTCTCGACCGGGTCCCAGAACCACCAGCCGCCCCAGCCGAGCTCGTAATAGGCCCAATAGGAGCCCATCGCGATGCCCAGCGTCAGGAAGACCCAGGCCAGCAGCGTCCAGGGCCGCACCGCCCGCGCCCAGACCGCGTCGATCCGCCCGTCGATCAGCGCCGCGACGGCGAAGGCATAGGTGATGGAGAAGCCGACATAGCCGACATAGAGCAGCGGCGGGTGGATCGCGAGGCCGAGATCCTGCAGGAGCGGGTTGAGGTCCTGCCCCTCGGCGGGGGCGGGCAGCATGCGGCGGAACGGGTTCGAGGTCAGCAGGGTGAACGCCAGGAAGGCCACCGTCACCATGCCCTGGGCGGCGAGCGTACCCGCCCGCAGCCGCTCCGGCAGGGACCGCCGCGACAAGGCGACCAGCGCGCCGAACAGCGTCAGGATCAGCACCCAGAGCAGCATCGACCCTTCGTGATTCCCCCAGACGGAGGTGATCTTGTAGATCAGCGGCTGCGTCGAATGAGAGTTGGCGACGACGTTCTCGACGGAGAAATCCGAGCGCAGATAGGAGAGGGTCAGCGCCGCGAAGGCCAGGCAGACCAGCAGGAAACTCGCGAGCGCGGCCGCCTGGCCGACCCCGGCGAGCGCCCGATCCTGGCGGGCCACGCCCCATAGCGGCACGACCGACTGCACGACGGCGACGCCGAGCGCCAATGCGAGCGCGAAATGGCCGATTTCGACGATCATGCGCGCCTCACCGTTTGGCCGGTGCGGATGGGGCGGGCGCCTCGCCCGGCTGCCAGTGCCCCTGCTTCTTCAGCGTGTCCGCGACCTCCCGCGGCATATAGGTTTCGTCATGCTTGGCCAGCACGGAATCGGCGCGGAAGCTGGATCCGCCCTCGAACACGCCCTCGGTCACCACCCCCTGCCCCTCGCGGAACAGATCGGGCAGCAGCCCCTCATAGCTGACCTTGACGGTGCTCTTGCTGTCGGTGACGGAAAAGACGACGCGCTGCCCCGGGCCCTTCTGCACCGAGCCCTTCTCGACGAGCCCGCCCAGACGCATGCGGGTGCCGGGCGCGATGCCCTTCTCCGCGATCTCCGTGGGGCCGTAGAAGAAGACGATGGTGTCGCGCATGGCGACAAGGACCAGGGCCGCGGCGATGGCGAGCACCAGCCCGCCGGCGGCCAGCATGGCGAGCCGTTTCTGCTTGCGCGTCATCCTGCGCCTGGCAGGTCCGGACCGTGTGGGATCGAGCGCCGTCATGGGGTGGCGTCCTTGAGCCCGAGCTCGGCGGCCAGCGCATTGATCTGCGTCAGCGCAGCCGCATCCTGCGCGAGCCGCTCGCGTGCCGTCCGCAGGGAGGAAGCGGCCGCGTCGCGATCTCCCAGCACGAGCTGCGAGCGGATCAGCCGGCCCCATTCGGCCGCGCTGCCGCCACCGTCGCGCAGCCGCGCCGCGAGCCCGTCGACCATGCCGCGGATCGCCTCCTGCTGAGCGCCGGAGGGGAGTTTCGCGATGGCCTCGGCCGGGTCGTCGCCCGGCGCGCCTGGCCCTGTGCCCGGCAGGGATTGCAGCCGCTGCCGCACCGTCTCGGTCCATTCCGCGCCGGGAGGCGCCTCCTGCAAGAGCGCACGCAGGGCGGCGGCCGCACCGGGGAGATCGCCGTCCTGCTCCTGCCCGATCGCGAGGAAGAACCGCGCCCGCGGGTTGCGGGGATCGCGCCGCACCGCTTCGCTCAGGCTCTCGCGCGCCGCGGCCGTCACCACGCCGCCGGCGGCCAGAATCTGCGCCTCGCCCTGCCCCGCGAACATCTCCGCCCCGTCCTGCCCGTGACGGATGGCGGAGGCGAAGGCGCGCGCGGCGTCCTCGAAGCGGCCCTGCCGGAGATAGACCGGCGCCAGCACCGACCAGCCGCGGCCATCGGCAGGGTTGGCGGCGAGATGCGCCTCGATCCGCGCCAGCGACATCGCGAAATCCTGCCGCGACGGTTCCTTCTCAATTCGCGCTGAGAGCGGCAGATCGGGCGCGTTGGGCGAGCCGAAGGCGCCATAGACCAGCAGAGCGAGCAGCGGCACGCAGGAGAGCGCCAGCGCGGAGCTGGCCCGCCGGCGGCGCAGCGACGCCTCGGTCTCGCCGGCCGCGCCGACCTCGTCCCCCGCGGCGCGCAGCAGGCGCCGGGCCGCCTCGGCCTTGGCGGCTTCGGCCTCGGCCGGGGCGATGAGCGCGCGCGCGACGTCGCGATCGATCTCGCCGAGCTGCGCCCTATAGAGGCTGGCCGCATCCGCCGTATCGGCGAAAGCCTCGCGCGGGCCGCGGTTGAGCGGCCATAGCAGCGCGAATACGACAGCTCCCGTCATCGCCGCGAAGATGATCCAGATCAGCATGGACGTTACATACTCAATCGCGGGCTCGGCATCATGCCCCGTCGTGGCGACAAAGGGTCACGTGGCCTATTCAAGATGAGGCTCGCCGTCAAAGGGCGGGAAGGGTCAGGCGTGCGCGCAGACCGCCGAGGGGCGATGGCTGCAGGGTCAGCTCGCCGCCATAGAGCTTGGCCAGTTCGACGACGATCGACAGGCCGAGCCCCGAGCCGGGGGTGGTCTCGTCGAGCCTGCGGCCGCGCTTCATCACCTCGGCGATGGCATCGGCCGGCAGCCCCTGCCCGTCATCGTCGATCAGCAGGGTGAGCAGGCCGGGCTGGCCCGGCGCCGGCGGCGCGACGCTGACCTCGACGCGGGAGCGCGCCCATTTGAAGGCGTTGTCGAGCAGATTGCCCAGCATCTCCTCGAAATCCTGCTTTTCCCCGCGAAAGCGCAGGCCCGCGGCGACCTCCTGATGCCCGCTGATGCCGCGCCCCTGGGCGATCTTCTCGAAGGTGCGGATCAGCGCGTCCAGCGAGGGCGCGATCTCGGTCGCACCGCCGAGCGCGCCGCTCAGCGCCGCGGCCCGGGCGCGGTCGAGGTAATATTGCACCTGGTCGCGCATGATGGCGGTCTGCGTCTTGACGATCTGGGGCAGCGGCCCGTCGCCCGCCGCCTCGTTCTGCATCACGCTGAGCGGTGTCTTCAGCGCATGGGCGAGGTTGCCGACCTGCGTGCGGGCGCGCTCCAGGATCTCGCGATTGGCGTCGATCAGGAGGTTCAGCTCGCCCGCCAGCGGGGCGAGATCGGGCGGGTAATTGCCGACGATGCGGGGGTTGTCTCCGGTGCGCACGGCGCCGACCGCGGCGCGCAGCCGCACCAGCGGCCGCAGCCCGAAGCGCACCTGCAGGATGGTCGAGGCGACGAGCGCCAGGCCGAGCAGCAGGAAGGTCATGGTCAGCGCGATGCGGAAATCGCGGATGTCTTCGGCGATCTCGTCGGCAGGGGCGGCGACGGCGACGGTGAAGCGGCCATCCTCCCCGACATCGATCTCGCGCTCGAGTATGCGGAGCGCGCGGTCATCGGGGCC
This sequence comes from Allobosea sp. Leaf344, assembly GCF_001426225.1. GTDB lineage: Bacteria > Pseudomonadota > Alphaproteobacteria > Rhizobiales > Beijerinckiaceae > Allobosea. The sequence continues at coordinate 123,375 of NZ_LMRT01000015.1, read as the reverse complement.
GGAGACGTAGCTTTCGCGCAGGCCGCGGGGATTGGGCTGGATCTGCTGGTCGAGCAGCTTGGGCAGCTGGCTGCCGACCAGGGAGCGCGAGGCCCTGACCACGGGGCGCTCGCCGTCGAGCCGGATGATCTGCCAGTACCAGCCGGAGAGCGGCAGGTCGAAGCGCGGCTCGCCGAGATCGCCGATCGATTGCCGCTCGGTCTCGGGCGGAGCCGCCAGATCCGCGACCAGCTCCTTGATATAGACGCTCAGCCGCTCGTCGAAGCCGCGCTCGGCCGAGCGGCGGTAGAAGGTGGTGAGCCCGACACCGGCCAGCACCAGCACCAAGGCGCAGCAGATCGCCGCCGACATGAAGAGTCGCGCGCCCAGGGAATAGCGGTGCGACTTCGGAGGCATGGCCGGCGTCAGACTTTTTCGGGAGCAGCTGCCGCGATGTAGCCCAGCCCCCGCACGGTCTCGATGATGTCGACGCCGAGCTTCTTGCGCAGCCGCCCGACGAACACCTCGATCGTATTGGAATCCCGGTCGAAATCCTGGTCGTAGAGATGTTCGACCAGTTCCGTCCGGGAGACGACGCGGCCCTGGTGATGCATGAGATAGGCGAGCAGCCGGTACTCGTGCGAGGTCAGCTTGACCGCCGCGCCGTCGACGACGACGCGGCTGGCGCGGGTGTCGAGCCTGACCGGACCGCAGACCAGCTCGGAGGTGGCGTGGCCGGCGGCGCGGCGCAGCAGGGCGCGTACCCGGGCCAGCAGCTCCTCCATGTGAAAGGGCTTGACGACATAGTCGTCCGCACCGGCGTCGAAGCCCGAGACCTTGTCGCTCCAGCGATCGCGCGCGGTGAGGATCAGCACCGGCATCGACTTCGCCGCCTTGCGCCAGGCCTGGAGAACCGCGACGCCGTCGACCTTCGGCAGGCCGAGATCGAGGATCACAGCGTCATAGGGCTCGGTCTCGCCGAGATACAGGCCCTCCTCGCCGTCGAAGGCCTTGTCGACGGCATAGCCCGCATGTTCCAGAGCGGTGACGATCTGGCGGTTCAGGTCCTTGTCGTCCTCGACGACCAGCAATCTCACGGTCTGCTAGCTCCTGTTGCGGCTTGGTGCGCGGCGCGCTGTGGCATGAGCCTCGAACGCATGCGGCTCAGCGGATCGCCTCGACCTTGCCCGAATGACCCTCGAGCGTGACGCGCGCCACGCGGCCGTCGCGCTTCAGCGTCGTGACGACATAGACGTAATCCTCGCCCTGGCGACAGAGGCGGATGCGCAGCACCTCGCCCGGCGCCGCGGCACGGGCATGGCGGGAGGCCTGGACCGGCTGCATGACCCGGTTCTCGGCCACCGCCTCGCGCACCTCCTCGGCCGAAAGGCAGGAAATCGGCGTGGGATCGTCGACCGTCAGCACCGGGCTAAACAGCAGACCGAGGGCAAGGAGAGGTTCGACGGGCATCATCGCCTTCCGGTAGTGCCGACCGACTGAACGCGCCATGAATGGTCGCGCAGTGTAGGTCAGGCGATCCTGATCCGTCCACGCCACTCTTCGCCGCGCCCCATCACCCGGCTTGTCTGGGCGATCGCCAGCGAAAGCCCCTGCTGTGCCGCGCCGAAATCCGCGAGTTCGAGCTCGGCGGCATAGGTCCAGCCGGGGGTCGAGGTCTCCAGCGTTTGCACCAGGCGTGCGCCGTCGTAGAGGCTCAGTTCGTAGGCCTCGCTATCCTCCCCCAGAGGCGGCTGTTCGAGCTCCCAGGAATCGCCGTCGAAGCGGGTGCGGCGGATCCAGCCGATGGCGATGCCGGCCGGGCCCCGTCGCGCGCGCGGATGCACCGGCGAGAGCGGGCGCAGGGCACGGCCCGTCGCGACGAGGCTGTGCTCGACCATTTCGGGATCGGCGGGATCGCGCTGCACCGGCCCGATGCGATAGCGCCGTGGCTGGCCGATATCCGACAATCGATCGGTGAGCGTCGCAGCCGCGCCGTCGAGCACGACGATTCGCGACCCCGCGGGCAGCACGCGTGCCGCGGCAGCTTCCGAACCCCCGAGCCCGCGCAGCAGTCCTGACAGGCGGAAGATCTGGTTCCCGATCAGCTCGACGCGGGCCGCGGTCACGATCTCGATGTCGCCGGCAGCGTCCAGCAATGCCAGCGCGTTGGCGCCGGCCAAGGCGGCCTCCTGCGGGACGGAAGCGAGGATGCCGCCGCGCAGGCGGATATCCAGCACGGTGTGGCGGTCGCTGCGCCAGAGCGGACCTGGCCGCAGCTCGGTCAGCGTCTCGCCGAGGATCGAGGCGGTCTCGATGGTCCGCAGCAGCGCGAAGTCGCCGCCGGCAGCGGCCTGCCAGACCGCGAGCGCACCGGGCCAGGGCGAGGCGAAGGCCGCGATCGACAGGAGCGGCGGCGGCGCGCCGCGCGCGATCGGCCAGTCCAGCGGAACGATGTAGGGACGGCCGGGCAAGGGCGGCGGCAGGCGCGGTGCGGGAGGGGCGGCGGGCCCGGCGGCGGCTTCATAGATCGCCGACTCGACGGCGCGGGCGCTGGCCCGGCGCGTCGCTGAATCGGCGATGCTGGTCAGGCGGTAGAGACGGCGGCCACCGGCGACCGGCACGGAGACCACATCGCCCGGCTCCAGATCGATGCAGCGCGGCGACAGCGCGATCTCGAGCGTCTCGCGGCTCGCCCAGATCTCCTGCAGGCGTTGATCCGCCAGCCTATGCGCCTCGGCCGGCCGCGTCACCAGCGCGGTCTCGATCGCGGTTTCGCGGCGCGACGCCCCCGCCAGCCGGCGCGACCGCGCAGCCGCGGCACGGTAGTCATGCTGCCCGTCGCTGAAGCCCAGCCGCAATTCGCAGGGCAGCTCCGTGTCCTGCGCCCCGCGCAGCTGAAAGGGCGAGCCGTCCCGGTCCGGCAGCCAATCCTCGGGCGAGAGCGCGCGTGCCACCCGGCCGCCGCGCCCATGGAAGCGCAGCCTGCCGCCGCTCATCACCGCATCGAAGCCGAACAGGGCGGCGAGCGGTTCGAGAGCGGCGCGCGCCGACATCGGCCGGTCCAGCACATAACCGTCGGCGAAACCGTCGATCCGCAGCTCATCGGCGGCCGGCAGCCCGAAATCCGCGAGAATGGCGCCGACGAGCCGATCGAGCGAAGCGCCTTCCAGCCGGCCGTTGAGCCAATGGCCGGTCTCGTATTGCGCGCCATCCGCCCAGATGCCGGAGAGATCGGGAAAGGCCGGGAAAGGGCGCGCATCCCAGACCCAGAGGAAGATCGAGGCCGGATCGACCATGCGCAGCCCGCTGCCCGGGTGGACCGGATTGCGCTCCGGCACGAAGCCGGCGCAGGCGGGGTCGAAGCCGGACAGGATCGCCTCCAGCGCGCGCGCCTGAACCAGATCGTCGCGCGCACCGCTGGAGAAGAAGGGCAGCCCGCCCTCGGAGGAATGTGCATCCGGAAAGACGTTGGGAGAGTTGGCGCCCTTGTCGACGGCGGGGATGCCGGCCTCGGTCAGCCAGATCGGCTTCGCGCCGGGCACGAACGCGGTCGGCCCCGTCTCGGCGCCGCCGCGGCGCGTGAGATGCGGGTTCGTCCACCAGCCGGGGAGGTCCTTCGGCCGGAAGATCCAGGGCTTGCCATGGGCGCCATCGGTGATCGGCAGCCGCCTCTGGGCGGCACGGGCGGCGGCGTCCGGATAATACCAGTCATAGGCCTCGCCGGCGGTGAGGCGCCCGCGGAGATAGTCGAGATCGGCGGCGCCGCTCGCATGCGCGGCGTCGGCATGGTCGCCCGTGTCGCGCCAATCCGATAGCGGCGGGTAGAAATCGATGCCGATGGCGTCGATCGCCGGGCAGGCCCAGAGCGGGTCGAGGGGGAAATCGATGTCCAGCCCTCCGGACCGGACGCTGGCGCCATATTCCGTCCAATCCGCGGCATAGGTCAGCGCGGTGCCGGGCAGCATCGACCGCAGATCCTGCGCCAGCGCGATCAGCCCGGAGACCATCGGATGATCCTCGCCGGCGCGCAGATGCGTCAGGCCGACCAGTTCCGAGCCGATGATGAAGCCGTCGACGCCGCCGGCCGCCCGGGCGAGCGCGGCACAATGCAGGACGAGCCGGCGAAAGCTCCATTCCTGCGGTTTCCGGCAGGTGATCCCGCCGTCGGACTCGCCGAAATCGTCCGGCCGGACGCTGCCGAGAAAGGCGGCGACCGCGCCGGCGACATCGCCCGCCGCCGTGATGCGCCCGCGCCAGGGGAAGGCAGGCTGGCTTGACGCGCCCGTCCGCGGATCGGGCAGCCCGTTCCCGGCCGGAACATCCATCATGATGAAGGGGTAGAGCACGACTTCGAGGCCGTGATCCCGGCGCAGCTTGCGGATCAGGGCGATGACGCCGTCATCCGAGGGCGTGCCGCCGAAGGCGGGCCTGCCCTCGATCTGGCTGACCACGCGCGCCTCGCCACGGCCGAGCCCGGCGACGCCCCATTCCGCGCCCGCCGTCGGCTTCAGTGCCAGCTCGACGCGCGGCGCGATGCTGCAGCTCCCGGCCCGCAGATCATCGCCGAACCAGCTCACCACCAGCGAAACGCGGCGCAGCTTCGGGCACAGCGCGCGCAGCTGGGCGAGGGAGGCATCGATGTCGGCGCCGCCGAAGAGCTGGTTGCGCGACAGGCTGCGGCTGACGCCGGGCTCCGGCTCGTGCATGACCGGCCGCGCCTCGTAGACGAATTCGCCCGCCCCCGGGATCAGCGTGACGGCGCGCAGCATCGCGGCCGGTCCCGCGACCGCACGCACGATCTCGAAGGAGAATTGCGGGATGCGGTTGCCGTAATCCGCGAGCGGGAAGCGTTCGAACACGACATAGGCGAGCCCGCGATAGGCGGGCGCCTCGCCGCCTTCCTTGGCCAGGATCAGCGGATCGGGCGACTGCGCGGCGTCGCCTCGATGCAGCCGCATCGACAGCGTCGACCGGTCGAGCTCGCGGCCATCAGCCCAGATGCGCCTGACGAAGCTGATCGGCCCCTCGCACAGGCCGATGGCCAGGTTGGCGTAATAGGCATAGCTCGTCTCGACCGTCTTCTGAGCGGGCGCGCTTTTGCCGCCGCTCCTGCTGCGACGGATGGTGCTGCGCGCCTCCTCCTCGAAACGCGTCGCCCAGATCAGCTGGCCGCCGAGCCGCGCCCGGCCATAGATCCGCGGGATCGGCGCGCCCTCCGTGGCGGCGAGCCCGGTCATCTCCTTGAGACGCGGCCCGGCGACGCGCTTCGCCCCGCTCTGCCCGAGCAGGGACTGGTCGATCGCGGCGCCTGCGATCCCGCCCAGCGCCGAGCCGAGCGCGCCGCCGATAGGGCCTCCCAGCGCCGTGCCGAGCGCCTGCCCGGCGACCTGCAGAAGAAGCGTCGCCATCAGTCGATGACCTCCGGAAAGCTGAAGACATGGCTCAACCGCCGCCGCCACCAGGGCGTGAACGCGACCTCGGTCACCGCCGCTCCGTCCTGGGCATGGATCAGCGTGTCGTTCCCGCTCATGATCGCGCAGTGCCTCGCCGGCAGATGCGGGCGCCAGCGAAACAGCAGCACGTCGCCGGGCCGCTCCAGACCGCATGCCAGCGGCCGGAGATGGCGGCAGGCGGCCTCGACCAGCGCCTCCGTGCCGGCGCGGTCGGCACAGAGGCGGGAATAGGCCGGCGGCAGCTCGGGCTCGGATCCGTAGAGGTCGCGGTAGACGCCGCGCAGCAGGCCGAGGCAATCGCAGCCGACGCCCTGCAGGGAGGCCTGGTGATGGAAGGGCGTGCCGAGCCAGCTTCGCGCCGCGGCGACGATGGCCGCGCGTTCCACCGCGATCATCGGAACAGGCTCCCGCCATCGAGCGCGCCGTCGCCGGGCCGGACGCCGCCGATGATGACGTCGTTGTCGGGCATATGCGGGAAGCCGCGGAAATTGAGGGCGTTGGCGAATTTGCGCCGGCAGGTGGCGAAGCTCTTGTCGCAGCCGGGGGTCAGCGCGAAGGCGTCGCCGACCGCGATCGGCGCCGGCGCCGGCTGCCAGAGCTGCAGCGCCACCAGACCGTCGCGGGCGGAATGGCGTTTGACCTCGCTGGCGAAACCGAGATTGGCCCCGCCGGTGAAGCTCAGCCGCCCCGCCGTGAAATGGCCGTCGGGGAAGGCCGAGAGGGCCGGCGCGGTGATCGAAAGCCGCCCATCGGTGGCGGCGACCGACGCGGAAACCGGGACGAGCGCGGCGCCGCAGCGCGCATCCCCCAGATCGGCCGAGCAGGAACGGGCATAGATCCGGCCGCGCTCCTCGTCGAAGGCCTTGGCGCCGCTTCTGACCTCGGCGGTGAAGCCGAGATCGCTGCGCCTGACCTCGCCGACGAAACCGACCTCGAGCAGGACATGCTGCTGCGGCTGCGCCCAATTCGCCAGGAACAGCTCGACGCGCGCATCGTCGTAGAAGCCGCGCGCCAGATCGTCCTCGCTCAGCCCCGTCGCGGCGAAGGCGCCCGTGACGTCCCCGCCGCCGATGGCGAAGCCGAGTTCGGAGGTGGTCTCGGCCGCCTCCAGCGCCGCGACGGGGGAAAAGGCACGGCCTGCGAAGGCGAGCGCCCGGTCGTGATCGGTGAAGCCGAGGACGACGCCATCGCGGCGCGTCAGCGTCCAGCAGCGGCAGAGCGTGGTCGCCTCCTGCGCCAGATGCGCCGCGAGCCCCGCGGGAAGTTCACGCATGGACGCCTCCTAGGCGATGATCTCGACGATCGGGATTTTCGGGATGTCGCCCGCCTCGAAGGCCGAGAGATCGACCGCGAGCGCGTCGATGTCGAAGCGCACCGGCACGTCGAACAGGAAGCCGGCCGTGACGGTCGCGCCGGCCGCCGGGACATGGCCGGGCAGGAAAAAGATGCGGCCGGTGGTGGCGTCGCAGCGGAACGCGACGCCCTCGGCCTGCTCCGCGCCGTCGACCGCGACCCGCACCTCGCCCGGCCAGGGCTTGGCGATCGGCCTGACATAGGCCGTGGCGCCGGTGCCATAGCTCTTGCTCAGCTGGTACAGGGCGGTGACGCCGTCACCTGTTCCCAGCCGCTGATCCGTGGCGGCGGGACTTCGCGAGGGCGGGCAGCTCTTGCAGTCCAGCCGGTCGCGCCAGCGGAAACCGTGAAGCCGCCCGCGGCGCTCTTCGAAGAAGGCGACGATCACCGCCAGCGCATCGAGCGTGCGGACACCGAATCCGGCATCGTAGCGGCGGCGGGAATGGGCCCAGCGGCTGTTGCGGATCTCCCGGCCCGAGCCGAGCGTGACGATCTGCGTCAGCCGTTCCGGCCCGCCGCTGGCACCGCGCGCGATCTCCAGCGGAAAGCGGACCTCGTGGAAATCCTGCATCGCTGGCCCCTCCTCGGCCTCTCAGAGAGCGCGGCTGCCGCGGGCGACGGCCCGGGCGATGGCGGCGGCGACCTGCGCCTCCGAGCGCCGGAAGCTCTCGGCGTCTGGCGTCGAGACCTGCACGGTCACCGAAAGCGGGCGCGCAGCCTGCCCCTCGCTGCGGACGCCGAGCCTGCCATCGGCACCGCGCGCTAGCGGCAGGATGGCTTCGGCCCCGGCCTCGCCCATCACGCCGAGCCCGCGCCCGACCGGGAAATAGGCCGGCGACGCGATCACGCCGCCGGCGGCGAAGGGCGTGACGCGCGGGGCGCCCGCGCCGCCGAGCTGGCCGGCCAGCGCGCCGCCCAGGTTTTTCGCCCCCGCCGCGAACAGGCTCGCCAGCCCGCTCGAGAGCGGCTGCACGGCCGTCCTGAGCAGGGTCTCGCTCATCGACCGGCCGATGCCGCGCAGCACGTCCTCGAAACGCCGGCCTTCCACGATCCCCTTCGAGAAGGCCGAGGTCAGCGACCGGCCCAAGCTGTCGGAGGCGGCGGAAAGGCTCTTGGTCAGGGTGTCGAGCGTGCGCAGCTCGGCCAGCCGGGCATTGTCGTCAGCCATGGCGGCTCCTGTCGCGATCGGCATCGTCGGGGTGCAGCGCCATCAGGCGCTCCAGCGTGGCGCGCGCGGGTGGCGTGGCGGATCGGGGCGCGGCATGGGCCCGCAGCGCGGCGGCGAGTTCGCGCGGTGTCGCGGCCCAGAACGCTGCGGGCGGCCAGGCCAGCCGGCCGAGCCCATAGGCCATCACGTCGTCCCAGGGGAATGCCGCCGGCGCGGCTGGTTCGCCGGCGGCTGCGAAGGGTGCGGGGCGGCGTCACCCCCCTCCCCGCCGCCGAAGCTCGCCTCCAGCAGTGCGATCGCGGCGCCGATCGCGCCGTCGAGCCCGCCGTCGAAGGCGAGCGCCGCGACCTCCTCGTCGCCGAGCCCACCGCCGGCACCGCGCAAACCGGCCGCCAGGATCCGGGTGACGTCACGGGCCGAGAGCCGCCCCGCGGCGAAGCGCTCGCCCAGCTCCGGCAGGCTGTCGACGCGGAAGGCGTCCTCGAGCTCGGCGAGCGCGCCGAGCGTCAGCCGCATCGGCAGCGCCGCGCCGGCGACCATCAGCGGGACCTCGCCCCTGTGGCGGTTGACCATGATCTCGCTCCTCAGATGGCGGTGAAGCTCAGGGGGCCGGCGGAATCGAGCGCGATGTCGAAGGTGATCTCGCTCGCATGGTCGCCGCGATATTCGAGGCTGGTCAGCTGGAACGGCCCCTGGATCGTCCCGAAATCCGGCACCAGCACCTGCCAGGCGCGGATCGCGCCCTCGAAGAAGATCTGCCGCACCAGCAGGTCCGAGGCCTCGTCCCTGAACAGCCCGGCCCCGCTGATGCTGGCGCGGCGCATGCCGGCGCCGGCGAGGAGCTCCCGCCAGCGGCCGACCGATTCGGAATGGGTGACGTCGACCGCCTCCGCGTTGAAGGCGATCTGCCGGGCGCGCAGCCCGGCAACGGTGACGAAGGCGCCGCCGCCATCCGCCGCCTTCAGCAGCAGATCCTTGCCTCGTTGAGCCGCCATCGGCTTCTCCTGTCGCTGAATGGTCAGAGCCGCTCGGTGACGGCGCGAAATCGCAGGGTGACGGAGGCGATCCCGGTCTTCGCCTCGCGCGACAGCCGGCTGCCCTGCCATCGCAGATCGACGAGCCGGTGGCCCACCGGCGCCAGCTTCGCCTCGTCCAGCGCGAGGGCCGCCAGCGCCGCAGCCTCGAGGGCGGTGCGGACGCTGCTGCTCTCGCCGGCCCAGACGACGAGCGAGAGCTCCTGCTCGCAGCCGCTGCCGCTGCCCGTCGACCAGTCCCGCGCCTCGGCCTCGCCATGTACGAGATAGACGCCGCGGATGGCCCGGGGCGCCTCGTCGAAGACGCGGCCGGGGCCGATCAGCGCGATCAGCGCCGGGTCGCGCTCCAGCACCGCCTGGATGGCCGCGCGCAGCGGCAGGATGGCGTCGCTCATCGCGAGATCTCCTCGGCCAGGCAGACCAGCCTGCGGCGCGACCCATCAGGGTCGCCCAGCGCGCGGATGGCGTAGATCCGGTAGCCGTCGCGGAAGCGCTGGCCGGCGTCGATGCCGGCGCGCCAGCGCAAAGTGATGCGGTGGCTGCCGAACTGCTCGGGCCGGCCCTCGCGCCAGCGCTCCGTCCCGGCCAGCCATTCCAGCTGCGCCCAGAGCGCCGCGACGCGCTTGAAGCTCTGCTTCGTCCCGCCCAGCCCGTCGGCCGTCTCGACCGGGGCTTCGAGCACCAGCCTTCGGCGCATGCTGCCGAGTTCGCCCTGTTGCCGCGCGCCCATCGCTCAGAGCCTCGCGCGGCGGAAGGGCGCGACCAGCGCCATGATCTCGGCCGGCAGCGCCGCGGCATCGCGCCCGACGACGTCGCCGCGCTGCTCGAACCAGCGTGCCGCCAGCAGCAGCACGGCCTGGCGCAGCAGAGCGGGAACGGCGCTCGCCGCCGCTCCGAACCCCGCCAGGCAATCGATTTCGATGGCGCTGTGGCTGCGGCCGATCTCCGGCACCTCGCCGCGAATGCGGATGACCGGCGGATCGGCCTGCCGGTCCAGGCTCAGCGCCGCGGGATCGACCGGCTGCGGCGCGCCGAGCGCGTCGTAGACCCGCGCCTGCACGATCGAGAGCACGGGCGAGAGCGGCAGGCGGATCTCGCCGCTCTCGGGCCAGCGATCCAGCACGATGCGCCAGCCCTGCTCGACCAGCATCCGGCCGGACGCCGCCTCCACCATCAGCCGCGCCGCGGTGATCAGCGTCGCGAGCAGCGAATCCTCCTCGCTCTGGTCGAGGCGCAGGTAGAGCTTGGCCTCGGCGAGCGTGACCGGCTCGGCCGATGGGGGCGTCAGGGCGAGGGGCGTCATGATGTCTCCGCCTTTTCGGTTCAGTTGCCGTTGACGGCGCGCTATCAGCGCTCCCTGTCCTGGAAGGAGCTGCGATGCGCGTCGGTGCTTTGGTGATCGCGATGGCGACGGTCCTGGCCGTGCCCGAACCGGCCTCGGCCGTGATCGGCGGGCGCGAGGGCGGGCCGGCCGCCGGCTCGACGCTGATGGTGCTGAACGCCCGCGGCGGCGTCTGCTCGGGCATCGTGCTCTCGGCCCGCGCCATCCTGACCGCGGCCCATTGCGTGGCGGGCAGCAGCGAGATCCGCGTCCACTGGAAAGAAGGCGGCGCCGAGCCCATTCTGATCCCGCCGGCGAGCGTGACGCTGCATCCGGGCTATGATGGCGATGCGATCGCCGCGCGCCGCCGCTCCATCGACATGGCGCTGCTGCGCATGGCCGCGCCGCTGCCGCGACGGTTCGCGCCGGCGACGCTCCATGAGGGCGAGCTGCCGCGCGCCGGGTCGGCGGTGACGCTCGCCGGCTATGGCGTCAGCCGCGAGGGCGAGGCGCAGACCACCGGGACCTATCGCTCCGTCGCGCTGGCGGCGGTGGAACCCTATGGCCCCGGCCGACTGCTGATCTGGGCGCAGGATCCGAATGCCGCCGGAAAACCCGGCGCCGGCGCCTGCCAGGGCGATTCAGGAGGCCCGATCATCTCGCCGGAGGGCGCGATCATCGCGGTCTCGAGCTGGTCGACCGGGCCGGCGGGCCGCCGCTGCGGGCTGCTCAGCCAGGGCGCGCTGGTCGCGCCGCAGCGCAGCTGGATCGACCGGACGCTGGCCTCCTGGGGTGAATCGGCAGCCTGGTCTGGCCCGCGCTGATCGTAAGGCTGGACTGGCGCGCCCGAAGCCATAGACTGTCCTTCGTTCTCACACCGGTCCTGATCATGACGAGCCGCGTCCTAGCCTCCGCCCTTGCTCTCTGCCTCGCCTCCGCGCCGGCCTGGGCCGTCGTCGGCGGCACGCCCTCGCGGGACGTCGCGGGCGTGCGGGCCTCGACCCTGCGCGTCGAGACCAGCCAGGGCGAACTCTGTTCGGGCGCGGTGATCGCGCCCGAGCTGGTGCTCACCGCCGCGCATTGCCTGATGGGCGGCGGCTCGGTCAGCGTCACCAGCCTCGACCCGCGGTTCCGGGCGCGGCGACACGTGGTCCTGGCGGTGCTGCCGCATCCGAGCTTCGTGCCCGGCACGACGCCGCGGACGCAGCCCGGCGCCGACCTCGCCTTGCTGCGGCTGTCGGAGCCGCTGCCGCGCGACATCGAGCCGCTGAGGCTGGGCGGCGGGCTCTGGCAGGGCGAGGATGTCACCATGGCCGGCTTCGGCCTCGGCGTCGAAGACGACAAGAAGACGGCGCGGCGCCTGCGCGAGGTGATGCTGGTCAATGCCGGCAACTACACCACGGCGAACACCGTCAAGGTCGCGGTCGACCGGCAGGGCCGCGGCGAGGCGCCGGGAGCCGGCGCCTGCCGGGGCGATTCCGGCGGTCCGATCCTGCGGGGCGGGCCGTCCTCGCGCGATCTCGTCGGCATCGTCAGCTGGTCGAGCGGGCCGCTCAACGCCTCCGTCCGCAGGATCTGCGGCGGCTTCACCGCGATCACGCCGATCAACGAGCATCGCGGCTGGATCAACCAGGCCAGTGCCCGCCTGATGGCCTATGGCCAGGAGGAGCCGCCGGACACCGCCCAGCCCTCCGCCAGCTACAGCTGGTGGTTCTCCCGCTGACCCGCCCGTCGCCGCGCTAGGCCGCGAAGCGCAGGGCCTTGATCGCGGCGAAGTCCTGGACCCCGCCGCCGACCCGCTTGGTGGTGTAGAACAGCACATGGGGCTTGGCGGAATAGGGATCGCGCAGGATCCGCACCCCGGCCCGGTCGACCACGAGATAGCCGCGGCGGAAATCGCCGAAGGCGAGCGCCAGCGCGTTGTTGGCGGGATTGGGCATCTCCTCCGCTTCCGCCACGGGGAAGCCCATCAGCGTCGCGGCGGCACCGGCCGAGGCCGGTGGCTGCCAGAGGTAATGGCCGCTGGCATCCTTGAACTTGCGCAGCAGCGCCTGCGTCTTGCGGTTCATCACGAAGGCCGCATTCTGCCGGTAGCCGGCCTTCAGCGCATAGACGAGATCGACCAGGATGTCGGAGGGGTTGGCATTGGCGAAGCCGCCGGCGACGCCGGTGTTCAGCACGCCGATCTGGCCCCAGTTCCAATTCGGCTCGGGAGCGACGGGATAGGCGAGGAAGCCGCGGGGCTTGTCCACCCCGTCACCGCCCACGAAGGCGGCGCCTTCCTGCTCGGCGAAGACGGTCTCGACCTCCTCGGCGATCCATTGGTCGATGTTGACGATGGCGTCGTCCAGTAGCGTCTGGGTCGCGGCCGGCATCGCATAGAGCTCCATCGCCGGGAAGGAGAGCTCGGCCAGGACGGGCGAGCCGGTCTGCGGCCGCGCCGCCGTCTCTCCCACCCAGCCGGAAGCCGGGCCGGTGGTGGAATAGGCCTTCCTGTAGACGCCGGACGAGATCGTCCTGACGCTGGCGAGGCTGCGGATCGGCGAAGCCAGCGAGAGCCGGCGCATGATCTCCGTCTCCACCGTGGCGGGGGCGAGATAGCCGCCATCCGGGCCGGAGCCGGCGGAGAGCGCCTTGGCCTCCAGCCGCTTCAGCCCGCCGGCCTCGCCGCTGCGGATATAGGCGGCGAAGGCGGCCTTGTGCTCGGCGATCTCGGGATCGCCGGGGCCGTCCTGCGGCTGGCCGAGCGCCGGGCGGCCGCGGTCGAGCGTCAGCCGGTCGATGCGCGATTTCGCCTCGTCGAGCGCGGCGTCCAGGCGCGCCATCTTCTCCTCCGTCAGCGGATCGACGCCGCGGCGGGTTTCCATTTCGGCCAGGCGCTGGTCGTTGCTGAGGCGGTAGCTGTCGAGCGTGTAGCGCAGATCCTCGAAAGCCAGCGCGAGATCGCCGGTCGCCGCCTTGGTCTCGGGAGCTTGGGGCAGAATGGTCATGGTCTCTCCTTGCATGGACGGGGTCAGGCGTGGGCGGGGATCGCCGCGCCCGGCAGCGCCTTGACGGCGCTGACCCGGGCCTGCGGCAGCATCGGGAAGGTGACGAGCGAGATTTCCCAGAGATCGACGCGCTCGAGCCGCCTCAGACCGCTGCGCGGTTCGGTGCGGGCGCGCTCGCAGCGGAAGCCGATGGAGAGCCCGTCGACCGCGCCCTCCCGCATCAGCGCGTGGATCTCGCGGGCGCGGGCCACGGCCAGAGAGAGCTGGCCGCGGACGAAGAGCCCGCGCCGGTCCTCCACCAGGCTGAGCCAGCGGCCGATCGGCTCGGCCGGATCGTGCTGCCAGAGCAGCTTTACCCCGGCCGGGCCGCGCCGGACCAGGCTGTCGCGGAAGGCACCCGGCTCGACCAGATCCTTGCCGAGGTCGACGACGCGGAACAGGCTGGCATAGCCCTCGAACAGCCCGTCGCGCGGCAGCGGGCGGGGCGGCTGGGCCAGGAACTTGGATTCGCAGGCGAAAGGGTGCGGCAGCGGCCCCAGGCTCATCGCCGCGCCCCCTTGCCCTGCGGATTGCCGCGCTTGTCGCCCTCGAGTCGCGACAGCGTGCTGACGAAACGGCCGAACACCTCGCGGCAGGCCGGCGGGCGGCCGGTGCCGGCGCCCTGCCCGCGCTTGCCCCCCTGCGGGACCGGTGCGGCGGGGCCCTTCTTGCCGGAACGCGTCATGACTGTTCTCCTTCCTGGCGGGCGTTGAAGCGGTTGAGCTCGCGGACGAAATCGTCGAAGCGCCGGTTGGCCGCCGTCAGCTCGCGCAGCGAGAGCGCTGCGAAGAAGGAGGCGGCGAAGGCCCAGAGCAGCAGGCCGAGATGGCCGACATCGGCGCGTCCGACGAAGGCGGTGATGATCTGTTCGATGGCGTTCATGAGGTTGCCCCTTTCTCCGGATCGCGGCGGCCATAGCCGACCGCTTCGCGCTTTTCGTCGGCGCTGAGGAAGTCCGCCCCGCCGACCCTGCGCCAGAGCGATTCCCGCTCCTGCGCCAGGGCCTCGATGGCGTCGATGTCGGGCTCCAGCGTCAGCCCGTCGCCGAAGGCCGGGCCGAGCCATTGCGCCAGCGACTGGGCGCTGCGCCGCACCAGCGGGATCGCCGTCTGGCGCCAGAAGGCGCGGTTGGCCTCGGCGAAATTGGCGTGGGTATTGTCGCCCTGCAGGCCGAGCAGCAGCGGCGGCACGCCGAAGGCCAGCGCGATCTCCCGGGCCGAAACGCCCTTGGCCGCGACGAAATCGAGCTCGGCCGGCGTCAGCGACAGCGGCTTCCAGTCGAGCCCGCCTTCCAGCAGCAGCGGCCGGCCGGCATTGCGCGCGCCCTGAAAACTCTCCTCCAGCTCCTGCTTCAGCCTGGCGAATTGCGCCTCCGTCAGGCTCGCACCCTCGGGGCCGTCATAGACCAGCGCGCCGGAGGGCCTGGCCGCATTGTCGAGCAGGGCCTTGTGCCAACCGCTCGCGGCGTTGTGGATGTCGAGCGCGCAGGCCGCGGCCTCCATCGGCGAGAGGCCGTAATGATCGTCGCTGGGATGGAACAGGGTCAGATGCAGGATCGGCGGCAATGTCGCCGCGCCCTGCCGGAAGCGCATGGTGTCGCCGCCGACCGTGTAGTCATAGGCCTCGGGCCAGCCGTCCCGTCCGGGCACCACGCGCATCCGGTCCGGCCGCAGCGCATGGAGCTCGCGCGGCTCGTCGCCGACGCTGACGGCCTCGACATAGGCGTTGCCGGCCACGAGCAGATGGCCGTAGAGCGCCTCCAGGAAGGCGATGCCGCCCTGACGCGGATTGGGCCGCTCGATCAGCGCCAGCGCCGGATGCTCGGGCGTCTCCCGCCCCTGGCGCTTGGCGATCAGCGGGGTCTGCGCCGCCGCCTCGGCGATCAGCCTGATGCAGCGATGCGCGACCGGGTTGCGCTCATAGCCCTCCCGCGCCAGGGCGCCATAGTCGCGCGGGGTCCAGACCGGCCGCCCGGATTCGTGCAGAGCGATCAGAGGGCCGGTGCGCGAGCGCTTCCGGTCCGGCGCGGCGAGGCCGCGCAGGTTGCGGAGAAGATTGATCATGATGGATCCCGCTATTGACGAAAGGGCCGTCCCGCCGCGCTGGTTCTAGAGGCCGCGCACGCGTGGCCGGCCGCGTTGCGACAGCATCAGATGCGTCAGCGCCCAGACCAGCGCGTCCAGCCTGTCGGGCGAGCGTCCGGAACCGAGACCGCCGGGCCCGAAATCGCAGAGCTCGTCCTCCAGCGCCGGAAAGCAGCCGGCATGGCGGATGCGGCCCTGGGCGTAGAGCGCCGCGACCGGCTCGGCCCGCAGATATTTGCCGCGCGTCGCCCGCACCGGCGTCACCGGCACCCCCGGATCGACCTCGCGGATGACGCTGGTCGCCATCTCGCCGCCCTGGTTGATCTCGACGACGAGCGCATCCGCCTCGTGACGGCGATAGAGAGCCACCGCCTTCTCTGCCCATTCCTGCGGCCGCGCGCCGGAAAGCGTGCCATCCTCCAGCACATGGCCGATGCCTTGCGCATCGAGCCCGGCGACGACGAGGCCGCAGGCATCGGCCCGGCGCGAGGAGGAGGCCGGCGGATCGACCGCCACCACGATCCGCGCCAGCCCCGGCGCGGCCGCCTCGCGGCAGGCCTCGATCATCGCGCGGGTCCAGAGCGCATCGGCGTTTTCCTCCACCATCTCGCCCGCGATTTCCTGCCGTCCGAGCCTGGTGCCGCCATAGCTGCGCTCGATGCTGCGGATGAAGTCGGCCGCGAGATTGGCGCTGTTGGCATGGGTCGAGGCCCGGCTGACGGCGACATGCGCCTCGCCGAGCAGGCGTTTCAGCAGCGGCACGGGGCGCGGCGTGGTGGTGATGATCTGGCGCGGCCTGTCGCCGAGCCGCAGACCGAATTGCAGCATGTCCCAGCACTCCCCCGGATTGGGCCATTTCGCCAGCTCGTCGGACCAGGCGGCGGCGAATTGCGGGCCGCGCAGCCCTTCCGGATCCTCCGCCGAATAGACCTGCGCCACCGCGCCGTTGCGCCATTCCAGCTTGCGCAGCGACGGGTACCAGCTCGGCCGCTCCCAGCGATGATGGATCGCCATCAGCCCCGAAACGCCCTCGATCATGACGTCGCGCACCTGGCCCTGCGTCTCGCCGACCAGAGCGATGCGTCCGGCCGGCGCCTCGGCGAAGGGCGGCAGGCCGAGCGCCATGCCCTTCACCCATTCGGCGCCGGTGCGCGTCTTGCCGGCGCCGCGCCCGCCCATCACCAGCCAGACCGACCAATCCGCATGAGCGGGCGGCAGCTGGTCGGGACGGGCCCAGAACAGAAATTCGCTCTGGATCAGCAGCAGGAGCTCAGGGCTCGCCTGCTCCAGCAGCGCCTTCAGCAGCGGGATCCGCCGCCGTGGCGGCAAGGCTCTCCACGCGGCGTGCCAGCTCGGCGCGCAGGCTGGCGAGCCGGTCGAGGCCGGCTTCGGCGGTGAGGTCATCGCTGGCTTTCGTCGCTTGCGTGGATGTCGAGGCTTCGAGCGCCACCAATTCGCGGACCGTGCGCGCCAGGATCGCCAGCGCCTTGGCCTCGCTCTCGCCGGCGGCCGCTCCCGGCGCGAGCCGGTCGAGCCGGGCTTCATGCGCCGAGAGCTGGCGCCGCGCGGCGGCCCAGAGCTTGTTCACGACCAGCCTTCGCCCGGGCGGCATGCGGCCGCGCCTGCCGGCCGGCAGCGCCGGCGCGTCATCCTCATCATCGGACATGGGTTTGAAAACTCCCAGACCGGACATGCGAAAGCCGCCGGCGGAGAGCGCGGCGGCTGCGGTTCAGGTCAGATTTCTTGAGCGTGAGGAATGTCTAGCCGATCAGCGTGACGCTGTCAAGGATTGTTTTCCTATGTTACGCTGCTCGAGCAAGTTCGAGCCCATGGGTTAGGGGATTTTAGCAGGCGCAACCAGCTGCAGCTCCTTTTGAACCATGTCCCTGACTTGCGCCCCTAGCGTGAACGCAGACGGCCCCAAGGTCGTGATAAGCGCCGCAGTCCCGACGATCACACCGACTATAACCGCACAAACCGCCCAGATATTGGATCGTGTCGTACGGTTATCCGAGCGAACGTCATCCATTTTCTCGCCGAGACCCGCGATTTTTGCGAGCACAAGATCAAATTTGCTTTCCAGTTGAACTGACCGAGTCTCGCTGCGAGCCTCGGAAGCGGCAAGCTTAGCATCGATTTCTTCGCGCGTTGGACTGGCCATTGTTTCAGCTTCCCCACTCGCCCAGCCTTCTGAGGAGCTTCCCTTCAAGATATCTATGAGGCCCGCGACAGCTGATGCGGTTGCCGTGGCCTCCCCTTCGCGCATTAATTCGTGCGATCCTGCCGGGCGGCTGGGGCCGAATGGTCCACTAATCTCGCTTGAATACCCTAAGAGTCTTTCCAGCTCAGATGTCGACACCGGCTCAGCTACCATGAACCGCCCCCGCCATGATGGCCGCTAGAAACATGCGTATTTCGTTCTGGCTTTCGATAAGCAGTCTCTTTGAGCGCAGCAGTGCTTCGTTCGCTTGTGCGGTATCACCATTTGACCAGGCAATAATACAATTGTGGGTTTCTTCCTGAGCTTGCAAACCCTTCACCGCAGAAAAGAAGAATTTATCAATGTCCCTCTTTGTAAGACGGACGTCGATATAGTCCGTCGACTGCAGGTGCAGCCAAGGCTCGACAAGTTGCCTCGGGATATCGATCAGTTCTGGCATCGGGTGCTGCGTCGACGCTGGGGAATTCTGATCTTGCTGGCCCATTCTACGATTGAAGCAGGCCTGATTTGGATTTGCTAGTCCAGTTTGCGCAGCGTCTATCCGTTTGAACGCGACGTTCAGCTAATCCCCTCAAACCTCTTCCTTCTCCACCCATTTATAGACCGCCGCCGGCACATAGGCCTCCATCCGGTCGAGCAGCGCGGCCGGGTCGGTGTCGGTCATCGCCATGGCGCGGTGCTGGTCCTTGAGGAAGCCGGCGCCCACGGTCGCGTCGAGAAACTGCGCCAGCGGATCGTAGAAACCGGCGATGTTGAGCAGGCCGAGCGGCTTGGCGTGGATGCCGAGCTGGCCCCAGGTCCAGATCTCGAACAGCTCCTCGAAAGTGCCGATGCCGCCCGGCATGGCGACGAAACCGTCCGACAGCTCGGCCATGCGCGCCTTGCGGGTGTGCATGGTGTCGACCACTTCGAGCCGCGTCAGCCCGTGATGGCCGACCTCCTTCTGGCGCAGCGCATAGGGGATGACGCCGTGAACCTCGCCGCCGGCCTCCAGCGCCGCATTGGCGACGATGCCCATCAGCCCGACGGCGCCGCCGCCATAGACCAGGACGAGGCCGCGCCGGGCGATCTCGGCACCCATGGCGCGCGCGCCGGCGGCGTAGACGGGGTCGCTGCCCGGATTGGAGCCGCAGAAGACGCAGATCGATTTCATCGGCCGGCCTTCATCGCGCCCAGCGCCTCGAGGATCCGGGCCCAGGAGCGCTGACCCTTGTGGAAGGAGGAGAGGTCGTATTTCTCGTTGGGCGAATGAACGCGGTCATCGTCGAGGCCGAAGCCGACCAGCAGCGTGTCGATGCCGAGCAGCCGCTTGAAATCGCCGACCACGGGGATAGACCCGCCCGAGCCGATGGTCACGGCCTTGCGGCCCCATTCCTCGGTCAGGGCAGCGCGCGCCGCGGCGAGCGCCGGGGACTCCGCGGGCACGGCGATGGCCGGCGACGCGCCATGCGCGGTGAAGCTCGCCGTCACGTCGCCGGGCAGGCGCTCGCGTACGAAGGCCTGGAAGGCCTCGCCGATCTTCTGGGGATCCTGCTTGCCGACGAGCCGGAAGGAGATCTTGGCCGAGGCCTGCGAGGCGATGACGGTCTTGGTGCCCTCGCCGGTATAGCCGCCCCAGATGCCGTTGACGTCGCAGGTCGGGCGCGACTGGATCTGCTCGATCAGCATGCGCCCCTTCTCGCCGATCGAGTGCTTCAGGCCGATCTGGCCCAAAAACTCGTCCTCGGTGAGGTTGAGGTCGGCCCAATCGGCCTTCTGCTGGTTGGTCGGCTCCTCGACGCCGTCATAGAAGCCGGGGATGGTGATGCGGCCGGTCTCGTCATGCAGCTGCGCGACGATCTTCGCCAGCACATGGATCGGATTCGCCGCGGCGCCGCCGAACAGGCCGGAATGCAGATCGCGATCGGCGCAGGTGACGGTGACCTCCTGATAGACCATGCCGCGCAGCGAGGCGGTGATGGCCGGGGTCTCGCGGTCCCACATGCCGGTGTCGCAGACCAGAGCGACATCGGCCTTCAGCGCCGCCGCATTCTCGCGCACGAAGGCCGGCAGGTTGACCGAGCCCGATTCCTCCTCGCCCTCCACCATCACGGTCACGCCCACCGGCAGGTCGCCGGTTTCGGCGAGGGTGGCGCGCAGCGCCTCGATGAAGGTCATGACCTGGCCCTTATCGTCGCAGGCGCCGCGGGCGACGATGACGCGGCGGCCGGGGGCGATCTCCTTGACCACCGGCTTGAAGGGTTCGGAGTCCCAGAGATTCAGCGGATCGACGGGCTGCACGTCGTAATGGCCGTAGAACAGCACATGCGGCGCTCCCGGCTTCGGCCGGTGGGCCAGCACGATCGGATGGCCCGGCGTCTCGGCCAGAGCCGCCTCGAAACCCAGCGATTCCAGATCCTTCGCCAGCCATTCCGCCGCCCGGCGGCTATCCCCGGCATAGGCCGAATCGGTCGAGATCGAGGGGATTTCGAGCCAGGAGGACAGGCGCGCCAGCGAGGCTTCGAGATCGGCGTCGAGGCGAGAGAGGATGGCAGGCAGCTTTGTCATGGAATGCTCGTTTCCGCAGGAGGGCCGGCGGCGAACGAAAGCCGCGGCCCGGTATCGGACCCTCCGCCATCGCCCGGCGGCAGGTCAAGGCATGGCCGATGTGCGACCGCGGCATTCGCGGCCAGGCGGCACGCCGGCGCGAGGACCGGCTCAGCGTTTGCCGGTCATCGAGCCCAGCACGCCGCGCAGGATCGCATTGCCGATCTGGCGCCCGACTGAGGAGGCCACCGAGCGCGCGGCGGAGGTGATGATCTTCTCCGTCATCGTCTGCGGCACGCGCCCGCCGCGGCTGCCCGGCCCGGTCGCCGGCTTGCCGCCGCCGGCCGCGCCGCCGAGCCAGCCGCCGATCGTATCCATGATGCCGCCACCGCCGGCGCCGGCCTCGACCGGCGAGCCGTCCGGCCTCAGCCCCTTGCGCTCCATCAGCATCTCATAGGCGGAGTCGCGGTCGATCATCGTCTCGTATTTGCCCTTGAGCGGCGAGGCGTCGATCGCCTGCTGGCGCTGCTGGGGGGTGATCGGCCCGACCTGCGCCATGGCGGGCGCGATCAGCGTGCGCTCGACGATGGTCGGCGTGCCCTTGCCTTCGAGCGTCGAGGTCAGCGCCTCGCCGACGGCGAGCTGCGTGATCGCCTCCTCGGTCTTGAATTTGGGGTTCTGGCGGAAGGTTTCGGCCGCCGCGCGCACCGCCTTCTGGTCCCGCGGGGTGAAGGCGCGCAGTGCGTGCTGGACGCGGTTGCCGAGCTGCGCCAGCACGGTGTCGGGAATGTCGAGCGGGTTCTGCGTCACGAAATAGACGCCGACGCCCTTGGAGCGGATCAGGCGCACCACCTGTTCCACCGCCGTCAGCAGCACTTTGGGGGCGCCGTTGAACAGCAGATGCGCCTCGTCGAAGAAGAAGACCAGCTTCGGCTTGTCGAGATCCCCGACCTCCGGCAATTGCTCGAACAGCTCCGACAGCAGCCAGAGCAGGAAGGTGGCGTAGAGCCGCGGATTGGCCATCAGCTTGTCGGCGGCCATGATGTTGACGACGCCGCGGCCGTCGCGATCGGTGCGCATCAGGTCGCCGATCTCGAGCGCCGGCTCGCCGAAGAACATCTGCCCCTTCTGGTTCTCGAGCACCAGCAATTGCCGCTGGATCGCCCCGACCGACTGCGCCGAGACATTGCCGTATTGCGTCGTCAGCGAAGCCGCGTTCTCCGCGATATGCGCGAGAACGGCGCGCAGATCCTTGAGATCGAGCAGCAGCATCTTGTTCTCGTCGGCGATGCGGAAGGCGATGTTGAGCACGCCCTCCTGCGTGTCGTTGAGATCGAGCAGGCGAGAGAGCAGCAGCGGCCCCATTTCGGAGATGGTGGCGCGCACCGGGTGGCCCTGCTCGCCGAACACGTCCCAGAACACGGTAGTGAACTGGTCGGGCTCATAGGGCACCCCGATCTCCTGGGCGCGCTTGACGAAGGGCGGCTTGGAATCGCCCGGCGCCGCGATGCCCGACAGATCGCCCTTGATATCGGCGGCGAAGACCGGCACGCCATGGCGGGCGAAGCCCTCCGCCAGCACCTGCAGGGTCACGGTCTTGCCGGTGCCGGTCGCGCCGGTGACGAGGCCGTGGCGGTTGGCGAGCTTCAGCAGGAGCGATTCAGGCTTCCAGCTCTTGCCGATCAGGATCGTGCCGTCTTCCGCCATCATGTCCGCCTGTCCATTGCCGAGAATGCGAGGACAGGATGTAGCGAAAGGCGCCAGTTTGCGGAAGTCCGGCGCAGACTTGATTTGGATCGTCAATATGTGAACTATCCGCCGCGACCGCGCGAGAGCGCCAATGGGAGTGACAATCGATGGAAGAACTCGTCTCGCGCATCATGGCCGCATCCGGCCTCGACGATGCCACCGCCCGCAAGGCGATCGGCATCATCCTCGCCTTCCTGCAGAAGGAGGGTCCCCCGGCCGAGATCGGCCAGCTGATGGCCGCCCTGCCCGGCGCCCAGGAGCTCGCGGACAATGCCGATGGCGGCAAGGGCGGGCTGATGGGCATGGTCGGCGGCATGATGGGCGGCGGCGGCGGCGTGATGGCGCTCGGCGGCCAGCTGATGGCGGCGGGGCTGTCGATGGGGCAGATCCAGTCCGTCTCCAAGGAGATGTTCGCGGTCGGCCGGGAGAAGGCCGGCGAGGACACGATGGGCGCGATCGTCGGCGCCATCCCCGGGCTCGGCCAGTTCGTCTGAGATCGACGCCCGTATCGGCTCTTCGATGCCGCCGCGAGGCGGCATTGTCGTTTTGCGTAATCGCGTTGCGACGAAGTAGGCATGGCGCCCGATGGCTGCCCATGGCAATCAACCGCCCGCGACTGCACAATGCGGGATCACCGGGAGCATCTTCGCGCATGACAACGGTCTCAGCCCCAGAGGTCTCGGCCTCGGACCTGCCCTTCATGGCGGCTTTCCCCACCCCCGAGCTCGGGCAGTGGCGGGCCGCGGTCGATAAGGTGCTGAAGGGCGGCGATTTCGAGAAGCGGCTGGTCTCGCGCAGCGCCGACGGCCTGCGCATCGAGCCGCTCTATCCGGCGGCGGCCCCGTTGGCGCGGCAGCTGCGCGGGGAGACGGGCCGCTGGCGCGTCACCGCCCGGCTCGACCATCCCGATCCCGCCCATGCCCGCGACCTCGCTCTGGCCGATCTCGAAGGCGGGGCGGATGCGCTGGCCCTGAGCTTCGCCGGGGCGCCGGCCGCCCGCGGCTACGGGCTGCAGGCGGATGACGTCGCGGCGCTGGACCGGGCGCTGGATGGGGTGATGCTCGAGCTGATCCGGCTGCGGATCGACCCGCTGCCGCAGGGACCGGAGAAGGCGCTCCTCCTGGCGCAGCTGGTCGCCGAGAGGCGGCTGGCGCCGGCCCGGACGCAGATCGATTTCGGGCTGGATCCGATCGGCAGCTTCGCCGCCTCGGGGGCTGCGCCGCATTCGTGGAACGCCTGCGGACGGCAGCTGGCGGAGACGATCCGGCAGTTGCAGCGGCAGGGTTTCCGGGGCCCCTTCGTCACGGTCGATCTGCGCCCATGCCACGAGGCCGGCGCGAGCGAGGCGCAGGAGCTCGGCATCGCCATGGCGACCGCCATCGCCTATCTCAGGCTGCTGGAGGCGGAGGGGTTTTCGCTCGCCGAGGCCCGCGACGCGCTCTCTTTCCTAATGGTCGCCGATACCGACGAGTTCCTGACCATCGCCAAGTTCCGGGCGGCACGGCTGCTCTGGGCCCGGATCCAGGAGGCCTGCGGCCTCGCCCCGAGCAGCATGGTGCTGCATGCGGAGACGGCCTGGCGCTCGCTGACCCGGCGCGACCCCTGGGTCAACATGCTGCGCGCGACGGTGGCGACCTTCTCGGCCGGCATCGGCGGGGCCGATAGCCTCACCGTGCTGCCCTTCACGGCGGCGCTGGGCCTGCCTGACGCCTTCGCCCGGCGGGTCGCGCGCAATACGCAGCTGGTGCTGCTCGAAGAATCGCATCTCGCCAAGGTCGCCGACCCCGCGGCCGGATCGGGCGGGTTCGAGGCGCTGACGGAAGCGCTCTGCGAACAGGGCTGGGCCGCGATGCAGGCGCTGGAGCGGCAGGCGCAGTCCGGGCTGCCCGGCGTCGTCGCGGCCCTGGCGAGCGGGGCCTTGCAGGCGCAGCTGGAAGAGGCCTGGCAGAGGCGCGCGCAGGCCATCGCCACGCGGCGCGAGCCGATCACCGGCACCAGCGAATATCCGAACCTGCAGGAGGGCGCGGTCACGCTGCTTGATGCGGCGCCGGCCGGAAACGCGCCGGCCACGGACAATCCGCTCGCCCTGCCCTCGCGCCGCCTGGCCGAGCCGTTCGAGGCCTTGCGCGCCAAGGCGGAGGCCTGCCCCGGCGGGCGCCCCGGCGTCTTCCTGGCGACGCTCGGGCCCGTCGCCGACTTCACGGCCCGGGCCGGTTTCGCGCGCAATCTGTTCGAGGCGGGCGGGATCGCAGCCCCCGTGGGCGACGGTTTCGCGGCGGGCGACGGCACCGACAGCGCCGCGCTGGTTTCGGCCTTCACCGCATCCGGCGCGCGGCTGGCCTGCCTGTGCGGAACCGACGCGGCCTATGCCGCGGAAGGCGCTGAAGTGGCGCGCGCGCTGCGGCAGGCCGGCGCCGACATCTGGCTTGCGGGCCGCCCCGGCGAAAGCGAGGCCGGGCTGAGGGAGGCGGGCGTCAGCGAATTCATCTATGCTGGCTGCGACGCGGTGGCGGTGCTCGAGCGGGCACTGTCGATCGCCCAGCCGACTTGATCTCGACCGGAAAGAGCAGCGTGAGCGCCTCCCCTCCCATCGCCTTGACCATCGCTGGCTCGGATTCCAGCGGCGGCGCCGGCATCCAGGCCGATCTGAAGACCTTCGCCGCGCATCAGGTCTACGGCGCCAGCGTCATCGTGGCGCTCACCGCGCAGAACACGCGGGGCGTCAGCGCCATCCATGCGGTGCCCGCCTCCTTCGTGACGGCGCAGATGGATGCGGTGTTCGGCGATCTCGACGTGGCGGCGGTGAAGATCGGCATGCTGGCCACCGCCGAGCTGATCGAGGCGGTCGCCGACGGGCTGGAGCGGCATCGGGCCGCCAATATCGTGCTCGATCCGGTGATGGTCGCGGCCTCGGGCGCCAAGCTCCTGGAGGACGACGCGGTCGACGCGATCCGCCGCAGGCTGTTCCCGCTGGCGATGCTGGTCACACCGAACCTGCCGGAGGCGGCGGCGCTGCTGGAAACCAGCCTAGCCGAGACCGAGGCGGCCATGGCCGCACAGGCGGAGGGGCTGGCGGCGCTCGGCGCGGCCAATGTGCTGGTCAAGGGCGGGCATGGAGCCGGCGAGACCAGCAGCGACCTTCTGCTGCTCGCAGGCGGGCAGCGCCAGCGCTTCACCGCGCCCCGCCACGACACGCTCAACACCCATGGCACGGGCTGCACCCTGTCATCGGCGATCACGGCCGGGCTCGCCCGCGGCCTCGCCCTGCCGGAGGCGGTCGGCCATGCCAAGACCTACATCACCGCCGCGATCGCCGCCGCCGATTCGGTGAAGGTTGGCCACGGGCACGGGCCGGTGCATCATTTCCATCATTGGTGGGACAGGCCGGAGGGGGTTTCCAGATGACGACCATCCCGGATTTCGCGACGCTCTCCTACAGCCCGCCGGCCTCCGGCAGCGCGCCGATCCCGGCCGAGCCGTGGCAGACGCCGGAAGGCATTCCGGTCAAGCCGCTCTACACGGCCGAAGATCGCGAGGGGCTGCCCTTCGTCGCGACGCTTCCCGGCATCGCGCCCTATCTGCGCGGCCCCTACCCGACCATGTATGTCAACCAGCCCTGGACCATCCGGCAATATGCCGGCTTCTCCACGGCGGAGGATTCAAACGCCTTCTACCGGCGCAATCTGGCGGCGGGGCAGAAGGGCCTGTCGGTAGCCTTCGATCTCGCGACGCATCGCGGCTATGACAGCGACCATCCGCGCGTCGGCGGCGATGTCGGCATGGCGGGTGTCGCGATCGATTCGATCTACGACATGCGCACGCTGTTCTCCGGCATCCCGCTCGACCAGATGAGCGTCTCGATGACCATGAACGGCGCGGTGCTGCCGGTCCTGGCGCTGTTCATCGTGGCGGCGGAGGAGCAGGGCGTGCCGGCGGCGAAGCTGTCGGGGACCATCCAGAACGACATCCTCAAGGAGTTCATGGTCCGCAACACCTATATCTACCCGCCCGCCCCTTCGATGCGGATCATCGGCGACATCTTCTCCTACACCTCGGCCAATATGCCGAAATTCAACTCGATCTCGATTTCCGGCTACCACATGCAGGAAGCGGGAGCGACGCAGGATCTGGAGCTCGGCTACACGCTCGCGGACGGGGTGGAATATATCCGCGCCGGCCAGCGGGCGGGGCTGGGCGTCGACGCCTTCGCGCCGCGCCTCTCCTTCTTCTGGGCCATCGGCATGAATTTCTTCATGGAGGTGGCGAAGCTCAGGGCGGCGCGGCTGATCTGGGCGAGGCTCGTCAAGGATTTCGGCGCGCAGAACGAGAAATCCCTGCCGCTGCGCACCCATTGCCAGACCTCCGGCTGGTCGTTGACGGCGCAGGACGTGTTCAACAACGTGCCGCGCACGATGATCGAGGCGATGGCGGCGACGCAGGGCCATACCCAGTCGCTGCATACCAACGCGCTCGACGAGGCGCTGGCGCTGCCCACCGATTTCTCGGCTCGCATCGCCCGCAACACGCAGATCCTGCTGCAGCAAGAGAGCGGCACCAGCCGCATCATCGATCCCTGGGGCGGCTCCTATTACGTCGAGCGGCTGACGGCGGAGCTCGCCGCCAAGGCCTGGGCGCATATCCAGGAGGTCGAGGCGCTGGGCGGCATGGCCAAAGCGATCGAGGCCGGCATCCCGAAGCTGCGCATCGAGGAAGCGGCGGCCAAGACGCAGGCGCGGATCGATGGCGGCCAGCAGGCGATCATCGGCGTCAATCTCTACAAGCCGGAGAACGAGGCCAGCATCGACGTGCTCAAGGTCGACAACGCCTCGGTCCGGGCGCAGCAGCTCGACAAGCTGCGCCGGCTGCGCGCCGAACGCAGCGAGGCCGATGTTCAGGCGGCGCTGACCGCGCTGACGCAGGGCGCGGCGGGAGACGCCAATCTGCTCGACCTGGCGGTCAAGGCCGCCCGCGCCAAGGCGACGGTCGGCGAGATTTCCATGGCGATGGAGCAGGTCTTCGGCCGCCATCGCGCCGAGATCAAATCGATCTCCGGCGTCTACAAGCGGGAGGTCGGCACCATGAACCCTGCCGTCACGCGCGTGCAGATGATGACCGAGGCGTTCGAGGAGGCGGATGGGCGCCGCCCGCGCATCCTCGTCGCGAAAATGGGCCAGGACGGCCATGATCGCGGCCAGAAGGTCATCGCCTCGGCCTTCGCCGATCTCGGCTTCGACGTCGATATCGGGCCGCTCTTCGCGACACCGGGCGAGGCGGCGCGGCAGGCGGTGGAGAACGACGTCCATATCGTCGGGGTCTCGTCGCTCGCGGCGGGGCATCTGACACTGGTGCCGGAGCTCAGGCAGGCTCTGGCGGAAGCGGGCCGGCCGGAGATCATGATCGTCGTGGGCGGCGTGATCCCGCCCCAGGATTTCGACACGCTGATCCAGGCCGGCGCCAGCGCCATCTTCCCGCCGGGAACGGTGATCGCCGACGCCGCCGAGAAGCTGCTGATCGAGCTGAACCAGCGGCTGGGCTATGCCCAGCGCAGCGCCGCGGAATAGCGGAGGCGGGTGCGCGCCGGCGCGGCCCCGCCTCCCCCCGGCGCCGCCGTCAGCGCCAGCCGCCATAGCCGTAGCCATAGCGCGGCGGCGGCGGCGCACGGAAGCCGTAGCCGTCATGATGGCGGCGCCAGTGACGATGGCCCCAATAGCCGTGATGGACGGGCGGAGCCGGGCGGAAGACGTGGCCGCGCTCGAAGCCGGGGCCCGGACGGCCGTCCCAGGCCGCGGCCGGGGCTGCGCTCATGAGGCTCGATCCCGCCAGCGCTGCCGCGCCGATGACGAGGGTGGTCAGGCTGGTGGTGAGGCTGATGCGGGACATGGGTTAGGTCCTGTTGGCGGGCGGAGGTCATCCCCGCCCTGATCAGGACCGTCGCATGATGCGGCTGAATGGCGGTTGAGGCGGGTATTCAGCCGGCGTTTATCCCGCGGCCAGGCGCTGCCGCTTCAGCAGCAGCGAGGAGGCGATCACCGCCACGGCGACGGCCGCGATCATGATCGTGCAGGCGGCGTTGATCTCCGGCGAGACACCGAGGCGGACCGCCGAATAGAGCCGCATCGGCAGGGTGGTCGCGCCAGGGCCGCTGGTGAAGCTGGCGATGACGAGATCGTCCAGCGAGAGGGTGAAGGCGAGCATCCAGGCGGCCGCCACCGAGGGCCAGATCAGCGGCAGCGTCACGGTGGCGAAGGTCACCAGCGGGGTCGCGCCGAGATCCTGCGCCGCCTCCTCCAGCGACCGCTCGAAGCCGACCAGCCTGGCCTGAACCACGATGCAGGCGAAGCCGAGACCGAGCGTGGCATGGGCGATGGTGACGGTCCAGAAGCCGCGCTCGACATCGGCGGCCACGAACAGCAAGAGCAGCGACAGGCCGGTGATGACCTCCGGCATGACCAGCGGCGCCACCACCATGGCGGAGAAAAGCGTCCGCCCGCGGAACCGGCCATATCGCGCCAGTGCCAGCGCCGCCAGCGTGCCGAGGCAGGTGGCGAGCGTCGCCGAGACCAGCGCCAGGCGGATGCTGAGCCAGGCGGCATCGAGCAAGGGCTGGTTGTCGAGCAGGGCGTGATACCAGCGGGTGGAGAAGCCGCCCCAGACGGTGACCAGCCGCGAGGCGTTGAAGGAATAGGCGATCAGCGCCACGATCGGCAGATAGAGAAAGGCGAAACCGGCGATCAGCGCCAGCAGCAGGCCCGGGCCGAGCCGCCTCATGGCCCGTCTCCGGCGCGGCCGGCGCGCGCCATCTGCCACCGCTGCAGCAGAGCCAGCGGCAGGACCAGCACGAGCAGCAGGACGATCGCCACCGCCGAGGCGAGGGGCCAGTCGCGATTGGAGAAGAACTCCGTCCACAGCACCTTGCCGATCATCCCGGTTTCCGGCCCGCCCAGCAGATCGGGAATGACGAATTCGCCGATGGCGGGAATGAAGACCAGCGCCGCGCCGGCCAGGATGCCGGGCAGCGACAGGGGCAGCGTCACGGTCCGGAAGGCCGCGGCGGGGGTGGCGCCGAGATCGGCGGCCGCTTCCAGCAAAGACGGGTCGAGCTTCTGCAGCGTCGCGTAGAGCGGCAGCACCATGAAGGGCAGATAGGAATAGACCATGCCGATCAGCACGGCCGCCTCGGTGTTGAGCAGGCGCAGCGGCTCGCTCGTCAGGCCGAGCCCCATCAAGGCGGCGTCGAGCAGGCCGTCCGGTCGCAAGATCCCCGCCCAGGCGTAGACCCGGATCAGGAAGGAGGTCCAGAAGGGCAGGATGACGAGCAGCACCAGCAGGCCCTGCCAGCGTCGCGGCGCGGCGGCCATCGCATAGGCCAGGGGATAGCCGATCATGAGCGCGCTTAGCGTCGTCAGCGCGGCGATCCGCAGCGAGGTGAGGTAGCTCTGCCAGTACAGCGCATCGGCGAACAGCAGCTGCAGATTCTCGAGATCCAGCGCCGCCAGAAACGCCCCGAGCTGGCCCGGCCCCTCGAAATGCGGCGCGTAAGGCGGCAAGGCGGTGGCCGCGTCCGAAAGCGCCATGCGCAGCACGATGGCGAAGGGGAGCAGGAAGAACAGCCCCAGCCAGAGATAGGGAATGGCGACGAGGACGCGCCTCGCCGCGCCGGCGGAACGGCTCATGGCGGCAGGACCAGCCCGGCCTCGACGTCCCAGGACAGCCAGACCTCATCCTCCCAGGCGAAGGGCCTGGCGATCCGGCGGGTGCTGTTGGTCAGCGAGACCTTCAACAGCCGGCCCGCATCGCCGCCGATCATCACCTGGACCATGGTCATGTCGCCGAGATAGCCGATATCCCAGATCTCGCCGCGGACCTTGTTGACCGGCTGGGGCGGCTCCTCATGGCTCAGCATGATCTTTTCGGGCCGCAGGCCGATGGCGACGCTCTCGCCCGCGGCGAGCCGCACGGCCTCCTCGTCGAAGGCGATCGCGCCGATCAGCGGCGCGTCGGCGCTGACCAGCTCGCCCTCGACGGCCCGGATCCGGGCCTCGAACACATTGATGTCGCCGACGAATTCGGCGACGTAGCGGTTGGCCGGCGCCTCGTAGATCAGGTCCGGCGGCGCGATCTGGAGCAGGCGGCCGCGTTCCATCACCGCCATCCGGTCGGCCATGGTCATGGCCTCGTCCTGATCATGCGTCACCACCATGAAGGTCGTGCCGAGTTCGCTCTGCAGATCCATCAGCTCGAATTGCGTCGCCTCGCGCAGCTTGCGGTCCAGCGCCGCCATCGGCTCGTCCAGCAGGAGCAGCTTCGGCCGCTTGGCGAGGGAGCGGGCGAGCGCGACACGCTGCCGCTGCCCGCCGGAGAGCTGGTCGGGCTTGCGGCGGCCCAAGCCCTCGAGCTTGACCAGCGCCAGCATCTCCTCGACCCGGCGGGCGATCTCCGGCCTCGGCAGCCCCTCGCGCTTCAGCCCATAGGCGATGTTGTCGGCGACGCTGAGATGCGGGAACAGCGCATAGGACTGGAACATCATGTTGACCGGGCGCAGATGCGCCGGCACCGCCGTGATGTCGACGCCGTCGAGCAGGATCTCGCCTGCATCGGGCGTCTCGAACCCGGCCAGCATCCGCATCAGCGTGGTCTTGCCGCAGCCGGAGGCGCCGAGCAGCGCGAAGAACTCGCGCGGATAGAGCGCGAGGGAGACATGGTCGACCGCCGTCACAGCGCCGAAGCGCTTGACCACCTGCCGGAACTCGACGATCGGCCGGGCCTGCGGCTCGTTCCAGGGCTGGAAGGCGCGGCGCACGCTGCCCGGCGACACCCGGCGCGGCGCGTCCGGGGCCGGCCGCGCCCTGTTCGGCTCGCTCATTTGCCGGATTTGACGCGGGTCCAGAGCCGGTTGACCAGCCTCTGTGCCTTCTGGTCATAGGGGGTGATGGTGTAGAGCCGGCCCATCACCGCATCCGAGGGGTAGATCCCCGGATTGTCGCGCACGCTCTGGGACAGCAGCTCCTTCGAGGCGAGATTGCCGTTGGCGTATTGGATGAAGTCGGAATTCTTCGCCGCCATCGCCGGGCGATTGACGAAGTCGATGAAGGCCAACGCCGCTTCGGGATTGCCCGCATCCTTCGGGATGACGAAGGAGTCGAACCACATCAGCGCCCCCTCCTTCGGGATGGCATAGGCGATCTCGACCTTGTTCTTGGCCTCCTCCGCCCGCTTCTTCGCTTGCAGCACATCGCCGGAATAGCCGACAGCGAGGCAGATATCGCCATTGGCGAGCGCGTTGATATATTCCGAGGAATGGAATTTCTGGATGTGCGGGCGCATCTTGCGCAGCAGTTCGGCCGCTTTGTTGAGATCGGCCTCGGCCTTGGAATCCGGGTTCAGGCCGAGATGGCGCAAGGCGGCGGGGAACATCTCCTCGACCGCGTCCAGCACGTGCACGCCGCAATTGGAGAGCTTCTTCAACTGCTCGGGATCGAACAGGATCTTCCAGCTGTCGATCACCGCGTCGGGGCCGAGCCGCTCCTTGATCTTGGCGACGTTGTAGCCGATGCCGGTCGTGCCCCACATGTAGTTGACGGCATGCCGGTTGCCGGGATCGTATTTGGCGAGGCGGCCCTGGATCTCCGGCCAGACATGTTTGAGGTTCGGGATCTTGTCGCGGTCGATCGGGGCGTAGAGACCGAGCGGGATGTGGCGCGGCAGGAAGGAGGCGGTGACCACGATCAGGTCATAGCCCGTGCGGCCCGCCAGGAGCTTGGTCTCGACGGTCTCCATCTGGTCGAAAGTGTCGTAGACCACCGTGATGCCGGTTTCCTTCTTGAAGGCGTCCAGCACCTCCGGATCGACGTAATCCGACCAGTTGTAGATGCGCAGTTCCTTGCCCTGGGCAGCGGCGGCACCGCCTGCCAGCAGCGCGAGCCCCATCGCCACGCCGGAACACACGCTCCTCACCCATGCGCCTGCCATCATCTCGTCTCGACTCCCGTCTCGCCCTGAAGGGGGTGGCCGCGACCGCCCTGCCGCCGCGGCTCGGAGCGAAACTAACAGTTTGCGCCTGCGCCTCAACACGATTGTGACCGGGCGCGGCCGGCCGTCGCAGCCCCGCGGCCCTTGCGGGCGCCGGCCCGGCGTCCATATCGTCGCGTGATGCTGATCCTGCGCTCATTCCTGCTCGTCTTCGCGCTGCTCTTCCTCCTGCCTCTGGCGACGCATGCGGCCTGGTGGCTGTATCGGCCGCTCGCCGAGGATTGGCGGCGGGCCGATTGGTCGAGCGCGAAACTCCTGCCCGCCGCCGCGACCGAGCCCGAGGCGACGGTGCATGTCTTCGCGGCGCGGGTCGGCCGCTGGCGCGGTGTCTTCGCACATCATTCCTGGGTGGTGGTGAAGGAACGCAACGCCAGCGCCTATACCCGCTTCGACGTGGTCGGCTGGGGCACCCCCGTCCGCGTCAACCATCGCGAGGCCGATGGGCGCTGGTTCGGCAATGATCCCGAGCTGGTGACGGAGCTGCGGGGCGAGGTCGCCGAGCGGCTGATCCCGCAAGTCAGGGCGGCGGTGCAGAGCTATCCCCATGCAAAGCCGGGAACCTATCTCGCCTGGCCCGGGCCCAACTCCAACAGCTTCGTCCAGCATGTGCTGGCGCAGGTGCCCGACCTCGCCCAGGCGCTGCCGCCGACCGCGATCGGCAAGGATTGGCGAGAGGACGGGCTCTATGCGGGGCTGACGCCGAGCCGCACCGGGATCCAGGCCACGGCCTTCGGTGTCGCCGGCATCACGCTCGGCTGGGTCGAGGGTGTCGAGATCAACCTGCTGGGGCTCGTGGCCGGGCTCGATCTGCGCCAGCCGGCGCTGAAGCTGCCGGGCTGGGGGCGGATCGGGGTCTAGCGGCCGGCTGCGCGACACATCGCCCGCCGCCGCGCCATGCGCCGGCGGGAGATGTGGCGGAGGATGGCCGGCTGGATCGCGCCGCCCGAGCGCCCTCCGCCGCGCGGATCAGACCGCTTCGAGCGCCTGCGCCAGATCCGAGATCAGATCCTCGATATTCTCGATGCCGACGGAAATGCGGATCAGCGCGTCGGTCAGGCCGATCTCCTCGCGCAATTCCCGGGCGACGCCGGAATGGGTCATCGCGGCGGGGTGGGACACCAGGGTTTCGGTTCCGCCGAGCGAGACCGCGAGCTTCATGATCTGCAGATTGTCGAGCAGGGCGAAAGCCTCCTTCTCGCCGCCGACCACGTCGAAGGCGAAGGTCGAGCCGGCGGCCGAGCATTGCCGGTCGAACACCGCCTTGCGCGGATCATCCTCCGCGAGATTGCCGAGATAATGCACCCGCGCGATCTTGGGATGGGAGGCGAGGTAGTCGGCGACCAGCCTGGCGTTCTCGTTGGCGCGGCTCATGCGGATGTCGAGCGTCTCGAGCGAGCGCATCAGCATCCAGCAGGAATTCGGATCGAGCTGCGTGCCGAGCGAACCGCGCCAGCTCTTGACCTGCCGCACCAGCGCGTCCGAGCCGCTGATCGAACCGCCGACGAGGTCGGAATGCCCGCCGACATATTTGGTCAGCGAGAGCAGCGAGAGATCGGCGCCCTGCTTCAGCGGCTTCTGGTATTTCGGGCCGAGCATCGTGTTGTCGACCACCACCGGCGGACGATGACCCTGCGACGCCGCGAGCTCGTCGGCGATCTGCTTGCAGGCTTCGAGATCGACCAGGCCGTTGGTGGGGTTGGCCGGCGTCTCGACCAGGATCATGCCGACGCGCCCCTTGGCGGCCGCGGCCTTCGCCGTCTCGCGCATCTGCGCGATGTCGAGGCCGTTGGTGAAGCCGAAGGCGTTGACGCCGAAGGCGCCCATCTGGTTCTTCAGCAGGGTCTCGCTGCCGCCATAGAGCGGGCGGGAGTGAATGATGCTGTCGCCGGGCCGCAGGAAGGCGAAGCAGGTGGTGGCGATGGCGGCCATGCCGCTCGCGAAGACGGCGCAGCGCTCGGCCTCGTCCCAGATGGCGAGCCGATCCTCCAGGATCTCCATATTGGGGTGGTTGAAGCGGGAATAGACGAGCCCCGATTTCTCACCCGGCTTCGGCTGGCGGCGGCCCGAGGTGAGGTCGAAGAAGTCCTTGCCCTGCTGGGCATTCTCGAAAACGAAGGTCGAGGTCAGGAAGATCGGCGGCTTCAGCGAGCCTTCCGACATCGCCGGCGAATAGCCGAAGCCCATCATCAGCGTTTCCGGATGCAGCTTGCGGTTGGCGATGCGATCCTTGTGATAATCGTCCTGGCTCATGGCGCCCTCGCGGTCGGTGAAGAGAGGCTGCGGCCCCCCTGGCGGGGAACCGGCTGCGATGCGTTCAAGATAGGAGGGATGCGCCGCGATTGCTTGGATGCTTACGGCTCTCTACAGACAGATTTCAGCAGGTTTCTGCCAAATTTGAACGGGAGAGGAGCATCCCATGCTCGACAGCACCGATCGCCGGATCCTGGCCGTCCTCCAGGAGCATGGCCGCATCACCAATCAGGAGCTGTCGGAGAAGGTCGGGCTGTCGCCGACGCCCTGCCTCAGGCGGCTGAAGCGGCTGGAGGATAGCGGCGTGATCCAGGGCTATGCCGCGATCGTCGACGCCAAGGCCTATGGGCTGCCCTTCAGCGTCTTCGTCTCGGTGCGGCTCTCGCAGCAGACGCAGGAGAACATCGCCGAATTCGAGAAGGCGGTGGAGAGCTGGAGCGAGGTCGGCGAATGCTATCTGATGACCGGCTCGCAGGATTATCTGCTGCGGGTGCTGACCGACGGCATCGAAGGATATGAGCGCTTCCTGAAGCAGAAGGTGACGCGGCTGAAATGCATCCAGTCGGTCGAGTCGAATTTCGCGCTCGCCACGATCAAGAAGCGCAACGGCTTGCCGCCCCTGTGAGACCGCCTCCCGCGCGGCTGGAGCCGGCTATTTCGCCTCGAACAGCGCCTGCGCCGCCGCATTCGCCATCTTGCGCTGCTCATGCGCCGTGTCGGGCACCAGAATCTCGCGCCAGGGGCTCGCCACGCCCAGGCGCTGGGCCTCGGCGCGGGCGACGGCCATGAAATGCCGGCCGCGATCGAGCCGGCTGGCGCCCTGTGCCTCGGCACCCTTCGATTTGTTCAGCTGTTCATGGTCCGGGTCGTTGTCGCGTTCGCCCAGCATGACGAGGAGCGGCTTGGCCAAAGCCAGCTTCGCCGACGCCTCGGTCGCCGGCGTCCCGTCGAGCGAATAGGGATAGGAGAAGCCGCCGGCCGCCGCCTTGCCGACGGGCAGGGTGTAGAAGCCGGCATTGGCGCTGATCGCGGTGGTGAACCGCGCCTCCGGCATCAGGATCGCCATACGGTGCACGAATTGCGCACCGGCGGAATGGCCGAACAGGACGTAGCCGGTGCCCTCGACACGCCCGCTCCCGAGAGCCACGTCGAAGAATCGCTCGATCGTCGCGTAGATCCAGCGGGAGCGGTCCGGCTCGCCCCTCACCCCGCCCTGCTGGTAGAGGCGGGTGGGGAAGCGCTCCTTGTCGAAATGCGGTGCGGCGACCAGCAGGCCGTAGCGATCCGCCGCCTCGATCCAGTTGTCGCGCGCCGCCTCGGCGTTGCGCAGCAGCCCATGCATCGAGATCACCAGCCGGCAGGGCTTGGCGGCGCAGGCCTGCGGCACATAGGTCTCGATGTTGATGGTCTCGGTGCCGGCGGGCGAGACGTCTTCGTGCAGCACATGGCTGCGGCCGACCTCCTGGAACGGGCGCAGATCATGCGCCAGCGTCACGGAGGACGAGGCCAGCCCCATCACCAGCGCCAATCCGACGAGCCTGACCGCCATGACCACCTCCCTCGCAGGCGGATGGACCGTGGCCTCGGCCGGCGCCTCAGCTCTTGACGCGGTCCATCGCGCGCCTGACCACCATCGTCACTTCGCCGTCGGAAAGGAAGAGGTCGTGCCGCAGCATGCTCCAGCCGCGGCCCGAGGTGTCGGCGACGCGCACGCCGAGCTTTTCCAGCCTGGCGCGCTCGGCCGCGCCGGCCCGCGCGACGCCGCCTGCGATGCGGGCGGAAATCGCCAGCGCGCGATCGCCGGGATCGATGATCAGCGTCATGCGCTGGGCCAGCGAGCCGAGCTTCGACACCGTCTGCTCGAAGGCGTCGATATCGATGTCCGGCGAGGCGAAGACCACGGCGCCGATCCGGGCCGAGACGTCGGTCTCGCTGCGCAGCTCGCGCAGCGCCTCCAAGGTCAGGAAGGTGCCCATGGAATGGGCGACGATATGGATGCGGCCGACGGTCGGGTTGTTGACCAAAGCGCGCAGGGCCTGGACGAAGCCGTCGCGCGACCACAGGGCGCTCTCGCGATCATAGCCATAGTCGAAGAGCTTGCCGCCCGAGGGCCAGGTGAACAGCGCCGTCCGCCCCTGGAACTCCAGCGCATGCGACAATTGCCCGGCGCTGCGCGCGGCCGATTCGAAGGTCTCGTTATAGCCATGGACGTAGAGCAGCACGTCGCGGCCGGTGGCGGCCTGCGAGAAGCTCTCGGCGGCATTGCTCGAATTGCGCCGGTTGAGCCCGAGCACCGCCCAATCGCCATTGATCACCGAGGAGACCTGGCCGGAAATGCCGCGGCCGGGCGGGGACAGCGCGACCTCGGCGAAGGTCAGGCCGGAGCCGCGCTCCGGACCGAACCAGGGCTGGCCGCCGCCGGAGGGCTTGCGCGTCGTCATCACCAGCAGGCGCGGCTCCTTGCCGAGCGCCGAGGCATCGGCGCGGGTCGGCTCGGAGAAGGGCGAGACCGCGGCCTCGGGCGAGGCGCAGGCGGTCAGGCCGAGCGGCAGGAAGGCCGCCATCAATGCGAGGCGGCTGGAGAATTGGCGCCGGGAGACTGGCATGGGCAAGCGTATTCCGGATGAAACGGTTCGGCCGAATTGGCCAGAGCACGCTTAAAGACAGACTAACGCGGCCGTAATGCGGCGCATCAGCGGCGGATGATGCTCGCGGGGGTGCTGACCACGAGATCGACGGTGGAGCCGACGGTGCCGACGAGCCCGCCGGCGATGTCGCCGATCCTGTCGCCGAGCCCCGGCCCCGGGGTGGCGATGCCCTTGTCCTCGCGCAGACGGCGGCCGATCAGTTGCACGACCTTGGGCGATGCGGCGAATTTCGCGTGGTTCAAAGGGTCGCTGCTGGCGACGTCCGAGAGATCGATGATGGTCGCGCCCAGCTTTTCGAGATCGGCGACGACCTCCCTGTCCTTGGACGAGACGGCGCCGAGCCTGGTCTTGTCCCCGGCGAAGCGGCGGGAAAAGGCGAGCGCCCGGTCGTCGGCCGAGACGAACACCGTCACCGGCCGCTTGATCTGGCGCATCTGCGTGCGGAACACGTCGAGATCGACATCGGGCGCGGCCAGCATGACGTCGCGCAGCTTGCCTCCGAAACTGCCGTCGCCGCGGATCGAGGCCTGGCGCACGGCCTCAAGCGTCAAGAGCGTGCCCATCGAATGGGCCAGCACGTCGATCCGCGTGGTGCCCAGATCCTTGGCGATCGCGCGCAGGTTCAGCTCCAGGAAGTCGCGGGAGTAGAAGGCGCTCTCGCGATCATAGGGATATTCCAGCAATTGCCCGCGGGAGGGCCAGGTGAAGAGCACCGGCACGCCCTTGAAGCCGGAATCATGGACGATCTGGGCGAAGCGGAAGGCCGCGTCGGCGAAGCTGGTGTTGTAGCCATGGACGAAGACGAGGACGTCGCGCTCCGCGGCCGGCCGCTTCTGGATTTCGCGCTTCACCTGCGCCACCACCGGCGCGAGCTCGAGCCGATCGACCTCGGCGACGGCGAAATGCCGGGCGGGATCGACCGTGCCGCCGACGCTCGGCAATTCGAGCTCGCCCGGCCGGTGGGCCCGCGGCACAGTGACGTCCAGCTTCGCGAAAGCCAGCCTGGGGCCGCGCTCGCCGTTGAAATAGAGCGGCTCATCCGCCCGCTCGCGCGTCGTCGCGACGAAGACCCGGATCGTCCCGGCGATGTCGGCGGCATTGTGGCTGGTCACGGCCAGCGTGCGAATGTCGCCGGCGCAGCCGCCGAGCGCCAGCGGGGCGAGCACCAGCGCGAGAAGCAAACGGATCGGGAGAGAGCGGCCCTGCATGCCGCGATTGCTCTCACCGATGGTCCGGAGGATCAAGTGCGCGCCGGACACAGTCATCGACGCGCGTCTCCTTGTCGCCCCGCCCCTCCCCTTGCTAGGCAGGCGCGATGGACGAGCCCCAGCCCGCACCCACCCCGTCGCCGCGCGAGCTGGCGCAGCGCATCCTCGCGGGAGAGCGGGCGGCGCTCGCCCGCGGCATCACCTTGGTGGAATCGCGCCGGCCGGACCATCGCGACCAGGCGCTGGCGCTGCTGCAGGAGCTGCTGCCGCATGGCGGCAAGGCCATCCGCATCGGCATCACCGGCGTGCCGGGCGTCGGCAAATCGACGATGATCGACGCGCTCGGCAGCCATCTCACGGGTCAAGGCCATCAGGTGGCGGTGCTGGCGGTCGATCCCTCCTCGACGCGGACGGGCGGCTCGATCCTCGGCGACAAGACCAGGATGGCGCGGCTCGCGGTGGATCCGCACGCCTTCATCCGCCCCTCGCCCTCCTCCGGGACGCTCGGCGGCGTGGCGGCCAAGACCCGCGAGACCATGCTGCTCTGCGAAGCGGCGGGCTTCGACGTGATCCTGGTCGAGACGGTCGGGGTCGGCCAGTCGGAAACGGCGGTGGCGGAGCTGACCGACCTGTTTCTCGTGCTGATGCTGCCCAATGCGGGCGACGAGCTGCAGGGCATCAAGAAGGGCATCATCGAGCTCGCCGACATCGTCGCCGTCAACAAGGCGGATGGGGACGGCGCGAGCGCGGCCAGAGCAGCCGCCGCGCAATACCAGGCCGCGCTGCATATCCTCGCGTCAGCTTCGCCGGTCTGGCAAACGCCCGTCGTCACCCTGTCCGGCCTGACCGGCGCAGGGCTCGATGCGCTCTGGGCCAGGATCGAGGATCACCGCAGCCGGCACGAAGCCCGCGGCCTGATCACGGAAAAGCGCCGCAGGCAGGATGTGAAATGGATGTGGGCGATGGTGCAGGAACGGATGCAGGCCAGGCTGCGGCATGATCCGCAATTGAAGCAGCTGGCCCCCGCGCTGGAGGCGGAGGTGGCGTCCGGGCGGCTGCCGGCCACCGTCGCGGCGGACCGGATCGCCAGGGCCCTGGGGCTGTGAGCCGGCCGGTGGAGATCCTCGTCACCGGCTTCGGGCCGTTTCCGCGGGTGCGCGTCAACCCGACGACCACCCTCGCCCGCGCCGTGGCGCAGCGCCTGAAACGGGCCGGCTGGGCGGCCGAGGCGCTGGTGCTGCCGACGAGCTATGCCGGCGGGCTCCCGCGGCTTGGCGCGGCGCTGGTCGAGAAGCGGCCGCGCGCGGTGCTGATGCTGGGGGTGGCGGCGCGCTCCCGTGCCATCAGGGTCGAGCTGTTCGGACGCGGCAATGCCAGCCGCCTGCTGCCGGATGCGGCAGGGGCGGCGCCGGGACGGCGCGTGGCGGCGCCGAACCTGCCGCGGCGGAGCACGGCTTCGCCCCAGCCCGCTTTGCGGGCGCTGCGGCAGGAGGGGTTGCGCGCGAGCTTCTCCGCATCGGCCGGCCGCTATCTCTGCGATTCGAGCTATGCGCTGGCGCTGGAGGCGCTCGGACCGGCGCGGGTGCCGGTGCTGTTCGTGCACGTGCCCTATCTCCGGCCGCAGCCCGGGCAGCGCCCGGCCGATCGCGTCGCCGGATTTCGCCCGGGGGCCGAGCCGCTGGCGCGGGCGCTGGTGGAGATCGCGGCCGGGCTGGCGCGCAGCGGGCGCGGCGACCGTGCCGGGATGGGACAGACGCGACGGCACGATCCTTGATCCCGGCTCCGGCAACGGAGTTTCTCATGGTCTGGTCCCGGCGCCTCGTCCTGTCTGCGGCTCTTTCTGGCACGGCCATGCTGGCCGCGGGGCGCAGCCTGGCCCAGGCCCCGATAACAGCGCCGGCCACGGCTTTGGGCAGTCTGGGGCTGGAAGCGGCGCATTTCGGGCTGCGCGCCGGCGCTTCGGAGGATCAGTCGCGGCAATTGCAGGCAGGGCTCGCTGAAGCCGCCAGGCGCAATGCGCCGCTCCTCGTCGCCCCGGGGCGCTACCGCATCAGCCAGGTCGTGCTGCCGGAGGGGGCGCGGCTCGTCGGCGTGCCCGGAGCGACGCAGTTCGTCGCCGCGCAACCCGGCCCGATGCTGCTGGCGCGCCGCATCCGGCGCTGCGGGATCGAGGGGCTCGGCCTGGACGGCCTCGACATCAAGGTGGCGCAGCGGACCGGGCTGGTGGCCTTCGAGGAGGTGCTGGAGGCGGCGGTGACCGGCTGCGACTTCGCCAATGCCGGCGCGATCGGCCTGATGCTGGCGCGCAGCGCCGCGCGGATCGACCGCAATCGCTTCCGCAGCCTGCGCGAATCGGCGCTGTTCTCGCTGGATTCGCGCGGGCTCTCGATCGAGCAGAACCATGTCCAGGATTGCGGCAACAACGGCATCCAGCTCTGGCGCAGCCAGCAAGGCGACGATCAGTCGCTGATCCGCGGCAACCACATCCACCGCATCCGGTCGGATGCCGGCGGCGACGGCCCCAACGGCAACGGCATCAGCCTGTTCAAGGCCGGGGGGGTGATCATCGAAGGGAACAGCCTGCGGGATTGCGCGCTGACCTTCATCCGCAACAATTCGGGCTCCGCCGTGCAGATCCTGGGCAATCAGGGGAGGCGCTGCGGCGAGACCGCGCTCTATTCGGAATTCGCCTTCGAGGGCGCGATCATCGCCAATAATCTGGTGGAGGATTGCGCCCAGGGCGCCAACATCACCAATCTCGACCATGGCGGGCGCCTCAGCGTCTTCGCCAACAACATCATCCGCAATGCGCAGCGCGGCTTCGCGCCCAAGGGCAAGGAGCCGGTCGGCGGCATCGGCGTGCATGTCGAGGCCGAGGCGGCCGTGACCGGCAACGTCATCGAGGGGGCCAGCGATATCGGGATCTCGCTGGGCTGGTCCTGGGGGATGCGCAACCTCGCCGCGACCGGCAATGTGGTGCGCAAGACCGGCATCGGCATTTCCGTCTCGCTGGTGCCGAAGGAGCGCAATGCCCTGATCGCCAACAACATCATCAGCGAGGCGGCGCGCGGCGCGGTGGTCGGCACGGAATACGGCAAGAGCGTCACCGGCGATCTGACCCGCGGGCAGGACGTGCGGGCCGCCGGGGTCAGGGTCGAGAACAACGCGGTGTCCTGAGCCCGGCCGCGGCGGCTGCGTCAGGGCGCGGCGGCTCGCACCCGGCCGACCTCGATGCCGTTCCAGTTCTTCAGCACGACTTCGCGCAGCGGCGCGAATTGCGCGGTTTCCGCTTCGCTCATCGGCAGGAATCGCGCGATCAGCGCAGCCATCGCCACCTCCGCGGCGCGCCCGGCGCCATCGTCGCATTTCAGCGCGATGCCGTAGCCGAGCTTCGGCAAAGCGCCGCAATAGACCCCCTCCGCGCCGGTCTTGATGAACAGCCGCTCGCCCAGCAGTTCCATGGCGCGGGTGTCGAAACGGCCGGTGCCGGCCACCATGAACGGGTGGGCGGCGGCGGCCCGGCGGATGCGCGCCGCGGCGCGGGCGCGTTCGGGTGGAAGGCCGTGGCCGGTGCCGATGCGGGCGAAGCCCAGGGCCAAAGCCTGCAGCGGCACGGCATAGCTCGGGATCGAGCAGCCATCGGTCCCGGCCAGCGCGGGATCATGCGGGGCGCCCGTGACCGCCTCCAGCGCGCCGCGGACCTCGCGCTGCACCGCATGCTCTGCTTTGACGTAGCCGGCGGGGTCCTCGTCCAGCGAACAGGACAGGCAGATGAAGCCCGCATGCTTGCCCGAGCAATTATTGTTCAGCGCGGTCGGCTCGGCGCCCGAGCGCGCCAGCGCCCGTGCGGCCGCCTCATTGCTCGGCCAATGCGCGCCGCATTCGAGGCAGCCGGCGTCGCGGCCGGCCTTGCGCAGCATGCCGAGCGCGGTTTCCGCGTGGAGCGGCTCGCCCGAATGCGAGGAGACGGCGAGCGCGATCTCGGCCTCGCTCAGCCCGTATCGGTCGGCGGCGCCGCTCTCCAGCAGCGGCAGCGCCTGGATCGCCTTCACCGCGGAGCGCGGGAAGACGGGGCGCGCCACATCCCCCAGCGACAGCACCACCGCCCCCTCGGCATCGACGACGATGGCCGCGCCGCGATGGCGAGATTCGACCACGGGACCGCGCGTCACTTCGGCGAGAATCGGGTTGTCCAAGGCGCTCTCCATCGGGCTCTTCGCTGCGGGGCGCCTTGTCGCCGCTGGGGCGCGCGCTGTCAAAAGCCTCGACCTGCACCGAGGCTTGTCGCAAGATGCGGCACGGCGCGAAGCAGGGCCGGCACGCCACCTGCAAGCCGATCGAACCCAAGAGCCGCGGATGAAGCCCGACTACGAAGCCGAGTACAACAACCGCGCGCGGGTGCCGGAGCATCCCGGCATCATCGCCGGCTGGCAGGCCGATGCGGCCGCCTTCCGCCAGAGCGCGGTGGCCGAATTCGGCGTCGTCTACGGCCATGGCGAGCGCCAGCGCTTCGATCTCTTCAAGCCCGAGACCGCGAAGGGCGATTCGATCGTCCTGTTCATCCATGGCGGCTATTGGCAGGCGCTGGATCCCGGCTTCTTCTCGCATATGGCACGCGGTGTCACGGCGCTCGGCGTGCCGATGGCGGTGGCGGGCTACGATCTCTGCCCGCAGGTCACCGTCGGCACAATCGTGGAGCAGATGCGCCGCGCCGCCGCCTTCCTGTGGCGGGCCTACCGGCTGCCGATCATCGCCTGCGGGCATTCCGCCGGGGGGCACCTCGCCGCCTGCCTGCTGGCCACCGATTGGAAGGCGCTGGCGCCGGACCTGCCGGAGAATCTGGTGCGCGCCGCCTATGGCATTTCCGGGCTCTACAATCTGAAGCCGCTGACCGAGACCAGCGTCAACACCGCCCTCGGGCTGAGCTTCGAGGAGGCGGAGGAGCAGAGCCCACTCTTCTGGCCGGCGCCGGCGCGGCTGGTGATGGATGCGGTGGTCGGCGGGGCCGAGAGCGAGGAATACCTGAAGCAGAGCCGGCGGATCGTCGATGTCTGGGGGCTGGGCGGCGCGCAGACCCGCTATGAGGAGA
This sequence comes from Allobosea sp. Leaf344, assembly GCF_001426225.1. Classification (GTDB taxonomy): domain Bacteria; phylum Pseudomonadota; class Alphaproteobacteria; order Rhizobiales; family Beijerinckiaceae; genus Allobosea. Next base: position 80,234 of record NZ_LMRT01000015.1, on the reverse strand, counting down.
TCGCGGGCGCCAATCATTTCACCGTCATCGCCGGGCTCACCGATCCGGAGAGCGGCATGAGCCGCAGGATCGCCGCGCTCGCCGGCGCTTGATCTTGCAGGACCACAGGCCTTATCGAGGAGCGCGCAACTCCGGAGCCCGCGATGCAGACCTTCTTCGTCGAGATCAAGTGCAAGCTGGGCAAGACCTATGAGGTCGCCAGCGAGCTCGCCGATCGCGAGATCGCTTCGGAAATCTACTCCACCGCCGGCAATTACGACATTCTCGCCAAGTTCCATGTCGGCGCCGATGTCGATATCGGCCATTTCGTCGCCGAGAAGGTGCAGTCGATCCCCGAGATCGCGGATACGCACACGATCATCACCTTCAAGGCCTTTTAAGTTGCACAAATTCAATGATTTAGCCGCTATATCGGCAGTCGGGTCAACTTTTTGGTGTAGGCAAATCTGCGGATTGGCGTGCGGTCGATTGACAGACCACCCCGTCACCAGCGCCAAATGATAACCGGGACGCTGACCACGATCAGCGCAACGATCAGGGTCACGATCGGTAGTATGTATATGCCATGACCGGACGCGGCGCCTTCGATCCATTTCGAACGGAACTGGACCGTGTGAAGCGCCTGGGATTTTCGACGAGGCGCGGGAAGTTTGGGAGTGTCGGCCATCTGGAACGGTCCTCTCAGCAAGAAAAAATCTTGTGGACCATCTGGGCGACAAAGAATCTTTGGCCTTGAAACGGTTGTCGCTGCAAGCACGACACGCTGGGTGTCCACAGCGGATCAGCACCGCCCTCTCTTAACTCTATGTTTTCGCTGAAGAATTTTCTATCGGTAGAAAAAGGGCACAACGGCCGATTTCAGGCTCAGTTCGCTCATTTGGGCCGAATCAGTCGGGCGGTCAGGGCCGCATCACGACCGATCGCCTCTGATCACGGCCAAGACCGCCTCAGTAATCTCTTCTACCCGGTAAGCCTGAGTACGTCCAAGGAACGGCTCGATCGCAATGTATCGCATTCAGGTCTGCGTCCGCAGGTTACAGCAACGGCTACCAGTACGCTCATGAAGGAGTGGCCGGACAAGGTCGGGGACTAGGCGAACAGGGAAGCGCCACACAATGACCGGGAGGCCCCGATGGTTTTCAAGATTGACCACGCTCATTGCGATTTGGGCGGATTTTCTGGCAAACTGTTATACAGATTCAGTACCGCCGGACCGAATTCAGAGAGGGGCCTCTGATCGCATCAGCGCAGGATGTGAGTGTCGGATTCGATGGCATCATAGCCGGACTCTCGGTCCTGCCAGATGCCGCTCAGATCGAGGGCCTGGGTCTGGACGGTGCCCTCTTCGAGCAAGATGTCGCGGACGATTATCACCTTCTGAGTGTCACCCAATCGGCCAAGGGGTGAGACGCGGATCGATCCAATCACGATCAGGTCCGAAGTGGTGGCCTCTCGCCGAGCTTTTGGGCGGCTTTCGCCTAAGCCGTTTGAGGATTTGAGCGGCGCGTTTGGGCGTTCTAGCGGCCGCCTCGCAGGACGCTGCCGGCACGGCCGAGAGCGCTGCCATCTCCCGGCGAGGCCGGGCGCGCCGCCCATTCCGCCACAGCATTATTGCCCGATCGGTTCTTGACGGGCGGGGGGTTTCCGCGCGACCTCGACGCGTCACCCAAGCTGGTCGGGAAGCAGAGCGATGAAAAGCACCTTGTCCGCCGATTTGCGCTCGGGCGCGCTGGTCTACCATCGCTCGCCCAAGCCCGGTAAGATCGAGATCCAGGCGACCAAGCCGCTCGGCAACCAGCGCGACCTCGCGCTCGCCTATTCCCCCGGCGTGGCCGCCGCCTGCGAGGCGATCGTCGACGATCCTTCCCAGGCCGCGGAGCTGACCTCCCGCCAGAACCTCGTCGCCGTGATCACCAACGGCACGGCCGTGCTGGGCCTCGGCGATATCGGGCCGCTCGCCTCCAAGCCGGTGATGGAGGGCAAGGCCGTCCTGTTCAAGAAATTCGCCGGGATCGACTGTTTCGACATCGAGGTCGAGCAGAAGAACATCGAGCGTTTCGTCGAGGTGGTGGCGGCGCTGGAGCCGACCTTCGGCGGCATCAATCTCGAGGACATCAAGGGGCCGGAATGCTTCGAGATCGAGGAGCAGCTCAAGGCCCGGATGAACATCCCGGTCTTCCATGACGACCAGCACGGCACCGCGATCATCGTCTCCGCGGCGATCCTCAACGGGCTCGACCTCGCGGGCAAGAAGATCGGCGACGTCAAGATCGTCGTCTCGGGGGCCGGGGCGGCGGCGCTGGCCTGCCTGAACCTGCTGGTCGAGCTCGGCGCCCAGCGCCGCAACATCTGGGTGACCGATCTCGAAGGCGTGGTGCACAAGGGCCGCAACACGCTGATGGACCGCTGGAAGGAGGTCTATGCGCAGGATACCGATGCGCGCACGCTGAGCGAGGTCATCGACGGGGCCGACGTCTTCCTCGGGCTGTCGGCGGCGGGCGTGCTGAAGCCGGAGATGGCCGGGCGGATGGGTCCGAAGCCGCTGATCCTGGCGCTCGCCAACCCGAACCCCGAGATCACGCCCGAGGATGCACTGGCGGTGCGGCCGGATGCGATGATCTGCACCGGGCGCTCGGATTATCCGAACCAGGTCAACAACGTCCTGTGCTTCCCCTATATCTTCCGCGGCGCGCTCGACGTGCAGGCGACGACGATCAACGAGGCGATGAAGCTCGCCGCCGTCCGCGCCATCGCGGCCCTGGCGCGGGAGGCGACCTCCGACATCGCGGCGCGCGCCTATGGCGGCGAAGCCTCGACCTTCGGCGCGACCTCGCTGATCCCGAACCCGTTCGATCCGCGGCTGATCCTGCGGATCGCGCCGGCCGTCGCCGAGGCCGCCATGGCGACCGGCGTCGCCCGCAAGCCGCTGATCGACATCGAGGCCTATCGCGAGGACCTCTCGCGCTTCATCTTCCGCTCGGGCTTCATCATGAAGCCGCTCTTCGCCCAGGCGAAGGCCGATCCCAAGCGGGTGATCTATGCCGAGGGCGAGGATGAGCGCGTCCTGCGCGCCGCGCAGGTGGCGCTGGAGGAAGGGCTCGCGGTTCCGATCCTGATCGGCCGGCCGAGCGTGATCGAGACGCGCATCCAGCGTTTCGGCCTGTCGATCCGGCCCGGCGTGGATTTCGAGGTGGTCAATCCCGAGGACGACCCGCGCTACCGCGACTATGTCCAGACCTATCTCGACATCGCCGGAAGGCGCGGCGTGACGCCGGAGGCCGCGCGCTCGCTGGTGCGGACCAACAACACGGTCATCGCCGCGCTGGCGGTGGCGCGGGGCGAGGCCGATGCGCTGATCACCGGGCTCGAAGGCCGGTTCCTCTCGCGGCTGCGGCACATCAAGGACATTATCGGGCTGGAGCCGGGGGTCTGCGACATCTCCGCGATGACGCTGATCGTCACCAACAAGGGCGCCTTCTTCCTGGCCGACACGCATGTGAAGGCGGAGCCGACGGCCGAGGAGGTCGCCGACATGACGCTGCTCGCGGCCAGCCATGTCGCCCGTTTCGGCATCGAGCCGAAGATCGCGCTGTTGTCGCATTCCGATTTCGGGGCGGCCGACACGCCGTCCTCGCTGAAGATGCGCAAGGCGCTCGGGCTGATCCGCGAGCGCGCGCCCGATCTCGAATGCGATGGCGAGATGGAGGCGGATACCGCGCTGGTCGCCCTGGTGCGCGAGCGGGTGCTGCCCTCCTCGCGGCTCAAGGGGGTGGCGAATGTGCTGATCTTCCCCAATCTCGACGCCGCCAACATCGCCTATCAATTCGCCAAGGTGCTGGGCGACGCGCTGCCGGTCGGGCCGATCCTGATCGGCGCGGCCAAGCCGGCGCATATCCTGACCGGCTCGGTCACCGCGCGCGGCGTCGTCAACATGACGGCGGTGGCGGTGGTGGAGGCTCAGGAACGGGCGAAGGCGAAGCTCGGCTGAGGCGCGTCAGCCGGCCAGCACCTCCGGATTGACCACGCGGATCGGATTGCCGTCGAGGAAAGCCACGACGTTCTCGACGCTCTCGCCGTAATATTCGGCGAAGACCGGGGCGGCGGAATAGCCGAGATGCGGGGTCAGCACGACATTGGGCAGGCCGCGCAGCGGATGATCGGCCGGCAGTGGCTCCTTGTCATAGACGTCGAGCGCGGCGCGGATGCTGCCGGCCTGCAGCCGCTCGAGGAAGGGCCGTTCCGCCACCAGCGGGCCGCGCGCCGTATTGACGAGGCAGGCGCCGGGCTTCATCGCCCGCAGCTCGGCCTCGCCGACGATGCCGCGCGTCCGCTCCGACAGCACCAGATGCAAGGAGATGACGTCGCTCGTCGCGAAGAGCTCGGTCTTCTCGACCCGGCGCACCCCGGCGGCGGCCGCGGTTTCGTCGGTGAGGTTCTGGCTCCAGGCGACGACCTCCATATCGAAAGCCTTGGCATAGCGGGCGACGCGCTGGCCGAGCTTGCCAAGGCCGACGATGCCGAGCCGCTTCCCGGCCACGACCTCGCCGAGCGGGACGCCCTCATGCCAGCCGCCTTGATGCATGGCGGCATCGGCGCGGCCGAGCCCGCGCGCGCTGGCCAGGATCAGCGCGAAGGCGAGTTCGGATGTCGCCGCGCCGACCTGCGAGCCGCCGGTATTGGTGACGACGATGCCGCGGGCGGTGCAGGCCGCGATGTCGAGGGTCGAGGTCCGCGGGCCGGTCGTGGCGAGCAGCTTCAGCCTGGGCAGCCGGTCGAGCAGCGAGGCGGTGAAGACCGTGCGCTCCCGCATCGGAATGATGATCTCGGCATCGGCCAGGGCGGCCGCCACCGCTTCCTCGCTCGCGAAGGCCTCGCTCAGGATGCGCAGATCGGCCCGCGCTTCGACGGGCGACCAATCGGCCGAGGCGCGGGCGACGTTCTGGCTGTCGTCGAGCACGACGACGAGGGGACGACTCATATCGGATCCTTCGGACAAACGGGTCGCATCGGCGCGCGGCGGCTCTGGCCGCAGCGCCCGATGCGGCTGTGCTGGGAAGGGGCGCCGCGCGAGCCGGCGACGCTCCTCCCGGCGGCTCAATCCGGCTTGATGCCGTTATCCCGGACGACGGCGCCCCAGATCCGCATCTGCTCGGCGAAGAAGCTCCTGAACGCCTCCCCGCCCTGCAGGGCGAGCGTGACCTGCTGCTGCTCGACCAGCCGCTTCGCCGTGGCGGGATCGCGCACCGTCTCGACCAAAGCCGCGCGGAACTTGTCGATGATCGGCTTCGGCGTGCCGGCCGGGGCGAAGACGCCCCACCAGGCATCGGCGGTGAAACCGTCATAGCCGCTCTCGATCACCGTCGGCACGTCCGGCATGGTGCTGATGCGCTGGGCCGCCGTCTGCACGATGGGGCGCAGCGCCCCGCCCGCGACCTGCGGCGCGAGCAGCGCGGCCGAGCCGATGATCAGGTCGACATGGCCGCCGACGGCGTCGTTCACGGCAGGCCCGCCGCCGCGATAGGGCACATGGGTCAGCTCAACCCCGGCGCGCTTGCCCAGCAGCACCATGGCGAGATGGCCGAGGCTGCCATTGCCGATGGTGGCGTAGGTGAGCTTGCCCGGCGCGGCCTTGGCACCGGCGATCACATCGGCCAGCGTCTTGAAGGGGCGGGACTGGTGGCAGGCCAGCACCATCGGCGCGGTACCGAGCAGCTCGACCGGCTCGAGGTCCTTGACCGTGTCGAAGGGCAGGCTCGGCAGCAGCGCGGGGTTGACCGCATGGGTGTCGAACACCATCAGCCAGGTCTGCCCGTCGGGAGCGGCCTTGGCGACGGCGTTGGCGCCGATCGAGCCCGAGCCGCCGGCCCGGTTCTCGACGATCACGCTGGCGCCGAGACGCTGCTGCAGCCCCGGCTGCAGCAGCCTGGAGATCGCATCGACCGAACCGCCCGGGGGGAACGGCGCCACCAGCTTGATCGGGCCGGCCTGCGCCGCCGCGGCGCCCGGCAGCAGGACGGAGGCGCCGAGCGCGAGGATCACCTCGCGCCGCCGCAAACGCTTCTCGATCATGATGATTCTCCCTTGGTCGGGCCTGGCGTGCTTGCTGCCGCTCTTCGCCCTGGTTCGTTTCCGACGCGAAGCTAGGGCCGCCCGATCGGCTTGACCAGCCCCCTGCCCCGCAGATGATCCGGGTCGGAGGCCGCAGCCCCGCCGATCATCGCGGCCGCGGCAGTTCCGGACCCTCGGGAGCCGCTGTGCGCGCGCAGTTCATCACCGTCGCCAGTAGCTGATAGTAGCCCATCAGCGCCGCCAGCTCGACGACGCCGCGTTCGCCGAAACGCGCCGACAGCGCGGCATAGCTCGTATCGCAGAGCCGCCTGCTGCGGTCGATCTCGGCGACGCAATCCCAGATCAGGGCCTCGTCCTCGGTCATCCCGGGCGGCCGGCGATCTTCCGCCAGGGCCGTGATGACCGCCGCGGGCAGCCCGGCGCGGGCGGCGATCTCGGCATGGATCGCCCATTCCACCGGCTGGTCATAGCGACGGGCGGTGAAGAGAATCGCGATCTCGGCCAGGCGCACGCCGAAAACCAGCTCCTTGCGCATGAAATCCCCGACCGGGGCGAGGCGCAGCATCAGGTCCGGGCTGCGATGCAGCGGCACGAAGGGGCCGAAGACGGGCTGGTCGCGGATGGTCTTGAACACCTCCGAGGCGCGGCGTTGCTCCGGCGTCTGCTCCGCAGCGGCGAGGGGCGGCATCCGATCGAGCTGTGTCATCTGGCGATCCTGAAATCCTTCGGGCGAGCATCTCTCGGAGCCGCCTTAGAGCATCGCGCCGCAAAGCGGAATCCGTCGTTTTTGCACCCGTCGCATGAGTGGCGCGAGCCGGACGATGCGCGTCGAAGAAACGCGATCCGCATGAAACGCGCGCGGCGCCACCGCGTGACGCCATCCGCGCGTCACTTTGCAACTTGCATCGAAACCCTACGCATGTATCTTCGTTGTATCGACAGGCGCATCGAGCCTGAGGGGTGACATCGCCATGAACACGCGCTTCTCCAAGTGGGGCAACAGCCTCGCACTGCGGATTCCCGCGTCCTACGCGCAGGAGCTGTCCGTCGGGGAAGGCGCGCTCGCCGATATTTCGGTGAAGGATGGCTGCTTGGTCATCAAGCCGCTTGGTGTGCCGCGCTACGATCTTGCAGATTTGGTCAGTCGAATCACAGAGACCAATTTGCATGTCGAGAGTGACACGGGTTCTGCGGTCGGCAACGAGTTCTGCTAGCCCGCCTTACTGCCCTGATGCCCATGATGTCATCTGGCTTGATTTCGACCCGCAAATGGGCCGGGAACAGGCCGGGCGGCGCATGGCGCTAGTCTTCTCGCCCCGGGACTACAACGCCAAGACCCGTCTCTGCGTTCTGTGCCCCATCACCACGCAGGTCAAAGGCTACCCGTTCGAAACGGCTGTGCCCGTTGGCCTCGACGTGAAAGCCGTGGTCCTGAGCGATCACCTCAAAAGCCTGTCCTGGTCGGATCGGAGATCCGAATTCGTCTGCAAGATGCCGGCGGCGGTCGTCGCAGACGTGCTGGCCAAAATCCAAGCCCTGCTCGGCATCAAGCCCTGAGCGCTATCGGCTTCCAATTTCGAACCGAGACACGACCGATGCCGATCCGCGAGCCCGCTTTGTCGCTCGCATCGAGAGGAGCCCTCGGCTAGGAGTGTCGTCCCGTCCCGCTGAGAAGAACAGAGACCGTTCCCATGAGCCGCACCGTCTACGTCAATGGCGCGTATTGCCCCGAGGAAGAGGCCCGGATTTCCATTTTCGACCGCGGCTTCGTCTTCGCCGACGGCATCTATGAGGTGTCCGCGGTGATCGGCGGCCGGCTCGTGGATTGCGAGGCGCATCTCGCCCGGCTCGAACGCTCCTGTGGCGAGATCAAGCTGGCCCTGCCCTGGTCGCGGGCGGAGCTGATCGCGATTCACGAGGAGCTCATCGCCCGCAACGGGCTGGACGAGGGCGGCGTCTATCTGCAGGTGACGCGCGGCGCGGCCGATCGCGACTTCCCCTTCCCCAAGGATGCCACGCCGACCCTGGTGATGTTCACCCAGGCGCGGAACATGACCAGCGCTCCGGCGGCCAAGACCGGCATCAAGATCGTCTCCTGCCCCGACATCCGCTGGGCGCGCCGGGACATCAAGAGCGTCGGCCTGCTGGCGCAGGTGCTGGCCAAGCAATACGCCGCCGAGAACGGGGCCGCCGAAGCCTGGATGCTGGAGGGCGACGTGGTCACCGAGGGCGGCTCCTCCACCGCCTGGATCGTCAAGGGCAAGACGCTGATCTCGCGGCCCCTGTCGCAGAAGGTGCTGCCGGGGATCACCCGCCAGGCCGTCCTCGCCTTCATCGCGGAGAGCGGCTACGCCTTCGAGGAGCGGGAATTCACGCTGGCCGAGGCGCTGGACGCCGAAGAGGCCTTCATCACCTCCGCTACCAGCCTGGTGATGCCGGTGGTCTCGATCGACGGGCACAGCATCCACAACGGCGCGCCGGGGCCGGCCGCGATCCGGCTGCGCGAAATCTATCTCGACTTCGCCCGCAAGGGCGGCGCGCTCGGCTGAGCCGCTCTCACCGGCCGGCTTGCGGCATGATCCGCCGGCCCATCACATAGGTCGCGGCGACGTTGCGCTCGTCGCCGAGCGTGACGAGCACGAACAGCTCCTCCGCGAGATCGCGCGCCGTCTCCAGCCGGTGCGCCATCGCCCGCGTCGCGCGCGTATCCAGCACCACGAGGTCGGCTTCGCGGCCGGTCTCGAACGAGCCGATGCGGTCCGAGAGCCCGAGCGCCAGCGCATTGCCGCGGGTGATCGCATGCAGGGCGGCGAAGGCCGACAGCGACTGCCCCTGCAATTGCAGCACCTTGTAGGCCTCGGCCAGCGTCCGCAGCATGGAATAGGAAGTGCCGCCGCCGATATCGCTGGCGATGGCGACGCGTACCCCCTCGCGCCGGGCCCGGGCCCGGTCGAACAGGCCGGAGCCGAGGAACAGGTTCGATGTCGGGCAGAACACCGCCACCGCGCCGGCCGCGGCGAAGGCCGCCCATTCCCGGTCGGTCATATGGATGCAATGGCCCATCAGGCTGTTGCCGCGCAGCAGCCCGTAGCGCTCGTAGATTCCGGCATAGTCGGGCGCGTCGGGGTAGAGATCGCGGGTGAAGGCGATCTCGGCGCGGTTCTCGTTGATATGCGTCTGGACATGGCAGTCCGGATGCTCGGCCGCCAGCCGCCCGGCCGCGGCGAGCTGCTCCGGCGAGGAGGTGATGGCGAAGCGCGGCGTCACTGCGTAGAGCTGCCGGCCCTTGCCGTGCCAGCGCGCGATCAGCGCCTTGCTCTCGGCATAGCCGGTCTCAGGCGTGTCGGTGAGCGCCGCCGGCGCGTTGCGATCCATCATCACCTTGCCGGCGATCATGCGGGTGTCGCGCTGCGCCGACAGGGCGAACAGGGCCTCGACCGATGCCGGATGCACCGAGCCATAGACGCTGGCGGTGGTGGTGCCGCTCGCCAGCAGCTCGTCCAGGAAGAAGCGCGCCTGTGCGTCGGCATGGGCGGGATCGGCGGATTTCTGCTCCTCGACGAAGGTGTAGCGGTTGAGCCAGTCGATCAGCTGGGCGCCATAGGAGGCGATGACCTGGGTCTGCGGCAGATGCAGATGCGCGTCGATGAAGCCCGGCATGATCAGATGCGGCCGGTGGTCGACCGGCTCGACGCCTTCGGGCAGCTCCGGCAGCAGCGCGGCCGCAGGCCCGGCCGCCACGATATGCCCGTCCCGGATCAGCAGCAGCCCGTCCTCGATGAAGCGATGGGCGCCCGCACCGGCACTCTCAGGGTCGTCGACGAACCAGAGGAGACGGCCCCGCAACGCCCGTATCGCTGTGTTTTCCATCACGGGCTTCGGCTCCGGCATAAAATCAGATCATATCTGCACCAAATCAAAGCTTTCGGCCAAGCACCGAACATGCCTAATCTGGAGGCATGATTTGGGCATCCAGCCATGCGTAGAACCCTGCGCTTCATCCTCGGCGAGGAGCTGATCGAGATCGCGGCCTGCGATCCGACCCTGACGGTGCTGGACTGGCTGAGGCTGGAGCGGCGCCTGACCGGCTCGAAGGAGGGCTGCGCCGAGGGCGATTGCGGCGCCTGCACCGTCGTCGTCGGCCGGCTCGACCGCGGCCGCCTGCGCTATGAGGCGATCAACGCCTGCATTCGCTTCCTGCCGACGCTGGAGGGGTGCCATCTCCTGACGGTCGAGCATCTCAAGGCGGCGGATGGCGGCCTGCATCCGGTGCAGCAGGCGCTGGTGACGCATCACGGCTCGCAATGCGGCTTCTGCACGCCGGGCATCGTGATGTCGCTCTTCGCGCTCTGGCTGAACGAAGCCGCGCCTGATGTGGCCCGGATCGAGGATGCGCTGGCCGGCAATCTGTGTCGCTGCACGGGCTACCAGCCGATCATCGCCGCAGCGCTCGCTCTGTACCGCGGAGGCCGGCCCCAGGAGCGGCTGGCGCAGGCGGAGGCGGCGATCGCGGCGCGGCTCGCCGAGCTCGCCGATGGCGAGACGCTGGTGCTGGGCGAGGCGGGCCGCAGCTTCCACGCCCCCGTGACGCAGGCGGCGCTGGCGGAGCTGGTGATGCAGCATCCGGATGCGATCCTCGTCGCCGGGGCGACCGATGTCGGGCTCTGGGTGACCAAGGGTATGCAGATTCCGCCGGCGATCCTGTATCTGGGGCGCTGCGAGGAGATGCGGAGCATCGTCGATACCGGCGACACGCTGCGCTTCGGCGCCATGGCCAATCATGGCGATGTCCGCGCCGCGCTGGCTGCGCTCTCGCCGCAGCTCGACGAGCTGATGCGCCGCTTCGGCGGAGAGCAGGTGCGCAATGCCGGGACGATCGGCGGCAATATCGCCAATGGCTCGCCGATCGGCGATCTGCCCCCGGCCCTGATCGCGCTCGGCGCCAGGCTGTTGCTGCGTTCCGGAACTGGTTTGCGTGAGATCGCGCTCGAGGATTTCTTCCTGGATTACAGGAAGCAGGACCGGCGCAAGGGCGAATTCGTCTCCGAGATCATCGTCCCGAAGCCGCCCGCGGATGCGCTCTTCCACGTGTCGAAGATCAGCAAGCGCTTCGACGAGGATATTTCTGCGCTGTGCGCGGCGTTCTTCCTGCGCATCGACGCGGAGGGGCGCATTCTGGAGGCGAGGCTGGCCTATGGCGGCATGGCCGGGATCCCCAAGCGCGCCGCCGCCGCCGAGGCCGCCTTGCGCGGCCGGGTCTGGGACGAGGCGGCGGTCGACGCCGCCATCGCCCGGCTGCCGGCCGATTTCACGCCGCTGAGCGACATGCGGGCCAGCGCCGGCTATCGGCTCACCGTCGCGGGGAATCTGCTGCGGCGCTTCCTGATCGAAACCCGCGAGCCCGCCACCGCCACCCGCGTCGCGGGGCTGCTGGTGGAGGCCGCCCATGGCTGACGGCCTCGCCCAGGACGCCGCTGCGGCGACCGAACCGCAGGAGGGACCGGTCGGTCGCGGCAGCAAGCATGATTCCGCCCCCAAGCATGTGGCGGGCGAGGCGCTCTATATCGACGATCTGCCGGAGCCGGCGGGCCTCGCCCATGCCTGTCTCGGCCTCAGCACCATCGCGCATGGCAGGCTCGTCTCGCTCGATCTGGCAGCCGTCGAGGCGGCACCCGGCGTGCTGGGGCTGGTGACGGCGGCCGATATCCCGGGCGTCAACGACATTTCCTCGACGCATCGCCATGACGAGCCGATCTTCGCGACGGACCGCATCATGCATCACGGCCAGCCGCTCTTTGCGGTGGTGGCGCGGACGCGGGCGCAGGCACGGCAGGCGGCGCTGCTGGCGCGAGCCGTCTATGAGGAAGCCGCGCCGGTCCTGGACGTGGCCGCCGCGCGCGCCGCGGGGGGAGAGCTGGTGACCGAGCCGCTGAAGCTGGAGCGCGGCGACGTCTCCGCCGCTCTCCAGGCCAGCCCGCGCCGGCTCAAGGCGGCCATGACGATCGGCGGCCAGGATCATTTCTATCTGGAAAGCCAGATCGCGCTCGCCATCCCCGGCGAGGACGAGGACATGCTGGTGCTGTCCTCGACCCAGCATCCCAGCGAAGTTCAGCACATGGTGGCGCAGGTGCTCGGCGTCGGCTCACATGCGGTGACCGTGGAGGTGCGCCGCATGGGCGGCGGCTTCGGCGGCAAGGAGACGCAGTCCAATCTGTTCGCGGTGGTCGCGGCGCTGGCGGCGCGCAAGCTGAGACGGGCCGTGAAGCTGCGGCCCGACCGCGACGACGACATGATCATCACCGGCAAGCGCCATGATTTCGTCTGCGATTACGAGATCGGCTTCGATGATGACGGGCATATCCTCGCCGTCGACGCCGTCTATGCCGCGCGCTGCGGCTGGAATGCGGATCTCTCGGGCCCGGTGACCGACCGCGCGCTGTTCCACGCCGATAATTGCTATTTCTACCCGGCCGTCCGGCTCCGCTCGGAGCCCCTGCGCACCCATACCGTCTCGAACACGGCGTTTCGCGGTTTCGGCGGGCCGCAGGGGATGGTCGGTGCGGAACGCTTCATCGAGGAGGTCGCCTTCGCCACCGGGCTCGATCCGCTGGAGGTGCGCCGGCGCAACCTCTATGGCGGCGAGAATCGCGACATCACCCCCTATCACCAGCGCGTCGAGGACATGATCGCCGGCGAGGTGATGGCGCAGCTGGAGCGGGATTGCGACTACCGCGCCCGCCGGGAGGCGATCGCCGCCTTCAACCGCGAGAGCCGCATCGTCAAGCGCGGCCTGGCGCTGACGCCGGTGAAATTCGGGATTTCCTTCACCGCCACCTGGTACAACCAGGCCGGGGCGCTGGTGCATGTCTATACCGACGGGACCATCGCGCTGAACCATGGCGGCACCGAAATGGGCCAGGGCCTGTATGTGAAGGTGGCGCAGGTGGTGGCGCAGGCCTTCGGTGTGGGGCTGGACCAGGTCAAGATCACCGCCACCACCACCGGCAAGGTCCCCAACACCTCGGCCACGGCCGCCTCCTCCGGCTCCGACCTGAACGGCATGGCGGCGCTCGACGCCTGCGAGACGATCAAGGCGCGGCTCGTAGCCTTCGCGGCGAGGCATTGGCAGGAGAGCCCGGAGGCGATCCGGTTCCGCCAGGGCCATGTCCAGGTCGGCGGGCGCGAAATCGCCTTCGTCGATCTCGTCAAGGCGGCCTATGTCGCCCGCACCCAGCTCTCGGCAACCGGCTTCTACGCCACGCCGAAGATCAACTGGGACCGCAAGGCCGGACGCGGCCACCCCTTCTATTATTTCGCCTATGGCGCCGCCGCGACCGAGGTCGCGATCGACACGCTGACCGGCGAATACAAGGTGGAACGGACCGATATCCTGCATGATTGCGGGACCTCGCTGAATCCGGCGATCGATATCGGGCAGATCGAGGGCGGCTTCGTCCAGGGCATGGGCTGGCTGACGACGGAAGAGCTGGTCTTCGACGACAAGGGGCGGCTGCGCACCCATGCGCCCTCGACCTACAAGATCCCCGTCGCCTCCGACCGGCCGCGGATCTTCAACGTCGCGCTGCTGCAGAACGCGCCCAATCGCGAGCCGACGATCCACCGCTCCAAGGCGGTCGGCGAGCCGCCGCTGATGCTGGCGATCTCGGTGCTGCACGCCCTGTCGGATGCGGTAGCGAGCCTCGGCGGGCACCGGATCTGCCCGCGCCTCGATGCGCCGGCGACGCCCGAGCGCGTGCTCGCGGCGGTGGAGCGGGTGCGGGCGGAGGCCCTTGCAGGATGACCGTCTCCGCCTTCCTCGCGACGCATCTCGCGCAGGGCGTCGTGCTGGTGACGCTGGTCGCGGCCCGTGGCTCGACCCCGCGCGAGGCCGGCGCGACCATGGCGGTTTCCGCGGCGGCGATGGCGGGCACGATCGGTGGCGGGCAGCTCGAATTCCACTGCATCGACCTGGCGCGCGCCATGCTGACGACAGGCGAGGCGCGCCGCGAGCTGGCGATCCCGCTCGGGCCGCAAATGGGCCAGTGCTGCGGCGGCCATGTCGAGGTCGCGCTGCAGCGCGCCGGCGCGCCCGAGCTCGCCGCCGTCGCCGCGCGGGAGAAGGCGCAGGCCGCGATGCGCCCTTCGATCCTGATCTTCGGTGCGGGCCATACCGGGCGGGCGCTGGCCCAGGCCCTGGCCCCCCTGCCCTTCGCGACGCTGCTGGTCGATGATCGCGACGGCGTGCTGGACGGGCTGCCCCGCGCCATCACCTGCCTGCGCATGCAGGATCCCGTGCAGGCGGTGGATGCGGCGCGGCCGGGCTCCGCCTTCATCGTGCTGAGCCACAGCCATGCGCTCGACTACCGCCTGGCCGAGGCGGCGCTGGCGCGCGGGGATGCCGCCTATGTCGGCATGATCGGCTCCGCCACCAAGCGCGCCCGCTTCGAGAGCGGCTTCCTGCGCGGCGGCGGGCGCAGGGAGACCTTGGCGCGGCTGATCTGCCCGATCGGCGGCGGCGATGTGGACGACAAGCGCCCCGAGGTGATCGCCGCCTTGACGGCGGCCGAGCTGGTGCGGAGTTTGCTTGGCCGGCCGACGAAGCCGACCGTGTCGAGGGAGTTGCAGGGGATATGAGCGAAGCTGCGCGGCCGCGCCCGTCGACCCTTAGTCCCGGCAGCGCCACGGGGACCCGTCGCCTGCGGCTCGGCCGCCGGAGGGGCCGCTAGGTGTCGCCGCCTCGGCTCGCGCTGTCGCGTATCTCCAAGAGCTTTCCCGGGGTGAAGGCGAATGAGGATGTCAGCCTCAGCGTCCGCGCGGGCGAAATCCACGCGCTGCTCGGCGAGAACGGCGCCGGCAAATCGACGCTGGTGAAGATCATCTACGGCGTGCAGCAGGCCGATGAGGGCAGCATCGCCTGGGATGGGGAGCCGGTCGCCATCGCCTCGCCCAAGGCGGCGCGCCGTCTCGGCATCGGCATGGTGTTCCAGCATTTCTCGCTGTTCGACGCGATGACGGTGATCGAGAACATCGCGCTCGGCCTGGACGAGGCGGTGGACCGCGAGGGCTTGAAGCGTCAGGTCGCGGCGATCCTGGAGAGCTACTCGCTGCCGCTCGATCCCGAGCGCGAGGTGCATACGCTGTCGGTGGGGGAGCGACAGCGGGTCGAGATCGTGCGCTGCCTGCTGCAGAAGCCCAGGCTGCTGATCATGGACGAGCCGACCTCGGTGCTGATGCCGCAGGAGGTGGAGCGGCTGTTCCAGACCCTGCGCCAGATCGCGTCGCAGGGCTGCTCGATCCTGTACATTTCGCACAAGCTCCACGAGATCAAAACGTTGTGCGAGGCGGCGACGATCCTGCGCGGCGGCCGGGTGGTGGCGAGCTGCGATCCGCGCCTCGAAAGCACGACGCACATGGCAGAGCTGATGATCGGCGCCGAACTGCGCCGCGTCGAGCGGCGGCCGGCGCAGAGCGCGGGCGCAGTGCGGCTCGAGGTCGACGGTCTCTCGCTGCCGGGCGATCCGCCCTTCGGAACCGATCTCGCGGCGATCAGCTTCGAGGCGCGCGCCGGCGAGATCCTGGGCATCGCCGGGGTGGCGGGCAACGGCCAGTCCGAATTGCTGACCGCCCTGTCGGGCGAGCGGCCGGTGACGCGGGACGGGGCCATCCTGCTCGACGGCAGGCCGATCGGCGGGCTCGGCGCGGGCGCGCGCCGGTCGCTGGGGCTCGCCTGCGTGCCGGAAGAGCGCAACGGGCACGCCGCCGTGCCGGATTTCACCCTCGCCGAGAACAGCGTGCTGACGGCGCGCCACAGAGTGCCGCTGGCGCCGCTGGGCTTCATCAGCGCCGGCGACGTGGCGCGCTTCACCGATGCGGTGATCAAGCGCTTCGACGTGCGCACCACCGGCCCGAGCGCACCCGCGCGCGCGCTCTCCGGCGGCAATCTGCAGAAATTCATCATGGGCCGCGAGATCGGCCAGGAGCCCGGTGTGCTTGTGGTGTCGCAGCCGAGCTGGGGGGTGGATGCGGGCGCCGCCGCGTCCATCCGGCAGGAGCTGGTCGACCTCGCCGCCAAGGGCTCGGCCGTGGTGGTGATCTCGCAGGATCTCGACGAGCTGCTCGAACTGGCCGATAGGCTCTGCGTGCTGAACGAGGGCCGGCTGTCGCCACCGCGTCCGGTGGCCAGCCTCGGCATCGACGAGATCGGGCTGATGATGGGCGGCGTCCATGGCGAGGCTCCCCCGGCCGGAGCGGGCAACCATGCTTGAGTGGCGGCGCCGGCGCGAACCCAGCCGCTCAATGCTCTATCTGAGCCCGCTGATCGCGGTGGTGCTGACCATGGCGCTCGGCACGCTGGTCTTCACCCTGATGGGCTATGACGGCATCCGCGCCGTGCACGACATCTTCCTGACGCCGTTTCTGGAGCCGCAGCGCTGGCCCGATCTCGGCGTCAAGGCCGCGCCGCTGATCATGATCGCGCTCGGGCTCGCGATCGGCTTTCGCGCCAATGTCTGGAATATCGGCGCGGAGGGGCAATACATCATGGGCGCCATCGCCGGCACCGGCGTCGCCCTCCTGACCTATGAGATGAGCGGCTGGTGGATCCTGCCGGCGATGGCGCTGGCCGGCGTGCTGGGCGGCATGGCCTGGGCAGCGGTTCCGGCGCTGCTGCGGGTGCGGCTGCAGGTCAGCGAGATCCTGACCAGCCTGATGCTGACCTATGTCGCGGTGCAGGCGCTGTATTATCTGGTGCGCGGCCCGTGGAAGGACCCGGACGGCTTCAATTTTCCGCAGACGCGGATGTTCACCGCGGATCAGACGCTGCCGGTGATGCTCGAGGGTTCGCTGGTGCATCTCGGCATCCCCCTCGCGCTGCTCGCGGCGGCTCTGGCCTGGCTGGTTCTGGAGAAGACGGTCGCGGGCTATGGCGTGAAGGTGGTGGGGCTGGCACCCGCCGCCGCGCGCCATGGCGGCTTCAGCGCCGATGCGGTGACCTGGGCCTCGCTCCTCGCCGGCGGGGGGTTGGCCGGGCTCGCCGGGCTGTTCGAGGCGGCGGGCCCGTTCGGCCAGCTGACCCCGCAATTCCCCACGAATTACGGCTTCACCGCCATCATCGTCGCGTTTCTCGGCCGGCTGCACCCGCTCGGCATCGTCTTCGGCGGCGTGATCCTGGCCGCGACCTATGTCGGCGGCGAGGTGGCGCAGACCACGGTGAAGCTGCCGCAGGCGGCGACGGGGATGTTCCAGGCGCTGCTGCTCTTCGTGCTGCTCGCGACCGACGTGCTGGTGAAATACCGGATCGTCCGGCGGGAGCGCAGCGCGTGAGCCGGACCCTCCCCCCCGATCGCCCGCGCGGTGACGCGGCTGCGGCTGGCGCCGACCTCAGGAGCGCGGCGCCATGAACAGCGTCATCCTGGTCTCGATCGTCATGACCCTCGTCGCGGCCGCGACGCCGATCCTGCTCGCGGCGCTGGGCGAGCTCGTGGTCGAGAAGAGCGGCGTGCTCAATCTCGGCGTCGAGGGCATGATGCTGTGCGGAGCGGTCGCCGGCTTCGCGGTGGCCTATGGCACGGGCAGCACCGGGCTCGGCCTCGCCGCGGCCGCGCTCGCCGGCATCGCCACCGCCATGGTCTTCGCCGTCCTGACCCTGTCGCTCACCGCCAACCAGGTGGCAACCGGGCTGGCGCTGACGATCTTCGGCATCGGCGCCTCCTCGCTGATCGGCGCGGGCTTCGTCGGCCGCACCATCGAGCGGCTCGGCCCGGTCTTCCCCGAGGCGCTCGCCGGCCATCCTTGGCTGCGGGTCGTGTTCGGCCATGACGTCATGGTCTATCTGTCGCTGGCGCTGGTGCTGGCGGTCAGCCTGTTCCTGCGCCGGACGCGGCCGGGGCTGATCCTGCGGGCGGTCGGGGAAAACGACCAGTCGGCGCATGCGATCGGCTATCCCGTCATCGGCATCCGCTACGCCGCCATCGCCTTCGGCGGCGCGCTCGCCGGGCTCGGCGGCGCCTATTTCTCGCTGGCGCTGACGCCGATGTGGGCCGACAGGCTGACGGCCGGCCGCGGCTGGATCGCGCTGGCGCTTGTCGTCTTCGCCGCCTGGCGTCCGGGACGGCTGCTGCTCGGGGCCTATCTCTTCGGCGCGGTGATGACCCTGGAACTCCAGGCCAAGGCGGCGGGCATCGCCTGGCTGGCGCCCGAGGTGCTGGCCATGGCTCCCTATCTTGCGACAATCGTGGTTCTGACCATGATGTCGCTGAGGCGAGGCGCGGGACGGCTCGATGCGCCGGCCTGCCTCGGCAAGGCTTTCACGGCGTCCTGACGCCGCCGACACAACAGGAGACGACGAGACATGACCTCCATCATCACCCGCCGCCGCTTCACCTTCGGCGCCGGCGCCGCCGCCACCCTGCCCTTCGCCGCCGGCCGCGCGCTGGCCCAGGCGCCCTTCGGCGTCGGCTTCATCTATGTCGGGCCGGTCGGCGATCATGGCTGGACATGGACCCATGACCAGGGCCGCAAGGCGCTGGAGAAGGAGTATGGCGACAAGATCAAGACCAGCTTCATCGAGAACGTGGCCGAGGGGCCCGACGCCGCCCGCGCGATCCGGCAGCTCGCCCAAGCCGGCAACCAGCTGATCTTCACCACCTCCTTCGGCTTCATGAACCCGACCATCCAGGTCGCGAAACAGTTCCCGAAGCTGAAATTCGAGCACGCCACCGGCTATCAGCGCGCCGAGAACGTCGCCACCTACAATGCCCGCTTCTATGAGGGGCGCGCGGTGATCGGCACCATCGCCGGGCACATGTCGAAATCCGGCACGGCCGGCTACATCGCCTCCTTCCCGATCCCGGAGGTGGTGATGGGCATCAACGCCTTCACCCTCGCCGCGCAGAAGGTGAACCCGAACTTCAAGACCAAGGTGATCTGGGCCTCTACCTGGTACGACCCGGCCAAGGAGGCCGATGCGGCCAAGGCGCTGATCGACCAGGGCTGCGACATCATCACCCAGCACACCGATTCCGCCGCCGCCCTGCAGGCGGCCGAGCAGCGCGGCGTCTTCGCCTTCGGCCAGGCCTCGGACATGAGCGCCTTCGCGCCGAAGGCCCATCTCTCCGCGATCGTCGACGATTGGTCCGGCTACTATATCCGCCGGGTCAAGGAGGCGATGGACGGCAGCTGGAAGAGCGGCGACGTCTGGGGCGGCATCAAGGACGGGATGGTCAAGCTGGCGCCCTACAACGCCGCCGTGACGCCGGCTGCGCGGCAGGCGGCCGACGCCGTCCAGAAGGGCATCGTCGACGGCTCGCTGCACCCCTTCACCGGCGAGCTCAAGGACCAGAAGGGCGTGCAGCGCCTGAAGGCGGGCGAGAAGGCCTCCGACGAGATGCTGTCCAAGATGGACTGGTATGTCGACGGGGTGCAGGCCTGAGCCTGGGCGACCCCCGAGCCTTGGTCCCGAAGCGATCGGCCGGGGGCGGATTTTCTTCGCCCTCGACCCCTTGCAGATATTTTAAGCTTGAAACAATATGGGCCGGACGCGCGATGAGGAGGGTGAGGGCCCCCTGTCGCGCCGAGGCGTTCACGCTCGTCCCGGGAGGACATCGGATATGAGACTGAAACTCGCATTCTCGCTCGGCGCCGGGCTTTTCGCGCTGACCGCCGCCTCCGCTCAGGCCCAGGAGGCGCTGAAGATCGGCGTCGTCAGCGTGCTCACCGGCCCGGCCGCCTCGCTCGGCCAGCAGGTCCGCGACGGCTTCCAGCTCGCGGTCGACAAGAATGGCGGCAAGCTCGGCGGGGTGCCGGTGCAGATCACCGTGATCGACGACGAGCTCAAGCCCGACGTCGCCGTCGGCAAGGTGCGCAGCTTCATCGACAGCGGCAAGGTCGACTTCGTCGTCGGCCCCGTCTTCTCGAACATCCTCGGCGCCATCGCCAAGCCTGTGCTGGATTCCGGCGCCTTCCTCATCAGTCCCAATGCCGGCCCCTCGACCATGGCGGGCAAGGGCTGCCACCAGAACTTCTTCGTGACCTCATACCAGAACGACCAGGTCCATGAGGTTCTGGGCAAATACGCGCAGGATCAGGGCTTCAAGCGCGCCTATATCATCGCCCCGAACTATCAGGCCGGGAAGGATTCGCTCGCCGGCTTCAAGCGCTATTTCAAGGGCGAGATCGTCGACGAGGTCTATGCGCCGCTGACCTCGATGGATTTCGCCTCGGACCTGGCCAAGATCGCCTCCACCAAGCCGGATGTGGTCTTCGCCTTCCTGCCGGGCGGGCTCGGCGTGAATTTCGTGAAGCAATGGTCCCAGGCCGGGCTCCAGGGCAAGATCCCGTTCCTCAGCGCCTTCACCGTCGATGAATCGACGCTGCCGGCCCAGCAGGATGCCGCGGTCGGCCTCTATGGCGGCATGACCTGGGCGCCGAACATGGACAACGCGCAGACCAAGGCCTTCGTCAGCGCCTATGAGGCGGCCTACAAGATCGTCCCCGGCTCCTATGCCCAGCAGGCCTATGACGCCGCGATGCTGATCGACTCCGCCGTCAAGGCGGCTGGCGGCACGGGCGACAAGGACAAGCTGCGGGCCGCGCTGAAGAAGGCCGATTTCACCTCGCTGCGCGGCAAGTTCAAGTTCAACACCAACGGCTATCCGATCCAGGATTTCTACCTGGTCAAGGTGGCCAAGCGCGCCGACGGCAAGTTCCAGACCGAGATCGCGCAGAAAGTCTTCACCGATTACGCCGATCCCCACGCCAAGGATTGCGCGCTGAAGTGACGGCGTCGCGCTGACGGCGCAGGCGTCTCCGCCGGCCGGCTTGGGGCGCCTGACGATCAAGGGGCCGCTCCGGCATCGCCCGCGATGCCGTGGCCGGGTGCGAAAGCGACGCGGCGCCCGGGCCATCCTCTCACCCTGCCCCTCTCATCGCGGAGGGGCCCGGCCGCGCCCTTCCGGCCGGCGACCGCGGAACATCATGACCACCGGACTCCTCATCGTTCAGATCCTCAACGGCCTCCAGCTCGGCATCCTGCTGTTTCTGGTCGCCGCGGGTCTGACGCTCGTCTTCGGCGTGATGGACTTCATCAATCTGGCCCATGGCGTGCAGTACATGCTGGGCGCCTATCTCGCCGTGACCTTCATCGGGCTGACCGGCAGCTTCCTGCTCGGCTTGGCGCTCGCCTTGGCCGCGGCGCTGCTGATCGGGCTCGCGCTGGAATTCCTGATCTTCCGCCATCTCTATGAGCGCGACCATCTCGACCAGGTGCTGGCCACCTTCGGGCTGATCCTCCTGCTGAACCAGGCGGTGAAGATGGTCTGGGGCGCGGCCCCGCTTTCGGTCGCCGTGCCGGAGCTTCTGAGCGGCAATGTCCGGCTGCTCGACGGGATCCTCTACCCGACCTATCGCTTCGTGCTGATCGGGGCCGGGCTGGCGGTGGCGGCGCTGCTCTGGTTCATCGTCGAAAAGACCCGCACCGGCATGCTGCTGCGCGCCGGAGCCTCCAATGCGCCGATGGTCTCGGCGCTGGGCGTCGATATCCGCAAGCTGTTCATGATCGTCTTCGCCTTCGGCACCATGCTCGCGGGCTTCGCCGGGGTGATGGCCGCGCCGATCCTCTCCGTCGAACCGGGCATGGGCGACAACATCCTGATCCTGGCCTTCGTGGTCATCGTCGTCGGCGGCATCGGCTCGATCCGCGGCGCCTTCGTCGGGGCGCTGATCGTCGGGCTCGTCGACACACTCGGCCGCTCCTTCATGAACGATCTGCTGCGGCTGTTCATGTCGGCGCCATCGGCCCGGGCGACGGGGGCGGCGCTGTCCTCGATGCTGATCTATCTCGTGATGGCGACGGTGCTGTTCGTGCGTCCCGAAGGATTGCTGCCGGCCAAGGGCCGCTCATGACCGTCGAGGCCAGCACGCAAGCCGCGCCCCCTCGCCCCGCCGCGCCGGCGCGGCATCGCCCTGTCTTCGTGATCGCGCTGTTCCTGGCGCTGGCGGCGGTGCCGCTCGCCGTGACGCTCGGCCTGCCGGCGCATTGGCTGACGCTGGTGACGCGGGCCATGATCTTCGCCATCGCGGCCCTGTCGCTCGACCTGATCCTCGGCGTCGGCGGGCTGGTCTCCTTCGGTCATGCCGCCTTCATCGGCATCGGCGCCTATGCCACCGGGATCATGATCACCGAGGGGCAGACGGAGGCGCTGATCATCCTGCCGGTGCTGCTCGCGGCCTGCGCCGTCTTCGCGGCGGTGACGGGCGCGGTCTCGCTGCGCACCCGCGGCGTCGCCTTCATCATGATCACGCTGGCCTTCGGCCAGATGGCCTATTTTCTGGCGCAGGCCTTGTCGGCCTATGGCGGGGATGACGGGCTAACGCTCTATGAGCAGAGCACGCTGGCGGGCTTCGAGCCCTTCGCGAACCGGACGACGTTCTTCTATGTCGTGCTGGCGGTGCTGGCCTTCTGTCACGTCCTGGTCCGGGCGCTGGTGGCCTCGCGCTTCGGGCGCGTGCTGCGGGCGGCGCGGGAGAATGCGACGCGCGTGACGATGACGGGCTTCGATGTCGGGCGCGTCCGGCTGGTCGCCTATGTGATCTCCGGGATGATCGCCGGGCTGTCGGGCTTCCTGCTCGCCAACCAGACGGAATTCGTCAGCCCCGCCTTCATCTCCTGGCAGCGCTCCGGCGAGCTGATCTTCATGGTCGTGCTCGGCGGTGTCGGCAGCCTACACGGCGCGATATTGGGCGCGCTGGCCTTCCTGATCGCGGAGGATGTGCTGTCGGGGCTGACGGAGCATTGGAAGGTGATCTTCGGCCCGATGATCGTGCTGTTCGTGCTGTTCACCCGCGGCGGGCTGGTCGGCCTGCTCGGCAGGCTGACGGGGCGGCGCGATGGCTGAACCGGTCCTCGCCCTGATCGGGATCAACAAGGCCTTCGGCGCGCTGAAGGTGACGGATTGCGTCTCGCTCGCCGTCCAGCCGGGGGAGCTGCATGCCCTGATCGGCCCCAATGGCGCCGGCAAGACGACGCTGGTGCACCAGATTTCCGGGGTGCTGCGGCCCGATGCCGGGCAGATCATGTTCAAGGGCCGCGACATCACCGAACTCGCCTCGGAAAAGCGGGCACAGGCCGGGCTAGCGCGGACCTTCCAGATCACCTCGACGATCCCCTCGCTCTCGGTGCTGGAGAATGTCGCCCTCGGCGTGCAGGCGCGCGCGGCGCATCCGCTGGCGCTGCTGCGCAATGCGGCGGAGGATGCGGCGCTGAACGAGCCGGCCTGGGCCGCCATCGCCGCGGTGGGGCTGACCGAGCGCGCCCATGTTCTGGCCGGACGGCTGTCGCATGGCGAGAAGCGCGCGCTCGAGATCGCGATGGCGCTGACCTTGGAGCCGAGCGTCATCCTGCTGGACGAGCCGCTCGCGGGTGTCGGACGCGAGGAGGGCGAGCGGCTGATCGCGCTGTTGAACAGCCTGAAGGGACGCTATGCGATGCTGCTGGTCGAGCATGACATGGAGGCGGTGTTCGCGCTGGCCGATACGGTGTCGGTGCTGGTCTATGGCCGCGTAATCGCATCGGGCGACCCTGCCAGCGTGCGTGCCGACCCGGCCGTGCGCGAAGCCTATCTCGGCGAGGAGGGCTGATCCTCATGCTCGTCGTCGAACAGCTCGATGCCGGCTATGGCGAGGCGCAGATCCTGTTCGGGGTCGATCTGTCCATCGGCGACGGCGAGGTGGTGACGCTGCTCGGCCGCAACGGCATGGGCAAGACCACGACGGTGCGGGCGATCATGGGGCTGATCCCGGCCAAGGCCGGCCGGATCAGCGTCGATGGCCGCGATCTGACGGGCGCGCCGCCCTTCCGCATCGCCCAGGCGGGCATCGGGCTGGTGCCGGAGGGGCGCCAGATCTTCCCGACGCTGAGCGTGGAGGAGAACCTGATCGCCACCGCCGCCAGCCGCTTCGGCAAGCCGCGCTGGGACATGGAGAGGATCTACGCCTTCTTCCCCCGCCTGAGGGAAAGACGGGCCAATCGCGGCAACCAGCTCTCGGGCGGCGAGCAGCAGATGCTGGCGATCGGCCGGGCCCTGATGACCAATCCGCGGTTGATCATCCTGGACGAGGCGACGGAGGGGCTCGCCCCGCTGATCCGCCAGGAGATCTGGGCCTGTCTCGCGGCGCTGAAGAACGAGGGCGAATCCATCCTGGTCATCGACAAGAACGTCGATGCGCTGGCGCGGATCGCCGACCGGCATGTCGTATTGGAAAAGGGCCGCGTCGTCTGGCGCGGCAGCAGCGACGATCTGCGCAGCGACGCCGCGGTCAAGGACCGCTTCCTGCACTTCTAGCCAAAGGAGAACACCGATGAAGCCGCTGACAGCAGGCGTGACCCGCGCCAATGAGGGGCTGGACGCCATCTCCTGGAACATCCTGGGCCAGACCTATGTGCCGAAGACGCTGACGCCGGA
Source organism: Allobosea sp. Leaf344 (assembly GCF_001426225.1). GTDB lineage: Bacteria > Pseudomonadota > Alphaproteobacteria > Rhizobiales > Beijerinckiaceae > Allobosea. Next base: position 55,707 of record NZ_LMRT01000015.1, on the reverse strand, counting down.
GAGCTTCTCCTGGCACGCCACCTTCCCGCCCGGGACCTTCGTGCCGCCGCATATCCACCCGACCCAGGACGAGTTCATCTACATGCTGGAGGGCCGGCTCGACCTCGTGCTGGACGGGCAGGAGAGCACCGCGGGCCCCGGCGACCTGATCCGCCTGCCCCGCAACGTGCCGCACGGGCTGTTCAACAAGAGCGACGCCACGGTGAAATGCCTGTTCTGGGTCTCGCCCACGGCGCGGCTCTACGATCTGTTCTGGGCCATTCATTCGATGGCCGAGCAGAACCCCGCCGAGGTGGTGGCGCTGTCGGCCAAGCACGAGGTCGATTTCCTGCCACCGCCGCCGGACGGCGCCGATCCTGCCGCTTAAGGTTAAGCGCAAGCCGAAGCTGCGCGGGCGGCGGATCTGCGGCAGAACCTTTGGACGGGGCCGACGCCGGAGAGATCGCATGACCGCCAATCGCCGACAGCACCGCCGCGAGCGGGTCTACGAAGCGGCGCGGCTGACCTTCAACGGCGAGCAGTCGGTCTTCGCCTGCACCATCCGCAACGTCTCCGAGACGGGCGCGCTGGTGCGGCTGGCCGATTGGACCGAGCTGCCGCAGCATTTTGCCCTGGCCCGCGCCGGAGCGGCTCCCGTGCGGGTGAAACAGTGCTGGCGACGCGGTGACGATGTCGGCTTGGCCTATCTCGACCCGGCAGATGACCAGGTCGGCGCGCCGGTTGACCTGTCATCGTGGCGTGCGGCCCGTCAGCGCTAGGTGCGGCTCGCAATCCAGAACCGCACCAGATGATTGCAATTAGAGATTGCAAGCACACCTTTTAGTTGTATTCTTAACTGGCAACAGGGGGATACAATCATGCAGCTTTCGTCTTATCTGCCGCTTCTCGCCGGGCTGTTCCTCTCGACCCAGATCCTCTCGGCCCAAGCCGCCCTACCCGGATCGCCGGAGCGCCCGGCCGGTGTCAGCGAGCGCGCCGCCCCGATCCTGGAAGCCCGGGGCGGCTGCGGCTCCCGCGGCGGACCCGGCTACCGCAAAGCGAACGGCCAATGCGCTGGGTGGAAAGGCTGAGACTCAGCGCTTCGCCAGTTGCTCGACGGCGAAACCCGCTTTCCCGGCATAGGATTTCACGATCGCCTCGCGCTTGGCATAGCCCAGCACGCGCTCGACATCGTCGAAGCCGTTGGGTGCCAGCGCCTCGACCGCATCGATGACCCGCTCCGGCCCGCCGACCCGGTTCATCGCCACCACCTCCGCCGTCGCCGGCAGGCGGATCGCCTCATAGGCCGCCAGCGCATGGCGCGGATGCTCGGCCTTGACCAGCCAATCCGCGAGGCAGCGCGCGTCCAGAATCGCCTGCGAGGCGCCGTTCGAGCCGACCGGATACATCGGATGGGCGGCGTCCCCGAGCAGCGTCACCCGGCCATGGGTCCATCGCGGCAGCGGATCGCGGTCGCACATCGGATAGTCCCAGAAGCCCGGCGTCGCTTCGATCAGCGCCAGGATGTCGACGCCCGGAATGGTGAAGCGCCGGGCGAAGGGCAGCACGTCCTCGAGCCGGCCGGGTTTCGACCAGGCCTCCTTCGGCGGCGGCTTGGCGGGATCGCCGGTGCGGATGTTGACGACCCAGTTGGTCAGCCGCGTGCCGGGCGTCTTGCCGGGCGCGATCGGGTAGAGCACCAGCTTGCCCTTCATGCCGCCGGCGATGATCATGCTCTCGCCGTCGAGGAAGACCGGCCAGTCGCAGGCGCCGCGCCACATCTGCACGCCGTTCCAGCGCGGCGGACCCTGATCCGGGAAGAAATGGCTGCGCACGGTGGAATGGATGCCGTCGGCCGCGATCAGCAGATCGGCACGGGCCGTCTCGCCGCTCTCGCCGCGGCGTGCATCGACGAAATGCGCCGTGACGCCGCCTTCATCCTGGACGAAGCCCTGCAGGCGGCGCCCGGTCTTCAGCGCCTGCGGGCCCATCCGCTCCAGCACCGCGTCGCGGATCACCCCCTGCAGCCGGCCGCGATGGATCGAGAATTGCGGCACCGGCGCCCCGGCATGGATGCCGCGCAACTCACGCCAGACGGTCTGGCCGAAACGGTTCATGTACAGGAGCTCGCGGGTGCGGATCGCGACCGCGTCGAGCGCCGGAAGCAGCCCGAGCTGGGCGAGTTCGCCGATCGCATGCGGCAGGGTGTTGATGCCGACGCCGACCTCGCGGATCTCGCCGGATTGCTCGTAGACCGTAGCGGCGATGCCGCGGGCCTGGAGCATCAGCGCCAGCGTCAAACCGCCAATCCCGCCCCCGACGATGATGACTTTCATGCCCGCCCCCGTAATTATTTTAAGTTTGAAATATCGCCGCCGAGCTTGTCAATCGCCTCGCGGCCGGGAGACCGCGCTCGGATTACCGTCAAATCCGGCGGAACGAACCGGTTTTCTGTGCGTATCTAGCGCCATGGCTGTCGCCAAGACGTGATTCGCGTGTCAAGTGGCAGCCCGTGCAGAGCGTACCGATGCATTTTGCATCACCTCGCCTGCACCAGGGGCGGCTCCGGCAAGAGCGCGCTGGCCTGAATTTTCAAAAGGAGGGTTTTCATGACCAAGAACGAACTGATCGCTGCGATCGCCGAAGAGACCGGCAAGCCGAAGACGGACGTCTCCGCCATCCTCGCTTCGCTCGGCGCGATCGTCGCCAAGACGCTGAAGGCCGGCGACGACGTCACGCTCGGCGGCGTCGGCAAGCTGTCCTCCGCCAAGCGCGAAGCCCGCGAGGCCCGCAACCCTTCGACGGGCGCCATGATCAAGGTCCCGGCCAAGACGGTCGTGAAGTTCAAGGTCACCAAGGATCTCGCCGACGCCGTCGCGTGAGTCCGAGCTCGGTCAGGCAGGGCCGGCATGGCCGGCACTGCTTGACCCGCTCGCATAAGCCCGCACAGTAGCGGCATGTTTCTCCGCCTCTTCACCGATCTGCGCGCCGCGAAGATCCCCGTCACGCTGCGGGAGTATCTGGCGCTGCTGGAGGCGGTAGATGCCGATCTCGCCGCCTATCGGGTCGATGATTTCTATTATCTCGCCCGCACCTGCCTGGTGAAGGACGAGCGCCATCTCGATCGTTTCGACATGGTCTTCGCCGCGGTCTTCAAGGGAATGGAGACGCTGCAGCAGGCGCTGGAGCAGGCCGCCATTCCCGAGGAATGGCTGCGCAAGCTCGCGGAAAAATACCTGACGGACGCGGAAAAGGCCGAGCTCGAAGCCTTGGGCTGGGACAAGCTGTTCGAGACGCTGAAGCAGCGGCTGGAGGAGCAGAAGGGCCGCCACCAGGGCGGCTCGAAATGGATCGGCACCGCCGGCACGTCGCCCTATGGCGCCTATGGCTACAATCCCGAAGGCGTGCGCATCGGCCAGGACGGCAACCGCAATTTCCGGGCGGTGAAGGTCTGGGACAAGCGGGAATTCAAGGATTTCGACGATACGCGCGAGCTCGGCGTCCGCAATCTGCGCATCGCGCTGCGCCGCCTGCGCCGCTTCGCCCGCACCGGCGCGGCGGAGGAGCTCGATCTCGACAGCACCATCAGCGAAACCGCCCGCCATGGATATCTCGACGTGAAGTTGCGGCCCGAGCGGCGCAATGCGGTGAAGGTGCTGCTGTTCCTCGATGTCGGCGGCTCGATGGATTGGCATGTCGAGCTGGCGGAGGAGCTGTTCTCGGCGGCCCGCGCCGAGTTCAAGCATTTCGAGCATTTCTACTTCCACAACTGCCCCTATGAACGCGTCTGGCGCGAGAACCGCCGCCGCCACGACCAGACCATCGCGACCTTCGACATCCTGCGGACCTATCCGGCGGATTACCGGCTGGTCTTCGTCGGCGACGCCTCGATGAGCCCCTATGAGATCGCCATGCCCGGCGGTTCGGTGGAGCATTGGAACGAGGAGGCCGGCGCGGTGTGGATGGAGCGGCTGACGGGCAAATTCGCCAAATCGGTCTGGCTCAATCCGGTGCAGCAGCATCTCTGGAGCTATACGCAGTCGATCCGCCAGATCGGCGGGCTGATGGGCGGACGCATGTTCCCGCTGACGCTGGACGGGCTGGACGGGGCGATGAAGGTGCTGGCGCGCTAGCGGGGACTGCCGAGACGCCGGCGCGAGACAAGTCGTCGCGAAGCGGCTATGGCACGGCCATGCAGAACGATCCCGACGCCCCTCCCCCGCATTGGCGCCAGCGCCCCAAGCCGATCGGCTTCGAGATCAGCTATCGCATCGAGGGCGACGCGCTGGTGATCGATTCCACCCGCAAGATCGACAGGGTCGCGCTGGGCGCCGTCGAGCAGGTCCGCTTCATCTATGCCCCGAGCAATGTCACCTCGAAGGCCTACAGAACGCAGCTGCGGCTGAGCGACGGCAAGTCGATCACCTTCGGCAATCTGTCCTGGCGCTCCCTCACCGATATCGAGCGCGACGATGCGCGCTACCACGCCTTCGTGACGGCGCTGTCGGCGGCCATCGCCGCGGCCAATCCGCGGGCGCGCTTCGTCGCCGGCAAGCCGCACTTCATGTGGCTCGCCCTCGCCGTGGTCGGCGGGCTGTCCCTGCTGATGCTCGGCTATTTCAGCCTGCGCGCCTTCCAGCAGGGCGCCACGGCGGCCGGCTTCCTCGGCATCGGGCTCGCGGCCGCCTCCTTCTGGCAGGTCTGGCCGATGGTGACGCTGAACCGGCCGCTCGAACTGGCGACCGGCGAGGTTCCCCGGCATCTCGTGCCGGGCGGTCCGGCGGATTGACCCCCTCGGGGCCCGAGCGCCGGCGTCTTCCCTAGCGCACCACCAGCACCGAGCATTTGGCCCGGCGCACGATGGTGGAGGCGTTGGAGCCGAGTACATAGGCCAGCATGCCGGGCTCATGCGAGCCGATCACGATGAGATCGACACCCGCCGCCTCCGCCTCCGCCAGCACCTCGCCATGCACCGAGCCGACGAGGACCTTGGCCGAGACCTGCTCGGGCGGCAGCGGCACCTTGGCGGCGATGGCGGCGAGCTTGGCCTCGGCGTCGCTCTGCTGCTCGGCATCGAAATCGGCGGGCACGAATTCCATATAGGTGATCGGCACCAGGGAGCGGACATAGACCAGGCGCACCGTGCCGCCCGAGGTTTCGGCGAAGGAGACCGCGGCGCGGATCGCCGGCTCCGACAGATCGGCTTCGGCGAGGTCGATCGGGACGAGGATGGATTTGTACATCGCGCTCTCCTGTTGGCTGCCGTATCATCCGCCGGTCCCGCCTGCGCCGACCATGATCCAGCGCAATCGCGCGCATGCATGTCATGCCCTGGCCAGAATTGACGCATCGACCGGCGGGTTTAAGAGTATCCCTCCATTCAGCGACGACTGTGAAGCCCTGCCCGAGGCAGCTTCCGGCCTCGCCCTTCGTGCCAGATGCCGGATCGCTCATGACCGACGCCACCGCCCCGCGAGGCCTGAAGGCGCTGCAGCATTCGCCGGCGGTCTTCCTGATGGTGCTGGCCTTCGTCAACTGGCTCGGCTTCGCCAGCTGGACGGCGCTGCTCAATAATTTCGCCAAGGAGGCGGCCGGATTCAGCGGCCAGGACATCGGCATCCTGCAATCGGTGCGGGAGATCCCCGGCTTCCTCGCCTTCACCGCGATCGTGCTGTTCTGGTTCATGCGCGAGCAGATCCTGGCCTATCTCAGCCTGCTGGCGCTGGGCGTCGGCGTCGCCATCACCGGCTTCTATCCGAGCCTGGGCGGGCTGCTGCTCACCACGACGATCATGTCGCTCGGCTTCCATTACTATGAGACGTCCCAGCAATCGCTGCAGCTGCAGCTGCTGCCGAAGGCGCAGGCGCCTCGGCTGCTCGGCCGCATCGCCGGCGCCTCGGCCCTGGCGCAATTGCTGGCCTTCGGCTCGATCGCGGTGATCTGGCGCGTGTTCCAGCCCGGCTTCGTCAGCGTTTTCCTCACCGCGGGGCTGCTGACGATCGCGCTGACCCTGGCGACCTGGCTGGCGTTTCCGCGGTTCCAGGGCGCCGTCCCGCAGAACAAGGGCTTCGTGCTGCGGCGGCGCTACTGGCTCTATTACGCGCTGACCTTCATGTCCGGCGCGCGCCGCCAGATCTTCATGGCCTTCGGCGGTTTCCTGCTGGTCGAGCGCTTCGGCTACGACGTCTCGGCGACGGCGACGCTGCTGCTCGCCACCTATGGCATCAACACCTTCATGGGGCCGGTGCTGGGCGGGCTGGTCGGGCGGCTCGGCGAGCGCGCGACGATCCGCATCGAGAACATCTCGCTGATCGCCGTCTTCGTCGGCTACGCGCTGGCCAGCCACGGCCATTTCGCGGGCTGGGGCGTGGCGGTGGCCGGGGCGCTGTTCGTTGTGGACGGCGTGTTCTTCACGCTGACCCTGGCGCAGCGCACCTATTTCCAGAAGATCGCCGATCCCGCCGACATCGCGCCGACCTCGGCGGTCGCCTTCACCATCAACCACATCGCGGCGGTGTTCCTGCCGGTGACCTTCGGCCTGCTGTGGATCAAGGACCCGGCGATCGTCTTCTATATCGGGGCCGGGATCGCAACGATTTCGCTGGCGCTGGCCTTTTTGGTGCCGCGCCACCCGGCGCCGGGCGCCGAGACGGTGCTCCAGCCGCTCCTGCCCGCACCCGCCGAATAGGCCGGGCCGGACAGAGGCGCCGCACGCTCGCTCAGCCCTGGCGCGCGGGCGCTCAGGCTTGGTGCGCCGGCGCTCAGGCTTGGTGCGCGGGTGCTCAGCCTTGGCGCGCCGGGGTGCGCACGACCAGCCCGTCGAGCTCGTCCCTCACCCGGATCTGGCAGGAGAGCCGCGAGGTGGGGCGGACGTCGAAGGCGAAGTCCAGCATGTCCTCTTCCATGGATTCCGGCGTGCCGGTCTTGTCCGCCCAGGCCTCGTCCACATAGACATGGCAGGTCGCGCAGGCGCAGGCGCCGCCGCATTCCGCCTCGATCCCCGGGACGCCGTTGCGGACGGCCGTCTCCATCACGGTCGAACCGGCTTCGCCCTCGACGGTGCGGCTCTCGCCATGGGAATCGATGAAGGTGATCTTGGGCATCTCTTGCTCCGCAGGCCTGCGCTTTTCATCCGGCTTAGAATATTTCGAAGCGGATGGGAAAGCGCTATTGCGCCTCACGCCGCGGCGTCGAAGCGCGAGATCGCAGCACGCGCCTCGGCCGCGGCCAGAGCGAGCGCGTCCATCTCGACTTCGGCGACGCGCGCGCCGCGGCCTAGCAGGCGCTGCTCGATGCGCGCCGCAGCTTCGGCCACCTGCCAGGCGCCGATCGCCTGGGCAGCGCCCTTGAGCGTATGCGCCGCCTCCATGCGGGCGGTTTCATCGGCCCCGTTATGGATGGTGCGGAGGTGCCGCACGCATTGCTGCGAGAAGAGCGCGAGCAATTCGCGCTCCAGTGCGAGGTCGCCGCCGGTCTGGCGGGCGAGGTGGACGAGGTCGATCGCGGGCTGGGACATGGGATGCTCGGGAGCTGGAGTGCGGTCTGTCGCGGCTGCCTTGGCCCGGCGTTGAAGCGCCGACATGGTGAATGAGGCGTTAACGACGTTTGTGAATCGCGCACTCAAATGGGTTTCAATCGAGAGAACGCTCAACTACCCTTCGAATTGGTAAATGATGGGCGTCGTGTCCCCGCGCGATTCCGGGCCAGAGGCGGCTGCGGAACCGAGGCGGTGCACCAGGCAAGCGTTCGTCTTCAGTAGCGTAGCGAGGCGGCTAGCATGACCCGGCAAAATAAGCTTCAGGACCCGACCGAGGCCGCCATGTCGGCCATCGAGGAGGCTTTGAGGCTCGATCAGCCTCAGGGCGAAGGCAATGCCCCGGCCGACGGGCCCAAGCTGCCGGCGGCGACCGAGGCGGATCTGAAGTTCGACCTGCCGCGCGTCGAGACCCCGCCACCGCCGCCCGCGCCCGCTCCGGCGGCCAAGCCCGCGCCGGAGCCGCAGGCGGCCCGGCCGCTGATCGCGCCCGACACCACCCGCGTCGCCAATGACGACCGCCGCGATTCCAGCTCCCTCGTCCAGGCCTTCTCGGCGCGGCCTTCGCTGAAGCCCTATTGGTTCGCGGCGCTGGGCTCGGTCGCCTGGCTGGCCGGCGTCGCCTTCGTCCTGGTCAGCCGCTACGGCTCGTTCTCCGGCGGCGTGCCGGAATCGCTGGCCGGTCTCGGCATCGGCGAATGGACCCTGCTCGCCCTCGCCGCCGGCGCGCCGGTGGTCTTCTTCTTCGTGCTCGCCGCGCTCTACCGGCGCACGCAGGAAATGCGGCTGGTCTCGCGGGCGATGACCGAAGTCGCGCTGCGCCTCGCCGAGCCGGAGGTGGTCGGAGCCGATTCGATCCTCTCCCTGAGCCAGACCATCCGCCGCGAAGTCGCGGCCATGGGTGACGGGATCGAGCGCGCCGTGGCGCGCGCCGGAGAGCTCGAGACGATCGTCCGCGGCGAGATCGCGACGCTCGAGCGCGCCTATGCCGACAACGAGATCCGCCTGCGCTCGCTGATCGACGAGCTGGTCACCCAGCGCGAGGCCGTGGTCGGCAATGCCGAGCGCGTGAAATTCGCGATCAGCGGCGCCCATGAAGGGCTGTCGAAGGATCTCGACAATGCCAGCCGCCTCATCGCCGAGGCGGTGTCGCAAGCCGGCGACCGGGTGTCCGGCTCGCTGGGCGAGAAGGGCGACCAGATCACCATCGCTCTCGGCCGCGCCGGCGAGCGCATGGTCGAGGAGATCAGCGGCCGCGGCAACGAGCTGGTGGAGCGCCTGCAGCTGACCTCCGGCGAGGTCAGCGAGCGGCTGGCCGGCGCCAGCGACCAGCTCTCGACGCTGCTCGACGGCCGTGCGCGCGAGATTTCCGCCTCGCTCGAACGCACCGGCGCGGCGCTGACCGAGGAATTGAGCGCGGGAGCGCGTGACGTCACGCGCGCCATCTCCGAAACCGGCAGCCAGGTCGCCGACACGCTGTCGCAGCGTGTGGAAGCGGTGAACGACGCTCTGCGCGCCACGGGCGAGAGCCTGACCAGCGAGATCGCGCAGCGCGGTGCGGATGTCACAGAGCGCCTGCAGAGCTCCAGCCGTTCGATCGTCGCGCTGATCGAGGGGCAGACCGACGCCGTCGGCCAGCGCCTGACCGAGACCGGCGAGAGCCTGCGCAGCCTGCTCGCCCAGGAAGGCGAGAGCGTCACTACCCGGCTCGCCGAGGTCGGGCGCGGCGTGAACGGCCTTTTGAACCGGCAGAACGAGGCGATCGCCACGCGGCTCCAGCAGGTCGGGGATTCCGTCAACACGCTCATCGGCAGCCAGGGCGAGACCCTCGTCGCGCGGCTGAACGAGACCGCCCGCACGGTCGACGACGTGCTGCGCGAGCGCAGCGACTCCATCGTCCTGCGCGTGGACGAGGCCGGCAGGACGCTGGCCAGCACGGTCGAAAACCATGGCGCGGATCTGACCGCACGCCTCACCGAGGTGGGAGCCACCGTCCACGGGCTGTTCAGCGAACAGGGCGGCGATCTGGTGAAGCGCCTGTCGGAGACCGGCGAGACCGTCCACAGCCTTCTCGACCAACAGTCCGGCGCTCTGGTCAGCCGTGTCACCGGCGCGGCCCAGGAGGCCGCGGGCCTGCTCGAGGATCGCAGCTCCGCCGTGGTCGCGCGCGTCTCCGGCGCGGCCCAGGAGGCCGCCGAGATCCTGGACAGCCAGAGCACCGCGGTCGTCGCCCGGGTGTCGGGCGTCGGCACCGAGGTCGGCGATCTGCTCGATGCCCGCAGCCAGGCGCTGGTCAACCGCGTCAATGGCGCCGGCGAGCAGCTGGTCACCCGCGTCAGCCATGCCGGCGAGGAGGCCGCGCGCCTGCTCGACGCCAATAGCGAGGCGCTCGCGAGCCGGGTCTCCTCGGTCGCTGCGCAGGTCGGTGCGACGCTCGACGGGCGCACCGAGACGCTGGTGTCGCGCCTGGACGAGGCCGGGCAGCAGATCGACGCGCTCGTCCTGCGGCAGAGCGACACGCTGGTCGCCCGGGTGCAGGATGCCGGCGAGCAGTTGCAGGGGCTGATCGGCTCGCAGCGCGAGGCGCTGCTCAGCGGCCTCAGCGAGACCGGCAACCGCGTCAGCTCGCTGCTCGACGAGCAGGCGGGCGCGATGACCGTCAAGGTTTCGCAGGCGGGGCTCGATCTCAAGGACCTGCTCGGCGACCAGAGCCAGGTGCTGGCATCCCGCATCGCCGATGTCGGCCGCTCCGTGCACGGCGTGCTGGCCGAGCGCAGCGGCGCGCTGATCACCCGTCTCGCCGAGACCGGCGAGACGCTGAACCGGCAGATCGACGCGCAGGCCGAAACCCTCACCGCCCGCGTCACGCAGGCGGCGGAAGGCGCGCGCCTCGCCCTCGCCGCGCAGCAGGACGGGCTGATCGCGGGCCTCTCCGAAACCGGAGACCGGGTCGGCAGCATGCTCGGCAGCCAGCGCGAGGCGCTGGTGCGCGATCTCACGGCGGCGGGGCAGGAAGTCCACGGCCTGCTCGGCGAGCAGAGCGAAGAGCTGGCACGGCGTATGGCGGAGGCCAGCCGCTCCCTCACCGAAACCATCAATGTCGACGGGCGCCATGTGGCCGACCGCGTCATCGAGGCGACGGACGGGCTGCGCCAGACCTTCACCACCCATGCCGACGAGGCCCGCACGCTGCTGGCCGGCACCGGCCGCGAGATCGTGCTGGCGCTCACCCAGCAGGGCGGACGCGTCAACGAGGCGCTGTCGGCCAATGCGGAATCGATGCTGCGCTCGGTCGAGGCCCGTTCGCAGGCGCTCAACGAAGCGCTGGCCGGCCGGCATGACGCGCTGGTCAGGCTGTTCGACACGCAGGGCCGCGAGATCGAGACCGGGCTCGGCGAGAGACTGGCCGCCTTCGAGGAGATCATCGTCAACAGGGGTGGCGACCTCGCCTCGCGCGTCGCAGCCGATACCCGCTCCTTCACCGAGACGGTGACCGGCCGCCTGGCCGAGCTCGAGCGCCTGCTGGCGCATGAGGGCCAGGAGCTGGCGGAGAAGGTCGGGGCTCGCTCCAACGAGGCCGCCGAGATCCTGGCGCGCCGCACGGCCGAGGCCGCCGCGGCCATGGAAGCGCAGATCAAGGTGTTCGAGGAGCGCTCCAGCGCCAAGAGCGCCGAGATCGGCCAGTCGCTGGACGGTCTCATCGCCCGCATCGACGGCAATCTCGGCTCCCGCGCCACGGCGCTCAACGAGGCGCTGGTCGAGCGCACGGTCGATATCGCCCGCGTGCTGGCGGAGGGCGGCCGCGAGGTCACCCGCGCGCTGGCGGCCAAGGCCGACGAGATCGGCGAGGCGGTCACCTCCAAGAGCGAATCCCTCACGCGGACGCTCAGCGACAAGGCCGACGCGATCAATTCGACGCTGGGCGGGCGCGCCCTGCAGATCGCCGATACGCTCGACCAGAGCGTCGCGCGCTTCGAGGAGCGCGTCGTCAACCGGCTCGACCTCGTCTCCGGCGTGCTCGATTCCCGCGGCCAGGAGCTCGCGGATACGCTGCAGCAGCGTTCGGATGCGCTGGCCACCAGCTTCGACAGCCGCACCGACGAGCTGCGCAACCTCTTCGACGACAGGGGCATCACCCTCATCGGCGAGTTCGGGTCGCGCGGCCAGGCGATCGCCGACCAGGTCTCGACCATCGGCGACACGGTCGTCCGCGCGATCGAGAGCCGCGGCACCGCCATCGTGGAGCGCCTGCGCGAGCGCAGCGCCGACATCACCGCGGCACTGGAGACCTCCAGCGCCGCCCTGCGCGAGACGCTGGAGAGCGGCTCGCAGCACTCGGTCGAGGCGCTGGTCGCGACCAATGAGAAGCTGCGCGGCGAGCTCGGCGGGATGCTGAGCCGTCTCGGCGAAGCCAACCAGCTGATGCAGCAGATCGTCACCGGGGCGAACAAGAACCTCGCCGCGGTCGAGAGCGGGCTGTCGAACCGCGTCGGCGAGCTGCAGTCGGTGATCGCCAGCGTGATGGACGAGACCGGCAAGGCCTCCCAGCAGGTGGCCGAGCAGGTCAACCAGCTCAAAGCCTTCTCGGAGGGGGCGCTGCGGGAGACGACGGCGCTGGTCGGCCAGCTCGACGACAAGAGCGCCACGCTCGGCGCCGCCACGCAGGAGAGCGCCGCCGCGCTGAACGCCGTCGCCTCGCGCCTCGAGCAGGTCGAGGCGCGGGTCGGCAAGGCCCTGGCGGATCGCAAATCGACGCTGGAAGAGCTGCATGGGCTGATCGCGAGCCGGACCGACGATGTCGAATCGGTCACCCGCTCCTTCGCCGCGCTGATCGACGATTCGCTCGCGGCGGCCGAAGGGCGTGCCCGCCAGATCGGCGGCGTGCTCAGCGAATCCGCCGAGACCACCACGGCGGCGCTGTCCGAGCAGTTCGAGCAGATCCGGGCCGCCACGGCCAAGGAGCGCGAGCGCACCGCCAACGCCCTGCGCGCCGCCTATGAGCAGGTAACGCGCGAGGTCGGCGGCGAGCTCGCCAAGGTCACCGAGCGCTTCCAGACGGCGGCGCAGGACATGCGCAGCGTCACGGCCGAGGTCCAGCGCGAGCTGGAGGCGACCCGCGCCGAGCTGAAGCGCGGCGTGCTCGACCTGCCGCGCGAGACGCAGGAATCGACCGCGGCCATGCGCCGTGTGGTGGCCGAGCAGATCAAGGCGCTCAACGAGCTGACCGAGATCGTCACCAAATCCGGCCGCCGCAGCGATGTGGCGCTCCCGGCCGAGGCGCAGCCCCGCCGGGCGGCGGCACCCTCCCCCTCGCTGCCGAGCCCCGCTTACACCACCGTGACGCAGGCGCGGATGCCGTCGGTGCAGGAGCCGCTGCTGCGGCCTTCGCTCGACCCGGTGATCCAGGAGGCGCCGCGCCAGGAGCCGCGCGTCGAGGCCGCGCCGATCGCCAAGCCGGCCGCCCCGCGCCCGGCCGTGCCGGCCGAGGTGTCCCGCCGCGCGCCGGAGCCGCAGCCGCAGCCGGCCAAGGCCGGCTGGCTCTCGGATCTCCTGAACCGGGCGTCGCGCGAGGACAGGCCGGCGGAGATCAGCCGTCCGACCACCCATTCGATCGAGCGGCTGGATTCGCTGTCGGTCGACATCGCCCGGATGATCGACCATGAGGCGGCGGTGGAGCTGTGGGACCGCTACAAGAGCGGTGAGCGCAACGTCTTCACCCGCCGGCTCTACACCTTGCAGGGGCAGCAGACCTTCGACGAGATCCGCCGCAAATATCGCCGCGATCCGGAGTTCAAGGAGACGGTCGACCGCTATATCGAGGAGTTCGAGCGGCTGCTCGGCGAGGCGGCCAAGGACGACCGCGATTCGATGGTGACCAAGACCTACCTGACCTCCGAGACGGGCAAGGTCTACACCATGCTCGCCCATGCGAGCGGGCGCTTCGAATAGGCGCCGCCCCATCGATCATGAAAAAGGCCGCCGGAACCGGCGGCCTTTTTCATTGTCCGGACCAGGGAGCGGTCAGGCGCGGGAACCTGTTCGCGTCGGGCGAAGCGCGCGCGATCCGTGAGGGACCGGCGAGCCTCCGCGACGCTCAGCGCGCCCAGCGGACGATCTGGATCAGCACCTGGGACAGCGCGCGGTCGAGCGCCTGCGCGGCGGCGGCGCCATCCCCGGCCGAGGCCGGGACGCTCGCGGTGAAGATCCTGGCGCGCTGGACCTGCCCGTTGCGGTCGCCGACCAGCTTGGCGGTGATCTCGACCACGGCCGCGCCGCTGGCGGTCTCGATGGTGAAGCGGCGAATATCGGTGATCAGCTGCACGTCGGGCGTGATCCGGTCGCCCGGGCGCGAGACGGAGGCGATGCGGCTGGCATTCTCGAAGGTCTGCACCAGCCGCGTCTGCACCAGCTTGGGCACCCGGTCGGACCATTGCGCACCGCCGAGGAAGGACAGCGCGCCGGTGGAATCCCTGACGATGATCCGGTCGGAATCCAGCGCCTGCACCGTCGTCGGCTCTGCGATGACCAGCGCGGCGCGCGAGCCGCCGACCCGGCCGAAATCGGACGGTGCCGAGAGATCGAAGGTCGTGGGGGTGGCGCCGCCGCCGCAGCCGGAGAGCAGCAGCATGGCGGAGAGGGCTGCGGGCGCGAGGCGCGCGGGAGTGGCCCGGAAACGCATGGATACGAACATGGACATGAGGTTAGCGCGATCCGCCATATTGAGGAAGCGGCGGCTTGCCGCCGAAAATGAACTGCTGAGGGTTGCGCTCGATATTGCGCAGGGTGCGGTTGAGGTCGGTCAGGGTGCGCTTGCCGTCGGTCGCCAGCGATTCGATCTCGCGCAGGCCGGGGCCGGTGAAGCGGCTGATGCCGGCGGTGATCTCGGCGGTGCGCTTGTCGAGATTATCGGCCAGCACCCGGATCGATTTGGCGGCGTCGGCGACCTCCTGGAAGGCGCTGCGCCCTTCAGTCCCCGACGCGGTGTTGAGGAAGGTCTGCGCCGCCTTCAGCACGCCCTCGACCTGGTCGGCCGCACGGTTCAGCTTGTCGGTGATGGAGGCGACGTCCTTCACGGCCTTGCCGACATCGCCGCTGGAGCTGCCGAGCGCGGCGGTGAAGCGATCGACATTGTCGACGATGGCGCTGACCTTCTTCTGGTCGACCGACTGGACGATCTCGGTGAGCTCCTCGCTGAGCACGCCGAGCTTCTGCGCCAGCGGGTTGATCGTCTCGGCGATGGTACCGAAGCTCTGCATCAGCTTGTCGATGCCGTCGGAATTCTCGGCCAGGGCGGCCGAGAACTTCTCGACATTGCGGACGGTATTGCCGATCGGCCCGGAGTTTTCCTTGACCAGCGTCTCGACGCTGCCGAGCATCTCGTCGGCGCGCTTGGCGATGGTGCGGACGGTCTCGAGAATGTCCTGGAACTCCGAGCGCTCGGCCACGATGGTCGGCATGCTCTGGCCCTGGGCGGGCTTCAGCACGTCGGCGCCGGGCTCGCCGCCGAGCAGCTGGACCGCGACGACACCGGCGAGGCCCTGCGCCTCGATGCGGGCGCGGGTGTCGACGCGCAGCGGCGTCGAGCTGTCGACCTGGACGACCGCATAGATCCGGCGCGGATCGTCCGGCTGCAGCTCGATGCGTGTGACCTCGCCGACGCGCAGGCCGTTGAACAGCACGCTGGAGCCGCGGCCGAGCCCGGTCACCGTGCCGCTGAAGATGATGCGGACATCCTGCCGGCGCCCTGCCCCGCCGCTGTTGAACCAGTAGACGAAGCCGAACAGGGCAGCGAGCACAGCGATCGTGAACAGCCCGACCAGCGCATAATTTGCACGCGATTCCATCGTGTAGTGCTTATCCCTGCGCCGTGCCGGGCAGGCGCGCCTGTGCGCGCTCGCCGCCGAAATATGATTTGATCCACGGATGGTCCGCCGCCAGCATCGTCGCCAGCGGGCCGACCGCGACCACCCGCTTATCCGCCAGCGCGGCAATCCTGTCACAGGACGAATAGAGGCTGTCGAGGTCGTGGGTTACCATGAACACGGTCAGCCCCAAAGTCTGCTTCAGGGTCACGATCAAGGCATCGAATTCCGCGGCGCCGATCGGATCCAGCCCCGAGGTCGGCTCGTCCAGGAACACGATCTCCGGATCCAGGGCCAGGGCCCGCGCCAGGGCGGCGCGCTTGATCATGCCGCCGGAGAGTTCGGAGGGCGCCTTGTCCGCCGCATCCGCGGGCAGGCCGACCAGAGCGAGCTTCACCATCGCCATCTCGTCGAGCAGCGAGGGCGACAGCTTGAGATACTCGCGCATCGGCACCTGGATGTTCTGCTTCACCGTCAGCGCCGAGAACAGGGCGCCGTGCTGGAACATCACGCCGAAGCGGCGCTCCAGGGCCCGGCGCTGCGTGGCGTCGAGCGTATCGACATCCTGCCCGAAGACCTCGATCGTGCCGCGCGCCTTGGAGACGAGGCCGAGGATGGTGCGGGTCAGCACGGATTTGCCCTGGCCGGAGCCGCCGACGAAGCCGAGGATCTCGCCGGCCATCACGTCGAGATCGAGCCCGTCCATGATCACCTTGTCGCCGAACGCCACCTTGAGGTCGCGCACGCGGATGGCCGGCTCCGACGCGGGCGGAGCGGCGTGCGGGCCCGACTCTCTGGCTGCTGCGCTGATCACGTCGCTCATCTGGCGGTTACGGTCCTCAAAAGGCGATGGATGCAAAGAACATGGCGAAGAGCCCGTCGACGACGATGACCATGAAGATCGCCTTGACGACGGAGGCCGTGACCTGGCGGCCGAGCGATTCCGCCGAGCCCTTCACCGCCAGCCCCTCGATCGAGGCGATCAGCCCGATGACGAAGGCCATGAACGGCGCCTTGATCAGGCCGACGGCGAAATGCTTCCAGGTGATGACCGATTGCAGCCGCGCCAGGAAGGTGTCGATGCCGATGCCGCCATAGAGCCAGGAGACCAGCGCCGCGCCGGTGAGCCCCGACATCGAGGAGATGAAAGCGAGGATCGGCAGGGAGATCACCAGGGCCAGGATGCGCGGCACGACCAGCACCTCGATCGGGTCGAGGCCCATCACCCGCAGCGCGTCGATCTCCTCGCGCATCTTCATCGAGCCGATCTCGGCGGTGAAGGCCGAGCCGGAGCGCCCCGCGATCATGATCGCCGTGAGCAGCACGCCGAGCTCGCGCAGGATCAGGATGCCGGTGAGGTTGACGACGAAGGCGGTGGCGCCGAACTGCTGCAGCTGAAAGATGCCCTGCTGGGCGACGATGCAGCCGACCAGGAACGAGATCAGCATGATGATCGGCGCGCCGTTGAAGGCGATCAGCTCGATCTGGTTGACGAGGGACGGCCCGCGGAACTTCGACGGCTTGACGATGACGCGGCCCAGGCCGACCACCACCTCGCCCAGAAACACCGAGCCGCCGACCAGATCGCGCCCGAAACGGATGATGGCGGCGCCGATATTGACGAGGACGCTGACGACGCCGAACTCGCCGGGCGGGGCGATGGTCGCATGGTCTTGGACCGCCACCTCCTCCAGCAGGATCGCATGTTCGCGCCGGTCGCTGACGATGTCGATCTCGGTGCCTTGGGGATTTTGCGCCTTCAGCCGGTTGACGACATAGGCGCCCAGCGTATCGAGCCGCCCGACGGCGGAGAGATCGACCCGCGCGCGCTTGGCCGCGGCGATGCGCCCGCCGATCTCCGCCACCAGAGCCTCGACGCGCGGCGCCCGGTCGGCGCTCCACGAGCCCGACAGGATGACCGCCAGCGTGCCGGCTTCATCGCGGAAGAGTGCCTGGGGCTCGGCGGGGTCGAGGGTCGCCATGGTGCTAAGTGACATCCTTCGCCCGAGCCTGCGCGGTCTCACGACCTGCCCGTGGCGCCTGTCCGATCGGTCCTGATCCACCCCAGCCATCTCTATCGCCGGGCAGGTGGCGCATTGCAAGGGCGACGCAGCAAAGACCTGTGATCGCAAGCGGAATCATCGACAGGAAGACGAGTTCGGCATGGCGCCGGTAGAGGTAGCCGGAGAGGATGGTCATGCCGGCGCTGGCCACGGCACTGACGGCGACGAGGCGGCCCTGCGCCGCCGCGCGGCGGCCCGCCGGCGCGAGCGCCGAGACGGCGGCCATCGCGCCGAGATGCATGGCGCCGAAGCTCAGCCCATGCAGGAGTTGCAGGAGGGCCGTGGCGAGGTACCCGGGATCCAGCGCCATCGCGCCGAAGCGCAGCAGCGCGGCGCAACCGGCCATGGCGATCCAGGCGAGCCCGGGCGCCGCGCCTCTCGCCACGACGCCGCCGCCCCACAGAAACAGCGCGATCTCCGCCGCGACGCCGACGGCCCAGAGCAGGCCGATGGCCGGGTCGCCGAAGCCGCGGCTGCGCCAATGCAGCGAGCCGAAGCCGTACAACGCCGCATGGGTGGCGTTGACGCAAGCCGCCGCCGCCACCGCGTACCAGAAGGCCCGGCAAAAGCGCGGCGCCGCCTCGCCGGCCGCGGCGGAGGGCGGCACCTCGACGGGCGGCGCCGGAGCCGCCAGCGCCGCCAGCGTGGCGAAGGCCGAGCCCAACGACAGGGCGAGCGGCACCACGCCCGGGCCGAAGGCCGCGATCAGCCAGCCGCCGCCGATATTCGCGGCGAGGAAGCTGACCGAGCCCCAGAGGCGGACGCGGCCGTAATTCACCGCCGGATGGATGCGGCTCTGCGCCGTGGTCAGCAGATCGGCCAGCGGCACGACGCCCGACAGCGCCACGGCGTTCAGCGCCATCACCAGCCCGATGACGAGGCCGCTCTCGGCCGGCAGCAGCGCGAGATAGGACAGGCTGACGGTGCCGTTCAGCAGCGCCAGCAGCGTCACCGGCGAGATCAGCCGGTCGCCCAGCCCGGTCAGCCAGGAGGCGGCGGCAATGCGCACCATGATCGGGATGGTGAGGAGATAGCCGATGGCGACCTCGTCCATCCCCCGCGCCGCCAGCCAGATCGGAAAGAACGGCAGGTAGATCCCGACGCCGAGGAAGTTGAGCGCCTGCAACAGCCCGAGCCGGGCCGCAGCGGCGCGCGGCGGGTTCGGCGGCTCAGCCAGCATAGGCAAGTCGTTTCTCGCCGAAGACCATGGGGCGGCAGCACTTCCTTAACGGCTTGTAGAACAGGCTCCAGCCACATCTCGACTGACGGACCCTGATTCGGCCAGTCCAGCACGAACAGGTTGGCCATGAGCGAAGCGCGTTCGCTGACTCCGCTGAGCGAAAAGGACTATGAGGCGATCGCGACCGCCGTCATGGAAACGGCGCGCGGCCGCTGGTTCATGGCGGAATTCGCCAAGCGCAACCGCCAGGCCGATACGGCGCAGGTCCTCTCGGCGATCCAGCGGCTCGAGCGGGTGATGGGCGTGGCGCCGCATCCGCAGCCGACGGAGCGGGACAATGGCGAGGTGGCGGCGCTGATCGCCGATCTGCGCCTCGATCTGGAGCGGATCAGCGGGCGCGACAGCACGGTGTCGTCGGGGCTCGCCGGCCGGATCGAAGCCGCCGCTTCGGCCATCGTCACGGCGACGGAAAGCATTCAGGAAGCGTCCTGGAGCCTGCGCGAAGCCGGCGCGAACGAGGCGCTGTGCGACCAGCTCGACCGGCGCGCCACCGAGATCTACTCCGCCAGCGGGCAGGTCGAGGGTACGGCGCAGCAGATCACCAAGATCTCCGACACGATCGCCATGCTCGACAGCAGCCTGCGGGCGCTCTGCGACAAGGCCGACGACACCCCCGCCCCGGCCGGGCGCTACGCCTCCGCCTTCCTGGGCGACGGCGCGCCGCTCGGCCATTACGACGACATCGAGATCGTCGAGATCGATGCCGGCCCGGTTTCCGTGCTGGCGGAATCGCGCTCGGTCTCCCCCCGCCCCGCCTCGGAGCTGAAGCTGCACTCGCAGTCGCTGGTCAGCGACGACATCGTCTTCGAGGAGATCGACGAGGAGGCGAACGCGCTGCGCGAGGCCGCCCTGTCCGCGACGAGCCGCGACGCCGCGCCGCCGGACGATCATCCGGCTGCTGAAGCGGCCGCCGGGAGCGGGGAAGCCGAGGGGCTCGCCTTGGCGGGCCTCGCCCTCGCCACCTCCGAGCATGCCCTGCGCGAGCTCGACGAGATGGCTGCGGAGCGCAAGCTCGCCTATTTCGCCTGATCGGCGGCGACGAAACTGTCCATCTTGCCCGGGTTCAGCAGCCCGTGCGGATCGACCTCATGCTTGAAGCCGAGCTGATCGGCATCGGCGCGCTTGTGCCGGCTGCCGGCCTCCAGCGAGACGACATGGGGATTGGCGATCATCACGCCCGCTTCCTCATGCTCGGCGATGATCCGGTTCAGCCGCTCCGCATCGGTGAAGCGCAGCACGGGCAGCGCGCTGGCGGTGACGCGCCCGCCGAAGCGGATGAATTCGTGATGCGCCAGAACCTCGTCGGGGAAGCGCGCGATCATCTCCCGGGCGCTCTCGACCAGCCGGTCATGCGGGAAGAGGCATTGGAGATAGGTGACCGAGCGGTCGCTCTTCAGCCATTGCAGCGTGGTGTGGTTCCAGCAATATTCGTAGAGCGGGACGGTTCCCGGGCCTTCCTGTGACGGCGCCTCGTAGGTGACGGTGCCGCGCCCGCCGATCAGCGCCTTGAAGGGCCCGAGCGAGGCCTCGGCGATCATGCAGATCAGGATGCTCTTGCCCTCCGGGCAATGCTGTTTCAGCGCGCCGAAATAGCCCGGGATCGGCCAGGCGATCGGTGTCACCAGCTTCTTGACCACGCCATCGGCCAAGGCGACGTCATAACCCGCCTGGAACGCCTCCATATAATCGTCGAACACCGTGATGACGTCGATCCAGGGCCAGGCCGGCGCGAGCGGCATCTCCAGCGCCGTGATGATGCCGGTGGTGCCATAGGCGCGATTGACCTTCTGGGCGGCGTCGTCGCGCAGCTCCAGGATGCGCGGCTGCTCTTCCACCGTGACGATGCGTGCCGCCAGGATGTTGCCCGGTTCGCGCAGCCCGCCATAGGTCACGGACCCGACGCCGCCCGAGCCGCCGGCGATGAAGCCGCCGAGCGTCGCCGAGCGCTTGGTCGACGGGTGCATGCGCAGCTCGAAGCCGTGCTCGCGCGTCGCCATGTCGAGATCGAGCAGGCGCGTGCCGGCGGCGGCCCGGACCGCGCCGGGCTTCTGCCACTCCACGCCGGCGAGAGCCGTGATGTCGAGCAGCACGCCACCCTCGAGCGGCACCGCCTGGCCGTAATTGCCGGTGCCCGCCGCGCGCACCGTCAGCGGGATGCGGCGCCTGGCGCAGGCGGCGGCGATGCGGACCACCTCCGCCTCGTCCTTCGGCACCGCGATGATATCGGCCGATTTCTCGGCGAGCTCGCGGTTCAGGATCGGCGAATACCAGAAGAAATCCCGCGAGCGCTTGCGCACCACCTGCGGCTCGTCGATCAGCTCGATGCCGGCGACCTCGCTCGTGAAGCCGGCGATGTCGTAGCGCGAGGGCTGCTGTGGCCGCGGCCTGCGCTCGGGGATGGCGCTCATCTCAATTCTCCCGCTTCAGCGCGCTTTCATGCCAGCGCCGCAGCGCCAGATGCGAGATCCAGCTGGTCACCAGGAAGATCGCGATACCGGAGACCGAGATCATGATCAGCGCCGCGAAGACGCGCGGGATCTTGAGCTGGTAGCCGGATTCCAGGATGCGATAGGCCAGGCCGGAGGCGCTGCCGCCGGTGCCGGCGACGAATTCCGCCACCACAGCGCCGATCAGCGCCAGGCCGCCGGAAATCTTCAGCCCGGCCAGGAAATAGGGCAGCGCGGCCGGCAGCTTGAGATAGCGCAGCGTCTGCCAGCGTGTCGCGCCATAGAGCTGGAACAGGTTGATCAGATTGTGATCGGCCGAGTTGAGCCCGAGGATGGTGTTCGACAGGATCGGGAAGAACGCGACGATCCAGGCGCAGATCAGCAGCGACAGGTTGATGTCGCCGGCCCAGATGATGATCAGCGGGGCGATCGCGACGATCGGCGTGACCTGCAGGATCACCGCATAGGGCAGCAGCGACATTTCCAGCCATTTCGACTGGGTGAACAGCACCGCGAGCGTGACGCCGACGATCACCGCCGCGGCCAGCGCCATGAAGGTGATCCGCAACGTGATCCAGAGCGAGCCGGAGAGCGTGCCCCAATCCGCCACCAGCGTCTGGCCGATCAGCAGCGGCCCGGGCAGGACATAGGAGGGAATGCCATTGGCGCGGACGGCGAACTCCCAGAGGCCGAGCGCCAGCATGCCGATGATCAGCGGCGCAAGGATGCGCGGCCAGGTGCTGGCCGGCAGGCCGAGCACCCGCGCCTCGGCGGCGAAGACGGGCAGCGCCTGCGCATCGGTGCCGTCATGCGCGGGGGCGATGCCCAGCGCGACCGGTTCCCCCGCCTGGATGGAGCGAGACGCGCTCATGAGCCGATCGCCTCCTTGAGCTTGCCGGAGACGACGCGGCAGAGATGGGCGTAATCGGCCGAGGTCCGGAACAATTCGTCGCGCGGATAGGGGGCGTCGACGTCGAGATCGGCCATCACACGGCCGGGACGCGCCGCCATCACCACGATGCGCTTCGAGAGATAGACCGATTCGAAGACGGAATGGGTGACGAACACCGCGGTGAAGCGCTCCTTCCACCAGAGCTCGAGCAAATCGTCGTTGAGGCGGTGGCGGGTGATCTCGTCGAGCGCCGCGAAGGGCTCGTCCATCAGCAGGATCTTCGGCCGCAGCACGAGCCCCCGCGCGATCGAGACGCGCATCTTCATGCCGCCGGACAGCTCGCGCGGATAGGATTTTTCAAAACCCTTCAGCCCGACCAGCGCCAGCATCTCGGCGGCCCGCGCCTCCGCCTCGCGCCTGCGCACGCCCTTCAGCGTCAGCGGCATCATCACATTGCCGAGCGCCGTCGCCCAGGGCATCAGCGTCGGGTCCTGGAAGACGAAGCCGAGATCGCGCTCGGGCCTGCCCGCCGCGTCATGGCTGGTGCGAGGCCAGTCGATCGTGCCGGAGGACGGCGAGCCGAGACCGGCGATCATCCGCAGCAAGGTGGATTTGCCGCAGCCGGAGGGGCCGAGCAGGCTGATGAACTGCCCCGAGCCGAGATCGAGATCGACGTCGCGCACGGCCAGCGTGCCGTTGGCGAATTGCTTGGAGACGTGCCTGATCGAGACCAGGGGTTTCTCGACGTCGATATGGGGTCTGGCCGCCGTGCTCAGAGAGGCTGTGTCCAAAGCCTGAAATCCGCTGCTCGTGGAACTCGTCGCAGGCGCCGGCGGTGCGATTTCCGGCGGCGCCTGCCCTGTCGATCGCGGGCGAAGGCTCAGGCCTTGCCGACGCCCTTGTTGATGAATTCGAGGCTGTAGGCCTTCTTGACGTCGATGCCGGCCGGGAAGACGCCGACATCGGTCATCGTCTTGTAGAAGCTGGCCCAGCGCGCATCGGTCATCGCGCCGATGCCGAGGGTGAGCGCGTCGCCGGAGGTGACGATGCCCTTCTCGTTCATCACCTTCAGCGCGTAATTGATCTTCTCCTGATCCATGTCGGGGTTGTCCTTCAGGATCTGGGCGTCGGCGGCGGCATTGCCCGGGCCGGCCTTCATATATTCCGCCCAGCCTTCCAGCGTGGCGGTGACGAAGCGCTGGACGAGGTCCTTCTTCTCGTCGACCATCTTCCGGGAGATGTTGATGGTGGTGTTGTAGTTCTCGAAGCCGGCATCGGCGATCAGGTGCACGACCGGGTTCACGCCCGCCTTCTGGATCGCGAAGGGCTCGGAGGAGAGGAAGCCCTGCTGCGAGATGGTCTTGTCGGCCAGGAACGGCGCCATGTTGAAGGTGTAGGGCCGGATCTGCTCGTCGGCATAGCCGAATTTCGCCTTCAGGAAGGGCCAATAGCTGCTGCGGCCGGCGGCTCCGATCAGGATCGGCTTGCCCTTCAGCGCGGCGAGCGAGTCATTGCCCTGGCCCGGATGCGAGATCAGCACCTGCGGGTCCTTCTGGAAGATCGACGCGATGCAGAGGAAGGGGATGTTCTCCTGCGCGTAGCGGATCGCCTCGAAGGAGTTCGACATGATCATGTCGACGCGCCCGCCGAGCAGGAGCTGGGACGGGTTCTGCTGCGGGCCGCCCGGGCGGATCTCGGCGTCGATGCCGTATTTCTTGTAGATGCCGTTGACCGCCGCGTAATAGAAGCCGCCATGCTCGGCCTGGGCGCGCCAATTGGTCTGGTAACTGACCTTGTCGAGGGTCTGGGCGTTCACCCGCGCGCCGGGGACGGGCACGAGAACCGAGGCGGCCGATCCGCCCAGCAGGCCCAGCGCCGCGCGCCGGCTGATGCGATACTTCATGGTCATGATGGCAACCTCCCTGGAATGCACGGCCGATGGCGGCTTCGGACGCGGGCGAGCAACATGTATGCCATGCCGAAGCCAGGACTGAAAATGCACGATAGCGCGCTTTCGCACAGAGAACGCGCAGATGCTCAATTTCCAGGCAGGCTGAAATCTGAAGGGGCGCATTCCAGACTGGCGCTTCCCTCGCCCGGCCGGCGCGCTAAGGTGGAGCGCCTCTGATCCAGGACCCGCATGACCCACCCTGCCCTCGCGGCGCTGCGCGCCGAGCTCGCCGACCTGACCCTCTATGACGATGCGCCGTCTTTGCGCATGCATAGCCGCGACTTCTTCTGGTTCTCGCCGGTGCTGAAGCCGGATCTCGAAGGGAAGCAGGCGGAGCTGGTGGTTCTGCCGCGCGACAAGGCGGAGCTGCGGCGCGTCGCTTCGGCCTGCGCCCGGCATCGCGTCCCGGTGACGGTGCGCGGCGGCGGCACAGGCAATTACGGCCAGGCCGTGCCGCTGGAGGGCGGCGTCGTGCTGAACATGACGCGGCTGAACCGCATTGTCTCGACCCGCCTGGGCGCCGGGCGTTTCGAGGCCGGCGCCAATATGCTCGACATCGACAAGGCCGTGGCACCGCTGGGCCAGGAGCTGCGCATGCACCCCTCGACGCGGGCGCAGGCGACGATCGGCGGCTTCGTCGCCGGCGGCGCCGCCGGTGCGGGCTCCTGCACCTGGGGGCAGATCGACAATTTGGGCGCGGTGATCGCGGTGGAGGTGATGACCGTGGAGCCGGAGCCGCGGCTGATCGAATTGCGCGGCCCAGACATCCTCAAGGTGATGCATGCCTATGGCGTCAACGGCATCATCACCGAGGTCGAGGTGCCGCTCGCGCCGGCGCATGACTGGGCTGAGCGGATCGCGATCTTCGACACTCTGCAGAAGGCTGCGGAATTCGGCCAGGCCTTCACCGAATGCGACGGCATCGCCAAGAAGCTGGTCAGCATCCACGATCCGCGGATCGCGCCCTATCTGCGCCGGCTCGCGCCCTGGCTCGGCGAGAACAAGGCCTTCGCGATCCTGATGGTGTCGGAGCCGCAGGGCGACGAGCTGGATCGGCTCGTCGCACAGATGGGCGGCACCGTCACCTTCGCACGCGGCGCGGCGGAGGCGCGCGCCGCGGCCTTCGGCGAACATCGCGAGAAGGGCGCGCCGGGGCCGCTCTACGAATACACCTGGAACCACACCACGCTGCACGCGCTCAAGGTCGATCCGAGCATCACCTATCTGCAGCTGCGGTTCCCGCCGCTGCGCAATCTCGAATTGCTGGCCTGGGCGGAGCGGCATTTCCACGAGGATGTGCTGTTCCACATCGAGTTCCAGCGCCGGCAGGGCAAGGTCTATCATTCCAGCCTGCCGCTGGTGCGCTTCACGACGGCCGAGCGCCTGCACGAGATCATGGCGCAGGCCGATGCCGCCGGGATCCAGGTCTCGAATCCGCATAGCTGGGTGCTGAACAATGCCGGCTGGAAGCAGATCGACGCGCCGCAGCCGGAGTTCAAGCGGCTGGCGGACCCGCTCGGGCTGATGAACCCGGGCAAGCTGCTGGGCTGGGAAGCCAGCCTGGACGCGGCCGCGGAATAGGCTCGACCCGAGCTCACCGACAGATCGAGAGACGAGGACAGGATTCCATGACGGCGCGCTTCTGGGGCGATCTCAAGACCACCGATTTCGAAGGGCTTGTGGCGGATAGGACGGTGGCGGTGCTGCCGCTCGCCGCGACCGAGCAGCACGGCCCGCATCTGCCCGTCGCCGTCGATACCGTGATCATGAACGCCATGCTGGCGGAGGCGATGGCGCATGTCCCGGCGGAGCTCGACGTGCTGGTGCTGCCGACGCTGGCGATCTGCAAGTCGAACGAGCATCTGCATTCGCCGGGGACGCTGACCCTGGGCTGGGAGACGGCGACGCGGGGCTGGATCGAGATCGGCGAAAGCGTCAGGCGCGCCGGCCTGCGCAAGCTGGTCATCGTCACCTCCCATGGCGGCAATATCGACCCGATGAAGGTGGTCGCGCGCGAATTGCGCGTCAGCCACGGCATGATGGCGGTGACCACCTCCTGGCGCAGCTTCGGCCTGCCCGACGGCGTCTATGACGAGCTCGACGCCAATCACGGCATCCATGCCGGCGATATCGAGACGTCGCTGATGCTGCATTTCCGCCCCGACCTCGTCGCCATGGACAAGGCGGGCCGTTTCGAGCCGGTAACGGTCGCGANGGCTGCGGCCGACCGGGCTGCACGCCATGGCCTGGATGGCGCAGGACGTCCACGCCTCCGGCGCCGCCGGCGATGCCAGCCTCGCCACGGCAGCCAAGGGCAAGGCCACGGCCGAGCTGCAGGCAAGGCGCTTCGTCGAATTGCTCGCGGATGTGGCGAAATTCCCGCTGGCGAGCCTTCACGTGGCGGAGTGACTGGCCAAGGCTCATTTATGTTGTTACATTAAATAGCCATGCTGATCGAGTTCGATCCTGCGAAACGTCGATGCGACGCTCGCGGAACGCGGATTGGACTTCGCCGACGCAGTCGAGGTTTTCGCCGGCCGGCATCGTCCGTCGTCGATGATCGTATCGCCTATGGCAATGTGCGCTGGATTACGATCGGCACGATCGGCAGGAGGCTGGTCGTCTTGGTCTGGACGCAGCGGGGGCAGGCCAGACGCATCATCAGTTGAGGAAAGCCAATGACCGCGAGAGAGCGATCTATCTCCCCCTCCTCCTTGGAGATCGATGACGCGCCCGATCTGTCGCTGCCTGGCTGGCGGGACAAATTCGCAGCCGCCGACCTCAGGCAAGGTGACCGGGTTCTCAAGCGAGGCAGGCCGGTCGTCGACCGCCCGAAGATCTCGACGACGATCCGCCTCTCGGCCGATGTCGTCGAGCATTTCAGGGCGGGCGGAAAGGGCTGGCAGAGCCGGATCGACGAGGCGCTGAGCGACTGGATCGCCGGCCAGGCCAAACGCTAGGTCGCTGGACCTCAGGGCCCCGCCTTCNNNNGGCTGCGGCCGACCGGGCTGCACGCCATGGCCTGGATGGCGCAGGACGTCCACGCCTCCGGCGATGCCGGCCGCTGGCGAGCCTGCACGTGGCGCAGTGACTGGCCGCCGGCGGCGCGCCGCTCAGCCAGCCTTCCTCTGCGCTTCCATGAAGCGCCGCAGGACCGCGTTCATTCGTGTCTGATACCCCCGGCCGCTGGCCTTGAACCAGGCGACGACATCGGCATCGAATTTCGCGTTGACCGGGGTTTTGCGCGGCGGCAGCGCCACGCTCGTGCGCGCCCATTCCTCGCTCGAAACAGCGGGATTATCCGCATCCGTGGCTGCGATCGCCTCGATCTCGGCTTCGGGGGTGGCGCGCAGTTTCGCCCAATCCGTGCGCGCTTCAGCGTTTGGCTTCGGCATAGATCTCCCTCTCCTTCCTGTTCGCGATGCGCGCCGAGATCAGATGGTACCGACCGGCACGCGGCGTGAACGTAATGTTCAGGACAACTCCGAACTCGCGAGCGAGCATGTTGAAGCGCTGCTCGCCATAATCCCGCCTGTCATCCAGCCGGACGATCGCCTGGCTGTCGCAGAAAAACGCCTCCAGATCCGCAAAATCGATCCCGCGGGACCGAAAGACGATTTCGCGCTTCTCGTCATGCCATGAACAGGTGGCGTTCTGTCCCATCGGCCAAATCTACATCATGATGTAGATAACGGCAATGCATCCGCCACGGGGACGGCTTCGGCCAGACACTGCGGCGCGCTGGCAATGGCCGACCGCCGGCCAGCCCAAGCGCTAGCTCGCCGAACCTCAGGCCCCCGCCTTCTGCCGGGCGTAGACATCCTTGTAGGTCTCGCGCAGCAGGTTCTTCTGCACCTTGCCCATCGTGTTGCGCGGCAGGTCGTCGACGATGAAGACCTGCTTGGGCAGCTTGAACTTGGCCAGCCGCTGCTCGAGCGTCTGCGCGATCGTCGCCGCGGTGATGCTGGCGCCGGGCTTCACCACCACGACGGCGGTGACGCCCTCGCCGAAATCGGGATGGGGGCAGCCGATGACCGCGCTCTCGATCACGCCCGGCATCTCGTCGATCTCGGTCTCGACCTCCTTGGGATAGACATTGTAGCCGCCGGTGATGATCAGGTCCTTGCCGCGGCCGACGATGTGGACATAGCCCGCCGCATCGATCTTGCCGAGATCGCCGGTGATGAAGAAGCCGTCGGGACGGAACTCGGCGGCCGTCTTCTCCGGATTGCGCCAATAGCCCTTGAAGACGTTGGGGCCCTTCACCTCGATCATGCCGATCTCGTCGGCCCCGAGCGGATGACCGGTCTCGGGGTCGGTGACCCGGGCGCTGACGCCGGGCAGCGGGAAGCCCACCGTGCCGGCGACGCGCTCGCCCTCATAGGGGTTGGAGGTGTTCATATTGGTCTCGGTCATGCCGTAGCGCTCGAGAATGGCGTGGCCGGTGCGCTCGCGCCATTCGCGATGCGTCTCGGCCAGAAGCGGCGCCGAGCCGGAGACGAAGAGGCGCATATGGGCGGTGGCCTCCCGGGTCAGCCTCTGATCCTGCAGCAGGCGGACATAGAAGGTGGGCACGCCCATCATGCAGCTCGCCCGCGGCAGATGCTTCATCACCTGGTCGGGATCGAATTTCGGCAGCAGGATCATCGACGCGCCGGAGAACAGCACGACATTGGTGGCGACGAAGAGGCCATGGGTGTGGAAGATCGGCAAGGCGTGCAGTAGCACGTCCTGCCGGGTGAACCGCCAGTAATCGACCAGAGCGAGCGCGTTCGAGGATAAATTGTCATGGCTCAGCATGGCGCCCTTCGAACGCCCGGTGGTGCCGGAGGTGTAGAGGATCGCCGCGAGATCATCGGCCCCGCGCGCCACGTCGACGAACTCCGTCGGCGCCGCCAGCGCCTTGTCCGACAGGCTGCCGGCCGAGATCTCGGGCGAGCGCCAGACGCCGAGGGTCTCGAGCCTGGCGCCGGCTTTGTCGGCGAAGGGGCGCATCGCCTCGGCCCTGGCGGGGTCGCAGACGAAGACCGCCGGCTCGGCATCCCCGAGGAAATACTCGATCTCGGCCGGGGTGTAGGCGGTGTTGAGCGGCAGGAAGATCGCGCCGGCGCGGACGGCGCCGAGATACAGCATCAGCGCCTCGATGCTCTTCTCGACCTGGACCGCGACCCGGTCGCCCGGCTTCACGCCGAGCGCCACCAGGGCGTTGGCGAAGCGGCCGGAGACATCGACCATATCGGCGTAGGAATAGCGGCGACCATCATCCATCACGGCGAAGGGCGCGTCCGCAGCCGGCATGCGGGCGCGGATGAGGTCGAACAGATGGTTGCCCATGATGGCTTTCCCTTCAGGCGCTGGTCGTGCGGTCTCGAATTTCGTCCGACGGACGCTCCCGCAGGCGCTGGAGCAGCCCTCGAGACGCAGCCTGAAGGCTGCTCCTCAGGACGAGAGGTTGGTCTTCAATTGGCTTGACGAAAGCCGCGGGTCAACTCGCGGCGGGGCGCAGCAGCCGGCGCGCCGCATTCGAGGCGACGACGGTGTTGCGCGTGGCGAAGGCCTCGTGGTTCACCTCGATATCGTCGAGATCATAGCGGTAATTGACCATCACCCCATGGGATTCCCGCAAGCCCCTCGCCGAGAGATTGCCCCCGACATTGATGCGTTCGAGCCTGGCGCCATTGCCGAGATGGAAGCGCGCCACGGGATCGATGACCCGGCCCGACGCCGTGCGGGCGCGCAGCAGGTAATGCGCCGCCATCTGGCCGAGCAGCCTGTCGCGCCGGGCGCGGTCCTGCTCGTCCAGCGAGATCGTCTCGCCGGTCGGGCGCGCCAGCTCGGTGCGCTCCTCCGGCGACAGGCGAAGCTCGGAATCGTCGACCGCGGTGGAGAGCCAGCGGGCGAAACCCGGCAGCGGCGACAGCGTGACGAAGATGTCGAGCCCGGGCAATTCGCGCTTCAGATCCTCCGCGACCTGCTTGATCAGGAAATTGCCGAAGGAGATGCCGCGCAGCCCTTCCTGGCAGTTCGAGATCGAATAGAACACCGCCGTCGTCGCATCCGCCGCCGGCAGGATCTGGCGGCTGTCGGCCAGCACCTCGCCGATGCTGCGCGGGATCTCGCTGGTCAGCGCGACCTCGACGAAGATCAGCGGGTCGTCGATCAGTTGCGGGTGGAAGAAGGCGAAGCAGCGCCGGTCGGTGGGCTCCAGCCGGCGGCGCAGATCGTCCCAGCCCTGGATCTCGTGGACCGCCTCGTAGCGGATGATCTTGTCCAGCACATTGGCCGGGGTGCGCCAGTCGATCCGCCGCAGCACCAGGAAACCGCGGTTGAACCAGGAGCTGAAGAGATGGCGGAAATCGCTGTCGACCGCCTTCAGCTCCGGCGCACGCTCCATCGCCTCGAACAGCGCCTCGCGCATCCGGACCAGCACATGCGTCCCGCCCGGGGCGAGGTTGAGGCGGCGCAGGAGCTCCTGCCGGCGCGGCTCGGAGGCGAGATGCAGCGCCTCCAGCGTCGCGGCGTCGGGCGCGGCGCGATAGGCGTCGATGGCGGCGTCCAGCCGCTCGGTTTCCGGGCCGAAGCGCTCGAGCAGCATCGCGAAGAAGGCCTGGCGGCCGTCCTTGTCCAGGCGCTCCCAGGCCTCCAGCACCGCCTGCGCCAGGGCCATGCCGGACGCCTCGCCCCGCCCGGAGAGCAGATCGTCGCAGAGCCGGTCGATGGCCCGCGCCCGCCCCAGTCCCAGGCGCTCGAATTTGATCAGCGCCCGGCCGCGATCGGCCACGCTGGTCAGGAGATCGCCGAGAAACGCCATATCCATGGGGGCTCCGTCAGTAGGCGCATGATCCTATACGAGATCGCGATGTTTCAAAGATGCGGTCACCCAGGCGCCACGATGATCTCGGCCGGCCTGTCCGTCGCCGAGGCGCGGGCTTGCCCTCAGTCGAGCAGGCGCCACGCCTTCACGAAGAAATCCGGCGCGCCGAAATTGCCCGATTTCAGAGCCACGACCATCTCCGGCCCGTCGACGACCCGGGTCCAGGGCACGCCGGGGTCGATTTCCGGGCCGATTTCCAGTGTCCGGACCGCCAGCCCCTGCACCACCGCGCCCGAGGTCTCGCCGCCGGCGACCAGCAGCCGGGTCAGCCCGGCCTCGGACAGGCGGCGGGCGATGGCGGCGAAGGCCTCCTCGACCAGGGCGCCGGCCTTCTCCCGGCCGAGCCGATCCTGGATTGCCGCGACTTCGGCGGGATCATCGCTGGAATAGAGCAGGAACGGCGTCTCGTCCGGCTGCCGCAGCGCCCAGCCGACGACCTCCTCGACCGGCTGCCCGCCTGCCGCCAGCGCCAGCGGATCGAGCTTCAGGGCGGGGTATCCGGCGGCGATCGCCGCCTTGATCTGGCCACGGGTGGCGCTGGAGCAGCTGCCCGAGAGAATGCCGGCCCGGCCCGGCGGGGCGTGCAAAGTCTCGGGCGCCGCCCGTTCGCCGAGCAGGCCCGCCTGCCGGAAATTTTGCGGGAGGCCCATGGCGATGCCGGAGCCGCCGGTCAGCAGCACGTGATCGGCGACGCTGGCGCCCAGGACCATGAGATCGGCATTGGTCAGCGCGTCGGTCACGACATAGCGCACGCCCTCGCCGGCCAGCGCCTGATAGCGCGCTTGCACGGCCTCGGGCCCCGCCAGCACCGTGGCGTAATCGACCAGGCCGACCGGCGCCTCGGTCTGCGCGCCCATCAGCCGCATCAGGTTGGAGTCGCGCATCGGCGTCAGCGGATGGTCCTTCATCGAGCTCTCATGCAGCGGCATCGGCCCGACGAAGAGATAGCCCTGGTAGATCGAGCGGCCATTGGCCGGAAAAGCCGGGCAGATGATGGCGATGCGCGCATCCAGCCGCTGCATCAGCGCATCGGCCACCGGGCCGATATTGCCCTGCGCGGTGGAATCGAAGGTCGAGCAGTATTTGAACAGGATCTGCCTCGCGCCCGCCGCCAGAAGCGCCTCGCAGGCGCGCAGCGAGTCCGCGACCGCCTCGGCGACCGGGCAGGTGCGAGATTTCAGCGCCACCACCACCGCATCGGCCTCCGGCAGTGCCGCCCCCTGCGCCGGCGCGCCGATTACCTGGACCGTGCGCATTCCGGCGCGGTTCAGCATCAGCGCGACATCCGTCGCACCCGTCATGTCGTCGGCGATCACACCCAGCAGCATGGCGTCCCCTGTCTCGTCTCGCGCCGATCCTCGCCGGCTCCGCAGCCGTTGTTAGCAGCTATCGCCCCGGCCGAAACAGGGCGAGCCGCATGACCCGCATCACGCAGCCGGACGCGCGGCGCCGGCCTTTGGCAGCCAATTTGCTTGCCGGCCTCGCAAGTGGGCGAAGAAGTGACCCAACGTCAAGGGTTTAGGCCATCGACGCCGGCAAAAATCTGGACCAGATTGGTGCCGGGTGGAACAATTATTGCGGGCCGCGTGGCGGCGGGGATTGACCTCTGCCCAGCCCGCTACAGATGCCGCGACAATCACAACAGGGGAAAGAAAATGAAGCTCCTCACCATCCTGGCCTCGGCCAGCCTGCTGGCCTTCACCACCCTGCCCGGACTGGCGCAGGCGCCGTCCACGCTGCGCATCGGGCTGCAGGAAGATCCCGACGTGCTCGATCCGCACAAGGCGAGGACCTTCGTCGGCCGCATCGTCTTCAAGGGGCTGTGCGACAAGCTGCTCGACATCACGCCGGACCTGACCATCATCCCGCGGCTGGCGACCTCCTGGAGCTTCTCCGAGGATGGCCTGACGCTGACGATGAAGCTGCGCAGCGACGCCAAATTCCACGATGGCGAGACGCTCGACGCCAATGCGGCCAAGGCCAATCTGGAGCGCGCCCGGACCCTGCCGGATTCCCTGCGCAAATCCGAGCTCGCCTCCGTCGACACGATCGAGGCTCCAGATGCTGGGACGCTGGTGTTCAAGCTCAAGCGCAAGGACGCGACGCTGCTCGCCCAGCTCACCGACCGCGCCGGCATGATGCTCTCGCCCAAGAGCCTGTCCGGGGATGTCGGCGCAAAGCCGATCTGCTCCGGCCCGTATAAATTCGTCGAGCGCGTGCAGAACGACCGCATCGTGCTGGAGAAGTTCAAGGAGCATTGGGAGGCGGCGAATTACCATTTCGACCGGGTCGTCTATCGCGCCATCCCCGACACCACGGTGCGCCTGGCCAATCTCCGCGCCGGCGAGCTCGACATGCTGGAGCGGCTCGCCCCGACCGACGTGAAATCGGCCCAGGCCGACAAGGCGCTCACCGTCGCGAGCATCGCCAATCTCGGCTATCAGGGCATCACCATCAACACCGCCCATGGCGAGGCGGCCAACCAGCCGATGGCCAAGGACAAGCGCGTGCGCCAGGCGCTCTCGCTCTCGATCGACCGCAAGGTGCTGAGCCAGGTGGTGTTCGAGGGGCTCTATGCGCCGATGATCCAGCCCTTCAACCCGGGCAACCCCTATGAGAGCGCCGATTTCCCGGTGCCGGCGCGCGACGTCGCCAAGGCCAAGGCGCTGCTGAAGGAGGCCGGCCTGTCCAAGGTCACAGTCGAGCTCTTCGTCACCAACAACCCGGTGGACGCCCAGCTCGGCCAGGTCATCCAGGCCATGGCGGCGGAGGCCGGCATCGATATCCAGCTGCGCTCGACCGAATTCGCCAGCCAGCTGCGCGACCAGCAGCAGGGCAAGTTCCAGATGAGCCGTATCGGCTGGTCCGGCCGCATCGATCCGGACGGCAATCTCCACCAGTTCGTCACCAGCAAGGGCAGCCAGAACGATGGCCGCTACGCCAATGCCGAGGTCGACAGGCTGCTGGACGAGGCGCGCACGGTCTATGACGTGGCCGAGCGGAAGAAGCGCTACAACGCCGCGCAGAAGATCCTGCAGGACGAGCTGCCGATCGTCTATCTCTACAACCAGACGGTCTTCTTCGCGATGCGCTCGACGATCGAGGGCTTCACCATCAACCCCGACGGCATGATCCGCCTCGCGGGGCTGAAGCGGAAGTGATGGCGCCGCTCGAGCGCCCTCGGACGGCGAAGCGGGCCCCGCGGCCATGCTGACGCTGATCGCCCGCCGCGTGCTGATCGCGATCCCGACGCTGTTTCTGGTGTCGCTCTTCGTGTTCGCGCTGCAGCGCGCTCTCCCCGGCGACCCGTTCCTGGTCATGGCCGGGGAGGAGCGCGACCCCGAGGTGATCGCGCGGCTGCGCGCGATCTACCGCATGGACGACCCGATCGTCGTCCAGTTCTTCGCCTGGCTTGGACAGGTGGTGCAGGGCGATTTCGGCCGCTCGCTGCGGACCGGCGAGCCTGTGCTGGGGCTGATCCTGCAGAAGCTGCCGGTCACGATCCAGCTCGCCACCGCCTCGATTCTGGTGGCGCTGGTGATCGGCATTCCCGCCGGCATCCTCGCGGCGCGGCGCAAGGGCAGCTATGTCGACTATTCCACCAGCGCCCTGGCGCTGACGGGGCTGTCGATCCCGAATTTCTGGCTCGGGATCATGCTGATCCTGGTGGTTTCGGTCGAGCTGAAATGGCTGCCGGCCTCCGGCTACGAATCGATCTTCGTCGATCCCAAGGCGGCGATCGAGCGGCTGATCATGCCGGCCTTCGTCCTCGGCGGCGGCCTCGCCGCCTTCATCATGCGCCATACCCGCTCGGCCATGCTCGAGGTGCTGCGGTCGGATTATGTCCGCACCGCGCGCGCCAAGGGGCTGGACGAGGATACGGTCATCCATCGCCATGCGCTGCGCAACGCGCTGATGCCGATCATCACGCTCTCGACGCTGCTGTTCGGCGAGCTGCTCGCCGGCGCGGTGCTGACCGAACAGGTCTTCACCATTCCCGGCTTCGGCAAGCTGATCGTCGACGCCGTGTTCAACCGCGATTACGGCGTTGTGCAGGGGGTGGTGCTGTGCACCGCGATCGGCTTCATCCTGATGAACCTGCTGGCCGATGTGCTGTATGTGCTGGTCAATCCGCGACTGAGGACAGGCTGATGACGCAGGCCGTGCTCGACAGCCCCGCCCCGCTCAACCCCGGCGAGCCGGCGCTGAAGCCGCGTCGCGGCGCCTTCGGCAAGCTGATCCGCAACCGCTCCGCCCTGATCGGCGGCACGATCGTGCTGATCTTCGTGCTGATGGCGCTGCTCGCCCCGCTGCTGCCGCTGGCCGACCCGCTGAAGTCGAATTTCCTCGCCATCCGCAAGCCGCCCTCGGAGCTCTACTGGTTCGGTACGGACGAGCTGGGGCGCGACCAGGTGGCGCGGCTGTTCTTCGGGGCGCAGACCTCGCTGCTCGCGGGCATCGTCTCGGTGATGATCGCGCTCGCCATCGGGATCCCGTTCGGGCTGCTGGCCGGCTGGTATGGCGGCTGGATCGACATCGTCATCTCGCGGGTCACCGAAGCGCTGCTGGCCTGCCCCTTCCTGATCCTGGCCATCGCCTTCGCCGCCATTCTGGGGCCGTCTCTGACCAATGCGATGATCGCCATCGGGCTGTCGGCGGTGCCGATCTTCATCCGGCTGGTGCGCGGCCAGGTGATGAGCGTCAAGGCAGAGGATTTCGTCGAGGGTGCGCGCTCGGTCGGCGCGCGCGATCTGCGCATCATGTGCGTGCATGTGCTGCCGAACACGCTGTCGCCGATCGTGGTCCAGTCGACACTGTTCATGGCGCAGGCCATCATTCTGGAGGCCTCGCTCTCCTTCCTCGGGCTGGGCCAGCAGCCGCCGGCGCCCTCCTGGGGCCAGATGCTCAACGTCGCCAAGAACTTCATGGAGCAGGCGCCGTGGATGTCGATCGCCCCCGGCATCGCGATCTTCGTCGCCGTGCTCGGCTTCAACCTGCTGGGGGACGGGCTGCGCGACGCGCTCGATCCGAAGGACGGCTGACGGCCCGCGCATCGCTACCCGGGCCGGCCGGCTGATTTCACACGTCAAGAAACCGCACTGGAAACGTTCATGTTCACGACCCGCCCTGAAATCCTCGGCACGTTCGGTGTCGTCACCTCGACGCATTGGCTGGCCACGGCCTCGGGCATGGCGATGCTGGAGAAGGGCGGCAACGCCTTCGATGCCTGCGCCGCCGCCGCCTTCGTGCTGCAGGTGGTCGAGCCGCATCTGGTCGGTCCCGCCGGCGACATGCCCGCCGTGTTCTATTCCGCCAGGACGAAGAAGGTCGAGGTGATGTGCGCGCAGGGCCCCGCGCCGCAGGCCGCGACCATCGCCGCCTTCAAGGAGCTCGGGCTCGATCTCATTCCCGGCTCGGGCCTGCTCGCCACCGTCGTGCCCGGGGCCTTCGGCGGCTGGATGGCGCTGCTGCGCGACCATGGGCTCCTGACGCTGCGCGAGGTCCTGGAACCCGCCATCGGCTATTTCGAGAACGGCCACCCGATGCTGCCGCGCGTCTCGGACACGATCGCCGGGCTCACCGATCTGTTCACCGGGGAATGGAAGACCTCCGGCGAGGTCTATCTGCCCGGCGGCCAGGTGCCGGCGCCGCGCAAACTGTTCCAGAACAGGGCGGCGGCCGAGACCTACAAGCGCATCCTGAGCGAGGCGGAAGCCGCCTCCTCCGACCGCCAGCAGCAGATCCAGGCCGGCTACGACGCCTGGTACAAGGGCTTCGTGGCGGAGGCGATGGACACATTCTGCCGCAGCACCGAGGCAATGGATTCCTCCGGTCGGCGCCATAAGGGTCTGCTCACCGCCGACGACATGGCGCGCTGGCAGCCGAGCTACGAGGCGCCGGCCAGCGTCACCTATCATGATTGGGAGGTCTTCAAGATCGGCGCCTGGGGCCAGGGTCCGGTCTTCCTGCAGACGCTGAAGATCCTGGAGGGCATCGATCTCGCCGCGATGGGGCCGGCGAGCCCGGCCTTCGTCCACCATGTCATGGAGGCGATGAAGCTCGCCTTCGCCGATCGCGAGGCCTATTACGGCGATCCGGATTTCGTGAAGGTGCCGCTGACGACGCTGCTCTCGGATGATTACGCCCGCGGCCGCCGCAACCTGATCGGCGAGGAGGCCTCGCACGAGCTGCGGCCCGGGATGATCCCCGGTTTCGAGGATCAGGTGCAGCGCATGCTGGCGGGCGTGCGGATCGCCGGGCAGTCCGGCAAGGGCGGCGCGACGGTGGGCGAGCCGACCATGGCCTCGATGGTCGCGGCCGGGCGGCGGGGCGACACCGTCCATATCGACGTCATCGACAAATGGGGCAACATGATCGCCGCGACGCCGTCGGGCGGCTGGCTGCAATCCTCCCCGGTCATTCCCGAGCTCGGCTTCCCGCTGAATTCGCGGGCCCAGATGTTCTGGCTGGAGGACGGGCTGCCGGCCTCGCTCGCGCCGTTCAAGCGGCCGCGCACGACGCTGACTCCGACGATCGCCTTCGAGAACGGCGAGCCGCGCCTGGCCTTCGGCACCCCCGGCGGGGACCAGCAGGAGCAATGGCAGATGGGGATGTTCCTGCGCCGCGTGCATCATGGGCTGAATCTGCAGGAGGCGATCGACCTGCCGCTGTTCCACACCCAGCACTTCCCCTCCTCCTTCTATCCCCGCGAGGCGCGGCCCGGCCATCTGATGGTCGAGGAGAGCCTCGGCACGGCGTCGCTCGACGAGCTGCGGCGGCGCGGCCATGCGGTGGAGGTCGCGCCGGAATGGACGGTGGGCCGGCTCACCGCCGCCGAAAAAAGCGCGGACGGGCTGTTGCGCGCCGCCGCCACTCCGCGTCTCATGCAGGCCTATGCGGCGGGGCGCTGACTCGCGCCATCGAACCGGGCG
Source organism: Allobosea sp. Leaf344 (assembly GCF_001426225.1). Classification (GTDB taxonomy): domain Bacteria; phylum Pseudomonadota; class Alphaproteobacteria; order Rhizobiales; family Beijerinckiaceae; genus Allobosea. The sequence continues at coordinate 17,933 of NZ_LMRT01000015.1, read as the reverse complement.
GCGACGCCCGGTGCCGCCGACAGCTGCAAGGGATGGGATTGCATGACCTGGTCCATCGTCGCCCGCGACGCCGCCACCGGCGCCTATGGCGTCGCGGTCTCCACCTGCGCCTTCGCCGTGGGCTCGCGCGTGCCCTTCGGCGGGGGCCGCATCGGCGCGATCGCGACGCAGGCCTTCGTCAACCCGCTCTATGGGGTGGACGGGCTGCGGCTGCTGCAGGAGGGACGCTCGGCGGTCGAGATCATCGCGACCCTGACCGCCGCGGATGAGGGGCGGGCCCATCGCCAGCTGCACGTCATCGATCGCGACGGCAGGATCGCCGCCTATACCGGCTCGTCCTGCATCGACTGGTGCGGCGCCGTCGACGGACCGCAGGTCTCGGTGGCCGGCAACATGCTGGCGGGGCCGGCGGTGATCGAGGAGACGCTGAAGGCCTATATCGCGGGCTCGGCGCTAGATTTCGACGAGCGCCTGCTGGTGGCGCTGGAGGCCGGCGAAGCCGCCGGCGGCGACAAGCGCGGCCGGCAATCCGCCGCGATCCGGATCTGGGCCAACGACCCGATGCCGAGTTTCGACATCCGCGTCGACGACCATGCCGATCCGCTCGCCGAGCTGCGCCGGCTCTGGCGGACCGCGCATCAGCGCTACGTGCCGTTCCAGGCCGCCTCGCCCTCGCGCGCCCGCCCCGCCGGGGTCACCGACCGGGCCGAGCTCGATCGGCTGTGCAGCGAATATGCGGCGGCCTGGAACGCACGCCATCCGCAATAGCGGCGCGGCGTCGGAGCCGCGTCGCGAGACCGGGCCTGAGCGGCCCGCGCCTCAGACCAGCTTGCCGCGCGCCGCCACCGGCAATTCCCCGACCAGCCTGTCGCCACGCACGGTCACCAGACGGTCGACCATGTTGACGACGACGCAGACATGGTTGGGGATCACGCGCACCACCTCGCCGACATTCGGGCGCTCATTGCTGGCGGCGAGGTCGAGGAAGCCGTGCTCCTCGGCGAAGCGCGCGATGCGTGCGGCCGGATATTCCAGGATGTGGCCATGCCCGTCCAAGCCGCCGCTGTCGCTGGTCAGCGTCTTCGAGCCGGAATCGAGAATGCCCCGCTCCGGCCCGGCCCGGCTGACGACGGTCGCATAGACCGTCAGCGCGCAATCCTCGAGCGTGGCGACCCCGGCCGCCACCTGCATGCGGTCGTTGAAGATCGAGGTGCCGGCGCGGTGCTCGGTCGCGCCCGCGAGCTTGCCGATGTTGGGAATGTTGGGCGAGCCGCCGGTCGAGACCATGCCTGCTTCGAGACCCGCCTCGCGCAGCCCCTGATTGGCCGTGTCGAGGAAGATCTGCGTGCGCTCCCAGCCATCCTCCGGCGGGTACATCAGGAAGCCGGCGAAGCGCAGCCCGGGCGAGGCCGCGATCATCTTGGCGAGCTCCACCGCCTCGCCCGGCGTCTCGACGCCGGCGCGCTTGCGGCCGGTGTCGCATTCCACCACCACTTCGAGATCGCGACCTGCGATGGACGCGGCGGTCGGCAGCCCGGCGATGGTGACCGGGTTGTCGGCGGCGACGATCATCCGCACCCGTCGCTGCAGCGCGCCCAGCCGACCGAGCTTCTGCTCGCCGAGGATATTGTAGCTGATCAGGATGTCGTCGATGCCGCCATCCGCCATGACCTCGGCCTCGCCGAGCTTCTGGCAGGTGATGCCGCGCGCCCCGGCCTCGATCTGCAGCCGCGCCAGCTCGGGCGATTTATGCGTCTTGATATGCGGCCGGTTGGCGACGCCGGCGGCATCGCAGACCGCCTGCAGGCGCCTGATATTGGCCTCGACCTTGTCGAGGTCGATGACCACGGCGGGCGTGCCGTGGACGCGCGCGATCTCCTCCGCCAGCGCCGTCACGGCAGCACCTTGACGATGGCCTCGATCTCGACCGGCATGTTGCCCGGCAGCGAGCCCATGCCGACGGCCGACCTGGCATGGCGGCCCTTGTCGCCGAGCACCGCGACGAGCAGGTCCGAACAGCCATTGATGACTTTCGGCTGGTCGCCGAACTCAGGCACCGCGTTGACCATGCCGAGCAGCTTCACGACCTCGACCTTGTCCAGCGAGCCGGCCGCCTCCTTCATCGCCGCCAGCAGGCCGAGACCGGTATTCCGGGCGAAATCATAGCCCTGCTCGACGGTGAACTCCCGGCCGACCTTGCCGCTGGGGATCGATCCGTCGGGATTGCGGGGTCCCTGGCCGGACAGGAAGACGAGATCACCGACGCGCTTGAAGCGCACGTAATTGGCCATTGGCGGCGTCATGGCGGGCAGGCTGAGACCGAGTTCTGCGAGCTTGGCTTCGGCGGACATGTCTGGGGTTTCCTCTGTCGATCCTTGGGCCGGTTGGTCCGGCCGGGCTGCTGCTGTTCATCGTCTCCGGCCCTCACGCAAGAGGTCTCGGCGACTCCCTCGCTGCGACCCGCGGGCGGGCTCTCCGGGATCGCTGCCGGCGTGGCGGGCGGGGGCGGCCTCTCAGGCGATCTTCCTGAACCTGTTGGAGCGGCGCGGGTGCCACCAGGCGCCTTTCAGCACCACGCCCTCCGAGACGATCTTGCGGTCGCCGATCATGTGCTCGCCGGTGACGTCGGCATAGTCGAAGCGGCCTTCCTTGATCGTCAGGATGGTGGCGTCGCCCAGCGAACCGACGCGCAGCGAGCCGTATTCCGGCCGTTTCAGCGCCATGGCGGCGTTCACCGTCGAGGCGGCGATGACATTGTTCAGGCTCATCCCCATCAGCAGGAATTTCGACATGGTGGTGACCTGGTCATAGGCCGGGCCGTCGATGCAGAGCTTGTGCACGTCGGAGGAGATGACGTCGGGCTCGAAGCCGTTGGCCAGCATGGCGCGGGTGGTCTTGAAGGAGAACGAGCCCTTGCCATGGCCGATATCGAAGATGACGCCGCGCTTGCGGGCGGCCTGGACCTCGGGCTTCACCGTGCCCTGCGCCGTGCAGGGCGCGTTGGGGAAGGGGCGGAAGGCGTGGGTCAGCACGTCGCCCGGCCGCAGCATGTTCACCACCTCCTCATAGGATGGCGGCGGATGGTCGATATGGCACATCAGCGGCATGCCGACTTCCTCGGCGACCTGCAGCGCGATGTTCAGCGGCACGGTGCCGGAATTGCCCGAGGCGTGCAGCCCGACGCGGACCTTGATGCCGACGATCAGGTCGCGGTTCTTGTCGGCGACCTCGGCGCAGTCGATCGGGTTCATCATCCGCAGGTCGCCGCTCTCGCCGACCATGACGCGATGGTCGAAGCCGTAGATGCCGGCATGCGATACGTGGAGATAGGCCAGGATGCGGGCCTGGCTCTTCTCGATGACGTGCTTGCGGAAACCCGGCCAGTTGCCGGGCCCGGCCGAGCCGGTGTCGACGGAGGTGGTGACGCCGGAGACGCGGCAGAACTCGTCGGCGTCGATGCCGAGCGAGGTGCCGCCCCAATAGACATGGGTGTGCAGATCGATCAGCCCGGGCGTGACGATGTAGCCGGAGACGTCGCGGGTCTCCCTTGCGCCGCTCAGGTCCTTGCCGAAGCCGGAAACCCTGCCGTCGGTGAAGGCGACATCGCAGATGCCGTCATGCTTCTGGGAGGGGTCGATGACCCGCCCGCCCTTGAGAATGAGATCATGGCTCATATCGGTATCCTCGCTTCGGTCAGGCAGGCGATGAGGCCGGCGCCCTGGCGCCGGGCGTCGGGGCGTCGCGCCGACCGGGCAGCCGGTCTCGTCCGCGACGCGTATGGGTGACGGCGATCGGGCGCCGGCCGGAGGCCCGCATCAGCGCGGCCCCACCGCGCCCTTGCGCTGCACGATCAGCCCGTAATGCTCCGGCTCGCGATGGCGCTCGAAGGCGAAGGTCGAGGCCTTGTAGCTCTTGCCGAGATCGAGATCGCAGCGGGCGACCACGAGCTCGTCATCCTCGGTCACCGCCTGGGCCACCACCTCGCCGGTCGGCGCGATGATGCAGGAGCCGCCGATCTGGTCGACGCCGGCCTCCAGCCCCGCCTTGGCGACGCCGACGACCCAGGTGGCGTTCTGATAGGCGCCGGCCTGCATCACCAGCTGGTTGTGGAAATTGCCGAGCCGGTCGTGATCGGGCGCGGGCGGGTTGTGCTTGGGCGTATTGTAGCCGAGCACGATCATCTCGACATCCTGCAGCCCCATCACGCGATAGCTCTCCGGCCAGCGCCGGTCGTTGCAGATCATCATGCCGAGATTGGCGTCCATCGTCCGCCAGACCCTCCAGCCGAGATTGCCGGTCTCGAAATATCGTTTCTCGAGGTTCTGGAAGGCGTTCTGCGGCTTGTGGTCGGGATGTCCCGGCAGGTGGATCTTCCGGTACTTGCCGATGATGGTCCCGGTCTTGTCGACCAGGATCGCGGTGTTGAAGCGGCGCTTGCGGCCATCCTCGATCGCCAGCTCGCAATAGCCGAGATGGAAGCCGATGCCGAGGCGCTGCGCCTCCGCGAAGAGCGGCGCCGTCTCGTTGGAGGGCATCGCCGTTTCGAAATAGCCGTCGATCTCGTCCTCGTCCTCGATCCACCAATGCGGGAAGAAGGCCGTGAGGGCGGCTTCGGGATAGACGACGAGATCGCAGCCATGCGCCTTGGCCTGGCGCATCAGCGTCAGCATGCGCTGGACGGCGTCCGCGCGGCTATGCTCGCGCTGGATCGGCCCGAGCTGGGCGGCGGCGACTGTGAGGATGCGGCTCATGCTTCCACCTCCTCGGCCGTACGGCCGACGATGCTGCTGTAGACCTCTGGATCGGTGGCGCCTTCGGTGCCGTAGCATAGGACGCGGGAGGAGGCGTCGAGCTTCAGCGCCCGGCGCAGAACCGGATCGGCCGAGGCCTTGACCAGCCCCGCCAGCCCCGCGACCCCGGATTCGCCGCCGACCACGCCGAGCTGCGCCAGCAGGCGCATGACATCGGCCGCAGCCCGGTCGGCGATCGTCATGAAGGCGTCCGCCCCGGGATCCAGGATGCGCCAGGCCAGGACCGAGGGCTCGCCGCAGGCGAGCCCGGCCATGATCGTGTCCAGATCGCCGCCGACCGTGGTCAGCGTGCCGTTCCGGGCCGACTCGAACAGGCAGGCGGCGGTCTCCGGCTCGACCACGACCAGGATCGGCCGCTCGGCGCCGAGCTTCTCCCAGCGATAGGACAGCACGCCCGCGGCCAGCCCGCCGACCCCGCCCTGCACGAAGACATGGGTCGGGCGCGCGCCCTGCGCCTCCGCTTCCATGGCCAGCACCGCATAGCCCTGCATCACATCCTTCGGCACCTCCTCATAGCCCGGCCAGGAGGTGTCGGAGACGATCTGCCAGCCATGCCGCCGGGCGGCCTCGGCGCAGGCGCGCACGCTGTCGTCATAGGTGCGACCCTCGCGCACCACCTGCGCACCGAAGGCGCGGATCGCCTCCGCCCTGCCCTCGCTCACCGTCTCGTGCAGATAGATCACCGCCGGGACCCCGGCGCGGCGGGCGCCCCAGGCGACGGACCGGCCGTGATTGCCGTCGGTGGCGCAGGTGACCGTCAGCCCGTCCCGGCCGCGCGCCGCGACGATCCGATCCACTGCATAGGCGCCGCCCAGCGCCTTGAAGCTCTTCAGGCCGAAGCGCTTGCCCTCGTCCTTGTAGAGGAGCTGCGCGATGTCGAGCCGGTCGGCCAACGAGGGCAGATCGCGCAGGGGGGTGGGCGCATAGGCTTCCCAGCGCGAGATCGCGTCATGGGCCGCCTGCGCACCGGCCAAAGAGAGGATGCCACGCAGCTCCTCGCCATAGGGCCGCGCCCGGTCGAGATGCGGGTTCAGGATGAAGTCGCTGGAGTGTTCTGCAAGATCGGACATGAAAAAAGCCGGCTGCTCGCCGCCCTGAGGTCAGGCGCTCGCGAGCGCGGCTTCGGGATGTCTCAGCATCGGGTTTTCCGCCGCCGGCAGATCGTGCAGATGGCAGGCAGCGACATGGCCCTCCGCCATGACGCGCAGCGCCGGCTCGTCCGAGAAGCAGCGGGCGAAGGCATAGGGGCAGCGCGTGTTGAAGCGGCAGCCCTTCGGCGGATTGATCGGGCTCGGCACGTCGCCCTTGAGCAGGATGCGCTCGCGCTTCACCCGCGGATCGGGCACCGGCACGGCCGAGAGCAGCGCCTTGGTGTAGGGATGGCGCGGCGCGGCGAAGATCTGATGCTTGGTCCCCATCTCGACGATCTTGCCGAGATACATCACCGCGACGCGGTGCGTCATGTGCTCGACGATGGCGAGGTCATGGCTGATGAAGAGCAGCGCCAGGCCCAGCTCCTTCTGCAGATCGCCGAGCAAATTGACGATCTGCGCCTTGACCGAGACGTCGAGCGCCGACACCGCCTCGTCGCAGATGATCAGTTCCGGCTCGGCCGCCAGCGCGCGGGCGATGCCGATGCGCTGGCGCTGGCCGCCAGAGAATTCATGCGGCCAGCGATGCACGGCGTCGCGCGGCAGCCCGACCTTGTCCATCAGCCGCATCGTGCGTTCGGTGATCTCGTCCTTGCCGCTGGCGAGGCCGAAATTGGTGATCGGCTCGGCCAGGATGTCGCGCACGCGCATGCGCGGGTTGAGGCTGGAGAAGGGATCCTGGAACACCACCTGGACGCGGCGGCGCAGCGGCCGGAGCTTGCCTGTGGAGAGCTGGTCGATGCGCTGCCCGTCCAGAACCACCTGGCCCGCCGTGATCGGAAACAGGCGCAGGATCGCCTTGCCGACGGTCGACTTGCCGCAGCCGGATTCGCCGACCAGCGACAGGGTCTCACCCTTGTGGATGTGGAAGGAGATGCCATCGACGGCATAGACATTGGCGGTGACGCCGGAAAAGAAGCCGCCGCGGATCGGGTAGTGCTTCTTCAGGTCGTTGACCTGGAGGATCGGCTCGCCGGTCATGGCAACGGCTCTCATGCTCTCGCTCGCCGCGATCTGATGGGTCGAGATCATGCCGCCACCGCGTCTTTCGGGGCGAAATGACAGGCGGCGATGTGGTTGCGCCCCTTCGGCTCCAGCCCCGGCGCCAGCCTCAGGCAGACCTCCTGGACCATCGGGCAGCGCCCGGCGAAGACGCAGCCCTGGATCTTGCTCTTCAGGCTCGGCACCAGGCCGGGGATCTCGGCCAGCCGCTCGGTCGCGCCGGCCAGCGAGGAGCCGAGCTTGGGCACGGCCCCGAGCAGACCCTGCGTATAGGGGTGGCGCGGGCTGGCGAAGAGTTCGGCCACGGGAGCTTCCTCGACCTTGCGGCCGGCATACATCACCACGACCTGGTCGGCGACCTCGGCCACCACGCCGAGATCATGGGTGATCAGCATGATCGCGGCGCCGACGCGGTCCTTGAGGTCGCGCATCAGATCGAGGATCTGCGCCTGGATGGTGACGTCGAGCGCCGTGGTCGGCTCGTCCGCGATCAGCAGCTTCGGCGAGCAGGCGAGCGCGATGGCGATCATCACGCGCTGGCGCATCCCGCCCGAGAGCTGGTGCGGATATTCGGTGACGCGCCGCGCGGGCTCCGGGATCCCGACCAGCGTCAGCATCTCGACCGCCCTCGCCATGGCCTGGCCGGCGGACATGTTCTGGTGCAGGCGCAGCGTCTCGCCGATCTGGCGGCCTACGGTCAGCACCGGGTTGAGGCTGGTCATCGGCTCCTGGAAGATCATGCTGATCTCGTTGCCGCGGATCTGGCGCATCTCGGCGTCCGAGCAATCGAGCAGATTGCGGCCCTGGAAGCGGATCTGCCCCGCCATCTTGCCGGGCGGCTCGGGGATCAGCCGCAGGATCGACATGGCGGTGACCGATTTGCCGCAGCCGGATTCGCCCACCACGGCGAGCGTCTGGCCGGCCTCGATCTCGAAGGAGACCCCGTCGACGGCGCGGTTGATGCCGTCCGGCGTGCGGAAATGCGTCTGCAGCTGGTCGATTTCGAGCAGGGCCATCAGCGGATCTCCTGCAGGCGGGACGAGGTCAAGTTCGGCATGGGCTGCATCACAGGCTCTTGGCCATGCGGGGATCGAGCGCATCGCGCAGCCCGTCGCCCAGGAGGTTCACGGCCAGCACGGTCAGCGACAGGAAGATCGCCGGGAACAGGATGATGTGCGGGCGGACCTGCCAGAGCGCCCGGCCCTCCGCCATGATGTTGCCCCAGGACGGGGTCGCCGGCGGGATGCCGGCGCCGATGAAGGAGAGGATCGCCTCGACGATCATGGCGCTGGCGCAGATATAGGTGGCCTGCACGCTCATCGGCGCCATGGTGTTCGGCAGGATGTGGCGGAAAATGATCATCGGCGTGCGGGTGCCGGCGGCGATGGCGGCGTCGACATAGGGCTGCTCGCGCAGGCTCAGCACGACGCCGCGCACCAGGCGGGCGACGCGCGGGATCTCCGCGATGGTGATCGCGATGATGACGTTCTGGATCGAGCCGCGGGTCAGCGCCATCAGGGCGATGGCGAGCAGGATCGGCGGGATCGACATCATGCCGTCGATGACGCGCATGATGATGCCGTCGGCGACGCGCACGAAGCCCGAGAACAGCCCGATCGCCAGCCCCGCCACCGAGGCGAGCAGCGCCACGCTGAAGCCGACCATCAGCGAGACCCGCGCCCCGTAGACGACGCGGGAATAGATGTCGCGGCCCAGCATGTCGGTGCCGAACCAGTAGAGTTCGGAGGGGACGCGGGTGCGCCGCGCGGTCGAGATCGCCGTCGGGTCGACCGTCCAGAGCAAGGGCGCGAAGATCGCGATGAAGAACATGATGGCGAGCAGGATGCCGCCGATCGCGATGGACGGGTTCTTGCGCAGGAAACCGGTGAAGCCGGTCAGCTTCCTGCGCGGCGCCAGGACGTCCGGCAGATCCGGGGCGACGGCGAGATCGGCGGGCACGGGGAGCGGCTGTTGCACGGTCAATAGCGTATCCTCGGGTCGACGAGGGTGTAGATCAGGTCGATCACCAGGTTCACCAGCACGTAGACGAAGGAGAAGATCAGGACGACGCCCTGGATGACCGGGTAGTCGCGGCGCAGGATCGCATCGAGCGTCAGGCGGCCGAGGCCCGGAATGGCGAAGACGCTCTCGGTCACCACCGCCCCGCCGATCAGCAGCGCGACGCCGATGCCGATGATGGTGATGATCGGCACTGCCGCATTCTTGAGCGCGTGCACGAAGAGGATGCTGTTCTGCGCCACGCCCTTGGAGCGCGCGGTGCGGATGTAATCCTGCTGCAGCACATCCAGCATGGAGGCGCGGGTGATGCGGGCGATCAGCGCGATATAGACGAAGCCCAGCGTGATCGACGGCAGGATCAGGTTCTTGAACCAGGGCCAGACACCCTGCGACAGCGGCGTGTAGCCCTGCACCGGCACCCAATCGAGCTTCAGCGCGAAGGTGTAGGCGAGGAGATAGCCGACGACGAAGACCGGCACGGAGAAGCCGAAGACGGCGAAGGCGACGACGACCCGGTCGATCCAGGTCCCGGCCTTCCAGGCGGCGAGCACGCCGAGCGGCACCGCGATCGCGACGGCGAGGATCAGCGTCAGCACCATCAGCGAGACCGTCGGCTCGATGCGCTGGCCGATCAGCTGCGTCACCGGCAGCGAGGTGAAGATCGAGGTGCCGAGATCGCCCTGCAGGACGCGGAAGAACCATTCGCCGAAGCGCACGAGATAGGGCCGGTCGAGGCCGAGACTCTGGCGGATCTTCTCGACATCGGCCGGCGAAGCCTGGTCGCCGGCGATGACCGCGGCGGGATCGCCCGGCGCGATATAGAGCAGGGAGAAGACGAACAGCGCCACGAACGCCATCACCGGGATGGTCGTGATGATCCGTCTGACGATGAATGCGAACATTGTGAGCTAGCGGTCCAGGATGAGGTGTCGCGGAAGGCTCGCGCCCGCAAATTCGGCGCGCCGCCGGTGCTGCAGAGCTCGCATGCCGCGGCAGGCGCCGTCGCGGGGCCACTCGGGCCGGCCGGGAATGGCGAGGCCGGCGTGCGGGGAGCGAAGCGCCGCTCCCCGCCCCGTCGACATCACGCCTTGGCGACACCCCAGAAGAAGGGCAGCGGGCCGCTCTTCACGCCGGTGATGTTCTTCCGCCAGGCCTGATAGGCCAGATAGAAGCCGGTCGGCGCGAAGACGACATTGTCCATGGCGGCCTTGTTGAGCTTGGCCATGGCGGCCTTTTCCTCATCGAGGTTCTTCGCCTTGAACCAGGCCGTGACCTGGCTCTCGACATCCGGCACGTCCGGCCAGCCGAACCAGGCCTTGTCGCCATTGGCGCGGATCGCGGTGTAGGAGGCCGGGTTCACGCAGTCGGCGCCGGCATGCCAGGTGTGGAACATGCTCCAGCCGCCCTGTCCGGGAGCGGTCTTCTGCGCGCGGCGCGCACCGACCGTGCCCCAGTCGGTGGCGACGAAATCGACCTTCATGCCGATGCTCTTGAGCAGTTCGGAGGTGACGTCGCCCATCGCCTTGGTGGCGGCCATGTCCTGCGCGACGACGCAGATCACCGGTTCGCCCTTATAGCCGGATTCGGCCAGGAGCTTCTTGGCCTCGGCGACATTGCGCTTCTTCAGGACCTCGCCGCCATTCTCGGTGTAGAGCGGCGTGCCGGGGGTGAAGAAGCTCGGCAGCGCCTTCCAGAGCTTGTCGTCGTCGCCGACGATGGCGCGCATGTAGTCTTCCTGGTTCAGCGCCGTCATCACGGCCTGCCGCACCTTCGGATTGTTGAAGGGCGGGTGCAGGTGGTTCATGCGGAAGGCGCCGATATTGCCGAGCGGATCGCCGATATCGACGTTGATGTCCTTGTTGCCCTTGAGCACGGGCACGAGATCGGAGAGCGGCGTCTCGAGCCAGTCGACCTCGCCGTTCTGGAGCGCGGCCGCGGCCGTGGCGGCATCGGGCATGATCACCCATTCGATGCGGTCGACCAGCATCGTCTTGCCGCCGGAGAGCCAATCCGGCGGCTCGCTGCGCGGGATGTAGTCGGCGAACTTCTCGAACACCGCCTTGGCGCCCGGAACCCATTCGTTGCGCACGAACTTCATCGGGCCGGAGCCGATATATTCGGTGATCTGCTGGAAGGGATCGGTCTTGGCGATGCGCTCGGGCATGATGAAGGTGCAGGGCGCGTTGTTCTTGCCCAGCGCCAGCAGCATCTTGGGATAGGGCTCGGTCAGCACCCATTTCCAGCTGCTGTCGTCGATCGGGGCGAGCTCGGTCTGGATCGCCTTGATCATCAGGCCCATCGGGTCGCGGGCCTGCCAGCGCATCAGGCTCTGCACGACATCCTTCGAGGTGACCGGCGAGCCGTCATGGAATTTCAGGCCGGGACGCAGCTTGAAGGTCCAGGTCAGGCCGTCGGCGGAGACCGTTTCGCTCTCGACCATCTGGCGCTGCGGCACGAATTTGGAGTCGACGCCGTAGAGCGTATCCCAGACCAGCGCCGCGGCATTGCGCACCACATATTGCGTGCCCCAGATCGGGTCGAAATTGGCGAGATTGGCCTGCGGCACGAAGCGCAGAGTCTTGGCGCCCGCGGCCTGCGCCACGGCCTTGGTGGTCAGCGCGCCCGAGGCGGCCAGCACGGCCGTACTGGTGGCGGATTTCAGGAATGATCTGCGGTCCATCGATGCTCTCCCCATTTTTAGGCAACCTCTCTCGGGTGTCCTTGCCGCTACATTGGGCAGAAATTTCAGCCCTGACAACAACAACCCATGGAGCTAAATCGCGGAGCCTAGGCTTGCAGGGTTCGTGCCAGACGGAACCGGATTGCTCCCCCGCGGCGATTGTTCGCATCCGATGCGGCGGATCGGGATAGCTTGGCAGATGATTGCGTCAGGCCTCTCCGGATGCAGCGCGTGGCGCGTCGAGGGTCTGGAACGGGCGGGCAGCCTCGAAGGCCGCGGCCGCGCGCAGCACCAGCGCATCCTGCCCGAAGGGCCCGACGATCTGCAGCCCGGCCGGCAGCCCCCGGCGCGTCAGCCCGCAGGGCAGCGAGATCGCCGGCGCCTGGGTGATGTTGAACGGGTAGGTGAAGGGCGTCCAGCGCGTCCAATCCTCGCCATAGGCGCCATGCGCCGGCGTATTGCGCCCCACCGCGAAGGCCGGGAGAGGCAGCGTCGGCGTCAGCAGCAGGTCGAAGCGCTCGTGGAAGCGGGCCATGCACAAAGCCAGCGCATTGCGCTGGTTGAGCAGGGCGTCGACATAGCTCGCGCCCGGCACCGCCTCTCCGGCTTCCGCCACCGCCACCAGCCCGGGGTCCATGCGCCGGCGTTCTTCCGCACCGGCGCTGCGCAGAGCCAGCGCGGCACCGGCCGACCAGATCGTCATCAGCGTCGCGATCGGATCGGCGAAGCCCGGATCGACCTCCTCCACCGTCGCGCCGAGATCGCGAAAGGCCAGGGCCGCCGCTTCCGTCAGCGCCGCGATCTCGGGATCGACCGTGACGTCGCCGCCCAGCCGCGGCGACCAGGCGAGGCGCAGTCCCTTCACCCCGCCGGCCAGCCCCGCCACGAAATCAGGCGGCGGCTCGATCATCGCGGTCATGTCGCGGCTGTCGGGCCGGCCGATGACGCTCATGGCGAGGGCCGTGTCGGTGACCGTGCGCGTCAGCGGGCCGAGATGGGCGAGAAATCCCATGGTCGAGACCGGATAGGCCGGCACGCGGCCATAGCTCGGCTTCAGCCCGACGACGCCGGTGAAGGCCGCGGGAATCCGCACCGACCCGGCGCCGTCGGTGCCTATATGGATGCAGCCGAGATTGAGCGCGGCGCAGGAGGCCGCGCCGGCCGAGGAGCCGCCCGGCCCGGTCGCGATGTCCCAGGGGTTGCGGGTGATGCCGGAGAGGGGCGAGTCGCCGACACCCTTCCAGCCATATTCCGGCATGGTGGTCTTGCCGAGGAAGACGCAGCCGGCCTCGCGCAGCCGGGCCGCGGCCGGGGCGTCCTCCGGCCAGGCCGCGGCGGAGGCGACCGCCGAACCCCGCCGCATCGGCCAGCCGGCCACGCCGATATTGTCCTTGATGGTCACCGGCACACCGTCGAGCGGGCCGCGCGCCGCCTTGGCCCGGTGGCGGGCCTCGGCCGCCTCGGCCATGGCCAATGTGGCGGCCGCGTCGCGATGCACGAAAGCGTTGATCTGCGGCTCGAAGCGCTCGATCCGCTCCAGTGCGTCCTTCGCCACATCGACCGGGGACAGCGCGCCGGAGGCGAAGAGCGGGCCGAGATCGGCGGCGGAGAGCAAGGCGATATCGGTCATGGGCAGATCCTCACGGGACTGTCGGACAGGGGCGGACGAGACACCGGCGCGGCACCCCGGGGCCGGGGAGCCGGATCGGACGGGATGGAGCGTCTCAGCCATTGGCGAGGCGCCAGGCGGCCCCGAGCAGGACGTTGGCTCCCGCGATCATGTCCGCGTCGCGGCTGAGCTCGGCGGGATTATGCGAGAGCCCGCCGACCGACTGGATGAAGAGCATCGCGGTGGGGCAGAGGCGCGCCATCATCTGCGCATCATGGCCGGCGCCGGAGATCATGCGCCGGATCGGCAGCCCGTGCTTGGCAGCGCTGCGCTCGACCTCGGCGATCAGGCTCTCGGTGAAGGGCGTGGCGGGGAAGCGGGCGAGATCGCGGCTGGCGATGGCGATGCCGTCTTGGGCGGTGATCTCGCTGCAGAGGCTGCGTATCGCCGCTTCGGCCCGTGCCAGGCCGGCATCGTCCGGATTGCGCAGGTCGAGCGTCATCACCACGCGCTCCGGCACGACATTGACATTGCCCGGCTCGACCCTGAGCACCCCGACATTGGCCAGCTGGCCGGGGATCTCCCGCGTCAACTCGTTCGCGCGCAGCGTGATGCGCGCGGCGGCGAGGCCGGGATCCAGGCGATAGGCCATCGGCGTCGTGCCGGCATGGCTCGGCCGACCCGACAGGGTCAGTTCCAGCCAGGTGATGCCCTGCACGCCGGTCACGGCGCCGAGCCCGCCGCCCTCGCTCTCCAGCACCGGCCCCTGCTCGATATGCAGCTCGAGATAGGCATGCGCCTCGAGGAAGCCGGGTGTCTCCGGCCCGGCATAGCCGATCCGGTCCAGCGCCTCGCCGAGCGCCGACCCTTCCGCGTCGAGCCCGGCCCTGGCCTCTTCAACGGCGAGCCCGCCGGCCCAGACCAGCGAGCCCAGCATGTCCGGGTGGAAACGCGCGCCCTCTTCATTGGTGAAGGCGATCACGGCCAGCGGTCGTTTCGGCACCAGCCCCGCCTCGCGCAGCGAGGCCAGGATCTCCACCCCCGCCACGACGCCGAGCGCGCCGTCGAAGCGCCCGCCGGTGGCGACGGTGTCGATATGCGAGCCGATGATCACGGCCGGCCCCTGCTCCTGCCCGGGCAGGACGCCGACGATGTTGCCGATCGCGTCGACATGGGTCGCGAGCCCGATCTCCCGCAATTGCGCCACGAGCCAGTCGCGCCCCTCTCGATCCTCGTCGGAGAGCGCCAGGCGCCGGCAACCACCTTCCGGCGTGGCGCCGATCCGGGCCAGCGCCGCCAGGCGCGCGATCAACCTGTCGCCGTCGATCCTGAGATTGCCGCTCATGGCCCGCGCGCCGCCGTCAGGACAGCGCCGGGGGATGGCGATCCACCCAGCCGGTCGCGTCCTCATAGGCCTGGCCGATCTCCAGCAGCAAGCGCTCCGATTGGTTGGGTCCCCAGAGCTGCAGGCCCATCGGCAGGCCCTGCCGGTTGAAGCCGGCGGGCACGTTCAGCGCCGGGCAGCCCGACATGGTCACCGGGATCACCGTCTCCATCCAGCGGTGATAGGTATCCATCGGCCGCCCGGCGATCTCCTTCGGCCAATGCGTCTCGGCAAGGAAGGGGAAGACCTGGGCGCTCGGCAGCACCAAAATATCGTAATGCGCGAACAGGCCGCGGATGTGCTGGTAGAATTGCGAGCGGATGCCGGAGGCCTGCATCACCTCGAAGGCGCTGAGGGCGAGCCCCTGCTCGACCTCCCAGCGCGCTTCCGGCTTCAGCCTGTCGCGGCGGGCGGGGTCGCGGTAGATCGGGAGCAGCCCGGCGCCGACCTGCCAGGAGCGCAGCTTCGTCCAGCTCTTCCAGACCAGTTCGGGATCGAAGCCGAGGCTGGCGTCGCTGACCAGCGCACCCAGCCCTTCGAAAGCCCGCAGGGCCTCCCGGCAGAGCGCGAGAACCCCCTCCTCCATCGGCAGATGGCCGCCGAGATCGCCGAGCCAGCCGATGCGCAGGCCTTTCAGATCGCGCTGGAGCGGTCCGAGAAAGGCCGACGGCTCCTGCCGCACCGAGAGAGGGACGCGCGGATCATGGCCGGATTGCACGGCGAGGAGCGCCGCGAGATCCCGCGTCTTGCGCGCCATCGGCCCGGCCACGCCCATTTGCGGGATGAACACCTCCTCGGTGGCGGAGGGCACGCGGCCATAGGCCGGGCGCAGGCCAAGCACGTTGTTGAAGGCGGCGGGGTTGCGCAGCGAGCCGGCATGGTCGCTGCCATCCGCCACCGGCAGCAGGCGCAGCGCCAGCGCCACGGCCGCGCCGCCGCTCGAGCCACCGGCGGTGCGGCTCTGGTCATAGGCGTTGCGGGTGATCCCGAAGACCGGGTTGAAGGTCTGCGAGCCCAGGCCGAATTCGGGCGTGTTGGTCTTGCCGATGATGATCGAGCCCGCCTCGCGCATCCGCGCGACGAAGATGGCGTCGGCCTGCGCGATCTCGTCCTTGAACAGCGGCGAGCCCTGGGTGGTGGCGAAGCCTTTCGCCGCGGCGAGATCCTTGATGGCCTGCGGAAAACCATGCATCCAGCCGCGCGAATGGCCGCCCGCCAGCTCCCGGTCGAGCGCCGCGGCCTCCTTCAGGCAGTCGGAGCGCTCGCGCAGCGAGACGATGGCGTTGACGATCGGGTTGAGCCGCTCGATCCGGTCGAGATAGGCCTCCATCACCGCGACGCAGGATAAGGTGCGGGCATGGATCGCCTGCGACAGCGCGACGGCGTCGAGGGCGGTCACATCGTCGTCATGCCTGGTGCGCAGTGCTCGATCAGCCATCGCTCTCTCTCTTCAGCCTGAGCCGCGATCATGGCGGGATGCCGCGGCCGCCGCCAGCGCCGTTTCGGATGGGGGCCGCCTGCGGGACGCGCATTGCGCAGCCCCGCACGGCGGCAGCCAGGCTGTCGCGGCGCCGGCAAGCCCGCTAGAAGCGACGCCCCATGTCCGAGATCGCGCTCAAGACCCGCCCGCCCCGCCTCTGGCTCACCGAGGCCGGCGCCATGCTGCAGCTCAGCTGGCCGCTGGTGCTGACCAATCTCGCCCAGACCGCGATGACCGCGACGGATGTGCTGATGATGGGCCAGCTCGGGCCGGATGCGCTGGGAGCCGGCGCGCTCGGCTCGAATCTCTACATGGCGGTGCTGATCTTCGGCATCGGCGTGATGGCGGCGGTGGCGCCGATGCTGTCGATCGAGCTCGGCCGCAACCGGCATGCCGTGCGCGAGATCCGGCGCACCGTCAGGCAGGGCTTCTGGGCGGCCGTGACCCTGGTCGGGCCGATGTGGCTGTTCCTCTGGCAGGCCGAGGCGATCCTCGCCGCGATGGGGCAGGATGCCGGGCTGTCGGCCGCCGCCGGCTCCTATGTCCGGACGCTGCAATGGAGCCTCCTGCCCTTCTTCTTCTATCTCGTGCTGCGCGGCTTCCTCGCCGCGCTGCAGCGACCTTTCGCGGCCTTCGTCGTGGTGCTGCTCGCGGTCGGCTTCAACGGCTTCGCCAATTGGTGCCTGATGTTCGGCAATCTCGGCTTTCCGGCGCTGGGGCTGCCGGGCTCCGGCATCGCCACCAGCCTGTCTTCGACGCTGATGGTCGCGGGGCTGGCGGCGATCGTCAGCCTGGACCGGCGCTTCCGGCGCTTTCGCCTGTTCGGGCGGTTCTGGGTGGCGGATTGGCCGCGCTACCGCGCCTTCTGGCGGCTCGGCCTGCCGATCGGGGCGACGCTCGCCTTCGAAGTCATCATCTTCAACGGCGCCGCCTTCCTGATGGGGCTGATCGGACCGGCCTCGCTCGCCGCCCATGCGATCGCGATCCAGATCGCGTCGCTGACCTTCATGGTGCCGATGGGCGTCGGCCAGGCGGCGACGGTCAGGGTCGGGCGGGCCTTCGGAGCCGGAGACGAGGACGGCATCGCGCGCGCCGGCACCGTCGCGATCGGGCTCGGCGTCGGCTTCATGGCGATGACGGCGCTGGTGATGTGGCTGTCGCCGCAAGTGCTGGTCCGGCCGTTTCTGGACCTGTCGAAGCCCGGCGCGGGCGAGGTGGCGGCGTTGGCTATGAGTTTCCTGCTCTATGCCGCGATCTTCCAGATCGTCGACGGCGCGCAGGTCGTCGGATCCTGCCTGCTGCGCGGGCTGGGCGACACCCGCATCCCCATGATCTATGCCGGGCTGGGCTATTGGGCGATCGGCCTGCCGCTCTCGATCATGCTCGGCTTCTGGACGCCGCTGCGCGGCATCGGCATCTGGATCGGCCTCGCCGTCGCGCTCGCCATCGTCGCGGCGCTGATGCTCTGGCGCTGGTGGCGGCGCGAGGCTCTCGGCCTGGTCAGGAGATAATCGGCGGGAGGGGCTTTGCGCCCCGCCCCCGCCGGTGCTC
>NZ_LMRT01000015.1:0-204 GCF_001426225.1 Allobosea sp. Leaf344 | reverse complement strand
GGCGACTTTCTTGGCCGGGGTGAAGGCGGTCTCGGCCATGGCGCGCAGGCGCTCGGGCTCGGAAGCCGGGCGGCGGGCTGCCGGTGCCGGTGCCCGCGTCGGTGCCGGAGCCCGCGCGGGAGCCTGGACCTGGGCCTGGGCGCGCTGCGGCTGCGGCGCCGCCAGCTCCTGTCCGGTGCGGAAGGCGGCGACGAGGTCGTTGAG
>NZ_LMRT01000014.1:1004326-1089449 GCF_001426225.1 Allobosea sp. Leaf344 | reverse complement strand
GCGCTTCGCCATCCGCGAAGGCGGCCGCACCGTCGGCGCCGGCGTCGTCGCCTCGATCATCGCGTAACGCGTTTTCGTGAGGGCAGGGGTCCTTCCGGCCCCCTGCCTTCTCACGTCACGGAGAACACAAGACCATGAACGGTCAGAACATCCGGATCCGCCTCAAGGCGTTCGACCACCGCATTCTCGACGCTTCGACGCGCGAGATCGTGTCGACGGCCAAGAGGACTGGCGCCCAGGTCCGCGGTCCCATCCCGCTGCCCACGCTCATCGAGAAGTTCACGGTCAACCGCTCGCCGCACATCGACAAGAAGTCGCGCGAGCAGTTCGAAATGCGGACCCATAAGCGGGTCCTCGACATCGTCGACCCGACCCCGCAGACGGTCGACGCCCTCATGAAGCTCGATCTCGCCGCCGGCGTCGACGTCGAAATCAAGCTCTAATCGTTTTTAGCCGGGTCCTCTGTCCCCGCATCGCTGCGGGATGAACATGACCCCAAGGGAAGGTGTGCACCGATGCGTTCCGGTGTGATTGCACAGAAAGTCGGGATGACCCGCATCTTCACGGATGCCGGCGAACATATCCCGGTCACCGTGCTGAAGCTCGATAATTGTCAGGTCGTCGCCCATCGCACGATCGAGAAGAACGGCTATGTCGCCGTGCAGCTCGGATCGGGCTTGGCCAAGGTCAAGAACGTGTCGAAGGCCGAGCGCGGCCATTTCGCCGTCGCCAAGGTCGAGCCGAAGCGCAAGGTCGTGGAATTCCGCGTCAGCGACGACGCGCTGATCCCGGTCGGCGCCGAGCTGACGGCCGATCATTTCGTCGTCGGCCAGTTCGTCGACGTCAGCGGCACGACGCTCGGCAAGGGCTTCGCCGGCGGCATGAAGCGCTGGAACTTCGGCGGTCTGCGCGCCACCCACGGCGTCTCGGTCTCGCACCGCTCGATCGGTTCGACCGGTGGCCGCCAGGACCCGGGCAAGACCTTCAAGAACAAGAAGATGCCCGGCCATCTCGGGACCGAGCGCGTCACCACGCAGAACCTGCGCGTCGTCCAGACGGATGTCGAGCGCGGCCTGATCCTGGTCGAAGGCGCCGTCCCCGGCCATGCCGGCGGCTGGATCCATGTGCGGGACGCGGTGAAGCGGGCCCTGCCGAAGGATGCCCCGCTCCCCGGCAAGTTCCGTGTCAATGGCGGCGAAACGCCGGCTCCCGCAGCCGAGACGGTTGAGGAGAACGCGTGATGAAGCTCGATATCACCACTCTCGACGGTGGCTCGGCCGGTTCGGTCGAGCTTTCCGACGCGATCTTCGGCCTCGAGCCGCGCGCCGACATCCTGGCCCGCATGGTGCGCTACCAGCTCGCCAAGCGCCGTGCCGGCACGCATAAGTCGAAGGGCCGTTCCGAGGTCGACCGGACGCGCAAGAAGATCTACAAGCAGAAGGGCACCGGCGGCGCTCGCCACGGCGCGGCTTCCGCTCCGCAGTTCCGCGGCGGCGGCAAGGCCTTCGGTCCGATCGTGCGCGACCATGCCCACGATCTGCCCAAGAAGGTCCGGGCGCTCGCCCTGCGCCACGCGCTCTCGGCCAAGGCCAAGGACGGCGGCATCATCGTCATCGACGATGCCAAGCTGAACGAGCCGAAGACCAAGCTGCTGCTCGGCCATTTCAGCAAGCTGGAGCTGTCCAGCGCGCTGGTGATCGGCGGCGCGGAGATCGATGTGAATTTCGGCCTGGCCGCGCGTTCGATCCCGAATGTCGACGTCCTGCCGATCCAGGGCATCAACGTCTATGACATCCTGCGCCGCGACAAGCTCGTCCTGACGCGCGCGGCTGTCGATGCGCTGGAGGCGCGCTTCTCATGAGCCAGGCCAAGACCATGGACCCGCGCCACTACGACGTGATCCGCGGACCGGTGATCACCGAGAAGGCGACGATGCTCTCCGAGCACAACAAGGTCGTCTTCAAGGTCGCCAAGACCGCGACCAAGCCGCAGATCAAGGCCGCGATCGAGAAGCTCTTCGACGTCAAGGTGAAGAGCGTCAACACGCTGGTGACCGAGGGCAAGATGAAGGTCTTCCGCGGGCGGCTCGGCCAGCGCGCCGACGTCAAGAAGGCGGTCGTGACCCTCGAAGAAGGTCACTCCATCGACGTGACCACGGGCCTGTAAGGAAGGATCGTCATCATGGCTTTGAAAAGTTTCAAGCCGATCACGCCGAGCCTTCGCCAGCTCGTGATCGTAGACCGCAGCGAGCTCTACAAGGGCAAGCCGGTCAAGGCGCTGACCGAGGGCAAGTCGTCCTCGGGCGGCCGCAACAATCTCGGCCGCATCACCGTCCGCTTCCGCGGCGGTGGACATAAGCGGACGCTGCGCCTGATCGATTTCAAGCGCCGCGGCAAGGACGGCATCCCGGCGACGGTCGAGCGGATCGAATATGATCCGAACCGCTCCGCCTTCATCGCGCTGATCAAGTACAGCGACGGCGAGCAGGCCTATATCCTGGCCCCGCAGCGCCTCGCCGTCGGCGACAGCGTGATCTCGGGCCCGCAGGTCGACATCAAGCCCGGCAACGCCTCGCCGATGAGCGCGATGCCGATCGGCACGATCGTCCACAATGTCGAGCTCAAGATCGGCAAGGGCGGCGCGCTCGCCCGCTCCGCCGGCAACTACGCCCAGATCGTGGGTCGCGACCAGGGTTACGTCATCGTCCGCCTGAACTCGGGCGAGCAGCGCCTGATCAGCGGCCTGTGCTACGCCACCGTGGGCGCGGTCTCGAACCCCGACCACATGAACCGCAACGACGGCAAGGCTGGCCGTTCGCGCTGGCTCGGTCGTCGTCCGCATAACCGCGGCGTCTCGATGAACCCGGTCGACCATCCGCATGGCGGCGGCGAAGGCCGCACGTCGGGCGGCCGTCATCCGGTCACGCCCTGGGGTCTGCCGACCAAGGGCAAGAAGACCCGCTCGAACAAGCGGACCGATACGTTCATCGTGTCGAGCCGTCACGCCCGCAAGAAGAAGAACTGAGGTCCGTCATGGCGCGTTCGCTTTGGAAAGGTCCGTTCGTCGACGGATACCTTCTGAAAAAGGCCGAGGTCGCCCGTTCGGCGAGCCGGTCCGAGGTCATCAAGATCTGGAGCCGTCGCTCCACGATCCTTCCGCAGTTCGTCGGTCTGACGTTCGGCGTCTACAACGGCCACAAGCATGTGCCGGTGTCCGTGTCCGAGGAGATGGTGGGTCACAAGTTCGGCGAATTCTCGCCGACCCGCACCTTCCACGGCCACGCCGCCGACAAGAAGGCGAAGAGGAAGTAAGCCATGGGAAAAGCATCCGCCCCCCGTGCGCTGCCTGACAACGAAGCCGTCGCGGTCGCCCGCAACCTTCGTGTCAGCCCGCAGAAGCTGAACCTGGTCGCCCAGCTCATCCGCGGCAAGAAGGTTTCGACCGCTCTTGCCGACCTCGAGTTCTCGCGCAAGCGGATCTCGCTGGATGTGCGCAAGTGCCTGCAGAGCGCCATCGCCAACGCCGAGAACAATCACGATCTCGACGTCGACGATCTGGTCGTGGCCCAGGCCTTCGTCGGCAAGGCCCTGGTGATGAAGCGTTTCCATGCCCGCGCCCGCGGCCGTGGCGCCCGCATCCTGAAGCCGTTCGCGAACATCACGATCGTGGTGCGCGAAGTCGCCGCGGCCAAGGCCTGAGGAGAGAACGATGGGTCAGAAAATCAATCCGATCGGGCTTCGCCTCGGCATCAACCGCACCTGGGACTCCCGCTGGTTCGCCCAGAAGGGCGAGTACGGCAAGCTCCTGCATGAGGATATGGCGATCCGCGCCTCGCTCATGAAGATGCTGAAGCAGGCCGCGATCTCGAAGATCATCATCGAGCGCCCGCACAAGAAGTGCCGCGTCACCATCCACTCGGCGCGTCCGGGCGTGGTGATCGGCAAGAAGGGCGCCGATATCGAGAAGCTGCGCAAGTCGGTGATGAAGCTCACCAAGGCCGATGTGACGATCAACATCGTCGAGGTGCGCAAGCCCGAGATCGACGCCACGCTGGTCGCCGATTCGATCGCGCAGCAGCTCGAGCGCCGTGTCGCCTTCCGCCGCGCCATGAAGCGGGCCGTGCAATCGGCCATGCGTCTGGGCGCCGAGGGCATCCGCATCAACTGCTCGGGCCGTCTCGGCGGCGCCGAAATCGCGCGCCTGGAATGGTATCGCGAGGGGCGGGTGCCGCTGCACACGCTGCGCGCCGATGTGGATTACGGTGTCGGCACCGCATTCACCACCTATGGAACCTGCGGCATCAAGGTCTGGATCTTCAAGGGCGAAATCCTTGAGCACGACCCGATGGCCCAGGACAAGCGCATGTCGGATGAAGGCGGCCGCTCCGGCGGTGGCCATCGTCGCGACCATGCCGCGTAAGGCTGATCGAGAAGAGCCATGTTGCAACCAAAGCGAACCAAGTTCCGCAAGCAGTTCAAGGGACGCATCTCCGGCGTCGCCAAGGGCGGCACGGACCTCAATTTCGGCCAGTTCGGCCTGAAGGCGCTGATGCCGGAGCGCGTCACCGCCCGCCAGATCGAGGCGGCCCGCCGCGCGATCACGCGTGCCATGAAGCGCGCCGGCCGCGTCTGGATCCGGATCTTCCCGGACGTGCCGGTGTCGAAGAAGCCGACCGAAGTCCGCATGGGCAAGGGCAAGGGCGCGCCTGAATTCTGGGCAGCCAAGGTCAAGCCGGGCCGGATCATGTTCGAGCTCGACGGCGTGCCCGAGGATATCGCGCGCGAGGCCCTGCGCCTCGGTGCGGCCAAGCTGCCGATCAAGACCCGCTTCATCCAGCGCATCGCCGAGTAAGGGAGGACGACATGAAGAGCGCACAACGCCTGTCCGACCTGAAGGTCATGAGCGTCGACCAGCTGCAGGACGAACTCCTGAAGCTGAAGAAGGAGCAGTTCAACCTGCGTTTCCAGCGCGCCACCGGCCAGCTCGAGAACACCTCGCGCGTCACCGAGGTTCGCAAGGATATCGCCCGCATCAAGACGCTGCAGCGGTCCAAGACCGTCGCGGCGAGCGCCTGAGGAGTTTCAACCATGCCGAAGCGCGTGCTGCAGGGCGTCGTCGTCAGCGACAAGCAGAATAAAACAGTTGTGGTCAAGGTCGAGCGGCGCTATACGCACCCCCTCCTGAAGAAGACGGTTCGCCGCTCGAAGAACTACCACGCCCATGACGAGGCGATGGTGTCCAAGGTCGGCGATCAGGTCTGGATCGAGGAATCGAAGCCCATTTCCAAGCTGAAAAGCTGGGTTGTGCTCGAAAACGCTCCCAAGGCGTAAGTCATCGTTGAGGCCAGGGGGCGATCGACCCCCGTCAGTCGTAGTCCCGGCGGCGCTGATGCCTGCCGGGAAACCGCGCTGATACACATGGAAGGATCAAGGCCATGATCCAGGTGCAGACGAATCTCGAGGTCGCGGACAATTCCGGCGCCCGTCGCGTGATGTGCATCAAGGTTCTGGGCGGGTCGAAGCGGCGCTATGCCCGCATTGGCGACATCATCGTCGTTTCGATCAAGGAAGCCATTCCCCGCGGCCGCGTGAAGAAGGGCGACGTCATGAAGGCGGTCGTCGTTCGCACCGCCAAGGACGTCAAGCGCGCCGATGGTTCGGTGATCCGCTTCGACCGCAATGCGGCCGTGTTGATCAACAACCAGAAGGAGCCCGTCGGCACCCGCATCTTCGGACCGGTTCCGCGCGAGCTCCGCGCCAAGAACCACATGAAGATCATCTCGCTTGCGCCAGAGGTGCTGTGATGGCTGCGAAGATCAAGAAGGGCGACAAGGTCGTCGTGCTGGCCGGCCGCGACAAGGGCAAGGCCGGCGAAGTGCTCCAGGTGATGCCGAAGGACGCCCGTGCGGTGGTTCGCGGCGTGAACCTGGTGAAGCGTCACACCAAGGCTTCGCAGCAGTCCGAAGGCGGCATCATCTCCAAGGAGGCCACCATCGACCTGTCGAACCTTGCGGTTGCCGATCCCAAGGACGGCAAGCCCACCCGCGTCGGCTTCAAGGTGCTCGACGACGGTCGCAAGGTCCGTTTCGCCAAGCGTTCGGGGGATCTGATCGATGGCTGAGAACCAGCAGGCGGCGCTCACGCCGCGCATGAAGAAGCATTACGAGGACGTCGTCCGTCCCGCGATGATCGCCGAGTTCGGCTACAAGAACGCCATGGAAGTCCCGACGATCGAGAAGATCGTGATCAACATGGGCGTCGGCGAGGCCACGGCCGACCGCAAGAAGGTCGACAGCGCCGCCGGCGATCTCGCCCTGATCGCCGGTCAGAAGCCGGTCATCACCAAGTCCCGCCTCGCCATCGCCGGCTTCAAGCTGCGCGAGAACATGGCGGTGGGCTGCAAGGTCACGCTGCGCAAGACCAAGATGTTCGAGTTCGTCGACCGGCTCGTCACCATCGCCTTGCCGCGCGTGCGCGACTTCCGTGGTCTCAACCCGAAGTCGTTCGACGGGCGCGGCAATTTCGCGCTCGGGATCAAGGAGCACATCGTGTTCCCCGAGATCAACTACGACAAGGTCGACTCCGTGTGGGGCATGGACGTGATCGTCTGCACGACTGCGAAGTCGGACGACGAGGCGCGCGCCTTGCTCAAGCACTTCAACTTCCCGTTCCGGCAGTGAGCCTTACCGCTCATACGCGGAAACCAGGAGATATCGATGGCTAAGAAAAGCTCCGTCGAGAACAATGAGCGCCGCAGGAAGCTGGTGAAGCAATTCGCCGGCAAGCGCGCCCGCCTTCTCGCGATCGCCAATGACGAAAGCCAGTCCATGGACGAGCGCTTCCTCGCTCGCCTCAAGCTGGCCGAACTGCCGCGCAACTCGGCGCCGAACCGGGTGCGCAACCGCTGCGAAGTCACGGGGCGCCCGCGCGCCTTCTATCGCAAGCTGAAGATGTCGCGCGTTGCTCTGCGCGAGCTCGGCAACAAGGGGCTGGTTCCCGGCCTCGTCAAGTCGAGCTGGTGAGGAGGACGCATCATGGCGATCATTGATCCGCTTGGAGATATGCTGACCCGCATCCGCAATGCGCAGATGCGGCGCAAGTCGCGCGTTTCGACGCCCGGTTCGAAGCTGCGGGCCCGCGTGCTCGACGTGCTCCAGTCCGAGGGCTACATCCGCGGCTACACCCAGACCGAGTTCGGCAATGGCCGGACCGAGTTCGACATCGAGCTGAAGTATCACGAGGGACAGCCGGTCATCCGGTCGATCTCGCGTGTGTCCAAGCCCGGCCGCCGCGTCTACTCTTCCGTCGAGACGATGCCCCGCGTGGCCGATGGCCTGGGCGTGACGATCATCTCGACGCCGAAGGGTGTGATGCCCGATCATCTTGCCCGCGAGCAGAACGTGGGCGGCGAAGTGCTCTGCAAGGTCTTCTGACCTTCCGCGCCGCTCATTTCAGGAGAGATCCAATGTCTCGTATCGGAAAGAAGCCAGTCCCGGTTCCCGCTGGCGTCACCGCCAACGTCGCCGGCCAGCTGGTCAAGATCAAGGGTGCGAAGGGCGAGATGTCCTTCACGGTTCCCGACGACGTGTCGGTCGCCATGGAGGACGGCGCCATCGCCGTGCAGCCGCGCTCGCAGAGCAAGCGTGCGCGCTCGCTCTGGGGCACCTCGCGCGCCCGCATCGCCAATCTCGTGACCGGCACCACCGCCGGCTTCGAGAAGAAGCTCGAAATCAACGGCGTCGGCTACAAGGCCGCCGTCACCGGCAAGGTGCTCAAGCTGTCGCTCGGCTACAGCCACGACATCGACTACGCCATCCCGGAAGGGATCGCGATCGTCACGCCGAAGCCGACCGAAATCGTCATCTCCGGCATCGACAAGCAGGTGGTCGGCCAGACCGCCGCCGAGATCCGCGACTATCGCGGTCCCGAGCCCTATAAGGGCAAGGGCGTCAAATATGCCGGCGAGTTCATCTTCCGCAAGGAAGGGAAGAAGAAGTAAGGACGCCAGCCATGAGCAAGCAGACAGACAACACTGCGCGCCGCCGGGCTCGTGTCCGCCGCGCCATCAAGGCGGTCGCCAATGGCCGCGCCCGCCTGTCGGTGCATCGCACCGGCAAGCAGATCTACGCCCAGGTCATCGACGATGTGAAGGGCGTGACCCTCGCCTCCGCCTCGTCGCTGGACAAGGACATCCGCGGCGACCTGAAGTCGGGCGCGAATGTCGAGGCCGCCAGCACGATCGGCAAGCTGATCGCCGAGCGCGCCGTCAAGGCCGGCGTCAAGGACGTGGTCTTCGACCGCGGCTCCTACATGTATCACGGCCGCGTCAAGGCGCTGGCCGAGGCTGCCCGCGAGGGCGGTTTGAACTTCTGATCCACCGACGAGTGGCGAATGGCGAGTAGCGAATAGTCTCTATTCGCCATTCGCCATTCGCCCATTCCAGCTCGAGCGAGCGGCCGTTTGCCGCGCAAGTAAGAGGATTGACCATGGCGAGAGAACCTCGTGACCGCCAGGATCGCGAAGAGCGCGATTCCGAATTCGTGGACCGGCTGGTCCACATCAACCGTGTCGCCAAGGTGGTGAAGGGCGGGCGTCGCTTCGGCTTCGCGGCGCTCGTCGTCGTCGGCGACCAGAAGGGCCGCGTCGGCTTCGGCCACGGCAAGGCCCGGGAAGTGCCCGAGGCGATCCGCAAGGCGACGGAAGCCGCCAAGCGCGGCCTGGTGCGCATCCCGCTGCGCGAGGGCCGGACCCTCCATCACGACGTGCAGGGCCGCCACGGCGCCGGCAAGGTCGTGCTGCGCGCCGCCCCGGCCGGTACCGGCATCATCGCCGGCGGCCCGATGCGCGCCGTCTTCGAGGCGGTCGGCATGCAGGACGTCGTGTCGAAGTCGCTCGGCTCGTCGAACCCCTACAACCTCGTCCGCGCGACCTTCGACGCGCTGAAGAACGAGGACAGCCCGCGCGGCGTCGCCGCGCGCCGGTCCCTGAAGGTCTCCGCCCTGCAGACGCGCCGTCGCGATGCGGGTGCCGATGCCGCGGCCGAAGCGTGAGGGTGGCATCATGGCACAATCCGAAAAGACCGTCGTCATCGAGCAGATCGGTTCGCCGATCCGCCGCGAGGCATCCCAGCGCCAGACCCTGATCGGTCTCGGCCTGAACAAGATTCGCCGCCAGTCGACCCTGGTCGACACGCCGGCCGTGCGGGGCATGATCGACAAGGTCAGGCACCTCGTGCGCGTCGTCGACGCGAAGTGAGGGGATCAGATCGATGAAACTCACGGATATTCGTGACAATGAAGGCGCGCACAAGTCGCGCATCCGGGTCGGCCGCGGTATCGGCTCCGGCAAGGGCAAGACCGGCGGCCGTGGCGTCAAGGGTCAGAAGGCCCGTGCCGGCGTCGCGGTGAAGGGCTTCGAAGGCGGCCAGATGCCGCTGTATCGTCGCCTGCCGAAGCGCGGCTTCAACAACCTCTTCGCCAAGGATCTGAACGAGGTCAATCTCGGGCGCATCCAGCAGGCGGTCGAGGCCGGCAAGCTCGATGCCAACGGCGCCGTCACCATCGAGGCGCTGGTCGCCGCGGGGGTGATCACGCGCCAGGCCAAGGACGGCGTCAAGATCCTGGGCGTCGGCGAATTGACCGCCAAGCTCGCCTTCGAGGTGGCCGGCGCGTCGAAATCCGCCGTGGCCGCGATCGAGAAGGCCGGCGGCTCGGTCAAGATTCTGGCTGCCGCTTCACAGGCGTGACACGGACGCCTAGATAGAGTCTGCGAACGGCGGCCGGGCCAGAAGCCCTGGCCGCCGTTCGACTGTTGAACTGCTCTTTTTCAGGGCAGGGTGCCGGCATCCGCGCAGCGTGGCGCCGGATTGCGCCCTGCTCGAGAACGTATTCAGGATCCAAGGACCGGACGCATGGCATCGGCGGCTGAACAGCTTGCGGCAAATCTGAACTTCGGCGCTTTCGCCAAGGCAGACGAGCTGAAGAAGCGGATCTGGTTCACTCTGGGTGCGCTGATCATCTACCGGATCGGGACCTATATCCCGCTGCCGGGCATGAACCCCGAGGCGGTCGCCGATCTGTTCAAGCAGACGCAATCCGGCGTGCTCGGCCTGTTCAACATGTTTTCCGGCGGCGCCGTCGGCCGCCTCGCGATCTTCGCCCTGGCGATCATGCCGTATATCTCGGCCTCGATCATCATCCAGCTGCTCTCGAGCGTCGTGCCGACCTTCGAGGCGCTGAAGAAGGAGGGCGAGCAGGGCCGCAAGGTGCTCAACCAATATACCCGCTACCTCACCCTGTTCCTGGCGATCTTCCAGGCCTATGGCATCGGCGTCGGCCTGCAGGGCTCGGGCAATCTGGTGCTGGAGCCGGGACCGTTCTTCCTGCTCTCGACGACCATCACTTTGGTCGGCGGCACGATGTTCCTGCTCTGGCTGGGCGAGCAGATCACCAGCCGCGGCATCGGCAACGGCACCTCGATGATCATCTTCGCGGGCATCATCGCGGAGTTCCCGTCGCAGCTGGCGCAGACGCTCGAACTCGGCCGCCAAGGCGCGATCTCGACCGGGCTGCTGCTGCTGATCCTGGTAATGGCGATCTGCGTCATCGCCTTCTGCGTGTTCATGGAGCGCGCCCAGCGCCGGCTGCTGATCAACTATCCCAAGCGCCAGGTCGGCAACCGGATGTATGAGGGGCAGACCTCGTTCCTGCCGCTGAAGCTCAACACCTCCGGCGTGATCCCGCCGATCTTCGCCTCCTCGCTGCTGCTGCTGCCGACGACGATCGCGAGCTTTTCGCAGGCTTCGGGAGGCACCGGCTTCCTGTCGACCGTCGCGACCTATCTCGCCCATGGCCGGCCGCTCTTCATGATCCTCTACGCGGCGCTGATCATCTTCTTCTGCTTCTTCTACACGGCGATCGTCTTCAACCCGACGGAGACGGCCGACAACCTCAAGAAGCATGGCGGGTTCATGCCCGGCATCCGCCCCGGCGAGCGCACCGCCGAGCATATCGACCGGGTGCTGACGCGGATCACCGTGCTGGGCGCGGGCTATTTGACTATCGTCTGCCTTATCCCGGAGTTCATGATCACCTATGCCCAGATCCCGATCATTCTTCTGGGCGGAACGTCGCTGCTGATCGTGGTGACGACCACCATGGACACCGTGGCGCAAGTCCACGGACATTTGCTGGCCCATCAATATGAGGGGCTGGTGAAGAAGGCCAAGCTGCGAGGGGCGAAACGCTGATGCGATTGATATTCCTGGGCCCGCCGGGGGCGGGCAAGGGCACTCAGGCTGCTCGCATCGTCGAGAAGCACGGCATCCCGCAGCTCTCGACCGGCGACATGCTGCGCGCGGCCGTCGCGGCCGGCACTCCGGTCGGGGTCAAGGCGAAGGCCGTGATGGATGCGGGCGGGCTGGTCTCGGACGAGATCGTCATCGGCATCGTCGCCGACCGGATCGAGGAGGCGGATGCCCGCAAGGGCTTCATCCTCGACGGCTTCCCGCGGACGCTGGCGCAGGCCCAGGCGCTGGACGAGATGCTCGAAAGCAAGGGGCTGAAGCTCGACACCGTGCTCGAGCTGAAGGTCGACCAGAGCAGGCTGGTCGAGCGCATCGTCAAGCGCGCCGACGAGGCGAGGGCGGCGGGGCAGCCTGTCCGCAAGGACGATGATCCGGAGGTCTTCAAGGTCCGGCTCGAGGCCTATAACCGCGATACGGCGGTGGTCGCGCCCTATTACGAGAAGCGCGGCCAGCTGATCGCGATCGACGGGATGCAGCCTGTCGATGCGGTGACGGCGGCGATCGAGAAGGCGCTGGCGGGCTGAGGCCAGCGCTTACGCGGCCGGCTGCGACCGGGCGTGCCCCTCCGGGCGATCAGGCGACATGGAAGGCGAGGCGCCGCCGAAGGGGCGGGGCCAGCTTCGCTAGGTCCATCTGGAGGCGGTCTCTCGTCCCGGCCGTGCAACCGAAGATCGAGCGCCTCGGGCTAAGTCCCTGATATCGAATCCTCGAACTGCCGCATTTAGCAACCGCGACTCGGTTGACAGGCCTCGGCAAACCCACTAACGACCGCGCATCCGGTTTCATGCAGCGATGCCGATACCTTCGCGAGAAGGCACGGCGTCGCATTCCCGTATGGAAGCGACCCGACGTTCCGCAAGGGCCGGCCTCCACCGGCGCGGAGCAATTTTCACCGCCGTTCGTGCCCCTGGCGCAGCGGCCGACATGGAGACGAGAGTATGGCTCGTATCGCAGGCGTCAATATTCCCACCGGCAAGCGCGTCGTCATCGGCTTGCAGTACATCCACGGCATCGGCGCCCAGAAGGCCAAGGAAATCTGCGAGAAGGTCGGCATCGCCGATGAGCGCCGGGTCAACCAGCTGACCGACGCCGAAGTCCTGCAGATCCGCGAGACGATCGACCGCGACTATCTGGTCGAGGGCGATCTGCGTCGCGAAGTCTCGATGAACATCAAGCGCCTGATGGATCTCGGCTGCTATCGCGGCCTGCGCCATCGCCGCTCGCTGCCGGTCCGCGGCCAGCGCACGCACACCAATGCGCGCACCCGCAAGGGCAAGTCCAAGCCGATCGCCGGCAAGAAGAAGTAAGAACGGCAACAGGCGGGGGCAGTGGGCAGTCGCTTCGACTGCCGGCTGCCGATCGCCGATCGCCTCATTCTCCCCAGCGCCTGGCATCACGGGCGCGCCTGAAGGATTGAAAGACCATGGCCAAGGAAGCCCAACGCGTCCGTCGTCGCGAACGCAAGAACATCGTCTCCGGCGTCGCCCATGTGAACGCCTCGTTCAACAACACCATGATCACCATCACCGACGCGCAGGGCAACACCATCTCCTGGTCGTCGGCCGGCACGATGGGCTTCAAGGGCTCGCGCAAATCGACCCCCTATGCCGCGCAGGTCGCCGCCGAGGACGCCGCTCGCAAGGCCGCCGAGCACGGCATGCGCACGCTCGAGGTCGAGGTGACGGGTCCGGGTTCGGGCCGTGAATCGGCTCTCCGCGCCCTGCAGGCCGCCGGCTTCACCGTGACCTCGATCCGCGACGTGACGCCGATCCCGCATAATGGCTGCCGGCCGCGCAAGCGCCGTCGCGTCTGACGCCTGATCCCTCTCGAGGCGCCCGCACCGGTGGGCGCCTGTCCGGGGCGGCCCGCCGCCGCCATTGAATTCAAGCACCAGGAGTGCGGTCGTGATCAGCAAGAATTGGCAGGATTTGTCCAAGCCCAACAAGCTCGAGGTCAAGGTCGGCGACGACCCGAAGCGTCTGGCCACCGTCGTGGCGCGCCCGCTGGAGCGCGGCTTCGGCATGACGCTCGGCAACGCGCTGCGCCGCGTTCTGCTCTCCTCGTTGCAGGGCGCCGCCGTCACCGCCGTCCAGATCGACGGCGTGCTGCATGAATTCTCCTCGATCCCGGGTGTTCGCGAGGATGTCACCGACATCGTTCTGAACATCAAGGCGATCGCCGTGAAGATGCAGGGCGAGGGTCCCAAGCGCATGACCCTGCGCAAGACCGGCCCCGGCGTCGTCACCGCCGGCGACATCAACACCATCGGCGACGTCTCGATCCTGAACCCCGACCTCGTGCTCTGCACGCTGGACGAGGGCGCCGAGATCCGGATGGAATTCACCGTCAACACCGGCAAGGGCTATGTGCCCTCCGAGCAGAACCGTCCGGAAGACGCGCCGATCGGCCTGATCCCGGTGGACAGCCTGTACTCGCCGGTCAAGAAGGTCTCCTACCGCGTCGAGAACACGCGCGAGGGCCAGAACCTCGATCGCGACATGCTGACCATGCAGATCGAGACCAATGGCTCGGTCTCCCCCGAGGACGCGCTGGCGCTCGCCGCCCGCATCCTGCAGGACCAGCTCGCCGTCTTCATCACCTTCGAGGAGCCGCGCAAGGAAGAGGCCGTCTCGACCGCGCCGCAGCTGCCCTTCAACCCGGCGCTGCTCAAGAAGGTCGACGAACTCGAGCTGTCGGTGCGTTCGGCGAATTGCCTGAAGAACGACAACATCGTCTATATCGGCGACCTCATCCAGAAGTCGGAGGGCGAGATGCTGCGCACCCCCAATTTCGGCCGCAAGTCGCTGAACGAGATCAAGGAAGTGCTCGCCACCATGGGCCTGCATCTCGGCATGGACGTCACCGGCTGGCCGCCGGAGAACATCGAAGAGCTCGCGAAGCGCTTCGAGGAGCATTACTGAGACGGCGAGTGGCGAGTGGCGAATGGGATCTCTCTCCTTCGCCGCGCGCCGCTCGCTGAGCGCCCAATCACAATGGACGGCCGTTCCGTGGCACGGCGGCCGTAGAATCAATGGAGAGCCAAAATGCGTCACGGTTTCCGCGGTCGTCGTTTCAACCGCTCGGTCGAGCATCGCAAGGCGATGTTCGCCAACATGTCTCAGGCGCTGATCAAGCATGAGCAGATCACCACCACGCTGCCGAAGGCCAAGGACCTGCGTCCGGTCGTCGAGAAGCTGATCACCCTCGCCAAGCGCGGCGACCTGCATGCCCGCCGCCAGGCGATCGCGCAGATCAAGGACGTGGCTCTGGTCGGCAAGCTCTTCGCCGTGCTCGGCCCGCGCTATAAGGAGCGCAATGGCGGCTATCTCCGCATCATGAAGGCCGGCTTCCGCTTCGGCGACAACGCCCCGCTCGCCGTGATCGAGTTCGTCGATCGCGATGTCGACGCCAAGGGCAAGGATTCCGGCCCGGTCTTCACCGCGGAAGACGAGGCGGCCTGAGCCCCCTCGCAAATCAGTGTTTGCAAAAAGGGCGGCTCTCGGGCCGCCCTTTCTCGTTTCGGCAGGTCGCGATTTCGCGCGGGACGGCGCGCAGGATGCCTTTGCAGCGCAAGGCATCGCGACTAGGCTTCGCATCCATCCATTGGGGGCGCTGCCGATGATCGGGAACATCAGGAGATTGGGACTGGTCCTGGCGACGAGCCTGGCGCTCGCGGCCGCAGGTCCCGCCGTCGCGCAGGAGTATCCGGCCAAGACCATCACCATGATCGTGCCCTTCGCGGCCGGCGGCTCATCCGACGTCATCGCGCGGCTGGTCGGCGAGGAAATGGGGCGCGCGCTGGGTCAGCGCATCGTCATGGAGAACATGGGCGGGGCCGGCGGGGCGACGGCCCTGTCGCGGGCGGCGCGGGCCGAGCCGGACGGCTACACCATCGTCATCGGCAATAGCGGGACCAATGCCGCCTCCTACACGATCTATCCCGATCTGAAATATACCCAGGCCGATTTCGCGCCGGTGGGCCTCGTCGCCAAGACCTCGCCGATGATCGCGCTGAAGCTCGATTTCCCGGCCAAGACGCTGGCGGAGTTCGTCAGCTACGCCAAGGCCAATCCGGGCAAGATCAGCCTCGGCCATGCCGGCGTGGGATCGTCGAATTATCTGATCTGCCGGAACTTCATCAAGGCCGCCGGGGTCGATGTCGCCCTGGTCAGCTATCGCGGCGCCGGGCCGGCGCTGAACGATCTGATGGGCGGGCAGATCGACGGGGTCTGCGACGCCGCGACATCGCTTTCGGGTGCCGTGCAGGCGGAGAAGGTGAGGGCGCTGGCGGTTGCGACGCCGACGCGGCTGGAGAGCCTGCCCAATGTCCCGACCGCGGCCGAGGCCGGGCTGCCCGCCTTCCAGGCCCAGGGCTGGAACGCGATCTTCGTGCCGAAGAACACGCCGGAGCCGGTCATCGCCAGGCTCAACGCCGCCTTGCGTACGGCCCTGGCGAGCCCGACCCTGCAGGACCGGTTCAAGGCCCTGTCCTCGGTGGTGCCGTCCCAGGAGGAGATGACGCCGGCTTTCGTGGCGCGGATGGTGCCGGCCGAGATCGAGAAATACCGCCTGCTGCTGCAGGACAAATAGAGCGCGCGCCGGCTGTCCCGCGCGGCGCTGGCAATCGCTCGGGCAGCGGCTTATCTCTCGCCTCGAATCGAGCCGGTCGCAGAGGAGACGCCAGGATGCAGCGGAAGACGATCATGAGCCGCGCGCCATGGCTCGCCGGGGCCATGCTGGCCCTGGCCGCGGCGTCGGCGCCCGTCATCGCGCAGCCGATCCCCGCCGTCCCGCAATCGCGCGAGCAGATGGCTCTGTCCTTCGCGCCGATCGTGCGCCAGAGCGCCGGCAGCGTCGTCAACGTCTATGGGGCGCGGGTCGAGCGGCGGCCGCAGAACCCTTTCATGGACGATCCGTTCTTCCGCCGCTTCTTCGGCGATGGCGGTTTCGGCGTGCCGCAGGAACGGGTGCAGCGCTCGCTCGGCTCCGGGGTGGTGGTCGATGTCTCGGGGCTGGTCGTCACCAACAACCACGTCATCGAGGGCATGAGCGAGGTCCGCATCGCCTTCGCCGACAAGCGCGAGGTCGAGGCGACGATCCTGCTGCGCGATCCGCGTACCGATCTCGCGGTGCTCAAGCTCAGCAACACCAGGGATCTCAAGGCGCTGGAGCTCGGGGATTCCGATCGACTCGAAGTCGGCGACCTCGTGCTCGCGATCGGCAACCCCTTCGGCGTCGGCCAGACCGTGACGCAGGGCATCGTCTCGGCCCTGGCGCGGACGCAGGTCGGCGTCGGCGACGCGCAATCCTTCATCCAGACCGATGCCGCCATCAACCCGGGCAATTCCGGTGGCGCGCTGGTCGACATGCAGGGCCGGCTGATCGGCATCAACACCGCGATCTTCTCGCGCTCGGGCGGCAGCCATGGCATCGGCTTCGCCATTCCCGCCGCCATGGTGCGGGTCGTGGTCGAGAGCGCCAAGGCCGGCGCCACTACGGTGCGCCGGCCCTGGTTCGGTGCCAGGCTGCAGGCTCTGACGACCGAGGTGGCGGATGGGCTCGGCCTCGACCGGCCGGCCGGCTCCGTCGTGGCGAGCGTCGTCGAGAAGGGCCCGGCGGCGGAGGCGGGGCTGCGGCGCTCCGACGTGATCCTGTCCGTCGACGGGATCGGCGTCGACGATCCCGAGGCCTTTGGCTACCGCTTCGCGACACGCCCGATCGGCGGCACGGCCTCGCTGACCATCTTGCGCAGCGGGCGCCGGCTGGTCCTGCCGGTCAAACTGATCCCGGCGCCGGAAACGCGGCCGCGCGAGCCCATGGTGATCAGCGCGCGCTCGCCTTTGGCGGGGGCGACCGTCATGAACCTGTCGCCGGCGCTGGCCGAGGAGCTCTCGATCGACGCCGGCACGGAAGGCGTCGTGGTCGGCGATCTCGAGGAGGGCAGCGCCGCGGCGCGGGTCGGCTTCAAGAAGGGCGACATCATCGTCGCGCTGAACGGCGAGCGCATGGCGACCTCCAGGGATGTGCAGGCTGCGGTCAGCGAGCGCAAGCGCGCCTGGGAAATCACCATCTCGCGCGGCGGCCAGACGATCACCTCGGTCTTCCCGGGGTGAGCGATCTCTTCTCCGCCTCCGGCCTCGACAAATCCGGCCCGCGCCCGCTGGCCGACCGGCTGCGGCCGACGACGCTGCAGGAGGTGGCGGGGCAGGAGCATCTGACGGGGCCGGACGGGGCGCTGACCCGGCTGGTGCGCTCGGGCACGCTCGGCAGCCTGATTTTCTGGGGGCCGCCCGGCACCGGCAAGACCACGGTGGCGCGGCTGCTGGCCGGGGCGACGGATCTCGGCTTCGAGCAGATCAGCGCGATCTTCTCCGGCATCGCCGATCTGAAGAAGGTGTTCGAGGGCGCGCGGGGGCGCAGGCTCGGCGGCAAGGGCACCTTGCTCTTCGTCGACGAGATCCACCGCTTCAACCGCGCCCAGCTCGACGCCTTCCTGCCGGTGATGGAGGACGGCACCATCACTCTGGTCGGCGCCACCACCGAAAATCCGTCCTTCGCGCTCAATGCGGCGCTGCTGTCGCGGGCCCGGGTGCTGACCTTCAAGGCGCTCGACGAGGGCTCGCTGCTCTTTCTGCTCGGGCGCGCCGAACTCCTCGAGAACAGGAGCCTGCCGCTGACCCCGGAGGCGCGGCTGGCGCTGGCGCGCTTCGCCGATGGCGATGGCCGGGCGGTGCTGACGCTGGCGGAGGAGATCTGGCGGGCGGCGGGCCCCGAGGAGATCTTCGACGAGGCGGGGCTGGCCGAGGTGATCCAGCGCCGCGCGCCGATCTACGACAAGGCGCAGGACGGGCACTACAACCTGATCTCGGCGCTCCACAAGACGATCAGGGGATCGGACCCCGACGCGGCGCTCTATTACTTCGCCCGCATGCTCGATGCCGGCGAGGATCCGCGCTTCTTGGCCCGGCGGCTGGTGCGGATGGCGGTGGAGGATATCGGCCTCGCCGATCCGCAGGCGCTGGTCCATGCCCGTGCCGCGGCCGAGACCTATGAGCAGCTCGGCTCGCCGGAAGGCGAACTCGCTCTGGCGAATACCGTGATCTATCTCGCCACCGCGCCCAAATCCAACGCGGCCTACAGCGCCTATAAGGCGGCTGTCCGGGCGGCCAAGGAGGGTGGCTCGCTGATGCCGCCCAAGACCATCCTGAACGCGCCGACCAGGCTGATGAAGCAGGAGGGCTATGGCGCGGACTACGCCTATGATCATGACGCGCCGGACGCCTTCTCCGGACAGAATTACTGGCCGGACGCGCTCGGGCGCCAGTCGTTCTACGACCCGCCGGAGCGCGGCTTCGAGCGCGAGATCCGCAAGCGGCTGGAATATTGGGCGAAGCTCAGGGAGGAGCGCGGCGGCTGATGTTCGCGCGCTTCATCGGCATCGACTGGTCCGGCGACCGCCGCCGCTTCGCCCCCGGGATCCAGGTCGCAGAGGCGCGGCCGGGTCCTGCGGCACCGGCCCTGCTGGCGGGCGACGGGCCCGGCGGCCGCTGGTCGCGACGCGGGGTGCTGGCCCTGATCGAGCGCAGCTGCGCGCAGGAGCGCTGCCTGATCGGGCTGGATTTCTCCTTCGGCTTTCCCCATGGCCTCGGCGCCTTCGACTGGGATTACGCCGAGGCCTGCTGCGCCGAGGACGAGAATTTCTATGGCGGCCGGTTCTTCGCGCAGCCGCGGGCCGAGCATGCCGATCTCGTCAACGGCGCCCGGCACAGGGGCTCCCGCTACAGCGCGCGCGCCCTCAGGCAGACCGAGCTGCGCGCCGCCGCGATCAAGCACGCGACCCCGCAGAGCGTGTTCAACGCGGTGGGTGCGGCGCAGGTCGGCCCGGCCTCGATCGCCGGCATGCGCATGCTGCGGGCGCTCAGGGCCGGCCCGCTCGCGGAGCGGATCGCCATCTGGCCCTTCGACCCCGCGAGTCCGCAGCGGAGCGTCGTGGTCGAGATCTTCCCGCGGCTGTTCCCGCTGCTGCACGGGCTGAAGCCGGCGATGCGGGAGGAGGCCAATCTCAATGCGGCTTTGGCCGCCTATGGCAGCGAGCCGGTGGCGCGGGCTCCACGCTCGGAAGACGAGGGCGATGCGCTGATCGCCGCCGCCGCCCTGCGCGCTCTGGCGGGACGGGCGGGTAGCTTCGACACCCCTGCCGATATGCCGCCCGGCGAAGGCTGGATCTTCGGCGTTCCCATCGGCGCGGCGGGATGAACGGCCGCGCCGGGCGATTTCGTTTGTGAATGGCGGGCAGGCGCTCTATTCCAGGCCGATGACCTCCACATTCCTTGTCTTTCTCGGCGCGGGCATCGGCGGCGCCTTGCGCCACGGCGTCAACCAGCTGTCGCTGAAGGGGCTCGGCCTGGGGTTTCCCTATGGCACGCTGGCGATCAACATCATCGGCTCCGGGCTGATGGGCGTGCTCGTCGGCTGGTTCGCGGCGCGGGGCGAGGGGCTGTCGCAGCCCGTCCGCCTGTTCCTGACGACCGGGGTGCTCGGCGGTTTCACCACCTTTTCCGCCTTTTCGCTCGACGCCATCCTGCTCTGGGAGCGCGGCGACGCCGCCGCGGCGGCGTTTTACGTGCTGGCTTCGGTCGGCCTGTCTCTGGCGGCGCTCATGGCTGGGCTCGCGCTGATGCGAGGATTGTCATGAGGACGGGCGGCAAAAGCCCCGGCGGCAAGGGGCCGGGCGGCAAGGGACCGGGCGGAAAGGGACCGGGTGGCAAGACCCTGGGCGGCATTTCGCGCGGCGGCAGGCCGCCGGCCGGCGCGCCGAAAGGCAAGCGGCCGAGCCATGATGCGCGGCGTTCGGCGCAGGCTGCGGCCAGGTCGCGGCCCGCACTGGGGGAGGCCGAGATCCGCACCGAGCCGACGCGCAACCCCGCCCCGCATCATCCCGTGCCGCGCCCGGCCGGCCCGCGCAAGCCGGCCGCGCCGCGCAAGCCGCCGGTGAGCGAGGCGCCGACGCGCGCCGAGGTCAAGGCCGAGACCGCGCAGGTGCTGGCGACGGGCGTGCAGCAGCTCGTCGTCACGCCTGACGAGAACGAGATGCGCATCGACCGCTTTCTGGAGGCGCGCTTCCCCCAGCTCTCCTTCAGCCATATCCAGCGCATCGTCCGGAAGGGCGAATTGCGGGTCAATGGCAAGCGCGCCGACAGCAAGGACAGGCTGGAAGCCGGGCAGACCGTCCGCATCCCGCCGCTCAAGCTGGAGCAGAAGGAGGAGCGGCCGCGCTCGCTGAAGCATGATGCGGATACGCTCGGCTTCCTGCGCTCGATCACGCTCTACGAGGATGACGACGTCATGGTCCTCAACAAGCCGGCCGGCCTCGCCGTGCAGGGCGGTTCGGGCACGACGCGCCATGTCGACCAGATGCTCGACGCGCTGACCGACAAGAGCGGACAGAAGCCGCGTCTGGTCCACCGCCTGGACAAGGACACGGCCGGCTGCCTGGTGATCGCGAAATCGCGCTTCGCCGCGGCGACGCTCGCCAAGACCTTCCGCTCGCGTTCGGCCCGCAAGGTCTATTGGGCGCTGGTCGCCGGCGTGCCGCGCGTCCGCCAGGGCCGGATCTCCACCTATCTCGCGCGGGAGGAAGCCTATGACGGCGATCAGCGCATGGCCGTCGCCAAGCATGGCGACGATGGCGCGATGCATGCCGTGACCTATTACGCCGTGGTCGAGACGGCGGCGCAGAAGCTCGGCTGGCTGTCGCTGAAGCCGGTGACCGGGCGCACCCATCAGCTGCGCGCCCATGCCGCCCATATCGGCCATCCCATCGTCGGCGATCCCAAATATTTCAACATCCAGAACTGGGAACTGCCCGGCGGCATCCAGAACAAGCTGCATCTCCTGGCCCGCCGCATCGTGCTGCCGCATCCGCGCGGCAAGGGCACGATCGATGTCAGCGCGCCGCTGCCGCCGCATATGCGCCAATCCTGGAACCTGCTCGGCTTCGAGGATGAGCGCTACGATCCGATCGTCGATGCGCCGGACGAGTGAGACGCGAGGGAGCGTCAGCCGGTTTTGTTCTGACGTTACGTAAAGAACGCTTGCAGAACCGGTGGGGCCGTGTTCTAGTTGTGTTCTCGCAACCCTGGATGCAGGTGCCCCGATGTTTCGCGTGCTCGCCCCGGCCTCTCTCTGCCTGTTTTCGCTTCTCCTGACCGGTCCCGCCGGGGCCCAGACGGCGCCGCCCGCTGCCGCCGATGTGTCCGCCGCCTCGACCATGGCCGTGTCCGCCTCGACCGAGGGAAGGGTCGAGAGCATCCCGCGTGCCGAGCGGGCGCGGGCGCGGCAGGATTGCCTGTCGGATAATATCGCGCTGACCGGGGAGGATCTGCGCCAGGCGATGCGGGACTGTCTGCAGGCGAAATTCCCGCATGTCCGGCTCTATGCAAGGGACGGCGTCACCCGCGACGGCCGGCCGACCATGGCGGCGGCGCGCGCGGCCTGCAAGGAGGAGGCGGACAGAAGCGGCCTCGTCGGGGCGGAGCGCCGCCAGGCGCTGGTCG
The DNA here is from genome assembly GCF_001426225.1 of Allobosea sp. Leaf344. Taxonomy (GTDB): domain Bacteria; phylum Pseudomonadota; class Alphaproteobacteria; order Rhizobiales; family Beijerinckiaceae; genus Allobosea. The sequence goes on along the minus strand of NZ_LMRT01000014.1, from coordinate 1,067,589 downwards.
CCTGTTTCGGCGGCAAGCGTCCCGACATCGCGCAGCGCGCGGAATGCCGGAAGGATGTGCGCCAGCAGGGGCTCACGGGCGAGCTGCTGCGCCAGGCGCTGGAGGCCTGCGGCCGGGAGGGCCGCTCCTGAGCCGCCGCACCGATGCGGCCCGGCCGCCGCCCTGGGCAAGGCGGCCCTGCTCCAGCGCCGTGGCGGCAGCGGCTGAATCGCGCTAACAGCCCCGCCATGGATCTCATCATCTTCGACCTCGACGGCACGCTCATCGATTCCGAGGCGATCATCCTCGGCGCCCAGATCGAGGCTTTCGCGCGTTGCGGCCTGCCGCATCCGGGCCGGGCGGCCGGGCTCGGCGTCGTCGGGCTGACGCTCGACATCGCGCTGATGCAGCTCGCCGGGCTCGACCGGCCCGACCCGGTGCTGACCGAGACCTACAAGCAGGTCTTCAACGCGATGCGGGTGGAGGCGGAGAGCGATCCGGCCCTGGCCGAGCCGCTCTATCCCGGCGTGGCGGAGATGCTGGAGCGCCTCGCCGCGAGGCCGGGGCTGCGGCTGGGGATCGCCACCGGCAAATCGCGCCGCGGGCTCGACTATATCGTCGCCCGCCATGGCTGGGGCTCGCTGTTTTCCACCCTGCAATCGGCCGATGACGCGCCCTCCAAGCCGCATCCGGCGATGATCCTGCAGGCCATGGCCGAAACGGGCGCGGCCCCGTCGCGAACGGCGATGGTCGGCGATTCCTCCTTCGACATCGAGATGGCGCTGGCGGCCGGGGTGCTGCCCGTCGCCGTGGCCTGGGGCTTCCAGCCGGTGGAGCGGCTGGTCGCACTGGGGGCCCGCCATGTGCTGACGGATTGCGCCGATCTGCAGGCCGTCATCGACGAGGCCAGCGCGCCGGCCTGAGCCTTGCCCGCGCCGCTGCCCCCGGCCCCCTCCGCGACGCGCGGCGATACCGTCGAGGCGTGGTGACGGATCTTCGGTCGGACCCGCCCGGCCCGGCGGCAGCGGCTGCGCCTGTCCTTGCGCCATGGCCTCCCGGCCGACAGCGGAAGACCCGCAGTAACATCCTCGCAACCACATCCGATCAGGCCTGTTTAACCTGAACGCGCGTTCAGATTTCGGCGTTAACCACCTGCTGGCGAGTGTCGGATCATAGTGTTCCTACAACAGGGACACACCGGCACAAAAACAAGCCGGGCAGGGGTTGAGCCATGATCGGACATAAGCTTCGTGAATTCGTCGACCGCGTGATGGATCATCATGAGATCGACGCCGCGGATGTCGCAATACTTCAAAACGACGTCTTCGCCGATGAGGTGATGACGCGCGATGCCGTGGATGTACTGGTCGCGCTGGAGCGCGCCGTGCCGAAGGCCTGCCCGGCCTTCGCCGATTATCTCGTCGCGACAATCGTCGATTTCGCGGTCTGGGAGAGCCGGCCGACCGGGGTGATCGATCGCGACAAGGCGCATTGGCTGATGACGTCGCTCGGTGCCGGCGAAGGCCCGACGGCGACGGCGCGGCGCATCGCCTTCGAGATCGTGCGCGAGGCGGAGCGCTGCGACGAGGCGCTGATCGGCTTCGCCATGCAGAAATGCGTCGCGCCCTCGGCGCATGCGGTCCAGCACCGCGCTCTTCTGGCGAGCTGAGGCGAGACTGCCCTCCCGAAAGGGCAGCCGCCGCTCCCGAGCGAAGCCGCGCCTCCCGAGGCTGGCGGCCGGCTTGGCAAAGGTCTGGCGCCGCAGCCCAAACTTTCGCATGAGTGGACGCCGGAGCCGGCGTCCAATAAACCCCGGCACGCATAGTCTTGTCAGACCGCCGGGAGACGCCACGCATGTTCTCGAAAATCCTGATCGCGAACCGTGGCGAAATCGCCTGCCGCGTCATCAAGACGGCGCGCCGGATGGGCATTCGCACCGTCGCCGTCTATTCGGATGCCGATCGGGACGCGCTGCATGTCGAGATGGCGGATGAGGCGGTGCATATCGGCGCGGCCCCTGCCGCCCAATCCTATCTGGTGATCGAGAAGATCATCGCCGCCTGCAAGCAGACCGGCGCCGAGGCCGTGCATCCCGGCTATGGCTTCCTCTCCGAGCGCGAGGCCTTCGCCCAGGCGCTGAAGGAGGCCGGGATCGTCTTCATCGGCCCCAATCCGGGCGCGATCGCGGCGATGGGCGACAAGATCGAATCCAAGAAGGCGGCCGCCGCCGCCAATGTCTCGACCGTGCCGGGTTATCTCGGGATCATCGAGGATCCCGCCCATGCCGTGAAGATCGCCGACGAGATCGGCTATCCCGTGATGATCAAGGCTTCGGCCGGCGGCGGCGGCAAGGGCATGCGCATCGCCTATTCCGCCGACGAGGTGGCCGAGGGCTTCGCGCGGGCCAAGTCGGAAGCGGCCTCGTCCTTCGGCGACGACCGGGTCTTCGTCGAGAAATTTATCGTCGATCCCCGCCACATCGAGATCCAGGTGCTCGGCGACAAGCATGGCAATGTGATCTATCTCGGCGAGCGCGAATGCTCGATCCAGCGCCGCAACCAGAAGGTCGTCGAGGAGGCGCCGTCGCCGCTGCTCGACGAGGCGACGCGGCGCAAGATGGGCGAGCAGGCCGTCGCGCTGGCCAAGGCGGTGAATTACGACAGCGCCGGCACGGTCGAGTTCGTCGCCGGGCAGGACCGCTCCTTCTTCTTCCTGGAGATGAACACGCGGCTCCAGGTCGAGCATCCCGTCACCGAGATGGTGACCGGCGTCGATCTGGTCGAGGAGATGATCCGGGTGGCCTATGGCGAGACGCTCAGGCTGACCCAGGCCGATGTGAAGCTCGACGGCTGGGCGGTGGAATCGCGGATCTATGCCGAGGATCCGACGCGCAACTTCCTGCCCTCGACCGGGCGGCTGGTGACCTATCGGCCGCCGGCCGAGGGGCCCGATCACGACGCGATGGTGCGCAACGATACCGGCGTCTTCGAGGGCGGCGAGATCTCGATCTATTACGACCCGATGATCGCCAAGCTGGTGACGCATGCGCCGACGCGGCGCGCGGCGATCGAGGCGCAGGCGCGCGCGCTCGATGCCTTCGCGATCGACGGCATCCGCCACAACATCCCCTTCGTCTCGGCGCTGATGCAGCATCCGCGCTGGATCGAGGGCCAGCTCTCGACCGGTTTCATCGCCGAAGAGTTTCCGGAGGGCTTCGCCCTGCCGGCGCCCGAGGGCGAGGTGGCGTTGCGCATGGCGGCCATCGCCATCGCCTGCGATCACCGGATGAACCAACGCAAGCGCCGGGTCTCCGCGCAGATGGAGGGCTGGCGAAAAGTCTCCTTCGACCGTGCCCGCATCGTCCTGCTCGGCGGCACGCGCTTCGAGGGCGAGGTCTCGGAGCAGGGCGAGGCGGTGGTCATCGGCTTCGGCCAGCGCAGCCTCAGCGTGGTCAGCGACTGGCGGCCGGGCGAGCCGGTCTGGCGCGGCACGCTCGACGGGGTGCTCTGCGCGGCGCAGCTGCGGCCGATCCTCAACGGCCTCGCGCTCGGCCATGCCGGCGCCTATGCCGATGCCCGGGTCTATACCGCGCGCGAGGCGGAGCTCGCGGCGCTGATGCCGGAGAAGCTCGCCGCGGATACCGGCAAGTTCCTGCTCTGCCCGATGCCCGGCCTGGTCAAGGCGGTGTCGGTGTCCGTGGGCCAGGAGGTCAAGGCGGGCGAGGCGCTGTGCATGGTCGAGGCGATGAAGATGGAGAATGTGCTGCGTGCCGAGAAGGACGTGACCATCGCCAAGATCCTCGCCAAGGAAGGGGATTCCCTCGCCGTCGATGCGGTGATCATGGAATTCGCCTGAGCGCCGGCCGCCCGGGCCGGGGTTGTCGCCGGGCTGAAACTCATGCTTCATCGCGGCAAGCCGTCAGGGGCAGCTGCGCCATGCCCCGGCCTGAGGCGTGTTCAGCCGTGGATGCTCGCGGGATAGCGGGGATCACGGATTTGCGGAGGTTTGCATGCTGACGATCTGGGGGCGCATCAGCTCCATCAACGTCCAGAAGGTCGTCTGGGCGGCGGGGGAGGTGGGCCAGACCTTCGAGCGCATCGATGTCGGCGGCGCCTTCGGCGGCAATCGCGAGCCATCCTATCTCGCGCGCAATCCCAACGGGTTGATCCCGGTGCTGGAGGATGGCGACGTCGTCATCTGGGAATCCAACAGCATCGTGCGCTATCTCGCCGCCCGTTACGGCGCGGGCTGGATCTGGGAAGAGGATCCGGCGCTGCGCGCCGATGCCGATCGCTGGCTGGATTGGATGGTCACGGAATTGCAGCCCGCTCTGACGCCGGCCTTCTGGGGGCTGGTGCGCAAGGATGCCCAGCGCGCGCCGGCCGAGGCCGTCGCCGAGTCGATCACCAGGACGGAAGCGCGGCTGGACATTCTGGAAGCCCATCTCGCGAGCCATGGCTTCATGGGCGGCGAGCGCTTCGGCATGGCCGATATCGTGATCGGCTGCGGGGTGCATCGCTGGCTGAACATGCCGGTGCCGCAACGGCCCCGGCCGAATTTGCGCCGCTGGTACGAGACGGTGTCCGCGCGGCCGGCCGCCGCGCCGGCGCTGCTGCTGCCGGTGGTCTAGCGATGCGCCGCCGCAAGCTCCGTGCAGCGCCCGCCGCAGCCTTCGTGCTGCTGGCGGCGATTTCGGCGAGCGGGTTTTCGGCGCCGGTGCTGGCGCAGGGGCCGCCGGCCGGCCCGTCGCCGCCATCGAGCCCGTCTCTGGCCGCGGACCGGGCCCAGCTGCTGGCCTGCCTGCGCCAGTCGCAGGGGGCTCCGCAGGGCTGCATCGGCAGCATCGCCATCGCCTGCGTGCGCGACGGGCGCGGTGACCGCAGCCGGGCCGAGCAAAGCTGCGCGAAGCGCGAGGAGGCGGTCTGGCGCGAGCGGCTGACGCTGGCAGGGCAGGTGCTGGGGCGCAGCCTGGACGCCGGCCAGCGCGCGCGTTTCGTGACGCTGCAACTGGCGTGGGAAGGCTATGTCGCGCAGAAATGCCTGTTCTATGCGGGCCAGCAGGCGCCCGCTTTGCAGCCGGGCCGGCAGGCGGGCTGCGAATTGCGCGAGGTCGCGCGCCGCGCCATCGAGCTCGAACCCGCGGCGCGGCCCGGCCCGGCGCCGCGCAGGCCGCAGGCACGGCCGGAAATCTTCCGCTGAGGCGCGCGGCCGTTTTCAGGCGGCGTTAGCGGCCCGCCGGCATTCCGGCGGTTAAGCCTGTGGCGGCGTGCGGGAGCGCTTTTGCATGTTCTTCGTCCTGTCCAAGATCGCCTGGTTCGTGCTGTCGCCGGTCAATCTGGTGATCCTGCTCGGGGCGCTGGCCGCGCTGCTCGCGTTCACGCGCTTCGCACGAATCGGCCGCTGGCTCGGGCTGGTGAGCCTCGCCATCCTGCTGCTGCTATCCTTCAGCCCGCTGCCGCGACTGCTGGTGCTGCCGCTCGAAAACCGCTTTCCGCAGCAGGATGCGGCGAAGGGGCCGGTGACGGGCATCATCGTGCTCGGCGGCGCCGTCGGCATCGGGCGCGGCGATGTCGTGCTGAACTACGCCGCGGCGCGGATGACCAAGGCCGTGGAGCTGGCGCGGCTGCATCCGGAGGCGAAGATCGTGTTTGCGGGCGGCGCGGCGCATCTCGTCACGCAGGTCACGATGACCGAGGCGGATGGGGCGAGGGCGCTGTTCCTCAGCCTCGGCCTAAAGGAAGAGCGGCTGGTGATGGAGGATCGCTCGCGCAACACGGTCGAGAACGCCGTCTTCACCCGCCGCCTCGTCGAGCCCAAGCCCGGTGAACGCTGGCTGCTGGTGACCTCGGCCTGGCATATGCCGCGCGCCATGGGCGTGTTCCGCCAGGCCGGATTCCCGGTCGAGGCGTTCCCGGTGGATTGGCTCACCGAGAACAAGCCGGGCGATTACGTCAGGCCCTATCTGCGCGCGCCGCGGGGCCTGAGCGTCGCCGATGACGGGCTGAAGGAATGGCTGGGGCTGCTGGTCTACAGGCTGGCGGGCTATACGAACGCGCTGTTCCCGGCGCCGTGACGACAGGGCCGGCCCCCTCGCCACTCACCACTCGCCATTCGCCCTTCGCCGACTATTCGCGATCGGCCTCCGCGACCGTCAGCCGGTAGACGCCCTTGAAATCGTCGGGATCGACGGGGCGTCCCTTGCGGGTGATGGTGATGCGGCCTTCCTTCATCAGCCGGATCGCGACACGGCGGATCGGCTGCATCAGCGGCCCCCAGCCATCGGGATGCGGCCCGCCGAGGGCGCGGGCGGCCTCGGATGGGCAGAAGGTCTTGCCGGGGCCGCGTTCGGCCGCCAGAGCGAGGAGGGTGGTCTCGAGCGTTTCGGGATCGATGGTCATGGCGCCATCAGCGGCCCGCCGGCGCTTTCGTCAAGACCATGCAGCGACGCATGCGGCCTTCAGGGACCGTTCGGCGGCGTGGCGGCCCTGTCTCCCGGCGCAGGATCATCGGTGAAGATGCGGGAGGAATCGGAGGCGAATTGCCGGCGCCACATCACGGTCAGCACCGCCAGCGTCGCGGCCAGGAAGGCCCAGGCGCCGAGGAACCAGCCGAGATAGGCGAGGGCGAAGAAGAAGGCCCTCTGGCCCCGGTTGAAATGGCGCCCGGCGGCGATGTTCATGGCGATGGTCTCGCGCACGGCCTCGCGCGTCGCCGTCTCCTCCTTCAGCCTGGCATTGGGGATCGCGCCGAGCAGGATCGCGCAATAATTGAACAGGCGGTAGGACCATGCGAATTTGAAGAAGGCATAGGCGAAGATCACCGCGAGCCCGATCACCTTCATCTCCCAGGCGGCGCGGGTGGTCGGGGTCGCGAAAGGCAGGTCCTCGAAGACCTGCACGACCCGGTCGGTGGATTGCAGCAGGCTGAGGGCGCCGCCGATCGCCAGAAGCGAGGTCGAGGCGAAGAAGGCGGTGCCGTTCTGCAGCCCGTTCATCACCTGCGTGTCGATGATGCGGTTGTCGCGCTGCACCGCCTCCTCGATCCAGCGGGCGCGGCGCAGGCTCATCCGGGCGTTCAGGCTGTGGGCGGCATGGGGCCCGCCCTCGACGGCGACGTGATAGCCGATCCAGGAGAAGAGGAAGACGATGAAGGCGATGAGATCGAGCGTCGCGAATCCGGCCATGAGCTGCCTCCCCCCGCGGCACAGTGGGGTGCCGAGGCCGAGGCGGCAAGCGCGATTGACGCAGCCGGCGGCAGCGGCCACGGTGCCGCCGTTCCGGAGAGGAGGCCGCCATGCCGCAAACCATCACCAAGGGCTACAAGGCGCTTCTGGCCGAGGCGGAAGCGAGCGTGACGACGCTGTCGGTGGAGGAGGCGCAGGCGCTGCTGGGGCGCAGCGACGTGGTCTTCGTCGATCTGCGGGATCCGCGCGAGCTGGAGCGGGAGGGGCGCATGCCGAACGCCGTGCATTGCCCGCGCGGCATGCTGGAATTCTGGATCGACCCGGAGAGCCCCTATGCCAAGCCGGTCTTCCAGGAGGACAAGCAATTCGTGTTCTTCTGCGCCGGCGGCTGGCGCTCGGCGCTCGCGGCGAAGGCGGCGCAGGAGATGGGGCTGGCGCCCGTCGCGCATCTCGCCGGGGGCTTCGGCGCCTGGAAGAAGGCCGGAGCCCCGTTCGAGGCGGCCGAGCCGCGTGACCAGGCGCCGAAGGCCACGGCGTGAGCCCGGTCAATATCCTCGTCATCCTGCTGGTGATCGCCTTCCTGTTCCGGAAACCGTTGGGCAAGATCGTCGCCCGCCAGTTCCCGGACAGGGCCAAGCGTCACCGCGTGGTCGGCACGATCATCCTGGCCTTCGGGCTCGTCTTCGCCGTCAGGCTGGCGGCGATGCTGTGGAAATAGGCCCTGCGCGTCACTTCGGCGCGAAGGCGCGGGGGCGCACGCCGGGCACCGGGCCGGGCGGCAGATCCGCCGGCTCGGGCTGAGACACCGGCTTCAGATCCAAAGACGGCTTGCTGAGAAAACGATTCATCGCCTGGATGTAAGCCTCTGGCAGCGCTTGCTCCCGGGCCGCGGCGATGACCTGTTCGAGATAGCCGTTCCGGGGGCGGCCCGGCGTCGCGCTGCGGCCGATATAGACCAGCGCCCGCTTGGCGCCGCCGGGCACGATCACGGGCTGGCTGATCTTGACGTAGAGCCCGCTGGCGATGTCCTCGAATTTGTCGAGGGTGCGGATATCGCCCAAAGCGCAATCCCAGAGCACGCCATGCACCGTCTCCCGGGGATCACGCACCACGGAGGCGTAGCCATCGCCGGTGATCATGAAGCGATGGCGCTCGAGCCTGGCGAGGCCGAGCCTGGTCGCGCGCGGGCAGCGCTGCGCCATGCCGGCTGCGTCCATGTTTAGCCCATAGGCGAAATAGAGCGGCATTACTTCGTCTTCTGAAACAGCTCGCGGCCGATCAGCATGCGCCGGATCTCGCTGGTGCCGGCGCCGATCTCGTAGAGCTTGGCGTCGCGCAGCAGGCGCCCGGTCGGGTAGTCGTTGATGTAGCCATTGCCGCCGAGCAGCTGGATGGCGTCGAGCGCGATCTGCGTCGCCTTCTCGGCGGCGATCAGGATGGCCCCGGCCGCATCCTCGCGCGTGGTCTCGCCGCGGTCGCAGGCCTTGGCGACGCTGTACACATAGGCCTTGCAGGCGTTCATCATCACATACATGTCGGCGACCTTGCCCTGGACGAGCTGGAACTCGCCGATCGCCTGGCCGAACTGCTTGCGCTCGTGGATATAGGGCATGACCACGTCGAGCGCCGCCTGCATGATGCCGAGCGGGCCGGCTGCGAGCACCACGCGCTCGTAATCCAGCCCCGACATCAGCACGTTGACGCCGCGGCCGACCTGGCCGAGCACATTCTCCTCGGGGACTTCGCAGCCGTCGAAGACCAGCTCGCAGGTGTCGGAGCCGCGCATGCCGAGCTTGTCGAGCTTCTGCGCCGTGGAGAAGCCCTTCATGCCCTTCTCGATCAGGAAGGCGGTGATGCCGCGGGCGCCGGCCTCCGGATCGGTCTTGGCATAGACCACCAGCGTCTCGGCCACGGGGCCGTTGGTGATCCACATCTTGTTGCCGGTCAGGACATAGCGGTCGCCCTGCTTCACCGCTCTGGTCTTCATCGAGACGACATCGGAGCCCGCGCCGGGCTCGGACATGGCGAGCGCGCCGACATGCTCTCCGGAAATCAGCTTGGGCAGGTACTTCGCCTTCTGCGCCGCAGTGCCGTGGCGGGCGATCTGGTTGATGCAGAGGTTGGAATGGGCGCCGTAGCTCAGCCCGACCGAGGCCGAGGCGCGGCTGACCTCCTCGATCGCGACGCAATGTTCGAGATAGCCGAGGCCGGAGCCGCCATCCTCCTCCTTGACCGTGATGCCATGCAGGCCGAGTGCGCCCATCTGCGGCCAGAGATCGCGCGGGAACATGTTGGTGCGGTCGATCTCCTCGGCGCGCGGGGCGATCTTTTCCTGGGCGAAGCCGTGGACGGTGTCGCGGATGGCGTCGGCGGTTTCGCCGAGATCGAAATTGAAGGGGCGGGGTGCGTTGGCGAGCATGAGATCCTCCCGGCTGGCGGCGCGGCGGGCGCGCCGGTTTCAGCCCTTATAGCGCGCCCTGACAGCTTGTCAGCGCGCAGGACCGCGCAGGCGGGCTTTGCGAAAGCGGGCGAGCGGCGGCCTCAGCCGCCGACCACGCCGCGCCAGCGCAGCAGCACGAGCGTCAGCAGGGCGGCGCCGATGCAGGCGAGCGCGACGAAGAGCGCGCCGAGATCGGCCTCGACCCAGGGCAAGCCCTTGACGTTGATGCCGAACAGGCCGGTGATGAAGGTGGCGGGGAGGAACAGCGCGGTCAGGATCGACAGCGTGTAGAGCTGGCGGTTCGTCTGGCTGGCGGAACGGGCGCTCATCTCGTCCTGAAGCAGGCGCGAGCGGTCCTGCACGGCGCTGACATCATGGTGCAGCCCGTCGATGCGCTGGATCAGCCGCGCGGCGAAGGCCTTCATCTCGTCGGGCGCCTTGCGGTTGGCATGGGTGTCGGCGAGGCGGCGGAACAGCACATGCAGCCCGTTGAGCTGGCGGTGGATGCGCACCGCGGTGCGGCGCACGCTGCCGACCCGCTGCGGCACCTCGCCGAGACGCTCGTCGAGCAGCTGGTCCTCGATCGCGTCGGTCTGTTCCATCAGCCGAACGATCGCATGGGTGATGTCGTCGATGATGTATTCGAGGATCTGCTCGAACAGATCCGTCGGGCTCTGCGCCTCCTCGCCGCGATTCAGCGCGTCGGCGATCAGGCGGATCGATTGCAGCGCCTCGCGCCGCCCGGTCAGCAGGAAGCGTTCGCCGATGATCCAGTGCAGCGCCCCGACCTTGTCGGAATTGGCGGCGACATCGCGGACCAGATCATGGGTGACCCCCCAGGCCAGATTGGCGGAATGGTCGAGCCGCTGATGGGTGTCGGTGGCGAGGAAGGCCTCCTCGGCCGCTGCCGGAAGCCAGAGCTGGTCGCCGACCCAGGCCTTGGCGCGGCTGTGGACGAGATCGAGATGAAGCCAGACGAAGCCGCTCCGCGGATCGAGATCGGGAATGGCGGCGCGGTCGATCAGGCCGGGCGTGCCCTCGGCGTCGAACCGGTAGGCCCAGACGATACCCATCGCGGATTGCACGTCTGGGACTTGGTGCGAGGCGAGCATGGCGGCGCTATGCGGGATGGCAGGTGCCGGAGCCCTGCGCCCGGCACATGACGTTCCGATGACGGCCGCCGCCGCGGCGCGTCAGTCGTTATGTGCCGTGCGCTGCTTCTCCGGCCGTGGCGGGGGGCGCAGGGCGACGCCACCGGCCGCTTTCGGCGCGCGCGAGCCGGCCGAGGTGGCGGGGGCCTTGCTGCCGGCGACCTTGCTGCCGCCGCGCCAGGTCCGGCTGCCGATCTCGAAACGGCCTTCGCGCCAGGCGGTGAATTCGCTTTCGGAGCCGAAGAACGCGTTGCGGTCGACATCCCCGGTGATGCCGGGCACGCGGCCGGTGGTGGTGAACTGCCAGAACTCCCATTTCGCGCGCTGGTAGCGATGGCGCAGCGGCGCCGCGGTCGAGCGCAGCCAATAGGGGTAGTCGTTGAACTCGCCCTCCAGCACATCCTCGTGGAAGTTGATGTCGGTGTAGATGATCGGCTTCTTGCCGGTATGCTCGTGCAGCCCCTTCAGCATCTCGCGGATCTTGGCCAGCGCCAGCTCCTTCGAGATCTTGCGGTCACATTGCGAATTATTCTGCCATTCGACATCGAGCACCGGCGGCAGGGCATCGGCGTCGCGCGGGATGTGCTTCTTGATCCAGCGGACCTGGTCCTTGGCCGGGCGGCACCACCAGACGAAATGATAGGCGCCTCGGGGCACGCCGGCCTTGCGGGCCTCGGCCCAGTTGCGCCGGAAATTGGGGTCGAGATGGTCGCCGCCTTCCGTCGCCTTGATGAAGGCGAAGCGGGTGCCGGCGTCCTTGACCTTGGCCCAGTCGATCTCGCCCTGCCAGCGCGAGACGTCGATGCCCTGGATCGCCTTGCGCCTGGCGTCGCGCACGCCGTGATGCGGGTCGGCGTCGCTCTTCTTCGGATAGAGCGCGAAAGCGGGCGTCGTCAGGGCGATCAGCAGCCCGCCGGCCATGATGCGGCCGGCCAGACGCGAGAGGATGGTGGTGAGTTCCGGCATGCGCCCCTCCTTCACCATCCTGATTGGGGCCTGAGAGTTAAGGCCCCCTTAGCATCGCCAGGATTGAGGATGTCGGATTCAGCCTTGGTTAACCCAGAGGCGGCAAAGGCCGCCCGGGTTTAACCTTCCTCCGGCTGGGCTCCGCTGGCCTGCAGCGAGGCGGGGACGGGGGCGGCGCTGCCGGGAATGAGCGCGACGGGCGGCGGCGCGGCCGGCGCCGGTGCGGGCTGCGGGGCGCGGCGGCGCCAGCTGCGGGTGCCGGCATCGAAATCGCCGCGCATCCAGCCCTGGAACTGCTCCTCGCTGCCGAAGAAGGCGTTGCGGTCGACATCGCCGCGGATGCCGGGGATGCGGCCGGTGGTGGTGAACTGCCAGAAGGCCCAGGGCCGGTTGTTGTAGCGCGTCTCCGGCAGGGCGGCCGTCGAGCGGATCCAATAGGGGTAGTCGTTGAACTGCCCCTCCAGCACGTCCTTGTGGAAGGTGATGTCGGTGTAGATCACCGGCTTCTTGCCGGTGAGCTGCTCGAGCTCGGTCAGCATCAGCTGGATCTTCTCCAGCGCCAGCGCCCGGTCGATCTTCTGCGGGCAGGTGCGGGAATGGCCGTTCCACTCCACGTCGAGCACCGGCGGCAGCGCATCGGGATCATTGGGGATGTGCTGCTTGAACCAGACCGCCTGCTCATGCGCCGGACGGCACCAGAACACGAAGTGATAGGCGCCGCGGGGGATGCCGGCGCGGCGCGCGCCTTCCCAATTGCGCAGGAAGGAGGGGTCGATGTGGTCGCCGCCCTCGGTCGCCTTCATGAAGACGAAGCGCGTGCCGGCGGCCTTGACCGAAGCCCAGTCGATCTCGCCCTGCCAGCGCGAGATGTCGATGCCGTGAACGGGGTAGCGATGGGCCGCCGCGACGCCGGGATGCGGGCGTGCGTCACCCTTCTGCGGGTAATTGTCCAGCGCCACGCAGCCGCCGAAACTCGCGACGACGGCAGCGGTGATCGCGAGTTTGAAAAGGGATGTGACCATGAGACCTGAACGCATATCCGTGAAGATTGCGGAGAAAACTTGACGGCCGGTTTACGTTACCGATTTTCGTCGCGCTCAATGCAGGTTCAGAAGCACGGTCGCCGTGCCGAGGAAGGCGAAGAAGCCGACGACATCGGTCACCGTGGTGACGAAGGTCCCCGACGAGACCGCGGGGTCGATGCCGGAACGGTCGAGCAGCACGGGGATCGTCACGCCGGCGACCGCGCCCGCGACCAGGTTGATCACCATGGCCAGGCCGATGACCAGACCGAGCCCGGTATTGCCGAACCACAGCATCGCGACCACGCCGGTGATCAGTGCGAAGGCGAAGCCGTTCATCAGCGCGACGATCAGCTCGCGGGTGAAGAAGCGGCGGATGTTCCAGGCGCCGAGTTCCTGGGTCGCCAGAGCGCGCACGGTGACGGTCATCGTCTGCGTCGCGGCATTGCCGCCCTGGCTGGCGACGATCGGCGCCAGGATCGCCAGGGCGACCAGCTGCGAGAGCTGCGCCTCGAACAGGCTCATCACAGAGGCGGCGAGGAAGGCGGTGACGAGGTTCACGAACAGCCAGCGGAAACGGCTGCGCGAAATCCGCGCGACTGTGTCCGACAGCTCCTCATCGGCGTCGACGCCGCCGAGCTGCTTGACGTCGTCATCGGCGGCCTCCTCGATCACGTCGACGATGTCGTCGATGGTGAGGACGCCGACCAGCCGACCGTCATCGTCGAGCACCGGGGCGGCGATCAGGTTGTAGCGCTGGAACATGCGCGCCACGTCCTCGATCTCCTCCGTCGCCTTGACCGCGCGGTTGTCCTCCTCGACCAGCTCCGACACCATCACCGGGCGCTTGGTGCGCAGCAGGCGGTCGAGCCGGACGGTGCCGACGAAATGATGCGAGGGGTCGGCGACGAAGATCTCGAAGAAGCGATCGGGCACGTCGCGGGTGTCGCGGAGATAGTCGATGGTCTGGCCGACGGTCCAGAAGGCCGGCACCGCCACCACCTCGCTCTGCATGCGGCGGCCGGCGCTGCCCTCGGGATAGTCGAGGCCCTTCTGCAGCGCGATTCGCTCGGTCGGCGTCAGCCGGTCCAGCACCTCCTGCTTGTCGGCCTCGTCGAGATCCTCGAGGATGTAGACCGCGTCGTCGGTGTCGAGATCGCGCACGCCCTCGGCCACCGTCTCGGCCGAGAGCTCCTCCAGAATCTCCTCGCGGACGGAATCATCGACCTCGGTCAGCGCGGTGAAGTCGAAATCCGAGCCGAGCACCGAGATCAGCCGCGGCCGCTCCTCGGGGTCGAGCGCCTCGAGCAGCGCGCCGAGATCGGCCTCGTGCATGTCGGCGACGACCGCCCGCAGCGTCGTCAGATCGGAGAGGGCGAGCGCCTGCGAGACCTGCTCGACCAGGGCGGTATCGAAGGCCCCGGTCTCGTCGCGGATCGGGCGCCCGAGCCGTTCGTCGGGCACGTGTTCGATGTCGCTCATCGGTCCGGCTCCGCGATTCGAGGGGGCGCAAGGTCTTGTGTCAGCCAAGCCGGCTTCTTGCAACGCAGCATGACGAGACGGAGACGGCAGCGCCCGGCCACAAAGCAAAACGGCGACCCGTGAGGGCCGCCGTCTGCGGGTCTGCACCCAAAACTGGTGCGGTCAAGAGGACTCGAACCTCCACGGGTCTCCCCGCTACCACCTCAAGGTAGTGCGTCTACCAATTCCGCCATGACCGCAGCGGCTACAGCAGGTCCGCGCTGTCGCGGTGATCTCTGGAGCGGCGCGGGTCTAGCAAATCGCTTTCGCCGCCACAAGTCCGGAGATGAAGTTTGCGACGGGATTGTCGCAAAGGCTCCGCCGCGTCGCGCTCAGGCCGCCGCGACGGTCTGCAGGGTGTAGACGTTCGGGCGCTTCAGCATCTCGGTGATCTCCACGGAGATGCGCGAGCCGGCGACGACGACATTGCCCTTGGCGAAGGGGTGGTTGTTGGCGAGGATCTGGACCTCGTCGGTCTCGGTGGCGTTGAGCTCGATGATGGCGCCGCGGCCCATGCGCAGCAATTTGTAGATCGGCATCCGGGCCTGGCCCAGCACGACGGTCAATTCGACGGGAACGAGATCGAGATCGGCCTTCACAATCAACTCTCCAGCGTCGTCCTGCGCATCCTGCGCCGTCATGCCGTCCCGGCCTTGCCGCTTGCCCGGCCGCGCCTTTCGGCGCAGGAACCGCAGCCGGCTCATCAGGGGATGGGGCCGGTGCTCGATGCTTGGCGAAACAGGGTTAAGGCAAGGTGAAGACGCGCGAGACGCTGGCCGAAATGTTCTGGCCGCAGCCCGGCTCCGAGCCGGTCGAATGGGTCGTGGAGCCGGGCCTCACGGGCTATGAGGCGGCCGTGGCCGAGATGGAGCGCCGGGCGGCGCTGATCGCAGACGGCCTGGCCGCGGAACGCGTCTGGTTGGTCGAGCATCCGCCGCTCTATACGGCGGGGACCTCGGCGCGGGACGAGGATCTGGTCGCGCCGGAGCGTTTCCCCGTGCATCGCAGCGGCCGGGGCGGGCAGTTCACCTATCACGGGCCGGGGCAGCGCGTGGCCTATGTCATGCTCGATCTGAAGCGGCGCGATCCGGATCTCCGGCGCTTCGTCGCGGCCCTGGAAGCCTGGCTGATCGGCACGCTGGCGGCGATGAACATCCGCGGCGAGCGGCGCGAGGACCGGGTCGGCGTCTGGGTGCGGCGGCCCGACAAGGGCGAGGGCGCTGAGGACAAGATCGCCGCGATCGGCATTCGCGTCCGGCGCTGGGTCTCGTTCCACGGCATCTCGCTGAATGTCGAGCCCGATCTCGGGCATTTCGACGGCATCGTCCCCTGCGGGGTCAGCGACCAGGGCATGACCTCGCTGGTCGATCTCGGCCTGCCGATCACCATGCCGGAGGTGGATGCGGTGCTGCGGGCGCAGTTCGAGCGCATCTTTGGGCCCACCGTCTTGGCATGAGCCCCTGTTGGCAGCGCCGGGGCGGCGGTCCATAACCCTGCGCAAACGGGTTGCAGCAAAGGGCGCGACATGCCGGTCATCGAGAGCAAGGTCGATCTGACATCGGCCGACATCCAGGCGAATGCGGCGGCCTGGGCCGGGCTGCGGGCCGAGCTGGAGGAGCGCCGTGCCGTCGCCGCGCGCGGCGGGAACGCCAGATCGCGCGAGCGCCACACCGCGCGGGGCAAGCTGCTGCCGCGCGAGCGGGTGCTGCGCCTTCTCGATCCGGGCTCGGCCTTCCTCGAGATCGGCGCGCTCGCCGCCTTCGGCCTCTATGAGGGGGATGTCCATGGTGCCGGCATGATCGCCGGCATCGGCCGCGTCGCCGGGCGCGAATGCATGATCGTCTGCAACGATGCGACGATCAAGGGCGGCACCTATTACCCAATGACGGTGAAGAAGCATCTGCGGGCGCAGGAAATCGCCCGCGAGAACCGGCTGCCCTGCATCTATCTCGTCGATTCCGGCGGGGCCAACCTGCCGCACCAGACCGAGGTGTTTCCCGATCGCGAGCATTTCGGCCGGATCTTCTACAATCAGGCGACGCTCTCGGCCGAGGGCATCCCGCAAATCGCGGTGGTGATGGGCTCCTGCACCGCCGGCGGAGCCTATGTGCCGGCGATGTCGGACGAGACCGTCATCGTGCGCCGGCAGGGCACGATCTTCCTCGGCGGCCCGCCTCTGGTGAAGGCGGCGACGGGCGAGGTGGTCAGCGCCGAGGATCTGGGCGGGGCCGACGTCCATGCCAGGCTCTCCGGCGTCGCCGACCATTATGCCGGCGACGACACCCATGCGCTGGCGATCGCCCGGCGGATCGCCGCCAATCTCAACAGCGTCAAGCAGCCGGAGCTCGACATCGCCGAGCCGGTCGAACCGCTCTATCCGGTGGAGGAGCTGGAGGCGGTCGTCCCGACCGATCTCAAGAAGCAATACGACATCCGGGAAGTGATCGCCCGGCTGGTCGACGGCTCGGAATTCGACGAGTTCAAGAAGCTCTACGGCACGACGCTGATCACCGGCTTCGCCCGGCTGCACGGCATGCCGATCGGCATCATCGCCAATAACGGCATTCTCTTCTCGGAGAGCGCGCTCAAGGGCGCGCATTTCATCGAGCTCTGCTGCCAGCGGCGGATCCCGCTGCTCTTCCTGCAGAACATCACCGGCTTCATGGTCGGCCGTGATTTCGAGACGCGCGGCATCGCCAAGGACGGGGCCAAGCTGGTCACCGCGGTCGCCTCGGCCCGGGTGCCGAAGATCACGCTGCTGGTCGGCGGCTCCTTCGGCGCCGGCAATTACGGGATGTGCGGCCGGGCCTATTCGCCGCGCTTCCTGTTCACCTGGCCGAATTCGCGGATTTCGGTGATGGGCGGCGAGCAGGCGGCGAGCGTGCTCGCCACGGTGCGCCGCGACAATATTGAGGGCGACGGCCAGAGCTGGTCGGCCGAGGAGGAGGAGGCGTTCAAGGCGCCGATCCGCTCGAAATACGAGGAGGAGGGCTCGCCCTACCATGCCACCGCCCGGCTCTGGGACGATGGCATCATCCTGCCATCCGAGACCCGGCGCGTGCTGGCGCTCGCCTTTTCCGCCTGCCTCAACGCCGAGATCCCGGCGACGCGCTTCGGCGTCTTCCGCATGTGAGGCGGCGCCGGCCTGCGGAACCGAAAGCCGCCTGCGGCATTCGGTTGGGACGCGCGACGGCGAGCGTCGCCTCCAGCCCCAGGACCAGCCATGGCCGATATGAGCCTCAGCGACATCTCCGAGGAGATGCGCGACATCGATTTCTGCATGCTGTCGACGAAGAGCGAGACCGGCGGGCTCGCCGGCCGCCCGATGAGCAATAATCGCGACGTCGATTACGACGGCGATTCCTGGTTCTTCGCCTATGAATCGGCGCGGTTCATCGCCGAGATCGGCCGGGATCCGCATGTCGGCCTCGGATTCTCCGGCGCCAAGAGCCTGCTGGGCAAGCCCGGCATCTTCATCCACATCGCCGGGCGCGCACAGGTAATCCGCGACAAGGCCGCCTTCGCCGAGCATTGGGTGGAGGATCTCGAGCGTTGGTTCCCGCAGGGGATCGAGACGCCCGGCATGGTGATGCTGAAGGTCAGCGCCGAGCGCATCCATTACTGGGACGGCGAGGAGAGCGGCGAAGTCCCGCTGCGGTGATTAGGGCAGCGTCGGCGCAGCCCGCCCGCGCCGGCGCGCGCATGATGTCCTGCGGCGAGCAAGGCCGCACTGCGCTGGCGGCTGTTCAGCCTGCGGCGGGCGCTGCTATGGTCGTCCCGTTATTTCAAACGGTTTAGGCAAAAGCCGATCACCAACGAGGACAACGCATGGCTGGGCACAACAAGGTCGCTATCATCACCGGCGCGGGATCGGGCGTCGGCCGCGCGGTGGCGCTGCACTTCCTGAAGGACGGCTATCGCACCGTGCTGGCCGGGCGCCGGGCCGAGGCGCTGGAGGAAACGATCGGCCTGTCCGGCGCGGCGGCGGGCCAGGCGCTGGCGGTGCCGACCGACGTGACCGACCAGGGATCGGTGCAGGCGCTGTTCGCGCGGACCAAGGAGGCCTTCGGCCGGCTCGACGTGCTGTTCAACAATGCCGGCGTCAACGCGCCAGGCTCGATCATGCTGGAGGATCTCTCGCTCGCGCAGTGGCAGGCGGTGGTGAACACCAACCTCACCGGGCCCTTCCTGTGTACGCAGGAGGCGTTCAAGATCATGAAGGCGCAGGAGCCGCGCGGCGGCCGCATCATCAACAACGGCTCGATCTCGGCCTATGCGCCGCGTCCGAACTCCGTCGCCTATACCGCGACCAAGCACGCCATCACCGGCCTGACCAAGACCTCCTCGCTGGACGGGCGCAAATACGACATCGCGGTCGGCCAGATCGATATCGGCAACGCGCTGACCGAGATGGCGCAGCGCATGACGCAGGGCGTGCAGCAGGCCGATGGCTCGATCAAGGTCGAGGCGGTGATGGATGTGAACCATGTCGCCACCTCGGTGCTGCACATGGCCAGCCTGCCGATCGAAGCCAATGTGCAGTTCATGACGGTGATGGCCTCGAAAATGCCGTTCGTCGGCCGCGGCTGAAGGCTCCCGCGGCGCTCCCGCCGGGCGATTCCCGGCGGGGTGCATCAGTGGCGGCTCTTTGCCGATCTCCCCGTGCAGGAAGGATGGCCGTGTCGGCAGGCGAACAGGACCGGGCGGATGCCGCCGAGACGACGCCGTCACCGGCGATGGCGCGCGCCTATGTCGTGACGATCTGGGGCATCGCGCTCGGCATCCTGGTCTTCGCCATCGGCGTCGTGCTGGTGGCGCTGTCGCTGGGCAATCAGCAACTGTTCAAGGATGGCGTCGACTGGGTCTACGACGTCATCCTCTACGGCATCGCCGCGCTGGTCTTCGGGCGGGACGCGCGGGCCGAGAAGCTGGCGGCGCTCGCCATCGGCTCGGTGATGGCGCTGGCGGGGCTGCATACGCTCTACGACCTCTGGGCCAAGATCCTCAATCCGCGCCCGATCGAGATCTGGGCGCTGGGCTTTTCCGCCGCCAGCGCCGTCGCCATCGCCCTGCTGATCGTCGGCCTGCTCTGGCGCTTCCGGGGCGAGGAAAATCCGGTGATCCGCGCGACCTGGCTCTCCAGCCGCAACGACGTGATCTCGACCACGGGCTTCGCGCTGCTGGGGCTGGTCGCGCGGGTCGCCCCCGTGCGCTGGCCCGAATATGTCTTCGATCTGCTGGTGGCGGGGCTCTGCTTCCAGGCGAGCTGGGCGATCTGGCGCTCCGTGCGCCGCGACCGGCGCGCCGGGCCCGTCCTGCCCGAGCCGGCCTGACCCTCGGGAGAGCCGCGCAATCCGGTTTGCGCAAGAAGGCCGCGACAGCCCGCGCCGTCCCGCTATAAGGACGAGGATCGGGTCAGGATCGCCGCCATGTCGCTCGTCGCCAAACTCCCTTCCATCCTCATCGCCAATCGCGGCGAGATCGCCTGCCGCGTAATCAGGACCGCGCGGCGGTTGGGGATGCGCACCATCGCCGTGCAT
The DNA here is from genome assembly GCF_001426225.1 of Allobosea sp. Leaf344. Taxonomy (GTDB): domain Bacteria; phylum Pseudomonadota; class Alphaproteobacteria; order Rhizobiales; family Beijerinckiaceae; genus Allobosea. The sequence continues at coordinate 1,047,787 of NZ_LMRT01000014.1, read as the reverse complement.
TCCGACGCCGACAGCGAAGCGCTGTTCGTCCAGATGGCGGATGAGGCCTGGCGCATCGGGCCCGCTCCGGCGCGGGAGAGCTATCTCGACGCCGAGACCATCCTCGCCGTCGCGCGGGAATCGGGCGCGTCCTGCATCCATCCCGGCTATGGCTTCCTCTCCGAGAATGCCGATTTCGCCGAGGCCTGTGCGCAGGCCGGCATCGTCTTCGTCGGCCCGCCGGCCTCGGCGATCCGCGCCATGGGCCTGAAGGACGCCGCCAAGGCGCTGGTCGAGACGGCCGCTGTGCCGGTGGTGCCGGGCTATCACGGCGCCGAGCAGGGCGTCGAATTCCTGTCGGAGGCGGCGGCGCGCATCGGCTATCCCGTGCTGATCAAGGCGGTCGCCGGCGGCGGCGGCAAGGGCATGAAGAAGGTCGATCGGCCGGAGGATTTCGCCGAGGCGCTGGCCAGCGCCCAGCGCGAAGGCCAGAGCGCCTTCGGCGATGCCCGCGTGCTGGTCGAGAAATACGTGCTGAGCCCGCGCCATGTCGAAATCCAGGTGTTCGGGGACAGCCATGGCAATGTCGTGCATCTGTTCGAGCGCGACTGCTCGCTGCAGCGCCGTCACCAGAAGGTCATCGAGGAAGCGCCGGCGCCGGGCATGACGCCGGAGGTGCGGGAAGCGATGGGCAGGGCCGCGACCGAGGCGGCGCGGGCCGTCGGCTATGTCGGGGCCGGGACGGTGGAGTTCATCGCCGATGGGCGCGACGGGCTGCGGCCGGACCGCTTCTACTTCATGGAGATGAACACGCGGCTGCAGGTCGAGCATCCCGTCACGGAGGCGATCACCGGGCTCGATCTGGTGGAGCTGCAGCTGCGTGTGGCGGCGGGGGAGCCGCTCGGCTTCGAACAGGCGGACGTCACCGCGACCGGCCATGCGGTGGAGGCCCGCCTCTATGCGGAGGATCCGGAGAAGGGCTTCCTGCCCTCGACGGGCAAGCTCTGGGCGCTGCAGTTTCCGGAAGGCGAGGGCATCCGCATCGATACCGGCGTCGAGGCCGGGGATGTGGTGACGCCGTTCTACGATCCGATGATCGCCAAGGTGATCTGCCACGCGCCGACGCGCGACGAGGCGCTCGACCGGCTGGCGCAGGCGCTTTCGCAGACCGTGGTGGCCGGTCCGCGCACCAATCTCGCCTTTCTGAAGAAGCTGGCGGAGGCGGAGGGCTTCCGCAGCGGGCCCTTCGATACCGGCTTCATCGACCGCAACATCACAGCGCTCGGCGCAGAGCCGCAGCCGCTCGACGCGGCGGCGGTCGCAGCCGCCGCCCTGCAGCTCGAGGAGGAGCGGCAGGCGGCCGGGTCGGCGGAAGCGTTCTCGCGCGGATCGGCCGAGGCGCGCTCGCCCTGGGCCGTCGCCGACGGCTTCGCGCTGATGCCGCAGCCGGCGCTCGGATTGCCGCTGCTGATCGATGGCGAGCGGTTCGACGCGCGGATCGAATGGAGCGAGGACGGTGCGCGGGTGACGCTGCCGGGGCACGAGATCGCGGAGGGCGAGCATGAGATCGCGCTGGCCCGGGCCGAGCGCGGCACCTATCTCGCGCTGCATCGCGGCCGGCAGACGGCAGTGGCGCTGTTCGATCCCTTCGCCGTGGATCTCGATGCCGCGGCGGGCGGCGGCGGCGTCGTCAAGGCGCCGATGCACGGCAAGCTGATCGCGCTGTTCGTCGCGCCGGGCGATGCCGTGGTGAAGGGCCAGCGCCTCGCCATCGTCGAGGCGATGAAGATGGAGCATGTCCTGACCGCGCCGCGCGACGGGACGGTGAGCGAGGTCGCGGGCGTGCCGGGCGGGCAGGTCGCGGAAGGCGCCCGGGTGGTGGTGCTGGGGGAATAGGCGGAGCACTTCGCGAGCCCCGCGCGTTCAGCTCTCGGCCATCCGGTTGCGCCCGATCAGCGGATATTGCTCGACCTCGTAGATCTGGCCGGAGACGGGCGCGCTCTCCTCCGACAGCCAGAAGGCGGTGTGAGCGGCGATCTCGGCCGGCTGCATGATCTGGCCGCTGGGGGCGAAGAGCGGCGAGACCTCGTGCTGCCAGCCGGGCTTGCGCCCTTCCTTCTGCTGCGTCGCATCCTCATTGGCGGTGAAGGTCCAGCCGACATTGAGGCAGTTCACGCGGATCCGTTCGGGCGCGAGCGCATCGGCGAGGTTGCGCGTCATCGTGGTCAGCGCCCCCTTCGACATGGAATAGACCGTGAGATCGGCCTGGCCGCAGAGGGCGTTGATCGAACCGATCACCACGATCGCGCCCGGCGATCCTTGCAGGCGGAAGGCGCGGATCGCCGCCTCGGCACCGAGCAGCGGCGCCCGCGTGTTCACCGCGAAGACCTTGTCGAAGAACTCCGCGGTGGTCTCGCCGAGCACGCCGCGCGGATAGATCCCGGCATTGGCGACCAGGCCGTCGATCCGGCCGAAGGCCGCCACCGTCGCATCGACCAGGGCCTGCGCGGTCGCAGGCTCCATCAGGTCCCCGGTCGCGCCCGCCGAAGCCGCGCCGAGCGTCCGGCAGGCGGCGTCGACCTCGCCTTGGTCACGCCCATGGATCAGCACCCGGGCGCCGTCCGCCCCCAGCCGCTCGGCGATGGCGTAGCCGATGCCGGCCGTCGAGCCGGTGACCAGGATGGCCTTGCCTGCCAATCCGCGCATGAAATCCTCCCTTGCTCCGGTCCGCCCGATTCCCGGCCCGGGACCGACACATAGCAGGCGCCGCCCGGGCGGACCCATCGCCGCCTGCGCACCCTCGCGATTGTGGAGAAACGCCGCAGGTGCTGGCCGGGTTGCCTGTTCCGGGCTAGGTTCGGCGCCATGCCTCTCCATCTGCTCAAGCTCTGTGTCGGTGCCGAATCGATTCGCGACCTGGAAGAGTGGATCGAGGAGCAGATGCTGCAGCGCCGCCGGCTCGGACGGCCGCAGGAGCAGACCCATACCACGCGGATGGTGCCGAAGCGGGTGGACGAGCTCGTCGCGGACGGCTCGCTGTTCTGGGTGATCAAGGGCCAGGTCTCGGCGCGGCAGCGCCTGCTCGCCGTGCGCCCCTTCACCGATGGCGACGGCATCGGGCGCTGTCATCTCGTGCTGGAGCCCATTGTGGTGCCGGTGGAACCGCGCCCCTGCCGTCCGTTCCAGGGCTGGCGCTATCTCGCCGAGGCCGAGCGGCCCCGCGACATCGCCCAGAGCGGCGAGGGCTTCGGCCTGATGCCGGAAGCGTTGCGCCGGGAACTCGCCGAGCTCGGCCTGCTCTAGCTCCCGCGCCGTTCAGACCGGGATATTGTCGATCAGCCGTGTCGCGCCCAGCCGCGCCGCGACCAGCAGCCGCACCGGCCCGTCCGCCAGCCCGGTGACCGGCGCCAGCGTCTCGGCATGGCGCGCCTCGAGATAATCGAGCTCGAACCCCGCGCCGATGATCTCGCCCTGCGCCTCGCCGACCGCCTGGAACAGCGGCTCGCCATTGCGCAGCCGTGCCGCCAGCCGTTGCATCACCTGATGCAGCAGGGGCGCCAGCGCCCTGTCCTGCGCCGAGAGATAGCGGTTGCGCGACGAGAGAGCGAGCCCGTCCGCCTCGCGCACCGTCGCCAGCGGGATGATGGTGATGCCGAGATCGAGATCCCGCGCCATGCGGGTGACGACCTTGAGCTGCTGATAATCCTTCTCGCCGAAGACGGCGCAATCGGCGCGGCTCTGGGTGAACAGCTTGCAGCAGATCGTCGCGACGCCTTCGAAATGGGTGGGGCGGAAACGGTCGTCGAGGCCGACGGCGGCCGGGCCGAGCAGCAGGATGCGCGTCGCGAAGCCCTGCGGATACATTTCCTCCACCGACGGGAAGAACACCGCATCGGCATTCGCCTCGGAGAGCATCGCGCAATCGCTCTCGAAGGTACGGGGATATTTCTTGAAATCCTCATGCGGCGCGAATTGCGTGGGATTGACGAAGATCGAGACGACGACGCGGCGCGCATGGCGCTGCGCCTCGCGCACCAGCGCGATATGGCCCTCGTGCAGCGCCCCCATCGTCGGCACCAGCGCCACCCTTTCGCCCACTCCGTGCCAGCCCGCGACGGCCTGCCTGAGGGCGGCGACGGTTTCAACGATTGCGACGCCCGGCATGATGCGGCCTCCTCTACGGTGGCGGGGTAGCAAATGCCGGGGCGATGGCCAATATCAGAGCGATGACGAAGGTGCATTCGAGGCGATGAGCGACAGATCCGACCGTGCCGTGGACAGGGTGAGGGCGACGCAGGCCAGCGTCCCCGCGGGGAAGTCCGCGCCCGGCGAGATCGAGCGCTTTCTCGGCGCGGCGAAGCAATTGGCGCCGCTGGCCACCGGCCAGGCCGGGCGGCTGGTTTTCGCGCTCGACGCGACGATGAGCCGCCAGCCGACCTGGGACCTCGCCTGCTCGCTCCAGGCGCGGATGTTCGAGGTCGCCGCCGGGAGCGGCGGCCTGGCGGTGCAACTCGTCTATTTCCGCGGGATGATGGAATGCCGCGCCTCCGGCTGGGTCGGCGAGCCGCAACGCCTCACCGGGCTGATGAGCCGGATCGCCTGCGAGGGCGGACAGACGCAGATCCACCGCGTGCTGAAGCATATCCGCGACGAGGCGGCGACGGTGCCGATCCGCGCCTTCGTGCTGGTCGGGGATGCGATGGAGGAGAATGTCGACGCGCTGGCGGCCCTGGCGGGGGAGCTGGGCCTGCGCGGGATTCGCGGCTTCCTGTTCCAGGAGGGCCATGATCCCGCGGCGAGCGCGGCCTTCGCCATGATGGCGCGCCTGACGGGCGGGGCGCATGCGCGCTTCGACGTGCACGCCCCGGCCTCGCTGCTGGAGCTGCTGCGCGGCGCGGCGGCCTATGCCAGCGGCGGGCGCGAGGCGCTGCAGCGGCTGGCCGATGCCAGCCCCGGGGCGAGGGGCCTGCTCACGGCGATGGATGGGGGCAAGCGGTGAGCCTGCTGTACGGGGTGGCGGTCCTGATCCTGATCTGGTGGCTGTCGAAGCTGTTCGCGAGCGCCAATCCCAAAATGCTGGCCAAGGCGGTGAAGACCGGGGGCGGGGTCCTGTCCCTGGGCGTGGCGGCGTTGCTGATGCTGCGCGGCCGGCTCGACATGGCGATGCTGATGGGCGGGCTCGGAACCTGGCTGCTCGGCTGGAGCGCCGTCGGTCCCGGCGGCCTGCGCTGGCCCTGGGACGGCGCGGCGGCGACCCCCGGCGCGCGCTCGAAGGTCAATTCGGATTGGCTGGCCATGGAGCTGGACCATGACAGCGGCGGCATGACCGGCGCGGTCCGGCAGGGCGCCTTCGCCGGGCGGGAATTGGACAGCCTGACGATGACCGAGATCAAGGTCCTGCTGCGCGAGCTGCTGGCGCAGGACCAGGACGGGGCGCGGCTGCTAGAGGCTTATCTCGACCGCCGGACGCCCGGCTGGCGTGAAGACGCAGATCGTCACCGCGACGCGGGGCAGGGCGGCGCGCCGGGCCCTGGCGCGATGTCGCAGCAGGAGGCCTACGAGATCCTGGGGCTTCAGCCGGGGGCGGGCGAGCAGGCGGTCCGCGAGGCCCACCGGACCCTGATGAAGCGCATCCACCCGGATGCCGGGGGCAGTGGCTGGCTTGCCGCCCGCGTCAACCAGGCCAAGGACGTCCTTCTTCAGTGAGGAGAGCGGCTGGTTCAGGGTGTGGGAATGGGACGACATGATCGAGTTCTCCTATCCCTGACGATCAGCTGCGGGTGGCGAAGCAGGCGAAGCCGTCGCGCTTCAACCGGGCGCAGGCGTTATTCGCGTCCTTGGAGTCGTCGAAGCCGGCGAAACGGGCGCGGAAAAGGGTGGAGCCGCCCTTCTCGACCTTCTCGGTGAAGCCCGAGGCATCGGCCAGCGGACCGGCGGCCTTGGCACGGGCCCGCGCCAGGATCTCCTTGGCTTTCGCTTCGTCATCGGTGGCGCCGAGCTGGATCACCCATTTGCCGGCGGCGACCAGAGCGGCGGACCGCGACTCCGCCTTCTCGGCCTGGGGCTTTTCGGCGGCCTGCTTCTCGGGAGCGGCTTTGGCGATCGCGGTCACCGGGGCGGGCTCGGCGCGAACGGCAGCGACCGGGCGGGTCTCGGCGGCAGGCTCGGGGAGCTTGGCGATCGAGGAGGTGACGTCGACATTCGCCGGCGGGCGCAGCACCTTGCCATCGGCGGCGGGCGCGCCGATCGACCAGCGCATCGCCGAGGGGGTGGTGGTGGTGGCGGCGACGGGGCGCATGTTGGAGAGCTGCAGCGGCGGCGCGTTGACGCCGACCGGGCGCGGCGGAGCGACAGGCGTGGTGGTCGGCGCATAGGCGCGGGCCGCGGCCGGAAGCGGAGCCTCCTGCTCGAATTGCGGGCGCGGCACGGGGCGGGGCGCCGGCTCGGGCAGAGCGGCGACCTGCGCGGCGGGCTGCACAGGCGCTGCGACCGGCGCCGGGGCACGGCGCGGTGCCTCGGGCTCCGGCGCCTCCGCCACCAGGGTCGAGGCGCGGCCCGAGGTCGCGGCCTTGGGCAAGGTCGCGACGACGAGATCGGCCATGATCCGGTCGCGCTGCGCGCCGGAGCGGCCGCCGAGCACGATCGAGACGATGTGGCGGCCCTCGGACTTGGCCGAGGTCATCAGGTTGAAGCCCGACAGCCGGGTGTAGCCGGTCTTGATCCCGTCGACGCCCTCGACCCGGCCGAGCAGCTTGTTGTGGTTGCGGTAGGAGCCGCCGGCGAAGTTGAAGGCGCGGGCCGAGAACATCGGATAATAGCGCGGGAAACGCTCCTGGATGGCGCGGGCCAGGATCGTCAGATCGCGCGCCGTGGTGATGTTCGGCGGGCTGTGGGGCAGGCCATGGGGGTTGTAGAAGGCGGTGCGGCTCATGCCCAGCGCGCGGGCGCGGGCCGTCATCATCCTGGCGAACTCGTCCTCGGAGCCCGCGACGTTCTCGGCGATGGCGACGGCGACGTCATTGGCCGATTTGGTGATCAGCGCCATGATGGCGTCGCGCACCTCGATCGTCTCGCCCGGCTTGAAGCCGATCTTGGACGGGGCCTGGCGGGCCGCATAGGACGAGACGGTGAATTCCGAATCCATCGAGAAGCGGCCGCGCTCGAGCTGTTCGAACAGCAGATAGAGCGTCATCACCTTTGTGATCGAGGCCGGGATGCGCGGCGCATCCTCATTGACCGCGTGCAGGGTGCGGCCCGTGCGGGCATCCACCACCATGGCGGCGTAGGGCGGGGAATAGCCACCGGCGGCCGGGCGCTTCTTCTTGCGCGCCGCTTCCGCGGGAGAGGCCGCGCTCAGCGCCACCGCCACGATGCCGATCAGGCCGACGACCGCGCGAAGCCGCGCGCGCCGGGAACCAACGCAACCAAAAACCATGAACTCGCCTCAACCCCAGAACTCACGTCCCCTGTCCCTCGGCCCGCAACGGCGTGGCGCGGAGGACACAGTGAGGGAGGTTAGGCCGACGCGGTTACGGACCCGTTAAGCCCGTAAAATTTGAACGCTCGGGTTCCGGAATGCCGCAGCGCAATGTGCCCTTGACATTCATTGTGCGCTGCACAATATGAGGGCGGTCCCGGTGATGACAGGCTCATCCGACCTTGGGGCGAGGAACCCGAGCCGTTCGGCTCGTCAGCAAGAGGCGGCACCGCGGTGCCGAGGGAACAGACATGATGCAGCAGTTCGACACCATCCAGAAGGCCTCCAAAGAGAACGTCGATGCGGCCCTGAAGGCTTTCGGCGTCACCTCCAAGGGCGTGCAGACGATCGCCGTCGAGGCGACCGACTATGCCAAGAAGTCCTTCGAGGCCTCCACCGCCACGCTCGAGAAGCTGGCCGGCGTGAAGACCCTGGACAAGGCCATCGAGATCCAGGCCGACTACGTCAAGACCGCCTTCGAGGGCGCCGTCGCCCAGATGACCAAGATGGGCGAGCTCTACACCGCCCTGGCCAAGGACGCCTACAAGCCGTTCGAGGGCATCGTCGCCAAGGCCGTTCCGGCCACCAAGTGAGCTGAGGCCGGCTGCTCAGGCAGCCCGGACCACTCCAGATGATCGAAGCCCGGCCGCGAGGCCGGGCTTTTTGCGTCAGGGCGCCGGGGGGCGCAGCGTGCTTGCAGTCAACCGTGGGCTTTCATTCAACCGATTGAAAACTAGGCGCGGGAGGCGCATGTCTGTGTCTGTCGCTGCGGGCTCCGCAGCTCCCAGCCATGGTTGCAAGCCGATGCTCGACAAAGCCATCCCCCCGCGCATGCTCAAGCTCAACGCCGCGGATAATGTCGCGGTCGCGGTCGATCCGGTCGATCTCGGCGTCACCGCCCAGGGCGTGACGGCGCTGAAGCGGATCCCGCGCGGCCACAAGATGGCGCTGGCGAAGATCGCGACGGGCGAGCCGATTCGCAAATTCGGCCAGATCATCGGCTTCGCGACGCAGGAGATCGCCCCGGGCGACTGGGTCCACGAGCATAATACCGGCTTCCACGCCTTCGAGCGCGACTACGCCTTCTGTGCCGAGGCCAAGCCGGAATTCGTGCTGCCGATCGAGCAGCAGGCGACCTTCGAAGGCTTCCGCCGCAAGGACGGCAAGGCCGGCACGCGCAATTATGTCGGCATCCTCACCTCCGTGAACTGCTCCGCCTCGGCCGCACGTTTCATGGCGGAGGAGGTCAAGCGTTCAGGCATTCTGGCTGATTACCCCCATGTCGACGGGGTGATCGCGCTGACCCACGGCACCGGCTGCGGCATCGACTATAATGGCGAGAGCTTCGAGGTGCTGAAGCGCACCACCTGGGGCTATGCCTGCAACCCCAACATGGCGGCCGTGCTCGTCGTCGGGCTGGGCTGCGAAGGCTTCCAGATCAAGCGGATGAAGGACGCCTATGGCGTCGAGGAGAGCGATGTCTTCCGCACGCTGACGATCCAGGAGACCGGCGGCACGCGCAAGGCGGTCGCCGCCGGCATCGATGCCCTCAAGACCATGCTGCCGATCGCCAATCGCGCCGTACGCGAGACCGTGCCGGCCTCGGAGCTGATGCTGGCGCTGCAATGCGGCGGTTCGGACGGCTATTCCGGGATCACCGCCAACCCCGCTCTCGGGGCCGCCGTCGACATTCTGGTCGAGCATGGCGGCACGGCGATCCTGTCGGAGACGCCCGAGATCTACGGCGCCGAACATCTGCTGACGCGGCGCGCCGCGACCCGGGAGACCGGCGAGAAGCTCGTCTCGATCATCAAATGGTGGGAGGATTATACCGCCCGCGCCCGGATGGACATGAACAACAACCCGTCGCCCGGCAACAAGGCCGGCGGGCTGACGACGATCCTCGAGAAGTCGCTCGGCGCCGCGGCCAAGGGCGGCACCAAGACGCTGGCGGCGGTCTATCATTATGCCGAGCAGGTGAAGGACAAGGGCTTCGTCTACATGGACACGCCGGGCTACGATCCGGTCGCGGCCACGGGGCAGGTGGCGGGCGGCGCCAATATCCTGGCCTTCACCACCGGGCGCGGCTCGGCCTATGGCTGCAAGCCGACCCCCTCGGTGAAACTCGCCACCAACACGCCGATCTACGAGAAGATGATCGACGACATGGACATCAACTGCGGCGATATTCTCGACGGCGTCACGCTGGAAGCCAAGGGCCGCGAGATCTTCGAGACCTTGCTGCGGGTGGCCTCCGGCGAACGCAGCAAGTCCGAGCAGCTCGGCTATGGCGATGTCGAGTTCGTGCCCTGGCAGATCGGCGCCACCATGTGAGCCATCGGGCGCCGGGGAGCCGCGCGCGGTTCAGGCGCGGCTCGCAGCCCGGGTCCGGATGGCCGCGATCCGCGAACAACATGCCGTAAGGTCATGGATTGACAGGGTTTTACCTGCGGCGATAGGTCTCGGCGAGACTGTCGACCGGGGGGGCGACCATGCGCCATTTTCTGCTCGTGACCGCGCCGCGCCTGGTGCTCGGCCTGCTGTTTTCCGTCAGCGCCGTCGACGGGTTCTGGTGGCTGGCGAGCGGGCAGCATCTGATCCATCCGCCGGTCACCGAACAGGGGCGGGTCTTCGAGGCGGCGCTGCAGAATTCCGGCTTCTTCTGGCCGATGCTGAAGACGGTGAACCTGCTCGGGGCGCTGAGCCTGCTGCTCAACATCGTCCCGGCTTTCGGGCTGGCGCTGCTCGCGCCGGTGATGGCGGTGATCGTGGCGTTTCACCTGACCATCAACACGGTCGGCATCCCGGTCGCGCTGATCCTCGTCCTCTGCGGCGGCCTGCTCGCCTATGCCTATCGCGACCGCTATGCCGGGATGTTTCGCTGAGGCGGCCACCTCTCGCGGCTAGGTGCCGAAGCCGCTCAGGCGCTCGCCGAGGCTCGCGATCCGGTCGGCGCCGACATTGGCGATGGCGATGCGCAGATGCTGCTCCTGTCCCGGACCGAAATAGGGGCCGGGCAGCGCCAGCACGCCGCGCTGCTGCACGAGATCGCGCACCACATCGGCCGCGGGCGCCTGGCAGGGATGCGCGACATAGGCGAAATAGGCCCCCGCCGCCAGCACCCGCCAGCCCGCCAGCGGTGCCATGGTCTCGCGGAACAGGCTGGCGCGGGCGTTGATCTCCGCGCGGTTGGCCTCGCGCCAGCTGCGGACGCCGTCGATCCCCCAGAGGATCGCGGCCTGCCCGGCGCGGACCGGGCTGATCTGCACGCAATCCTGCACCTTGGCGATCTGCGCCAGCACCCGCTCGCCGGCGGTAATCGCGCCCAGCCGCCAGCCGGGAACGGCATAGGCCTTCGAGAAGCTGTAGAGCCCGATCACGGAATCCTGCCAGCCGCTTGCGGAAAACAGCTGATGCGGCCTCTCAACCGCCGCAGGCAGAAAGTCGCGATAGGTTTCGTCCAGCACCAGCCAGAGGCCGCGGCGGGCGCAGAGCGCGGCGAAGGCGGCGATCGTCTCCGGCGGGTAGACGGCGCCGGTCGGGTTGTTGGGGGTGACCAGGACGATGGCGCGGGTGCGCTCGTCGATCAGCCGCTCGGCATCGGCGACGGCCGGCACGAAACCGGAAGCCGGGTCGCAGGGCAGCGCGCGCGGCTCGATGCCGAGCATGGTCAGCGTCATCTCGTGGTTGAAGTACCAGGGCGTCGGCAGCAGCACATTGTCGCCGGCCCGGGCCAGCGCCATCATCGTCACCACATAGGCCTGGTTGCAGCCGGAGGTGATCAGCGTCTCCGGCGCCGCGATCGCGCCTCCATAGATGCGCGAGAGCTCCGCCGCATAGGCCTCGCGCAGCGCCATGTCGCCGGTGATCGCCCCGTAGCGTGTCGCATCCGGCGAGGCCGCGGCCTCGCCCAGCCGGTCCAGGAGCGGCTGGGGGGGCGGCGCGCCGGGAACCGCCTGCGACAGGTCGATCAGCGGGCCGGCCTTGCCGTCATAGGCGCGGGCCCAGCCCTGGGCCTGCGGGATCGGCGGGGTGGCGGTGTCGAGGAGGTCGGGATTCAACGGCGCGTGCTGCATCGGCCAGCTTTGGGATGACGCAGCGGCGGCGTCAATCGCCTGGAAGGCAAGGCGGCCCCGCCCCATATCATGAGGGGACCACGCCCCAACCAGGATGGATGATGCAGGACGAGACATCAGACGCGATCACCGAGCTCCATGCTCTGCTCGACCGCGCGCGCTCGGTGGTCGCCTTCACCGGCGCGGGGATCTCCACCGAATCGGGAGTGCCCGATTTCCGCACGCCGGGTTCGCCCTGGATGACGAACAAGCCGATCCCGTTCGAGGCCTTCCTGGCGAGCCGCGAGGCGCGGATCGAGGCGTGGCGGCGCAAATTCGCGATGGACGATCATTATCGCGACGCGGCGCCCAATCGCGGCCATGCCGCGCTGGCGCGGCTGGTCGAGGAGGGGCGCTCGCCGGGGCTGATCACGCAGAACATCGACGGGCTGCACCAGGCCTCGGGCGTGCCGGAGGAGCGCGTCGTCGAACTCCATGGCAACGGCACCTATGCCACCTGCCTGGCCTGCGGCTGGCGGCACGAGCTCGCTGCGATTCGCCCGGCCTTCGAGGCGAGCGGCGAGCCACCGGCCTGCATGATGTGCGCCGGGCCGGTGAAATCCGCGACCATTTCCTTCGGCCAGGCGATGCCCCAGGCCCAGATGCGCCAGGCCCATGCGCTGACCATGGAGGCGGAGCTGTTCCTGGTGGTGGGGTCGTCGCTGGTGGTGTTTCCGGCCGCGACCTTCCCGGTGATCGCCAAGCGCAAGGGCGCCAGGCTCGTCATCGTCAACCGCGAGCCGACCGAGCTCGACGCGATCGCCGATCTGGTGGTGCGCGCCGAGATCGGGGCCGCGCTCGGCCCGCTGGCCGGTTGAGCGCCGCCTGATCAGCGCGGCAGCGGCTGGAAGATCTCGAGATCCAGCGCCGTGCCGTCGATCCACAGGCGCTGCGCGGTGATCACAGTCTCGATCAGCCGGCCCGAGGCATGGCGCAGTGTGGCGCGCTCGGCGAGATAGCCGCCTTCGAGATCGAGCAGCATCAGCCGGCGGTCACGCGCCGGATTGCTCAGGGCCGCGCCCTGTCCGACCAGCGGGACCGAGGCGATCTCCTCCCAGCTGCAGCCGACCAGCGAGAGGAAGGCCGGGCTCGCCCGCAGATAGCGCGCGTCGAAGACTCCGACCGTCGAAAGCACGACCGGCACGAACGGGCTTTCGAGAAGCCCGTGGGGGATTTCTTCGACGACCTTGCCGACCGTCGGGTGCATCGCGTCAATCTCGCGAGGCGAGGGCCAGGCGCAGCGCCAGCGCGCCGAACACCGCGCCCATCAGCCTCTGCGGCAGCCGGGCCAGAGCGGGGCGCGCGGCCAGGGCATGGCCGAGCCGGCCCGCGGCGAGGATGACGATGCCGTTGGTCAGCAGCCCGGCGAGATTGAGGATCGTCGCCAGGACCATGACCTGCAGGAGCACCGAGCCGGCTTCCGGCTTCAGGAATTGCGGCAGCAGCGCCAGCATGAACAGCGCCATTTTGGGGTTGAGCAGATTGGTCAGAAAGCCCTGCAGGAAGATCCGCCGGTTCGGCATGCGCGGCTGGGCGCCGATCCCGGAGGCGAGCGGCGTCGCGGCGCGCAACGTCACGAAGGCGAGCCAGGCGAGATAGGCGGCGCCGATCCAGCGCAGGACGTCATAGGCCGCCGGTACCAGGAGGAAGAGCTGCGACAGCCCGAGCGCCGCCGCGAAAGCCTGGAGGTAACTGCCGCAGGCGATGCCGAGATAGGTCACGAGCCCGGCCATCCGGCCCTGGCTCAGGCTACGGGACGCGATCAGCAGCATATCGGGGCCCGGCGTCACCGTCAGGACGAAGCTGGCGAGGCTGAACAGGGCTAGCGTCGTTGCATCGGGCATGGCGATTTCGGCAACTCCCTGCGCTGCATCAGCTTCGCATAATGTCCTAGTGCGAAGCATAAGCCTCCCTTGCGTCAGCGACTATGGCAAAAATGTCATTCCGCATGTGGATGAACGCCGGCGGGCTGTATCCCGACTCCCCAGCGATGGTATCTTCGCTGCACGAATCAAGCCATTCGGGCGGGGGTGAGCGGCACATGTCGGACGAGTTCGGCGATAACGGGCGTCCACCCATGGGTCCGATCCAGTCGCTCAACCGCGTCATGCGACTGGATGGGCCGGAGGGGCTCGGCCAGGAGAATGGCGTCGAGCTGGCCGGCTACGTCAAATGGTTCGACGTGAGCAAGGGTTACGGCTTCGTCGTGCCGGAGGATGGCGGCGCCGACATCCTGGTCCATGTCACCATCCTGAAGCGCGACGGTTTCAATGCCATAGCCGAAGGCGCTCACATCGTACTCGAAGCGATCGAGAAGCCGCGGGGCCGCCAGGCGGTGCGGGTCCTGTCGATCGACACGACGGCGGCGCGCCATCCCGCCGAGCTGCCGATGCCGCGGACCAATGTCACGGTGACGCCGACCAGCGGGCTCGAGCGCATGGTGGTGAAATGGTTCAACCGGCTGCGCGGCTTCGGTTTCGTCTCCAAGGGCGAGGGCTCGCCCGACGTCTTCGTGCATATGGAGACGATGCGCCGCTACGGGCTGGTCGAGCTGATCCCGGGCCAAATCGTGCTGGTGCGCTATGGACCGGGCCCCAAGGGGCTGATGGCCGCCGAAATCCGGCTGGAGCAGGGCGGGGCGCCGGTCTCGCACTGAGCGGGCCGGTCAAGGCGCTTTGCACCGGGCCCGGCCGACCGGCCTTGAATGCCCGAGCGCCGAGCGGCGAAGTCGGAGCGCCCGAACGGCGCGGTATCTCAGAGCGCGAAGGACGTGCCGCAGCCGCAGGAGCTGGTCGCGTTCGGATTGGTGATCTTGAAGGACTGGCCGACGAGATCGTCAACGAAGTCGATCGTGCAGCCTTCCAGGAGATCGAGAGAGGTCTCGTCGATCAGCACCGTCGCACCGTCGCGCTCGATCACCAGATCGCCCGGGGCCTTTTCCCGGTCGATGTCGAAGATGTACTGGAAGCCCGAACAGCCGCCGCCGGCGACGCTGACCCGCAGCATCGAGCCGGCCGGTTCCTTGGCCATCACCGAGAGGATGCGGCTCGCGGCCTTGTCGGTCACGGCGATGCCGCGCGGATTCAGCTGAAGATCGGTCGACATGACAACTCCCGGATCGCTGGGATGGTGGGACCGCGTCGAAAAGGCGGCGAGCGCGAGGCTCTGTCGCCGGACGAGGCTTGCACCTGACTTGCTCCCAAAGGTAATTGCGCAGGCGCGCCTCTACAAGCGGCGCCTCAGTGACAGGACAGGCCGTCGCATGGGAGCCTCGACCCTCGTATCCTGACGGGTGCCGCGGCGCGCGATCGTCCGGGGCCCGGCTTGGATGAGGGTCGCTAACCTCAATGCGGCGCGCCGGGGATGACAGGACCGCCATGCGGGAGTTCGAGAGCCGCGAGTTGGAGCCCGGCGATCGCTGGCGGGCGGTCTATGCCTGTCGCTCCAGCCGCAGCCGCGGCCGGCTGGTGGCGGAGCCGGCTTCCCCGACGCGCAGCGCCTTCCAGCGCGACCGCGACCGAATCATCCACTCCACCGCCTTCCGCCGGCTGAAGCACAAGACGCAGGTTTTCGTCTCGCATGAGGGCGATCATTTCCGGACGAGGCTGACGCATACGATCGAGGTCGGCCAGATCGCGAGGGCGCTGGCGCGGGCGCTCGGGCTGGACGAGGATCTGGCCGAGGCGCTCGCTCTGGCGCACGACCTCGGCCATACCTGTTTCGGCCATACCGGCGAGGATGCGCTCGACGCCTGCATGAGCGGCTTCGGCGGCTTCGACCACAACGCCCAGACCTTGCGGATCGTGACGCGGCTCGAGCGGCGCTATGCCGGCTTCGACGGTCTCAACCTGACCTGGGAGACGCTCGAGGGGCTGGTGAAGCATAATGGGCCGCTGCTCGAAACGGATGGCCGGCCGACCGAGCGCTACCGCGACGGCGGCATCCCGGCGGCCATCGTCGAATATCAGGCCCGGCAGGATCTCTGGCTCGACAGCTACGCCTCGGCCGAGGCGCAGGCGGCGGCTCTGGCCGATGACATCGCCTATAACGCCCATGACATCGATGACGGGTTGCGGGCCGGGCTGTTCGCGCTCGAGGATCTCCGCATCGTGCCGTTGCTGGCCGCGCTGCTCGACGAGATCGCGTTGCTGCATCCGGTGCTGGAGCCGGCAAGGGCCACGAACGAGCTGGTGCGGCGGGTGATCACGCGCTTCGTTGAGGATGTGCTGGCGCAATCGCGCGCGCGGATCATGGCGCTGGCGCCGCAGGATGCCGACGCCATCCGCCGGGCCGGGGCGCCCGTCATCGCCTTCTCCGCGGCGTTCGCCGAGGCCGATCGCGAGATCAAGGCCTTCCTCTACCCCAATATGTACCGGCATAGCCGCATCCAGCTGATCCGGGACCAGGCGGCGCAGGTCGTCCGCGACCTGTTCGCGCGGTTCATGGCCGATCCCGCCGCGCTGCCACCGGAATGGGCGACGAGCTGCGCGGGGCTGGACGAGGCGCGGCGGGCGCGGCGCATCGCCGACTATATCGCGGGGATGACCGACTGGTACGCGCTGGATGAGCACCGGCGCCTGTTTGACGCCACTCCCGCGCTGCGATAGGGGCGGGCGCGCAGTTCCGGCGGTCGGGCCCTCCCGGCCCGGCCGGAGGCGCCGCGACGCGGTGTCGCGCAGGTCGCTCCCGATTGCGGGCGAACCTCCTGAACCATCGCTCGCCGCTGTCGCGGCGCCTCCGGCCGGGGGCTGCGAAGCGATGACCACCGATCGGCCAAGGCGGAACCATGGAAATCTTCAAGATCATCGCTGAACGTGTGCAGGCGGCGAATGCGGCGCTGGTCGCTTCGGGCGCCATCGGGATCAGCGGGGACCTGCCGAAATTCGTGGTCGAGCCGACGCGCGATCCGGCCCATGGCGACATCTCCACCAACACGGCGATGGTGATGGCCAAGGCGGCCGGGATGCGGCCGGCCGATCTCGCGAAGTTGCAGGTCGAGATCCTGCGCGAGGCGCCGGAGGTGGCCTCGGCCGAGATCGCCGGCCCCGGCTTCATCAATCTGACGCTGAAGCCCGCGGTTTTCACCGCCATCCTCAAGCACGCCGTCGAGGCCGGGCTGGACTATGGCAGGGGCGAGGCGAAGCCGCTGCCGAAGATCAATGTCGAATATGTCTCCGCCAACCCGACCGGGCCGATGCATGTCGGCCATGGCCGCGGCGCCGTCTTCGGGGACGCGCTCGCCAATATCCTCGCCTTCGCCGGCCATGCGGTGACGCGCGAATACTACATCAACGATGCCGGGGCGCAGGTCGATGTGCTCGCCCGCTCGGCCTTCCTGCGCTATCGCGAGGCGCTGGGCGAGACGATCACCATCCCCGAGGGGCTCTATCCCGGCGACTATCTCGTCGCCGTCGGCCGCTCGCTCGCCGCGCAGCACGGCGTCTCGCTTCTGGCCAAGCCCGAGTCGGAATGGTTGCCGCCGGTGCGCGCTGCCGCGATCAGCGGGATGATGGCGATGATCCGCGAGGATCTGGCCGCGCTCGGCGTCGTCCACGAGGTGTTCTTCTCGGAGCGCTCGCTGCAGGCGGTCGATGGCGGGGCGGACGAGGTCGGCGCGACCATCGCCGATCTGCGCGCGCGGGAGCTGGTCTATGAGGGCCGCCTGCCGCCGCCCAAGGGGCAGAAGGACGAGGATTGGGAGGATCGCGAGCAGACGCTGTTCCGCGCCACCCGCTTCGGCGACGACGTCGACCGGCCGCTCCTGAAATCGGACGGCAGCTACACCTATTTCGCCAACGACATCGCCTATCACCGCTCCAAATTCCTGCGCGGCTTCACCCAGATGATCGATGTCTGGGGCGCCGACCACGGCGGTTATGTCAAGCGCATGCAGGCGGCGGTGAAGGCCGTCACCGGCGGCGAGGGGGCGCTCGACGTCAAGCTCTGCCAGCTCGTGCGGCTGCTGCGGAACGGCGAGCAGGTCCGGATGTCGAAGCGCTCCGGCGATTTCGTCACGCTGCGCGAGGTCATCGACGAGGTCGGCCGCGATGCCGTGCGCTTCATGATGATCTTCCGCAAGAACGACGCGACGCTCGATTTCGACCTCGCCAAGGTGGTCGAGCAGTCGAAGGACAATCCGGTCTTCTACGTGCAATATGCCCATGCCCGCTGCGCCTCGATCTTCCGGCAGGCGCGCGAGGCCTTCCCGGATCTCGATCTGGCGCCGGCCGCTCTGGCCGCGGCCGATCTCGGCCTGCTGACGGACGAGGCGGAGATCGCGATCATCAAGTTGATCGCCGCCTATCCCAGGGTCATTGAGGGCGCGGCCGCGGCGCATGAACCGCACAGGATCGCGTTCTTCATCCACGAACTGGCCAGCGCCTTCCATTCGCTGTGGAACAAGGGCAAAGAGTCGCCGCAATTACGGTTCGTTAATCAAACTGATCGAAAGTCGACTGAAGCGAGATTGGCGTTCGTGCATGCGGTGCGCAGCGTCCTTGCTTCCGGTCTGGCTGTCGCGGGTGTCGCGGCGCCGGAAGAGATGCGCTGAAGGTCGCTCGGCCGGCAGCGCGCACGAGGTCAGATTGACCGCATGCGGCGTTCGGCGTTCCATTCGTCGGGTGTGCCCGTGCTGGAATGGATCATGCCATGAGTGAGCCAGCAAGAAACCGTTTCGCCCTCGATCTCGAAGATCTCGAGCGGCAGCTGCGCGGCGCGGCCCAGGCGCCACGGCCGGGCCAGGCGAGCGATCCGCTTGCGGAGCTGACGCGGATCGTCGGCCAGGACGATCCGCTGAAGGATCTGTTCGCGCCGCGAACTTCCCGTCCGGCCGCGCCTGCGACGGCGCCGGCCGCGGCCGCCGCGCCGCCGGTGGCGCCACCCGCCGCCTGGACGGAAAGCCGGCGCGAGCCCTCCTTCCCGGCTGCGCCGGAGGCTGCCCCTCCGGCCGAGCTGCGCGGCGCGCTCGACGAGTTCGAGGCGCTGCTGCGCCGCAACGATGGCGGCACCCCCGCCAAGCCCCAGGCCGCCGTCTATGTGCCGCCGGCGGAGCCGGCCTATGATGACGAGCCGGGCCCGCAAACCTATGGGCGCGGCCCGGGCCAGCCGGTCGGTGAAGCCGGCCCGCGCGACCTCGACCAGCTCGCCGCGCATAAGCACGAGCAGGGCTATGCGCAGCGCCAGACGCATGGCCAGGACGGCGCCTATCGCCAGGATCAGGGCTATCCGCAGGATGGCGGCTATGCCCAGCCGAACGGCTATGAGCCGGATCCCGCCTATGCCGACGCCTATGGCGAGAGCGGGCAGGGCGAGCAGGGGCTGGGTCCGGAGGAGGATCTGCCGGTCCTCAAGCCGCGCCGGTCGCGCAAGGGGCTGTGGACGGCCGTCGGCCTGATCGCGGTCGGCGTCGTCGGCGTCGGGGCGGCCATGACCTTTCGGGCGCCGAGCGTCGGCAGCGACGGCAAGCCGCCCGTGATCGCCGCCGAGACCGCGCCGATGAAGGTCGAACCGGTCAATCCGGGCGGCAAGGAAATTCCGAACCAGAACAAGCAGATCTACGAGCGGACCGCACAGGCGCCGCAGGCCGAGACCAAAGTGGTGAGCCGGGAGGAGCAGCCCGTCGACGTGCAGCAGGCGGCGCGCAGCATGCCGGCCCGCGTGATCCTGCCCGGCCCGGGCACCGGCGCAGGCGAGACCGCGAGCAATCCGCTGGCCTCGGCCCCCGGCGTGCCGGACCGGCTGCCGACCCCCTCCGAGCCCGCGCTGACGCCGGTCCCGCCGGTTCCGGGGCTGGGCGAGCCGCGCAAGGTCCGCACCGTCTCGATCCGGCCCGACGGCACGCCGGCGGCTCCGGCCAATGGCGCCGCCGCGGCGGGCATCGTCACCGGCTCGACCCCGTCTCCGGGTGCCGCGGCCACTCCGGGCAATGCCGCGACGCAGCTCGCCCCCGTGCCGCGTCCGCGCCCTCCGGTGGCCGCGGACGCTCCCAAGGTGCAGGATCGCGCCACGACCCCCGCGCCGGCGGCGACGACGCCCGCCCCGCCGCTGCGTACGGCGAACGCCGCTCCGGCCGCCACCACGCCGGCGCCCGCCGCCGCGACGCCCTCCGCCACCCAGGCGATCCGCAGCGGCACCGGGGACTTCACCGTGCAGCTCGGCGCGCCGGGCAGCGAGGCCGAGGCCCGTGCGACCTTCGCGGCCCTGCAGCGCAAATATCCCGATGTGCTGG
The DNA here is from genome assembly GCF_001426225.1 of Allobosea sp. Leaf344. Lineage (GTDB taxonomy): Bacteria > Pseudomonadota > Alphaproteobacteria > Rhizobiales > Beijerinckiaceae > Allobosea. The sequence continues at coordinate 1,027,989 of NZ_LMRT01000014.1, read as the reverse complement.
GCAGCCAGGCGCCGATCATCCGCAAGACCGATCTCGCCGGCGGCAAGACCGTCTACCGGCTGCGCATCGGCCCCTATAGCCGCGAGAACGCCGCGACCATGTGCACGCAGCTGCAGGCCGCCGGCGGCCAGTGCTTCATCTCGAAGAACTGAGGTTTTTCACCCCCGCCGCGTAGGCGAACCGACAGAGACCCGACGCCCCGCGCCTCCGCGCGGGGCGTTTTTGTGCGTGGCGGGCCAGCGCCGGGCGCCCGCAATGCCGGCGACGCATGCGCCGGCTGCGTGCAGGCGCTTCAACCGCTCGCGCGGCGGGAGTAGCCTCCTGTCGCGCCGACGCTCCCGCTCCGAGGCGAGCCGGCGTCCGAGACAAACGAGGAAGCACCATGGATCGTCGCCATTTCGTCACGGCAGCCGCAGGCGCGGCCGCCGCGGGCACAGCCATCGCCACGCCCGCCATCGTGAGCCCGGCGCTGGCGCAGTCGCAGCCCAAGATCAGCTGGCGGCTGACCTCGAGCTATCCCAAGAGCCTCGACACGCTGTTCGGCATCTCGACCCATGTCGCCAAGCGCGTCGCCGAGGCCACGGATGGGCAGTTCCAGATCCAGGTCTTCGCGGCCGGCGAGATCGTCCCGGCGCTGCAGGCGCTCGATGCCGTCCAGAACGGCACTGTGGAATGCAGCCACACGCTGTCGAGCTTCTATATCGGCAAGGACCCGGCCTTCGCCTTCGAGACCTCGCTGCCTTTCGGGCTGAACACCCGGCAGAACGCGGCCTGGCTCTACCAGGGCGGCGGGCTGGAGTTGTGCCGCGCCTTCATGAAGACGCACAACCTGTTCACCATCCCCTCCGGCAATACCGGCGCGCAGATGGGCGGCTGGTTCCGAAAGGAGATCAAGACCGTCGAGGATCTCAAGGGGCTGAAGTTCCGCATCGCCGGGCTCGGCGGCCGCATCCTCAGCAAGCTCGGCGTGGTGCCGCAGCAGATCGGCGGCGGCGACATCTATCCCGCCCTCGAGCGCGGCACGATCGACGCGGCCGAGTTCTCGGGGCCGCTCGACGACGAGAAGCTCGGCTTCCAGCGCGTCGCCAAATATTATTATTATCCCGGCTTCTGGGAGGGCTGCGCCAATGTCAGCTTCCTGGTCAATCTGGAGAAATGGAACGCGCTGCCGCCGAGCTACAAGGCGGTGCTCGAATCGGCCTGTGCCGAGGCGAATGCGCTCTGCGTCGCGAAATACGACCATGGCAATCCCGATGCGCTGCTGCGGCTGGTCTCGTCCGGCGCGGAGCTGCGGCCTTTCCCGCAGGAGGTGATGCAGGCGGCGTTCAAGGAGGCGATGGCGCTCTATGCGGAGCTCGCCGCCAGCAACCCTGCCTTCAAGACCTTCTATGATTCCTGGCTGCCCTATTGGAAGAAGGAGCAGCTCTGGTTCCGCATCGCCGAGCTGCCCTTCGACGCCTTCAACGCGAACATGTCGCAGCAGATGCGCTGATCCGCTTGGCGCGCCACGGGCCGACCGGCCCTGGCGCGCCGGATCGTCGAGAAGCGGATTTCCCTTTCGGCCCGGTTGCTTTAGGCCTGCCGCATGACCTCGCGCGCCTTCATCGCCGGTTGCCTCGGCACGAGCCTCACCCCCGACGAACGGGCCTTCTTCAGGGATGCCCGCCCCTGGGGCTTCATCCTGTTCAAGCGCAACACCAGCGATCCCGAGCAGGTGGCGGCGCTGACGGCGCAGATGCGCGACTGTGTCGGCTGGCACGCGCCGATCCTGATCGACCAGGAGGGCGGGCGGGTGCAGCGCATGGGGCCGCCGCATTGGCCGGCCTATCCCGCGGCGCGGCGCTTTCTCGCGGTCAACGACCCGGTCGAGCGGCGCGAGCTGGTCAGGCTCTCGGCCCGGCTGATGGCGCATGATCTGAAGGCGGTCGGCATCGATGTCGACTGCGTGCCGGTGCTCGACGTCCCCGTGGCGGGCAGTCATGACGTGATCGGCGACCGCGCCTATGCGCATGATCCCGACGAGGTGGCGCGGCTGGGCCGGGCCGCGGCCGAGGGCCTCCTGGCCGGCGGCGTCCTCCCGGTGATCAAGCACATGCCGGGGCATGGCCGGGCGCGGGCGGACAGCCATCATGATCTGCCGGTGGTCGATGCCTCCCTCGCCGAGCTGCGGGCGCAGGATTTCCGGCCCTTCCGCCATCTGGCCGACATGCCGCTGGCGATGACGGCGCATGTCGTGTTCACGGCGCTGGACGAGCGGCCGGCGACGATCTCGCGCAAGGTGGTGCAGGAGATCATGCGCGGCGAGCTCGGTTTCGACGGGCTGATCATGACCGACGACATCTCGATGAAGGCGCTGTCCGGCAGCTTCGCGCAGAAGTCGCGCGCGGCGATTCGGGCGGGGGTCGATCTGGTGCTGCATTGCCACGGCATCATGGAGGAAATGGTCGCCGTCGCCGGCGCGGTGCCGGCCATGACCGGGGCGCGGGCGCGGCGGGCGACGATGGCGCTGGCGCGGATCCGGCACGTGCCGGAGCCTTTGGACAGGGAGGACGCCCGGGCGCGGATCGCCGCGGCGCTTGCCTTGGCGGGCTGAACATCGGAGTTTGGCGCGGGGCTGCGGCATCGCGCGATCTCCCGGTTCCCGCCGGCCGGGCCGAACCCGGCGGCGCGGGAACGGGGCCGGGAGCGTGCGCTTGGACAGGGGGGCGGGCGGCATGAACGCTGAGCTGCCGTTCGAGGAGGACGGGCCGCGCCGCGAGGGCGAGGCGGCGCTGATGGTCGATGTCGACGGCTATGAGGGGCCGCTCGACCTGCTGCTCGACCTGGCGCGCCGGCAGAAGGTCGATCTCCACCGCATTTCGATCCTGGCGCTGGCCGAGCAATATCTCGTCTTCGTCGAGGAGGCGCGCGCCTTGCGGCTCGAACTCGCCGCCGATTATCTCGTGATGGCGGCCTGGCTCGCCTATCTCAAATCGCGCCTGCTTCTGCCGGAACCGCCGCGCGGGGAGGAGCCGAGCGCCGCCGATCTCGCCACCTCCCTGGCGCTGCGCCTGCGCCGGCTGGAGGCGATCCGCGCCGCCGCCCGCAAGCTCGCCTCGCGCCAGCGGCTCGGCCTCGACGTCTTCGCCCGCGGCGCGCCGGAAGCGGTCATCGCTGGCGCGCGGCCGGTCTGGGAGGCGGAGCTCTACGATCTGCTGGCGGCCTATGCCCAGCAGCGGCAGAAGCAGGTGAAGGGCCATATCTCGGTCGGTCACCGGCTGGTCTGGTCGCTGGTCGAGGCCCGCGAGGCGCTGCAGCGGCTGGTCGGCGAGGCCGGGGACTGGACCGAGATCGACCCCTATCTCACCCGCTACATGGCGGCGCATGGGCTGCCGCTCCAGGCGATGAGCGCGACGGTCAAGGCCTCGGCGCTTTCGGCGATGCTGGAGATGGTGCGGGAAGGCGTCCTGGATCTGCGCCAGGACACGGCCTTCGCGCCGCTCTATCTGCGCCGCCGCTCCGCCCGCCCGCCGAGCCTGCCGCTGTGATGCGCGAGGCGGATGTGGCCGAGGTAGCGGGGGACGGGCAGCCCGGCGAGGAGGAGGACGCCTTCGCCCAGGGGCTGCGGATCGTCGAGGCGCTGCTGTTCGCCTCCGCGCGGCCGCTCGGCGCCGAGGAGCTGGCGCGCTCCGTCCCGGCCGGGCTCGACATAAAGCGCCTGCTGGCGCGGCTCACGGCGCTCTATGCGCCGCGCGGCGTCAATCTCCAGGCGGTGGCGGGGGGCTATGCCTTCCGGACCGCGCCGGATCTCGGCTATCTCCTGGCCGCGGAGGCCGAGCCGCCGCGGAAATTGTCGCGGGCGGCGCTCGAAATCCTGTCGATCATCGCCTATCACCAGCCGGTCACCAGGGCGGAGATCGAGGAGATCCGCGGCGTCGCCACCGCGCGCGGCACGCTCGACATCCTGCTCGAGGCGGGATGGGTGCGGCTCAGGGGGCGGAGACGCTCGCCCGGGCGGCCGGTCACCTTCGGCACGACGCCGGGTTTCCTCGAGCATTTCGGGCTCGAGCGCATCGACGATCTGCCCGGGCTCGAGGAGTTGAAGGGCGCCGGCATCATCGAGGGCCGGCTGACGCGCGACATGACGGTGCCGGTCCCCGACGATGATCCGGGGCTGCGGGCGGACGAGGATCCGCTCGGCGATCTGTTCACGCCGCTTGACGATGGCGACGCCGCACCGCACAGGGCGGAGGAGTAGCGGAGGCTCGCCCATCACCCTGATGGCTGCGAGACGAGAGCGGAGCCGAGCGGGTGGTTCGTAGCGAGAGCGTGGCGCGGTGGTTGAGTTGGGGGCGGCGCGGCACGGCCGGCGCCTCGATCCCGATGGCGCTCGGCTTCGAGCGGGTGACGCAGCGCTTCGGCGAGGTCACCGCGCTCAACGACGTCACGCTCTCGATCGAGCCGGGGGAAATCGTGGCGCTGCTCGGCCAATCCGGCTGCGGCAAGACGACGCTGCTGCGCCTGGCGGCCGGGGTGGAGCGGCCGAGCGAGGGGCGGGTGCTGCTGGAGGGCCGCGACGTCTCCTCGGCAGAGCATTTCATCGAGCCGGAGAATCGCGGCGTCGGGCTGGTCTTCCAGGATTACGCGCTGTTTCCGCATCTGACCGTGCGCGAGAATGTCCGCTTCGGCCTGCGCGGGCTGGACGAGCGCTCGGCCGAGGCCTCGATGATGCGGGCGATCTCGCGCGTCGGGCTCGGCGAGCTCGTCGACGCCTATCCGCATATGCTGTCGGGCGGCGAGCAGCAGCGCGTCGCCCTGGCGCGGGCGGTCGCGCCGCGGCCCGGCGTGCTGCTGATGGACGAGCCCTTCTCCAATCTCGACCGGCGGCTGCGCGACGTGGTGCGCGACGAGACGGCGGCGCTGCTGCACGAGACCGGGGCGACCTCGATCATCGTGACGCATGATCCGGAGGATGCCATGCGCATCGCCGACCGGATCGTGCTGATGCGCCATGGCCGCATCGTGCAGATCGGCACCGCCGAGACGCTCTATCGCCAGCCCAACAGCCTGTTCGCCGCCCGATTCTTCTGTGACTTCACCGAGATCGAGGGGCAGGTGCTGCGCGGGGCGGTGGATACGCCCGTCGGCCGGTTCCCGGCGCGCGGGCTGGCGGAAGGCGCGCGGGCCGTGGTCTGCATCCGCCCGCACGCCATCCGGCTCAAGGCGGCGGGGTTCTGCCTGCCCGGGCGCATCGTGACGCGGCGCTTCCTCGGCGAGGTCGACCATGTCCAGCTCGTCGTGCCGGGTTTCGACCGGCCGCTGACCGCGCGGCTGTCGCTGGCGGGGCCGCTGCGCGAGGGGGATGATGTCGGTGTCGATATCCTGACCGACGAAGTCCTTGTGTTCCCGGCGGGGGACACATAGGTTCCGCGAAATCGTCGGACCTGACCCGGGGCTTTTCAAGCCCTTGGCTGCCGCAGAGAATTTGGAGGAGGTCGCCATGGGTGGCGTGAGCATTTGGCACTGGATCGTCGTCGGCGTCGTCGTGATGCTGCTGTTCGGGCGCGGCAAGGTGTCCGAGCTGATGGGCGACGTGGCGAAGGGCATCAAGTCCTTCAAGAAGGGCATGGCCGAGGACGAGACGCCGCCGACGGCGACGACTCCGGTCGATCCCAAGGTGATCGACCATACCGCGGCCAGCAACGCAGCCGCGACGGCCAAGGCCGAGACCAAGGCCTGAGGCCGTCCTGCCCGCCATGGCGGGAGGCTGAGAGGACGAACCGTCGATGTTCGACATCGCCTGGAGCGAGTTCATGCTGATCGGGGCCGTCGCGCTCGTCGTGATCGGCCCCAAAGACCTGCCGAAAGCCATGCGCGCCGTGGGCCAGACGGTCGGGAAGCTGCGCCGCATGGCGGGCGAGTTCCAGGGCCAGTTCAACGAGGCGATGCGCGAGGCGGAGCTCCATGATCTGAAGAAGCAGGTCGAGGAGGTCGGCGGCTCGGTCTCCACCGCGATCAACCCGGACTCCACCGCGATCAACCCGGCGCCGCCGCAAGGCTTCAAGCCGATGGATGATTTCCGGCCCTCCGACGCGCTGGCGGACCCGCTGCCGACCGGCGCCGACGATGTCGCGCTGAAGGAGGCGGAGGCGCTGCTGGCGAAGCTGCCGGGGCCCGAGCCGCTGCCGGAGATCGTGATCGAGCCGGCGCCGATCGCCGCGCCGGAGCCCGAGCCCCAGCCGGAAGCGGCCCCCAGGGCCAAGCGTGCCCGCAAGCCGAAACAGGCCGCCGGCGAAGACGGGAGCACGGCATGAGCGTCGTCAATACGCGGGAGGGCGAGGACGAGATCGAGGCGTCCCGTGCCCCGCTGATCGACCATCTGATCGAGCTGCGCTCGAGGCTGATCCGCTCGCTGATCGCCTTTCTCGTGATGTTCTTCGTCTGCTTCGCCTTCGCGACGCAGATCTACAATCTGCTGGTCCTGCCCTATGTCTGGGCGGCGGGGCCGGGCGCCAACGTGCAGCTGATCTATACCGCGCCGCTCGAATATCTGTTCACGCAGATCAAGATCGCGGCCTTCGGCGCCGGCTTCTTCGCCTTTCCCGTAATCGCCACGCAGATCTACAAATTCGTGGCGCCGGGGCTCTACAAGAACGAGCGCCAGGCCTTCGCGCCCTATCTCGCCGCGACGCCGATCTTCTTCGTCGCCGGCGCCGCGATGGTGTTCTTCTTCGCCATGCCGGTGCTGATGAAATTCTCGATCGGCATGCAGCAGGCAGCGACCGAGGGCCAGGCCGGCATCGCGCTGCTACCGAAGGTCAGCGAATATCTCTCGCTGATCATGACGCTGATCTTCGCCTTCGGCGTCTCCTTCCAGCTCCCGGTGATCCTGACGCTGCTCGGCCAGGCGGGCATCATCGATTCCGCCTTCCTGAAGGACAAGCGGCGCTATGCGATCGTCTTCGTCTTCGTGGTCGCGGCGGTGCTGACCCCGCCGGACGTGATCTCGCAGCTGATGCTCGCGGTGCCGATGCTGATGCTCTACGAGCTCTCGGTGCATTCCGTGCGCTATGTCGAGAAGAAGCGCGAGGCCAAGCGCGCGGCGGAAGAGGCGGCGACCTAGCCGTTCCCGCGGGGCGAGGGCTCGCGCAGCCCCGCCGGCCTTCCCGGTCGCCAATGCGGCGGGAGGGCGCTCAGCCGACGGTGACGCGGCCGCGGACGATGCGCAGGCCGAGCTGGCCGTTCTTCAGAGCGAGCGCCTTTTCGCCGAAGACGCCGCGGCGCCAGCCCTGCAGCGCCGGCACGTCGGCGTCGTCATCGGCGGCGATCGCTTCGAGATCGTCGGTCGAGGCGATGATCTTCGGCGCCACGCGCTCGGCATCGGCCACGGCCTTGAGCAGCACCTTCAGAAGGTCGAGCACCGCGCCATTGCCGCCGCGCCCGCGGTCGCGCTCCAGCGCCGGCAGGCTCTTGGGATCCAGCGCGAACCCACGCTCGATCGCCGCCAGCACCTCGCCGCCCGCCCGCGAGCGCTCGAAGCCGTTGGGGACCGAGCGCAGCTCGCCCAGCGCCTCGGCCGAGCGCGGCCCGCGCTGCACGATATCCATCAGCGCATCGTCCTTGAGCACGCGCTGGCGCGGCACGTCGCGGCTCTGCGCCTCGCGCTCGCGCCAGGCCGCCAGCTCCATCAGCAGCGCCAGCTCCTTCTGCTTGCGGACCCGGCCCTTCAGCCTGAGCCAGGCATTCTCCGGCTTGACCTCGTAGGTGGCGGGCGAATTGAGCACGGCCATCTCTTCGGCGACCCAGCTCGCCCGCCCGGTCTGGGCGAGATCGGCGGCGAGGGCGAGGTAGATGTCGCGGAGATGGGTGACGTCCGACTCGGCATAGACCAGCTGCGCATCGGTCAGCGGGCGGCGCGCCCAATCGGTGAAGCGCGAGGATTTGTCGATCCGCGCCTTGGCGAGATCATTGGCGAGCTGCTCGTAGCCGACCGAATCGCCATAGCCGCAGACCATGGCGGCGACCTGCGTGTCGAAGAGCGGCGTCGGGATGATCCTGCCGATGATCCAGATGATCTCGAGATCCTGGCGCGCGGCGTGGAAGACTTTCACCACCGCGGGATCGGCCATCAGCGCCATGAAGGGCGACAGTTCGAGATCGGGCGAGAGCGGGTCCACCAGCACGGCCTCGTCGGGGGAGGCGAGCTGGATCAGGCATAGCTTGGGGTAATAGGTCGTCTCCCGCAGGAACTCGGTGTCCACGGTGACGAAGGGATGGGTCGCGAGGCGCGCGCACGCGTCGGCGAGATCCTGGGTGGTGGTGATGAGGCTCATGAAACGGGCTTAACGGAGGAGGGGGCCGCGCGTCGAGTCCGCCATGGCAGGTCTGGTTTGCGCGCAGCGTTGCCCATGATGCTCTCCATCCTTGACAAGCCGCCCGGCTGAGTGTGCTAACGGACGCTCGGAGAGGCCGGCCGCAAGCCGGCCGCTCGGCGTTTTTCGAAAAAGAGACGGTTCCCGTGACCCTGCATCGCTATCGATCCCACACCTGCGGCGCGCTGCGCGAAAGCGACATCGGCGCCACCGTCCGGCTCTCCGGCTGGTGCCACCGCATCCGCGACCATGGCGGCGTGCTGTTCATCGACCTGCGCGATCATTACGGCATGACCCAGGTGGTGATCGATCCGGATTCGCCGGCCTTTTCGGAAGCCGAGACCCTGCGCTCGGAATGGGTCGTGCGGATCGACGGCAAGGTGAAGGCGCGGCTCGCCGGCACGGAGAACGCCAATCTCCCGACCGGCGCGGTCGAGGTCTTCGCGACGGCGATCGAGGTGCTGGGCGCTGCGGGCGAGCTGCCGCTGCCCGTCTTCGGGGATCTCGACTATCCCGAGGATACGCGGCTGAAATACCGCTTCCTCGATCTGCGCCGCGAGAAGCTGCACAACAACATCATGCTGCGCGGCAAGGTGATCGATTCCCTGCGCAACCGCATGAAGAATTCCGGCTTTTCCGAGTTCCAGACGCCGATCCTGACCGCCTCCTCGCCGGAGGGCGCGCGCGACTTCCTGGTGCCGAGCCGGCTGCATCCCGGCAAGTTCTACGCGCTGCCCCAGGCGCCGCAGCAGTACAAGCAGTTGCTGATGATGGCCGGCTTCGACCGCTATTTCCAGATCGCGCCCTGTTTCCGCGACGAGGATCCGCGCGCCGACCGGCTGCCGGGCGAGTTCTACCAGCTCGACGTCGAGATGAGCTTCGTCGAGCAGGAGGATGTGTTCCGGACGATGGAGCCGGTGATCGCCGGCGTGTTCGAGGAATTCGGCAACGGCAAGAGCGTTACCCGGAACTGGCCGCGCATTCCCTATGCCGAGGCGATCCGCAAATACGGTTCCGACAAGCCCGACCTGCGCAACCCGCTCGAGATGCAGGACGTTTCGGAGCATTTCCGCGGCTCCGGCTTCAAGGTCTTCGCCCGCATCCTCGAGGACGAGAAGAACCGCGTCTGGGCGATCCCCGCGCCGGCGGGCGGCTCCCGCGCCTTCTGCGACCGGATGAACTCCTGGGCGCAGGGCGAGGGCCAGCCCGGGCTGGGCTATCTCATGGTCAAGGAGGATGGGGAGGGGCAGGGGCCGATCGCCAATAATATCGGGCCCGAGCGCGTCGCCGCGATCATCGCCCAGATGGGGCTGAAGGGCGGCGATGCCTGCTTCTTCGCCGCCGGCAATCCCGATAAATTCTACAAATTCGCCGGGGCCGCCCGCAACAAGGTCGGCTCGGAGCTCGGGCTGATCGACGAAAACGCCTTCGCCTTCGCCTGGATCGTCGATTTCCCGATGTACGAGTATAATGAGGAGGAGAAGCGGGTCGATTTCTCGCATAACCCCTTCTCCATGCCGCAGGGCGGGCTCGAAGCGTTGCAGACGCAGGAGCCGCTGGCGATCAAGGCCTTCCAGTACGACATCGCCTGCAATGGCTATGAGCTGGCCTCGGGCGGCATCCGCAATCACCGGCCGGAGGCGATGGTCAAGGCCTTCGAGATCGCCGGCTATGGCGAGGAGACGGTGATCGAGCGCTTCGGCGGCATGTACCGCGCCTTCCAATATGGCGCGCCGCCCCATGGCGGCATGGCCGCCGGCGTCGACCGCATCATCATGCTGCTCGCCGGCGCCACCAATCTGCGCGAGGTCGCCCTGTTCCCGATGAACCAGCAGGCTGTCGATCTGCTGATGGGCGCGCCGTCCGAGGTCGGGCCGCGGCAGCTGCGCGACCTGCATATCCGCCTCAACCTGCCCGAGAAGAACTGAGCGCATGATCCGTCACCGCATCACGGCGCGCCCGATCGCGCTCGCCTGCCTGCTGGCCCTGCCGCTCTCGGCCTGCGTCGGTGCCGCCAATCCGAGCGCGCAGCGTGCGACGGAGCTGGCGACGCTTGTCTCCCGCTCCATCGCCTGCAAGGCCGGGGCGCCGAAGCGTGACACGCTGACCCGCTTCCTCCAGGCGGAGGAGGCGCGGGGCGCGACGGCCGAGCAGATCGCCAGCGCGCGCTCGACCTATGTCACCGTCTCCGAGGCGCAGACGATCAACCAGGGGATAAGGCCGGAGCGCTGCACGTCCGAGGAGCGCGTCGCGATCGGCGAGAAGATGTCGGCCGTGCGCGCCGGACGTTTCGACGGGCTCTGAGCCTGTGGCGGCGATGCGGCGGCTTGCGGGGCTCGGTGCGGCGGCTCTGTCGCTGCTCGTCCTGCCGGGCTGCGTGTCGGCACCGATGCCTCCGCCCGGGACGCCGGAATTCGCGGCCGCCCAGGCCTCGCGCGGCTATGACTGCGGCCTGCGGGTCGATCGCGGCGGCATCGTCGCGCAGATGGAGCGCGGCGAGCGGGCGAGGTTCCAAGCGGCCTCGCGCAGCTACGCCGTGAGCGCCTATCGCGCGCCCAGAGCCTGCGGGGCCGGCGAGCGGGCGAGGGTGCAGCAGGAGCTGGCGAGGCTGGCGGGGCGCTGACGCATCCGCAGGGGTTTTCGCGGCGGCCGAACGGATTCCGCTTGCTGCCGCGAGCACGGACGGACAGAAAACGCAGATGCTCCAGCCGCCGCCCGACAGGGTCTCAGCCGTCATCGTCAGCTACGACAGTGCAGCCGTGCTGCCCGCCTGTCTGGATGCGCTGGCGCGCGACAGCGTGCCGGCCATCGTCGTCGACAATGCCAGCCGGGACGAGAGCTGCGCGATCGCGACCGCGCATGGCGCGACCCTGCTGCGCAACGATTGCAATGAAGGCTATGGGCGGGCCAACAACCGGGGCGTCGCGGCCTGCGACACGGAATTCGTGCTGATCCTGAACCCGGATTGCGAGGTCCAGCCCGGGATGGTCGCGGCGCTGCTGGACGCCGCCGCGCGCTATCCCGAGGCCGCGCTGCTGGCGCCGCGCATCGTCGAGCCCTCGGGGCGGCTGTTCCTGCCGATGCGCTCGCTGCTCTCGCCGGAGCATCTCAACCGCGGGCGCGGCGACGCGATGCCCGAGGGCGATGCCTGCCTGCCCTTTCTCTCCGGCGCCTGTCTGCTGGTGCGGCGCGAGCCCTTCCTGCGGATCGGCGGCTTCGATCCGCGGATCTTCCTGTTCTACGAGGATGACGATCTCTGCCGCCGCCTGCGCGATGCCGGCCATAGCCTGGTGCATGTCCATGACGCGGTGGCCCTGCACATGCGGGGCCGCTCCTCCGCACCCTCGCCGGCGCGGCGCTTCAAGGCGCGCTGGCACCTCGCCTGGTCGGAGGGCTATGTCGCCCGCAAATACGGGCTGCCGCATCCGTCACCGGCGCGGATCCTCGCCAACCTCGCCAAGGCGGCCGGCTACGGGCTGCTCCTGCAGCGCGAGAAGATGGCGGCCCATGCCGGCTCGGCGGCCGGGGCGCTGGCCTGGATGCGGGGCCGCTCGGCCCTCGCCCGCGAAGGGCTGGAGGGTCTGCCGTGACGCGATTGCGTGGCGCCAGCGTGGCGCAGGCCCTCACCGGGCCACATAATCATTTCGGCCTGCTGCGGCTCGTCCTGGCGCTCGCCGTCGTCGTCTCCCACGCCTTCAGCGTCGCCACCGGGCGCGTCGAGGACGAGCCCTGGGCGCAGAGCACCGGCTTCACGCTAGGCGAGCATGCGGTCAACGGCTTCTTCGCGATCTCCGGCTTTCTCGTGACGATGAGCTATGACCGCCGCGGCTGGCGCGACTATCTCGTCGCCCGCACGCTGCGGATCGCGCCCGGGCTGATCGCGGCGACGCTGGTCGTGGCGCTCGGCCTCGGCGCGGCGCTGACGCGCCTCGATCTCGGCGCCTATCTCGCCGATCCGCAGCTGCGACGCTTCATCACCGGCACGCTGACCACCTTCAAGAGCGCCTCGGCGCTGCCCGGCGTCTTCGACAGGAACCCGCTGCCCTTTCCGATGGGCACGGTCTGGACGCTGAAATACGAGACGCTGTGCTATCTCGGCGTGCTGGTCGGCGGGCTGATCGGGCTGATGGCTCGGCCCAGGCTGGCGCTCGCGGCGGGCGGGCTGCTGCTGGTCGCGGCCGTGGCACGCGAGGTCGTGGCGCCGGAGGGGCCGAAGGGGGTCGAGACCGCGCTGCGCCTGCCGCTGATCTTCCTGGCCGGCGGGCTGATCTATCTGTTCCGGGAGCGCGTGCGGCTCTCCCTGCCGGGGCTCGCACTGGTCCTCCTGGCGCTCGTCCTGCTGTCGCCGACGCCGCTCTACAAGCCCGCCCTCTACCTCGCCACGGCCTGGGGCGTCCTGGTCCTCGCCCTCGATCCGCTGCTGACGCGCTGGCGCAGCGAGCCCTCGGCCGATCTGTCCTATGGCGTCTATCTCTATGGCTGGCCGATCCAGCAGGCGAGCTACGCCCTGTTTCCCGCCGCCGGCGCGCTGATGCTGTTCTGGCCGGCGCTGATCGTCACCGTCGCGGTCGCCTGGCTGTCCTGGCATCTCGTGGAAAAACCCGCGCTCGGCCTCAAGCGACGGCTGATCGCCGCCGCCTGAGCGGGCCTGGCCGCCTTCCGTCAGAGATGCAGGTCCCGCAGCGGCGTCGCGACGATGCGCCTGATCTCGCGGAGCTGCCGCAGCACCAGCCGCGTCTTGATCAGCAGCGAGCTGCCTTGGGCGAGCAGCTGCGCCTCGCGCGCGGCGAAGGCGTTCTGTCCCTCCTGCGGGCGAAGCGGGCTGCTGCCGCCCTCCGCTGCAGGCAGCGCCGGTGAGGCCAGGAGCGCCTGCAGCTCCGCCAGCGCCGGCCTGGCGCCGCGCAGGCTCCTGCCGATGCTCTGGCGCAGCGTCTCCTCCAGCGTGCCCGCGGCGTCCCGCTCCGGCTTCTGCATCACGGCGCTGGAATCCCGCCACTGGATCCCCTTGCGATAGGCCGGCACCCATTGCATCTGCGCTTCGAGCAGGTTCAGCCCGGCATAGCGGGCCAGCGCCGGGAAGGCGTCGTCATAGAATCGCCAGCAATCGACCGGGAAACGGTGGCGCGGCCCGCCGCCCGGGGAGGTGATGAAGGCGAGGCCATTGGGCTTCAGCACCCGGGCGATCTCGAGGATGGTGATCCAGAAATACTCCGCATGCTCGAACACCTCCGAGCAGGTGACGACGTCGACCGATGCGCTCGCGACCTCCCGCCAATCATAGGGGTCGGCGACCACCACATCGACATTGCGCCCCGGCTCGATATCGAGCCCGATGATCCGCCAGGCCGGATTGTCCATGGCCATGCGATTGGCGAGATCCTGCCCCTCGACCATGGCCGAGCCGACATCGAGTACGGTCAGCTCCGATTGCTCATGGGCGGCGAGATAGGCCGCCCGGAAGACGCAGGCCTTGTCATAGGCGGAGAGGTGCATGAGGCGACGCCATGGTGAGACGCCTTCGCGAGGCGCAAGCTCCCATGGTCGATCGCACTCGACAATACAACCGAATTTTACGTTACGTCATCGATTTCGGAGGATCCCGTCGCGTCCGGCGCTGCCAGCGCGGCGAGTTCGGCGATCCGGTCCGACATCAGCAGCGGCAGCAGAGGCAGCAGCCGCTCGCGCGGCAGCCGCCACCAGCGGCTCGCCAGCAGCGCGGCGATCTGCGCCTCGTCGAAGCGCAGCCGCAGCAGCCTCGCCGGATTGCCGCCGACGATGGCATAGGGCGGCACGTCCCGCGTCACCACGGCGCGCGCCGCCACGACGGCGCCATGGCCGATGCTGACCCCCGAGAGCACCATGCATTGCGAGCCCAACCAGACGTCGTGACCGATGACGACGTCGCCACGGCCGGTCTCGCTGCCGGGAACGCCGGCCGCCTCGGGCCACAGGCCCGGCAGAGCGGGGAAGGGATAGGTCGTCGCCCAATCCGTCCGGTGGTTGCCGCCAAGCAGGATCTCGACGCCGTCGGCGATCGAGCCATAGCGGCCGATCGTCAGCCTGGCGCCGCTTTCGGGAAAGCGCACCTTCGGACAGCCATAGCTATAGGCGCCGATGCGGAACTGGCCGGGCCTGCGCGCGAGCAGATGCGCCAGGTGCAGGCGCGTCTGGTTGTCCGGGTTGAGCCGCCTGCGCAAGAGGCTGCGAGCGTGAGAGGGCAGCCCCGCCCACCAGGCCGCGAGCCGGGGCGGGCGCCAGGCCGCGTCCTCGGGCGGCAGCGCCCCGGCATCCTCACTCGGCATTGGCCTGCAGATCGATCTTCTCGAGGATCTCGGTCGGGTCGGTCAGGGCGATGACATCGGCCAGCCCGAGACCGCCGGCGGATTTCGGCCGCGCCTGCACGTTCAGCGTCCCCGGCCGCGCCACGAAACGGGCGACCGCGGCGGTCAGCGTCTTGGCGGCCTCGGAGGGACCGAGCATCGCCGAGAGGCCGAGGCTGGCGATCATCGCATATTCGCGCCGCAGATCCTCGGGCTTGCGGCCGGCCTTGCGCGCCTCGTTCTCCAGAAGCTTCTCGAACAGGCCCTGATTCTGCAGCGTCGCGTCCAGCGAGCGCACGGTCGCACCCAGAGCCGCGACCTGGGCGAGGGCGACGTCGCTGGCGAAGAGGTCCTTGGTGATGTTGCCGAGCGTGCCCTTGGCCTCGAAGCGGGCCATGCCGGCGCCGCCCAGCGACAGGCTGCGGATCGCGATTTCGCTCCTGGGCTGGTCCCAGGCGAGGTCGAGCTTCGCCGAGAGGTCGAGCATGCGGTAGCCCATGGCGAGCAGATCCTTCGCCGCGGGATTGTTCGGCCCCTCGACCACCGGCGCCTTCAGCCCGTCGAGCGTGAGCGCGATGCTGGTGGGGACGCCGTTGAACTGCTCGGCGGCCTTCAGCTCGAACCGGTCCAGCCCGATGGTGATGGGCGGCAGCGCGGGCCGGCCCTTGCGCGCCTCCTGCGGCGCCGTGACCGAGAGCCCCGCCAGGCGGATCGTGCCGAGCGTCGGGATGAAGCGGCGATAGTCCAGCGTCTCCAGGGCGAGATCGGCCTCCGGGCGGGACAGCAGCGCCTTCAGCTCGGTGAGGACATTGCCGAAGGAGAAGCCGGAATGGCTGATCACGGCGATCGAGCCCTTCGCGCCGCCGCCGGCGAAGGACAGGCCCTCGATGCCGAAGCCGGACCGATCGGGCGCAGCCTCGCCATAGGCGATCCGCGCGACCTTCATCTCGACCGGCTCCGGTGCCGCGCCGGGCTTGGGCGGGGCGGTGACGGCGATGGCGAGGTCGCGGCTTTCGCCGCTGCCATAGGAGATCGATTCGTAGAGCGAGAGCATGGCGAGGGCGAGGCTTCGCCCTTCCGCCGCCTTCTCCGGATCGGGCCTGGCCGAGGCGCCGGCCTTCTCCTGCTCGGCCGCCAGCTCCATCAGCCGCGTGAACAGCGTGTGCAGCGGCTGCTCGCCGACCTTGGCCGAGAGGCCGCGGCCGCTGGTCTTGCCGAGCGAGATCTTGCCGGCGGCGCCCATGTCCAGCGCGTAGCCATCCTGCTCGAAGCGGCCGAACACCGGCAGCATCGGCTCCTGCGCACCGGGGGCGGCACTTTCCGTCAGAACGCGGGCGGCGTGCCTGAGGTCGAGCGCCTCGATCCGGGTGGCGCGGAAAGTGCCGGTCATCGTGCCGGTCGGCGCGCCGGTGGCGGCGAGGGTGCCGCTGGCGGCCTCGAGCTGGGCGACCTTGCCGCCCGCGATATCCTGCAGGCGCAGCCCGGAATAGCGCGTCACCTGCTTTTGCGGCCCGATAGTCTGCTCGATGACGAGCTCGGGGACCAGGATTTCGCGGGCGTCGAGCTTGGTCATGCGCGCGACGGCCGGCTCGCCGCTCGAACCGTCGAGAGCGGCGCGGAAGGCGTCGCGCTCCAGCGTCGCGCCCTTGACCTCGACCCGCGGAGCCAGCACCGAGACGCCGCCGACGCCGAAGCGGAGATTGTCGAGCTGGAAATCGGCGGCCGAAGCCGCCTGGACGAGCCCGGCCGCCGCCGCGAAGCTCAAGAGCCCGCCGCGGAGCAGGTTGCGAAGGGTCGGACGCATGCGAGTCACTCCTGTGAGGCGGCGACCCTGCCGCAAGCCGCCGGTCAAGGAAAGAGGCACGGCCCGTCGCGGGCGATCCCGCCGCCGCGCCCGGCCGCGCCCTGGCCGTGAAACCGCCGGAAAGCCGCTGCCATCCTGCTCTGGTGCGGGGCCGGGACTGGCTCTAAAGAGAGCCGTGATGCCTGGAGTGAAGCGATGCGCGCCGTCAGAACCTGTGTTGCCGCCTGTCTCGCGCTGATGGCGCTGGCGTTCACCGCGCCGGCCGTGCTGGCGCAGGCCGCCCCGGCCGCCGGGCTCGAGACCCTGGCGATCGTCAGCGGCGAGAAGCGCCATCTCTTCCAGGTCGAGGTGATGCGCACGCCGGAGCAGCGCGCGCGGGGGCTGATGCACCGCAACTACATGCCGGCCGATCGCGGCATGCTCTTCGATTTCAAGCGCGTCGAGCCGGTGGCGATGTGGATGCAGAACACTTTCATCAGCCTCGACATGCTGTTCATCCGCGCCGACGGCACGATCGCCCGCATCGCCGAGCGCACCGAGCCGCTCTCGACCCGCACCATTCCCTCCGGCGAGCCGGTGCTGTCGGTGCTGGAGATCAATGGCGGGGTCTCGGAGACGCTCGGCATCAAGCCGGGGGACCGGGTGGAGCACGCGCTGTTCAAGCGCTAGGCCCGGGGCCGGAGGCGGCGGGACGGGGAGGCGCGGGGGCTTTCACCTTGCGGCGCAAGGGTGCGACGTGATAGCCAACCGCAACGCCGAGAGAACGGTCGTCGGGGTATAGCGCAGCCCGGTAGCGCATCTGCTTTGGGAGCAGAGGGTCCCAGGTTCGAATCCTGGTGCCCCGACCATTCTCTCAGCCGTCCCGCGCAGGCGGGCGAATGCAACGCAGGTGGTACAGAGCCGGATCATGACCGCACGGATCTACAAACCCGCCCGCACGGCGATGCAATCTGGCACCGCCAAGACCGATCGCTGGCTGCTGGAATACGAGCCGGAGCGGCCGCGCGAGATCGAGCCGCTGATGGGCTGGACGGCCTCCGGCGACATGAACAGCCAGGTCAAGCTCTGGTTCGACAGCGAGGCCGAGGCGGTGGCCTACGCCACGCGCAACGGCATCGCTTTCCGGGTCGAGAGGCCCAACGAGCCGAAGCGGCGCGCGATGGCCTATGCCGATAATTTCAAATATGGCCGCATGGGGCAGTGGACCCATTGAGGCCGGCGCCGCGCGGCTTTCGCGGTGCGGATGATAGCGAGACAGGCGCGGCTCACGCGCTTGAAGGGCCCGTAGCTCAGATGGATAGAGCAGCAGCCTTCTAAGCTGCTGGTCGCTGGTTCGAATCCAGCCGGGCTCGCCATTGTTTTGCCAGGGACTGGCCGGTCGCGGGAGGTCGCTGCGACACCGCCGGCTGCCGCCCACTCCGACAGACCGACCAATTCATCGTTTCGATAAGGCGGTGGCTGCGCGGTTCGCGAGCGTCGGGTTTGCGCCGCTCCCGCGACGGCGGCTTATCGCGGGACTGGCCTCCACTCTTCAGCGGACCGGCAACTGCCTCTGTGTGGCGGTCAGAGGGGAACAGACCGCGGCGGTTTCCGTTGATTTGCCAGGGAGACTTGTCATGGCCAGCGGTTGGGCTCCGGACGGGGCGGTTCAGGACCAGATCGACGATTCCGTGTCCGATGCCGTCAGGCTCGCGCGCTCTCGACTGCCGACCGGCCCGGGCGAGACGCATTGCCAGCATTGCGGCCAGGAAATTCCGGAGGCACGGCGCGTCGCGATGCCCGGCGCCGTGCTGTGCGTCGACTGTCAGTCGCGACAGGATCGTCCTGCCTTCGCATCGGCCTATAACCGCCGCGGCAGCAAAGACAGCCAGTTGCGATAGAGACAGGACGCGGTATCGCACCGACGTGCAGTGCGGGCGCCGGGGCGTGGTCATCCCGTTCCGAGCATTCAGGGGGAGGAATGTCGGCAGGCAAATCTCCAGGCCCGGACCAGCCGCCTTCGGCGCGTTCCTCGCCGGCGCACGTCGCCCTCATGCGCTCCACCTCAAAGTCTTAGGGAATGGCGTCGATTTCCGATACATCGGACGGCACTCTCACGCTTCGCAGGAACATCCAGCCCTTGCCCCAATCCAATCCGAGCGCCTGGAGCGCAACCAGCCTGCGCCTGGCGATCAGCGCGGCGGGTGTCGCGCTCTGGTCGTGGAATGTGACGACCGACAAATTCGCCATGGACGAGCACGGCTTCGCTCTGTGGAATCTGCCGCCGAGCGACTCGGTGACGTTCGAGGACCTGTCGGCGCATGTTCACCCGCTGGACCGCGAGCGCGTCCGCGCGGCCTTCGTCGCCACGCGGGCGATCGTCGGCGCCTATGAGATCGATTTCCGCATCATGGTCGGAGAGGAGATCCGCTGGATCTCGGCGCGCGGCATCGGCGACGACGCCGCCGTCCATATGGGGCTGGCCTATGGAATCTTTCTCGATGTGACGGGCCGCAAGCAGGCCGAGGAGGGCCATGAGCTCCTCGCCGGCGAGATGAGCCATCGGGTCAAGAACCTGCTGGCGATCGCGATGGGGCTGACGCAGCTGACGTCCCGCTCCACCACGACGGCCACGGAAATGGCCAGCGACCTGACTGCCCGCCTGGCGGCGCTCGGTCGTGCGCATGATCTGGTCCGCCCGCTTCCCGGACATCAGGGGACGGCGGCACTGCTCGGCGATCTGGTGGCTGTCCTTTTGTCTCCCTATGAGGAGACGAGCGCCTTCAGCGGGCGCATCCGCGTTGCCGTTCCGCGCATGGGCGTAGGCGAGGCGACGGCGACGACGCTGGCTCTGGTCTTCCACGAGCTGGCGACCAACTCGCTGAAATACGGCGCCTTGTCGGCTGACACCGGCCAGCTCGACATCTCCGGCGGCAATGACGGCGACCATATCAGGATCGTCTGGACGGAGCGTGGCGGCCCGGCCGTGGGGGAGGGGGAGCGGCCGAAGGGCTATGGCAGCCGCCTCGTCGAACGCAGTGTGTCCGGCCAGCTCGGCGGCTCGATCGATTATGATTGGTCCGAGGGCGGGCTGATCGTGACGCTGCGGATCAGGGCCTCGAAGCTCGCCCATTAGGCGGCGGCGGGGAGAGCCGCGATCAGATCATCCTCGGTATAGGGCTTCCTGAGGAAGACGGTGTCGCGGGGCATGTCCGCCACCGAAGGCGACACGCGGCCGGAGGCGAGGATGAGAGTCGCGGGCGGCCAGCGCCTGCGGATCGCCTGGATCAGCTTCAGCCCGTCCATGGAGCCTGCGGGCATTTCGATATCCGAGAAGACCGCGCCGATATCCGGGCGCGTCTCAAGCAGAGTTATGGCCTCGTCGGCGTTGGACGCCTCGACGACGTCATATCCGGCGTCCTCGATGATGCCGACGGCGTTCATGCGGATGATGGGCTCGTCTTCGACGACAAGGACGAGAATTGCCATGACTAACTTCCGGTTGTGCCGATAAGACAACTGCCGCAATGGTGGATTGTTGCGGCTCGGCCGAAAGAATTGTCGACGTCACCTCGGCGCGACATGGAAAGCCGGCGATCAGCCGTGCATCGGAACGACTTTGCGGGCCGCCCATACCGTTCGGTCGCCGTAGAGCCCGAGCGGCTTTCGCGGCGACGCCCTGCCGGCTTCATGAGTACCATATCGGGCTGGGCGTGATCGCCATCGTCTGCACGCTGCTCTATCTCCGCTTCAGGCGCACCGGCTGGATCTAGGTGCCGCCGATGCCGGCGCGTCACGCCGACGAGCGGGGCCGGGGGCAGCCATCAGCATCGCTGCCTGTACGGCTTCGCCACGAGTTGTCCGTCATCACCCAGCGCGATCGTGCTCGCGCGCTTCTCGCGCTTGCCGACGGGGTTGTCGCAGCCATCGGTGACGACGTCCTTGAGACTGTGCCGGATGGCGACGCTCCCATTCGCGGCGAGCGCGAGGTGATCGACCGAGACGGTCGATTGCCCCATATTGTAGAAGCCGGCTTCCAGCAAAAGCTCGCTACGGCCGTCGCGGTCGGCATCGACCATGCCGGCGATGCGCTGGTAGCGCAGCTCCTCGGGCAGCCTCCAGACGGTGGTCCTGCCCTCCCTGATCGTGACCAGACGTTGGGCCGGCCCTTGCGCGAAGGGTTGGGCGGCGACGGGCGCCTTGTCGGCGACGAGATAGATGTCCTCGCTGAAGCCCGGCTGCGAAAAACTGCCGCGGAGATGGTCCAGCACCGTGACATCCTTCGCCTCGCCGGGCAGGGCGCCGGCGAGCATGGCGCGAATCTCGGCCGTCACGGCCGGCGGTCGCTGGTCGGTCGGCTTGCGGTAGTCCAGGACGATTTTCGGTGCGGCGATCGCGGGCGAGGCGAGCACGAGCGCCAGAGAGCCGATCAGGACGCGGAGATGTCGAATCTGCATCGGAAAACTCCTGTTGCGACCGGCTAGCCCGGCCAGTTGAGCCCGAGCACCACGAGCCAGGATGCGAGCGCGCCGAGCCAGAGAATGGCGAGGTAGCTGAGCCATCGGGTTCGCTTCGACGCCTGGGTCGCAGCGAGCCGCAAATCGACGACACCGGCGATCGGAAAACTGAAGGACCAGAGGATCGCGACGCCGACCAGGACCGGCCAGACCCAGGGGCCACGCCAGCTTTCCAGCGGCGGATAGAGCTGCGTCAGCACAGGCGAGACCAGGGCGTAGAGAACGAGGCTGACATAGCCGAAGCTCAGGAAACTCGCTGCGAAGGCCGCGAAGAAGCCGAACAGCGACGCCTTCATCGCCCAGAGGCCGGCGAGAAGCGCCTTCAAGCCGAAACTCCGCGGGGCGCGGGGCCTGCGCTAATCAAGGGTCGGCACCGCGTCGCAGATGGCGGCGATACAATCGCCGGTGGCCCGCAGGCCGCTGATGACGACGCCGCCGAGTTCGACGATCTGGTCCAGCGTGTCGAGCTGCGTGGCGGTGTCGCCGATCCTGTCGAGCGTGGAGGGTTCGGCTGCGGCCTGCCTGGCGCGCTCGACGGCCTCGCTGTTCGAGTCCGCGATCACCTTCGCCAGCTCTTTGTCCATCGCACGGTCCTTCCCTTGTCGAGTCACCTTCGGAGCGGACCCGCTCGGCGTGGTCATTTTGTGACCTCGCGAGGGCGGCTTTTCGTGGCGCCGGAGGCCGCGTTCTGCCAGAACAGGCGCCATGTCCTATGCTCACGCGGCGCATGCCAGCTTCGCCGACATGCTCGGCACGCTCGATCATCTCATCGGCAAGGCCCAGCGGGCCGGGATGGCCGACGGCGTGCTCGGCGAGAGGCTGGCCGAGGACATGTTCCCGCTGGAGCTGCAACTGCGCGTCGCTCTCAACCAGGTGCTCCTGGCGCTGAACCAGGTGGCCGGGAAGACCCTGCCTCTCGAAGAGGCGACCTATCGTTCGCTCGCGGAGGTCCGGGAGCGCATCGCCGCCGTGCGGTCCCATCTCGATCAGGCCGGCCCGACGGATTGGGCTCCGGCCGAGCGTCCCGTCGACCTCACCTTGCCCAATGGCGTGCGGTTCGCGATGTCCTCCGAAGAGGATATCCGCGACTGGATCATGCCGAATTTCTTCTTCCACGTGACCATGGCCTACGCTTTGCTGCGCAGGGCCGGGCTGGATCTCGGCAAGATGGATTTCCTGCAGCACATGGCCCGGCATCGGGTTTCCGCCGCGTCTTGAGCGCCGCGGCCCGGAGGCCTCCGGCGCCGCAGACGGAACGATTCGCTCAGCCGCCGGTTCGCGACTCCGTTGCGTTGTGGAGTTGCGTATGTGTGCGCGTCGCGTGTTGCGCGCCGGACCGGCCGTGGAGATCGTCCGCAGCGGGCGAGCCCGGCCGGCCGGCGAGGTCGATCTCTTCGCCGATCCGATGCCGGATCGGGTCGAGCCCTGCCTTGCCCTGCTGAGCGCGAGGCCGCCCGCGGGACCCGACTGGGCCTTCGAGGTGAAATGGGACGGCTATCGCCTGGCTGTGCATAAGCGGCTGGACGCGGTGCGGATCATCACGCGCGGCGGCCATGACTGGACGCATCGCTTCCCGACCATCGAGGCGGCGGCGCGCGCCATGCCGGCGGCGAGCTTCATCCTCGACGGGGAGGCGGTCGTGCTGGACGCGCGCGGCGCCTCCGATTTCGGCGCCCTGCAGGCGGCGCTCGGCGGCCGGGGCGGCAGGCGCGAGGCCGGGGCGGCGGTGCTCTACGCCTTCGACCTGCTCTACCTCAACGGCCACGACCTGCAGCGCATGCCGCAGGACGACCGGCGGCGGATCCTAGAAGGCGAGCTCGATGCGGGAGCGGGTGGCGCCGGCATCCGGCTGAGCGAGGAGGTGGAGGGCGACCCTGCGGCGTTCCTCGCCCAGGCCTGCCGGCTGGGGCTGGAAGGCATCATCGCGAAGCGCCGCGACGCGCCCTATCGTCCGGGCCGGGGCGGCGACTGGCTCAAGATCAAGTGCATCCAGACCGAGACCTTCCTGATCCTCGGCTATGAGCCGTCCCCGGCGGCGCTGGGCGGCATGGGCGGCCTGCTGCTCGCCGCGCAGGGCAATTACGGGCTGGCCTATGTCGGCAGCGTCGGCACGGGCTTCACCCATGCCACGGCCACCGCGCTGCGGCAGCGTCTCGACCGGATCAGGGCCGACAAGCCCGCTGCGAAGATGACGCGCAAGGGCGTGGTCTGGGTGCGGCCGAAGCTGGCGGCGGAGATCGCCTTCCGCGGCTGGACGGGCGACGGAAAGCTGCGCCACGCCTCCTATAAGGGGCTCCGCGAGACGGCCGACGAAGCAGCGCTGTTCCGCCTGCCCTAGGGCTGCACGGCCCCCGTAAAATTCCATGGAACCAAAGCGCCCGCGATGCGTTGGCGCGGGAGGACCTCACCGCCGCACAGGTGCATCATGGGCTCGATCACGATCCGCTCGCCTCTCGATTATCATCGCGCCCTGAAACTGCTCGAGACCGCCAATGAGACGGACCGGGCCATTTTGCTCGAGGCGATGCTGCAATATGACTGCGTGACCGGTCATGATCGCGGCCAGAGCGCGCCCAGGCTGAATGCGGCGGCTGCCGCGCGGCGTCCGGGCGAGGCGGCCCGGCCGGGTTTCGCACTCTAGACGTGTCTGGCTACCTTCACGCAATTGACTCAATGCGTGGGGATGATCGTC
>NZ_LMRT01000014.1:998351-1004315 GCF_001426225.1 Allobosea sp. Leaf344 | reverse complement strand
CGCGCTGGCGCTGATCCTGCCTTGCCTCGCCATGCATGTCACCGACGAGGTACGCTGGACCCCGGCCGATTTCGGTTTCGCGGCGAGCCTGCTCGGCCTCGCGGCCTTCGGCTTCGAGGTCGCGGTCGCTGGCGTCAGCAGCAGGCGGCAGAGGCTTCTGGTCGGCGCCATGGTCGCCACGCTCACGGCGGCCGTCTGGCTGCAGGGTGCGGTCGGCCTGCTCTGAGCGGCGCCTTCAGGGCTCGCGGCCCCAATCGCGCAGGCGCCGTATCGCCAGCCGCCAATCCGCCGGGCGGCTGCGCCAGAGCTGCACCGCCACGCCCAGCGCGAAACCCAGCACGAAGCCGGGCAGCGCCGCCGCCAGCGGTGCCGTGACCAGGCCCATCGCGCAGCCGCCGGAATCACCCGGACCGCATTTCGGGTCCAGCAGCATCGCCGCCAGCACCAGCAGGATGGCCGCGAGCGGGGCGAGCAGCAGGCCGCCCAGACCCCATCCGATCGCGCGCCACAAGGCAGCAGACATGGCTCGTCCTCCCGGTGCCGTGCCCTGTGTCGCATGCCGGCCGCGCCGCGGCGAGTGGCGCGGCGGTCCACGCCACGATCGGAGCGGCCCAAATCCGACAGCGCTTCAGCACGACGCAGCCGACATAACGTAGCGTTAATCACATTTCGTACAGAATGACCCTACGTCATTCCGGGGAGATTCTGATGCTGCGGGTTGGAAGATTGAGCGCGAAAGCGGTGGCTCTTGTGGCGACGGCCTGTGTCGCCACGGGTCTCTGCATGATGGTGGTGGCCCATCTCGCCCTGACCTCGCATGCGGAGGAGGATTTCCTGGTCGATGTCGCCAGCGCCGGCCGCCGCGCCGAGGATCAGCTGTTGAAACTCGGCAGCCGCATGGCCAGCTATGCCGCGATCTACGCCTCCCATCCGGAGGTGGTGGCGACGGTCGCCGGTGGCGACCGGGCGCAGATGCAGGAGGTCGCGACCCGTCTCTACAAGCAGACGCTGGCGCGCGACGCGATCGTCTCGACCTTCGAACTCACCGATCGCCGCGGCACCGTGGTGATGCGCGGCCACAAGCCCGAGAGCTTCGGCGACAGCAAGGCCGCCGAGCCGCTGGTCAGCCGGGCGCTGGAGGGGCATGCGGCGCAGGGGCTGACGGTCTCGGCGACCTCCGGCGAGGTCTCGACCGATGCCGTGCAGCCGATCCTGTCGCGGGGCGAGCGCGTCGGGACGCTGAAGATCGGCTCCCGCTTCCGCGCCGAGACGGCGGCCGACGTCAAGCACGTCACCGGTTCGGAGGTGGTCTTCGCCTTCGCCGGCAAGGTCAATGCCTCGACTCTGCCGGCCCTGAAGACGCTGCCCGCCGCGGTGACCAGGCCTTCGGCGGTCCCCGAACCCATGACGATCGAGGTGGCGGGCGTGCCCTATCAGATGGCGATGCAGCATATCCCGGTGATCGGGGCGGAGCCGCTGACGGTGCTGACCCTGGTCGATCGCCGGCCGGAACTGGAGCGGCTGGGCAGTTTCGAGCTGTCCCTGCTCGGCAAGACGCTGCTGGTGATCATGCTGATCATTCCCTGCGTCGTCCTGATCGTGCGGCGCGGCGTCCGGACCATCGAGGACCTGACCGGCGCGATGCGCGGGCTGGCGCAGGGCCAGCTCGACGGCGCGATCCCGCACCGGGACAGGCGCGACGAGATCGGCGCGATGGCCAATGCGGTCGCGGTCTTCCAGGAGAATGCGGTGCGGATGCGCACGCTCGAGGCGCAGGATCGGCTGTCGGGCGAGGAGCGGGCGGCGCGGGCCGACGCGATGGTCGCCGTGGTGGCGGAGGTCGGCCGGGTGGTGTCGCTGGCGGCGCGGGGCGATTTCAGCGGGCGCATTCCGGAAAGCGGCGTGATGGCCGAGCTGGAGCAGCTGGTCGGCGGGATGAACGAGATCAACCGCGTCGTCGACGTCGCGACCAGCGAATTCGCCGCGGTGCTGGAGGGCGTCGCGCAGGGCGATCTGACGCGGACCGTTTCCGGCGATTATCGCGGGCGGCTCGGTGAATTGAAGCAGGCGATCAACGGGACGATCGAGCGGCTGGGCGATACGGTCTCGACGATCCAGGCGACGGCGACCCAGATCGGCCTGT
This sequence comes from Allobosea sp. Leaf344, assembly GCF_001426225.1. GTDB lineage: Bacteria > Pseudomonadota > Alphaproteobacteria > Rhizobiales > Beijerinckiaceae > Allobosea. Next base: position 1,002,172 of record NZ_LMRT01000014.1, on the reverse strand, counting down.
CCTCGCGCGAGATCGAGATGGGGGCGAGCGATCTGTCGCTGCGGACCGAGCAGCAGGCGGCCTCGCTGGAGGAGACCGCGGCCACGACCGAGGAGCTCGCGGCCTCGGTCAAGCACGGGGCCATGTCCTCGGCCCGCAGCGCCGAGCTCGCGCGCCAGGCGAAGACGACGGCGGAGGAGGGCGGTGCCATCGTCGGCGAGGCCGTCTCCGCCATGGCGCGGATCGAGCAATCCAGCGGGCGGATCTCCGAGATCACCAGCGTGATCGACGAGATCGCGTTCCAGACCAATCTGCTGGCGCTGAACGCCGCGGTCGAGGCGGCGCGGGCAGGGGATGCCGGCAAGGGCTTCGCGGTGGTGGCCTCGGAGGTGCGCACCCTGGCCCAGCGCTCCGGCGAGGCGGCGCGCGACATCAAGAACCTGATCCATGCCTCGGGCCAGGAAGTGGCGCAAGGGGTCGAGCTGGTGCAGTCGGCGGGAGCGGTGCTGCAGAAGATCGTCGCCGCCGCCACGGGTCTGTCCGGCAATATCGACAGCATCGCGACCGCGTCGGGCGAACAGGCCAGCGGCATCGAGGAGATGGCGCAGACGGTGGCGCATCTGGACGAGATGACGCAGCAGAACGCCGCACTGTCGGAGCAGAGCGCCGCCTCGGCCGGGACGCTCTCGCAGCAGATCCAGCGCCTGAACCAGGTTGTGGCGAGCTTCAGGACCCGCACCGGCGGCACGCCGCAGCGCGCTGCGACGCCCGCCATGGCCCGCGCGGCCTGAGCCCGAGCCGCCGCACCCGCCGCTGGAGCGGAGTGCGGCTTGCGATGGAAGGCGCGTCGGCGTAAACCCGCGCCGGCGGGGCCACCCGATGCGTCGCCCCGCCATGGCCTCGCCGGATCACGGCTCATGCCGAGCCGGTGCGGCGAGCCGGCGCCGGTCATCCGGACGGCCCCCGCCCGCCGCAGCCGCGGCGGCTTTGCCATGGCGGGCCTGTCACATCAGCGCCTTCGGCGGTTGCGAGGATAGAGAATGGTTTCGCTTACCCCCGCGATCGAACGGCTGGTCAGGGCCGGCACGGCCAGCCATTTGCGGGCAGCGATCCTCCTGACGGTGCTGGCGCTCTTCGCCTTCCTGCCCGGCTTCTCGACCCTGCAGCCGATGGACCGCGACGAGCCGCGCTTCGCCCAGGCGACGAAGCAGATGCTGGAGACCGGGGATTTCGTCGACATCCGTTTCCAGAGCGAGGCGCGCCACAAGAAGCCCGTGGGCATCTACTGGCTGCAGAGCGCCAGCGTGGCCGCCGGGGAGGCGCTCGGCGTGCCGGCGGCGCGCACGCAGATCTGGCTCTACCGCCTGCCGTCGCTGCTCGGCGCCATCGCCACGGTGCTGCTGACCTATTGGGCGCTGCTGGCCTTCCTGGCGCGGCGCTATGCGCTGCTCGGCGGGGCGCTGATGGCGGCGGCGGTGCTGCTCGGGGTGGAGGCGCGCATCGCCAAGACCGACGCGCTGCTGGCGGCCTGCGCCGTGGCCAGCATGGGCGCGCTGGCCCGCGTCTGGCTCGACTGGACGCGCTCGCTGCCCTTCGTGCCGAGCCGCTGGAACTGGCTGGTGTTCTGGGGCGCCACCGCGCTCGGCCTGCTGGTCAAGGGGCCGATCGTGCCGATGGTCTGGGGGCTCGCCGCGCTGGCGTTGAGCCTGTCCGCCCGCAGCCTCCGCTGGCTCAAGCCGCTGCGCTTCGGCCCGGGCCTGCTGCTCTGCCTGCTGGTGGTGCTGCCCTGGTTTCTCGCCATCGCCTGGAAGACCGGCGGCAGCTTCTTCGCCGAAAGCATCGGCAACGACATGCTGGGCAAGGTGGCGGAAGGCCAGGAGAAGCATTGGGGCCCACCCGGCCTCTACCTCCTGCTGTTCTTCGGCACCTATTGGCCGGCGGCGGCCTTCGCGGCCATGGCCATTCCCTTCGCCTGGGCGCGGCGGCGCGAGCCGCAGGTGCTGTTCCTGCTGGCCTGGATCGTCCCCAGCTGGATCGTGTTCGAGGCGGTGCCGACCAAGCTGCCGCATTACGTCCTGCCACTCTATCCCGCGATCACCGGCCTGCTGCTGCTCGCGGTGATCAATGACGGCATCGACCGCAGCCGCCGCGGTGCGATGGCGACCGCCTCCCTGGTCCTGCTGGTGCCGCTCGCGCTGGTCGGCGTCATTCTCTATGGCAATTGGACGCTGGACCGGACCCTGCCTTATCTCGCTCTGCCCCTGCTGGCGCTGGCGCTGCTCGTCGCCTGGCGCGTCCTGGCTGCGTTCGGCCGCGGCGCATGGGAGGGCGTGCTCTGGCGCGGCGTCCTGGCCAGCCTGCTGCTCGGCGCCGCGGTCTATGGCTTCGCGCTGGACAGTCTGCGCTCGCTGAAACTCTCCCCGCGCCTGGCGGAAGCGGTGTCCCTGGCCGGCTGCCCGGCGCCGAAGGTGGTGACGCTGGGCTATCGCGAGCCGAGCCTGGTGTTCCTCACCGGCACCGATCTCGCCATGGTGGCGGACGGGGCGGGGGCCGCCGCCTTCCTCACCCAGCCGGGCTGCCGCGTCGCCTTCGTCGAGCAGCGCTTCGCCGCCTCGTTCCAGGCCGCCATCGCCCCGCTGCCGACGCCGCCGCGGCTGGTGACGACATTGCGCGGCTTCAATCTGAATGGCGGCCGCAGGCTTGAGATCGCCGTCTATGTCAGGCAGTGACGCCTGCTGAATTCCGCTTGCCCAGCCGTGCAGCTTGACGCAGGTTGCGCCCGCCTTTCCGGAAACCATTGTTTTGACAGAGAATGCCCCCTTACCGACGCTGAGCGTCGTCGTCCCCGTCCGCAACGAGGTCGGCAATGTCGGCCCGCTGATCGCCGATATCGAAGCCGCCTGCGCGACGCTGGGCCCCTTCGAGCTGATCTATGTGAATGACGGGTCCAGCGACGGCACCGGTGCGGCGCTGGCCGCGCTGGCGCAGAGCCGGCCCTGGCTCACCATCATCACCCATGCCCAATCCTGCGGCCAGAGCGCCGCGGTTCGCAGCGGCGTGCGGCAGGCCCGGGCCGAGATCGTCGCGACGCTGGATGGCGACGGGCAGAACGACCCCGCCTTCCTGCCCCAGATGCTGGAGACGCTGCGCCGCGGCGGGCCGCGCGCCGGGCTGGTGCAGGGCGAGCGCGTCGGGCGCCGGGCGACCGGGTTCAAGAAGCTGCAATCGCGCGTCGCCAACGGGGTGCGCAGCCGCATCCTCGGCGACCGCACGCGGGATACCGGCTGCGGACTGAAGCTGTTCCGGCGCGAGGCCTATCTCGCCTTGCCCTATTTCGACGCGCTGCACCGCTTCATGCCGGCGCTGATCGTGCGCGAGGGCTATGAGGTGCTGCACCAGGAGGTGCGGGATCGCGACCGGCTGAGCGGCGTGTCGAATTACGGCTTCTTCGACCGGCTCTGGGTCGGCATCCTGGACCTTGCGGGGGTGTGGTGGCTGATCCGCCGACGCCGTCGCGTGCCGCAGATCCTCGGCGCGGCCGAGGCCGACAGCATGCGAGACAAGGCGTCATGATCATCTCGATCGGCCAGGCCATCTCCGAATATGTCTATGACGTCTTCGTGCTGAAATTCGACTTCTGGCTGCTGTTCGGCATCGTCGCGCAGCTGCTCTTCACCGCCCGTTTCCTGGTGCAATGGCTCGCCAGCGAGAAGCAGGGCCAGTCGGTGATGCCGCTGGCCTTCTGGTATTTCTCGATGGCGGGCGGGCTGATGACGCTGATCTACGGCATCGTACGACGCGAGCCGATCATCATCATGGGCCAGGTGCTGGCGGTGTTCATC
>NZ_LMRT01000014.1:943740-998344 GCF_001426225.1 Allobosea sp. Leaf344 | reverse complement strand
CGGGCGCCGGCGAGGGCTAGGCCCGCCGGCGCCCGCCTTGCCGGCGCATCTCACCAGCCTCAGGCGGCGGCGCGCAGCCTCGCGAAGCCGGCGTCGAGATCGGCCTTGAGATCCTCGAGATCCTCCAGCCCGATATGCAGCCGGATGGTCGGGCCGCGATAGGCGGGCTTCGTCGCCGTGCGGTAGGGCGTGCAGTCGAAGGGCAGGATCAGGCTCTCATAGCCGCCCCAGGATGCACCCATCCCGAACAGAGAGAGGCCGTCGAGCATCGCGCCCACGGCCTGCATCGCGACCGGCTCGAGCTCGATGGCGAAGAGCGAGGAGGCGCCGGTGAAATCCCGCTTCCACAGCGCATGGCCGGGATCGTCCGGCAGAGCGGGGTGCATCACCCGCGCCACCTCCGGGCGTGCCGCCAGCCATTGCGCCATCGCGATGCCGGCCGGCATCTGCTCCTGCAGGCGCAGCCGCATCGTGCGGATGCCGCGCAGGGTCAGGAAGGCGTCCTCCGGCGCGATGATCACGCCCAGCGCCTCCCAGGCGTCGCGGATGGTGCGGTAGAGCTCCGGCGTCCGCGCGGAGACGGTCCCGATCAGCACGTCCGAATGCCCGGCGTAATATTTGGTGCCGGCCTGGACGGAGATGTCGACGCCGAAGCGATGGCTGTCGAAGAACAGCGGCGTCGCCCAGGTATTGTCCATCATCACCAGCGCGCCATGGGCATGGGCGGCCTCGACGATGGCCGGGATGTCCTGCATCTCGAAGGTCTGCGAGCCCGGCGCCTCGGTCCAGACGGCCTTCGTATTGGGCCGGAACAGCGCCGCGATGTCGGCCCCGAGCGCCGGGTCGTAATAGGTGGTCTCGACCCCCATGCGGCGCAGCATGCTGTCGCAGAACATCCGCGTCGGACGGTAGACGCTGTCGGTCATCAGCAGATGATCGCCGGCCGACAATGTCGCGAGCAGAGGCAGGGTGCAGCCCATCAGCCCGCTGGGGCAGACCACCGTGCCGGCGCCGCCCTCCATGGTGTTGAGCGCGGCCTCGAGCGCGTCGATCGTCGGGTTGCCCTTGGTGCCGTAGCTGTAGCGGGCCTTGCGCTGGAGGAAATCCTCCATCGTCGGATAGACCACGGTCGAGCCGCGCACGATCGGCGTGTTGACGAATCCGTAGCTGTCCTCGGGATCACGCCCGGCAAGGACAAGACGGGTCTTTTCGCGCAAGCGATCAAAGTCGGCTCTGGCAAGTTTTTTCATGGGACCAACGAGGTGGAGAGGATTGTTCGTCATGCGGGTGTGTCTTGACCGCCCCGCGAAACTCGCATGTGATGGCCGCCGGGGAAAGGGCGCCGGATGCGCCGCCTGCCTTGCTTGACGCTCATGCCGGGCTCTGGCAATCGGACGGCGGACCGCTGTTGCTCGATTTCTATGCAGAAGACGTGAATTTCGGACGTGCGGTCCGACGGATGGCCGGAGGACCGGCGATCCACCTCAATGGGAGAGAGCACATGAAAATGATTTGGGCAGCTGCGGTGGCAGGGCTCGGGCTTGCGGTGGCCTCGACGGCTGCGATGGCGCAGGCGCCGTCGACCCTGGCCCAGGTGAAGTCGCGCAACCAGCTGATTTGCGGATCCAATACCGGCCTCGCCGGCTTCGGCGTCCCGGACGGCCAGGGCAAGTGGAGCGGGCTCGACGTCGATCTCTGCCGCGCCGTCTCGGCCGCCATCTTCAACGATCCCGAGAAGGTGAAGTTCATCCCGCTCTCGGCCAAGGACCGGTTTACGGCGCTGCAGTCGGGCGAGGTCGATCTGCTGGTCCGCAACTCGACCTGGACGATGTCGCGCGACACCTCGCTCGGCATCCTCTTCGCCGGCGTGAACTATTATGACGGCCAGGGCTTCCTGGTGCGCAAGAAGCTCGGCGTGAACTCCGCCCTGCAGCTGTCGGGGGCGTCGATCTGCACCCAGCAGGGCACGACGACGGAGCTGAACCTCGCCGACTTCTTCCGCTCCAACAACCTGAAATACGAGGTCGTCGCCTTCGCCTCCTCCGACGAGACGATCAAGGCCTATGATGCCGGCCGCTGCGACGCCTTCACCACGGACGCCTCCGGCCTCTATGCCGAGCGCCTGAAGCTGACCGCGCCGGACGACCACATGGTGCTGCCGGAGATCATCTCCAAGGAGCCGCTCGGCCCCTCGACCCGCAACAACGACCCGGTCTGGTTCAACATCGTCAAGTGGACGCATTACGCCATGCTCAATGCCGAGGAACTCGGCGTGACCAAGGCCAATGTCGACGAGATGATGAAGTCGCCCAACCCCGAGATCAAGCGCCTGCTGGGCGTCGAGGGCAAGTTCGGCGAGGCGATCGGCCTGACCCCCGATNGGCCTACCGGATCATCAAGCATGTCGGCAATTACGGCGAATCCTTCGAGCGCAATGTCGGCGCAGGCTCGCTGCTGAAGATCGCCCGTGGCCAGAACGCGCTCTGGACCAAGGGCGGCCTGCAATACGCTCCGCCGATTCGCTGAGCTGAGTTCGGACGGGCGGCCGATCGCCGCCCGTCCACCCATTCCAACGCGGCCGGGAAAGGAGCGGCACGGAGTTTGCTGGAGACGCCGACCGTCTCCGGTATCTGACATCAGCATACCGAGAGCGGGATCAACCCGCTCCGCAACAGGGGAACAGCCATGAAGACCATTTTCGCTGCGGCACTCGCCGCGGCCGCGCTCACTTTCACCTCGCACACCGCACAGGCGCAGACCGGCGGGCTGCTCGCCCAGATCAAGAGCCGGGGAAGCCTGACCTGCGGCGTCGGACCCGGCCTCGCCGGCTTCGGCATTCCCGATGCCCAGGGCAATTGGAGCGGCCTCGACGTCGATCTCTGCCGGGCGATCTCGGCCGCGATCTTCAACGATCCGAGCAAGATCAAGTTCGTGCCGCTGTCCTCGAAGGATCGCTTCACGGCGCTGCAATCCGGCGAGGTCGACCTTCTCTCGCGCAACACGACCTGGACGATGTCGCGCGACACGTCGCTCGGCCTGAACTTCGCCGGCGTGAACTATTATGACGGCCAGGGCTTCCTGGTCCGCAAGAAGCTCGGCGTCGATTCCGCGATGAAGCTCGCCGGCGCCTCGGTCTGCACCCAGCAGGGCACGACGACGGAGCTGAACCTCGCCGACTTCTTCCGCTCCAACAACATGAAATACGAGGTCGTGGCCTTCGCCTCGGCCGACGAGACGATCAAGGCCTATGAATCCGGCCGCTGCGACGCCTTCACCACCGACGCGTCCGGCCTCTATGCCGAGCGCCTGAAGCTGTCGACGCCGGCCGACCACATCGTGCTCCCGGAGATCATCTCCAAGGAGCCGCTCGGGCCGGCCGTCCGCCATGGCGACGATAATTGGCTCGACATCGTGAAGTGGACGCATTTCGCCATGGTCAACGCCGAGGAGCTCGGCATTACCAAAGCGAATGTCGACGAGATGCTGAAATCCAGCAATCCGGAGATCAAGCGCTTCGTCGGGACGGAGGGCAAGTTCGGCGAGGCGATCGGCCTGCCCAATGACNGGCCTACCGGATCATCAAGCATGTCGGCAATTACGGCGAATCCTTCGAGCGCAATGTCGGCGCCGGTTCGCTGCTGAAGATCGCCCGTGGCCAGAACGCGCTCTGGACCAAGGGCGGCCTGCAATACGCGCCGCCGATCCGCTGAGCGCCACGCCCGCGCCGCGAGCGGCGCGGGAACGGCCTCGGCTGTTCCCGCGCTGCGGGCGGGCGGCACCGGGATGGGCCGGATCATGGACTGCCGGCTCGTATCGGGCCTGACGACAAGACAAAGGGACACACGTGGCGACGATACAGACCGAAACGGCCAAGCCAGCCCGGGCCTCTCTGCTCTACGACCCCAAGATCCGTGGCTATGCCTATCAGATCGGCCTCCTGGCCGTGGTCGGTTTCCTGCTCTATTCCGCTGCCGACAACGCCATCACCAATCTGCGCGCGCAGAAGATCGCCTCGGGCTTCGGCTTCTGGGACAATGCGGCCGGGTTCGACATCAACCAGAAGCTGATCCCCTTCAGCGCCTCGGGCTCGACCTATGGCCAGGCCTTCCTGGTCGGCCTCTTGAACACGCTGCTGGTCGCCTCGATCGGCATCGTGCTCTCGACCTTCCTCGGCTTCTTCATCGGCGTCTCGCGGCTGTCGAGCAATTGGGTGCTGTCGAAGCTGGCGATGATCTATGTCGAGGTCATCCGCAACCTGCCGCTGCTGCTGCAATTGTTCTTCTGGTACAACGCCGTGCTGAAGCCGTTGCCCGATGCGCGCAATTCGATCGCGCTGCCCGGCAGCATCTTCCTGAACAATCGCGGCCTGATCATGCCGAACCCGATCTTCGCGCCGGCCTTCCAGTATGTGGTGATCGCCTTCTTCATCGCCGTGGTCCTGGCCATCGGGTTCTACACCTGGTCGAAGCGGCAGCAGGAGCGGACGGGACGGCAGTTTCCGAACGGTACCATCACACTGGCGCTGCTGATCGGCCTGCCGTTGCTGGCCTATTTCGCGAGCGGCCGGCCGCTGACCTTCGACCTGCCGCAGCAGGGCCGCTTCAACCTGACCGGCGGCATGCAGGTCTACCCCGAATTCGTGGCGCTGCTGATCGGGCTGACGACCTATACCGCCGGCTTCATCGCGGAAGTGGTGCGCGCCGGGATCCTGGCGGTGTCGCGCGGGCAGACGGAGGCCGCCAACGCGCTCGGCCTGCGGGCCGGCCCGACGCTGAAGCTCGTGGTGATCCCGCAGGCGATGCGGGTCATCATCCCGCCGCTCACCTCGAACTACCTCAACCTCACCAAGAACTCCTCGCTCGCCGTGGCGATCGGCTATCCCGACCTCGTCCAGGTCTTCACCGGCACGGTGCTGAACCAGACCGGACAGGCCGTGGAGGTGGTGGCGATCACCATGGCGGTCTATCTCACCATCTCGCTGGTCACGTCGTTCTTCATGAATATCTACAACAAGCGCATGGCGCTGGTTGAGCGGTGAGGGCGCCATCATGACCGACGCAACGACCGAAAACGCGCCCTACGCCTTCGTCCGCCGCGAGGCCCTGGAACAGCAGCCGGCACCGGCCTCGGTGGCCGGCCCCTGGGCCTGGATCCGCGCCAACCTGTTCTCCGGGCCGATCAACACGCTGATGACGCTGGTCTGCGTCTATATCGTGGTGACGACGGTGCCGGAGCTGGTGCGCTTCTATCTGCTCGACGCCGTCTGGACCGGGGCCGGCCGCGATGCCTGCCTGGCGGACAAGATCGGCCGGCCGGTGGGCGCCTGCTGGGCCTATGTGCTCGACCGCTACCAGTACTTCACCTACGGCTCCTATCCGGTGTCGCAGCGCTGGCGCGTCAACATCGTCTTCGCGATGTTCGCGATCGGCATCGTCTGGCTGCTCTGGGAGCGGGCCCCGCAGAAGAAGATCGGCGCCTTCTTCTTCTTCGTGCTGCTGCCGATCGCCGCCTATGTGCTGCTGCTCGGCGGCGCCAATGCGGAAGCCTTCCTGCGGACGCTGATCATCATCACCATCGTGCTGATGGCGCTGTTCCTGGTGCTGTCCTTCGCGCCGGGGCTGGCGGAATTCTGGATCGGCCCGGCCTTCCTGGCCGTCGAGCGTTCGCTGCCGCCATGGAAGCGCTTCCAGGGCCAGAAGATGCTGATCTTGCTCGCGCTCGTCGTCTTTGGCGTGATGGCGATGCTGGCGCAATCGGCCGGGCTGCCGCGGGTCGATACCGGGCTCTGGGGCGGCATCATGGTGACGCTGCTGATCGCGGCGGTCGGCATCGTGTTCTCGCTGCCCCTCGGGGTGGTGCTGGCGCTCGGCCGGCGCTCGCGCCTGCCGATCATCCAGCTGCTCTCGGTGATCTTCATCGAGTTCGTGCGCGGCGTGCCGCTGATCACCGTGCTGTTCATGGCCAATACGATGCTGCCGCTGTTCGTGCCGCAGGAATATTCGCCGGACCGGCTGCTGCGGCCGCTGGTCGGCGTGGCGCTGTTCGCCGCCGCCTATATGGCGGAGGTGATCCGCGGCGGGCTGCAGGCGATCCCGAAGGGCCAGTATGAGGGGGCGATGTCTCTCGGCCTCGGCTATTGGCAGATGATGCGCCTGATCATCCTGCCGCAGGCGCTGCGCATCGTCATCCCCGGCATCGTCAACACCTTCATCGGGCTGTTCAAGGATACGACGCTGGTCGCCATCGTCGGCATCTTCGACTTCCTGCGCACCATCGAGGCGACGCTCGTCGATCCGACATGGGCGACGCCGACCACGCGCGCAACGGGCTATGCCTTTGCCGCGATCTTCTATTTCCTGTGTTGCTGGGGCATGTCCCGCTATTCGATCTCGGTCGAGCAGCGGCTTGCCGCCGGTCAGAAGCGTTGAAAAAAGGGACCAGCCCTCATGGCCATGGCAGAAACCACCAGCACCCGTCCGGCGGCCCTCAAGGTCACCTCACTGAATACCGACACGGCCGTCGAGATGATCGGCGTCAACAAATGGTATGGCGAGTTCCATGTGCTGCGCGACATCAACCTGAAAGTGTCGCGCGGCGAAAAGCTCGTGATCTGCGGCCCGTCCGGCTCGGGCAAATCGACCATGATCCGCTGCATCAACCGGCTGGAGGAGCACCAGAAGGGGCAGATCATCGTCGACGGGACGGAGCTGACCAACGATCTCAAGAAGATCGACGAGATCCGCCGCGACGTCGGCATGGTGTTCCAGCATTTCAACCTGTTCCCGCATCTGACGATCCTCGAGAACCTGACGCTGGCGCCGATCTGGGTCCGCAAAATGCCCAAGCGCGATGCGGAGGAGATCGCCATGCACTACCTCACGCGGGTCAAGATCCCCGAGCAGGCGGCGAAATATCCGGGCCAGCTCTCCGGCGGCCAGCAGCAGCGCGTCGCCATCGCCCGGTCCCTGTGCATGAGCCCCAAGATCATGCTGTTCGACGAGCCGACCTCGGCGCTCGATCCGGAGATGGTCAAGGAGGTGCTCGACACCATGGTCTCGCTGGCGGATGAGGGCATGACCATGCTCTGCGTGACCCATGAAATGGGCTTCGCCCGGCAGGTGGCCGACCGCGTCATCTTCATGGATGCCGGCCAGATCGTCGAGGCGAACGAGCCCAACGAGTTCTTCAAGAACCCGCAGCACGAGCGCACCAAGCTCTTCCTCAGCCAGATCCTGCACTGATCCCGCCCCTGCGTCCCGGGGACGCAGGAGCGGGCAGGGCGGAACATCTCGCTCTCTCCTCGGTTCATCCGCCACGAACGGAGGAGAGATCCATGAAGATCATGATTCCTGCGCTCGTCGCGGCGATGATGGCCGGCGGCGGCGCCTATGCCCAGACACTCGAAATCGGCCCGGGCGGCGTGACCGTCGACCCGCGTTCACCGCGCGACCGCGCCATCGAGCGCGAGATCCGTCGCGAGGAGCGTGCCGAGCGCTGGGAGCGTCGTCGCGTGCGCAGCGATTGCCGCCTCGAGACGGTGGTCCGCGAGACCCCGCGCGGCGAGGTCAGGCGGACGCGCGAAGTCTGCGATTGATTACGACATAAGGCTTGCGAGCGATGTTGCTCTTCTGGACCATGCAGCGCTCGCGGCAGTAGAACGGCGCAAAGCGTCGACAGAGGCCCGGCCGCGAAAGCGGCTGGGCCTTCGTCATATTTGGCCGGGCTTCAGCGTGCCTCGCGCGCCTTCACCGCAGCCTCGGGGAAATCCGAGAACAGCCCGTCGATGCCGAGCGCGTAGAAGGCCTTGTACTCGGCCGCCGGATCGTTCTTGAAATCGGACGCCAGCCGCTTCGGCTCGCTGCGGAAGGTCCAGGTGTGGACGAACAGCCCCGCCGCATGGGCGTCCTTCACCAGCGAGCTCGGCGCGCCGAGCACCCTGTCGCGCTCGTCGATCGCGCCGTCGCCGTTGAGATCCTTCGGCTTGCCGTTCTCGATCACCTGCTTGCCGGGCAGGATATAGGGTTTCCAGGGCCCGACGCCGTCGGCGTAACGCCTGATCTCCTTCAGCCCCTCGGCGGTCACCAGATCCTTGAAGCTGCGCTTGTCGCCGGTCACGACGAAATCATAGGGCTTGTCATAGGGCGCCGCGAGAATGACCGCGCCATCCTTGTCGACACCGTCGCCATCGACCAGCTGCACCAGCCGCAGCTCGGTCTTGCCGCGGAGATATTTGAGATTAGCCGTCTCGAAGCTCTGGATGATCACGGGCGAGGTCTTCGCCGTCCAGCCCGCGGCCTTGAGCACCTGGAGCAGCCGGTCCTCGAGCGGCAGGCCGATGGCGGCGTGGAAGATCGGGTGCTTGGTCTCGGGATAGATGCCGATGACGCGACCGGTGCGGGCGCTTTCGGCCTTGGCGAGGTCGATGACCTCCTGCAGGGTCGGGATCGCGTATTGGCCGTTATGCGACTGGTCGCGATCGGCGAAGGCCTGCTTCGCCCGCAGGGTCTTGATTTCGGCGAGGGTGAAGTCGCCGGCGAACCAGTCGGTGGTGTCGACGCCGTCGACCTTGCGGGTCGTCTTCCGGTCGGCGAATTCCGGCCGGCTCGCCACATCGGTGGTGCCGCCGAGCATCGGCTCGTGCCGCGCGACGAGCACCCCGTCCTTGGTCGACACCAGATCGGGCTCGATGAAATCGGCGCCCTGGGCGATGGCGAGTCTATAGCCCTCGATCGTATGCTCGGGCAGGGTGCCGGGCGCACCGCGATGGCCGATGACCAGCGGGCGTTCGCCGTTCAGCGTCGGCACCGGCTGGGCCTGTGCGGGTAACGTCATGGCCGTGCCCAAAGCGAGCACGGCGGAAACCAGAAATCGCGTCATGTCGGCATCTCCTCCTCAGGCGTCCAGCTTAAGAGGCGGGATGTGACATTGCGTTGACCGGGCCGGCTCCTATTCCGCCGGGACGATCTGCGGCGCGGCGGCCGGAGTGCCGGTGCGGCGGTCCATATCGGCCACCATGCGACGCACGATGCCGCTCGCCGTCTTCTCGAACAGGAAGGGCAGGAAGGCATGGACCAGCGCGCAGAAACCGGCCGCGAACATCCGGCCGGAATAGCGGATGGCGACGCCGAAATGCTCGGTATAGCTCTCGCCCACCGAAGCGGGATGCCGGGTGAAGATGTCGGTGACGCCGCGCTCTGCCATGGATGCCTCCTGCTGATCGGCAGATTATGCCCGAAGCCGGGCGGAAGCTTTCCCAACTTCACAGGTGACTTCGGCAAATCCTGGGATAAATTATCGCGGAGAGAGCATCTGGTGAGATGGAATCCCGCTTCATGGCGATCGATGAATTCGACCGGGCGATCCTCAGGGAGCTGCAGCGCGATTCGACGCATAGCGTCGAGGATCTCGCTTCGCGGGTGAATCTGTCGCGCAATGCCTGCTGGCGCCGGGTCAAGCTGCTGGAGGAGGCGGGCATCATTCGAGGCCGGGTGGCGCTGCTCGACGCCGCGCGACTGAAGGCCGGCCTGACCGTGCTGATCCGGATCCGCGCCGGGCAGCACAGCGCCGAGTGGTCGCAGCGCTTTCGCGACGCCATCCAGGCGCTGCCGGAGATCGTGGGGGCCTATCGCACCTCCGGCGAGATCGACTACATCCTGCGCGCCCGGGTGACCGATGTCGCAGCCTATGACCGGCTCTATCAGAAGCTGATCGCCCGCGTCGACATGGTCGATGTCGCCGCGAGCTTCGTCATGGAAGAGATCAAGGACACGACCGAAGTGCCGCTCGGCTACGCCTGAACGGCATGGCGGCGCCCGCTCAGAGCCGGTTTTCCAGCGTCGTCTTGGCGTCCAGCCGCTTGGCGGGCGGCGGGGTCAGGTCGGGCTGCGGAGTGGCGGCGCAGCCGGCGAGGGCGAGCGCGAGCAGGCCGGCGAGGGTAAGGCGGGCGGCGTTGATCATCGAGGTCTCTATCCCGTTCCTGCGGGCCGGGCTTCCCCGACTCGCAAATGCGCCTTGCACTTGCGGCCGAAACGGTGAATCGCTCCGGGAAGACCGGCATCGACGCGTTGGGGCCGGGCGAGGCAGGGCAGCTCGCCGCCAGGCTGGCCGCCGCGTCTTCCGCCGTCGCGGCTTTGGCGTCAAGCCTTTCGTCGCAGCCTAGAAATCGACGAATTCCAGACGAAAGCCGCCATGACCCCAGCCGCCCGCCTCAGCGCCGCCATCGAAGTGCTGGAGGATCTGATCCAGCGCCGCCGCCCCGCCGCCGACGCGCTGAAGGATTGGGGGCTGGCGCGGCGCTTCGCCGGGTCGAAGGACCGAGCGGCGGTGGCCTCGCTGGTCTATGACGCGCTGCGCCGGCGCGCCTCCAGCGCCTATGTATTGGGCGCGGAGAGCCCGCGCGCGCTGGTGCTCGGCATGCTGGTCGGGCTGCGCGGGCTCAGTGCGGCCGAGATCGGCCAGCTCTGCACCGGCGAGAAGCATGCGCCGGCGCCGCTGTCGCCCGAGGAAGCGGCGGCGCTCGAGCGTTTCGCGCTGGATCGGGCGCCCGATTGGGTGCAGGCCGACGTGCCGGAATGGCTCTGGCCATCGCTGGCGGCGGCGTTCGGCCCCGATGCGGTGCGCGAGGGCCAGGCGCTGGCCATGCGCGCTCCCGTCGACATTCGCGTCAACCGGCTGAAGACCAGCCGGGATCGGCTGCTGGACGAACTCCGGCATCTCGGGGCGGAGCCCGGCGCCTGGTCGCCCGATGCGCTGCGCTTCCAGCCGGGCCATGACGGGCGCGGCCCCTCGCTGCAGACCGAGCCGGCCTTCTTCTCCGGCGGGTTCGAGATCCAGGACGAGGGCTCGCAGCTGGTGACGCTGCTGGCGGCGCCGCAGCCGGGCGAGCTGGTGGTCGATCTCTGCGCCGGTGCCGGCGGCAAGACCCTGGCGCTCGCGGCGCTGATGAACAATCAGGGCCGCCTCTACGCCACCGATCTGGACAGCCGCAGGCTGGCGCCGCTGCATGAGCGGCTCGGCCGCTCCGGCGCCGGCATCGTCGAGATCCGAATCCCGCGCTCGCGCGGCCATGAGCCGCTGGAGGATCTGGCCGGGCAGGTCGATCTGGTGCTGGTCGATGCGCCCTGCACCGGCTCCGGCACCTGGCGGCGCAATCCCGACGCGAAATGGCGGGTGCGGCCCGGCGCCCTGGCGGAGCGGATCAAGGACCAGGCGCAGGTGCTGGACCGCGCCGCGAAGCTGGTGAAGCCGGGCGGGCGGATCGCCTACATCACATGCTCGCTGCTGCCCGAGGAGAACGACCAGGCGATCGCGGCACTGCTGGCGCGGCAGCCCGGGCTGAGCAGCCTGGCGATCGACGCGCTGCTGGCGGCGCCGGAGGGGGATTTCGCCCTGCTCGCCGGCTTCGCCACGCGCTACGGGCTGCAGCTCTCGCCGCTGCGGACCGGGACCGACGGCTTCTATCTCAGCGTGCTGCGCGCGCCGGGCTGAGCCGGAGAGCAGGGCGCGGGCGGCTGCGAGCTCGGGGGCCGTTGCGCGCCGGGCTGCGATGGCTTAACCGAGCCGGATGACGAGCGAAAAGACCCACGACTCCATCCTCATCATCGATTTCGGCAGCCAGGTGACGCAGCTGATCGCGCGCCGCGTGCGCGAGATCGGTGTCTATTGCGAGATCGCGCCGTTCCAATCGGCCGCCGAGGCGTTCCGGCGCATCCGGCCGAAGGGCGTGATCTTCTCCGGCGGGCCGGCCTCGGTCCCGGATGAGGGCAGCCCGCGCGCGCCGCAGGAGGTGTTCTCCTCGGGGCTGCCGGTGCTCGGCATCTGCTATGGCCAGCAGACGATGGCGGAGCAGCTGGGCGGGCGCGTCGAGAGCGGGCATGCCGCCGAATTCGGCCGGGCCGATGTCGAGATCGTCAAACCCTCGGCGCTGTTCTCCGGCATCTGGGAGGAGGGCGGCCGCTACCCCGTCTGGATGAGCCATGGCGACCGGGTCACGCAGCTGCCGGCCGGCTTCACCGTCAAGGCCACCTCCGAAAACGCCCCCTATGCGGTGGCGAGCGACGAGGAGCGGCGCTTCTATTCCACCATGTTCCACCCCGAGGTGGTGCATACGCCCGATGGGGCGAGGCTGCTGCGCAATTTCGTGGTGGAGATCTGCGGCTGCACGCCGGATTGGAGCATGTCGGCCTATCGCGCCGAGACCATCAAGAAGATCCAGGACCAGGTCGGCGGCGGCCGCGTGATCTGCGGCCTGTCCGGCGGCGTCGATTCCGCCGTCGCCGCCGTGCTGATCCATGAGGCGATCGGCGACCAGCTGACCTGCGTCTTCGTCGATCACGGGCTGATGCGCCAGGCCGAGGCCGAGCAGGTGGTGACGCTGTTCCGCGACAGCTACAACATCCCGCTGGTCCATGTCGAAGCGGAGGAGCTCTTCCTGTCGGAGCTCGCCAAATGCGGCGCCGATCCCGAGGCCAAGCGCAAGACCATCGGCCGGCTCTTCATCGAGGTCTTCGACGAGGAGGCGCGCAAGCTCGGCGGGGCGGATTTCCTGGCCCAGGGCACGCTCTATCCCGATGTGATCGAGAGCGTCTCCTTCTCCGGCGGACCCTCGGTCACGATCAAGTCGCATCATAATGTCGGCGGCCTGCCCGAGCGCATGAAGATGAAGCTCGTGGAGCCGCTGCGCGAGCTGTTCAAGGACGAGGTCAGGGTGCTCGGCCGCGAGCTCGGCCTGCCGGAAGCCTTCGTCGGCCGCCATCCCTTCCCGGGGCCCGGACTGGCGATCCGCTGCCCGGGCGAGATCACCCGCGAGAAGCTCGACATCCTGCGCAAGGCCGACGCGATCTATCTCGAGGAGATCCGCAAGGCCGGGCTCTACGATCAGATCTGGCAGGCTTTCGCCGTGCTGCTGCCGGTCCGCACCGTCGGGGTGATGGGCGACTACCGCACCTATGACCATGTGCTCGCCCTGCGCGCCGTGACCTCGGTCGACGGGATGACGGCGGATTTCTACCCCTATGACATGGCCTTCCTCGGCCGCACCGCGACCCGCATCATCAACGAGGTCAAAGGCATCAACCGTGTCGTCTACGACGTGACGAGCAAGCCGCCGGGCACGATCGAGTGGGAGTGAGACGGGCCTGGTCGAGCGCCGTCGATTGCCGCCGATAGCTCTCTACAACGAGCTGAGGCCAAGCAGCTTTTCGCGACGTGTTTCGTCGTCGATCACCGGGCAAACCCTGCTATCGACGGCCCGAATGCGATAGATGGCGGTCGACGGTCAAGCTGTCGCGAACGGCGCCGCGCCCGCAGGTTCGCGGTTCTCTCTTCGGATCGCTGCTTCCTGCACATCGAGGGTCGGGAATAATCGGTCGTCGGCTGATTATTCCGCGGCGCGCAGCGCGTGGCCGTTTTCGACGAGCCAGGAATCGTGCAGCCATTTTTCCGTGCCGCGACGGCCGGGGAAGGGGATCCAGTCGATGTCGCGCTCGAACACCATGACCTTGCGGTCGGCTCCGACGATGACCCACATCCAGAGACCATCGGCGCTGTTGCGCATCTTCACCTTCATGCCGGTCAGGCTCAGATCTTCCGTGCGGCCATTGCGGGTGACGCGCAGCGGCTCGTCATGCGGCTCGATCCAACTGATCTTCAGGCCTGTCAGCAGGTCCGGCGCGGCCTTGCGCAGGAAATCCATGGCGATGGCCTGCGTGTCCTCGCGCGAAGGCAGCCGACCGCCGACCAAATCGAGGTCGATGCGGGCGAAACCCTTGAGGCGGCCGTCATGGCTAATCACCGTGCTGAAATGCTCGCCGCCGAGCCCAGCGTTGCGGCGGTCCACCCGCTCATAGCGGACGAGTTCCGCCTTTTGCCGATCGACGCTGACGGCGCGGCGGGCAATCTCGCGATAGCCGTCCGGCATGAATGCGTTGGCGATCGTCGCGGCGGGCTGCGATGCGGTGATGGAAGTCGGCATGGCTTTTCCTTTCTGTGTGTCTGCCAGCGCGATGGTGGCGGCGCTGCCTGCGACGATGGCGAAGGCGGCGAGCAGGGTGGCGGGGCGGATGCGGGGCATGGCGAGGTCTCCTTCAGCGCGAGCGAGAGGGGCGAGGCCGGCTTATGCCGAGGGTAAGGACGAGGATGGCCGTCAGCAGCAACGCGGCTGGCAGCAGCAGGAGCGGGACGATGCCGATCCCGGCGAGAGCCTGGGCGACCGGCGGCGCGAAGCTGGCCCCGAGGAACAGCGCGAAACTGTAGATGGCCAGAGCGAGGCCGCGATTGGCGTTGGTCGCGCGTCCGGCGACGGTCGCGATCAGGCCGGGAACGGCGAAGGCGACGCCTGCCGAGAGGGTGGCGCTGGCCAGGATGACCGCGCCGGGCGAAGCAAAGGCTCCGATGCCGATCGCCAGCGCCGCCAGCGCAAGGCCGAGACGGGCCGTGACCGGAGCGCCGAAGCGTCGTGTCACCGGCGCGGCCGCGAAACTGAGCAGCAGCGGCGGCAGGCCGATCAGACGCACCGTTTGCAGATCGACCCCGATGCCCGGGCTGAACAGCTCCAGACCGCTGTAGAAGGAGACGAAGCCGAACAGCACGGTGACGGCTGCCACCCAGGCCGCGACGATGCCTCGATCGCCCAAAAGCGACGTGAAACGATCGCCGTCTGCGGCATTGCCGGCGAGGGGCGCGGCGTGCTTCGACGCGACGACGAGATGGAGACCCAGCGCGCCGAGCAGATAGAGCGGCGCAAGCGCCAACATGATGACGGACAGGCTGCCGCCAGTCTGGACCGCGAAGAGTTGCGACAAGGGGGCGGCCCCGAGGAAGGCGAAGCTCATCAGAGACACGCCGAGCGGGCGTTGGGCCGGCGGCAATTCTTCCGTGACGAGCGAGAGGGCGACCGGCGGAAAGATCGAGGCCGCGAGCCCTTGAGCCGCCCGACCGGCCAGAAGCAGACCGAAGCTGCCGGCGATGCCGACCAGCGCCGTCGCGACAGCCGTCATCACGAGACCGATCAGCAGCATGCGCTTGCGGCCATAGCGATCGGAGAGAGGGCCGAGGAGCAGGAAGCCGGCGGCATAGGCCACGCCGAAGGCCGTGCCGATCAGGCTCGCATGTCGAGGCGCGATGTCGAAGCCGGCGGCGATGCCGGCGATCATCGGGATGGTGATGTAGAGCTGCCCGACCACGATGAAGCCGCAGGCCATCAGGAGCGCCAGCAGCGCGACATGGCGGCCGGTGAGGCGGCCCGGGTCAGATCGTAACATGACGTCAGCTGTAGATTGATGGGACATCGATCCCCGTCCTCGCTCTTATCCCTGCTTCGCTTCCGCGATCAGGGCCTGCATCCGGGCAATGTTCGTTTCCACGTCGCGCTTGAACTCGGTGAGCTCGGAGAGTTGGGCATCGGCCTTGGCGAGCTGCGCCTGAAGGATCTCCAGCACCTTTTCCTTGCCCTTGATGCCGCTCGCCTCCTCGAAATAGAGGTCGATGACGGCGGCGATCTCGTCGAGGCTCAGGCCCAGGCGCTTCAGCGCCGCGATCTTCTCCAGCCGTTTGACCGAGACCTCGTCATAATAGCGATAGCCCACGCCCTCGCGCTCGGCCGGTTTCACCAATCCGAGCCGCTCGTAGTAATGGATCGTGCGATGGCTGACCTTCGCGCGCTCCGACAGCTCACCGATCTGCATGAGGGAGGACAAATGCACCGCTTCCTGAACCTGACGTTGGGTGTAGGTTTAGGGTATGGGGGCAGCGAAGTCAATCGTGGCGCGTAGGCGGTCGGGTGACAGCTACAGCCCCAACCCGGCCGCCGTTCCAACTGCCGAGACTTTGATCCGGCCCGCACGATGCCGCTGGCCGTCTCGCTGTCCTTGCCGCTCAGAACGGCAGGCCCTTCGCCGCAGCAAGTTCGCCGCCGACGTGGGCGACCTCGTGCTCGCGCAGGGTGGAAACACGATCGCGACGACAGGTGATGCCCCCATCCGGCTGACGGGCGGCATCGTGCCGGCCGATGAGATGCTCGCGGCGGCGCTTCATCGCATCGCGCATCTGCTCGCCGAAGCAGAGTCAGGTGCGCATCGAGAATGGATCATGCGCCATAGGCGGCGCCGACGTTTGAAGCACCTCGCGAATGCCACGGGTTTCGATATCCGCGACGTCCAGGCCGACGGTGGTGGCGTTGACGGGGCTGCCATGCTCGAAGGCGCTGGCCATACGGTTGATCTCGGCCGACCGTGCGCCGACCGCCTTCGCGGTCTGGCGCCAGGTTGCGGTCACGGTGGCCACGTCTTTGATGATCCTGCGAGCTTGCGCCAGCGTCAGGGCGAAGAACTCCGAGGCCTCCTCCAGCAGGTCGAGCGAACAGGTGCCCTCATCGAGGTCGATGTTGGTCGTCAACACCCGCGCCTTGATGTCAGTCGGCACAGGATTGAGGTCATAGGCGGGGGATAGCGACCATCCGGCCTTGCCGAGCCAGAGGAAGCCGTGATTGCGCAGATGATCGTCGACATTGGAGATCAACACATTGAAGACGACGCGGCGATAAAGGGCGTGGGCATCGGTCTTCCCCTGGGCGCCGTGCTCGGCCAGAGCATCGACGATCTCGGGATAGCTGCCGCGCTCGCCATCCTTGGCGCCCATCATCGCCATGGCCGAGAGGAAGGGGATCCGGACCGCGCCGTCGCGGTCGAAGCGCCGGGACAGCATGACCTTCTTGCCGGCGACATCGATCAGTTCGTGGATCGGCGTGGCGATGCCGGCCCGGCCGGCCAGTCGCAGGGCGATCTCCTCCCATGTCTCCATGCTATAGTCGTCGGTCTCCCTGGGGAATTTGGCGATCGAGAGATGACCATGCTGGTCAACCACCGACGCTTTGGGCCGTGCTCCGCCGAGCGATGAGCCGGGCGCGAAGATGAGTTCGAGATCCTCATCGGTTTCATCGTCGCGCAGGATGCGTTCGGTGATCTGGAGCAGTCGGCCGAGGTCGATGAGGGCGGGCACACCGGCGCGGATCGGCGCTTGAAAATGTTCTTCGCCAATCCAGCGGAAGCGAAGGGCGCCAAGCCTCGTCTCGTCGGCAACGCCGAGCAGGTAGTCGCTTTCGGCCAGACTGCGCACGGCGCGGCCATCGCGATCGGCGCTACGCCGCTCCGAGCGTTGCATGAGGCGGCGGCCCAGCTGTCGGGTGCAGAATCGCCGATGGAGCCAAAGGTCGCGAGACCAGCGGGCGGCGCGAAGGCGCCGCGTGTCAGGGCTAGAGCCGGCTCCAGCGAGAAGCGATCCGGGTCTTCGAGCCATGCGCGGTCATATTCGAACATGATGGTCTCGGCGCCGCGGACGCGGTTGCTCCGCGCAAGTCCGATCGGTCGCGTGTGGCCGGCACGGTCGAGATGAACCTCGAAATCAGCCATCGCGCGGCGCGCCAGTCGATCGCTTGGGGTGGGCGTGCTTCGGCAATGCGGCGCTGGACAGCGCCTGCCCGACGCTGTCGTTGGCGATATCGGCGATCTCGCCCAATCCGTCGAGGAGACCGAGCGCCTGAAGGACGCCGGCATAGATCCCGATACTGACGCCGCTGTCGCCCGCCTCTATCTTCTGGAGGGTCGAACGCGACGTGAAGGCTCGTTCGGCCACGACGGACATGGGCAGCCGCCGACGCCGACGGGCATCGCGGATGTCCGAGCCAAGCTTGCACAGCGCGCGCCGTACCGCGGCGGGAGGATTGTGAGGTGTCGGCATTTGCAACCTTCGCACGACCGATTGACCGAATATGTAGCACGAAGCTTACAATTTTCCTAGAAGGGTTCGAGCCGCTGGGCTTGTCGCCGATTGGCAGAAAACGCCTATGACGGTATAGCTCGGACGATTTGAGCATCGGCCAAGGTAGAATGGCGCAGACAAGGCGATGAGGCTTGAAACGGCCAGTTTGCACGACGCGAATCCGTCATCGGCGAGAGATGGCGAAACCCGATCGCGGGAAGTGAGGCGGGGGCCGTCGGCGCGCGGCGTCGATCCTACCCGGCCTGCCGTGACCTCTGCCGGATCGCGCGCCGCTGCCTCGACGGAAGGCGCGCTTACATGACCGTCTATGTCGCTCTGCTGCGGGCGATAAATGTCGGCGGGACGGGCCGGTTGCCGATGGCCGCGTTGAAGGCGATGTGCGAGGCAGCCGGCTTCCAGGCCGTCCGGACCTATATCGCCAGCGGCAATGTCGTCTTCTCGGCCGCAGGCTCCGAGCGTGAGGTCAAGGCCGCGCTCGAGGAGCGTCTGCTGATTCATGCCGGCCGGCCGGTCGGGGTCGTCATCCGCAGCGCCGACGAGATCAGGCACATTTTCGAGGCCAACCCATTCCCTGACGCGCCCCCGGACCGGACGGTCGCGATATGCCTGGATGCCGCGCCGCCCGCCGATACGTTGCAGAGGCTGAAGGGCCGACAGGATGAAGAGGTCCGCCTGGGCAAGCGCGAAATCTATGTGGCTTATGGCGCGGGCATGGGCCGCTCGAAGCTCGCGATCCCGGCCGCGGCGAGCGGCACGGCCCGCAACATGAACACCATCGCGAAACTCGCCGAACTCGCCGCCGCGATGTGAGGTGGCGCTGCGCGCCGTCGACGAGCCCCTGCCGCCTCCCGGCCCGCGCGCTCCGCGCCGAAACGCCCTCTGGCCAAACCCGCCGGGATGACGGCATGGTCTCGACCCGTTCCAAGCTGGGGAATCGCGACGATGCTGCTGTTGGTGCTCGGACTCATCCTGTTTCTCGGCGGGCATGCCGTCTCGATGAAGCGGGATTTACGCGCCGGGTTGATCGCGCGCTTCGGCGATGGTGGCTACAAGGCGCTCTACAGCCTCGTCTCGCTGCTCGGCTTCGTGCTGATCGTCTATGGTTTCGGCGCCTATCGCGCCAATGGCTATATCCCTGTCTGGGAGCCGCCGGCCTTCACCCGCCATGTCGCGGCGCTGCTCAATCTGCCGATCTTCATTCTCGTCGCCTCGCTCTATCTGCCCGGCCGGATCAAGGCCGCCGCGCGGCATCCCATGCTGCTGGCGGTCAAGATCTGGGCGAGCGCCCATCTCATCGCCAATGGCGATCTCGGCAGCATGCTGCTCTTCGGCTCCTTCCTCGCCTGGGCGGTGATGGCGCGCATCTCGGCCAAGCGGCGGCCGGAGGCGGCGGCGCAGCTCGCCGCGGGCGGAACGCCCGGTTTCGGGCGCAACGACGTCATCGCCATCGCCATCGGCCTCGTCGCTTATGGGCTCTTCGCTTTCTGGCTGCATCCGCTGCTGATCGGCGTGTCCGTCACCGGGCGCTGAGAGAGCACATGCCGCCGCTGCCGATCATCCGCTTTCCCGATCCGCGGCTGCGGCAGGCGGCGCGCCCGGTCACCGCCTTCGACGAAGGGCTGCGGGCTCTGGCGCAGGATCTGGCGGAGACGATGCGGGCGGCGCCCGGCATCGGCATCACCGCGCCGCATTGCGGGATCGCGCTGCGACTGGTGGTGCTGGACCTTCCGGACGACGCGCTGCGGGTCTACGTCAATCCACGGGTGGTCGAGGCCTCGCCGGAGCGCATCCGCCATGTCGAGGGCAGCGTCTCGATGCCGGGCGTGACCGATGAGGTGGAGCGGCCGGCGGCGATCACGCTGCGCTATCACGATCTCGACGGGCGGGAGCATGTCGCGGAGGCGCAAGGGCTGCTGGCGATCTGCCTGCAGCATGAGATCGACCAGCTCGACGGCATTTTCTGGACCGAGCGGCTGACGCGCCTGAGGCGGGAGCGGGTGGTCAAGCGTTATGACAAGATCCGCAAGAGCGAGGCCTGAGGACACGGCATGGCGATCACCATCTACGGCATCAAGAATTGCGACACGATGAAGAAGGCGCGGGCCTGGCTGGAGCAGCGCGGCATCGTCCATGTCTTCCACGACTACAAGGCGAGCGGCATCGACAAGACGCGGCTTCTGGGGTGGGTCGCCGAACATGGCTGGGAGACGGTGCTGAACCGCGCCGGCACCAGCTTCCGCGCGCTGCCGGAGGCGGAGAAGACCGGGCTCGACGCCGAGAAGGCCGTGGCGCTGATGCTGGCCAACCCGTCGCTGATCAAGCGCCCGGTGCTCGATCTCGGCGAGCGGCGCCTCGTCGGCTTCAAGCCGGAGCTCTATGCGGCGGCGCTGGGCTGAGCCGGCAGCGCATGGCGGCGATGGCGCGGCCGCTCTTTTGCGCGGCCGCGCTTCGGGCTAAGCCCGCGGCATGACCACGGAATTCTGCTTTCATCTGCTCGGGCGGGACGGCGCGGCCCGCACCGGCGAAATCCGCATGCCGCGCGGCACCATCCGCACGCCGGCCTTCATGCCGGTGGGGACGGCCGCGACCGTCAAGGGCATGTATCCGGAGCAGGTGCGGGCGCTCGGCGCCGACGTCGTGCTCGGCAACACCTATCACCTGATGCTGCGCCCGGGCGCGGAACGGGTGGCGCGGCTGGGCGGGCTGCACCGCTTCATGAACTGGCCGCATCCGATCCTCACCGATTCCGGCGGCTTTCAGGTGATGTCACTGTCGCAGCTGCGCAAGCTGACGGAGGAGGGGGTCACCTTCCAATCGCATATCGACGGCTCCAAACATGTGCTGACGCCCGAGCGCTCGGTCGAGATCCAGAACCTGCTGGGGTCCGACATCGTGATGCAGCTCGACGAATGCGTCTCGCTGCCCTGCGAGGACAGAGTGGCGGAGAAGGCGATGCGCCTGTCGCTGCGCTGGGCCGATCGCTGCAAGGCGGCCTTCGGCAATCCGGCCGGCCGGGCGCTGTTCGGCATCGTCCAGGGCGGGGCCGTGCCGGCGCTGCGGGTCGAGAGCGCGCGCGAACTCGTGGCGATGGATCTGAAGGGCTATGCGATCGGTGGGCTCGCGGTCGGCGAGCCGCAGGAGATCATGCTGGCGATGATCGAGACGGTGGAGCCGCATCTGCCGCAGGAGAAGCCGCGCTATCTGATGGGCGTCGGCACGCCCGATGATCTGGTCGAGGCGGTGCTGCGCGGGGTCGACATGTTCGACTGCGTGATGCCGACGCGGGCCGGCCGCCATGGCCAGATCTTCACCCGCTTCGGCCGGATGAACCTGAAGAACGCCAAGCACGCCGAGGATCCGCGGCCGATCGACGAGCGCTCCTCCTGCCCCGCCGCCAATAGCTATGCCCGGGCCTATCTGCATCATCTGGTCAAGGCCGAGGAAATGCTCGGCAAGATGCTGCTGACCTGGGTGAACCTCGCCTATTACCAGGAGCTGATGGCGGGGCTGCGCGCCGCGATCGCGCAGGGGCGGCTGGCCGACTTCGTCGCCGAGACCAAGGAAGGCTGGGCCCGGGGCGAGCCGGCGTGATCGATCCCTGGCTGGTGATGCTGGCGCTCAAGATGGCGACGGCCGCGGCCGTCGTCGTCGGCTGCTCGCTGCTGGCCGAGCGCAGCGGGCCGATGATCGCCGCGATGATCGCGACGCTGCCGATCTCGGCCGGGCCGGTCTATGTCTTCCTGGCGCTCGATCACGACGCCGCCTTCATCGCGCAGGGGGCACTCGGCAGCATGGCCTCCAACCTAGCCAATGCCGGGCTGAGCTTCGCCTATGTTTTTTTGGCGCAGCGTTTCGGCACGGCGCTGTGCCTGGCGGCCGCCTTGGCGGCCTGGATCGCGACGTTGCTCCTGCTGCGGGCCCTGGCGCCGTCCTTCCCCGTGCTGCTGGCGGCGACGGTGGCGGTCTATGGCGGGCTGCACCTGATGTTCCGGCCCTATCTCGCGGCGCGTCCGAAGCAGCCGCCGGAGCGGCCCTGGTATCTGATCCCGATGCGCGCCGCCTTCGTCGCGGCGCTGGCGGGCACGGTGACGACGCTGAGCTCGCATGTCGGGCCGACATGGTCGGGCTCGCTGGCGGCGCTGCCGATCGTGCTCTCGAGCCTGATCGTGATGCTGCAGCCGCGGATCGGCGGGCCCGCCACCGCCGCCGTGATGGCCAATGGCGCGCTGGCGCTGATCGGCTTCGGCGTCGCGCTGGCGGCGGTGCATCTGGCGGCGCTGCCGCTCGGCTCCGGCCTGGCGCTGTCGCTCGGCCTCGCCATCTGCATCGGCTGGAACCTGGCGCTGATGCGGCTAACGCGCGGCGCGCGCTGAGCGCCAGGAGGCGACGAAGAGCCCGCCGATGATCAGGGTGATGCCGGCGACCTGCAGCCCGGTCGGGATCTCGCCGAGGATCGGCACGGCCAGGATGGTCCCGACCACGGGAATCGTCGGCGGGAAACGCCCGACCACGGCCGGGCCGAGGATCGGCGTCGCCCAGGCCCAGATCCACAGCCCCATCACCACGTTGAGCACGCCCTGATTGATGCCATGGGCGATGATCACCCACCAGGGCGCGACGTCGAAGCCGCGGAAGAAGAACAGCGCGTAGAACGGCAGATAGAGCATCGACAGCACCGAGACGATCGCCGTCGCCTTCAGCCCGTTGACCTTCCAGATCTGGATGACCAGGGGATAGCCGCCCCAGAGCAGGCCGACGCCGAGAAAGCAGAGATCGCCGAGCAGGATGGTCGGGTTGGTGTTGGTGGTGCCGGCGATGGCGAGGCAGGCGAGGCCGGCGAGCACCGCGAAGACGCCCAGCACCAGCTGCCGCGTCAGCGCCGCGCCGAACAGAACGACGCCGCCGATCACGCCGATCACGGTGACGGTGCCCGGGCCGATGGTCGCGCCATGCGCCGCCGGCGCATAGGTCAGGCCGGTGAGCAGCAGATAGCTCATCGGGAAGCCGCTCATCGCGGCCAGCACCAGCCCGCGGACCCAGCCGACGCCGCCGCAATCCTTCAGCCCCCCTGCGGCCAGGAAGCTCGGCAGCAGCAGCAGGCCGGCGGTGAGGAAGCGCAGGGCCAGGAGATCATGCGAGCTCAGGCCGTTCAGCACGGCATGGCGGCTGACCGCGAAATTCGCGCCGAAGATGATCATCGCGCCGGCCATGGCGAAGAAGGCCATGCGCCAGCGCAGCCGGTCGCGCCGCGCATCCTGAGTCGGGGCCTTGACGATCTGATCCATGCGCTCGCTGTCTGCGGCGATCCGACAGCCGAAGGGCGGCTCTCGACAGGCATCGCTGCAGCACCGATCTATACCTTAAGCTCGGGCTTGGGCATGCGCGCGGCGCCTGAGCGGCAGACGCTCCGCTCAGGCTGGATCAGGCGGCGCGCTGCGGCGTCGGGCCGACATAGACCGATTGCGGCCGGATCAGCCGCCCGCCGGCGATCTGCTCCTGCGCATGGGCCAGCCAGCCGATCACCCGGCCCATCGCGAAGACGCAGGTGAAGCTGTCGGGCGGGAAGTCCAGCGCCTCCAGCAGCAGGGCGGTGTAGAATTCGACATTGGTCTGCAGGGAGCGGGCGGGCTTGCGCTCGCGCAGGATCGCCAGCGCCGCCTGTTCGACCGCCTCCGCGAAGGCCAGCCGGCCGGAGGCCGCATCGAGCCGGGTGATCGCCCGCTTCAGCGCATCGGCGCGCGGATCGCGCACCCGGTAGATGCGGTGGCCGAAGCCCATCAGCCGGTCGCCCCGCGCCAGGGCCTCTTCCAGCCAGGGCCTCGCCCGGGCGGCCTCGCCGATCTCGTCGAGCATGGCGATCACCGGGCCCGGCGCCCCACCATGCAGCGGTCCCTTCAGCGCGCTCAGCCCCGCCAGCACGGCGGAGCCGAGCCCGGCCCTGGTGGAGGCCACGACACGGGCCGCGAAGGTCGAGGCGTTCAGCCCGTGATCGCAGACGGTGACGAGATAGGCGTCGAGCGCCGCGGCCTCGGCTGCGCCGGCCGGGCGGCCATGCAGCATGCGGAGAATATCGGCGGCATGGGGCAAATGAGGGTCGGGCGCGACCGGCTTGCGGCCGGCGCGGGCCCGGATCACCGCCGGGGTGAAGACCGCCGGCGCGACCAGCCAGCGCAAGGCGGTCGCCAGATCGTCGCCATCCTCGAGCCGCGCCATCAGCGCGCGCACCGCCTCGATCGGCGAGAGCGCGAGCAGCCCGGCATCGAGGCCGCCGATTTCGGTGAAGACCGCCGCACGCGCCTTGCCGAGCGCCTCGGCCAGGGCCGGCCCCCGGGGCAGCCCGTCGAAGAAGCCCGAGAACATCAGCTCGGCCGCGGCGGCGACACCGAGCCGGCCCGCCAGCACCTCCAGCTCGAACCCACGGATGACCAGCCGCCCGGCCGCGCCATCCACCTCCGACAGCACGGTATGCGCGGCCACGACATTCTCAAGCCCGTCAGACATCGTCTTCTCCTCGATCTGCAGCTTGATGGTCGGCGCGCGCGGCGCTAGAATCAATCTTGAACAAGTGAATCAATGTATGGCGATGAGCGAGTGGCTGACGGCGCAGGAGGCGATGGACCGGCTCCGGCTGAAGCCGCAGACGCTGTACGCCTATGTCAGCCGCGGCCGGATCGAGGCCCGCGACGATCCCGAGGATCCGCGCCGCAGGCTGTATCGGCGCTCCGACGTCGCGCAGCTGGAGCAGCGCAAGGCGCGTGGCCGGCGCAGCGCGGCGATCGCCGAGGAGGCGATTTCCTTCGGCGAACCGGTGCTCGCCTCCAGTATCACCACCATCACTCAGGGGCGGCTGTGGTATCGGGGGCGGGACGCGGCCGAGCTGGCGCGAACGGCGCGGCTCGAGGATGTGGCGCGCCTGCTCTGGGCCTGCGGCGATGCGCGTTTCCCGACGCTGGCGACGCCGATCGCTCCGGGTAGCGGGCTGCAGCGGCTCTTCGGCACAATCGCGGCGCGCGCCGCGACCGATCCGCCCAGCGCCGGGCGCACCCCGCGCGCGCTTTATTTCGAAGCGGCCTCCGTGCTGGATGCGCTCGTCGATGCGGTGGCGGGCGGGCCGGGCGAAGGGCCGATCCATCTGCGCCTCGGCCATGGCTGGGGCTGCGACGCGGCCGGCTGCGAGTTGATCCGCCGGGCGCTGGTGCTGCTCGCCGATCATGAGCTCAACGCCTCGACCTTCGCCGTCCGCGTCGCGGCCTCGACCGGCGCCTCGCTCGCGGCCAGCGTGCTCGCCGGGCTCGCGGCGCTGTCGGGCCCGCTGCATGGCGGGATGACGCTGCGGGTGGCGGGGTTTCTGGCCGAGACGGGGCGGATCGGCATCGAGCCCGCGGTGCGGGCGCGGTTGGCGCAGGGCGCGGCCCCGCCGGGCTTCGGCCATCCGCTCTATCCCGATGGCGATCCGCGCGGCGCAGCGCTGCTGTCGGCCTTCGAGCTGCCGGATCGGCTCGAGGAGACGCGCCGCTCGACCCAGGCGCTGTGCGGCCAGCCGCCGAACATCGATTTCGCCCTCGCGGCCCTGGCCGAAAGATTGTCGCTGCCGGAGGACGCGCCGCTGCAGATCTTCGCCGCCGCGCGCTGTACGGGCTGGATCGCCCATGCGCTGGAGCAGATCGAGACCGGCCGGCTGATCCGGCCGCGGGCGCGCTATACCGGGCCGGAGCCGGCTCCGGTCTGACCTTGCAGCGCAGCCCGGGGCGAGGGGTCGTGCACGGCCATGATCGCGCCGCTTTTCAGCCATTCTGGCGCCGGAGCGGGGCGGTCTCGTCGCAGCGTCACCAGGACCGGACCGAGATGATCGCCAGCGCGCCCTCCCGATTGCATCCCCGAATTCTGCGCCGCTTCGCCTTGCAGGGGCTTTTCGTTCTGGCGGCGGCCGGCGCGGCGGTGACGCTGCTCGCGGCCGGGCCCGAGCGCGCCCCGGCGAGCGCATCCGCCCCGGCGGAGAGCCTGATCACATGGGCTCCGGCGATCGCGCCCGACGGCAAGCTGCAGCAGCGCCATGGCGTTCAGCCGCAGCAGGGGCGGGATCTCGCGCAGCTGTTCAGGGTCGCGGCGTCAGGCGGCGCTCGCCATGCCGCTGAGGCTCGACTGGTCGCGCGATGGCGTTGAGCAGCCGGCGGTGCGCGCGCCCCAGCCGCGTGTCGCCAAGCGGCAGCCGGCGGAGAGCGTGAAGCTCGCCGGCGACAGACGGCGCGAACTCGTCGCCGCCGCCGAGCCGCCGATGCTCCGGCCGCCGGAGCCGGCGGAGCGCGGCCCGGCGGAGAATCCCGGCGTCCTGGAGACGCTGAAGAAGCCGCTCACCGCCACCGTCGCCGGCGCGAGGGGGGTGGTCAGCGGTGCCGCGGGCGCCGTCGGTGCGGCCGGGGCCTGGACGGTCGCCCAGGCTGCCGGCCTGCTGCCGCGCTGGTAGCGCTCAGGCCACGGCCTTGAGCGCGCCGCGCCCGGCATAGAGGGCCTGGGCGCCGAGCTCTTCCTCGATGCGCAGGAGCTGGTTGTACTTGGCGGTGCGGTCCGAGCGGGCGAGCGAGCCGGTCTTGATCTGCCCGCAATTGGTCGCGACCGCGAGATCGGCGATGGTCGAATCCTCGGTCTCGCCGGAGCGATGCGACATCACCGCGGTATAGCCGGCGCGCTGCGCCATCTCGACGGCGGCCAGCGTCTCGGTGAGCGAGCCGATCTGGTTGACCTTCACCAGGATCGAATTGGCGGTCTTCGCCTTGATGCCCTGCGAGAGGCGCGTGACATTCGTGACGAAGAGGTCGTCGCCGACCAGCTGGCATTTCGAGCCGACGAGGTCGGTCAGCGCCTTCCAGCCGTCCCAGTCATCCTCGGCCATGCCATCCTCGATCGAGACGATGGGGTAGCTGCCGACCAGCCTGGCGAGGTATTTCGCCTGCGCCTTGGGATCGCGCGTCTTGCGCTCGCCCTCATAGACATAGGCACCGTCCTTGAAGAACTCGGTCGCCGCACAATCGAGCGCGATGGCGATGTCCTCGCCCGGCTTGTAGCCGGCCTTCTCCACCGCCTGCATCACGAAATCCAGCGCCGCCTCGGCCGATTTCAGATTGGGGGCGAAGCCGCCCTCGTCGCCAACATTGGTGTTGTGGCCGGCGTCGTGCAGCGCCTTCTTCAGCGTGTGGAAGATCTCCGACCCCATGCGCAGCCCCTCCGAGAAGGAGGGTGCGCCGATCGGCATGATCATGAATTCCTGGAAATCGATCGGGTTGTCGGCATGGGCGCCGCCATTGACGATGTTCATCATCGGGACCGGCAGCAGCCTGGCGGCGGTGCCGCCGACATAGCGGTAGAGCGGCAGGCCGGAGGCTTCCGCCGCCGCCTTGGCGACCGCGAGCGAGACGCCGAGAATGGCGTTGGCGCCGAGCTTGCTCTTGTTGGCGGTGCCGTCGAGATCGATCATGGTCTGGTCGATCAGCGTCTGGTCCTCGGCGTCCATCGCGACGATCGCCTCGGCGATCGCGACATTGACGGATTCGACCGCCTTCAGCACGCCCTTGCCGAGATAGCGGCTCTTGTCGCCGTCGCGCAGCTCGACCGCCTCATGCGCTCCGGTGGAGGCGCCCGACGGCACGGCCGCCCGGCCCATCGAGCCATCCTCGAGCACGACATCGACCTCGACGGTGGGGTTGCCGCGGCTGTCGAGGATCTGGCGGCCGATAACGTCGATGATCGCGGTCATGAGAGGGCTCCGGAGGCTGAAGAGATGCCCGCTTCTAGCCAAGCGGGGCGGGCACGGGAAGGGGTGGGTAGCGTTTCGCGAAGGCGATCGGTAAAGCCTCCCGAAACGAAACCGTCACCGCGCGGGCAAAACACTCACCGCGCGCGGCCTGGAGATCTCTGGATGACCCTCGATGCCGCCACCCTTCAGCTCGGGCAGATGTCCGCGCTGCCGGCCTCGCCCGCCGAGGCCAGGCTCGACCGCGTGCCGAACCCGCATCCCGGCACCGGCTATCTCGCCCGCTTCACCTGCCCCGAATTCACCTCGATCTGCCCTGTGACCGGCCAGCCGGATTTCGGCATCCTGGTGATCGACTATCTGCCGGGGGAGTGGCTGGTCGAGTCGAAATCGCTCAAGCTCTATCTCGGCGCCTTCCGCAACCATGGCGCGTTCCACGAGGATTGCACGGTCGGGATCGGCAAGACGCTGGTCGAGCTGCTGCAGCCGACCTGGTTCCGCATCGGCGGCTATTGGTATCCGCGCGGCGGCATCCCGATCGACGTGTTCTGGCAGACGGGCGAGCCGCCCAAGGGCGTCTGGATCCCCGACCAGGGCGTCGCACCCTATCGCGGCCGCTGAGCCTTCAGCGGCGCTGGCCGAGCGGCATGATCCGCGGGGTCATGAAGCCGAGCAGGCCGATGCCGCAGGCGAAGAGCAGGATCGCCCCGGTCGATCCGAGCAGGTGCAGCGCCGCACCCATGGCCACCGGGCCGATGGCGTGGCCCAGGAACAGGACGCAGGCGAAGAGCGCCACGGCCGAGCCGCGCGCCGTGGGGGCGAGCTCGGTCGCCTGGGCCTGGAAGGTGCCGTGCATCAGGAAGAAGCCGAAGCCGTTCAACACGAAGAAGCCCATCGCCGTCCACCAGGGCAGGAAGGGCAGCGAGAACAGGACATAGCCGGTCGCCATCAGCGCCCCGCCCAGCACCGCCATGCGCGCCGGCCCGAGCCGCTCGACCAGGATGCGGGTGAGGATGCCGTAGAGGATGCCGCCGACGCCCGTTCCGGCGATCACCAGCCCCGCCAGAGAGGGGCCGATGCCGGAGCGCTCCTGCAAAATAGCCGCGACATAGGGCGGCATCCCGAAGATCAAACTGCCTTCGGTGATGACGAGGCCATAGAGCAGTTTCGTGCGCGGATTGGCGAAGACGGCGGCGTAATTGGCGATAGCGCCCTTGAAGCTGAGCGGAGCGCGCCTCGCATCCGGCCGGGGCTTCAGGATGAAGACGACGAGCAGCGCCGCCAGCGCCGCGATGCTGCCCGCCGCGACGAAAACGCCGCGCCAGCCGACATATTCCGCGATCAGCCCCGAGCAGGCGGCGCCCGCCATCTGGCCGACGATCATCAGCACGAGGAAGCGGCCGAGCATGATCTGGCGCTCCGCCATCGGGGCGCGATCGCCGATCGCGGCCATGGCGATGGGGATGACGCCGCCCGCGGCGATACCCGTCGCGGCGCGCACCACGGTCAGCATTTCGAAGCTCGCCGACAGCGCCGCCAGAACCGAGAGCAGCGCCAAGAGCCCGAGGCACACCGAGATCGTGCGGAGCTTGCCGACGGAATCGGCGATCGGTCCGAGAAAGGGCTGGCCGATGGCGTAGGAGAAGGAGAAGCCGGTCGCCATCGCCGCCACCTCGACGATGGTGCGGCCATAGGCCTCGGCCAGGGTCGGCACCAGCGGGTCGACGATGCGCATGGTGAAGGTGGAGGCGAAGCCGCAGGCGCCGAGCACCAGGATCAGGCGGCGCAGCTGGGCGATGTCCGGTCTGGCGGGATCGGGCGGGACGGCGGCGGGCGCATCAGGCATGCGCCAGCCTAGGCTGCGGCAGAGCCTTGGCAAGGCGATCAAAGCTTTGCAGCTCTGCGATCAGCGCAGGGAACTGCGCGAGAGGGACCATGTTCGGCCCGTCCGAGGGGGCCCGGTCGGGGTCGGGATGGGTCTCGACGAACACGCCGGCGACGCCCACCGCGACCGCCGCACGGGCGAGGACGGGGACGAATTCGCGCTGGCCGCCGGAGGAGGAGCCCTTGCCACCGGGCTGCTGCACCGAATGGGTGGCGTCGAAGATCACGGGGGCGCCGATCTCGGCCATGATCGGCAAGGCGCGCATGTCGGAGACCAGCGTGTTGTAGCCGAAGGAGGCGCCGCGCTCTGTCAGCATCACATTGGGGTTACCGGCCTCGGTGACCTTGGCGGCGACATTGACCATGTCCCAGGGCGCCAGGAACTGGCCCTTCTTGACGTTGACGACCCGCCCGGTGGCGGCGGCGGCGAGCAGCAGATCGGTCTGGCGGCAGAGGAAGGCGGGGATCTGCAGCACGTCGACGATCTCGGCCACCGGGGCGCATTGGGCGGCGTCGTGCACGTCCGTCAGCACGGGCAGCCCGGTGCGCTCGCGGATCTCCGCGAAGACCGGCAGCGCGGCCTGCAGCCCCATGCCGCGCTGGCCCTTGGCGCTCGTCCTGTTGGCCTTGTCGAAGGAGGTCTTGAAGACCAGGCCGATGCCGAGCTTCTCGGCGATCTCCTTCAGCGCCAGCGCCATTTCGAGCGCGTGGTCGCGGCTTTCCATCTGGCAGGGCCCCGCGATCAGGGCCAGCGGCAGGCGGTTGCCGAAGCGCACGGGCCGGGCGAGGTCGGCGCCGATGGTGACGATGGCGTTCGCGTTCATGACGATGTTCCAGCTCTCCTGCAGCAGCGGGCTTAGGGCTGGGCCGAGGCTGCGGTCAACCCGCCGGCCGCCGGCATCGCGCGTCAGTACCCGCTGCAAACGGACTGGCGAAGCGAGGCGGAGGTCTGTAAATTCCGATGCGACGCATTATGTCGGCTTACGAACCGAAGCGGAGTCGCGCGTGTCAGTGGTGACGAACAAGGCAGATGTGACGGGTGCGGGCCCCGCCGGCGGCGATGCCGGGCGGACGCCGCTGCGCCTGGCCGATCGGCCCAAGGGTCCGGCCGGTCCCCCCGATGGCGGGCGCGAAGGCGCCGGAACGGCCGTCCTGACCCGGACCCGCACCCGCAAGCCCAATCTCTACCGGGTGCTGCTGCTGAACGACGATTACACGCCGATGGAGTTCGTGGTCCACGTCCTCGAGCGCTTCTTCAACAAGGACCGCGCGGAAGCCACGCAGATCATGATGCATGTGCATCAGAATGGCGTCGGGGAATGCGGCGTTTTTACCTACGAGGTCGCCGAAACGAAGGTCACCCTGGTGATGGACCTTGCGCGAAAGCACATGCATCCGCTCCAATGCGTGATGGAGAAGAAGTAGTCTTGGATTCGAATACCTCTCTGGAATCGACATAGGAGCGCTATCAGTGCCGAGTTTCTCGCGCAGTCTCGAACAGGCGCTTCACCGGGCCCTGGCCCTCGCGAATGAACGCCATCATGAATATGCGACGCTGGAGCATCTCCTGCTCGCGCTGGTCGACGATCAGGACGCCGCAGCGGTGATGCGCGCCTGCAGCGTCGATCTCGACACGCTGCGGCGCAACCTCGTCGACTATATCGACGCGGAGCTGACCAATCTCGTCACCGACGGGCGCGACGATTCCAAGCCGACGGCGGGGTTCCAGCGCGTGATCCAGCGCGCCGTGATCCATGTCCAATCCTCGGGCCGCGAGGAGGTGACCGGCGCCAATGTGCTGGTCGCGATGTTCGCCGAGCGCGAGAGCCATGCCGCCTATTTCCTGCAGGAGCAGGACATGACCCGCTACGACGCGGTCAACTACATCAGCCATGGCATCGCCAAGCGCCCCGGCGCGAGCGAGACGAGGCCGGTGCGGGGCGCCGATGAGGAGCCGGAGCAGCAGCGCGATTCGCGGGCCGATCCGGCCGCCGGCGACGCCGACAAGGACAAGAAGAAGAAGGAAAGCGCGCTCGAGGCCTATTGCGTCAATCTCAACCGCAAGGCCCGCGACGGGCGCATCGATCCCCTGATCGGCCGCGAGGCCGAGGTGCAGCGCACGATCCAGATCCTGTGCCGCCGGCAGAAGAACAACCCGCTGCTGGTCGGCGATCCCGGCGTCGGCAAGACCGCGATCGCGGAGGGGCTGGCGCTCAAAATCATCCGCGGCGAGGTGCCGGAGGTGCTCGAGGACGCGACGGTGTTCTCGCTCGACATGGGGACGCTGCTCGCCGGCACGCGCTATCGCGGCGATTTCGAAGAGCGCCTGAAGCAGGTGATGAAAGAGATCGAGGCCCATCCCAAGGCGATCATGTTCATCGACGAGATCCATACGGTGATCGGCGCCGGCGCGACCTCGGGCGGGGCGATGGACGCCTCCAACCTGCTGAAGCCGGCGCTCGCCTCGGGCGGGCTGCGCTGCATCGGCTCGACCACCTACAAGGAATACCGGCAGTATTTCGAGAAGGACCGGGCGCTCGTCCGGCGCTTCCAGAAGATCGACGTCAACGAGCCGACGATCCCGGACGCGATCGAGATCCTGAAGGGGCTGAAGCCCTATTTCGAAGAGTTCCACAAGCTCCGCTACACCAATGACGCGATCAAGGCGGCTGTGGAGCTCTCCGCCCGCTACATCCACGACCGCAAGCTGCCGGACAAGGCGATCGACGTGATCGACGAGACCGGCGCCTCGCAGATGCTGGTGCCGGAGAACAAGCGTAAGAAGACCATCGGCGTGAAGGAGGTCGAGGCCGCCATCGCGACCATGGCGCGCATCCCCGCCAAGACCGTGTCCAAGGACGATGCCGAGGTGCTGCGCAATCTCGAGCATACGCTGAAGCGCACCGTCTACGGCCAGGAGAAGGCGATCGAGGCGCTGTCATCCTCGATCAAGCTGGCGCGCGCCGGGTTGCGCGACGGCGAGAAGCCGATCGGCTGCTATCTCTTCGCCGGGCCGACGGGCGTCGGCAAGACCGAGGTCGCACGCCAGCTCGCCTCCTCGCTGGGCGTCGAGCTGATCCGCTTCGACATGTCGGAATATATGGAGCGCCACACCGTGTCGCGGCTGATCGGCGCGCCTCCGGGCTATGTCGGCTTCGACCAGGGCGGGCTGCTCACCGACAAGATCGATCAGCATCCGCATTCCGTCCTGCTGCTCGACGAGATCGAGAAGGCTCATCCGGACCTGTTCAACATCCTGCTGCAGGTGATGGACCATGGAAAGCTGACCGACAACAATGGCAAGCAGGTCGATTTCCGCAATGTGATCCTGATCATGACCACCAATGCCGGCGCTGCCGACATGGCCCGCAGCGCCTATGGCTTCACGCGGCAGAAGCGCGAGGGCGAGGATACCGAGGCGATCAACAAGCTGTTCGCGCCGGAATTCCGCAATCGCCTCGATTCGGTGGTGTCCTTCAGCCATCTGCCGAAGACCGTCGTCGCCCGCGTCGTCGACAAATTCGTGCTGCAGCTGGAGGCGCAGCTGGCCGACCGCAACGTCACGATCGAGCTCTCGGACGAGGCGCGGGAATGGCTGGTCGAGAACGGCTATGACGAGGCCATGGGCGCGAGGCCGATGGGCCGGCTCATCCAGTCGACCATCAAGACACCGCTGGCCGACGAGGTGCTGTTCGGGCGCCTGAAGAATGGCGGCGCCGTGAAGGTCGTGGTGGTGCAGTCGGAGACCGGCATCAAGGTGCTGGGGCTCGAATTCCCCGACGGGCCGGTCAAGCCCAAGCCGGAGAAGGACGTCGCCAACGCCGCCGACAAGCGCGGGCGCCGGCCGCGCGCCAAAGCGGGCGAGGCGGCGGATGCGGTCTCGCCGGGGTTGAGCCCCGCCAAAAGCGGCAGGGCCGGCGGCAAGGGCGAGGGGAAGGGCGAGGGCAACGGTCCCGGCAAGCCTTCGTCGCCCTCGTCGCAGGCGCCCAAGCCTCCGCGTGGCTCGGGCTCCGTTCCCAAGGTTCCGCTGACCAAGGCTTGATGACGTGTTGTTCAGACGAAAATCAGCGCCGGACGTCTATGCGCCCGGCGACGCCCAGCCCGATGCGGCCGTACATCAGCCCAAGCCCAAACTGGGCTGGCTCGAAAAGCGGGACCAGCGCCGGCGCCGGCGCATCCTGTTCGAGGAGGTGCTGGGCTGGATCCTCGTGCCGGCCTTCATCTATTTGATCTATCTCGCCATCAAATCGGTCGGCGGCATCCCCAAGGAACTGATCGATTTCGGCAATGAGCTGATCGGGATCGTGATGAAGGGCGGGCGCTGAGGCGCCGGCCCCTGCGCCGCATGCAGGGCTGACCGCGCGCGGCCGGGCTTGGGCAGGGCGCGCGGCGCGGGTTAGGACAGGATACGGGGCCAGGCGCCCGCGATCTGTCCCTCCCAGAGCGAATGTAACCGCCCGCCCATGACCGTTTCCGCCGACTGGACTTCGACGCGCGTCGCTTTGGCCGGCCTGCGCGATGCCCTGTCCTTCCCGGCCTGGGCGGTCGGGTTCGGGCTGGTCGGGATCGGCTCGCTCGCCCGCGACGTCGGGTATTCCGTCGATCTCGCCGTGCTCTCGACCATCCTGGTCTGGGCCGGGCCGTCGCAGGTGATCTTCTTCGCCTCGATCGCGGCCGGCGCGGCCTGGAGCGCCATCGCCATCGCGATCGGCTTCGCCTCGCTGCGCTTCCTGCCGATGACGGTGGCGATCCTGCCGCTGCTGCGCCGGCCGGGGCAGGGGGTCTGGGAGCAATTGTTCCTGGCGCATTTCGTCGCCGTCACCGCCTGGTCGGAAGGGCTGCGGCGGCTGCCGCATGTGCCGGACAATCAGCGCGTGCCGTATTTCCTGGGCTTCGCCGGGACCTGCATGACGGTGTCCTCGATCGGCACCTTCTCCGGCTATTATCTGGTGGGGGCGCTGCCGATCCCCTTCGCGGCGGGGCTACTGTGCCTGACGCCGATCTTCTTCCTGGCCTCGCTCAGCGCCGGCATCCGCCATCGCGGCGATGTCGCGGCGATGGCGCTCGGGCTGCTGCTGGCGCCGCTCTGCGACCGCTTCATCGGCGGCGGCTTCGACCTGATCGTGGCGGGCGTGATCGGCGGCAGCATCGCCTTCGTGATCGGGCGCCGGGCGGCGAAGCCGGCATGACCCAGCCGATCCCCTGGCTCGACGGACCGCTCTGGCCCTATCTCGCGCTGCTGCTCTTCGCCGTGCTGCCGACCGAGATCTGGCGCTGGCTGGCCGTTGCTTTCGCACGCCGGATCGACGCGGATTCGCCGGCGCTGGAATGGGTGCGCTGCGTGGCGACGGCGCTGCTCGCCGGGGTCGTCGCCAAGCTCATCGTTTCGCCGCCGGGCGCGCTCGCCGCCATCCCGGGCGCGTTGCGGGTCGGCGCGCTGGCGGTGACGCTGGCGATCATGGCCTATGACCGGCGCCGGGTGATGTTCGCCGTGCTGGCCGGTGAGGCGACGCTGATCGGCGGCGGGCTGCTGCTGGTCTGAGCGGGTCAGAGCCGCGCCAGCGCCGCGCGGATCGTCTCCGCATGCGCCGCCAGGACCTCGCCTTTCTCCATCGCACCGGTATGGGGACGCAGCGCGACCCCGTCATGGCGGGGCATGACATGGACATGCAGGTGGAACACCACCTGTCCGCCGGCCGCCTCGTTGAATTGCTGGATCGTCACGCCATCGGCGCCGAAACCCGCCTTGACCGCGCGGGCCAGCTTCTGCGTCGTCGCGGCGACGGCGGCGAGCGCCTCTGCCGGGGCGTCGAGCAGGTTGCGGCAGGCGGCCTTCGGAATGACCAGCACATGCCCGTCGGCGCGCGGCATGATGTCCATGATCGCGAGGGTCGCCTCATCCTCGTAGACGGTGTGGGAAGGCAGCTCGCCGCGCAGGATCTTGGCGAAGACGTTGGAAGGATCATAGGCGGTCATGGTCGGCCCGGTGTTGCTGTGGCGGGTCAGGGTGCGGCGCGCGTGGCGTCGCCGTCAAGGCGCGGCATCGCCGGCGCCGTCCTTGCGGAACGGGCTCTCGGCGGCGAGGGCCTGCTGCGCGGCGGCGATATGGGCGCGCTCATTGCCGAGATAGGCCGCGACGGCGCGCCGCAGGCCGGGATTGGCGAGGTAATGGGCGGAGCGGGTGATCACCGGCCGGTAGCCGCGGGCGAGCTTGTGCTCGCCCTGCGCCCCGGCCTCGACCCGTGCGAGCCCGTGCGCGATCGCGTAATCGATGGCCTGGTGGTAGCAGAGCTCGAAATGCAGGAAGGGATGCTGCTCGATGCAGCCCCAATTGCGGCCATAGAGCGTGTTTCCGCCGCGGAAATTGATCGCTCCGGCGATATTCCGCCCGGCCCGGCGCGCCATCACCAGCACGATCCTGTCACCCATCCGCGCCCCGATCTCCGAGAAGAAGGCGCGGTTGAGATAGGGCCGGCCCCATTTGCGCGAACCCGTATCCTCGTAGAAGCCATGGAAATCGTCCCAGACCGCCTCGGTCAGCGCCGCACCGGACAGGATGTCGACGGTGATCCCCGGAGCGAGCGCCTCGCGCCGCTCGCGCTTCAGCGCCTTGCGCTTGCGCGAGGCGAGGGTGGCGAGAAACCCGTCATAATCGGTGAAACCCTCGTTCAGCCAGTGGAACTGCAGGTCATGGCGTTCGAGATAGCCGGCCTCGCGCAGCGCGGCGAGATCGCCCGACTGGGCGAAGGTGACGTGGACGGACGAGGCGCCGGCCTGCTCGCACAGCGCTGACAGCCCCGCGATCAGCGCGGCCCGCGCGGCGTCGCTATGCGGGCCGTCCGCCACCAGCAGCCGTGGGCCGGTGGCGGGGGTGAAGGGCGCCGCCACCTGGACCTTCGGATAGTAATCCCCGCCGGCGCGCTCATAGGCGTCCGCCCAGGCATGGTCGAAGACATATTCGCCCTGGCTGTGGCTCTTCAGGAAGCTCGGAGCGCAGGCCAGGAGCCGGCCTTCGCCATCCTCGACCAGGAGATAGGCGGGCGACCAGCCGCTGCGCCGGCCGATGCAGCCGCTCGCCTCCAGCGCGCTGAGGAAGGCATGGCTGACGAAGGGATTGTCCGGATCCTCCGCGTGAGGATCCGGCGCGCCGTCCGCGGCGAGCGGCGGCAGCAGCGCGTGGGGATTGGCGCAGGCATCCCAGGCGGAGGCCGGGATCTGCGTCAGGCTGGTCGCGATGCGAACCCGCAAATCGGCGGCCGCAGCCTCGCTCAAGGCGTGAAGCCCTCGAACACCATCTGGTCGGCGTGGCGGCTCGCCTTGTCGCGGTCTTCCGATGTGCGAACGGTCCAGGTCATCAGCGGCAATCCCAGGGCATTGCGGCAGAGATAGGGCGCGGCGCAGGGCAGGTCAGCCACCTTCCACGAGATGAAATGCGGCTGGCTCTCTTCGAAATGCAGGAGGTTCGCCAAGGCGTGTTTGCGCGCTGCGTCGAGATGGTCGTAGTCGCCATAGGCATAGTCGTTCATGGCGACGATGCCGCGTGGCAGCTCCGGCGCCAGACTGCGGGTCGCGGCCACGATTTCGGGATCGAAGGATTTGATCACGATCGGCTGCGCCCTGCGCGCCGACAGGATCTCGACCGTGCGCCGGGTCAAGGCGAGGTCGCCGTCGAAGCGGCTCTTGATCTCGACGATCACCGGCGTGCGCCCGCCGATGGCGTCGAGAAACTGCGCCAGCTTCGGGATGCGGCCGCTGCCGCCCTTCAGCGCGATGCCGGCCAGCGCCTGCGCCGTGCGGGAGGCGACCGCGCCGGTCTCGGCGGTCAGCCGGTCGAGCACGAAATCATGGAAGACCATGGCCTCGCCATCGGCGCTGAGCTGGACGTCGCATTCGATGCCGAAACCGCCGGCGATGGCGGCCTCGGCCGCCGCGAGGCTGTTCTCGGGCACGCCGCCGGCGAGATCGTGCAATCCGCGATGGGCGATCGGCCGCGCGACCAGCCAGGCGAGGTCCGGTCTGGAGCCGGAGCCCATCAGGCGATCTCGAACATGGCTTCGACCTCGACCGCCGCATCGGCCGGGAGCTCGGCCACGCCGATCGTCGAGCGGGCATGGCGCCCCTTCTCGCCCAGCACCTCGACCATCAGATCGGAGGCGCCGTTCATGATCGCCGGCAGAGCGGCGAAATGCGGGACGCAGTTGATGAAGCCGCCGAGACGGACGCAGCGCTGGATCCGGCCGAGATCGCCGCCAAGCGCAGCACGGGCCTGTGCCAGCACGTTGATGGCGCAGAGCTTCGCCGCCTCCAGCCCCGCCTCGTTGAAGATCTCGGCGCCGAGCTTGCCCTTGTGCCGGTCCGCCAGCTTGCCGTCCATGCCGAAGCAGAGCTGGCCCGAGATCACCAGGAGCTGGCCGGTGATCACATAGGGGACGTAATTGGCGACCGGAGCGGCGGGCGAGGGCAGGGTGATGCCGAGTTCGGCGAGTCTCGATTCGATCGCATTCATGATGGCCGGCTCCGGGCTGTGATGGCGGTTACTCATGGCCGATGGGCCGCATGGCCGCAAGCCGCGCCGCACGCCTCGCGCGGCCGGCGACGCGATTGCGCCCGCCGCCATGTTTGCGCCATTGCGGCGTTGCACCTAGGCTGCCCGATCATCATCACGGCGGCGGATTTCATGATTTTCAAGCGCATCGCACTGGCGGGGTTGGTTGGTTTCGGCGCTGCGGCGGCCCTGGCGCCCGCTTTCGCCCAGCCGCAGGCCGCGGGGCGGGTAGTGCTCGTGCCGCATCGCGCCGTCTACGATCTGGTGCTGGATGCCTCCGAACCCTCCAAGAACATCGATTCCGCCAAGGGCCGGATCGCCTTCGATTTTTCCGGCGACGCCTGCGAGGGCTATGCGCTGTCCTTCCGCCAGGTGACGCAGCTCGACAGCAGCGAGATCGGCTCGCGCACCATCGATGCCCGCACCACCAGCTTCGAGGCCGGCGACGGCTCCTCCTATCGCTTCAAGACCGAGAGCTCCAACGGCGCCGGCGCGCCCGAGATCATCGACGGCACCGCCCAGAAGCAGGGCGAGGGCTATGAGGTGAAACTGCGCGCGCCGAAAGCCGAGACGCATCGCGAGGCCGCCGACGCGCTGTTCCCCAACGCGCAGATGAAGGCGGTGATCGAGGCGGCGCGCGCCGGCCGGAACACGCTGAACGTCCGGCTCTATGACGGGGCCAATAACGGCAAGGAGGTCTACGAGACCCTGTCGGTGATCGGCAAGCGGCTGGAGGGCAAGGCCTCCGAGGCGCCGCTGCAGCGCCCCGAATTCGAAAACCTGGCGCGCTGGCCGGTGAAGATCTCGTATTTCAAGGTCGGCTCGGGCGAGACCACCCCCGCCTACACCATCGCCTTCGAGCTCTATGAGAACGGCGTCACCGGCGCGGTCCGGCTGAATTACGGCAGCTTCGCCCTGCGCGGCACGCTCACCCGTCTGGATCTTCTGCCGCAGCCGGATTGCGCGAAGTAGCCGCGCTTCCCGCCGCGCGTTGCGGGGCGCGCAGGCTCAGGCCCTTGCCGATGGCGGCGTCGCCGAAGCGGGCCCGCAGCGCGTCGAGCGCCCCTTCCATGGCCTTCAGCCGCGGCGTGGCGAGATCGGCGAGATCGCCGTGATCGGCCTCCTCGGGCGGGCTCAGATCGCTGGCGCCGATCCCGATCAGCCGGTAGCGCTGGCCGTTGCATTCGCGCTTCAACAGCTCGCGGCCGGCGGCGAAGAGTCTTGCGGCGAGCTGCGTCGGCTCCGGCAGGCGGACCGCGCGGGTCACCGACTGGAAATCGGCGTTCTTCAGTTTCAGGGTGATGGTTCGCCCCGCAAGCGCCTGCGCCTTCAAGCGTTTCGAGGTCTTCTCGCAGAGCCGCCACAGCACCGGCTCCAACTCGTCGAAGCTCGCGAGATCGGTATCGAGCGTCGTCTCGCTCGACACGCTCTTGGTCTCGCGCTCGGGGGTGACGCGCCGCTCGTCGATGCCGTTGGCGAGTTTCTGCAGGCGCGGGCCATCCTTGCCGGCGAGCCGAAAGAGACGCTCGACCGGCACGTCGCGGAGATCGCCGATCAGCCTGAAGCCGGCCTGGGCGAGCTTCGCCGCGCTGGCCTGGCCGATCCCCGGGATCAGGCTGACCGGTTTGCCCGCCAGGAAGCTCACGGCCTCGGCCCGGCCGATGCAGGAGAAGCCGCGGGGCTTGTCGAGGTCGGAGGCGACCTTGGCGAGGAATTTGGCGTAGGACAGGCCGACCGAGACGCTGATCCCGATCTCGGTCTCGACCCGCTTGGCGAAGCGCGCCAGCGTCTGGGCCGGGCTGGCATGGTGCAGGCGCTCCGTCCCGGTCAGATCGAGGAAGGCCTCGTCGATCGAGAGCGGCTCCACCAGAGGCGTCAGCTCCTGCATCATCTGCCGGACCTGCCGGCCGACGGCCACGTATTTCGCGATGTCGGGCTTGACCACCACCGCCTCCGGACACGCCTTCAGCGCCTTGAACATCGGCATCGCGGAGCGCACGCCATAGGTACGGGCGATGTAGCAGGCGGTGGAGACGACGCCCCGCCTGCCGCCGCCGATGATCAGCGGCTTGTCGAGCAGCGATGGATCGTCCCGCTTCTCGATCGCCGCGAAGAAGGCGTCGCAATCGATATGGGCAAGCGTCAGGCTGTCGCGCTCGGGATGGCGCAGCAGCCGCGGGGAGCCGCAGGCGGGGCAGCGCTGCGCGGGCCTGCCCGCCTCCTCGTGGTCGCGGAGGCAGTCGCGGCAGAAGGCGCGGGGAGGCGCCCCGCCGGTCATGGCGATTCGAGCGGGGGCGGGCCGGCCAGCCGCGAGCGTGCCGCCACGATGGTTTCGGGATTCAAGCTTAAGTTTCCGGCAAGTTCCAGGAGCAGCGAGTCGCTTCCGGCGATGTGATCGAGCACGCTGGCGAGGAAGCCCGGCTCCTGCGCCGCCGCCCGCAAATTCGCCGGTCCGAGCCCGGTTTCGGCCAGAAACACCTCGAGCCGGGCCGGATCCGAGGCGAGAAAGCCCAGCGCCCGCAATGCCAGTGCCTCTGCATCCTCGATGCTACGATCTGCTCGCATGATATGATGAACCTTCCGAATCTTCCATCGAGTTTGCGTTTCATCAACGGCTCGCATGGTAGCGTCTAAATGAAACAAGCCGCCAGAACGGTGTGCTCCGGCCAGGCCGGTGCGTCCAGGGCGCGATTGCAGGGGCGGCATGATGAAGACGGTTTTGATCGTCGAGGACAACGAGCTCAACATGAAACTCTTCAACGACCTGTTGGAGGCTCATGGCTACGCCACGCTGAAGACCGCCGACGGCATCGAAGCGATCGAGCTGGCGCGCACGCATCGTCCCGACCTGATCCTGATGGACATCCAGCTGCCCGAGGTATCGGGGCTCGAGGTGACCAAATGGATCAAGGAGGATGACGACCTCAAGTCGATCCCGGTCATCGCCGTCACCGCCTTCGCGATGAAGGGCGATGAGGAGCGGATCCGGGAAGGCGGCTGCGAGGCCTATCTCTCCAAACCGATATCGGTCGCCAAATTCCTGGAGACCGTGCGCGCCTATGCCGGCGCGGCC
This sequence comes from Allobosea sp. Leaf344, assembly GCF_001426225.1. Classification (GTDB taxonomy): domain Bacteria; phylum Pseudomonadota; class Alphaproteobacteria; order Rhizobiales; family Beijerinckiaceae; genus Allobosea. The sequence continues at coordinate 957,319 of NZ_LMRT01000014.1, read as the reverse complement.
TGAGCCTGCGAAAGCCCCCCGATGTCAGCGCGCGTTCTCGTAGTCGACGATATCAGCACGAATGTGAAGCTGCTCGAAGCCAAGCTCTCGGCGGAGTATTTCTCGGTCGTCACGGCGCTGAACGGGCCGGAGGCCCTGGCGATCTGCGAGCGCGGCGAAGCCGACATCGTGCTGCTCGACGTGATGATGCCCGGCATGGACGGGTTCGAAGTGTGCAGGCGCCTGAAGGCGGGGCCGACCACGGCGCATATCCCGGTCGTGATGGTGACCGCGCTGGACCAGCCGAGCGACCGGCTGAAGGGGCTCGATGCCGGCGCCGACGACTTCCTGACCAAGCCGCTCGACGACACCGCGCTGTTCGCGCGGGTGCGCAGCCTGGTCCGGCTGAAATCGGTGACGGACGAGTTGCGCAACCGGGCGCTCGCCTCGCGGCGGCTTGGCATCAACGACCCGCTGGCGGCCGCCGCGGCGGAAAGCGGGCTGAACGGCCGCATCCTGCTGATCGAGGACCGAGAGGCGGTGGTGGAGCGGCTGCAGACGGCGCTCTCGGCCTTCCATGCCGTCGAGAGCGAGGCCGACGCCAATATGGCGCTGGTGCGGGCCGCGGAGGGCGATTTCGACGCGATCCTCGTCAGCCTCGACCTGAAGGGCCATGACGGGCTCAGGCTATGCAGCCAGCTGCGTTCGCTGGAGCGCACCCGCAACGTCTCGGTGCTGCTGCTCGGGGAAAGCGAGGACCGCGCCCGGATCCTGCGCGGGCTCGAGATCGGCGCCCATGATTTCCTGATCCGCCCCATCGATCGCAACGAGCTGCTGGCGCGGGTGCGCACGCAGGTGCGGCGCAAACGCTTCACCGAGAGGCTGCGCGACAGCGTGCAATCCTCGATGGAAATGGCGGTGATGGACCAGCTCACCGGCCTGCATAATCGCCGCTTCATGGACAGCCGGATGACGGCGATGTTCAATGAATCGGCGCTGCGCGCGCGCTCCCTTTCGATGCTCGTGCTCGATGTCGACCATTTCAAATCGGTCAACGACAGCTGGGGCCATGATGCCGGCGACGAGGTGCTGCGCGAATTCGCCGATCGCATCAGGGCCTGCACGCGCGGGATCGACCTGGTGGCGCGGATGGGCGGCGAGGAGGTGGTCGTGGTGCTGCCGGACACGACGGCCGACGCCGCCTTCGCCGTCGCCGAGCGGATCCGCGAGCGGGTCGAATCGACGGGTTTCGCCATCCAGTCGAGCGCCCGCTCGATCGCGGTCACGGTCTCGATCGGGGTGGCCTGCCGCCGCGCCGGCGACGCCTCCCCGGCGGAGATGATGAAGCGGGCGGATGACGCGCTGTATCGGGCCAAGGCCGCGGGGCGCAACCGGGTGATGCTCGCCGCCGCCTGAGGCGAAGCGGTTAGCGTTTAAGGTTAAATATCGATGAAGATTGGTGAATCGCGTTGAGCGATTGATTCGCGCCGCCCGGGCTGCGAGGGTTCGGACATGGATGCCGCCGACGAGGCGGCTCGCAGACGCCCTCGCGATCCCAGGTCCGCCGCATCTCCTGGAATTGCGAAGGCCCGGCCGGCCGGCGGGGGATCATCTGGCCTCCTCAGACCCTCTCCGGCCGGCCACCTCGTCTCAGAGATATTGCGAGAGCACCGCGGGCACGCCGTAGCCGAGCGCCGCGAAGGCCGCGATCAGCGCGACCAGAATGGCCAGCGCCTTGACCCGGCCGCCGAACCGGCGCGAGGAATCCGCCTGGACCATCAGCCGGAGCAGCCCCCGCAGGAAGCCTGGCCGTTGCTGCTGGTCCGGTTCGCGCTGTGCTGGCTCCATGCCCTGCTCCTGGCTGCTGACGGCCGGCCCCGCTCGAGGGCTCCTGTGGCCGCGCCCGAACCTATGCAATTATGCCGCGCACTGCCAATGGCGAAGCGGGCTGAAACCGTGGCATTCCTGCCCGTCAGGGGCAGAATTCCGGCGGATGTAGCGCCGTTGCGCCAGGACGGTCTCACGCCGCCGGATGCGCCGCCGGCCGTCTCCGCGTTGGTCCGCGCAGACCCGCCCGTCGATGCCGCACGGGCAGGGCAGTCTCGGACGAGGCGGCCCGCAACGGAAAAAGCCGCCCAGACGAGCGGCTTTCTCAGGGTTCGGATCAGGACGCCTCTCGGCGTTACTTGATCTTGGTTTCCTTGAACTCGACGTGCTTGCGCGCGACGGGGTCGTACTTCTTCTTCGACATCTTCTCCGTCATGGTCCGGGAGTTCTTCTTCGTCACGTAGAAGAAGCCGGTGTCGGCGGTCGAAAGCAGCTTGATCTTGATGGTCACGGCCTTGGCCATGGGTAAATCCTCGAGCCATGGGCCGCTCTGGCCCGTCAAAAGAAAACGGCCGGGAAGACCCCGGCAAACTGTCGGGTGGGGATGCCGCAAGAGCCTGCCGAAGTCAAGGCTCAATGCGGTCCGCAGGGAAATTCAGCGCAGGCGGGGCGCCTTTCGCTAGAGCTCCTCGCGGACGAAGCTGCCATGCTTCTCCCAGAAGAACGGCACCGGCAGATAGGGGGCGAAGCCGCCGGCGATGCGCGCCTCGACCTCCTGGATGATGACCTTGGTGATGGTCGGCAGGTCGAGCTGCTTGGCCTCGTCGAAATCCACCCAGACCAGATCGATCAGCTCGGAATCCGGGCCGACGACATTGTCGATGCGCAGGGCCACGGCTTGGGCGTCGACGGTGAAGAAGCGGGTGTCGAAGCGCTTGGGCCGGCGCGGCGGGGTGATGGCGCGGGCGACGAAGGTGACGGCGCCGAGATCGGGGTAGACGCCATGGCCGGCGAATTCGCTCCAGCTGCCCGCGGGCGCCTTCTCCGGCGCCCCGTAATCGGTGGTGCCGAAGAGCATCCCGGTTTCCTCGAAGGTCTCGCGAATGGCGGCGAGGGCCAAGGCGCGGGCGCGGGAAATGCTCGGGCGCACCGTGCGGGCGACCAGACGCGTCTCGCAGATCTGCTCCAGCGCGCCGGTGGCCGGCATCAGCCTGTCGCTGGCATCGATGCGCCCGCCCGGAAACACGTATTTCCCGGGCATGAATTTATGACCGGGATGGCGCTTGCCCATCAGCACCCGCGGCTTGGCGGCGGTGCGGTCCAGGATCAGCATCGTGGCCGCATCCTTGGGGCGCAGATTGACCTGCGTGCGCACCCGCTCCGCCTGGGTCAGCATCACCGCATGGTCGTTCACCGCCGCGTCCTCGCTGTCGGCTCGCGCTCGGGCGCATCGGGCAGGCCGCCGAACCCATGCATGCGCAGCGCCCATTGCAGGCCGATGACGGCGCCCTTGGCCGGCTGCATCAGGGCCAGGCTGAGCAGCACGGTCAGCGCCGGCCACAGCGCGAGATGCAGCCACATCGGCCAGTTCGCGTATTTCTCGGCCATCAGCAGCCCGCCGACGATGACATGACCGACGATGGTGATGACGATATAGGGCGGCAGGTCGTCGGCCCGCTGGTGATGCATCGCCTCGCCGCAGGCCTCGCAATGATCGACCGGCTTGAGGAAGGCGCGGAACAGGCGCCCCTGGCCGCAATGCGGGCAGCGTCCCGTCATGCCGCGCCCGATGGCGCTGCGCCAGTCGCGCTCGGCCGGCCGCCCGGCGAGATGGTTGATCTGGACCGACATCAGCGTCTCCTGCCGGGTTTCTTGCGGCCGGCCGGACCGAAAGAGGCCTTACCTTTGCCGCGCGCTGGAAGTGGTGGGCGGGCTGCCCGCGTTCCAGAGCGGCCGGGTGTCACACGCCGCCCCTCGGAGAGCAACTCGAAACGCAATGCGCCGGCGACAGGGGCGGCCTCGACCAGACGCACATGGACCCGGTCGCCGAGCCGCCAGCTTTCGCCGCTGCGCTCGCCGATCAGGGCATGGGCCGCCTCGTCATAGCGGTAGTAATCCGCCCCGATGGTGGAGGCGGGGATGAAGCCGTCCGCACCGGTATCGTCGAGCTTCACGAACAGCCCGGCGCGGTTGACCCCGCCGATGCGGCCATCGAAGCTGGAGCCGATCTGGTCGGCGAGGAAATGCGCGATCAGCCGGTCGGTGGTTTCGCGTTCGGCCGCCATGGCGCGGCGCTCGGCCGCCGAGATCCGCGTCGCGACCTCGCGCAGCTCGGCCAGCGTGGTGGCGCGCGGCAGACCGTCCTCTCCGGCCTTGAGCGCGGCGATCAGGGCGCGGTGGACGATCAGATCGGCATAGCGGCGGATCGGCGAGGTGAAATGCGCGTAGCGGCGCAGGTTCAAGCCGAAATGCCCGTAGTTCTCGGCGACATATTCGGCCTGCGCCTGGGTGCGCAGGATCACCTCGTTGAGCAGGAGCTCGTTCTCCGAGCCCTTGATCATCGCCAGGATGCGGTTGAACAGCACCGGCCGCAGCGCCCCGTCCTTGGGCAGCTTGATGCCGATCGAAGCCAGAACCTCGCCCAGCGCCCGCATCTTCTCCAGAGAGGGCTCGTCATGGCAGCGATAGATCAGGATGCTGCCATGCTTCTCCAGAGTCTCGGCCGCGGCGACATTGGCCAGGATCATGAACTCCTCGATCAGCCGATGCGCGGCCAGGCGCTCGGGCACGATCACGCGTTCGACGGCACCGTCCGGCTTCAGCACGAGCTTGCGCTCGGGCAAATCGAGATCGAGCGGCTGGCGCCCGTCGCGGGCCCGGGCGGCCACGCCATAGGCGGCCCAGAGCGGCATCAGGATGCTGTCGCGGATCGGGCCGGTCACCGCATCCGGCTTGCCGTCGATGGCGGCCTGGGCCTGCTGATAGGAGAGCTTCGCCGAGGAGCGCATCAGGATGCGGTGGAAGCTGTGGTGCTTCTTGGTGCCGTCGGCCTTGAGCACGAGCCTGACCGCCAGCGCCGGGCGATCCTCGTCCTGGCGCAGCGAGCAGAGATCGTTGGAGATCCGCTCCGGCAGCATCGGCACGACGCGGTCCGGGAAATAGACCGAATTGCCGCGCTCCAGCGCCTCGCGATCGAGCGCCGAGCCCGGCCGCACATAGGCGGAGACGTCGGCGATGGCGACGGTGACGACATGGCCGCCGGGATTGTCGGGATCCGGATCGGGCGCCGCATGGACGGCGTCGTCATGGTCCTTGGCGTCGGCGGGGTCGATGGTGATCAAATCGAGCTCGCGCCAATCCTCGCGGCCCGCGGTGCCGGCCGGCTTCACCGCCTCGGCCTCGGCCAGCGTCGCCGGCTGGAAGATGTGCGGGATGCCATGGCTGTGGATCGCGATCAGGCTGACGGCCCGCTCCGACTTGATCGAGCCCAGCCGCTCGCGCACCCGCGCCTCGGGCGGGCCGAAGCGGGTCTCGCGCGCCAGTGCCACCGAGACGAGGTCGCCATCCTGCGCCTCGCCGGTCTGGCCGCGCGGGATCAGCGCCTCGCGGCCCTGCGCCTTCTTGTCGATGGGCACGAGCCGGCCGCTGCCATCGGGCAAGGCGCGGAAGATGCCGAGGATCTGGGCCTTGCCCTTGCCCATGATCTTGAGCACGCGCCCGGAATAGGCGAAGCCGTCGACGCCGCGCAGCCGCGTCAGCTTGAGCAGCACCTGGTCGCCGACGCCGGCGGCCGGCGCCGCGCGCTTCGAGCGAAATTCGCGCGGGCGCTCGATCAGGATGCGCGGCGGCTCGCCGTCATCGGTGACGTTCCATTCGAGCGGCGCGGCGACCAGGTCGCCGTCGCGATCCTTGCTCTTGATCTCTGAGAGCAGCACCGGCGGCAGCGCCCCGCGCGGATGCACGGGCCGCTCGACGCCGTCGCCGCTGGTCGCGCCTTCCTCGTCCAGCTCGCGCAGCAGGCGCTTCAGCCAGATCTTGCCGCCGGCATCCAGGCCGAAGGCTTTCGCGATCTCGCGGCGGCCGACCTCGCGCCCGGCTTCGCGCTCGGTCTCGATGAAGTCGAGGATCGCCTCGCGGCTGGGTTCAGGCGCGCGCAAGGCCGGGACTCGCAATGGGATGCAAAGACGGGTTCATCGCTCTGATGTGGCATGCGATCCGGCGCGTTACCAGAACCCGCGGGGAATTTGCCTCTAAATGCAAAGAAGGGCCGCCCGCGAGGGCAGCCCTTCCATTGTCGAACCGCGACCCGGCGAACCGGGCCTGAAGGTGCGAAAACTCACGCGGAACAAGGGCCCCAGGTAGAAGAAGTCCAGGTCCGACCGCCTTGCACCAGCGGTTGATGACAATGAGACACTGGATCACCTCCTTTCAGTTGTTACCGACGTCCTGAAGCTAGAGCGATTCTCGGAGTGTCGTAAACGTCAAAATTTGAGCCGACACTTTCGGCAATCGGCCGCGAATTCTTGAGCCGGCGAGGGGATTTTGCTGCGCTGCCGCAAAAGCGCGCAGCCTTCCTGCCCAAGAAACAGGCATTTTGCGGGCGTGGCGCATGTTTCACCCGGAAAACGCGGTCGCCAAGGCAGAAAATTCGAAGTCTCAACGCTCAGCGGAGCGATTTTGCGGCGCCGCTCGGTGCTTCCGGGCTGTTGGCACGTGGCTTGCGATCCCCCTCGCAGGGCCAGGGAGGCCTCTCGGCGTCCAGGCGGACGCTGCATCACCCAAGGTTCGGGGGACATATCCGTGAACACCACTCGCCGTGTCATTCTGGGCGCCGCACTCGCCGGCGCCACCATGCTGGGCTCGCTGCTGCCCGCCGCCGCGCAGGAGACCATCAAGGTCGGCATCCTGCACTCGCTGTCGGGCACCATGGCGATCTCGGAGACGACGTTGAAGGACGTCATGCTGATGCTCATCGAGGAGCAGAACAAGAAGGGCGGCGTTCTCGGCAAGAAGCTCGAGGCCGTCGTCGTCGATCCCGCCTCGAACTGGCCGCTCTTCGCCGAGAAGGCGCGCGAGCTGATCGCCAAGGAGAAGGTCTCGGCCGTGTTCGGCTGCTGGACCTCGGTCTCCCGCAAATCCGTCCTGCCCGTGTTCAAGGAGCTGAATTCGATCCTGTTCTACCCCGTGCAATACGAGGGGGAGGAATCCGAGCGCAACGTCTTCTACACCGGCGCCGCCCCCAACCAGCAGGCGATCCCGGCCGTCGACTACCTCGCCAAGGAAGAGAAGGTGCAGCGCTGGGTGCTGGCCGGCACCGACTATGTCTATCCCCGCACGACCAACAAGATCCTGGAGGCCTATCTCCTGGCCAAGGGCGTGGCCAAGGAAGACATCATGATCAACTACACGCCGTTCGGTCATTCCGACTGGCAGACGATCGTCTCCGACATCAAGAAGTTCGGCTCGGCCGGGAAGAAGACCGCCGTGGTCTCGACCATCAACGGCGATGCCAACGTGCCCTTCTACAAGGAGCTCGGCAATCAGGGCATCAAGGCCACCGACATCCCGGTCGTCGCCTTCTCGGTCGGCGAGGAGGAGCTGGCGGGCATCGACACCAAGCCGCTGGTCGGCCATCTCGCGGCCTGGAACTATTTCCAGTCGGTCAAGACGCCCGAGAACGACGCCTTCATCAAGCAGTGGAAGGCCTTCAAGAAGAACGACAAGGCCGTGACCAACGATCCGATGGAGGCTCATGTCATCGGCTTCGCGATGTGGGTGAAGGCGGTGGAGAAGGCCAAGAGCTTCGATGCCGACAAGGTCATCGACGCGCTGCCCGGGATCGAGGCTCCGAACCTGACCGGCGGCGTCTCCAAGATGCTTCCGAACCACCACATCACCAAGCCCGTGCTGATCGGCGAGATCAAGGCGGACGGCCAGTTCGACGTGGTCTCCAAGACCGATCTGGTTCCCGGCGACGCCTGGTCCAAACATCTCGACGGGTCCAAGGACCTGATCGGCGATTGGGTCGAGAAGAAGTGCGGCAACTTCAACACCAAGACCGGCAAGTGCGGCGGCGCCTGAGCGCCCTGCCGCAGGCGATCGCGACCGGCCTCGCTTCCGCAAGGGAGCGAGGCCACGCGCCGCCCGCCGCCCAGACCTCGCTCGGGCGGGCCGTGACGGCCCGCCGCGACGGATGATCCGCCCTCCCTGTGGCCGCGCTTCCGGCGCCCGCGGGAGCGGGGCCGGACCAGCCTCGGCCAGAACCCGACGCCCATTTTTCCGTGCTGCAGGTGAAGATCGACCGATGCATGTGCCCCGCCTCCTGTCCCTGCTGATGCTCCTGGGCACCCTGCTCCTGGCCACGCTGCCCGTCGCGGTGCCCTCGGCCCATGCGCAGCCGGCCGACGAGATCTTCACCAGGCTGAACGCCGACAGTTTCTCCGAGACGGCGAAGGCGGTCGAAAGCCTGATCGCCACCGCCCATCCCCAGGCCGCGCCGATCATCGAGGCGCTGGCGGAGGGCAGGCTGCTGGCGGGCGGCGGCGCCGTCGTCGTCAAGGGCCGGGACGGCTCCTTCTCGGATGCGCGGACCGGGCAGCCGCTCAGTGCGCAGCCGGCCGGGCTGCAGCCGGTCCGGCTGAACAATAATCTGCGCCGCGTCACCCAGGCGGCGCTGGGCGGGCTCGGCCTGCTGAACCCGGATCCGGCGAGCCGCGCCGCTGCCGCCGATGCGGTGTTCAAATCGCGCGACGCGTCGCTGCTGCCGGTGGTCGAGGCGGCGCTGGCGAAGGAAAGCGATGCGCGGGCCCGGGCCGCGCTGCGCCAGGCCCAGGCGGCGATCCTGATGGTGAAGCCGGATGTGACGCCGCTCGATCGGCTCTCCGCCATGGAGGTGCTGCGCGAGCGCGGCGACCAGGCGGCGCTGGCGACGCTGCGGGCTTTGCCGGGCGATGCGACGCCGGCGCTGAAGGAGGCGCAGGCGCGTGCCATCGCCGAGATCGAGGGCCGGCTCGCGCTGTGGCGGGCGGCGCAGAACCTCTGGTACGGGCTGTCGCTCGGTTCCGTCCTGCTGCTCGCCGCGATCGGGCTGGCCATCACCTTCGGCGTGATGGGCGTGATCAACATGGCCCATGGCGAGATGGTGATGCTCGGCGCCTACACCACCTTCATCGTGCAGGAGGTGATCCGCAGCTCGGCGCCATGGCTGTTCGACTGGTCTTTGGCCTTCGCCCTGCCGTTGGCCTTCCTCGTGGCGGGCCTGGTCGGCATCGCGATCGAGCGCGGCGTGATCCGCTTCCTCTATGGCCGGCCGCTGGAGACCCTGCTGGCGACCTGGGGCATCAGCCTGATCCTGCAGCAGGCGGTGCGCACCGCTTTCGGCCCGACCAATCGCGAGGTCGGCGCACCGGCCTTCATGTCGGGCGCGGTCGAGCTCGGCGGGCTGGCGATCACCTGGAACCGGCTCTGGATCATCGTCTTCGCCGGGCTGGTCTTCGCCGCCCTGCTGGCGATCCTGAAGCTGACGCCGATCGGGCTGCAGATGCGGGCGGTCACCCAGAACCGGCGGATGGCCTCGGCGATGGGGATCCGCACCGGCCGCGTCGACGCGCTGACCTTCGGGCTGGGATCGGGCGTGGCGGGGCTGGCCGGCGTGGCCCTGTCGCAGATCGACAATGTCAGCCCCAATCTCGGCCAGAGCTACATCATCGACAGCTTCATGGTCGTGGTGTTCGGCGGGGTCGGCAATCTCTGGGGCACGCTGGTCGGCGCGATGACGCTCGGCATCGCCAACAAGCTGCTCGAACCCTATGCCGGCGCGGTGCTGGGCAAGATCGCGCTGCTCGTCTTCATCATCCTGTTCATCCAGAAGCGCCCGCGCGGCCTGTTCGCGCTGAAGGGCAGGGCGGTGGAAGCATGATCGCGCGCTTTCTGCTGCAGAACATGGACCGGCGCGGCGCGGTCTTCCTGGCCCTGGTCGCCGCGATCATGCTGCTGGTGCCGCTCTCCAACCTGCTGCTGCCGCCGAGCTCCGTCTTCCACGTCCCGACCTCGGCGATGTCGCTCTGGGGCAAATATCTCTGCTTCGCGCTGCTGGCGATCTCGCTCGACCTGGTCTGGGGCTATTGCGGCATCCTCTCGCTCGGCCATGGCGCCTTCTTCGCGCTCGGCGGCTATGCGATGGGCATGTATCTGATGCGCCAGATCGGCTCGCGCGGGGTCTATGGCAACCCGATCCTGCCGGACTTCATGGTCTTCCTGAACTGGAAGGAGCTGCCCTGGTACTGGTACGGCTTCGATTCCTTCCTGTTCGCGATGCTGATGGTGCTGCTGGTGCCGGGGCTGCTCGCCTTCGTCTTCGGCTGGTTCGCCTTTCGCTCGCGGGTCACCGGCGTCTATCTCTCGATCATCACCCAGGCGCTGACCTATGCGCTGCTGCTCGCCTTCTTCCGGAACGACATGGGGTTCGGCGGCAATAACGGCCTCACCGATTTCAAGGATATCCTTGGCTTCAGCGTGCAGGCGCAGACCACGCGGGCGGCGCTCTTCGCCATCACCTGTCTGATGCTGATGGCGGGCTTCCTGATCGCGCGCGGCATCGTGGTGTCGAAGCTCGGCAAGGTGGTGATCGCCATTCGCGACGCGGAATCGCGGACCCGCTTCCTCGGCTACAGGGTGGACCGGTTCAAGCTCTTCGTCTTCACCGTCTCGGCCTGCATGGCGGGCGTCGCCGGCGCGCTCTACGTGCCGCAGGTCGGGATCATCAATCCGAGCGAATTCGCCCCCGCCAATTCGATCGAGACCGTGATCTGGGTCGCGATCGGCGGGCGCGGCACGCTGGTCGGCGCGGCTCTGGGCGCCGTCGTGGTCAATTACGCCAAGACGATCTTCACCTCCGGCTTCATGGCGCCCTATTGGCTGTTCGCGCTGGGCGGGCTGTTCGTCTTCGTGACCCTGTTCATGCCCAAGGGCATTCTGGGCGCCGTGCAGGGCTGGTCGGCCGGGCGCGGGAGACGCGGGCGCGAGCCGGCGGCGACCGCGCCGGCGGCAGCGGAGTGAGCCGATGAACACCGCCATTTCCACCGCCGCGCCGGCGAGCCAGCAGCTGACCTCGGCGCTGCTCTATCTCGACGGGGTGAGCGTCTCCTTCGATGGGTTCAAGGCGATCCGCGGGCTGTCGCTGACCATCGAGCCCGGCGAGATGCGGGCGATCATCGGCCCCAACGGCGCCGGCAAGACGACGATGATGGACATCATCACCGGCAAGACCAGGCCCGATACCGGCACCGTGCTGTTCGCGGGGTCGATCGACCTGACGAAGCTCGACGAGGCGGCCATCGCCAATCTCGGCATCGGCCGCAAGTTCCAGAAGCCGACGGTCTTCGATTTCCACAGCATCGAGGACAATATCCTGCTGGCGCTGAAGGCCAATCGCAGCGTCGGCCGGACCCTGTTCTGGAAGACCGCCAATGCCGATGCCAGGCGCATCGACGAGATCCTCGGCATCATCAAGCTGGGCGATGCGCGCGAGCGGCTGGCAGGCTCGCTGTCGCATGGCCAGAAGCAATGGCTGGAGATCGGCATGCTGCTGGCCCAGGACCCGAAGCTGCTGCTGGTCGACGAGCCCGCCGCGGGCATGACGGACGGCGAGACGGCGGAGACGGCGGTGCTGCTCAAGGAGATCGCCCGGGATCATTCCGTGATCGTGGTCGAGCACGACATGGGCTTCATCCGCGAGCTCGGGGTGAAGGTCACCGTGCTGCATGAAGGCTCGGTGCTGGCCGAAGGCCCGCTCGATCTGGTCAGCGCCAATGAGCGCGTCGTCGAAGTGTATCTGGGACGATGAGGAAGGTCCGCGACATGCGTAGACGTGATGGCGAGCCCGGCGAGATGGATGGGCGGCGCAGCGAAAGGCGCCGCCGGCCGCCCCGAAGCCGCGCTGCCGGCCGAAAGGTCCCCGCGCCATGCTGAGCGTCGACGCCATCGATCTGCATTACGGTGCGGCGCAAGCTCTGCGGCGCGTCTCGATCACCGCCGAAGCCGGCAAGGTGACCTGCGTGATGGGCCGCAACGGCGTCGGCAAGACTTCGCTGATGCGCGCCATTATCGGCCACCAGCCGATCTCCGCCGGCCGGATCGGGCTGGACGAGCTCGACATCTCGACCCTGCGCAGCGAGGACCGGGCCCGGGCCGGCATCGCCTATGTGCCGCAGGGCCGCGAGGTCTTCCCGCTGCTGACGGTCAAGGAGAACCTCGAGACCGGATTCGCGCCGCTGAAGCGCCGGGACCGCTATGTGCCGGCCGAGCTCTTCGACCTGTTTCCGGTGCTGCAGTCGATGCTCGGCCGGCGCGGCGGCGATCTTTCGGGCGGGCAGCAGCAGCAGCTGGCGATAGCCCGGGCGCTGGTCACCCGGCCGCGGCTGCTGGTGCTGGACGAGCCGACCGAGGGTATCCAGCCCTCGATCATCAAGGATATCGGCCGCGCCATCGCCTATCTCCGTTCCAAGGGCGACATGGCGATCGTGCTGGTCGAGCAGTATTTCGACTTCGCGCGCGAGCTCGCCGACACGATGTTCGTGATGGATCGCGGCGAGGTCGTGCTCGCCGGAGCGATGGACGAACTCGACCCCGGACAGGTGCAGCGGCTGATCCAGGTCTGACGGGCGTCGCGCCTCAGCTCTTCGCGCCGCTTCGCGCCTGCCTCGCGCCGGCCGGAGCCTCAGTGCGCCCGGCGTCCGGATCGGCCAGGGGCCGCGCCATGCCGTCGCCCAGGCATTTCACGAAATCCGGTGCCGCCAGCGGCCGCGAGAACAGGTAGCCCTGCGCGAGGTCGCAGCCCTGCAGGCTGAGCCAGGAGAGCGTCGCGCGATCCTCCACCCCTTCCGCCGTGGTCTCCATGTCGAAGCTGCGCGCGACGGCGACGATCGACTGGACGATGGCGGTGCGCTGCTTCAGGGGGCCGTCGCCGCTGACGAAGGCGCGGTCGATCTTGAGCTTGTCGATCGGGAACTGGTTGAGCTGGGCGAGCGAGGAATAGCCGGTGCCGAAATCATCCAGCGCCAGCCGGACGCCTGCTGCGCGCATGGCGTCCATGAAGGCGAGGGTGGGGGCGTCGCGTTTCAACAGCGCCGTCTCGGTGAGCTCGATCTCCAGCCGCGATGCCGGCAGCCCGGTGCGGGACAGCGTATCCATGATCCGCTCGGCCAGGCCCGGCCGCCCGAGCTGCGCGGGCGACAGGTTGACCGAGACCGACAGGGCTGCCGGCCAGGCGGCGGCCTCGCGGCAGGCGGTTTCCATGACATAGGCGCCGATCGGCTCGATGGCGCCGGATTTCTCGGCGAGCGGAATGAACAGATTCGGCGGAACCGCGCCGTGCTCCGCATGCCGCCAGCGCGCCAGCGCCTCGGCGCCGACGACGCGGCCGGAGCGGATGTCGACGATCGGCTGGAAGAGGACGCTGATCTCGCCGCGCTCGACCGCGCGGGCGAGATCCTGCGTCAGCTTGAAATCCTGCTCGGCCTCGTGATGCATCGCCGCGTCGAACAGGGCGATGCGCCCGCCGCCCGCCTGTTTCGCCTGATACATGGCGAAGTCGGAATTGCGCATCATCGTCTCGAAATCGGTGCCGGGCGGGGCGAAGGCGACGCCGATGCTCGCGGTCAGGGAGAAGGCCGCATCGCGGATGACGAAGCGCTGGGTCAGCCCCTGCAGCACCCGGCGGAAGGCCAGCATCACCTCCTGTTCGGAGAGGCCGGGCTCGAGCAGGATGGCGAAT
>NZ_LMRT01000014.1:939874-943724 GCF_001426225.1 Allobosea sp. Leaf344 | reverse complement strand
CCTGCCGCAGCAGCTCGTCGCCGGCGGCATGGCCATAGGTGTCGTTGATCATCTTGAAATTGTCGAGGTCGATGCAGGCGAGCGCCATGCCGGCCTGCGCGTCGCCGGCGCTGCTCAGGAGGTAGCGGGCCTGTTCGCGCAGCGCGGCCCGGTTCATCAGCCCGGTCAGCTCGTCGCGGGAGGCCAGGCTCGCGAGCCGGTCGGTGGCGTTCTTGGCGATGGTGATGTCCGAGCCGACGCAGCGCCAGCCGAGGATGGTCCGGCCGTCATCCCTGACCGGATTGGCGGTGAGCGACCACCAGCGCCGCTCGCGCCCGACCCCCACCGCGATCTCGACGTCCCGAAACCCTTCGCCGCGCTTGAAGCGGCCGCCCAGGGTCATCGCCGATTCCACCGGGAGATAGTCGAACAGCGAGACGCCCGGCCGCAGCGAGGGCTCGTTCAGCACCTCCGCCAGGCGCTGCGAGAACGACAGCAACCCGCCATCGGCCCTGCATTCGAACAGCCAGTCGGAGCCGTTCTGCTGGAATTCGGCGAGCAGCAGCTGGATCACCTGGCCGCGATCGGTCAGCTCCGCCTCCGAACGCAGCTGCCTCTCGAACAGCGTCGCCGTGGTCTGCACCGCGCGCATGATCACCGTGGCATAGGCGATCAGCAGGATCGAGACGACGAGCGAATGCTCGGTCTGCGCCAGGCCGAGCCCGACCAGGGCACCGGCCGTGATGATGGCGACGAAGGCGAGTCCCGCGGGCGCGACGGTGGCGAGCACGAAGCCGCCGGCGCAGATCATCCCGGTGATCAGCGTGCCGAGGACGAATTGCAGATCCGGCGGCGCCCGCGGAAACCAGAGGATCGGCACGATCGCCCAGCAGCTGGCGAGGACGGCGCTGTAGATCCGCGCCCGCCGGATGCCGCGCGGCGAGGCGGTCCGGCGCGGAGGCCGGATCCGGCTGCGATACCAGGCCGGGACGCCCGCAGCGATGGTCAGGAGCAGCGTGGCGGTCCATATCGCCAGCTCGGCCCGCGTCGCGATCGCCCGGACCGAAAAGCCCACGGCGAAGCCGTTGAAGATGTTGACGAAGAGAGAGGTCGGCGTGAAGCGCAGGATCGCACGCAACTGATGGGCGCGAACGCGCCCGTCAAGATCGCTTGACCCAAATGCAAGCCCTGGTTGCAGGCTTGTCGCAGAGTACGGTAAATGCATAGCGCCCGACAGCCGAAGTTACGGTTGTCGCTGACTTTAGGGAAGACAGGTTAAATTTATTTGTATGCCGGATTCTATGGTGTCAGTCGGCTTTCAGCTTTGAGCTCTCCCGCCGCGGTCCGTGGCGAAGTGCTTGCTCAGGCGACGCTGACTGCGCCCAAAGCCATCGCCACCGCCGCCTGGGTCGGATCGATCACCGGGATGCCGAGCGCCTGCTCCAGCGGCTTGCGATGCCGCGCCATCCCGGCGCAGCCCATCACGATCGCTCCCGCGCCATCCTCCTCCTTCAGCTCCCGTCCGATGGCGATCATCCGGGCGAGGGTCCCTTCGCCCGACGCGGTCTCGGCCACCGACATTTCCAGCGGGCGCTCGCCGGCCAGCCTGTCCATCAGCCCCATCTGCCGGAGATAGCGGATATGGCGCGGGATCGAGCGGGATTTGATGGCGATGACGCCGAAGCGGTCCGCCCGGGTCAGCGCCGTCAGCACGCCGCATTCGGCGATGCCGAAGACCGGCCGCGCCGTGCCCTCGCGCGCCACGAACAGCCCGGGATCGGAATAGCAGGCGATGATGAAGGCATCGATGTCGTTGGCGGCCTCGATCCGGCGGCGGAGCGGGAGGGTGACGCTCTCGATATGCTCCTGCGTCTCGATGCCGAGCGGCCCTTCAGCCAGGGTCTCGCAGATGATCTCGGGGCCGTCGGCGAAGCCCAGCGGACGGACCGCCTCGCGCAGCCCCTCGGTGACGGCCTCGTTCGAATTCGGGTTGATGACGAGGATACGGGCGGGGCGGGTCATGTCGGGTCCGGTGCTGTGCTGCCGCTTCGGGATCGCGCGAGCATGGGCCGATTGCGCCATGCGTCGCAAGGGGCGGGGGAGCGAACGCCGCGCGGGTGCTCGCCCCGTGAACGCCGCGATGGCGCCTCAGCCGCGGAAATGATCCTCCATCTCGCGGCGCAGCTTGACCGCGGCATCCTCGGCATCGAAGGCGACGTCCGACCATTTCAGGCGCTGGCCCTGGGCGATGTCGTGCTTCAGCTTGACGCGATGGGCGAGGCCGAGCGGCAGATAGCCCTGCGCCAGCGAGGTTTTCGCCGGGGTCTGCTTGCCCCAGACGCAGAAGCCGCCTTCGCCATCCAGGATTTCGCCGGCCTTCAGATCGCGCTTGGCCGTGGCGACGACGTCGGAATTGAAGCAGATCGGCGCGCCCGTCGGCTCGCGGCGCAGCGCGGCCGAGGCGACGGAGATGCCGAGCTCCAGTCCGATCATGTGGATCGGCCGGTAGAGGCAGGCATAGCGGCCGCTCCGGTCGGGCAGCATCGAATATTCCCGGAAACACTCCTCGCTATAGGCGCTGTCGCTCTCGAAAACGACATAGGTGCCCATGACCAGGCTGTGCGGCACGTCGCTGCCGTCGCGATAGACCGAGGAGGTCACCTCGGTGACGCCGGCCCGCTCCAGCACGCCGCCATCGGCCCTAGGCTTGCAGATCTCGGCATGTTCGAAGCGTGTCGCCGGCGGGAAGGACAAGCCTTCCTCCTGCGATTCCAGCCCCGTCGCATTGCAGACGGCCGTCATCTCGATGCCCGATTTGGTTCCGTCAACGAAGGAGTTGAACATCTTCGGATTGATCGAATTGCGATCCTTGATCTTCATATAGGTGTCGAGGATCTCCCAGACCGTGTCCGGCGTCGACTGGTGATAGGTCGGGTGGTAGCGCGTGCCCTTGCCGGCGCAGACGACACGGAAGCCGCAGGCGCGGGCCCAGTCGACATGATCGGCGATCAGCGCCGGCTGGTCGCCCCAGGCCAGCGAATAGACCACGCCGGCCTCCCGCGCCTTGCGGGCGAGCAGCGGCCCGGCGCAGGCATCGGCCTCGACATTGACCATGACGATGTGCTTGCCCCGGGCGATCGCGCGCAGCGCGAAGCGGATGCCGGCGCCGGGGTCCCCCGTCGCCTCGATGATCACCTCGATGGCGGGGTGGTCGATCAGCGCATCGGCATCCTCGGTGATCAGCGTCGCGCCATGTTTCAGCGCATCGTCGACCGAGCCGGCGGCATAGCGTTCCTGCGGCCAGCAGGCGAGTTTCAGCTGCGAGCGCGCCCGCTCGGGATTGAGGTCGGCGACGCCGACGACATGCATCCCGTCGGTGCTGCGCGCCTGGGACAAGAACATCGCGCCGAATTTGCCCGCGCCGATGATGGCGACGGTGACCGGCTTGCCGGCTTCCTTCCGTTCGAGAAGCAGTCTGTGCAGGTTCATGCCTCGCCTCTTTCCTCGCCTGGCTGGTCGGTTTCCGTCGCGGGCCGCGAACCGGGTGCTCAATCGAGCGCGGATTGCATCTCGATCTGGTAGCCTTCGGGATCGTCGAAGACGAAGGCGCGGATCTTCAGCTCCTGATGCGAGCGCGGCTCCTTCAGCGCGGCGACGCCCTGTTCCGCGATATAGCCGTACCAGGCATCGACATCCCTGACGCGGATGCAGAGCTGGACGGGCTTGACCGGATGGGCCCTGTGGCTGCCCCGCGTCTCGTCGACGAGCCCGACATAGCCGGTTTCGGTGACGCGATAGATCTTGCTCCAGCCCTGGTCGATCGCCAGCGGCAGCCCCATCACCTCCTCATAGAAGCGGATCGCGGCCGGCA
>NZ_LMRT01000014.1:920076-939851 GCF_001426225.1 Allobosea sp. Leaf344 | reverse complement strand
CATGGCGGATCCGGTGTCTGGCCTGGTCTGGCCCACAAGCTTCACCGCCGGTCGCGAATGCGCAAGCGGTCCGGTCCCTTCTTCTGTGCGAAGGCGACGCGCAGCATGCGACCGCGCCACTGATGACCGTTCGGCAGGCAGTCCTCGTCATTGCCTGCAAAAACGGCAATTCGACGCCTCATGCATGCATGAACAAGCGAAGCCGGCTGCCGATCATCGGCCTCGGGCGGAAAATCGCTTGGGGATCAGTGTCCTGAGCTTCTGGCACGGTCTGTGCTGGGCTGCATGCGTCACACCGACCGAGGCCGTGCCGATGCTCCCGCTCTCGTCCCGCTTGCCCGTCTTCGCGGCGCCCCGGCGCTCCCGCGCCCCGGTCGCTCGCCGCTCGCCGCCGCCTGCCACCTCTTTCGCCGCGCGCAAGGCCGCCGCGGCGCGCCGCAGCTCTCACATCGAAGGACAGACCCGATGATCACGCGCCGTACCGCTTTGGCCGCAGGCCTCGCCGCACCCTTCATCGCGCGGGGCAAGGCCCAGGCGCAGGCTCCGAGCCGCAAGGAAACGCTGCTGCTGGTGCAGGAATACGGGCCCAACAGCCTGGACATGCAGGGCATCGGCGCGTCGCAACCGGTCAATGGCGTCGCCTTGAACTGCTATGACAGGCTGCTGCGCTTCAAGCCGGTGCCGATCCCCGGCGGCGGCGGCCATCAGGTGGCGATGGGCGAGCTCGAGGGTGAGCTGGCCGAGAGCTTCCAGCTGGCCTCGGACGGGATGAGCGCCACCTTCAAGCTCCGCGACGCAAAGTTCCATTCCGGCCGGCCGGTGACCGCCCGGGACGTGAAATGGTCGCTGGATCGCGCCGTCTCGATCGGCGGCTTCGCCACCACGCAGATGAAGGCCGGCTCGCTGGAGAAGCCGGAGCAGTTCGTCGCCGTCGACGACAAGACCTTCCGCATCGATTTCCTGCGCAAGGACAAGCTGACCCTGCCCAACCTCGCCGTCACCATCCCCTTCGTCTTCGACGCCGAGCTGGCGATCAAGAATAGCGGCGGCGACGAATGGGCGAAGGAATATCTCAAGAACAATGTCGCCGGCTCCGGCGCCTACCGGGTCGAGAGCTGGAAGCCCGGTGTCGAGACGATCTATGTCCGCAATGACGACTGGGCCTGCGGCAAGCTCCCGCAGCTGCGCCGGGTGATCGCCCGCGACATCGCCTCGCCCTCGACGCGCAGGGCGCTGATGGAGCGCGGGGACGCCGATGTCAGCTACGGGCTGCCGCCAAAGGATTTCAAGGACCTGCTCGACGGCGGCAAGATCAATGTCGTGGGCGTGCCGATCCCGAACGGCGTCTGGGGCGTCTATCTCAACACCCAGGTCGGCCCCTTCAAGGATGTGCGGCTGCGCCAGGCCGTCGCCTTCGTGATGCCCTATGAGAAGATCCTGCAGGCCTCGCTCTTCGGCCGCGGCGTCGACATGTCGGGCGGACCGGCCACCCCGAAAGTCGCCTGGCCGCAGCCCTTCACCTACCGGACCGACGTCGCCAAGGCGAAGGCGCTGGTCGATGCGGCGGGCGGCGGCTTCTCGACCACGCTCTATTTCGATGCGGGCAATGCGACGGTCGCCGAGCCGATGGCCGTGCTGATGAAGGAGGCGCTGGCCCAGATCGGCATCACCGTCGAGATCAACAAGGTGCCGGGCGCCAATTTCCGCACCGAGATCGCCAAGAAGACCAATCCGATGGTGATCAACCGCTTCGCCGGCTGGCTGGACTATCCCGACTACTACCTGTTCTGGACGATGCACGGCAACAACTCGATCTTCAACATCGCCGCCTACCAGAATCCGGAGCTCGACAAGCTGGTCGACCAGGCCCGCTTCACCTCGGACAAGGCGATCTATGAGCAGAGCGTCATCGATTTCGTGAAGCTGGTGGATCGCGAGGTGCCGATGGTGCCGATCGCGCAGCCGACCCATGACGTCGCTCTGCAGAAGACGATCGGCGGCTACCAGTTCCAGCCCTGCCGCGAGCCGGATTTCCGCTATCTGACCAAGGCTTGAGCCGGTCTCCCCGGCGCAGGACCCGCGCTGCAACGCCATCGGAGGCCAAGCCATGCTCAGATTGATCGGCGCGAGGCTGATGACGACGATCCCGTCTGTGATCGGCGTGATCATCGTCACCTTCCTGCTGACGCGGGTGCTGCCCGGCGACACCGCGGCCTATTTCGCCGGGCCCGCCGCCTCGCCCGAGGCGATCGCCCAGATCCGCAGCAAGCTGGGGCTCGACCTGCCCCTGCCGGTGCAGTTCGTCTCCTATGTCAAGGCGCTGGTACAGGGCGATCTCGGCCAGTCGCTGACCACGGGCCAGCCGGTCACCGCCGATCTCGCCCAGCGTCTGCCGGCCTCGGCGGAGCTGACGCTGGCGGGGCTGCTGCTCGCCATGGCGGTGGCGCTGCCGCTCGGGGTGCTGGCGGCGGTCAAGCAGGGGTCGTGGATCGACCATCTCTGCCGGGTCGTCGCGACCGCCGGCGTGTCGCTGCCGGTGTTCTTTACCGGGCTGCTGCTGGTCTATGTCTTCTATTTCCTGCTCGGCTGGTCGCCGGCGCCGCTTGGCCGGCTCGACGTCTTCGCCTCGGAACCGGCGCGGGTTACCGGGCTCTATCTCGTCGATTCCCTGCTCGCCCGCGACGGCGAGACCTTTCGCGCGGCGCTGGCCCAGCTGATCCTGCCGGCGGTGACGCTGGCGATCTTCTCGCTGGCGCCGATCACGCGCATGACGCGCGCCTCGATGCTGGCGGTGCTCGGGGCGGATTTCGTGCGCACCGCCCGGGCGAGCGGGCTCTCCGGCGGCAAGGTGATCGGGACCTATGCGTTTCGGAACGCCATGCTGCCGGTGGTGACGACGCTCGGCATGGTGTTCTCCTTCCTGCTCGGCGCCAATGTGCTCGTCGAGAAGGTCTTCGCCTGGCCCGGCGTCGGATCCTATGCGGTGGAGGCGCTGATCGCCTCGGATTACGCGCCGATCCAGGGCTTCGTCCTGACCATGGCGATCCTCTACGTCGTGCTGAACCTGATGATCGACCTGCTCTACGGCGTGATCGACCCGCGCGTGCGGCTGGAGGGCTGAGGCATGAACGACATGACCCGGGTCGAGATGGAGCCGGCCCTGCGCTTCGACGCGCCGCCCTCGACCAGCCTGTTCGCCCATGCCAGGCACATCGTCTCGGAGAATCCGGTGACGGGCGTGGCCTTCGGGCTGTTCGGACTGATCCTGTTCGCGGCGCTGTTCGGCCCGTCGCTCGTGCCCTACGACCCGCTGGCGAGCGACACCAACGCCGCATTGCAGGGGCCGAGCCGGGCGCATTGGTTCGGCACGGACCAGCTCGGCCGCGACATCTTCAGCCGGGTCATCGTGGCGACGCGGCTGGATTTCACCATCGCGGTCGCCTCGGTGGCGCTGGTCTTCCTGCTCGGCGGGCTGGCGGGGGTGACGGCCGGTTTCTTCGGCGGCTGGGTCGACAAGGTGGTGGGGCGCATCGCCGACACGATCATGGCCTTCCCGCTGTTCGTGCTGGCGATGGGGATCGTCGCGGCGCTCGGCAACAGCGTCACCAACATCGTCATCGCCACGGCGATCATCAATTTCCCGCTCTATGCGCGGGTCGCGCGGGCGGAGGCCAATGTCCGGCGCGAGGCCGGCTTCGTGCGGGCGGCCAGGCTCTCCGGCAATTCCGACTGGCGCCTGCTGCTGACCCAGATCGTGCCCAACATCATGCCGATCATGGTGGTGCAGATGTCGCTGACCATGGGCTACGCCATCCTGAACGCGGCGGGCCTGTCCTTCATCGGGCTCGGCGTGCGCCCGCCGACGCCGGAATGGGGAATCATGGTCGCCGAAGGCGCGAGCTTCATCGTCTCGGGCGAATGGTGGATCGCCTTCTTTCCGGGGCTGGCGCTGATGACGGCCGTGTTCTGCTTCAACCTGCTCGGCGACGGCGTGCGAGATCTCGTCGACCCGCAGCGGAGGACCTGAGCGATGAGCGCGCCGGCCCTGCTCGAGATCAGCGACCTCACGGTCGAATTCGCCACCCGCCGCGGCGCCGTGCAGGCGGTGAAGGCGATCGACATCAGCGTCGGCAAGGGCGAGACCGTCGCCATCGTCGGCGAATCCGGCTCCGGCAAATCCGTCACCTCCTATGCGGTGGTGCGCATCCTGGACCGCGCGGGCCGGGTGGCTGAGGGGGCGATCTCCTTCTCGGGCATCGATCTCGTCGCCGCCAGCGAGGCGCAGATGCGCGATATTCGCGGCCGCGAGATCTCGATGATCTTCCAGAATCCGCGGGCGGCGCTGAACCCGATCCGCAAGGTCGGGCGGCAGATCGAGGACGTGCTGCTGCAGCATGTCCAGGCGACCCGGTCCACGGCCCGCCAGAAGGCGATCGAGGCGCTGGACAAGGTCAGGATCGCCCGGCCGGAGGAGCGCTACGACGCCTATCCCTTCGAGCTCTCCGGCGGCATGTGCCAGCGCGTGGTGATCGCGCTCGCGCTCGCCTGCCAGCCGCAGCTGCTGATCGCCGACGAGCCGACGACGGGGCTCGACGTCACCACGCAGAAGGCGGTGATGGATCTGATCGTGGAGCTGACGCGCGAGCGCGGCATGTCGACCATCCTGATCACCCATGATCTCGGCCTGGCCGCGGCCTATTGCGACCGGGTGGTGGTGATGGAGAAGGGCAGGGTGGTGGAGACCGCGGAGGCGGGCGCGATCTTCCGCGCGCCGCAGCATCCCTATACCCGCAAGCTGATGCAGGCGACGCCGCGCATCGGCATGCGCCTGCGCGACCTGCTGCCCGAGGCGCCGGCGCCTCTCGCTTCCGCCGCGGCCGCGCCGCGGGCCCCCGCGTCGGCGGAGGAACCGCCGCTGATGCAGGTCACCGATCTGGTGAAGGCGTATCCGCGGCCGGCTTCGGGCTCCGTCATGGCCCGGCTGCTGGGCCGGCAGGAGGCGGATCAGCCGCCGTTCCGGGCGGTCGACGGCATCAGCTTCAGCGTCGCGCGGGGCGAGACGCTCGGGCTGGTCGGCGAATCCGGCTGCGGCAAATCCACGACCTCGATGATGATCACCCGCCTGATCGACCCCAGCGCCGGCAGCATCGTCTTCGACGGGGTCGATATCGGCGCGATCCCCGCCCGGCGCTTCGCGGCCTCGCCCTTGCGGCGGCGCATCCAGATGGTGTTCCAGGACCCGACCGACAGCCTCAACCCGCGCTTCACCGCCGAGCGCGCCATCGCCGACCCGATCCTGCAGATGAACCCGCCGACGAGCCGTGACGCGCTGCGCGCCCGCTGCGAGGAGCTGGCCACGCTGGTCGGCCTGCCGGTGGAGCTGCTCGACCGATTTCCGCACCAGCTCTCCGGCGGGCAGAAGGCGCGGGTCGGCATCGCGCGGGCCATCGCCCTGAATCCGGATCTGGTGATCCTGGACGAGCCGACCGCGGCGCTCGACGTCTCGGTCCAGGCGGTGGTGCTGAACCTGCTGCAGGAGCTGAAGGAGCGGCTCGGGATGAGCTATCTCTTCGTCTCGCACGATCTCAACGTCGTCCGGCTGCTCTGCGACCGCGTGATCGTGATGCGCAGCGGCGCCATCGTCGAGCAGGGCACGGCCGAAGCGGTGTTGGGCGATCCGCAGGCCGCCTATACCAGGGAGCTGCTGACCGCGATTCCGCATCCCCCGGCCTGAGGACCCCGCATCATGATCATCAACGATCCCGCCGTCCTGGCCGAGGTCGAGGCCGCCTTCGCCGCGTATGAGGCGGCGCTCGGCAGCAACGACGTGGCGACGCTCGACCGGCTGTTCCGCAACGCGCCCGAAACCCTGCGCTACGGCGTGGCGGAGAACCTCTACGGCTATGACGAGATCGCCGCCTTCCGCTCGGCGCGCTCCCCGGTCGGGCTGGCGCGGACGCTGGAGCGGACGGTGATCACCAGCTATGGCGACAGCCTGGCCACCGCCAACACGCTCTATCGGCGCGCGAGCATGCCGGGCAGGATCGGCCGGCAGAGCCAGACCTGGGTGAAGTTTCCGGAAGGCTGGCGCGTCGTCGCCGCGCATGTCTCGGCCATTGCCGAATAGGCCCGGCCTCGCCGGGACGCCGGCGCCGACGCGCATGGAAGCGCTGCGGCTGCAGCTCTCCGACGAGATCGTCTCGGGAGTGCTCGCGCCCGGCACACCGCTCGACGAGCAGGAGCTGGCGCTGCGTTTCGGGGTGTCGCGCACCCCGGTGCGCGAGGCCATCCGGCAGCTCTCGGCGTCAGGGCTGGTCCGGGTCCGCCCGCATCGCGGCGCGATCGTGGCGCTGCCGACGCCGGAGGAACTCGACGACATGTTCGAGGCCATGGCGGAGCTCGAGGCGCTCTGCGCCGGGCTCGCGGCGCGCAATATGAGCCTCGCCAAGCGACGCGGGCTGGAGGCGATGCACCGGGATCTCAGGCTCTTGATCCGCGAGGGCGATCCGCTGCGCTATCACGAGCGGAACGAGGCTTTTCACGCGGCGATCTATGCCGGCTCGCATAATGGCTATCTCGCCGAGATCACGCTGATGACGCGGGCGCGGGTGGCGCCGTTCCGCCGCGCGCAATTCCGCACCAGCGGCCGGCTCGGCCTGTCCTATCGGGAGCATGATCTGATCGTGCAGGCGATCCTGCGCGGCGACAAGGCGGGGGCGAGCGAGGCGATGCGCGCCCATATCGACCTGGTGAGGGATGCCTTCAGGAGCTATGCGCAGGCGGCCTGCCCATGAGACGTCCAAAAGAAAAAAGGCAAGGCCGATGCCTTGCCTTTGCCAGTCTTTTTTTACCGCAGCAGGGGCACGCATCGTAGTGTGCGCGACTCGCCTGCCGAACGGGCGTTTGTTCCTCCCGAGACCTGGTCCGCGGCGCATTGACCTGGCAAAGCGCGCCCAGCGCCCGATTGATTAGCGGATCGTTACGGGCTTGTCACTAGTTTGCGCAGGCGAAGCCCGCAATTTCCGCAAAATTATTCTTCCCTAGACTTGTGCAGTGCAACATTCGGTCTCCGCGGCCCCGGCTGCGCCTTGTTCCGGCCAAAGGATGGCGCTAGGCGATCTGCCTGAGATGCCGGGCCCGCCGGCCGCCACGGAGATCGAACATGCTGCGCAGCACCCTCGTCGCCTTCGCCATCCTCGCCTCGTCGAGCCTCGCCCAGGCGCAGGCGCCGGACCCGAACAACACGCTGGTCCTGGAGACAAAGGACGGCCCGGTGACGATCCGGCTGCGCCCCGACCTCGCGCCCAAGCATGTCGCGCAGATTAAGGCGCTGACCAAGAAGGGCTTCTATGACGGCATCGTCTTCCACCGCGTGATCGACGGCTTCATGGCGCAGACCGGCGACCCGACCGGCACCGGGACCGGCAAATCGGACCTGCCCAATCTCCCGGCCGAGTTCACGCAGACCCCCTACAAGGTCGGCTCCGTCGGCATGGCCCGCTCGGCCTCGCCCGATTCGGCGAATTCGCAGTTCTTCATCTGCTTCGAGGGCTGCGCGCCGCTGACCGGCCAGTACACGCTGTTCGGCGAAGTCGTGTCCGGCATGGACGCCGTGCGCAAGATCAAGAAGGGTGCGGCCACGGCCAATGGCCAGGTCAGCAACCCCGACAAGATCGTGCGCATGCGCCTGCTGGCCGACGCGCGGTAGGACCGGCCATGGCGGCAGCCCCGGGCGGCCGGTTCGCGCTTGCCTTGCCCTGCCTGCTGCTGGCGCTCGCGGGCGCGGCGCAGGCGCAGGAGACGCGCGGGCTCGGCCTGCCGCCGGCCTCGGGCTCGCAGAACCCGGTGCTGCCGCCGCCATCCGGCTCGCAATATCCGGTGCTGCCGCCGCAGAGCGGGGAGCGCTATGTGCCGGGCGTCGGCGGCCCCTTCGGCGAGGGGGCCGGACGCGCTCCGCCGCCACGGGTCCGCGAGGGCGCGGGCGAGGTCGGCGTGGTCGGAGCGATCTCCCCCGCGACGCAGCCGCTGGCCGGCCCGGAGATCGACCGGCTGGACCAGATCGCCCCCGCATTGCGGCGCTGCTGGTCGCCGCCGGTGCTGAGCGGGTCCGAGACGGGCGTGATGGCGACCGTCCGCTTCAGCCTGAGGCGCGACGGCTCGCTGTTCGGCCAGCCGCGGCTGAGCTGGTCCACCAAGCGCACCGACGCGGCGCTGCGCGAGCGCTTCGGGCGCTCGATCATCGAGGCCGTGCAGGGCTGCACACCTCTGAGGTTGTCGCCGGGTCTCGGAGCGAGTATCGCGGGGCGACCTTTTTCCATCCGCTTCCACGGCCGCGTGCCGGGCAATGAAAGGCAGATCTGATGTCGCTCGATCCCGAGAACACCCTCGTCATGGAGACCACCAAGGGCCGCGTGGTCATCAAGCTGCGCCCCGACCTCGCCCCCGGCCATGTCGAGCGGCTGAAGACGCTGTCGCGCCAGGGCTTCTATGACGGCATCGTCTTCCATCGCGTCATCGACGGTTTCATGGCGCAGGTCGGCTGCCCGCACGGCACCGGCACCGGCGGCTCCGATCTGCCCGACCTCAAGGCCGAGTTCAACGCCGAGCCGCATGTGCGCGGCATCTGCTCGATGGCCCGCTCGCAGAACCCGAACTCGGCCAACAGCCAGTTCTTCATCGTCTTCGACGATGCCCGCTTCCTCGACAAGCAGTACACGGTCTGGGGTGAGGTGGTCGAAGGCATGGAGAATGTCGACCGCATCAAGCGCGGCGAGCCGGTGCGCGATCCCGATTCGATCGTCTCGATGAAGGTCATGGCCGACGCGGCCTGACCGCGGTGGATGTCGGGATCTTCGATTTCGACCTGCCCGAAGACCGCATCGCGCTGAGGCCCGCCAGCCCGCGCGATGCGGCGCGCCTGCTCGTCGTGCGGCCGGATGCGGCGAGCCCGTTCGAGGATCACGTGATGCGTGACCTCGCGGCGCTGCTGCGGCCGGGCGATGCGCTGGTGCTGAACGACACCCGCGTCATCCCCTCGCGTCTGCATGGGCGGCGCTGGCGCGGCGAGACGTCGGCCCGCATCGAGGTGATGCTGCACAAGCGCGAATCCGCGCATCGCTGGCTCGCCTTCGCCCGCCCCGCCAAGAAACTGGCGCTGGGCGAACGCATCGTCTTCGATGCGGAGGGCGCCTCCAAC
The DNA here is from genome assembly GCF_001426225.1 of Allobosea sp. Leaf344. Classification (GTDB taxonomy): domain Bacteria; phylum Pseudomonadota; class Alphaproteobacteria; order Rhizobiales; family Beijerinckiaceae; genus Allobosea. Next base: position 930,655 of record NZ_LMRT01000014.1, on the reverse strand, counting down.
GCCTGCGAACTGGCGCGGCTCGATGCGGAGGTGATCGGCAAAGGCGAGGGCGGCGAGGTCGAGCTCGCCTTCTCGCTCACCGGCCCGCTGCTCGACGAGGCGATCGCGCGGCTCGGCGAATTGCCGCTGCCCCCCTATATCGCCGGCAAGCGCGCCACCGATGCGGCTGACGCGGTGGATTACCAGACCCTGCACGCCCGGGCCGACGGGGCCGTCGCCGCGCCGACGGCCGGGCTGCATTTCACGCCGGAGCTGGTGGCGGCGCTGGAGGCGCGGGGCGTCTCGCGCCATTTCGTCACGCTGCACGTCGGCGCCGGCACCTTCCTGCCGGTCAAGGTGGAGGATACGCGCGAGCATCGCATGCATGCGGAATGGGGCGATGTCTCCGCCGCCACGGCCGAGGCGCTGAACGCCGTGCGGGCGCGCGGCGGTCGCATCATCGCGGTCGGCACGACCTCGCTGAGGCTGCTGGAGAGCGCGGCGCGCGAGGACGGCACGATCGCGCCCTTCTCCGGCGACACCGCGATCTTCATCACCCCGGGCTACCGGTTCAGGGCGGTCGATCTGCTGCTGACCAATTTTCATCTGCCACGCTCGACGCTGTTCATGCTGGTTTCCGCCTTCAGCGGGCTGGAGGTGATGCGGCGGGCCTATGCCCACGCCATCGCCAGCGGCTACCGCTTCTATTCCTATGGCGATGGCAGCCTGCTGCAGCGGGCCGAGCTCTCCGGATCCTGAGCGGGCAGGGGGCTTCTTCCGGCTCGCCTTTGGCGGCCGGAAATGTTACCCGGCATCCACCACAGGGATGATTGACGGGCCATGGCCGATATTTTCCGCGAAATCGACGAGGAAGTGCGCCGCGACAAGGCGGCCGCCTTCTGGAACAGATATGGCAACTGGCTGATCGGGCTCGCGGTGCTGGTCGTGGCCGGCATGGGCGCCTGGCAATATTGGCTGCATCGCGAGAACCAGGCCTCGCAGGCCATGGGCGCGCGGCTCGAGGCGGCGTTGAAATCGTCGCGGGACGGCAATGCCTCGGAGGCCGAGACCATCCTCAAGGAACTGGTCGCCACCGCCCCGGCCGGCTATCGCCAGATCGCGCGCTTCCGCCTCGCGGCCGAGACGGCCAAGGGCGATGCCGCCGCCGGGGCCGCGGCCTTCGACGCGCTCGCCAACGATACCGGGCTGGAGCCGCTCTACCGCGATCTCGCCCGGCTGCGCGCCGGCATGCTGCGCGTCGATCTCGTGCCCTTCCCGGAGCTGCGCACGACTCTCGAACCGCTGGCGACGCCGCAGGGCGTCTGGCGCCATTCCGCCCGCGAGATGCTCGGCATCGCCGCGATGAAGGCCAATCTCTTCGAGGATGCCGGCCGCTGGTTCGACGCGATCGTCACCGATCCGCAGGTGCCGCAGGTGCTGCGCCAGCGCACGGAGCTCTATCTCGCTCTGGTCCGCGGCGGCCCGGTCGAGACCCGCAACTGAGCGGCCGGCGCCCCGGCCGCTCCGCCGGCCGGGACTGAGCCTCCCGCTTCGCCCTTGACGCGTCGTGACGACGCGAGCCGGCGTCCACGACGCCCGACAACGCTGCGGCGCATCCCGACCGGCGCGCTGCCGCACTGACAGGAACCGCAACACCACCATGACCGCAACCGTCGCGATTATCGGCCGTCCCAATGTCGGCAAGTCGACGCTCTTCAACCGGCTCGTCGGAAAGAAGCTCGCTCTGGTCGACGACCGGCCCGGCGTCACCCGCGATCGTCGCGAAGGCGATGCGGCGCTCGGCCATCTCCGCTTCAAGGTGATCGATACGGCGGGTCTGGAGGAGGCGGACAAGGATTCGCTCGCCGGCCGGATGCGCGCCCAGACCGAGACGGCGATCGAGCAGGCCGACGTGATCCTGTTCATGATCGACGCAAGGCTCGGCCTGACGCCGATGGACCAGCCCTTCGCCGAGCTGGTGCGCAAATCCGGCAAGCCGGTGATCCTGCTCGCCAACAAGGCCGAGGGGAAGAAGGGCCTCGACGGGATCTTCGAATCCTACGCGCTCGGCCTCGGCGATCCCGTGCCCTTCTCGGCCGAGCATGGCGAGGGCACCTCCGACCTGCTGGAAGCGCTGGCGCCCTATGTCGATGTCGAGCCGGAGGAGGACGAGGCCTTCGACGAGAGCTATGGCGACAAGCGCTGGGTCGCTCCGCCCGCGGCCGCAGAGGAGGAGGATTACGAGAACGATCCGAACAAGCCGCTGCGCGTCACCATCATCGGCCGCCCCAATGCCGGCAAGTCGACGCTGGTCAACCGGATGATCGGCGAGGAGCGGCTACTGACCGGGCCGGAGGCCGGGATCACGCGCGACACCATCTCGGTCGATTACGAATGGCGCGGGCGGCCGGTGAAGCTCTTCGACACGGCCGGGATGCGCAAGCGCGCCCGCATCGAGGAGAAGCTCGAGAAGCTCTCGGTCGCCGATGCGCTGCGCGCCATTCGCTTTGCGGAGGTGGTGGTGGTGCTGCTCGATTCCACCATCCCCTTCGAGAAGCAGGATCTGACGCTGGTCGACCTGACCGAGCGCGAGGGCCGCACCGTCGTCATCGGGCTGAACAAATGGGATCTGGTCGCCGACAAGGCGGGGCTGCTGGCCGAGCTCAAGGAGAAGGCCAATCATCTGCTGGCGCAGGTGCGCGGCGTGCCGATCGTGCCGCTCTCGGGGCTGGCGGGCGAGGGGATCGACCGGCTGATGCAGGCCGTGTTCCAGAGCTACGAGGTGTGGAACCGGCGCGTCTCCACCGCGCGGATCAATCGCTGGCTGGAGGGCGTGCTCTCGGCGCATCCGCCGCCGGCCGTGGCGGGGCGCCGGATCAAGATCCGCTACATGACCCAGGCCAAGGCGCGGCCGCCGACCTTCGCGCTGTTCGGCAACCAGCTCGACCATCTGCCGGTCTCGTATACGCGCTACCTCGTCAACAACCTGCGCGAGGCCTTCGACCTGCCGGGCACGCCGATCCGCCTGCATACGCGCGGCGGCGACAACCCCTACGACAAGGGCAAGAAGTAGCCGGCCCGGTCGACGCTCCAGCAGCGAGCGGGAGCGTCGGCGCGGGCGCGATCAGTCTTGGCGCGATAAGCCCTGGCGCGATCAGCCCTGGCGCGGGCTCGCGCTCGCCGTCACCAGCTTGGCATGCATCGCCTCGATCAGCAGATCATGCGCACGGGCGGCGATCGCGTCGAGCGACGGCGTCTTGACGAACATCGCGGCGGCGCGCTCCTGCAATTCCTCGCGGCTCGGCAGGCTGAACTGGGCCCAGGCCTCCTGCGCCTGCTGCTGCATTTCGGCGAAGCGGCCACCGGCCCGGTGCTGCAGATCGGCGAGGGCGCCGCGCAGATCGGCCAGAGTCATGCTCGGCAGATGCAGCTCCGACAGCGCGGGCGTCGCCGCATAGGCCTCGCGGAAGGCGGCGACCGCGCGCTCGACCGGGATCGAGGCGGCGAGCCGCTCCGCCGAGCGCTCGATCACCCGCGGCGGCAGCGCCTGCGACCGCTCGATCACCGCCTGGGGCGGAGCCCGCAGATCCCAGAACAGGCCGATCTTGGAGAGGCCCAGGATGATGTAATAGGTCGGGTCCCATTGCCACCAGCGGAAGCCCTGGCGCACGCTGTACTGGTAGGCATGGTGATTATTGTGCCAGCCCTCGCCCATGGTGATGATGGCGAGCCACCAATTGTTGCGGCTCTCGTCGCCGGTCACGTAATGCTTGTCGCCATGCACATGGGCGAGCGAGTTGATGCAGAAGGTGGCGTGGTAGACCGCGACCGTCGACCAGAAGAAGCCGACCACCAGCCCGGCCCAGCCGTCGATGGCGAAGCAGAGCAGCGCCAGCAGGATCGCGGGGGCGATCTCGAAGCGGTGCAGCAGCCTGAGCTCCGGAAAGCGCGTCAGATCCTGGATGGTGCTGGCGTCGAACCGGTCATGCCGGCGCGCGAAGATCCATCCCATATGCGAGTAGAAGAAGGAGCTGTGCACCGGCGAGTGCACATCCTCCTCCGTATCGGCGAAGCGGTGATGGTGACGGTGCTTCGAGGCCCACCACAGCACGCTCTTCTGCGCCGTCGACTGCGCCAGCATCGCCAGCACGAACTGCATGAAGCGGCTGGTCTTGTAGGTCCGGTGCGAGAAATAGCGGTGATAGGCGCCGGTCACCGCGAACATGCGCAGCCAGTACAGGCCGATGGCGAGCCAGGCCGAGGTCCAGGTGACGCCGGTCCAGATCACGCCGAAACAGGCGAGATGAGCGAGAACGAACGGGATGGCGGAGGGATAGACGATGTCGCCTTCGTCATGGGCGGGAGCGTGGTCGGTCAAGCAGGCCTCGGTTTATCGGGCGGAAGGGGGTCGCGCGCGCAGTCGAGCGCGGTCGAGTCGCAGGGCACGCGTCTAGCTACAAAGCAGGTCGCCAATGCGGCGCGCAAGTGGCGACACGTCGCATGTCCGGCGTTGCCCGGCGCCGGCCCGGGCGAAAAACGCGCTCGTCCGTCATCGAACTGTCACGCTAAGATGGCTCAAGCCAAGCGAGGGAGGCCATCGTGGCCGGATCCACCGACGTGACGAGGACAGAAGCCATGGATGCGGATTCCGCTGCGGTCGAGACGATCGCGCCGCCGCCGGCCGTGGACGCGATCCCGCTGCGCGAATCGCCCCGGCGCTTCATCAACCGCGAGATTTCCTGGCTGCAGTTCAACCGGCGGGTGATGGAGGAAGCCTCCAACCGCAACCATCCCCTGCTCGAGCAGCTGCGCTTCCTCTCGATCTCCGCCGCCAATCTCGACGAATTCTTTATGGTCCGCGTGTCGGGGCTACGCGAGCAGCATAAGGCCGGCGTCGTCACGCGCAGCCAGGACGGGCTGACCCCGGCGGAACAGCTGGAGGCGCTGCGCGAAGCGGTCTCCGCGCTGACCGACGACCAGCAGGCGCGCTGGGTCGAGCTCAAGCGCGACCTGCACGACAACAGGATCGATCTGATCGAGCCCAAGGCGATCGGCAAGCAGGACCGGCTCTGGCTGGAGGATTACTTCCTGCATTACGTCTTCCCGGTGCTGACGCCGCTGGCGATCGACCCGGCGCATCCCTTCCCCTTCATCCCCAATCTCGGCTTCACGCTGGCGCTGGCCCTGGAACGGGTCTCGGACGGGCGCCAGCTCGACGCGCTGATCCGCGTGCCGATCAAGATGGACCGCTTCATCGAGCTGCCGGATCTGGCGCGGGAGGGGCGGCACCGCTTCATCACGCTGGAGGATGCGGTCTCGCTGTTCATCGGCAAGCTGTTCCCGGGCTATGCGGTGAAGGGCACCGGCTCCTTCCGCGTGATCCGCGATTCCGATCTCGACATCGAGGAGGAGGCGGAGGATCTGGTGCGCGTCTTCGAGACGATGCTGAAACAGCGCCGCCGCGGCGTCGTGATCAGGCTCGAGGTCTCGACCGGGATGCCGGCCCATCTGCGCCGGCTGATCGTGCGCGAGCTCAAGGTCGATCCCGACGAGATCGTCGAGGTCGGCGGCATGATCGGCCTGAACGAATTGTCGCAGCTCGTCGGGGTGGATCGGCCGGATTTGAAGTTCAAGCCCTACAATGCCCGTTTCCCGGAGCGCATCCGCGAGCATGGCGGGGATTGCTTCGCGGCGATCCGGCAGAAGGACCTGATCGTCCACCACCCCTATGAGAGCTTCGACGTCGTCGTGCAGTTCCTGCAGCAGGCGGCGCGGGATCCCAATGTCGTCGCGATCAAGCAGACGCTCTATCGCACCTCCGCCAATTCGCCGATCGTGCATGCGCTGGCCGAGGCGGCGGAGGCCGGCAAATCCGTCACGGCGCTGGTCGAGCTGAAGGCGCGGTTCGACGAGGAGGCGAATATCCGCTGGGCCAAGGATCTCGAGCGGGCCGGCGTCCAGGTGGTCTACGGCTTCATCGAGCTCAAGACCCATGCCAAGCTGTCGCTGGTGGTGCGCCGCGAGGCCGGGCAGCTCGTCAGCTACTGCCATATCGCGACCGGCAATTATCATCCGATCACGGCGCGGATCTATACGGACGTCTCCTTCTTCACCGCCGATCCGGTGATGTCGCAGGATGTCGCGCGGGTCTTCAACTTCATCACCGGCTATGCCGAGCCGGCCGAGCTCGAGAAGATGTCGGTCTCGCCGGTGGGGCTCAAGCAGCGGCTCCTCTCCGACATCGCCGAGGAGATCGCCCATGTGAAGGCCGGCCGCAAGGGCGCGATCTGGGGCAAGTGCAATTCGCTGGTCGATCCGGTGATCATCGACGCGCTCTACGACGCCAGCCAGGCCGGGGTGGAGGTCGATTTCATCGTCCGCGGCATCTGCTGCCTGCGCCCCGGCGTGCCGGGACTGTCGGAGAACATCCGGGTCAAGTCGATCGTCGGACGCTTCCTCGAACATACCAGGGTCTATGCGTTCGGCGGCGGGCACGGGCTGCCTTCGGCCAAGGCCAAGCTCTACATCTCCTCGGCCGATCTGATGCCCCGCAATCTCGACCGCCGGGTCGAGGCGCTGACGCCGATCCTCAATCCGACGGTGCACCAGCAATTGCTCGAGCAGATCATGCTGGCGAATTTCCTGGATAACGAGCAGAGCTGGACGATCTTGCCGGATGGCGGCTCGCGACGCATTGTCCCGGCCACGGGCGAAGAGTCGTTCAACGCCCACAAATATTTCATGACCAACCCGAGTCTCTCAGGACGTGGCAAATCCCTCTCGAATTCCAGCCCTCGCAGTCTCTCGCGGCGTTCCGGCAAGCCGGGTTGACCGCGGCGGCTCGGTGATCGTGCAGGGCCGCCTCAGCCTCGGCGACACCATCGCGATCATCGATATCGGGTCGAATTCGGTCCGCCTCGTCGTCTACGAGATGCTGGCCCGCGCCCCGGCCCAGGTCTTCAACGAGAAGGAGATGGCGGGGCTCGGCCGCCATGTCGCGACGACCGGCCGGCTCTCCGAGGATGCGATGCGCCGCGCGCTGGAGGCGCTGCAGCGGTTCCGCATCCTGTGCGAGGCGATGCAGGTCGGCACATTGCGCGTCATCGCCACCGCCGCCGCGCGCGAAGCGGCCAATGGGCCGGAATTTCTGGCCCGGGCGCAGCAGGCGATGGGCCAGCCGATCGAGCTGATCTCCGGCGACCGCGAGGCCTATCTCTCCGGGCTCGGCGTGATCTCCGGCTTCGCCGAGCCGCATGGCGTGGCCGGCGATCTCGGCGGCGGCTCGCTCGAGCTGGTGCCGATCGATGGCGACCGGGTCGGCGAGGGCGTCAGCCTGCCGATCGGCGGGCTCGCCCTGATGGACCGGTCGAAAGGCTCGCTGCGCGCCGCCGAGAAGATCGTGCGCGAGCAATTGGCCAATCACCCGCAGATCGCGGCGATGCGCGGCAAGGATTTCTTCGCCGTCGGCGGGACATGGCGCGCCCTGGCGACGCTGCACCAGCATCAATCGGGCTATCCGCTCAGCGTGATGCATGGCTACACCGTGCCGGCGCCGGATGTGGCGGATTTCGCCCGGCTGGTGGAGCGGGCCGACGCCTCGGTGCTCGGCGCCATCGAATCGGTGTCTTCGGCGCGGCGCCCGCTGCTCGCCTATGGCGCGGTCGTGCTCGACCAGCTGATCAAGCGCGGCCGTCCGCGGGCCGTGGTCATATCGGCCAGCGGCGTGCGCGAGGGGCTGCTGCACGAGATGCTTCCCGAGAGCGAGCGCCGGGTCGATCCCTTGCTGCGCGGCGCCCATGACTACAACCAGCTGCGTGCGCGCGATCCGCGCCATGCGCTGGACCTCATCGCCTGGGTCGACGGGCTGGTCGAGAGCGTCGGCCTGCCGGAGGAGCCGGGCAGAAGGCGCATGCAGGATGCGGCCTGCCTCCTCTCCGATATCGGCTGGCGGGCCCATCCCGATTATCGCGGCGAGCAGAGCCTCAACGTCATCGCCCATGCCGCCTTCAGCGGGGTCGACCATCCCGGCCGGGCCTTTTTGGCGCTGACCGTGTTCCACCGCTATGCCGGCGCCAAGAGCCCGAGCCTGACGGCGGAAGGGCTGCGCCGCCTGCTCACGCCGCGCCAGCTCGAACGGGTGCAGCTGCTCGCCGGCGCCTTCCGCGTCGCCTATCTGCTCTCGGCCGGCATGTCGGGCCTCCTGCCGCGCACCACCTTGGCCTGCAGCGGCAATAGGCTGGTGCTGACCCTCTCGCGCGAGCTGAACGCGCTGTCGAGCGACCGCGTCTCCGGACGGCTGAAGCAATTGGCGAAGCTGCTCGGGCGGGAGCACGAGATCCGGCTCGGCTAGACCAGGCCGTTGCGCGCTTGCCGGTTCCCTCGCGCGCGATCACGGGCTAGAGCATCAGCCGAGCTCCATCCCGCTGCCATGGCCCGAGACCGATGTTCGATATCAAATGGATCCGCGACAACGCCGCCGCCTTCGACGCCGGCCTGACCAGGCGGGGACTGGCGCCGCTATCGGCCCGGCTTCTCGAGCAGGATGACCGGCGGCGCGCGGCGATCTCCGGGGCCCAGGCCGCGCAGGAGCGGCGCAACGCCCTCTCCAAGGAGATCGGCCGGGCGATGGCCGCGAAAGACCTCGCGCTGGCCGAGACGCTGAAGGCCGAAGTCGCGGCGCTGAAGGACGGCCAGCCGCAGCTGGAGGCGCAGGAGAAGGCGGCGAAGGAGGCTCTGGAGACGGAGCTCGCCGCGATCCCGAACCTGCCGCTGGCCGATGTGCCCGATGGCGCGGACGAGCACGGCAATGTCGAATATCGCCGCCATGGCGCGCTGCCCGAGGCCAGCGGCGGGCGGCTGTTCGGGATGAACGGTCCGAAGGAGCATTACGAGCTCGGCGAAGCGCTGGGGCAGATGGATTTCGAGGTCGCGGCGAGATTGTCCGGTTCGCGCTTCGTGGTGCTGAACGCGGGCATCGCCAGGCTCAGCCGCGCCATCGGGCAGTTCTTCCTCGACGTCCACACCGAGGAGCATGGCTATACCGAGGTGATGCCGCCGCTGATGGTGCGCGACGAGGCGATGTTCGGCACCGCCCAGCTGCCGAAATTCCGCGACGACCAGTTCCGGGCGGGTGACGAGCATTGGCTGATCCCCACCGCGGAGGTGCCGCTCACCAATCTGGTGCGCGACAGCATCCTCTCCGAGGAGGAGCTGCCGCGGCGCTACACCGCGCTGACCCCCTGTTTCCGCGCGGAAGCCGGCTCGGCCGGACGCGACACCCGCGGCATGCTGCGCCAGCACCAGTTCGAAAAGGTCGAGCTGGTCTCGATCACGACGCCGGAAAAATCGCTGGAGGAGCATGAGCGCATGCTGTCCTGCGCCGAGACCGTGCTGAAGAAGCTCGATCTGCACTATCGGGTGATGACTTTGTGCACCGGCGATATGGGCTTCGCCTCGCAGAAGACCTACGACATCGAGGTCTGGCTGCCGGGGCAGAAGAGCTATCGCGAAATCTCCTCCTGCTCTGTCTGTGGCGATTTCCAGGCCCGCCGGATGAATGCCCGCTACAAGAGCAGGGACGGCAAGGGGCCGTTCTTCCTGCACACGCTGAACGGCTCGGGCACCGCGGTGGGCCGCGCGCTGATCGCGGTGATGGAGAATTACCAGAACCCCGACGGCTCGATCACCGTGCCCGAGGCGCTGGTGCCCTATATGCGTGGTGTCAGCCGCATCGCAGCGGCGTGATCCTGCGCCCGTTCCCCCCGACCGACCGCCGAAAGCCCGAGCCATGCGCATTCTCGTGACCAATGACGACGGCATCCATGCCGAGGGGCTGGCGGTGTTGGAGGATATCGCCCGGCAATTGTCGGACGAGGTCTGGGTGGTCGCGCCCGAGACCGACCAATCGGGCGTGGCGCATTCGCTGTCGCTGTCGAACCCGCTGCGCCTGCGCCAGGTCGGCGAGCGGCGCTACGCCGTGGCCGGCACGCCCACCGATTGCGTGATCATGGCGGCGCGCTCGATCATGGTCGAGGCGCGGCCCGACCTCGTGCTCTCGGGCGTCAATCGCGGGCAGAACGTCGCCGAGGACGTCACCTATTCCGGCACCATCGCCGCCGCCATGGAGGGCACGCTGCTCGGCATCCCCTCGATCGCGATCAGCCAGGCCTATGGGCCGCAGGGGCGCGACAGGATCGAATGGGATTGCGCCCGCCACCATGCGCCCGGCATCATCCGCCGGTTGCTGGAGGAGGGCATCCCGAAGGAGATCCTGTTCAACCTCAACTTCCCCAATGTCCCGCCGGCCGAGGTCGCGGGCGTAGCGGTGACGGCCCAGGGGCGGCGCGACCAGGAGCTGATGCGGCTGGAGCCGCGGCATGACGGGCGCGGCAACCCCTATTTCTGGATCGCCTTCCAGCGCAGCAAGAGCGAGCCGGCCAATGGCACCGATCTGCGGGCGCTGGCCGAGAAGAAGATATCGGTGACGCCGATCGAGCTCGACCTGACGCATGAGCCGACCCTGACCCGCTTCGCGCAGATTTTCGCCTAGGCGACGAGTTTACGCCGTCATTGCGAGCGCAGCGAAGCAACCCAGCCTTAT
>NZ_LMRT01000014.1:919854-920051 GCF_001426225.1 Allobosea sp. Leaf344 | reverse complement strand
GGAGCTCCATCGCCCCCTGGGTTGCTTCGCTGCGCTCGCAATGACGGGTGATGTCGTGTCAGGCCGATATCGGGCGGCGCAGGGCCAACCAGCCAGTGGAGACAGCATGAGCGCGGATGAAGCTCCCAGCGCCGGCGATCGCCATCCTGCCGTCATTGCGAGCGCAGCGAAGCAACCCAGCCTTACGGAGCTCCATG
>NZ_LMRT01000014.1:544317-919844 GCF_001426225.1 Allobosea sp. Leaf344 | reverse complement strand
GCCCCCTGGGTTGCTTCGCTGCGCTCGCAATGACGGGTGATGTCGTGTCAGGTCGAAATCGGGCGGCGCAGCCCCAACAGCCGGTGGAGACAGCATGAGCGCGGATGAAGCTTCCAGCGCCGGCGAGCGCACCGTCGCCTTCCTGCTGTCGCTGCGGGCGCAGGGGGTGCGCGACCTCACCGTGCTCAGGGCGATGGAGCGCGTCTCGCGCGAGCGCTTTGCGCCGACGCGCTTCGCCGATCTCGCCCGGCAGGACGTGTCGGTGCCCTTGCCCTGCGGCCAGACCATGACCGCGCCACATACGGTGGCGGCCATGCTCGGTGCGCTCGACATGCAGCAGGCGGTGCGCGTGCTCGAGATCGGCACCGGCTCGGGCTATGTCACGGCGCTGCTCGCCGCGATGGGCGGGGAGGTGGTCTCGCTGGAGCGCTATCGCACCCTGGCGCTGGCGGCGCATGAGCGAATCACCGGCAGCGGGCAGGAGCAGCGCGTCGATCTGCGCCATGCCGACGGTTTCCAGCCCGACAGGACGCTCGGCCGCTTCGACCGCATCCTGGTCAATGGCGTCGCGCAATCGATCCCCGAGGCGCTGCTCGCGCGGCTCTCGCCCGGCGGGAGGCTGGTCGGTGCGCTCAGGGTCGAGGGCGCGGCGCGCCGGGTGGTGGTGACGCGGCTGGCGGATGGTTCGGTCGATCACGCGCTCGGCCCGCCCCTGCGCCTGCCGCCGCTGGCGCCCGGGCTGGCGCGGGCCCTGTAAAGAATTGTGGCGAACTGTGCGGAAAATGAAGAGCAGGCCATGACGCGAAACGGTTTCGTAACCTGAACGGGGCTTTAATGCCTTCATCGAGTTGCGTTGTTCGCGAGTGCCCCATCCATGCGTAGCAAAGTCGGATCGTGCCAGCCCAGCGTCGTCCTGCGAGTGTCGACGGTCTGCCTGCTAGCGCTGGGCGTCAGCGGTTGCTCATCGGATACGATGCGCTTCACCGAAGCTCCCTTCGCCAACCCCTTCAAGACGGCCCAGGCGCCGGCCGCGCGTGATCCCGCGACCACGGGCTCGATCAACCGCGCTCCGGCCGCGCCGGTCGGCGGCTCCTATGCCGCGCCGGCCAGCGCCACCGCGGTGCGCTCCCAGCCTCTGCCGCCGCCGCAATCGGCCGTCGCCCTGCGCAGCGCGCCGGTCACGCCCGTCGCAGGCTCCGCCGGCGGCTGGTCGGCCCAGGGCGGAACCCCGATCGTGATCGCCGAAGGCGAGACCCTCGACGTGATCTCGTCGCGCTACGGCGTGCCGCGCGCGGCGCTGATCTCGGCCAATGGCCTCTCCAGCCCGGAGGTCGCGCCTGGCTCGCGCCTGACCATTCCCGTCTACAACGCCTCCGGTGCCGCTGCGCCGGCTCCGGCCCGCAGCGCCCAGGTCGCGCAGGTCCAGAGCGACGCAAGGCCGGAGCCGGCGCGCCGCACCGTCGTCGCCCAGGCGCCGCAGGTCGCGCCGCAGCGGCAGGTGGCCGCCACGCCGGATGCGACGAGCCGCGCCAAGGCCGTGGCCGAGGCCAGGGCCAAGACCGCTGCGGAGGCCAAGACCACCGCCGCCGAGGCCAAGGCCCAGGCCGCCGCCGAGGCCAAGGCGAAGGCCGCGGCCGATGCCGCCGCCATGCGCGAGGCCCGCGCCAAATTCGCGGCCGAGGCGAAGGCCAAGGCCGAAGCCAAAAAGACGGCTGCCGCCAAGGCCCCGGCCGCTCCGGCCGTCGCCGAGGTCAAGCGCCCCGCGGCGCAGGCCGTCGCCGTGCAGCCCGCCCCGGCCCCGGCCAAGCCGGCGCCGACCGTCGTCGCCAGCGCCCCCGCCACCCCCGTGACCGTCGCGCCGAAGGCTGCGCCGGCTCCGGCCGAGGAGCCGCGGACCACGGCGAGCCTGCCGAAGGCGCAGCCGCAGGAGGACGCGTCCGAGCGCGCCGATTTCCGGTGGCCGGCCCGTGGCCGCGTCATCGCCGGCTTCAGCGGCAAGGGCGGGAACGAGGGCATCAACATCGCCGTGCCCGAGGGCACCCCGATCAAGGCCGCCGAGGGCGGGACCGTCGCCTATGCCGGCAACGAGCTGAAGGGTTACGGCAATCTCGTCCTGATCCGCCACCCCAACGGCTATGTTTCGGCCTATGCCCATAATGGCGAGCTGAAGGTGAAGCGCGGCGATACGGTGAAGCGCGGCCAGGTCGTGGCGAATTCCGGCCAGTCCGGCAATGTCTCCTCGCCGCAGCTGCATTTCGAACTGCGCAAGGGCGCCTCGCCGGTCGACCCGACGCCCTATCTCAACAACTGATCCGGCATTCGATCGGTACCCGCGAGACCCCACCGATCGGAACAAGGCGGGGCGGTCCCAGGAAAGGCCGCCCCGTTCCATTTGTCTGGAGGCCTGGGGCTCAGCCCTCCAGCCGCTTGCCGAGCCGCCCGGCCAGGTCCTGGATGTATTGCCAGGCGGTGCGGCCCGAGCGCGAGCCCCGCGTCGTCGCCCATTCCAGCGCCTCCCGGCGCCAGGCATCTGGGGCGATCTCCAGGCCGAAATGCCCGACATAGCCTTCGATCATCGCGAGATATTCGTCCTGGCTGCATTTGTGGAAGCCGAGCCAGAGGCCGAAGCGATCCGACAGCGAGACCTTCTCCTCGACGGCTTCGCCCGGGTTGATCGCGGTCGAGCGCTCGTTTTCCATCATGTCGCGCGGCAGCAGATGCCGACGGTTCGAGGTGGCGTAGAACACGACATTGTCGGGACGCCCTTCGACGCCGCCATCCAGCGCCGCCTTCAGCGATTTATAGGAGGTGTCCTGCCCGTCGAAGGAGAGATCGTCGCAGAAGACGATGGCGCGGTGCCGGTCCGGCCGCAGCAGCCCCATCAGCGCCGGCAGGGATTCGATGTCCTCGCGGTGGATCTCGATCAGCTTCAGCGGCAGGGCCGCGCCTGAAAGCCGCCGGTTGGTGTCGGCATGGACCGATTTGACCAGCGAGGATTTGCCCATGCCGCGCGCGCCCCAGAGCAGCACGTTGTTGGCCGGCAGGCCGCGGGCGAAGCGCTCGGTATTCTCGGCCAGGGTATCGCGCACCCGGTCGACCCCGCGCAGCAGCGACAGCTCCACCCGGTTGACGCGCGGGACGGGACTGAGCTCATGGGCGGCCGGCTGCCAGACGAAGGCGTCGGCGGCGGCGAGATCGGCCGGCCGGCGCTCCGGCGGGGCCAGCCGCTCGAGCGCGGCGGCGATGCGGAGCAGGGTGTCGAGCTTCAGATCTCGGGATGGAGCAGTCATCTCAGCCATGGCCATTGCGCGAAGGTCGCCAAGCTCATAGGTGATGGCGCGCTGGTGGTCCATCTCGGGCGCCTGCAATTGATTTACCGGCGTCGCTGGCTATAGTCCGCGCGAATTTCCGGCCCGAACCGAATTTCGCCGCCTCCGGGCGGCAGGTGGCCTGGAAACGCCGCCGCGACCGAGGAGCTATTTCGTGATCACCCCTGCCTTTGCTCAAGCCGCCGGCGGCGGCACCAACGACATCCTGATGTCGCTCGTGCCCTTCGTGCTGATTTTCGTGATCATGTGGTTCCTGATCATCCGCCCGCAGCAGAGGCGGGTGAAGGCGCATCAGGAGATGATCAAGAACGTGCGGCGTGGCGACACGGTCGTGACCTCGGGCGGCATCGTCGCCAAGGTCTCGAAGGTGATCGACGATGGCGAGATCGAGGCCGAGATCGCCGATGGCGTCCGGGTCCGCCTGGTGAAGGGCATGATCACGGATGTCCGCTCCAAGACGGAACCGGTCAAGGCCGAGACGGCCAAGAGCTAACGAGGCCACGGCCTCGCAGGGGGCCGAAGCGCGACAACAAGGCTTTACACGCAGATGCTCCGTTTCCAGACCCGCAAGGTCGTCGTCGTCCTGCTCGTGCTGCTCTTCGGCTGCGGCTTCGCGCTGCCGAACCTGTTCTCGCCCGAGACCCGCAAGGCGATCGAGGCGAATGCGCCGTCCTGGATCCCGCGCATCCTGCTGCCGATCCATGCGGTGGTGCTCGGGCTCGATCTGCAGGGCGGCTCGCATGTGCTGCTGGAGATCGACCGGGCGGAACTCGTCCGCAGCCAGGTCCTGCAGCTGCGCGACGACGTCAGGCGCATTCTGCGCGACGAGCGGGTCGGCATCCAGGGTGGAATCGGCACCACGCCGCGCGGCGTGCAGCTGCGCGTCGCCGAGGCCGCGGACCGCGCCAGGCTGCTGCCGAAGCTGCGCGAGCTCGCCCAGCCGGTCGGGACGCTCGGCGCCTTCGGCCCCTCCGGCAACAGCACGCTCGACATCGTCGAGCAGCCGGACGGGCTGATCCAGGTCTCCGTCACCGAGGCCGGCGCCAATGAGCGGGTGCGCCGCGCCGTCGAGCAGGCGATGGAGGTGCTGCGCCGCCGCGTCGACGCGCTCGGCACCACGGAGCCCAACATCCAGCGCCAGGGTCTCGACCGCATCCTGGTGCAGGTGCCGGGCCTGCAGGACCCGCAGCGCCTGAAGGATATTCTGGGACAGACCGCGAAGCTGCAATTCCGCATGGTGGCGGAGGGGCAGGGCGGCGATGTCGACATGCTGCCCTCGCAGGATGCCGGCGGTTCGCTGGTGCCGGTCGAGCGGCGCGTCATCGTCGAGGGCGAGGATCTGATCGACGCCCAGCCGGCCTTCGATTCGCGGACCTCGCAGCCGATCGTGAATTTCCGCTTCAACATCCGCGGCGCGCAGCGCTTCGGCCAGGCGACCACCGAGAATCTCGGCCGGCCCCTGGCGATCGTGCTCGACAACAAGGTGATCTCCTCGCCCGTCATCCAATCGCCGATCACCGGCGGCTCGGGGCAGATCTCCGGCAATTTCACCGTGGAATCGGTGAACAACCTCGCCATCCTGCTGCGGGCCGGCGCGCTGCCGGCGAAGATGACCATCGTCGAGGAGCGCACGGTCGGGCCCGGACTCGGCGCCGACTCGATCCAGGCCGGCAAGATGGCGACCCTGATCGCCACGCTGCTGGTGATCCTCTACATGATCGGCACCTATGGGATGTTCGGGCTGATCGCCAGCATCGCGCTGCTCGTCCATGTCTGCCTGATCTTCGGGCTGATGTCGGTGCTGGGCGCGACGATGACGCTGCCCGGCATCGCCGGCATCGTGCTGACGATCGGCACGGCGGTCGATTCCAACGTGCTGATCTATGAGCGCATGCGCGAGGAATCGCAGCAGGGACGCTCGCTGATCTCGGCTCTCGAGGCCGGCTTCCAGCGCGCCTTCGCGACGATCGTCGATTCCAACGTCACCATGCTGATCGCGGCGCTGGCGCTGTTCGCGCTGGGCTCCGGCCCGGTGCGCGGCTTCGCCGTCGTCTTCATCCTCGGCATTCTGACGACCGTGATCACCGCCGTGACGCTGACGCGGATGCTGATCGCGCTGTGGTATCGTTGGGCGAAGCCCAAGAGCCTTCCGTTCTGACGCTGCCACTCCAGGAGAATAGCGCATGCGTCTGCTTCGCATCGTTCCCGACAATACCCGCTTCAAGATCGTCCGCTTCAGGCGCTTCAGCTATCCGTTCTCGGCGGCCTACAGCCTGCTGACCCTGTTCCTGTTCCTGACGGTCGGGCTGAATTTCGGCATTGATTTCCGGGGCGGCACGCTGATCGAGATGCAGGCCAAGAGCGGCCGGCCGGAGATTTCCCAGGTGCGGCAGACCGCCAATTCCCTCGGCTTCGGCGAGGTCGAGGTGCAGGAATTCGGCAGCGCCGGCGAGATCTCGATGCGCTTCGCGCTTCAGGCCGGCGGCGAGGCGGCGCAGCAGGCGGTCGTCGTCAAGGCGCGCGAGGCCTTCCTGCCCAATTACGATTTCCGGCGGGTCGAGACGGTGGGGCCGCGCGTCTCCGGCGAGCTGGTGCAGGCCGGCACGCTCGGCGTCGTGCTCGCGATCCTGGGCGTGCTGATCTATCTCTGGTTCCGCTTCGAGATGCAGCTCGCCATCGGCGCGATCCTCGGGACGCTGCACGATATCGTGCTGACGGTCGGATTCTTCCTGATCACCCAGCTCGAATTCAACCTGACCTCGATCGCGGCGATCCTGACCATCGTCGGCTATTCCCTGAACGAGACGGTGGTGGTGTTCGACCGGACGCGCGAATTGCTGCGCCGCTACAAGACGATGTCGATCCCGGATCTGCTCGATCTCTCGGTGAACACGACCTTGTCGCGCACCGCCATCACCTCGACCACCACGGTCCTGGCGCTGGTGGCGCTGGTGCTGTTCGGCGGCACCGCGATCGAGGATTTCGCTCTGGTCATGCTGTTCGGCGTGGTGATCTGCACCTATTCCGCGATGTTC
Source organism: Allobosea sp. Leaf344 (assembly GCF_001426225.1). Taxonomy (GTDB): domain Bacteria; phylum Pseudomonadota; class Alphaproteobacteria; order Rhizobiales; family Beijerinckiaceae; genus Allobosea. The sequence continues at coordinate 913,480 of NZ_LMRT01000014.1, read as the reverse complement.
GTCTCGACGCCCGTGCTGCTCTATCTCGATGTGCGGGCGGGACGGCTGGACCAGGCCGAGGACGAGGCCGAGATCAAGGCCAAGGCCAAGGCGAGCGCCTGAGCCTCGCCGATGCCTCTGCGCCGCAGCGGGTGATCGCCATGCCGGTCTTCGACGGTTTTGTACCGGGCCGCTACCAGATCGACAGTTTCGGCGCCGGCGGGTTCCGCTTCGCCGATATGAGCCATCGCGGCTCGATCCTGGTGACCCCCGCCGGGATCAGGATTTGGCCCGTGACGCGTTTCGCCGAGATCGACCTGCAGAGCCTCCAGCCGGTGCTGGACGAAGCGGCCGGCATCGATTTCCTGCTGATCGGCACCGGCGCCGACATCGCCTTCGTTCCGCCCGCCCTGCGCGAGGGGTTGAAGGCGCTGGGCATCACCGTCGAGGGCATGGCCACCGGCGCCGCGGCGCGCACCTACAACGTCCTGGTCGCGGAAGACCGGCGGGTGGCCGCCGCGCTGATCGCGGTCGATTGACGCGGCGGCCGTCATCTCTGCGCGAGAGCCGGGTGCCGCCTCCGGCGCTCCCGCAGCTGCGGCACGCGGTGCCGGGCATATGCGCCGGTCGCTTCAGGCATAGCCAGCCGGGCCCGCCTTGGCCTAGACTGGCCTGCACCACCGGCTGATCCGAAACCGGCCGCCGAGAGCTGCGATGCCAGACACGACGCAAACCGACCACCGCCCCGACGCCGCGCCGACCGCGCTGCCGGAGGCCTATGCGCATTGCGCGGCGCTGGTGCGCGAGCATGATCACGACCGCTATATCGCGACGCTCTACGCGCCGGAATCGCAGCGCCCCTCGCTCTTCGCGCTCTACGCCTTCAGCCATGAGATCGCTCGGGTCCGGGCCCTGGTCAGCGAGCCGCTGCCGGGCGAGGTGCGGATGCAATGGTGGCGCGACCTGCTGGAGGGGCAGGCGCGCGGCGATGCGCAATCGCACCCCGTCGCCGCCGCGCTGCTCGACACGGTGGCGCGCTATCGGCTGCCGATCGCGCCGCTGACCGGGCTGATCGAGGCGCGCATCTTCGATCTCTACGATGATCCGATGCCCTCGCTGCGGGATCTCGAAGGCTATGCCGGGGAGACCTCGAGCGCGCTGATCAGGCTGGCGACGCTGATCCTGGCCAATGGCGGCGATTCCGGCGGCGCGGCGGCCTGTGGCCATGCCGGTGTCGCCTATGCGCTGTGCGGGCTGATGCGTGCCTTTCCCTGGCATGCGGCGGCAGGCCAGGTCTATCTGCCGGGCGATCTGCTCGGGCGCAACGGCGTCATCCGTGACGATATCGTGCGCGGCCGTGGCGGGCCGGGCGTGCTCTACACGCTCAAGGAGTTGCGCGAGATCGCCCGCGACCATCTGCGCCGGCTGCGCGAACTGCGCGACAGCGTTCCGAGCAGCGCCGCGCCGGCCTTCCTGCCGGTCGCGCTGGTCGAGCCCTATCTCCGGCGGATGGAGCGGCCGGGCTACGACCCCTACCGCACGATCATCACCCTGCCATCCTGGCAGCGGCAATGGACGATCTGGCGCGCCGCGCGCCGCTGAGCCGACTCGCCGGGAGCGATGCCGCCGGCCCGGCGGCCGGCATGGTCAGCGCCTGCGCGCGCTCATTCGGCCGCCTGCGCGGCGATTCCGCCCGCCCAGGCCTCCATCTCGGCCTTGGCGCGCGCCGTCAGCGCATGTTTGCGCGCGAGGCTCTTGGCCGGGCCCTTCAGCCTCTTGCCGTCCGGCCCATGCGTCGCCTGGCCCTCGATCGGCGGAAACAGCCCGAAATTGATGTTCATCGGCTGAAAGGAGCGCGGTCCCTCGTCGATGGTGACGATATGGCCGCCGGTGATGTGGTTGACCAGCGCGCCGAGCGCGGTGGTCGCCGGCGGCAGCGTCAGTTCCGCGCCGAGCCGCTCCGACGCCGCCATCCGCCCGGCGAGCAGGCCGATGGCGGCGCTCTCGACATAGCCCTCGCAGCCGGTGATCTGCCCGGCGAAGCGCAGGCGCGGCTCCGCCTTCAGCCGCAGCCGCTCATCCAGCAGCTTCGGCGAGTTGAGATAGGTGTTGCGGTGAATGCCGCCGAGCCGCGCGAATTCGGCGTTCTGCAGCCCCGGAATCATCCGGAAGATCGCGGCCTGCTCGCCATATTTCAGCTTGGTCTGGAAGCCCGTCATGTTGAACAGGGTACCCAGCGCATTGTCCTGGCGCAGCTGCACCACCGCATAGGCCTTGACCGTGGGATTATGCCTGTTGGTCAGGCCGACCGGCTTCATCGGGCCCCAACGCAGCGTCTCGCGGCCGCGCTCGGCCATCACCTCGATCGGCAGGCAGCCATCGAAATAGGGCGTGCCCTCCCATTCCTTGAACTCGGTCTTCTCGGCCGCGAGCAGCGCGTCGATGAAGGCCTCGTACTGGTCGCGGTCGAGCGGGCAATTGATGTAGTCGGCGCCGGTGCCGCCGGGACCGGCCTTGTCGTAGCGCGACTGGAACCAGGCCTGGTCCATGTCGATCGAGTCGAAATGCACGATCGGCGCGATGGCGTCGAAGAAGGCGAGCGCATCCTCGCCGGTGAGCGACTGGATCCCCTGCGCCAAGGCGGGAGAGGTCAGCGGGCCGGTCGCGATGATGACGTTGTCCCAGGCGGCCGGCGGCAGCCCCGCGATCTCGCCGCGATCGATGGTGACGAGCGGATGCGCCGCGAGCGCCGCGGTCACCGCCTGCGAGAACCCGTCGCGGTCGACCGCCAGCGCGCCGCCGGCGGGGACCTGGTGCTGGTCGCCCTTCGCCATGATCAGCGAGCCGAGCCGGCGCATCTCCCAATGCAGCTGGCCCACAGCATTGCCGAGCGAATCGTCGGAGCGGAAGGAGTTGGAGCAGACCAGCTCCGCCAGCCCCTCGGTCTTGTGGGCGTCGGTGCCGCGGACAGGGCGCATCTCGTGCAGCACGACGGGGACGCCGGCCTGCGCGACCTGCCAGGCCGCCTCGGAGCCGGCGAGCCCGCCGCCGATGATGTGAACGGGGTTTGTCATGGATTGCGATGTGTCCGCAGCCTGCGCCGAGGTCAAGGGGCGCGCCCGAGATCGCCGCCCCAAAACGCAAAATGCCCGCCTCGCGGCGGGCATTCGCTCTTCGACCGGGTTCGCGGGGAGGACACGAGCCCGGGAGAAACGGTTCGGCCGAGGATCGGCTTAGATGGCGGCGTGGGTCCGCGCGACGAAGGGGATCTCCGAGCGCGACAGGCCGAGATCATCGAGCTCGCGATCGGTGAGGCGCGAGAGCTCGCGAACGGTCTCGCGATAGCGGAAATAGCTGCGGATCTTGGCGGCGATCATGGTGAGGAACATGGTTGGGTCTCCAGGTCTTTGACGGGGGGAAAAGCCCCGACAGCGATGAATTCGTTGTGCACTGCATATAAGTCAGGCCCCGTGCCCCTCACAGAGGCTCATAATCAGTTCCGTTATGCATCGTAAGCATGACGAATTAAGAAAAACGTCACTTATCCGGTGTCGCCCGCTCCTGGCGCCGTGCATGCCCGCGTTTCGCTCCGAATAACTGCCTTAAAATTCATCATTGGCGAGGTGCGTCAGAGTCTCCCTGGAAAACTGCTCCTATAATGGGCATGTTGCAGGCGCTCACGAGTTGCATGGGAAGCGTGACGGAGCCGCACCGGCCGTCAGACGACGATTCGGTTGACCTGGACCGCCGCATCGGCGACCGGTGGACGCATGCCGACATCGCCTCATCGCCTGTTTCTGGGGGTTTCCCGCTCCGTCCTCGGCCGTCCCTGGCGCGACCGGCTGGATGCGGCAGGGCTCGGCCGGGCCGAATCGCTGGCGCAGCGCGAGGGGACGCCGGAGCTGCTCGCCCGGCTGCTGGCGGGCAGGGGCGTCGAGCCCGATCAGGCGGAGGCGTTCCTGGCTCCGAAATTGCGCGATCTCCTGCCGGATCCGCTCTCGCTGACCGGGATGGCGGCTGCGGCGGCGCGCCTGGCCGATGCCGTGCAGCGCGGCGAAGCCGTCGCCATTTTCGGCGATTACGATGTCGACGGCGCCTGTTCGGCGGCGCTGCTCGCCGGTTTCCTGACGCAGGCGGGGGCGCGGCCGCGCATCCATATCCCGGACCGGCTGATCGAAGGCTATGGGCCCAATACCGAGGCGATCCGCATGCTGGCGGGCGAGGGTGCCAGCCTGCTGGTGACGGTGGATTGCGGCACCACCAGCCATGAGCCGCTGGCGCAGGCAGGCGCGCTCGGGCTCGATGTGGTGGTGCTCGATCACCACCAGGCGCCGGAGGAGCTGCCTTCGGTCGCGGCGCTGGTGAACCCCAACCGCCAGGACGATCTCACCGGGCTCGGCCATCTCTGCGCCGCGGGCGTCGTCTTCCTGACGCTGGTCGCCACGCGCGGCGAGCTGCGCCGCCGCGGCTTCTGGCAAAGCCGGCCGGAGCCCGATCTGCTGGAGGCGCTCGATCTGGTGGCGCTGGCCACGGTGGCCGATGTCGTGCCGCTGCTCGGGCTGAACCGCGCCTTCGTCCGCCAGGGCCTGGCCATTCTGCGCGGGCGGACGCGGCCGGGCCTCGCCGCGCTGATGGATTGCGCCGGGCTCGACGGGCCGGTGCAGCCCTGGCATCTCGGCTTCCTGCTCGGCCCGCGGATCAATGCCGGCGGCCGGATCGGCGATGCCGCGCTGGGGGCGCGGCTGCTGCTGACGCAGGACGAGATCGAGGCGCGGGCGATCGCCCAAGAGCTGAACCGGCTGAACCAGGAGCGGCAGGAGATCGAGCGGCAGGCGGTGCTGGAGGCGACCGCCGAGGCCGAGCACGCTTTGATGCGCAGCCCGGAGCAGCCGGTGCTGATGGCCGCCTCCGCCGACTGGCATCCCGGCATCGTCGGCCTCGTCGCCGCGAGGCTGAAGGAGCGCTTCCGGCGGCCCGCCTTCGCGCTGGCGCTGAACCCTTCCGGCGGGGCCACGGGCTCGGGCCGTTCGATCCAGGGGGTCGATCTCGGGCGCGCCGTGCGGGCGGCGGTGGATGCGGGCCATGCGGTGAAGGGCGGCGGCCACGCCATGGCGGCGGGCATCACCCTGGCGGCCGGACAGCAGCAGGATTTCCATCATTTCATCATGGCGCATCTGGCGGAGCAGGTGGCGGCGGCGGAAGAGGCGGAGGCGCTGATGATCGACGCCGCGCTCAGCGCCGGCGGCTGCACGCCGAAGCTCCTGGCCGAGATCGACCGCGCCGGCCCCTTCGGTTCCGGCAGTCCCGAGCCGGTCTTCGTGCTGCCGGCGCATCGGCTGATCGAGGCGCAGGAGATCGGCAGCGGCGGCCATGTCCGGGTGAAGCTGCGCAGCGGCGACGGCGCCAGCGTCGGCGGCATCGCCTTTCGCTGCGCCCAGGAACCGCTGGGCCGGGCGCTGCTGGCCGCCCGGGGCGAGCCGCTGCATCTCGCCGCGACATTGACGCTCAACCGCTGGGGCGGCCAGGAGAAGGCGGAGCTGCGGGTGCTGGACATGGCCAAGCCCGTCTGAGCCGCCGCGACGGCCGAGCTCGGCGGCGACGGGGCCGGCCGGCGCCGCTCCGGCCGGTCGGATCGGCCTGGTGGCTTCAGGCGGAAAAGCATGATGCGGCAAAATAGATGGTGGCGCGGGCCGAACTGACGCTTGCGAAGCGCCGAGGCTGCCACTATACGTCGGGCCGCTTCGCAGGGGCCTCGCCCCGGCAGCCGAAGCCTGCGACCTTCGTCTATCGGTTAGGACACCAGCCTTTCACGCTGGGGAGACGGGTTCGACTCCCGTAGGTCGCGCCATTTCCGCACAGAACTGCGAGTGCCGGCGAGGCCGCCGAGTGGCGGCTGGAGCCTTAGCCCAGTCGACTGTCCAATCTCGTCAATCCCGTCATCGATGTGAGCAATCCTCGCCTGTTCGCGCGCGGCTGGTTCGCAGGCTGCTGATCGCAATTCGTCGCGTGCTCAATTTCCGGCCTTTGCGGCCCGCGGGCCGTCCGCCGATCCGGCAGCAGCCGGCCTGTTCGCGCGCCTTCCCGCGCAGTCGTTCGGCCCTCGATCATGCCTCAGGCCCCCCGCATCCGCGCCCCCCCTGCGCCGAACGGCCTCGGCTCAATAGCGGAAGGCGCGGGACAGCTGGTCCTGGATCGGCTTGGCGATATAGGCGAGGGCGGTTCGTGCGCCCGTCTGGATGAAGGCCTCCGCCGGCATGCCCGGCACCAGCGCCTTGCCGCCGAGCCTGTCGAGTTCGGTGCGCTCCAGCTGAATGCGGACGGTGTAGTAGCTGACGCCGGAGGGCTGGTCCGTCGTCAGCTCGGCCGCGATGTGCTGCAGCTGACCGGTCAGGCTGGGGGTGGTGGCGGCGTCGAAGGCGGTGAAGCGGACTAGCACGTCCTGCCCGGGGCGGAGGCGGTCGATCATCGCCGGATCGACCCGCGCCTCGACCAGCAGCCCGTCGCTCTCCGGCACGATCAGCATGATCTGCTCGCCGGCGGCGATGACGCCACCGACCGTGTGCACCGTGCTCTGATGCACGATCCCCGCCTGCGGCGCGCGGATCTCGATGCGCGCGAGCTGGTCCAGCGCCGCGACGCGCCGCTCCGACAGATCGGCGATCCGGCCCTCGACATCGCGCAGCTCCTCGGAGACGGTGCGGCGCAGATCCTGCGAGACCTGCAGGATCTGCAGCTCGGTCTCCGCGATGCGCCCGCGGATTCGGGCGAGCTCGGCGACCAGGCTGCCTTCCTCGCCGGAGAGCCGCGCGGCCTCGCGCTGCAAAGTCGTCAGACGCGAGAGCGAGACGAGATTCTGGTCGAAGAGCTTCTGCACCCCCTCCAGCTCGTGCCCGATCAGCTGCGCCTGGTCGCGCTTGGCGCCGGCCTGGGCCGCCACCCCTTCGATCTCGCGGCGCGCCTGCTCGATCCGCTCGCGCAATTGCGCGACCTGGCCCGCCATTGCCTCGCGCCGCGCCCGGAACACGCCCTGCTCGGTCGCCAGCGCCTCGGCGATCGCCGGGACCGCGTCGGCGATCGCCGGCATCGGCGGGGCGAAGCCATCCTGACCCGCGCGCTCGGCCTCGAGCCGCGCCTTGCGGATGATCAGGCGGCCGAGCTCGATCTCGATCAGCGAGAGCGCGGCCCTTGCATTGGTCGCGTCGAGCCGGACGAGCACGGCGCCGGCCTCGACATGGTCGCCGTCGCGGACATGGATGGCGGCGACCACGCCGCCGGCGGGGTGCTGGATCCGGCGCAGATTATGCTCCAGCACGACCCGGCCCCAGGCGATCACGGCGCTCGACAAGGGTGCCGTCGCGGCCCAGATGCCGATGGTGCCGAACAGGATCATCAGCGTCGCGATCCCGGCCAGGGCCATGCGGCGGATCGAGCGCCAGGGATCGGCGAGCGGGCGCCCGGGCGGCGTGGTGGCAGGCGAGGGCAGGGCGAGCGGCATCGGCGTGACCTCTAGGGGCGGGACGCCGCGACCTGCGCCCGGCCCGGGGGGCTGGCGAGCGGCGCGGCCCGCGGGGCCAGGCTCATCCGCAAGACCTCCTCCTTCGGGCCGAGCGCCTGGACCGCGCCGGCCGAGAGGACCATGACGAGGTCGATCCCGACCAGGGCGGATGGGCGGTGGGCGATGACGATGACGATGCCGCCGCGCTTGCGCACGCCGCTGACGGCCTGGGCGAGGGCGCTGTCGCCCTCCGCGTCGAGATTGGCGTTGGGCTCGTCGAGCACCACCAGAAACGGGTCGCGGTAGAGCGCGCGGGCGAGCGCGATGCGCTGGCGCTGGCCGCCCGAGAGATGGCCGCCCTGCTCGCCGATCGGCGTCTCGAAGCCCTGCGGCAGCGACAGGATCATCTCATAGGCGCCGGCGGCCTTGGCGGCGGCAATCACCGCCGCTTCCGTCATCTCCGGATCCATCCGGGCGATGTTCTCGGCGATGCTGCCGTCGAAGAGCTGCACATCCTGCGGGAGATAGCCGATCGTGCTGCCGCGCTGCTCGGCGCTCCATTGGTCGAGCGTCGCCCCGTCGAGCCGCAGCTCGCCCCGCGCCGTCGGCCAGACCCCGGTGATCACCCGCGCCAGCGTCGATTTTCCCGAGGCGGAGGGGCCGATCACCGCGAGCCCGTCCCCGGCCTTCAAGGCGAGGCTGACATCCCTGAGCACCGGCAGGCTGCCGCCCGGTGCGCAGGCGAAAACCTGTTTGAGCGCCAGCGTGCGGGCCGGAGGCTCGGGCGCGACGGCGGGGTGATGGGTGGGCACGCCGAGCGCCTCGCCGAGCCGGCCCCAGGCCTGGCGCGCGGCGATGAAGGGCCGCCAATGCGCGATGGCGAGCTCGACCGGGGCGAGGGCGCGGCTGCCGAGGATCGAGGCGGCTATGGTGACGCCCGCCGTCGCCTGGTCGTTGACGACCAGCAGCGCGCCGATGCCGATCAGCGCCGATTGCAGCATGAAGCGGACCACACGCGACAGGGCGCCGAGGCCGCTGCCGATCTCCGCCGCTGCCAGGCCATGGCCGATATAACGATCGTTCAGCCCGGCAAATCCCGCCAGCACGCGGCGCTCCATGCCGAGCGCGGCGATCAGCTCGCTGTTTCGCCGCGCGGTCTCGAGCATCGCCATTCGCCGCGCGCCGATGCGGGCGGATTCGGCGCTGGGGCGCCTCGTCAGCACTTCCGTCAGCAGAGCCAGCAGTGCCAGGACGACCGCGCCGGCGACGAGGGTCCAGCCGAGAAGGGGATGGAGCAGGAAGCAGAGCCCGCCATAGAGCGGGATCCAGGGCAGGTCGAAGAAGGTGGTGGGGCCGGGGCCCGAGAGGAAGGTCCTGACGCTGTCGAGATCGCGCATCAGCTGGGTGCCGGGCTGGGCCTGCGGGGAGAGCCGCAGGATCGCCAGCACGGCCGGAGCCGACAGCGCCCGGTCGAGCGCGATGCCGATGCGGGCCAGCAGGCGGGTGCGCAGCCAGTCGAAGGTGCCGAGCAGGATGTAGAGCGCTGCGGCGATCAGCGAGAGCGACACCAGTGTCGGGATGCTGCGCGACGGCAGCACCCGGTCATAGACCTGCAGCATATAGATGGAGCCGGTCAGCATCAGGATGTTGACGACGGCCGAGAACAGGGCGACGGCGGCAAAGCCGGTCCGGCAGGAAGCCAATGCAGACTTCATCACCTCGGTATCGCGCCCGCGCATCGGAAAACTCAACGGAATGACAGATCGAACGCATGACGCGGACCGATCGCCTTCTAGAGAGCCGGTGATTCAATTTTGTGACATCATGCGGAATAAGCGCAGTCGAGGTCGACATCAGACCGACCTCTGCGTCATCCCGGAGGATCGTGACCCCGGCGGGCGGATCAGCGCCGGGCGGTGAACTCCTCGAGCGTCATGGTCGGCAGGTCGAAACGCTCGCGGGTCGTGGCATAGCCATGGCCGCCCATCCGGCCGACGGCATCGAGCGCCGCCGGATCGACATGCAGCCGATCATCGACGATGCCTTCGCGGAAATGCGCGTAGAGCACCTCGCCGAGGATGATCTCGCGGGAATTGCCGATGCCGAGCGTGGTGTGGTGCCGGCATTCGAAGGCGGCGGGCGCCTCCGCGATCCAGGGGCAGGGCACCCGCACCCCCGGCCGGGCGGTGAGGCCGGCCTCGGCGAGTTCGTCGGTGCCGGGCGGGAAGGGCACGGCGCAGATGTTCATCCCCTCCAGCAACGCTTCCGAGACGATGTTGACGGTGAAGGCCAGCGTCTCGCGGATATTGCGTCCGGTATCCTTCTGGGCGCCGCTCGGCCGGTATTCGACGCCGAGCGCCAGGATCGCCGGATCGGCCGAGAGGCAGTTGAAGAAGGAGAAGGGGGCGGCGTTGACCCGGCCTTGCGCGTCGACGCTGGTCACCAGCGCGATCGGCCGCGGCACCACCGCCCCGATCAGCAATTTATAGCGTTCCCGGCCGGACAAGGCGGCGAAATCGAAGGTGACGGTTCCGGGTTTTTCGGCGTGCGGAGACTGTGTTGTCACGGCTGGATCTCGCCGCTCCGAGACAAGATTTCAGCCACGCCGCCGCAGCAGAAACGACTCGCGATCACGGTTTTGTTGACCGGTCCGGACAGGAATAATCTGGAACAACAATGCATCCGGCTCGGTTCCTCATGTCAATCAGCAAGGAGATTTCCATGAACAAGACATTGATCGCCATCGCCTCGTCAACCTTTCTGCTGTCGGCATCGGTCGCGCTCGCGCAGACGACTTCGGGCCCGAACGCCCCGAATTCCTCGGCCGTGACCGATCCCGCGAGCCCGGACCGTAATCAGGCCGGAGGCAAGGCGGGTGCCGCCACCATGGGCGCCGGGACCGGTCAGGCCGGGACTGTGACCACCGGCACCCGGGCGGGCGCGACGGGCGCGATTGACGATCCGGCCCGTCCCGATCGGATGAAGGCCGGCGGCAAATCCGATGCCGCGACCACCGGTGCCGTCAGGAGCGGCAATCGCGCCGGGGCCAACGCGGCGATCAACGATCCCGCGAGCCCGGACAAGCAAAGCTCCAAGAAAATGAACTGAGCTCCGCCGTCCCTATCGGGACCGCAGCGTCAGTGATCGCGGAACGGCCCCTTCGCGGGGCCGTTTTCGCGTTCGGGATGCTCTCGTGGCGCGTCCGGGCGGGGCGGGCGGCGGCTCCGAGGGAGCCTTTCGGCCGCTCGCGGGTTTGACCATCGGACATGGCTGCCCTGCTGCGGCAGAACCCACGCGAACAGGGGACGGACGGGTGGAACAGAGCATCAGCATCGCTTCCGAGGCGGATCTCAACGCCGCCTATGACCGCATCGACGCGCTCAAGGCGGCGCCGGGATGGTCCGAGCAGGATCCGGAGTACCGGGCCTGGCTCGAGGCGGTCCTGGCCTGGCGCCTGCGGCGCCCGACGACGCAGGTCGTCGCCGCGCAGGACGAGCCGGAGCGGCCGCGGGGGCAGCTGGGTTGAGGCCGCTGCAGGAACGGCCGGCCAGGAGCGGCCGCGCGGCAAGAAGAGCCTCGCGGAGCCGGCGCAGCGGAGGATATGCGAGCGGATGATGGATGCTTTCGTCTGGATGGAGTTCGATCTGATCCTGCGGCTCGTGGCCGGCATGGCGGCGGGGGTCATCGTCGGCTGGGAACGCACGCTCAAGCAGAAGAGCGCTGGCATCCGCACCTTCGGCCTCGTCGGGCTGGGCACGGCCACGGCCGCGGCGATCTTCACCGATCCCGGCGATGCCGACGCCGCCAGCCGCGTCGTGCAGGGCGTGCTGACCGGCATCGGCTTTCTCGGCGCCGGGGTGATCACGCTCGGCAAGTCAGAGAACACACCGCGCGGCCTGACCACCGCCGCCGCGGTCTGGGTGACGGCGGCTCTGGGCTGTGCGGCGGGGCGTGGCGATTGGGCGATCGTGCTGACGGCGACGGGGCTCGCGCTGGTGCTGCTGGTCATCGATCATTCGATCGAGCGCTGGGCCGGCCGCAGCGTCGAGGCGCCGGCGGAGCATGCGGGCGGGCATGAGGCCCCGGTCAAGCTGTCGGGCCGCAGCGAGCAGACCTAGCGCGCGGCAAGCACGTCCTGGTAATCGGGGTGGCGGCGCGCCCAATCGGCGATGAAGGAGCAGGCCGGCACGATCTTGCGCCCCGTCCGGCGCGCATTGTCGAACAGGCCCTGCGCGAGGCGCGAGCCGATCCCCCTGCCATTGAAGCGGGCCGGGACCTCTGTATGCGTCACCACCAGCCTGTCACCGTCGCGGCGGAAGCTGGCGAAGGCGATGCCGCCCTCGAAGGCGAGCTCGAAGCGGTTCTGCTCCGGCCGCTCGACGATCTCCGTCTCAGTCCCTGTCATCGCTAACGTCCTTCGCAGTGTCGGCGGGCTCTTCCGCCGCCATCCGGCATGTCGCCCGCGTATGGGTTTCGATGGCGGAGAGCGCCGCGTCGAGCCCGGGATAGGGGCCGTGCTTCATGCTCTGCATGGTTTCGGCGATGCGGGCCTCGGGCCTGATCCTGAACTCGCCGGGCGCGACCTCGCTCACCGTGCCCATCTCGCGGCCCAGCAGATCGACCAGGCTCCAGCCCGCAGCGCCATTCGGTTTGACGACGATATCCACGCGGTCTCCTCCCGGCGCTCAGGCGCGCCTTTCTCGGCTGCGGATCGGCTCGCTCTCGCGTCAGCCGCCTTCGAAACTGAAGACCAGCGCCGCCAGCGGCGGCAGCACCAGCTCGACCATGGCGGATTCGCCGCCATGAGACCCGTCATGCGCATGGACCCCGCCGGCATTGCCGACGCCCGATCCGCCATAATGCGCGGAATCGGTGTTCAGCACCTCGCGCCAGAAGCCGCGATGCGGGACGCCGATGCGGTAGCCATGGCGCGGGACCGGCGTCATATTGGCCACCACCAGCACGGGGGCGCGGCCATGGCGGCTGCGCAGGAAGGCGAAGACGCTGTTGGCGGCGTCGTCCTGGATCAGCCAGCGGAAATCGCCGGCCGTGCCGTCGCTCTCATGGAGCGCGGCGAGGTCGCGATAGAGCCGGTTGAGATCGCCCACCAGCGCCTGGACACCGGCATGGCGCGGGTTCTTCAGCAGGTCCCAGTCGATCTCGCCATCATGGTTCCATTCCCGCTCCTGGGCGATCTCGCCGCCCATGAACAGCAGCTTCTTGCCGGGATGGGCCCACATGAAGGCGAGATAGGCGCGCAGCCCCGCGAAACGGGACCAGCTGTCGCCCGGCATCTTGTTGAGCAGCGAGCCTTTTCCGTGGACCACCTCGTCATGCGAGAGCGGCAGCATGAAATGTTCGGAGAAGGCGTAATGCAGGCCGAAGGTCATCTCATGGTGGTGATGGCGCCGATAGAGCGGATCGCGCTGCATGTATTGCAGCGTATCGTGCATCCAGCCCATGTTCCATTTGAAGTCGAAGCCGAGCCCGCCTTCGCCGACGCTGCGCGTCACGCCCGGCCAGGCGGTCGATTCCTCGGCGATCATGATCGCGCCCGGCTGCCGCTCGCGGACCAGCTGGTTGAGCTGCTGCAGGAAGGCCACGGCCTCGAGGTTCTCGCGGCCGCCATGGATGTTGGGGCGCCATTCGCCGGGATTGCGGCTGTAGTCGCGGTAGAGCATCGAGGCGACCGCGTCGACGCGCAGGCCGTCGACATGGAAATGCTCGAGCCAGTGCAGGGCGCTGGCGATCAGGAAGCCCATCACCTCCCGGCGCCCGAAATTATAGATCAGCGTGTTCCAATCCTTGTGGAAGCCCTCGCTGGGATCCTCGTGCTCGTAGAGCGCCGTGCCGTCGAAGCGGGCGAGGCCATAGGCGTCGGACGGAAAATGCGCCGGCACCCAGTCGACGATGACGCCGACATCCTGCTGATGGCAGGCATCGACGAAGAGCGCGAAATCCTCCGGTTCGCCAAAGCGATGGGTCGGCGCGAACAGGCCGAGCGGCTGGTAGCCCCATGAGCCGGTGAAGGGATGTTCGGCGACCGGCAGCAACTCGATATGGGTGAAGCCGAGCTGCTTGACATAGGGCACCAGCCGGTCGGCGAGCCCGCGCCAGTCGAGCGAGGCACCGTCCTCGCCCCGGACCCAGGAGCCGGCATGGACCTCGTAGATCGAGATCGGCGCCGTGGGGCTCTGGCGGCTCCGGCGCGAGGCCATCCAGGCCTGGTCCTGCCAGCCATGCGAGACCGCGCGCGGCACGATCGAGGCGGTGCCGGGCGGCAGCTCGGCCGCACGGCCGACCGGATCGGCCTTCTGCGGCAGGAGATGGCCGTGGCTGTCGACCAGCTCGTATTTGTAGAGCTCGCCGCTGGCGAGCCGCGGCACGAACAGCTCCCAGATACCGCTGTCGCCGCGCCGGCGCATGACATGGCGCCGGCCATCCCAGCTGTTGAACGTCCCGATCACCGAGACGCGGCGCGCATTCGGCGCCCAGACGGCGAAGCGCACCCCGCGCACGCCGTCGATCTCCACCGGATTGGCGCCGAGCACGTCCGGAAGATGCAGATGGCGGCCCTCGCCGATCAGGTGCAGGTCGAGATCGCCGAGCAGGGGCCCGTAGCTGTAGGGATCCTCGGTCAGCTGTTCCCCGCCCGGCCAGGCGATCTTCAGGCTGTAGCCCCCCTTGCCGATCGCGCCGACGAACAGGCCGGACGGCGCCGAGGGCGACAGCGGCAGCTCCTGCCCGTCCTGGAGCAGGCTCACGCCCTGCGCGCCGGGCAGATACACCCTGACGAAGCGGCCCTGCGGACCCTGATGCGGGCCGAGCACGGCGAAGGGATCGCCGAACTGGCCGGACGCCAGCGCCGTGGCGACATGCGGCTCCAGCGCGGGGATATGCTCGCTCGTGCCGTCGGTCATTTGCTCTCCTCATTCAGCAGGCGGTCGCAGAGCTCGGCCAGCCCGCGCAGGGGCACGCCCAGCCAGTCCGGCCGATTGCCGACCTCATATGTCACTTCATAGGCGGCTTTCTCGATCATGAAGAGCGAAAGCAGCGCCTCCCTGTCGGAGCCGACCGCCGGCTCGGCCCGGTCGCCATCCAGCGTCCGGCCATAGGCGGCGAGCAGGGCCTGCGGCATGCGCTGGCGGAACCCATCCGCCAGCCGGTCGTAGCGCCCGTCCTGAAGCGCCGCGGCACTCAGGCCCCGCGCCGCCGCCAGTCCATAATCGAGCGAGCGGAGGATCCCGGCCACGTCGCGCCAGCCGCTATCCTTCGCGCGCCGCTCGGCGAGAGGCTGCGCCGGCTCGCCCTCGAAGTCGATGATCATCACATCGCCGCTGGCGACCAGGGTCTGTCCGAGATGGAAATCGCCATGCACCCGGTGCAGCAGGCTGCCCTTGCCCACCCGGCAGAGCGTCTCGACCGTCTTCAGCAAGGCCTTGCGCCGGGAGAGCACCCCGTCGGCGAGCTCCTGCTCGGCGCCGGTGAGGCTGTCGCGGTGGCGCGCCAGCGCGTCGAGCGCCGCGGTTACCCTGTCGCCGATGCGGCTGGCCCAGCGCCCGATCTGCGCCTGGTCGGCCGCCACGGGCGCGAAAGCCTCGTCGCTGCTCGGCTGCGCCAGGATCTGGTGCATCTCCGCCAGACGCTGGCCGAGGGTGGTGACGAAGCTCTCATAGATCGAGAGCAGATCGTCCAGATCGACATCCTCGCGGGTCATCTCGTCGAGCGTGCGGCCGAGATAGGAAAGCGTCCATTCCCAGGCATCGCCTTCGCCCGGGATGAAGGCCTGCACGACGGCGAGAACCTCCTCCTCGCCCTGCTCCGGGACATGGACGATCTCGCCCAGCAGCGGCGGCGCGTTGCGGAAGCCGCGCTCGGTCAGCACCCTCGTCATCTCCGCTTCCGGATGCTGGCCCGGCGCCACGCGTCGGAACAGCTTCAGCATGATCTTGTGGTCGATGATCACGGAGGAATTGGACTGATCGGCCGAGAGCCAGCGCACCGGTGCGTCGCCGGTCACCTCGACGGCGTCGAAGGCCGCCGTGGGCCGGAACGAGACCTGCCCGGCCGTGCTCCTGATCTGCCCGGCGCCGCGCAGCTGCGCCAGCAGCTCGTGCACGAAGGCCGGCAGGGCGAAGGCATCGGTGAGGAAGCCGGTGCGGCGGCCGCGCCGGACCCGCGCCAGTGCGAGCTGCTGTGGCAGCGCCGCGGTGATCGCATCGTCCCAGCCGATGCCGAGCGGCAGGAGATAGCGCCCGGTAGTGCCCTGATGGATGGCCTCGACCAGCACCAGCGCCATTTCGCGATCGGAGCCGAGGCGCGCCGTCACCGCCACCCGCGCAGTGTCGAGCTTCTGGTCCTTGCCGCCAAACCAGCGGCGCTTGGCGAGATAGGGCGGCAGGATGCTGGTCTCGAATTCGCGCCGGTATTGCGGCGTGATCATCTCGTCCGGGCCGCCGCGCAGCACGAAGGTGGTGTAGTCGGGCATCGGCTCCGGCGTCTGCGCGTGCCAGGAGGGCGAGGTCGTGCCTTCGGCGAGCTGGAACCAGTAGAAGCCATAGGGCGGCAGCGTCAGCAGATAGGTCAGCTGCCCGATGGCCGGGAAGACGGCATTGCCGAGCATCTCGATCGGGTGGCGGCCCGCATATTCCGACAGATCCAGCTCGAAGGCCTGCGCCGACCGCGAGAGATTGGCGACGCACAGGATGGTCTCGCCTTCATATTCGCGGAGATAGGCGAAGGCCTTGCGGTTCTGCGGATAGAGGAACCGGAGGCTGCCGCGGCCGAACGCCTGATGTTCCTTGCGCACGGCCAGGATGCGCCGCGTCCAGTTCAGCAGGGAATGGGAATCGCGGGTCTGCGCTTCGACATTCACCGCCTCGAAGCCGTAGAGCGGGTCCATGATCGGCGGCAGCACCAGGCTCGCCGGGTCGGCGCGGGAGAAGCCGCCATTGCGGTCCGGCGACCATTGCATCGGCGTGCGCACGCCGTCGCGATCGCCCAGGAAGATGTTGTCGCCCATGCCGAGCTCGTCGCCGTAATAGATCACGGGCGTGCCCGGCATCGAGAGCAGCAGGCTGTTCATCAGCTCGATGCGGCGGCGATCGCGCTCGAGCAGCGGCGCCAGCCGGCGCCGGATGCCGAGATTGATGCGGGCGCGCTTGTCGGAGGCGTAGAAGCTCCAGAGATAGTCGCGCTCGCTGTCGGTGACCATTTCGAGCGTCAGCTCGTCATGATTGCGCAGGAAGATCGCCCATTGGCAGTTCTCCGGGATATCCGGCGTCTGCCGCATGATGTCGGTGATCGGGAAACGATCCTCCTTGGCGATCGCCATGTACATCCGCGGCATCAGCGGGAAATGGAAGGCCATGTGGCATTCGTCGCCTTCGCCGAAATACGCCTGGGTATCCTCGGGCCACATATTCGCTTCGGCCAGCAACATCCTGCCGCTGTAGGATTTATCCAGCTCGGCGCGGATCTGCTTCAGGACCAGGTGGGTCTCGGGCAGGTTCTCGTTGGAGGTGCCGTCGCGCTCGATCAGATAGGGCACCGCATCGAGCCTGAGCCCGTCGACGCCGAGATCGAGCCAGAAGCGCATCACGCCGAGGACCGCCTTCAGCACGGCGGGATTCTCGAAGTTCAGATCGGGCTGGTGCGAATAGAAGCGGTGCCAGAAATAGGCGCCGGCGACGGAATCCCAGGTCCAGTTCGAGCGCTCGGTGTCGAGGAAGATGATCCGCGTGCCGGAGTAGAGCTGGTCGTTATCCGACCAGACATAGAAATTCCGATGCGGCGAGCCGGGCTTTGCGAGCCGCGCCCGCTGGAACCAGGGGTGCTGGTCGGAGGTGTGGTTGATGACGAGCTCGGTGATCACGCGGATGCCGCGCTCATGCGCCGCCCTGATGAAGCGCTTCACATCGGCCGCCGTCCCGTAATCGGGATGCACGCCCTTGTATTCCGAGATGTCGTAGCCGTCGTCGAGCCGGGGCGAGGGGTAGAAGGGCAACAGCCAGATCGCCGTCACCCCTAGCGAGACGATATAGTCGAGCTTCGCCATCACCCCCGCGAAATCGCCGATGCCGTCGTTATTGGCGTCGAAGAACGACTTCACATGCAGCTGGTAGATGATCGCGTCCTTGTACCATTGCGGATCCGCAGGGTGGACGTCGGGCGGGGTCTGGATGGTCATAGGCTGGTGCTTTCGGTGGCGGCGATGCGCCAGATCGAGAAGGGGGTGTCGTGCGGGTCGAGCCGAATGGTCTGGTGCTTGCCGTGCCAGCTGAAGCGATGCCCGCGCATCAGGTCCTGGACAGCTACGCTGGCATGGTCCGGCAGGCCGAGCTCCCAGAGCGGGATCTCGATGCCGGCGCTCTGCGCGCTGAACGGGTCGAGGTTCACGGCGACGAGGATGATGTCGCTCGTGCCCTGCGCCCGCTTGCCGAAGAACAGGATGTTGTCGTTGCCGGCCTGGTAGAAGCGCAGCCCGAGATGGCTCTGCAGGGCGGGGTGGCTGCGCCTGATCCGGTTGAGCTGGGCGATCTCGGCGATGATGTTGCCGGGAGCCTGCCAGTCGCGCGGCTTGATCTCGTATTTCTCGCTGTCGAGATATTCCTCCTTCCCCGGTATGGCGGCGGATTCGCAGAGTTCGAAGCCGGAATAGACGCCCCATAGCCCCGACAGCGTCGCGGCCAGCGCGGCCCGGATCAGGAAACCGGGGCGGCCGGAGCTCTGCAGGAAGACCGGGTTAATATCGGGCGTGTTGACGAAGAAATGCGGGCGGAACAGGTCGCGCGCCGGCGCCTCGTTCAGCTCGGTGAGATACTCCGTCAGCTCCGCCTTGCTGTTGCGCCAGGTGAAGTAGGTGTAGGATTGCGAGAAGCCGATCTTGCCGAGCCGATACATGATCTTGGGGCGGGTGAATGCCTCGGCCAGGAAGATCACCCCGGGATCGCGCGAGCGGATATCGGCGATCAGCCACTCCCAGAAGGGGAAGGGCTTGGTGTGAGGGTTGTCGACCCGGAAGATCCGGACTCCCTCGTCGACCCAGAACTGCACGACGTCGCGCAGCGCCAGCCAGAGCTCGGGAATGGCGCCCGGGCCGTAGAAATCGACATTGACGATGTCCTGGTACTTCTTGGGCGGGTTCTCGGCGTAGCGCATCGAGCCGTCCGGCCGCCATTGGAACCAGTCCGGGTGCTGCTTCAGCCAGGGATGGTCGGGCGAGCACTGGATCGCGAAATCCAGCGCGAGTTCCAGACCGTGCTCCGCCGCCTGGCGCACCAGCGTCTGGAAATCCTCGAAGGTCCCGAGCTCGGGATGCAGCGCGTCATGCCCGCCCTCGGCCGAACCGATCGCATAGGGGCTGCCGGGATCGTCCGGCGCCGGCGTCAGCGTGTTGTTGCGGCCCTTGCGATTGGTCCGGCCGATCGGATGGATCGGCGGGAAATACAGGACGTCGAAGCCCATCTCGCGGATCGCCGGCAGCCGCCCGATGACATCGAGCAACGTGCCGTGGCGGGCCGGATCATCGGTGATCGAGCGCGGGAAGAGCTCGTACCAGCTCGAGAAGGAGGCGGCCTCGCGATCGGCCTCGACGGGGTAGACGCTGTCGGCTCCGGTGGCGTGCGGCCGCGGGTCGGCCCGCTCCATGGCGTGGAGGAGTTCGTCGGTGAGCAGGAGCTCGGCCGCCTCCTCGCCGGATTGCCCGTCGAGCCTGGCCAGATAGCGATTGATCGGCTCGGCGATGCCGGCCTCGGCGCCGGCGGCGAAGCGCTCCAGCATCAGCCGGCCCTCGGCGATTTCCAGTGTCACGTCGAGCCCGGCCTCGCGCTTCTTCACGAGGTCGCGGCGATAGGTCTGGAATTCGCCCCACCAGGCCTCGATGGCGAAGAGATGCAGCCCCGGGCGCAGCAGCGGGAAGCGGCCGCGCCAGCGGTCGTTCGCCACGAGCTGGAGTGGCGCGCGCGACCAATCATCCTCGTCGACCGCGCGCCACAGCAGATCGGCGCGCAGCACGTCATGGCCGTCGCTGAAAATATCGGCCTCGACGGTGACGTGCTCGCCCGCCGAGCGCTTCACGGCGAAGCGCCCGCCCTCGATCGCAGGGCTGACCGCCTCGATGGCGATGCGCTCGCCCGAGAGCAGCGCGGCATCGTCGGGCCGGGGCGGCGGCGCGCCGACGATGGGCTGCGGCTCGACCAGGCGAAAGGCCGTGCCGGCGGCCGGCTGCAGGAGCGCATCGTCGGCATCGGATGGCCGCCGGCCGATCCGGGCCGCCATCAGGCCGATATCGGGGCGGCAGACATTGACCGGGTCGCGGTTGAGCACGACGAGATGCTCGGCGCCGCGGCGCGACTGGCGCAGGATGACCGGCTGGTCGCCCTGCAGCGCCAGGGCCCGCAGCGAGCGCCCGGCCGATCCGACGAGCTCTCCGATGCGGCGGTTGGCCGCCTCGATGTCGGCCTGGACGTCGCCGGTGCGCTGCGACGCTGCGGCGAAATCCTCTTCGGTGGCGAGCGCGAAAGGGGCCTCCATGCCGTATTCGAAGCCCATCGGCATCAGCCAGCCATCGGCCAGCAGCGTAGCGGCATGGAGCGCCATCTGGCGCGTGCGGGCAGGGGGAACCGCCGTCGGACCGGCGGCGCGCAAGGCGAAGGGATCGACGGGGAAGCCGACCAGCGCGGCGCGGTCGGCGATGGCGTTGTACTCATCCAGCAGCCAGGCGCCGTGCCCGTCCCACCAGGCGACGGAGGATGGCAGGAAATCGAAGATCTCGGCGGCCGCCAGCACGTGCTCGCGGGGCGCGCCGGGCATCCAGGCCAGCGCCGCGAAGAGCGGGTCGCTCTCGCGGGCGGTGGCCAGCAGATCACGCCAGAAGGAGAGCGGCACGGCTGCGGCCTCATGGCAGCGCAGGCCGGAGACGCCCAGCCCCTGCCATTGCCGCAGCTGCTGCCGCCAGAAGGCGAGGTGCCGGCTCTCGGCCCCGGCGAAATCGGCCTGGAGCACGGGCGTCCGGTGCAGGGTTCGCGGGTCGATGCCCTGGGTCTGCGGCCGCAGCCACAGGCCCTGCTGCGATTGCGCCAGCGCGCCGTCGCCCGCGGCCCGGGCCGGCGCCAGATCCATCCACAGGGAGAGGCCGTGATCCCGGCAGGCGGCCGCGAGCTCGCTCAGCACCTGCAACGCGTCACGGCCCTCGATGCGCCCGACGTCGTCGGTCAGGAAGAGATCCGCGGCCGAGGAGAAGGGCCAGGCGAGCAGCAGCTCGGAGAAGCCGAGCGACGCCGCCCTCGCGACATGATCGGGCCAGGCTTCAGCGCCGCCGCCGATCCTCGGATGCAGGTAATAGATGCGCGGAGTGCCGACGCCACCTTCCGCGCAGGAGCCGGCGCCCGCCGCTCCCGATACTCCAGCCTCGACCATCGCCACTGTCGACCCGCTCCCTTGCCGCCTCCTGAGGGGAACGGGGCGCGCTGGGATGGGTTCCAAATTTGTTGCGCCGCAAAAGACCGGCGGGCGACGGTCAGGGCTTCAGCAGCGCCAGCGTCCGGCCATCCGCCTCGCCGCCGCAATGCACCGCGAGCGCCTGGCGGAACAGGCTCGGTTCCTCGCCCGCCGCGGCGGCGAACAGCGTCATCGAGGAGCGATATTTGAGATCGTCGGGCAACCCGAAGATCTCGCGCAGGCTGCGCTGCGAATGCTGCAGCACCGCCTGGGTGCAGGTGAGGAGCCGCGGCCCGAGCAGCGGATGCTCGAGATAGGCGCGCGCCTCGTCGAGCCCCGTCAGGCCGTAGCGCTGCGCCATGGCGGAGCTGCCGAGGCCGCGCAGCTGCGGGAAGACGAACCACATCCAATGGCTGCGCTTGGTGCCCGCCTGCAACTCGGCGAGAGCCGCGGCATAGGCGCCGGCCTGGGCCTCGACGAAACGGGTGAGATCGAAAGCGTCGCTCATAGCCTGAGACTGGGCATGGCGCCGCGCCCTTGCAAGGCCGGTGCTCAGGGGCCGGCCGCGGCGGTGGCCTCCCGCCGGGCGGGGAGGGCGAGGGTGGCGAGCCAGCAGGCCGCCAGCAGCAGGCCGGAACCGACCAGGCAGGCGCCGAGCCCGGCCGCCTGGTAGAGCAGGCCCGAGAGCAGCGTCCCCGTGAAGCGACCGAGCGCATTGGCGGCGTAGTAAAAGCCGACATCCTCGGCCGATTTCTCCGAGCCCGCATAGGCCAGGATCAGATAGGAATGGAGCGAGGAATTGACCGCGAAGGCGAAGCCGAACACGCCCAGTCCCGCGACGAGGACGAGATCGGGCCGCAGTCCGGCGCCGCTCGCCAGCAGCGCGGCGATGGCGAAGGGGATCGCTGCCAGCGCCGCCGCCCAGAGCCGCGCGGCAGGTACCTCCGACGAGAGCCCGTCCGGGCTCCGGGCGATGAAGGCGGGCGCCGCTGCCTGGACGAGGCCGTAGCCGATCGTCCAGAGCGCCAGGAAGGTGCCGACCCTAGTGAAGGTCCAGCCCGAGGCGTAGAGAAACACCGGCACGCCGACGACGAACCAGACGTCGCGAGCCCCGAACAGCGCGACGCGCGCCAGCGCCAGCAGGTTGACGGCGCGGTTCCTGGCGAAGAGCTCGCGGGCGCTCCGGCTCGCCTTGGCCTTGCCCATCATCGCCGGCAAAGCGGTGACGACGCCGAGCATGATCAGCCCGAGCATGGCCGCCATCGCCCAGAGCGCCCCGCGGAAGCCCAGCGCCTCCAGCAGGAGCCCGCCGAGGAAGAAGCCGACACCCTTCATCGCGTTCTTGGAGCCGGTGAACCAGGCCACCCATCGGAACAGCCGGCCCTTTGCGTCTTCGCTGCGGGCAGCGGCCTCGGCGATCTTGATCGCCGATTTCGAGGCCGTCTTGGTCAGGTCCTTGGCGACGCCGCAGACGCCTTGCGCCAGGACCACCCAGGCGACGGAGGCCGCGGCCGTCCAGCCCGGCGACAGGCCCGACAGCAGCAGGAAGCCGGCGATCTGCGTGGCGAGGCCGATCGCGAGCATCCGCGGGATGCCGTAGCGGACGGCGAGCCAGCCGCCGAGCAGATTGGCCGCGATCCCGGCCGCCTCATAGAGCAGGAAGAGGAAGGCGAGGGTGAAAGGCGAATAGCCCAGACGGAAGAAATGCAGCAGCACCAGCATGCGCAGGGCGCCGTCCGTGAGGGTGAACCCCCAATAGGCGGCGGTGACGATGGCGTAATGGCGGGCGGCCGCGGTCATGCTTCAGAGGCCCGCCCGGTCGAGATGGCAGGCGAGATCGACCATGCGGCAGGCATAGCCCATCTCGTTGTCGTACCAGGCATAGACCTTGAGCATGGTGCCGTCGGTGACGAGCGTCGAGAGCCCGTCGATCACCGCCGAGCGCGTGTCGCCGCGATAGTCGACGGAGACGAGCGGCTTGGCCTCGAAGCCCAGAATCCCGGCGAGCGCACCCCGGCCTGCGTCTTCGAACAGAGCGTTGACCTCGTCCGCCCTGGTGGGCCGTTCCAGTTCGAAGACGCAATCGGTCAGCGAGGCGTTGAGCACCGGGGCGCGCACGGCATGGCCGTCGAGCTTGCCCCTGAGCTCGGGATAGATCAGCGCGATCGCGGTGGCGCTGCCCGTGGTCGTCGGCTGCAGCGAGAGCATGGCGGAGCGGGCGCGGCGCAGATCCTTATGCGGCGCATCGACCACGACATTGGTGTTGGTCGGGTCGTGGATGGTGGTGATCTGCCCGTGGCGGATGCCGAGCGCCTCATGCACCACCTTCACAACCGGCGCCAGGCAATTGGTGGTGCAGGAGGCGGCGGTGACGATCGGGTGGCGCGCGGGATCGTAGAGATGCTCGTTGACGCCGACGACGACGTTGAGGACCGTGGCGTCCTTGACAGGAGCGGCGACGATGACACGCTTCGCACCGCGCTTCAGATGCCCCTCCAGCGTCGCCGGCGTCAGGAACTTGCCGGTACATTCCAGCACCAGATCGACGCCGAGATCGCCCCAGGGGATGTCGCCGGGCTGGCCATGGCTGGAGAAGCCCAGGCGCCGGCCGTCCACGGTCAGCGCGTCCTCGCCATCGGCATCGATCGCGCCGCGCCAACGCCCCTGCATGCTGTCGAATTCGAGCAGATGCGCGATCGCCGCCGCTCCGCCCTTGATCTCGTTGAGGTGGACGACCTCCAGCCTGTTGCCGGCGCGGGGATCATCGGCGGGGCGCTCGGCCGCGCCCGATGCCGCCCTCAGCGCGAGGCGCCCGATCCGCCCCATTCCGTTGATCCCGACCCGCATGGCGTTTCCCTCCATCCGCGGCATCCATCGCGCCCGCCAGACGACATGTCAATATGTCGATTGACACCGACATGTGGTATGGCCAGGATGCATGACGTGGGAATGACAGAGGGATGATTGTCATGGACGAGGCTTCTCCGAAGGCACGGGTCGCGTCGTGACAGTGCGACAGGAGGCGCCGCTGGCATCAGTGGATGCGGTGGCGCTGCTCGGCGCGCTGGCTCAGCCGACGCGGCTCGACATTTTCCGCCTGTTGATGCGCTACCGGCCGCATGGGCTGGCGGCGGGCGATATCGGCCGCCTTCTCGCCGTCGCCCATAACACCCTGTCGTCGCATCTGGCGGCGCTGGAACAGGTCGGACTGCTGGCCTTGCGCCGCGAGGGCCGGCACATCATCTTCGCGGCCCAGCCGGGCCGGGCCGACGCATTGCTCGGCTTTCTCGCAAATGCCTGCTGCACGCAGCTGCCGGGCGGCTGCGCCCCGCGCGCCGCGTCCGTGCCGGCCCGACGCGACCCCGTCGATAGCGACGACCCGCTGCGCGTGCTGGTGGTCTGCACCGGCAATTCGGCGCGCTCGATCATGGCGGAGGCCGTGCTCAACCGGGAAGGCATGGGCCGCATCAGCGCCGTCTCCGCCGGCAGCCGGCCGCAGGAGGCGCCGCATCCGCTGGCGCTCGGGCTTTTGGCCGAGCTCGGCTACGACACCGCATCGATGCGCTCGAAATCCTGGGACGAGTTTCTGCAGCTCGGCGCGCCGCCGCTCGATCTGGTGATCACGGTCTGCGACGATGCGGCGGAGGCGAGTTGCCCGGACTTTCCCGGCGCGCCGATGCGGGTGCATTGGGGGCTGGAAGATCCGGCCGCGGTGGCGGGGCCGCAGGCGGCGCAGCGTGCGGCCTTCCTGCAGAGCTATCGCAATCTGACGGCGCGTGTCTCCGCCTTCGTCAACCTGCCCTTCGAATCGATGCGGCTGGAGGAGCTGCGCCCCGTGCTGAGCGCCATCGGACGGATGGACGGGGCGACGGAGAAGACCCTGTTCCAGGCGGCCTGACCCGGCCCGCGAACCTCGCTAGGGCCGGGGCGCGGGAGCGAGCGTGGCGGCGTGGAAGCGGGACAGGGCGAAGAGGGCCGATGCCGCGGCGGCCGAGAGCGCCACCAGCAGCAGAGTGCTGGGCAGCGAGCCCGCCCGCTCGACCATCACCGCGAAGGCCAGGGGCGCAGCGGCCCTGATCAGCAGGCCGGGCGCCGATAATTTCCCGAGCATGGCGCCATAGCCGGCCGGGCCGAACAGCCGTAGCGGGACCGTGCCCCTTACGATCGAGCCCAGCCCCATGCTGATGCCATAGGCGATCGCGAACAGCCCGGCCAGGCTCGCCGTCGTGCTGCCGAGCAGCAGCAGAGCGAAGCCGACCGGCATCAGCGTGGCGCTGACCCAGGCCGTCGTCGTCGGCTCGAGGTTCATGCCGAACAGCATCTCGACCAGCCGGCCGGCGACCTGCGACGGGCCGACCATGGCGCCGATGCCGACCGCCACCGCGGCGCTGAGGCCGAAACCCTGCAGCATGGTGAGCATATGGACCGACATGGCCGAGACGACGAAGCCCTGCAGCGAAAACGCCAGGGCGAGCAGCAGGAAGGCACGGGTGCGGGCCGGGCCGGTGAGATAGGTCTCCGCCGCGGCCGGTGCCGCCTTGTCCACGGGTCCCGCCTCGGCCGCCTGAACCGGCCTGCGCCTCGGCAGCAGCAGGAGGTGCAAAGGCAGGCACAGGACGAGATAGCCCAGCGCGTAGAGCTGGTAGATCATGCGCCAGTCGACGATCGTCAGCAGCCCGGTGGTCAAGGGCCAGAAGAGGGTGGAGGCGAAGCCGCCGATCAGGGTGAGCTTGCTGATGGCGCGCCGGGCCGTCTTGCCATGCGCCTCGGTCAGCGCCGTGAAGGCCGCATCGTACAGAACCAGCGTCGAGACCATTTCGAGCGCGATCATCGCGCCGAAATAGCTGACCGGGTCGCGCGCCTGCGACAGGGCATAGAGCGAGGCGGCGGCCAGGATGGAGCCGAGGCTCATCATCACGCGGGTGCCGAAGCGGTCGATCATGCGGCCCGCGAAGGGGGCCACCAGCCCCCCGGCCAGCAGCCCCGTGGCGAAAGCCCCATAGGTCCATTCCGGGGCCCAGCCGAGGCTTTTGGTCATTTCGGGCGCGAGCACCGCGAAGGCGTAATAGAGCGCGCCATAGCCGGCGACCTGCGTCACGCCGAGGGCGAGGATCAGCCGCAGATCCTGGCGCGGGCCGGACAGGGGGCCCGGAATGGTCGTCGCCATCAGGCCGGCTCGTGCTCGGGAGCGCGGGCCCGCGTGCCGCAGCCGCAGCCTTCCGCGCCCGCCGCCTTGGCCTCGGCATCCTGCGCGCAGCAGGCCGCGATTTCGGCCGGGGCAGGGCCGCCGCAGCAGCCGCCCGCAGCCGCCGCCTGGCCGCGGCCGCCCGGGGCGGTACTGCACACACCGGTCTCCGGCAGGACGAGCTCGACCCGCCGCGCCGCCTCGTCATCCCCGGCGATCGCCGCCACGATGGAGCGCACCTGTTCATGGCCGGTGGCGAGCAGGAAGGTCGGCGCGCGGCCGTAGGATTTCATCCCCGCGATGTAGAAGCCCGGCTCGGGATGGGCGAGCTCCGCCGCGCCATGCGGCCGCACCGTGCCGCAGGAATGCAGATTGGGGTCGATCAGCGGCGCCAGGACCGGCGGGCATTCCAGCGCCGGATCGAGCGCGATCCGCACCTCCCTGAGCAGGCCGAGCTCGGGGCGGAAGCCGGTGGCGACCAGGAGTTCATCGGCGGCGACGAGGCGGCCGTCATCGGAGCGCAGGCCGAGCGCGTCGGCGTCCCGGACGATCTCCTCGAGACGGAAGCCCGTCTCGACCGCAATCGTGCCGTCTGCGACCAGCGCCTCGATGCGCAGGCCGAGCTCGCCGCGGGCGGAGAGCTGGTCGGCCGCGCCGCCGCCGAAGGCCTTGGCGAGCACCGGCCCGCGATACAGCCAGAGGATGCGCGTTTCCGGGTCGGTCCGCTTCAGCGCCGCCAGCGCGATCAGATTGCCGATGGCGGAATGGCCGCCGCCGAGCACAGCGATGCGCCGGCCGGCATAGCGCGCCCGGGCGGCGCCGGCGACATCCGGCATGCCGTAGCCGATCCGGGACGAGGCTTCCGCCTCGCCGATGGCGGGGACGCCGCCCGACCCCGCCGGATTGGGCGAGAACCAGGTGCCGGAGGCGTCGATCACCGCATCGGCAAGCAGGCTGCCACCGCCCGCCGCATCGCGATAGCGCAGCAGGAAGGGCGCCTGCTCGCGCCCGGCGCTCTTCACCTTGTCATGGCCGAGCCGCGAGACGGAGGTGACGGTGCATCCGAGGCGGATCGCGTCGCGCAGCCGCGTCCGCTCCGCCAGCGGCTCAAGATAGGCGCAGACGAGGTCGCCCCCCGTGGGATGGGCGGCGGGATCAGGCCGCACCCAGACGGTCTCCTGCAGCAGCCGCGCGGCGGCCGCGTCGATATTATAGGCCCAGGGCGAGAACATTGGCACATGCGCCCATTGGCGGAGCGCATGGCCGATGGCGGGACCGGCCTCCAGGATGACGGGGGTCAGCCCGCGCTCGATCGCATGGGCGGCCGCTGCCAGCCCGACCGGGCCGGCGCCGATGATCGCGAGGGTTTTCGGGTCTGTCATGGCTGGGTCCGGTGCTCTGGTGAGATAGGTGATCCGGCGAGGGGTCAGGCGGCGTCGGTGCGGGGCGTGCAGCGCTCCTCGGCGCAGCATTCGGCGACGAGGAACTGCAGCAGCGCCTGCATCCGTTCGAAATTCGCGCGGCAGATCAGGCTGCGGCTCCGGCGCTCCTGCGTCACCAGACCCGCTACGATCAACGCCTTGAGATGGAAGGATAAAGTCGACTGCGCCAGCTGCAGCCGCTGCTGGATCTCGCCGACCGGCAGGCCGCCATGCCCGGCGCGCACCAGAAGGCGGTACAACGCCAGGCGCGTGGGATTGCCGAGCGATTCGAGTTTGGCGGCGGCGTCATCGGTGTCCATGGCGCGAGCCTGCCGCAAGCCGGATCGGCCGTCAATCGATATTTCTGGTTTTATCGATATATGGGATCACCAGGGGGCCGGGCCTTCCATCGTCGAGACATGCGCCGAGATCACCTTCCAGCCCAGCTCGGGGAAGCGCACGAACATCTGCGTCTGGCGGCCGACGACGTCGCGGCCCCGCACCTTGAACTCGAGATTGACGGTGGCGATGTTGCGCCCGAGCGTCAGGATCTCGAGCCTGAGCCGCTTCTCCTTGATGCCGGGGCCGGGCGGCCGGGCGACGCGATGGGCATGGATTTCGGAAAAGCCATAGCCGTTCTCGTGCAGGGCGTAGCGGATGGTGTGGGGGCTGTCCCAGAAGGTGGCGTCCAGCACATCGACATTCTTGTCGATCAGCGCCTGCTCATAGCGCTCGAACACAGCCGCGATTTCCGCGACGATCTCGGGGCGGTTGGGGGTGAGGTCGGTCACGCGGCGTTCTCCATGGCGAGGGCTGTGGCGATCAGGCTCGCATCCTCGCCGCGCCCGGCGATGATCGAGAGGCCGACCGGCGCGCCCGCGACGCTCGCACCGGGCAGGTTGAGCTGCGGGCAGCCCGTCAGGCCGCCCTGGGCGCAGAGGCAGGAGATCCGATCGCGCAGCGGCTGGAGCACGGGCAGGGGCAGGCCGCGCAGCGGCGCGGGGAAGGGCGTCGTCGGCAGGCAGAGTATCGTGCCCGGCGGCAGCAGATGGCGCAGGCGCGCCTGCGCCTCCAGCCGCATCATGGCGGCCCAGTTGCGCTCGCCGGCCGGCATCTGCGCGCCGGCGACCAGGCCGGCCGCGACGCTGAAGGCGAGGCGCGGGTTGTCGCTCTCGATCCAGCGCTGAAATGTCTGCCACGCCTCGACCGGCTGCAGGGTGCGCTGCGCCCGGGCCCAGACCGACAGGCCCTGTGGCGCCATCAGCGCCTCGCTCGCCGGCCCGACGATCGCTTCCAGCCGCGCGACCATCGGCCTCAGGGCCTGCGCGACCTCGGGATCGGCGAAGCCGAAAGCGTCGCTGGCGATGATCAGCCTGGTCGGCAGCGCGCCCGGCGCCTCGCCGAGCATGATCGTGCTGACGCGGGCGAAGGTCTCGGCGTCGCGGGCGAACCAGCCGGTGGTGTCGGAGCTCGGCGCCTGCGGCAGCATGCCCTCGACGCTGACGCGCCCATGCGTCGGCCTGATGCCGTAGAGCCCGCAGAAGCTCGCGGGCACGCGCACCGAGCCGCCGGTATCGGTGCCCAACGCGATGTCGCAAAGCCCCGCGGCCACGGCAGCCGCCGAGCCGGATGAGGAGCCGCCGGGCACACGCTCCGGCGCCGCGGAATTGAGCGGCGTCCCGTCGAACGGGTTCTCGCCGAGGATGCCGAGCGAGACCTCGTCGGTGATGGTCTTGCCCACCAGATCGGCGCCGGCGTCGAGCAGGGTCTGCACGGCGAAGCCGTGGCGATCGGGCACCGGGTTGAAGCGGGCGAAATCATGATTGCCGCCGGCGGTCGGCACGCCGGCGACGTCGAACAGGTCCTTGGCGGCGAAGCTCAGGCCGCTGAGCGGCCCGCCGGCCTTGCCCGCGATCCGGATGCGCGGCCCCGGCACGAAGGCGTTGACGCGGTCGGCCGCCTCCGCTCCCGTCATCCCCTGATCGTCTTCCGCCGGCCTGTGCATGCTGCAACCCCCTTGCCAAGCGCGCAGCCTAGCATGGCGAAAGCGCCGGCAAACCGATTCCACGCGGTCGCCATGCCGGCCAAGTATGCGGACGTCGATCACGCGGCCGTGTCGAGACGAGAGCCCGCCGCCACCCAGCCGTGACCGGTTTTGCCGGAAGCGTGTACTGAAGGGTCTTCTCCGCTGCCTTAAAGTCAAATCCGGCGCCGGCTTCATCGGCGCCGCGATCCGCGTCGGGCGGTTGATCAGCGAAGGGGGGATGGCGATGACCATGGCCATGGCTGGCGGAGGCCGCGCCGGAGAGACGGCCGCGCTCCTCCGGAGTTTACGCAATCTGTTTGCCGGCGGGCTCGCCGGGCTGCTGATCTGGGAGATCTGGGCCCGGGTGCTGACGCGAGCGGTGCTGGGATATCCGCTCGAGCCGGCCGGGCTGATCGACGCGCTCGCGCAGCATCGGCTCGGCCTGTCGGTGCCGTATCTGCCGAGGGAGGCGCTGCATTACGGCGTCGGGATCGTCGGCTATCCCATCGCCTATCTCGTCCTGTCCCGCTTCGTGCCGCGCTGGCCGCTGGTGCTGGACGCGATCGTCGCGGTGAGTTTCACCGCCGGCGTCGCGGCGCTGATCCGGGCCGGAAGCTTCGCGCCGATCCATTTCATATTCTGGACGGCCGCGATGGGCTTGATCGCGACGCGCTGGATCAACCGGGACAGCCGCCTCGCCGATGCGATCAGCTGGGGGAACTTCACCTGGTTCAACGCGCTCGGGCTGATGGCCCCGCTCGGCGGGCTGTCATTCTACCTGCTCGGGGAGGGGGGCGAGCTCTCCTATATGAGCTTCGTCGGCCATGTCATCTACGGCGCGGTCGCGGTGCTGGTGTTCGAGCGGCTGGAGGGGCGGCAGCGCCCGGCGGCGCCCTCTCCTGGCCGATAGGCCTCGCGCGCCCGCCTGCGCGGTCCGGGTGCACCGAGCGCCCGGACCGGCTGTGCAGCGAGGTCAGGAGCCCTTCTTGCCGCTCTTGTCGAACTGCTTGAGATAGGCGGTGAGATCCTTGATCTCCTGCTCGTTCTTGATGCCGGGGAAGACCATCTTGGTGCCCGGAATCTTGGCGCGGGGATCCTTGATGTACTCGGCGAAGACGGCCTCGTCCCAGACGATGCCGGAATTCTTGTTGGCGGCCGAGTAGGAATAGCCCTCGACGGTGCCGGCCGTGCGGCCGAACAGCCCGTTCAGATGCGGGCCGACGCCGTTGCGGGCGGTCTCGCCGATCTGATGGCAGGCGCGGCACTTGTTCCAGGATTTTTCGCCCGCCGCGATGTCCTGTGCGGCGGCGGAGCCGGCGGCGAGCATGGCGGCGAGGAAGGCGGTGGTGGCAAGTCTGGTCATGCGTCGTCCCTTGTCTGATCTCGGATCGGTCGTCGCGGCCCGGCCCCGCGGGACCGTGCGACACGCCGGCAGCCTGCGCCGCCGGCGGTGAAGTGGAGCGTCTGGCGATAACGCCGGAACGGTGGCCGGGTTCAACCCCGGCCATAGCCGCGCCTCAGCTGAACATGTCGGCGGTGATGCCGGCGTACCAGCCGAGATTTTCCGCCTGGGTCTCCTTGCGGAGCGCGTCGCTCTCGCCGGGCTGCGAGACGAAGGTCTCGGTGGCGCCGATCTTGCCGTCCTTCGGCTCGTATCGCCCGCCGACCTTGATCGCATTGTCGGTGTCGACCAGGCTCCAGCAGGTGTTGACGTAGCGGGCCGGGAAGGCGCGGCTGTTGGTCAGCTCGTGCCTGATGACCATCGCCGCGACCTTGGCCTGGCTATTGGCGGAGAAGGCCGATTTCGGCATGTCGCCGGCGATGCAGGCATCGCCGAGCACGAAGATCGCGGGGTCGGCGGTCGATTTCATGCTGGCCGGGTCGATGGCGCAATAGCCGCCGGCGGGCGCCAGACCGGCCGAGCGGGCGATCTCGCCGGCCATCTGCCCCGGGATGACGTTGACGAAGGCGCAGTCCTTATAGGTCTCGAAGCCGGTGACCACGGTGTTCGTCTTGGGATCGACCGATTTGATGCCGTCATGCACCTTCGGCCCGAGCCATTCGATCATGCCGGGATAGCGCTTCTCCCAATCCGCCTGGAAGACGCCCTGTTTCGAGAAGGACTCCTTGGGATCGAGGATGATGATCCTGGCTTCGCCCTTCCCGGCCTTCTTCAGCGCATGCGCGAACATCGAGGCGCGTTCATAGGGGCCGGGCGGGCAGCGAAAAGGGTTGGGCGGGGCGATCATCACGATCACGCCGCCATTGGGCACGGCGTCGAGGCGCTGCTTGACCAGCTGCGTCTGGCGGCCCGGCTTCCAGCCATGCGGCATCTGCTCTTCCGCCGCCTGCGACCAGCCGGGGACGGAATCATATTTCAGGTCGATGCCGGGGGAGACGACCAGCCGGTCATAGGGCAGGCGCTGCCCCGAGGCGAGCACGACCTCCTTCTTGTCGCGGTCGATCTGGGTGGCGCGGGCGCGGGCGAGGGTGACGCCGTGGTTCTTCTGCAGCGCGTCGTAGCCATGGACGATCTCGTCATAGGCCTTGAAGCCGCCGAGATAGAGATTGGAGTGGAAGCAGGTCTGGTAGCGCTCGTTCTCCTCGACGAGCGTCACCGCGATCGCGCCCTGGCTGTCCTTGGCGATGTAGCGCGCGGCCGTCGCGCCGCCCGCCCCGCCGCCGATCACCACGACGCGGGGCTTGGCCTGCCCCAGCAAGGCGGGCGCACCGAGCCCCAGCACCGCCCCGGCGGCGAGGCCCGTCCTCAGAAAGATCCGGCGATCGATGGGCATGTCTCTCTCCCGCTTCATCATTGTGGCTGCGACAAACCGCACGACCTTCTCCGGGCCGTTCAATGGGTGGATTTCAGACTTCCGTAATAGGCGGCGAGCGCCTCGATCTCATCGGGCGCCAGGCGGCCGGCGATCGCCTGCATCACCTGGTTGTCGCGATGCCTGTCCTTGTAGGCGCCCATCAGCGCGATGAACTGGTCCTGCGGCAGCCCGACGATGGCGGGGATGCCGCCCTGCTGGCCGCCGCTGGTCTGGTGGCAGGTCGCGCATTCCGAGGAGAGATATTCCCCCAGCGCCCTGTCGCCGGCCGCATGGGCGCGGACGGCGAAGCTGCCTTCGCCCGCGACACCGAAGGCGAGGGTGGCGATGCAGGCAAGGGCGCGGCCGGTCCGGATCAGAGGCTCAGGCATCAGTCGACCTTCGGGGCGCTCTTGGAATCGGGCGTCACGTCCAGGATGGCGGCCCGGCCGGTTATCTTCACCTCGGCCTTGCAATTTGTCATGCAGGGTTCCTTGCGCCAGAAGGATTTTTCCGCCGTCTCGCGGTCGTCATCGTAGAAGGCGTCGCCATTGGGGAGCTTCACCGCGGTGAAATTCTCCCGTGACAGCTCGAAATCCTCGTCCTTCACGATGTCGTTGAGATAGAGCAGATAGGCGGTGAGGGCGTAGACATCGTCCGGCGACAGGGATTGCGCGTTGCCGAAGGGCATGGCGCGATTGATGTAGTCGTAGACGGTGGAGAGATAGGGCCAGAAGGAGCCGATCGTCTTCTCCGGCCGGTCCGCCTTCAGCGTGCCCTGGCCGCCGGCCAGCACCGGCCAGCGGCCATTGCCCTGGCCGAATTCGCCATGGCAGGCGGCGCATTGCTCCTGGAAGATCTCGTCGCCGCGCTTCACCGTGCCCTTGCCGGGCGGCAGGCCCTGGCCGTCCGGCCGGACATCGATGTCCCAGGCCTTGATCTCCTCGGGCAGAGCGAGGCGGCCGAGCCCGAGCGAGGCATGGGCGGGTGCTGCGGCGCGTTGCGCGGGAGCCGGTTTGGTCGTCTGCGCGATCAGGGGCGCGGCGCCCAAGACCAGCACGGCGGCGGCGCCGGCCAGCAGCAGCGGCTTAAGCGATTTCGACATTCTCGGTCTCCCCGTTGGAGCGGACATGCCAGGTCTGAATGCCGTTGTTATGGTAGATCGAGTTGACGCCGCGGACCTTGCGCAGCTCGTCCTTGGTCGGCTGGACATAGCCGGTGGAATCCATGGCGCGCGACTGGATCAGGAGCTCCTCGCCGGCCCAGTCGAAATCGACATAGAACCGGGTCAGCGACTTCTCGAGGACGGGGCCGTCGATGCGGGCATGGCGCCAGTTTTTGCCGCCGTCGAGGGTGACGTCGACGCGGGAGATGGTGCCGCGGCCGGACCAGGCGATGCCGCTCAGCACATTGCGGCCCTTGTGCTTCAGCGGGGCCTGGGGCGAAGGGTTGGTCACCACGGATTTGGCGTCCATGATGAAGGTGAAGCGCCGCGAGCGGCCATCGGCCAGGAGATCGGTGTATTTCGAGGTCTCCTCGCGCGCCTGCCAGGGCATGTCGCCGACCTCGATGCGCCGCAGCCATTTGACCCAGAGATTGCCCTCCCAGCCGGGGATGACGGCGCGCAGCGGATAGCCCTGCTCGGGCCGCAGCGCCTCGCCATTCATCGCGAAGGCGATCAGCACATCGTCCAGCGCCTTCTCGACCGGCAAGGAGCGGTTCATGCCGGAGGCGTCGGCGCCTTCCAGCATCAGCCATTTGGCGTTGGGCTTCAGCCCGGCCTCGGCGAGCAGATGCTTCAGCTTCACGCCGGTATACATCACGTTATGGACCATGCCGTGGGTGAACTGGCAGCCATTGAGCTGGGCGCCGCGCCATTCCATGCCGGAATTGGCGGCGCATTCCAGGAAGTGGACATGGTTCTCGCGCGGCATGCGCCTGATGTCTTCCATGGTGAAGACCAGCGGCTTGTCGACCAGCCCATGGATCATCAGCCGGTGCCGGGCGGGATCGATTTCGGCGATGCCGGCATGGTGGCGCTCGAAGCAGAGGCCGGAGGGGGTGATGATCCCGTCGAGCTCGTGCAGCGGCGTGAAATTGACCGAGGA
Organism: Allobosea sp. Leaf344; assembly: GCF_001426225.1. GTDB lineage: Bacteria > Pseudomonadota > Alphaproteobacteria > Rhizobiales > Beijerinckiaceae > Allobosea. Next base: position 879,013 of record NZ_LMRT01000014.1, on the reverse strand, counting down.
GACCGGCGAGGCGGTCAGCCAGGCCACGTCCCGGCGCACCACATGCTTCTCGAATTTCGAGGGCGAGCCATAGGGGTGGGCGTCGACCCCTTCGCCCAGCATGCGATGCCAGTCCTGCACGTCGGTGATCAGCGGGTCCGGCGTCTGCGCCCGAGCGGGCAGGGCGGCGCCCGCCAGCCCCGCCGCCCCGGCCGCGCCGAGGAAGCGGCGGCGGCTGAGCGGGCTCTGCTTGATGTCCGATGTCATCGGCTCATCTCCTCCTGATGGCGACGAAGGCGAGGGCGGCTCATGCGCCGCTGACCTTCACCGCGTCGTTTGGCGTGATGGTGACTGTCTTGCTGCGGGCGACATGGTCGCGCACGACGTCCCAGATCGGCGGGCCCTGCGTCGCCTCGTTGACGCTGGCCCAGCCAGAGACGACATAGCTCTTCCCGGCCTCGATCGGCTTGCCGGTCTTCAGATGGGTCAGGCCGGAGATGCGGCTGCCCATCGGCCGCGAGACGTCGATGGCGTAGCCCATGCCGCCGATCCGGACCATGTCGCCGCCGCCCTGGAAATAGGGATCGGGGTGGAAGATGTTGTCGGCGACATCCTCCAGGATCTCCTTGAGCTGCGCGCCGGTCATCTCGTTGCGGTAGCAGGCGGGATAGGTGATCGCGGTCGCGTTGGTGATCGCTTCCCAGGTGATCGCCTCGCCCGGGAGCAGCGTGCCGCCCCAGCGGAAACCGGGCGACAGCGCGATCTCGGCGTCGCGTTCGCTCAGCATGGCGTCGCAGATCAGATCGTCGAAGGTGCCGTTGAAATTGCCGCGGCGATAGAGCAGCGACTCGGTGCGGCCGATCTCCTTGGCGAGCTCGGCGGCATGGGGCGCGCGGTGCCTGGCCACCAGCGCCGCCATCTCCGCATCGGCGGCGACGGCGTCGGAGAAGACCGGCATCAGCTTGAAGCGGATGTCGGAGACCTTGCCGTCCCTGGTCGCGATGTCGAGCCGCGACAGGAATTTGCCATGCGAGCCGGAGGCGACCAGCACCGTCTCGCCGACGCGCATCATGCCGGGCATCGCGTCATGGGTATGGGCGGTGAGGATGATGTCGATGCCCTTGACGCGGGAGGCGAGCTTGCGGTCGACATCGAAGCCGTTATGCGAAAGCAGCACGACGATGGCCGCACCGTCCGCCCTGACCTCGTCGACCTGCTTCTGCAGCTCGTCCTCGCGGATGCCGAATTCCCATTCCGGGAACATCCAGCGCGGATTGGCGATGGCGGTGCGCGGCAGCGCCTGGCCGATGACCCCGACCTTGACGCCGCCCTTCTCGAACAGCTTGCGCGGGGCGAAAACCGGCTCGTTCCATTCGCGGTCGCGGATGTTCTGGGCCAGGAAGGCGAAGGAGGCGCTCTCGGCGATCTCCTTGACGCGCTCGGCGCCGAGGGTGAATTCCCAATGCGAGGTCATCGCGTCGGTGCCGAGCAAGGACATGACCTCGACCATGTCCTGGCCCTTGCTCTGCAGAGCGCTCCAGCTGCCCTGCCAGGTGTCGCCGCCGTCGAGCAGCAGCACCTTGTCCGCGCCGCGCTCGGCGCGGATCGCCTTGACCAGGGTCGCGATGCGGTCGATCCCGCCCATCTTGCCGTAGTTGCGGGCCAGCGCGACGAAATCATCCGAGGTCAGGGCGAAGGCCTCGGGCGAGCCGGCGGCGATGCGGAAATGCTCGCGGAAGGCCTGGTCGACCAGATGCGGCGGCTTGCCCTTGGCGTCGCCGACGCCGAGATTGATCGAGGGCTCGCGGAAATGCAGCGGCATCAGCTGGGCGTGGATGTCGGTGATGTGCAGGATCGTCACCGTGCCCAGCGGATCGAAGCGCAGGATGTCCGATTGCGACAGACGCTGCTGCGCCGCAGCCCGCCCGAGCGGGCCGAGGCCGGAGCCCGTCGTGATGGCGGCCGCCGCCGCCGTGGCCTGTAGGAACTCGCGCCGTGAGATCATGACTTGTCCTCTGGACAGGCGTCGCAGCCGTCCATGCGCGGCTCCAAGGGGGCCGCGACTCTCGCAAGGGAGGTGAAACGCCGGCCGGCCCGGCCGGCGACGATCAGCCGACGGTCAGCTTGTTCCGGGCGGTGTATTCCTGGCCGTCATCATCCTTCCAGCTGAAGGTGAATTCGCCGGATTCGGCCGCCTTGTAGAAGAAGGACTGATAGGGATTGGCCGAGATCGCGGGGTGCCAATCGGCCGAGAAGATCGGCTTGCCGTTGAAGCTCGCGGAGAATTTGTTGATGATCTTGCGCGGGATCGTCTTGCCCTGCGCATCCTTGCGCTGGCCGGATTCCATCTCGTGCGAGATCAGCGTCTTGATCTCGATCAGCTCGCCGGCGGCGGCCTTGGCCGGCACACGCACGCGGGGCGTCGGTTTGGTGGTCATGGCGTCATCCTCACCTTGAGTCTCGTTGTCGCGCGTCGTGGTCTCAGCCGCCGCAGCCGCCGATCGTCACCTTCACATTGGCCTTGGCCGTGTGCAGCGTGCCGTTCGACATCTCGGCGATGCAGATGATGTTCTGCGTCTGGGCGAGGCGCATGCGCGTGGCGGCCGAGGCTTTGCCGCAGGCCGGGGTGAAGCTGTAGCTGACGATCCCGGGCAGCGGATTGCCATCGGCGAAGACATGCACCGCCTTGACGTGGTCGGCCTCGGTCATCGGGCTGTCGACCTCGATGTTGATCGGGACGACCAGACCGTTCTCGGCGATCTCCGGCACGTCGAGCCGGATCTTGCCCTCGGCCATCGCCTTGTCGCCATAGAGCTTCTTGATCTCGTCCGCGACCTGCTTCTCGTCGGCGAAGGCCATGCGCGGCGCCAGCAGACCGGCGAGGGCCGCGATCGCGCCGGCGGTGATCGTGGCGCGGCGCGTCAGCCCCGTGGTGGGTGAGTTCATCGGGTTTCCTCCTTCGAATTGTTCTTGTTCGCACTTGACGCCAGCGCCCAGTCGCGATCATCATTTGCACGTATCGTGATATTGTTTTCTGTGAATGTAAAGTCCCTCCAATGAGAGGGATGCCGAACAAGGCCGCAGCCAATGCGGCCATCGAGGAAACGAAAGGGCTAGGGATGAAGCTCCCCATCTTAGGGGCGGCCGTGCTGGCGGCCGCCATGACGCTCGCGGCCGGTCACCTGACCGCGCAGGCGCCGCCGCTCGACGACAGCGAGAAGGAGATCGAGCGCTACCGGCAGATGCTGTCCGACCCCTTCTCCAATCCGGGCTTCCTGGCGGTCGACCGCGGCGAGGTGCTGTGGAGCGAGAAGCGCGGCACCAAGAGCGCCTCGCTCGAGGCCTGCGATCTCGGCGAGGGACCGGGCAAGCTCGACGGCGCCTTCGCCAAGCTGCCGCGCTATTTCGCCGATGCCGACCGGGTGATGGACACCGAGCAGCGGCTGCTCTGGTGCATGGACAAGCTCCAGGGGCTCGACACCAAGGACGTCCTCGCCCGCCGCTTCTCGGGTCCCGGCCGTGCCTCGGATCTCGAGGATCTGACGGCCTTCATCGCCAACAAGTCGAGCGGCATGAAGATCGAGCCGCAGCTCAAGCACGCCAAGGAGCTGGAGATGGCGGCGGTGGGCGAGGAGCTGTTCTATCGCCGTGGCGGCGTCATGGATTTCTCCTGCGCCACCTGCCATGCCGACGAGGGCAAGCGCATCCGCCTGCAGGGCCTGCCGAACCTCTCCGTTCCAGGCCCGGCCGCGCAGGCGACCATGGCCTCCTGGCCGACCTACCGGGTGTCGCAGAGCGCGCTGCGCACCATGCAGCACAGGCTCTGGGATTGTTACCGCCAGCAGCGCTGGCCGGTCCCGGATTACGGCTCCGACGCGCTGACCGCGCTGACGATGTTCCTGCAGAAGCAGGCCGCGGGCGGCGAGATCGCCGTGCCTTCGATCAAGCGCTGAGAGGACGAGACGATGACGCGACTTCCCTTCATCACCCTCGCCCTCGCTTCCCTGCTCGCCGGCGCTGCGGCGCAGGCCCAGGACAAGCCGAGCCAGGCGACGATCGACAGCTATGTCAAAGCGACCTTCGGCAAGGCCTCGCCGGAATGGCAGGCGCGGATCACGCCGGACGAATCCCTGGCCGCGTGCAACCTGCACCGCAACGCCGTTCCCTCCGCGGAGGCCGACGCCATCATCAAGCGCGAGCTGGCCAAGGTCGGCTTTCCCGCCGACGGCAAGCTGCTCGGCAACTGGAAAGAGGGCTACAAGGTCGCCAATAACGGCCGCGGCGGGCAGTTCTCCGATCCGCCGGGCACGGTCGCCGGGGGCAATTGCTTCGCCTGCCATCAGCTCGACCCCAAGGAGGTCAGCTATGGCACGCTCGGCCCGAGCCTCGCCGCCTATGGCAAGGACCGCAAATACGATCCCGACGCGATCAAGGAAGCCTATACCAAGATCTACAATTCGATGGCCGTGGTGCCCTGCTCGAACATGCCGCGCTTCGGCACGAACAAGGTGCTGGACGAGCAGCAGATCAAGGATGTGCTGGCCTATCTGTTCGATCCAGAATCGCCGGTGAACAAATAGGCGATCGCGGCGGAAAGCCCTCTCCAGCGGCGTCGGCTCCGGCCGGCGCCGTCCATGTTTGCGGTTAAAGGCGGGCGCGAAACATCAGCTCCTGCCGGCGGCCCATTGCGCGAAATCGCCGCGCTCATAGGCTTTTTCGCGGACGAATTTGAACATCTGCAGGAAGGCGGCCGGTTCCGGCAGCCCCGGGATGCGCAGCACCTCGCGCGCGGCCGGAGCCTTGGCCGCCAGGCCCTCCGCCGTCTCCGGGAAGAATTGCAGGCTCGGCGTGCCCAGAATGCCGTAGCGGGCCGCGAAGGCCTTCTCGCCGAGCTTCGCGCCGTCGACATCCGTGACCGGCCGCTGGCCGAGGATGTTGAGGTGGAGAACCTCGAAATTGGCGCGGATGAAGGCCTCTGTCTGCGGATCGGCGAGATGGACCTCGTGCAGGCGCCGGCAGGCGGGGCAGCCTTTCAGGCCCCAGAGAATGACGAAGCGCTTGCCCGCCGCGCTCGCGGCGGCGATGTCGTCGGCGATGTCGAGGAAGCTCTCGAGATACCAGTCGAAATGGTAGAGCCCGTCCTCGCCGAGCCTGGCACGCGCTCCGGCCGGGGATGCGACCGCGGCTGCGAGCCCGGCGATGAGGACGGAACGGCGCGTCGGCATGTGGCGTCCCCAGAATGGCCGGAGAGGGTCGCGCCCGGGCTGACTGGCGCAAACATCTGAATACGACTATATTATCCGGATGTCGATGATCAACCGAAGCCTTCGCCGCCTGCTGGCGTCCGGCGCCGCGGGGCTGGGACTGCTTGTGCATGGCGCGGCGAGCGAGGCCGCCGAGCTCGTGATGTTCACCCGCGACGGCTGCCCCTGGTGCGCGCGCTTCGAGCGCGAGGTCGGTCCGGTCTATGAGCGGACGGATGAGGGGCGGCAGGCGCCGCTGCGGCGGGTCTGGCTGGAGCCCGGCGGCGTCGCCTGGCCCGGGCTGAAGGAGCGGGTCTTCGCCGCGCCGACCTTCGTCCTCATCGAGGATGGCCGGGAGATCGGCCGCATCACCGGCTATCTCGGCGATGATGCGTTTTGGGGGCTGCTTGGCAAAATGCTTGCAGGGCTGGCATCCGCGGATCACAAGGACGGCGGCGAGCCCCGCCAGATGGGACTGAGATGAGCGCGATCGTTTCCAAGGCACTCGAAACCGAATTGCGGGACGGCGAGGAGTTCTCGGCCGAGCTCGACATGCTGATGCGCAAGGCGCGCAAGGCCAGCGATTTCCTGAAGGCGCTGTCGCATGAGAACCGCCTGCTGCTGCTCTGCCTGCTGGCGGAGCGCGAACGCACGGTGACGGAGCTCGAGAACATTCTCTCGCTGCGCCAGCCCATGGTCTCGCAGCAGCTGGCCAGGCTGCGGCTCGACCAGCTGGTGACGACGCGCCGCGACGGCAAGGCGATCTATTACAGCCTCGCCAATGACGATGTCCGGCGGATGATCTCGGTGATCTACGACATCTTCTGCGGCCCGACGAAACCGGCTGCGGACAGTTGATGCGCGCGCCGCGCGGGCGACGGCCGGCCCGATGACGCCGCTGCCGGCCTGGGCCGTGCCATTGGCGGGCGCCGGCATCGGGGCCGTCTGCGGCTTCACTGTCAGGCGCGCCCGCTTATGCTCCTTCGGCGCCATCGAGGATGTCTGGATCGGCGGCGATACGCGTCGCATCCGGATCTTCGGCCTCGCTCTGGCGGTCGCGCTGCTCGGCACCCAGCTGCTCGTCTGGAGCGGCGCGCTCTCGCCCGCCTTCACCACCTATGTGCCGAGCGCCATGCCATGGCTGGCGATCCTGCTCGGCGCGCTGGCGTTCGGGCTCGGCATGGCGCTGGTCGGCACCTGCGGCTTCGGATCGCTGATCCGGCTGGGCGCCGGCGACCTGCGCAGCCTGATCGTGATGATGGTGTTCGGCGCGGTGGCCTATGCCACGCTGCGCGGCATGCTGGCGCCGCTGCGGATCGACGGGCTGGAGCGGATCGCGCTGCCGGTTCCGGGCGCTGTGCAGGGCGATCTTCCCTCGGTGCTGGCCTGGCTCGGCCTCGGCGATCTGCGCCTCGCCATCGCCTGTCTCGCCGCATCCGGGCTCGGGCTCGCCGTGCTCCTCGACAGGCGCCTGCGACGCTCGCCGCGCCTGCTGCTGGCGGGGCTGACGCTCGGCCTCGGCGTGGTCGCGGGCTGGTGGGTAACCGGGGTGGCGATCGACGAATTCGCCGTCAGCCCGCGGGCCCAGAGCCTGACCTTCGTCTCGCCGGTGGGGCGCGCCCTCTATGCCGTGCTGACGACGCCGGAGGGGCTGTTCGATTTCGGCATCGGCACCGTCTTCGGCGTCGTGGCCGGCTCCTTCGCCTCGGCGCTGTTCGACGGCGAGTTCCGCTGGGAGGCCTTCGACGATCATCACGAGATGCGCCGGCATCTGCTCGGGGCGGGGCTGATGGGCGGCGGTGGCATCCTGGCCGGCGGCTGCACGATCGGCCAGGGCATCTCGGCCGGCTCGATGATGGCGCTGTCCTGGCCGCTGGCGATCGCCGGGATGATGATCGGCGCGCGGCTCGGCATCGCCTTCCTGATGGAAGGGTCGATCCGGCAGATGTTCCGGCACTGAACCGGCTCAGCGGCGGCGCCCCAACCAGCGCCTCACGCGCCCGGCATAGTCCAGCCAGGCCGGCCCGAACAGCGCCGCGAGATGCGCTTCCTCGCGCCGGATCGCCAGCGGCTGGACGAGCGCGGCGGCGGCGAGCCCGGTCAGGATCAGCCAGCCATTGCCGAAGGCGATGCCGGCGCCCAGCATCATCAGGGTATTGCCGAGATAGATCGGGTTGCGGCTGATCGCGAAGGGGCCCCAGGTCACCAGCGCCGTCGCGGCGCGGTGCGGCAGGATGTTGGCGCTCGCCCGCCGCATGGTGATCATCGCGCTGAGATCGAAGGCGGCGCCGGTGACGAGCAGCGCCCAGCCGAACCCATGCAGCGCCGCGCTCAATTCCGGCCCATGGCCGGGGTCCGGCAGCGGCAGGATGTAATGGCCGGCGATCCCGATCAGGATGGCAGCGCCATAGATGAGGGGCGGCCAGGGCCAGCGATTGGGGGCCTGCGCGGCCGCATCCGCCGGTCTGGTGCCGGTCCGGGTGTCTTCGGCCATGTGCTGCCCGTCTCTCGCCGCCGCTCCCCGGCAGTCTAGGGGCCTCGGGCGCCGCTTGGAAGCCTCGGCGCCAGCGCGCTCAGCCCTGCAGCGAGCCGGATTCGGCGAAGCGCGTGACGGCGGCGCGGATCTTGTCGGCGAAGCCGAGGGCGAGCGCCGAACGGCCGCGGCCGGCGGGCCAGACCACGCCGATATGGAAACGGATCTGCGGCTCGAAAGGGCGCAGCTCGATGCCGCGTCCGCGATATTCCTGGGCGGTGAACGGGTCGACGATGCTGACGCCGGCGCCGGCGGCGACGAGCGAGCAGGCGATCATCGACAGCGGCGTCTCGATGCGGGTCTCGCGCGCGATGCGCGCCGTCGCGAAGATCGCGTCGATCCGGTAGCGCAGCTGCGTGGTCTGCTCCAGGGAGACGAAAGCTTCGCCGACGAAATCCTCCGGCACGAGGCTGTCGCGCGCCGCCAGCCTGTGCCCGGCGGGCATGACCGCGACGGCCGCCACCGCCGGCAGGAGCTCGACCTCGACGCTCGGAAAATCGAGCGGCAGCTGCGCGAAGCCGAGATCGCAGAAGCCGGAGGCCACCCATTCCGCGACCTGGGAGGAGATGCTGCCATAGAGCGCCAATTCCAGCCCCGGCTTCTCCTTCAGATATTCTCCGGTGAGTTGCGGCAGGAAACCGATGCTGAAGGCGGGCAGGGCGGCGATCCTCAGGCTCCCCGACAGCCCGTCGCGCAGGCTGCGGGCGGCGCTGTGGATGCGGTCGAGCCCGACGAACTGGCGCTCGACCTCGCGGTATAAGGAAAGCGCCTCATTGGTGGGCACCAGCCTGTTTCCGCGGCGCTCGAACAGGGTCAGCCCCAGCGCATATTGCAGGTCCTGCACCAGCCGCGTCACCGCCGGCTGGGTGATATTCAGCGCGCGGGCGGCGGCCGTGACCCCGCCGGTGACGATGACGGTGCGAAACGCTTCGATCTGGCGCGGGTTCAGCATGGCGGGCCCCTCTCCGGCGGACCATAACATTTCGGCATGGCTTGCACCGATCTTTCGATTTGACCAGTGCTGATCTGTCGCAGACCCTGACGCATCACTCGCAAAAGAGGAGGGGTCCATGAAGCTTGCCTGGGTAGGATTGCTGCTGACGACGACCGCGTTGGGTGCCGCCGATGCGGCCATGGCCCAGCAGAAGACGATCTATGTCGCCGGCTATGGCGGCTCCTTCGAACAGACCATGCGCAAGGACATCCTGCCGGTCTTCGAGAAACAGGCGAATGTGAAGATCGAATACGTCGCCGGCAATTCCACCGACACCCTCGCCAAGCTGCAGGCGCAGAAGGGCAACCAGCAGATCGACGTGGCGATCGTCGATGACGGCCCGGCCTATCAGGCGGTGGCGCTGGGCTTCTGCGGCACGCTGACCGACGCGCCGATCTACAAGGATGTGGCGCCGGTGATGCGCTTCAAATCCAACAAGGGCGTCGGCCTCGGCCTCGTCGCCACGGGGCTGTTCTACAACACCAAGGTCTTTGCCGAGAACAACTGGCCGGCGCCGACCTCCTGGAACGATCTGAAGGCGAAGACCTACGGCAAGAAGATCGTCACCCCGCCGATCAACAACACCTACGGGCTGCATGCGCTGATCGCCATGGCGCAGCTCGGCGGCGGCGGCGAGGGCAATATCGAGCCGGGCTTCAAGGCCTTCAAGGAGGATATCAACCCCAATATCCTGGCCTATGAGCCGTCACCCGCCAAGATGACCGAGCTGTTCCAGAACGGCCAGGCGGTGCTCGGCGTCTGGGGCTCGGGCCGGGTCAAGGCCTTCGCCGATACCGGCTTCCCCGCGGCCTTCGTCTACCCGAAGGAGGGCAGCTTCGCGCTCGGCGTCGCCGCCTGTCCCGTCGAGGGCTCCAAGAACGCGGCCGAGGCCAACGCCTTCATCCAGTTCATGCTGTCGCCGCCGATCCAGAAGGTGATGGCGACCGGCGCCGGCTTCGGCCCGGCCAACACCACGGTGACGCTGACCGCCGAGGAGCAGAAGGGCCTGCCCTATGGCGAGGAGGTGAAGAAGCTGAAGGCCGTCGACTGGGACATCGTCAACGCCAAGCGCGAGGATTGGACCAAGCGCTGGAACCGCGAAGTCGAGCGCTGAGCCCGGCCGAGCCGAACCCTCCTGCAGGTCGTCACCCATGTCGCATCTCGTCCTCGATGGCCTGACCAAGCGCTTCGGCAGCTTCACCGCCGTCGAAGCCATGGACCTCTCGGTCGAGCGGGGGGAGTTCGTCTCCCTGCTCGGCCCCTCCGGCTGCGGCAAGACCACGACGCTGCAGATGATCGCCGGCTTCGTTCCCGTCGATAGCGGCACGATCCGCCTCGACGGGAGCGATCTCGGCCCGGTCGCGCCCAACAGGCGCGGGCTCGGCATCGTCTTCCAGAGCTATGCGCTGTTCCCGCACATGACGGTGGCGGAGAACATCGCCTTCGGCCTCGAAATGCGGGACGTGCCCCGGGCTGAGCGTGATGCGCGCACCCGCGCGGCGATGGAGCTCGTCGGGCTCAAGGGCTTCGCCGACCGCTATCCCCGGCGCATGTCCGGCGGGCAGCAGCAGCGCGTGGCGCTGGCCCGCGCTCTGGTGATCAGGCCGGCGCTGCTGCTGCTGGACGAGCCCCTGTCCAATCTCGACGCCAAGCTGCGCGAGGAGATGCAGGGCGAGCTGCGCCAGATCCAGCGCTCGGTCGGCACCACGACGATCCTCGTCACCCATGACCAGCACGAGGCGATGGCCCTGTCCGACCGCATCGTGCTGATGAACCAGGGGCGCATCGAGCAGATCGGCGCGCCCGACGCCGTCTATGACCGGCCGGCCAGCGCCTTCGTCGCGAGCTTCCTCGGCAAGACGAACGTGCTGCGCGGCACGGCGGATGGGCGAGGCGCGGTGGCGATCGGCGATCTCGTCCTGGCGCTGGCGGGGGCCGGATCCGGCCCGGTGCAGCTGGCGGTGCGGCCGGAACGGCTGGTGCTGGCCGAACAGGGGCTGGGCGCGCGCATCACCAGCCGCGTCTTCCAGGGCACGCATTGGCTGCTCGGCGCCGAGAGTGCGGCGGGCCCGGTCATGCTGATGCGCGCCAATGACGGGCTGCCCGTGCCCAAGGAGGGCGAGGCCGTGCATCTGCGCTTCGCGCCCGCGGATGCGGCACTGCTGCCGGGCGGAGTCTCGGCATGAGCCTGGCCTCCTCGGAGCGATCGGCGCCGTTCCTGCTGACCGGCCCGGCCCTGATGGTCTTCCTCGGGCTGGTGATCGTCCCGCTCGGCATGACCGTGCTGCTCTCCTTCTATGATTGGGGGCAGTACAAGGGCATCGTCCCGGAATTCACGCTGAAGAACTGGATCGAGGTCTTCACCGATTCCTACTTCTTCGAGATCTTCCTGCGGACCTTCCGCATCGCGCTGCTGGTCACGCTGGCGACCATGCTGATCGGCGTGCCCGAGGCCTATATCCTCAACCGGATGTCGCCGGCCTGGCGCAGCGGCTTCCTGCTGGTGGTGATCGGCCCGCTGCTGGTCTCGGTGGTGGCGCGCACGCTCGGCTGGGCGCTGCTGCTCGGCTCCACCGGGATCGTCAACCAGGCGCTGATCGGGATGGGGCTGATCGCCCAGCCGCTGCCCTTCATGTTCACCGAGACCGGCGTCGTGATCGCGCTGGTGCATGTGCTGATGCCGTTCATGATCCTGGCGGTCTGGGCCTCGCTGCAGCGGCTCGATCCGCAGATCGAGAATGCGGCGCTCTCGCTCGGTGCCGGCACGCTGACGATCTGGCGGCGCGTGATCCTGCCGCAGATCGTGCCGGGCATTCTCTCGGGCGCGATCATCGTCTTCTCGCTCGCCGCCAGCGCCTTCGCCTCGCCCGCCATCATCGGCGGCCGGCGGCTCAAGGTCGCCGCGACGCTGGCCTATGACGAGTTCCTGAACACGCTGAACTGGCCGCTGGGCGCGGCGGTGGCGAGCCTGCTGCTGATCGCGCTGGTGCTGATCACCGTCGGCTCGAACCGGCTGATCGAGCGCCGCTACGCGCAGGTGTTCGAATGAGCCGCCTCATCGGATATCTGGCGGCGGCCGCGCCGATCCCCGCGATGGGCGCCGCGGCCCGGAGGGGCGGCCGATGAGACGCAACGGTCCCGCCGCCCTCGTCTTCCACGCGCTGTTCGTCCTGTTCATGCTGGCGCCGCTGCTGATCGTCTGCATCGTCGCCTTCACGCCGGAGGGCTATCTCTCGCTGCCGACGCGCGGGCCGAGCCTGCGCTGGTTCCGGGCTATCCTGAACTATCCCGAATTCGTCCGCGCCTTCTGGGATTCGCTCTGGCTCGCGGCCCTGTCCTCCACCGTGGCGATCCTGCTGGCGGTGCCGGCGGCGCTGGCGATCGCGCGCTATCGCTTCCCCGGCCGCGAAGCAATGACGACGCTGTTCATGTCGCCGCTGATGGTGCCGCATGTCGTGCTTGGCATCGCCTTCCTGCGCTTCTTCACGCAGATCGGCATTTCCGGGACTTTTACCGGGCTGGTGCTAAGCCACATCATCGTGGTCATTCCCTTCGCGCTCAGGCTGGTGCTGGCGGCCTCCTACGGCATCGACCGGCGCATAGAGCACGCGGCGATCTCGCTCGGCGCCGATACCGCGACCGTGTTCCGCCGGGTGACGCTGCCGCTGATCCTGCCCGGCGTGGTCTCGGGCTGGCTGCTGGCGGCGATCAACTCCTTCGACGAGGTGACGATGACGGTGTTCATCGCCTCGCCGGCGACGGTGACGCTGCCGGTACGGATGTTCCTCTACATCCAGGACAATATCGATCCGCTGATCGCGGCGGTATCGGCCTGCCTGATCGTCATGACGGCGCTGCTGCTGCTGGCGCTGGACCGGCTGTTCGGGCTCGACCGCCTGTTCGTCGGTAGTGGAAAGGGCTGAGAGGCCGTGGCTGCGCATTCGTCATCGCAATCGGATATCGTCGTCATCGGCGGCGGCGTGGTCGGGGGCGCGATCGCGCTCGGCCTGGCGCGCAACGGGGCCCGGGTCACCATCCTCGACGAGGGCGATGTCGCCTTCCGCGCCTCGCGTGGCAATTTCGCGCTGGTCTGGGTCCAGTCCAAGGGGCTGGGCATGCCGGAATACGCGATGTGGTCGCGCCGCTCGGCCGATCAATGGAGCGTTTTGGCCGATGTGCTGCAGGAGGAGGCGGGTCTCGACGTCGCCCATAGCCAGCCCGGCGGCTTCATGCTCTGCCTGTCGGAGGCCGAGCTCGAGCAGCGCCGGCAGGCGATGCACAGGCTGCACAACCAGACCTCGCTCGCCGATTTTCCCTATGAGATCCTCGACCATGCCGAGACGAAGCGGCGCCTGCCCGATATCGGCAGGGATGTCGTCGGCTCGGTCTACAGCCCGCTCGACGGCCATGTGAATTCGCTGAAGCTGTTCCGGGCGCTGCGCGAGGCGACGGAGCGGCGCGGGGTGGTCTACCGGCCGAACTGCACGGTCGACCGGATCGCCGCGCGCGATGGCGGCTTTTTGCTGAGCGGCGCCTTCGGCGAGATCGCCGCGGGGAAGATCGTGCTGGCGGCCGGGCTCGGCAATGCCAGGCTCGCGCCGATGGTCGGGCTCGACGCCCCGGTGAAGCCGAGCAAGGGCCAGATCATCGTCACCGAGAAGACCGCCCCCTTCCTGCACAATCCGATGGTCACCATCCGCCAGACCGACGAGGGCGGCGTGATGATCGGCGACAGCCAGGAGGATCGCGGCTTCGACACCGTCGTCGGCCAGCCGATCCTGTCGGTCATGGCCGAGCGCGCGGTGAAGATGTTTCCGCGGCTGGCCGGGCTGAACGTGGTGCGCAGCTGGTCGGCGCTGCGGGTGATGAGCCCGGACGGGTTTCCGATCTACGATCAGTCGGCGAGCCATCCCGGCGCCTTCCTGGTGACCTGCCATTCCGGCGTGACGCTCGCGGCCAATCACGCGCTGACATTGGCGCCCGCCATCCTGTCGGGGACGCTGCCGCCGTCGCTCGACGCCTTTTCCGCGCGGAGGTTCCATGTTCCGGCCCATCACTGACGCCGATAGCGGCGCCAGTCTCAATTTCTCCTTCGATGGCCGCGCCATGCGGGGGCGCGCCGGCGACACGGTGGCGGCGGCGCTGCTCGCCAATGGCGTCCAGGCCTGCCGGCAGACGCCGGTCTCGGGCGCGCCGCGCGGCCCCTATTGCATGATGGGCGTCTGCTTCGAATGTCTCGTCGTGATCGACGGCGTCGGCAACCGCCAGGGCTGCCTGGTGCCGCTGCGCGAGGGCATGCGGGTCGAGACCCAGGCCGGCCGGCGCCAGCCCGAGGAGATCCCGGCATGAGCATCGCCCGAAACATCACCGATCTCGCCGATCGCTACGACCTCCTCGTGGTGGGCGCCGGTCCGGCGGGCCTGGCCGCGGCCGCACGCGCCGCCGATTGCGGGCTCTCCGTGCTGCTGGCCGACGAGAACCCGGCGCCCGGCGGCCAGATCTATCGCGCGGTCGGCACCACCCCGGTCACCCGGCCGGCGGTGCTCGGCGCGGAGTATTGGAAGGGCGGGGCGCTGCTGACCCGGCTGGCGCAGAGCCGGGCGGTGCTTGCGCCGTCCTGCACGGTCTGGTCAGTCGCGCCCGATGCTGCGGTCGGCTCGGTCGAGATCGGCGTGTCGCTGGATGGCCGGGCCCGGCTGATCGAGGCGGCGGAGGTGATCCTGGCGACGGGTGCGCAGGAGCGGCCATTCCCGATCCCGGGCTGGACGCTGCCCGGGGTGATGACCGCCGGCGCCGCGCAGATCGCGCTGAAGAGCTCGGGGCTGGTGCCGGCCGGCCGCATCGTTCTCGCTGGCTGCGGGCCCTTGCTCTATCTCCTGGCCGGGCAGCTGGCCGCGGCGGGTGCGACCATCGTCGCGGTGCTGGACACGACCCCGCGCCGCAACTGGCGCGCCGCCATCGCCGCCTTTCCCGATTTCCTGCGCTCGCCCTATCTGGCCAAGGGGCTGGCGCTGATGGCCAAAGCGCGGGCGCGGCTGCCGTTCCGCAACGGTGTGACCGATCTATCGGCCGAGGGCGAGGACCGGGTGACGGGGGTGCGGGTAACGCGGGGAGGGGCCTCGGAGACGATCGCCTGCGATACGCTGCTGCTGCATCAGGGCGTGATTCCCGGGGTCAACCTCTCCAACGCCATCGGCTGCGCCCATGAATTCGACGAGGACCAGCATTGCTGGGTGCCGCAGGTCGACCAATGGTTCGCGTCCTCGGTCCCGGCGGTCGCGATCGCCGGTGACGGGGCGGGGATCGGTGGCGCCGAGAGCGCTGCGCTGCGGGGCGAGATCGCGGCGCTCGGCGCGGCGCAAAGGCTCGGCCGGCTGTCGCGCGAGCAGCGGGACGCGCAGGCGGCGCCGATCCGCGCCGCGCTGGCGCGCAGCCTGCGCGGCCGGCGCTTCCTCGACCTGCTCTACAAGCCCGCGGCGCGGTTCCTCGCCCCGCCGGACGACGCCACCATCGTCTGCCGCTGCGAGGAGGTCACGGCTGGGCAGATCCGCGATACGGCGAGCCGGCTCGGCGTCACCGGTCCCAACCAGATGAAGGCTTTCCTGCGCTGCGGCATGGGTCCCTGCCAGGGCAGGCTGTGCGGCCCGACGGTGGTCGAGCTGATCGCGCAGGCGCAGGGGCTGAGCCCGGCGGAGGTGGGCTATTACCGCCTGCGCCCGCCGGTGAAGCCGATCACGCTGGGCGAGCTCGCGGCGCTGCCGCAGAGCGACGCCGCCGTCAAAGCGGTGGTGCGGTGAGGGCTCCGGCCGGCAGCGCCGATGTGATCATCATCGGCGGCGGCATCCATGGCTGCTCGACGGCGCTGCATTGCGCGCGGCGCGGCCTGTCGGTGATCCTGCTGGAGAAGGACCATGCCGGGCGCCACGCCTCCGGCGTCAATGCCGGCGGGGTGCGCCAGCTGGCGCGGCACATCGCCGAAATCCCGCTCTCCAACGCCTCGATGGCGCTGTGGCACGCCATCGGCGATCTGGTCGACGATGATTGCGGCTTCACCAGCGACGGCCAGGTCCTGGTGGCGGAGGACGAGGCCGATCTCGCGGGCTGCAGGGCGCGGGTCGATGATCTCGCGCTGCGCGGTTTCCACCACGAGGAAATGATCGACGCCGCCGAGCTGCGCCGGCTGGTGCCGGCCGTCGCGGAGAGCTGTCCCGGCGGCGTGGTGTCGCGGCGGGACGGCGCGGCGATCCCTTTGCGCGCCACGCAGGCGTTCAAGCGCAAGGCGGCGAGCCTCGGCGCCGATATCCGCGAGGGCGTGCAGGTCACGCGGGTCGCCCGCGATGGCGCGCAGTGGCGGGTGGAGACCGGCGCCGGCGATTTTGTCGCGCCGCGCATCGTCAACGCCGCCGGCGCCTGGGCCGACCGGATCGCGGCCGATCTCGGCGAGCCGGTGCCGCTCGAGGTGATCGCGCCGATGCTGATGATCACCGCGCGGATGCCCGCCTTCATCAAGCCGGTGGTGATCCTGCGCGGGCGCAAGCTCTCCTTCAAGCAATTCGCCAACGGCACGGTGCTGATCGGCGGCGGCTATCTCGGCCGGGCGATCCGCGACGAGAACCGCACGGTGCTCGACTGGGGCAAGCTGGCGGCCAATGCGAAGACGGTCTGGGACCTGTTCCCGATCATGCGCGGCGCGCCGATCCTGCGCGCCTGGGCCGGCATCGAGGCGCGAATGCCCGATGATCTGCCGGTGTTCGGCCCCAGCGCCCGGCATGAGGGCGTCTATCACCAGTTCGGCTTCTCCGCCCATGGCTTCCAGCTCGGTCCCGGAGCCGGGGCGGTGATGGCCGAGATCATCGCCACCGGCCACAGCAACGTGCCGATCGACGGCCTCGGCATCGCCCGCTTCACCCAAACCCCAGCCAGCAGGACACAAGCATGACGATCAGACGCTCCATCCGCACGCCCATCCAGCACCGCGTCGTCGAGGCCAACGGCCTCGTCTTCGTCGGCGGCTGCATCGCCGACGACACCACGCAGGGCATGGGCCCGCAGACGCAGAATATCCTGACCAAGATCGAGGCCTATCTCGGGGAGGTCGGGCTCGACCGCAAGGCGATCGTCGCCTCGAGCATCTTCGTCACGGATCTCTCCGCCAAGGCCGAGATGGACGCGGTCTGGACCGGCTTCTTCGGCGATGCGCTGCCGACGAGGGCGACCGTCGGCGTCGCAGATCTGGGCGGCGGCGCGATGATCGAGATCGTCGTCACCGCCGTCAGAGGCTGAGCCGCATGCGATCGCGGCCGGGCCTGGCCCGGCTCTAGCCCAGCGTGCGGGCCAGCACCCGGCCCATGCGCTCGGCGAAAGCCTTGGCATCCGCGGGGCGCTCCCCGTCGAGGATGCGGGCCTCGTCCAGCAGGAGATGGGCGACGTCGTCGCGCAGCGCCTCGTCCTGCACGGCCGCGAGCCGGCCGATCAGCGCATGCTGCGGGTTGAGCTCGAGGATCGGCTTCGCCGCGGTGTCGAGCCGCCCGGCCGCCGCCAGCAGCTTTTCGAACTGGCGATCCGGCCCGCGATCGGCGGCGACGAGGCAGACAGCGCTGTCGGTGAGCCGGTCCGAGGCGCGGACGTCGGCGACCTCGCTCGCCAGCGCCGTCTTGAGCGCCTCGATCAGCGCCGTCACCTCAGGCGTCGCTTCCGCACCGGCCTCGGTCGCGCCGTCGAGCAGCGGGATCAGCCCGAGATCGGCACTGCCCTGGGTGACGGATTTGAACGGCTTGCCCTCGAAATCCGGGGCGCTCGACACCCAGAAACTGTCGACCGCGTCGCTCAGCAGAAGCACCTCGATGCCGCGCGCCCGGAACCCTTCGAGCTGGGGCGAGGCCTTGATGCGCTCGGCATCGTCGCCGGTGATGTAATAGATCGCCGTCTGGTTCGGCTTCAGCGCGGCGAGATAATCCTTGAGGCTGCGCAGCCCCTCGCCGGAGGCGGTGGTGGTGAAGCGGGCGAGGCCGAGAAGCTGCTCGCGGCGCTCGTAATCCTCGTAGAGACCTTCCTTGATGACCGGGCCGAAATGCCCCCAGATGCCGGCGAAGGCCTCCGGCTCCTTCTCGGCCAGCTTGCCGAGATCGGAGAGGATGCGGTTGGTGACCCCCTTCTTGATCGCCGCCAGCAGCGGGCTGTCCTGGATCATCTCGCGCGAGACGTTGAGCGGCAGGTCGGCCGTGTCGACCAGGCCGCGGACGAAGCGCAGATAGCGCGGCAGCAGCTCCGCCTCGTCGGTGATGAAGACGCGCTTCACATAGAGCTTCATCCGACCCTTGCGGTCGGCGTCGAAGAGATCGAACGGCTTGCTGCCGGGGATGAAGGCCAAAGCCGTATATTCATGGCGGCCCTCGGCGCGGAAATGCACGGTCGCTGCCGGCTCGTCATATTGCGCGGCGACGCTGCGGTAGAAATCGGTGTATTCCTCGGGCTTGATCTCGCTCTTCGCACGCGTCCACAGCGCCGCGCCATCGGCGAGGGAGGCGGGCTCCGCCCCGGGCTTCTCGATCAGGCTGATCGGCACCGGGACATGGCCGGATTGCGCCTTGACGATGCGCTCCAGCGTCCAGCGCTCGGCATAGGTCTTGGCGTCCTCGAGCAGGGTCAGGGTCACGGTGGTGCCGCGGGCCGGAGCCTCGTCCAGCGCGGCCGGGGCGACGCTGAATTCGCCCTTGCCGTCGGAGGTCCAGCGCCAGGCCTCGTCGCTGCCGGCGCGGCGGCTGACGACGCTGACCTGCCCGGCGACCATGAAGGCTGAATAGAAGCCGACGCCGAACTGGCCGATCAGCTGGGCGCCCTCCTTGCCCTTCGCGGCCTCGACCTGCTCCATGAAGGCGCGCGTGCCGGAGCGGGCGATGGTGCCGAGCGCCTCGATCATCTCGTCGCGGCTCATGCCGATGCCGTTATCGGCGATCGCCAGCATCGCGGCATCGGGATCGGCGGCGATGGTGATGGAAAGGCGCGCATCCTCGCCGAGCAGCTCGGGCCTGGCGATCGCCTCGTAGCGGAGCTTCTCGCAGGCATCGGCGGCGTTCGAGATCAGCTCGCGCAGGAAGACGTCCCGGTCGGAATAGACCGAGTGCACCATCATGTGCAGCAGGCGGGAGACATCGGCTTCGAAGACGCGGTTCTCGGTGGTGGCGGAGGTCGTCGTGGCTGAGCTCATGGCGGGTTCTCGGCAGGGGGAATCCAGGCGCGCGATTTGGACGCGTCGGCGGCGTTTTTCAAGGGTCGGCCGGCCGCGAGACGAGGGCCGGGGAGGGCTTGCGGCGTGTGCGCCGGCGCGGCCGCATCGCTCGGGTGTCTGTGGCGCACGCGCGGTCCACCGTACGGACTCGTTTGAGCTAGGTCGGGGTGGGGAAGCGACGCGGAGGGAACAGACGGCTCTTGAAAGACGACATGCGGCTCTGTGACAGGTTGTCATAAATTATCGCACGGAATGCCCTGTGGACGGTGTGCCGGCGTCAGCGCGGATATTCCTTTATTTTCAGCGCCTTACTCCGAGCGCCAGAATGCGACAAAACTTCAGGTCGCTTAAAATCGGCGGAATTTGTCACTTCATTGTCATAGAAGGGGTGTTTGGAAGGCGCGCCAGAAGCTGCATCCAGAGAGGACATCTCATGCGCAAAATCATTCTCGTCGCCGCCGCGACCTTCGGCCTGGCGGGCTTCGCCCAGGCCGCCGACATCACCGGCGCCGGCGCCACCTTCCCCTTCCCGATCTATGCGAAATGGGCCGAGGCCTACAAGAAGGAGACCGGGATCGGCCTGAACTACCAGTCGATCGGTTCCGGCGGCGGCATCCGCCAGATCAAGTCGAAGACCGTCGATTTCGGCGCCTCCGACATGCCCCTGAAGGGCGAGGATCTGGAGAAGGACGGGCTGCTGCAGTTCCCGGCCGTGATGGGCGCGCTCGTTCCCGCCATCAACATCGCCGGCATCGAGGCCCGCCAGCTGAAATTCACCGGCCCGATCCTCTCCGCCATCTATCAGGGCGAGATCAAGAAGTGGAACGATCCGAAGCTGACGGCGCTGAACCCCGGGCTGAAGCTGCCCGACGCCAACATCACCGTCGTCTACCGCTCGGACGGATCGGGCACCACCTTCGTCTGGACGGATTATCTCTCGCGCGTCTCGCCGGAGTGGAAGTCCAAGATCGGCGCCAACACCTCGGTCCAGTTCCCGGTCGGCGTGGGCGGCAAGGGGAATGAGGGCGTCTCGGCCTCGGTCAAGCAGATCGCCAACTCGATCGGCTATGTCGAATACGCCTATGCCAAGCAGAACAAGCTGTCCTACGGCCTGATCGAGAATCGCGACGGCAAGTTCCCGATGCCCGACGACAGCTCCTTCCAGGCCGCCGCCGCCAACGCCAACTGGAACGAGGCGCCCGGCTTCGGCATCATCCTCAACAACCAGCCCGGCGCCGAGGCCTGGCCGATCACCTCGGCCACCTTCATCCTGATGCACAAGAAGGCCGAGAAGCCCGAGCAGTCCAAGGCGGCGCTGGCCTTCTTCGACTGGGCCTTCAAGAATGGCGACAAGCTGGCCACCGATCTCGAATATGTGCCGATGCCGGCCAATGTGAAGGATCAGATCCGCGCCAGCTGGAAGGGCATCGTCGACGCCTCCAGCAAGCCGATCTTCTGATCATCGTACCTGAAGCGGGGGTCCTTCGACCCCCGCTTTCCGCCTGCCACCGATTTCAATCACCGATTTCAAAGACCGCGACCGGAGTACCACGGATGGCTGCCGTGACCGACCAGGTGGACGTGCCCAGGGCACCCGCCATGCGCAAGACCCCGAAGGGCACCTTCGACATCGTCTTCCGCAATGCGAGCTTCGGCTCGGCCCTGCTGGTGCTGGTCCTGCTCGCGGGCATCATGGCCTCGATGATCATCGGCGGCTGGCCGGCCTTCCGCGAGATGGGGCTCGGCTTCATCACCTCCAGCATCTGGGACACGCAGAACGACCAGTACGGCGCCTGGCCCGCCATCGTCGGCACGCTGACCACGGCTTTCCTGGCGCTGCTGATCGGCGTCCCGCTCTCGCTCGGCATCGCCGTCTTCCTGACCCAGCTCGCGCCGCCCTGGTTCAAGCAGCCGGTCTCGACCGCCATCGAGCTGCTCGCGGCCGTGCCCTCGATCATCTACGGCATGTGGGGGCTCTTCGTCTTCGTGCCGCTCTTCGCCGCCTATGTGCAGCAGCCCGTTTCGCGCGTCGTCGAGGGCATGCCGATCGTCGGCACCATCCTCTACGCCGCCTCGCCGTCGGGGCTGGGCATCCTCTCGGCGGGCATCATCCTCGCCTTCATGATCATCCCCTTCATCGCCTCGATCGTGCGCGACATGCTCGACCAGATCCCCTCGGTGCTGCGCGAGAGCGCCTATGGCATCGGCGCGACGACCTGGGAGGTGGTGCGCCATGTGCTGGTGCCGCAGGCCGGCGTCTCGATCATCGGCGCCTGCATGCTCGGCCTCGGCCGGGCCTTGGGCGAGACCATGGCGGTGACCTTCGTCGTCGGCAACGCCAACCGGCTGTCGAGCTCGATCATGGATCCGGGCTCGACCATCGCCTCGCGGATCGCCAATGAGTTCAACGAGGCGATCGGGCTGCAGCTCAACGCGCTGATCGCGCTCGGCTGCATCCTGTTCTTCGTCACCTTCGTCGTCCTCGTCATCGCGCGCATCCTCGTCTCGCGCGTCAAAGCCTTCTGAGGATCAGCGCCCATGAGCATGACGACACCCTCGACCGTGCGCGCCCTCCCGCCCTCCAATTGGGGCCGGGTCCGGCAGTCGCGCCGCACCGCCGACCGGGCGATGAAGATCATCGCGGCGGGCTTCACCATGCTGGCGATCTCGGTGCTGTTCTGGATCCTCGGCATGCTGCTGGTGAAGGGCATAGGCGGGCTCTCCGTCGCGACCTTCACCCAGACCATGCCGGGCCCGGGCTCGGAGGGCGGCGGCCTCGCCAACGCCATCGTCGGCTCCATCGTGCTGACCTTCCTCGGCATCGCCCTGGCCACGCCGATCGGCGTGCTCGCCGGCACCTATCTCGCGGAATATGGCAAGACCTCGCAGCTGGCCGGGCTGATCCGCTTCATCAACGACATCCTGCTCTCGGCGCCGTCGATCCTGATCGGCCTGTTCGTCTATGTCATCCTGGTCGAGCCGCTCGGCGGCTATTCCGGCTGGGCCGGCGGCATCGCGCTGGGGATCATCGCGATCCCGGTGATCGTGCGCACCACCGAGGACATGCTGCGGCTGGTGCCGGGGCCGCTGCGCGAGGCCGGGGCGGCGCTCGGCGCGCCGCCTTCGGTGGTGATCACCTCGATCACCTGGCGGGCGGCCAAGGCCGGCATGGTGACCGGCATCCTGCTGGCGCTGGCGCGCATCGCGGGCGAGACCGCGCCGCTGATCTTCACCGCGCTGAACAACTCCTTCTGGTTCTCGCCGACGCTGCTCGGCGGCGTCTCGAACCTGCCGGTGACGATCTATCAATTCGCCTCGGCGCCCTATGAGAACTGGCAGCAGCTGGCCTGGGCCGGCTCGCTGATCATCACCCTGTCGATCCTGCTGCTCTCGCTGATCGCCCGCCGCATCGTGCGCGGCGGCAAGTGACCGCAGCCTCTCAACCGTCGCGTCAGATCCGAAGGAACGCTTCGATGCTCTCCACCCTGGAACTCAGCCCTCAGGCCCTCGACGCCGACGCTCCCGTCCGGATCGCCGTCAAGAACCTCGATTTCTACTATGGGCAGCACAAGGCGCTGAAGGACATCAACCTGGATTTCCGCGACCGGCATGTGACGGCGCTGATCGGGCCTTCCGGCTGCGGCAAGTCGACCCTGCTGCGGATCTTCAACCGCATCTATTCGCTCTATCCCGAGCAGCGCGCCACCGGCGAGATCCTGCTCGACGGGCGCAACATCATCGGCAACGACATCGATGTGAACGAGCTGCGCTCCCGCGTCGGCATGGTCTTCCAGAAGCCGACGCCGTTTCCGATGTCGATCTACGACAATGTCGCCTTCGGCATCCGGCTCTATGAGAAGCCGCCGAAATCCGAGCTCGACGACCGGGTCGAGGGTGCCTTGCGCCGCTCGGCGCTCTGGGACGAGGTCAAGGACAAGCTCAGGACCTCCGGCATGGGCCTGTCCGGCGGGCAGCAGCAGCGGCTGTGCATCGCCCGCACCATCGCCCAGAAGCCCGAGGTGATCCTGTTCGACGAGCCGACCTCGGCGCTCGACCCGATCTCGACCGGCAAGATCGAGGATCTGCTGGAGCAGCTGAAGACCGATTTCACCATCGTCATCGTCACCCACAACATGCAGCAGGCGGCGCGCATCTCTCAGTACACCGCCTTCATGTATCTCGGCGAGGTCATCGAATTCGCGCCGACCAATACGATCTTCATGAACCCCAACAAGAAGCAGACGCAGGATTACGTCACCGGCCGCTTCGGCTGAACCGCGCCAGGGCCGACGTGCCTGACACGCTTGCAAAGGACCTCGCAGATGACCGAACACATCGTCCGCTCCTATGATGCCGAATTGGAGGCGCTGCGCCGCAGCCTGGCCGAGATGGGCGGCATGTCCGAACGCATGCTCGGGGATTCGACCGTGGCGCTGGTGCGGCGCGACACCTCGCTGGCGCAGAAGGTGATCTCCGCCGACCAGCGGCTCGACAATCTGCAGCGCGACGTCGAGGAGCGGGCGGTCCTGACCATCGCCCGCCGCCAGCCCCTCGCCAATGATCTGCGCGAGCTGATCTCGGCGATCCGCATCGCCGCCGATATCGAGCGCGTCGGCGATCTCGCCAAGAACATCGCCAAGCGGGCGGTGGCGATTTCCGGCCAGTTCCAGCCGCCGCACCGGGCCGTGGTCGGGCTGGAGCATATGAGCCGGTTGGTGCAGGCGCAGCTCAAGGACGTGCTCGACGCCTATGCCGCCAGCAACGAGCAGAAGGCGCTGGAGGTCTGGCGCCGCGACGACGAGATCGACGCGCTCTACACCTCGCTCTTCCGCGAGCTGCTGACCTATATGATGGAAGATCCGCGCAACATCACCTTCTGCACGCATCTTCTGTTCTGCGCCAAGAATGTCGAGCGGATCGGCGACCACACCACCAACATCGCCGAGACCATCCATTACCTCGTCACCGGCGAGACGCTGGATGCGAGCCGGCCGAAGCTCGACACCACCAACATCGTCATGGATTCGATCAGCGGCAAATAATCGGCCGGTCGATCGCCTGGGACAGAAGCATGGCCGCACGCATCCTGATCGTCGAGGACGAAGAGCCGCTCACCCTGCTGCTGCGCTATAATCTCGAGGCCGAGGGCTTCGAGGTGGACAGCGTGGCGCGGGGCGATGATGCGGAGCTGCATCTGCGCGACCACACCCCCGATCTCGTCCTGCTGGACTGGATGCTGCCGGGGCTGTCCGGCATCGAGCTCTGCCGCCGTCTGCGGGCGCGGCGCGACACCGAGCGCGTGCCGATCATCATGCTGACGGCGCGCGGCGAGGAGACGGAGCGGGTGCGCGGCCTCGCCACCGGCGCCGATGACTACGTCGTCAAGCCCTTCTCCCTGCCGGAGCTCATCGCCCGCATCCAGGCGCTGCTGCGCCGCGCCAAGCCGGGGCATGTCGCCGGCATCCTGGCGGCGGGGGATCTCGAGCTCGACCGGACGACGCGTCGGGTCCGCCGCGCCGGCGCCGAGATCCATCTCGGCCCCACCGAGTTCCGCCTGCTCGAATTTCTGATGCAGGCGCCCGGCCGCGTCTATTCGCGCTCGCAGCTTCTCGATGCGGTCTGGGGGCGCGACGTCTATATCGACGAGCGCACGGTCGACGTGCATGTCGGGCGGCTGCGCAAGGCGATCACGCCCGATCATGCCGATGATCCGATCCGCACGGTCAGGGGCGCCGGCTATTCCTTCGACGAGAATTTCGCGGCCGCGCCGCTGAAGGGCTCGGCCGCCTGAGCGGGATGGGCCGGCTCCGTCCCGCAGCGCCTCTTGCGACAGGGCGCGCCGCTTCGGCGGCGCTGAGTTAGACGAGGCCCTCGCGCGCGCCGGCACAGGTCGAGCGCGCCAGCTCGAGTGCGACAGGCCGGTCGGGACCAGATCGCGCCGGTAAACCAGAGCGCGACTGGCCGCGCGGGCCATTCCGAGCGGGCTAGCCTAAGCAAACAGTGGCCCGGGAAGAGCTCGCGCGCGCCGGGCCGGACGGCACGGTGAGAGAGCTCTCGGCGGTCGGCTGCGCTGACGACAGGGCGCGCAGCCGGCAAGCCCTGTCCGACAAGGTCCGTCCCGAAAGCCCCGCTCCGACGAGCCGCAACTTCGCCGACCCGCAGCTCGCGCCCCGCGCCCGCAGGCGCCGCACCTGATCCCCGAGCCTTCGCATCGCGGGGGCGGCTTGTCGTGGCCGCGACAACGAGGCAGAAACCCTTCCGACGCTGCGCGAACTGTCCCGCAGCCTGGATGGGAGAGGCCGTGATGCAGCTTGGAATGGTCGGTCTCGGGCGGATGGGCGCCAATATCGTGCGCCGTCTGATGCGCGCAGGCCATCACTGCGTCGTCTATGACCGCGATCCCGCGCCGGGCCGGGCGCTGGCGGGCGAGGGGGCCGTGAACGTCGCCGATCTCGCCGGGATGGTGGCGGCGCTCGCCGCGCCCCGCGCGATCTGGGTGATGCTGCCGGCCGGAGAGATCACCGAAGCGACGCTGGCGCAGCTGGCCGATCTGCTGGAGCCGGGCGACACGCTGATCGATGGCGGCAACGCCTTCTGGAAGGACGATGTCCGCCGGGGGCGGGAGCTGGCGGCGCGCGGCCTGACCTATCACGATGTCGGGACCAGCGGCGGGGTGCATGGGCTCGACCGCGGCTATTGCCTGATGATCGGCGGAGATCCCGCGAGTTTCGCGCGGCTCGAGCCGTTGTTCCAGGCGCTGGCGCCGGGCAAGGGTGCGATCGAGCCGACGCGGTTCCGCGACGGGCGCAACCCCGCCAGCGAGCAGGGCTATCTGCATTGCGGCCCGGTCGGTGCCGGGCATTT
Organism: Allobosea sp. Leaf344; assembly: GCF_001426225.1. Classification (GTDB taxonomy): domain Bacteria; phylum Pseudomonadota; class Alphaproteobacteria; order Rhizobiales; family Beijerinckiaceae; genus Allobosea. The sequence continues at coordinate 853,172 of NZ_LMRT01000014.1, read as the reverse complement.
CGTCAAGATGGTGCATAACGGCATCGAATACGGGATGATGCAGGCCTTCGCCGAGGGGTTCGACCTGCTGCGCAACGCTTCGTCGAAGCAGGGGCTGCCGCCGGAATACGGCTTCGATTTCGACCTGGCGGAGATCGCCGAAGTCTGGCGCCGCGGCTCGGTCGTCACCTCCTGGCTGCTCGATCTCACCGCCGAGGCGCTCGCCGCGGATGAGGAGCTCGGCGCCTATTCCGGACATGTCTCCGATTCCGGCGAGGGGCGCTGGACCGTGCAGGCGGCGATCGAGACCGCCACCCCCGCCGAAGTCCTGACCTCCTCGCTCTATACCCGCTTCCGTTCCCGCAAGGACCATACCTATGCGGAGAAGATCCTCTCGGCGATGCGCGCCGGCTTCGGCGGCCATGTCGAACCGAAGAAGCCGCTCTGATGTGGACCGCGCAGCATGGCCGGCCGCCCGCCGTCATCGTCGTGATGGGCGTCGCCAGCTCCGGCAAGACCTCGCTGGGCGAGCGGCTGGCGGCCCATCTGGATTGGCCGTTCAGGGATGCCGATTCCTTCCACCCGCCGGCCAATGTCGCGAAAATGTCGAGCGGGCAGCCGCTGAACGATGCCGATCGCGGCCCCTGGCTCGCCGCCATCGCCGCCTGGATCGACGATCTGCGCAGCCAGGGCCGGCACGGCATCGTCACCTGCTCGGCGCTGAAGCGCGCCTATCGCCGCGTCATCATCGGCGACCGGCCGGATGTGGCCCTGGTCTATCTCCGGGGTTCGCGGGAGTTGATCGGAGCGCGGATGGCGGCGCGCCAGCATCATTTCATGCCGCCCGCCCTGCTGGACAGCCAGTTCGCGACATTGGAGGAGCCGGGGCCGGAGGAGAATCCGCTCGTGGTCTCCGTCGAACTGGCCAAGGATGCGGTGACGCGCACCGTGCTGGAGCGGGTCGGGCTGGGCTAGCGGCGCAGGCGTCGCGCCGGCCAGTCGATCACGCCGGCCGCGAACAGCGCCCACCAGATCAGCACGGGCTGAAACGCCAGGCGCGGGCCGTGATACCACCAGCTCTGCGGCAGGGACGGGATCGCGACGCCTTCGAAGGCATGCTTGATATTGGCCGGGAAGACGCAGAGCGCGTAGAGCGCCAGGCCGATCCCCGCCGCTTTGCGCAGCTGCGGGATCAGCAGGCCGCAGGCTCCGGCGAGCTCCGCCCAGCCGGTCAGCAGTACGATCTCGCGCGGCGCCGGCACCCAGCCCGGCATGATCGGCAGGAACGCCTCGGGCCGGCGCAGATGCAGCATGCCGGCGGCAAGGTAGAAGGCCGCCAGCAGCCAGCGCGAGGCGCGGCACAGGCTCATGTCACCTCGAACCAGCTCCAGAGTCCGGCATCGAAACGGTCGAGCACCGTCGAGGAGACCAGCCAGCGGCCGGGATTATCGGCGATGAAGGCGATGTGCAGCTTCTTGCCCTCGGGAATCTGGACGGTATCGAGGAAATAGGGCTCCCAGCCATCGTCGAGCGGGTGCAGCAGCCGGAAGGCGTGGCCGTGCACATGGAAGGGCTGGATGAAGGCCGTGCGGTTGTCGATCGCCAGCACGATCGGCGTGCCGCGCCTGACGCTGAACAGCGGCTTGCCCTCCACCGAGCCGGTGTCGCCATTGACGCGCCAGGGCCGCTCCGGATCGACCCCGCCGAGATCGAGCTTGAAGGCGGGGGTGACGCGCGCGCCGCCCTCGATCCTCATCTCGACGCGGCGCGCATCCTGCAGCCTGACGGCGGCCGGCAGGGCCGGGTTGGGCTGCAGCGCGGCCGGCGCCGTCGCGGCGGGCTCAGCCGGACCCTCCGCGACCAGGCGCACGAGCGGCAGGCCGGAGCCGATCAGGGCGGTGACCACCGCGGTGGCGCCGGGTTCGGAGGGCATGTCGACCACCAGATCGTAGCGGCTGCCGGGCGCGAAGGGCAACTGCGCCCGCACCGGCTCGAATGTGTCGGTCGGCTGCCCGTCCACCGCGACGACCACCGCCTTCACCCCGTCGAAGCGCAGCCGCATCAGCCTGGCATTGCAGGCATTGGCGAGCCGCAGGCGCACCCGCGCCCCCGGCGCGACCGCGACGCGGTGCGGCGGGGCGGCGCCGTTGACTGTGAGCCAGGAGCCGAGGCGGCCGGCCGCTGCGGTCTCGGGGCCGCGGCCGAAAGGCGCCAGCAGCTGGCGCTCGTCGAGCAGCCAGTCCTGGACCAGCAGCGGGATGTCCTGCGCGACGGCGAGCGGCGTTCGCTCCTCGACGATCAGCAGGCCGGAGAGCCCGCGACCCGCGGGTTCGGAAGCGCCTCCGACGACCAGCGCGCGATAGAGGACGGTGCCGCTGTCCGGCGGGGTGAGCTCATAGTCGAAGCTCGCGCCGGGCGCGATCGGAGCCTGGCTGAAGCCGCCGACGCCATCCATCGCGGCCGCGCCGCGCAGCCCGTGCCAATGCAACGCGACCGGCAGGCCGATCCGATTTTCGACGGTGAGCCGCAAGGTCTCGCCGTGCCTGATTCGCAGCGCCGGGCCTGGCATCGACCCGTCCAGCGTCCAGATCTCGGTCTCGGCCGCCGGGGCGGGGCGGAGCCGCGCCTTGCCGGCGGCGATCACCAGCCGGCGCGATATCGGCCCTGTGGCCTGCGCCCGGACGGGCAGGGGCAAGGCGACGACCGGCAGCGCCGCCGCCGCGCCGAGCAGGCTCCGGCGCGTCGGGGAGGGCGGGCAGGGCTTCGTGGTCTGGTTCATCCGCAAGGGCATAAAGCCTGGTCCCCGATCTGGCGAGTGGCCCCCCGGGCGCAGCGGGAGATCGCCGTTGCGCCGTGCCTTCGCAGAAACGTCGCATTTTTTTGCTGCATGGACCCGTCGAAATGCGTATAGCACCGCGGCCTCATGATGGCGGCGCTGCGCGAAGCCTTGCGTGCGCGGCATCGGGTCGGCGGGCGTGGCGGAATTGGTAGACGCACTGGTTTTAGGTACCAGCGGCTGATGTCGTGGGGGTTCGAGTCCCTCCGCCCGCACCAGTACGAGCTTTCGCGAGCGCGGCGGCGGGCACCCGGCGTCGCGCTTTGGATATTGAAGTAACACGAGCTGTTGGCGGATCAGAACGATGAACGTGACCGAAACCCTCTCGCAGGGCCTCAAGCGCGAATTTCAGGTGGTGCTGAACGCCACCGACCTGAAGACCAGGCTCGATGACGGCCTCCAGGGTCTGCAGGGCAAGGCGCGGATCAACGGCTTCCGCCCGGGCAAGGTGCCGGTCGAGCATCTGCGCCGGCTCTATGGCCGCTCGGTCATGGCCGATGTCGTGCAGAACGCGGTCAACGAGGCCAACCAGAAGATCGTCGCCGATAACGGGCTGAAGCTGGCTTTCGAGCCGCAGATCAAGTTCCCCGAGAACAAGGACGAGATCGAGGCCGCGATGGAGGCCAAGGGCGATCTCGCCTTCACGGTGGCGCTCGAAGTCCTGCCCAAGATCGAGCTCGCCGATATTTCCGACGTCTCGCTGAGCAAGCCCGTCGCCGACGTGCCGGATGCCGATGTCGACGCGGCGCTGGAGCGCATGGCCGGCCAGAACCGCAGCTTCAGCGACAAGGGCGAGGGCGCCACCGCCGTCTCCGGCGACCGGCTGATGATCTCCTTCGTCGGCACGCTGGAAGGCAAGCCCTTCGACGGTGGCACCGGCGAGGGCATCCCGCTCGATCTCGGCGCTGGCCAGTTCATCCCTGGTTTCGAGGAGCAGCTGGAAGGCGCGAAGGCGGGCGAGACCCGCACCGTCAAGGTGACCTTCCCCGAGAACTATACGGCGACGCATCTCGCCGGGAAGCCGGCCGAGTTCGAGGTCACGGTGACCGAGGTCCAGGCGCCGGAGCCCGTCAAGATCGACGACGAGCTGGCGAAATCCTTCGGCATGGAGTCGCTGGACGCGCTGAAGAGCGCCATCCGCGAGCAGATCGGCCGCGATTTCGCCACCCAGTCGCGCCGCAAGCTGAAGAAGAGCCTGCTCGACGCGCTGGACGGCAAATACACCTTCGAGCTGCCGCCGACCCTGGTCGAGCAGGAGTTCGCCAGCGTCTGGAGCCATGTCGAAGCCGACATGAAGGACGCCAAGAAGAGCTTCGAGGACGAAGGCACCACCGAGGATGCCGCCCGCGCCGATTACCGCAAGATCGCCGAGCGCCGCGTCCGTCTCGGGCTGGTGCTGGCCGAGATCGGCGAGCAGGCCAAGGTGCAGATCTCGGATGACGAAGTGACGCAGGCCCTGGTCGAGCGCGCCCGCCAGTTCCCCGGCCAGGAGAAGCAGGTCTGGGAGTTCTACCGCAAGAACCCGCAGGCGCTGGCCGAGATCCGCGCGCCGATCTTCGAGGAGAAGGTCGTCGATCACCTGCTGACACAGGTGAAGATCGAGGAGCAGACGGTCTCCCGCGAGGCGCTCTACGCCGATGACGACGCAGAAATCGCCGCTTCCGAGGAGAAGCCGAAGAAGGCGGCCAAGAAGTCCAAGAAGGCCGAGGAGAAGGCCGAGGACGCTTCGGCCTGATTCCCGGAAACCTTATTCCGAACATTCCGCCGTCGGGTCAGCGACCCGGCGGCGTTTCTCTTTTCAGCCGCCATTGACGTGCTTATGTGGTTGCATTCCACGACACTGATTCTCTGCCGGCACCGGCTCCGACCATCCGAGGACTGATTTTCATGCGCGATCCGATCGAGACCTATAACAATCTCGTCCCGATGGTGGTCGAGCAGTCGAGCCGCGGCGAGCGCGCCTTCGACATCTATTCCCGCCTGCTGCGCGAGCGAATCATCTTCCTGACCGGTCCGGTCGAGGATTATTCGGCGTCGCTGATCGTGGCGCAGCTGCTCTTCCTCGAGGCCGAGAACCCGAAGAAGGAGATCTCCTTCTACATCAATTCGCCGGGCGGCGTGGTCACCTCCGGCATGTCGATCTACGACACGATGCAGTTCATCCGCTGCCCGGTGACGACGCTCTGCGTCGGCCAGGCCGCCTCGATGGGCTCGCTGCTGCTGACGGCCGGCGCCAAGGACATGCGCTTCGCCTTGCCGAATGCGCGGATCATGGTCCACCAGCCCTCCGGCGGATTCCAGGGCCAGGTCACCGATATCCTGATCCATGCGCGCGAGGTCGAGAGCCTGAAGCGCCGCCTGAACGAGATCTATGTGAAGCATACCGGCCGCTCCTATGCCGAGATCGAGCAGGCGCTGGAGCGCGACAACTTCATGACCGCCGAGGCCGCGCGCGATTTCGGCCTGATCGACAAGGTGATCGACAAGCGCCCCGAGGATGCGACGCCCTGAGGGCTGCATACAGAGACTGCGGCCATGCAGCCGAACGGCACGACTTGGCGAAGCGGCTCGCAGGGGCCATATTGCGTGAGAACCGGCCCCATGATTGCATGGGGTGACGGATGAACGGACTGGCGCTCGCAAGCGGTCCGGTTTTGGGTCGCCCTGAAAGCCGCGCGTGTCGGTTCGGGGCATTAACCTAATAATCGTGATCTGGGCGTCTATTGTGACGGAGAGACGACGGTTGCATCTGCCCCCGGCTGGTGTGGTCTCCGGCTCCGAGAATGGAGATGGACGATGAGTAAGGTCAGCGGCGGCGATTCCAAGAGCACGCTCTACTGCTCTTTCTGCGGCAAGAGCCAGCACGAGGTCCGCAAGCTCATTGCGGGCCCCACCGTGTTCATCTGCGACGAATGCGTCGAGCTGTGCATGGACATCATCCGCGAGGAATCCAAATCCGCGCTGGTGAAATCGAAGGACGGGGTGCCGACGCCGCGCGAGATCCGCAAGGTGCTGGACGACTACGTCATCGGCCAGGATCACGCCAAGAAGGTGCTCTCCGTCGCGGTCCACAACCATTACAAGCGGTTGTCGCACGCGACCAAGCACAATGACGTCGAGCTGGCGAAATCCAACATCCTGCTGATCGGGCCGACCGGCTCCGGCAAGACGTTGCTCGCCCAGACGCTGGCCCGCATCCTCGACGTGCCCTTCACCATGGCCGATGCGACGACGCTGACCGAAGCGGGCTATGTCGGCGAGGATGTCGAGAACATCATCCTGAAGCTGCTGCAGGCCTCTGACTACAATGTCGAGCGGGCGCAGCGCGGCATCGTCTATATCGACGAGATCGACAAGATCAGCCGCAAATCCGACAATCCCTCGATCACCCGCGACGTCTCGGGCGAGGGCGTGCAGCAGGCGCTGCTGAAGATCATGGAGGGCACCGTCGCCTCCGTGCCGCCGCAGGGCGGCCGCAAGCATCCGCAGCAGGAATTCCTGCAGGTCGACACCACCAACATCCTGTTCATCTGCGGCGGCGCCTTCGCCGGCCTGGACAAGATCATCTCGGGCCGCGGCAAGGGGACCTCGATCGGCTTCGGCGCCAGCGTCAAGGCTCCGGACGACCGCCGCACCGGGGCGATCTTCCGCGAGGTCGAGCCCGAGGATCTGCTGAAATTCGGCCTGATCCCGGAATTCGTCGGCCGCCTGCCGGTTCTGGCGACGCTCGAGGATCTCGACGAAGCCGCGCTGAAGACCATCCTGACCGAGCCGAAGAACGCGCTGGTGAAGCAGTATCAGCGGCTGTTCGAGATGGAGGACACCGAGCTCACCTTCACCGACGAGGCGGTCAGCCTGATCGCCCGCAAGGCGATCGACCGGAAGACCGGCGCGCGCGGCCTGCGCTCGATCATGGAGGGGATCCTGCTCGAGACGATGTACGAGCTGCCGGGGCTGGAAGGCGTCGAGCAGGTGGTGATCGGGCCCGAGGCGGTGGAATCGAAATCGCGGCCGCTCTTCATCTATTCGGAACGCGAGGACGAGGCGAAATCCGCCTCGGCCTGAGCGGGCCATGCCTCCTCTGCATCACGCGCGCTCCGGCGCGCGTTTTGCTTCCAGGGCCTCGGCCGGCGCGCCGGCGCAGGGTCTCCGTGTGTCGGCCCGCGACAATCAGCCGTGCAAAGCGGCCCTCCGGTTGCTTGAAAGCCGGTTCGGAAGTCTCCACCTTATCGTCACCGGCGAGAGTCGCATGCCTATCCAGGGTGGGATGCGCCGGGGCGGACGGAGCGATGGTCGTTCCGGTTTCGCTTACGTCCGAGAGGCCCGCCCATCCGGGGGGATTCCGGGCGCAACCATGAAGGATTGATTATGACAGGTTCGGCGCCCCGCGCTCCCTTCGTCCCAGGCGAAACCGGTCTCTATCCGGTCCTGCCTCTGCGCGATATCGTCGTATTCCCCCACATGATCGTGCCGCTCTTCGTCGGCCGCGAAAAGTCCATCCGCGCGCTCGAGGAGGTCGTCAAGACCGACGGGCTGATCCTGCTCGCCACCCAGAAGAACGCCGGCGACGATGATCCGGCCGCCAAGGACATCTATGAGATCGGCACGCTGGCGCGCGTGCTGCAGCTGCTGAAGCTGCCGGATTCCACGGTGAAGGTGCTGGTCGAAGGTGTCGGCCGGGCCCGCGCCACCGCCTATGTCGCCGATGACGCGTTCTACCAGGCGGAGGCCGTCGGCCTCGCCGAGGAGGACGGCAAGAAGGTGGAGCTCGAGGCGCTCGGCCGTTCGGTGGTCAGCGAGTTCGAGAGCTATGTGAAGCTCAACAAGAAGATCTCTCCGGAGGTCGTTGCCGCCGTCTCGCAGATCGACGAGCCGTCTAAGCTCGCCGACACCGTCGCCTCGCATCTCGCGGTGAAGATCGCCGATCGCCAGGCGGTGCTGGAGATCACCCATGTCGCGCATCGGCTGGAGAAGGTTCTCTCGCTGATGGAAAGCGAGATGTCGGTGCTGCAGGTGGAGAAGCGCATCCGCTCGCGCGTCAAGCGCCAGATGGAGAAGACCCAGCGCGAATACTACCTCAACGAGCAGATGAAGGCGATCCAGAAGGAGCTGGGCGACGGCGAGGAAGGCCGCGACGAGCTGGCCGAGCTGGAAGAGCGCATCGCCCGCACCAAGCTCTCCAAGGAAGCCCGCGACAAGGCCGTCGCGGAGATGAAGAAGCTGCGCCAGATGTCGCCCATGTCCGCCGAAGCGACGGTGGTGCGCAATTATCTCGACTGGATGCTCGGCATCCCCTGGGGCAAGAAGTCGAAGATCAAGAAGGACCTGCCTGCGGCCCAGGCGGTGCTCGACGACGATCATTTCGGCCTCGACAAGGTCAAGGACCGCATCGTCGAATATCTCGCGGTGCAGCAGCGGGCCAACCGGCTCGCCGGCCCGATCCTCTGCCTGGTCGGCCCTCCGGGCGTCGGCAAGACCTCGCTCGGCAAGTCGATCGCCAAGGCGACCGGCCGTGAGTTCGTGCGCATGTCGCTGGGCGGCGTGCGCGACGAGGCCGAGATCCGCGGTCACCGCCGCACCTATATCGGCTCGATGCCCGGCAAGATCATCCAGTCGATGAAGAAGGCGAAGACGGCCAACCCGCTGATCCTGCTCGACGAGATCGACAAGATGGGCCAGGACTTCCGCGGCGATCCGTCGGCGGCCCTGCTGGAGGTGCTCGATCCCGAGCAGAACAGCACCTTCAACGATCATTACCTCGAGGTCGATTACGACCTGTCGAACGTGATGTTCGTGACCACGGCCAATACGCTGAACATCCCGCCGGCCCTGCTGGACCGGATGGAGGTGATCCGCATCGCCGGCTACACCGAGGATGAGAAGGTCGAGATTTCGCGTCGCCACCTGATCCCGGGTGCGATCAAGAAGCACGGCCTCGATTCCAAGGAATGGTCGATCGACGACGAGGCCTTGATGACGCTGATCCGGCGCTACACCCGCGAGGCCGGCGTCCGCAATCTCGAGCGCGAGCTGTCCAACACGGTCCGCAAGGCCGTGAAGGAGATCGTCCTCACCAAGAAGAAGAAGATCGCGATCACGCCGCCCGTTCTGGAAGAATATCTCGGCCCGCCGAAATTCCGCTATGGCATGGCCGAGACCGAGGATCAGGTGGGCGTCGTGACCGGCCTCGCCTGGACCGAGGTGGGTGGCGAGCTTCTGACGATCGAAGGCGTGATGATGCCCGGCAAGGGCAAGATGACCGTCACCGGCAACCTCAAGGACGTGATGAAGGAATCGATCTCGGCGGCGGCCTCCTATGTCCGCTCGCGCGCCATCGATTTCGGCATCGAGCCGCCCCTGTTCGACCGGCGCGACATCCACGTCCATGTTCCCGAGGGGGCGACCCCGAAGGACGGGCCTTCGGCAGGCATCGCGATGGCGACCACCATCGTCTCGATCCTGACCGGCATCCCGACGCATCGCGATGTCGCCATGACCGGCGAGGTGACGCTGCGGGGCAGGGTGCTGCCGATCGGCGGTCTCAAGGAGAAGCTCTTGGCGGCGCTGCGCGGCGGCATCAAGAAGGTGCTGATCCCGGAAGACAACGCCAAGGATCTGGCGGACCTGCCGAAATCGGTGAAGGACGGCATGGAGATCATCCCGGTTTCGCGCATGGACCAGGTGCTGGAGCACGCTCTGACGCGCCAGCCCGTGCCGATCGCCTGGGAGGAGGACCTCTCGACCCCACGCGCCAAGAGCGAGGACGAAACCATGGGCCTCGTCGCTCACTGACCTCCAGGCATCGTCGACCAACGAGCCGCCGGCCCCCGCCGGCGGCTCTTTTCGTTGATGAACCGCGCCGGCGCGCCGGGAGCCCTGCCTCGCCGCTGGGCGGGTGAGCGTCGGTGAGCCTCTGTGGGCCTGGCAGGATGTGCCGGGGCAGAGGGCCAGTCCAGAGCGGCTTCCGGGACCGCGGGCGGCCGAGCCTGGCGGCGCATGAGCGGAGCCCGCGGGCCCCGCTCTACGGGCTCGCGGCGCTGTCAGGCGGGCCGCTCGAGAGATCGCGACGATGCGCTAGGAGGGTGGCGCAGTGCGCCGCCGCCGCGGAGTGCGATCTCGCCATGCCTGCATTCGATGAAGGAGCCTGTGACTTCGCAGGCGAGGCGCCGCTTTACAAGGCCGCTTGATGGCCGGGCCTGGACCGCTTAAACCCGTGCGGCACTGCAGGGGCGGTTAGCTCAGTCGGTAGAGCATCTCGTTTACACCGAGAGGGTCGGCGGTTCGAGCCCGTCACCGCCCACCAAGTGCCTTCGCCCGCATCGGCCTTCGGCCTGACGGCCCTCGCCGGAAGCCCGCCGCGCCGGCCTTTAGATCCTCCCGCCGATTCGCCGCGCGCCGGCGACCCCTGAACGTCGCGCCCGGCAGAGTGGCGATTTTTTCGACGGAATTGCAGGCTCCGCTCATCATTTCACATCATCTTCATTTAGCGGGCAGCGAGCGCTTGACACTTCCGGCTCAGCGCCATAATCGAAACCCCGCTGAGGGACTGATGTCCCCGGAAGCCCTGCGCGGGCGTAGCTCAGTTGGTTAGAGTGCCGGCCTGTCACGCCGGAGGTCGCGGGTTCGAGCCCCGTCGCCCGCGCCATTCAATTCAGATGCTTATCTCGAAAACCTCGCGCGCCGCTGCATGTTCGCCGGTGTCCGATGCCCGTCGCCTGCCGCGCTCGTCGCTTGATTTCGGCGCGGCCCTCGCAACGATTGGCATCGACGTCTCCGGCATTGCCGATGGGCTGGATGACATGTCTGCCGAAGGTGGTAGCCACCAAGCCCAGCCGTTCCCGCCGGCGATGCGGTGCCGGATGGACGCTGCCTGTACGGAGGGCTGGAGCGATCAGCTGCCGAGCAGAGGCCTGTTCAGGCTGATATCTTCAATGGTGTAGAACTAGCGCACCCGCAGCCGCTCGGCGGCGTCCGCCTGCCGCGGCCCAAGCGAAATTAGCGAGAAACTGCTCGGCGTGCTGCCTGTAGCGCTGGCGGTCGCGCCGGGGCGGCAGGACAGCATGATCCAGCGAGGCCGAGACGGCGGCGGCGAAACAATGTCTCACCACGCCGTTGTCCTCGACGATCCCGGCTGCGGGACGTCCGCTCGGCGCCGATGTGGGCGTTGGTGGCCGGCGAGAGCACGACCTGGCGCCTGCACAAATCTGCGGCGCGAGCCGCCCCCTGACGGTCACCTCCGATCGGCGGCCTTCGATTGATGCTGCCGTGCGATGAGGTTCAGTGCGTTCAGCGTAACCTGCGCCGCGAGCAGCGCCGACATGCCCCCGACATCATGCGGCGGGCTGACGGTGTTGATGTTGACGCCGACGAGGTTGAGCCCGGCACAGGCCTCCAACACGGCGAGGCCCTCGCGGGAGGTCGCCCCGCCCCAGGTCGGCGTGCAGACACCCGGCGCGACGGAGGGGTCGAAGAAATCCATGTCATAGGAGAGATAGACCGGCCGGTCCCCGATATGCGCGCGGATCTCGGCGAAGACCGTCGCGATGCCGCGGTCCAGCAATTCGGCGAGCGGGATCACGTTGTAGCCGAGGCTGCGGCCATATTCGCCGACGCCGGGCAGCATCGTCGTGCCGCGCATGCCGATCTGGTAGGAGCGCGTCGCGTCGACGAGCCCTTCCTCGGCGGCGCGGCCGAAGGCCGTCGCGGTGTTGTAGCCCTCGATCGGATAGGCGTCGGTATGGGCATCGATATGGATGGTGACGAGATCGGGATAGATTTTGTGCAGCGCCCGCATCTCAGGCAGCGCGATCGCGCCGTCGCCGCCGAGCGTCACCGGGACGGCGCGCGTTTCGGCTATGGCACCGACCGCCGCCTCGATCGCGGCATAAGATCCTTCGAGGTCCCCGGGACTGACCCTGGCGTCGCCGACATCAACCACGCCGAGCGCCTCCAGGGGATTGATCCCGTTGAAGAAGTCGAAGGCCCGCAGCAGCAGCGACTGCTCGCGGATTGAGGAGGGCCCGAGCCGCGAGCCGACGCGCTGCGGATGGGTGCCGCAGTCGAAGGGCAGGCCGAGGACGACGGCCTTGGCGTCGCCGATCTCGGTGCGGTGCGGGACGCCCATGAAGGTCTGGGCGAGCGAATACGGCGCCGTGGTCATCGAATATCCTGGGTTCTGGTCGCAGAGACAGGGGCGGGCGGCGTCGGGCCGCCCGCCGGGATCAGGCTCAGGACGCGATGGCGTCCATGTAGCGGGCGAGAATCGTGGCGTAGTGCTGGGCGTACCATTCATTGTCGACGGCGACCTGGCGCGCGAAATTCTCCGGGGAACCGCAGTCGAGCGCTTTCATCTCGGGCGGCACCATCGCTGCGGCTGCCGGGTTGACCGGCCCGTTGCCGACGCGCTTGAACAGTTCGACCTGGCTCTTCGGATCCTGTGCCGACGCGATGAATTTCCAGGCACCGGCCTTGGCCGGGTTGCCCTTCGGCACGATCCAGGCTCCGGGGAACAGGATGCCATCCTCGAAGGTGAACCTGATGTTGTCGCCGACCTCCTTGGCGAGCAGCATCGAGCGCGTGTGCCAGAGGTTGCCCATCACGACCTCCTGGTTCCGAAAGAGCTGCTGGCTCTCCGCGCCAGTGGTCCAGAAGATCGTGTGCGGCTTGATCTCCTTGATCTTGGCCAGCGCCCGGTCGACATCGATCGGGTAGATCTTGTCGCGGCTGACCCCGTCGGCGAGCAAAGCCGCTTCGAGCATGCCCTCGATATTGTTGCGCAAGGTGCGCTTGCCCGGGAAGTCCTTGACGTTCCAGAAATCTATCCAGTTCGTCGGCGCGGGTCCCTTCAGCGCCTTGGTGTCATAGGTCAGCACGAAGGAATAGAGATAGGCGCCCACGCCCCAGTCGGAGCGATGTGCGGCCCGGACCTTGTCCTGCGAGACGATCGACCAGTCGACCTTTTCCAGCAGGTTCTGGCGGCCGAGCTCGATCGACGCCGGCACGGTGCGGTCGCAGACATCCCAGGTCACGGCGCCGCTCTCGACCATCGCCTTGATCTTGCCGGAGCTCGGCCCCGAGCCGTTGATCAGGGCCTTGCCTCCGGGATTGGCGGCATTGAAGGGCTGCGCCCAGATCGCGTCATAGGCCGGCACGGCATCGCCGCCCCAATTGACCACGACGATCTCGCCGGTCTGGGCATGGGCCGGCGTCAGGCGCAGGCTCGCCGGGATCGCTCCCAGCATGGCCAGCGCCTGCAGGAAGCGGCGGCGATGCACGCGCTTGCCCTCGGTCTCCCGGCGCAGGATCGCCAGGCAGTCGTCACGAAATTGCTGATGCTCTCTGGTCATGCCATGTTCCCCTTGTCGTCAGGCTTTTGCGGAGGCGCTGCGCAGCGTCGAGATCGCGACGACTGCGAAGGTGAGGACGATCATCACCGTGCCGAGCGCGGCGATGGCCGGATCGATGTTGTCGGCAAGACCCTCCCAGATCCGGCGGGGCAGGGTGGTGACGGCGCGGCTGGTCACGAACAGCGCAACGATCGTCTCGTCCCAGGAGGTGATGAAGGCGAAGGCGGCGCCGGCAACGATGCCGGCCCGGATCTGCGGCAGCACGACCCAGCCCATCGCCTGCCGCGGAGTGGCGCCGAGGCTGCGCGCCGCCTGCTCCAGCCGAGGATCGACATTGGCGAGCGCGCCGGCGACCGTCAGGACGACGAAGGGCAGGCCCTTCATCGCATGGATGAGGATCAGTCCGAGATAGGTGTCGAGCAAGCCGAGCGCTGCCCAGGCGCGGTAGAAGGCGACCGCATGCACGATCGGCGGCACGATGATCGGCGCCAGCAGCAGCAGGCGCAGGCGCCGTGCGAGCGGCGCGCCCAGGCGCCAGGCCCCCACCGCGAAGGCGACTCCCAGCACGGTCGCCAGCACGGTCGCGCCGATGCCGACGACGAGGCTGTCGAGGATGCTCTTAGACCAGCGCCCATCGGTCACCAGACTGCCATAATGGCGAAACGAGATCGACGTCTTCGGCAGCGACAGATAGCGCTCCGGCGTCAGCGAGATCGGGATCACCACCAGGATCGGCAGCAGCAGGAACGCCGCCGCGAGCCAGGCGATGATCCGGTTGAGCGATAGGCCGCTAGGGGCCGAGGGAGTGGCGGGCGCTGCCATGGCTATTTCCTCAGCGCCTGTTCGACATCCATGAAGCGGCTGAGCCACATCACGAGGAGCAGCACGGCGGCGAGCAGCACCGTCGCTAGCATCGCCGCCAGCCCCCAGCGCAAGGTCTCGGAGATCTGCACGCTGATGAATTCGGCGACCATGATGGTGCGCCCGCCACCCAGGATGGCCGGGGTAATGTAGAAACCGAGCGAGAAGATCATCACGATCACGCCCGCCCCGATCAGTCCGGGCAGGCTCAGCGGCAGGAACACCCAGCGAAAGGCCTGGCCCGGCGTGGCACCGAGCGCGCGCGCCGCCGGCACCAGCCGGTCGTCGATGCCACGCAGGCTCGTATAGAGCGGCAGGATCGCATAGGGCAGCATGTAATGGGTCATGCCGATGATGACGCCGAGTTCGTTGCGCACAAGGCTGAGCGGGGTATCGATCATGCCGGTCGAGATCAGGATGGAATTGACCAGCCCCTTGGATTGCAGTAGCGCGACCCAGGCGAATGCACGGATGAGGGCGCTGATCCAGAAGCTCGCGACGACGATTCCCAGCAGGATCTGACGCTCGCGCGGGCCGCATTGCAGCAGGGCATAGGCCACGACATAGCCGATCCCGAGAGCCAGAACCGTGGTGATCGCGCCGATCCTGAGCGTCGTCCAGAGCACGCGCTGCACCGCGCCGTTGCTGGCGAGTTCGGCATAGTTCGCGAGGCCTGGCTTGGGCACGGTGAAGCTCAGCACCAGCACGTTCAGCACGGGAACGAGGTAGAAGACCGCCAGGAACACGCAAGGCGCCAGCAGCATCAACCAGTAGAGCCGCTCGCTTCCGCCGGTGCTGGTGGCGGCGGCCGTGCTCATGACGAGGCCTCGTCGCCACGCACCAGGATCGCGGCGTCCGGCGCCCAGGAGGCGACGATCGCTTCGCCCGCCGTGAAACCGCGCTGCCCCGCCGGCACCGTCGCCAGCAGCGTCTCGCCACCGGCCAGCCTTATCTCGACCTCGATGGAGGAGCCGAGATAGGTGATATCGCCGACATGTCCGCCGACCCGGCAGGGGGCCGCGGTCGTTGCAACCGCGGGCGGCGTCAGCCGGATCTTCTCCGGCCGGAGCGCGGCGACGGCCGCCTGGCCCGCCTGTGCCGCGATCCCGTTGGCGTCGGCCGAGGTGACGAAGCCCGGCACCTCGATCTCGACCTGCCCGCCGCCTGTCGCGGAGATCTTGCCGCGCAGGAAATTGCTCTTGCCGAGGAAGCCCGCCACGAATTCGGTGGCCGGTTTCTCGTAGAGCTCGGCCGGCGGCGCGATCTGCAGGATGCGGCCGTGATCGAGGATGACGATGCGGTCCGACATCGTCAGCGCCTCTTCCTGGTCATGCGTGACATAGATGAAGGTCGAGCCGACCTCGCGATGGATCGAGCGGAACTCCGTCTGGAACTCCTTGCGCAGCGCCTTATCGAGCGCGCTCAGCGGCTCGTCGAGCAGCAGCAGTTCTGGCGCGAAGACGAGCGAGCGGGCGAGCGCGACGCGCTGCTGCTGCCCGCCCGATAATTGGCGGGGATACCGATGCGCGAAGGCCTGGAGCTTGGCCATCGCCAGCGCGGCCAGGATCTTCGGCCGGGCGGCGTCGCCGGTGATGCCGCGAGCCCTCAACGGGAAGGCGACGTTGTCGTAGACGCTGAGATGAGGAAAAAGCGCATAGCCCTGGAAGACCACGCCGAAATTCCGGCGCTCCGGCGACAGTGCCGTCACGTCGCGGCCGTCGAGCAGCAGGCGCCCGCCGCTGGGAGAGACGAAGCCTGCTATGCTCATCAGGATCGTCGTCTTGCCCGAGCCGGACGGCCCGAGCAGGGTGATGAACTCGCCTGCCTTGATCGTCAGATCAGTCGGTTCAAGCGCTATGAAATCGCCATAGCGCTTCTCGACCTTGTCGAGGACGAGCGAGTCTTTCACCGCGTTGGTCCCATTCCTCTTACCGTTCAGGCTTGGAGTGGTCCCGTTTTCGGCGCTGACGTCAAAAAGGAAATGAGTTAAAACCTATAGCTTCAGGCTATAACTTTGGGCGGGGCAGAGTTGGACACGCGGCATCTCGAAGCCTTCCGCGCGGTGATCGAAACGGGATCGATGAGCGCGGCCGCGATCCTGCTGGCCAAGTCGCAACCCGCGGTCAGCAACTTGATCACCCGGCTCGAGGATGAACTCGGAGTATCCCTGTTCGAGCGCAAGAAGGGCAGGCTGCAGGTCACGCCGGAAGCGACCCTGTTCTACGAGGAGGCGCGACGCACGCTCGGTGTGCTGGAACGCACGCGCCAGGTCGCGCGGGATCTCAAGGGCCTGCGCTCGGGCACGCTCTCGCTGGCCAGCCAGCCCGGCCTCGCCACCTATGCCCTGCCGCCGATCATCGCCCGCCTGCTAAAGCGCTGGCCGGAGGGAACGGTGCGCTTCATCACCCGCTCGTCGCCGACCGTGCGCGACCTCGGCCGGATCGAGGCCTTCGACATCGGCTTCGCCGAACATCCGATCGACAGCCCCGCCTCGATCATCGAGACGATAGAGGTCCCCTGCGTCTGCATGGTTCCGGCCTCTCACCGGCTCGCCGCCGAGCCGGTGATCACGCCGGCTCATCTCGACGATGCGCCTTTCATCTCGCTGTATGCGGATCACTTTCTGCACGAGGCGGTCGAACGCGCCTTCGCCGAGCAGAACGCCCGACTACGCATGGCGGTGCATGTCGAGTTCTTCGGGACCGCCTGCGCCTTGGTGATGGAGGGAGTGGGGGTGACGATCGTCGACGTCGTCACCAGCCTGCATTTTAGGAAGATGGGGTTGGTGGCGAGGCCCTTCGCACCACGCCTGTCCTATCGCTACGCGATGTTCCAGCCGGCGCCCCGGCCGCTGTCGCGCATCGGGCGTGACTTCGTCGACGCCTTCCTCGAGCACAATGCCGCGCTGATCCGCGAAAACAGCCCGTATGGCGATTGATGCGGGGGCGTCCGCCCCCGATATCCGCCAGCAGACGACATCGACCGCCGAGCGGGATCGATCCGACGAAGCGCCCGCCTATCCGAGCCCCTGGCTGGCCAGCGCGAAGGGCTTTGCCGGGCCGGTGGGGCTCGCCTGCCTGGCCTGGCGGCGCATGGCGATGCCGCCGCCGACGCCGACAAGGCCGCGAGCCGCCAGCCAGGGCGAGAGCACGTCCCATTCCGGCGTATCCACCCGCAGGAAATCGCCCGCGCTCGCGCCGATCAGGGCGCTCAGCAGGCAGCGCGCCTGGTCCGGGCTTGCCGCGACGACCGGGCCGATGACCTCGCCGCGGCCGAAGCGGCGCAGCACCCCGTAACCAGCGATGCGGCCGGCCTCCCTGAGCAGAAAGACCCGCCCCACTTGCGCCAGCAGCCGCAGCAGCGGGCGGCGATCGAGACCGAGCGCCTGCGCGTCGAGCGCGGCCAAGGCGGGCAGGGCCTCGCTGCCGGCCCAATCCAGCGCCATCCCGTCCGGCAGCGCCGGCTCCGGCAACGCGGTGGGCACGCCCTGGTGCTGCCTGATCTCATGCGTCGGCCGGAAGCCGAGCTTCTCGTACAGCGGCAGCCCCGCCGCCGTCGCCGTGAGGCGGCATTCACGCCGGCCGGCATGGCGCAGCGCCGTATCCATCAACTGACGGCCGAGCCCGCGCCCGCGCATCGCGCCCGCCACGATCACCATGCTGATCGCCGCATGGTCGTTGCCGAAGGGGGTCAGTATCGCCGTGCCGACCACGGTCGCGCCATCCAGCGCGACGAAGCCCTGGCCGAGGGCCAGCAGCATTGCCCACTCCTCGCGCCGATGCGGCCAGCCCGCCTCCTGCGACAGACGAAGCGCGCCGTCGAGATGGCTGTCGTCGAAGGCGACGAGTGCGATCCCGTCCTGCTGCATCTCGCTCCCCCCACTACCCGCGCTCGAAAATATGGACGCGGGCGCGGTGGCTCGCCAGCGCCAGCGCTCCGTCCGGCCGCAGCCACAGGCAGGGGCGGTGGCGCCAGGGGCCATGGCCGAGATCGGCGAGCGCCCGCGCGCCCGGCAGCGGCGTCAGCCTTGTCTCCCGGCCGATCGTGCCGGCCCAGGGCATCAGCGCGCCGCCGTCGCCGCGGATGGTCAGCACGACGCCGGTGCCGCGCTCGCGCCAGCTTCCCGTCAGGCGGGCGTCCAGCGGCGTGTCGGGCGCGACCGGCACGAGCCTGCGCGCGCGGCCGCCGATGCGGCCCTCGAGCGCGCCGTCGCGGCCCGGGCGCAGGTGAAGCGCGAGATAGGCGGGCAGGCTGCGCCAGCCGCCCCCCTCGGCCGCGACCAGCCTCTCATAGCCGCCCATCACGCTGATCGTGCCCGGCGAGAGCTCGGCCCAGAACGGCCCCGCCTCCTCGGCGAAGAGCCCTGTCGGAGCGTCCTCGGCGGTCTGCGGAAGCGTCTCGCCGAGCAGCGCCGCCAGCACCGTCAGCGCCGGCAAATGCGCGTCCTCCTCGCGGTTGCTCACCAGCACCACGCCGACGCCGGCCTCGGGCGCCAGCAGCATGTGGTTGCGATAGCCGGGCAAAGAGCCGCCATGGCCGAGCAGCGCGGTTTGCCCGAGCCGCGCCGCGACCAGCCCGAGGCGATAGGCGCTGTCGCTGCCGTCGGCGAACACCCGCGGGGCGGCGAGCCGTGGCAGCAGCCCGGCGAGCGGGCCGTCTTCCGCCAGCAGCGCCATGCACCAGCGGGCGAGCCCGGCCGCGCTGCCGGCGATCCCGCCGGAGGCCGAGAAATGGAAGCCGTAGCGGCCGCGCCGCCAGATCTCGCCATCCTGCCAATAACCCGTCGCGAGGCCCGGCACGGTCTGCGATTCATCGGCGCAGAAGCGGATGGAGGGATCGACCGTTCCGGCCAGCCGCGCCACCAGCTGCGCATAGTCCTGGCCGCTGCAACGCTCGATCACCGCCTGGGCGAGGCGCCAGCCTGTGTTGGAATAGGCCATCTCCTCGCCGGGCGCGCCGTTGAGCCCCGGCAGGCGGCGCAGCACCGTGCCGATCTCGGCGCAGGTGAGGGTGGCGGTGAAGGGCACGCCCTGCTGCCAGAGCACCTCCATCATGTCCGGGAGCGCGCCCGACATGTCGAGCGCGCGGCCGAGCGGCACGGCGGCGATCGCCGCGGGCAGATCCTCCAGCCAGCTGCCGAGCGGGCGGTCGAGCGCCAGGCCGGCCTGGAGCAGGGCGACGGCCAGAATATGCTTGCTGATCGAGGCGTAGCGCGTCGGCGTGTCGGGGGTGAAGGCGACCCGGTGCGTCATGCTGGCGAAGCCGCCGCCGACGCTCGCGCGGATCCCGTCCCGGTCGAACAGCAGGATCGCGCCGCCGGGCCCGGCCTGCGCCTGCCAGCCCTGCGCGAGCGCCGTCGCCGCAGCCTTGGCCGCCGCCCAGTCGAGCATGATGTCCTCCTGGTCCGGCCGGTCAGGTCCGGCGCGATTGCGATTGCGGGTCGAGAATATCCCGCATGCCGTCGCCGAGCAGATTGAGGCCGAGCACGGTCATGAAGATCGCGAGACCGGGGAAGATCGAAATCCAGGGCGCGGTGGTGATCTGGTCGCGCGCGTCGGAGAGCATGCTGCCCCAGCTCGGGAAGGGCGGGCGGATGCCCAGCCCGAGGAAGGAGAGCGAGGCTTCCGCCAGCACGGCGCCGCCCATGCCGAGCGTGCCGATGACGATGATCGGCCCGGCGATGTTGGGCAGGATCTGCGTCAGCATGATGCGGATATTGCCGTAGCCGAGGGCACGCGCCGCTTCGACATAGCCCTGCGACTTGACCGAAAGGGTGGCGGCGCGGGTCAGCCGGCAGGTGAAGGACCAGTTCGTCAGGCCGAGCGCGATCAGCAGGCTGGTGAGGCCAGGCGTCAGGATCGCCATGATCGCCAAAGCGAAGATCAGCGAGGGGATGGCGAGCATCAGATTGGTCAGGCCGTTCACCACATCGTCCCACCAGCCGCCCCAATAGGCGGCCGAGAGGCCGAGGCAGACGCCGATGACGGTGTTGATCAGCTGGGAGACGATGCCGACGGTCAGCGAGATGCGCGCGCCGTAGAGGACGCGGCTGTAGATGTCGCGGCCCTGCGCATCGGTGCCGAACCAGAATTCGGCGCCGGGCGGGACTTCGGCATTCATCAGATTGGCGTCCATGACCGGATCGGTATGGGCGAGCCAGGGCGCGAGCGCCCCGCCGATGACGACGATGGCGAAGAGGCCGGTGCCGATCCAGAGATTTGCGCGGAACTTCATCACTCGCCCTAGCTGTAGGAGATGCGCGGATCGATCATCGCGCAGAGCACGTCGACGATGATGTTCACGACGAGGAAGAACAGGACGATCACCAGGATGCAGCCCTGGACGACCGGAATGTCGCGCAGCGAGACGCTGTCGACCAGGAGCGAGCCGAGGCCCGGCCAGGCGAAGAGCTTCTCGATGACGACGGCCTGGCCGATCACCGACCCGAATTGCAGGCCGAGCGTGGTTAGCACGATCACCATCGCGTTGCGGGCGACGTGCCAGCGCATCACCCGGATTTCGCCGGCGCCCTTGGCCCGGGCGGTGCGGATGAAATCGGCATGCATCACCTCCAGCACCGCGGCGCGCGAGGTCCGTGCCAGCAGCGCGAGCGGCGCCACGCCGAGCGCCACGGCCGGCAGCACGATGTAGCGCAGATCGCCATCGCCATAGCCGAAGCTCGGGAACCAGCCGAGGGAGAGGGCGAAGCCGTACATCAGCAGCAGGCCTAGCCAGAATTTCGGCAGCGACAGACCGGAGACGGCGATGATCATCGACAGCGTGTCGAGCCAGCTGCCGGGCTTCAGCGCCGCGAGGAAGCCGAGCGGCACGCCGATCAGCATGGCGAAGAGCATCGCCGCGATGGCGAGCTGCAGGCTCGGCCAGAGCCGCTCCGACAGCGAATGCGTCACCGGCTGGCGGGTGCGGTAGGAGGTGCCGAGATCGAGCGTGACGAGATTGCCGATATATTTCGCGAAGCGCAGCGGCAGCGGGTCGTCCAGGCCGAATTGCGTGTTCATGCGCGCCACCTGCTCGGCATCCATGACGCTGCGGCCATCCGACATCTGCGTGGTGGCGAAGCTGCCGGGGATGACGCTGAACAGCAGGAAGATCAGCGCCGCGACCGCGAACAGGATCGGGACCGCCTGCAACAGCCGGCGAAAGACGAAGGGCAGCATGCGACACTCCGGGCTGCGGGCGCGGGGAAGGGGGCGCCCGGCCGGCGAGCCGAGGCGCCCCGGCCGAGGCGCGGCGCGAGCCGCCTTCCCTGGAGCCCGGCTNNCAGGGCGTGACGGATCCTGCCGTCACGCCCCGCGGCTCATTTGGCGGGGGAGGAGGCGTCGACCCAGAGGTCCTCGTAGTATTGCAGCGCGAGTTCGGTCGCGTTGGGCTGCAGGCCGCGCAGCCAGGGCTGATAGGCCATCACCGCCTTGTTGTAGTTGAAGAACCAGACTGGCGCGTCGTCATAGACGATCGCGTTCGCCTTCTTCACGAGATCGAGGCGCTTGGCGGCGTCGGCCGTCTTGCCGGCCTCGTCGAGCAGCTTGTCGACCTCGGGGTTCTTGTAGGTGGTGTAGTTGCAGGCGCTCTGCGGCGTCGCGGAGTGGAAGCACTTCATCGCGGTCAGCGGGTCGGGGCCGGAGGTGTTGGACCAGATATAGGCCTGGTAGTCACCCTTGGCGACGATGCCGCCGAGCGCCGAACCCTCGACCGGCTTGGCCTTCACCTTGATGCCGACCTTGGCCAGCATCGGGATGGTCGCCTCGACGATCGGCATACCCCAGCTCTCATTCGGGGACGCGGTCCATTCGAACTCGAAACCGTCGGGATAGCCGGCCTCGGTCAAGAGCTTCTTCGCCTTCTCGGGATTGAAGTCGTAGGGCTTCATGTCCTTGTCATAGGCGGGGGAGGACAGCGGCAGCCAGCCGGTGGCGCGATAGGCCTTGTCGCGCACCAGCCGCTTGATGATCAGCTCGGCATCGATGGCGTGGTTGATCGCCTGGCGGACGCGCTTGTCGGCGAAAGGCTTGTGGTTCGGGTTCATGCCCATGTTGCGGGTGAACACCTCGGCCACTTCGAGAATGCCCTTGGACAGGTTCGGATCGGCCTTGTAGGCGACATATTGCGTCGGGCCGAGGATCGAGACGTCGATCTCCTTGTTGCGGAAGGCGACGTCGCGCGCCGCGGCCTCGCCCATGGGCGAGATGATCAGCTTGTCGGCATAGGGTTTGCCGGCCTGGTAGAACTTCTCCCAGCGCTCGAACACCATGCGCGAACCCGGCACGTGCTCGACGAATTTGAACGGGCCGAGGCCGATCGGCTTGTTGAAGAAGTCCGGCGCCTGCGCCTCCTTGGCCGGGTAGATCGAGGTGGTCGCCGCGTGGAACAGGAAGCCTGGCTCGGTGCGCTCGTTGAAGGTCATCTCGACGGTGTGGTCGTCGATCTTCTTCAGGCCCGAGATCTCCTTGGCGCCGTTCTTCTCGACGTCGACGGCGCCCTTGATCAGCCGGACATAGCGCGCGGCGGGATAGCTCTTGGTGCCGTCCATGATGCGGGTCAGCGACCAGATCACGTCATCGGCCACCATCTTGCGGCCATTATGGAAGAGCGCGTCGTCGCGCAGCTTGAAGGTGTGGACCAGCCCGTCCCCGGAGACCGTGACGCTGGTGAACAGCTCGGGCACCGGCTTGTTGCTGGCGGAATCCCATTTGTAGAGGGTGCGATGCAGCGCCTTGCCATAGATGTCGTCCTGGATCTGGTTCGACACATGGCTGTCATTGCTGACGAAGGATGCGGCATAAGGCGCCGTGAAGCGGATGGTGCCGCCGCGACGCGGCTCCTGCGCCTGCGCGACCCCCTGCACGGCGAAGGCCGCGATGGTCAGTGCGGTGGTGAAAGCCAGTTTCTTGAACACGGTCGTTCTCCCGTAGCGTGCCGTCCCCAATCCCCCGCTCATCGGAGGATCCGCGACCTCATTTTTGTCTTATTGCGATGAGCCTAGCCAGTTTCCGACGAAGCTTCTCGCCAAAAATCAGCAAAACTGAACAGATAATTTCAATTCGGCTCGGCTTCGTGAACGATCCGACCATCCAGGATCGTCAGATCGCAGCGCGTATCCTTCCAGATCGCTTCGGGATCGGCGGTCAGGAGATCGCGGGAGAACACCGCGACATCGGCCAGAAAGCCCGGGGCGAGGCGGCCCTTCACGGTCTCCTGCTTCTGCGAAAACGCGCCATATTCCGTATAGGCCTGCAGCGCCTCCTCGATCGAGACGCATTGGCCGGCATCCATCACGGTGCCGCGCCAGGTCCGGCGCGTCAGCATGGCGTGGAAATTCGGGAAGGGGTCGGGATCGCAGACCGGCGCGTCGCTGCCCGTCGCCGGCTTCAGCCCCAGATCGAACCAGGTCCGCAGCGGGTAGCTCGGCTTGGCGCGTTCGGCGCCGAGCACCTTCACATAGGCGTCGCCGAAATCATGGATGAAGACCTGCTGCGGGCAGGGATAGATGCCGGCGGCGACCATCCGCTCATGCTGCTGCGGCGTCGAGAACCCGCAATGCTCGATGCGGTGGCGGCGGTCCGGATCGGGATGGGCCTTCAGCGCCTTCTCATAGGCGGTGATCAGCTGCTCGATCGCCGCATCACCGATGGCGTGGCAGGCGAGCTGGTAGCCCTTCACATGCGCATCCAGCACCAGCCGCTCGCATTCCGCGTCGTCGAGCATCCAGACGCCGGTCGTCTGGTCCTCGCCGAGATAGGGCTGCGTCATCCAGGCGGTGCGCCCGCCGGCCGAGCCGTCGAGGAAGAGTTTCACCGCGCCGATCATCAGCATGTCGTCGCCGGTGCCGGAGATCAGGCCCGCGGCATGGCATTGCGGCACGATCGTGCGGCTCTCGTCGCCGAGCAGCGTCAGCCAGGTCCGCACCGGCAGCCGCCCCTCGCGCTTGGCGCGGTGATAGGCGGCGATCTCGGCGAAGCCGGCCTTTTGGCCGACCGCGGCGTCCATGCAGCTGGTGATGCCGAGCGAGAGCAGATAGCGGCCGGCGCGTTCGATCGCCGCCACGAGCTCGGCCTCGCTGGGCTGGGGGATCGCCGCCTGCACCGGCGCCCGCGCGTTTTCCGCCAGCAGCCCGGTCAGCCGCCCGTTCTGCTGCTCGATCAGCCCGCCCTGCGGCGCGACCGAGCTTTCGTCGATGCCGCCCAGGGCCAGCGCCGCCGAGTTGCAGATGGCGATATGGCCGCAGGTGCGCACCAGCATCACCGGATTGTTCGGCGCGGCCCGGTCGAGCTCCTCGCGGAAGGGATGGCGGCCGGTGTCGAGCTTGGTCTGGTCATAGCCGCGCGAGAGGATCCACTCGCCCGGCTTCGTCTGCGCGGCGCGGGCGGCGATGGCGCCGAGCAGCGCATCGAGGGTGGGGGCGGCATCCGGCTTGGAATCGACCCAATCCATCGTCAGGCCGAGCGAGATCA
The DNA here is from genome assembly GCF_001426225.1 of Allobosea sp. Leaf344. GTDB lineage: Bacteria > Pseudomonadota > Alphaproteobacteria > Rhizobiales > Beijerinckiaceae > Allobosea. The sequence goes on along the minus strand of NZ_LMRT01000014.1, from coordinate 828,681 downwards.
GGTGGAGATGGCTGTCGTTCAGCCCCGGCGTCGCCAGACGCCCGGCGAGATCGATCACCTGCGTCCGCGGCCCGATCAGCGGCGCGATCTCGCCATCGCTGCCGGTGGCGAGCACGCGGCCCTGCCAGATCGCCAACGCCTCCTTCACCCCATCCTCGCGGCCGCACCAGATCGGTCCGTTGCGCAAGACGATATCGGCGTGGACGCTCATGTCTTCTCTCTCCTGAGTTATGATGGAAGGCCGCCGGATCGGCTCAGATATCGTCGAGCGGGAAGATCGGCCGGCGCACGGCCTTGTAGGGCCGCTCCTTGAAATTGCGGGTGGAGAGCGCGCCGGTATCGACCTCCAGCACCTCCCGGGCGATCGGCTGGAAGGCGGCCCGGAAATGCTGCATCGACTTGACGATCAGCGTGGATTTCCGGGTGGGATCGAGACCGAGCGAGGTGAACTGCGCCAGATCCGTCGCCTGGCCGTTATGCGTGATGACGATGATCTCGACGCCGTCGACGCGCAGCAGCGCGGACAGCCCGTAATTGCGCCAGGTGCCCCCGCCCATCGGGCCATAGGCGATGAAGCGGCCGTCGGTGAGCGCCACCACATGGGCGTCGAGCGTCAGGGGCCCGCCGCCGGTCGTGGGATCGACCTTGCCGCCGAGCGTCAGCCGGACGGAATTGCCGACGCCGGCCGCCTGCGCGGCGAGCGCCGCCTCGGGATCGCAGATCGCGTGGAAGCCGACATTGGCGAGGCCGGCATCGAGCACGGCGCGCAGCAGATTGGTGGCGTCGCCATAGGCGCCCGAGCCGGGATTATCCGAATAATCCGAGATCAGCAGCGGCTTGTCGTGCCGGCCTTCGCCGGCCTTGACGCGGGCCATCGCCTCCTTCAGGGGGGTGAAGCTGATCGAGGAGAAATGCCGCTGCTCCCAGGCGTAATCCATCAGCTCCTCGGCGATCGCCTGGCCGGCGGCACGATCATCGGCGGTCACCGCGACGGAGGGGCCGATATCGTGGACGTCGGCGGAGGAGAAACCGGCCTGGATGCTGACGACCAGCGCCTTGCCGGATGCTTCCAGCTCATCGCCCCGGCGCAGCAATTCCAGGAAGGGCGGGGAGGTGGTGCGCCCGCCATCCAGCGCGTAGAGGATCGGCCGGCGGGCCACCGCGACGCGCGGCCTGATCTCGCCGGCCATGGCCCGCTGCAGCAGCCGGGCGGCCTGCCAGGTCCGCTCATACTGGTCGATATGCGGGTAGGTGCGGTAGGAGATCAGTGCATTGGCGTTGTCGGCCATCGCCTGGGTGAGCGTGGCGTGGAGATCGAGCACCGCCACGATCGGGATCGCAGGACCCAGACGGCTGCGCATCCGGGCCAGGAGCTCGCCCTCGCCATCGTCGGAGTCCTCCGTCGCCATCGCGCCGTGGAGATGCAGCAGCACGCCGTCGAGCCCCTGGCAGGCATCGAGGATCAAGCCGGCAAAACGTTCGAAGGCCTCCGTCGTGACCCGCCCCGAGGGGTTGGCGCCGGTGACCAGCGGGTGGACCAGGGTCCAGCCGAATTCATCCGCGGCCTCGAAGGCGGCGCCCATCGAGGATCGCGTGCCGCGAAATGCCGCGGGGATCGCATTGTCGCGATAGACCCCATGCGCCTCGAACGCCTCGCTGCCGGTCAGCTGCACGCTGAACGTGTTGGTCTCGTGCATGAATTCCGCGATGAGCACGCGCGACGCCATTGAGCCGACCCCTGTTCGTCCCTGAATCCGGACAGCCGCATCCTTCACCGGCCCGGCGCGCGAGACCACTGGCGAAAATTGCATAGGGCGCGTGCATTGCGAGTCTTGCCGGCGCAGCATCTTGTGTGCGCCGTAGTCCGGCTCGCCGATGTCTCAGGGACCGGCCGAGCAGGGTGCTGAGGGATGAAACGGGGCCCGCGACGACCCCGCCGGGTCGCGCCTGTGCTGCCCCGAAGAGCGGCAGGCGAGAGCATTTCTCGATCGACCTGCCGTCAGGTAACCCTCAACTGTGGCAGCCCCGCAATTGAGTTAACTAATTGTGTAGTAGCCAGTTTACACTTTTAAACGATTAGTTCATTTATACCCCGCCGCCAAGATTTAGAGCGGGAGGGGGTGTTATGGACGACTGTGCGATCGCTATCGTCGACGATCATCCACTGATGGCGGAAGGCATTGCGTCCATCCTCAACCGTCGTGGTGGCTTTCGGCTGGTCGCGACCGGCAAAGTTGCTGAGGATGTCTATGACATAGCCGAACGGCATAGGCCGGATGTACTAGTCGTCGATTTGAACATGCCCGGCGACATTTTCGTCTCGACGTCGCGCGCGCTGGCCGCCTCGCCGGAGATGAAGATCGTGGTTTTCACCGCCTCGACCAGCGCCGAACATGCGGTCAAGGCGCTGAATGCCGGCGCCAGCGCCTATGTGCTGAAGGGCAGCGCCTCGGAGGAGCTGTTCGACGCGATCGCGGCGGCGCTGCGCGGCGAAGTGCATATCACGCCGGTTTTCGCGGCGAAGGTGATCGGCGCCCTGCAGAGCAAGGCGCTGGAGAAGCGCGCGGCGGAGAAGATCCGCCTCAGTGCCCGCGAAGACCAGATCGTGCGTCTTCTGCTCTGCGGCAAGCAGAACCGGGAAATCGCCCGGACGCTGTCGCTGAGCGAAAAGACCGTGAAGAGCTACATGACGAACCTCATGCAGAAGCTGAACGTGCGCAACCGGCTGGAAGTCGTGATCGCGGCGCAGAAGATCAGCGCCCGCACCGGGCCCGACTGGCCGAACTGAGCCGGACCGCCGCCGGCCCCGCCGGCGGCCGCGCTACTCCGCGAGCGGGATCGTCACCTCGACGCGGGTGCCGCCATCCTCCAGGGTTCGGATCGAGACGGTGCCGCCCAGGGCTCCGACCCGGCTCTCCAAAGCTTTCAGCCCGAGCTTCTGCTGATGGGCCGGCGCCTGCGGCCGGCTGATCTGCCGGCCCGCCGCATTGCTGATCGCCAGATCGATGCTGCCGTTCTCGTGCCGGGCCGTGACCGTCTGGCCGACGCCGCCGGCATGCTTATAGGCGTTGGTCAGCGCCTCCTGCACCACGCGATAGAGGCAGATGCGCACCGCGTCCGAGGCTTCGGAGGGCATGGGGCCGATCGAGCGGCGCACCCTGGTCCCGGTGTTCTCCTCATGGCGGCGGATGGCGAGGTCGAGCGTCTCGGTCAGCGAGAGATGCTGGGTCTCGGGCAGGACGAGCCCGGCCGAGAGGTTGCGCAGATCGGCGAGGGCGAGCTGGATCAGCTTCTCCAGCTCGTCCCGGAAGGAGGGGTCCGCCGCGGCGCCCGGCGACCGCCAGACCGGCTCGTCGCGCTGCGGCATCTTCAGCATCAGCAGGCTGAGCAGCTGGATCGGCCCGTCATGGAGATCGGCGCCGACGCTCGCCAAATAGGTCTCGTTGAGCAGCGAGGCGTCCAGCCTGGCCCGCTCCACCGCGCGGCGCCGGGTGTTGTCGCGGCGCGCCATGGACGAGGCGCGCTCGATATTGCGCTCCAGCAGGCTGCGCTGCTCGGTGACCACGCGGCTCGCCCGGCGCATGGTGAAATAGATCATCACCATCAGCAGCGAGGCGACGATGGCCACGATCAGCCAGGTCGAATATTTCGCGCGGTCGACCTCGGCGTGCAGAAAACTGCTGAACTCGTAGAATTCGCCGACGGCGATGACATTGCGCGTGTTCTTCTCGAAGATCGGCGCGTAGATCTCGATCAGGCGGCTGTCGTCCGGATGGGCGGCGGCATGGTCGACATGGCCGTCATGCCCGTCATCGTCCATCTCGATCAGGGTCTCGCGGTTGCGGACCCGGTTCAGGTAATCCTGCTTCAGCGTGCCGTGCAGGGCGGTGCCGGGGGTGCTGTAGAGCAGCTTGCCTTCGAGGTTCCAGATCCGGATCGCGGCGACGCGCCGGCTCAGATTGCGATGCGCCAGAAGATCGCCGATCGCCTGGGCGGAGTCCGGCGGCAGGGGGGCGGAGAGGTCGACGTCCTGGATATGGGGCGAGAGGAAACTCTCGAGATAGACGGCGGCGGCCTCCGCCATGCTCTGCACCCAGCTCGCCCGGATCCGCCGCTCGACCCAGAAGCCGAGCAGCGCCATCGACAGGCAGACCGCAACGGCAGCCATAATGAAAAACTGGCGCTCCAACGTCAGGTGACGCCAGCGAAACCACCGAAAGTTGGGGCGTGACCCGGACAAAGGTCTGTAGCGCTTACCGACGGATGATGGCCGTCCGTCGCCGTCTTTTGGTTCTGATTTTTGCACGACTTTCAAACCTGTCGGCAAAATGCGGGATCGCGCATCATGATCATCAAGGCGGTCCGTAAATTCTGCGTTAACGGCGACGTTGAGCGATTTGCCATCCGTCTGAATAGAACAAAGCTGGGGCGATGGCCAGAAGAATGGCCTGCCTCCTGAACCCGCATCCGTCTTGATCTGCGAAACATGCGTTTCGTGGAACGCCAATACTTGTGCTTCGTGGAAGGAATAGCGTGATGGCCTTCACTCTCAACCAAGCCGATCTCGAATTCGTCCTCAAGCAGATCAAGATCGCGGAAGCCAACGCCAATGGCATCCCGCTGACCAAGATCCTGCTCGACGCGCAGGGCGAGGTCATCACGGATCCGAATGCGGTCGACGCAAACAACCAGCGCTACTACGCGGCGGGCACCTTCGAGCCGCTGAACCCGCTGCAGCCGCGCGCCGTGCCGGATGCGCAGACGCCGTTCGGGCTGCGCACCGTCGACGGCACCTACAATAATCTGGTGCCGGGCCAGGAGACATGGGGCGCAGCCGGCCAGCCGATGCCGCGGCTCTTCGATGATTTCGGCTATCTCAACGAGACCGACAATGATGTCATCGGCTTCGGCGGCGGCGTGACCGCGAGCCAGGGCAATTACACCCCGGGAACCCCGGCGGGCCCGATGCTGACCACGGGCTCGGTCGTCGATGCCGATCCCCGGACGATTTCGAACCTGATCGTCGACATGAGCATCAACAATCCCGCGGCGCTGGTCGCAGCGCTCACCTTTGCCGGCTCAGAAGATCCGATGTCCGACATCGCCGCGCTGATGGCGGCGCGTGTCACGCAGGACGACGCCGATGAGGCGCTGGTGGCGGCGCAAGATGTGGTCGCCGGCGCCAATTCAGACCTGGCAGATGCGATCGCGGCCTATACGAGCCTGCTCGCCAGCGCTCCCGATCAGGACCAGCTCACCGACGCCATCGATACCATCCAGACACGAGCCGCCGCGCTCTCCGACGCCGAGGCGGCGCTCGAGGAGGCAACGGCCGTCGCGGCCAATCCGCTGGCCGCCTTCAAGGCGAAGGCTGCGGAACTGGGCCTCGAATTTGACCAGACCGGATCGCTCATCATCCCCAATGTCGCGCCGGATGAAGGGCTTTCGGCCCCGTTCAATTCGTGGATGACCTTCTTCGGCCAGTTCTTCGATCACGGCCTCGACCTGATCTCGAAGGGCGACGCCGGCAAGATCTATATTCCGCTGCAGCCCGACGATCCGCTGTACCGGCCAGGCAGCCCCACCAACTTCATGGTGGTGACGCGCTCGACAACCTTCACCAACGAGGATGGCCAGGAGACCCAGCGCAACGTCACCACCCCCTGGGTCGACCAGAACCAGACCTATACCTCCCATGCCTCGCACCAGGTCTTCCTGCGCGAGTACACGCTCGTCGACGGCAAGCCGGTCGCGACCGGCAAGCTGCTCGACGGCACCGTGAACGGCCAGAAGAACGGGCTGCCGACCTGGGCCGACATCAAGGCCCAGGCCCTGATGCTGGGCATCGAGCTGACCGATCTCGACGTGAATAGCGTGCCGCTGCTGCGCACCGACGCCTATGGCAATTTCATCCCCGATGCGAACGGCTTCGCCCAGGTCATCACCGATATCGGCCCCGACGGGATCCCCAACACGGCCGATGACAGCGTCGTCTCGAAGACGACCAATGGAGGCCTCCCGGTCAATTCCTGGCTGGTCGGCGCGGCCCGCACCGCCAACGCCTTCCTCGACGATATCGCGCATAACGCAGCGCCGGTGGCGGTCGGCGGGGTCCTGCAGGCGGATAGCGACACCGTCGTCGGCTATTCCGGCGGCGTCGATGCCCGTGGCACCCCCACCGCCTATGACAACGAGCTGCTCGACAAGCATTTCATCACCGGCGACGGCCGCGGCAACGAGAATATCGGCCTCACTGCGGTGCACCACGTCTTCCATTCCGAGCACAACCGCCAGGTCGACTCTCACAAGCTGACCATCCTGCGCAGCGGCGACCTCACCTTCGTCAATGAATGGCTGACTGCCAATATCGACGCCGCGACACTGGCCGCCTTCAACGCCGGGTACGACGCCGCTTCCAATAAGGGGGCCTACCTCGCGGCCAGCAATCTCTTCAATGGCAATGCCTGGGACGGCGAGCGCCTCTTCCAGTCGGGCCGCTTCGCCACGGAGATGCAGTACCAGCACCTCGTCTTCGAGGAGTTCGGCCGCAAGATCCAGCCGGCGATCGACCCCTTCGTCTTCAATTCGGTGACCGACATCAACCCGGCGATCTTCGCCGAATTCGCCAATGTCGTGTATCGGTTCGGGCATTCCATGCTGACCGACACGATGCCGCGCATCTTCATCGACACGAACGGGCAGATCTCCGGCACGGATGACAAGGGGCTGATCGCCTCCTTCCTCAACCCGCTGGCCTTCAACCAGAACCAGCTCGGCGGTACCATCAGCGCCGAGCAGGCGGCGGGCGCCATCGTGCGCGGCATGACGATCGAGCGCGGCAACGAGATCGACGAATTCGTCACCGGCGCGCTGCGCAACACCCTGCTCGGACTGCCGCTCGACCTCGCGGCGATCAATATCGCCCGCGGCCGCGACACCGGCATGCCGACGCTCAACGAGGCGCGCCAGCAGCTCTTCGCCGCGTCCGGCTCGAGCTTCCTCACGCCCTATACGAGCTGGGTCGAATTCGCCGCCAATCTGAAGAACCCGATGTCGGTGGTGAATTTCATCGCCGCCTACGGCACCCATGCCTCGATCACCAGCGAGACCACGGTGGCGGGCAAGCGCGAAGCGGCCTTTGCTCTGGTCTTCGAGACCGAAGACAGCCCCGCTGATCGCCTCGCCTTCCTGAATTCCACCGGAGGCTGGGCGACGGCGGAGACCGGGCTCAACCTGATCGATCTCTGGATCGGCGGGCTGGCCGAGAAGAAGATGCCCTTCGGCGGCTTCCTCGGCTCCACCTTCAACGCCGTGTTCGAAGCGCAGATGGAAGCGCTGCAGGATGGCGACCGCTTCTATTACCTGACCCGCACCCAGGGTCAGAACTTCCTGACCGAACTGGAGCAGAACTCCTTCGCCAAGATGATCATGGCGAATACCGACATCTCCCAGCCCGGCGCAGACGGTATCCGCGGCACCGATGACGACGTGGTGACGCGCCATATCGGCGTCGATTCCTTCGCCGCCTATGATTATGTGCTCGAGGTCAATGCGGCGAACCAGGCCGATTACAACGGTAACGCGGCGGGGGTGGATCCGCTCGGCAACGATCCGGTTCTGGAGGCACTCGGCCTCGGCAAGGTCATCCGTAACGATCCCGGTACGCCCGGAGCGGATGCCAATTATCTCCGCGTCTTCGGGGGCGAGCACGTCGTCGTCGGCGGCACGTCCGGCAACGACACCATCATCACCGATTTCGGCGATGACGGCATTTGGGGCGATGCGGGCAATGACCGCATCGAATCCGGCGCGGGCGTCGACCTGGTCAATGGCGGTGCCGGCGACGACATCATCACCGACAGCGGCGACAGCGGCGACTTCCTGAAGGGCGACGCCGGCAACGACGTCATCGCCAATTCCAACGGCCTCGACATCCTGATGGGCGGCACCGGCAACGACGTGGTCTTCGTCGGCGTCGACGATACCGAGGTGTTCGCCGGCGAGGGCAATGACTTCGTGGCCGGCGGCGACGGCGTCGACATGCTGATCGGCGGGGAGGGCGACGACTGGCTGGAGGGCGGCGGCGGCTTCGACACCACGGCCGGCGACAATTCCGAGCTGTTCTTCAACTCGACGATCATCGGCCATGACGTGATGTTCGCCGGCTCGGAAGAGCATGATTTCGACGCCGAATCCGGCGACGACATCATGGTCCAGGGCCCGAGCGTAATGCGCAGCGAAGGCATGTTCGGCTTCGACTGGGCGATCCACAAGGGCAATACCGAGAATGCCGATTCCGACCTGACCAAGCCGATCTTCACCACCGACGCGGCCGACATCTTGCGCGACCGTTTCGATGCGGTGGAGGCGCTGTCGGGCTGGGAGCGCGACGACAAGCTCTGGGGCGACGACCGCGGCGGCGACGCCGATGGCGGGACCGGCGGTCCTGTCCTGGCGGGTGCCGAAGGCACTATGGTCAATCATGAGCTGACCCAGGCCGGCGTCGACCGGATCTCCGGGCTGCGCGCCGTGCTCGGCGATTGGGCGGCTCCGGTCGCTCCGGCGCTGACCGCGCAGCAGCGCGAGGCGATCATCGCCTTCGACCGCGGCAACATCCTGCTCGGCGGCGGCGGCAGCGACATCATCCAGGGGCGCGGCGGTGACGACGTCATCGACGGCGACGCCTGGCTGAACGTCCGGATCAGCATCCGCGAGGAGGGCCAGACCCAGGAGATCGCCACGATCGACAGCCTGCGGCACGTCTTCGCCTCCGACGCTTCGGTGCCGGAAGCCTGGCGCGGCAAGTCGCTGTTCGAGCTGATGATCGACCGTGTCATCGTGCCCCAGCAGCTGAACATCATCCGCGAGATCGTCGAGGATGACGGGGTGGGCGATACCGACCTCGCCGTGTTCAACGACGTCGTCGACAATTACAGCTTCACCCGCGGGGTCGACGGCTCCTACATGGTCACCCATAACGGCTTCGACCCGGACAACACCCCGGTCGGCGTCTTCTCGGACGGCCAGGACAAGCTCTGGAACATCGAGAAGCTGCGCTTCTGGGACGGCGCGAACGGCACGGTCGATTTCAACCTCGCCGAGCTCTTCAACGTGCCGGCGACCGGCGTGCCCGTGATCAGCGACCAGACCCCGACCGAGGGGCAGGTCCTGACCGTCGACACCAGCAGCATCCAGGATTTGAACGGCGGTATCGCCGGCGATTTCACCTATCAGTGGCAGACCTCGCCGAACGGCACCACCTGGACCAATGTCCCGACGCAGCTCGGCGGCACCTCTGCGAGCTTCGCGCCGACCAATCTTCTGCTGACGGCCTTCGGTCCTCAGGCCGGCCTGCAGCTGCGCGTCGTCGTCAGCTTCACCGATGGACGCGGCAATCCTGAAAGCGTCATTTCCGCGCCGACAGGTCCGGTGGGTGTGGATTGGGACGGATTCCCTGCCGTCAACAACACCTTCAATGGGACCTCCGGCAATGACGTCGCCGATGGCGTCAGCCCTGCCTTTGGATTTTTAGGAGGCAACGACACGCTGAACGGCAATGGCGGAGACGACATCCTCAACGGCAATGGCGGCAACGACATCCTGACCGGCGGCGCCGGTAACGACACGCTGTCCGGCGGCGGCGGCAACGATACCGCGGTCTTCGCCGGGGGGCCCGGCAATTTCGCCATCGCTTCCGTCGGCGGCAACATCGTCGTCGGCGACATCGTCGGCAATCAAGGTGTGGACACGGTGAACGGTGTCGAGACCTTGCGCTTCGGCGGGGCGAACTACGCCGTCGTCACCGGCACCACCCAGGCCGACGCCACACTCAACGGCGCCGCCGGCACGGCCAACAACCAGGCGGTGTTCGGCCTGGCGGGAGCCGACTCGCTGAATGGCGGTACGGGCAACGACATCCTCGTCGGTGGCGAAGGCAACGACACGATCAATGGCGGCACCGGCTCCGACAACATCTTCTGGTCGGCCGGCGACGGACGCGACCTCGTCGATGGCGGCGGCGACATCGACACGATGACGATCTCCGGCAATGGCGAAACCGAGACCTTCCGCATCTACGCCATGACCAATGGGCAGAACGCCGGCCTGGCGGCCTCGCTCGGCGCCAGTTTCGATGCCACGACCCAAATCGTCGTGACGCGTTCCGTCACGGTCAACAACGTGACCACCACGGCCGTCATCGCCGAGCTCAACAATATCGACGAGATCATCGTCAACACCTCCAATGTCTCCAGCCCTGGCGGCATCAATGGCGGCACGAGCAATGGCGACCAGATCGAGGTGATCGGCAACTTCACCGCCACCGATCTCGATCTCAACACGATCACGATCAACGGCACCGCCGGGAACGACATCGTCGACATCAACGGCCTCGACTCGGCGCATCGCATCGTCTTCCGCAGCAATGGCGGCAACGACACGATCGTCGGGACGCTGCGGGCGCAGGACCGGATCGAGCTGCCCTTCGGCTCCGACCCCGCGAGCTATACGCCGACCCAGAACGGCAACGGCACCACCACCCTCTCCAATGGCAGCCATTCCGTGACCTTCCTCGGCGCGATGCCGGAGCTGAAGGTGTCGCAGCCCTCGAGCTTCACCCTCACCGCCAGCGACCTCGCCGGGTTGAAGGCGATCGTCGCCGGCGGACCCACGGGCGACGGCGAATTCGAGGCCGTGCTCGGCGTGCGCGAGCTCAGCGGCTTCGGCAACAACGAGGGCGATCCGACGCGCGGCTCGGCCGACGTGCCGTTCATCCGCCTGACCGAAGCGCGCTATGGCGAGTTCGACCCGACCATCGGCAACAACAAGATCAACCCGATCTTCGACGGTCTCGACGCCCGCGCCATCAGCAACATCCTGGGGAGCCAGGAAGCCGACCTGCCGAAGGCCGCCAACGAGTCCAACATCTTCTTCATGGCGTTCGGGCAGTATTTCGACCATGGGCTGGACTTCCTGCCCAAGAGCGCGGCCAACGGCATCATCGAGATCGGCGGCCCCGGCTCCGGGCGCGCGCCCGGGACCGACAACCCGGCCGATCTCACCCGCGGCGCGGTGCACGAGATCGACGAGAACGGGGTGCCGCAGCACCTCAACCTGACCTCGCCCTATGTCGACCAGAACCAGGCCTATGGCTCGAACGGGCTGGTCGGCCAGTTCCTGCGCGAGACGGACGGGCAGGGCGGTGTCGGCGCCAGGCTGCTCTCGGGCGCTCCCGATCCGTCGAGCCCCGGCTTCAACCTGCTGCCCACGCTGCGCGAGCTGATCGAGCATCACTGGGCCAATGATACGAGCTTCACCGGCCTGCCGGGGGGACCGACCACCTTCCGGACCTATTTCGCCGGGCTGGTCAATGAGAGCGGCGTCATCAACCAAGCTATGGTGCCGGGCCTCGCCTCGAACTTCATGGGTTCGGGCCATGCGCTGCTCCTGGACGCCAACCCCTACATCAACCTGCTCGACCATTTCGTCGCCGGCGACGGCCGCGCCAACGAGAACATCTCGCTGACCGCGATCCACACGGTCTGGGCGCGCAACCACAATTTCCATGTCGAGAACCTGCTCAATGCGGGCTTCGAGGGCACGCCGGAGGAGGTCTTCCAGGCCGCCAAGGTGATCAACGAGGCGGAATATGCCCGCGTCGTCTTCACCGAATTCGCCGACAAGCTGCTCGGAGGCATCCAGGGCAATGGCAGCCACGGCTTCGAGGCCTACAACCCCGATGCGACGGCCGGGATCTCCCATGAATTCGCCGCGGCGGTCTATCGCTTCGGCCATTCGCTGATCTCGGATACGCTGACGGTGATCGGCCCCGACGGGCAGCCCCGCCAGGTCGCGCTCTACGATGCCTTCCTGAACCCGACCAATGCCGATGCGGCCTTCACCCTGCCGGTCGCGCAGCTCAACCAGTTCGGATATTTCCCGCAGCCGGGCTTCGCCCAGGTCGGGGTCTCCGGTGTGGTGGCGGGCACGATCGGCCAGCAGGCCGAGGAGGCGGATTTCAACATCGTCAACGCGGTGCGCAGCGATCTGGTGCGGATCAACGCCGATCTCTTCGCCTTCAACGTCGCCCGCGGCCGCGATGTCGGCCTGGGCACGCTGAACCAGGTGCGGGCCGATCTGCGGGACTCGACCGACCCCTATATCCGGGAGGCGCTGAGCTATGCCGGCAATCTCGACCCCTACGCCTCCTGGGAGGATTTCCAGCAGCGCAACGGGCTGAGCGACGCCATCATCGCGCAGTTCAAGCAGGCCTATCCGGATCTCGTGCTGGCGCCAGAGGAGATCGCCGCGTTCCAGGCGGTCAACCCCGACATCGAGCTGGTGAACGGCAATACCGTGAAGGGCATCGACCGGGTCGATCTCTGGGTCGGCGGCCTCGCCGAGAAGCACATCATGGACGGCATGGTCGGCCAGACCTTCTGGATCGTCCTGCACGAGCAGTTCGACCGGCTGCAGGAGGCCGACCGCTTCTACTACATCGACCGGCTCGACAATTTCGACCTCTACGAGAACATCATCGACGGCCAGAGCTTCGCCGACATCATCGCGCGCAACACCGGCCTCACCGGCCTGCCGGAGCGCGTCTTCGAAATCTCCGACGAGGATGACGGCACGGGTGTCGGCACCGGCGAGGACGAGGATGACGAGGATGATGACGGCGTCGGCACGGGCGGTGGCGACGACGAGGATGACGACGACACCACGGGCGAGACCGGTGGCGACGACGAGGACGACGAGGACGAAGACGAAGACGACGAGGATTGCGGCTGCGACGAGGACGGCGATGGCGAGGGGACGGGCACGCCAGTCCCGCCGCCCGCCGGCGGCACCGGCGCCCTGCGCACCGGCACGCTCCTGGCCGATGTCCTGGTCGGGACCGCGGCGGCCGATAATCTGGTGGCTCTGGCCGGCGACGACGTGCTGGTCGGCGAGGGCGGTGACGACGCGCTGTCGGCCGGCGAGGGCCAGGATTTCGCCGATGCCGGAGACGGCCGCGACGTGATCTTCGCCGGAGCAGGCGACGACCAGGTCTTCGCCGGCGGCGGCAACGACATGGTCTATGGCGAGGCGGGTGCGGATCGGCTGTTCGGCGGTGCCGGCAACGATCTGATCGATGCCGGGTCCGGCGACGATACGGTCGTGGCCGGGGCGGGGGACGATCTGATCCTCGGCGCCAAGAGCGACGGCGACGACAGCTATTTCGGCGACGAGATGGATGGCGGGACCGGCGTCGACACGCTCGATCTCTCGGCGATCACGGCCAATCTCACCGTCGATCTCGGCAATGGGCTCGGCGGGCGCGGTTCGGCCATGAGCAGCCAGAGCGGCACCGATACGCTGTGGAGCATCGAGAACGTCGCCACCGGATCGGGCAACGACACGATCACGGCGAGCGCGGCCGTGAACGTGATGGAGGGCGGGGCCGGCACCGACACCTTCCGCTTCCTGAGCAAGGAGGCGGCGGATGGCGACACGATCCTGGACTTCGAGCCGGGCGACAAGCTCGACCTCGGCGGCATCGACGCCAATGCGGGCGTGGCGGGCAACCAGTCCTTCACCCTGCTGGCGAGCGGCCAGGCCTTCTCGACCGCGGCCCAGCTGAGCGTGACCTACGAGACCAGAGCCGATGGCGATTACACGGTGGTCTCGGGCAATGTCGACGCCACGCCCGATGCCGAGTTCCAGATCAACCTGAAGGGCAGCCATGCGCTGACCGGAGCCAACTTCTCGCTTTGAGCGTGAAGTTCAGGGGAGGCCGGCCCGGTGGCCGGCCTCCCTCCACCGCCTTCATCCGGTTCTCGACAACCGTCGGTTTTGCACCATGACCCCGTCAAAAAGCCTCGCCTCGGCCCGCAAGCGCGATGCAGCCAAGCTGACAGAGGGCTTCCGCAGCGTCTTCATCTTCCTCTTCGCCATTTCCGGCGTGATCAACGTGCTGGCACTGACCGGCTCGTTCTACATGCTGCAGGTCTATGACCGGGCGCTGACCAGCGGCAGCGTGCAGACCCTCGCCGCGCTCTCCGTGCTGGCGATCGGGCTCTATCTGTTCCAGGGCGGCTTCGACGTGATCCGCACCCAGGTGCTGGTCAGGGTCGGGGCGCGGCTCGACAAGGCGATCGCGCCGATCGCCCATCGCGTCGCCATCGACATGCCGCGCTTCGGCTTCTCCAGCAGCGAGGCGCTGGAGCGCGGCCGCGACGTCGACACCGTCCGCGGCTTTCTCGGCAGCCAGGGACCGGGGGCCCTGTTCGACCTGCCCTGGATCCCGCTCTACCTGGCCTTCGTCTACTTCCTGCATCCCTGGCTCGGGGCACTCACCCTGGGCGGGGCCGTGGTGCTGACCTTCCTGACCATCGCCAGCGAACTGGCGACGCGCGGGCTCAGCGCCACCACGCGGCAGGCGGCGATCACGCGCAACACGATCGCCGATTCCAATGCGCGCAACGCCGAGGTGCTGAAGGCGATGGGCTTCGCCGACCGTGCGGTGGCGCGGTTCACCGCGGCCAATCGCGAGCACCTCATCCTGCAGACGAAGAGCAATGATCTCGGCGGGACATTGGCCGCGGTCTCGCGGGTGCTGCGCATGGTGCTGCAATCGGCGACGCTGGGGCTTGCCGCCTATCTCACCATCAAGGGCGAGCTCTCGGCCGGCGCGATCATCGCCGCCACGATCGCCTCCTCGCGGGCCTTGGCCCCGGTCGACCAGGCGATCGCCAATTGGAAGTCCTTCGTGGCGGCGCGGCTCGCCTTCGCCCGGCTGCGCGACACGGTCGTCGCGCTGAGCAAGGCGGTGGAGCCGATGGAGCTGCCGGGTCCGTTCAAATACCTGAAGGTCGACAAGCTGACGGTCTCGGCTCCCGGCTCGGGGCAGGTGCTGCTCAGCGACGTTTCCTTCGAGCTCGTCGCCGGCAAGGCCGTCGGCATCATCGGCCCGAGCGGCGGCGGCAAGACCACGCTGGTCCGGGCGCTGACCGGGATCTGGCCGGGGCTGCGCGGCTCGGTGCGGCTCGACGGGGCCGAGCTGTCGCAATGGCCGGAAGCGAGCATCGGCAGCCATATCGGCTATCTCCCGCAGGAGGTCTCGCTGCTCGACGCCTCGGTCGAGGACAATATCGCCCGCCTGCGCGACGAGCCCGATCCGGCCGGCGTTGTCGCCGCGGCGAGCGCGGCCGGCATCCACGAGATGATCGTGCGGCTGCCGGACGGGTACCAGACCCAGCTCGGGCCGCAGGGCACGGCGCTCTCGGCCGGCCAGCGCCAGCGCATCGGCCTGGCGCGCGCGCTCTACGGCAATCCCTTCATGATCGTGATGGACGAGCCCAACGCCAATCTCGACGGCGAGGGCGAGGCGGCACTGACCCGGGCGATCGAGGCGGTGAAGGCGCGCGGCGGCATCGCCGTCGTGGTCGCGCACCGGCCCAGCGCGCTGTCGGCGGTCGATTACGTCGCGGTGATCCAGGCCGGCAAGCTCGCGGCCTTCGGTCCGAAATCCGAGATCCTGCCGCAGGCGAAGGCGCCGGCACCGACCCCCGCGGCAGCCCCACAGTCAGAGGTGCGGATGCCGCAGGCCACCGAGGCGGCGGCGCTCCACGCACTCCAGAACCGCGCGAGGGTCTCGGCATGATCGCGGTCAAGGCGCTTCGCCCCCAGGACAACCGGACCCTCTCCACCGAGGAGATCTACCGCCAGCCGGATGCCGAGCCGCAGCGCTCGCGCCTGCCCGGCGTGCTGGCGCTCGCGGTCACCGCGATCGCCCTCTACATCAAGAGCCTGTTCCCGAGCCATGCCACCTCCGTGCCGGCGGAGGCCGGGCAGCAGGAGGAGGAGGCGACCGGGGCGCCTGCGGCCGCGCGCAAGCTGGCCGAGACGGAGCCGGACGAGGCTCCCGCGCCGGAGGACGAGACCGGCTCGATCGGCAACAAGCAGGCGCCGGCCGATGCCGGGCCGCAGCGGGCGATCGGCTCGGGCAGCCCGTTCCAGGCGGTGCCGGGCCTTCCCGATTTCCTCGGCATCGATTCGCCGGCGATCGATTACGATCAATTGCCGCTGCCGCGCTTCCGCCCGGCCGAGTTCGAGCAGGGTGTCGGCCGCCAGAGCAACGATAACGGCCGGGCCGTCGCTTTCGGTTCGGGCGGATCCGAGGGTGGCGGGGGTGGCAGCGCCACCGCCGAGGCTGAGCAGCTGGCGCGGATCGAAGCCCCGCTGGCCGGGCTGCCCAGCATCATCGCCCCCTTC
Organism: Allobosea sp. Leaf344; assembly: GCF_001426225.1. Lineage (GTDB taxonomy): Bacteria > Pseudomonadota > Alphaproteobacteria > Rhizobiales > Beijerinckiaceae > Allobosea. The sequence continues at coordinate 812,427 of NZ_LMRT01000014.1, read as the reverse complement.
AATCCGGTGGTCGTGCTGCCGCCCGACGGCGGCGGAGACGAGGAGGAGGATGGCGACGATGAGGGGCCGCAGGAGCCCGGCCCCGACGAGCCGCGCCAGAACCGCGCGCCCCGGGTCGCCGGCCCGGTCTGGCTGCATGATCTCGCGGGCTGCCAGACGCTGCTCTTGACCGTCGCCGCGCTGCTCGCAGGGGCCAGCGATGCCGATGCCGATACGCTGACCGTGACCAATCTGCGTGTCACCGGCGGCGAGCTCACCCGGGTCGCGGAGGGCTGGCTGTTCAGCCCGACGCCAGGCCAGTACGGCCCCGTGACATTGCGCTACGAGATCAGCGACGGCACGGTCTCGGTAGCGCAGACCGCGCATTTCGCCGTCGTCGAGTTCACCGAGATCACCGGCACGGCCGCGGACGACATGCTGGTCGGCACCGAATGCCGCGACGTCGTCGAGGGGCTGCAGGGCGACGACATGATCGATGCGCGCGGCGGCGCCGACATCATCCGCGCCGGCGCCGGCCACGACATCGTGGTGGCCGGGGCGGGCGACGATCTGATCCAGGCGGGCGAGGGCAACGACATCGTCTTCGGCGGCGCTGGCAACGACAGGATCTTCGGCGGCGCCGGCGACGACAGGCTGTTCGGCGATGCCGGCGACGATGAACTATACGGCGAGGCCGGCGACGATCTCCTGGTCGGCGGGGAGGGCAATGATCATCTCTCCGGCGGCGAGGGGCGCGACACGCTGCATGGCGGCGACGGCAATGACAGCCTCGCCGGCGGGGCCGGGGACGATGTCCTGTATGGCGATGCCGGCGACGACACGCTGGATGGCGGAGAAGGCGCCGATCTGATCAAGGCCGGCGAAGGCACGGACATCGCGCTGGGCGGCGCCGGCGCGGATCGGATCTTCGGCGAGGCGGGCAACGACACGCTGCGCGGCGGCGAGGGCGACGATTGCCTGGTCGGCGGCGCCGGCAACGACGTGCTGCAGGGCGAGGCGGGTGCCGATGTACTGCGCGGCGGTGCCGGATCGGATGTGCTGGACGGCGGCACGGGGCATGATCACGTCATGGGCGGCGCCGAGTCTGATCATGTCATCGCCACGGCCGATGCCAGCGCGGATTGCTATGATGGCGGCTCCGGCCGCGACACGCTCGATTTCTCCGGCACGCGGCAGGGCGTCACCGTCAATCTCGATGCGGGCCGGGCGGCCGGCACCGAGATCGGCGAGGATATGATCCGCAGCTTTGAAGCCTTCGTCGGAGGCGAGGGCGACGATTGCTTCCTGATCGGCGAGACGGCGGTGACGCTGACCGGCGGCAAGGGCAACGACGTCTTCCGTTTCCTGATGGGCGCGGACGAAAGCGATCACGATGACGGGCATGAGGATGATGGCCAAGAGGATGACGCGCACGACGCCGGCCATGACGATGACGACGACGAGGCCGATGCGCCCGAGGACGCCAGCCAGCAGGGCTCGGGAGAAGATGACGACGAGGATGGCGAAAGCGGCCACGACGACGCCCGCGAGCTGATCCACGAGATCCTCGATCTCGAGGTCGGCGACCGCATCGTCGTCAAGCAGTACAGCCTGCGCAAGCAGGATGACGCGGATGAGGATCAGGCGGATGACGCCGCCGCCGAGGATGATGACGGCTTCGCCCGCATCTATGGCGAGGATGCCGGGGACAGCCGGCCCTTCCGCTTCCGCATCGAGAAGATCGACGACGAGGACCGCACCTTCGTCGACGTCTATGTCGACTCCGAGGAGGTCAAGGACTTCTCGATCGAGATCTACGGCAACCACAAGCTCTATTATTGCTGAGCCCGAGCCGCGCCCGGAGTGATCATCATGAATGCGCATAGTTTCGACAGGGCGGCCTTCGCCCATGCCGAGAAGCAGGCGAAGCGGGAGGAGCGCCGCTCCAGCTTCCGCCTCGGCCCGCATGTCGTCGCCGGCTCGACGCTGGCGCTGGTGCTGATCCTCGGCTTCGGCGGCTGGGCCGCCACGGCCAGTCTCAACGGCGCGATCATCGCGCAGGGGGCGGTGAAGGTCGACCAGAACCTGAAGGAGGTGCAGCATCGCGATGGCGGCATCGTCCAGGCGATCGCGGTCCGTCAGGGCGACGGCGTCCGCGCCGGGCAGGTGCTGTTCCAGCTCGACGACGTGCAGACCCGCGCGGAACTCTCGATCATCCGCTCGCAACTCGCCGAGCATCTCGGCCGCCGCGCCCGCCTCGTTGCCGAGCGCGACAATCTGCCGGGCGTGACCTATCCGGCCGAGCTCGCGACCCTCTCCGAGGACGCTACCCAGATCATGGCGGGCGAGACCAGGCTGTTCGACGGCAACAAGACCAATCGCGACAGCCGCAAGGAGCAGCTGGAGATCGGCATCGTCCAGTCCGGGGAAGAGGTGAAGGGGCTCGAAGCCCGCAAGATCGCGAAATCCGAGGAGCTCCGCCTGGTCGAGCTCGAGCGCAACAAATATCTCGGGCTGTTCGAGAAGGGCTATATCGACGGCACCAAGGTCTTCAACATCAACCGCGAATGGGCCAGGCTGCTGGGCGAGCGCGGCGAGATCGAAGCGACGCTCGCCCGCGCCAAGCTGCGGATCAGCGACAGCCGGCTGCAGATCATCGCGATCGACGAGACCGCCCGCACCGAGGCCCAGCGCGAATTGCGCCAGGTCGAGGCCAAGCTGTCGGAGCTGAGCGACCGCCGGATCTCGACCGAGGACAGGCTCTCGCGCACCGAGATCCGCTCGCCGATCGACGGTACCGTCAACGAGCTCTCGGTCTTCACGATCGGCGGCGTCATCACCCCCGCCGCACGGCTCGCCACGATCGTGCCGCATGATGCGAAGCTGACCGTGGAAATCCGGATCGCGCCCGCCGATATCGACCAGATCAAGCCGGGCCAGCCGGCGCGGATGCGGTTCTCCGCCTTCAACCGCAACACCACGCCGGAATATCCCGGCAAGGTCGTGCATGTCTCGCCGGCGACCAGCCGCGATCCGGCGACCGGCGCAACCTATTACGTCGGCGACGTCCAGCTCGACGGCGAGGTCTCGGTGCTCGGCGACCGCAAGCTCCTGCCGGGGATGCCGGTAGAGGTCTTCGTCTCCACCGAACAGCGCACGGCCCTGTCCTATCTCGCCAAGCCCTTCACCGATCACGCCAGCCGGATCTTCCGGGAGCGTTGAGGCCGCCGGCGCGCCGCGAGGCGGGCTCAGCTCCGGCGGGTCACCTCGATCTCCGCCGCGCCCCTCACTTCGATGTCGACGATGGCGAGGTCGGGGCGGATGAGGGCCGGCAGGGCGCGCTCGGCGCCAGGCCTGTGGACCAGCACCAGGCTCGCCAGCGCCGGATCGCCCGCCAGGCGCGAATGCGCCAGGGCCGGCTCCATCGCGCCGGGGATGACGAGATGGATATTGCGCCCGCCCGCCATGCAGGCCTGCAGATCGCCCAGGCTGAACAGGCCGAGGGAGAGTAGCTCGACACCGGTCAGCATCGCCATGCCCGGGCCCGCGGCCAGCGCCGCGAGATCGCCGCCGACCAAGGTGGTGACGATGCGCGACGAGGCCAGAGGCTTCAGCAGGCGCGAAATCTCGAGCGAGCGCGCCAGCACGGTCTTCTCCGTCACCGCCACCGGCCCCGCCAGCGTCAGCGCGTCGACGACCCGGATCGCGGCGCGGGTCGCCTGCTCGGGCAGGGCGTTCAGCCCGGCGCTGTTGGTCAGCGAATCCAGCGGTGCCACGCCATCGGGGATATCCGGCCCAAACCCGCCGACGAAGCGGGTGCCGAAGGCGCGCATGGCGAGATTGCGCAGGGTCAGCAGCGGCCGCAGCGGGCCGACGCGGCCGACGCCCAGCGCCATCACCGCATTGGCGGCGTCCATGATGCGCAGCAGCTCCGCCTCATCCGCATGCAGCGGCAGCAGCACCGGCGAGAAGCCGGCGCGCAGGCTGGCGAAGATCGAGATCACGGCCTCCGGTCCCATCGGCGCCAGGATGGCGACGCCCGAGCCCGGCTGGGCATGGTTGATCGCCAGCAGCCTGGCGAGTTGGTCGACGCGCTCGTTGAGCTGCATAAAGCTGAGCGAGGTCGGGATCGTGTCGCTCCAGCTGCGCCGGCCCGGCGGGTCGCGCAGCGCCGCGTCATAGCCGCGGCCCGATGCGAGCGCCTTCAGCAAAGCGTCGAAATCGAGCCCATCGAGCAGAGTGGAGGCGTCGGTTTCGGCCTGCATGACGGTCTCTCAATTCGCCGGCGCCGGCGCCGGCGCACGCGCCAGGGCCTCGGTCGCGAGGAAATATTTCGGCATGCGGCCGGGGAAATGGACGTCGCGCTGCAGCGCCAGCCAGGTCTCCGGCAGATAGTAGAGCGGCACGACGTAGAAGCCCGAGAGCAGGAGCCGGTCCAGCGCCCGCACCGCAGCGACGAAATCCTCGCGCTCGCGCGCGGCCAGCATCGCCTGCAGCGCAGCATCCACGGCCGGGGAAGCGACGCCGGCATAGTTGAGTGCGCCCTTGCGCGGCGCGTTGGCGGAGCCCCAGCGACCGATCTGCTCATTGCCCGGCGAGGCTGTGGCCGGCCATGTCCACTGGATCATGTCGAAATCGAAAGCCGAGAGCCGGCGCCAATACTGCACGTCGTCGATCAGCCTGACCTGGGCGGTGATGCCGAGCCTGGCGAGCGCCGAAGCGTAGTTCAAAGCGAGCCGCTCCTGCGGGCGGCTGGTCACCGTGATCTCGAAGGTGAAGGCCTCGCCTGTCGCCTCCTTGCGCAGCAGCCCGTCCCTGAGCCGGTAGCCGGCCTGGTTGAACAGGTCGAGCGCGCGGCGCGCCGTGTCACGGTCGCGGCCCGAGCCGTCCGAGGCGGGCGGGGCCCATTGCCCCTCGAGCAGATCGGCACGGACGCTGCCCGGGAAGGGCGCGAGCAGCGCCCGTTCGCGCGCATCCGCCGGGCGGCCGAGCGCCGACAGATCGGAATCGGAAAAGAAGCTGCCGGCCCGGCGATAGACCCCGAAGAACAGGTTGCGATTGACCCATTCGAAGTCGAACAACATGCCGAGCGCCTCGCGCACCCTGATGTCGGCGAAGACCGGCCGGCGCGTGTTGAAGACCAGGCCCGTCATGCCCTTGGGCGCCTCGAAGCGCACGGCTTCGCGCGTGATGCGCCCGTCCCGCACCGCCGGCACGTCGTAGCCGGTCATCCAGCGCGTCGGATCCCCCTCCAGCCGGATATCGTAGAGCCCGGCCTTGAACGCCTCGAAAAGGGCGTTGGCGTCGCGGTAGAAATCATAGCGGATCTCCTCCGCATTGAAGAGCCCGCGCGTCAAGGCGTGGTCCTCGGCCCAGAAATCCTTGCGCCGCTTCAGGGTCAGGCTCTCTCCCGGCCGCACCTCGGAGACGAGATAGGGACCCGAGCCCAGCGCCGGCTTGAAGCTCGTCTCGCCGAAGGTCTCGGCATTGGTGGCGTGCCGGGCGAAGATCGGCATGGCGCCGATGACCAGCGGCAGCTCGCGGTTGGAGCCGTCGCCCAGGTCGAATTCGACGCGCCGCTCCGAGACCGCCGCCGCCCGCGTCACGCGGCCGAGGCTGGAGCGGTGGAAGGGCTTGCCCTTGCTCCTGAGCATCTCATAGGTGAACACGACGTCGTCGGCGGTGACGGGCCGCCCATCCGAGAAGCGCGCCCGCTCGTCGATCTCGAAGGCGAGGCGGGTGCGCGCCTCGTCGAGCTCGACGCGGGCGGCGAGCAGCCCATAGGCGGTGAAGGGCTCGTCGGCCGAGCGGTAGAGCAGGCTCTGCTGGACATAGCGCGGCACGGCGTCCGGCGCGACGCCGATCACCACCAGCGGGTTCAGGCTGTCGAAGGTACCCTGCAGCGCGAAGACGATGCGGCCGCCGCGCGGCGCATCGGGATCGGCATAGGGGAGATGGCGGAAGCCCTTGGGCAGGGCCGGCTCGCCATGCATGGCGATGGCGTGGTCGGCGGCACGGGTCTCGGCGCGCGGGGCCGGCGCCCCGGCCAGAGCGAGCGCGGCCGCGACGCAGATCAGGAGGGCGGCCCGCAGGCGCGCCGGCTGGCGGTATCGTAGCAACTGCATCGTCGAACCTGATTCCCGGCGGGGAGGATATCACGCGCCGGCGCGAAGCACGCTAGCCAATCCCTGCGGCGTAGGGCGCCGCGCCGCGGCTGGCAAAGCGAATGCCTCGTGCTGCCAGCCTGCCGCAGCGGCAACTGCATCAAAACAATGCGTTTTGCGGGGTTTCGCGCCCGGCGTCATGCTCAGGCCTCAATCGGCGTTGAACTGCGCGGCTTGCGATGGCCGGTCCAGATATGCGATGGGGCTGTCGTTGGTGACGCGCGCGGCTCTCCGAAGTCGTGACTCCGGATTCGCCTGGTAAGGATAAGAGATGATGTCCGCTTCTGTTCGTATGCCGTTGCGCGCGATGAGCGTGGTTCTCAGCGCCGCGGTCGGCCTCGCCCCCTTCGCCGCGCTCGCCCAGCAGCCACAGCAGCGCCCGGCGCAGCGCCCGGCCCAGCAGCAGCCCGCCCAGCAGGCGCCGGCCCAGCAGCAGCAGCAGCCGACGGGCCCCTCCGTCGTGCAGGTGAAGCCGGAGCCCTCGCAGACCAGCTGGACCAAGGTCTGCGGCAAGGACCAGGCCGCCAACAAGGAAATCTGCTACACCACCCGCGATTTCGTCTCGGATCAGGGCCAGCCCGTGCTGGCGGTCGCGATCTACGACGTCAAGGGCGACGCCAACCGCATCGTCCGCTTCCTGATGCCGCTCGGCCTGCTGATCAATCCGGGTATCCGCTTCGGCGTCGACAACGGCTCGCCGATGCCGGGCAAATACGCGATCTGCTTCCCCAATGGCTGCTTCGCCGAAGCGCAGGTCAACAACGACTTCATCAACCAGATGAAGAAGGGCAGCACGCTGAGCGTCAGCGTCCAGAACCAGGGCGCGCGCGAAGTCTCGTTCCAGATCCCGCTGGCCGATTTCGCCAAGGGCTTCGACGGAGCGCCGATCGACCCGAAGGTGCTGGAAGACCAGCAGAAGGCGCTGCAGGACGAGCTGGCCAAGCGCCAGGAGGAGCTGCGCAAGCGGCTCGGCGGCGGCGGCGCGGATGCCGGCGCGGCCGCTCCGGCCCCCGCTACTCCGGCCCCGGCCCCCGGCGCGGCTCCCAAGCCCTGAGCCACGGCGCCGCGCACGGCACGATACGAAAAGGCCGGCCCTGCGAGGGGCCGGCCTTTTTCGTCGCACAGAAGGATGGGCGCGCGGCGGCTGCGAAGCGGCCTCGGCTCAGTTCAGCCCGGCGCGGTCCAGCGTGTAGCGGCCCTTGCGGTCGCGCCGGAAATACTCCTTGGCCTGGGGGTGGCGGATCGGCTGGCCGGAATCGTCGATCACGAGATTCTGCTCGGAGACATAGGCCACATATTCCGCCTCCTCGTTCTCGGCGAAGAGATGGTAGAAGGGCTGGTCCTTCGAGGGCCTGAGATGCTCGGGAATGGCGAGCCACCATTCCTCGGTATTGGCGAAAACCGGATCGACGTCGAAGATCACACCGCGAAACGGATAGACGCGATGCTTGACTACCTGGCCGATCCTGAACTTGGCCGAGCGGGCTTCCATGTCGATGCGAATCCATCCTGCTGTAGCGGCCCCCGGGGCGGGGGCCATGTCAAGCAATCGCTTGCTTGAGGATTGCGTTCCAATTGCGTCGAAATCGGCGCGGGCGCAAGCGGCTGGCCTGGAAGGCATGAAGCAGCCGGTTTCGCTGCGGGAACAACGGGGTGGCCGCGAAGCGGCGCTCCGGGCCGGGACGCGTCGGCAGCCGCGGCAGCCTCAGCCGAAGCCGTAGCGCGCGGCCAGCTCCGGATCGCGCTCGGCGACCTGGCGGGCGAGGTCGAGCATCACCTTCGCCTGTTTCCAGGTCGCGTCATCCTGCATCTTGCCGTCGAGCATGACGGCGCCCGAACCGTCGGGCATGGCCTCGACGATGCGGCGGGCGAAGGCGACCTCGTCGGGATCGGGGCTGAAGACCCGCTTGGCGATCGCGATCTGCGAGGGGTGCAGGGTCCAGGCGCCGGCACAGCCGAGCAGGAAGGCATTGCGGAACTGCGCCTCGCAGGCCGCACCGTCGGCGAAGTCGCCGAAGGGGCCGTAGAAGGGCTTGATCCCGGCCGCGGCGCAGGCATCCACCATCTTGGCCAGAGTGTAATGCCAGAGATCCTGCTGGGCGACGGCGCGGGGCGCGCCCTCGAGGCCGGGATCGGCGAGGACCTTGTACTCCGGATGGCCGCCGCCGACCCTGGTGGTCTTCATCGCGCGCGAGGCCGCGAGATCGGCCGGGCCCAGGCTCATGCCATGCATGCGCGGCGAGGCGGTGGCGATCGCCTCGACATTCTTCACCCCCTCCGCGGTTTCCAGAATGGCGTGGATCAGGATCGGCTTGGGCAGCTGGCAGCGCGCCTCGTATTGCGCCAGCAGCTGGTCGACATAATGGATGTCCCAGGGCCCCTCGACCTTCGGCACCATCACCACGTCGAGCTTGCCGCCGATGCTGGAGAGGATCGCGTCGATATCGTCGAGAAACCATGGCGAGTTCAGCGCATTGACCCGGGTCCACAGCCCGGTGCGGCCGAAATCCACCGCCCGACCCATGGCGATGAAGCCGTCGCGGGCCGCCTGCTTGGCCTCGACCGGGATCGCATCCTCGAGATTGCCGAGCACGACATCGACCTGGCCCGCCAGCTCCCCGACCTTGGCGCGCAGCTTTTCCAGATGCGGCGGCACGAAATGGATCATCCGTTCGAGACGCAGCGGCAGCTCGCGATAGGGCTCCGGCGCGCCGATGGCGAGCGGGCGGAAGAACTGGCGGGGTGTTTTGACGGTCACGGCGCGGCTCCATGCTGCATCGCCGCAATCTGGCGGAGCGGCACTGCCGCGTCCACCGCGTCTTTTTGGGGGGAGGTGGCCGGATAGGGATTTCTGCCTAGTCAGCCATCGAGGATTTTTGTCCTAGGCATCCTGTCCTCGCGCTTTGCGCGCACTTGACGGCGCGATCGCACCGCATGCGACGAAGCGGCCCCCTACCTGCCATCGCCGGGCCTTTGCTTCCGCCCGGCAAATCGCTAGAGGCTTCGGGGAACGCCATTTCCGTCGGGCCTCGCAGGCCGGATGCTCCGCCGCTTCGAGGCCCGCTCGCCGCATGGCCGATCTCGTCAGCCTGTTCAATCTGGTCGCGCCCTTCTTCGGGCTGATCCTGCTCGGCTATGTCATCGGCCGCTACAAGCGCCTCCCGGAGGAGGGGCTGGCCTGGCTGCAATATTTCCTGATCTACATCGCGCTGCCCTGCCTGTTCTACCGGCTGATCGCCGACAAGCCGCTGAGCGAGCTCAGCAATTGGGGCTTCGTCATCGCGACCACGCTCTCCACCTATTGCGCCTTCGCCTTGTCCTTCGCGGTGGGGCTGAAGCATACCGGCGGAGACATGCCGCAGGCGGTGATGCAGGGGGTCGCGGGCTCCTATTCGAATATCGGCTATATGGGGCCGCCGCTCATCCTGGCGGCGCTCGGCCCCTCCGCCAGCGCGCCGGTGGTGCTGATCTTCGTCTTCGACAACATCCTGCTGTTCTCGCTGATCCCGTTCCTGATGGGCGTGGCGGGCGTCTCCAACAAGAGCTTCCTGTCGACGGCCGGCGAGGTGGTCTGGAAGGTGGTGACGCATCCGTTCAACGTCGCCACCGTGGCGGGGGTGATCGCCGCCTATCTCGGCCTCGCTCTGCCCACGGCCGTCGACAAGATGACGCTGTGGCTCTCGCAGGCCGCCGCGCCCTGCGCGCTGTTCCTGCTCGGCGTGACCGTAGCGCTGCGGCCGATCCGCAAGATGCCGGGCGAGGTTCCGGCGCTGGTGGTGATCAAGCTGATCCTGCACCCGCTGCTGGTCTGGGTGCTGGTCTCGGCCATCGGCGATTTCCCCGACAACTGGATCTTCGCGGCGGTGATCATGGCAGCGCTGCCGCCGGCCCTGAACATCTTCATGATCGCGACCCAGTACCGGATCGGCATCGAGCGGGCCTCGGCCTGCATCCTGGTCGGGACCATCGTCTCGATGGTGACGCTGACGGGCTTTCTCTGGCTGGTGAAGACGGGCACGATGAGCGCCGATCTGTTTCCCTGACGGCCGCCGCCGGCCGCATCCGAGAGGGCCGCGATGCTGCCGCTGGACGATCTGCTGGTCCTCGATTTCTCGACGCTGCTGCCCGGACCGATGGCGAGCCTGTTCCTGGCCGAGGCGGGGGCGCGGGTCATCCGGGTCGAGCGGCCGGGCGGCGAGGATATGCGCCGCTTCCCGCCGCGTTTCGGCGAGAGCTCGGCCCCCTTCGCCGTGCTCAACCGCGGCAAGGAGAGCGTCGAGATCGATCTCAAGGCCGGTGACGCGCTCGGCCGGCTGACCCCGCTCATCGAGAAGGCGGATATTCTGATCGAGCAGTTCAGGCCCGGGGTGATGGCACGGCTGGGCTTCGGCCCGGAGGTGCTGTCGGCGCTGAACCCGCGGCTGATCCAGGTCTCGATCAGCGGCTATGGCCAGACCGGCCCGCGCGCGCAGCAGGCGGGCCACGACATCAACTACCAGGCGATCGGCGGGCTCCTGGGGCAGGGCCTGCAACAGGGCGGGCCGGCGCCTTTGCCGCCGCCTTTGGTCGCCGATATCGCGGGCGGGGCGATGCCGGCGGTGATGAACATCCTGCTGGCGCTGCGCCAGCGCGAGCGCAGCGGGCGCGGCTGCCATCTCGACATCGCGATGACCGACGCCATGGCCTGTTTCGCCTGGTACGGGCTGGCGCAGGGCCAGGCGAGCGGCCGCTATCCCGCGGGCGGCGAGGGGCTGCTGACCGGCGCCAGCCCGCGCTACGGGCTGTATCCGACGCAGGATGGCTGGTTCCTCGCCGTGGGCGCGCTGGAGCCGAAATTCTGGGAGGTCTTCTGCGAGGCGATCGGGCTGGACGGCGCGCTGCGCGACGATCGCCGCGATGCGCAGGCGACCCGCCAGGCCGTCACCGCGATCATCGCCGGCCGGACGGCGCAGCATTGGCGCGCGCTGCTGGAGCCGCTGGATTGCTGCTGCACCGTCGTCCGAACGCTGGCGGAGGCGGTGGCGGATCCGCATGGCACCTTGCGCGGCCTCTTCGACGCGCAGGCCGAGGAGCCGGGAGGGCGCCGCCTCGTCTCGACGCCGCTGCCGCTGGCGCCGCTGTTTCGCGAGCAGGCCGAACGCCTGCGCCCCGTGCCGGCGAGCGGGGCCGATACGCAGCGGCTTCTGGGCGGGAGCGAGGAGGCTTTACCAGCTCCAGGGTCGATCGAGGAAACCGTCATCAGCCGCCCGGCCGGCGGCGACGCGGCGCTGTAACACCAGCGTCATCGACCCCGTCTAGAGCCCGACGGCAATGACAGCGCGCTTGCAGGAGGCGGGCGGCGCGGGATCGGGTGCGATGATCTCATGATCGGGACGGCCAGCCATGTGCGCCGGGTTCTCGGGGCGGCTGCGACCCGCCGCCAGACGCTGCTGGCGCTGGCGGCGCTGCCGGCGTCTGCTCTGGCGGGCCGGGCTCAAGCAGGCTGGGCTCCAGCAGCGGAGGATCTCGATTTCGAGGAGCTCTACAAGGATTTCGGCGCGATGCAGCTGGAGTTCTCGGCGAAGGTCGCGCGGCTCGTCGGGCGCGAGGTCGCGGTCAGGGGGTTCATGGCGCCGCCGCTGAAGGCGGAGGCGGCCTTCTTCGTCCTGACCCAGAGCCCGATGGCGACATGCCCGTTCTGCGAGACGGACGCCTCCTGGCCGGACAACATCATCGTGGTCTATCTCCGGCGTGCGCTCGCCGTCGTTCCGGTGGATATGGTGGTGCTGGCGCGAGGCCGGCTCGAATGCGGCGCCTGGACCGATCCCGATACCGGCTTCGCCAGCCAGCTGCGGCTGCGCGACGCCAGCGTGGCTCCGGTCTGAGCGATGCCGGCGCTGGAGATCGAGGGGCTGGAGGTCCGCTTCCCCGGGCTCGACGCGGCGGCGCTGTCGATCGCGCGGCTGCATCTCCCCAAAGGGGCGAGCCTCGCCGTCACCGGCGGCTCCGGCAGCGGCAAGAGCACGCTGGTCAACGTGCTGGCCGGGCTGGCGCCGATCACCCGGGGCAGGCTGAGCTGGGGCGGCACCGACCTCGCCCGGCTCTCGGCGCTGCAGCGCGACCGGTTCCGGGCCCGCAGCATCGGCCTCGTGCTGCAGGAGTTTCATTTGTTCCCGGGGCTCTCCGCCTTCGACAATGTCGTGCTGCCGATCCGCCTCTCCCGGCGCCTGAGCGGAGAGGAGGCGGAGCGGGCGCGCTCGCTGCTCGACATCGCGCGGATCGCGCGGCCGCGGCAGGCGGTCGAGACGATGTCGCGCGGCGAGATGCAGCGCGTGGCGGTGGCGCGCGCGCTGCTCGGCCGCCCCCAGATCGTCCTCGCCGACGAGCCGACCGCCAGCCTCGACCGCAGCGCCGGCCGGGACGTGGCGCAGATGCTGCTGGGCCTGGCGGAGGAGTGCGGGGCGACGCTGATCGTCGTCACCCATGATGCCGCGCTGGCCGAGCGGCTCGGCCGGCAGATCCGCCTCGACGCCGGCCGGGTGTTGGCCGATCCCGTGCAGGATCGCGCGGCGTGATCGGCTTCATCCTCGCCGATCTCAGGCGGTTTGCGGCTGGCGCCCTCGCGGTGATCGCGCTGATCGGCCTCTCGGTCGCGCTGTCGGTCGCCGTCACGCTGCAGGAGCGCGCCGTCAGGCAAGGCAGCGCGCGGGCGGCGGACCGATTCGATCTGCTGGTGGGCGCGGCGGGCAGCGAGACGCAATTGGCGCTGTCAGTGGTTTTCCTGCAGCCGGCGCCGCTGCCCCTGATGCCGGGGGCGGTATTCGCGAAGCTGGCGGCGGATCCGCGTGTCGCCTGGGCGGCGCCCGTCGGTTTCGGCGATTCCAGCCTCGGACATCCGATCGTCGGCACGACGACGGCGCTCGTCGAAGCCTTGTCGCCGCGACTGGCGGAGGGCGCGCTCTTCGCCCGGCTCGGAGAGGCGGTGGTCGGCGCGGATGTGCCGCTGTCCGTCGGCGCCGAGATCAAGCCGCTGCATGGCGCGCCCGGCAGCGCGAGCGAGACCCATACCGCCATCGCCTATACCGTGACCGGCAGGATGAGCCCGAGCGGCACGGCCTGGGACAGGGCGATCCTGGTGCCGATCCGCGCCGTCTGGGCGCTGCATGGGCTGGAGCGGCCGGGAATAACGCTGGAGGAGGGGTATGGCCGGCGTGACGGTGGCGGCGGTGCCGGCTTTCCGGCGAGGCTGCGCGAGCCGCTGGCGGCGACCGTGGCGGAGCAGCGCAGGCAGCTTCACCGCCATGGGCCGATCGATCGCGACGCCGCGCTGGACGAGCGCTTCGATGCGCAGACGCCGCCGGTCCCGGCGGTGGTGGTGAAGCCGCGCAACGTCGCCGACGCCTATCGGCTGCGCCGCGAATACCGCAGCGAGACGACGCTGGCTGTGTTTCCGGCCGAGGTTCTCACGCGTCTCTACCGTACGCTGGGCGATGGCCGCCGCATCCTGCTGGGTTTCGCCATGGCGACGCAGGGGCTCGTCCTGGCCGCGATCCTGCTGGTGGCGATCATCCATATCGGCTCGCGCCGGCGCCAGATCGCGGCGCTGCGTGCCATCGGCGCCCCGTTGCGCGCCGTGATCGCCATCATCTGGGGCGAGATGTTTTTGCTGTTCCTGGCCGGGCTCGGTCTGGGTATAGGCCTCGGCATCGCGATCGCCCGTCTCGTCTCCGGCCATCTCGCCGCGGCGACCGGCATCGCCATGGAGCTCGGCTGGGCCGGCGAGGATGCGCGGCTGCTGCTGGGTTTCCTGGGCCTCGCCGCGCTGCTCTCGCTGATCCCCGCGCTGGCCGTGCTCCGCGACAGCCCCGCCGCCGGCCTGCGCGCCTGAGCCGGCCCGCGAGCTTGTGCGCCGGAGCTAGCGCCGCCCGCCGCCGGCGAGCCCCTGCTTCATCACCAGCCGCCGCAGCGGGCCGAGACGCGACAGGGCGAGGAGACCGGCCCCGCGCAGCAGATCGGCCGGCACGAGATCGGTGAGCAAGGTGCGGTTGAGCATGTCGACCGCACCCGTCCGCAGCCGGACATCGCCCTGCCGCGAGCGGTCATAGGCCGCCATCGCCGCGGCGCTGCCGGGATCGTCTGCCGCGCGCAGCGCGTCGCGCAGCGCCATCACGTCGCGCAGGCCGAGATTGAGGCCCTGCGCGCCGATCGGCGGGAACACATGCGCGGCCTCGCCGACGAGCGCGATGCGCGACGCCGCGAAATGCGCGACGCCGAGCCCTCCCATCGGGATGCGCCCGCGCGCGCCGATCACCGTCATCGCGCCGAGCAGGGAATGCGTCTGCGTCTCGACGGCCCGGGCGAAAGCCGCATCGTCCAGCGCGGCGCGTCGTTCGGCGGCCTCCGGCGCCATCATCCAGACCAGCGAGGAGCGCCGGCCCGGCAGCGGCACCAGCGTGCAGGGGCCGGCGCGGGTGTGGAATTCGGTCGAGGTGTCGTGATGGTCGCGGCGATGGCCGAGGATCGCCGTCAGCGCGATCTGGGGGTAGCGCCATTCCTGCGCCGCGATTCCGGCGGCCTGGCGCATGCGCGACTGGCGGCCATCGGCCCCGACCACCAGCGCGGCGCGAATCGGCGCGAGTTCGGGACCAGCGAGGGTGACGGCGTCGTTGCCCAGGGTCACGGTCTCGACCATGGCGGGCCGCACGACGATTCCCGGCGTCGCCTCCACTCTGGCGGCGAGCGCCGCGACCAGTTCGGCATTCTCGACATTCCAGCCGAAGGCGGGCAGCCCGACCTCCGTCGCCCGGAACTCGACCGGGGGCTGGCGGAACAGGCTGCCGGTATCGTCGACCAGCCGCATCACCGCCAGCGGCGCGGCGTTCTCGGCGAGCGCCGGCGTGACGCCGAGCTCTTCCAGCAGCCGCCAGGAGCCGTCGAGCAGGGCGACGGTGCGCCCGTCGCGCGGGACGAAGGGGCTGCCCAGCAGCGTCACCCGCCGCCCATCCCGCGCCAGCAGCAGCGCCGCTGCCAGCCCCACCGCACCGGCCCCGACGATCGCGACCTCGGTCTTCTGTTCCGTGCTGTCCATGGTTCTGGGCTAGCCGAGAATGCGGGGCTTGGCCATGGTCCACGTCGCCGCTCCCATGCGCCCAAGAGCCAGGGCCTGGGATCGGGCTGCATGGCAGGGCGCTGTGGCGGGCGGCGGGGGAATTGCCTATGGTCGCGCCCGAAACAGAGAGGACGAGATCATGGTCAAGGCCATTCGCATCCACAAGCATGGTGGGCCCGAGGTGCTGCAATGGGAGGAGATCACCCTGCCGCCGCCGGGGCCGGGCGAGGTGCGCATCCGCAACCGCGCCATCGGGCTGAACTTCATCGACACCTATTTCCGCACCGGCCTCTATCCCGTGCCGCAAATGCCCTTCGTCCCCGGCAATGAGGCGGCGGGCGAGGTGCTGGCGGTCGGGCCCAACGTCACGGAGTTCAAGCCCGGCGACCGCGTCGCCTATGTCGCGACGCTCGGCTCCTATGCCGAGGAGCGGATCGTCGCCGTGAATTCGGTGGTGGCGCTGCCGGAGGCCGTGTCCTACGAGGCGGCCGCGAGCATGATGCTGAAGGGGCTGACGGCGGAATACCTGCTCCACCGCACCTATAAGGTGAATCCCGGCGACACCATCCTCGTCCATGCGGCAGCGGGCGGCACCGGGCTGATCCTCTGCCAATGGGGCAAGGCGCTGGGCGCGACGGTGATCGGCACGGTCGGCTCGCAGGAGAAGGCCGAGCTCGCCGCCGCTCATGGCGCGCATCACACGATCCTCTATCGCGAGGAGGATTTCGTGGCGCGGGTCAAGGAGATCACCGGCGGCAAGCTCTGCGACGTCGTCTATGACGGCGTCGGCAAGGACACCTTCCTGAAGTCGCTCGACACGCTGCGGCCCTTCGGCCTGCTCGCCAGCTTCGGCAATGCGTCCGGCGCGGTCGAGCCGTTCAATCTCGGCCTGCTCGGCCCCAAGGGCTCGCTCTATGTGACGCGGCCGACGCTGTTCACCCATATCGCCAGGCGCGAGACCATGGTCGAGATGGCGGCCAATCTCTTCGCCACCGTCGCCTCGGGCAAGGTCACCGTGCCGGTGAACGCGACCTACCCGCTGAAGGAGGCGGCGCAGGCGCAGATCGCGCTCGAGGGCCGCAGCACCACCGGCTCGACGGTGCTGATCCCCTGAGCTGCGTCCGGCAGCGCAATTGCGCCGCCTTTGCCCGCTAGGGCGGGACGGTTCCGCCCGCCGGAGCCGTCATCTCACCGGGACCAGCCCATCGTGAAGGCCATCGCTGTCGCTTTCGCGCTCGCCTTCGGCATCGCCGGCGGGCTCCTGCTCGTGCCGCAGGGCCTGCGCCACTGGCAGCTGCTGGCGGCGGCGGAGGATCCCGCGGCGCTGTCTTCCCTGCGGCTGGAGAATGTGGCGACGCCGGCGCGGCTCGCCGGCGAGATCGACGCGGCGCTGGCGGCCGGAGACGCCGATCTCGCCCGCAGCTTCATCGCGCTGGCCGAGGAGCGCGGCAGCGCCGTGGCCGATGCGCAGCGCCGAGGCCTGGCGGAGCTCGAGGCGCGTGCAAACGACATCGCGATCCGGGATTTCGGCCAGGGTTTCTGGGGCGGGCAGCGCGACAGCGGCGCGGCGCTCGCCGGAGCGCTGGCGGGCGATCTCACCGGCTTCGGCGATCTGCGCGACCTCGCCGGGGAGGGCCGCAAATGGCTCGGCGGCGAGGCGACGGACATGACGGTGCTGCTGCTCGCGGCCGGTGGCCTGGCGATCAGCGCCGCGACCTGGGTCAGCCTGGGCGGCGCCCTGCCGGCTCGCAACGGGCTGAGCCTGGTCAAGGCGGCGACCAAGGCGAAATGGCTGTCGCCGCGGCTCGGCGCCAGCCTCGGCCGGGCGGCGGTCGACGCGATCGATCGGCCGGCGCTGCAGGCGACCCTGGCGGCGGCGGGGCGCCTGGAGCTCGCGGCGGCGCGCGGCGCGGCCTCGACCATCCTCCGCCCGGTCGCGATCTCGCGCCTCGCTGCGCTCGGGCAGGATGCGGCGCAACTGCATCGACGCATCGGCCAGCGCGGCCTGCGCCAGGTCCTCGCTGTGGCCGATCATCCCGCCGATCTCGGCCGCGCCGCGCGGCTGGTCACGGCGAAGGGCAAGAGCGCCCGGGCGACCCTGGCCCTGCTCGGCCGCGGCGCCCTGGTGCTGGGGGCGCTGAGCCTGACGGCGCTGAGCTGGATGCTGGCGCTGCTCGGCTACGCGCTGGCGCTGGCGATGCTGGCGCAGCGTCTCGGCTGGTGGCTGGGGCGGCGGCTGATGCCCGGTCCGGCGGCTCCGCGGCCGCGCTGAAATTTTCCGCTCCCGACTGTGAACCTGCTCGCGGGCTGCCGCGACCAATGGGGGTCAGCGCGTGCTGACGTCCATCGGGAGAGATGTCATGATCCGCAGCATTCGTTTTGTCGGCTTCGCCCTCGCTTCGCTCACCATCGCCACGGTCGCGCTCGCCCAGCAGAGCGGCGGCAATGGCGGGCAGGGCGGCGGTGGCGGCGATCCCTCGGTCCTGGCGGTGATCCGCGCCGATGCCGAACGCCAGGCCAGGCTCGGCCGGGCCGTGGCGGCGAGCAGCCAGCGCTACGAGCAATGCGCCGGCTCGGTCTGCGAACAGCCGCGACGGGTGCAGTTCGATGCGGATTGCTCGGCGGGCGACACGCTGCTGATCGCCCGGGCCGATGGCCGGCAGGTCCGCTATCTCTGCCGCAAGCCCTGATGTCTCAGACGGCCACGCCGTGCAGATCATAGGCGTCGGCGCGCTCGATCTTCACCGTCACCATGTCGCCCGGCCGCAGCGGCCGGCGGCTGGCGACATAGACGGCGCCGTCGATCTCCGGCGCGTCCCATTTCGAGCGGCCCTTCGCGACGGTCGGGCCGGCCTCGTCGATGATCACCTGCAGACGCTTGCCGACGCGGTTGCGGATGATGCGCGTGCTGATCTCGGCCTGGGCCTTCATGAAGCGGTGCCAGCGCGCCTCCTTCTCCTCCTCCGGGACCAGCGGCAGTCCGAGATCATTGGCCGGCGCGCCCTTCACCGGCTCGTATTTGAAGCAGCCGACGCGCTCCAGCCTGGCCTCCTTCAGCCAGTCGATCAGGAACTGCACATCCTCCTCCGTCTCGCCGGGGAAGCCGACGATGAAGGTCGAGCGGATGGCGAGGTCGGGGCAGATCGAGCGCCATTTCTGGATGCGCTCCAGCGTCCTGTCCTGATGAGCAGGGCGTTTCATCGCCTTGAGAACATTGGGAGATGCGTGCTGGAAGGGGATGTCGAGATAGGGCAGGATCAGGCCTTCCTGCATCAGCGGGATGACCTCGTCGACATGCGGGTAGGGGTAGACATAGTGCATCCGCACCCAGACCCCCATCTGGCCGAGCTCGCGCGCCAGCTCGAAGAAGCGGGTGCGCACCTCGCGGTCCTTCCAGAGCGAGGGCGCATAGCGGATGTCGAGACCATAGGCGCTGGTGTCCTGCGAGATCACCAGCAGCTCCTTGACGCCGGCCTTCACCAACTTCTCGGCCTCGCGCAGCACATCCGCGATCGGCCGCGAGACCAGATCGCCGCGCAACTTCGGGATGATGCAGAAGCTGCAGCGATTATTGCAGCCCTCCGAGATCTTGAGATAGGCGTAGTGGCGCGGCGTCAGCTTGATGCCCTGGTCGGGGACGAGATCGACGAAGGGGTCGTGGCGCGGCGGCGCGGCCTGATGCACGGCTGAGACGACGCTCTCATAGGCCTGCGGGCCGGTGATCGCGAGGATATTGGGGAAGGCCTCGCGGATCTGCTCCGGCTCGGCGCCCATGCAGCCGGTGACGATGACCTTGCCGTTCTCGGCCATGGCAGCGCCGATCGCCTCCAGCGACTCCGCCTTGGCCGAGTCGAGGAAGCCGCAGGTGTTGACGATGACGAGGTCGGCGCCCGCATGGCTCTTGCTGAGCTCGTAGCCCTCGGAGCGCAGCGAGGTGATGATGCGCTCGGAATCGACCAGCGCCTTGGGGCAGCCGAGCGAGACGAACGAGATTTTCGGCGCGACAGCGTTCATCGGCGGCAGACCTGGGGATCGGGAACGGGAAGGCGCGGCATCAGGCCTGCGCTGATGCGGCTTCCTTTGACGGTTTTTCGGCGATTTTGCAAATCCGGAGGCGGATAGCGCGGCGCCCGCCTCGCGGATGGGGCGCCGCGCCGCCGGTCAGCCGGCGGGTCCTGTCTGCACCGGCCGGTCGGGATCCTGCGTCCAGTCGCTCATCGAGCCGTCATAGAGCGCGACCTCCTCGCGCCCCAGCACCTCCGACAGGACGAACCAGGCGAGGGCGGCGGTATGGCCGGTGTTGCAATAGCTGATCACCGGACCCTTGGGCACGCTGCCGAAAATCGCCTCCAGGGTCGCGGCCGGCTTCAGCCGGCCGGTATCGGGGTCGAAGGCCTGGGTGTAGTCGCGGGAGACGGCGCCCGGAATGCGGCCCGGGCGGGCGGCATCGGGCGATTTCTCGCGGCCCTCGAAATAGCTGGCGGCGCGAGCATCGACCAGGGTGGCGAGGCGCGAGCGTGAGGCGACCAGCGTCGCATCGGCCGTGCTGCGCAGGCGCTGCTGCATCACCACCGGATAGGGCGCGGCCGCGACGGGGCTCGAGGCTCCGGCCTCGACCGGGCGGCCCTGGTCGCTCCAGCCCTTGAAGCCGCCGTCCAGAATGGCCTGCTGGCCATGGCCCATCGTCTTCAGCGTCCAGTAGACCCGCGCCGCGGCGGCGTAATCCATGGCGCTGACCCCGGCGGGGACGATGACCACCTGGCTCTGCGGGCGGATGCCGAGCCGCCCCGCGAGCCCGGCGAGATGATCGAGCGGCGGCAGCAGGCCGGGCGCGGCGCCGACCTTGGCGCGCCAGCCATCGGCGACATAATCGGTATGGACCGCGCCGGGCAGATGGCCGGCCTCGAAGGCCGCCTTGCCGCCGCCATCGACGCTGGAGCGAATGTCGAGGATGACGAGGTCGGGCGTCGCCAGATGCTCCGCCAGGGCCTCGGCCGTGATCAGGCCGGACAGGGTGGTGTCGCTCATTCCGCCGCCACCTTCTGCAAGTCGTCGACGATCTCGATCGCGTAGCTCATCTCGGCGGTGGCGCCGAGCATGATCGAGGCGGAGCAGTATTTCTC
Organism: Allobosea sp. Leaf344; assembly: GCF_001426225.1. Lineage (GTDB taxonomy): Bacteria > Pseudomonadota > Alphaproteobacteria > Rhizobiales > Beijerinckiaceae > Allobosea. Next base: position 792,073 of record NZ_LMRT01000014.1, on the reverse strand, counting down.
CTTCGACAGCGAGACCGCGCGCTCGGCCTTGGCCGGGGACAGCCCGCGCCCGCTGATCCGATAGGCGAGATGGATCTTGGTAAAGACCTTCGGATCCTCGGTGGCGCGTTCGGCCTCGACCTCGACCTCGCAGCCGGTGACGGGTTCGCGGCCCTTCTTGAGGATCTGCACGACGTCGAAACCGGTGCAGCCGGCCAGCCCGATCAGCAGCATCTCCATGGGGCGGATGCCGAGATTGCGCCCGCCATATTCAGGCGCACCATCCATGATGACGGCATGGCCGCTGCCGGCCTCGCCCATGAAGGCCATGCCTTCGACCCATTTCGCGCGTGCTTTCATCGGCTCATCCTCCGGCTGCGAAGCGCCTGTCTAGCGTCTCCACATGGCGAGCGCGAGACGGCGGGGCGCAGAACCAGCCTGCTTCGGGCGCAGCGGTTCAGGCGCTGAGGCGGCTGGCGGCGGCGAGCGCGGCGGCCGGGTTCATGCTCCAGCCGATCAGGACGAGAAGAGGACCTTTCGCCGGCAGCTCGTCCAGGCGCTCCGGCAGCGTGGCGATCGTGGCGGCGAGCCTGATCTCGTCGGGCCGGGTCGCGGCCAGCACCGCGATGGCGGGCGTCTCCGGGCTCAGCCCCGCCGCGAGCGCCTTCTCGCGGAACAGCGCGAGCGTGGCGCGCGGCATGTAGATTACCGTCGTCGCGGCGGGATCGGCCAGCGCCTGCCAGTCGAGATCGGCCGGCAGCTGCCCGTCGCGGGCATGGCCCGTGACGAATTGCAGCCGCCTGGCATGGTCGCGATGGGTGAGGGAGAGGCCGAGCGCCGCAGCCGCACCCTGCGCGGCCGAGATGCCGGGAATGATCGCGACGGGGATGCCGGCGGCGGCGCAGGCGTCGAGCTCCTCGCCCGCGCGGCCGAAAATCCCGGGATCGCCGCTCTTCAGCCGCACCACATGCTTGCCCTGGCCGGCGAGCTGGACCAGCATCGCGTTGATGTCGCTCTGCTTGCAGGACGGGCCGTGGCCGGTCTTGCCGACGAGCATGCGCTTGGCCTCGCGCCGCGCCAGCTCGAGCACGCCGGCCGAGACCAGATCGTCATAGAGGATGATGTCGGCGCTCTGCAGAGCGCGGATCGCCTTCAGCGTCAGGAGATCGGGATCGCCCGGACCGGCACCGACAAGCGAGACCCGCCCGGTGCCGGATCGCGCGGTCTCCAGCCGCTCCAGCGAAGCGAAGAGGGCGGTGCGGTCGCTCTCCTCGGGCGCATGCTCCGCCTCGAAGGCGCGGCGGGTGAAGCCTTCCCAGAAGGCGCGGCGCAGCGCGAAGGGCAGCTCGCGCGCCTGGACGGCCGGCCGCCACGCCCGCGCCGCCTCGGCCCAGGATTTGAGCCGGCCGGGCAGCAGCGCCTCGATCTTGGCGCGGATCGCCTGGCCGAAGACCGGCGCGGCGCCATCGGTGGAAATCGCGACGATCAGCGGCGACCGGTTGACCAGCGATCCGAAGGAGACGTCGCAATAGGCCGGCTTGTCGACGACGTTGACCGGGCAGCCGGCCGCGCGGCCGGCGGCGGCGAAGGCGGCGGCGTCGCTCTCATCGGCGAGATCGCCGATCGCCAGCGCCGCACCGGCGAGATCGCGAGGCTCCCAGCCGCGGTGGTGGACGATCACCGTCCCCGCCGGCGGGTCCGCCGCGAGTCCCGCGAAATCCGCCCCGAGGTCGCCGGCGAAGACATGCAGCTGCGCCCCGGCCGCAGCCAGGAGCTCCGCCTTCCAGACCGCGCCCTCGCCGGAGCCGGCCAGCACCACGCGTCGCCCGTCCAGCTTGTGGAACAGCGGCAGGGTCGCCAGCGGCTCGATGCGCCGGGCCGGTGTGGGTTCGGGGCGTCTCTGGCTCATCGCGTCTTCGTCGGACCTCCGGGCGGCACCCGTCCTGCCGGGCAGCCTGCGTGACGCGGCCCGGCCGCGTCAACAATCAGATCAGGCCGTCGCCGGCAAGGCGTCGCGGCGCGCCGCGGAGCGCTTCACCCGCGCGAGCCACCGGTCGTGACTAGCAAATCCTGTGCCGGTGCGGCGCGGCTGTCCTTGCCGTCCTTCAGGCGGCTCTCGCGCAGGGCGTCGGCGCTTTCGAGGATCGGATAGGCGATCGCCGCGGCATGGCCATGGATGCGCTTGAGGTCGCGGATGATGTCGAGATGAATCGCGCTGGTCTCGATCGATTCGGGCCGGCCGCTGCGCAGCCGCAGGAAATGGCTCTCGGTGGCGCGCCGGTCGGCATCCCTGATCACCGCCTTCTCCGCGAAGAGCTGGCGCGCGAGGGCGAGATCGCGGCTGGCGAAGACGTTGAGCGCGAGGACGAGCCCGGCATAGACGCGGCCGTGGAAATCCCGGATTTCAGCCAGCCCCTCGGCCGAGAAGGTGTAGCCCTTGCGGATCTTCTTCTCCGCGAGATCGCGCAGATTATTGTCGATGATGTCGCCGATATGCTCGAGATTGGTGATCACCGCGATCAGCTCGTAGAGGCGTCGGCTGTCCTCCTCGCCGAGCTCGTTGCGGGAGAGCCGCACGAGATAGAGCTTGATCGATTCGTGGATGGCATCGACGCTGTCATCCGCGGCGGCGATGCTGCGCGACAGCTTCAGCTCGTTGGTCGCGATCAGCGTCAGCGTATCCTGCAGCATGGATTGCACGCGCTCGCCGAGGCTCAGCGCTTCGCGCATCGCACAGGCCAGCGCTTCCGAGGGGCTGTCCAGCACCGCGGGATCGAGATGGCGCGGCCTGGCCGCGACCTCGGCGATGTCGCCGGCCGGCAGGATCCGCTTCGCCAGCCGCGCGATCGGCTCGACGAAGGGCAGGAAGGCGAGGGCGCCGACCAGATTCAGCAGCAGATGGAATTCGAGCGCCAGCCGCGCATCGTCCAGCGGCAGCGCCAGCATCCAGCCGCTGATCGGCGCGACCAGCGGCACCAGCAAGGCGGTCAGCAGCAGCCGCGTCAGCAGATTGCCGATGGCGGGGCGGCGCTGCGCGGCCGGCGCCCCGAGCTGCGCCAGCACCGGGATCAGCGCATTGCCGAGATTGGCGCCGATCACCAGGACCAGCGCCGTCGCGGGCGGAAACACTCCCGCGCCCGCGAAGGTCGCGATCAGCAGGATGATGGCGATGCTCGAATGGGTGAGCCAGGTCGCCGCCACCGCGACGAGCAGGATGAGCACGGGCTCCTGGCCGAGCGCGCCGAGCAGCGTGCGGAAGGTCGGCGACTGCGCCAGCACCGAGGCGGTGCTGCCGAGCTCGATCAGGGAGAGCAGGATCAGCCCGATCCCGACGATGATCCGGCCGATATTGCGGGCCCGGTCCATGGCGTCATGCGCCAGATAGAGCGCGACGCCGACGGCCGTGCAGAGCCCCCAGAGCCAGCCCAGATCCAGCGAGATGACGAAGGCCGCGAGCGCCGTGCCGAGATTGGCGCCGAGCAGCACGGAAAGCGCCATTCCGGCGCCGATCAGATTGCGCCCGGCGAAGGAGGAGATCAGCAACGTCGTCGCGGTCGAGCTCTGCAGGACGAGCGTCACGCCGACACCGCTGCCGAAGGCGCTGAAGCGATTGCCCGTGAAGCTCTGCAGCGTCTGGCGCAGCGAGCTGCCGAAGGCCCGCATCGCACCGGTGCGCACCAGCCGCACGGCCCAGATCAGCAGCGCCACGCTACCGGCCAGATGGACCAGGATCGCGGTGGCGCTCGCGGAGGCGGTGATCATTCCAGGCGTTCCTCGTCAGTTGGCCCTCGTCAGGCTCGCGGAATCGGGGCAGCTTTCGCCGGTCTCGCGGTGTCCAGCATAGGCCGATTTTGTTTAGCCAGCCAACTAGAATAGCGCGGTCGGCCGCGGCGGGATGGAGGAGGTCGCGGTCGCGCCGCACGCGGCCTCGGGCGACCTTCGACAACCTGTGAAACGGCCGCGGGATCGGCTCAATCTCGCCTGTCCGGATGTCAAAGATGTGGTGCTCGCGCGCAGGCGAAGAAAGGTTCCCTTCTCTTTTGTTAATGCGGACCGCGCCCCGCAGCATGAGGTTGCGGCTTCGGCCGGGATCGCCGGCCGGAGGAACCGCATCATGCCTGGTCGTACCTCCGAGGGCTGCGTGGTCGTGCTGCCCTGGTACCACGAAAGCGATTTCCAGCAGTTGCAGCCCGCCCGGCCCGACGCCCGGGTCGCGCTATCCTATGAAAACTGGCGCCGGGCGGCGTCCTCCGAGGTCTATCGACAGCTCGCCAGCGGCCATGCCGTCGAGATCGTATCGGTCAGGCCCGAGCGCTACCGCGCCTGGATCGCCAAGCGGGGCCTCGCGGATAATGGCGATGCGCGCCTGCGCTATATCGCGGCGCTGTCCGCGGGCGCCTGACGGCGGCTCGTCGGGGACAAAGCTTTGGGGCGCGCGCCGCCGCCGGCTCCGTTCACCCTCTTTTCCGATGGGTCCAGCGGCCGCGCAGGGTCAGGCTCGCGGTATAGACCATGGCACCGTCCTCGCCGCGCACGGTCACGACCAGCCGGCGGTCGTCGCCATTGGGCATGTCGTCGCTCGCCATGTCGGGCAGCGCGTCCAGCGCGTGCCGGCGCGCCTCCTCGTCGTCGGCGAGATGCATCCCGTCCGTATCGACGTAGGCCGTCTCGCCATTGGTCGTATCGAAGAAGTAGCGCGGCATGATTCCTGAAATCACGCGGCTGCCGGATGGTTTCACGAAGATCGCGCCTCAGCGCGGCTCCTTGTGCAGGTTCAGATAGGTCGGCTCGAAGCCGCAGGCGCCGGACAGCGCGGCGAAATCGGGAATCTCGATCTTGTTGCCGCGCCAGACCAGCAGGTTCTTCTCGCGCAATTCGCGCAGCGACCGGTTCACATGGACCACCGAGAGCCCCAGCATATCGGCGAGCTCCGATTGGGTGACGGGGAAATCGAGGCGGTTGGGTTCGGAGAGGCCCACCGCCTGGAGGCGCAGGAACAATTCGCAGACGAGATGGCCGACGCGTGCCCCCGCGTGACGTCGGCCGATGGAGGCGATCCAGGCGCGGTGGATGGCGGCATCGATGACGGTCATCAGCCAGAGCAGCCGGCCGAGATGCAGGGATTCGGCGACGACCCGCCGCAGATCCTCATGCGGGACGAAGGCGGCGCGGCACGGCGTCAGCGCCACGACGGTGTGGTCCATCACCTTGAGCAGCATCGCGTGCAGGTCGACGAAATCGCCCGGGATGTTGACGGCCGCGATCTGCCGCTTGCCGTCGCGCAGGATGATCTCGCGTCCGGCGAAGCCGCTCAGCAGCAGGCAGCTATGGTTCGGCCGGCTGTTCTCGACCACCAGCTCCTCGCCCCGCTCGAAGCTGCGCATATTGGCCGGCAGGGACTCGATGAGAGCACGCTCCTGCGACGTCAGTTCGTCCCGCTGCTCGAGATTGCGGATGAAGGACTGGTATGGGCCTGACAAATGCGCTCCGCCTGTTCACGCGGTGTGAAGGTCGGGGATCAACGCCGGGCGGTCGGGCCCGTTCCGCGGAACGTCGGGCCGCCTTTGCGGTTCAGCCCAATCAGGAGCCGATCGGAGACCGCTCATGACCCTGCGTTACGTCCTGCTGTGCAGGCCGCCTTCGCCCTGGTGCCGAAGCGGCTGACGCCCGGCTGGGAGCTCGCGGTGTCGACACGCTCGGTCGTCGGCGGTTTCGTGGCGATGGCGCTCGGCCTGGCCGCGGGCGGGCTTCTGGCCCAGTCGGCGCGCGACGACGACGCATTCTGAGCGGCGCGCGGAACCGCGAGCCGGCCGGCGCATTTCTCCTCGCGGCCTGCCCGATGCCGATCGGGCCGGCCGGCCTGGAGACCCTGACGATGACGCTTCACTTCACTTTCGACCCCCTCTCGGCGCTGTCCCTGCCGATCGCCCTCGTCGGCGAGGAGGGATCCTTCACCGTCCGCCTGAACTGCTCGCCCGAGGCCCTGCAGAAGCGGCTGCGGACCATCCGGGCCTGGCTGCTGGACTGGCAAATGCCGCACCGGCTCGATATCGGGCGTACCGCCTCCGCGTTGCAGATCGCCGTCAGCTTCCCCGAAGCCGCGCATGCCCATGCCTTCCAAATCCAGTTCGGCGGGCGTATCATGGCTGCGGCGCCGGGCCAGGCGACGGCGCCGAGCCGCCCGGAACTGCGACCCGCCCCCGTCATTGGCCTGTCAGCGGAGCCGCTTCGGCGCCGACCGCGGGGAGGGCAGGGTGCGCATCACGGTGATCGGAGCCACGGGGCTGATCGGATCGGCAGTCGCCGCCAGGCTGCTGACTGACGGGCATGAGGTCATAGGCGTCGCGCGGGCGATCGGCGAGGCGAGCCTTGCCGCGCCGCGGATCGACTGGCGCCGCATCGATCTGGCGATAGCCGAAACTACGGATTGGGCCGGCGTGCTGGCCGGATGCGATTGCGTCGTCAACTGCGCCGGCGTGCTGCAGGACGGGCCGGCGGACGACGTCGAAGCCGTGCAGGATGCCGGGCCGCGCCGGCTCTTCGCCGCCTGCGAGCAGGCCGGTGTCTCGCGCTTCGTCCAGCTCTCGGCGATAGGCGTCGACCGGCAGACGCCGACGGCATTCTCCGGGAGCAAGCGCGCCGCCGAATTGGCATTGATGGAGAGCGCTCTCGACTGGGTGATCCTGCGGCCATCGGTCGTGATCGGGCGGCCCGCCTACGGCGGCAGCGCGCTGTTTCGCGGGCTCGCCTCGCTGCCTCTGCTGCCGGTGATGCCGCAGACGGGCCCGCTGCAGGTCGTCGCGCTGGATGATGTGGTCGAGACCGTGGCGCGGGCGGTGCGGCCGGATTTCGCGGGCCCGGTGGCGCTCGATCTGGCGGGGCCGGACCGGCTCTCCATGCCGGATGTGGTGGCGGCCTTCCGGCGCTGGCTCGGGCGGCCGAAAGCCCGCGAGACGGTCCTGCCGCTCGGGCTCGCGACGCTGCTCTACCGGCTCGGCGATTTCGCCGGGCGCCTCGGCTGGAAGCCGCCGCTGCGCTCGACCGCCGGGCAGGAGATCGTCAGGGGCGCGACGAGCGAGCAGCCGGAGGCCTGGGCCCGCACGACCGGGATCACGCCGCGCTCCCTGCCGGCGATGCTGGCGGCGGAACCGGCCTCCGTCCAGGAAAAATGGTTCGCCGATCTCTATGTGCTGAAGCCGCTGATCTTCGTGATCTTCGCCGGTTTCTGGATCGCCACCGGGCTGGTCTCGATCGGCCCGGGGTATCAGATCGGCGTCGATTTGATGCTGGAGGGCGGGGCGGGGCCATTGTCCGGCCCCGCGGTCATAGCGGGCGGGCTCGCCGATCTCGCCATCGGGATCGCCATCGCGATCAGGCGCACCAGCCGCTGGGGGCTCTATGCGGCGCTGGCGATCTCGCTGTTCTATGCGCTGGCCGGATCGATCCTGCTGCCGCGGCTCTGGATCGAGCCGCTGGGGCCGCTCTTGAAGATCTGGCCGATCATCATGCTCAACCTCGTCGCATTGGCGCTGCTGAGGGACCGATGACCAGCTATTACCTGCTGAAATTCCTGCACATCATCGGCGCCTGCGTGCTGTTGGGCACTGGCGCGGGCATCGCCTTCTTCATGCTGATCGCCCATCTCACCGGCTCGGCCGTCAAGATCGCCGCCGTGGCGCGGATCGTCGTGCTGGCGGATTTCGTCTTCACCGCCACGGCGGTGGTGGCGCAGCCGCTCACCGGGGTCGGCCTCGCCTGGACGGTCGGCTACCCCCTGACGGAGGGCTGGATCGTCCTGTCGATCGTGCTCTATATCGTCACCGGCCTGTTCTGGCTGCCGGTGGTATGGATCCAGATGCGGCTGCGCGACCTCTCGGAGGCGGCCGTGGCGGCCGGCACGGAGCTGCCGCGCAGCTATCACCGCCTGTTCTGGACCTGGTTCGCCTGCGGTTTTCCCGCCTTCGCCGCGGTTCTCGCGATCGTCTGGCTGATGATCGCCCGGCCGCCGGGGCTGCTCGAAGGCTGGCTGTGAAGTCAGTCAGCCCGCGTCGCAGCGCCGTTCTTGCTGCGGCCGATATCGGCGGCGGTCTGCGAGAAATTGCGCTCGCCACCCGGTGAATCGAGCGTCGAGGCGAGATAGCGCACCGGAAACAGCATCGCTTCCATCTGGCTGTCGCTGAGCTGCCGGCGGCGCTGTTCGTCGGAGAGGATCGTCGCCTCGGCCGCGTTCAGCGCCTTCTCCACCGCCTGGCGCGCGCCAGGGCCTGCCTCGGCGACCTGCCGCACCAGCTGGGCCATGACGACGAGCAGCCCTTCGAGCTGCAGATTAGCGGTGTTCATGCCGGGCTCCGGAGGATGAGGCGGTCGGGTGGCCGGACGAGCCCGGCTGGGATTGGGCGGAGCGGCTGCGCAGCGCGGACAGCGCCTGGTCCATGCGCGACAGAGCGAGCGAGGCCCGTTCGAGCGCCTGGTCCGGACGCGCCGGCGGGGCGCTGCCGAGGGTCGGGTCGAGAGTACGTCGATCCATGTCGGGTCTCCTGCGCGCCATCCGGCCACAGCGGCAACGCGGCTCGCGGGTCGCGGTTCCCGCTCAGCGGACGCGGCAGAGATAGACGTCGTCGGCCGGCCGCTCGAGCACGGCGAGGCCCGCGCTGCGCAGCATCGCCTCTATGCAGGCCCGGTTCGGGATCCACCAATTGGTGCGGTCGCCGGCGAAATTCTGGTCCCGCGCCACCCCTCGGACAGCAATTCCTTGCAGAGATACCGCCCAATGAATCCTGCACCACCTGTCACCAAGTAATTCGCTGCCATTGCGGCCTCCAGAGCATTGCATTCGCGAGCGTGCGACGGCGGCTTGCAGCGGGGGAGGAGGAAACCGGCGCCCGGCCGGGCCGTTCGGAGGCATCCACGGGGCCTCGCCCTCGCCAGAGCTGTAGCGGCCGACCGGCCGGCGAACGGCCGGAATGAACAGGCGGAGCGCGCCCGCGTTGGCCGGGGATGACAGATCTTGGTTCAGGACCGGCCTTCGATTGCGTGATCATCGGCGGTGGTCCGGCGGGAAAGACGGCCGCGCTCTATCTCGCGCGCTACCGGCGTCGCATCCTGCTGGTCGATGACGGCGACAGCCGCGCGCGGCTCGCGCCCCATTCCCATAATTATCCCGGCGCGAGCGAGGGCGTGTCGGGGCAAACGCTGCTGGCTGCGCTCGATGCCCAGCTCCGCGCCTATCCGGTGGAGATGCGGCGGGGCCTCGCCACAGAACTCAGCCGCGAGGAGGCGGGTTTCGCGGTGACCGTGAACGACCGGCGCCTCGCCGCGCGCAGCATCCTGCTCGCCACAGGAATCAAGGATCACCGGCCGGAATTCGAGCCGCATGACCCCGCGGTGATCGACGGGCTGCTGCGCTACTGCCCGATCTGCGACGGCTATGAGGGGCGCGACCAGCGCCTCTGCGTGATCGGCCCGGCCGAAAAAGCGGCTGGAAAGGCGCTGTTTCTGCGCAGTTTCACGGCCAGCGTCACGCTCGCCACCACGGATGCCGCCGATGCGCTGAGCGAAGCGACCGCCCGCGAACTGGCGGAGCTCGGCGTCGCCGTGCGGGAACTGGCACCGACGCGGCCGCTGCTGCGCAGGGGGAACACGCTGGTGGTGAGCTATCGGACCGGCGACAGCGAGGCCTTCGACGGGGTCTATCCGGCGCTCGGGGCGACGCCCGGCTCCGCTCTGGCGGGCGCCTTGGGCGCCGAGGTGGATGAGGCCGGCTGCCTCCTCGTCGATGAGAGATATGCGACGAGCGTGCCAGGCCTCTATGCCGCGGGCGACGTGGTCTCGGACATCCACCAGATCTCCGTCGCGATCGGCCATGCGGCCGTGGCGGCGACGTCCATCCACAACAGCCTGCCACGCGCCCCCGCGCCGCAGCCGCCGCTGTGACGGTGCCTGCGCTCAGGAGGGCAGGGCCTCCAGCTCCGCCGGCGCCTCCTTCGAGGTCTCGGCGGCGACGATCCGGGGCACGCCGGAGTTGAGCGCGTCGAGTACGGCCGCCAGAAGCCCGGCAGCGGCACAGGAACGGATGACGGGGTCGTCGCAGGCCCGTCCGCCGCGATCGGTCGCCCAGCCGCGGATCGCCTCGTGATCGGTCAGGACACGCGAACGGCTCTTGGCCACCTCCCGCAATGCCGTTGAAATCGGGGTGCGGCGACCGGGTTCCCGCGTGTCCAATCTTCAGGCTTTGGCGCGGGAGACGCGATCAGCGCTCCGGCTGGGCCAGCGCCGCTGCCATGTGGACACGGGATTCGTCGGGGGTGCGGACCGGCTTGCGCTTGCGCAGATGCTGGTAGAGCACGATGCCGAGCGCCCGCGAGCGCTGCAGGCTCTTGGCCATGGCGAGCTCGATCGCCTTGGTCGAGAGCGCCGGGCCGAAGCGGTCGAAGGCGGTGACGATGTCGTCGGGCTCGACATCGCCGTAATTCTTGTCGTTCAGCACCATGTCGACGGCGCGGATCAGATCGGCGGTGATCGGCGCGGCGCGGGCCTTGACCAGGGTCTCGATGACGATGCGCGCCTTCACCGCGGAGCGCCGGCGCACGAGCTGCACCAGCGCCGCCACCGCGATCAGCTCGCCTTCGCGGAAGGGGCGGCCGGGAGAGGGGTTGCGCAGCACGGTGGCGCCGGCCCGCTCGCAGATCTGCAGCGCCGTCAGCGCGTCCTCGTCGCCGCTCGCCGCGGCGGCGAAGAACAGCTGGCTGTTGGTGATCTGCACCCGGTCCTTGTTGTGGCCGATGAAGGCGCTGGCGCGGTCCTGCTGGCTGCCGGCCTCGACCACCAGCACCTCGAGCTCATCGATGCCGCCATGGCTGACGGCGGCGATCGCCGTATGCTGCCCGTCGATGACGTGCCAGGCGTCGCCGACCCGGGTAACCACCGGCACCTTGTATTTGCGCCAGTCCCATTCCTCGACCAGCTTGCGGATCAGCTTGAGCGATTTCGGCGAGAGGTCTCGCTGATAGGCGGCGTCGACCGAGAGATCCTGCGGACGCAGCAGGGCCATGCTGGGCTTGGGGCCGATCTCGCCACGGATCCAGTCCCGGGATTGTTCGAGCGGGCGGATGGTTCTCGCCAGAGCCTTGTCCATGCGGGCACTCCCAATACCTGTCGCAGCGCGTGTGCGGCTGCAAACGCACAAGGCTAGGTCGTCGCCATTCGCGATCATTAACCTTTGATAAGCCTCCTTCCGGAAAAGCCGACGCGGACGCAAGCCGGGGGCGGCGGCCGGAACCACGCTCCGCGGCCCGGGTTCTCCGCTCAGGGAGATGATGATCATGCAGGGAACCGACAGCATGCAGACCGGCCGCCAGCTCGCCTTGACGATGCAGCAGGAATTCCCGCAGCAGGATTGGGTGGACGCGCTGGTCCGGGCCTCGGGCTGGGATCGCAACACGGTCGAATGGCATCTGCAGGAGGAGATGGCGCCGCCGGCCGCGATTTCCGACGCGGCCCAGCGGCTTCTCGGGGAGAAGCGCGGCAGCGTTGACGCGCCGGTCGGCGACGTGGCGCCGGACGAGCTGCCCTTCGCCGGGCTGCCGGGCAATCTCGGGAAACTCAAGGCGGACTGAGACTAGGCGCCTGCTACGGTCCGATGCGGGCTGCAGGCTTCAGGAGCTGCGCTTCGATTTGGCGGCGGGCTTGCGCGTGGCCTTCTTCTCTCCCGCTTCGGCGGCAGCACTCTTCTTCGCGTCGCTCTTCTTCGCGTCGGCTTTGGACGCGGCCGTCTTGGCGGCGCTCGTCTTGGCATCGCCCGTCTTGGCAGAGGATTTGGCGGAGCCCGCCTCGGATTTGTCCTGGGCCAGGCTCTTCTTCAGCGCATCGAACAGGTTGATGACATTGTCCTTGCGCTCCGCAGGCTCGCCGGAAGCGGACGGCTTCGGCTTTCTCTTCTTCTTGGTGGCGATCAGCTGGAGCAGCTTCTCCTGCAGCGGGTCCTGGACCATCTCGGGCGACCAGGCCTCGCGCTTCTGCTCGATGAAGCGGGTGGCGAGCTGCAGCATCTCCGGCTCCGGCTTCGCCTTGTCGATACCGGCGAAATAGGCCTTCTGATCGCGGACCTCGTCGCCATAGCGCAGCGTCCAGAGCACGATGCCCTTATCGCGCGGCTCCAGCATCACCGCCCGCTCGCGCCGATAGAGAACTACCCGCGAGATGCCGACCATCTTGGTCGCCGCCATCGCCTCCCGGATCACGGCGAAAGCCTCTTCGCCGACCTGATCGTTCGGCACGAGGTAATGCGGGCTGTCGAGATAGACCCAGGGGATGCTGTCGCGCGGCACGAACATGTCGATATCGATGGTGCGGGTGCTTTCTAGCGCCACCGTGTCGAGATCCTCGTCCTCGAGGATGACGAAGCTGTCGTCGCCCGTCTGGTAGCCCTTCGCCTCCTCCTCGTCGCGGACCGGCTTGCCGGTCTCGAGATCGACATAGCGGCTGACGATGCGGTTGCCGGTCGCCCGGTTGACGGTGTGGAAGCGGACCTTCTCGCTCTCGCTGGTGGCGGGCGACATCGCCACCGGGCAGGTCACCAGCGACAGCTTGAGGTAGCCCTTCCAGAAGGTGCGCTGGGCCATGAGGGTCTCCGTGACGACCTCAGGACAATGCGCCAGTTCGCAGGCGGTTCCTGATTCCGCCGCCGGCCCGGCGGAACGTGTCCCTGCCGCGGGCGTTGAAGCGCTGCGGCGCCAGCGTGAGGGTGCGGGGAGGAGCGTCGATGGCCGGGATCCGTGCAGTCTGGAAAGGCTTTCTGAGCTTCGGCGAATTGTCTTGCCCGGTCGCGCTCTATACCGGGGCGAGCACCGCCGAGCGTATCTCCTTCCACACGCTGAACCGCGCCACCGGCCATCGTGTACGCCGCGAATTCATCGATCCCGTCACCAACAAGCCGGTCGAGCGCGACGACCAGGTCAAGGGCTTCGAGGTCGGCGATGGGCGCTACGTGCTGATCGAGCCCGACGAGGTCGCCAAGATCATGCCGGTCAGCGACAAGAAGCTCGACGTGACGGCCTTCGTCCCCTGCGGCGACATCGACACCGTCTATTTCGACAAACCCTATTACCTCGCTCCCGCGGAGAAGATCGCGGCCGAGCCCTTCGCCGTGATCCGCGAGGCGCTGCGGGAGAGCCAGGCGGCGGCCGTCGCACAGGCGGTGCTGTTTCGCCGCCACCGCACGGTGATGATCCGCGCCCAGGGGCAGGGGCTGGTCGCGCATACGCTGAACTATGATTACGAGGTCCGCTCCTCCGACACCGCCTTCTCGGATCTGCCAAAGCTGAAGCTGAAGGGCGAGATGCTCGACCTCGCCAAGCACATCATCAACACCAAGCGCGGCGAATTCGACCCGGCCGCCTTCGACGACCGCTATGAGGCGGCGCTCGCCGAGCTGGTCAGGGCCAAGCAGGAAGGCCGCACCCTGAAGGCGCGCAAGCCGCCCGCGCCCTCCAAGGTGGTCGATCTCATGGAAGCGCTGCGCGCCAGCGCCGGCCAGGCCGCGGCGGCTGCCGAGGCCAAGCCGAGCAAGCGCAAGAAGGCGTCCGCACCGGCCGCCGAGGCCCCGCGCCGCAAGGCCGGCTGAGCGGCCGGCGCGCCTTTCGCCATGGCGGGATACAGGGTCCGGAGCGGCAGCCGGGCAGGGGAGGAAGGCCCGCAGTTCTTCATTAGAATACTTCTAAGTTATTGATATTGATCGAGATTTTCACATTAGTGTTGCCAATTCGTCATTGACGCTCGGCATTCTGCGCCGCAAAAAGCCGCCAGACGACAGGCAGCCCCCTCGAACGGCAACCCAGCTCGTTCATCACTCACATTTCGGGCATGCACGGCGCCGTTGCGCCGTGCCAGGGGCTGTCATGAGCAACACAAAGATTCCGTTTTCCTTGCGAGGCGCAGAGCCGACATCGATTCTCACTGCCAAACTTCCCACTGCCAAACTTCCCGCTGCCAATCGTGTGGCCTCGGCCGCGTCCCATCCGGCGGCGCTCGGCGTCTTCGCCGCGGCCTGCATCGCCTCCACCGCGCCGCTGGACGAGGCCCGCGCCCAATCGGCGTCAGGACAGCTGCCGGCGCTGAATGTCGAGGCTCCCGCGGAGGTGCGCCGCGCCCAGCCCGCCAGGGCCCGTGCCACGCCAGCCCGCGCGCCGAGCCGGGCGGCCGCCCGGCCGCGGGCCGCGCGCCCCGTCGCCACCGCCGCGCCGGCACCGGCCGGCCCGGCGCCCGCCGCACCGGGCGCCAACCCCTATGCCGATGCCGCCGCCCCCTACAAGGTCGACCGCTCGGCCTCCGGCAAGCTCACCGAGCCGCTGCTGAACACCCCCCGCACCGTCACCACGATCCCCAAGGAGGTGATCGCCGACAAGGGCGCGACCTCCTTCCGTGAACTGGTGCGCACCACCCCCGGCCTGACGCTGGGAACGGGCGAGGGCGGCAATGCCTATGGCGACCGCGTCTCGATCCGGGGTTTCGACGCCCGCAACGACATCTATGTCGACGGCGTCCGCGATGCCGGCGTCAATATCCGCGAGAACTTCAACACCGAGCAGGTCGAGATCCTGAAGGGTCCGTCCGGCACGGTCGGCGGGCGCGGCTCGTCGGGCGGCGCCGTCAACGTCGTCACCAAGGCCCCGTCCTTCGTCAACTTCATGAATGCCGGGGTGCAGCTCGGCACGGATGCGACCCGCCGCGCCACGCTCGACACCAATTACGTCGTCAATCCCGACCTCGCCATCCGCATCAACGGCATGGGCCAGCTCGCCGATGTCGCCGGGCGCGACGAGGTCTTCGACAATCGCTGGGGCGGTGCCTTCGCGGTCACCTATCGCCCGCTCGAGACCTTCAAGGTCACGCTGAGCTACTCCCACACCGATATCGACCAGCTGCCCGATTGGGGCGTGCCGTTCGACACCACCAATCTGCGGCCCTTCACCGAGAACGGGCTGCGGCGCTCGAATTTCTACGGCCTGCCCAATCGCGATTTCCAGAAGGCGAAGCAGGACATCGCCTCGGCCAAGGTCGAATGGGACGTGACGCCCTGGTTCAACGTCACCAACATCTCGCGCTACGGCTTCTCGGTGCTGGACTATGTCGCGGGTGCGCCGGGCACGCCGGTGCGCACCGCGGCCAATCCGCTGCTCTGGACCGTGCCATCGACCGCCAAGAGCCGCTATCAGGAGGTCGAGACCTACGCCAACCAGACCAACGCCACCTTCAAGTTCGAGACCTTCGGCTGGAAGCACACGCTGGTCACCGGCGCCGAATTCAGCCGCGAGGATCTCTCGCGCGACACCTATCTCGCTTTGGCGACGGAGGCGTTCGGCGTCACCAATATCCCGGGCTCGACCCTGAACCTGTGGAATCCGCGCGGGGTCGACATCCCCTGGACCGGCCAGTTCATCAAGACCGGGCGCCCGACGCAGGTGAAGGTCGATACGGCGAGCCTCTATGCGCTCGACACGATCAACATCCAGGACCGGCTCTATCTGAGCGGCGGCGTGCGCGTCGAGCATTACGACACCACGGCGAGCTCGACGGCGACGAACGGCGTCGTCACCACGCTCAGCCGCGACGATACGCTGGTCAACTACAATCTCGGCGCGACCTACAAGCTGCTGCCGGAGCTCGCGATCTACGCCGCCTACGGCACCTCCTCCAACCCCTCCGGCGCCGAGCTCGACGGCGGCGGCAATGATTATGGCGGCCTCACCGCGCAGAACGCGACGATCGGCCCGGAGAAGAACAAATCCTACGAGGTCGGCGCGAAATGGGAGGCGTTCGACCGCCGCCTGCTGATGACCGCGGCCCTGTTCCGGACCGAGAAGAACAATGCCCGCGAAAGCTTCGGCGGCAGCATCGTCGGCGGCGGCGAATACAAGGTCGAAGGCGTCGAGTTCAGCGTCGGCGGCAAGGTCATGGATCGGCTCAGCCTGTTCGGTGGCGCCGTGTTCATGACCTCGGAGGTGACGAAATCGGTCACCGCCGCCAATATCGGGCGCAAGCTCGCCAATGTGGCGCATGAATCCTTCAATATCCTCGCGAAATACGACGTCACCGACAAGCTCGCAGTCGGCGTCCAGGCGACCTATACCGGCAAGCAATATGGCGGGACGCTCGCGGCGAACAACAATGTGCTGCCGGCGGGTTGGCGTTTCGATGCGCTGGCCGAGTACAAATTCACCCCGACCATCTCCGCCAAGGTCCAGGTCCTGAACCTCACCAACGAGGTGCTGTACGACGCGTTCTACCGCAGCGGCTCGCCTTACGTGTATCTCGCGCCGGGACGCTCCGCGCAGTTCTCGCTCGCCTTCAAATACTGATCCGCCAGAGCCGGGGCGCGTTTGCTCGTGCCCCGGCCACACCGAAAGAGCCGACCGCATGTTGCTTTGCGTTCCCGATGTTCTGACCCCCGATCAGGTGGCCCATTGCCGCGCGGTGATGGACGCTGCCGCCTGGCAGGACGGGCGCGAGACGGCCGGCGCGCAATCGGCGCAGGTGAAGCTCAACAGCCAGCTGCCGGTCGGCTCGGCGGCCGCGCATGAGCTGGGCGACATCGTGCTCGACGCGCTCTCGCGCAGCCCGCTGTTCCTGTCGGCGGCGCTGCCGCTGCGTATCCTCCCGCCGATGTTCAACAGCTATTCCGGCGGCCAGACCTTCGGCGTCCATGTCGACAACGCGATCCGCAACGTGCCCGGCTCGCCCGTCCGGATCCGGACGGATCTCTCGGCCACGCTCTTCCTCGCCGATCCCGAGGAATATGAGGGCGGCGAGCTGATGATCGAGACGCTCTACGGCTCGAACGCGGTCAAGCTGCCGGCCGGCCATCTCGTGCTCTATCCCGCCACCAGCCTGCATTGCGTCACGCCCGTGACGGCGGGGCTGCGGCGCGCCTCGTTCTTCTGGATCCAGAGCATGATCCGGGAGGAGGGCGCCCGCACCATGCTGTTCGACCTCGACCGCACCATCCAGGAACTCCAGGCCGAGCGCGGGCTGGACGATCCGCAGAGCGTGCGCCTCACCGGCATCTACCACAACCTCATCCGCCACTGGGCCGAGACGTAGACGATGACTCCGACACGACCGATCCGCAGCCGCGCCCTGGCCGGCTGCCTTGCCGCGCTGGTTCTCTCGCCGGGCGCGGCCTTCGCACAGCAAGCGCCCACCATCCCGCACGAGCTGTCGCCCTGGGGCATGTTCATGGCGGCCGACATCGTCGTGAAGGCGGTGATGATCGGGCTGGCCTTCGCCTCCGTCGTCACCTGGACGATCTGGCTGGCCAAGGCGCTCGAGCTGCGCGCCGCCAAGCGCCGCCTGCGCCAGGCGACGACGATCCTCACCGCCCGCGGCACCCTGGCGGAAGCCTCGGTGGCGCTCGGCAAGACGCATCGGCTCGGGCGGCAACTGGTCGAGGCGGCGCTGGCCGAGATGCGGCTCTCCGACCAGCTGAGCGACAAGGACGGCATCAAGGAGCGGGTGGTCTCGCGGCTGAACCGGATCGAGCTCGCCGCCAGCCGGGATATCGCCCGCGGCACGGGCTGGCTCGCCACCATCGGCTCGACGGCGCCCTTCGTCGGGCTGTTCGGCACGGTTTGGGGCATCATGAACAGCTTCATCGGCATATCGAAGGCGCAGACCACCAATCTCGCCGTGGTCGCGCCCGGCATCGCGGAAGCGCTGCTCGCCACCGCCATCGGTCTCGTCGCGGCGATCCCGGCGGTGATCATCTACAACATCTTCAGCCGCGGCATCGCCGCCTATCGCGGCGAGGTCGGCGACGCGGCCGCCTCGGTGGCGCAGCTCGTCTCGCGCGATCTCGACCGGGGCGGCCCGCCCCTGCGGTCGGCGGCGGAGTAGGCGCATGGCCGGCGGCATCAACCAATCCAGCGGCATCGGCGGCGATGATCTGGCCGAGAACAGCGAGATCAACGTCACGCCCTTCATCGACGTGATCCTGGTGCTGCTGATCATCTTCATGGTGGCGGCGCCGCTCTCGACGGTCGACGCGCCGGTGGAGCTCCCGGTCTCGACGGCGAAGCCGCAGCCGCGCCCGGACAAGCCGGTTTTCCTGACGCTGAAGGCCGATCTGTCGCTCCTGATCGGCGAGCAGCCGGTGACGCCGGAAGGGCTGGCCTCGGCCATCGACATGCAGACGCGGCTCGATCGCGAGCAGCGCATCTATGTCCGTGCCGATCAATCGGTCTCCTATGGCGCGGTGGTGCGGCTGATGAACGCTCTGCGTGCCGCGGGCTATCTCAAGATCGCGCTAGTCGGGCTGGAAGGCGGCGGCGATGGCCGGCCTCCGGCCTCCGATCCGCCGGCCGCGCAGCCATGAGCGGCGTCGTCCATGAGAGCGGCCGGCTGCGCGGGCTGCGGCTGGCGGCGGCGGCGCTCGTCGTCGTCGCCATGCATGGCGGCGGCGTGGCGCTGGCGCTGGTGACCGCGACGCCGCCGGAGCAGTCGATGGAGGATGTCGGCGCGCCGATGGTCGTCGAGTTCGACGCGCTGCCCGTGGCGCCCGAGGCGGAACAGGCGGATGCGACGCCGGCCGAGGAGATGGAGGCGGCCGCCGCGGCCCAGGAGGTGACTGAGAAGCTGTCGGCCCCCAAGGAGACCGACCTGCCCAGCGCCGAGGCCGCGCCCGTGGAAGCGCCGCCGGATCTGCAGCTCTCGCAGCAGCAGACGCAGAAGCGCCAGGAAGAGGCCGAGGACGGGCAGCCGACCGAGGCGATGGATGCGCGTCCCCAGGAGGCCGCGCCGAGCCAGGCGGCCGCGGCCGCGGCCGCCGCCGCCGCAGCGCCGATGGCGCTGGCGACCGACGAGCGGGCCGCAGCACCGGCCGAGGGCAGCGTCAGCGAGGCGCAGACCCTGCCGCCGGGCTGGCAGAAGGCGGTGATGGCCCATCTCGGCCGGCACAAGCGCTATCCCGTCGAGGCGCGGCAGAAGCGGCTGGAAGGGGAGGTGCTGCTGCGCTTCGTCATGGACCGGACCGGCAAGATCCGCAGCGCCAGCCTCACCAAACCCTCCGGCACCCCTATCCTGGACGCCGAGGCGCTGGCCATGCTGGTGCGCGCCCAGCCGCTGCCGTCCCTGCCGACGCAGGTCAAGGGCGAGCAGGTCGAGCTGGTCGTGCCGATCAATTACCGTCTGAAATGACCGGGCTCCTGCCGCCGCTCGAGCGGATTCCGCGCGAGATCGCCTGCCTCGCCGATTACGAGCCGCAAGCGCGCGCCAGGCTCGGAGACCAGGCCTGGTCCTATCTCGCGGGCGGGGCGGGGGACGGGCTGACGCAGGCCGCGAACCGTTCCGCCTTCGATGCGCTGCGGCTGTGGCCGCGCCTGCTGCGCGGCTCCGCCGGTGCGACGACGCGGATTTCGCTGCTCGGGCTCGATCTCGCTCATCCGGTGATCGTGGCGCCGCTCGCCTATCAGCGGCTGTTCCACCCCGAGGGCGAGGCGGCCATCGCCATGGCGGCTTCGGCGGTCGAGGCGCTGATGGTCGCTTCCACCCTGTCGAGCGTGCCGCTGGAAGCGATCGCGGCGCAGGCCGAGGGCGTGCCGCAATGGTTCCAGCTCTATCTCCAGCCCGATCGCGGGCTGACCCTCGATCTGGTGCGGCGCGCCGAGGCGGCCGGCTTTGCCGGGCTGGTCCTCACCGTCGACGCGCCGATCAACGGGCTTCGCAATCACGAGCAGCGGGCCGGCTTCGCCCTGCCGCCGGGCGTCGTCGCCGCCAATCTCGCCGGGCGGGCGCCGCCGCCGCGCGGGGAGGGCCATCCGGTCTTCGACGTCGCGATGGCGCATGCGCCGCTCTGGAGCGACGTCGCCTGGCTTCTGGGGCAGACGAGCCTGCCGCTCATTCTGAAAGGCATCCTTCACCCCGAAGATGCGCGCGAGGCGGTCGCGCAGGGGGCGAAGGCGATCATCGTCTCCAACCATGGCGGCAGGACGCTGGATACGCTGCCGCCGAGCATCGCCGCTCTGCCGCGCTGCGCCGAGGCCGTGGCCGGCGAGATCCCGCTTTTGCTCGATGGCGGCGTCCGGCGCGGCACGGATGTGCTGAAGGCGCTGGCGCTGGGGGCCCGCGCGGTGCTGGTCGGGCGCCCGATCGCCCAGGCGCTGGCGGCGGCCGGCCCGCTCGGCGTCGCCCATGGCCTGAAACTCCTGGTGGAGGAGCTTTGCGTCGCCATGGCGCTGACCGGCATCCGGGACCTGCGCGAGATCCCGCGCGATCTGGTCTATTGAGCCGCCACCGCGGGCTCGGCCTCGGCGGCCATCAGGCAGATCATCCGCGCCGTCTCGTAGGATTTCTCGAACGCCGCCACCGGCAGGAATTCGAAGCGGGAATGGAAGTTGTAGGCGCCGGTGAAGAAGTTCGGCGTCGGCAGGCCGCGCGCCGACAGGGCGGCGCCATCCGTCCCGCCGCGCATCGGGATCTGCCGCGGCTGGATCTGCAGGGCGGCCATGGCCCCGAACAGGAGGTCGACCGCCCGATGCTCGCCGCCCAGGCTGTCGGCGATGTTGCCATAGGTATCCGACAACGAGCAGCTGACCCGGCCGGTCGGATAGCGCGCGGCGATGGTCTCGGCGGCCTGCTGCAGGCGCTGCTTGCGCGCCGCGAAACTGCTCCGGTCGAAATCGCGGATCAGCACGCGCAGCCGCGCCTCGCTCGGCCCGGCGGCGATCTCGCTGAACCAGAAATATCCCTCGCGCCCCTCGGTGCGCTCCGGGGTCTGGGCCCGGTCGAATTGCGCGATGTAGTCGCAGGCCATCAGCAGCGGATTGACCATCACCCCCTTCGCCGACATCGGATGGGCGCTGACCCCGGTGAAGACCAGCTCGGCCGAGGCTGCATTGAAATTCTCGATGACCACCTCGCCGATCTCGCAGCAATCGATCGTATAGGCGAAGTCGCAGGCGAATCGGGTGAGGTCCAGCGCCTTGGCGCCGCGCAGCCCGATCTCCTCATCCGGCACGAAGGCGATGTGGATGTCGCCATGCGCCTCGTCCGGACCGAGCTCCGCGAGCAGCGTCATGATCACCGCGATCGCCGCCTTGTTGTCGGCGCCGAGCACGCTGGTGCCGTCGCTGAAGATGATGTCCTGACCGGACCAGGGCGCGATCTCCGGATGCTCGGCGACGCGCAGCCAGATGCCCGCCTCGCGGTTCAGGCAGAGATCGCGGCCGTCGAAACGCAAGATCTGCGGCCTGATCGCCGGCGAAAGTCCGGTATCGACGGTGTCGAGATGGGCGATGAAGCCGATCTTCGGAGCCTTCCGGCAGGTGCCGCGCTTGACCGCCGTCACGGTCGCCTGCTGATCGACGACGACGTCGGAGAGGCCGAGCGCGCGCAGCTCCTGCGCCAGCAGGGCGGCCAGGCGCTGCTGCCCCTGCGTGCTCGGCAGGCGCACGGCCTTGCCGTCGCTCTGGCTCTCCACCGCGAGGTAGCGGAAGAAGCGCTCGATCAACTGCTCGCGGAGGCTCATATCCAGGTCCCGGTCGGACGCTGAATCGCCCGCTTCGCCGACATCTAGACCAAGGACCGGCCGCGGGAAATGCGGCACAGGTTATTCTCACTGTAAAACAAGGTGTTAGACCTGCCGAACGGACTAGGCCGAATGGCCTGTCGCGGGGGAGTCCGCGCGCCGCTCCGGCGCCGGCTGAGCAGCCTGCCGGCCCGGGCCATCCGCCGCCGGCATGGCGTGCAGGCTTGCCAAAGCGGCGCGAGACCGGCAATGACTGGCGGCACCAGCAGGGCCGGGATCGACCGGCCCGGCGCCGAATGGACGCGAGCCCTTTGTGGCGGCGAGGAAGATCGGCAGCGGTCGGTGCTGGAAGGGTGGCCGAGTGGTTTAAGGCAGCGGTCTTGAAAACCGCCGTGGGTGCAAGCCCACCGTGGGTTCGAATCCCACCCCTTCCGCCAAACGCGTGTCATGCACCGCTTCAGCGAAGCATACACCCGATGATGCTGCCGTCACCGTCGCATGGCCGCTCTCCGACCACGCGTGATGTCCAGCCTCGATCGCCGTTGCGCTGGGCCCGGCCCAGAGCGCGCGCCTCGCCGACGGATGCCGCTATTTCAGCGCTCTCCGGCCCCATGCCGCCGCACCCGCAAAACAGAACATAACCAGAACAAACCACTTGCTCTGCCGGCGCGTCTCGCGCTTGGCTGGGGCATGATTCCGCCCCCGACCACGCCCTCGACCGAGACCACGCTCCTGCATTACCCGTGGATCGTGGTGCGGTTTCGCTGTCATTATTGCGAGCGGGCCGGGGATAGCCGGCTCGCGGCGCTGGCGGCGCGCTACGGCATGAACACCACGCTCGGCGAGCTGCTGGATATCTTCGTCGGCCGCTGCCCCTGGAACCCGCACAGCCCGCTGCGCAAGCCGCAGAAATACGGGATGAAATGCGGGGCCTATTGCCCGGATATCGGGCGCAGCGGGCCGCCCGACCTGCCGCCGGCGATGGGCGGGCTCACGCTGATCGATGGCGGCAAGGCCGAGCTGCTGCCGGCCGAGCGCAGGGCGAAGCCGGCGCGCCGCCGCGTGGGCGGAGACGGGTCGTGAGCGGGGCGGGAGAGGGGTCCGCCCCGGCGCGGCCGGGGCCGCGCTCGCAGTCGGGACAGAGGGCCGCGACGTGCGGCCCGCGCGCTCAGTCCTGCGCGACCGGGCCGCGCAGGCCGGGCGAAAGCGCGGCGAGGCGCGTGCCGGTCTTCGGCGGCGGCACGAAGGCCCGGATCGACTTGCGCGGCAGGCCGAGACCGAGGTCGATCGGACGGCTCGGCGGCAGCATCGCCAGAGCCAGGCGCTGCGGCGCCTCGGCCGTCGCGGGGGTGGCTTGCGGCTCGGCCGGCTGCGACTGCGTCGCGAAGGCCAGCACGGAAGCGAAGCTCGCGGCCGGGCTCGGCGCGGGCGTCTCGGCCGGCGCCGGGGTGGAGACCGCGGCGAGCTGGTAGCTCGGCTCCGCCGGGCGGCGCTCCGGACGCTCGCCCTTGACGTAGAAGGCGTTGCCGCCCGCGACCGTCACATAATGCATGTTCGGATAGGAGAAGCGCAGGCCCGCCATATGGAAATGCTTGGCGTTGCCGACGGCCTCGCTGCGGCGGCCGTTCAAAATATCCTCCGCCACGGCCTCGACCTTCGGCAGGTCGCGCGGCGACATCGGACGGCTCAGCACGCCGGCGGCGAATTGGCGCGGCGCGCCGACGACACCGCAGATGGTCTGGGGATAGCGGCCGGATTCGACCCGGTTCATCACCACGGTGCCGACGCCGAGCAGGCCGGAGGTGCTGGAACGGTTCGATTCGAAATACATCGCGCGCACCAGGCAGTCGCGCTCGCGCGGATCGGATTTCGCCAGAGCGATGGCGCGCTTGCCGGCCTCATGCGGCGTCTTCGCCGACCAGGCCGCCGTCGATGCGGTCTCGACCGAGGCCGAGCTGCAGGCGGCCAAGGCCGGGGCGCAGAGCCCGATCAGGAGGGGGACGGCCTTGCGGCTCCTGCCGCCCATGCTGCGGGACTTTGCGACGGCTTGGATCCGCTTCATGCAGCAATCTCCGTTTGGCGGGACCGGGTCGTCACGGCGGACGAAACCGATGGCCGGAAAGGAAGCCGGAATCCCTTAACAGAATCTTACCATCCGGGGAAAGAGGCAAAGAAGCCTGACGGCGAGACTTCAGTTCTGGCCGCCGCGGGCCGGGCGGGCCGGAGCCGGCTCAGGCCTTCAGCGCCAGCATCACCGGGACATGGTCGGAGGGCTTGTCCCAGCCGCGCACATGTTTGGCGATCGTCACCCCCTCCAGACGATCCGCCGCCTGGGGCGAGAGCAGCAGATGGTCGATGCGGATGCCGTTGTTCCGCTGCCAGGCGCCGGCCTGATAATCCCAGAAGGTGTAGAGCCCGGCCGCGTCGGTGGTGGCGCGCAGCGCCTCCGTGAGCCCGATGTTCAGCAGTTCCTGGAAGGCGCTGCGGGTCTGCGGCAGGAACAGCGCGTCATGCACCCAGGCCGCGGGATCGCGCGCGTCGCGGCTGTCGGGGATGACGTTGTAATCCCCCGCCAGCACCAGCGCTTCCTCATGCTGCAGCAGCTCCTGCGCGTGGTTCTTGAGCCGGCGCATGAAGCCGAGCTTATACGGGTATTTCTCGGTGTTCACCGGGTTGCCGTTGGGCAGATAGATCGAGGCGACGCGCAGCACCCGGGTGCCGAACGGCAGGACGCCCTCGATATAGCGCGCCTGCTCGTCGCCATCATCGCCCGGCAGGCCGCGGCGGACATCCTCCAGCGGGCTCCGGCTGATGATCGCGACGCCGTTGAAGGTCTTCTGGCCATGGGTCGCCACCTGCCAGCCGGCGGCCTCGAGCTCGGCCCGCGGAAAATCCGCATCGGTGCATTTCAGCTCCTGCAGGCAGAGCGCGTCGGGCTCGGCCTCGCGCAGGAAGTCGAGGAGATGGCCGAGCCGCTGGCGGACGGAATTGACGTTCCAGGTGGCGATACGCAAGGGACGGCTCCGGATCAGAAGAGGGCGAGGATAAGCGGCACCAGCGCGGCCGTGACAAGTCCGTTCAGGCCCATGGCGATGCCGGCGAAGGCGCCGGCGACGGGGTTGACCTGGAAGGCGCGGGCGGTGCCGATGCCATGCGAGGCGAGCCCGGCCGCGAAGCCGCGGGCGCGCCAGTCGCTGATGCGGCAGAGCCGCATCAGCGGGGTGACCATCACGGCGCCGAGGATGCCGGTGGCGATGACCAGAGTCGCGGTCAGCGAGGGTTCGCCGCCGATCTCGCGCGCCACGCCCATGGCGATGGCGGCGGTGACGGATTTCGGCGCCAGCGCGGCCAGGACGGGGTAGGGCGCGCCGAGCAGGGCCGCGATGGCGACGGCGCTGACCACCGCCGTCACGGCGCCGGCCAGCAGCGCCGCCAGGATCGGCAGCGCCGCCTTGCGGACCAGCGGCCAATGCCTGTGCAGCGGCACCGCCAGGGCGACGGTCGCCGGCCCGAGCAGGAAATGCACGAATTGCGCGCCCTGGAAATAGGCGTCGAAGCCGGTGCCGGTGGCGGTGAGCAGAGCAGCGATCAGCGCGACGGCGATCAGCACCGGATTGGCGAGGGGATGGCGGCCGCAGGCGGCCGAGAACCTGTCCGCCAGCCCGTAGGCCAGCAGCGTCACGGTCAGCCAGAGCAGCGGGTCGGCGGCGAGGTAGACCCAAAGCGTCTCGATGCGGGCGAGATCGAGCGGGGTCACCTGTCGGGCTCCGCCGGGCTGCCGACGAGGGCGGCGACCTTCACGAAGACGAAGGCGGTGACGATCAGGGTCAGCGCCGTCGACAGCAGCAGCGCCGCCAGCAGGCTCGGCCCATGCGCCAGCACCGTGCCGGCATGGCGGACGATGCCGGCGCCGGCCGGCACGAAGAGCAGCGAGAGATGCGCCAGCAGCACGCCGGAGACGGCGCCGAGCGGCAGGGTCTCGATGGCGGCCGCGTCAGGACGCAGCCGGGTGCGGAGCTGCAGCGCCAGAAACAGCAAAGCCAGGCCCAGCACCGGCCCCGGCACCGGCAGAGCGAGCAGCCGCGCCAGGATCTCGCCGGCGAGCTGGCAGCCCAGGAGAAGCGACAGCGCTGGGATCATCTCGGATTCGGAGCTCCGGGCGGGATGCGGAACAGTAGCAATGCCGCCGACAAAGCCCACAAAAAACTCCCCGCATCGCTGCGGGGAGTGATCTCATCGCCTGGTGTCAGACCGGGGCAGGAGACGCGGCCGATCTCAGCCCCACATCAGGGGCAGGCGCGTACGACGCCGCCATTGGCGATATAGGTGCCGGTCTCCGGATCGTAGGTGCGGAAGCGGCGCGAGCAATAGGCGATCGCGTCGGAATCGGGCGCGGCATAGACCGGGGCCGGCGCCGGATAGACCGGGACGGGCTCGTAATAGCGGGGCTGGGCGGCGAGCGCACCGACAGCCAGCGCACCGAGCGCGCCGGCCGCGATGCCGGCACCGACCGCGGCGCCGCGATTGCCGCGGTAATAGCCGCGATAGCCGTAGCGCGGGCCGTAGCCATAGCGCGGGCCATAGCCGTAGCGGCGGTACTGCACCGTCTCCACGAGATCCGGCGATGCGGCGCCGAGGGCCTGGAAGCCGGCATGGGCGGCGCCCATCGGGGCGGCGGTGACCGGCCCGGCGAACAGCGCGCCGCCGATCAGGGCCGCAGCTAGGGTGAACTTCGTCTTCATGGCTTGGTCCTTTCCTCTCCGGGCGAGAGCGATTTATCGGCTGCTCCGGGCACGCCCGACCATCCTAATCACTGTCCTTCCGATCCGGAAGGACGTCACGGTCCACTCTCCCGCCGGAATGAGGCGGTCTCGGGGCCATATGCGTCAGCAACGCACTGAAATTGCGTCCGTTCCCGCGACGGAGCGCCGCCGGGTGAAGAAGATGCTTGCGCTCGCGACGCGGCCCGCCCATCTAGCTCACGCCAGACGCTGCGGCGCAGCATCCCACCGGATATCCAGCCATGACAACGCCCCTCGATCCCGTCCGCGTCGAAACCGCCGCGATGAAGCCGCTGCCCTTCATCATCTTCGGCTCACGCTGGCTGCAGGTGCCGCTCTATCTCGGGCTGATCGTGGCGCAATGCGTCTATGTCTTCCTCTTCATCAAGGAGCTGTGGCATCTGCTGAGCCATGCCACCTCCTTCGGCGAGCAGCAGATCATGCTGGTGGTGCTCGGCCTGATCGACGTGGTGATGATCTCGAACCTGCTGATCATGGTCATCGTCGGCGGCTACGAGACCTTCGTCTCGCGGCTGCGGCTGGAGGGCCATCCCGACCAGCCGGAATGGCTCAGCCACGTCAATGCCAGCGTGCTGAAGATCAAGCTGGCGATGGCGATCATCGGCATTTCCTCGATCCATCTGCTGCGCACCTTCATCGAGGCCGGCAATATCGGCGGCGCGACGGCGACCACCTATACGACGACCGGCGTGCTGCTGCAGACCATGATCCATGTGGTCTTCATCCTCTCGGCCATCGGCATCGCCTGGGTCGACAAGATGACCGCGCATATCCCCGCGAAGGACCATCACTGAGGCGGCGGTTTAGCCGCGCAGGCCGCGCGCCAATTCCGCCAACTTAGCCGCGCAGGCCGCGCGGCATGCCGGCGAGGCGCGGCTGCGCCAGCCCCGGCATCGTCTCCAGCCCGAGCGTGGGCAGCGCCAAAGTGCGCTGGCCGCGGAAATCGACATGGCAGACGATCAGCCCGCGCTCCTCGATATAGCCGATCAGGCGACGCGCGCGGCTCGGCGAATGGCTGCCATAGACGCCGGCGAGCTCCGCATCGCCCGGGCAGGGCTGGCGCTCGATCGCGGCGCGGGCGATGTAGAGGAACAGCCCCTGCAGATCCTCCGGCAGGCCGGCCGAGGCGTCCAGCGCCTGCTGCCAGGCCTGCGAGGCGGCGACCTCCTCGCTCGCCCCGGCGCGGGCCACGGCGAGCCTGCGGCGGAACTCGTCGAGGCTGAGGCTCTGGCGGCCGAGCCGGCGCATCCGGCAGCGCACCGTGAAATCCTGGTAGAGCACCGCGATCTGGCGCTGGCGCGCGTCCGGATCCGCCATCAGCTCGCGCAGGATCTCGGCCATGACGGCCTCGCGCTCCTCCGGCTCCATCGGGATTTCGGGCTCCGGCTCGGGCGACGGCGCCGGGCGGTAGCTCTCGATCTGGCGCAGCACGTCGTTGGCGGCCGGGCGCGGGCGCGGGGCAGGGCGCGGCATGTAGCTCACGACCGGCAGCTCGTCGGCGCCGGCGGTGAAGATCAGCCGCCCGGCTTCCTCCGGCGCCTGCTCCGGCAGGGGCATCAGCCCGGGTGCGCCGCCGCGGTCGACCGAGGTGGCGGGGCCGATCCGCAGCGGCAGCGGGCGCTTGGACAGGGCGGGTCCGAGCGCAACGAACTGGCCGCGCTCGAGATCCCGGAACATCTCGGCCTGCTTGCGGTCCATGCCGAGCAGATCGGCGGCGCGGGCCATGTCGATGT
Organism: Allobosea sp. Leaf344; assembly: GCF_001426225.1. GTDB lineage: Bacteria > Pseudomonadota > Alphaproteobacteria > Rhizobiales > Beijerinckiaceae > Allobosea. The sequence goes on along the minus strand of NZ_LMRT01000014.1, from coordinate 764,042 downwards.
CGAGGAAGGTGCGGCCCATCAGGAAGTTCGACGCCTCGGCGGCGACGTTCTTGGCGAGCTTGGCGAGGCGCTGGGTGGCGATGACGCCCGCCAGCCCGCGCTTGCGCCCGCGGCACATCAGATTGGTCATCGCGCCGAGCGAGAGGCGCCGCGCCTCGTCGGAGACCTCGCCCGCCATCACCGGTGCGAAGAGCTGGGCCTCGTCGACCACGATCAGCATGGGGAACCACAGGCTGCGATCGACGTCGAACAGGCCGCCGAGGAAGGCCGCGGTCGCCCGCAGCTGTTCGTCCGCTTCGAGGTTTTCGAGATTGAGCACCACCGAGACCCGGTGCTGGCGAACGCGCAGCGCGACACGCTGCAGCTCCGCCTCGCCGCAGGCGGCATCGACCACGACATGGCCGAATTGCTGGGCGAGCGAGACGAAATCGCCTTCCGGATCGATCACCGCCTGCTGCACCAGCGGCGCGCTCTGCTCGAGCAGGCGGCGCAGCAGATGCGATTTTCCGGAGCCGGAATTTCCCTGCACCAGGAGCCGCGTCGCCAGCAATTCGGCGAGATCGAGCAAGGCCGGTTCGCCGCCCTGGGCGGTCCCCATGTCGATAGCCGTGGTCATGCCGGTGTCGCGTCGCCTCTTGCCGAGCGGATGGAGGGCGCTTCTAGCACGCCAGCCCCCGGGCCAGGCGGATCTCCGCCCAGCCTTCCACAGCTAATGCCCGCGACCTCTGGGCGCGGGAGGACCGGCCGGGGCTCAGCGCGGGCAGCCGCGGGCCCGCTCCTCACGCTGGATCGCGGCGATCTCGCGGCGCTGTGCGGCCGAGAGCGGCACGTCGCCGACCTCGTCATAGACGCAGCCGGCATTGCCGAAGGCGGCGATGCCGCGCCTGGTCCTGAAGCAGTAGCCCTGCGCCTTGTAGATCTCGTTGCGGGCGAACCAGAGATCCTCGCAGCTCTGCGGCTGGGCGCGCGCCGGGGCACCGAGCCCCACGAGCAGCCATCCGAGGCACATCATCCATAAAAGGCTCCGCATCGGCATCCTCCCTCGCGCTCGCACCATCTCGTCTCGGCCGGCCCTGTCCGGGCCGCCCCCTCAGCCCGGCCGGCCGCTCTTCAGGATCGCCTCGACGATTTCCTGCACGTCCAGCGCCTCCTCCAGCGTGGCGAGGTGGTGCGGCTCGCCGCGGACCAGCCTGACGACGCCTTCGAGCTGCCGCTTCAGGGCCAGCGGCCGCGCCTGGTCCTGCGGCAGCGCTACGTCGGCGCGCCGCCAGCTGCCATCGGGCTGGCGCCGCTCCGCATGCGACCAGTCGTAGAGGCGCACGGCACCGGCATCGCCCTCCAGCTGCCAGATATTGTGATCGTCCTTGCTCGTGGTGCCGACGCTGCCGGTCAGCGTCACCGGCACCTCGCCCGCCATCAGCCGGGCCGCGATGGCGCGTTCGGAGCGGCCGGGCTCGGAGAAGGTCGCCTGCGCTTCGAGGCCGTGCAGTGCTCCGAAGCAGCGCCGCGCCAGAAACAGGAAATGCGAGACGACCTCCCGCGTAAAGCCGCCCTCGGCCGGCCCGTCGAGCCAGCCCGCGGCATCGACCTGCCAGGAGCGCGGCCATTTCGCGAAGGCGACGCTGATTTCGAGGCGTGGGGCGGCGCCGACCGCGCCGCTCTCGATCCAGCCGCGCAGCGTGGCGATGGCGGGCGAGGAGGCGAAGGGGAAATTGACCGCGCCGCGGCCCCCGGCCTCCGCCACGAAGTCGCGTGCCTGCGCGACGTCGACCGCGAGCGGCTTCTCGCAGAACACCGCCTTGCCCGCCGCGATGGCGGCGCGGGCATGGCCGAGATGCGAGGCGGGCGGCGAGGCGATGTAGACGCAGTCGCTGCGATCGATCAGCGCGGCCGCGTCGGCGGCGGCCGGCACCATCGGGAAAGCGGCCGCGATGCGCGCCATGGCCTGGGGCGAGGGGTCCCAGATGCCGCCGGCCCGCAGCAGCCCGGGCGGCTGCTCGGTGATGGCGCGCAGCAGCCGCTCGCCCATGATGCCGGCACCGATGAGGCCGATGGCGACGGGTGACTCGGGCATGGCGATCCTTCCTCGGGTCTGGCGGGGACGGCCTCAGGCCGCCTTGCGCTCTTTCAGCCAGTCGTTGAGCTGGAGATACCAATAGGTCGCCTGGACCGCTGCGACGCCGAAGGGCCCGCCATTCCAGTTCAGGCCGAAGGGGGCGAAGAGCCGGTAGCGCTCGCTCGTGCCCAGAATGCCCTCGGCGACGACGCGCCCGCCGATCGCGGTGGTGTTGAGACCATGGCCGCCGAAGCCGAGGCAATGCCAGATGCCGGGGCCGAGCGTGCCGATCTGCGGCATCAGATGGCGCGCATAGGACATTAGCCCGGACCAGGCCATCTCGATCTTCAGCGGCGCCAGCTCCGGATAGGTCGAGATCATGGTCCGGCGCAGCAGCGCCGCCAGATCGCGCGGCTCGGCGGTGCGGGTGGTGATGCGCCCGCCCCAGAGCAGCCGCTGTCCGTCCTCGACCAGCCGGTAGTAGTCGCCGGCGCGGCGGTTGTCGCTGATCGCGCAGCGGGTGCGGATGACGGAGCCGATCAGCTCCGGCGCCACCTCCGTGGTCAGCACATAGGTGGCGATCGGCAGCTGGCTCATCCGCAGGCGCGGCACCAGCCGGTCGGTATAGCCGCCGGCGGCGAAGACGACGTGCCGGCAGGAGATCGTGCCGCCGGCGGTCGCGAGCCTCTTCTGCGCCCCGTCGAGCGCGGCCGAGACCACCTGCGAGCCCTCGAAGATCCGCCCGCCCAGCGCCTCCACCCCGGCGGCCAGCGCGCGGGCATAGTTCAGCGGGTGGATGTGGAAGGATTGCGGATCATGCAGCGCCTGATGGTATTTCTGCGAGCGCAGAACGGCGCGGACCTCCTCGGTCGGCATGAAGGAGACGGCATAGCCATGGTCGCGCGCCAGGCGCTCCTGATTGCGCTTCAGCGCCTCGGCACCGTCATAGCGCAAGGCGCTGATCTTGCCGTGGACCGGCCGGGCGCCGGCGATGCCGAGATCGCGGATCGCGTCGGCGACGAAGCCCATGCCCTCGATCGACAGGTCGAACAGCCGCCGCGCCGCATCCTCGCCGATCGCCGCCGCGATCGAGGCATAGCCGCGCGCATAGCCCGGGCCGACGAAGCCGCCATTGCGCCCCGAGGCGCCCCAGCCGACGGCCTGGGCCTCCAGCACGACGACCGAGCGCCCGGCCCTGGCGAGTTCATAGGCGCAGCTCAGCCCGGCGAGCCCGGCGCCGACGATGCAGATCTCGGCCTCGATCGCGCCGTCGAGGGCGGGGCGGGCGGCATCGGTCTCGGCCGTGCGGGCGTAGAAGGTGTCGGGATAGCGTGGCATGGCGGAACAGGCCCTGACGAAACGCGCAAGATGCGCCGGAATCACCGCAGCATTGGCCGAGCCGAGGCCGCGAGTAAACCGCCGGCGGCGCCGGGCCGGGGCGTGGCCGGCGCGAGAGGCGGGAACATCGCGCGGCGCGCCGCATTGAGCCCACGCAACCGCCGGGCTGGAGAGCGCCGCAGATGAACTGGATCGCCGCGCTGGGCTTCGCCGCCGCCCTGTGTTCCACCGTCAGTTTCGTGCCGCAGGCCTGGCGCGTGGTGAAGACCCGCGACACCTCGGCGCTCTCGGCGCCGATGTATGCGATCACCACGGTCGGCTTCGCGCTCTGGCTGGGTTACGGGCTGGCGCTGGGGCAATGGCCGCTGATCCTGACCAACGGGATCTGCCTGCTCTTCGCCGCCTTCATCCTGGTGATGAAGCTGGCCCCCCGCCGGCGCAAGGAAGCGATAGCAGAGGCGCTGGGGGCGGAGAAGGAATAGGGACGCGACAGCGGGTGTTCAGCCGAGACGCCCGGGCGAGGCGCGGCGCCGGCCGGGGCGACGGAGGGCTGTGAGGGCGCTGCTGCACGTCAAAAGCGCGCCGGAGCGCGTGCTGGAGATGTGCGCCGACCAATGGCGCCCCGACGGTGCAGGCCCTCTCGATACAGAACATTGGCGTCACACGGCCGACGAGATCGCCGCGCAGGGGGAGCGCGTGCTGGCGCTGACCTGTCGACGCGCCGACCCCGGTCCGATCATGCCGGGCGCATGCTTACATCGAGATCGCCTGGCGCAGCGCTGGGGCATGCTCGGCTCGGCGCTCCCTATGCACCGTGGCTTGCGATGGATCAGGGTTTGGCGCAGCGCCGCGTGATCAGCTCCCGTCCGACTTCGAATGGGATCGTGCCATGAGTGCATCCGCAGAAGGCCCGGCCGGTCCGCTTGCCGCCGACGAGCTGAACCTGATCCAGCGCTACTGGAGCGCCGCCAATTATCTCTCGGTCGGCCAGATCTACCTGCTGGACAATCCGCTGCTGCGCGAACCACTGCGACCGGAGCATGTCAAGCCGAGGCTGCTCGGCCATTGGGGCACGACGCCGGGCTTGAACTTCATCTATGCGCACCTCAACCGCAGCATCAGGATGCGGGATCTGGAGATGCTCTTCATCTGCGGGCCTGGCCATGGCGGCCCGGCCGTTGTCGCCAACACCTATCTCGAAGGGTCGTATAGCGAGGTCTACCCCGATATCGGCAGGGATGTTGACGGCCTGCGCCGGTTGTTTCGGCAGTTCTCGTTCCCCGGCGGCATTCCCAGCCATGCGGCGCCGGAGACGCCCGGCTCAATCCATGAGGGCGGTGAACTCGGCTATGCGCTGGTTCACGCCTTCGGCGCGGTTCTCGACAATCCCGAGCTGATCGCCGCCTGCGTCGTCGGTGATGGCGAGGCGGAAACCGGCCCGCTGGCGGCCTCATGGCATTCCAGCATGTTCATCAATCCGGCGCATGACGGGGCGGTCCTGCCGATCCTGCACCTCAACGGCTACAAGATCGCCAATCCGACCCTGCTGGCGCGGATGGACGAGGCGCAGTTGCGCAGCCTTTTCATCGGCTATGGCTACAGCCCGCTGCTGGTCTCGGGCAGCGACCCCGCCACGATGCACCAGGCGATGGCGGCGGCGCTCGACACAGCCTTTGACCAGATCCGCGCGATCCAGGCCGAGGCGCGGCGCAGCAGGGGGCAGGCCGGGCAGCCGCGCTGGCCGATGATCATCCTGCGGAGCCCGAAAGGGTGGACGGGGCCGAAGATCGTCGACGGCAAGAAGGTCGAGGGATCCTGGCGGTCCCATCAGGTGCCGATCAGCAATGCGCATGGCGATCCGGCTCATCTGGCGCTGCTGGAAGAATGGCTGCGCAGCTATGGGTCCGAAACGCTGTTCGATGCTGCGGGAGGCTTGCTTCCCGAACTGCAGGCGCTGGCTCCGCAAGGCCGCCTCCGCATGGGTGCGAGCCAGCACGGGAATGGCGGGCTCCTCAAGCGCGAGCTCACCCTGCCGGATTATCGTCCCTTCGGCTTGGAATTGACGCAGCCTGGAAGCGTCAAGGCCGAAGCGACGCGGATGATGGGCGCTTATCTCGCGGAGGTGGTCAGGCTGAACGCCGCCAGCCGGAACTTCCGCATCATGGGACCTGACGAGACAGCCTCGAACAGGATCGACGCCGTGTTCGATGCGACCGAGCGGGTGTGGATGGGGCCGATCGAGCCCTTTGATGTCCATCTCGCGCGGGACGGGCGGGTGATGGAGGTGCTGAGTGAACATCTCTGCCAGGGCTGGCTGGAGGGCTATCTCCTGACCGGCCGGCACGGGCTGTTTTCCTGCTACGAAGCCTTCATCCACATCGTCGATTCCATGGTGAACCAGCACGCCAAATGGCTGAAAGTGTCGCGCGAAATCCCGTGGCGGAAACCGATTGCCTCGCTCAACTACCTCCTGACCTCGCATGTCTGGCAGCAGGACCATAATGGATTCAGCCATCAAGACCCCGGCTTCCTCGACCTGATCGCCAACAAGAAGGCCGATATCGGCCGCATCTATCTGCCACCGGACGGGAACTGCCTGCTCTGGGTCATCGACCATTGCCTGGGAACCTATGATCGTATCAACGCCATCGTCGCCGGCAAGCAGGCGGCGCCGCAATGGCTGTCGATCGAACAGGCGGCGACGCATTGCGCCGCGGGTGCCGGAATCTGGGAATGGGCCGGCTCCGAACGGCCAGGCTCTGATCCCGACATCGTCATGGCGTGCGCCGGAGACGTGCCGACCATCGAGACTTTGGCAGCCGTCGCGTTGTTGCAGGAAGTGCAGCCGGGTCTGGGCATCCGCGTGGTCAACATCGTCGACCTCATGGTTCTGCAAGGGCGCAAGCAGCATCACCATGGTCTCGACGACGCTGCATTCGACACGCTGTTCACGCGCGATCGGCCGGTGATCTTCGCCTTTCACGGCTACCCCAGCTCATCCACCGGCTGACCTACAACCGGACCAACCATGCCGGGCTACATGTCCATGGCTATCAGGAGGAGGGCACCACCACGACACCTTTCGACATGCTGGTCCTCAACCGACTTGACCGCTTCCACCTGGCCATCGCGGCCCTAGACCGGCTGCCGCATCTCGGGGAGGATGCGGCCGCAGCGAAGCAGGCATTTTGCGGCAGGCTGGCGGCTCATGCCCAGTACATTCGCGCCCATGGCGAGGATATGCCCGAGATCAAAGCCTGGCGGTGGCCGTTTGGAATCACAAATGGTCCGCGCCAGCCGGTCGAAGACGTGCCGGTTCGTCCTCTGTGAAAGGGCTGTAGCACCCGATGTGCTTCTCAGCGACGGCCAGCTTCGTCACCGCAGGAGTGACGGGAATTATCGGGATCGCGTCGCTAATGAGAGCATCGGACAGGTCGCAGCTGCTGCTGGCTGCGGTGCCCGTTGTCTTCGGCACGCAGCAGGTCATCGAGGGGTTGTTATGGCTCAACCTTCCAATGGCTTCCGATAGGGCGGGCGTTTCGACGCTGACGCTGCTGTTCCTGCTGTTCGCCGAGGTGCTCTGGCCCGTCTACATGCCGCTGGCGGTCCTGCTGATCGAGCCCGATGCTCGACGCAGGACGCTGATGCTGCCCTGGCTCGCCTTGGGCGCAGCTGTCGCCACCTATCTAGCCTGGGGCATACTGACTCGGCCTCTCGGCGCCAGCATCCTTGGAGAGCATGTCGTCTACGTCACCGATAACAAATTCTCGTTCGCGGCAGGGGTCGCCTATGTCGGCGTCATCGCGATCCCTTTCGTGCTCTCGACGCAGCGCGTCATCGGGCTCTTCGGCACGGTTGTGCTGGCAGGCTGGGCGACAGCCTATTTCTTCTACTGGGAGGCCTTGGTCTCGGTCTGGTGTTTCTTCGCCGCGGCGGCGAGCACGGTGATCCTCCTGCATTTCGAGAAACTGGCTCGGTACCGTGTCGCTGCCGGGACTGGCTGAAGCCTCTGTTGAGCAGGATCAAGGCGCCGCGCAATCATTCCGAGCATCTCTCGTCGAGCCGCGCGTTCTCCGCAAAGGGGCGGCATCCATTCACTTGGGCCGTGATGCCGATGCGCCTCTCACCAACGATCATCGCGCTGGGCCTTGCCGCCGCGGTCGGCGCCTATCTCTACGCGGTGCGGCCCAAGGACGTGGCGTTGCCGGCGGGGCTGCTGCAAGCGAATGGCCGGGTCGAGGTCGAACGCGTCGATGTAGCCACCAGGCTTGCAGGCCGCGTCGCCGAGATCCTGGTTAAGGAGGGCGAGTTCGTCGCCAAAGGTGCGATCATCGCCAGGATGGACGTCGCAGAGCTGATGGCGCAGCGCGCCGCAGCCCAGGCTTCGCTCCGGCGGAGCGAGGTCAGTATCGAGAAGACGAAGGCGGAACTGGGCAGCCGGGAGGCCGACCTGAAGCTGCACGAACTGGAACTCCGCCGCGCCCTCGATCTCGGACGCCACATCATGAGCCAGGCCGAGGCCGACAGGCGCCAGGCGCAACGCGATGTCGCGAGCGCAGCCGTGACGGTTGCAAAGGCCGGCATTGCCGACGCCGAAGCGGCGCGCGACGCAGCGCAGGCTCAGCTCGACCTGATCCAGGTGACGATCGACGACATGACCCTGCAGGCGCCGATGGCGGGCCGGGTGGAATACCGGCTGGCGCAGCCCGGAGAGGTGATTGCCGCAGGCGGGCGGGTGGTGACCCTACTCGACGTCTCCGATGTCTTCATGACGATTTTTCTGCCGACCGCCGCCATGGGCAGGGTCGCCCTCGGCTCGGAAGCGCGAATCGTGTTGGATGCCGCGCCTAGATTCGTCTTCCCCGCTACGGTCTCGTTCGTCGCCGGTGAGGCGCAGTTCACCCCGAAATATGTGGAGACCAAGAACGAGCGGGAAAAGTTGATGTACCGCGTCAAGCTGAAGGTCGCGCCCGAGCTGCTTGCGAGCTATCGCGACTATGTCCGCGCCGGTCTGACTGGCACGGGCACCGTGAGGCTCAGTCCTGACATCGCCTTTCCACCGGCGCTGCAGCCGCGTCTACCGCAGCCTCCGGGGGATGGTCGTGCGCCCTGATACCACGAGCGCAGGCCCTGCCGCGCAGTTGTCCGGTGTCGGCCACCTCTATCGCGAGGTGGCAGCGCTGCAGAATGTTTCGCTCGTCGTCCCGACCGGGTCCGATACGGCGATCATCGGGCCTGACGGTGTGGGTAAATCAACGCTGCTTGGCCTTCTGGCAGGTGCCCGCGTCATCCAGAGGGGCAGGGTCGAGACGCTCTCGGGCGACATGGCCGATCCGGTTCACCGCTCGCGCGTCGCCAAGCGGATCGCCTTCATGCCGCAGGGTTTGGGCAAGAACCTCTACCCCGCGCTTTCCGTCGCCGAAAACATCGCCTTCTTCGCCAGCCTCTACGCCACCTCCGTGGTCGGCCGGCATGCGCGGATGCAACGCCTGCTCCAGGCCACTGGCCTTGCCCCTTTCGCCGATCGACCGGCGGGGAAGCTGTCAGGCGGGATGCGGCAGAAGCTCTCTCTTTGCTGCGCGCTGGTTCACGACCCCGATCTGCTGATCCTGGACGAGCCGACGACGGGTATCGACCCTCTCTCGCGTCGTCAGTTCTGGCAGCTGATCGACGAGATCAGAGCTGCCCGACCGGAGCTGACCCTGATCGTGGCCACGGCGTATATGGAGGAGGCGGAACGATTCAGTCGCCTGGTGGCGATGGATTCCGGCCGCGTCCTGGCTGCGGGGCTCCGGCAGGCTGTACTGGCGCGAGCCGGCGCCGCCACGGTCGAGACTGCCTACCTGAACCTGCTCCATCCCGGTGACGGCTCCGTCCGGAGGGCTGCGCCTACCCTGCCTGTACGGACCTCTTATACCGGTCCGCCGGCTATCGTTGCGGAAGACCTGACGCGCCTCTTTGGCGACTTCACCGCCGTAGACTCGGTGAGCTTTCGCATCGAGCGGGGCGAAATCTTCGGCTTCCTCGGCTCGAACGGCTGCGGCAAGACCACGACAATGAAAATGCTGACCGGCCTGCTTCCCGCCAGTTCGGGCCGTGCCGAATTGCTGGGAACCCCCGTCGACGCGAGCAATGTCGAGACGAGGCAACGCGTCGGCTACATGTCGCAGTCCTTCTCGCTCTACGGAGAACTGACGGTCCTCGGCAACCTGCTGCTGCATGCTCGGCTCTACCACCTACCGATGGCGGAGCGGGACGAGCGGATCCGCAAGACTCTGCAGCGCTTCGATCTGGACGCGCTGCGCAACGCCTATCCGGCTGCGCTACCGCTTGGCGTGCGACAGCGCCTGCAACTTGCAGCTGCCTGCTTGCACCGGCCCGAGGTGCTGATCCTGGACGAGCCCACTTCGGGCGTCGATCCGGAGGCGCGCGACGCGTTCTGGCGCTATCTCGGTGAACTCTCCCGGCGCGACGGCGTCACCATCTTCATCTCCACGCATTTCATGAACGAGGCCGAGCGCTGCGACCGCGTCTCCTTCATGCATGCGGGAAAGGTCCTCGCAGTCGGCGCCCCGGCGGAGCTGCGTAAGGACGGCCAGGGGCTCGAGGACGCTTTCGTCGCATGCCTGCAACGGCAAGCGCCGCCTGGAACCCCGTCTCCGGCGCCCGCCGGCGATTGGATCCCCACGGGCACGAACCATACGGTTGGCCAGCATGACTGGCTGCGCTGGGTCGGCGCCTTCGCCGCTCGTGAGATGCGCGAGCTCCTGCGTGATCCGATCCGCCTGAGCTTCGCGCTGATCGCGCCGCTCATCCTGATGCTGACCTTCGCCAAGGGTATCTCTTTCGACATCGAGGCTCTGCCCTTCGCGATCTACGACCGAGACCGGTCGAGCCAGAGCCTGTCTCTGACGCGGCACCTGACGGGGTCGCGCTATTTTGCAGAACGTCCGCCGATCCAGGACGACGCCGACGTCGACAGGCGGCTGCAATCGGGCGACGCCGCGCTGGTGGTCGAGATTCCTCCGGGGTTTGGGCGCGATCTGCTTCGCGGGTACAGCCCGACCATCGGCCTTTGGCTGGATGGCGCCAATCCCGCCCGCGCCAACACCGCGCGCGGCTATGCCGAGGGCGTGGCACAATCCTTTGTCGCCGCACTGGAGCAGGGTCGGGGTTCACGGCAACGGCCCGCGGCGCAAGCCCTGATCACGCTGGAGCCGCGCTTCGTCTACAATCAGGACTTTGCCAGTGTGTATGCGATGACCCCGGGCGTCATCATGTTCCTGCTGATGATGATCGTGTCGATGATGACTGCGCTCGGAGTGGTGCGCGAGCGCGAGATCGGTTCGATCATCAACCTGGCGGTCTCGCCGGCGACGACGCTGACCTTCCTGATCGGGAAACTGCTGCCCTATGTGGCGATCGGCACAGTGACCCTGCTGATGATGGTCGGGCTGGCCGTGTTCGGACTGGGGCTGGTCATCAAGGGTTCGCTGGCCGCGCTCCTGGTCGGCGGCGTGCTCTATGTGATCACGGCCGCGAGCTTTGGCATTCTGGTGTCGAGCCTCGTCCGCTCCCAAGTCGCGGCCATCTTCGCCTGCGCGCTACTGACCCTGATGCCGGCCTTGAACTTCTCCGGCTTCCTGCAACCGGTCTCCAACCTGTCGCCTGCGGCGCAAGTTATCGGGCTTGCCTTCCCCTCGTCCTGGTTCCAGCAGATCAGCATAGGCGTCTTCGCCAAGGGGCTGCCGCTCATCGCCTTCACCAACGCGTTCCTGGCGCTGACGCTGTTTCCGCTGGTCTACGTGATGGCGGCGCAGCTCCTGCTCCCCAAGCAGGAGCGCTGACATGGCCCGCAGACTCGCCAATGTCGTTTATCTTTCGCTGAAGGAGTTCGCCAGCATCTGGCGCGACCGGGGCATGATGATCTTCATGGTCTGGGCTTTCACGGGTGCGATCTATCTCGTGGCCTCCGGCGCCAATATCGAGATGCGCAACGCCAGCGTCGGCTTCGTCGACAGTGATGGCTCGCAGCTCTCGGCCGGCATCAGGGATGCGCTGCGACCGCCGGATTTCGCGGCGCCGGTCACGCTCGATCAGGCTTCCATCGACAGCGCGATGGATGCTGCGCGCTTCACCTTCATCATGGTCATCCCACCCCGGTTGGAGCAGGACCTGCTGGCCGGTCACAGTCCGGCGATCCAGCTCATGGTCGATGCGACGGCGATGACGCAGGCGGGGATCGGCACCGGCTATATCGCCGAAATCCTGACCCGCGAGACGCGGAGGTTCCTTTCGGAACGTGGCGTCGATGCAGCGCCTCCGCTCTCCTTCACCGTCCGCGCGTTCTTCAACCCCAATCTCGACGACAAGCGCCATATGGCAGTCATGGAGATCGTCAACAATGTTTGCATGCTGTCGATTATACTTGTCGGCGCCGCGGTGGTGCGGGAGCGTGAGCATAGTACGATCGAGCATCTCCTGGTGATGCCAGTGGGCGCAGCCGAGATCGTCTTCGCCAAGATCCTGGCAAATGGTGCGGTCGTTCTGCTGGCAGTGGTTTTGTCGCTCGTTCTGGTAGCTCGAGGCGCGTTGGGCATCACCATCAGCGGCTCGATCGCGCTCTACATGGTTGGGGCCGGCATCTTCCTGTTCTCGGTGATGGCACTCGGTGTGATGCTGGCGACGCTGACGCCCGCCATGCCGCAGTTCGCGCTTCTCGCGTTCCCTGTCATTATCGTGATGGAGGTGCTTTCAGGCGGCATGACCCCGATCGAGAGTATGCCAGCTTATCTGCAGATGATCATGACGGCGGTTCCCTCGACCCATTACGTCAAATTTTCGCTGAGCGTTCTGTTTCGAGACGCGGAATTGGACGTGGTCTGGCCCGAATTGGCTTGGATGGCGATATTGGGCGTCCTCTATAGCCTCATCGCGCTGCGTCGTTTCCGTGTCATGCTGGAGCGGTCGACCGGAGGTTGAGCCCGCCGAGCACCATGTCGCGCCAAAGCATGACCGCCAGCCCGGCGAACCAGAGCAGCGCGAGTGGCACGGCCGCACTTTGGATCAGAGCGGCAACCGGAAATGCGACCCGCAGCGCCGTGGCCAAGAACATCGATCCCAGGGCAATCCCGGCGATGCCGAGCCAGCTCTTGTCCGCCTGCCTCAGGGCGAAGCCGATCGCGACGAGCCAGATCCCACTGAGGAGCTGGACACCGAGGAGTTCGCCGACAGCTCCGGCATAGGCGTTGATCGTGCGGTAGCTCAGCTCGATCACCTGGCGTGCCGACTGATCAGCCGCTTTGTACTCGGCGGCGAGCATCGGCATGACGGAGAGCCAGCGCACGATGCCGAGCGTCTTGAACAGGCCGGCGCCGGCACCGATGAAAGCGGCTGCATCCACATGCCAGCCGATAACGCCCTTTGTCGCGAGCCAAGTCCGCATGACGAAGGCGAGTGGGATCAGGGCCAAGGAGACCGTGAGGTAAGCCCCGTAGCCGATGAGAACGGCATTCGTCTGCCCTGCGATCAAGGGCAGGACTTCCGTCGCGGGGAGCCTTAGAGAAGCCGGCCAACCGATGGCTTGGCCCAGCACGGCCATCGGCACGAGGAAGAGCACGGTCTGAAGAGCGGCGAGAGCCGCCGCCGCTCGGGCAATGTTTTGGGACGAGGCGGCGGCATCACCTTGCAGAGCAAGGCTGGGAACGGCAGAGGATGACATGACGATGTCCTGTCGAATTCGAATCTGATGGGGGCGTTCAGACGGCGCGCGGACGGGCAGCGGAGATCGGGCGCGCGGGGACCCGCGCCGGCCCCAGACATGTTTCGATCGCGAGCGCGAGCGGCGTATGCGGCTCCGGCCCGATCGCTGCTTCGAGCTTTCGATTGTCGAGCCGGACGCTTTCGCGCCAGAGCCAACGCATCTCGATCAACTCGCGGAAGAAGGTCATGAACGGCGCGATCAGGTAGATCTGCGGCCAGAAGAACCGTCGGATCGGAATGGTGCCTCCAAGCGCGCGCTGGACCGCCTCCGCCATGCCGCGGCCATCGGGGACCCAGTGTCCCTGGAAGTGGAAGACGTCGTGGTTGGTGAGGCTATCCTGCCGGTCGAGAAGGCACATGAAGGTTTCGGCCAGGTCAGGAACATAGGCCCATGAATGACCGACACCGGTGGCACCCAAATCCTGGATCACCTTGGCTGTGCGTCCGTTCTTGACCACGGCCTGGCTGAACCAGGAGCTCGGGACATCTGGACCGAAGAAGTCGCCAGCTCGAACGATGAGCGACCGGACGCCATCGCCGGCGGCGTGCCGCAGCATGGCCTCCATGTCCATCCGGACTGCGCCCTTCACCGTATGGGGGTTCTGCGGGCTGTCCTCGTTGATGAGCGCACCGGCCTCGGGGCCGAACGCGTAGATGTTGCCAGGAAAAAGAATGCGCGCACCGGAGTGCTGGGCTGCGACGATGCTGTTGGTCAGCATCGGCACCGCCTTCTCACGCCATTTGGCGTAGCCTGGCGGATTGACTGCATGCGCGATGACGGCCGCGCCGGCCGCGGCACGGAGCACCGCGCCGCGGTCGAGGGCGTCACCTCGGCGCCAGTCGACAGCAAAGGGCAGTCTGGCTGAGGCGGCGGCTTTGGCAGGATCGCGCGACAAAGCGCGAATGATGTAGCCGCGGCCGTGTAGGGCGACAGCCAGCGCGCGGCCGAGGCCGCCCGTGACGCCGAGGACGAGTGCGATGCGCGAAGACGAAGCAGGCTGGGTCATGGACACCTCCGTTGTGATGAGCGGAGGATGCCCGTGGCCATGACAAACGGAAATTGCCCAGACCTGTGGATCTGTTATACGTTTTCGTATGACTGACCAGATCGGCTGGGACCTGTACCGCTCCTTCCTTGCTGTTTTCAGACAAGGCAGTCTATCGGGCGCAGCGCGGGCTCTCGGCACAACGCAGCCGACCATGGGGCGCCATATCGAAACGTTGGAGACAGCGCTCGGGCTGTCTCTTTTCACGCGTTCGCAAGGCGGCCTTCAGCCGACAGCCGCCGCCTCGACGCTGGTGGCATCGGCCGAGGCCATGGAAGCCGCGGCGGCTGGGCTCCAGAGGAGCGCAGACGGCGCGCGCAGCGACACCGGCGGGACGGTGCGGATCACGGCCAGCGAGATCATGGGCGCGGAGGTGCTACCCATGATACTGGCCGGATTTCGCGAGGACCATCCGGGCATTACGCTCGAACTCGTGCTGAGCAATCGCAACGACGACCTGTTGCGCAGGGATGCCGATATCGCGGTCCGAATGAACCGGCCGACGCAAGAGGCTCTGTTGGCGCAACGTCTCGGCGAGGTCAGGCTGGGATTGTTCGCTCATGAGCGCTATCTGGCTCGCTATGGGATGCCGGAGACGATCGAGGCTCTGAAGACCTTCCACATAATCGGCTTCGATCGCGAGGACCGCTCCGCCCGATCGCTGGCAGCAGGGACGATCGCGCTTGACCGATCCCTGTTCAGCTTTCGGGCCGACAGCGATCTTGCGCAGTACGCCGCTGTCCGCGCAGGGCTCGGGATCGGCGCGGTTCAACATGGCTTAGCCGCGCGGCATCCCGAGCTTCGGCCGGTCCTGCCGGCTGCGATTGCCTTCAAGCTGGACGTCTGGCTCGTCATGCACGAGGACCAACGCGCCAATCGACCGGTCAGGCTGGCCTTTGCAGCCCTGGCGGAGGGTCTGCGGGGCTGGGTTAGCTGAGAAATGATGCGACGGGCGGAAAGTGCTTCATCGCGGCGGCACGAACGTCAGGTTTCGGGCGTTGTGCCAGGGTCGGCTTTTGGCGCGGGCCTGCCGCCAATCGCTTCAAGAAGGCTGCTCTGTACCGATGTCGACCTGCAGCCACTTCGGCGAGTGGTGTATGTCGATTGTTTGCAAGCGTCCGGGCCCCAGGTTTTCGAAGCGATGCGGAACGCCTGCCGGTCCGAGCACGATATCTCCTGCTGTCGCATCGATGACCTCGTCGCCGACGAAGAAGCGCGCGTTCCCCGCCACAACGATGAAGACCTCGTCGTATGGATGAACGTGAAGCAGGGGTCCCTCACCGGGCGTCTCGTTGCCATAGGCGAGGATGGTGAGCGGCGCGTCGAGTCTGGCGCCTTCGACGTTTCCGCGCCAAGGCCCTTTCGGTTGGGGTTCGAACAGCTGGGCTTTTGCCGCGCTGCGCCCATTCGCTTCGATCACTGATAGGTCGAAATCGCTTCGCATCTCTATCGATCTCCTTGGTGAGACTGTCGTCTGAACTGGGCCGCATTGCTCAGTCGCGGTCAGGGGCTCCAAGCGGGAAATAGTGGCGAAAGCGGCGCGCCTCATCAACGGCGCGCGCGAATGATGGTCTGGCCAGGAGACGAGCTCGGTACGCGGTGAGCGTCTGAAATCGGGCGGGAATTCGATACGTCCAGTCGGCATAGAATAGGGAGGGTGCCGCGGCGCAGTCGGCAAGCGAAAACGCATTACCGACAGCCCATATGCGCCCTTTCAGGCGTTCGTCCAGCCAGGCGTAGCTCACATCCAGCATCTTGCGTGCCTCCTCGACGCCGTAGGAGTCCCGGCTCTCGGGCGGCCGCAGTGCGTCCAATACGAATTTGCCCTGCGGCGTCATGACGTAGTTGTCGAAAAATCGGTCGAGCATTCGGACCTCGACAGCTTCGGCAGGATCGTCGGGGACAAGCCGAACGGCGCCGGGATGGCGAACGTGCAGATGCTCGATGATGATCGAAGCTTCCATGATCACCCGCCCATCGTCGCGCAGGATGGGGAACTTGCGAAGAGGCCAGAGTGAAGCGAGTTCTTCTCCGACGCCGTCGTCCTCCATGAAGCGGTAGGTGAACGGAATATCGTTTTCATAGAAGGCGATGAGTGCCTTCTGACAGTAGGACGAGAATGGATGGGCGAAAAGTTCGAGGGTCACGAGAATGGCCTCCCTTCTCGGCCTTCGAGATTTGCGACCAGATTGTCGACATGCCAGCCCGTGCCATGCTCGCGGCCTTGCACGGCCTCCAATCCTCCGCTGAAATAGGAGCCCTGCTCGGTGTGAAGCAGGCGGGTCTTGTCGCCTTCAGGCTTGATCTCGATCGTCTGCAGCGAAACGGAAAGCTTCTCGTCGCCGTGAAACAGGTCATAGACGAGGACGATCCGCTCGTTTTCTACGATGTCATGGTAGGTGGCGTGAAAGTCGGTAATCAAACCGCTCGGCCAACGAGCGCGGAAACGCTCTTCACCTCCCACTCGGAAGTCGAGTTTGCGGACTAGAACCTCGCACTCAGTTGGAGTTTTGAACCACGCGCTTTTCGCCTCAAGCGTTTTGAAGGCCGCAAATACACGCTGAGGCGACGCACTGACCTGCCGATCAATGACGAAGGTCGCATTCGTGACGGTCATTCCGTTCCCTCCGTTGGTGAGGTCGAGGCCAGGTAGGCCTCCAGCTGATCGTATTGTCGTTCCCAGAACTGCTTACGCTGCGCGATCCAGAGTTCGATCCGAGCCATGGCTTCCACATCGAGCGCGCAAGTCCGAATCCGCCCCGCCTTACTGGTTTTGATTAGCCCGGCCTGTTCGAGCACCTTCAGATGCTGGGTCACCGCCGAGAGGGTCATGGGCAGGGGTTCGGCAAGCTCGCTCACTGATGCGGGCGCGCGACATAGCCGCTCGACCATCGCCCTGCGGCTAGGATCGGAAAGAGCGTGAAACGCCCGGTCGAGAGGGTGCGACGCATACTGTAGCATTCACTTAAGTGTTCGGACAACCAGCGGCTTGTCAAGTGCGTGAAGGCGACTACCGGTGTTCACGCGGCGATTGTTTTAAGCTCTGATCCTCCCGGAGGGCGGCGAAGCGGGCGTTCAATGAGCAAGAGGCCAAAGTCCGCTCGAGGCGCATGCGCCAACGCCTGTTTGTGGCGCGACTGTCATACGAGCTAATTGGCAGGGCTGCTGAGTGCCGAAAGCTTGAGGCAGTGATGCTCTCATGATAAGCAATGTCGTAATGATGTACTTCTCCACATTCTTTCCGCTGATCTGACCGCTGACGCAGCACGGCGCCCTGGCGCCGATCAGATCAAACCGGCGTCGCATGAGCGACAGCCGAGCGGAGATATGTGACATGCCCAATAGTGATGCTCTCGGCCTGACTGAAAGTCAGGTGCGGTCCTTCATTGACGACGGTTACGTCGCGTTGGATCACGCCTTTGACGATGACCTTGCGCGGCGATGCCGAGATGAGTTGTGGGCCGAAATAGGCCTGTCGCCGAACAGGCCAGAAGCGTGGACGAAACCCGTCATTCGGGTCGGATCGAAGTCGACTATAGCCTTTGTCGAGGCATCCAACACGCCGGCCCTTCACGTGGCTTACAATCAGCTTGTCGGAGAGGGGCGGTGGATGGCTCCGACCGGACTCGGAACCTTCCCGATACGGTTCCCTTCGCCGGACGCTCCGGGCGACGATGGCTGGCACGTCGATGTGAGCTTCGGCTTCGACGTCCCCGACTTCATGGAATGGCGGGCAAACAGCAAGAGCCGCGGAAGATCCCTGCTTCTGCTCTTCCTGCTGTCCGATGTCGGACCCGATGATGCGCCGACGCGGATCCGAAGGGGCTCGCATTTGACCATAGCCAGAGAGCTACTGCCCTATGGCGAACAGGGAGCAACGCTGCGGCAGCTATCGGCGAATGACTATGCCTCCACGGCTGACTGCCCGGTCGATCTAGCGGTCGGTGCAGCGGGAACGGTTTTTCTTTGCCACCCGTTCCTTGTCCATGCCGCGCAGCCTCATCGAGGTCGACAGCCGCGCTTCATGGCACAGCCTCCGCTGCTGCCGCGCGTCGAGTTCGATCCCACGCTTCCGCCATCGCCGGTGCAGATCGCTATCCGCCAGGCATGCGGGCTGAGGGTCTGACAATAGCATCCGGGGCCGCGTCGCGGCCCCGGATCGATCGACGGCGCAAACGGTGGGCCTCGATCAGCCTCGAGCCGCCGCTGCAATGTGCCAGCGTGGCTGTGATGGCGCCGTCGCAAGCTCAAGAGGTCTGAGCGAAGTCTGCTCTCGGGCAACGCGCGAGCCCTCCGACATCGAGGGCCCGTTCTGCGAAGGTGGATCAGCGGGAGACGTGATGCTCAGCTTGTCCGGTAGGACGGCCTCGGCGAAGGAGATCAGATTGCCTCAGCCCGTTGAACGCCACCGCCCGCCAAGTGTCCGGTTCAAGACAAGCGCCTAATGTCCGAACCTGGCGCATCTCGCCCGGCCATGATCATTGCGTCTCGTCCAAATAATCACTCAATTGATCGGGTTACAGGCATCGACGAGCCGATATCCAACGCCGGGCTCGGTGACGATGAAGCGGGGATCGGCCGCGTCGTCGCCGATTTTCTCGCGGATGTGGCCCACCGCGATCCGCAGGTAATGGGTGTCGGCCGCATGGGCCGGTCCCCAGATCGTCGTCAGCAACTGCTTGTGTCCCACCAGCTTGCCGGCGTTGCGGGCCAGCAATGCGATGACATCGAATTCTTTGCGCGTCAGCTTGACGGCCGCGCCATCGACGACGACCGAACGGCTCGCCAGGTCGATTGCGAGCCCGCCGATACGGATCTCTGCCGGCTCGGCGGCGCGGTCGCGGCGGCTGCGCAGCAGGGCTCGCAGCCTGGCCAGCAGTTCACCGGTCGCGAACGGCTTGGTGACGTAGTCGTCCGCGCCGGCATCGAGCGCGGCGATCTTTTCGGTCTCTGCATCGCGCACGGAGAGGACCAGGATCGGCACGCCGGACCATTCACGGATCGCCTCGATCACCGCCTTGCCGTCCATATCGGGCAGGCCGAGATCGAGCAGCACGGCGTCGGGCGCCAGGGTCGCGGCGCGCTCGATTCCCAGTCGCCCGCGGTCGGCCTCCAGCATCTCGAAGCCGCCGGCGCCGAGCACGATGGCGAGGAAGCGCCGGATCGGCGCCTCGTCGTCGATCACCAGAATGCAGGCGGGGGCGACGGGCAGCCTGATCACGATCGCCGCGCCGCGTCCACCTGGCCCGGCTTCGGCCCGGGCCGTGCCGCCATGCGCCTCGACCAGCCCCCGCACGATGGAAAGCCCCAGACCCGTGCCGGCCGGCCTGGCATCGCCTTCCGCGACGCGGTGGAACAGATCGAAGACGCGCTCCCGCTCGGCCTCGGGGATGCCGGGCCCCTCATCGGTCACGGCGATCTCGGCCATGTCGCCATCGGCGCGGGCCGTGATCGTGATCGACGTGCCGACCGGCGCGTATTTCGCGGCGTTCTCGACGATGTTGGCGATGGCCTGCCCTGTCAGCACCGGGTCGACATGGAGCGGCGGCAGGTCGCGCGGTGTGTCGATGACGAGGCCATGGCTCGCGAGCACGCGCTCGAGATCGTTTCGCACCACGCCGAGGATCTCGCGCAAATCGACCGCCGCGCGCTTGGGTGCGAGCGCGCCATGGCCGAGCCGCGTCATGTCGAGCAGGTTCTGAACATAGCGGTCGAGGCGACGTGCCTCGTCGAGCGCCGTCACCGTCAAGGCTCGCCGGTCGGCGGCGCCGAGCACGCCGTCGCTCTCGGCGAGGCTCGAGACGGCGCCGATCACGGTGACCAGCGGCGTCCGCAGATCGTGGCTCACCGAATTGAGCAGCGCCCCGCGCAACTTCTCACCCTCCGCCGAAACACGGGCATTCGCCAGTTCTCCGGCGAGCCGCGTCCGCTCAACCGCGACGGCGACCTGATCCTCGACGGCCAGCAGCAGACGCCGCGTCTCCGGGTCGAGCCCGCGCTGCCGGTCGCGGAAGCGCACGCCGATGACGCCGAGAATGCTGCTGGCTGTCGCGAGAGGGACGAACAGCCATTCGGCCATCGGCAGCGTCGCCGTGCCCGCTCCGGCCGGTTCGTTCTTCTCGAACGCCCACCGCGCGGCGCCCTCGGCACGGGCATCGAGATCCTCGATCGTAGGGTGGCCCTGCACCTGCTGCAGCGCGCCCGTCACATCGGGCATCAGGATCAGCGACCGGCAGTCGAGGGTCGCCGCGATGTGGAAGGCCGCCGCCCAGAGCACATCGTCCGTTCCGGTAGCCGTGGCGATCTTGCGGGCGAAATCATAGAGGGTTTCGGTGCGGCGCTGGGCGGCACGCATCGCCTCGACCTGGGCCTTGAGGCGCCCGGCCAGCGTGCCGGTGAACATTGCGCCGAGGAGATAGACCGCGATCGAAATGATGTCTTCGGATCGGCTGATATTCAGCGAGTAATAGGGCGGCGTGTAGAAGAAGTTGTAGGCCAGCGAGCCAAGTGCCCCCGCCGCCAGCGAAGGACCGAGCCCCCAGCGGGCGCCGACCATCAGAACGCTGATGAGATAGATCGCCGAGATCGCGCCGCCCGGCACGGCATCCCAGATCGAGATCGGCAAGGCCAGCAGGCTCGCCAGCGCGATCGCGCCGAAGGCCGTGGCGTAGCCCTGCCAGGGACCGTGCAGCCAAGGCCCGGCGACAGCCTTGCGCCGCTCGATCCGGGCATGCGGCGTCACGACCGTGATCTCGAAATCGGTGGCGTCGTCGAGCAGGCGGTCCGCGACGGGTTCGCGGAAGGCCCCGGCCAGCCGCTGCCACCAGGAGCGCTGCGAGCGTGGGCGCCCGATCACCAGACGCGAGACATTGCGCTGTCGGGCATAGCGTAGGATTTCGCCGGCGGCATCCGTCTCCGCCCGCAGTACCACCGACTCGGCGCCGAGGGTTTCCGCAAGCCGCAAGGCCTCGGTGGTGACGGCACGGGTCTCGGCCGGCATCGCTTCATGACGCGGCGTCGTCACGGTCGCGACGATCCAGGGCAGGCGCGCGCGATCGGCCATGCGCTTCCCGGCCCGCACCAGGCTGCGCGCGGAAGGCGCCTCGTTGATACACACCAGCAGGCGCTCCTCGGCCGGCCAGGGGCCCTTGACGGCATGGTCCTGCATCCATGCCAGCATCTCGGCGTCGACCCGGCTGGCGGCCGTGCGCAAGGCGAGTTCGCGCAGCGCCGTGAGCTTGCCCTTGCCGAAGAAATTATCGAGCGCCCGACCGATCTGCTCCGGCACATAGACCTTGCCGTCCTGCAGGCGCTTGATCAGCTCTTCGGGCGGCAAATCAATCAGCTCGATCGCGTCCGCCCGCTGCAGGATGTGATCGGGCACCGTCTCCTGCACGCGCACGCCCGTGATCCGGGCGACGATATCGTTGAGGCTCTCGACGTGCTGGATGTTCAGCGTGGTGACGACGTCGATGCCGGCGTCCAGCACCTCGACAACATCCTGCCAGCGCTTGGGGTGGCGCGAGCCCGGCGCGTTGGTGTGAGCGAGTTCGTCGATCAGCGCGATCGCAGGCCGCCGCGCGAGCAGAGCATCGACATCGAGTTCGCTGAGATCCTGCTCGCGATAGACGACCGGCCGGCGCGGCAACTGCTCCAGGCCATGGAGCAGAGCGGCGGTCTCTGCGCGGCCATGGGTCTCGACCAGCGCCACCACGACGTCGAGGCCCGCGCGCAGCCGCATGCGAGCCTCCTCGATCATCGCGAAGGTCTTGCCGACGCCGGGGGAGGCACCGAGGAAGATCTTGAGCCGACCGACGTTCCTTTCGACCTCGCCGCGCGCCTCGGCGAGGAAGGATTCGGGCGTCGGTCTCTCGTCAGGCGCGCTCGGCATGGGCCACCGACCAGAGCATCAGCGCGCCAGCCTGTCGAGCGCGAGATTGAGCGCCAGGACGTTGACGCGGGGCTCTCCGAGGACGCCGAGCAGCGGCGGCTCGACCTGCGCCCGCACCAGTTGCCGGAGACGATCCTCGGCGAGGCCGCGCGCCGAGGCGACGCGACCGATCTGGATCAGGGCGGCCGCCGGCGAGATGTGCGGATCGAGTCCTGAGCCTGATGCCGTCACGAGATCGGCCGGCTGCTGCCCGCCACCGAGCGCTTCGACACGCTCCTTGATCGCGGCCACCAGCGCCGCAGAGCTTGGTCCGAGATTCGAGCCGGTCGAGTTCGCAGCATTGTAGGGGCTCTCCACCGGCTTCGATGGGTCCTGCGGATCGGTTGCCGAGGTCGCCGAGGGGCGGCGCTGGAAGTACCGATCCGAAGTGAAGGACTGGCCGATCAGCACCGAGCCGATGACGGCGCCGTCCTTCATCACCGGCGAGCCATTGGCGTTGGCCGGGAACACGGCCTGGGCGACGCCGGTGACGGCCAGCGGATAGGCCGCGCCGGTCAGCAGACTGAAGACACCGAGCAGGGCGAGCGAGGGACGCAGATGATTGGTCATGAAATCTCCTCAGGCGAGGTGCAGCAGATCGACGATCAGGTCGATCGCCTTGATGCCGATGAAGGGAACGATCAGCCCGCCCAGCCCATAGACGAGCAGGTTGCGCCCGAGCAGCGAGGCCGCCGAAGCCGGGGCGTAGCGCACGCCCTTCAGCGCGATCGGGATCAGCGCGATAATGACGAGCGCGTTGAAGATGATCGCGGACAGGATCGCCGATTGCGGGCTGCCCAACCCCATCACATCGAGCACCGCGAGCCCCGGATAGGCGGTGATGAACAGCGCCGGCAGGATCGCGAAATACTTCGCTACGTCATTGGCGATCGAGAAGGTCGTCAACGCGCCGCGCGAAATCAGCAGCTGCTTGCCGACCATGACGATCTCGATCAGCTTGGTCGGGTCGCTGTCGAGATCGATCAGGTTGCCGGCCTCCTTGGCGGCGGGCGTGCCCGAATTCATGGCGACCCCGACATCCGCCTGCGCCAGCGCCGGCGCGTCGTTGGAGCCGTCGCCGCACATCGCCACGAGGCGACCCTCCGCCTGCTCCTTGCGGATCAGGGCGAGCTTGGCTTCCGGCGTCGCCTCGGCCAGGAAATCGTCGACGCCGGCTTCGGCCGCGATGGCGGCCGCCGTCAGCGGGTTGTCGCCGGTGATCATCACCGTGCGAATGCCCATGCGGCGAAGTTCCGCGAAGCGCTCGCGAATGCCGGGCTTCACCACGTCCTTGAGATGGACGACGCCGAGCACGTCGTTGTCGCGCGCCACCACCAGCGGCGTGCCGCCCGAGGAGGCGATCTTTCGCACCGCCTGCTCGACGGTGACCGGTAGCGCGCCGCCGGTGAGCTTCGCCATGGTGTCGGAGGCACCTTTGCGCAAGGCGCGGCCGTCCGGAAGGTCGACACCGGACATGCGGGTCTGGGCGGTGAAGGGCACGAAGACTGCCCCGGCGCCGGCCGCGGCATCGAAGCCGAAGCGCCTGGCGGCGAGATCGACGATCGACTTGCCCTCCGGCGTATCGTCCGACAGCGAGGCCAGGAAGGCGGCCTCGGCCAGCTCGCGCTCGCTGACCTGCGCCGCCGGCTCGAAGGCATGGGCCATGCGGTTGCCGAAGGTGATCGTGCCGGTCTTGTCGAGCAGCAGCACGTCGATATCGCCGGCCGCCTCGACCGCGCGGCCGGATTTCGCGATGACGTTGGCCTTCACCAACCGGTCCATGCCGGCGATGCCGATGGCCGAGAGCAGCCCACCGATCGTGGTCGGGATCAGCGTCACGAACAGCGCAGCGAGATAGATCACAGGCAGCGTCGTGCCGGACCAGGAGGCGAAGACAGGCAGCGTCACCACGACGAAAAGGAAGACCAGCGTCAGCGCCGCCAGCAGGATGTCGAGCGCGATCTCGTTGGGCGTCTTCTGGCGCTTGGCGCCTTCGACCAGCGCGATCATGCGGTCGAGGAAGGTCTCGCCCTGGCGGGCCGTGACGCGCACCACGAGCCAATCCGACACCAGCCGCGTGCCGCCGGTGAGCGAGGAGCGGTCGCCGCCTGACTCGCGGATCACCGGAGCGGATTCGCCGGTGATGGCGCTCTCGTCGACCGAGGCGACGCCCTCGATGATCTCGCCATCGGTCGGCACGATGTCGCCGGCCTCGATCAGGATGACCTCGCCGGGCTCGACGAGCTCGACCTCCTTGGTGCCGTAGACGACGCGGTTCGCGGGATCGACCAGCACCTTGGCGAGCGCCGAGGATCGCGTCGAGCGG
Organism: Allobosea sp. Leaf344; assembly: GCF_001426225.1. Lineage (GTDB taxonomy): Bacteria > Pseudomonadota > Alphaproteobacteria > Rhizobiales > Beijerinckiaceae > Allobosea. The sequence continues at coordinate 739,584 of NZ_LMRT01000014.1, read as the reverse complement.
AAGGCATCGGCCCGCGCCTTGCCGCGGCCTTCGGCGACCGCCTCGGCGAAGTTGGCGAAGAGCACGGTGAACCACAGCCAGATCGCGATCTGAAGCCCGATCCAGAAGACCGGCCCCCCGGTCAGCCCCTCGCGGATGACGAGGCCGGTGGCGAGGACCGAGACCAGCGCGGTCGAGAAGATGACCGGGTTGCGCGCCAGGCTGCGCGGATCGAGCTTGCGGAAGGCCTGCAGGATCGCGGGCCGAAGGATGACGGGCGAGAACAGGCCCATCTCGGCGGGAGCATGTTTGCTCATGTTGACCTCTAGAAGCTCTGCCCGGCCAGGATCGACACGTGTTCGGCGATCGGGCCCAGAGCGAGGACGGGGAGGAAGGTGAGCGCGCCGACGATCAGGATCGTCGCCACCAGCAGCGTGACGAAAAGCGGCCCATGGGTGGGGAAGGTGCCCGCGGTCTCGGCCGCGGGGCGCTTGGCGGCGAGGCTGCCGGCGATCGCGAGGATCGGGACGATGTAGCCGAAGCGGCCGAGCATCATGGCGATGCCGAGGAAGCTGTTGTGCCAAAGCGTGTTGGCCGTGAAACCGGCGAAGGCCGAACCATTGTTGCCGGTCGCCGAGGTGTAGGCATAGAGCAGCTCAGAGAGCCCGTGCGGGCCGGCATCCTGCACGGACGCCTGCGCATGGCCGGTGACGATGGCGAGCGCGGCCAGGACAAGGATGCCGAGTGGCATGACCAGCAAAGTCAGCGCCGCCAGCTTGATCTCTTTCGCCTCGATCTTCTTGCCGAGATATTCCGGCGTGCGGCCGACCATCAGCCCCGCCAGGAAGACGGTGATGATGACGAAGAGCAGCATGCCGGTGAGGCCGACGCCGACGCCACCGAACACGACCTCGCCGAGCTGCATGTTCAGCATGGCGACGAGCCCACCCAGCGGCGTGAAGGAATCGTGCATTGCGTTGACCGAGCCGTTCGAGGCCGCCGTCGTCGCGGCGGCCCAGAGCGACGAGGCGAGAATCCCGAAGCGAACCTCCTTGCCCTCCATGTTGCCGGACGCCGGGTCGACCAAGCCGGCATGAAGAGGGTTGCCCAGCCGCTCCGCGCCATAGATCGCGGCAAATCCGACGAGGAACAGCACCGCCATAGCGGCAAACAGCGCGCGGCCCTGGCGCCGGTCGCCGACGAGGCGGCCATAGGTGAAGCAGAAGGCGACGGGGATCAGCAGAATCGAGATCGTCGTCAGCAGATTGCTCAGCGCATTGGGATTCTCGAAGGGATGGGACGAGTTGACGTTGAAGAAGCCGCCGCCATTGGTGCCGAGCTGTTTGATCGCGATCTGGCTAGCGACGGGGCCGATCGCGATGCTTTGCTTCGCGCCCTCCAGGGTCGTGGCCTCGAAGGATCCGGCGAGCGTCTGCGGCAGCCCGAGCGCGACCAGCACCAGGGCCAGAACAAGCGCGGCCGGCAGCAGGATGTAGAGCGTGGTGCGGGTCAGATCCGCCCAGAAATTGCCGAGCAGCCTGGTCTGCTTCGCCGCAAAGCCACGCGCGACGGCGGCTGCCACCGCTGCTCCCGTCGCGGCCGAGACGAAGTTCTGCGTCGTCAGGCCGAACATCTGGCTGAGGTGCGAGAGCGTCGTCTCGCCGCCATAGGACTGCCAGTTGGTGTTGGTGACGAAGGAAATCGCAGTGTTGAACGCAAGATGTGCCGAAAGCCCGTCGAAACCCTGCGGATTGAGCGGCAGCAGGTGCTGGAAGCGCAGGATCAGGAACAGAAGGGCGAAGCCCGCCGCGTTGAAGGCGAGCAGCGAGAACATATAGGTCTGCCAACGCTGCGGCTGTGGCTGGCCCTGGCCGGCCAGGCGCAGGATCGCGTTCTCGACCGGCGCGAGGAACTGCGCCTCCCCCGTGAAGACGCGGGCCATGTAATGGCCCAGCGGCCAGGCGAGGGCCAGCAGCAGGGTCGCGAAGATCAGAAACTGGATCAGATCGAGGGTCATGGGGAGTGAGCCCTCTCAAAAGGATTCGGGGCGCAGCAGCGCCTTGAGCAGGTAGACCAGCAGCAGCGCGGCCGCCGTCAACCCGAGGATGATGTCGAGGGGCATGATGCGCCTCACAGCCGGTCAGCGGCCGCGGCCGCGGCGCCCGCGAGCGCAAACAGGCCAAGGCCGCCGAGGAAGAACAGGGTATCGATGATCATGATGATGCTCCGATCGCGTGCTCGATCGGAGCTAGAGGCGATGCCCGTAAGGCCGCCATGTCGATTGAGGGGGTTCGACATAACGTCCGCGTAAAGTGACGAAGTGGACCTCTCCGGGTTGGTCAGAGGCAATTTTGTTGCGCCGAGTCGCCATAGCCGGCTCTGCCAGCCCAGCCATGGCCCGCGGCGGCATCTGGCGTGACGCTCAAACGATCAGCCAGCCATGAGGCGCGGCAGGAGCATCGCGAGCCGATAGGATGGGATGGATGCTGCCTCCTGAGGAGGATGCACCATGCGTATCGAACAGGAAAAAATCGCTCGACGTCCTGCCTGGAACACCGGGCGCCTGATTGGCCCCAAGCCCCCGCCGAAGCCCCGTCACATCTGGGCTATTCGGACCCGGCTCAGCATGATCATCGCATACGCGATCTCGCCATGTTCAACATGGCGATCGACAGCAAGTCGCGAGGTCGCGACCTGGTTCGGCTTCGGATCACCGATATCTGCTCGGCGGAACGGTAAGACCGCGAACCTCGATCATCCAGCAGAAGACGGGCCGACCAGTGCCCTTCGAACTGACAGAGCCGATGCGTGAAGCACGGACCGCTCGGCTCCGGCGTCGACTAACCGCGCATCCACAGGACCTTCAGCAGGCCAGCTTGCCTCTTGGCGGCGAGGGAAACCTCGCCGCCATGACCGTGTCAGTCGGGCCCCAAAGATCGGGCCACACGCGGAAGTCGAAGCTCAAAAACGGGGAACTTCGCCTCTCATTTCAGTCGACAGCCCCCGTCACCGCTTCACGAGCAGCCCGTCGTGCTTCCGCAGGTGTTGCACTTCAGGCAGGTGCCGTTGCGGACCAGCGTGAAGTTGCCGCATTCGCCGCAGCTGTCGCCGACATAGCCCTTCATGATCGCCTCCGCCCGGCGCTCCGACTGGGTCGGCTGCGCGGCGGGGGCGGAGAAGCCGAGCTTGGCCATCTCGGCCTCGCCATAGGCCTGCTCCGGCTCTTCCTTCAGCGCCGTGGCGCCGATGGTGCCGAAGGCGGTGACATTGGCGCCGCCCCTGGCCACGGTCTCCGTGGCCGGGCTGCCGCCGCCGCCCTGGATCGCGTGAAAATTCATCGGCTTGCCACGGCGGAACCCGGTCGAGGCCAGCGGCGAGAGCGAGACGGGAGCCGCCGTCTCCGGCGCCTTGTCCTGGCCGACGCCGCCGCCGATCACGTCATGGCCGATCTCGCTCGGGTCGATATGGGCGAGGTCGTGCCGGCCGAGATAGGAGATGGCCAGCTCGCGGAAGACGTAGTCGAGGATCGAGGTGGCGTTCTTGATCGACTGGTTGCCCTGCACGAAGCCCGAGGGCTCGAAGCGCGTGAAGGTGAAGGCCTCGACATATTCCTCCAGCGGCACGCCATATTGCAGGCCGAGCGAGACCGCGATGGCGAAGTTGTTCATCATCGCCCGGAAGGCAGCGCCCTCCTTGTGCATGTCGATGAAGATCTCGCCGAGGCGTCCATCGGCATATTCCCCGGTATGGACATAGACCTTGTGTCCGCCGACCACGGCCTTCTGGATGTAGCCGGTGCGGCGGGCGGGCATCTTCTCGCGCTCGCGCACCACCTTCTCGACGATGCGCTCGACGATCTTCTCCGCGACCTGGGTGGCGCGGGCCGTCATCGGCTGCTGGTAATGCGCCTCGACCGCATCCTCCTCCTCGTCATCGTCGCTGATCAGCGCCGAATTCAGCGGCTGCGACAGTTTCGAGCCGTCGCGGTAGAGGGCGTTGGCCTTCAGCGCCAGCTTCCAGGAGAGCATATAGGCGCTCTTGCAATCCTCGACGGTGGCGTCGTTGGGCATGTTGATGGTCTTGGAGATCGCCCCCGAGATGAAGGGCTGGGCGGCCGCCATCATCCGGATATGGCTCTCGACCGAGAGGTAGCGCTTGCCGACGCGCCCGCAGGGGTTGGCGCAGTCGAAGACATGGTAATGTTCGAGCTTCAGATGCGGCGCGCCTTCCAGCGTCATCGCTCCGCAGACATGGACGTTGGCGGCCTCGATCTCGGCCTTGCCGAAGCCGAGGAAGGGCAGCAGCTCGAAGGACATGTCGGCCAGTTTCTCGGCCGGGACCTTCAGCGTGTTGAGCAGGAAATCTTCGCCCAGCGTCCATTTGTTGAAGACGAACTTGATGTCGAAGGCCGCCTTCAGGTCCTTCTCGATCGCGTCGATCTTGTCCTGGGTGAAACCCTTGGCGCGCAGGCTGCCATGGTTGACGCCGGGCGCCTGGGCGAGCGAGCCGTGGCCGACCGCATAGGCCTCGATCTCGGCGATCTCGCTCTCGCGATAGCCGAGCGCGCGCAGCGCATCGGGGGCGGCCGCGTTGATGATCTTGAAATAGCCGCCGCCGGCCAGTTTCTTGAACTTCACCAGCGCGAAATCGGGCTCGATGCCGGTGGTGTCGCAATCCATCACCAGGCCGATCGTGCCGGTGGGCGCGATCACCGTCGCCTGGGCGTTGCGGTAGCCATGCTGCTCGCCGAGCTCCAGCGCCCTGTCCCAGGCGATGCGGGCGCGCTCCGACAGAAGGGTCGAGGAGCCGCCGAGCCGGGCCAGCGTGCCATGGTCGAGCGGAACCGGGGTGACCTGCAGCCCCTCATAGCCGGTCGCCATGCCATGGGCGGCGGTGCGGTGGTTGCGGATGACGCGCAGCATGTGGCTCGCGTTCTTCTTGTAGCCGGGGAAGGGGCCGAGCTCGGCCGCCATCTCGGCCGAGGTGGCATAGGCGACGCCGGTCATCACGGCGGTGAGCGCGCCGGCCAGAGCGCGGCCCTCGTCTGAATCATAGCCGAGGCCCATGGTCATCAGCAGCCCGCCGATATTGGCGTAGCCGAGGCCGAGCGTGCGATATTCATAGGAGAGTTCGGCGATTTCCCGCGACGGGAACTGCGCCATCGTCACCGAGATCTCGAGCACCACGGTCCAGAGCCGGCAGAGATGCTCATAGGCGGCGACGTCGAAGGCCTTGGCCTCGCGATCGTAGAATTGCAGCAGGTTGGCCGAGGCCAGATTGCAGGCGGTATCGTCGAGGAACATGTATTCCGAGCACGGATTCGAGGCGCGGATGCGTCCCGAGGCCGGGCAGGTGTGCCAATCGTTCATCGTCGTGTTGAAATGCAGGCCGGGATCGGCGCTCGCCCAGGCGGCGTAGCCGATCTTTTCCCAGAGCTCGCGCGCCTTCAGCGTCTTCGTCACCTTGCCCGTGGTGCGGCCGACCAGGTTCCAGTCGCCATCGGTCTCGACCGCCCGCAGGAAGTCGTCGGTCAGCGAGACCGAATTATTGGAGTTCTGGCCGGAGACGGTGAGATAGGCCTCGGAATCCCAATCGGTGTCGTAGACGTCGAACTGGATGTCGGTGTAGCCCTGCCGGGCGAACTGGATGACCCGCTTGATGTAATTGTCCGGGACCAGCGCCTTGCGGGCGAGCTTGACCTCGCGCTTCAGCGCCGGGTTCTTCTCCGGGTCGAAGCAGGCGTCGCCATCGCCCTCGCAGTTCACGCAGGCCTTCATCACGGCCTTCATGTGCTTCTGCACGACCTTCGAGCCGGTGACGAGAGCCGCGACCTTCTGCTCCTCCTTCACCTTCCACTCGATATAGGTCTCGATATCGGGGTGATCGACGTCGACCACCACCATCTTGGCGGCGCGGCGCGTGGTGCCGCCGGATTTGATCGCGCCCGCCGCACGGTCGCCGATCTTCAGGAAGGACATCAGCCCGGAGGAACGGCCGCCGCCGGCGAGCTTCTCGCCCTCGCCGCGCAGCATCGAGAAGTTCGAGCCGGTGCCGGAGCCGTATTTGAACAGGCGCGCCTCGCGCACCCAGAGATCCATGATGCCGCCCTCGTTGACGAGGTCGTCCTGCACGCCCTGGATGAAGCAGGCATGCGGCTGCGGGTGCTCGTAGCTCGACTTCGACTTGGTCAGCTTGCCGGTCTTGAAGTCGACGTAGAAATGGCCCTGGCTCGGCCCGTCGATGCCATAGGCCCAGTGCAGGCCGGTATTGAACCATTGCGGCGAGTTCGGCGCGACGCGCTGCGTGGCCAGCATGTAGCGCAATTCGTCATGGAAGGCCTGCGCATCCTCTTCCGCGGTGAAATAGCCGCCCTTCCAGCCCCAATAGGTCCAGCAGCCGGCGAGCCGGTCGAAGACCTGCTTGGAGGAGATCTCGGAGACATAGCGCTGCGCCTCGGGCAGGGCCGCCAGCGCCGCCTCGTCCGGCACCGAGCGCCAGAGGAAGCTCGGCACGTCGTTCTCCTCGACGCGCTTCAGCCTGGCCGGGACGCCGGCCTTGCGGAAATATTTCTGCGCGAGCACGTCGCTGGCGACCTGCGACCAGGATTCCGGCACCTCGATGCCCTCCAGCCGGAAGACGATCGAGCCATCGGGATTGCGAATCTCGCTGACGGCGGAACGGAACGGAATCGCCGCATAGGGCGATTGGCCGGCTGCGGTATAGCGGCGCTCGATGCGCATGGTTCCACGTCCCTTACAAAAGGCGCGGGCGACACGCCGCGCGCGGCCGATTGATCACCGGCTCCTGATGTCAGCCCAACTCGGTTTGATGCCCCGTGGACGTCGCGGCGTTGTGTCCCGCCTCGCTCGTCCGGTTGCGGCCAGCAGGCCCGCAGACGGCCGGCCACGACTGCCGTTGCCGACATGCCGCGCTGACCGCTCCGACCGACTGGAAACTCATTCGCAGGTGTCGAGAGGCGTTCCCGCCAGCCGTCATGCGACCGTCAAAAACTAGTCCCGAATGAGCCGACCCGTCAAGGATTAGTGCGAGGCAGGGGCTGTGGACACGAGATGTGGTAGGGATATGTGAGTAGTGGGGATAAGTTGCAAGCCCGCCGCTAACCCCTCGGAATCGCGTGGGAATCGAAGCGGAGCGGCAGGATTGCCACAGTCTCCGGAACTCTGCGGGCCGCTGAATCGCGTCGTTCAGGGTTGACGAATTGCAAATGCAGGGCTCGCGGGGCCCGTTCGATCCTGCGCCTGCAGAGATCGCTGCAAGTGGTTGAATCTGCCGATGCTGCCGGCTCGGCTTCAGCCGCAGACCCCGTCCGAATCATGGCCGAATCAAGGCATGGGTTAAGGGGGCGCCGCGACCAGCCGGAGACTGGACATGGACGCCTCGCAGTCGCATAAGCAGCGCGATCCGAGACGAACCGCGACGGGCGCATGTCCATGAAGCCTTGGCTGCTGCAGATCTTCACCTGGTGGAACGGCCAGACCATCGGCACGCGCTTCCACACCTGGCGTTTCGGCGAGCGGGTGGGCGAGGACGAGCTTGGAAACGTCTATTACCGCACCAAGGGCGGGGCGAAGGACAAGGCGCTCGGCGTCCAGCGCCGCTGGGTGGTCTTCAACGGCGAAGCGGAGGCCTCCCGCGTGCCGCCGGGCTGGAAGGGCTGGCTGCAGCACACGGTCGATGTCGCGCCCTCCGAGGAAGCCTATCAGCCGCGCGACTGGCAGAAGCCGCACAAGCCGAACCTCACCGGCACGCCGCTGGCCTATCGTCCCAAGGGCTCGATCCTGGCCGAGGGCGAGCGCCCGCCGGCGACCGGCGATTACGAGCCCTGGACTCCCGGCCGCTGAGCCGCTCCACCAGGCGGGCCGCTTCGTCGCGCTCTATGGTTTTTCCGGAACCCTGATCCTGTCGCGGCCCGCAGGGCTCGGCGCTGCCGTGCGGGCTCGTACCGCCGGATCTGATCGACCAGCCATGTCGCGAGAGGCGGGCAGGGCGGCTGCCGCCCCCGTCACGACAGCCTCACGGGTCCGGCGGTTTCGCGCGCCCTTTTTCCGCTGCCTTTGCCGTGTTACTGCCCGCCGTCGCGGAACGTCCGCGCTTGGGATTCGCAGACGATCAACATGTCGCCGCTCCGCAGCCTCTCCACGTCCTCCGTCACCTGCCTCGCCGCATCCGGCCTCGCGCTGCTCGCCATGGCCGGGCCCGCCGCCGCCGATCGCATCCGCAACCCGACCGCGGTCTTCGCCGGGCTGGACAAGATCACCGGCCGGATCATCTCGTTCGAGGTCGCGATCGACGAGACCGTGCAGTTCGGCGCCCTGCAGCTGACGCCGCGCGTCTGCTGGACCAGGCCGCCGACCGAGGCGCCCCAGACCACGGCCTTCACCGAGGTCGACGAGGTCACCTTCAACAATGAATACCGGCGCATCTTCACCGGCTGGATGTATGCGGCCAGCCCCGGGCTCCATGGCGTCGAGCATGCGATCTACGATGTCTGGCTGACCGACTGCAAAGGCGGCACCGAGCTGGTCGTCGATCCCAAGGAGCCGGAGCCGCCGCCGCCACCGGAAGAGCCGCGCCGGCCGCGCAACCCGTCGCGCGACGTCAACCAGCAGCCCGGCCTGCCGCCGCTGGAGCAGCAGCCGGCTCCCTCCGGGCGCATCGACGTCCAGCCGCCCCAAGGCGTGCCGGTCGCGCCGCGCCAGGCGCCCTCCCAGCGCTTCTTCCCGACCAATCCGGGCGGCAGCCGCGGCGGTGCGCCCGATCCCGCCGGCGGCGGCCGCTAAAGCCTGCCGGCGGCCGAGAGTGGGCCGCCGCGCTAGGCGAGCTCGGCCAGCGCCTGCGCGCCGCTGACGCTCTCGCCCTTGGGCCAGGACCACCATTGCGCCTGCGCCTGGACGGCCTGTTCCAGCAGCCCCTGATAGGCGGCGCGCGGCACCTCCTGCGTGCCAAATTGCGCGAGATGGCTGGTCTGGAACTGGGCGTCGAGCAGCCGGTAGCCGCCGCGCCGCAGCCGCGCGACGAGATGCACCAGCGCGACCTTCGAGGCGTCGGTCTCGCGGTGGAACATGCTTTCGCCGAAGAAGGCGCCGCCCAGCGAGAGGCCGTAGAGCCCGCCGACGAGCCGGTGGTCGCGCCAGCATTCGACGGTGTGGACATGGCCGAGCGCGAAGAGCTCGCGGAAGATCTGCCGGATGCGGCCGTTGATCCAGGTCTCGGGCCGGTCCGGCTTGGATTCCGCGCAGGCGGCGATGACGTGGTCGAATTCGCGGTCGATGCGGATTTCGAACCGATCGGCCCGCACCGTGCGCGCCAGCCGCGAGGGCAGATGGAACCGGTCGAGCGGGATCACGCCGCGCAGCTCCGGCTCGACCCAGAACAGGCCTGGATCGTCGGCGCTCTCCGCCATCGGGAAAATCCCGGCGGCATAGGCGCGCAGCATGATCTCGCTGGTGATGGCGGGCATGCGGATCGGGGTCGAGCGAGCCTTCATGCGGGGATGGGACCGTGTGAGCGGCGGGCTGTCAATTGCGGCCCGGGCCCGCTCCGGCCCGGGTGGGCCGATCGCGGGAGCAGGGCGGGGCCGGCCGCGCGGCCGGCGCCGGGCTCATTCCATGCCGCCGGCGGCCAGGAATTTCTCGAGCCAATGGATGTTGTAGTCGCCGTTCAGAATGTCGGGATTGCGTACCAGCGTGCGGAACAGCGGCAGGGTGGTGTCGACCCCGTCGACGACGAATTCGTCGAGCGAGCGGCGCAGCCGCATCAGGCACTCCGCCCGGTTGCGGCCATGGACGATCAGCTTGCCGACCAGCGAATCGTAATGCGGCGGGATGACATAGCCCTGATACACCGCGGAATCGACGCGGACGCCGAGGCCGCCCGGCGTGTGGAAGGAGGCGATGCGCCCGGGCGAGGGGCGGAAGCTGGCGTGGTGCTCGGCATTGACGCGGCATTCGATGGCATGGCCCTCGATCACCACATCCTCCTGCCGGATCGAGAGCGGGGCGCCGGCCGCGATCCGGATCTGCTCATTGACCAGATCGATGCCGGTGATCATCTCGGTGACGGGATGCTCGACCTGGATGCGGGTATTCATCTCGATGAAATAGAAGGCGCCGTCCTCATAGAGGAACTCGATGGTGCCGGCGCCGAGATAGCCGAGCTTGGCCATGGCCTCGGCGCAGACCTTGCCGATCGCGTCGCGCTCGCCGGCGTTGAGGGCGGGCGAGGGCCCTTCCTCCCAGACCTTCTGGTGGCGGCGCTGCAGCGAGCAGTCGCGCTCGCCGAGATGGATGGCGTGGCCCTTGCCGTCGCCCAGCAACTGGATCTCGATATGCCGCGGCTTCTCCAGATATTTCTCGATATAGACCGCGTCGTCGCCGAAATTGGCCTTGGCTTCGGTCCGGGCGGTCGAGAGCGCGACGGAGAGATCCGCCTCGTCGCGCACGACCTTCATGCCCTTGCCGCCGCCGCCGGAGGCGGCCTTGATGATCACGGGGAAGCCGATCTCCTGGCAGATCCGCCTGGCCTCGTCATCATCGGTGATGCCGCCCTCGGAGCCGGGCACGCAGGGGATGCCGAGGCGCTTAGCGGTGCGCTTGGCCTCGATCTTGTCGCCCATGCTGCGGATATGCTCCGCCTTGGGGCCGATGAAGGTGATGTTGTGCTGGTCCAGAATCTCGGCGAAGCGGGCATTCTCCGAGAGAAAACCGTAGCCGGGATGGACCGCGTCGGCGCCGGTGATCTCGCAGGCGGCGATCAGGGCCGGGATGTTGAGGTAGCTTTCGCGCGCCGAGGGCGGGCCGATGCAGACGCTCTCATCGGCGAGGCGCACATGCATGGCGTTGGCGTCGGCGGTGGAATGAACCGCGACGGTGGCGATACCGAGCTCCTTCGCGGCACGCAGGACGCGCAGCGCGATCTCCCCCCGGTTGGCGATCAGGATCTTGTCGAACATCTTGATTGGCTTGCCCGAATTGCTGCCGCCCGACGCCGCGCTCACTCGATCACCAGGAGCGGCTCGCCATATTCCACCGGCTGCCCATCCTCGACCATGATGGCGATGACCGTGCCCGCGCGCGGCGCGACGATGTCGTTGAAGGTCTTCATCGCCTCGACCAGCAGCAGGCGCTCGCCCGCCTTCACCACGCTGCCGATTTCGACGAAGGGCTTGGCGTCGGGCGAGGGGCGGCGATAGGCCGTGCCGACCATCGGCGAGGGAACGGCACCGGGATGGGCGGCTGCGGCGGCCGGGTCGCTCGGTGCGGCGAGCGCGACGGGCGCGGCCTGCGCGGCGGGAGCCGCCGGGGCGGCCGACATCGGCGCCAGCACGGTCTGCGAGATCGTCCGCGCCACGCGCACGCGCAGATCGCCCTTCTCGACCTCGATCTCCGTCAGATCGGTCTCGTTGAGCAGCTGCGCGAGTTCGCGCACCATTTCGGGGTCGATCGGGCTCTTGGTCGCCATGGCGGTTTCACCGTCTTCGTGGGTCTGGGAGAGGCAGGGCGAAGCCCGCCTCATCCGGGTGAGAGGGATGCGTCAGCCTGCGGAGGGGGCAGCGCGCTTGTGCAGAAGCGGTACGATCGCGTCGAAAGCAAGATCATAGCTCGCGACGCCGAAACCGCAGATCACGCCGACGCAGACCGGCGCCATGTAGGAATGGTGCCGGAACTCCTCGCGCGCATGGACATTCGAGACGTGGACCTCGATCGCGAGCGCCTCCGTGCCCTTGATCGCGTCGCGCAGCGCCACCGATGTGTGCGTATAGGCGCCGGCATTGATGATGATGCCCGCGCCGGCCAGTCCCGCCTGCTGGATCAGCCCGACGAGCTCGCCCTCGAAATTGGTCTGGTGGAAACTCAGCGCGACGCCGGCGGCATCGGCCCGGGCCCGCAGCCGCTCCTCGACCCCGGCCAGCGTCACCGCCCCATAGGTGGCGGGTTCGCGGGTGCCGAGAAGATTGAGGTTGGGTCCGTTGAGAACGTGGACGGCGACCATGGCGCGCGTGGTTTCCAGCACCGCCCATGGCGGCAGAGGCCGTCCTCATAGCCCCTGCGGCTCAGCAGGGGAAGCCCGCCGCGGCGGCAAACTCGGCGAATGGAGCGCTCAGCCGCTGCAGGTCGCCTTGCCGCATTTGCGGACGGATTCGATCTTCTGCTTCAGGGCGGCCTGGCCGACGGCACCGAACACCACCTCGTCGCCGAGGATGAAGGCGGGGGTGCCGGTCAGGCCGAGCCTGTCGCCGAGCGCGACTGTGTCCTCGATGGCGGCGCGGGTGGCGGGCGCCTCCATGTCCTTCTGCAGCCGCGCCAGGTCGATGCCGGATTCCTTGGCGACCTCGAGCGCCTTGGCGGCGTTGATGCGCCCCTTGGTCGCCATCAGCTTGACGTGGAAATCGAAATATTTCTGGCCGGAGAGCTGGTTCTTGGCGGCGACCGCGACGCGGCTGGCCTCGACCGAATCAGGCCCGAGGATGGGAAAATCCTTGATCACGATCTTCAGCTTGGGATCGTCCTTGGCGAGGGCGCGGACATCCTCCATCGCCCTTTTGCAGAAGCCGCAATTGTAATCCATGAACTCGACGAGGGTGACGTCACCCTGCGGGTTGCCGATGATGACGGAGGTCGCGGGGTCGGAGAGGCGCGCCTTCTCGGCGGCCACGGCATTGGCCTGGGCCTGGGCCTGTTCGGCGGCATTGCGCTTCTCGAGCTCGACCAGCGCCTCCTGGATGATCTCGGGGTTCTTCAGCAGCGTCTCGCGCACGATGTCGGTGACGGCCTTGCGCTGCTCCGGGGTCAGCGCGGCGGTCTGGGCGGCGGCGGGAGCGATCGCGAGGCCGGCGGCGACGAGCGCGCCGGCGCAGGCGAGGCCGAGACGGGCTGCGGGCCGCAGGGCGTGTCCGAACAGGGGCAGGGAGATCATCATCATCCTTTCAGGCGGGCGACGTCGCGGCAGCTTCAGACAGCGCTTCTCCGCCCTTCGCGCCGCCGCGTCAAATCACAGCTCGGGCATTGTGGCGGCGGGCACGAGCGCGCCACCCGATCGAATCGGGACCGGGAGCGGGAGCCATGTTGCAGCCGCATTGCGGCTCGGCTAGGGCAGCCGCCATGGACAAGAAAGCCGCCGCCACCGCCCCCGCCATCCGCCCGCCGCAGGTCGCGGCGCGGGCCGAACGGGTCTCGCCCTTCATCGTTATGGATGTGATGAACCAGGCCGCGGAGATCGAGCGCGCCGGCGGAACGGTCGTGCATATGGAGGTCGGCCAGCCCTCGGCGCCGACGCCGGCCTTGATCCGCGCCGCCGCCGGCCGGGCGCTGGAGGATGGGCGCATAGGCTACACCCAGGCGCTGGGCACCGATTCGCTGCGCCAGCGGATCGCCAGGCATTATCGCGAGGCCTATGGCGTCGCCGTCCCGCCGGAGCGCGTCGTCGTCACCACCGGCTCCTCGGGCGGCTTCATCCTCGCCTTCCTCGCCTGTTTCCAGCCGGGCGACCGCGTCGCGATCACCGCTCCGGGCTATCCCGCCTATCGCAACATCCTGATCGCGCTCGGGCTGGAGCCGGTCGCCATCGAGGTCGGACCGCAGACGCGCTTCGCGCTGACGCCAGAGCTGATCGCGCGCGCCCATGCCGAGAAGCCCCTGGCGGGGGTGCTGACCATGAGCCCGGCCAATCCGACCGGCGTGGTGATGGCGCCGGAGGCGATCGCGGCCGTGGCGGAGGCGTGCCGCCGCCTAGGGCTCTGGTACATTTCCGACGAAATCTATCACGGCCTGACCTATGATACGCCCGCGACGACCGCGCTCGCCGCCGATCCCGAGGCGATCATCGTCAACTCCTTCTCGAAATACTATTGCATGACCGGCTGGCGGGTCGGCTGGCTCGTGGTGCCGGAGCGCCTGGTGCGGCCGATCGAGCGGCTGCAGCAGAATTTCTCGATCTCGGTGCCCTTCCTCAGCCAGATCGCGGGGGAGGCGGCCTTCGACGCGACGGCGGAATGCGAGGCGATCAAGGCGGGCTATGCCGCCAACCGGGCCTATCTGCTGCAGGCCCTGCCGGAGATCGGGCTCGGCGATTTCCTGCCCGTCGACGGCGCCTTCTACATCTATATCGACATCGGCCGGCACTCGAACGATTCCATGAGCTTCTGCCGCGAAGCTCTGGTCGAGGCCGGGGTCGCGATCACGCCCGGGCTCGATTTCGACGAGGCGCGTGGCGCGCGCACGGTCAGGCTGTCCTTCGCCGGCTCTCTGGCGGAATGCCAGGAGGCGGTGGCGCGGCTGGGCACCTGGCTGCAGGAGAGGACGGGCCAGCGCGGCTGAGGCTCGCAGGCGAGGGCCCGGCCGCCGCTCAGCTCCGTTCGGAGCGCTTCGCACCGGCTCGCAGCTTCCCATGAAAAAGGCCCGCCGCAGTCTCCTGCGGCGGGCCTTTTTGTGTTCAGCCCCGGTTGGTCAGCTTGTTCCACCAGCCGCCGCGCTTGGGGCGGTCCGGATCGGGAGGGGTGAGCACGACGGCGACGGGCTCTTCCACCACCCGGGGCGCCGGAGCCGGCGCGGGCTCGGGCTCGGGCGCCGGAGCGGCCTGCCCATCGGCGGGCGCAGCCGGTGCCGTGGCTTCGGCCGGAGCGGCCGGACCGGCATCGGCCGCTGTCTCGGCGGCGGCGCCATCCTCGGTGATCGGGACGATCTTCTTGCGGGCGCGGCTGCGCTTCGGCTTGGCGACCTCCGCTTCGGGCTCGGGCTCGGCCGCTGCCGTCGCGGCGGCTTCGGCCGCCGGCGGGGCCGCCTCGCTCACCTCGGCGACGACCTCGGACCCCGCCTCGTCGGCAGATTTGGGCTTGCGGCGGCCACCGCGGGCGCGCTTGGGCTTCTCGGCCGGGGCGGCAGCGGGCTCCTCGCCAGCGGGTTCATCGGCGCCGAGCTCCGCGGCAGGCGCTTCGGCGGCATCGGAAGCCATGGCAGGCTCCTCGGCGCGATCCGACGGATCGGCCTCGCCCTCCGCATCGTCCTCGCCATCCTCGTCGCCGCCATTGTCGAGGCGCTGGCCATTGGCGTCACGCTCGCCGCCACGCCGCCGCCGCCGGCGACGGCGACGCTTGCGGCCACCTTCGCCACGGCCTTCACCATCGCCGCGCTCGGCCGCTTCGCCGTCATCGGCCGCCATGGTCGCGGCGATCGGCGCCTCGGCGCCCAGCGCCTCGGCTTCGGCGGCCGCGTCGAGCGCCTCGTCGTCGATATCGGCCGCGACGGCTTCCGCCTTGATGCTGCTGACCGGGATCACCCGGCCCTCATTGCCGACGAACTCGCCGCGCTCGACCTCGAAATAGCGCGTGCCGAGCAGGGCGGCGTCGACCGAGATGCTGATCGCGATGCCGAAGCGGGTCTCGAGATCGCTGAGATGCAGCCGCTTCTGGTTCAGGACGTAAAGCGCCACCTCGGGCCGCGTCCGGACGTTGAGATTATGCGAGGCGCTCTTGATCAGCGTCTCCTCGAGCGCGCGCAGGATCTGCAGCGCGACGGAGGGGGTGGAGCGGATCATGCCGGCGCCGGCGCAATGCGGGCAGGGCACGGAGGAGCTTTCGAGCACGCCGGTGCGGATGCGCTGGCGCGACATCTCCAGCAGGCCGAAGGCCGAGATCCGGCCGACCTGGATGCGGGCACGGTCGTCCTTCAGGCAATCCTTCAGCTTCTTCTCGACGGCGCGGTTGTTGCGGTTCTCCTCCATGTCGATGAAATCGATCACGATGAGGCCGGCGAGGTCGCGCAGGCGGAGCTGGCGGGAGATCTCCTCCGCCGCTTCGAGATTGGTCTTGAGGGCGGTGTCCTCGATATTGTGCTCGCGGGTCGAACGGCCGGAATTGATGTCGATCGCGACCAGCGCCTCGGTCTGGTTGATGACGATGTAGCCGCCGGATTTCAGCGTCACGGTGTTGGAGAACATCGCGTCGAGCTGGCTCTCGACGCCGAAGGCGGCGAAGAGCGGGGTCTGGTCGCGATAGGGCTTCACGCTCTTGGCATGGCTCGGCATGAGCATGCGCATGAAGTCCTTGGCCTCGCGATAGGCCTCGTCGCCGGCGACGTGAACCTCGTCGATATCCTTGTTGTAGAGGTCGCGGATCGAGCGCTTGACGAGGTTGCCCTCCTCATAGACCAGCGCCGGGGCGACGGAGGCCAGCGTCAGCTCGCGCACGCTCTCCCACATCCGCATCAGATATTCGTAGTCGCGCTTGATCTCGACCTTGGTACGCGAGGCCCCGGCGGTGCGCAGGATGATGCCCATCCCATCCGGCACCTCCAGCTCCTGGGCAACTTCCTTCAGGCGCTTGCGATCCTCGGCATTGGTGATCTTGCGCGAGATGCCGCCGCCCTTGCCGGTGTTCGGCATCAGCACGGAATAGCGGCCGGCGAGCGAGAGATAGGTGGTCAGGGCGGCGCCCTTGTTGCCGCGCTCCTCCTTGACGACCTGCACCAGGATGATCTGGCGGCGCTTGATCACCTCCTGGATCTTGTACTGGCGGCGGTGATGGCGCGGCGCGCGCTCCGGCATGTCGTCGAGGGCGTCGCCGCCGCCGAGCTGCTCGGGAGCCTCCTCGGCCTCCTCGCCATCCTCGTCCTGGTCGCCCTCGTCCTCGGAGCGGCGCCGGGCCTCCTGCGGCTCGGCCTCGCTTTCGGAGGCGGAATCCGACGCGTCGCCCTGCGCCTCGCCGGCCTCGTCCGAGCCGGCCTCGTCCGATGTGGTCTCGAAGGTCAGCGGCGCGTGGTTCTCGGCGGCATGCTCGCCGGCCTCCTCGGTGACCGCCGGGGCGAATTCCTGGCCGAATGCGGGAGCGCCCTCATTGACCATCGCGGCGTCCTTGCCGTCGGTGTCGACGCCGTTCTCCGGCTCGCCCGTCGCCTCGATCTCGGCCGAGACGGTCTCGTCCGTCGCCGCCCGCTTGGCGCGGCCGTCGCGATCGCCCCTGCGGCCGCGGTCGCGGCGGCCGCGCTTCTCGCGGCGCTCCTCGTCGCGCTCTTCCTCGCGATCGGCGCGGGCCTCCTCGGCGATCAGCGCCTGCCGGTCGGCGACCGGGATCTGGTAGTAATCGGGGTGGATTTCGGAGAAGGCGAGGAAGCCGTGGCGGTTGCCGCCATATTCGACGAAGGCGGCCTGGAGCGAGGGTTCGACCCGCGTCACCTTCGCCAGATAGATGTTGCCACGCAGGGGTTTGCGGCTGGCGGATTCGAAATCAAATTCCTCGACGCGGGATCCGCGAACCACCACGACCCGGGTCTCCTCCGGGTGGGTGGCATCGATGAGCATCTTGTTGGCCATTAGAATCTTCCATGGGCGCAGCCGCCGACACGAGCCGGGCGGCGGACAACGATCCGTCGCCGCGGGCAGGGACGCCGCGCGAAAGCCGGGCAGGGCCGGCATGTTGCAGGAGGGGGAAACAATCGATCCGGACAGGGATGCGGCTCGGGAAACCGGCTGGGGCGAACAGCCCGGCGCAGTCCCGCAGGTTCGAACGAGTCACCGAAAACGTTTGCGGTGTCGTATGCCCCGACATCTGTCCTGACCTGCGCCGCGCCCGCCGAAACCGGCGAGCCCGTCGCGTTGCACGCTCGCGAGACCCTGCCATGCGTCGAACTTTCGTGCCTGACGCCGGCCGTCTGCGGACGATCCGTTGATGGCTGCGCCGCCGCGACCGGACCGGGAGGACCGGCCGCCTCGCTTGACCCCGGACGCCGACGGATCCTCGGATCCGGATGCGCACCATGGGAGGCCTGCAATGCAACCAATCCCATTACAGACAGGTGATAGTGTTTTGCAAGTCACATCCTCCGCCGAAGATGGCGCTGCGACCGGCTGGCCGGTTCACCCGGGGCGCGGTGGCGTGGTAACGCCCTGTTAAGGCGTCGCCCGGCTTATGGTTAAGCATTCGGTGACGCCATACGGGAAATTCGCTCCTTGCACCGCTTGCGCTCAGCCTCGACGGATCGGATCAAGCTGGCGCGGCGATGGACGCAGCGGCTGCTCGCGGGCGCCTTCCTCGCCTTGGCCTGTTGCGGGGGCGCCGCCGCCACCTCCAGACCCGCATCCGAACTGCCCGTCGCCACCGATGCCAGGCTCGAACAGGCGGGCGAGGTGGTGCGCCTGACGCTGGCCCTGTCCCAGCCGGTGCCGATCGAGACCAGCGTGATCGCCGGGCCCGACCGCATCGTCATCGACCTGCCATCCGTGAATTTCCAGGTCCAGCCCGCCGCCTCCCGCAAGAGCGCCGGCTTCGTCAGCGCCTTCCGCTTCGGACTGTTCACGGCCGACCGGGCCCGCATCATCATCGACCTGTCGAATCCGGCGCTCGTCACCAAGGCGGAGATGCGCCAGCGGCGGGGCGGTTTCGGCGAGCTCGTGGTCGAGATGACGCGCGCCAGCCGTGGCGAATTCCAGGCCGCGGTCGCGCGCGGGCGCCCGCAGCAGGCGGAGCCGGCGGTCGCGCCGCCGGCCCCCGCCGCCGCGCCGGCGGATAGCCGCCAGCTGGTGGTGATCGATCCCGGCCATGGCGGCATCGATCCGGGCGCCGTCGTCGCCGCCATCGCCGAGAAGGCCGTGGTTCTCTCCTTCGGCCAGCGCCTGAAGGAGACGCTCGAGGCGAGCGGCCGCTACCGCGTGCTGATGACGCGCGACGACGACCGATTCGTCTCGCTGGGCGACCGGGTGAAGGTCGCGCGGGCGGCCGGGGCTGATCTGTTCGTCTCGATCCACGCGGATTCGCTGACCCAGGCGCAGGAGGTCCGCGGCGCCACCGTCTATACCGGCTCGGAACGGGCGACCGACGCCGAATCGGCCCGTCTGGCGGCCAAGGAGAACCAGGCCGACGCGGTCGGCGGGCTCGAAATGGCCGAGGAGGTGCAGGATGTCGCCGGCATCCTGATGGACCTCGCCAAGCGCGAGACACGGACCTTTTCCTCGGTCTTCGCCCGCAATCTGGTCGAGAAGCTCGGCGCTTCGGTGAAGATGCACAAGGTGCCGCTCCGCTCCGCCGGCTTCAAGGTCCTGGGCGCGCCGGACGTTCCCTCCGTGCTGATCGAGCTCGGCTACATGTCCAGCCCGAAGGATGCGGAGCTCCTGAATTCCGAGGCCTGGCGGCGGCAGGCGGTCGGGGCCGTGAGCGCGGCGATCGACGATTATTTCCTGCGTGAGCGCGCCCCCGCGGGCAAGGCCGTCCTCAATCGGCGGTAAACGGATTGGCCCCGGTCGCTAAAATGTGGTGCAAGGCCACGCTTCCGCCATCTCGGCGGTGATATACGGTTGCGGCTGAGGCGTTGGAGACGCAGCGGCGTCGGCACGATTTTGCGAGGGCCAGGGGCTCCTGATGCGGTTTGTTCTGAGATTATTCGGCTGGGCTTTCGCGGCTGGTGCCATCGTCTTCGTGCTCGGCGCGATCGGCGCGGCCGGTCTGATCTGGCACTACTCGAAGGACCTGCCCGATTCGGCGCAGCTGCGGAACTACGAGCCGCCGGTGATGACCCGCGTGCATGCGGGCGATGGCAGCCTGATCGCCGAATTCGCCCGGGAAAGGCGGCTCTACCTGCCGATCCAGGCCGTTCCGAAGCTGATCGTCGAGGCCTATCTCTCGGCCGAGGACAAGAATTTCTACAAGCATATCGGCGTCGATCCCGAGGGTCTGGTCCGCGCCGCGATCACCAATTTCCGCAACCGCGCGGCGGGCCGCCGGCCGCAGGGCGCCTCGACCATCACGCAGCAGGTGGCGAAGAACTTCCTGGTCGGATCCGACCAGAACATGGAGCGCAAGATTCGCGAGGCGCTGGTCGCGCTGCGAATCGAGACGACCTATTCCAAGGACAAGATCCTCGAGCTCTATCTCAACGAGATCTATCTCGGCGCGCCGGCGCCGGGGCAGGGCAGCTATGGCATCGCCGCCGCGGCGCTGAATTATTTCGGCAAGTCGGTGCATGAGCTGAACCTGCAGGAGGCCGCCTATCTCGCGGCGCTGCCCAAGGCGCCGACCGACCTGCACCCGTTCCGCAACCGCGAACGCGCGATCGAGCGGCGAAACTACGTCATCGATCGCATGATCGAGAACGGCTATGTCCCGCGCGAGCAGGGCGAGCAGGCGAAGAAGCAGCCGCTCGGCGTCAATCCGCGCACGGTCTCGCCGAACAACATCGCCGCCGGCTATTTCGCCGAGGAGATCCGGCGCGAGCTGCAGGACCGTTACGGCGAGAAGAAGCTGCTCGAGGGCGGGCTCTCGGTGCGCTCGACCGTCGATCCCAAGATGCAGCTGATGGCCCGCAAGGCGCTGGTCGACGGGCTGGTGCGCTTCGACGAGGCGCGCGGCTGGCGCGGCGCGATCCAGAAGCTCGATCTCGGCGCGCGCGATTGGGGGCTCGCCATCGGCGATCTGCCCGTGCTGGGCGATGTCGCGCCCTGGCGCCTGGCCGTCGTGCTCGAGGTCGTCGGCGACACGGCCCGCCTCGGCCTGCACCCGCTGCGCGAGCCGTCCGGCCAGCTGAAGAGCGACCGGCAGACGGTCACGCTCGGCGCCGAAGGGATCAAATGGACGCGGCGCGCCCGCGTCTCCCAGGTCGTCTCGGTGGGGGACGTCGTCTATGTCGAGCCGACCGACGGCCGCTCCGGCCAGGCGCGCCTGCGCCAGCTGCCTGAGGTCAACGGCGCCATCACCGTGATGGACCCGTTCTCCGGCCGCGTGCTGGCGATGGTCGGCGGCTTCTCGCACGACCAGTCCGAGTTCAACCGCGCGACGCAGGCGATGCGGCAGCCCGGCTCGTCCTTCAAGCCCTTCGTCTATGCGACGGCGCTCGACAATGGCTACACCCCGTCCAGCATCATCCTCGACGCCCCGGTCGAGATCGACCAGGGCGGCGGCCTCGGCATGTGGCGGCCGGAGAATTACGACGGCAAGCCGACCGGGCCCCGCACCCTGCGCTACGGCATCCAGTTCTCGAAGAACCTGATGACGGTGCGCCTGGCCAAGGATGTCGGCATGCCGCTGATCGCGGAATATGCGCGCCGCTTCGGCGTCTATGACGACATGCTGCCCGTGCTCTCGATGTCGCTGGGCGCCGGCGAGACCACGGTGATGCGGATGACCGCGGGCTACGCCATGCTCGTCAATGGCGGCAAGCGCATCCGGCCGACGCTGATCGACCGCATCCAGGATCGCTGGGGCTCGACCATCTACCGGCACGACCAGCGCGTCTGCGAGGGCTGCAACGCCGATAAATGGACCAACCAGCCGGAGCCGCGCCTGGTCGACAATCGCGACCAGGTCATCGACCCGCTGACCGCCTATCAGATGGTCTCGATCATGGAGAGCGTCGTGCAGTCCGGCACGGCGACGGTGGTCAAGAGCGTCGGCAAGCCGCTCGCCGGCAAGACAGGCACCACCAACGACGCCAAGGACGTCTGGTTCGTCGGCTTCTCGCCGGATCTCGCCGTCGGCGTCTATATGGGCTTCGACAAGCCGAAATCGCTCGGCAGCTCGGCGACGGCGGGTCAATATGCGGCGCCGATCTTCCGCGACTTCATGATGGCCGCGCTGAAGGACAAGCCGGCGACGCCGTTCCGCGTCCCCGCCGGCATCAAGCTGATCCGCGTCGATCCGAAGACCGGCATGCGCAGCGGCGGCGAGGGCGGCATTCTCGAGGCGTTCAAGCCCGGCACGGCGCCGCCCGACAGCTATTCCGTGATCGGCGTGGCCGGCGACGGCTCGGTCCCGCTCGGCGTCGGCCCGGGCGGCGGCCGCGGTGTCGGCTCGGGCACCGGCGGACTGTACTGAGCGCGCGCGCCGGCGCGCACGCGCCGTCGCTCCCACTCCGCCCGCGATCATTTACATCGCGGGGATTCGCCCCTATCTCAGCGGCGCCTCACCCGCGTTTTGCAGAAAGACCGTGCCAGACCATGCGTCCTGAAATCCAGACCCAGCTCGACAACGCCAAGCAGTCGATCGGACTGCTGAGGAGGCATCTTTGACTGGGATGTCGCACAGCGCCGTCTCGCCGAACTGAACGCCCTCTCGGAGGGCCCCGATTTCTGGAACGACGCCGACGCCGCGCAGAAGCTGATGCGCGAGCGCACCTCCCTGGAAGAGCAGATCAACGGCATCGGCAAGCTCGAGCGCGATCTCGACGATGCGATGACGCTGATCGAGCTCGGCGAGATGGAGGAGGACGAGGCCTCGATCCGCGAGGGCGAGGCCGCGATCAAGGCGGTCGAGGTCGAGGCGGCGCGGCTGCAGGTCGAGACCCTGCTCTCGGGCGAGGCCGACCAGCTCGACACCTATCTCGAAATCCATCCCGGAGCCGGCGGCACCGAGAGCCAGGACTGGGCCGAGATGCTGCTGCGCATGTACAGGCGCTGGGGCGAAAGGCGGAAGTTCAAGGTCGAGACGCTGGACTATCAGGATGGCGACACCGCCGGCATCAAATCGGCGACGCTCGTCTTCAAGGGCCATAACGCCTATGGCTGGCTCAAGACGGAATCGGGCGTGCACCGGCTGGTCCGGATTTCGCCCTTCGATTCCAATGCGCGGCGGCAGACCTCCTTCGCCTCGGTCTGGATCTATCCGGTCGTCGACGATCGGATCGTCATCGACGTCAAGGAATCGGATTGCCGCATCGATACCTACCGCGCGCAGGGCGCCGGCGGGCAGCACATCAACACCACCGATTCGGCGGTGCGGATCACGCATATCCCGACCGGGATCGCGGTCACCTGCCAGCAGGAGCGCTCCCAGCACAAGAACCGGGCCAAGGCCTGGGACATGCTGCGCGCCCGCCTCTACGAGATCGAGCTGAAGAAGCGCGAGGAGAAGGCGAATGCCGAGCAGGCCTCCAAGACCGATATCGGCTGGGGCCACCAGATCCGCTCCTATGTGCTCCAGCCCTATCAGCTTGTGAAGGATCTGAGGACGGGCGTCAGCTCGACCGATCCGTCGGAGGTGCTGGACGGCGCGCTCGACCCCTTCATGGAGGCGTCGCTGGCGCAGCGGGTCTACGGCACGGAAGTCGAGGTCGAGGATATCGACTGAGGCGCGCCGGGCGGCGGCGCCCGGCACAAATTTCCGGATCAGCCGGCCGGGGCGAGCTTCGCGCCGGCCCGCAGGAAGCGCGTGGGATCGACCGGCTCGTCGTCGATGCGGGTCTCGTAATGCAGATGCGGCCCGGTCGAGCGGCCCGTCGAACCGACGCGGCCGAGCTGCTGCCCGGTCTTCACCATCTGGCCGACGCTGACCTGCATCGCCGACATATGGGCGTAGCGGGTGGTGATGCCATTGGCATGCTCGATCTCGACCATATTGCCGTAGCCGCCGGAATATTCGGCGGTGACGACCTTGCCGGGCGCGGTGGCGCGGATCGGCGCCCCGGTCTCGCCGCGGAAATCGACGCCGGTATGCATCGCCGGCGCGCGGGTGAAGGGATCGACGCGGTAGCCGAAATTCGAGGTGAAATCGGCCTCTCCGGCCATGGGCCGGGCCAGCGGCAATTGCTCCGACAGGCTGCGCAGGCGGAACACCGCGGCGATGCGCGGCTGCAGCGCGCTGAGGGAGGCCTCGAACGGGCCGGCCGAGGGATCGACCTTGAACGGCACGAAGGGCCCGCCGGTCCCGCCAGCGCTCGCGACGGGGTTGATGTGGTTGATGTCGAGCCCGGTCTCGGCCAGCGCGGCGCGCAGATGCTTCTGCGAGGCGGCGAGGCTCTGGTCCATCTCCTTGAGCGTCTCGATCTGCTCGGCCGAGGTCGTGGCGATCGCCGTCTCCAGCCTGTCGAGCACCGCGGCGACGCGCTGGGCGGGGGCGGGCGCCGGCGCCGCCTCGCCGGACTGCCAGGGCGCCGGGCGGCCGCCTTCGGCGCCGCGCAAAGGCGGGGTATCGGGCGCGGGCGTCGGCTTGGTCGGCATGATCGGCGCGAAGCTGGTGACGCCGGAGGCGCGCACCGGCTCTTCCGGCTTGATCGACCGCACCCGCATGGCCGGTTTGGCGGCCGGCATCAGCCCGCCGCTCTGCAAGGTGTCGGTGAGGGCGGCGACCAGGGAATGCCGGGATTCCAGCTCCGC
This sequence comes from Allobosea sp. Leaf344, assembly GCF_001426225.1. GTDB lineage: Bacteria > Pseudomonadota > Alphaproteobacteria > Rhizobiales > Beijerinckiaceae > Allobosea. Next base: position 715,515 of record NZ_LMRT01000014.1, on the reverse strand, counting down.
CTGGCGGGTGGCCAGCTCGTCGACCCGCGATTCCACGGTATCCTGTTCGAGCAGCGCCTTGCTCGCGAGCCTGTCGATATCGGCGCGCAGCGAGGCGATGCGATCCTCATAGGCGTATTGCCGCGAGGTCTCGCGGGCGATCAGCCGGGCGGCGAGATCGTCCTTGCTCAGCACGTACCAGATCGCACCGCCGCATCCGGCCGTTGTGGTCGCCAGCCAGGCGAGGCCGAAGAGCGCGGTGGCGCGCCCCACCGCATAGGTCTTCCGTGTGACCAACCCGGAGACCGGGAGGGTGGACGCAGGCGAGGAGGTACGCTTCATAGGCTGGGACCGGATTGAACGCTGCCGATGCCAGCCACTAGAGACGGTTAAGGTTAACCCTTCGCAAATCCGGCGGCCAAATCCGGGAGATCGCGCCGCCCTCGGCCGAAAAAACCGGAATCTTTCGAATGGCCTAGGCCGGCAGGGCGCGGGCCGCCGCGAGCACCTCCTCGGCATGGCCCGGCACCTTCACCTTCGGCCAGATCCGCGCGATGCGGCCGTCGCGGTCGATCAGGAAGGTCGTGCGCTCAACCCCCATATAGCTGCGGCCATACATGCTCTTCTCGACCCAGAGCCCATAGGCCTGCAGCACCTCTTGGGTCTCGTCCGCGACCAGCGGGAAGTCGAGGCCGTGCTTGGCTTTGAAGCGGTCATGGCTCTTCACCGGATCCGGCGAGATGCCGATGATCTCGGCGCCGACGGCCTCGAAATCCCGGCGCAGCGCGTTGAAGGCGATGGCCTCCTTGGTGCAGCCGGGGGTGTCGTCCTTGGGATAGGCGTAGAGCACCACCAGCCGCCCTTTGAGCGCGGCGAGGGAGAGCGAGCCGCCACCATCGCGGGCGAGCGTGAAATCGGGCGCCAAATCGCCTTCTTTAAGCACCATGATCTGCCTTCCTTTCGTCGCCTTCGCCTTGCAAGAGCGTCCGGCTCCATAAGCGCACCGGCATCGTGCAAGCGGTGGCGATGGTGATATGGTGCGCGCGTTCCCCTTGGGAAGACCGGAACAGCCGTCTCGACGAAGGCGTTGGATGCGGCGGCTGGAGCCGATGGCAGCACGGCTGCCGAAGCTCTAGCGTCGTGTTCGGCACGGGCTGGCGATTCGCAGGAACGCCCGCTCTGCTCCTGCCGGACGCGCGCCGATGATGTTTCTGCCATGAGCGGACAATAGGACGAACTTGCGGACCCAGGAGCCCAACCCCGCCGCGACCGTCGCAGCCAGTGTCGATGCAGACGCGCCGGAGGCTTGCGAGGCCGTGGTCGCGAAGCGGGCCAAGGCCGGGCTGCTTACCATGGCCGTCGCCATCTGCGTCGCCGTCCTGACTTTGGCCGGTGCCGCCGGCACGCTGCTGCTCACCGGCTTCGTGCCTTTGCCCGGCCTGGAGGACAGGATCACAAGGGCGATGGAATCGCGGCTGGGCGAGGGCTGGACGGTCGAGGCCGGGACGGCGGAACTGCGCCGCATCGACGGGCGCTCGCAGCTGCAGATCCGGCAGGTGCTGTTCAGGCATCGCAGCGGTGCCAGCATCCGCGCGCCCGAGGCGACGCTGGGCTATGATCCGCTGGCGCTGCTGCGCGGCGAGATCAGGCTGGTCTCTGTCGATCTGCGCGGCGTCAATGTGCGGCTCGGGGTGACGCGCGAAGGCGCGCTCGTCGTCAATGCCGATTCGGCCCCCGCCGAGATCCGCCCGCCCTCGACGCTGCCGGATGCCGCGCAATGGAACGCCTTCACCGGGCTGATGGGCGCGGTCGCCTCGCTGGCCCAGGGGGAGGGGCTGCTCGGCTCGCTCGAAACCGCCGGCATGCAGGGCGCACGGCTGACGCTGGTCGATCCAGACGGCCGCCAGCGCGCTGGTTTCGAGGATGTCGGCATCAGCCTCTCCAGGCAATCGGCGCGCGTCACGCGGCTGACCATGCAGGGCCGCACCGGCCCGCGCTGGAAGGAGCTGATCATCGATCTCTCGGCGGACGAGGCGGGGACGCAGCGCGCCGAGATCGAGATCGTTCGCTTCGAGCCCTCCGAAATCGTCGCCCTCGCCATGGGCAGCGGCACGGTCTCGCTGAAGGGCCTGCCGATCAAGGGGCGCGCCACGCTCGTCCAGAAGGCGGACGGCCAGCGCAGCATCGCCGCCTCGATCCAGATCGCGGCGGGCGAGATCGCCTTTCCCGGCGGTCCGCTGGAGACGCTGACCATCGATTCCGCGGCCTTCGAGGTCTCGGCCGAAAATGATCTGAGCCTGCTGCGGATGACGAGCGGCAGAATCGCCGCCGGCGGGCTCAATCTGTCGGGCCAGGGCACGCTGCGCGAAGAGCAGGGCGCCTGGCGCCTGCAGATCGACGGCAGCGGGCAGATCGCCGGAGTCGAGGGCGATCCCCCGGTCCAGGTCACCGGGCTCGAGAGCAATCTGCTGCTCGACCCGCGCAGCAACGAGATCCGGATCGACCGGCTCGCGCTGAAGGGGCCGGGCCTCGATGCCGGCATGACCGGGGTGCTGCAGAAGATCGGGCCCTCGCCCTCCCAGCGGCTGACCATCCAGGCGGTCGATACCGATGTGCGGGCGGCGCTGGCGGCCTGGCCGCGCTGGTCATCGCCCGATCTGCACAGCGAGCTGTCCAGGCAGCTGAAATCCGGCCGCGCCGAGCGCGTCACCGTCGAGCTCGATCTCTCGGCCGAGGATCATGCGCGGCTGATGGAAGGCGCCGGCATGCCGGACGCCGCGCTCGCCGTCTCCGTCACCGGGCGCGACGTCGTCTATGCCCCGGGTCCCGGCCTGCCGCTGCTGGTCGAGGGCAGGGTCACCGGCCGCGCCACCGGGCGGACGGTCCAGCTGGCGATCGAGAGCGCGCAGGCCGAGCTCGGAAACGGCCGCAGGCTGGCGCTGTCGGAAGGCAGCTTCGAGATCCCCAACACCTGGCTGCCGCGCCCTCCGGCGCGAATCGCCTTCCGCTCGACGGGTCCGGTCGCGGCGCTGGCGAGTCTGTTCCAGTTCCCGGCGCTGCGCGGCTTCGCCCCGGCGACGCTCGATCCGGCGCTGTACAAGGGCGCCTCGGACCTCCGCACGGTAATCAAGCTGCCGCTCGCCGACGAGGTCCAGCCCGAGGAGGTGGTGGTGCAGAGCACGGGCGCGCTGAGCAACCTCGCCGCCGACACGCTGCTCGGCCAGGAGCGGCTGGACCAGGGCAATCTCACGGTGAGCTATGACCGCGCCGGACTGGCGCTGAAGGGCGAGGCGCGGATCGGCGGCGAGAAGGGGCAGATCGAGGTCCGGCAGAACCGCAACGGCCAGGGCGAGGCCGTGCTGACCATGGCGCTCGACAATGCGGCGCGGCAGAAGCGCGGGCTGGGGCCGGAAGCCGGCATCAACGGCGTCGTCCAGCTGCGCGTGGCCAAGGCGATGGGCAAGGGCGGCGAGGCTCCCGCCCATGTCGATCTCGACCTCGCCAAGGCGGCGCTGGAGGGGCCGATCCCCGGGCTCAGCAAGGCGGCCGGCAAGCCCGGCAAGGTCAGCTTCTCCTGGGCCCAGTCGGAAGGCGGGCCGCGGCTCGAGGATTTCAGCCTCGACATCGGCACGACCGCGCTGAAGGGGCGGGTCGAGCTCGACCGGCAGAACGCGTTCGAATCCGCGCGCTTCTCGCAGTTCCGGGTGTCGCCCGGCGATAATCTCAAGGTCGACGTCCAGCGCGACGGCAATCTGCGCAAGGTCACGATTCGCGGCGCGGTGATGGATGCGCGCCCCTTCGTGCGGGACCTTCAGGCGGCCTCGGGACCGGCCGCGGCCGGCGCGAAGCCGGCGGAGCCGGGCGCCGATCTCGACATCGATCTCGACGTGCCGATCGTCACGGGGTTCAACAACGAGACGATCAGCAACGCCAATCTGAAGCTCTCGCGGCGCGGCGGCGACATCAGGGCCCTGACCTTCCAGGGGCGCATCGGCCGCGCCGATGTGGTGGCGCGCCAGGGGCGGCAGGGCGAGGGCGGGGGCGCGCTGGTGGTGCAGTCGGAGAATGGCGGCTCGCTGCTGCGCTTCTTCGATCTCTACCGCCGCGCCCATGGCGGCGATCTGATCCTGAATCTCGGGCCGGGCGATGCGCGCCAGAGCGGCGAGCTGCTGTTCCGGAATTTCGTGGTGCGCGACGAGCCGGCGCTGCGCCGCGTGCTGGGGACGCAACCCACCCTGACGCCGCTGCCCTCCGGGGATCGCGTCGGCGTGCCGGGCCCGGTCGCGGGCGTGAGCGCCGACGAGGCCGAGTTCACCAAGCTCCGCGCCGAATTCACCCGTTCCGCCAGCCGGCTCGACGTCTCGGACATGGTGATCTGGGGCCGGCAGATCGGCTTCACCCTGCGCGGCACCGTCGATTACGGGCGCGACAAGGTCGATATCGGCGGCACTTTCGTCCCGAGCTACGCCTTCAACAACGCTTTCGCCCAGGTGCCGATTTTGGGCGGGCTGCTCGGCGGGGGCAGCCAATATGGCGGGTTGTTCGCGATGAATTTCCGCATCACCGGCGCCGCCAGCGCGCCGACCATGTCGGTCAACCCGCTCTCGGCGATCGCGCCCGGCATTCTGCGCCGTTTCGTCGATCCGCTCGGCGGCTCGCCCAATCAGCGGCCGATCCAGCCGACGCCGCAGCGCTGACGCCGAGCCGGGTGCCCGGGCGCGAGCGATGCGCGCTCCGGCCCGGCAGCCTTATTCCGGGCGCAGCAGCACGTGCTTCTTCTTGCCGAAGGAGAGCTTGATCACGCCCTCCTTCGTCAGATCGGCCTCGCCGAGCAGCGCGCGCTCATCGGCGACGGCGACGTCGTTGACCCGCAGGCCGCCCGCCTTGACCTGGCGGCGCGCCTCGCCGGTCGACGGCACGAGCCCGGCCTTGACGAAGGCGGTGAGCACGCCGAGCCCGGAGAGCTCCGCGCGCGGCAGGCCGATGCTCGGCAGATCCTCGGCCATCGCCCCGTCCTCGAAGGTCTTGCGGGCGGTCTCCGCCGCAGCCTCGGCCGCCGCGCGGCCATGGACGATGGCGGTGATCTCGGTCGCCAGGATCTTCTTGGCCTCGTTGATCTCGGCGCCGCCGAGCGCGGCGAGCTTCGCGATCTCAGCGAGCGGCATCCGGGTGAACACCTTCAGGAAGCGGCCGACATCGGCGTCCTCGGTGTTGCGGAAATATTGCCAGAAATCATAGGGGCTGAAGACGTCGCCGTTCAGCCAGACCGCGCCATTGGCGGTCTTCCCCATCTTCTGGCCGGAGGCCGTGGTCAGCAGCGGCGTCGTCACCGCATAGAGCTGCGGCCCGCCCATGCGGTGCGAGAGATCGACGCCGTTGATGATGTTGCCCCATTGATCGGAGCCGCCCATCTGCAGCCGGCAGCCATAGCGCCGGTTGAGCTCGACGAAGTCGTAGCCCTGCATGATCATGTAGTTGAATTCGAGGAAGGACAGCGACTGGTCGCGGTCCAGCCGCAGCTTCACCGAATCGAAGGAGAGCATGCGGTTGACCGAGAAGTGCCGGCCGACATCGCGCAGGAACTCGACATAGTTCAGCTTCAGCAGCCAATCGGCGTTGTTGACCATCAGCGCATCGGTGGGGCCGTCGCCATAGCGCAGGATCCGGCCGAAGACCCGCTTGATGCTCTCGATATTGGCCGCGATCTCCTCGACCGAGAGCAGCTTGCGCTGCTCGTCGCGGAAGGAGGGATCGCCGACCATGGAGGTGCCGCCGCCCATCAGCGTGATCGGCCGGTGCCCGGTCTCCTGGAACCAGTAGAGCAGGGTGACGGTGATCAGATTGCCGATATGGATCGAGGTCGCCGTGGCGTCATAGCCGACATAGGCGGTCTGCACGCCCTGGCGGCAGAGCGCATCGAGCCCCTCGGGATCGGCGACCTGATGGATCAGGCCACGCTCGTCGAGCACGCGCAGGAAGTCGGATTTGAAGGCGGTCATGGCTTGGCTCGTTCGTCTCTCGGGTCCCTCGCTCGGCGCGCCGGGCGAGGCCCGATCGCGCAGGAGGGCGCTGGAGCTCGCCGGCGACGCCGCAGGGTACGGCGCCCCGGCAGGCAGGGCTGGGCCGGCGGCTCAGACCTGCTCCTGCTCGGATTTCAGGGTTTCGGGGCCGACCATGCGGTCGAGATAGGCGCCGACCTGGCTCATCAGCACATCGACCTTGCCGTCGAAGAAATGGTTCGCGCCCTCGACCACGGTGTGCTCGATCTGGATGCCCTTCTGGGTCTTCACCTTCTCGATCACCGCCATCACCTCCTTGACCGGGGCGACGCGATCCTCCGAGCCGTGCACGAACAGGCCCGAGGAGGGGCAGGGCGCCAGGAAGGAGAAATCATAGCGGTTGGCCATCGCCGCCACCGACAGGAAACCCTCGATCTCGGGGCGGCGCATCAGCAGCTGCATGCCGATCCAGGCGCCGAAGGAGACGCCGGTGATCCAGCAGCTCTTGGCCTCGGGGTTGAGCGCCTGCATCCAGTCCAGCGCCGCCGCGGCATCGGACAGCTCACCCGCGCCATGGTCGAAATGACCCTGGCTGCGGCCGACCCCGCGAAAATTGAAGCGCAACGCCGAGAAGCCGCGATTCACGAACGTATAGAACAGGTTGTAGACGATCTGGTTGTTCATCGTCCCGCCGAATTGCGGGTGGGGATGCAGGATGATCGCCAGCGGCGCGCCGCGCTTCTTGGCGGGCTGGTAGCGCCCCTCGATCCGGCCTGCGGGCCCGTTGAAGATCACCTCTGGCATCGTCTGGTCGCCTTTTGCTGAGGCTGGGCCGCGACGAGAGGCAAAATGGCGCGAAATCGCCATCGCGTTTGCCCGCTCGCCCTTGACGGCCCCGCCGCTCGCGCCCTACATCAAGCGCTTAGAATAGTTCTAACAGCCGTGAACGGACCGGGAACAGTGACGCCGCCTGCACATCTGGCGCTGTCGGCTCCCGGCCGCGATGGCTCGGAGGGCGGGCTATAGCACGGCGCAGGGGAGCAATTTCAAGCTTTTCCTGCCTGGCCGCCCTGGCATGAACGGACCGGAGCCTCAGATCCAAGCCATGGCTGCTGCGCGCGCCTATCTCGACCATAATGCCACGACCCCGGTTCGTCCCGAGGTCGCGCAGGCGATGGCGCGCGCCCTGACCGATCTGCCCGGCAACGCCTCCTCCGTGCATGGCGAGGGTCGTGCGGCGCGGGCCGCGATCGAACAGGCGCGAGAGCGGGTCGCGGCGCTGGTCGGCGCGCGGGCTGGCGAGGTGGTGTTCACCAGCGGCGGGACCGAGGCGAACGCCATGATCCTGTCGCCTGCGCTGATGGATTGCGATGGCGGGCGCGACTGCGTGCGCGTGCCGTCGAGCCTGCTGCTGCACGGGGCCACCGAACATGCCTGCGTTCGCGAAGGCCATCGTTTCGCAGCTTCCGCGGCCGAGGCGATCCCGGTCGATGGCGACGGCCTGGTCCGGCTCGACTGGCTCGAGGCCAGGCTGACGAGGCTGCAGCGCGAGGCGCCGGGCGCCCGGGCCCTGGTCTCGCTGCATCTGGCCAATAACGAGACCGGCGTGATCCAGCCGCTCGCCGCGGTCGTGGCGCTGGCGCGGCGGTTCGGGGCGCTGGTCCATAGCGACGCCGTCCAGGCCGCCGGCAAGATTGCGATCGACATCACGGCGCTCGGCATCGACGCGCTGACGCTGTCCGCGCATAAGTTCGGCGGCCCCAAGGGCGTCGGCGCCGTCATCCTGCGCAGCGGCGCGCTCGAGCTCGCCGACCGGCTGCTGCGCGGCGGCGGCCAGGAGCGCGGCTGGCGCGCGGGCACGGAGAACGTGCCGGGGATCGTCGGCATGGGCGTCGCCGCCGAGATGGCGGGCCAAGCCTTGTCTCAGGAGACGCAGCGCCTGCGGCCCTTGCGGGATCGGCTCGAGGCGGGGCTGAAGAGCGTGGCGCCGGGCACGGTCGTGTTCGGCGAGGGCGCTCCGCGCCTGCCGAACACCAGCGCCTTCGCGACGCCGGGGCTGAGCGCCGAGACGGTGCTGATCAAGCTCGACCTCGCGGGGATCGCGCTGTCCTCCGGCTCGGCCTGCTCATCCGGCAAGGTCAGGCGCTCGCATGTGCTGGACGCCATGGGAATCGACCCTGCCATGAGCAGAGGGGCCTTGCGCGCGAGCCTCGGCTGGACCACCTCGGGGGAAGACATCGAACGGGTTCTGGCGGCCTATGCGAAAGCGGCGGCCGGCGCGACAGGGGGGACGGCCCGGGCGGCAGCCTGAACCGGATAACCCAACGAGACGTAGACACACCGGCGGGCCTTGAACCCGCGACTGGAGAGTAGGCAGATGGCAGCGGTCCAGGAGACCATCGATCAGGTCAAGTCGATCGACGTGACCGAGTACAAATACGGCTTCGTCACCGATATCGAGATGGAGAAGCCGGCCAAGGGGCTGACCGAGGACACGGTTCGCTACATCTCGGCCCGCAAGAACGAGCCGGACTGGATGCTGGAATGGCGGCTCGACGCCTTCCGCCGCTGGAAGACCATGACCGAGCCGAACTGGGCGCGGGTCAACTATCCGCCGATCGACTATCAGGACATCTATTATTACGCCGCGCCCAAGAGCGGCGGCTCGCCCAAATCGCTGGACGAGGTCGATCCCGCGATTCTCGAGACCTACAAGAAGCTCGGCATCCCGCTGCGCGAGCAGGAGATCTTGGCCGGCGTGGCTCCGGAGAACCGCGTCGCGGTCGATGCGGTGTTCGATTCGGTCTCGGTCGTGACCACTTTCAAGAAGGAGCTGGCCGAGGCCGGCGTGATCTTCTGCTCGATCTCGGACGCCATCCACGAGCATCCGGAGCTGGTCAGGAAATATCTCGCCACCGTGGTGCCGGTGACCGACAATTATTTCGCGACGCTGAACTGCGCCGTCTTCACCGACGGCTCATTCGTCTACATCCCGAAGGGCGTCCGCTGCCCGATGGAGCTCTCCACCTATTTCCGCATCAACGAGCAGAATACCGGGCAGTTCGAGCGCACGCTGATCATCGCGGATGAAGGCTCCTATGTCAGCTATCTCGAGGGCTGCACGGCCCCGAAGCGCGACGAGAACCAGCTGCACGCCGCGGTGGTCGAGCTGATCGCGCTCGACGATGCCGAGATCAAATATTCGACCGTGCAGAACTGGTACCCCGGCGATGCCGAGGGCAAGGGCGGCATCTATAATTTCGTCACCAAGCGCGGCGATTGCCGCGGGCGGAACTCGAAGATCTCCTGGACGCAGGTCGAGACCGGCTCGGCGATCACCTGGAAATACCCGTCCTGCATCCTGCGCGGCGACGGTTCGCGCGGCGAGTTCTACTCGATCGCGGTGTCGAACGGTGCGCAGCAGGTCGATTCCGGCACGAAGATGATCCATCTCGGCCGCAACACCACCTCCAAGATCATCGCCAAGGGCATCGCGGCGGGCAAATCCGACTCGACCTATCGCGGCATGGTCTCCGCCCATCGCAAGGCGACCGGCGCCCGCAACTTCACCAATTGCGACTCGCTGCTGATCGGCGACCAATGCGGTGCGCATACGGTCCCCTATATCGAGGCCAAGACCGGCTCGGCGATCTTCGAGCATGAGGCGACGACCTCGAAGATCGGCGAGGACCAGCTGTTCTATTGCCAACAGCGCGGCCTGTCCGAGGAAGAGGCGGTGGCGCTGATCGTCAACGGCTTCGTCAAGGAAGTGCTGCAGCAGCTGCCGATGGAATTCGCCGTCGAGGCGCAGAAGCTGATCACGATCTCGCTGGAAGGCTCGGTCGGCTGATTTGAACCAGCCCCCATCCGCGGGACGGATGGGGGTCGCACTGGAAGCACCCTTCGAGACGCGCAGGCGCTTCTCAGGGTGAGGGCTCACGAAAGAACCAAACCATGCTCGAAATTCGCAATCTCGTCGTCAAGATCGCCGATGAGGACAAGCAGATCCTCAATGGCCTCAACCTCACCGTGAACGATGGCGAGGTCGCCGCGATCATGGGGCCGAACGGCTCCGGCAAGTCGACGCTGAGCTATGTCATCGCCGGCAAGGAGGATTACGAGGTCCTGGACGGCGAGATCCTGCTCAATGGCGAGAACGTGCTGGAGATGGAGGCCGATCAGCGCGCCGCCGCCGGCATCTTCCTGGCCTTCCAGTATCCGCTGGAAATCCCGGGCGTCGCCACCATGACCTTCCTGAAGGCGGCGATGAACGCCCAGCGCAAGGCGCGCGGCGAGGCCGAGCTGCTGACGCCGGACTTCATCAAGCGCGTCAACGCCGCGGCCGACCGGCTCGGGATCGCCAAGGACATGCTGCGCCGGCCGCTCAATGTCGGCTTCTCCGGCGGCGAGAAGAAGCGGATGGAAATTTTGCAGATGGCGCTGCTGGCGCCGTCCATGTGCATCCTGGACGAGACCGATTCCGGCCTCGACATCGACGCGCTGCGCATCGTCTCCGAGGGCGTCAACGCGCTGCGCGACAAGAGCCGCGGCTTCCTGGTGATCACGCATTACCAGCGCCTGCTCGACCATATCGTGCCCGATACCGTGCATGTCATGTCGCGGGGGCGGATCGTGAAGACGGGCGGCAAGGAACTGGCGCTCGAGCTCGAGAAGAACGGCTACGCCGCCTATGCGGAGGCCGCCTGATGGCCATCGTCACGCCGCTCAGGACCGCTGCCGAACAGCAGCTGGTCGAGCAGTTCGCCAATGTGAAGGCGGAGCTGCCGGGCGCTCCCTCGGTCCGCCGGCTGCGCGAGGCCGCCTTCGCCGGCTTCGAGGCCAAGGGCCTGCCCAATCGCCGGCTCGAAGCCTGGCGCTATACCGATCTGCGCGGCCTGCTGCGCGAGGCCAAGCCGCTGGCCCGGCCCGCCGCCGACAACGCCGCGGCGCGCGCCCGGCTCGCCGAGCTGAACCTGCCCGGGGTCCGGCTGGTGCTGGTCGACGGCAATTTCGCGCCGGCCCTATCGACTCTGGCCGAATTGCCGGCGGGGATCGTCATCCAGCCGCTGACCGAGGCGCTGGTCTCGGCCCGCAGCGACCTGCCGCGCATCCTGACCGGGCCGGTGGTCGCCGAGGGCGATGCCGGGCTGATGCTGAACACGGCGCTGATGCGCGACGGCGTCTTCATCGAGATCGCCGACGGGGTCGACCTCGCCGAGCCGATCGCGATCGTCTCGCTCTCCAGCGGCGAGGCCGAGGCGGCCTTCTTCCACCGTTCGGTGGTGCTGGTGGGCGCCCATGCCAAGGCGACGATCGTCGAGATCAGCGAAAGCCTGGGAGCGAAGGCGGCGCAGATCAACGGCGCGCTGATCTTCGAGACGGGCGATGGCAGCGAGGTGCAGCATCTGCGCCTGGTCACCCGCCAGGCCGAGCAGAGCGTGCAGGTGCTGAGCCTGCTGGCGACCGTCGGCGCCCAGGCGAAATTCGACAGTTTCGCGCTGGCCTGCGACGCGGCGACGCTGCGCCAGCAGCATTTCGTGCGCTATGCCGGCGAGCACAGCGAGATCGGGCTGCGCGGCGTCAACCTGATCGATCGCACCGAGCACACCGATGTGACGCTGGTCATGGACCATGCCGTGCCGCATGGCACCAGCCGCGAATTGTTCAAGACGATCATCGGCGGGGAGGGCACCGGCGTCTTCCAAGGCAAGGTGATCGTGCGGCAATACGCGCAGAAGACCGATGGCGGCATGAAGAGCAACACGCTGCTGCTGAACGACGGCGCAACGATGTTCAACAAGCCGGAGCTCGAGATCTTCGCCGACGACGTGGTCTGCGGCCATGGCGCCACCGTTGCGCAGATGGATGCCGATCAGCTGTTCTATCTGATGGCCCGCGGCCTGCCGCGGCAGCAGGCCGAGGCGCTGGTGCTGCAGGCCTTCGCCGGCGAGGCGGTGGAGTTCGTGCAGGACGAGACGCTGCGCGAGCTGGTGATGGCCGAGATCGAGCGCTGGCTGCAGGGCCGCCGCGACACCGTGTCGGTGGGAGAAGCCGGCTGATGCCCTATGTCAATCTCCAGATCACGAAGGGCGCCTCGCGCGAGCAGAAGGCCGAGATCGTCAAGGAGTTCACCGCGACGCTGGTGCGCGTCCTCGGCAAGAACCCGGAGACGACGCATATCGTGATCCAGGAGATCGAGCGCTCGGATTGGGGCCATGCCGGCGCTCTTGTCGACGAGCCGCGCGAGGCGGGAAAAAGGGAATGACGATGACGGACGGCGCGCCCGCGGCAATGCCCTATGACGTCGCGGCCGTGCGCCGGGATTTCCCGATCTTGTCGCGCTCGGTCTATGGCAAGCCGCTGGTCTATCTCGACAATGCCGCGTCCGCGCAAAAGCCGGAGGCGGTGATCGAGGCGATGACGCGGCTGATGCGCGAGGATTACGCCAATGTCCATCGCGGGCTGCACTACCTCGCCAACGCCTCGACCGAGGCCTATGAGGGCGCGCGCGAAAGCGCCCGGACATTCCTCAACGCCGCGCATATCGAGGAGATCGTCTTCACGCGCTCCTCGACCGGGGCGCTGAACACGGTCGCCTCCTCGCTCGGGCGCCATCTCAAGATCCAGGAGGGTGACGAGATCATCCTCTCCATCCTCGAGCATCATTCCAACATCGTGCCCTGGCATTACTGGCGGGAGGCGCATGGCGCCGTCATCCGCTGGGCGCCGGTCGACGAGGACGGCAATTTCCTGCTCGAGGAATTCGAGAAGCTGATCTCGCCGCGCACCAAGGTGGTGTCGCTCACGCATATGTCGAACGCCATCGGCACGATCCTGCCGATCGCCGAGATCGCCCGGATCTGCCAGAGCTACAAGATCCCGCTCGTCGTCGACGGCAGCCAGAGCGCCGTGCATCTGCCGGTCGACGTGCAGGCGCTGGGCTGCGACTTCTTCTGCTTCACCGGCCACAAAACCTATGGGCCCACCGGATCGGGCGTGCTCTGGGGCAAGCGCGAATGGCTGGAGGTCCTGCCGCCCTATGAGGGCGGCGGCGAGATGATCGTCACGGTCAGCGAAGACACGGTGACCTATAACGACCCGCCGCATCGCTTCGAGGCCGGTACGCCGGCGATCATCGAGGCGGTCGGGCTGGGCGCCGGGCTCGACTACATGATGGCGCTGGGCCGCGACCGGATCGCCGCCCATGAGGCGTCCTTGCGCGACTACGCCATGCAGCGGCTCGGCGAGATGAACTCGATCCGGATCTTCGGCAAGGCCGAGGAGAAGGGCGCGATCATCGCCTTCGAGATGAAGGGGGCGCATGCGCATGATGTCGCGACCGTGATCGATCGGTCCGGCGTCGCCGTAAGGGCTGGCACCCATTGCGCTATGCCGCTTCTGGCCCGATATGGAGTGACATCGACCTGTCGCGCCTCCTTCGGCCTCTACAACACGCTCGAGGAAGTGGATAGGCTGGTCGAAGCCCTTCGCAAGGCCGAGAGCCTGTTCGCCTGAACGGCACCCGGACGACGAGACGGAAAAGCCGATGACCGACACTGCCGCCGACGAGCTGAAGCCGAACGCCCCGACGATGGGAGCGAGCGCCGGCCTGCCGCCCGAGGAGATCGACCGCCTGACCGACGATATCATCGCCGCGCTGAAGACGGTCTACGATCCCGAGATCCCCTCCGACATCTACGAGCTCGGGCTGATCTACCGCGTCGACATCGCCGATGACCGCGTAGTGACGATCGACATGACGCTGACCGCGCCGGGCTGCCCGGTGGCGGGCGAGATGCCGGGCTGGGTCGAGAACGCCGTCGGCGCCGTCCCGGGCGTCGCCGCGGTGAGCGTCAACATGACGTTCGATCCGCCCTGGGACCAGTCGCGCATGTCGGACGAGGCGCGCGTCGCCCTCGACATGTGGTAGCGCCGGCGCGGCGCTTCGCCATCGGTGATGCCTGCCATCACCACAGTTGATTATCCGCAGGCGCCGCGACGCGGCATGGATAGGGCGATGCGCGGGGGGCCGCGCCGCCGGAGCCTGCGATGCGCAAATTCGCCTTTGAGACCGTCGATGTCTTCACCGGGACCCGCTTCGGCGGCAACCAGCTCGCCGTCTTCACCGATGCGCGGGGCCTGAGCGACAGCGAGATGCAATCGCTCGCGGCGGAGATGAACTACAGCGAGACGACCTTCGTCCTGCCGCCTTCGGACCCGGCCAATACGGCCCGGGTGCGGATCTTCACGCGCAGCCATGAAATGCCCTTCGCCGGGCATCCCAATGTCGGCACCGCCTTCGTGCTGGCGAGACATGGCCGCGACGACGCCGGTGTTCTGCGCTTCGAGGAGATGGCCGGGCTCGTGACGGTGAAGGTCAAGGCCGATGCCGGCGGCGAGGTCCGGGGCGCGGTGATCGACGCGCCGCAACCGCTCTCGACGAGCGTGGAGCTGCCGCCGGAGGCGATCGCCGCCTGTGCCGGTCTCGACCCCTCCGATATCCTGATCGACGCCCACAGGCCGATCCGCGCCTCCGTCGGCGTGCATTTCGTGCTGGCCCAGCTGCGGCCCGAGGCGCTGTCCCGGGCGACGCCCGATCTCGGCCAGTTCCGCTCGGTGCTGCAGGCGACCCCGGCGCTGGAGGGCCGCTTCTCGCTCTTCCTCTATGTGCGCGACAGCGACACCACGATCCGCGCCCGGATGTTCGCGCCGCTGGGCGGCACCTGGGAAGATCCGGCGACCGGCAGCGCCAGCGCCACGCTCGCCGCGCTGCTGCTGTCGCTGGACGGTGGCGACGCGGCAGTGTTTTCGCTGATCCAGGGCGTCGAGATGAAGCGGCCGAGTAAGCTCGACCTGACCGCCTGGCGCAGCGAAGACGGCATCCGCGCCAGCGTGGGCGGCGATTGCGTGGCGGTGCTGCGCGGGGAAGCGCTGCTCTGAGGGGCGGGGCCTCGCCGAATAGCCTGGCCGCGTCTCAGAAGGCCTCGGCATCGATGCCGTAGCGCCTTGCGGCGGCGGCGATCTGCGACCAGGTCTCGTCATCGAGCGGGATGCCGTCGCGACCCCGGGCGAGGCGCATGGCACGCTCCTTGTCGCCGGGCGCCAGCACCGGGTTCGCCGGGTCCTGGGGCGCGGCGGCGCGCACGAAAGCCAGGTAGCTCTCGATGCGCTGCTTGCGCTGCGCCGCGTCCGGCTCGAGCCGGGCCGGGTCGATCAGCACGGCGAAGAGCGAGTTGATGATCCAGCTCTTCTGTGGCTTCTGGTCGATGCGTGCGGCGCCCATCAGCCCGGCCGAGAGCAGCTCCGCGATCAGCGACAGGCCCGCGCCCTTATGGTCGCCGAAGGGCAGCAGCGCGCCCAGCCGCTCATCGCCATGGATCCCGTGCTGGAAGACGTGGCGCGGCTCGGTGGTCGGCCGGCCCTCGCCATCGATGATATAGCCCTCGGGCACCGGCTCGCCCTTGTTCAGCGCGACCCGCGCCTTGCCGTGAGCCATGCGGCTGGTGGCGAAATCCAGGATGATCGGGTCGCTCTCCGGCACCGGGATGCCGATGGCGTGGGGGTTGGTGCCGAAGCGCGCTTCCTTCGCCGCGAAAGGAGCGACGATCGGCGGGCGGCCGGCGACATTGACCCAGAACATCGAGAGCAGCCCGGCCTCGGCCGCGACCTCGGCATAATGGCCGATCCGCCCGATATGATGCGCGTCGAGCAGGTTCAGTATGGCGACGCCGCCGGCCTGCGCCATGGTGCAGGCCTGCTCCACCGCCTGGCGCGCGGCCGGCTGGCCGAGCGCGACATGGGCGTCGACGATCAGGAACGGCGCCAGGGTATTGCGCGCGAGGGGCTGCGAGGAGGGCGAGAGATTGCCGTCGAGCAGCGACTGGAAATAGAGCGGCAGCATGCCGACGCCATGGCTGTCATGGCCGCTGAGATTGGCCAGCACAAGATGATGCGCAGTCTCGCGCGCCTCGGCTTCCGTCCAGCCGGCCTTGACGATCATCGCATGGACGAGCGCCTGGACGGATTGCGCGCGGTGCAGTCGGTAGGTCATGGGCTCGGCCGTGGCTGGAGTGCTTTGTGACAGGGCGTCACAGTGCCCCAGCCCGTACGGCCTGCAAAGCAGCGGAGCCGGGAGGCGGGAATGCGATGCGCTCCCTCGACCTTTCCCTTGGGGATCACTATGTTAGGGGCGCAATCCTGTTTCATCGGGCCTTGAACCCGAGTGAGGAAGGACGAGGATGTTTTCTGTACCCGGCTTGAAAGTCGTCTCGCTGACGGATGCGGCGGCGGCGCGCATTCGCGAGATCATGGCGCATTCCGCAGCCGATGCGGACGCGGCCCCGGCGCTCGGCCTGCGGGTCGGCGTGAAGAAGGGCGGCTGCGCCGGCATGGAATACACGTTCGAGGTCGCGCGCGAGGCGAATCGCGGCGATGAGGTCGTGACCGAAAAGGATGCGACCGTGATCGTCGACGCCAAGGCCGTGCTGTTCCTGCTCGGCACCGAGCTCGATTTCCGATCGGACAAATTCTCCTCGACCTTCGTCTTCAACAACCCGAACCAGGTCTCGGCCTGCGGTTGCGGCGAATCGGTCGAGATCAAGCCGCGCGCGGCGACCGCCTGAGCGGCTTCGCCTGCGGCGGGCGCCCGAGCGCCTGCGATGTCGTGAAGCGTTCGGACGTCGCGGTCAGGCGACCCGGCCGAGGGCGGAATCCAGCGCATCCTCGGTGACGGTGCGGTTGCGGCCTTCGCGCTTGGCCTGCATCAGCGCCTGGTCGGCCCGCTCGACCAGGGAGCTCGCAGTATCGCCGCGACGATAGCCGGCGACGCCGAGCGAAATGGTGATGCGGCCGAGATTCTCGTTGGTGGAGCGCTTGATCAGCTCGCGGGTCAGCAGCGCCTGGCGCACGGTCTCGGCCCCGAACTTGCCGGCGACCACATCGGATTCCGGCAGGATGATCGCGAATTCCTCGCCGCCGAAGCGGGTGATGACCGCCTTGTCCTTGAACTTGTCCTTCATGGTGCGCGCTACCAGGCGCAGCACCTGGTCGCCAGTGAGGTGGCCATGGGCATCGTTGAACTTCTTGAAGAAGTCGATATCGGCCATGACCAGCGCGAAGGGCTCGCGCCGCAAGGTCGCCTGATCGATCGATTTCTGCAGCATCTCCTCGAAATGCCGGCGGTTGGCCAGGCCCGTCAGCGGATCGGTCAGCGCTTCGGCGCGCGTCGTCTCGAGCGCCTCGCGGAGATTGCGGATCTCGCTGGAGGAATCACGCAGCTGGCTTTCGAGCTGGGTCTTGCGCGTCACCTCCTCTCGCGTCGACATCACCAGCGCCTCGACCCATTCGCGCAGCTTCTGCCGGTCGGCCGCGGGCGGCACCTCCTCCGACATCGCGGCGAGGCGACCATGATAGCGCTCGCTGGAATCGAGCGCCTTGTCGACCAGCGCCATCAGCCCGTCGATCTCGCCCAGCACCTGCAGGCTGGTCCGCTCGGCCTGGCGCGCCAGGCGCTCGGTGCCGATGAAGCGCTCGTAGAGATTGTCGATATCGGCCATGCCGACCACGCCGTCGCTGCTGGCGATGATCGCGTTCATCGCCATGCTGACCGCCGGCATCTCACCGCTGATATGGGCGTACCAGACCTCGAAGGCCCGTGGGTAGCCGGGCGAACCATGCCGGCGCATCGCCGCCACGACCCGGTCGGCTATGTCGCAAGACGCGTTCGAAACCTGCGTAGAGTCGCTCATGCACCACCGCCCGAACCGGGGCTCGCACGGCGCGCCGTGTCGACCCCGCAACATCTGCGAATCGGGACATCCTGTCCGGAGTACGGTGGCGTTCGCCGTTTCGTCAGCCGCTGCTTGCCGCAGCGTCGAGACAGAGTTTCGTCCTTAACGCGTTAATTTGAAGTTGATGCGACAGATTATCCGATCTTGACGGGGCGCATCAGGAAGGCCGGAACATGGTCGCCCAGCCCCTTGACCTTCGGTCCCTCGTCATCGTCGCGCCGGCGCGGCTCGGGCCGGGGCGCGCCATTGCGGACGGGAGCGGCCTTGGACGCGGCCTGGCGTGCGGCCGGCTCGCGCTGGGAGGATTCGCGCTTCGACGATTCACGCGGCGCGGAATCGCGCGGGGCGGGATCGCGGGGAGCCGAGTCGCGCGGGGCGGGGGCCTCGCCCCTGATCTTGGTCTTCACCGGCGCATCCTGTCCGGCGCTGCGGCGGCGCGGCGCCGGCTCGGCATCCGCGGTCATCTCGATCTTGATCGGGCGGGGTGCGCGCTCTTCCTCGGCACGGGCTCCGCGCTCGGGACGGCCGCGGCCGCCGCGGGCCGGCTTGCGATCGTCGCCGCGACGTCCGCTGCGCTCCTCGCGCGGGGCGCCGGGCGGCAGATCGGCCAGCCCCGGCCCTTCCCAGGGGATCGGCTTGCCGATCAGTTTCTCGATGGCGGACAGCAGCTTGTCGTCATGTCTCGTCACGATGGTGAAGGCGGCGCCCTCACGTCCCGCGCGGCCGGTGCGTCCGATGCGGTGGACGTAATCCTCGGCATGGGTCGGCACGTCGAAATTGAAGACATGGCTCACGGCCGGGATGTCGAGACCGCGGGCGGCGACGTCGCTCGCCACGAGGATCGGGAATTCGCCGGTGCGGAACGAATCCAGCGCCGCCATGCGGGCGTACTGGTCCATGTCGCCATGCAGGGCCACGGCCGGAAAACCGTGCTTGACCAGTGATTTGTGCAAGGTCGCTACATCGCGCTTGCGGTTGCAGAACACGATCGCGTTCTGCAGCTCCTTCGCCTCGTTGATGAGCCGGCGCAGCGTTTCGCGCTTCTCGAAATCCTGGCTGTTGGTGGCGATCAGCCGCTGGGTGATGGTGGCGGCCGCGGTGGCGGGACGCGACGCCTCGATACGGACCGGGTTGTGCAGGAACTGCTCGCTGATCCGCGTGATCTCGGGCGGCATGGTGGCGGTGAAGAACAGCGTCTGGCGGGTGAAGGGCACCAGCTTGCAGACGCGCTCGATATCCGGGATGAAGCCCATGTCGAGCATGCGGTCGGCCTCGTCGATGACGAGCAGTTCGACGCCGGTCAGCAGCAGCTTGCCGCGTTCGACATGATCGAGCAGCCGGCCCGGCGTGGCGATCAGCACGTCGACGCCGCGGGTGATCTTGGCGTCCTGATCGCCGAAGGAGACGCCGCCGATCAGCAGGGCGACCGAGAGCTTCTGGTTGACGCCGTAGCGGGAGAAATTCTCCTCGACCTGCGCCGCCAATTCGCGTGTCGGCTCCAGGATCAGCGTGCGCGGCATTCTCGCGCGGGCGCGGCCGTTCTCCAGGATCGTCAGCATCGGCAGAGTAAAGGCGGCGGTCTTGCCGGTGCCGGTCTGGGCGATGCCGAGGACGTCGCGGCGGGCCAGAACGTGGGGAATAGCCTGGGCTTGGATTGGGGTCGGCGTGGTGTAACCTGCGGTGGTGACCGCGGTGAGAACCTTATCGCTGAGGCCGAGTTCGGCAAATGACATAGAATGATGCGCTTCTTCAGGGTCGGTTACGCGTGGCGGGATGACCTGATCAACCGCGACGGTGGCGCGACATCTCTTTCCAGCGCGCCTTCGGACTTCCGTCCAATGCAGAAAAAGCGCGGCTAAGTCAATAAACTAGAACAGGATGGACCGTAACGCCCCATGCTCGAACCGCTCGTCTTGATCCCCGGCCTGAACTGCACGGCCGATCTCTATGCTCCGCAATGGCCGGCGCTCGCGCCCGGACGCATGATCCTGGTCGCCGATCACCGCGCCGACGAGACGCTCAGCGCGATCGTCTCGCGCCTGCTCGCGGCCGCTCCCCCGCGTTTCGCGCTGTGCGGCCTGTCGATGGGCGGCTACATCGCCTTCGAGGTGATGCGGCAGGCGCCGGAGCGGGTGACGCGGCTGGCCCTGCTCGATACCAGCGCCAAGCCGGCGACGCCCGAGACCAATCAGCCGCGGGAGCAGATGATCGCGCTGGCGGAGAAGGGGGCCTTCGACAATGTGACGACGCTGCTCTGGCAGCGCCTGGTCGCGCCCTCCCGCCTCACCGACGAGGCGCTGCGGCTGCGGGTCCGGCAGATGGCGGAGGAGGTGGGGCCGGATGGGTTCGTCCGCCAGCAGCGGGCGATCATGGGCCGGCCGGATTCGCGCCCCGTGCTGGCGGGGATCGCGGTCCCGACGCTGGTGCTGGTGGGGGAGGAGGATCTGATCACGCCGGTGGCGGAGGCGCGGGAGATCGCGGATGGGATCGGCGCGGCGGCGCGACTACGCGTCGTGCCCGGCTGCGGCCATCTCTCGACGATCGAGGCGCCGGAGGCGCTGACGCGCGAGCTGGTGGATTGGCTGGGCTGAGCGGCCGGGCCGCTGTCAGCGCGTCGCCACGCAGGGATCGAGCCTCGTCTCGCCGGCGCGCTTCTGCAGCGAGCCGGTGATCATCGGATCCGTCGGCTTGCCCTGCGAGGCGGCGGAGGCGAGCTGCGTCAGCCGATCGGAGTCGAGCGTCGCCGCCTGCTGGGAGACGAAATTCGCGGCGATCACCGAGAGGAAGGCGATCGCGACCGCGGCCTTTGCGATATCCCCGGCGAAACCGCCGCGCTCATCCCTGAAGAACCTGTCGATCAGCCGCATCGGGCTCTCCGCAATCCAAGGCCAAGTCGACCTTGCGGCAGTATCGCGGATCAGCCGTAAAAAGATGGTTAGCGAAGCCTTGCCGAAGCCGACGCCATTGCCGGATTTGTGGTGATCGCCGGCGCTGATCGCCGGCGCGGCCGGATCACAGGTCGATCAGTTCGCCGGCGAATGCGGCGCGCTCCTGGATGAAGACGAAGCGGGCCTCGGGCTTGTTGCCCATCAGTCGCTCCACCGTGTCGGAGGTCTCGTCGCGGGCCTCGTGCTCGACCATGACCTTCAGCAGGATCCGCTTGGCGGGATCCATGGTGGTCTCCTTGAGCTGCGCCGGCATCATCTCGCCCAGGCCCTTGAAGCGGCTGATCTCCGGCTTCTTGCCCTTGAAGATCGAGGCGATCAGCTCGTCCTTATGGGCGTCGTTGCGGGCATAGACGCTCTTGCCGCCCTGCTGCAGCCGGTAGAGCGGCGGTACGGCGAGATAGAGATGCCCCTTCTCGATCAGCCGCGGCATCTGGCGCCAGAAGAAGGTGACGAGCAGCGAGGCGATATGGGCGCCGTCGACATCGGCGTCGGTCATCACGATGATCTTCTCGTAACGCAGATCATCCTCGCGGAACTGGCTGCCGATCCCGCAGCCCAGCGCCAGGATCAGGTCGGCGAGCTGCTGGTTCTGGTTGAGCTTGTCGCGCGTCGCATTGGCGACGTTCAGGATCTTGCCGCGCAGCGGCAGGATCGCCTGGGTCGCGCGGTTGCGCGCCTGCTTGGCCGAGCCGCCGGCGGAATCGCCCTCGACGATGAAGAGCTCCGAGCCTTTCGCGCCGGCATTGCTGCAATCGGCGAGCTTGCCGGGCAGGCGCAGCTTGCGCGTCGCGGTCTTGCGCGAGACCTCCTTCTCGAGGCGGCGGCGCAGGCGCTCCTCCGCCCGGTCCACCGACCAGTCGAGCAGGCGCAGCGCCTGCTGGGGGGCGGCGGCGAGCCAATGGTCGAAGGCGTCGCGCACGGCGTTCTCGACGATGCGCGCCGCCTCCAGCGTCGCCAGCTTGTCCTTGGTCTGGCCCTGGAATTCCGGCTCGCGGATGAAGACCGAGAGCATCGCGGCGCAGGTCGCCATGACGTCGTCGGAGGTCACCTGCGCCATGCGCTTGCTCTGGCCGATCCGCTCGGCATGGTCGCGCAGGCCGCGCAGCAGCGCGATGCGCAGGCCCTGCTCATGGGTGCCGCCCTCGGGGGTCGGGATGGTGTTGCAATAGGAGGAGGAAAAACCGTCCTCGCCGGTGGCGAGCCAGGCGATCGCCCATTCCAGCGAGCCATGGCTGCCGTCGCGGGTGATCTTGCCGGAGAAGATCGGCTCCGCCACCAGGTCCTTGCCCTCGATCTCGCGGGCGAGATAGTCGCGCAGGCCGCCGGGGAATTTGAACACGGCCTCGGGCGCGACATCGCCTTCCGGCTTCAGCAGAGCGGGCGCGCAGCGCCAGCGGATCTCGACCCCGCCGAACAGATAGGCCTTCGAGCGCGCCATGCGGAACAGCCGCGCCGGCACGAACTGCGCGCCCTCGCCGAAGATCTGCGCATCGGGGTGAAAGCGGACGCGGGTGCCGCGGCGGTTGGCGACCTGGCCGACGGTCTCCAGCGGTCCCTGCGGCAGTCCGCGCGAAAACAGCTGCCGGTACAGCATCTTGCCGCGGGCGACCTCGACCTCGAGCCGGTCCGACAGCGCGTTCACCACGGAGACGCCGACGCCGTGCAGGCCGCCGGAGGTCTCATAGGCCTTGGAGTCGAATTTGCCGCCGGCGTGCAGCGTAGTCATGATGACTTCGAGCGCCGATTTGCCCGGGAATTTCGGATGCGGATCGATCGGGATGCCGCGGCCATTATCCGTAACCGCGATCGAGCCGTCCTCGAGCAGCTCGACATCGATGAAGCTGGCATGGCCGGCCACGGCCTCGTCCATCGCATTGTCGATCACCTCGGCGAAGAGATGGTGCAGCGCGCGCTCGTCGGTGCCGCCGATATACATCCCCGGCCGGCGCCGCACCGGCTCCAGCCCTTCGAGCACCTCGATGGCCGAGGCGTCGTAGCTGGTCTCGGACAGGGTGCCGTTGCGGGGCGGCGGCGCGGCCGCCGGCTGCGGCAGGCGGGTCGCGGCCGAGGCGGGCTCGACATGCGGAAGGCCCGGCCTGGCGCGCCCGGGCCGGGGCGCCGGCGTCTCCGGCCGCTCCGGTTCCGTGCCGAACAGATCGCCGTTCTCCACCATCGTGTCCGCGAGGCTCCTGATTCGTGACTGCAAATGATAGCCCAGATGGCGCGGCCTGCGCGCTGCGGCTCTTCCTACAGCCATGGCCGTCCGGAGGGAACCGTTGCGCGGAACTTGTCACCGGCTTGTCACGCGGGAAAGGCGAGGTGGATTGGAACCGAATCGTTCAGCCCGCATTAAGTGGCGCAGGGCGAGACTGGGTCACGCATCGCATCTGGGCATCGCGCCCGGCTTCGCTATGCTGGCTGCGATTGGGGGGAATAGCCGTGGCTTATGGACCTTTGCTGCCGAGCGTCAGGCTCGCTGGTCTCGAGCGCAGGGCCCGCTTCGCGGGCGAGGCCTTCGGGCATGAGGAGTTTTCGGGTCCGGGCGGCTGGCGCGACGCCTTGCTGCGCCTGCGCCTGCCGGCGCTGATCGGGTTCGGGCTGGTGCTGCTCGGCATCGGGATCTCCACGCTGGTCTGAGCGGCCCGCACCTCGCCGTAGCGGAATCTCAACCTTTCTTCGCCACTGCTGGGCCGCCGGGGCACCGCTCCCTGCCGCCCGCAGGCTGCCTCGGCGAGTGGATGAGACGCGATGGCGCAACTGGCTGCGATGGCCGCGTATTTCTTCCAGGCCGCCGTCGCGCTGGGGCTGGTGCTCGCGGTCTCGCGGATCCTGCCGCCCGAACACTTCACCGTCTATTCCTTCTTCATCGCGATCACCCAGCTCGGCGCCATCGCCGGCTTCGAATGGCTGCGCTCGGCCTGCAGCCGCTTCTACCCCGGCGCCACAGCTGCGAGCGAGGCGGAGGAGGGGCGGGCGCTGCGCTTCGGCGGGCTGGCGAGCGCGCTGCTGACGACTGCGGCTGGCGCGGCGGCCTTCGCGGCGGGATTGCCGGCCACGCTCGCCCTGCTCGGGACCTGTGTCACGATCATGCAGGGGGCGAGCGACCTGCATCTGGCGATGCTGCGGTTCAGGCTGCAGTTCCAGGCCTTCTCCTGGCTGCAGAGCCTGCGTTCTGTGGTCACTGCCGGCGCCACGCTCGCCGGCGCGATCCTCGGCCAGAGCGCCGAGGCTGCGGCGCTGGGGCTGGTCTGCGGTTATCTCGCCTATGTCGTCGCGGCGATGATCGTCTCACGCGGCTTCGGAAGTCTCGCGCCGATGCCGCGCCTGGCGCTGGTGCGCAAGCATCTGGTCTATGGCGGGGTCTCGACCGGCGCCTCGATCGCCACTCTGCTGGCGCCGATCGGGCTGAAGACGCTGCTGACTTCGGTGCTCGGCGCTTCCGGGGCGGCCGGCGCGCTGCTTGCGATCGATCTCGTGCAGCGCCCGGCGATGATGGTGGTCCAGGCGGTGCAGGGCGCCTGCTATCCCCAGATCGTGCATCTCTATGACCGGGTGCCCGGCTCGCAGAATCTCTCGGTCCGGCTCGGGCATTATTACGGGCTGCAGACCGGGCTGACGCTGATGACGGCGGCGGGGCTGCTGGCCGTGCTCGGGCCTGCGACGCTGTTCCTGGTGTCGCCCGCGCTGCAGCCGGGCTTCCTGCGGGCCGCGCCCTATATCGTCGCGATCGCCGCCATCAGGGCGCTGAGCCAGACGATGCTGCCGACCCCCGCCCATCTCTCGCGGCGGCTCTCGACCATCGGCTTCCTCGCCGTGGCGGATTGCCTGCTGCTCAACGCCGCCGCGGCCGCCGCCATGCTGATCTTCGGAAGCAGTGATGCGGTTCTTCTGGCCGGCGCGGCGGCGGGCGCCGGACTCGCCGCATTGCCGGGGCTGTTCCTGCTGAAGACCCTGCCGTTCCGCCTACCCTATGCGCCGCTCCTTCTGGCGGCGACGGGGCTCGCCGCCGCCGCCTTGCTGGCGGGGTCGCGCGCGCCCACGCCCTTGCAGAGCGCGGTGGCGATCCTGTCGGTCGCGCTGTTCAGCGCGCCTGCGCTGTTTCTGCTGCTGCGCGGCCTGCGCGAGGCGCGGATCGGCGAGCCGGCCACGCCGCTCTGAGGAGCGTGCCGGCTCGGGGAGGGCGGCTAGGCGCCCGCCGCGATGCCGTCATAGAAGGCGAGATGCGCCGCCGCCGCTTCCGTCCAGCTCGCGCTGAGATCGACGCTCACAGCCTCGGCCTGATGGGCATGGGCCGCGAGCACGGCGTCGGCGAACATCTCCGGCGTGGCGTCGACCGGACAGAGCACGGTGGCGGGGCTGTCGATCTTGGCGCGCAGAGAGGGCGAGGCGGCGAATTCGTCGGCACGCTCGGGCAGGGTGGAGACGAGGGGCCTGGCGATCTGGCTGACAGCGAGGAAACTGCCGCGGCGGGTGCTGATCCCGTCGGTGAAGGGCAGCAGGAAGACGTCGGCCGCCGAGAGCGTCGCCATCAGCTCGCTCTCATCGTCGATGCGGCCGCGGAAATCGAGCCATTCGACCACGTCGAGCTCGCGCGCCAGGCTGAGGAACGCCTCGCGGTCATGCGGCTTGTCCCAGAGGAAATCGCCGCAGACCAGCAGCCGCGCCTTGGTGCCGGTGCGGTGCAGCGCGGCCAGCGTCCGCAACAGAATGTCCGGCCGCTTGCTGGCATAGAGGACGCCGAAGAAGCCGATCACCAGCTCGGCCTGCGCCGGGCCGGAGCCGCGCAGCCGCAGCCGTTCCTCGGCGACGCGCTGCGGGTCGATCCGCGGCGGCATGATGTTGGGGCCGATCGGGATGACCGGCGCCGCCGCCTTTTTGGCCGCGCCGACCAGCGGCGTTGTCAGAAAGCTCTCGCGTTGCTGCCGCGACACCAGGATGAACCCGTCGGTGGCGAGCACGTCGGGGATCATCGAGAGATGGCGCAGCCGGTTCAGCGACTGCCATTCATGCAGGGTGGTGACGATGCGGCCGCGGCGGGTCGTCAGGCGGGCCGCCATCAGCGCCGAGCCGGGCAGGATGGCATTGCCCCAGCCTTCGATCGGGAGTTGGAAATGCGCGATGCTGCCGGCCCGCAGCACCTCGGCGATGGCGCCGATGAAGGCGGCGGGGCTGTCGGGCTCGACCATGCGCAGGCTGACGAAACCGGGCCGCTGCGCATTGACCGCCTCGCTCAGCCGCCGCGCATAATCCATCACGGCGCAGGTGACGGGTTTCGCCGAGCCGAAGATGACGACGGGGGTGGGGGAGGTGAGGGCGTGCATGCGCATCCGTGCCGTGCGGAGGAGTGAGCGGTCACAGCCTGTCGCACAGTTTTCCTAAACTTGCGTTGTGGCAGGCGGCCGTCTCCAGCGGGGGCACCGAACGCTAGCAACATTCCGCTACGGAACCCTTAAATCGCGTCAGCCGTCGCTCGCGGGTCGCAAACGCGAAAAAGCCGGGGTGTCGCCACCCCGGCTCGGACGTCGGACCGCGACACGCGCGGCCGGGAGGATGATGACGGCCGGCGCCAGGCCGGCCGAAACCCTCAGTAGGAGTAGTACATCGCGAACTCGACCGGGTGCGGCGTCATTTCGAAACGCGCCACATCCTGCATCTTCAGCTCGATATAGCTCTCGATGAAGTCGTCGTTGAAGACGCCGCCGGCCTTGAGATAGGCGTTGTCCTTCTTCAGCGAATCCAGCGCCTCGCGCAGCGAACCGCAGACCGTCGGGATCTTCTTCAGCTCCTTCGGGGGGAGGTCATAGAGATCCTTGTCCATGGCCGGGCCGGGATCGATCTTGTTCACGATGCCGTCGAGGCCGGCCATCAGCATGGCGGCGAAGGCGAGATAGGGGTTCGCCATCGGATCGGGGAAGCGGACCTCGACGCGCTTGGCCTTGGGCGAGGTCGTCCACGGGATGCGGCAGGAGGCCGAGCGGTTGCGCGCGGAATAGGCGAGCAGCACCGGCGCCTCATAGCCCGGGACCAGCCGCTTATAGGAGTTGGTCGAGGGGTTGGTGAAGGCGTTCAGCGACTTGGCGTGCTTGATGATGCCGCCGATGTACCACAGGCACTCCTGCGACAGGTCGGCATATTTGTTGCCGGCCATGATCGGCTTGCCGGCCTTCCAGATCGACTGGTGGACGTGCATGCCCGAGCCATTGTCGCCATAGATCGGCTTCGGCATGAAGGTCGCGGTCTTGCCGTAGCTGTGCGCGACGTTGTGGATCGCATATTTATAGATCTGCATCTGGTCGGCCATATGCGTGAGCGTGTCGAACTTCATGCCGAGTTCGTGCTGCGCGGAGGCGACTTCGTGGTGGTGCTTCTCGACCTTGACGCCCATGGCCGCCATGGCCGCCAGCATCTCGCCGCGCATGTCCTGGGCGGAATCCTGCGGCGGGACGGGGAAATAGCCGCCCTTGGTGGCGATGCGGTGGCCGAGATTGCCGCCCTCGTAATCGGTCATGCCGTTGATCGGCAGCTCGACATTGTCCAGCTTGAAACCGGTGTTGTAGGGGTCGGCGGCGATCTTGACGTCGTCGAAGACGAAGAACTCGGCCTCAGGGCCGACATAGATGGTGTCGCCGATGCCGGTCGACTTCAGATAGGCTTCGGCCTTGCGGGCGATGCCGCGCGGATCGCGGTTATAGGGCTCGCCGGTGCCGGGCTCGAGCACGTCGCAGGTGATCGACATCGTCGCGGCGGAGAAGAACGGATCCATGACCGCCGTCGTCGGATCGGGCATCAGCAGCATGTCGGATT
The DNA here is from genome assembly GCF_001426225.1 of Allobosea sp. Leaf344. Taxonomy (GTDB): domain Bacteria; phylum Pseudomonadota; class Alphaproteobacteria; order Rhizobiales; family Beijerinckiaceae; genus Allobosea. The sequence goes on along the minus strand of NZ_LMRT01000014.1, from coordinate 687,996 downwards.
CGTTGATCGCCTTCCAGCCGGCGATCGACGAGCCGTCGAACATCGTGCCCTCGGCGAAGATATCCTCGTCGATCATGGTGACGTCGAAGGTCACGTGCTGCCACTTGCCGCGCGGGTCGGTGAAGCGGAAGTCGACATACTTGACGTCGTTGTCCTTGATCGCCTTGAGGACGTCCTTGGCGTTATTCATCTCTGCATTCCTCTCGCAAGCAGTCGTTCGTGTTTGACGCGCCGCGGCCTTGCTCGGAGCCGGGGCGCGGGACCTTCGATGTTCGGGATGACGCCCTCAGATGGCGTCCGAACCGGTTTCGCCGGTGCGGATGCGGATCGCCCCTTCGACCGACGATACAAAAATCTTGCCATCGCCGATCCGGCCGGTCTGCGCCGCCTTCTTGATGGCCTCGATGGCGCCCTCGACCATTTCATCGGCGAGGACGATCTCGATTTTGACCTTGGGCAGGAAGTCGACCACGTATTCGGCGCCGCGATACAGCTCGGTATGGCCCTTCTGCCGACCGAACCCCTTCGCCTCGAGCACGGTGATCCCCTGCAGGCCGACCTCCTGCAGAGCCTCCTTCACCTCGTCCAGCTTGAACGGCTTGATGATCGCCTCGATCTTCTTCATGCGCCGACCCGCCTCCTTGACCTGACACCGGCCGGTAGCGAGCCCGGCCGCGGGCGTTCGGCGCTGGCCTCGCGCCTGCCCGCCCGATCATGCTCATAGCATCGGCGCCTGCACCAAGCCATGCGCAACACTGCGCAGAACAGCCTGATCGTGAGGCAGAAAACAGCACAAAAAATGAGCATCTGCCTATTGTGAAGGCCTCATGAGCTTCGCGTCGCGGCTCTTGCCCCGCTGCCTGCGCTGCCGGATGATGCGGGCGTGACCGCCGCACCCAGCCTCGACCATGCCCTGCTGACCGTCGCCGAGATGGCCGAGGCGGATCGGCTGACGATCGCGTCGGGCCTTGCCGGCGAGCGGCTGATGGAGCGCGCCGGCCGCGCCGTGGCCGATGCGGTCAGCCGGCGGGTCCGGGCGGGGCAGGCCGTGCTGGTGCTGTGCGGACCGGGCAATAATGGCGGGGACGGCTTCGTCGCCGCGCGGCTGCTGCGCGAGCGCGGCTATGGCGTCACCCTGGCGCTCGCGGGCGACAGGCAGCGACTGACGGGCGATGCGGCGAAGGCGGCCTCCGGCTGGCCCGGCGCCGTCGCTCCCCTCGCGGCGGTCCTGCCGCAGCAGCACGACATCATCGTCGACGCGCTGTTCGGCGCCGGGCTCAGCCGGCCTCTCGCCGGCGAGGCGGCCGCCGCCGTCGCGGCGGTGAATGAAAGCGGGCGCCCCGTCGTGGCCGTAGACGTGCCCAGCGGGCTCTCCGGCGATACCGGGCTCGCAGACGGTCCGGTGATCCGCGCGACCGAGACCGTCACCTTCTTTCGCCGTAAGCCTGGCCATCTGCTGCATCCAGGCCGCGCGCTCTGCGGCCTGGTCACGACGGCGGAGATCAGCATCGAGGCCGAGCGGGTTTTTGGGGTGGGCGCGATCGCGCCCCGGCAGTTCGAGAACGGGCCTTGTCTGTGGCGCGCCGATTGGCCCGAGCTCGCCAGTGAGACGCATAAATACCGGCGCGGGGCCGTGCTCGTCCTGGCCGGGGGGCTGGAGGGTGTCGGGGCGCCGCGCCTCTCGGCGCGGGCGGCTTTGCGCATCGGCGCCGGACTCGTCACCATCGCATGCCGTCCCGACGCCCTGGCCGCCCATGCCGCGCGTGGCCCGGATGCGCTGATGCAGCGCGCCGTCGCGGAACCGGGAGAGCTCGACGCGCTGCTGTCGGATCCGCGGCTCGGTGCCGTCGTGGCCGGGCCGGCTCTCGGTCTCGGCGAGGCGGCGAGCCTGCATCTGCGCGCTCTGCTGCGCCGGCCCGTCCCGCTGGTGCTGGACGCCGACGCGCTGACCCTGCTGGCGCGCCAGCCGGGACGACTCGGCGCCTTGGGGACAAGGCCCGGCGCGCCGCGGGTGCTGACACCGCATGAGGGCGAATTCGCGCGTCTCTTCGCCGGGAACGAGGCGGTGCGCGCGGCGCCGTCGAAGCTCGAGCGGGCGCGGCTCGCCGCCGCGACGACCGGGGCGGTGATCGTGCTGAAGGGCGCCGATACGGTGATCGCGGAGCCGGGAGGGCTCGCGGCGATCAATGGCAGCGGCTGTCCGGCACTGGCGACGGCCGGGTCGGGCGATGTGCTGGCCGGGGCGATCGCCGGATTGCTGGCGCAGGGCATGCCCGCCTTCGCCGCCTCCTGTGCCGCGGTCTGGCTGCATGGCCGGGCCGGCGAGGCGCTCGGGCGCGGGTTGATCGCGGATGATCTGCCGGAGGCGTTGGGGCGGCTGAACCGCGATTGGCGGCTCGAGCAGGCATGAAAAAGCCCGCCTTCCGAAGAAGGCGGGCCGTTCACTCCGATCGGAGATCAATCAGGAGTTGGAATAGGTCACGGCCGGAGCGGCCTTGAGCTGATCCTTGGTCATGTTGATCTTGCCGTGATCCGGATACATCTGGTTCATCCGGTCGGCGTTGTTGTTGGCGGCGGCATTGGTGTTGGCCGTGCCGGTGCCGGTGGCGGCGGTGCCGGTGGCGCGCGGAGCCGCCGTGCCGGTCGCAGCCGTGTTGGTGGTGGCGCTGGTGCCGGTCGCGGCGGTGCCCGACGCGGTCGAAGCCATCGGCTCCATGCTCCAGGTCACTTCCTCGAACTTCACGGCCACGTCCTTGGCGCCGATGCCGAGGAAGCCGCCGACACCGACCGTCACGGCGGTGATCTTGCCGTTCTTGTCGACGAGGACTTCGGTCACGTCACCGACCTTCTCATTGTCGGGGCCGTAGATGTCGACGCCCATCAGCTTCGAGGCGCGCCAATGGCCCTGCATCGACTGGTTCTGGGTGGCGAGCGTGTTCTGCGCGCCGGTCGAGCCGGCGGCCGTCGAAGGCGCCGCGGTGGAGGGAGCGGCCGTCGAGGGCGCGGCCGGAGCCGTCGAGCCCGGAGCGGTGGTCTGGGCCAAAGCGGTGGCGGCCAGCATGGCGCAGCCGACGGTCGTGAATGCGATGCGACGCTTCATCATGTTCGTGCTCTCCTCTAGGTGAACCGCTCAGCTGCGGCTTGCCGGAAGAACATGCGAGATCGGAATTTGTTTCACGGCGACGCGCGAAATCGGCGTGTTTCGCCGCGCATCGCCACGAGGCCCCGGCGCAGGAACGCAGCAAGGCGCACGCTACGGCAGCTCGCGGCAAGACTGGCCGCTCCCGAGGGTTCTCCTGCGTCTCCGCGGGGAGGGGACAGCGGGCTTGCCCGGGCCGGCCGCCTGCGAGAAGCTGCCGGCGGGGGCGATCGAGGGGAAGAGCCGGGCGATGGCGGAGGCGTTTTGCGATCATGCGGTCCGCGTCGCGGCCACGGCGATCGCAGGCCACACGGAATGAGCCGCGCGCCCTATCCGACCACGCCCGATGGCCGCTACTTCCTGGTGTCCGGCCGGCTCTGGCGATCGAGCGACCCGTCCATTCCCGAGGATCGCCGGCAGCGGCTCGTGACCGAATTGATGGATGCGCGCCGCGCCGTGAAGGAGGCCAAGCGCGGGCGAGGCGAGCTGGCTGCCGCGCGCGAGCGGGTGAATGCCGCGAAGATCGCCCTGGGCGAACGCGGCCCGGTCTGGTGGAGCGATGGCGCGCCCGATTTCAACCGGCACATGGCCAAGAATACGCCCTACGCCGCCTGGGCCGCCGCTCTGGAGTCCGGCGGCGGGGATGGCTGAGGGCGCCGCGCAGGCGCTAGGCGAGACCCAGCATCCGCCGGCCGAGCGTCGCGTCGCCGCCGCCCGCGAAATCGTCGAAGGCGGTATCGGTGACGCGGATGATCTGGTCGGCGATGAAGGGCGCGCCCTCGCGCGCCCCGTCCTCGGCATGTTTCAGCGCACATTCCCATTCGAGCACGGCCCAGCCATCGAAGCCGTATTGAGCCAGCTTCGAGAAGATCGCCTTGAAATCGACCTGCCCGTCGCCGAGCGAACGGAAACGGCCGGCCCGTTCGATCCAGGAGGCGAAGCCGGAATAGACGCCCTGCCGGCCATTGGGGCGAAACTCGGCATCCTTCACATGAAAGGCGCTGATGCGCTCGTGATAGATGTCGATGAAGGCGAGGTAGTCGAGCTGCTGCAGCAGGAAATGCGACGGGTCGTAATTGATCCGGCAGCGCCGATGCCCACCCAGCCGCTCCAGGAAGAGCTCGAAGGTCGCGCCGTCGAAGACGTCCTCGCCCGGATGGATCTCGAAGCCGATATCGACCCCGTTTTCCTCATAGATGTCGAGGATCGGCCGCCAGCGCCGCGCCAGCTCCTGGAAAGCCTCGTTCACCAGCCCGGCGGGCCGCTGCGGCCAGGGATAGACGAAGGGCCAGGCCAGCCCGCCGGTGAAGCTGACCGATCCGGTGAGGCCGAGCCTTCGCGAGGCCTTGGCCGCGAGCGCCAGCTGTTCGACGGCCCAGGCCTGCCTCTCTCGGGGGCGCCCATGCAGCGCCGATGGCGCGAAGGCGTCGAAGGCGGCGTCATAGGCCGGGTTCACCGCGACCAGCTGGCCCTGCAGATGGGTCGACAGCTCGGTGATCGCGACCTTGTTCGCCGCCGCGACGCCCAGCAGCTCGTCGCAATAATCCTGCGACTGCGCCGCTTTTGCCAGGTCGATGAAGCGGCTGTCCCAGCTCGGCAGCTGCACGCCGCGATAGCCGAGCCCGGCCGCCCAGGCGGTGATCGCGTCCCAGCTGTCGAAGGGCGCCGCATCTCCCGCGAACTGCGCCAGAAAGATCGCGGGTCCCTTCATCGTCGCCGGCATGGTCTCATCCCTTTCGTCGCGCCCGCAGCATGGCGCGGGAGAGGTGGCCCGGTCCAGAGGGCAGGGCGCGTCGGAAGGCCCGCGCTTCATCCGAAGTTTTGCCTGATATCGGCCGATGTTCGGCCTTGAGAGGGCCTCGGGTTCATGATCAGCTTTCGGCAACGGCCGCGACAAGGCCGACCGAGGAAGCGCAGGAGGCCGCGATCGCACTGCCCTGGCACGCCTTGAGCCCAGACGAGCTCGCGATGCTGGAAGCCGCCTTCTGGGCGGGCGGCATCGCGCGCCACGCTCTCGCCGACACATTGCAGTTCTCGCGCAGCAAGACCAATGCGCTCGCCGCCGGTCTGCTCGACCAGGGGCTCTTGAACGAGGCCGGGGTCCAGCACTCCACCGGCGGGCGGCGCCCGGAGACCTTGCGCGTGCATGGCCGCATCGGGGTGCTCGTCGGCGTCGATATCGGTGCGACCAGTCTGGATGTGGCTTTGCTGCGGCCCGATCTCAGCGTCATCGCCCGCCATGCGCAGGAGGCCGATGTCCAGGCCGGTCCGGGGCCGATCATGGCGAGGCTGCGCAGCCTGGTGCCGGCCATGCTGGCGCAGCACGGGATCGCGCGCGACCGGGTGCTGGCCGTCGGCATCGGCGTGCCCGGCCCGGTCAATTTCGCCATCGGCCAGCTCGTCAATCCGCCCTTGATGCCGGGCTGGGACAGCTACGCGATCCGCGAGGATCTCTGCGAGATGACCGATGCGCCGATCTTCGTCGACAACGACGTCAACCTGATGGCGCTCGGCGTGCTCTGGCGGCAGCGCCGGCAGATCGAGAATTTCCTGGTCATCAAGGTCGGCACCGGCATTGGCTGCGGCATCGTCTGCCATGGCGAGCTCTATCGCGGCGCCAGCGGCTCGGCCGGCGATGTCGGGCATATCTGCGTCGATCCGGAGGGGCCTCTGTGCCGCTGCGGCAATCGCGGCTGCGTCGAGGCGATGGCGGCCGCACCGGCCATCGTCGCGATGGGGCGCGAGGCCGCCGATAGCGGGCGCAGCGCGGCGCTGGCCGGGCGGCTCGCCGAGACCGGTCGGCTCGAGGCGAGCGATATCGGGGCCGCCTGCCGCGCCGGCGATCCCGAGGCCGACGCGATCGTCCGGCGTTCGGGCCAGCTGATCGGACAGGTGCTGGCGGCGCTGGTGAACTTCTACAACCCCTCGCACATCTTCATCGGCGGCGGAGTCTCGCAGATCGGCCCGATGTTCCTCGCGGCTATCCGCCAGAGCGTCAACCAGCGCTCGCTGGCCCTGTCGACGCGCCATCTCGAGATCACGGGCGCGCCGCTCGGGCCGGAGACGGGGCTGATCGGCGCCGGCGTGCTGGCGATGCGCGAGGCTATGCGCAGCCGCAGCGCGAGCAGCGGGGTGACGCGATGAGCGAGGCCGGGCTCTCCGTCGCCTTCGAAGGCGTGGTCAAGCGCTTCGGCCCGGTGCAGGTGCTGCATGGCGTGTCGTTCGCGCTGGAGCCGGGGCGGGTCTACGGGCTGCTCGGCGAGAACGGCGCCGGCAAATCGACGCTGATGAAGATCCTGGCCGGCTATGAGCAGCCGAGCGAGGGGCGGCTTCTGGTCCAGGGTCGCCCCGTCGCCTTCTCCGGTTCGCGCGAGGCGGAGGCGCTGGGCATCGTCCTGATCCATCAGGAGTTCAACCTGGCCGAGGATCTGACGATCGCCGGCAACATCTTCCTCGGCCATGAGCGCCGCAAAGGCTGGTTTCTGGACGAGGCCGCCATGCGCGCGGAGGCCGAGGCGGCGCTGTCGCAGGTCGGCCTGGCGCGGGCGGCGGATACGCCCGTGCGGCGGCTGATCGTCGCCGAGAAGCAGCTCGTCGAGATCGCCAAGGCGCTGTCGCGCAAGGCCCGCCTGCTGATCATGGACGAGCCGACGGCGACGCTGACGCCGTCCGAGGTGGAGCGCCTGTTCGCGCTGATCGAGCGGATGCGCGCCGACGGCGTCACCATCGTCTACATCTCGCACAAGCTCGACGAGGTCGAGCGCATCACCGACGAGGTGATCGTGATGCGGGACGGGCGGCTGGTCGACCGGGCCCCGACCGCATCGCTGACGCGCCACGACATGGCGACCAAGATGGTCGGCCGCGAGATCGCGGATCTGTTCCCCGAGAAGGTGCCGTTCGACGAGGCGGCGCAGCCGGTGCTGAAGGTCGAGGGCTTCACCGTTCCCGGTTGGGCGCAGGACGTCTCCTTCGCGGTGCGCCCGGGCGAGATCCTGGGCTTCGCCGGGCTCGTCGGCGCCGGCCGCACCGAATTATTCGAGGGCGTGCTCGGCCTGAGGCCGGGCAGCGGCCAAGTCGAGATCGCCGGCCAGGCGGTGGATTTGCGCACCCTGCGGGACGCTACCCGGCACGGGCTCAGCTATCTCAGCGAGGATCGCAAGGGCAAGGGCCTGCATGTGCAATTCCCGCTGGCGCCGAACCTGACGCTGATGGCGCTGGAGCTCTATGCCAGGCCCTGGCTCGACCAGGCCGCCGAGCGCCGGGCGATGGAGCGCGCCATGGATACGTTCGGCATCCGCGCCGGCTCCCCGGCGATGCGGGCCGCCTCGCTTTCCGGCGGCAACCAGCAGAAGCTCGCTCTGGCGAAAGTGCTGCATCCCGAGCCGCGGGTGGTCGTGCTCGACGAGCCGACGCGCGGCGTCGATGTCGGCGCCAAGCGCGAGATCTATTTCCTGATCCAGACGCTCGCCCGGCAGGGGCTGGCGGTCGTGGTGATCTCGTCGGAGCTGATCGAGCTGATCGGGCTCGCGCATCGCGTCGCGGTGATGCGCGGCGGGCGGCTCGTCGCCACCGTCGCCGGCGCCGAGATGACTGAAGTCGAGATCATCGCTCATGCCACGGGGAGCCGCCATGTCGCAGCCTGAGCCTGCAGGCGTCGCCGCCGACCAGCGTCGCCCGGCCACGACACCGTGGTCGGAGCGGCTCGCCACGATCGGCCCGGTGCTGGGCCTGGTGCTGCTCTGCCTGGTCGGAGCCGCGCTGAACGGCGATTTCGCCACGCTCGACAACGCGCTCAACGTGCTGACGCGGACCGCCTTCATCGGGATCATCGCCGTCGGCATGTGCTTCGTCATCATCCTCGGCGGGATCGACCTGTCGGTGGGCTCGATGGCGGCGCTGATCGCCGGTTGCGTGATCATGTTCATCAACTGGGCGGCCGGCCTCGGCGGCTCCCCGCTGCTCGCGGTGGCGGCCGGGGCCGCGCTGGCGGTGCTGCTCGGCGCGGCCTTCGGCCTCGCCCATGGCGTGCTGATCGCCAAAGGGCGGATCGAGCCCTTCATCGTGACGCTCGGCACGCTCGGCATCTACCGGGCCTATCTCACCTATTTCGCCGATGGCGGCGCGCTGACGCTGCAGAACGATCTCGCCGACCTCTATGCGCCGGTCTATTACGGCAGCGTCCTCGGCGTGCCGATCCCGGTCATCGCCTTCCTCGCGGTGGCGCTGATCGGCGCCACGATCCTCAACAAGACGGCCTATGGCCGGCATGTGCAGGCGATCGGCTCGAACGAGACCGTCGCGCGCTACGCCGCGGTGAATGTCGAGGGCGTCAAGATCGCGACCTATATGCTGCTCGGCATCTGCGTCGGCGTCGCCACGCTGTTCTACGTGCCGCGCCTGGCCTCGGCCTCACCGACCACCGGCCTGCTGTGGGAGCTCGAGGCGATCGCCGCGGTGATCGTCGGCGGCGCGGCGCTGAAGGGCGGGCAGGGCAGCATCATCGGCACGGTCGTCGGCGCGATCCTGCTCTCGGTCATCAGCAACATCCTCAATCTGACGAGCCTGATCAGCGTCTATCTCAACGCCGCGGTGCAGGGCTTCGTCATCATCATCGTCGCGTTTTTGCAGAAAGGCCGCCGCTAGAGGACGGCCGATACAGGGAGAGAACCGATGCAGACGAAGACCAGACGCAGCCTTCTGCTCGCCGCCGCGGCCGTGAGCCTCGCCTTCACCGCCACGGGGGCGGCCGCCGAACCCGTCAATCTCGGCGTCTCGATCCCGGCCGCCACGCACAGCTTCATGGGCGGCATCAACTACTGGGCCAACCAGGCGAAGAAGGATCTCGAGGCCAAGCACAAGGACCTCAAGATCACCATCCGCACCGCCGCCAACGCCACCGAGCAGGCCAACCAGCTGCAGGATCTCAGCACGGTCAACAGGATCAACGCGCTCGTCGTCTTCCCCTTCGAATCCGCGGCGCTGACGCGGCCGGTGGCCAATGTGAAGGCCAAGGGCGCCTATGTCACCGTGGTCGATCGCGGCCTCACCGACACGGCCGCGCAGGATGCCTATGTCGCCGGCGACAACACCGCCTTCGGCAGGATCCCGGCGGAGTACATCGTCAAGACGCTGGGCGGGAAGGGCAATGTCGTGGCGCTGCGCGGCATTCCGACCACGCTCGACACCGAGCGCATGGACGCCTTCAACGCGGTGCTCAAGGCCCATCCGGACGTGAAGCTGCTCGACGCGAAATTCGCCAATTGGAACCGGGACGACGCCTATAAGGTGACGCAGGATTTCCTGACCCGCTTCAAGGAGATCGACGCGTTCTGGGCGGCCGATGACGACATGGCCTTCGGCGCGATGCGGGCGATCGAGCAGGCCGGCCGCAAGGACATCAAGATCATCTTCGGCGGCGCCGGGGCCAAGGACATGGTCAAGCTGATCATCGACGGCAAGGATCCGCGGATCCAGGCCAATGTCAGCTATTCCCCCAAGTTCATCTACGACGCGATCACCCTGACCGCGGAAGCCCGGCTGAAGGGCGAGAAGCTGCCGGCCACGACGATCATCCCCTCGGTGCTGATCGACAAGTCCAACGCCAAGGACTTCCACTTCCCCGACTCGCCGTTCTGACGGCGGATCGACCGGCTGCCGCCCTCGCGCCCGAGGGTGGCAGCCCCCAAGCCAGGCTGGAGACGTCCGGATGATCGAGCAGACCCCGCGGCGGCTGCGCTACGCCATGGTCGGCGGCGGGCAGGGCGCCTTCATCGGCGCGGTGCATCGCCATGCCATCGCGCTGGACGGCCTCGCCGTGCTCGCGGCCGGCGCCTTCTCCTCGACACCCGAGCGGGCGCTGGACTCGGGCCGTGCGCTCGGCATTCCCGACCGGCACAATCATCCGAGCTGGCAGCGGCTCCTGGAGGCCGAGCTGAAGCGCGCGCCCGCCGAGCGCGTCGACGCCGTGGTCATCGTCACGCCGACGGACAGCCATTTCCCGATCGCCCAGGCCTTCACCGAGGCCGGGTTCAACGTCGTCTGCGACAAGCCACTGGTGCATAATGGCGAACAGGCGGAGGCGCTCGTCGCGGCCGTCGCCGCCCGGGGCACGGTCTTCGGCGTGACCTACAACTACACCGGCTACCCCCTGGTCCGGCAGGCGCGGGAGATGGTCCGGTCGGGCGCGCTGGGCGCGATCCGCAAGGTGGTGGTCGAGTATAATCAGGGCTGGCTGGCGACGGCGCTGGAGAGCACCGGCAACAAGCAGGCGGGATGGCGCACCGATCCGGCGCGCAGCGGGATCGCCGGGGCGCTCGGCGATATCGGCTCCCATGCGGAGAATCTGGTGGCGACGGTGACCGGCCTCGAGATCGAGGAACTGGTCGCCGATCTCGGCGCCCTGGTTCCCGGACGCATGCTCGACGACGACGCCAGCCTGCTGCTGCGCTTCAAGGGCGGCGCGCGCGGCGTGCTCGTGGCTTCGCAGATCAATGCGGGGATGGAGAACGACTTGCGGCTGCGCATCGCGGGCGAGGCTGGCACCCTGGAGTGGCGGCAGGAGGAGCCCAACCGGCTCGGGCATTTCCGCAGCGATGGCCCAGCGCAGATCTGGACCCGGGGCTCGCCCTGGCTGGGCGAAGCGGCGCGGCGCGCTACGCGGCTGCCGAGCGGTCATCCCGAGGGGTTCATCGAGGCCTTCGCCAACCTCTATCGCGGCATCTTTGCCGATATCGGCGCGCGGCAGGCGGGGCTTATCGCCGATCCGCTCGATGCCGACTACCCTCGCGTCGAAGACGGCGCGCGGGGGGTGCATTTTCTGGAATGTGCGGTGGCGTCGGCCGCATCGCGCGGCTGGCGCAGCCTCAGATCTGAGTGATCGGCGGGCGGAGGATGCGGTGGGGCGAACCCCACCGCAGGAGCGTCAGCCGCAAACGCGGCTGCGGGTGATCACGCGTTCGCCGAAGCGGTTGATCCGGCGCTTCTCGATGATACGGCAGTCGCGGGGCCGTTCGCGCACGACGCGGCGCTCGACGCGCCGAACCTCGTAGCCAGGCCGATCCCGATAGCGCGGGCCGTCAAAGCCGGGGCGGTCGATGCGGGTCTCGACCGTGACCTGCGACTGGGCAGGGGCGGCGATGAGAGCGGTGGCTGCGATGCCGGCAGCCATCAGAAACGTCCTGATCATTACTTCATCCTTCATGCTGTGGAATTCGCTCGGCGAGCGACAATCTTGCGCTCGGCGAGCGAAGATGCGGGAGGGGAAGCTCACCCCCTGGAGGGTGAGCTTCGCGGGATCACTCGATGATCTGGACGATCTTGCGGGTCTTCGGCTCGACCAGCACGGTCTTGTTGTTCACGACCGTGTAGCGATATTCGGTTTTGCCGTATTTCGCCGGGACCTCGCGATAGGTGATCGTCTCCGGCAGGGTCGCGCCGACCACGACCTGCTCGCGATAGGTGGCGGAGGGAACCTTCTGCTCGGTCACATAGGTGCGGAATTCCTGGCGCTGATCGGCGGCGATGCCGCCCACGACGGCTCCGGCCACGGCACCGCCGGCTGCGCCGACCGCGGCTCCCGCGGGCCCGCCGACGATGGCTCCACCGACAGCACCCGTGGCTGCGCCGCTGGCCGCGCCGCCGGCCGCACCCGAACTGGACTGGGCGAAAGCGGCTGCCGGAGCGAGGGTCAGCGCGGTGGCGAGAACGAGATTCTTGATCATGACCTTCTCTTCCCTGAACTGAAGTGGATCCCCCCAGACCCACTCACAACGGCGTGACCGCCGCGCCAGTTCCATGAATAAGCGTTCATAATCAAAGGCTAACCGAAGAAGCCACCGGCGCACGGGCCGGCAGCGGGCGTCCGCGGCCGATCCCGCCCGCCGAGAGAATGCGACACTCGCGTTCAGCCGAGGGTCTGCTTACGCAAGGCGTCCTCGACTGCCTTCGCCGAGGGGCCGACCTGGCGCACCACCTCTTCCAGCTGCGATTTCGAGACGCCGAGCCTGTCGGTCCAATAGCGCACCTCGTAATCCTCGCCGAGATTGATGCGCGAGCGGTCCTGCGGTCCGCGATTCGTCTTGTCGTCTGCCATGGTCGATCTCCTCTTGCCGCCTAAGGAATCTCCGGGAACGCCGCTTGGTTCCGCGCCGCCGGCCCCGGAACCGGGAACCGATCGACAGGTTGTCCCCCACGATCGGCGCGGGCGCTTCACTGAAGCCCGGTGGGCTCTCGGTGAGCCGGCCGCCACAGCGCGCATTATGGGAGATGACAATGGCGAATTCGAACGGGCTGCCGTCCATGACGGCTCTTCTCGGGCTCCTGGCCGTGGCCGGCTATCAGAACCGCGACAAGCTCGCGGAGTGGTTCGGCGGCATGCAGCAGGGCCGGCAGCCGCAGGGCGCCCCGGCCGGGCTCGATGGCGTGCTGGGCGGCGCGGGTGCGCCTGCGGCTGGCGGGATCGGCGGCATGCTGGGCAGCGGGATCCAGGAGCTGATCGAACGGTTCAAACAGGCCAATCGCGGTGACGCCGCCGATTCCTGGGTGCGTTCGGGGCCGAACCAGCCGATCGACGATCGCGACCTGGAACAGGCCATCGGTCCGGATGTGATGGAGAAGCTGGTGGCCCAGACCGGGCTCAGCCGCGAGGAGCTGACCAGGCGCCTGGCGACGCGCCTGCCGGACGCCGTCGACCGCTACACGCCCGATGGCCGCATGCCGGGCTGAGAGAGGTCAGGCTAACGGTCTCGATCTTCGGTCGAGCGACATCAGAGGGCCCCGTCCTGCGACGGGGCCTTTTTTGCGATGGGGTGGCCGGGATGCGGGACGGATCCGCGGATGCTTCTGCCTGAGGAGAGGATCCGATTCGAACGGCGCGGCCCGCCTCTCTGGCGCAGCTCTCTCCAGCTCGCGCAAAACCCTCGATGGCCTGCTGATCGGCGGGAGATGGTGAGCGGGGAGGGGATCGAACCCTCGACCACATGATTAAAAGTCACGTGCTCTACCACTGAGCTACCCGCCCTCACCGGTGCGCTCACATAGGCAGGTGCCGCGGGCGGGTCAACATTGTTCGTCTTAAGAGGCTGTGGCAGAAGCGCGCCATGACCCTGTCCGATCCTCCAGCCGCTTTCGCGGCGGCCGCCGGCTGGCGACGCTGGACGATGGCGTTCCTGGCCACCGGCGCCGCGCTGGTCTTGCTGCTGCTCGGCTATGTCGCGATCCTCGACCCGTTCGGCATCCGCATCGGCCCGGGCCAGCGGGCGCGGCCGATCATGGATATCAACCAGCGCTTCATGTATCCGCAGCTGGTCCGCTCCGGCGCCTTCGATGCCGCCGTCTTCGGCACCTCGACCCTGCGCCTGCTCGATCCCCAGGCGCTGTCGGGCGGCATCGGCGGGCGCTTCGCCAATCTCGCCATGAACGCCGCGACGCCCTGGGAACAGATCGAGATGGTGAAGCTGTTCCAGCGCCAGGTCCCGACGCCGCGCTTCTTCATCTGGGGCATCGATACCTTCTGGTGCGATGCGGATGCGACCGATCCCGCCCGCCGCCTGACGCCGCGCGCCTTCCCGCCCTGGCTCTATGACGAGGCTTCGCTGACCGATATCCCGCGCCAGCTGAACCTGACGACGATCGAGATCGCGACGAGGCTGCTGGCCCACCGGCTGGGCCTGATGCCGGAGCGGATCCGCGGCGACGGCTACGAGGTCTTCACCCCGCCCGAGCCGTTCTACGACATCGCCCGGGCCCGGGCACATATCTACGCCTCCCATGGCGGCGTACCGGCCGACACCACCCCCTTGCCCGAGCCCGAGACGGTGCCCGCCGCGCTGCGGGCCAGCTGGCGCTTCCCGGCCCTGGCCTGGCTGGAGCGGGCGCTGGACGGGTTTTCGCAGGGCACGCGGGGCATTCTCGTGATGCCGCCGATCCATGCCGGCCAATATCCGCGCCAGGGCACGGCGGGCTGGCAGCGCCTGGCGGCCTGCAAGGCGGAGATCGCCGGCCTGGCGAGCCGGCGCGGCCTCGTCCTCGCCGATTACGCCTTCGCCTCGCCGCTGACCCGCCCCGACGAGAAATTCTGGGACGCGGTGCATTACCGCCTGCCGACGGCGCGGCGGATCGAGGCGGATCTGGCCGCCATCGCGGCCGACCGGCAGGCAAGCGACGCCGCGACGATGGTGGTCAGCGGCCGGCTGCGTTAACGAGCCGGAAACCACCTTCGCCTAGCGTCGCGGAATGGTCATTCGCCGCGGCGTCCGCTCCCTGCTCGTCACCCTCGCGCTCTATCTCGTCTCGGGGGCGGCGGTGAGCTATTTCATGTTCCATGCCCAGCATGGCGCCCGCGGCATCGCCGCCCGCGACACGCTGAAGGAAGATATCCGGACGCTGCATGGCGAGCTCGCGGCGCTGACCGCCGAGCGTTCGCTGTGGGAGCAGCGCCTGGCGCTGGTCCGCGACGATGCGGTGGATCGTGACCTGCTGGAAGAGAACGCCCGCAGCAGCCTCGGCCGCCTGCACAAGAACGACGTCGTGATCATGGGGCGCTGAGCGCCCCGCAATAGTCACGGACGGTCCGATTAACTGAAATCGAGTTAATCACTAAATCGGCTGTACTTTCAGCCGGTTAACTAATGCTGCACTGCGAGATGGCTCCCTCGCCAAGCGTTTTGCGATCCTCTACAACCAAAGGCGAAGTTCTCTGGAGGACCGCCGATGGCCATTGCCGCGCGCAAGACGAAAAGCCCAGCCCCCGCCAAATCCGCGGTCAAATCAGGCTCCGCCAGGGCGGATAAGAGCGCGCCGGGCTTGAGCAACATGCCGGGCTTCAGCAAGGACGAGGAGCTGCACGCCTATCGCGAGATGCTGCTGATCCGCCGCTTCGAGGAGAAGGCCGGGCAGATGTACGGCATGGGGCTGATCGGCGGCTTCTGCCACCTCTATATCGGGCAGGAAGCCGTGGTGATCGGCATGCAGATGGCCTCGAAGGAGGGCGACCAGGTCATCACCGGCTATCGCGACCACGGCCATATGCTGGCCTGCGGCATGGAATCGCGCGGCGTGATGGCCGAGCTCACCGGGCGGCGCGGCGGCTATTCCCGCGGCAAGGGCGGCTCGATGCACATGTTCTCCCGCGAGAAGAATTTTTACGGCGGCCACGGCATCGTCGGCGCGCAGGTCTCGCTCGGCGCGGGGCTCGGCTTCGCCAACTGGTATCGCGAGGATGGGCGGGTGTCGCTCGCCTATTTCGGCGACGGGGCGGCCAATCAGGGCCAGGTCTATGAGAGCTTCAACATGGCCCAGCTCTGGAAGCTGCCGGTCGTCTTCGTGATCGAGAACAACCGCTACGCGATGGGCACCTCGGTCAACCGCGCCTCGGCCCAGACCGATTTCTCCAAGCGCGGCCTGTCTTTCGGCATTCCGGGCGAGCAGGTCGACGGCATGGATGTGCGGGCGGTGCGCGCCGCGGGGGCCCGCGCCATCGAGCATGCCCGCTCCGGCAAGGGGCCCTACATCCTGGAAATGCAGACCTATCGCTATCGCGGCCATTCCATGTCCGACCCCGCGAAATACCGCTCGAAGGACGAGGTCCAGCGCATGCGCGAGGAGCATGATCCGATCGAGCAGGTGAGGGGCCGCCTGACGCGCGACTTCAAGGTCGGCGAGGACGAGCTCAAGGCGATCGACGCCAAGGTGCGCGAGATCGTCAACGACGCCGCGGAATTCGCGACGCATGACCCGGAGCCCGATGTCTCGGAGCTCTTCACCGACATCCTGCTGGAGCCGGCGCAGGGCTGATCCGCCCTGACGCCCCATCCACACCGTCCATTCCCAGTTTCACATCCGGGTGCGTTCATGCCGATCGACATTCTCATGCCTGCGCTGTCTCCGACCATGGAGCAAGGCAAGCTCGCCAAATGGCTCAAGGCCGAGGGCGACACGGTGAAGGCCGGCGACATCATCGCCGAAATCGAGACCGACAAGGCGACGATGGAAGTCGAGGCGGTGGACGAGGGCATCCTGGCCAAGATCCTGATCGCCGACGGCACCGACAACGTCGCCGTGAACACGCCGATCGGGATCATCGCGGCCGAGGGCGAGGATGCGAGCGCGGCCGCGGCCGGCGGAGCGGCGAAGCCCGCGAGCGACCCGAAGATGGCCGAATCGGCGCCGCCCGCCGCGACCGGCGAAGCGCCCCAGACCGCGGCTGCGCCGAAGGCGGAATCGGCGGTGGCCAATCCACCGGCGACGCCGAAGAGCTACGACGCCTCCGCCGAATTCCCGGCCGGCGCCGAACTCGTGACGATGACGGTGCGCGAGGCTCTGCGGGACGCCATGGCCGAGGAGATGCGGCGCGACGGCGACGTCTTCGTGATGGGCGAGGAGGTCGCGGAATATCAGGGCGCCTACAAGGTCACCCAGGGGCTGCTGCAGGAATTCGGGCCGAAGCGGGTCATCGATACGCCGATCACCGAGCATGGCTTCGCCGGCATCGGCGTCGGCGCCGCGCTGACCGGGCTGCGGCCGATCGTCGAGTTCATGACCTTCAACTTCGCCATGCAGGCGATCGACCAGATCATCAACTCCGCCGCCAAGACGCTCTACATGTCGGGTGGCCAGATGGGCTGCCCGATCGTGTTCCGCGGCCCCAACGGCGCCGCCGCCCGCGTCGGCGCGCAGCACAGCCATGATTATGCCGCCTGGTACTCGAACGTGCCCGGGCTGAAGGTGGTGATGCCCTACAGCGCAGCCGATGCGAAGGGGCTCCTGAAGAGCGCGATCCGCGATCCCAACCCGATCATCTTCCTCGAGAACGAAATCCTCTACGGCCGCTCCTTCGAGGTGCCGAAGGGCGATGATTTCCTGGTGCCGATCGGCAAGGCGAAGGTCGCGCGCGCCGGCAAGGACGTCACCATCGTCTCCTTCGGCATCGGCATGACCTATTCGCTCGCCGCCGCCGAGGAGCTGGCGAAGGAGGGCATCGAGGCCGAGGTGATCGACCTCCGGACGATCCGGCCGATGGATATCGAGACGGTGATCGCCTCGGTGCAGAAGACGCATCGCTGCGTCGCGGTCGAGGAAGGCTTCCCGCAATCGGGGGTGACGGCCGAGATCGGCATGCGGATCATGGAGGCGGCGTTCGACTATCTCGACGCGCCGGTCGCCCGCGTCACCGGCAAGGACGTGCCGATGCCCTATGCCGCCAATCTCGAAAAGCTCGCCCTGCCGAATGTCGGCGAAGTCATCCAGGCGGCCAAGGCCGTCTGCTATCGCTGAGAGGGTTGATCGATGGCGACCAACATCCTGATGCCCGCGCTCTCTCCGACCATGGAGAAGGGCAATCTGGCGAAATGGCTGAAGAAGGAAGGCGACACGATCAAATCCGGCGACATCATCGCCGAGATCGA
Source organism: Allobosea sp. Leaf344 (assembly GCF_001426225.1). Lineage (GTDB taxonomy): Bacteria > Pseudomonadota > Alphaproteobacteria > Rhizobiales > Beijerinckiaceae > Allobosea. The sequence goes on along the minus strand of NZ_LMRT01000014.1, from coordinate 670,452 downwards.
GACCGACAAGGCGACGATGGAGGTCGAGGCCGTCGACGAGGGCATCCTGGCCAAGATCGTGGTGCCGGAAGGCACCTCCGACGTCGCCGTCAACGAGATCATCGGCGTGATCGCGGCCGAGGGCGAGGATGCGAGCGCGGCCAGCGCGCCGGCCAAGCCCGCTACTGCCAAGACCGAGGCACCCAAGACCGAGGCGCCCAAGGCCGAGGCCCCCAAGGCGGACGCTCCGAAGACCGAAGCGCCCCAGGCGCAGCCCGCCAGGGCCGAGGCGCCGAAGCCGGCCGCCGCAGCCGCCTCGGGTGAGCGCGCCTTCGCGTCGCCGCTGGCGAGGCGGCTGGCGAAGGAGGCCGGGCTCGACCTCGCCGCCATCAAGGGTTCTGGTCCGCATGGCCGGATCGTCGAGAAGGACGTCGAGGCCGCCAAGGCCGGTGGCGGCGCCAAGGCCGCGCCTGCCGCCTCGGCGCAGGGCGCCCCGGCCGCTGCCGCAGCCAAGCCCGCCGCGGCCGCGATGCCGGCCGGCATGCCCGACGATATGGTCAAGAAGCTCTTCCCCGCCGGCTCCTTCGAGGAGATCCCGCATGACGGCATGCGCAAGACCATCGCGCGCCGCCTGACCGAGTCGAAGCAGACCATACCGCATTTCTACGTCACGGTGGATTGCGAGCTCGACGCGCTGCTGAAGCTGCGCGCGGAGCTGAACGCCGCCGCGCCGGAGAAGGACGGCAAGCCGGCCTACAAGCTCTCGGTCAACGACATGGTGATCAAGGCGCTGGCGCTCGCGCTGCGGGCGGTGCCCGACGCCAATGTCAGCTGGACCGAGAACACGATGCTGAAGCACAAGCACGCCGATGTCGGCGTCGCCGTGTCGATCCCGGGCGGGCTGATCACCCCGATCATCCGCGACGCCTGCCACAAGACGCTGTCGCAGATCTCCAACGAGATGAAGGATCTCGCGGCCCGGGCGAAGGCGCGCAAGCTCAAGCCGGAAGAATATCAGGGCGGCACCACCGCCGTGTCCAACCTCGGCATGTTCGGGGTCAAGGATTTCGCGGCCGTGGTCAACCCGCCGCATGCGACGATCCTGGCGGTCGGAGCCGGGGAGCAGCGGGCGGTGGTGAAGGGCGGCCAGCTGGCGGTCGCGACGGTGATGTCGGTGACGCTCTCGACCGACCATCGCGCCGTCGACGGCGCGCTCGGTGCCGAGCTGCTGGCGGCGTTCAAGGGCTTTATCGAAAAGCCCATGGCGATGCTGGTCTGACGCGACGCTGATCCGGGGCTGGGCGCGCAGTCGCCCGCCCCCCATCCCCAGCCTCTCCCCAGCGGCGGGAGGGGAGGAGTTCAGGTGATCCATGGCTGATTACGACATCATCATCATCGGCTCCGGCCCCGGCGGCTATGTCGCCGCGATCCGTGCCGCGCAGCTCGGCTTCAGGACCGCGATCGTCGAGCGCGAACATCTCGCCGGCATCTGCTCTAACTGGGGCTGCATCCCGACCAAAGCGCTGCTGCGCTCGGCCGAGATCATGCATTACGGCCAGCACGCCAAGGATTACGGGCTGGTGCTGGAGGGTTCGTTCAAGGCCGATCTCGAGGCGATCGTGAAGCGGTCGCGCGGGATCGCGGCGCGGATGAACAATGGCGTGCAGTTCCTGATGAAGAAGAACAAGGTCGACGTGATCTGGGGCGAGGCTACGATCACCAAGCCCGGCGCCATTTCCGTCGTGCCGACGCGCAAGCCGCCGGTGCAGCCGCAGGTCCCGCCGCCCAAGAACGTCAAGGGCGAGGGCAGCTACACCGCTGACCACATCATCGTCGCGACCGGGGCGCGGCCGCGCGCGCTGCCCGGGCTCGAGCCCGACGGCAAGCTGATCTGGACCTATTTCGAGGCGATGGTGCCGAAGACCATGCCCAAATCCCTGCTGGTGATGGGGTCCGGCGCGATCGGCATCGAATTCGCCTCCTTCTACCGGACGATGGGCGTCGAGGTCACCGTCGTCGAGGTGATGCAGCAGGTCGTGCCGATCGAGGATGCCGAGATCGGCGCCTTCGCCCGCAAGGCCTTCGAGAAGCAGGGCATCAGGATCCTGACCGGCTCGAAGGTCACCAAGGTCGAGAAGAGCGCCGACGCCGTCACCGCCCATATCGAGGACGACAAGGGCGGCAAGCAGACGATCACGGCGGAGCGCATGATCTCCGCGGTCGGCGTCGTCGCCAATATCGAGAATATCGGGCTCGAGGCGGTGGGCGTGAAGACCGATCGCGGCTTCATCGCCATCGACGGGCTGTGCCGCACCAATGTGAAAGGCATCTACGCGATCGGCGACGTCGCCGGTCCGCCGCTGCTCGCCCACAAGGCCGAGCATGAGGGCGTGATCTGCGTCGAGGCGATCAAGGGGCTGCATCCGCATCCCATGGACAAGCTGATGATTCCGGGCTGCACCTATTGCCATCCGCAGATCGCCAGCGTGGGGCTGACCGAGGCCAAGGCCAAGGAAGCCGGCTACGATCTGAAAGTCGGCCGGTTCCCCTTCGTCGCCAATGGCAAGGCGGTGGCGCTGGGCGAGGATTCCGGGATGGTCAAGACGATCTTCGACGCCAAGACCGGCAAGCTGCTCGGCGCCCATATGGTCGGTGCGGAGGTGACGGAGCTGATCCAGGGATTCGTGGTGGCGATGAACCTCGAGACCACCGAGGAAGAGCTGATGCACACGATCTTCCCGCATCCGACCCTGTCGGAAATGTTGAAGGAAAGCGTGCTCGACGCCTATGGCAAGGCGCTGAACGCCTGAGCCCGGCGAGCGGGCTGGAAGTTCGACCGCTGCGGGGGCATATGCAGCCGCATGACGATGCCTCCCGATCCGGACAAGCCAGAAACCCGCCGCGCCGCTCCGCGCAAGCGCGCGCCGCGCAAGGCCGCGGCGCGCGAGGCCGATGCGATCCCGGCCGACCGGATCGAGATCCTGCCGCCGCAGCGCCCGCCGGTGATCGACTGGCGCAGGCTCGCGCCGACCATCGCCCTGGGCACGGCGACCGGCTTCGCGGCGAGCCTCATCGTGGGCGGGGGCGGGCTGCTGCGCCACGCCGTGGTCGGGCTGCTCGGGATGCTGGTCGGGCAGGGGCTGGTGCGCGTCACCGGCTGGCGGGTGCGCACCGGCTATCGCATCCTGGACGAGGCGGCGATGGCGGTGATCGGTGCCATCCTCGTGGTGCTGCTGGCCCGTTTCATCGCCTGATCTTTCGTAACGGAACCGGCTCCGCCAGCCGGCGTTTCCACAGGGTCCGATCCGGGCTGGAGGGAATTGACAGTGGATACGATCAACGCCGCCATGGCCGCGCCGAGCTATGGGTTCTTCGCGACGATCTTCATCGGCCTCATCGCCGGCTGGATCGCCGAACGCATCACCTCGTCGAGCCATGGGCTGCTGACCAACATCCTGGTCGGCATCGCCGGCTCTTTCCTGGGCGCGCGGGTGGCGGAGCTCCTGGACATCCCCATCCGCGGCTTCGTCGGCACGATGGTGGCGGCGGTGGCCGGGGCGGTCGTGGTGATCGCCATCTGGAACGCCGCGCGGCGCTAACTTCGCCGGGCGGACCAGGCGCGGCGACCGGACCGGTTGCCCTCATGCGTCTTGCGCATTAGCTAGGGCTGGTGCGCGGCGCCGGCTGCGCGAGCCACGCATGGGACGCTGCAATGGCCCTCGTTCTCGATCTGCTCAACCGCGATCCGCGGCCGAATATCGGCAATCCCAAGGCCGAGAGCCCGGCCGCTCTGCCGCGTCATCCGGAAAAGCAGAAACGGCCGGAAAACCCGATCCTGCGCAAGCCGGACTGGATTCGGGTGAAGGCGCCCGGCTCGCCGAAATGGGCCGAGACGCAGAAGATCGTGAAGCAGAACAGCCTGGTCACGGTCTGCGAGGAGGCCGGCTGCCCGAATATCGGCGAGTGCTGGGAGAAGAAGCACGCCACCTTCATGATCATGGGCGACACCTGCACGCGGGCCTGCGCCTTCTGCAATGTGAAGACCGGCGTGCCGGAGCCGCTTGATCACGAGGAGCCGCGCAAGGTCGCGGAGGCCGTCGCCAAGCTCGGGCTCGAGCATGTCGTCATCACCTCGGTCGATCGCGACGATCTCGCCGATGGCGGTGCGGAGCATTTCGCCCAGGTGATCCGCGCGATCCGCGCGGCCTCGCCCGGCACGACGATCGAGATCCTGACGCCGGATTTCCTGCGCAAGCCGGGGGCGCTCGAGGTGGTGGTCGCGGCGCGGCCCGACGTGTTCAACCATAATCTGGAGACCGTGCCGGGGAAATATCTGACGGTGCGGCCGGGCGCCCGCTATTTCCATTCGTTGCGGCTGCTGCAGCGGGTGAAGGAACTCGATTCCAGCATCTTCACCAAATCCGGGATCATGGTCGGGCTGGGCGAGGAGCGGAACGAGGTCCTGCAGCTGATGGATGATCTGCGCTCGGCCGATGTCGACTTCATCACGATCGGGCAATATCTCGCGCCGTCGCGCAAGCACCATGCGGTGATCCGCTTCGTGACGCCGGAGGAGTTCAAGAGTTTCGAGGCGATCGCCTATGTCAAAGGCTTCCTGATGGTCTCCTCGACGCCGCTGACCCGCTCCTCCCATCATGCGGGCGAGGACTTCGCCAGGCTCCGCGCCGCGCGCGCGGCGAAACTCGGCTGAGCCGGCGCCGCCCATGCCGATGTTCAACAGCACCAGGCGGGTGCGGCATTCGCCGGAGCAGATGTTCGCTCTGGTCGCCGATGTCGAGAAATACCCGGAATTCCTGCCGCTCTGCGAGGGGCTGGTGGTGCGCCGCCGCACCCCGCGGGAGGGCGGCGGGGAGGTGCTGCTGGCCGATATGTCGGTCGGCTACAAGGCGGTGCGCGAGACCTTCACCAGCCGGGTGACGCTCGATCCGGACAACCTCAAGATCCTCGTCGAATATGTCGACGGGCCCTTCCGCTATCTCGAGAATCGCTGGACCTTCCGGCCGGATGGCAGCGGCTGCGAGGTCGGCTTCTTCATCTCCTATGAATTCGCCAGCCGGATGCTCGGCCTGCTGATGGGCGCGATGTTCGACAAGGCCTTCCGCAAATTCGCCGAGGCCTTCGAGCGCCGGGCGGATCTGGTCTATGGGGTGCAGAAGGTCTGAGCGCCTCGGCGCGCTATTGCGGACGCGCCGAACGTCAGTCCTGCGCCGCCGCCAGCAGCATCTCCAGTGCCCTGATGACCGAGCGGCGGCGGATCTCGTCGCGCGAGAGCGGCCCGAACCGCATCTCCGCATGCCGCACCGTATCCGGTCCCGCACAGGCGACATGCACGAGGCCGACCGGCTTCGCATCACTGCCGCCGCCCGGGCCGGCGACGCCGGTGATCGACACCGCCAGGGATGAAGCGAGACGCAGGCGCCCGCCCTCGGCCATCGCCCTCGCTACCGGCTCGCTCACCGCGCCATGCGCGGCGAGGAGCGTGTCGGCCACGTCGGCGAGCGCCGTCTTGGCGGCGTTGGAATAGGTGACGAGCCCGCCATTCACGACATCCGAGGAGCCGGCGATGGCGGTGAGCGCTCCGCAGACCAGGCCTCCGGTGCAGGATTCGACGGTGGCGACCGTCAGCTGCCGCGCCCGGCAGGCGGCCAGCACCGCGCTCGCCAGTTCCCTGATCTCGTCATCGAACATGGCTCACTCCGTTTCCGGCAGGCGCAACGTCGCGGTGGCGAGCGCGGCGAGCCCCTCGCGCCGGCCGGTGAAGCCCATCGCCTCCGAGGTCGTCGCCTTGATCGCCACCTGATCGGGTCGAATCCCCGCGATCTCGGCGATGCGGGCCCGGATCGCGTCGCGATGCGGGCCGATGCGCGGCGCTTCGCAGACGATGGTGAGATCGAGGAAATCGATCCGTCCGCCGCGCAAACGCAGGCGCTCGGCGGCGAAAGCCAGAAACTGGTCCGAGGCGGCGCCTTTCCAGCGCGGATCGCTCGGCGGGAAATGCGTGCCGATATCGCCCTCCGCCAGCGCCCCGAGCAGGGCGTCCGTCAGTGCATGGAGCGCGACATCGCCATCGGAATGGGCGAGCACGCCGCGCTCATGGGGAATGCGGACGCCGCCGAGCCAGATGTGGTCGCCGTCCGCGAAGGCGTGGACGTCATAGCCCGTCGCGACACGGACGCCGAGCGGCGAGGAAGGGGCTGGCGGCACGGCGAAATCCTGCGGATGGGTCAGTTTCACATTGGCCGGATCGCCGGGGAATATCGCGACGGGATGGCCGGCCCATTCCAGCAGCGCCGCATCGTCGGTGAAGCCGTGCTGGCCGCCGGCGGCGGCTGCGTCATGCGCCGCGAGCAGGGGGGCGAAGGCGAAGGCCTGCGGCGTCTGCACGCTGATCAGCGTCTCGCGGCGGGGCGTCTCGACGACGCGGCCCTGCCCGTCGGTGCGCTTGATCGTGTCGGTGACGGGCAGGGCAGGAACGGCGCCCGGGACATGGGCGACGGCCGCGATCGCCCGTCGGATCAGCTCCCCGGTCACGAAGGGCCGCGCCGCGTCATGGACCAGCACGATGCCGTCGAAACCCTGCGCCGCCAGCGCCTGCAAGCCGGCCCGCACCGAATCCTGGCGCGTCTCGCCGCCGATCACCGCCGCGCCGAGCCGCGCCCGCGGCAGATCCGCGATCGCCTGGGCGAAGAGATCGGCGTCGTCGGCACCGATCACGACGACGAGCTGCGCCAGCTCCGCTTCGCCGAGGAAGACGGAGAGCGTCCGGGCCAGGACGGAGCGCCCGCCGATCTCGCGATATTGCTTGGGGATGTCGCCGCCCGCCCGCAGCCCGCGGCCCGCCGCGACGATGATGCAGGCGATGGCCGGCGGAGAGGGGTCAGGGTTCATGACGAGCGATTAAGTCCTGCGATGCCGCTGTGATAGGCGCGAAGCGCCGTTTCGCCAAGCGGCGGGCCAGAGCGCCCGCCGGCCAGATGGCCCCGGAAAAATGATGCGATGCCGCATGGCGCAATCATCGCTTGCGCAACTGCAGCAATGTCTAATAAATATGCAGCATGGTAATTGCCTCAAACTCAGGCGGACAGGCCGCGCCCGTAGAAGCGCCCGCCGAGGCGCCCCTGGCTGCGTCCTTCGGCTCCCGGGCGTTTCTGGCGCCGATGTCGGGGGTGACCGACATCGTCATGCGTCGGATCGCGGCGCGGTTCGGGGCCGGCCTGGTGATCTCAGAAATGGTCGCCTCGGACGAATTCGTGCGCGGCAGCGAAGAGGCGCGGATCCGGGCCGAAGGGGCGGGCATCTCGCCGCATGTCGTGCAGCTCGCCGGCTGCGATCCGCATTGGCTGGGCGAGGCGGCGCGGCTGGCCGAGGCCAATGGCGCGGCGATCGTCGACATCAATATGGGCTGCCCGGCCAAGAAGGTGACGGGCGGCTGGGCCGGCTCGGCGCTGATGCGCGATCTCGACCACGCCCTGTCGCTGGTCCATGCGGCGGTGAAGGCGGTGTCGATCCCGGTGACGGTGAAGATGCGGCTGGGCTGGGACGCGGCCTCCCTGAACGCGCCGGAGCTCGCCCGCCGCGCGGTCGATGCCGGCGCCGCCATGATCACCGTCCATGGCCGCACGCGCCAGCAATTCTACAAGGGCCAGGCCGATTGGGCCGCGATCCGCGCGGTGCGCGAGCAGGGGTCGTTCCCGCTGGTCGCCAATGGCGACATCCATACCGGCGCCGATGCGCGCGCCTGCCTCGCCCAATCCGGCGCCGATTGCGTGATGATCGGGCGGGCGGCGCTCGGCCGGCCCTGGCTGGTCGGTGCGATCGGGGCCGAACTCGCCGGGCGCGAGGCGAAGACCCTGACGCTGGCGGAGAAGCTGGCCGTGGCGCGCGAGCATTACGAGGGGCTGCTGAGCCTGATGGGCGTGGCGCATGGGGTGCGGCATGCCCGCAAGCACCTCGCCGCCTATGCCGACGACGCCATGGCGAGCGGCGCGGCGCCCGACGCCGAATTGCGCCGCACGCTCCTGACCGCCGACCAGCCGCAGCCGGTGATCGCGGCTCTGGAGGCGCTGTTTTCCGATCGCTGCAACCGGGTTGCAGCCTGAGTCGAAGGTACCGCGTATGGCAATGGCGTTCATCGAAGGCGAGGGCATGGCCGATTACCTGCTCGATCCGCTGGAGGTCCAGGCCCTCAACGTGCTGCCGATGCCGGTGCTGGTCGTCGGCGAGCATCGCAGCCTGCTCTATGCCAATGCCGCCGCCGAGGACCTGTTCCAGTCCAGCGCGGTAGTGCTGAAGCGCCAGCGGATCGACGACATCCTGTCCTTCGCCTCGCCGGTTCTGGCGCTGGTCGAGGAGGTGCAGCGCCGCGGCGCCAGCGTCACGGAATACCGGCTCGATCTCGGCTCGCCGCGCCTCGCCGGCGAGCGCATCGTCGATGTCTTCGCCTCGCCCCTGCCGAGTCAGGGCGATGCTGTGGTGCTTATGCTGCAAGAACGGACAATTGCCGAAAAAATGGACAGGCAGCTGACCCATCGCGGGGCGGCGCGGTCGATCACGGCGCTGGGCGCGATGCTCGCCCATGAGATCAAGAACCCGCTATCGGGCATTCGCGGCGCGGCGCAGCTGCTCGAGGCTTCGGTGCCCGATGCCGATCGGCTGCTGACGCAGCTGATCTGCGACGAGACCGACCGGATCGTGAAACTGGTCGAGCGGGTCGAGCTGTTCGGGGACGAGCGGCCGGCCGAGCGCGACGCCGTCAACGTCCATGACGTTCTCGACCATGTGAAGCGGCTGGCACAATCGGGCTTCGCCCGGCACATCCGCTTCAACGAGGTCTATGACCCGTCCCTGCCGCCGGTCGCGGGCAATCGCGACCAGCTGGTGCAGGTGCTGCTCAATCTGGTGAAGAACGCCTCGGAGGCGATCGGCGAGGCGGCGATCGACGGCGAGATCACGCTGACCACCGCCTATCGCCCCGGCATCCGGATGCAGCATGCCGGCTCGCCCGGCCGCATCGCCCTGCCGCTCGAGATCGGCATCCGCGACAATGGCGCGGGGGTGCCCTCCGATCTGCTGCCGCATCTCTTCGATCCCTTCGTCACCACAAAGGCGCAGGGCAGTGGCCTTGGTCTTGCACTCGTCGCCAAGGTGATCGGCGACCATGGCGGAATCGTCGAATGCGAATCCGTCCCGCGCCGGACGACCTTTCGAATTCTGCTGCCGCTCCACCAGCCGCGGGTTGATGGCGCGGCGGCGTGAGGCCTACAGGACAGAGTGAATGCCGAGCGGAAACATTCTTGTCGCGGATGATGATGCGGCGATCCGGACCGTCCTCAACCAGGCCCTGGCCCGGGCGGGATATGAGGTGCGCACCACGGGCCAGGCGGCGACGCTGTGGACCTGGGCGGCGCAGGGGCTCGGCGACCTGATCATCACCGATGTGGTGATGCCGGACGGCAATGCCTTCGATCTCCTGCCCCGGATCAAGCGCGTCCGGCCCGATCTGCCGATCATCGTGATGAGCGCGCAGAACACCTTCATGACCGCGATCAAGGCCTCGGAGCGCGGTGCCTATGAATATCTGCCGAAGCCCTTCGACCTGAAGGAGCTCGTCGCCATCGTCGGCCGCGCCTTGTCCCGCCCGCGCGGCGATGGCGGACGCGCAAATGCGAGCGAGCCGGACGACATCCCGCTGATCGGCCGGTCGCAGGCGATGCAGGACGTCTATCGCGCTCTGGCGCGGCTGATGCCGATCGACCTGACGGTGATGATCAACGGCGAATCCGGGACCGGCAAGGAGCTGGTCGCCCGCGCGCTGCATGATTACGGCAAGCGCAAGAACGGGCCCTTCGTCGCGATCAACATGGCGGCGATCCCGAAGGACCTGATCGAGTCCGAATTGTTCGGCCATGAGAAGGGCGCTTTCACCGGGGCACTGACCCGCTCCTCCGGGCGCTTCGAGCAGGCCGAGGGCGGAACGCTGTTCCTGGACGAGATCGGCGACATGCCGATGGAGGCCCAGACGCGGCTGCTGCGCGTGCTGCAGCAGGGCGAATACACCACGGTGGGCGGCCGCACCCCGATCAAGACCAATGTCCGGATCGTCGCGGCGACCAACAAGGACCTGCGCATCTCGATCGCCCAGGGGCTGTTCCGCGAGGATCTGTTCTTCCGGCTGAACGTGGTGCCGATCCGCCTGCCGCCCCTGCGCGAGCGCGTCGAGGATATTCCCGATCTCGTCCGGCATTTCTTCCAGCTGGTCGAGAAGGAGGGCTTGCCGCGCAAGCAGGTCGATTCCGAGGCGATGGACGTGATGCGGCGGTATCGCTGGCCCGGCAATGTCCGCGAGCTCGAAAATCTGGTGCGCCGCCTCGCCGCGCTCTACCCGCAGGAGACGATCACCGCGCCGATCGTCGAGGCGGAACTGCAGCCGGCCTCGGCCCCTGCGAGCTTTTCGGGGGCGACGGCGCCGGAACGCTCGGAGACCCTGTCGGGCTCGGTGGAGCGTCATCTCGGGCAGTATTTCGTCGGTTTCGGCGACAACATCCCGCCGCCGGGTCTGTATCACCGCATCCTGCGCGAGGTCGAGCCGCCGCTGATCGCCGCGGCGCTGGCGGCGACGCGCGGCAACCAGATCCGCGCCGCCGAGCTCCTGGGCCTGAACCGTAACACGCTGCGCAAGAAGATCCGCGAGCTCGACATGCAGGTCGTCCGCTCGCCGCGCTGAGGAGGGCGCCCTCTCGAAGGGGAGGAGAGGCCGAGGCCGGATGCTGCCTTGGGCATGTCATATTTTGACAACACCGTTGCGGCGGCGCATCAGTGGCGCGCGCAGCGGCTCCGAGTCCCGGAGTTGCCCGAGGAGTGGTTCTGGACCGTGACGAGCAATGCCACCGATGGCCGGATCATGCCGCGCGGCGACGAGACGCCGCGGCGCGTTTCCGGCTGGGTCGGCGCCACGGTCGTCACCTTCGCGCTGGTTTCGGCGCTGGTCACCTTCCTGGTGCTGTCGGGCGTCACGCCGATCGCGCCGGTGCATGAGGTCGTCGTCGGCGTCTTCATCCTCAACGCGCTGCTGATTCTCCTGCTGCTGATCATCGTCGCGCTGGAGACCGCCGTGCTGATCCGGGCGCGCCGGGCGGGGGCGGCCGCGGCGGGGCTGCATGTGCGCATCGTCGGGCTGTTCAGCATCATCGCGACGCTGCCGGCGATCCTCGTCGCCGTCATCGCCACGGTGACGATCGAGCGCGGGCTGGAGCCCTGGTTCTCCGACCGGATGCGCGATGCGATCTTCAAATCGGTCGAGGTCGCCGATGCCTATGCCGCCGGCCAGTGCAAATCGCTCGGCCGCGAGATCCGGCTGCTGGCCGATGATCTGACGCGCGCCAAGCCGGCCTTCGACGTCGACCGGAAATGGTTCGAGAATTTCATGACCGTGCGCGCCACGGCGCTCGGCGTACCGGTCGCGGCGATCATGAGCCCGCCGGACACGGTGATCGTGCGCGCCAATATCGACGTGCTGCGGGATGCGCCCAAACCCGACGAAGCCGCCTTCAGCGACGCGCAATCGGCGCCGGAGCCGATCTGCATCGTGCCGGAATCCGGCCGGATCTTCGGGGCGCTGGTGAAACTGCCGGCCTATGAGAACGGCTATCTCCACATCGCCCGCGAGGTCGACCCGCTGGCGGTCGACTTCCCCGCGGTGGCGCGCGGCGCGGCGGTCGAATATCTCGCCATCGACGCCCGCCGCAAGGGCGTGCAGATCGCCTTCGCCTCGATGTATGCGCTGATCGCGGTGATCCTGCTGCTGTCGGCCGTCTGGCTCGGCCTGAGCTTCGCGAACGGGCTGGTGGCGCCGATCCGCCGGATGATCCACGCGACCGACCAGGTCTCCAGCGGCAATTTCTACGTCCAGGTGCCGATCCGGCGGGCGGAGGGCGACCTCGCCCATCTCGGCGAGACCTTCAACAAGATGACCGCGGAGCTGCGCCGCCAGCGCGACGGGCTGGTGACGGCGAGCGAGGTGATCGACCGGCGGCGTCGCTTCACCGAGACGGTGCTCTCGGGCGTGTCGTCGGGCGTCCTCAGCCTGGATGGCGACGGGCATATCACCATCATCAACCGCTCGGCCGAGCTGCTGCTGGGGGCGGGCGGCCGCATCTTGGGCGAGCCGATCGGCGAGGTCGCGCCGGAGATCGCGGTCTTCGTGGCGGAGGCGCTGCATGGGCGCCAGCGCCAGAGCGCGGGCCAGATCGCCATCACCCGCGACGGGCAGGACCGCATGGTCAATGTCCGGGCGGTGCGCGAGGGCGAGGGCTCCGGCGGCGGGCTGGTCGTAACGCTCGACGACATCACCGATCTCGTCTCGGCGCAGCGCACCGCGGCCTGGGCCGATGTCGCGCGGCGCATCGCGCATGAGATCAAGAATCCGCTGACGCCGATCCAGCTCTCGGCCGAGCGCATCCGCCGCAAATTCGGCCGCGTCATCGTCGACGACAAGGAGATCTTCGACCAGTGTACCGCGACCATCGTCCGCCAGGTCGAGGATATCCGGCGGATGGTCGACGAGTTCTCCTCCTTCGCGCGGATGCCCAAGCCCTCGCTGGAGCGCGACGACATCGTCGAGACGGTGCGCCAGATCATCTTCCTGATGCGGGTCGGCAATCCCGAGCTGACGATCACCGAGAACCTGCCGGCGGAGCCGGTGCGGGCGCAGTTCGACCGGCGCCTGATGTCGCAGGCGCTGACCAACGTCATCAAGAACGCGACCGAGGCGATCGCGGCGATCCCCATGGAGGAGCGCGGCGAGGGCCGCATCGACGTGGTGTTCGAGCGCCGCGCCAATGGCCGGATCGTCATCGACGTGATCGACAATGGCAAAGGCCTGCCGGCCGACCAACGGCAGAAGCTGCTGGAGCCCTATATGACGACGCGGGAAGGCGGCACCGGGCTCGGTCTCGCCATCGTCGGCAAGATTCTCGAGGATCATGGGGGCGGCATCGACCTGCTCGACAGGCCCGATGCCGACAAGGGCGGCCGCGGTGCCCGGGTCCGCCTCTGGTTCCCCGAAGATGGACCCGAAGACGCCGCGGACGGCGCCGCAGACGCCCGCACGGGCGATGAGCGCCTCGCCGGCCGGGGCAGCACGAACAAGCAGGATGGGGTTACCGCATGAGCGCCGATATTCTTGTCGTGGACGACGAGGCCGATATCCGCGAACTGGTCGCAGGCCTGCTCGAGGACGAAGGCTACCGCACGCGCAAGGCGGGCTCCGCCGACGAGGCGCTCGCCGCCATCGCGGCGCGCCGGCCGAACCTCGTTTTCCTGGACATCTGGCTGCAGGGCAGCCGGCTCGACGGGCTGCAGGTGCTGGAGCTGATCAAGGAAAGCCATCCCGATCTCGCCGTGGTGATGATCTCCGGCCACGGCAACATCGAGACCGCGGTCTCGGCGATCAAGAGCGGCGCCTATGACTTCATCGAGAAGCCGTTCAAGGCGGACCGGCTCGTCCTCGTGGCGGAGCGGGCGCTGGAGGCCTCGCGCCTGCGCCGCGAGGTGCGCGAGCTGAAGACGCGCTCGGTCCAGGCCAGCCGGATCGTCGGCCGCTCGACCACGGTCAACCAGCTGCGCCAGACCATCGAGCGGGTGGCGCCGACCAATGCCCGTGTGCTGATCACGGGCGAGCCCGGCTGCGGCAAGGAGCTGGCGGCGCGCACGCTGCACGAGGCCTCGAGCCGTTCTTCCGCGCCGTTCATCGTCATCAACGCCGCCACCATCACGCCCGAGACGATGGAGGAGGAGCTGTTCGGCATCGAGGGCGGGGAGGGGCGTTCGCGCCGCGTCGGCGCGCTCGAGGAGGCGCATGGCGGCTCGCTCTACATCGACGAGATCGGCGACATGCCGCGCGAGACGCAGAACCGCATCCTGCGCGTTCTGGTCGACCAGAATTTCCAGCGCGTCGGCGGCGTCACGCGCGTCCATGTCGATGTCCGGATCATCTCGTCGAGCAGCCGCGACCTCGCCAGGCTGATCGCCGACGGCCATTTCCGCGAGGATCTCTACCACCGCCTCAGCGTCGTCCCGATCCGCGTGCCGGCGCTGTCGGAGCGGCGCGAGGACGTGCCGGAGCTGATCGATTTCTTCATGGACCAGATCTCGGTCGCCACCGGCCTGCCGAAGCGGCGGATCGGCTCGGACGCCATGGCGGTACTGCAGTCGCATGAATGGCCGGGCAACGTTCGCGAGCTGCGCAACAATGTGGAGAGGCTGATGATCCTCACCCATGGCGATCCCAATGCGGAGATCACCATCGACATGCTGCCGGCCGAGGTCGGCGCCATGGTGCCGAGCACCCCGTCGGGCTCCGGCGGCGAGCGGCTGATGAGCCTGCCCCTGCGCGATGCCCGCGAGATCTTCGAGCGCGAATATCTGATGGCGCAGATCGCGCGGTTCTCGGGCAACATCTCGCGCACCGCCGAGTTCATCGGCATGGAGCGCTCGGCGCTGCACCGCAAACTGAAATCGCTCGGCGTCGGCTGAGCCGCCAAGCCTGGCGCGCATGTGCACCTGCACAATACGCGGGGTTGCGGGCTGCGCTGCGGCCCGGAACGGCCTTGCTTTGTGGTGCGACACCACGATCTAATAGGGCGTGTCGGTGCTCCGACCGCGCGCCGCAAAGCGGTAGCGTCAACGGGGCGAATTGGACCGCGGCTCGCAAGCGACGAGCGGTCCCAACAACAGGGGTTCATCATGGCCGCAGAGCGGGCTCAAAACCTACAGGATACCTTCCTCAACCACGTCCGGAAGCAGAAAATCCCGCTGACGATCTTCCTCGTCAACGGCGTCAAGCTGCAGGGCGTCGTCACCTGGTTCGATAATTTCTGCGTGCTGCTGCGCCGCGACGGGCATTCGCAGCTGGTCTACAAGCACGCCATCTCGACGATCATGCCGGGCCATCCGGTGCAGCTCTTCGAGCCCGAGGAACAGGACAAGGCCTGACGCGCATGGCCGGCAAGAGCCGGGGGGGCGAGACGCCGGCGGCCAAGCCGCTGGACGAGATCGAACGGGACATCGCCGCCAATACGCGCGCCTATGTCGTCGGCCCCTATGTCCAGCGCCGCAGCCCAGCCGCCGCCTCCGACACCAATCAGCGCTCCTTCGCCGCGCGGCTGGACGAGGCGGTCGGCCTCGCGGCCGCGATCGACCTGACCGTGGTCGAGCCGATCCAGGTCCTGCTCACGGCGCTGCGCCCCGCGACCTATCTCGGCAAGGGCAAGGTCGAGGAGCTGGCCGAACGCATCAGGATCGAGGAGATCGGCCTGGTCGTGATGGATTGCGCGCTCTCGCCGGTGCAGCAGCGCAACCTGGAAAAGGCGTTCGGCTGCAAGGTCATCGACCGGACCGGGCTGATCCTCGAAATCTTCGGCCGCCGTGCCCGCACGCGCGAGGGCGCGCTGCAGGTCGAGCTCGCCCATCTCAACTACCAGAAGAGCCGGCTGGTCCGGTCCTGGACCCATCTGGAGCGCCAGCGCGGCGGCTTCGGCTTTCTCGGCGGTCCCGGCGAGACGCAGATCGAGGCCGACCGGCGCATCATCCAGGAGCGCATGTCGAAGATCGAGCGCGACCTCGACAGCGTCAAGCGGACGCGCTCGCTGCATCGCGCCAGCCGCAAGCGCGTGCCCTATCCGGTGGTGGCGCTGGTCGGCTACACCAATGCCGGCAAATCGACCCTGTTCAACCGCCTGACATCGGCCGAGGTCCTGGCGCAGGACATGCTGTTCGCCACGCTCGACCCGACGGCGCGCGCGATCAAGCTGCCGCATGGCGCGCGGATCATGCTGTCGGACACGGTCGGCTTCATCTCCGATCTGCCGACGCAGCTCGTCGCGGCCTTCCGCGCCACGCTGGAAGACGCGATCGAAGCCGATGTGCTGCTGCATGTCCGCGATGTCTCGCATGAGGATACGCAGGCCCAGGCCGCCGATGTCCAGGCGATCCTGCGCGACCTCGGCATCGATCCCGATGACGGGCAACGGGTGATCGAGGTCTGGAACAAATCCGACCTGCTGGACGGGCCCGAGCGCGAGCGGCAGCTCGGCCTCGCCGCGCTCAAGCCGGAGGCGTCGCGGCCGGTGCTCGTCTCGGCGCTGACCGGCGACGGCATCGCGCGGCTCACCGATGCGATCGAGAGCCGGATCGCGCGCAGCCGCCCGGTCTACCGGCTCAGGCTCGATCCCGGCGACGGGCAATCCCTGGCGTGGCTGCATGCCAATGGCGAGATCCTGGCGCGCGAGGATGCGGAGGACGGTGCGCTCGACCTGCTGGTGCGCTTGCCGCCGGAGCGGGAAGGGGCGTTCGGCGCGCGTTTCGCCCAGGCGATCCGGCAGGAGTGACGAAAGCCTCCCGCAGGGCGCCGCTCAGGTCGCGGCCGGCGTCTCGCGGTCGCGCTTCTCCGCGCGCTTGACCGCCTGCCAGAGCGCCTCCAGCTCCTCCAGCCCGGCCTGCGCCGGACTCCGCCCCTGGGCCTCCAGCGCCTGCTCGATGCCCTTGAAGCGACGTTCGAATTTCAGGTTGGCGGCCTGCAGGCAGCCCTCCGGATCGGCCCCGACATGGCGGGCGAGATTGGCGACGACGAAGAGCAGATCGCCGATTTCCTCGCGGATCGCCGAGATCTCCCTGGAGTCCAGCGCCTCCTCGATCTCGGCCGTCTCCTCCCTGATCTTGTCGAGGACGAGGCGGGCATCCTGCCAGTCGAATCCGACCGTCGCCGCCTTGGCCTGCAGCTTCCAGGCGCGGGTGAGGGCGGGCAGGGCGGTCGGCACGCCGGCCAGCACGCCCGTCTCCTCCGCCTTCGGCGGCAGGCCGGCCTGGGCTCGCGCCTGCGCCTTGCCGGCTTTCTCCTGCGCCTTGATCTCGTGCCACAGCGCCTTGACCTGCAGCGGCGTCAGATCCCGCGCCGCGCCGAAGACATGCGGGTGGCGGCGGATCATCTTGGCGGTGATGCCCTCGACGACGTCGGCGAAGGCGAAGGCGCCTTCCTCCTCCGCCAGCCTGGCGTGATACACCACCTGCAGCAGCAGATCGCCGAGCTCGTCGCGCAGATCGACCCGGTCGCCGCGGGCGATGGCGTCGGCCACCTCATAGGCCTCCTCCACCGTATAGGGTGCGATCGACGCGAAATCCTGCTCCAGATCCCAGGGACAGCCGGTCCCGGGCGTGCGCAGGGCGGCCATGATCTCGAGCAGGCGGCGGATGTCGCGGGATGGCTGCACGCTGCTTTTCTCCGGCAAGTGAGCTAGCGTCCTCCCATGATTCAAGTGACGCCGTCCATCGCCATCGACGAGGGCCTGATCGAGGAGGTCTTCGTGCGTGCCTCCGGTCCGGGCGGCCAGAACGTCAACAAGGTCTCGTCCGCGGTGCAGCTGCGCTTCAACGCCGCCGCCGCCGCACTGCCGGACCATCTCCGCGAGAAACTGCCGCGGGTCGCTGGGCAAAAACTCACCAAGGACGGGGTGATCGTCATCGTCGCGCAGCGCTTCCGGGACCAGGAGCGCAACCGCGCCGATGCGCTGGAACGGCTGCTCGGCATCCTGCGCGAGGCGGCGGAGCGGCCGAAGCCGCGCCGGCCGACGAAGCCGACCTATGGCTCGCAGCAGCGGCGGCTGGAATCCAAGGCGAAGCGCAGCCGCGACAAGGGTCTGCGCGGCACGCGGCCGGCCGAGGATTGACGGTGGAGGGCGGGGAGGCGCCACAGGGGCCGCGCCAGCGCAAGGCGCCGCGGCGGATCACCGCCGATTACCTGCAGAGGGCGGCGCTGCATTATCTCGAACGCTATGCCGCGCCCGCCGCCCAGCTGCGCAGCGTGCTGCGGCGCAAGGTGGTGGCGAGCTGCCGCCATCACGGCGGCGAGCCCGGCGAATTCGACGCGCTGCTCGACGAGGTGGTCGCGCGCTGCGTCTCGTCCGGCCTGGTCGACGATCGGCGCTTCGCCGAAGCAAGGGCTGCAAGCCTGCGCCGGCGCGGGCAATCCTCGCGGGCGGTGGCGGCCAAGCTCGGCGCCAAGGGGGTCTCACGCGAACTCGTCGAGGCCCATAGCGCCGCGACGCCGGAGGAGGAGCTGGCGGCAGCGCGCAGGGCCGCCCAGCGCAAGCGGCTCGGCCCCTGGAGCGGCAAGGACAGGACGGCGAACCGCCAGAAGCACCTCGCCGCCATGGCCCGCGCCGGCTTCTCCATGCAGATCGCCCGCGCCGTCATCGACGGCACGGGCGAGGGGGACGATCACCTCTCGGGGTGAGGCAGGCTCAGTCGAGCTTGACCTTGGCCTCGCTGACGACCTTGCCCCAGCGCGCGACCTCGGAGCTGACGAATTTGCCGAATTCATCGCCGGAGAGCGTCGGGATCGGCGAGCCGCTCTTCTGCCAGGCAGCGTCGATCATCGGCGACTGCAGCGCCTTGGCGACCTCCGCCCGCATCTTGGTCACCACCTCGGCGGGGGTGCCTTTCGGCGCCCAGAGCGCGTACCAGGTCGAGACCTCATAGCCTTCGAGCCCGGCCTCCTTCGCCGTCGGCACGTCCGGGATGGCCGGCGACCGCTCCGCCGCCGCCACCGCGAGGCCGCGCAGGCGGCCGCCCTGGATCTGCGGCGCCGAGGTGCCGAGCCCGTCGAACATCAGGTCGACCTGGCCGGCCAGGAGATCCTGCATGGCCGGGCCGGCGCCGCGATAGGGCACATGGGTCAGGCTGGATTTGCTCGACAGCTTGAACAATTCGCCAGCCAGATGATGGGTGGTGCCGTTGCCGGCGGAGGCGTAGTTCAGCTTGTCCGGGTTCTTGGTGGCGAAATCGATCAGCTCCTTCAGCGTCTTCGCCTGCACCTTCTCGGGATGGGCGACGATCACCTGGGGCGGCTGCGCGATGACTGCGACGGGGATGAAGTCCTTCTCGATATTATAGTCGAGCCGGGGGTAGAGCGCCGGCGCGATGGTGTGGTGGGCGGCTCCGACGAAGAAGGTATAGCCGTCGGGCGCGGCCTTGGCGGCGGCGGCGGCACCGACCGTGCCGCCGGCTCCGGCGCGGTTCTCCAGGATGATGCGCTGGCCGAGCTGCTGCTCCAGCTGCGCCGCCAGCGGCCGCGCGAAGGCATCGGTGCCGCCGCCGGCCGGGAAGGGCACGATCCAGGTGATGTTGCGCGCCGGCCAGGTTTGCGCCAAGGCCGGGGCGGCTCCCAGAACGGCAGCGCTTGCGGCGGCAACCAGCAGCCATGAACGACGTGACAGGCTCGACATGCAATTCCTCCCAAAGTGAATGATAACAGGCTCTTGATGGCCGCCTTGAAGATGAAGCCGCAGATTCAATCTGCCTTCGCCGCTGATTAGGACAGCGGGCGCAGGCTTTGGCAAGAGAGCGCAAGCGCCGCGTCACTCGCTCGCGCGTGCCGAGATCGCCGGACGTGGCGTCCTCGCGGCCGCTGTCCCGGCCCGCCTGCCGAAGCTGCGCATTGACAGCGGGCTCGCCAGCATGGATCAGCAGGCATGAGCCGCCTCGACAGTTTCATCCGCCGTCTCGAAGCCCAGCGCACCGTGCTGAACTGGGCCGCCGCCGCCATCGCCGGGCGCGAGGGGCCGGTGCTGGAACTCGGCCTGGGCAATGGCCGGACCTATGACCATCTCCGCGACATCCTGCCGGGACGGGCGATCCATGCCTTCGACAGGCAGGCCAAGGCCAATCCGCGCTCGATGCCGGAGGCGCCGCTGCTGGTTCTGGGCGATATGGAGCAGACGCTGCCGGCGTTCGCGGCGCGCCATGGCCGCAGCGCGGTGCTGCTGCATGTCGACGCGACCACGGGCCAGCCGGAGCGGGACGCGGTGGCGCTGGCCTGGCTGCCGGGCCATGTCGCGGCGCTGGCGGCCGATGATGCGCTGATCGTCAGCGGTTCGGCGCTGGAACACCCGCTGCTGATCGCCACGCCCTTGCCGGAAGGGGTGCCGGCCGGCCGCTACTACGCGTATCGGCGTGCCTCGGGCTGAGGGCTGGCCGCCCGCGACAAGTCTTTGACGGAATTGCCGAAGCGTCCGGCCGTCCTAGGGCGTCGATCTCCGATCGAGCCGCGGGTCATAGAGCCATCTGCGACGCTTGCGCGCCTTGATGCGCGACGCATCGGGGTGGAGGGGATTGATCAATGCGTTGCGCTCCTCCGGCACGATGACCGAGGGCACCAGCAGCAATGCCGAGCCCGCGCCGGCAATCCAGGCGGAGCCGTAGCGGATGCTCTCCAACCCCGCCGGTTCCGCGTCCCAGCCCACAGGCAATGCCGATGCATCGGCAATCTGCGCGGCCTGCCAGACCTCGTCGGGGACCTCGATCTCGACGAGATAGCGATTGAACGGCAGCCCTCCGGCGTTCAGATGGACGATCGTCTCGAGGCAGGCCAATGCCCGGCTTTCCGACGCATAGACCAGGTTTTCACCGAGATCGTTCCACCGGCCGCCGGAGATCTTGGCTCCGGTTCCCGACATGTCGTCGGCGGTATAGGTCCTGGTGTCGGTCGCGATCCGCCAGAGCAAACGACTCACGCATAGGCCCCGCTCTGGATTTGCGAGAGGGCGCGCGAGACCAGAGCTTGCCCTTCCATCGTGTCCAGGAGGTCGATCGGCTTGCCCCCGCCGAGTGCCGGAAGGGGCTCTCGCAACCAGCGCGACATCCAGGAGGGGGCGTCGAAACCCTCGGATTGTCCGGCATCTTCGAGCATGGCCTCGAGCTGTCCCACGAGCTTGGCGAGGCCGACGACGCGCTCCCCATCCTCGATCGACAGCATTTCGTCGCGGGCGGCCTTCCTGTTCACGGTGGCGGTCTTCAGGTTGAGGGCGTCGAACATCACCTGCTGGTCGAAATGCAGGGCCGCGGACAGTTCCTTGACGTCCCGGGCCGGAATGCCCGCCTTGATCACGCCGATGCGCGCTAGCGGGGAAGCGCGGTACAGGTCGATGAAGGGGAAGGCTTCGGCCTTGCTCTCGTGCAGCTTCTTGCGCGGAGTGGCGGTACTAGTCATGGCGTCGCTCCTTTGAGCGGCAAGATAGATCATTTGAGCAGCGGCGCAAGGCTGTGTCGGCCGGCGGGACGGCGACGAGACAGATACCGCGGGAAGCAGGCGCAGGCTCCTGAACAATGGCAAGAGTGATTCGCATAAGACATATTATGGAACTGAAGCCTATCCCAGGTTTGCTGCAGGTGCCATCCCCGAGCCCGGCGGCACAGGCCGAAAACCCTCGATCAGCGAGTGACTTGCGTACGGACGCTCACGTCTGCGGTGAAGTCTCGCCGGTGAAAAGGATGTCGCCCGGCGCGCCGTCGATCAGATGCGGCAGCAAGGCCTTCCAGGCGTCGACCATTTCCCGGTAGTAGCCGGGTTCGGGCCGCAGCACGGTCTGGACGCCCATGCCGCGCATCAGGCAGACCGTGAGATTGAGGATCAGCCGCGCCTGCTGCGGCGTCCGCTCCGAGCCGGCACAGAACTGCGTCCAGATCTCGTCCAGCGCTTCGTGGAAGCGGCGCACCACCGGGATCATGCGCAGGCGCAGCTCGGGATCGTTGCGGGATTCGGTGATCATCTCCAGCGACAGATAGAAGAACCGTCCCGAGAACAGCCGCCAGAGAAACTCGACGAAATCCGCCAGCGAGGCGCTGCCGCTCTGCAGCTCGTTTGTGACGGCCTTGATCTGGCGGGTGCCGTCATCGAGCAGCGCCTCCATCGCGGCGATGACGATGTCGGCCCGGTTCGGGAAATGATGCAGCAAGGCGCCGCGCGAGACACTGGCCCGCAGCGCGATGCCCTGGGTCGTCGCGGCGTGGTAGCCGACCTCGAAAATCTCGTCGAGCGCCGAGCGGATCAGCCTGTCGCGCGTCGCGACGCTGCGCAGCTGCTTGCGCCGCAGGCCTGGCTCTTCCATGCTCGATCCTCCGCTGGTTCGGCCCAGAGTAAAAAGTGCGAGCTAAAAAAACAAGCTTGCATGATTTTATATCTGGCGCATCCTGAAGCCCTAGCATCGTCAGGAGCAGCCCATGTCGGATGATTACGCCAATCGCAGCTATGGTGAGATTCCGGTCGGCTTCGGCAAGAAGCCGGGCATCGTCGTCGTGGATTTCCAGACCGGCTTCACCGACCCCCAATATCCGCTCGGCGGTGCGCCTTTGGTGATGCGCGCGGTCGAAAACACCGCGAAGCTGCTCGATGTGGCGCGCCGCTACGACATCCCGGTCGCCAGCTGCTACACCGCCTATAAGAACGAGCGGGAAATGCCCTATTGGAAGATCACCGCCGTGCGCGAGACCTTTCTGGAAGGGCATCCCAGCATCGCGCTCGACCCGCGGATCTACGACGCCGATTACGATCTCGTCGTTTGCAAGAAGGGCCCGTCGATCTTCTTCAACACCGGGGTGAGCGACTATTTCACCAAGGAGCGGGTCGATACGGTGATCATCACGGGCTGCAACACCAGCGGCTGCATCCGCGCCAGCTCGATCGACAGTTTCAGCTATCGCTACCGGACGATCGTTCCGGAGGATTGCGTCGGGGACATCGAGGAGCAGCCGCACCGGGACAATCTGCGCGATCTCGGCCGGCGCTATGTCGATGTCTCCAATCTCGAGACGGTCCTCGGCCAGATCGAGAGCTGGCACAGGCAGAACGCCGATTGAGCGCCCGCCCCGGCCTCAGATTTGGACGATCATCCCGTCATAGGCGACTTCGACGCCCCGGGGGACGCGCGAGCTGAGCGCGTCATAGTCGAGATCGGAGTGCAGATTGGTGAGGATGGCCCGGCGCGGGGCCAGCTCCTCGATCGTCGCCAGCGATTCCGCGACGTGGAAATGCGTCGGGTGCGGCGTGTCGCGCAGGCAGTCCAGGATCAGCAGGTCGAGCCCGGTGAGCACCTCGCGCGCGGTGGCGGGCAGGAGGCTGACATCCGGCAGATAGGCGAAGGCGCCGAAGCGGAAGCCCAGCGCATCGTAGCCCGGCCCATGCTCCACCGTGAAGGGCAGCGCCTCGATCGGAGGCCCCTCGCCTTCGATCGTCAGCCTGTCGCCGACGCGCAGGTGATGGAGGTCGAGGATCGGCGGATAGGTGCTGCCGGGCGGCGTCTCGAAGACATAGCCGAAGCGGCTGCGCAGCGAGTCCATGGTCCGGCTGTCGGCATGGACCGGCAGCTTGCGGCGCATATGCAGCACCAGCGCCCGGAGGTCGTCGATGCCATGGGTATGGTCGGCATGGTCATGGGTGTAGAGCACGGCATCGAGCCGGCGCACATCCGCATCGAGCAGCTGCTCGCGAAGATCCGGCGAGGTGTCCACCAGCAGGCTGGTGCTGGCGCCGCCGCTTCCAGCCTCCACCAGGATCGAGCAGCGCCGGCGACGGTTGCGCGGATTGTCGGGATCGCAGGCGCCCCAGCCGGCGCCCGGACGGGGCACGCCGCCGGACGAGCCGCAGCCCAGGATCGTGACCGTCAGGCGCATCGAGGGCGATCTCTCATGCGACCTGCGAGAGCGGCGTGGCGCGGTCCATCTTCCAGTAGCAGCGCCGCGCATTCTCGGTGGTGATGCGGGCGATCTCGTCAAAGCTCAGCCCGAGCGTCTCGCCCAGGACCCTCGCCGTCTCGACGACATAGGCCGGCTCGTTGCGCTTGCCGCGGAAGGGCACGGGGGCGAGATAGGGCGCGTCGGTCTCGACCAGCAGTCGCTCGCGCGGCACCAGCCGGGCGATCCGCCGCAGCTCCTCGGAGGTCTTGAAGGTCAGGATCCCGGAAAATGAGACGTAGAGCCCCATCTCGACGCCGGCGAGCGCAAGAGCCTCCCCCGCGGTGAAGCAGTGAAGGATGGCGGGGAAGGCGCCCTTCCCCATCTCCTCGCGCAGGATCGCGATCATGTCCTCATCGGCCTGGCGGGCATGGATCACGAGGGGCAGTTGGGTGATCCGTGCCGCGGCGATATGGGTGCGCAGGCCCTGCGCCTGCGCCGCGCGCGGGCTCTTGTCGTAGTGATAGTCGAGCCCGGCCTCGCCGATGGCGACGCAGCGCGGATGACGCGACAGCGCCACCAGCTGGTCGGCCGTCACGTCGAGCTCCTCATGCGCGCCATGGGGATGGGTGCCGACGCTGCACCAGACCGAGGGAAACCGCTCGGCAATGGCGGTGTAGCTGGCAAAGCGCGCGACGCGGGTGGAGATCGTCACCATCCGGCCGACGCCCGCCGCCTCGGCCCGGGCGACGAATTCAGCGAGCGCCTCGGTGAAATCCGGGAAGTCGAGATGACAATGCGTATCGATCAGCATCACGCGACCTCGCCGCCCTCGGGCTCGACATAGCGCGGGAAGACGCCGCTGGGCGTCGGCAGCGCCGTGCCGGAAACCAGGCGGCCGCCCTGGCCCAGAGCCGAGAAATCGCGAGAACCGGGGTCGATGCCGAGCAGATCGAGCAGCTTGGCCATGGAGGCAGGCATCACCGGCTGCACCAGGATCGCGACCTGGCGCAGCACCTCGGCCGTCACATAGAGCACCGTGTCGCGCCGGGCCGGATCGCTCTTGCTCAGCCGCCAGGGCTCATGGGCGGCGAAGTAGCGATTGGCCTCCGCCACCACGCTCCAGATCTCCGCGAGCAGCGTGTGCAGGGCGAAATCCCGCATCGCCTCCCGCGCCTTGCCGAGCGCACCGTCGGCGAGAGCCAGCAGCGCGTCGTCGGCGGGCGTCAGCGCGGCGCAGGGCGGCACCCTGCCCTCGCAATTCTTGGCGATCATCGACAGCGAGCGCTGCGCGAGGTTGCCGAGATCATTGGCGAGATCGGCATTGATGCGCCCGACGATCGCCTCATGGCTGTAATTGCCGTCCTGGCCGAAGGAGACCTCGCGCAGGAAGAAATAGCGCAGCTGGTCGACGCCATAGGCCTCGGCAAGCGCGAAGGGGTCGACCACGTTGCCGACCGATTTCGACATCTTGGCGCCCTTGTTGAGCAGGAAGCCATGGCCGAAGACGCGTTTGGGCAGAGGCAGCCCGGCCGACATCAGGAAAGCCGGCCAGTACACGGTATGGAAGCGCACGATGTCCTTGCCGATGATGTGGACGTCGGCCGGCCAGTAATGCGCGCGCGGATCTTCGGGATCGGGAAAGCCGGTGCCGGTGACGTAATTGTTCAGCGCATCGACCCAGACATACATCACATGCTTCGGGTCGCCCGGGACCGGCAGGCCCCAATCGAAGGTGGTGCGGCTGATCGAGAGGTCCTCGAGCCCGCCCTTGACGAAGCTGACGATCTCGTTGCGGCGCGTCTCCGGGGAGATGAAGTCCGGCACCGCCTCATACAGCGCGAGCAGGCGGTCCTGATAGGATTTCAGCTTGAAGAAATAGCTCTCCTCCTCGACCCATTCCACCGGCGTGCCTTGGCCGCCGAGGCGCGTGCCGTCGGGCTGGAGCGTGGTCTCCTCCTCGCCGTAGAAGGCCTCGTCGCGGACGGAATACCAGCCGGAATATTTGGCGAGGTAGATGTCGCCATTGGCCTCCATCCGGCGCCAGAGCTCCTGGGTCGAGGGCAGATGGTCGGCATCGGTGGTGCGGATGAAGCGGTCGAAGGCGCAGCCCAGCCGCTGCTCCATCTCCTGGAAGCGGGCGGCGATGCCGTCGACATAGGCCTTTGGCGCGAGCCCCGCCTGCGCCGCGGTGCGCTGCACCTTCTGGCCATGCTCGTCCGTGCCGGTCATGGCGAAGACGTCGTACCCGTCCAGCCGCTTGAAGCGGGCGATCGCGTCCGACGCCACCATCTCATAGGCGTGGCCGATATGCGGCGGCCCATTGGTGTAATGGATCGCGGTGGTCAGGTAGAATTTGGGGGCCGTGGCCATGGCTGTCCGGTTGGTTCGATTCACGCTGCGCGCGACCGGCGAACCGCATCCGACAGATCATGAAACATCGATAGGACGAGCGGCCTGCGGTCGAGATTGTAAGTCTCGACCTCCCGGGCCGCGCGCGCAAGCTTTTCCCATACCTCCGCAAGCGGTGCAAGGCGCGCCGGGCCGGCGCCGGCATGGGCGTGGAGATGGTCGCCGATCCAGCTCTGGATGGCGTCGATCATGATCCAGAAATCGCCCTCGCCCGTCTTGCCCGCGACATCCTCGGCCAGCGCCAGCAGCGCCGTGACGTCGAGCCCCGGCAGCGCGTCGAGCCTGGCGCGCACGGCCTCGACCAGGGCCAGCGTTTCCGGATCGACATAGGTCAGCGCCCGGCGCACCGAGCCGTCGGATAGGCCGGCGGCGCGGCCGAGCGCCGAGGCGTCGAAGGGCCCGCCCATGCGCTCCAGTGCGATGCGGCCGGCCTCCGCGACATCCGCCTGCGACAGCGCCTGGAAGCCGAGCAGGCGGCAGCGGGAGCGGATGGTCGGCAGCATCCGGCCGGGCGCATGGGCGACGAGCAGGAAGAGCGCGCGCGGCGGCGGCTCCTCCAGCAGCTTCAGGAAGGCGTTGGCCGAGGGGCGTTCCATATCCTCGACGGAATCGACGATGCAGATGCGCCAGCCGCCCTCCGCCGCGCTGGAGCCGAAACGATCCAGCACGCGCCGCACCGCCGGGACCGGGATGTTGCTGCTCCAGCCCTTGCCGTCGGGCTTGGGCACACGGCGCAGCACATGCAGATCCGGATGCGATTGCGCCATGATCCGCCGCGTCGCGGGGTCTTCCTCCGGCATGGCGAGGCTCGTCGCCCGGGAGGCCCGCGCGGTCGGCTCTCCGGCCGCCAGCATGAAGCGCGCGGCGCGATAGGCGAAGCTCGCCTTGCCGATTCCGTCGGGCCCGCCGAGCAGCCAGGCATGATGCATCCGCCCCGAGCGCAAGGCGTCGAGGAAGGCCTGTTCCTGGGTCTGGTGCCCGATCAGCGCCAGCGTCTCGCGCGGATGCGGCGCGCTGGGCAGGCGGTCGGGCTCGTCGCTGGTCTGCAGCATCACACCTCCGCCGGCTGCAGCAGCCGCTCGCCGATCGCCCGCCAGGCCGCATCCGCCAGCGCATCGGGCGACAGCGTGGCGTCGAGCACGAGGCAGCGCTCGGGCTCCTGCGCCGCGATGGCGAGATAGGCGTCGCGCAGCCGACGGTGGAAGTCGAGCGTTTCGCTTTCGAAACGATCACTCGCCTCTCCCGGATGGCGGCGGCTCGCGGCACGCCTCAGGCCGATTTCGGGGTCGAGATCCAGGATCAGCGTCAGATCGGGCAGGAGGCCGTCGACGGTCACCGCTTCGAGTTCGGCGAGCAATGTCGCATCGACCCCGCCGGAGGCGCCCTGATAGACCCGCGTCGAATCGAGAAAGCGGTCGCAGATCACCCAGCTGCCGCGCATCAGCGCCGGGCGGATCAGCGTGTCGATATGGTCAATCCGCGCGGCCGAGAACATCAGCGCTTCGGCGAAGGCGCCATGCGGCTTGATCGCTCCCGCGAGGATCGCCTCGCGGATCGCCTCGGCGCGGGCCGAGCCGCCGGGCTCGCGCGTCAGCTCCACGGAAACGCCCATGGCCCGGAGACGCTCGGCCAGGGCGCGCGCCAGCGTCGATTTGCCGGCGCCTTCGCCGCCTTCCAGCGTGATGAAACGGGATCGCAGCACGGGACCGCTCAGCTTCCCTTGAGGGCTTTGCGGATCCAGCCGGTCGAAGCCTCGAGCAGCGCGTCGAGCGCCCGGCTCTGCAGCGGGCCCTGCGGGACGGATTCGGCCGCGTAGAGCGGGACTTCCAGCGCATTGAGCGTGCCGCGCATGACCTGCAGCTTCGCCACCTCCGCGCCTTCCTGGACCGGCGCCATCAGCGGGCCGCGATAGACGATCCGCGCGCTCAGCCGGTCGCTCGACCCGCGCGGCAGGAGCAGGCTGATGCCGCTCTTCGCCTTCAGCGCGACGCGTCCCTTGGCCCCGCCGAAGACGCTGGCCTCGCCGACGACCTCGCCGGGCTGGAAGATGGCGCGCGGCTCGAAGGCGCGGAACCCCCATTCCAGCAGCTTGCGCGCCTCCGAGGCGCGGTCGCGTGCAGTCTTCAGCCCGTTGACGACGACGATCAGTCTCTGCCCGTTCTGCACCGCCGAGCCGACGAGGCCATAGCCGGATTCGTCGATATTGCCGGTCTTCAGCCCGTCGGCGCCGATATCCATGGTCAGCAGCGGGTTGCGGTTCTGCTGGCGGATCTTGTTCCAGGTGAAGTCGCGCTGGCCGAACATTTTGTAGAGTTCGGGATAGGTCCTGATGATGTGGTTCGACAGCAGCGCCAATTCGCGCGCCGTGACGCGCTGCTGCGGGTCGCCCATGCCCGTGGCGTTCCGGAAGACGGATTTGCTCAGGCCGAGCGCCCGCACCCGTTCCGTCATCAGCCGCGCGAAAGTGGCCTCGTCGCCGGCGATCGCCTCGGCCAGCGCGATGGCCGCATCATTGCCGGACTGGACGATCAGCCCCATCAGAATGTCGGAGAGCTTCACCCGGCTGTTCAGCTGGGCGAACATGGTCGAGCCGCCGGAGACGCCACCGCCCTTGCGCCAGGCGTTCTCGGAAATGGTGATCTCGCTGTCGAGGCTCAACCGCCCCTGCGCGATCTCCTCGAACGCCACGACCGCCGTCGCGATTTTTGCGAGGCTGGCGGGCGCCATCAGCTCGTCGGCGGCTTTCTCGTAGAGAACCGTCCCGCTTTCAGCGTCGAGCAGGATCGCGTGGGGCGCCTGCGACTGGAACGCCTGGGCCTGCGCGGTCCCCGCGAGCGGCAGGGCCAGCGCCAACGCCGCCAGAAGCGCGGCGAGCAGGCGCATCGGCCGAGATAGCGGGCGTGGAGACGGCGCGGGAACGGTCATGGCCCCGATGTGAGGCAGAGCCAGGCGGGCGGTCAAGCCCGCTTCACGTCAATTGCGCGACAGCGGCTGGAAGGCCTGCGGCACCACGCTCGCCGAGAGCGGATGGTTGCGCGCGAAGCGGGCGGTCGGATGCTGCTCCGGCGCCGCGAACAGGCTGGCGACGCTGCCGCTGCCGCGCACCGCGGGCCGTGCCGCCGGCAGGCCGCTGCGCAGCAGGACGGGCGAGCCCGCATTGGCGATGGTGTCGAGATCGAAGGGGCGGCTCGGCGGCAGGGCCGCGCGGACCGGCACGCCGCCGGGCGTCGCGGTCGACATCACGGCCGCGGCGACCGGGGCCTGCGGGGCGATCACCGGAGCCGGGGCATAGGCGCGGACCGTGGGAGCGGGCTGCTGTACCGGAGCCGGCACATCCTCGTCGAGATCGGCGCTGGCCTGCCGCGCGGTGGCGGGCGGCGCGTTGCTCGCGACCATGGTGCGGGCGCTGGTGCCGGGGATCGCGGCCGGCTGGCCGTCGGTCCGCAACGTCGCCAGGAGCAGCCTGTCGTCGGAGCCGGCCAGCGAGGCCTGGCCGAGATATTCGAGCTTGATGCGGGCCGTGCCGAGATGGCGGAAGGCCAGCGCATCGGCGGTCTTCTGCGAGACGTCCATGACCCGGCCGCCATGATAGGGGCCGCGGTCGTTGACGCGCACGATGATCGAACGCCCGTTCAGCATGTTGGTGACGCGGGCATAGGCCGGGAGCGGCATGGTGGGATGGGCGGCGCTGATGCCGTGGCGGTCATAGATCTCGCCATTGGCGGTGCGGCGGCCATGGAAGGCCTCGCCATACCAGGAGGCGGTGCCAACCGCGGTGTAGCCGGTCGGCTTCTCATAGGGGGTGTAGCGCTTGCCGGCGACGGAATAGCTCTTCCCGACCAGCTGGCGTCCGCCGCCCTTGGGCACTTCCTGCCCCTCGGCGATGACGCGGCGGCTGGCGGGGCCGTATTTCGACTCGGGGAAGGCGCCGATTTCCTTGGATTTGCGCCGGGCGACCTGGTCATTGGCGCAATTCGCCAGGAACAGACCCGTCAGCGCGATGCAACCAACCCTGAGGATCCGCGTTGTCATGGTCGACGGCCCATCGATCGCTCCGCTCGCGCTGCACTGCGTGTCCGGAGCCGGGGAGGTTGCGCCTCTCGTCATGCCGTCATTCCGCCTTTTCAGCCACGAACCACAATCGGCCTGCTCGCGCGCGACAGGCTTCTGCCTGCCTCGTACGATTAACGGGCAATCCGATTAAGCGGCCGTTAATGCAGGCGGATCGCTCCGCCGACACCGAGGCCGCGCCCCTGTTGGGCGGGCACAAGGTGTCGAAAATGCGGCGAAAGTCAACCGCTGCCTTGTTTTGAACCGATTTCGGCCGGGTGTGGCGCTGCCGGCACAGGCTGGTCAGCGGCCGATGCGGGCGACGCCGCTATCGCCA
The DNA here is from genome assembly GCF_001426225.1 of Allobosea sp. Leaf344. Classification (GTDB taxonomy): domain Bacteria; phylum Pseudomonadota; class Alphaproteobacteria; order Rhizobiales; family Beijerinckiaceae; genus Allobosea. The sequence continues at coordinate 640,154 of NZ_LMRT01000014.1, read as the reverse complement.
TTGTCCTGGACCCAGCGCAGGCGGTTGCCACCGAGATCGGTGAGGGTGAAGCACATGGTGCGGCCCTCATACCAGGTCTCCCATTTCTGGCAGAGCGAATCGCCCCTCACCCACCAGCGCCCCTTATCCTTGGGCTTCAGGAAGCGGCCGAGGCCGATCGCTTCGCCGGAGCCGTCGACCTGCCCGTCCGGCCGGTAGAAGAGCGGGAATTCGCCGCCGATCGGTGCGGCGAGATAGATCCGCTTGCCGGAGACGAGCTGCTTGATCTCGCCTCCCTGCAGCTGCGTGTTGGCGTGGGCGGCGCCGGCCAGGCCGATCAGCAGGCCGGCAGACATCAAAATTCTCGTCGGCATCCCTGAGCTCCTCGTGACCATGGGTCTGGTGCTGTCTACGCCGGTCGTTTGCGATCGGATGAGCGAGCGCCGCATTCGCGGTCAATCGGGGCTGCCGCGCTTGATCCCGTCCTTGATGAACACCCGGAAGGGCGTGGTCCCCGCGGCTGTGCCGTCCTCGGAGCGCCAGCGGCCCTGGCTGCAGAGCACGCCGCCCTGGACCTGGGTGGCCTCGAAGACGATGCTGTTGCGATAGACGGTGCCGTTCGGCTCGATCGCCCGGAAGCGCGTGCTGCACCGCCCGTCGGCGACCACCGGATCATAATCATGGATCATGATGCCGCCGCCCCCGGTGCTGGGAAAGGGATCGGTCAGCGGCGCCCATCGCTCGTAATCCTCCGAGGCGGGAGCCTGGGCGGCGGCGGGCAGCGCCGCCATGAGGAGAGGGATCAGGAGAACGAGGCGCATCGTTATGGCTCCGGCGGCGGGTTCTCCGGCTACGCGGGAGCCTCGCCTCCGGATGCAGCCGCCGCCCGTCAGCGGCTCGCGGCGGTCCGGCCGAGCGTCGCGCTCTGGCGCTCGGCCAGCGCCAGAGCGGCGGTGCGGTCGGCGGGGCTGGCGGCGGCGAAGGCCGCGTCGTAGCGCTCGAGAATCCAGCCGTCGCGGGCGGGATCGGCGCCTTCCCGGGCGAGCGAGAGCCACATCAGGCCGATCACCGGATGGCGCGGAACCCCCTCGCCGCCCCGGATCAGCATGTCGCCGAAGACGGCGCGGGCCGGCGCATGGCCCTTCTCGGCGGCGAGCTTCATCCAGCGCGCGGCCTGGCGCGGATCGCGCACGGCGCCCTCACCCTTCAGATAGAGCCGGGCGAGATTGTACTGGCCCTCCGGCTCGCCGAAATAGGTGGCGGCGTAATGGAACATGTCGAAGGCGCGTTCGGGGTTGGGCCGGACATAGGTGCCCTTGATGCCGTCGACGAAATAGCTGCCCAGCGCGACGAAGGCGCTGCCGACGATTCGCCCATCGGCCGTGCCGGGGATCACGTCGGCATTCTCGTCCGCGATCTTCGAAAAATACTCGAAGGCCTTGAGATCGCTGGCGGGAACGCCCTCCCCGCCGGCATACATCTTGGCCAGCTTGAACTGAGCGGTGAGGTTGCCCTGGGCGGCGGCATATTCCAGCGCGCGCACGGCGCCGCGGTGATTGCCCGCCGTCGAATCGCGCATCCAGGCGCGGATCGCGTCGCGGGTATTGGTGAAGGGCGCGAGCGGAAGCGCCATATGCGCCGCCGGGCCCTGGGGCGCGGGGGCGATCACCCGTGCGCCGGGCGCGGGGGCGGCGACCTCGACATCCGGCTCCGGCAGCGCGACGCCGGGAATCGGCAGCGGCGGCACGGGGCGGCCATCCCCAGCCGCCTGCGCCCAGGCGGCCTGATGGCTGCCCAGGATCACGAAAGCGGCTGCAAGAATGGTGTCAGATATCCGCATAGCACTGAATCTCGGCCGCTCCTCCGGGATGGGTCACAGCCCCGCCCTTGGCTGAGCCGACGGTCTGGGCATATTTCCAGAGCGCGCCGGAGGTGTAGTCGGTCTTGCGCGGCTCCCAGGCCTTACGTCGCTCCGCAAGTTCGGCATCAGAAAGGCGGCATGCGAGCTTTCCTGTGATGGCGTCGAGCTCGATGATGTCGCCGTCGCGCAGCAGGGCGATCGGCCCGCCGACGGCGGCCTCCGGCCCGACATGGCCGACGCAGAAGCCGCGGGTGGCGCCGGAAAAGCGGCCATCGGTGATCAGCGCGACCTTGTCGCCCATGCCCTGCCCGTAAAGGGCGGCGGTGGTGGACAGCATCTCGCGCATGCCGGGGCCGCCCTTGGGCCCCTCATAGCGGATGACGATGACGTCGCCGATCTCGTAGCGCCGGTTGGTGACGGCCTCGAAGGCGTCTTCCTCGCAATCGAAGCAGCGGGCGGGACCGGTGAAGGTCAGCTGTTCCGTTGTCATGCCGGCGATCTTCACGATCGCGCCTTCGGGAGCGAGATTGCCCTGCAGCCCGACCACGCCGCCATTCGGCGAGAGCGGCTTGTCGGCGGCGCGCACCACGTCCTGCTGATCGTTCCATTTCACCGCGGCGAGGTTCTCCGCGATCGTCCGGCCGGTGACCGTCATGCAGTCGCCATGGAGATAGCCCTGATCGAGCAGGGTCTTCATCAGCAGCGGGATGCCGCCGACCTCGAACATGTCCTTGGCGACGTATTTCCCGCCCGGCTTGAGATCGGCGATATAGGGCGTCTTCTTGAAGATCTCGGCGACGGCGAAGAGATCGAAATCGATGCCGCATTCATGGGCGATCGCCGGCAGGTGGAGCGCGGCATTGGTCGAGCCCCCGGAGGCCGCGACGACGGTGGCGGCGTTCTCCAGCGCCTTGCGGGTGACGATGTCGCGCGGGCGGATGTTGCGCGCGACCAGCTCCATCACCATCTCGCCGGCGGTGTAGCAGAAGGTGTCGCGCATGTCGTAGGGCGCCGGCGCGCCGCAGCTATAGGGCAGCGCCAGGCCGATCGCCTCGGCGACGGTCGCCATGGTGTTGGCGGTAAATTGCGCGCCGCACGAGCCCGAGGACGGGCAGGCCGCCTCCTCCAACTCCTGCAGATCCTCGTCCGACATCGCGCCGACCGAATGCTTTCCGACCGCCTCGAACACATCCTGAACCGTGACCGGCTTGCCCTTGAAGGTGCCGGGCAGGATCGACCCGCCATAGATGAAGATCGACGGCACGTTCAGCCGCACCATCGCCATCATCATGCCGGGCAGGGATTTGTCGCAGCCGGCGAGGCCGACGAGCGCGTCATAGCAATGGCCGCGCATGGTGAGCTCGACGGAATCGGCGATGCATTCGCGCGAGGCGAGCGAGGATTTCATCCCCTGATGCCCCATGGCGATGCCGTCGGTGACCGAGATGGTGCAGAATTCCCGGGGCGTGCCATTGGCCGAGGCGACGCCCTTCTTCACCGCCTGCGCCTGGCGCATCAGGGCGATGTTGCAGGGCGCGGCCTCGTTCCAGCAGGAGGCGACGCCGACGAAGGGCTGCGCGATCTGCCGGGCGGTCATGCCCATGGCGTAGTAATAGGAGCGGTGCGGCGCACGGGCCGGGCCGACGCTGACATGCCGGCTCGGCAGCCTGGACTTATCGAATACCCGCGCGTCCATTTTTCTTGCCCCTGTCCACCCTGCGCTCGGTCCGGCGCGAGGCTGCTCTGCCACGCGGCGCGAGGCGGACGCAACGTTCCCCGACACCGATCCGGCGCGCCACAAGGGCTCTCCGGACCGCTCGTTCCAGATCTTAATTCCTCAAGATCTCAGTCATTTATCGCCTCTTTCAGCTGAGGCCTGTTTGTGGCGGGATCGGGGCGGTTCCATCTCCTCGCAGCCTGCCGGACAGAATGCGTGGGAGCTGTTGCGGCGGCGCCACAGCCGCCGCCGGTCCGGCTCAGAGAACGGCGGGCAGGACGAAGAAGCCGCCGACGATGATCACGACCAGCGCCAGCGCCGTCATCGGCAGATGCTTCTCGATGAAGATGCGGATGTCGTCGCCGTAGAAGCGCAGTGCGACGGCGATTATCGCGAAGAAGGTGACGCGCGAGACGACCATGCCGACCGTGAACTTCCAGATGTCGAAATGCAGGAAGCCGGACATGATCGTGACGATCTTGAACGGGATCGGCGTCAGCCCCTTGGTGACCAGCACCCAGAACCAGAAATCCTGCGAGGTGGCGATCAGCTCGGCGGCCTTGTCCTGCAGCCCGTAGATGCCGATCAGCCAGGAGCCGAGGGAATCGTAGAGCAGCGCGCCGATCGCATAGCCGAGATAGCCGCCCAAAACGGCGCCGAGAGAGCAGACGCCGGCATAGAACCAGGCGCGGTCGGGCCGGGCGATGCACATCGGCAGCAGCAGCGGCAGGGGCGGAAGCGGGCTGACCGAGCTCTCGACGAAGGTCAGGAAAAACAGAAGCCAGGGTGCCGCCGGGTGGGATGCGTAGGATACCAGCCCGTCATAAGCGCGCTTCAGCATGGCGAAGGGTCAACCCGTCCTGGATTTCGGCGACTGATAGAGCAGCATGAGGCGGCGCTGCATGGCAGCGTTGCGCCTCACGCGCATCTAGCGGTCCCGCGATGAGAATGCCAGAGCTCTCTTACAGGAAGGTCAATTTCTGGGCGCTGCCGTGGCGAGGATGAGACTCTTCCCTCCGCTACGGGCGCAGCGGAAGCCCGGTGGGGCCTCAGGCCAGCCGCGCCAGCGCCTCCGCCACCTTGAGCTTGCGCGCCTCGGCGGCGGCCCGGCGCTCGCGGTTCTCCTCGACGATCTCTTCGGGCGCGCGCGCCATGAAATCGGGATTGCCGAGCTTGCGGTCGACCGTCGCGATGTCCTGGTCGAGCTTGGCGGCCTCCTTGGTCAGGCGCGCCCGCTCGACCTCGAGATCGATGATGCCCGACAGCGGCAGCGCCGCCACCTCGCCGCGCACGATGATCTGGGCCGATTGCCCGGGCACCACGCTCTCGAAGCTGATGCCGGCGATGCGCGCCAGCCGCTCGATCATCGGCCGCCAGGTCTCGATGATCGTCCGAGTCGCGGCCGATGCGTTGACGAGGACGAGCGGCGCCTGCGTCCCGGCCGGGACGTTCACCTCGGAGCGGACCGATCGGATGTCGGAGATGAGATCGACGACGAAGCCGATCTCGGCTTCCGCTTCCGCGTCGGCCAGCCCGGAGAGATCGGGCCAGCGGGTCAGGCAGACGAGATCGACATCCGCCGCCTGCCGGCGCGGCGCCCCGATCCCGGCCTTCTGCGCCCAGAGCTCCTCGGTGAGGAACGGCATGAACGGATGGAGAAGCTGGCAGATCAAATCGAGCAGATGGGCGACCGTGGCCTGGGTCTCCGCTTTCTCCGCGGGATCGACGCCCTCCCCCTGCAGGACGGGCTTGGCGAGCTCCAGATACCAGTCGCAGAACTGGTTCCAGACGAAGCGATAGGCGGCGCCCGCGGCATCGTTGAAGCGGAAACTCGGGATGCCGGCGGCGATCTCCTCGGCCGCGCGCGCCGCCTCGCTGAGGATCCAGCGATTGAGCGGCTGCTCGACGGCGGCCGGGTCGAAGCCCTCCGCCCTGGCGCAGCCATTCATCTCGGCGAAGCGGGCGGCGTTCCAGATCTTGGTCGCGAAATTGCGATAGCCCTCGACCCGCGCCGTGCTGAGCTTGATGTCGCGGCCCTGCGCCGCCATGGCCGCCAGCGTGAAGCGCAGCGCATCGGCCCCGTATTTGTCGACCAGGGTCAGCGGGTCGATGACGTTGCCCTTGGACTTCGACATCTTCGCGCCCTTCTCGTCGCGAACGATGGCGTGGATGTAAACGTCCCTGAACGGCACCTCATCCATGAAGTTGAGGCCCATCATCATCATCCGGGCGACCCAGAAGAAGATGATGTCGAAGGCGGTGACGAGGGTGGCGGTGGGGTAATAGCGCTGCAGCTCGGCCGTCTCCTCCGGCCAGCCCAGCGTCGAGAACGGCCAGAGCGCCGAGGAGAACCAGGTGTCGAGCACGTCCTCGTCACGCGTCAGCTGCACCGTCCCGCCATAGTGAGACAGCGCCGATGCCTGGGCCGCCGCCTCCGATTCCGCGACGAAGACCTCGCCATCCGGCCCATACCAGGCCGGGATCTGGTGGCCCCACCAGAGCTGGCGCGAGACGCACCAGGGCTCGATATTCTCGAGCCAGTCGTAATAGACCTTCGTCCAACTCTCGGGGGTGAATTTGGTGCGGCCGTCACGGACCGCCTGCAGGGCGCGCTGCGCCAGCGGCTTCACGTCGACATACCATTGGTCGGTCAGCCAGGGCTCGATCACGACGTCCGAACGGTCGCCATGCGGAACGGTATGGGCATGCGGCTCGATCTTCGCGAGATGGCCGCGGGCCGCCATCAAGGCGACGACGGCCCGGCGCGCGGCGAAGCGGTCGAGCCCGTGCAAAGCGAGCGTCTCCGGCTCCGGCGACGCCCCCTCCAGGAAATCCTCATTGTCCGAGAGCAGGATCCGGGCCTCGGCATCGAGCATGTTGATGATCGCCAGCTTGTGGCGCTTGCCGACCTCGAAATCGTTGAAATCATGCGCGGGCGTGATCTTGACCGCGCCGGTGCCCTTCTCCGGGTCGGCATAGGCGTCCGGCACGATCGGGATCAGCCTTCCGACCAGCGGCAGGACTGCGTTGCGGCCGATGAGATGCGCGAGCGTCGGATTTTCCGGATGGACCGCGACGCCGCTGTCCCCGAGCATGGTCTCCGGCCGCGTCGTCGCCACCTGGATGAAAGTGGAGGGGTCGCCGGCGTCGTAGGTGACGCCTTCCAGGGGATAGTTGAAGTAATAGAGGTGCCCGCCGGGATTGCGGTTCAGCGCCTTGTCGAGCTTGGCGGCGTCGAACGCCTCCTCCCCGCCGCTCTGCCATTTGAAGGTGCCCGACGCCTCGACCTGCAGCACTTCGAGGTCGGAGATGGCTGTCTGGAATTTCGGGTCCCAATTGACCAGGCGCTTGGCGCGATAGATCAGCCCCTGCTTGTGCAGGGCGACGAAGACCTTGAGGACGGCCGCGCTCAGCCCCTCATCCATGGTGAAACGTTCGCGCGACCAGTCACAGGAGGCGCCGAGCCGCTTCAGCTGGTTGACGATGGTCCCGCCGGATTCCTCCTTCCAGCGCCAGACCTCCTCCAGAAAGGCTTCGCGGCCCATGGTCCGGCGGTCGCTGCGGTTTTCCGCCGCGAGCTTGCGCTCCACCACCATCTGCGTGGCGATGCCGGCATGGTCGGTCCCGGGCTGCCAGAGCACGTCCTTGCCGCGCATCCGCTCGAAACGGCACAGCACGTCCTGCAGGGTGTTGTTGAGCGCGTGGCCCATATGCAGCGAGCCGGTGACGTTCGGTGGCGGGATGACGATGCAATAGGGCTCGGCCCCGGCGGCGGCCCCGCGCCCGGCCTTGAACGCCTCGGCCTTCTCCCAGGCCAGGCTGATGCGCGCCTCGACGGCTGCAGGCTCGAATGTCTTGTCCATCATCGCTTCGCTCGAACGCAAAAAGGGCCGGGGTGCCCGCCCCGGCCACTCATCACGGGCCAAAAGGTCTGCCGCCTTAAGAGCCCAAGCGATACCCGCCCGTCAATCTCCGTATCTGTCCGCCGGCCCCGGGCACGGCCGGTGCAACCGCAGGGAACACGCGCAGCGTCCGCTCGTTCTAACCCCCGAAAGCGGAGGATAGACGATGACACACCATACTGATCAGGACCGGGTCTGGACGCTGATCGAGGATATCGGCCTGTGCATGCTGGTGACTCACGACGGCTCGGGCGATGAATTGCGCGCGCGGCCGATGAGCGCTCATCCGAGCCGCGACGAGGATGCGATCTATTTCCTCACCGATGCCCGCGACCACAAAGACGACGAGGTCGCGATCAACGACAATGTCTGCCTGACCTTCGCGGATAATGGCGGCTATCGCTATGTCTCCGTGACCGGCACCGCCAATGTCATGGACGACCGCCGCAAGGTCGAGGAGCTCTGGTCCCCCGCCGCCAAGGCGTTCTGGGACAGCAAGGACGATCCGTCGATCCGCGTGCTGCGCGTGCGGCCCTCCATGGCGGAATTCTGGGACAGCCCCGGCAAGATCGTGACCAGCGTCAAGATGGCGGTCGCGGCCGTGACCGGCGGGAAGCCCGATCTCGGAACCAATCGCAAAGTCTCGCTGTAAAGCGGCTGATCATCAGCAGGAAAGGGAAGTCCCGATGAATTTGATCGTCCATGCACTCGGCGCCTGGCTGGCTACGGAAGCCGCCTCCGGGCGCTATCCCCGCCCCGTCGCGGTCGGGCTCGCCATGCTGGTTTCGCGCCTCGGCGCCCCGACGGCTGCGCTCGCGATCGCCGGTTTCGCCTTCAAGAAGCTGCGTGAGGCCGGCGCCTTCGAGGGCAACACCGCCGCCGGGCAGAACCGCGGCCAGCGCCGCGACTGAGGATGAGCGTCCGGCGGCACGGCCGATCCGGACGCTTGGCTGTTGACTTCCGCCGTGCGCCTCGCCTGACCGGCAGGCGCGCGGCGCGCTAGCTTCGGCCGCCGCGGGCGACGCGCTCGATCTCGGCGCGCACCAGCCGCTCGACCATCGTCGGCAGATTATCGTCCAGCCAGGTCTTCAGCATCGGCTTCAGCATGTCCTTGACCAGATCCTCCAGCGTCCGTGCGTTGTTGGTGAGCACGGTGTGGGCGAGCTGGCCGAAGGCGCTGGTCACGGCGTGGCTGGTCTGGTCCGAGAGCAGCTGCGCCATGTCGAAGGCCTGCGGCTGCGTTTGCGGCGGATCCCGCTGAGGCTCCGGTTGGGGCGGCGGCATGAAGGCCGCGGCGACGGGCTCGGGCGCCGGTTGCGGGGCAGGCTCCGTCAGCTCCGGCTCGAGAAATTCGATATCCTGCATTTCCGGCGGAGCGGGCTCGGCTTCGACAGCTGCGAGCGGCTGAGCCTCGGCGCCGAGATCGAGCACGTCCTCGTCCTCGACCGGCGCGGGCTCATTGGCGGGCTGGAGCGAGGCGGCACCGGCGAGCAGCGAGCGCAGATCATCGTCCGGAGCCGGCGGCGGCGGTTCGGCCGGCTTGTCGTCATCCGAGATGATCCGTCTGATGGAGGCGAGAATCTCCTCCATGGACGGTTCGTTTGGCTTCGGCTGCGCGCTCATCTGGGGTCCGGATCACTCGACACGGCGCATCTCAGAATCACCGGATACGCCATTGGCGAGTATTCCATTCGTGCCGAATCGCACAAGGCGCGGACGGGGCCGGCCCACAGGAGATTCGCTTGTGTTGCCGGAATGTCGCCAGCTAGCGAGCGGGCTGTCCATGGCGGACCGCCGGAGCGGGCCGCCCATGCCCGCTCAGCGCCCGTCGGGCGTCTGCGTGCCCCAGGCCAGGCCCTTGACCTGATCGTAATGGCGGCGCGCGTCATAGATATCGGTCCGCAGCTTCAGCACCTCGGCCGACAGCCGCCCGGTGGCCGATAGCACGGCATAGGAGGCGACCACCCGGTCGCGCTGGGCGGCGACGAGCGACGAGCGCGCGCTGACCAGCTCCTGCTGGGCGTTCAGCACGTCGAGCGTCGTGCGCTGGCCGACCTTGGCCTCCTCGCGCACGCCCGAGAGCGCCGTCTCGGCGGCCTGGACCTGCGCCTGCGCGGCGACGATCTGCGCCTTGGCGGCTTCGAGCGAGCCCCAGGCGGAGACCACCGCGGCGCGCACGGTGTCGCGCTGCGTATCGACCTCGATGCGCCTCTGCCCGGCCGTCTCCTTGGCCTGGCGGGTGCGGGAATAGACCTGGCCGCCCTCGTAGATCGGGATGGTCAGCGTGCCGACGAGGCTGGCGCTCGTCCGGTTGTCGCCGAAGGAGGTGCTGTCATAGCGCTGCTGCACGGCGCCGCGCACGCCGATGACCGGATAGAGATCGGCCTCGACGACCTTGACCTGCAGCTCGGCCGCATCGACGCCATGCAGCGAGGCGAGGATCGCGGGATGCCCGGTCAGCGCCGTTTCCAGCGCGGCAGGCAAGCTCCTGGGCAGGAGGTTCTCGACAGGCCGGCCGGGAGCGAGGCTCTTGGGCTCGGCGCCGACATTCTGCCGAAAGCGCGCGATCGAGGTTTTCAGGTTCGATTCCGCCAGGATCGCCTGGGATTGCGACTGCGACAGGCGCGCCTCGGCCTGGGCGACGTCGGTCCGCGTCACCTCCCCGACCTGAAATCGATCCCGCGTCTGGCGCAGCTGCTCCTCCAGCACCTCGACGTTGTTGCGGTTGAGGGTCAGGATCGCCGTGTCGCGCAGCACGTTCATATAGGAGGTGGCCGCGTCGAGCAGCACGTTCTGCTCGGTATTGCGCAGAGTGGCGCGGGCGCCGAGCACCTGTGATTCCGCCTGGCTGACCGAGCTGCGCGTCTTGCCGCTGTCAAAAATGTTCTGGTCGATCTGAATGCCGGCGCCGCGCGGGTTCAGCCGCGCCACGTTGCGGCTGTGCCGGCCCGAGGCGGTGGCGTTGGCGGGCGTATCCGCTTCCGTGATGCTGGCGCCGATATCGGCGGATGCGGTGATGCGCGGACGATAGCCGGAGAGAGCCTGCGGCACGTTTTCATTGGTGACGCGGACGGCGGCGCGCTGGGCGTTGAGCGTGGGATTGGCGGAATAGGCGCGCGCCAGCGCGGCGTCCATGGTCTGGGCGCCTGCGCCGGAAGCCGAGAACGCGAGCACCAGCGCAACCAGCGCGGTACCGCCACTCAGGCCCTTCGAGGTCTTCCCGCTTCTCATCTGCTTCACTGGACGCCTCTTGCGCGAACGACAGTCACGCCCAGGCATCGCCCTAGCCTCGGCTTCGAATCTCGCCCCAATTGATAGCGGCAGTGGGCGCGGCAGCCAATGGCAATGGCCGGCGGCAGGCTTTTCTTTGGGACACTGCCGCAAAAATGCGACACCTGCCACCTAAAATACGAAGCCGGGAACCTTTTTGAACTCCGACAGAATTGGCGCGGCCGCGTCGAAAACGGTACGGGCCGCGATCGAGGCTCCGGTCTTCTGGTAAAGACGTACGCGTGCCGCGCGCCCGACCCCCTCGACCACGATCAGCCGGCCCTCTTCCTTGATCAGCCCGAACAGCGGCTCGGGCACAATCTCGCAGGCGCCGGAGACCAGCACCGCATCGAAGCGCTGCGGCGCGGGGGCGGTGCCGGTGATCGTCACGGCGGCGCCGGCGGCTGCGAGCGCCGGGCCGGCGAGGGCCCGGGCGGCCTCGTCGGGCTCGTACAGCGTCGCTTCCATCCCCATCAGCGCCATCAGCGCGGCGCCGTAGCCGGTGCCACCACCATATTCCAGCACGGTCTCGCCCGGCTGCAATTCGAGAAACTGGATCATCCGCGCCACCACCATCGGCGCCATCAAGGTGCGGCCGGTGCCCGGGATCGCGACGGAACGGTCGAGATAGGCCAGATGCGACAGGTCCGGCGGCAAAAAGGCCTCGCGCGGAACGGTATCGGCGGCGGCCAGGACGGCACGGTCGGTGACGTCATAGGTGCGCAGCTGGCAATCGACCATCATGCGGCGCAGCGCAGCGAAACTGTCCATCAGCACTCTCTCCGTCAGAGGGCGCGCCGGACCGTTGCCGCACGGCCTCGCGACCATGAGCAGCTTTTGTTGGAGGCGGCGGCAAAAGGCAAGACTGGATGCTGCCGCGATCAGGCCCCGAAGGCGATCGCGCGCCCTACTCCACCGTCCATTGGCACATCTTGTAGCCGCCCCCGCGCTGGCGCAGGTCGACATGGAGATGGTCCTGATGCGAGGCGTCGGCGCCGGGGCCGAGCACGGTGGTGAAGCGGGCGCAGGCGCTCCGGCGGACGCTCTCGCGCAGCGCTTTGGTCGCGGGCTCGCGGTCATAGAGCGGGACGGCGCGGCCATCCTGCATCAGCAGCTGGCCGAGATCGAGCGCGTTGCCGGTGGCGTGTTCGCTGAGCTTCGCCCCCGCGACCCGGTTGCGTCCGCGGCAGGCATGGCCGCCCGTGCTGACGAGCTTCGACAGCTTGCGGCCGTCCGTGGCAGCGATGGCGACGAGATCCTCCCGGACCCAGCGCACGACCTCCAGCGCGAAGCCGCAGCGCAAGGTGACGGCATTGTCCAGCGTGACCGTGCCATCGGCGGTCCTGATCGCCTTGAAGGTCACCGGCTCCTCGACTTCGCAGTCGCCACTGCCGGTATCGGCCGGGTTGGGCAGGATCTCGGCGCCACTTTCGGCGAAATCCGCGAGGCAGGCCGAGGGCGGTGGCAAGGGCGAGCCCATCGGGAAGGGTCCGGCCGGATCGGCGGGGCTGCCCGTGGCATCGCCGGCGCGCCCCGGCTCCGAGGCCTCGGCGGCACGCGCCACGGGTTTCACGGCCTGGTCGGCGCGGGCCGGCGGCACGATGGCCGGGCGCGCGGTCGCAGGTCGCAAGGCGGAGGGGCGCCGAGGCGGCAGTGGTGCGCTGACCGGCTTTTCCGCCGCCGCCGGCTGCGGACGGGTCCGAGCCCGCTCACGCCCCTCCGACGCGTCCGGCGCCAGGCCGCAGAGCAGAGCCAGCATCAGGCCCGGCAGGAGCGGCAGGCAGCGGCGCGAGCGGTCAATCGACAAAGCGGACGGGGACCCCGGGGGCGACCAGCTGGGCCAGTTCCTCGGCATCCCAATTGGTCAGCCGCACGCAGCCATGCGAGCTGGTCTTGCTGACCTTGGACGGCTCCGGCGTGCCATGGATGCCGAAGGTCGGCTTGGAGAGCGCGATCCAGATCGTGCCGACCGGGCCATTGGGACCGGGCGGCAGGATCATCCGCTCCGTATTGCGCCCCTGCTGGAAGTTCTTCTCGGGATCATAGGTGTAGTTCGGATTGCGCGCGATGCGCTCGATCTCGTGGTCGCCGCTGGGAGACGGTGTCGCCTCGCTGCCGATCGTGGCGGGGTAGCTGGCGATGATCGCGTCGCCCTCGCCATAGACGACCAGCATGCCGGTGCTCTTCACCGCCTCCAGCCGCCGCGCACTGCCCTTCTCGAGCGCGCGCCGGACATTGACGACGGCGAGCGCCTCGCCGGTCTTGCCGAAATCGGCCGAGGGGTTCAGCGCGGAGAGCAGCCCCTCGCTCATATGGAAGCGCTCGGCCAGCATCTCCTGCGGCGAGACATAGGCGAGGCGCTTCATCTCCGCCTGTTTCGCGTAATCGCGCGGGATGCTGTCGGCGAATTCATAGGCGCTGTCCTTGTCCGACACGCGATAGGCACCGATCACGTCGTCGACCTTATCTCCGGCCAGGATCGCCCAGGCCTGCTCGTCGATCTCGTCACCCGGCGCCAGCCGCTCCTGGCGGCGGAACTGCGCCACCGCCTTGCGGACGTTCTCGCCGTCGAGCCCGTCGATCACCCCCGGCGAGATGGAGCGGCGGCTGAGCAGCACCTGGAGCTTGACGATGAAGGGGTCCGGCCCGGTGGCGGGCTTGGCGCCGCTATCGGCGAACGTCGCGGCATTGACCGCCTCGGGCGTCAGCGCCAGCGCGGTCTGCGGCAGGAACGCTGCCAGCCAGGCCGCGAGCATCGCGGCCGATAGGTATCGAATGCTCATCTCATCCCCTGGTCCGGCGCACGCCCGGGGCGCGCTACCGACTATACCGGGAGAGAGCGCGTTGGTTCCGCTTCAGGCGACGGGCTGGCGAGCGGTCAGCCGCTCCGCCGCCCGGTCCGGCGCCGACCCTCGACCAAAACCGCCTGCTGCCAGGGGCTCGGCGCCTTGTCGGTGCGGTGGATGCAGCCCGCCCAGCAGCAGGGGCGCGTCTTGCCCTCGAGCACCTCCTCGCAGGTCCTGCGGATCCGACGTTCGCGCGTCGCCGCCTGCTTCGCGTCATCGACCCAGCAGATGAACTCGTTGCGGCCGAGCGGGGTGAGGCCCTGCCAGAGTTGCAGCAGCGCCGGATCGGCCAGCACCGCCGCCTGCAGATCCTCGCCGGCCTGATGGACGGTGCCATGGGGGAATGGGGTCACGACAACCTCGCAAAGGATCGTCCGCAAAGGGATCGCGGCATGTGAGCGGCCCGCGGATGGTGATGGCTCCGGCGCCAGCTGTCCAGCCTCCGCGCTGCGGCCTCCGGGAGCGACTGCGCGCTGACGGCCGGCCAGGCGAAAAACCGTGGTTCCTCAGGCCGATCGGTGCAATGCTTGCGAGCGTCGCAGCCTGTCCGGCTCGCGATGAGATACGGTCGCGTCTGCGAAACTCGTCTTCTCAGGAGTGGTGATGAGATCCCTGATTGTCGCGATTGCCGCTTCTGTCTGGCTCGCCGCTCCCGCAGCTGCCCAGACCATTTTGAAGGAAGAGCCCGCGCAGGGCGCCCTCCGCTATCCCCAGACCGTGCTGGTCGAGAGCCGTCGCTGCCCCGCCGGCCACGTCATGGAGGTGACCGGCGGCCGCATGCCGAGCCGCGACAGCCGCAGCACGGATGCCGCGAGATCGCGATCGCGACGCTGCGTGCCGCGCTAGCCACCGGCAGACCGGGCCCGCATCGTTCCTAGACCTGGTCTCCGGCTTCGAAATAGCCGGAGACCAGCCTGGTGCCGTCCACCTCGCTCGGCCGGGAGAATAGGCGACTGGGACGAAATGTCAGGCCCGCCCGTATCGGCGCCGGGCCGGCCGGCTCCTGCGGCTGCAGCCACCCATGCCTCCGTCGCTCCCCGGAGCTGGCGCGATGATTGCGCCGCGAGCCTCATCGGAGGCCTTGGGATGCTCGAGATGACACTGAATGTTTTAACATGGGACAGCCGAGGCGGGGCGAAAGCGACCCGCCGTCCCGGAACGCGACTGAAGCAATGTCTATGGGCGGCTGCGCTCCTGCCTGCCCTGTCAGGCCATGCCGGCGCCCAGGATTGGCAGAGAACCACGCGCTATGATGCCGGCGGCAGTGTCACGACGTTCAGATGGCTGCGCCCGGAGCCGGAGCATATCGCCGGATTGCGGAAGGCCGCCCCTCCCAATAATTGCGCGGTGCTGGCCTTCGAGGTCTTGAACCCGAAGCGCGGGGAGGCCCGCTGCGTGGGCTATGTGCCGCCCTATTTCCCGCCCTGAGGCCGGGCGGGGTGCCGGGGAGCGTCGCAGCCGGCCGGCGCCCATCCCTGAAATGGAGGCGCGACCGCATGAAAAACGAGAGAGATCGGTGAGATCGGTCGAGCACGAAGTGCTTGGAGGCCTCGCCCGGAATCGAACCGGGGTGCAAGGATTTGCAGTCCTCTGCGTAACCACTCCGCCACGAGGCCTTCCGCAGGCTCACGCTGCCGTGAACCCGTGGAGGGCGTATAACCACAAGCGGCGGCAGGCTGCAACATAATCCGGCGCGCAACCCGCGGGATCGGTCGAGAATATTGCCCGGCACAATTTCCTGGCCCGGCAATGCCGGAAAGGGGTTGCGCCATCAAGGCGCGCTGGGTATACGCGGCCACCGATCCCGGATAGCTCAGCGGTAGAGCAATCGACTGTTAATCGATTGGTCGCAGGTTCGAATCCTGCTCCGGGAGCCAGCATTTTCGAAGGGCCTGGGCGTGTATCGCCCGGGCCCTTTTCGCATGGGCGCAGGCCGGGCGCGGCATTCGGCCAACGCGGCCGGGGACGGCTGGCCTTCCCCCTCGCTTCGCCCTAGCTAGGCCGGATGACAGCTCCTGCCCTGCACTGGTTCCGCGACGATCTGCGGCTGGCCGATAATCCCGCGCTCACCGCCGCGCTCGAGGCCGGCCCGGCCATTCTCGTCTATATCCTGGATGACGGGCCGGAGCGGCGGCCGCTCGGGGCGGCGTCACGCTGGTGGCTGGCGCAGTCGCTGCGCGCGCTGTCGCGGGCGATCGCGCGGCGCGGCGGTGCGTTGCATCTGCTGAAGGGCGATCCCGCCGCCCTGATTCCGGCGCTGGTCAGCGCCGGCGGAATCGGCACGGTGACCTGGAACCGGCGCTACGAGGCCGAAAGCATCGCGCTCGACACGGCGCTGAAAGCGGAGCTGACGGCCGCCGGCTGCACGGTGAAGACCGGCAATACGGCTCTGCTCAACGAGCCCTGGCAGGTGAAGAGCAAGATCGGCGAGCCGATGAAGGTCTTCACCCCCTATTGGCGGGCGGCGCGTGCCCGGGGTGAGCCCGACGCCCCCCTCCCGGCGCCGGCGCGGCTGGCGAATCCGGCCTTGCCGCCGGATCTGCGCCGGCAGACGCTCGCGCTCGAGGAGCTCGCCCTGGAACCGACCAGGCCCGATTGGGCGGGGGGTCTGCGCGAGGAATGGACGCCCGGCGAGGAGGGCGCGAAGACCCGGCTGCACGATTTTCTGGACGGGCCGCTCGACGGCTATGGCGAGGGGCGCAACCGGCCCGATTCGGTGACGACCTCGCGCCTCTCGCCGCATCTGCGCTTCGGCGAGATCGGGCCGCGGCAGATCTGGCACGCCACGCAGGCGGCCCGCGATTCCGGCGCGATCTCGGCCGGCGCCTCCGATGCCGAGAAATTCCTGTCGGAGATCGGCTGGCGCGAATTCTCCTACCATTTGCTCTACTACAATCCGGAGCTGGCGCGGCAGAACTACAACCGGCGCTTCGACGCCTTTCCCTGGCAGAGCGACCCGCCGGCCCTGACGGCCTGGCAGCGCGGCCGGACGGGCTACCCGATCGTCGATGCCGGGATGCGCGAGCTCTGGACCACCGGCTGGATGCATAACCGCGTCCGGATGATCGTCGCCTCCTTCCTGATCAAGCATCTGCTGATCGATTGGCGCGAGGGCGAGCGCTGGTTCTGGGACACGCTGGTCGATGCCGATCCGGCCAACAACGCCGCGAGCTGGCAATGGGTCGCGGGCTCCGGTGCCGATGCCTCGCCCTATTACCGGATCTTCAACCCCGTCACCCAGGGCCGGAAATTCGATCCGCAGGGGGGATATGTGCGGCGCTGGGTGCCGGAGATCGCCGGGCTCGACGACGGCGTCATCCACGAGCCCTGGACCGCTTCGGCGGCGGAGCGCCGGGATGCCGGGGCGCAGGATTATCCGAAGCCGGTGGTGGCGCTCGATGCCGGGCGCGAGCGCGCTCTGGCGGCGCTCGCCTCGTTGAAACCAGTTTGAGTTTCGCAGCGTACACCAGCCACGGACCAAGCCTTCTGAGGACCATCAGCCGCATGCGCATTGCTATCATCGGGTCCGGCATCGCCGGAAACTCGGCCGCCTGGGCCCTCGCCACGGGATCCGCGCACGAGATCGTCGTCTACGAGAAGGAGCAGCGGCTGGGCGGGCATTCGGCGACGGTCGATATCGACTATGATGGGACGAAAATCCCCGTCGATACCGGCTTCATCGTCTATAACGAGCTGAACTACCCCAATCTCACCGCGCTGTTCGCGCATCTCGGCGTGCAGACGCAGCTGTCCGACATGGGCTTCGCAGTCTCTGCCCAGGGCGGCAGGCGCGAATGGGCGGGCCGCGGCGAGGCGATGCTCGACGGGCTGTTCGCACGCCGCCGCAACATCGTCTCGCTGGCCCATTACAGGATGATCCGCGAGATGTTCCGCTTCAACAAGAGCGCGGTCGCGGATTATCGGGCGAACCGGCTCGGCGGCATGACGATCGGCGAGTATCTCGAGGCCGGCCGCTATTCCCCGGTGTTCCGCGATTCCTATCTCGCGCCGATGGGGGCGGCGATCTGGTCGATGCCCCCTGCCCGGCTTCTCGGCTTTCCCGCCGCCAGCTTCATCGCCTTCTTCGACAATCACCGGCTGCTGCATTGGGACCGGCCGAGCTGGCGCACGGTGAGCGGCGGCAGCCGCCGCTATGTCGAACGGCTGACGGCGCCCTTCCGCGAGCGGATCAGGGCCGGCGTCGCGGTCACCGGGATCAGCCGCGACGTCTCCGGCGTGACGGTGCGCGACGCGACCGGCCGGGCCGAGCGCTTCGACCAGGTGATCATGGCCACGCATTCCGACCAGGCGCTCGCTTTGCTGGACGATGCCTCGCCGCTGGAGCGGCAGGTGCTCGGCGATATCCGCTACCGCCCCAACGACGTCTTCCTGCACCGCGACCCGGCGCTGATGCCCCGGCGCAAGGCGGCCTGGTCGGCCTGGAACGTGCTGGCGAGCGACGATCCCGAGGCCGAGCTGACCCTGACCTATTGGATGAACGCGCTGCAGGGCATCGACAAGCGCAAGCCCGTCTTCGTCACGCTCAACCCGCCGACCCCGCCACGGCCCGAGCTGACCTTCGGCCGCTTCAATTACAGCCACCCGCAATATGACCGGGCGGCTCTCGCCGCCCAGGCGCGGCTGCCCGGCATCCAGGGCCGCAATCGCATCTGGTTCACCGGGGCATGGACGGGCTATGGTTTCCATGAGGATGGGCTGAAGGCAGGGCTGACCGCGGCCGAGGCGCTGGGCGCCCAGGTGCCGTGGCGCGCGGCCATGCCGGCCCTCGTCGAGGCCGCGGAATGAGTGCCATCCCTGCGCCGTCAGACTTCCCACCGCCCGATGCCGCCGTCTCGCTGGTGCCGGGCAAGGTGATGCATGCCCGGATGAAGCCGAAGCCGCACCGGTTCCAGTACCGCGTCTTCAACCTGCTCATCGATCTCGACCGCCTGGCCCAGGCCGGGCGTGCGAGCCCTCTGTTCCGGATCGGCCCGGGCTGGAGCCTGGCGAGCTTCCGCGAAAGCGACCATGGCGATGGGCGGACGCCGCTGCGCCACCATGTCGAGCGCCTGCTCGCCCCGGCCGGACTCGATCTCTCCGGCGGCCGCATCCTGCTGCTCTGCTATCCCCGGATCCTCGGCTTCGTCTTCAATCCGATCTCGATCTATTTCTGCTATGATCGCGAGGCGCGGCTGCAGGCGCTGATCTACGAGGTCCGCAACACCTTCGGCGAGATGCACAGCTATGTCGCCCCGGTCGCGCCGGGCGAACTGACTGAAGCCGGCCTGCGCCAGGTGCGCGACAAGCTCTTCTACGTTTCCCCTTTCCTCGACATGCCGATGCGCTATCATTTCAGGGTGCTGCCGCCGGGGGAGACGGTGAAGGTGCGCATTCTGGAAACCGATCGCGATGGGCCGATCCTGGCCGCGAGCTTCGCCGGCACGCGCCGGGCGCTGACATCGGCCAGCCTGGTCCGTGCCTGCCTCGCCATGCCGCTGATGACCCTGAAGGTCGTGGCCGGCATCCATTGGGAGGCGCTGAAGCTCTGGCTGAAAGGGATCGGCCTGCAGGCCCGCCCGGCACCGCCACCGGTCGCCGCGAGTTATCAAAGCGCGGCCGACTGGGCCGAAGCCCGGCCGCTGAGCGGGGTGCGGATCCCATGAATGCGCCGTCCAATGCCATGACCACCATGCCGGACCAGACCCCATCCGAGCCCCTGCTCGTCGACGCCGCCAGCGTCGCGGAGGTGACGAAGGGCCTGTCCTTCGCCACGCGCCAGGCGCTGAAGCTCGCGGCGCGGATCAGGCTCGGTGCCTTGACCGTGACGCTGCCGGATGGCCGCAGCCTGCTGTTCAGGGGCAGCGAGCCCGGCCCGGAGGCGCAGCTGATCATCCATGATTTCGGCTTCGCCTCGCGCCTCTCCGGCGGCGGCGATCTCGGTTTCGCGGAGGCCTATCTGCGCCGGGAATGGGACACGCCGGATCTGGCGCGCTTCCTCGAGCTGTTCGCCGCGAACTACCCGGTGATCCAGACGCTGCTGCCCGGCAAGCCGCTGGTGCGGCTCTGGCAGATGCTGCAGCATTTCCGCCGCCGCAACACCAAGGCGCAGGCCCGCAAGAACATCCACGCGCATTACGACCTCGGCAACCGTTTCTACGGCGCCTGGCTCGACCGCACCATGACCTATTCCTCCGGCATCTTCGCGCCGGGAGACAGCGATCTCGCCGCGGCGCAGACGCGCAAATACCGTGCCCTCGCCGAGCAGACCGGCATCGGTCCCGAGGACCATGTTCTCGAGATCGGCTGCGGCTGGGGCGGCTTCGCCGAATACGCCGCCCGCGAGATCGGCTGCCGCGTCACCGGGCTCACCATCAGCCAGGAACAGTTCGACTTCGCGCAGCAGCGCATCCGGGATGCCGGGCTGCAGGATCGCGTGACGATCAAGCTGCAGGATTATCGCGACGAGACCGGCACCTATGACAGGATCGCCTCGATCGAGATGTTCGAGGCAGTGGGCGAAGCCTTCTGGCCGGTCTATTTCGAGCAGCTGCGCGACCGGCTGCGCCCGGGCGGGACGGCCGGTCTCCAGGTGATCACGATCCGCGACGAGAGCTTCAAGGTCTATCGCCGCGAGCTCGATTTCATCCGCGCCTATATCTTCCCCGGCGGGATGCTGCCGACGCCGACGATCATGCGCAAGCTGGGCGACCGGTTCGGCGTGCCGCTCGCCCATGAGCTGATCTTCGGCCTGGATTACGCGACGACGCTGGCGAGCTGGCGAGACCGCTTCAGGGCGGCCTGGCCGCAGCTCAAGCCGCTGGGCTTCGACGAGCGCTTCCGGCGGATGTGGGAATATTACCTCGCCTATTGCGAGGCCGGATTCCGCTCCGGCAATATCGACGTGCGGCAGATGGTGTTCGCGAAGACCGCGTGAGCGAACCGTCACGCCCCGTCCTGCTCGCCTATGCGCTGCCGGCGATCCCGCTGGCGGCGCTGAGCCTGCCCTTCTACGTGATGGTGCCGGAATTCTACGCGCGCGAGATCGGCCTGCCGATCGCGACCGTCGGCTATGTCCTGCTGATCGTGCGGCTGCTCGATGCGGTGAGCGACCCCGTCGCCGGCTGGGCCGCCGATCGCTTCCGCCCCGGCTTCGGCCGGCGCAGGCTGTGGATGGCGCTGTCGGCGCCGCTCGTCGCCATCTCCGCCTGGTTCGTGCTCGCCCCGCCGCAACAGGCGGGCGCCGGCTATCTGCTGCTCTGGGCGAGCCTTCTGTCCCTGGCCTGGACCGCGGCGCAGGTGCCCTATGGCGCCTGGGGCGCCGAGCTCTCGCGCTCCTATGCCGGCCGCACCCGCGTCGCGGCCTTCCGCGAGAGCGGCACGGTGATCGGCACCCTGCTCGCCCTGCTGATCCCGGCGGTGGTGCAGCTCCAGGGCGGCGGCAGCCGCGACGGGCTGCTGGCGCTGGCGCTGCTGATCGGGCTCGGCCTGCCGCTCTTCGCCTGGATCGCCGTCGCGTCCACGCCGGAGCCGCGCGAGCGCAGCCGGGTGCCGCTGGATTTTCGCAGGGGGCTGGCCGCGCTGACCGGCAATCGCCCGTTCCGGCGGCTGCTGGCCGCCTTCTTCATCAACAGCTTCGCCAATGGCCTGCCGGCAACGCTCTTCCTGTTCTTCGTGGCGGAGCGGCTGGGCCAGCGCGATGCGGCCGGGCCGCTTCTGGTGCTGTATTTCCTGTGCGGGGTGCTCGGCGTGCCGTTCTGGCTCTGGCTCGCCGGACGCAGCTCGAAGCATCGCGCCTGGAGCTGGGGCATGCTGCTGGCGGTGCTCTGCTTCGGCTTCGCCGTGCTGCTGGGCGAAGGCGACGTCATCGCCTTCGGGCTGATCTGCATCCTGACCGGGCTGGCGCTCGGCGCCGATGTGGTGCTGCCCGCCTCGATCCAGGCCGATGTGATCGACATCGACACCGCCGCCACCGGCAATGAGCGCGCCGGGCTCTATCTCGGGCTCTGGGCGCTGGCGACCAAGCTCGCCTTCGCCGGCGCGGTCGGCCTCGCCTTTCCCCTGCTCAGCGCGGCCGGCTTCGACCCGGCGGCCGGCGTCAGGACGGAGAGCGGCCTTCTCATGCTGGGCCTGCTCTATGCCGGGCTGCCGGTGCTGCTGAAGCTCGTGGCGATCGCCTTGGTCTGGAATTTTCCGTTCGACCGGGCGGCGCTCGGCGCGGTCGAGACGCGGATCGCGGCCGGAACGCAGGCGCCGGCCTAATCCGTGCGCTTGTCCCAGCCGGTGGCCTTGGCGACCAGCCAGAAATACAGGGGATAGGGCAGGAGATTGACCGTCTTGATGATCCAGGCGAGGCGCCGCGGAAACACGATCTCGAAGCCGCCGCCTGCGAAACCGTCGACCGTGCGGCGCGCCGCCTCCTCCATCGTCATCAGGAAGGGCATCGGGAAATCGTTCTTGCGGGTCAGCGGCGTGTCGATGAAGCCCGGATTGACCAGCTGCAGCTTGATGCCGAGCCTGTCGCAATCGAACTTCAACGCCTCGCAGAGATGGATCGCGGCGGCTTTCGAGGCGCCATAGGCCGCAGCCTTGGGCAGGCCGCCATAGCCCGCGGTCGAGGCGTTCACCGCGATCTGCCCGCGGCCCCGCGCCTTCATCCGCTCCAGCACGGCGGCCAGCCCCCTGGCGACGCCCAATGTATTGACTGCGAAGGCCTGTTCGAAGGCCGCGATATCGAGCGCGCCGGCCCGGACATAGGGTGCGATCCCGGCATTGAAGAAGGCCAGCGCGATCGGCCCGTGCACATGCTCGATCGTGTCGACCACATGCTCCATCGAGGCGGAATCGGTGACGTCGCCGGCATGGGCGACCAGCCGGCCGGGCAGGCCCTCCGCCCGGCGCGCCAGATCCTCGAGCTGCTCCAGGCGGCGCGCCGTGATCGCCACGGTCCAGCCGCGACGGGCGAGTTCGAGCGCGACGGCTTCCCCGATGCCGGAGCTCGCGCCGGTGATCCAGGCGACGCCATCCTTCGGCGTCATGCTCGGCAGGGCCATGCGGGTCATCCTCCTGGTTTCGAAACGGGCGCCGGCGGGGCCGGCGCGGCGAGGCAAGCGTCAGGCCATCATCCGAACAGATCGGGCTGGACCCGCTGGACCGGCTCCCCCGAATCCAGCGCCGCGAGAAAGGCGCCGGCCTCGCGCAGGATCGTCTCGCGGCGCGCGGCGTTCATCCTGTCCAGCGTGCGATAGGGCATCGCCATGCGGGGATTATTCTGGAGCGCGGCCCGGTTCTCGCTGAGGAAATGCCAGTAGAGCAGGTTGAACGGGCAGGCCCCCTCGCCCGTCTTGATCGCGGGATCATAGACGCAGGCTTCGCAGTAATTCGACATGCGGTCGATATAGGCGCCCGAGGCGGCATAGGGCTTGGACGCCAAAAGCCCGCCATCGGCGAACATCACCATGCCATGGACATTGGGCAACTCGACCCATTCATAGGCGTCGGCATAGACGGCGAGGTACCATTCCTCGATCTCGGCCGGCCTCACCCCCGCCAGCAGCGCGAAATTGCCGGTCACCATCAGCCGCTGGATGTGATGCGCATAGGCGTGGCGCCTTGTATCGTCGATCGCACAGGCGAGGCAGTTCATCGCCGTCTCGCCCGACCAGTAGAACCAGGGCAGCGGGCGATCGGCACCGAGACGGTTGGTCTCGGCATAGGCCGGCATCTCCAGCCAATAGATGCCGCGCACATATTCGCGCCAGCCCAGGATCTGGCGGATGAAGCCCTCGACCGCGTTGAGCGGCGCGGTCCCGGCCCGCCAGGCGCGCTTGGCGGCGAGGCAGACCTCGCGCGGCAGGAGCAGCCCGGCATTGAGATAGGGCGATATCAGCGCATGGAAGAGGAAGGGCTCGTCCTGCGCCATGGCGTCCTGATAATCGCCGAAGCGCGGCAGCGCCCGCTCGACGAACAGGGCCAGCGCCGCCAGCGCATCCTCCCGCGTGACCGCCCAGTTGAAGCCGTCGAGATCGCCGAAATGATCCTGGAAGCGCGCCGCGACCAGCGCGATGACCTCGTCCGTCACCGCATCCGGCTCGAAGCGCAGGCGCTCGGGCGGGCGCGTCCCGGGCGGAAGTCGCTTGCGATTCTCGGCGTCGAAGTTCCAGCGCCTGCCGGCGGGATCGTCGCCCTCCATGAGAAGGCCGGTGCGCCGGCGCATCTCGCGGTAGAAGAACTCCATGCGATAGCTCTTGCGGCCATCGGCCCAGGCGCGGAAATCGCTGCGCGAGCACAGGAAGCGGTCATCCTCGCGGATGACGACCGGCAGCCCGAGCTGCTGCGGCCAATCATCCATCATCCGCCTGACCCGCCATTCACCGGGCTCCGTCACCACCACCCGGTCGGGCGCGTGGCGCAGCACGGCGCGCTTCAGCTCGCCGGTGAAGCTGCCGCTGTTCCCGGGATCGTCGAGGCGCACATAATCCACCTGCAGCCCTTCCAGCCGCAGCGCCTCGGCGAAATGACGCATGGCGGAGAGGATGAAGGCGATCTTCTGCCGGTGGTGCCGGACATAGGTCGTCTCCTCGGCGACCTCGACCATCAGCACGACGTCGCGCGCCGGATCGAACCCGTCGAGCGAGGCGAGGTCGCGGCTGAGCTGGTCGCCGAGGACGAGGACGAGCGTCTTCACAAGCGCGACCTCCCGGCAGCCGTCAGCCGGACGGGATCAGTGATGGAAGACTTTGCGCAGCAGCCGCATCACCGGGCCGGTCAGCTGCAGCGGTGCGTCGGTGACGGCGAAGCAAAGGCAATCCTCGTCCCTGTCGGCGACCGGCGTGTGATCGACCTCGGCATCGGCGATGGCGATGTCGCCGCGGCGGTAATGGCCCAGCGGATCGGTGAAGCCGCCCTTGAGCAGCAGGGTGACCTCGTCGCCTTCATGCGTATGCGAGGGCAGGCGGCGCCCCGCCTTGACCCAATACAGCACGGCCTCGCCGGCATCCGTCTCCGCGATCTTGTACTCCTTGATGCCCGGCAGCTTGAAGCGCCAGGGCACGTCCCGCGACGCCCGTCCGACGAGCTGCTGCAGCGGCCGCGGAAACACCGGATCCTCCGGCAGGACGGACCGGACCACAGGCTCGGCCCCGAAGATCCGGGCGAGCATCGCGTCCCGCGTCACCAGCGGACGCGGCGCGGCCTCGGTGATGGACTGGCTCGCCAGCTCCTCCAGCGCCGCGACGAAACCCCGGTTCTGCCCGGACAGCGCGAGATGGGAGCCTACGAGCGCATGCAGCGGCGCGTTCAGCCCGCCGGCCGCGTAGCTCGCGAGCAGGGCGTCCAGCGGCTTCGCCTGGGGAGAATCAGCCTGGTTCAGGATCAAGACGATCTGTCCTCAATGTCGACGCGGCTGGCTGTCAGCCCGCCTTGTCAGTTCTACGGCAGGGCTCCTGAATCGGATCAATTCTGCGCGAGAATTATCTAATCGCAAATGCGACCGCGCCCAAGCCGTCAAAACGTCGCCATGGGCCGCCCCGGCAGTGGCGCAGCCGCGACGAAGCGTGCAATCTCCGGCGCGAACGAGGTGTCAGAGAGCCAGCCATGCCGACCGAATTACTGTTCCGCCAGGACGCCTATATCGACCGCAACGCCGCCCGTGTCGAGGCGGTGACCGAGCGCGGCGCGATCATCCTGGACCGGACGGTGTTCTATGCGACCGGAGGCGGCCAGCCCGGCGATTCCGGCACGCTGCGCAGGGCCGACGGAAGCGAGATCACGATCGCGACCGCGATTTACGACCCCGAGGACAAGAGCCGCGTGCTG
This sequence comes from Allobosea sp. Leaf344, assembly GCF_001426225.1. Lineage (GTDB taxonomy): Bacteria > Pseudomonadota > Alphaproteobacteria > Rhizobiales > Beijerinckiaceae > Allobosea. The sequence continues at coordinate 614,765 of NZ_LMRT01000014.1, read as the reverse complement.
CATGTCCCCGCCGAGGGCCAGGACCTGCCCGAACCGGGCGAGACCGTCGAGCTGGTGCTGGACTGGGACAAGCGGCTGAAGCGGATGCGAATCCACACAGCGCTTCATCTGCTCAGCGTCACCCTGCCCTATCCCGTCACCGGCGGATCGATCGGCGATGGCGAGGGCCGGCTGGATTTCGACATTCCCGATGGCGGGCTCGACAGGGCCGCGATCGGCGACGCGCTGAACGCGCTGATCGCCCGCCATGCCGAGGTGACCGAGCGCTGGATCACCGATGCCGAGCTCGACGCGAATCCGGGGCTGGTGAAGACCATGTCGGTGAAGCCGCCGCGTGGCTCCGGACGGGTCAGGCTGGTGGCGATCGGCGATATCGACCTGCAGCCCTGCGGCGGCACCCATGTCCGCAACACCGCCGAGATCGGCCTTGTCGCGGTCACCGATATCGAGAAGAAGGGCAAGCAGAACCGGCGCGTCCGGATCGCGCTCGCCTGATCATGCGGGCCGCCGCAGAGCGGCCGAGGGAGGAATTCAATCAATGGCTTACGATGATGTCTTCGTCACGACCGAATGGCTGGCGCAGCGGCTGAACGCGCCCGATGTCGTGGTGGTCGACGGTTCCTGGTACCTGCCCGTGCATCAGAAGGACCCGCATGCCGACTATGCCGAGCGGCGGATTCCGGGGGCGCTGCGCTTCGACATCGACACGGTGAAGGATCCGCAATCGACCCTGCCTCACATGCTGCCGCGGCCGGAGGCCTTCGCGGCGGCCGTCGGCGCGATGGGCATCGGCGACGGCATGCGCATCGTCGTCTATGACGGGCTCGGCCTGTTCTCCGCGCCGCGCGTGCGCTGGACTTTCAAGACCTTCGGCGCCAAGGACGTCGTGATCCTCGAGGGCGGGTTTCCAAAATGGCAGGCGGAGGGGCGCCCGGTCGAGGAAGGCCTGCCGCGTGCCCGCGCCGCGCGCAGCTTCACCGCCAGGCTCGATCATTCGGCCGTGGTCGATGGCGACGACGTCACCCGCGCCATCGCCAGTGGGCAGATCCAGGTGGTCGACGCCCGCCCGGCCGACCGCTTCCGCGGCGAGGCGCCGGAGCCGCGCGCCGGCGTCCGCTCCGGCCATATCCCCGGCTCGCTCAACCTGCCCTTCCCCGCGATCATGGAGGCCGGCGCGCTGAAATCCCCCGAGGCGATCAGATCCGCCTTCCAGGAGGCGGGCGTCGATCTGGACAAGCCGCTGATCACGAGCTGCGGTTCGGGCGTCTCGGCCGCGATCCTGTCGGCCGCGCTCGAGACCATCGGCAAGCCGGCGCGGGCGCTCTATGACGGCTCCTGGGCGGATTGGGGCACCAGCGACCGGCCGATGGCCACCGGGCCGGCGAAGAAGGGCTGAGGGCGATGAGCGGCGATCATTCGCAGGATCACAGGCACGACCACGGGCACGGGCACGGCCATGATCACGAGCCGCGCTGGAAACATGACGGCGTGCGCGTCATCACCGGCGACAGACTCGACCCCAATACGGCGCAGACGCCGGGCATGTTCCGGCAGGCGGCGATCAACCATGCCCGGGTCGGGGCGCAGAAGATCTGGGCCGGGACGGTCTCGATCCAGCCCAATGCCAAGACCGGGGTGCATCACCATGGCGCCCTGGAAAGCGTGATCTATGTCGTGCGCGGCCGGGCCAGGCTGCGCTGGGGCGAGCGCCTGGAATTCGTGGCCGAGGCCGGGCCGGGCGATTTCATCTATGTGCCGCCCTATGTCCCGCATCAGGAGATCAACGCCAATCCCGACGAGGTGCTGGAATGCGTTCTGGTGCGCTCGGATAATGAGGCGGTGGTGGTCAACATCACCGATGTCGATCCGATCGAGCCGCCCGAGACGGTGTATTGGGTCGATCCGACGCATAAGCACCCGCAGGGCTGAGGCGTCCCGGATCTCGATGGCTGAGCCGGCTTCCGGCAGCCCTTGACCTTCCCATGATGGGAAGGACCATATGTGTCGGCATCAGCTCGGAGAGCCATGATGTCGACCCTTCTCATTGAACCATCCGCCGCCGCTCCGCCGGGTCCTGCGGCACCGCGCCCCGACCTCGATATCGGCATCGGGGGGATGAGCTGCGCCTCCTGCGTCGGCCGTGTCGAGCGAGCGCTCGCTTCTGTGCCCGGCGTCGCCGAGGTCTCGGTCAATCTCGCCAGCGAACGCGCCCGCATCACGCTGGACCGCGAGCCCGCTGAAGCCGCGGCGATCGCCGCCGCGATCCGCGAGGCGGGTTACGAGCCGGCGATACGGCAGGTCGAGCTCGCCATTTCCGGGATGAGCTGCGCCTCCTGCGTCGGGCGCGTCGAGGCCGCTCTGAAAGCCGTGCCGGGCGTGATCGCGGCCAGCGTCAATCTGGCGACGGGGCGCGCGCAAGTCTCGGTGCTGGGCGAGGAGGCGGTGACGAGCCGGCTCACGGCAGCCGTAGCCAAGGCCGGATACGAGGCCGAGCCGGTCGTCGGCGGCGAGCGCGGCGACGATCGCGAGCAAAAGGCCCGTGCGGATGAGCTGGCGGCGCTGCGCCGCGCGGTGACCATCGCGGCCATCGCCACCGCCCCGCTGCTGGTGCTGGAGATGGGGTCGCATCTCGTCGATCCGCTGCATCACTGGCTGGCCGGGACCTTCGGCGCCTTCACCGTCAAGCTGGTCGCCTTCGCGCTGGCGAGCCTGGTGCAGTTCGGGCCGGGGCTGCGCTTCCTGCAGAAGGGCTGGCCGGCGCTGCTGCGCGGCGCGCCCGACATGAACAGCCTGGTGATGCTCGGGGCGGGCGCGGCCTATCTCTACTCCACCGTCGCGACCTTCGCGCCCGGCCTCCTGCCGGCGGGTACCGATTTCACCTATTTCGAGGCCGGCGCCGTGATCATCACGCTGATCCTGGCCGGGCGCTGGTTCGAGGCCAAGGCCAAGGGCCGCACCAGCGAGGCGATCCGCCGGCTGATGTCGCTGCAGGTCAAATCGGCGCGAATCCTGCGCGACGGGGTCGAGAGCGATGTCGCGATCGAGCGGGTGCAGCCCGGCGACATCGTGCTGGTCAGGCCGGGCGAGGCCATCCCGGTCGATGGCGAAGTCGTCGAAGGCCAGTCCTATGTCGATGAATCCATGCTGACCGGAGAGCCGGCGCCGGTGCTGAAAGAGCCCGGCGCCATGGTGACGGGCGCCACGCTCAACGGCTCCGGAGCCTTCCAGTTCAGGGCGCTGAAGGTCGGTGCGGATACGGTGCTGGCGCAGATCGTGCGGACGGTGGAAGCCGCGCAGGGCGCGAAGCTGCCGATCCAGGCGCTGGTCGACAGGGTGACGATGTGGTTCGTCCCGGCGGTGATGGCGCTGTCGCTGGCGACCTTCGCCATCTGGCTCGCCTTCGGCCCCTCCCCGGCCCTGTCCTTCGCGCTCGTCAACGCCGTCGCGGTGCTGATCATCGCCTGCCCCTGCGCGATGGGGCTGGCGACGCCGACCTCGATCATGGTCGGCACCGGCCGCGGCGCGGAGCTCGGCATCCTCTTCCGCCAGGGCCAGGCGCTGCAGGCGCTGCGCGAGGTCGAGGTGGTGGCGCTCGACAAGACCGGCACGCTGACCAAGGGCAGCCCGGCGCTGACCGACCTCGCCGTGCTCGAAGGCCATGAGGAGCAGGAGGTGCTGCGCCTCGTCGCCTCGGTGGAAAGCCGCTCGGAACATCCGGTGGCCAAGGCGATCGTGGCGGCGGCGACGGAACGGGGATTGGCGCTCGCTCCCGTCTCCGGCTTCGGTTCCGATCCCGGCTTCGGTGTGCGGGCTCAGGTTTCGGGCCGCGCCGTCATGGTGGGCGCCGACCGGATGATGCGCCGCGCCGGGCTCAATCTCGCGGCCTTCGGCAAGGAAGCGGCGGCGATGGGCGATGCCGGCAAGACGCCGCTCTATGTCGCGCTGGACGGGGAGCTCGCGGCGATCATCGCCGTCGCCGACCCGATGAAGGAGACGACGCCGGAGGCTATCGCCGCGCTGCAGGCACAGGGCCTCCGGGTGGTGATGATCACCGGGGACAACAGCCGCACCGCCCAGGCCATCGCGCGGCGGCTGGGGATCGACGAGGTGGTGGCGGAGGTGCTGCCGACGGGCAAGGCCGAGGTGATCAAGCAGCTGCAGGCGGGCGGCGAGCGCGTCGCCTTCGTCGGCGACGGCATCAACGACGCGCCAGCGCTCGCCCAGGCCGATATCGGGCTGGCGATCGGCACCGGTACCGACATCGCCATCGAGAGCGCCGATGTCGTGCTGATGTCGGGGGATCTCAACGGCGTTCCCCGCGCCATCGCTCTGTCGAAGGCGACCATCGCCAATATCCGCCAGAACCTGGTCTGGGCCTTCGGCTATAATGTGCTGCTGATCCCGGTGGCCGCCGGGGCGCTCTATCCGGCCTTCGGCGTGCTGCTCTCGCCGATGGTCGCCGGGGCGGCGATGGCTTTGTCCAGCGTGAGCGTGCTCGCCAATGCGCTCAGGCTGCGGCGCTTCGGCAGGCAGCCGGTCTCGAGGAGCTGAGCGATGAATATCGGACAGGCCGCGGACTCATCCGGCGTCAGCGCCAAGATGATCCGCTACTACGAGAGCATCGGGCTGATCGGCGCGCCTTTGCGCAGCGAATCCGGCTACAGGATCTATGCGCCGGAGGAGGTGCACACGCTGCGCTTCATCAAGCGCGCCCGCAATCTCGGCTTCTCCATCGACGAGACACGCGAGCTCCTGGCGCTCTGGCGCGACAAGAGCCGGGCCAGCGCCGACGTCAAACGCTTCGCGCTCAACCATGTCGCGGAGCTCGAGGCCAAGATCGCGGAGCTGCAGGCCATGGCCGGGACGCTGCGCCATCTCGCCCAGACCTGCCATGGCGACGGCAGGCCCGATTGCCCGATCCTGGCCGATCTCGCCGGCACCGAGACGCCGCCGAAGGGCCGGCAGAGCGCGGGGCGGAGCGGCTGACGCCGCGCTCGCTTCGCGGCCAAACCGGCCGTGAAGCGGCTCTCGGGCGGCGTCCGGGGGGCGCGTCAGACCTTCACCAGCTCCATCGGCGCGGGGTAGTAGCGGAAGCCCTCCCCGGCCTTGGCGAGATTGCCGAAGCCCGGCCAGGCGAAGTGGTAGGACATCACCGGCGTCTTGTTCTCGGCCAGCGAGGTCAAAAGCCTGACGCGCGACTGCACCGCCTGCTTGGGGTCGCTGTCATAGGCGAATTCGAGCCGCGGGTTCTCGGTCAGCAGCACGGCGTGGTGGGTGAGATCGCCGAGGAAGGCGAAGGATTTGCCGGCCGAGGCGACCTGGAAGATGTGGTGGCCGATGGTGTGGCCCGGCGCCGCGATGGCCTGGACACCCGGCAGGAACTCCTGCTGGTCCTTGAAAAACACGATCTTGTCGCGCACCGGCATCAGATTGGCGCGGGCATGGGCGACGAAGGCCTTGAGCGGGCCGCCCATCTTGCTCTCATCGGTCCAGAAGTCGAAATCGGCCTGGCTGATATAGATCTGGGCATTGGGGAAGAGCGGCTTGCCGTCGGCGCTGCAGATCCCGCCGATATGGTCGATATGGGCGTGGCTGCAGACGATGGCGTCGATGTCGCCGGGCTTCATCCCGGCCTCCTCCATGCTCTTCAGGAGCCGCCCGGTGGTGGGGCCGAAGGCCTTGGAGAACCCCATGCCGGTGTCGAACATCACCAGCCGGTCGCCGAAATTCACGATCGGGATGTTCTGCTCCAGCACGACATTGGTCTTGGGCAGGAAATTGCTCTCCAGCATGCCGTAGACCGTGTCCTTGGGAACGCCGAGGAAGCTGTCGCCGGGGTCGCCGAGGGGCAGAGGCCCGTCGGAGACGACCGTCACCTCGGCCGTACCGAGCATGAAGCGGTAGAAATAGCCGGGCTGGCTGCGCGAGAGCGGCGCCTTGGCCAAAGACGGGGTCGCCGCCGGCAAAGCGGCGCCGGCAGCCAGGCCCGCGGCAGCCGCCAGGAAGCCGCGCCGGCTCGTCGGCGGCAGAAGCGAATGATCGTCACGGGAGCTGAAATCGTGAGACATGGCGTGTCCTCCTGAAGACAGAGCGCGGCATCGACGGCCGAGTCTGGGCAAGGGCGCGCCGGGGCCAGCTGGCCGTTGCTCGCGAGGAGGATGCACAGCGGCAGCGCGCGCTGCCAATAGGGCTTCGCTCTATCCGGCATAACCGAAAGCTGTCGCATGCCGGGCCAGCCCCAGGGCCATGGCCGGGCGGCACGCGGTTCTGTATGGCAGAGCATCGCATCGCGTGAGGACGAGCCCCGTGTCGCCATCCGACAACCCCCAGCTTCCGCCCGCCGGCACCGGCGCATGGGCCGAAATCGCGCCGGCCGAGGCCGGTTTCGATCCGCAGGCTCTGCAGCAGGCCGTGGATTTCGCGATCGCCCAGGAGAGCAGCTGGCCGCGCAGCCTGTATTATCCCGACGGCCGCTATGTCGGGCTCGTCGAATGGAACGAGAGCGGGCCGTGGAGCGATATTTCCGGGCCGGTGAAGCCGCGCGGCGGCCCGGCGGGGCTGATCCTGAAAAACGGGCGCATCGTCAGCCAGTGGGGCGAGATCGACCGGGTCGACATGACCTTCTCGGTCGCCAAGAGCTATATCGCCATCCTCGCCGGCCTCGCCGTCGCCGACGGGCTGATCGCCGATGTCGACGAGCCGGTGGGGCGCAGCATCGACGGGCCCTGGTTCGCGAGCGCCCACAACGCGCAGATCAGCTGGCGCCATCTTCTGCAGCAATCCAGCGAATGGCAGGGCGAGCTCTTCGGCAAATCCGACCAGGTCGACCATAACCGCCAGATCGGCCCCGGCGCGGACAACAGCCGCAAGGGCCAGAAGCGGGACCTGCAGCAGCCCGGCAGCTTCTACGAATACAATGACGTGCGGGTGAATTTGCTGGCCTATTGCCTGCTCCGGCTGTTCCGCCGTCCGCTGCCCGAGGTGCTGCGCGAGCGCATCATGGACCCGATCGGCGCCTCCGACAGCTGGGAATGGCATGGCTACAGCACCTCCTTCGTCGAGATCGACGGCAAGCGCATGCAGTCGGTGCCGGGCGGTTGCCATTGGGGCGGCGGCATCTTCATCAGCGCGCGCGACCATGCCCGGCTCGGCCTGCTGATCGCCAACGGCGGCGCATGGGGCGGGCGCCAGCTGATCCCGGCCTCCTGGATCACGGCGATGATGACGCCCTCCCCGACCCTGCCGAATTACGGCTATCTCTGGTGGCTGAACCGCGGGCCGCAGGCGCGGCCGCATGTGCCCGAGACCGCGGTCTTCGCGCTCGGCGCCGGCGTCAACGTGATCTGGATCGACCCCGCGCAGCAGCTCGTCGCGGTGCTGCGCTGGATCGACAAGAGCGCGCTCGACGGTTTCGTCGACCGGATGCTGGCGGCGCGGCGCGGCTGAAGCGCGGCCGCGGCGCTAGCGGCCCATCACGACGGAGGGGAGCCAGGTCGTCAGCGGTGGCCAGAGCGTCACCGCCACCAGCACGGCCAGCAGGGGCATCAGCCAGGGTATGATCGCCCGCGACATCGCCTCGAAGCTGATATTGGCGATTTTCGAGGTGACGAAGAGCACGACGCCGACCGGCGGCGTGATCGTGCCGATCATCAGGTTCAGCACGAAGATCAGCCCGAACTGCACGGGGTCGATGCCGAACTGCGCCGCGGCCGGCGTCAGGATCGGGATCAGGATCAGCATCGCCGCCAGCGCTTCCATGAAGCAGCCGATGAAGAGCAGCAGCAGGTTGACGATCAGCAGGAAGGCGAGCGGATTGCCGGCGAGATCGACCAGGATCGGCCCGACCGTCTGCGGAATCCGCGAGATGGACAGGCACCAGCCGAGCGCCGCGGCCGTCATCACCAGCGCCAGCACCACGCCGGTGGTCTCAACCGTCTGCACCACGAGCTCCGGCAGATCCCGCAGCGAGAAGCTGCGATAGACGAAGAGGCCGAGCACGAGCGCATAGGCGGTGGCGATGGCGGCGGCCTCGGTCGGGGTGAAGATCCCGGCCATCATGCCGCCGAACAGGATCACCGGCGTCATCAGCGCCCAATGCGCATCCTTGTAGGCGGCCCAGAGCTGCGCCGCCCCGGGGAAGGGATGACGCGGCAGATCGCGCCGCCGCGCCACCACCGTGACCATGGCCATCAGCGCGCCCGCCATCAGCAGACCCGGGATCACGCCGGCCAGGAACAGCCCGCCGATCGAGACATCGGCGGAGACGCCGTAGATCACCATCGGCAGCGAGGGCGGGATGATCGGGCCGATCGTCGCCGAGGCCGCGGTGATCGCAGCCGCCGTCTCGGCGTCGTAGCCCTCATCCTTCATCGCCTTGATTTCGAGTGTGCCGACGCCGCCGGCATCGGCCACGGCCGAGCCGGACATGCCGGCGAAGATCACGCTGGCGACGATGTTGGCGTGGCAGAGGCCGCCGCGCAGCCAGCCGACGCAGGCAGTGGCGAAGGCGAAGATCCGGTCGGTGATCCCCGCCGAATTCATGATGTTGCCCATCAGGATGAAGAGCGGCGCCGCCAGCAGCGGGAAGGAATTGGCGGATTGGGCGATCTTCTGCGGCACGATGCCGAGCGGAAAGCCGCCCAGCGCGGCGAAGGCGATGGCCGCCAGCCCCATCGAGACGAAGAGCGGGACGCCGAGCAGCAGCGCGGCGAACCAGACCGGCAGGATCTGCAGCATCAGCGTCGTCATAGCGGCTGCGCCTCCACCGGGGCCGGCTGCGGACGGCGCCCCGCCACCACCGCGGCGATATCGGCCAGCGCCTGCAGGATCAGCGCCAGCCCGGCGAGCGGCATGACGATGTAGAGCGCGGCCGACGACACCGGCAGGGCGATGGACTCGACGTCCCAGTTGCGCTCGATCAGCGCGAAGGAATAGCGAACCAGGACGCCGGCGAACAATATCACCGCGAGCTGCGTCACGATCTCCAGCCCCTGCCCGGCGATCGTCGGCAGCCGGTCGGCGATCACCGTGATGCGGATATGCGAGCGCCGGCGGGCGGCGATGATCCAGCCGACGAAGCCGGTCCAGACCAGCAGATACTGGGCGAGCTCGTCCGTCCAGGCCAGCGGCGCGTTGAGCTGGCGCGAGATCACGCCGAGCACCACGCAGACCAGCAGGGTCAGCAGCAGCACCACCGCCGCAACCCGCACCAGGCGATCACAGAATTGCAGAACAGCTGTCATGGCTCACGCGACGATAAATGGGATGGAAAGGCCGGGTAGCGGCCGGTCGTGACGGCGCGCTTCCGCGCCCCCCGGCACCGCGCCTCTCGCGGGAGGAGCGGAATGGCCGGGACGGGCCCGGCCACGGCGATGCGGCCCTTCCGGCGCGCGCGGCTCACAGCGCCGCCAGCGCATCCCAGGTGCCCTTGCCCCATTTGCTCTCGAACTGCTTGGGCAGGCTGTCGAGCACCGGCTTGCGGAAGGAGTCCAAATCCGGCTCGGTGACGGACATGCCGGCGCTCTTCAGCGTCGCCACCAGCGCGCCTTCCTGCCTGCCCAGCTCCTCGTCCTGCCAGATCGCGCCATTGGCGATCGCCGCCTCGAGGATGCTGCGATCGGCCTCCTTCAGCCCCTTCCAAAACTCGCCGTTCACGATGACGAGGCGCGGCGTGATGATGTGGCCGGTCAGGATGAGATGCTTCTGCACCTCCTGCAGCTTGGCGCTGTGGATCGTCGGCAGCGGGTTTTCCTGACCGTCGACTGCGCCCTGGCTCAGCGCGAGATAGAGCTCGTTGAAATTGACCGGGGTGGCCTTGGCGCCCCAGGCCTCGACCATGGCGCGGAAGGTGTCGACGGGCGGCACCCGCAGCTTCAGCCCGGCGACGTCGGCGACGCTCTTCACCGGCTTGGAGCCGGTGGTGAGGTGGCGCTTGCCGTAATAGGTCACCGCCGCCATGCGCATGCCGCGCTTCTTCTCGAGATCGGCGTTCATCTGGGTGAAGACCGGGGCCTTCGCGACGCGCCCCATATGTGCCGCGTCGCGCCAGAGATAAGGCGCCTCGATCACCGAGAGCTGCGGCAGGAAGGAGCCGAGCGCGGCGGCGCCGTCCGTCGTCATGGTCAGCGCGCCCGAGGCCACCGATTCCATCATGTCCTTGCCGGAGCCGAGCTGGCCGGCCGGGAAGGACTGGATGTCGATGCGGCCGCCGGTCTTCTCCTTCACCTCACGGGCGATGCGATCGACCATCTGCACCTGCGGATGGGTGGCGGGCAGCATCTCGCCCCAGCGCAGCACCGTCGCCTGGGCGCGCAGCACGCTCGGCATGAAGATCGCCGCTGCGGCCGAGCCGGCGAGAAAGTCGCGTTTGCTGATGATGGTCATTTTTCTGGTCCCTCTTTGTGCGAACCATCGTCGGCATCGCCAGCCCGGCGCGGGGCTGGATGTCGGCGGGGGCTCCTCCCTCGATACGGCCGGTTTTCCGGCTCGTTTTGCCTCGCTCGTCCTGTCGGTCGGGCGGCCCGGTTCCACCGCCTCGGCAGCGCAGATGTCTCGTTCAGTAGCTCATCGCCCGGTTGCGGGCGTTGCCGATATGCAGGCTCATCGCCTCCGCGGCTGCCTGCGGGTCGCGGCTTTCGATCGCCGCGATGATGGTCATGTGGTCCTGCATCACCGGCAGCAGGATGTGGTTCTGGATCCTGGTCTCATACTGACGGATCAGCCTGATCTTCAGCCAGGTGACCCGGAAGGCCTTGGAGACGATGTCGTTGTCGAGATGATCGATGATCGCCTCATGCATCAGCCGGTCGACATCCTCCGCATCCTCGATGAGATCGGGGTCGCCGCCCGCTTCGGCCCGGCGGATGATCGCCTCGTGCCGCTCGCGCTGCTCGGCGATTTCGGCGTCGGTCGCGTTCTGCGTGAACAGCGCCGTCGCCTCCTTTTCGAGGAAGAGCCTGAACTGGAAGGCGTTGCGGATCAGGTTGAGATCGACATGGGCGACCTGCATGCCGCGCTGCGGCACCGTCTTGATCAGCCCTTCCGCCTCGAGCCGCGGGATCAATTCGCGGATGGCGCCGAGCGGCATGCCGGTCATCGAGACCAGCTCGCGCTGGGTGACGAACTGGCCGGGCTTGATGTCGCGGGCCAGAAGCTTCTCCGTGAAGCTGGCATAGGCCCGCTCCCGCAGCTTCAGCGGCTCGCCTTCGCGCTCGCTGTCGTCGGCGTTCGTCATCGCGCCCTCCGGCTCAGGCGGCCCTGGCCATGGTGATCCGGTCGAAGGCGGCGAAGAGCCTCGCCCGCGCCGCCGGCTCCAAGGCCTGCAGCGGGGCGCGCATCGCGCCATAGCCGTCGTCGCGATGGACATGGCCGGTCAGCGCCTTGACCGCCGCCATCACGGGGTAGCTGACGATCTCGTCGACCAGCGTGTTCACCACGGCGTTCTCCGTGCCCTCATAGACCAGCGGCCGCAGCAGATGCGGCACCAGATTGGCCACGCCGCAGATCGAGCCCTCGGCGCCGGCGCGGACGGCGCGGGCGAGCTGGCGCTCGTCGCCGACCAGGATCGCGAGCTCGCCATGCGCCTCGAGGAAGGCCTCGGTGCTGGCATAGTCGCCGGAGGAATCCTTGATGCCGGTGACGACGCCGGGAAAGGCCGTCTTGAGGCGCTGCACCAGCTCGATGCTGATCGGGACCGCGGTCACCGAAGGGATGTGGTAGAGGATGACGTTGCGCATCGACGGGCCGACGGTCTCGAAGAGCTGCGAGAACCATTGGAACAGCCCGTCATCGCCGACGCCCTTGAAGTAGAAGGGCGGCGCCACGAGCAGCCCCTTGACGCCGGCATGCAGCGCCTGGCGCGCCTGTTCGACCGCTTCGTGCAGGGAGGAGGCGGCCACGCCGGCATAGACCTGCCGCGCCGGATCGATCCCCGCCCCGATCACCGCGCCGAGCATGGCGATGCGCGCCTGCGGTCCCAAAGCCGCGCCCTCCCCCGTGGTGCCGAACAGGGTGATGCTGTCGCAGCCATTGGCCAGCACATGCCGCGCATGATGGACGAGGCGCGGCAGGTCGACGGCTCCACCCTCCCGCATCGGTGTGGTGATGGCGCAGGAGAGGCCGAAGCGGTTGGGATCGAGGGCCATGAAACGGGCTTTCGCAGAGAGGCGGCGGAGGAGCGTGGCGGGAGCGGCATGCAGGCCTGCAGCAGCGACCACCAATTCGATAAGACTAGGACCGAACTTTAGCGGTTGCAAGCTAACATGTTGGGATGCACATACTGAGGCAGCCTGTCCCGGACGCGATGCCATGCCTCATCCCTCCCCGCCTTCGACCATCGCCACCCGCCGGCTCGGACGCAGCGGCCGTCCCGTCTCGGTGCTCGGCTTCGGCGGGGCGCCGCTTGGGGATCTCTATGCGCGGCTGGACGAGGCCGAGGCCGTGGCGACCGTCGAGGCCGCGCTGGCCGGCGGGGTGACGCTGATCGACACCTCGCCGCTCTACGGGCATGGGCTCTCCGAGCATCGGATCGGCGCGGCGCTGCGCCGGGCGCGGCGGGACGGGGTGGTGATCTCGACCAAGATCGGGCGCGTGGCAGAGCCTTTCGCCGGCCGCGGCGACGGCTCGGGCTATCATGGCGGCCTGCCTCACGCTCTGCGCTTCGACTATTCGCATGATGGCGCCATGCGCTCGCTCGAACAATCGGCGCTGCGGCTGGGAGTCGATCGCTTCGACATCGTGCTGATCCATGATGTCGATGTCTGGACGCATGGGGCGGAGCGGATCGAGAGCCGCTTCCGCGAGGCGATGGACGGCGCCTACCGGGCGCTAGAGCGGCTGCGGACGGCCGGGACGGTGAAGGCCATCGGCGTCGGGGTGAACGAGGCGGAGATGTGCGAGCGTTTCGCACGCGCGGGCGATTTCGACACGATGCTGCTCGCCGGGCGCTATTCGCTGCTCGAACAGCCGGCGCTCGCGGGCTTCATGCCGCTCGCGCTGGAGAAGCGGATCGGGCTGATGCTGGGCGGAGTATTCAACTCCGGCATTCTCGCGACGGGAGCGGTCGCTGGCGCGAAGTATAATTACGCCCCCGCGTCGCCCGCGGTCCTGGCGCGCGTCGCCGCGATCGAGGCGGTTTGTCGGCATCATGACGTGCCGCTGCGGCGCGCCGCGCTGCATTTCCCGCTGGGCCATCCGGCGGTCAGCAGCCTGGTGATGGGCGCGGTGTCGCCGGCGGAAGTGGCGGATCAGATCGCCGAGCTGGCGACGCCGGTGCCGGCCGCGCTCTGGGAGGCGCTGAAGGCGCAGGGCCTGCTCGGGGCCGATGTGCCGGTGCCGGGCTGACGCCATGCGGATCGATGCGCATCAGCATGTCTGGCGGCTCGCACGCGGCGATTATGGCTGGCTGACGCCCGAGCTCGGGGCGATCTTCCGGGATTTCGGCCCCGATGACCTGGCGCCTCTGCTCGCCGCCCATCGCATCGACCGCACCATCCTCGTGCAGGCCGCGCCGACCGAGGCCGAGACGGAGTTCCTGCTGGAGACGGCGCGGCATACCGGCTTCGTCGCCGGCGTCGTCGGTTGGAGCGATTTCGACGCGCCCGATGCCGCGGAGCGGATCGAAAGGCTCGCCGAAGAACCCCTGCTCGTCGGCTTGCGGCCGATGGTGCATGACATAGCCGATCCGCTCTGGCTGGAACGCGCGGCGCTCGACCCGGCCTTCGCCGCTCTGTCCCGCCATGGCCTGGTCTTCGACGCGCTGCTGCGGCCGCATCATATCGCGCCGCTGCTGCGACGGCTGGCGCGCAGCCCCGGGCTGGTCTGCGTCGTCGATCACGCCGCCAAGCCCGATCTGGTCGGCGGGCGGCTGGAGGGATGGCGCTCCGGCATCGCGGCCCTGGCGGCCCATCCGAACGTCTGCTGCAAGCTGTCGGGGCTGGTGACGGAGGCGGCGGAAGACTGGACGCTGGAGACGCTGCGTCCGGTCTTCGACCATCTCCTCGCGCAATTCGGGCCGGATCGGCTGATCTGGGGCAGCGACTGGCCGGTGCTGACCCTGCGCAGCAGCTATTCCCGCTGGGTGGAAGCGGTGGAGGAGCTGCTCGCCCCGCTGGACATGGCGGCGCGGACAGCGATCATGGGCGGCACCGCGCGACGCATCTATCTGGAACGGCGCGGCCGCGCCTGAGGAAACCGCCATGCTGAAGGGCCTCGATCCCGTCCTCTCCGCCGATCTGCTCTGGCTGCTCGCCGCCATGGGGCATGGCGACGATCTCGCTCTCGTCGACGCCAATCATCCGGCCGAGACGATCGCCCGCGCCACGACGAGCGGCCGGCTGGTCCGCCTGCCCGGGCTGACGATGCAGCGCGCGGCCAAGGCCATCCTCTCGGTGCTGCCGATCGATGATTTCGAGCCGGAGCCGGTGCGGCGCATGCTGGTGGTCGACGAGCCCGCGCAGATTCCGCCTGTGCAGATCGCGGTGCAGGAGGAGCTCGACAGCGCGGCCGGCAGGCCGATGCCGCTCGTCGGCATCGAGCGCTTCGCCTTCTACGACGCCGCCCGGGCGGCCTTCGCGGTCGTGCAGGTCGGCGATCCTCGCCCCTATGGCTGTTTCCTGCTGCGCAAGGGCGTTATCGCCGGCTGATCAGGCGAGGTTGGCGGCCTTCGGCGCGTCGAGCGCCGCGGTCTCGCCCGCGGTCGGCGGCAAGCGGACCGCGTCGATGCAGAGCTTCACCGCCTCGCGCAGGCTGCCCGCCACCAGATCCGCCCGGGTGTCGTCGCCGAGCACGGAACTCGTCGCGCCGGCCGGCAGGCTCAGGCAGGCCAGCATCAGGCTGGCATCGGGCAGCCGCCGGCGCAGGCGGCGCAGATTATAGCGCATATGGGCCGGGCTGCCGGCGTCGATATAGCAGAGGCAGACCAGCGCGTATTTCCGCGCCTGGAGATCGACGACGTTGGGCCGGGCCAGCGCCTCCGGCGATTCCACCGCCGTGCGGATGCCGTGCTTGTCCAGCAGCTGCGCCAGCATGATCGCGGCCGCCTCGTCCAGCGGCCCCTGCCCGGCGATGCAGACGACGCTGTCCTCGTTCCTGAAGGGCGGCGCCATCTCCTCGGGCGCAAGCACCGGCAGATCGGATGCGCCTTCGCGGTCATCGGTCGATTCGACCGCGTCGACGGCTTCGGCATCGGTGGTCGCGTCGCCCGGCTGCGGGGCGCGGTCGTCATGATCGGCGAGATCCTCGACGACTTCGCGCACGGTCTCGAGAATGCGGGCGACGCGCTCCTCGTCGAGCACGCCGCGCACCAGATCGGCCTTGGCGAGCCGCAGCCCTTCCAGCGCGACCTCGTCGTAATAGGCCGAGAGCGAGCGTTCCTTCAGCACCTCCTCGGCCTTGTCGGCGGTCTCGGCCGGATCGCCGGAGAGGACGCGCTGATAGAAGATTTCCGGAGGCGAGAGGGCCGGCCTGTCGCCGAGCAGCACGTCCAGAAATTCGAGCTTCTCGACATGGCGGCCGAGGACGACGAGGCAGATGGTCAGCGGCATGGCGAGCACCAGGCCGATCGGTCCCCAGAGCCAGGTCCAGAAGGTCGCGGAGGCGACGACGGCGACGGGAGACAGCCCGGTCGAGCGGCCATAGACCAGCGGCTCCAGCACATGGGCGGCCAGCGGCTCGGCGACGAGGAAGAGCAGCCCGGCCCAGAGCAGCATGGTCCAGCCCGGATCGACCGCCGCCGCCAGCGCCAGCGGAAAGGCGGCCGAGATGATCGCCCCGACATAGGGGACGAAGCGCATGATGCCGGTGAGCACGCCCCACAGCGCCGGATTGGGCACGCCAATGATCCAGAGCCCGATGCCAATGCCCAGTCCGAAACCGGAGTTGAGCAGCAGCTGGCTGACGAAGAGCCGGCTGAGCCGCGCCGCCGCATCGTCGAGCGCGGCGGTGGTCTTCTGCAGGTCATAGGTTCCGGCGAGGCGGATGAAGCGGTTTCGCAGATCCTCGCGCTGCAGCAGGATGAAGATCACGAAGACCAGCACGATGCCGGTGGTGGTCAGCGGGTGGACCAGCGGCCTCAGGAACGAGCCGAGCGTCTGCAGCGAGGTCGGCTCCGGCGGCCTGACCTCGACCGGGATCGGCTTGGCTTCGGCGCCGGGCTCGCCCGGCGGCGGACCGGTCAGCTCCGTCGCCGATTTCGGCCTGTCCAGCTCCTTGCCGAGATCCTGCAGCATCTCGGAGGCGCGTTCGAGAGCGCCGCTACCGGCCGTCGATCCCCGCAGCGAGGCGATCTTCTCGCGCATCGTCATCTGGTAGCGCGGCAATTCTCCGGCGAGCTGCGCGACCTGCGTCGCCATCAACACGGCGAGCGCCGACAAGGCGGCGAAGGCCACGAGCACGACGAGCACCACCGCCAGCGACCGCGGCACCCGCAGCTTGCGCAGGCCACGCACCAGCGGTGCCAGAACGAAGCTCAGCAGGATCGCCAGCGCGACGGGGATGAAGACCTCGCGGCCGACATAGAGCCCGGTGATGATCAGCGCCGCGACGCCGAGCGCGCCGAAGCTCGGGCCGGCCGGGAGGACGAGCCCATCGCGCGACGATGAGGAAATGATCGGCCTGCGCATTCAGTCGGCTCCGGCGGATGGTGCAGCACGCCGCCCGCCTGGCTTGGGAGCCAACCATGTCCGTGCGCGAGTTCGGCCAAGCACAACCCCCCGCCGGACCGAAAGGTTCCGGCGCGGCCGCGCGTTCCTGTGTCGGCAAATCTGTACAACTTGATCGGCGTCAAGGACAGGCCGGCTAAATCCATGCAGACCTTGGCTATGAACACGATCACCACGGATTTCGAGCGCCTCAGCATCGCCGCCAGCGCGCTGCGCACCATCCTCCAGCAGGAGGATTCGGTGGCGCGGCTGGCGCAGGAACAGCCCTCCATGGCTGGCGCCGCCAGCGCCGCCCAGGCGGCCCGCGCCGCCGCCGTCGCGGTCGAGGCGCTGCGCCTGATCGGCGATATTTCGGAGGCGAGCGCCGCGCGGCAGCAGGCGGCGATCATCGAGCGCGCGCGACGGGCGCTGCTGCTCGCCTCGCAGAAAAGCGAGGACGCGGCCCCGCTCAGGACCGCCTGCTAGCGCGCTCCCGAGAGCCCCCGGCCCCATCCCGGTCAGACCAGCGATTTGTCCAGCATGCAATGGACGCCCTTGTGCTGGTTGACCGTCTGCGTGATGCGCAGATCGGCGGCGATGCTGCACAAGGCATAGGCCTGTTCGCGGGTGATGCCGACGCGCTCGACGATCAACGCGATCATGTCGCGCAGGGCGATCTCGGCGCAGCGGTCGAGATCGGGATCCATGCCGAAGGTGATCAGATGCGTCGGCGTCTCCGCGCGCGGATAGGTGAAGGACAGGTCCTTGCGGACGGTCAGCCGGAAGCGGCCCGACAGCGCGGTCTCGATGGCGGTGACGTTGACCTCGCCATCGCCCTGCCGCCCATGTCCGTCGCCGCAGGAGAACAGCGCCCCCTTCGCGAAGACCGGCAGGAACAGCGTGGTTCCGGCGACGAGTTCCTTGTTGTCGATATTGCCGCCGAAGGCGCGGGGGATGATCGAGGTGCAGCGCCGCCAGCTAGCCGGCGGCGCGACCCCCAGGACCCCGAAGAAGGGTTGCAGCGGGAGTTCGAGCCCCCAGGGCATCGTCGCCAGATTGCGCTGCCGATCGAGCGGGATCGTCATCAGGTGATAATCCGGGAAATCATCGGGCAGCGTGCCGGCCAGCGGCCGGCTGAAATTGAAGCCCCAATCCTGCCGGAGCTCGATCGCCTCGATGGCGACCTCGAGCACGTCGCCGGGTTCGGCGCCTTCGACATGCACCGGCCCGGTCAGGATATGCGGGCCGAACGGGATGCCCTGCTGCGCGGCATGGATGGCGAGCAGTTCCGGCGGGATGTGGAAGCCCTCGGGCGGCAGCACCTCGGCGCTGCCGCTGACCGTGTCGATCGTCACCGTGTCGCCGCTGCGTATGCTGAGGACGGGCTGCACAGACGCGTCGAAATAGCCCCAATGGCAGGTCTCGGGTGAGGCGGCGAGATGGGGCATGGCGGCTGTCCTGGCGGCGAGAGATCGAGGGCGGGAGGTCGTGCCGGATCGGGGCCGAGGCCGGCAGCCGCGGCGTCGCGGCCGGCGCATAGCAGCGCAAGCGGCGGCGATCCGCAACCGCCCGCGGAGCGGACGCAGGCCGGCCGCCCTGCCCCGCCGGCCGGCTCAGTTCGCGGTGAAGCGGGCCTGCAGCGCGTGACCGTCCGCCAGCGTCGCGGAGACGACGATCTTGGCGCCCGTCCCCAGCGGCTGGGCGAGCGTTCCCACGAGCTTGTTGGGCGCCACCGCCGCGAGCGCCACCGTCGCCGTCCGGCCGCTGTCCTGGATGATGGCACGCGCCGCCTTGGTCCCGGCCGAGGCCAGCGGCTTGTCCGCGGCATCGCTGAGATAGAGGACGAGCTCGGTGCCCTTGGCCACCATCTCGACGTGATGCCCGGCGACGTCGACCATCGGCCCGCCATTGGGGCCCTTGGCGAGTTCATGGGCGGACGCCGCGGTCGCCATGGCGAACAGAGCGAGCGACGACAACAGCTTGAGCATGGGTACTCTCCTTTGCGGGGTCAGAAGGCTTCTGTGGGGGACAGAGGGCCGGTGGCCTGCGCCCGGCCGGCGACGATGCGTTCCAGCGGGCGCCGGCCGAAGCTCAGGAACAGCACCGGGGTCAGCACGGTGTCGATGATCGTCGCCGAGATCAGCCCGCCGAAGATGGTCACCGCGACCGGGTGCAGGATCTCGCGGCCCGGTTCATCGGCGCCGTAGAGCAGCGGAATCAGCGCGAGCCCGGCCGAGAGCGCGGTCATCAGCACGGGGGTGAGCCGTTCCAGACTGCCGCGGATGACGAGATCGCGCCCGAAGCGCTCGCCCTCGTAGAGAACGAGGTTGATGTAGTGGGAGATTTTCAGGATGCCGTTGCGGGCGGAGATGCCGGCGAGGGTGATGAAGCCGACCATCGACGCCACCGACAGAGGCTGGCCCGCGAGGTGCAGCGCCACCACGCTGCCGATCAGCGCCAGCGGGATGTTGCCCATGACGATCAGCGCCAGCACCGCCGATTGGTAGCGGGTGAACAGCACGACGAAGATCAGCGCCAGCGACACCAGGCTGAGCAGGCCTATGCGCAAGGTCGCCTCCTCCTGCGCCTGGAACGTGCCTTCGAGGCGCGTGACATAGCCCTGCGGCAGGGGGGTCTGCGCGACGATGCGGCGGATATCGGCGATGATCGCCGTCATGTCGCGCTGCCCGTCGCCATTGCCGTAGACCGCGATGCGGCGCTGGCCGTTCTCGCGCTGGATCTGGTTGGGGCCGTCGGTCTCCGACACGGCAGCGATCAGGCGCAGGGGGATGTGTCCGTTCGGGGTGGCGATCAGCAGATCCTCCAGCCCCGTGGTGGAGCGGTCCTGGTCGGCGAGCCGCAGCACCACGTCGTAGCGCCGGTTGCCGTCGACGATCTGCGACACGGTGCGGCCGTTCGACAGGGTCTCCAGCGCCTGGGTGACGCTCGCCGGGGTGAGGCCGTAGAGCGCCGCCTTGTCGTGGTCGACGTCTATGCGCAGCTGCGGGATGCGGACCTGCCGCTCGATCTGCAGATCGACGAGGCCTGGCACCGCCGCGAGCCGCTCGCGCAGCGTTTCCGCCAGGCTGCGGATGGTATCGAGATCGTCGCCATAGACCTTCAGGGCGATCTGCGCGCGCACGCCCGAGAGCATGTGGTCGAGCCTGTGGCTGATCGGCTGGCCGATATTGACCGAGACCGGCAGCACACTGAGCGCCGCGCGGATATCGGCATGGACCGCCTCCTTGGGGCGGTCCGAGCGATGCAGGTCGATATCGACCTCGGAGGAATGGACACCTTCGGCGTGCTCGTCGAGCTCGGCGCGGCCGGTGCGGCGGCCGATCGATTTCACCTCCGGGACCTGCAAGGCGAGCCTCTCGGCCAGCAGCCCGAGCCGGTGGCTCTCGGCCAGCGAAATGCCGGGATTGTACTGCAGCGAGACCACCAGCGTGCCCTCGTTGAAGGGCGGCAGGAAGGTGCGCGGCAG
Source organism: Allobosea sp. Leaf344 (assembly GCF_001426225.1). Taxonomy (GTDB): domain Bacteria; phylum Pseudomonadota; class Alphaproteobacteria; order Rhizobiales; family Beijerinckiaceae; genus Allobosea. The sequence continues at coordinate 594,641 of NZ_LMRT01000014.1, read as the reverse complement.
CAGCGTCGCGCCATAGACGGCCAGGGCCACGCCCAGCCCGACCAGCAGGAACAGCGCGTTGCGGCCGGCGAAGGCGAAGCGCAGCAGCGCCGCATTGCCGCGCTTCAGCTGCCGCACGACGAAGCTCTCGCGGCGATGCGCGCTGCCTGCGCCCGAGAGCAGGTAATAGGCCATCACCGGGGTGAGCGTGATCGAGACGATCAGCGAGGCCAGGATCGAGACGATATAGGCGATGCCGAGCGGCGCGAAGAGCCGGCCCTCGATCCCCGAGAGGGCGAAGAGCGGGATGAAGACCAGAATGATGATCGCCGTGGCGTAGACGATGCCGGAGCGTACCTCCTGCGAGGCGGCCGCGATCACCGCCAGCACCGGCTGCGGCGCCTGGCTCTCGCGGTTCTGCTTCAGCCGCCGCAGAATGTTCTCGACATCGACCACGGCATCGTCGACGAGCTCGCCGATGGCGATGGCCAGCCCGCCCAGCGTCATCGTGTTGATGGTCAGGCCGAAGGCCTGGAAGACCAGCACCGTCGTCAGGATCGAGACCGGGATCGCCGTCAGCGAGATCAGCGTGGCGCGGATGTTCATCAGGAAGAGCAGCAGGATGACGGCGACCACGGCCGCCGCCTCCAGCAGGACGCGCTCGACATTGGCGATCGAGGTCTCGATGAAGCTGGCCTGGCGGAACTGGACATTGGTCGCGGAGAGGCCGGGCGGCAGCGTCTTCTGCACCTCGGCCAACGCCGCCTCGATGCGCTGCGTCAGCTTGACCGTATCCGCCTCCGGCTGCTTCTGGATGCCGATGATCACCGCCGGCTTGCCCTGATAGCCGGCATCGCCGCGCTTGACCCGCGCCGCGAAATCGACCCGGGCGATCTGGTGCAGCAGGATCGGCTGGCCCTGGCGCGGCGCCACCACCGTGTTCCTGAGATCCTCGAGCTTCTGCGTCAGGCCGAGATTGCGGATCAGATATTCGCGCCCCTGCTGGTCGACGAAGCCGCCGCCGGTATTGGTGCCGAAGCGCGTCACCGCCGCCTCGATCTGCTCATGGCTGACGTCGAGCGCCTGCATCGCAGCGAGATCCGGGGTGATGCGGTACTGGCGGACCTCGCCGCCGATCGGGATCACCTGGGAGACGCCGGACAGGGTGAGCAATTGCGGTCGGATCACGAAATCGGCGATTTCGCGCACCTCCATCGGCGAGGCCTGCTCTCCCGTCACCGCGACCAGCATGATCTCGCCCATGATCGAGGAGACCGGGCCCATCTGCGGGTTGACGCCGCGCGGCAGCTGCTCGCGGACGAGCGAGAGCCGCTCGGCGACCAGCTGGCGCGAGCGGTAGATGTCGGTCCCCCAATCGAATTCGACATAGGTGATCGAGAGGCCGACGCCCGAGACGGAGCGCACGCGCAGCACGCCGGGCATGCCGTTCATCGCCGTTTCCAGCGGGTAGGTGACGAGCTGCTCGACCTCCTGCGGGGCGAGTCCCTCCGCCTCCGTCATCAGCGTGACGGTCGGGCGGTTGAGATCGGGGAAGACGTCCACCGGGATGCGCGGCAGCACGAAGCTGCCATAGGCGACGAGGACGAGCGCGGCGGCGATGACGAAGAGCCGGTTGCGCAGGCTGGCCGAGACGAGAAGATTGAACATGGGCGGCCGGCCTCAGCGGATCTGGTTGAGGTGTTCGGCGCCGCGCACCACGATGCGCTCGCCCGGCGCGATTCCGGCGCGGATCACCAGCCGCGTCGCGTCGAAGGGCTCGGTGCGGACCGGGCGTGCGTCGAAGCGCTCGGGATCGGTATGGCGCCAGACCAGGGCCTCGCCATTGGCGCCGCGCACCACGGCGCCGCGCGGCAGGATGATGCCGCTGGTGACGGTGCCGGTCTGCGCAGTCACCCGCACCGGCTGGCCGACGGCGATGGCGGCAGGGGCGTTTTCGATCGCGAACTGCACCAGCGTCGCCTGCTGCTGCAGCGCCCGCCCGACGCCGCGGAAGGACAGAGCAAGCGGCTTGCCGTCGGGCAGGACGGCCGAGGCGGCGCCGAGCGACGACAGCTCGGCCTCGCCATAGGACAGGGCCTCGACCCAGAAACCGGCGGGATCGACGATCTGGAAGAGGATGTCCTGCGAGCCGACGACCTGGCCGGCCACGACCCGGACGGCGGAGACGACACCGTCGAGCGGCGCGCGCAATTCTTCCGGTTCGATGCGGATGCGCCCGACGATCTCGCGGCGCCGCATCAGCCCAGCGAGCTCGATCTCCGCGTCGATCACCTGGCTCTGCGGCGCGATGGCGCGCTCGGCGAGCCCGCGCGAGCGTTTCAGCTTCGCCTCGACCATCGCGATCTGCTGCTCGATCTCGCCGACGCGCTCCGCGATGGTGGTGCGGTCGGCCTGCGGCACCGCCTGCTCGACGGAGGCCAGGAGATCGCCGCGCTTCACCGCCTGGCCGAGGCGCGGCAGCCCGCCGGCGGGGGCGAGGACGCGGCCGCCGGTGATGCTCTGGACCTGGCCGGAGCGGTTGGGATCGGCGATCACCCGGCCGACGAAGCCGATGGTCCTGCGCGCCTCCTCCGGCCGCGTCACCTGGGTGCGGATCTCGAGCAGACGCTGCGTCGGCTTCGGCGCGAAGACCGCTCCGTCGGCGAGCCGGCGCGGCGTGTCCCCGCTGGGCAGGGCGGCCTTCGCCTCCCCGTGATCATGGCCCTCATGGGCCGTCGCGATCACCGTGCCGGCGAGCAGCATCAGCGCCATAACGGCCATGGTCGGCACGATCCGCCGGCTGCTGCGCAGCCCCGCCCCGAACAGCAGGCCGAAGGCCAGCGCGCCGCCGGTGGCGAGATAGAGGACCGGGACCTGTCGCCCGGCGATGGCGAGGCTCGCGCCCGGCGCCATCGCGCCCGCCGTCGCGGAGGAAGCGGCCGGCGGGGCGGCGGCCGGACGCTCGAGCGTGCCGATCAGCAGATCGTCGCCACCGGGATGGGTGATGGCGAAGACGAGCTCGAGCGGCCCCGCCCCCGGCAGCAGCGGCGACGCGACGAGATAGGTCCCCTCCGGCGTCGGCGTGGCGGCGACCTCGCCGCCGGTGCCGATCGTCACCGCCAGCCCGGCATCGGTCACCGGTTCGTTGCCGGCATAGCGGTCCAGAAACAGCGTCAGCCGGTCGCCGCGCAGGATGCCGACCAGCTCATAGCTGTCGGAATGCAGGCTGATGCGCGCGGAGCCGTCGGTCGCGGCAGCGGCGGGAGCGGCGGGGGCGCCATGGTCGTGGCCCTCATGGGCGGCGAGTGGCGTGGCAAAGATCGACAGCGCCAGGGGCGCGATCAGGCAGCGCGCGAGGCTGCGGACGAGGGACAACATCGGAGGAACCCATCACGATCGGCATGAACAATTGGCGGCGCGGCTGAGGAGCCGGCCGACGCTCAGGCGATGTCGGTGGTTCGTGGAGGCCGCGCATGCGGGCCGGGCGTGGCCGGGGCGGCACCGGTCTGCGCCGGCAGGCCGAGCCTGATGCGATGCGCCGTTCGCGGTGGCAGGGACGCCATCTCGCGCAGGATGAGCGCGCTCGTGCAGATGGTGCCGCAGCAGGCCTGGCCGTGCAGCCCCTCGCCTTGCGGCGCGCGCGGCGCCTCCGGGGCGGCGGATGGAAGCTCGCGGCACTGGGCCGCCGCTTCCGTCGGGCGCGCGGCGGCGAAGTCCGGCTGAGCCGCGGCCGCCGGTTTTGCGGCGGCGGCGACGGCGGTCCTCGCGCCATGGCCGGCATGGGCCTGAGCGGGCGCGGCCCAGGCGAGCATCAGGAGGACGACGAGAGCCGCCGCCTTCCATGCCCTGCCCAGGATCGGGTGCGCGATCACGTGATGTCCCGTCGATTCCGCCGTTGCGGCGGATGACATGGAGCCTCCCATGCGGGAAGGTCAAGAGGATGCGCCGCAGCGTCAGGCGCTCCCCGCGAATCGGCGCCGAGGCGGGGCGTGCCGGCCTGCCCTGCGCTGCCTTGCCGCGGCCGATCCCGGCCTCCGAAGGCGGAAAACGACGCTGCGCGGCCTGCAGACCCCCTGCCCTAAACGTGACCTTAACCTCGATCGGTCATTTCGTCGGATTGAGAATGGCGTCGCGCGGGCCTTATCCGCCGCGGCCCCGGGGGTGGCAATTCATGCGGCTGATCGTCGGCACAATCATCGTCTTTGTCTGCGTCTTCGGCGGCTATGCGGCGATGGGCGGCAAACTTCTCGTCCTGTGGCAGCCCTTCGAGTTCGTCATCATCCTCGGCGCTGCCATCGGAGCCTTCATCATCGGCAACCCCGCTCCGGTGCTCAAGGCCGTACCCGCCATGCTGGGCACGCTGGTGAAGGGACCGAAATACAAGCAGGAATGCTATGTCGAGCTGCTCGGGATGCAGTACTCGCTGTACAAGCTCGTCAAGCAGAAGGGCCTGCTCGCCGTCGAGCAGCATATCGAGAATCCCAGCCAGTCGACGCTGTTCAACGCCTTCCCGACCTTCGCCGCCAACCACCACGCCGTGGAATTCGTCTGCGATTACATGCGCATGGTGACGATGGGCGCCAACAACGTCCATGAGATGGACGCGCTGATGGACGAGGAGCTGGAGACGCATCACCAGGAGCAGGAGCGCATCGTCGCCTCGATGCAGTCGATCGCCGACGGCACCCCGGCGCTGGGCATCGTCGCCGCCGTGCTCGGCGTGATCAAGACGATGGGCTCGATCACCGAGCCGCCGGAGGTTCTCGGGCATCTGATCGGCGGCGCGCTCGTCGGCACCTTCTTCGGCGTCTTCGTCGCCTATGGCTTCTTCGGCCCGATGGCGCAGTCGCTCAAAGGCATCTTCGAGGCGGAATCGAAATATTATCTGTCGCTCAAGGCCGGGCTGCTCGCGCATATCAGCGGCCAGCCCCCGGTGATGGCGGTGGAATTCGCGCGCAAGGCGCTGATGAGCGACGTCCGCCCGAGCTTCAGCGAGGTTGAGGCGGCGACCGCGAACCTGCCCGCCAATATCTGACCCATTCGCCAGAAGGCACCCAATGGCCAATCCGATCCAGCCGATCATCATCAAGAAGGTCAAGAAGGCCGCTCACGCCCATCATGGCGGGGCCTGGAAGATCGCCTATGCGGATTTCGTGACCGCGATGATGGCGTTCTTCCTGTTGATGTGGCTGATCAGCATGACCACCCAGGAGCAGAAGGTCGGGCTGGCGGAGTATTTCGCGCCGGCGGCGCTCAGCCCCAGCAACAGCGGCGCCGGCGGCATCTTGATGGGTACCGCGCTCGACAGCTCGGGCAACAGATCCTCGGTGCCGCGCGACACGGCGATGGGCACCAGCAAGCAGGACGGCTCGCGCCGGACCTCGGGGCGCGCCAGCGACCGCGAGGCGAGCCGCCCGGCCTCCGGTTCGCAGGCCGACCACAGCGCCGTCGCCAGCCTGCGGCAGGCGCTGCAGACCCTGCCGGAGGTCGCCGAATTGTCCCGCAACATCGTCATCGAGGTGACCAAGGACGGGATCAACGTCTCCCTCGTCGACGAGCAGGGGCGGTCGATGTTTCCGGAAAATTCCGTCCAGCCCTATGAGCGCACAAGGCTGGTGCTGAAGGCGCTGGCGCCGACCCTGCGCCGGCTGCCGAACCGGCTCTCCGTCACCGGCCACACCGCCGCCGCGCGCCCCGGCTCCGTGCAAAGCGTCGATTCCTGGAACCTCACCGCCGGCCGTGCGCTGGCGGTGCGCGAGGTGCTGTCGTCGGCGGGCATGCCCAATGACCGCTTCGCTTCCGTGGTGGGCCGCGCCGACACCGAGCCGGTCTTCCCCGACAACCCTTATGTCCCCCAGAACCGCCGCGTGACGATCACCCTGCTCAACGAAGAGCCGCCGCTGCCCCCCGGCGGCCTGCGCTGAGGCGGAAGGCGGGCTGGTCCGACAGGGCGGATGAGAGGTTGCGGGCGAACGAGCTGGCCGAGACGCGGGCGGCGCGGGCGATCGGATACGATCGCGCAGCGGGGCAATGGACGAAAGAGCGAGAATTTGCAGCGGAGCCACGCGAGTGGCTGGGGGACTAGGATTCGAACCTAGACAACCAGAGTCAGAGTCTGGGGTCCTACCGTTAGACGATCCCCCAACGGTGCTTTGCGCTGGTTTGCGGCGCTCGCGTTGGTGTGGCGCGGTCTAATCAATGGCTGCGCGGATGGCAAGCCCCGATTGCAGGGATGATGAAACTTTGACGACACCCCTGCCCCACTCCCGCCGGGCAAAACACTGAACGCCGAGCCTTGGGCGCGCCACGCCGCCGTCCGTCTGCGAAAAGGCTTTCCGAGCTCCGAGCGAAAAGGCTTGGCGCGAAACGCCGGTCGAGCCGGGTCTCGCCGGAGGCGCCCGTCGGCCTGCCGCCCGCCCGCGCCGCTTTGCCCGCCGCGTCCCGGCCCCGCTGCGACGCGTCGGCTCAGGTGCCGGTCAGCGTCCGGCGCACGCTGTCGCGCCAGCCGGCCACCTTGCGGCCGCGCTCCGCCTCCGCCATAGCCGGGCTGAAGCGGCGCTCCAAGCGCCAGAGATCGGCGAAACGCTCGGGCTCGGGCAGCAGCCCGGCGTCGAGCCCGGCCAGATAGGCCGCGCCCAGCGCCGTCGTCTCCAGCACGGAGGGGCGGTCGATCGGCAGGCCGAGAATGTCGGCGAGGCGCTGCATCGTCCAGTCGGAGGCGACCATGCCGCCATCGACGCGCAGGATCGCGCGGCCATGCCTGGCGTCGGGCCAATCGGCCTGCATCGCCTCGATCAGGTCGAGCGTCTGGTAGCAGACGCTCTCCAGCGCCGCGCGGGCGAATTCGCGGGGGCCGGTATTGCGCGTCAGCCCGAACATCGCGCCGCGCGCCTGCGCATCCCAATGCGGCGCGCCGAGGCCGACGAAGGCCGGCACGAGATAGACCTCCTGCGCCGGGTCCGCCGCCTCCGCCAGCGGGCCGGTCTCGCTGGCATGGGCGATCAGGCCGAGCCCGTCGCGCAGCCATTGCACCGCCGCGCCGGCGATGAAGATCGAGCCTTCGAGGGCGTAGCTGCGCTCGCCGTTCAGCTGATAGGCGATGGTGCTGAGCAGGCGGTTCTTCGAGGCGACGGCGGTGGAGCCGGTGTTGAGCAGCGCGAAGCAGCCGGTGCCATAGGTCGATTTGACCATGCCGGGGGTGAAACAGGCCTGGCCGATCGTCGCCGCCTGCTGGTCGCCCGCCATGCCGCGAATCGGGATCGCCGTGCCGAAGAGGTCGGGGGTGGTGTCGCCGAAATGGCAGGCGCAGTCGCGGACCTCCGGCAGGATCGCGGCGGGGATGCCGAGCAGGGCCAGGAGATCCTGGTCCCAGACGCCGCGCCTGATGTCGAAGAGCAGGGTGCGGGCGGCATTGGTGGCGTCGGTGGCGTGGACCGCTCCGCCGGTCAGGCGCCAGAGCAGGAAACTGTCGACGGTGCCGAAGGCGAGCTCGCCCGCCTCGGCGCGGCGCCGCGCGCCCGGCACGTGATCGAGCAGCCAGGCGATTTTTGTGCCGGAGAAATAGGGGTCGATGCGCAGGCCGGTGCGCTCGGCCACCAAGGCCTCGTGCCCCGCCGCGACGAGCTCGGCGCAGAGCGGGGCGGTGCGCCGATCCTGCCAGACGATGGCGCGGTGGACGGCACGGCCGGTGCGGCGGTCCCAGAGCAGCGTCGTCTCGCGCTGGTTGGTGATGCCGATCGCGGCGATGGCTTTGGCGTCCAGCCCGGCCTTGTCGAGGGCGGCGCGACAGGTGGCGACGACGCTGGACCAGATGTCCTCCGGCTCGTGCTCCACCCAGCCGGAGGCAGGAAAATGCTGTTGATATTCCTGCTGGGCCGAGGCGACGGGCTTGAGCCCGGCATCGAAGACGATGGCGCGCGACGAGGTGGTGCCCTGGTCGATCGCGAGAAGATAGCGGTTTGCGGCCATGATGGCGTCGTCCTGCCCTGATCGGCCGGCTCGGCGCGGCCCTGCCGCCAGACTGGCCGATCCACGCCCCGCGCCGCAAGACGCCGCCGCCCCGCCGGAGGTTTCCGCTTGGCACCGGCGTCAAGCTGTTGTTACGCTCTGTCCCGAACAGGCAGCCGGACATGTCGTCCGGCCTCGCCGCAGGGTCGCAGGATCCGCGGCTGCCGAGAGGATGGACGCGGTGGCCGTCGAGGATCGGCACGACAGTGGCGTCGCGCATGCGGCGCCCAAGGGGAGCCATGGCGATACCGCCCCATCCGGTGCGGCTCCCCTCGCCGGCCTGTCGCTGTCCGCCCTGCCCCGCCCGCAGCAAGCCTATGCGGCCCCGGATTATGCGCCCCGGCCGCCGGCCGCGACCTATGCGGCGCTGGATCTCGGCACCAATAATTGCCGGCTGCTGATCGCGCGCCCGGCGCAGCATGGGTTTCGGGTCGTCGACGCGTTTTCGCGGATCGTGCGCCTCGGCGAAGGGCTCGCCGCCAGCGGGCGGCTGAACGAGGCGGCGATGGATCGCGCCGTCGAGGCGCTCAAAATCTGCCAGGTCAAGATGGTGCAGCGCGGCGTCACCCGCGCCAGGCTGGTGACCACCGAAGCCTGCCGCGCCGCGACCAATGGGCTCGAATTCGTGCGGCGCGTGGCCCGGGAGGCGGAGCTCGAACTCGAGATCGTCGACCAGCGCACGGAAGCCTCGCTCGCGGTGTCGGGATGTGCCGCGCTGGCCGACCCCGCCGCGGAAGGGGTGATCGTCTTCGACATCGGCGGCGGCTCCACCGAGATCATCTGGATGGGCGGGCGCAACGAGGCGCGCGATCCGGCGGCGCGGATCAAGGAATGGGCGTCGCTGCCGATCGGCGTGGTGACCGTGGCGGAGCGCTATGGCGGCTTCGAGGTCGGGCGCGAGCTGTTCGAGCGCATGGTCGAGGATTGCGCGCAGGCGCTGGAGCCCTTCGTCAAGAAGGCGGCGGGCGCGCGCGGGGCGCGGAATTTCCACCTGCTCGGGACCTCCGGCACCGTCACCACCGTGGCCGGCATCCATCTCGACCTGCCCCGCTACGACCGCCGCGTGGTGGACGGGCTGTGGATGCGCCAGGAGGATATCTGCTCGGTCATCGACCGGCTGATCGATATGGACTATGCCGCACGGGCGGCCAATGCCTGCATCGGGCGGGAACGGGCCGATCTCGTGCTGGCGGGCTGCGCGATCTTCGAGGCGATCAGGCGCGCCTTTCCCAGCGACCGCGTCCGCATCGCCGATCGGGGCCTGCGCGAAGGCATTTTGCTGCGGATGATGCATGAGGACCGGGCCTGGTGGCGGCGCAGGCCGGCATGAGCCCCGCGTCAGCGGCGTGAGCGGCGTCGCACAGGCGTGAGCCCGACAGGAATGGACCAGGCATGAGCGTCGGCAAATCGGGCGGCAAATCGAAAGTCGCCGGAGCCCGGGATCTCCGGGTGAAGGTGAAGAAGGCGGGGAAGCTCAAGCATTCCTCGCAGCTCTGGCTCGAGCGCCAGCTCAACGACCCCTATGTCAAGCGGGCGCGCGAACTCGGCCATCGCTCCCGCGCCGCCTTCAAGCTCGAGGAGATGGACGACCGCTACAAATTCCTGAAGCCGGGCCAGAAGCTGATCGACCTCGGCTGCGCGCCGGGCGGCTGGTGCCAGATCGCGGCGAAGCGCATCGGGCTGGAGCAGGGCAAGGGGCGGATCGTCGGCATCGACCTGCTGCCGGTCGATCCGATCCCCGGCGTCGAACTGATCGAGATGGATTTCATGGACGAGGCCGCCCCTGCCCTGCTGACGCAGCGGCTCGGCGGACGCGCCGACGGGGTGATGTCCGACATGGCGGCCAACACCACGGGTCACAAGAAGACCGACCACCTCAAGATCATCGGGCTCGCCGAGGCGGCGCTGGAATTCGCGCATACGATCCTGGCGCCGGGCGGGTTCTTCCTGGCCAAGCTGTTCCAGGGCGGAGAGAGCGCGGCGCTGCTCGCCGAGCTGAAGCGCGATTTCGTCACCGTGCGCAATGTGAAGCCCGCCGCCAGCCGGCCCGATTCCTCGGAGCTCTATGTGCTGGCGACGGGATATCGGCGCAAGCCTGGGGAGGCTGGGAGCTTGAGCATCGGCAGCTCGCAGGACGACAGCGCCTAGCGAGGCTGCGGCCATTGTCTCGCGGCATGGAGCACGCGGAGAATGCGGATCCGATCAACCGAGAGATCGTAGACGAGGATGTAATTCGGGTGCACGACGAGCTCTCGGGTTTTGTCGACCCGACCCACCCGCCCGAGCTCGGGGTGGACAGCCAGACGCTGCGCCGCATCGCTGAAGAGCAGATCCAGCGTCACCGCGGCGGCCGCATTGTCGCGCTCGATATGATCGTAGATCGTCTCCCGGTCGCGCAGTGCCGGCCGGGTCCAGACGACCTGTGTCATTTGCGCGGCGTCAGACCCTGGCGCGTCGCCTCCCGACGGCGCTCGAAATGCGCTTCGACATCGGCAGCGCTGACGACATCACCGGTTTCGGCGGCTGCGATGCCGGTTTCGACCTGCCGTCGAAACCAGTCGTCATATTCGGCAGCCTGCTTCTGCTGCCGGACGAAATCCCGCATGAAGTCGCGTAGAAGCTGCGCGCTGGAGCGGTCCTGCGCTTTCGCCGCCGTCGCGAAGGCACTCTTCAGGCTTTCCTCGACGCGGAAGGTAAACGTCGCCTCGCTCATGGACGTCGTGCTCCGTGTTACATCCGTAGTACAATAGCACCTGTCTTCGCGAACCGAAATCGTCCGCCCCCCTCACCCCGGCGGCTTCTGGTCCGCGATCGCTTCGGCCGTCGCGGCGGCGGCGCGGGGCTGGCCGTGGCCCGACACTTCGGCGCCGGCATCGGGGGCGAGCCGCGCCATGATGAAGACCGAGGAGGCGGAGACCAGCCCGACCAAGACGAAGGCCGGCCAGAAATCGCCGGCGCCCAATGCCTGCCCGCCATGATAGGCGTTGGCGGCTTCCAGCGCGAAGGCGCCGATGGTGACGCCGAGGCTGAGCGAGAGCTGCTGCGCGACGCTGGACAGGCTGGTGGCGCCGGACATTTCGCGCTTGCCGACATCGGCATAGCTGAGCGCGTTGAGGCCGGTGAATTGCAGCGAACGGAAGCAGCCGCCGATGAGCAGGATGCCGAGCATCAGCCAATAGGGCGTCGCCGGGGTGAAGAAGCCGGACAGAGCGAGCAGGCCCGAGCCGATCACGGCATTGACCGCCAGCACCCGCCGGAAGCCGAACCGGGCCAGGATCCGCCGCGCCAAGGTCTTCATGATCAGCGCGCCGGCGGCGGAGGCGAAGGTGACGAGGCCCGATTGCAGCGCGTTCATGCCGAAGCCGAGCTGCAGCATCAAGGGCAGCAGGAACGGCAGTGCGCCGATCCCGGTCCGGAAGATCGACCCGCCGATCACGCCGATCCGGTAGGTCGGGATGCGCAGCAGGCTGAAATCGAGCACGGGATGGGCGACGCGCCTGGCGTGGAAGCCATAGGCGATCAGCGCGATGAGGCCGGCGGCGACGGCGCCATAGGAGATCGCGAGCGGCACGAGATGGCGCCCGCCCGTCGCCAGCCCCAGCATCAGCGCCGCGAAGCCGAACCCGGTCAGCAGGAAGCCCGTGACGTCGAGCGGCGCGACGTCATCCTCGCGGATATCGTCGAAATACAGCGTCGCCAGCACGATGCCGACGATCCCGATCGGGATGTTGATCAGGAAGATCCAGCGCCAGTCGAAATAGGTGGTGATGAAGCCGCCGAGCGGCGGGCCGACGACGGGTCCGACCAGCGCGGGAACCGTGAGATAGGCGAGCGCGCCGACGAGCTCGGATTTCTCGACGCTGCGCAGGATCACCAGCCGGCCGACCGGGACCATCATCGCCCCGCCCATGCCCTGCAGGAAGCGCGCGCCGACGAAGGCCCCGAGCGAATTGGAGACGGCGCAGCAGAGCGAGCCCAGCATGAAGACGGCGAGCGCGGCACGGAAGATGGTGCGGGCGCCATAGCGGTCGGCCATCCAGCCGGAGACAGGGATGAAGACGGCGAGGCTGACGAGATAGGAGGTCAGCGCCAGCTTCAGCGCGATCGGATCCTCCCCCAGAGCGGCGGCGATCACCGGCAGGGATGTCGCGATCACCGTGGAATCGGTGTTCTCCATGAACAGCGCGCAGGCGACGATCAGGGGAAGGAGCTTGGCGCGGTGCAAGGCGGGCGATTCTCGGCGGGAGATGCTGCCGATCTAGGCCGGCACGGCGGCGAAGGCGAGGCGCGGCACGGGGCTCCGGCGCAGGGGCCGCTCTGCTCCGGGGACATGGCGGCGGCCGGCTATTGTCGCGCTGCACAAAGATTCGCAGCGCGGCCTCTAGCGGCGATGTCACACGCGTGATAACGGGCCTCGTCAACCCGATCACGGGCTCGTTCCGCCCGCTTTCGAACCGGCCGCATATCCGGCCCCCGGAGTTGACGATGGCAATCGACACACATGGCATGATCCGCGACGGCCTGATCCGCGAAGGGCTGACCTTCGACGACGTGCTGCTCGAGCCCGGCCCATCGGACGTGCTGCCCTCGCAAGTCGACATCCGGACGCAGCTGACCAAGACGATCTCGCTCAACCTGCCGATCATCGCCTCGGCCATGGATACGGTGACCGAGGCGCGCATGGCGATCGCCATGGCGCAGGCCGGCGGCCTCGGCGTCGTCCACCGCAATCTGGAAGCCGACCAGCAGGCGGCGCAGGTGCGGCTGGTGAAGAAGTTCGAATCGGGGATGGTCGCCAATCCGATCACCATTTTCCCGGACGAGACGCTGGGCGACGCGCTGGCGATCATGAAGCACAATGCGATCTCCGGCATCCCGGTGGTCGAGCGCGGGCCGCAGGGCCACAAGGGCAAGCTGGTCGGCATCCTGACCAATCGCGACGTGCGCTTCGCCGCCAATCCGGAGCAGCCGGTCTCCGAGATCATGACCAAGGACAGGCTGATCACGGTGCGCGAGGGCGTGTCGCAGGACGAGGCCCGCCGCCTGCTGCACCAGTTCCGCATCGAGAAGCTGCTGGTGGTCGACGATCACTATCGCTGCATCGGGCTGATCACCGTCAAGGACATGGAGAAGCAGGTCGCCCATCCCCATGCCGCCAAGGATTCGCAGGGGCGCCTGCTGGTGGCGGCTGCGACCACCACCGGCGAGCTCGGCTTCGAGCGCTCGGAGCTGCTGGTCGATGCCGGGGTCGACATCATCGTCGTCGATACTGCCCATGGCCATTCCGCCATGGTGCTCGAGGCGGTGACGCGGGTGAAGAAGCTGTCCAATGCGGTGCAGGTGATCGCCGGCAACGTCGCCACCGCCGGCGGCGCGCAGGCGCTGATCGATGCCGGTGCGGATGCGGTCAAGGTCGGCATCGGCCCCGGCTCGATCTGCACCACGCGCATCGTCGCGGGCGTCGGCGTGCCGCAGCTCACCGCGGTGCTGGACGCCGCCTCCGCCGCGGCGAAATCCGGCATCCCGGTGATCGCCGATGGCGGCATCAAATATTCCGGCGACCTCGCCAAGGCGCTCGCCGCCGGCGCCTCCTGCGCCATGGTCGGCTCGCTGCTCGCCGGCACGGACGAGACTCCCGGCGAGACCTTCCTCTATCAGGGCCGCTCCTACAAATCCTATCGCGGGATGGGCTCCGTCGGCGCCATGGCGCGCGGCTCGGCCGACCGCTATTTTCAGCAGGACATCAAGGATGCGCTGAAGCTGGTGCCGGAAGGCGTCGAGGGGCAGGTCGCCTATAAGGGCCCGGTGTCGAGCGTGCTGCACCAGCTCGCGGGCGGGCTGCGGGCGGCGATGGGCTATGTCGGCGGGCGCGATCTCGCGGATTACCAGAGCAAGGCGCGCTTCATCCGCATCTCGAGCGCCGGGCTGCGCGAGAGCCACGTCCATGACGTGACGATCGTGCGCGAGAGCCCGAACTATCCCACGCGTTCCTGAACCCCCTTCCCGCCCCTCGCTCCATCAAGGATCGGCGATGACGCTCAAGCTGCTCTACCCCGCCCTCGCCCAGATTCTCTGGACCTTCGTGGTGCTCGGCATCACCTTCGCCCGCCGGCGCCGCGCTCTGATGAGCAAGGAGGTGCGCATGGCCGATGTCGCGGTCTCCACCGAACGCTACCCGCAGGATGCGCGGCTGGCGGCCGCCAATTTCACCAATCAGTTCGAGACGCCGGTCCTGTTCTTCGCGCTGATCATGATCGCGATGGAGGTCGGGGCGACCGGCTTCCTGATGACGCTGCTGGCCTGGGCCTTCGTCGCGACGCGGGTGGTCCATACGTTGATCCATACCGGATCGAACGATCTGCGGCTGCGTGCCTCCGTCTTCGGCCTCGGCGTGCTGGCATTGCTGGTGATGTGGATCCTGGTGGTGGTGACGATCGTCTGACGTCTCGGCGACTTGCCTACTCGCCGTCCCGGCTTGTCAGACGCCACCTAGTCATAGCGGCGCGGCGCGTTAAGCATCGCGCCGCTTTTCTGTTGGCGGCGAGGCGCCAAGATTGAATCCTAACAAAAGGTAAACTACACGAAAATTGCGGCGGACAAGTGAAGCAGGCGTGGGTGGAGTAGGCGCATGTTGCGTGTCCGTAATGACGATCATCCCATGAGGCGCGGCACGCGCGTTCGCGAGCCGGTGGCCGCAGCGTCGCCGCTGCCCTCCCCCTCGCGCGTTTCGCGGCTGGCTGCGATGGCCGGCGTCGGCATGGCTCTGGGAGCCGGCGGCGCCGTTCTGGCGGTGTCGATGGTCCAGGCCGGCGACGATGCCGGCGTCCGGGCCTTCCACCTGCAGGAGGCCGCCAGTCGCCGCGCCAGCCTGCATCAGAGCGCCCCGGCCGCGACGGCCTATGCGCCGAGCCGGCCCGGCCTGTCCCTGCCGCTGTTCCAGACCCGCGGCGATGGCCGCATCGCCCATCCGCCGGTCGCCCTCAACCCCTTCGCCCGCGCCGAAACCGCGGCCGGCGCCGCGCCACGCGGCAAGCCGAAGCTCCGGCAGGCCGGGCTGGCGCCCGCCTCATCCGCGGCGCGCAGCATCTGCGTGCGCCTCTGCGACGGTTTCCACGCGCCGATCGGGCTGGTCCGGACCAGCGCCGACATGAAGGCGCATGACGAGCTCTGCCGGGCGATGAATCCGGGCGTCCCGGTCCAGGTGTTCCGCGTGCCGGCCGGCGTCGAGTCGATCGACGGGGCGCAGACGCTGGACGGCAAGCGCTACAACACCATGCCGGTCGCCTTCGGTTACGAGAAGGCCGCCGACCCGGCCTGCCGCCCCGCCATCGTGAAGGAGGGCGAGCGGCGGGTGTCGCTGCTGCGCGATTTCACGTTGCGCCCCGGGGACAGCGTCGTGCTGGACGGCAAGGTCAAGACCTTCGTCGGCGGCTCGCGCTGGCCCTACAGCCCGCGGGATTTTCGCGATTTCCGGACCGCCAGCGAGTTGAGCCAGAGCGAGCGTCGCGAGATCGACGAGCGGGTCGGTCTCTCGCGCCGCGAGGCCGATGCACGTTCGCTCCGGCGCCGCATGGCGCTGCGCGAGGCGAGCCTGCAGGAGCCGGCGCTGCAGGAGGCGAGCCTCCAGGACCCGACCATCGCCAGCGATGCGCTGCCGCTGCGCGGCTCGCTCGGCCCGACGGTCCGCGGACCGGTGCGCATCATCGCGATTTCCGCGACCGGCCGGTGAGCGGGAGCGGCGTCAGGCCGCCTCGCCGAGATTAGAATTATCCTAATCTTGGAGCTTATTTAGAACGACTATAAGCCTTTGAAATCACGGCGTTTTCGGTTGACTGCCGCAAGCGCCGCCTCTACCGGTTCCCTCCATGCGAAGCCTCGGTTCTGGCTCGCGCTTGTGAAGGAGCGAAGCATGACCCCCACGACCCGCCTGTGCGCGCTGGCGCTGACGTCCTCGCTGATGGCCGTGCCGGCCCTCGCCCAGAGCGTCAACCTCTACACCACACGCGAGCCCGGCCTGCTCAACCCGGTGCTCGAATCCTTCACCAAAGACACCGGCATCAAGGTCAACGCAGTCTTCCTGAAGGACGGGCTGCAGGAGCGCGTCAAGGCCGAGGGCTCCAACAGCCCCGCCGACGTGATGTTGATGGTCGATGTCGGGCAGATCGACGCCGCCGCCGCCGCGGGCGTGACGCAGCCGGTGAGCTCCGCCACCGTCGACAAGATCGTGCCGAAGCAGCTGCGCGGCGCCGACAACAACTGGGTCACGCTGACCCAGCGCGCCCGCGTCGTCATCGTCTCGAAGGAGCGCGTGAAGCAGGATTCGATCGGCTACGAGGATCTCGCCGACCCCAAATGGAAGGGCAAGCTCTGCATCCGCGCCGGCCAGCACCCCTATAACAACGCGTTCTTCGCCGCCTATCTCGCCCATTACGGCGCGGAGAAGACGGAAGCCTTCCTGAAGGGCGTCAAGGCCAACACGGCGCGCAAGCCCGGCGGCGGCGACAGGGAAGTGGCGCGCGACATCCAGTCCGGCCAGTGCGACATCGGCCTGATCAACACCTATTACATCGGGCTGATGAGCCAGGCGAAGAACGAGCAGAAGGGCTGGTACGACGCCATCAAGCCGCTGAAGAGCAGCTTCAAGGATGGCGGCACGCATGTGAACGTCTCCGCCGCGGCGATCGCCAAGCACGCGCCGAACAAGGAGAATGCCGTCAAGCTGATCGAATATATGTTGAGCGAGAAGGCCCAGACGCTCTATGCGGATGGTAATTTCGAGTTCCCGGTCAACCCCGACGTCAAGGAAAGCGCCGCCGTGAAGCTGCTCGGCACGATCACGCCCGACCGGATCCCGCTCTCCGATATCGCCAAGAACCGCAAGGCGGCGGCCGATCTCGTCGACAAGGTCGGCTTCGACAATTGACCTCTGCGACGTCCTCACAGGACGCCTTGCGACGGCCGCCACGCCTGTGGCGGCCGTCGACGCGTTTCGCCTATGCCGCCGGGCTGGGCGCGGCGCTGGTGGCAATGCCGATCGTGGCGCTGGCGCTGCTCGCTTTGTCGCCACAGGCGGCATCGATCTGGCCGCATCTGGCGGCGAACGTCATTCCCCGCGCGCTCGGCCAGACCGTGCTGCTGCTCATCGGCGTCGGCGGCGTCTGCGGCGTCATCGGGGTGGCCACGGCCTGGCTGGTGACGCAGTACGAATTTCCGGGGCGGCGCGCGCTGGAATGGCTGCTGGTGCTGCCGCTCGCCGTGCCGACCTACATCACCGCCTATATCTATGTGGAGGTCATGGGCTTCCAGGGTCCGCTGCAGAGCGCGCTGCGCGCCTTGACGGGCTGGCGCTCGCTGCGGGAGTACTGGTTCCCCGATCCGCGCAACCTCCCGGGCGCGATCCTGATCCTGTCGCTGGTGCTGTATCCTTACGTCTATCTCAGCGTGCGGGCGCTGTTCGGGGTGCAGGGCGCGACGATCATGGAAGCGGCGCGCACGCTCGGCGCCAGCGGCCGCACGCGCTTCTGGCGCATCGCCCTGCCGATGGCCCGGCCGGCCTTGGCGGCGGGGCTGACCCTGGCTCTCTTGGAGACGCTGAACGACATCGGCGCCAGCGAATATCTCGGCGTGCAATCGCTGACCTTGTCGATCTACACGACCTGGCTGAACCGGAATTCGCTCGCCGGCGCGGCGCAGATCGCCTGCGTGATGCTGCTGCTGGTGGTCGGGCTGATCCTGCTCGAGGCGAGGCTGCGCGGCCAGCGCCGCTTCGCCCTGCCCGTCCGGCAGCCGCGCGCGGCGGGACGGCTGCGCCTGCAGGGACGCCAGGCGGCGCTGGCGGCGCTGGCCTGCGCGCTGCCGGTCGTGTTCGGGGCGATCGTGCCGCTCGGTTTCCTGATCGGGCAGGTCTGGATGCGCGACCTGCTGGGGCAGATCGATGCCGCGCTGCTGCGGCAGCTGGCGAACGCGCTGCTGCTGGCGCTCGCCGCGACGCTCTGCGTCGTCGGGCTCGGGCTGTCGATCGTGGTGGCGCTGCGGCTCGGGCGCGAGTCCTGGCTCGGCCTGCTGGCGCGCATCGCCTCGCTCGGCTACGCCGTGCCGGGCACGGTTCTGGCGCTGGGTGTGCTGGCACCGTTGGCGGCGCTGGACAATCTCGTCGCCGATGCGGCGCGCGCCTGGTTCGGCCTCGCCACCGGGCTGATCCTGATCGGGTCCGGCGCGGCGCTGGTCATCGCCTATACCGCCCGCTTCCTCTCCATCGCGGTCACCGGGGTGCAGAGCGGCTATGCCCGCGTCTCCAACCGAATCGACGATGCCGCGCGCATGCTGGGCGCCGGCACGCCGGAGCTGCTGCGGCGGATCCATGGGCCGATGATACGGCCGGCCATCGCCGCGGCGGGCCTCTTGGTCTTCGTCGATTGCCTGAAGGAGCTGCCGGCGACCCTGCTGCTGCGGCCGCTCAACGTCGAGACGCTGGCGACGATCGTCTACGGCCACGCCTCGCGCGGCGCCTTCGAGGACGGCGCCCTCGCCGCGCTGCTGATCGTGCTGGCGGGGCTCTATCCGGTCTTCGTGCTGGCCCGCGCGAGCGGCGGGCGCGATTAGCGGCTCGCGGGCAAGGCGCGATCCACACGCCAAATCCGGCCAAACTCGACAAGGCGGCGGCGGCGTCATAAACCGGTTCGCGCCTGGGACCCGGCGGGAGCCGGCTCCACGACCGCGCAAGGGCTCATGACACGACGCGCCTCGATACTGGCCTATTGCCTCGCCATCGTCATCCTGCTCCTGGGCCTGCAGTCCTGGAGCATCGCGGTGGCGCGCATCGAGCAGAGCGTCGTCGCCGCGATCGCGGCACGGACCGGGCTGGTGGTGACGCGGCAGGAGCGGGCCGAGATCGCGCTGCTGCCGCTGCCGCGGATCAGCCTGTCCAATGTCGAATTCCGGCACGAGGGCGGCGCCTTGGCCGGCACCGCCCTGCGCGTCAGGGCCACGGTGCAATTGCTGCCGCTGCTGCTCGGCCGCTTCGGCTTCGACCGGATCGATTTCGTCGGCCCGCAGATCGACGTCGCCGTCAACGGCCCCTCCAACGGCTTCGCCGACTGGCTGGCCGCACCGGTCGCGGCCCTCTCCGGCATGAACGGCAATGCGCGGATCGTGATCAGCGGGGGCGCCGTGTTCATGCGCGCCGGCGGCGCCATCCAGACCATCCTGCGCGAGGTCAACATCGTCGTCGGCGAGCGCGATCGGGACGACCCGCTGGAGCTTTCGGGAACGGTTAATTGGCGCGGCGTGCCCAATGAGCTCAGCCTCCTCTGGCCGCTGGGGACGGGCGTCGGCAAGCTGATGCTGTCGGCGGCCTCGCCGCTGATGAACCTGCAGTTTTCCGGCCAGCGCGCATCGCCGAGCGAGCCGGTGATCCAGGGCGACCTCGCCCTCTCCACCCGCTCCTTCGAGGATCTGCTGGCCTGGTTCGGCGAGCGGCCGCGCCTCGCCTCGGCGGTCGGCGAGCTCTCGCTGAAAGCCGATGCGCAGATCAAGCCGAACGAGGCCTCGCTGAGCACGGTCACCGTGTCGCTGGATGGCGAGACGCTGATCGGGGCGATCAAGCTCGGCGATGCGGGGGAGCGGCTGGCGCTGTCGGGCACGCTGGCGGGGTCGTCGCTCGATCTCGGCCGGCTGCTGACGCGGCTGCAGGCGGCGCCGGTGACGGCGCAGAACGAGCGGGACCCGCTCAACTTCTCGGAATGGACCGGGCACGACGTCGATCTGCGCGTATCGGTGGAGGCCGCCCGTTTCAACGGCGCACGCCTCAGCGACGCGGCGCTCTACCTGCTGGTGAAGCGCGGGCGCTTCGAGGCCGGCCTGCTCCGGGCCGGCGCCTATGGCGGCAGCGGCAAGGGGCGGATCCTCGCGGTCGCGGCACCCGGCGGGGTGGAGCTGAAGCTGCAGGCCGGCTTCGACAAGCTGGCGCTCGGCCAGGCCGCCGCGGCCATGCCCGCGCTGCCGCGGCTCAGCGGAACGGCCTCCGGGCAGCTGTCGCTCGAAGGCACGGGCACTACCGCCGAGGATATTCTGGCGACGCTGAACGGCAAGGCCGTGCTGTCGCTGCGCCAGGGCGAGCTGGCGGGTTTCGCCTTCGCCGAGATGCTGCGCCGGGCCGACCGCATGCCGGCCTCGCCCGCGGGCGAGTGGCGGCAGGGCCGCACCGGATTCGAATCCGCGCTGCTCTCCCTCACCATCAGCAATGGCGAGGCGACCGTCACCGAAGGCCTGATGAGCGGGCCGAGCTATCGCCTGTCGCTGGCGGGCCAGGCCTCGCTGCCCCGGCGCGAGATCGAGATGGGGCTGTCGCTGGCCCCGCCCTCAGGCGCGGTGCGGCTGCCCTTCACTCTGCGCGGACCGCTCGATGCGCCGGTTCTGGAGCTCGATCGCGCCGCCGCGCCGCGGGCCAATGGCGCGGCGCTGCCGCTGGGAGACGGGCTGCGCTGAGCCGCGGGCGCCGCGGGTGGCGATCTCCGGCCGGCCCCGATCACAGCCGCGGCGCAGCTGCCGCAAATGCCGCTTTTCTTCGTCCCGCATTTCGGCTCTGATGCCGCCAAGGGCCGCGTCGACGGTCGCGCAGGGAGGGATGTCGCATGAAATCGTGGCTCGCGGGCGCGGTCTGCGCCCTTCAATTCGTCATGGGCGGGATCGTGCAGGCGCAGGACCTCATCGTCGAGAAGAAGGTATTCGAGCTTCCGAGCTTCACCACCCAATCGGGTCGCACGCTGAAATCGGTCAAGATCGGCTGGGAAAGCTACGGGACGCTGAATGCCGAGAAGTCGAACGCGATCCTGATCTGCCATTTCTTCTCCGGCAATTCGCATGCGGCCGGCAAATACGCCGCGGCGGATGCGGCGCCGGGCTATTGGGACGCGATCATCGGCCCGGGCAAGGCGATCGACACCAACAAATATTTCGTGCTGGCCTCCGACACGCTGGTCAACCTCAACACCGGCGATCCGAAGACGACGACCACCGGCCCCGCCAGCCTCGATCCCGACACCGGCAAGCCCTATGGGCTCGACTTCCCCGTGGTGACCATCCGCGATTTCGTCGAGGTTCAGAAGGCGCTGGTGGAGAGCCTCGGCATCCGCAAGCTTGCCCTCGTCGCCGGACCCTCGATGGGGGCGCTGCAGACCTATGAGTGGGCGGCGAGCCATCCCGATATGGTGGCCAAGGCGATGCCGGTGATCGGCGCCGCGGAGGCCGATGCGCAGCTGATCGCCTGGCTCGATGTCTGGGCGGCGCCGATCCTGGTCGACCCCAACTGGAACAAGGGCGATTACTACGGCAAGACGCCGCCGAATGCCGGGCTCGCCAAGGCGCTGACCGTGGTGACGCTGCAGGCCAATCACGGCAAATGGACCAATGGGACCTTCGGCCGCCGTCCGGCCAAGGAGGGCGACGACCCGGCGAAGACGCTTTCGGCGAAGTTCCAGGTGCAGAGCGTGCTGGACAATGCCGGCGAGGCGCGCGCCAAGGTCTCGGACGCCAACCACTTCCTCTATCTCGTCAAGGCGAACCAGCTCTTCGCCGCCGGCGGCAAATCCCTGGCCGACGGCGTCGCCAAGATGCGCATGCCGGTGCTGCTGATCAGCCAGCCGGAGGATCTGGTCTTCACTCCCGACATGATCGCGCGCACAGCGGAGGGGCTGAAGACGAGCGGCGGCAGCGTGACCCAGGTGACCATCGAAGGCTCGCGCGGGCATCTCGACGGGGTGATCTCGATGAAGCAGGCGGAAGGCGCGATCAAAGCCTTCCTGGAGAAATAGCGGAGGGAGCCGGCGCGGGACGCATCAGCGCTCTACCCCCCTCACCTCCACCGGGGTGCGCATGATGATCTCGCGATGCGGGAAGGGTATCGCGATGCCGGCGGCCTTGAACGCGTCCCACAGCCCCAGCAGCACCTGACCCCTGACATTGGTCAGGCCGTTGCTGGGATCGGCGATCCAGAAGCGCAGCTTGAAATCGAGCGAGGAGGCACCGAAACCGGTCAGCCAGCAGACCGGCGCGATATGAGTGCTGACGCGCGCGACCTGCTTGGCCGTCTCGATCGCGATGCGGCTGACCTCGTGCGGGTCGCTGTCATAGGAGGTGCCGAACGCGACATCGATGCGGACATAATCGCTGGAGAAGGACCAGTTCACCACCTGGTTGGTGATCATCTGCTCGTTGGGGATCAGATATTCGCGCCCGTCGCGGGTGATGACGGAGACGAAGCGGGAGCGCAGATCGCGGATCGAGCCGAAGGTATCACCGAGCGAGATGGTGTCGCCGGGCTTGATCGACTTGTCGAGCAGGATGATGATCCCGGAGATGAAGTTCGAGACGACCTTCTGCAGGCCGAAGCCGATGCCGACGCCGACGGCCCCGGAGAACACCGTGATTGCCGTGAGATCGATGCCCGTCGCGGCCAGTGCCGTCGCCCCGGCGACGATGATCAGCGCGATCTTGATGAGCTTCGCGATCAGCACCTTGAAGGATGGCGAGAGATCCTGCGAGCGCTGCACCGAATGCGACAGCACGCTGCCGAGCAGCACCGCGAACCAGATCAGCGAGACCAGCGCGACGAGCAGCTTCAGCACCAGCAGCAGCGAGATCCGGACCGCGCCGAGCGTGATCGCGGCCCGGTCGAAAGCGGCCAGGACCGGCGCGTCCAGCCCCACCACCATCAGCGCCACATAGCTCCAGCCGGCGATGGCGACGATGCGGGCGATGGTGACCGAGCGGATGATCCGGGTCAGCGCCGAGATGAAGAACCAGGCCGCGGCCAGGGTACTCGCCGCCGCGAGCAGCTGCGCCTCGAAGGGGCCGGCCGCAAGCGTCAGCGCGAGCTGGCAGACATAGAGCCAGAGCGCATAGAGCAGCCAGCGCAGGCGCCGCATGAAGGCGATGATGACGCGCAGCAGGTCGGGATTGCCCTTGATGCGGCGGGCGGCCTGTTCGAGCCGCGGTTCCAGCCGCGCCGCCAGCCAGATCGCGACGGGAAAGCCGAGGAGGATGGCGGCCAGCTGCGACAGCAGCCAGCGATCCGACAGCGCGTCGTTCAGCGCCGCCAGGAGCTGGTGGGCGGCGAGGCTGGCATTGGCGAGATTGGCGGACATCGGGTGTGGAGCGGCTCCGGCGGATGACAGGCGTAACGCCCGAAGCTCCGCAACGATCCCTCGCCGGCGCGCCTAGCCCGCCCGGATCACCGCCCTCACCCCGTCGATGACGAATTGCACGGCCAGCGCGGCCAGAATCACGCCGAGCAGCCGCGTCAGCACGACATTGCCGGTGACGCCGAGCAGCCGGGCGATCGGCGTCGCCAGCAGGAACACGACCAGGCAGGATAGGATGACCAGCGCGGTGATCGCCGCCAGCGCTCCGAATTGCAGCCAGCTGCCCTCCGCCCGGCCCGCGAGCAGCATCATCGCCGTCAGCGCGCCAGGCCCCGCCATCAGCGGGATGGCGAGCGGGAAGGCGGCGACATTGCGGATATGGTCCTGGGTGATGGCGATCTGCGCCGTCTGCGCCTTGCGCTCGTTGCGGCGCTCGAACACCATCTCGAACGAGATCCAGAACAGCAGCAGCCCGCCCGCGATGCGGAAGGCCGGGAGCGAGACGCCGAGTGCCTTCAGGACCACATCGCCCGCCAGGCCGAAGAACGCCATGATGCCGAAGGCGATGATGCAGGCTCGCACCGCCACCTGCCGGCGCTCGGCATCCGACATGCCCCGCGTCAGCGACAGGAAGATCGGCGCGAGGCCGGGCGGGTCCAGCGTCACCAGCAGCGTGACCAGGGCGGAGGTGAGGTAATCCAGCGTCATGGCGGCAGTAAGCCATGACCGGGCCCGTGCCGGAAGAGCTCGCGCGCGTTTTCAGGCGTCGGAGGCGCGGCGGCACCATCGCGAAGGTCGCTCCGGCCCGTAATGTCGCCGCCCTCAGCCGCGATCAGCGTGCGAGTGGCAGGGCGCTTTTTCCCGTTGCCGGCGCCCAATCAAGGCGGGAATGTGGAGCGGTTCGGGAGCCGATCGGCGATCTGCGCCCAAGCCCCTGAAATCATTGTTTTTATTTTCCCCTGAAAAGCGGGCGCGGCGGCTGGCCTCGGCGGCCGGAATCGGATAGCCAGAAGCCTGAAAAACCTCGGAAATCGGGACATCATCCCTTGAGCGAAGACGACGACAGCAAGCGCCCGGACGAGCCGCATTTCGGCGGCGACATCAAGCCGATCTCGATCACCGACGAGATGAAGAAGAGCTATCTCGATTACGCGATGAGCGTGATCGTGAGCCGCGCTCTGCCGGATGTGCGCGACGGGTTGAAGCCGGTGCATCGGCGCATCCTGTTCTCGATGCACGAGAACAAGAACACGCCGGACCGGCCCTATACGAAATGCGCCCGCATCGTCGGCGACACGATGGGCAAGTACCATCCGCACGGCAATCTCGCGGTGTATGACGCGCTGGTCCGCATGGCCCAGGATTTCTCGCTGCGCCTGCCGCTGATCGACGGCCAGGGCAATTTCGGCTCGATGGACGGCGATTCCCCGGCGGCCGATCGCTATACCGAGGCGCGGCTCGACAAGGCGGCGATGTCGCTGCTCGAGGATCTCGACCTCGACACCGTCGCGTTCCAGCCGAACTATGACGGCAAGGAGCAGGAGCCGACGGTCCTGCCGGCGCGCTTCCCCAATCTGCTGGTCAACGGCGCCGGCGGCATCGCGGTCGGCATGGCGACGAACATCCCGCCACATAATCTCGGCGAGGTGATCGATGCCTGCATCGCGCTGATCGACAATCCCGAGATCACCATCGACGAGCTGATCGAGCATGTGCCGGGGCCGGATTTCCCGACCGGCGCGATGATCATGGGGCGCAGCGGCATCCACGCCGCCTATCACACCGGGCGCGGCTCGATCGTGATGCGCTCGAAGACGCATATCGAGGAGCTGCGCAAGGAGCGCGAGGCGATCATCGTCACCGAGGTGCCCTACCAGGTGAACAAGGCGTCGATGGTCGAGAAGATCGCCGATATGGTGCGCGAGAAGCGCATCGAAGGCATTTCCGACCTGCGCGACGAATCCAGCCGCGAAGGCGTGCGCGTCGTCATCGAGCTGAAGCGCGACGCGCTCTCGGACGTGGTGCTGAACCAGCTCTACCGCTTCACCCAGCTGCAGACCTCCTTCGGCTGCAACATGGTGGCGCTGACCGGCGGGCGGCCCGAGGTGCTGAACCTGCGGGACTTCATCGTCGCCTTCGTCGAGTTCCGCGAGGAGGTCGTCTCCCGGCGCACGCGCTACCTGCTCAACAAGGCCCGCGAGCGCGCCCATGTGCTGTGCGGGCTGGCGACGGCGGTCGCCAATATCGACGAGGTGATCCGCCTGATCCGCACCGCCCCGACACCGGCCAGTGCCCATGCGGCGCTGATGGATCGGGACTGGCCGGCCGACGACATCGCCCCGCTGATCGCGCTCGTCGACGATCCGCGCCACCCGATCAATCCCGACGGCACTTACCGGCTCTCCGACGCGCAGGCGAAGGCGATCCTGGAGCTGCGCCTCGCCCGCCTGACCGCCCTGGGCCGCGACGAGATCGGCGACGAGCTCGAGAAGCTCGCCAAGGAGATCGCCGACTATCTCGACATCCTGCGTTCGCGCCAGCGCATCCAGGGGATCATCAAGACGGAGCTCGCCGAGGTGAAGGCGGCCTTCGCCACGCCGCGCCGCACCGAGATCCAGGATTGGGGCTCCGACCTCGACGACGAGGATCTGATCGCGCGCGAGGACATGGTCGTCACCGTCTCGCATGCCGGCTACATCAAGCGCGTGCCGCTCTCGACCTATCGGGCGCAGAAGCGCGGCGGCAAGGGCCGCTCCGGCATGGCGACGCGGGACGAGGATTTCGTCACCCGGCTGTTCGTCGCCAACACCCATACGCCGATCATCTTCTTCTCCTCGCTGGGCCAGGCCTATAAGGAGAAGGTCTGGCGCCTGCCGCTGGCGGCGCCGAATGCGCGTGGCAAATTCCTCAACAACATGCTGCCGCTCGATCCGCAGGAGCGCATCACCACGGTGATGCCGCTGCCGGAGAACGAGGAGGATTGGGACCGGCTGGACGTGATGTTCGCGACCGCCAGCGGCAATGTCCGCCGCAACAAGCTGTCGGATTTCGTCAACGTCAATCGCAACGGCAAGATCGCGATGAAGCTCGACGAGGGCGACAGCATCGTCGACGTGCAGATCTGCTCCGAGAACGATGATGTGCTGCTGACCACGGCCGCGGGCCAGTGCATCCGCTTCCCGGTCCCCGAGGTCCGCGTCTTCAAGGGGCGCGACTCCACCGGCGTGCGCGGCATCAACCTCGCCAAGGGCGATACGGTGATCTCGCTGGCGATCCTGCACCATCTCGACGCGACGCCCGACGAGCGCGCCGCCTATCTCAAGCGCTCCGCCGCGGCCCGCAAAGCCTTCAACGGCGAAGGCGAGGATGTGGCGGAGGCCGCCGCCCCGGTCGATGCCGAGGAGGCCGCCAGCGACATCGAGCTCGGGCTCGAGCGCTATGCGCAGATGGACGCGGCCGAGCAGTTCATCCTGACCGTGTCGGAGAAGGGCTATGGCAAGCGCAGCTCCTCCTTCGAGTATCGGGTGACCGGGCGCGGCGGCAAGGGCATCGTCGCCATGGTCGTCAACGAGCGCAACGGCAAGCTCGTCGCCTCCTTCCCGGTCAGCGAGACCGACCAGATCATGCTGGTGACGGATGGCGGGCAGGTGATCCGCGTGCCCGTCGATGCCGGGGCGGGCAACCGCATCCGGATCGCCGGCCGCTCGACGCAAGGGGTGACGATCTTCGACACCGCCGCCGGCGAGAAGGTGGTCTCGGTCGAATGCGTCAGCGACGATGGCGAGGGCGAGGAGGCCGAGGCCGGCCCGGCAGCCGAGGAGAGCGGCGGCACCGCCGGCTGAGCGCGCGCAAGACCCTCTCCGCGTCGGAGAGGGTCGGTGCGGTGACGGTCCGCGTTCAGGCGGGCCGGAGGCCGGAGGCCGGCGCGGGCGACGTCGCTCGCAGCGCCTGCCGACGAGGAGCCGCTCACAGCGTCTCCAGAAGACCTCTCATCAGGGCCTGGCGCGGCAGGATCGACGAGATCAGCGCATGCTCCTCAAGCGTATGCGCCCCGGCCCCGTCGATGCCCAGCCCGTCCAGCGTCGGAATGCCGAGCGCGGCGGTGAAATTGCCGTCGGAGCCGCCGCCCGTCATCGCGCAATCCTGGAGATCGAGGCCGATGCCGGCGGCGACGCCGCGCGCAATCTCGTAGAGCGCGGCGACCTCCGCCGTCTTCTCATAGGGCGGCCGGTTCATGCCGCCGGTGACGGAGATCCGCACATCCGGATCATGCGCCTTCAGCCCATGGATGCGCTGCTCCATCGCGACGCCGTCGGCGGCGGTGGTGACCCGCAGGTCGATGCTGAACCAGGCATGCTGCGGAATGACGTTGGCGGCGGTGCCGCCGCCGACCAGGGCCACCGAGGTGGTGATGCCGCGGTCGTAATCGGTCATCGCCTCGACCGCGAGGATCTGGTGGGCCGCCTCGCGGATCGCGCTGCGGCCATCGGCATGGCGCGCGCCGGAATGGGCGGGGCGGCCTTCGAAACGGACATCGAACCGGCCGACGCCCTTGCGCGCGGTGACGATCTTGCCGCCCTCGCGCGCCGGTTCGGTGATCAGCACGGCCATGGATTCCCGGCCGATCGTCTCGATCAGCGCGCGGGTCGTCGGCGATCCGATTTCCTCGTCTGGCGTGAACAGGAAGCTGATCGGGCGCCGGGCTGTGCCTGCGGCCGCGACCTGCTTGAAGGCCTGCAGAGCTAGCCAGGCGCCGCCCTTCATGTCGTAGACACCGGGGCCGTAGAGCCTGTCGCCCTCGATCCGCACGGGCAGATCCCTGGCCGCGGTGCCGACCGGATGAACCGTGTCGAGATGCGACATCACCGCCGCGCCGCTGGCTCCATTGGCCGGGCCGGCCCGCAGGATCAGGCTGTCGCCCAGCCCGTCGCGCCCGGGAATGCGCTCGACGGCGATGGGCAGCGCCGCGACCTCCTCCGCGACGAGGTCCATCATGCGGTTGACGCCGTCCGGATGATGGGTCGGGCTCTCCGTGGCGAGCCAGGCGGAGAGAGCGGCGAGATCGGGTGTGTCTTGAGCGTTCATGGGCGGCAGTGTCGGCGGGAAGCCGGCCCGGAACAAGCCGGCTCCGGCATGCGGGGCCCCTGGCCTGCGCATGGCTGAGATCGGGCTACCGACGCGGCGGCGCATCGCCAACGCGAGCGAGGCGAGGCGTCACCCGCCCCGCCTGCCCTGGTCCGAGCCGCGGCGCGAGGAGCCGGGACGGCGGAACGACTTCGCGCCGTAGCAACGGCGACGCCGGGCTGTGGCTGCGATCGCCCTAGAAGGGGATGTCGTCGTCGAGATGGGTCGCGCTCGAGCGACCGCCGCCGCCGGACATGGCCGGCTGGCGCGAGCCCCCGCCCCCGCCGCCGCCCATCGGGCCGGACCGGCCGAAGGAGCCGCCGCCACCGCCGGAGCGATCCTCCATCGCGCCGCCGCTCTCGCCGTATTCGTCACCTCCGCCCTGCTGGCGGCTGTCGAGGATGGTGAGCTCGCCGCGGAAGCGCTGCAGCACGATCTCGGTCGTGTATTTCTCGACGCCCGACTGGTCCTGCCATTTCCGGGTCTGGAGCTGGCCCTCGATATAGACCTTCGAGCCCTTGCGCAGAT
Source organism: Allobosea sp. Leaf344 (assembly GCF_001426225.1). GTDB lineage: Bacteria > Pseudomonadota > Alphaproteobacteria > Rhizobiales > Beijerinckiaceae > Allobosea. Next base: position 565,863 of record NZ_LMRT01000014.1, on the reverse strand, counting down.
ATTGCTCGGCGACCTTGGCGAGGTTCTCGTTGAAGATCACCACGGAGTGCCATTCGGTGCGCTCCTTCTTCTCGCCCGACTGCTTGTCGCGCCAGGTCTCGGAGGTCGCGATGCGCAGATTGACGACAGGCTCGCCGCTGCCGAGGCGCCGCACCTCGGGATCGCGCCCGAGATTGCCGACGAGAATGACCTTGTTGACGCTACCAGCCATGAGAGGCTCCATTTCCTGCGCACTGACACCCGGCCTCAGGGATCTCGACCGGAGGCGGACCCTACCGGCCCGCACCGCCACTATCAATGATGTTCCCTGTTTGTTCAAGTCGGAAACAGCGAGTTTTCCCCCGCTGATTCGTCAGCCCGCACCCTGGCCGCGGCGCGGTCCCTGCCCGCGCAGCAGCGCCTGCGTCAGCCGGTCGAGCAGCACCGCGAGCAGGACGATGGCGAGGCCGCCGACGAAGCCGAGCCCGGCATCGGCCCGCTGCAGGCCGAGCAGCACCGTCTCGCCGAGGCCCTTGGCGCCGATCATCGAGGCGACCACCACCATGGCCAGAGCCATCATGATCGACTGGTTCAGCCCCTGCAGAATGGCCGGGCGCGCCAAAGGCAGCTCGATCAGCAGCAGCGTCTGGCGGCGGTTGAGCCCCAGCGCCCGGGCCGCCTCGACCGCGCCGCGGTCGATCTCGCGCAGGCCGAGTTCGGTCAGCCTGGCGAAGGGCGGCAGCGCATAGATCAGCGTCGCGACCAGGGCCGGCGCGCGGCCGAGCCCCAGGATCATCGCTACCGGAATGAGGTAGACGAAGCTCGGAATGGTCTGCATCAGGTCGTAGACCGGGGTGAGCAGCCGCGAGAGCCGCGGCAGCCGCGCCGCCAGAATGCCGAGCGGCAGGCCGAGGCCGACGATGAACAGAACCGAGACGATGATCAGCGCGAGCGTCTGCATCGCCGCCGCCCAGACGCCGAGCAGCCCAAGCCCGGCGACGAGCGCCGCCATCGCCGCGGCAAAGCGAAGGCTTCGCCGCGCGAGATAGCCGAGCCCGAAGACCAGCAGGACGGCGAGCTCCGGAGTGAGCGGCTGGAGCAGGGTCTCGACCAGCCTGACCGGCGCGGTCAGCACCCGCGCCAGCCCGTCGAGATCCTCGCCCAGCCCGATGACGACGGCATCGACGGCGCGATTGACCGCGCCTTGCAGCGCCTTGCCGAGATCGGGCAGGAGCGCCGGCGTCACAGGCCCGCAGTCACCTTGCCGGCGATCTCGGCCGGCACCCAGGCCTTCCAGGCATCGGGCTGGCTCTTGAGGAAGACCAGCGCCTGCTGCTCCGGCGCGATGCCCTTCTCACGCGCCTGGGCCAGCATCTGCGAGGTGGTGGCGCTGCTCATCCCGTATTGCCGGAAGAAGGTCGCGAGCTGCGGCGCCTGTTTCGGGAAATCGACATGGGCGCCGATCACCACCTTGCTGACGGGATAGGCGGTGGCGCGGCTCGGCCGGTCCGTCGTCTTCAGCTGGTCCCAGACCGCCTGGTCGAAGGCCGGCTCCTCCAGCTTGACGAGGTCATAGGCGCCGACCAGCCAGCTCGGGCTCCAATAATAGAACAGCACCGGGCGCTTGCGCTTCAGCGCCGCCTCGATCACCGCGACCGTCGCCTCGCCGGAGCCGCCGCGGGTGTTGGTGAAGTCGTTGTCGAGCCCATAGGCCGCGAGCTTCTTGGTGTTGACGCCTTCGCAGACCCAGCCGGCGACGCAATTGTAGAAACGGCCCTTGGCCGGCTCCTCCGGATCGGTGAACAGCGCCTTGTAGCGCTTGAGGTCGGATACGGATTTGAGGTCGGGCGCCTTGGCGTCGGGCCCCTCCACCAGATAGCGCGGCACGTACCAGCCCTCATTGGCGTCCGGGAAGGTGGTGCCGAGCGGCGTCACCCGGCCGGCCTCCGCCGCCTTGCTCCAGGCCTCGACGGGATTGGCCATCCAGATCTCCATGACGATGTCGACATCGCCGCGAGCCAGCCCGTTCACCAGCGGCGCGATCGCACCCGGCACGCGCTCGACCTTGCAGCCATAGCCGCGCTCGACGATGGCCGTGGCCACGGCGGCGTGGAAAGCGGCGGAATCGTAATCCAGCCCGGCGATCTTCAGCGGCCGATCCAGCTCGCAGGCTTGAGACGGAGCCGCGAACAGCGCCAGCGCCCCCGCCAGAACCAGACCGCCCAGGCTCTTGCGCCCGCTCACCATGCCCGCCTCGCGCATCCCCGCCTCCCTCGATTCGCCCGCGCCTGCTGGCGCTGCCCTGCCCAACGCCGGTCACTGCGGAATGATCCCGCCGCCGACCCGCTCCAGGCATTGTGGCAGCACAGTGCATCTGCGCCGCCTCACGATTTCGCTGGCGTACTCTTCATGGCGGGCGGACAGGACGCGTCAGCAGGGTGCGGGCGGCAGCACGACCCGGCGGTAGAGATGCCAGGTGGCATGGCCGAGCACCGGCAGGATCACCACGAGGCCGAGGAAGGCGGGCAGCATCGCCACCACCGACAGCGCGACGATGGCGGCGGCGAAACCCAGCATCGGCACGGGGTTCAGCGCCACGGCGCGGACGCTGGTGATCATCGCGGTGATGAAATCGACCTCGCGATCGAGCAGCAGCGGAAAGGAGACCACCGTCAGCGAGAACAGCACGGTCGCCAGCACCGCGCCGACGAGATTGCCGACGGCGAGGAACATCAGCCCTTCCGGCGTCGTCGCGAGCACGGTCAGGAAGCCGCCGAAACTCGCGAAGGACTGGAAGCCGAGGAAGAGCGCGAGCAGCAGCCGCACCTGATACAGCCAGATCATCATCAAGAAGAGCGCGACGAAGGCCATCCAGCTCAATTCGCGGCGGCCCTGCGCCAGGACGACGCCGAGGATCCCGCTCCAGCGCAGCGCCTCCTGCCGTTCCCGACGGCGCGACACCTCATAGAGCCCGACCGCGACGAAGGGGCCGATCAGGACGAAGCCCGCCGCCAGGGGATAGGCGAGATAGGGCATGCCCAGCCGCGTCACCGACATCAGGATGAACAGGCCGCCCAGCGCGTAGATCCCGCCGAAGAAAAGGCCGTAGAGCGGCGCCGCCTGGAAGTCCCGCAGCCCGGCGGCGAAGGCCTCGACGACATCGGCGACGCCGATCCGGCCGATCTGCGGATCAAGCCGGCGCGGGGCCGGCTGCGGGGCTGCGTCCATCTGCGTCATCGTCTCTCCTCCTCCATGGCGGCCGCGGTTTCGCCCGCAGCTCGAGACGAGGCATAAGACCGGACTCGCGCGGCTGCATTGGCCGAGATCAAGCGCGCTTCGCCGTTCGCTCGCGCTCGCGCGCCTCCCATGATGGGAACCGGATGGCGCGGTGCGGCTTATCTGATCATGACGCGCTATTATTTCGACACCGGCGACCAGGCCGCCGCTCCCGACGAGGACGGGCTGGATCTCGAAGACAGCGAGGCGGCGCTGCGCGCGGCGCTCGCGGCCCTGCCGGACATGCTCCGGGACCGCGATGTCGCCTCGGTGCGGGAGGAGCTCGCGATCACCGTGCGCGACGAGGCCGGGCCGCTTTTCCTGACGACCGTCAAGCTCCTGGCGCGGGACCGATAGTGTCAGGCCCCCGCACGATCCGGCTCCCGCCATGACAGCGTGACCATGACGCAGTACACATGTCATAAGACATTCCAGATGATCCGGGTTTCTGCCAACACCCCCCGGTTCCAGACTTCCACGGACATCACCGCGTGCTACTGAGACGAGATCCCAGCCTTCCGCTCGAACAGGCGCTGTCGGCGACCGAGGCGAAATTCGAGACGCTGACCGATGCGATGCCGCAGATGGTCTGGTCGACTTTGCCGGACGGCTTCCACGATTACTACAATGCGCGCTGGTACGAATTCACCGGCATGCCGCCGGGCTCCACCGATGGCGAGGGCTGGAACGGCATGTTCCATCCCGAGGACCAGGAGCTGGCCTGGCAGCGCTGGCGCGAGAGCCTGGAAACCGGCGAACCCTACGAGATCGAGTACAGGTTGCGCCATCACAGCGGCGAGTATCGCTGGACGCTCGGGCGAGCCTTGCCGGTGCGCGACGAGGCCGGCCGGATCATCCGCTGGATCGGCACCTGCACCGATATCCACGAGGCCAAGCGCACCGCCGAGCTCAACACGCTGCTCAGCCGCGAGCTGAGCCACCGCATCAAGAACATTTTTGCCGTCGTGTCGGGGCTGATCGCGCTGTCCGCGCGGCAATTCCCCGAGGCGAAGGCGTTTGCGTCGCAGCTCCGCGACCGGGTGGCGGCGCTCGGCCGGGCGCATGAATTCGTGCGCCCCCATAGCGACGAATCGCGGCCGGTGCTGGGCGCGACCACGGTCCAGGGCATGTTGTCGGAGCTGTTCAGCCCCTACCCCGCCTGGTCGGAGGGCCGGATGACGCTGCGCGGCGATGATTGCCCGGTCGACGACCGTGGCGCGACGCCGCTCGCCCTGCTCTTCCACGAGCTGGCGACGAATGCGACGAAATACGGGGCCCTGTCGACCGGCGACGGCCGGGTGGCGCTGACGCTGGCGATCGATCCGGCGGCCGACCTGCTGCGCATCCGCTGGGCGGAGAGCGGCGGTCCGGCCGTACCGGGCGAACCGGAGCGCGTCGGCTTCGGCAGCCGGCTCGCGGAAATCAGCGTGGTGCAGCAGCTCGGCGGCGAGCTCTCCAAGCAATGGCTGACCGAGGGGCTGACGGTCGACATCGCGATCGCCTGCAGCCGCCTCTCGCGCGCGGATAGCTGAAGGCGGGGGCGCCCCCCTCGCTTCGACCTCTCATCCTCATCGGGCCGGCGGGGCGATTTGCCCCGCCCGCCCGGTACCCCGCCCTCAGATGCTGCGGGTCGCGCCGCCGTCGATGCGGATCTTGGCGCCGGTGACATAGCTCGCCCGCTCGCTGGCGAGGAAGGCGACGACATCGGCGAATTCCTGCGGCGTGCCGTAGCGGCCGGCGGGAATCGTGGCGCGCGAGGCCTTCGCCGCCTCCTCGGCCGTGGTGCCGGTGCGGTCGGCCGCGGCCTTGTCGAGCTGGTTGACGCGCTCGGTATGGATGCGGCCCGGCATCACGATGTTCACGGTGACGCCCTGCGCGGCGACTTCCGACGCCAGGGTCTTCGACCAGCCGACCACGGCGGAGCGGATGCCGTTCGACAGCGCCAGCCGCGGGATCGGCTGCTCGACGCCCGAGGAGGTGATGGTGATGATCCGGCCGAAGCCGCGCTGGGTCATGCCGGGCAGCAGCGCCTGCGCGACATGGAAGAGATTGGCGGCCATCGCCTCGAAATGCGTGAGCCAATCCTGGCGCTTGGCCTCGCGCGCCTCGGATGGCGGCGGGCCGCCGGAATTGCCGATCAGGATGTCGACGCCGCCCTGGCCGGCGAGCTTGGCCAGCAAGGCCTCGACCGAGGCGAAATCGCCGAGATCCAGGCTTTCGGCCGTGATCCTTGCCTTGACCTCGGCCGGGCACTCATCCGCCCATTGGGCGATGGCGCCGGTGTTGCGGGCGGCGGCGATGACGGTCGCGCCTTCGCTGGCGAGGGTGCGGGCGATGGCGGCGCCGAGCCCGCGGCTGGCGCCGAGGACGAGGGCGCGCTTGTTGTGAAGTCCGAGATCCATGGCCGTGTCCATCTTTCGCTCGGGCGCCGATGCGCCGCTTCGATCGTCCTGCTGATAGCCTGCAGCGGCACGGATGGAAACGGGCACCGGCCGGAGGGGCGCATGACCGGAGCGGGCGGGCCTATTGGAAATCCCGGGATTTCGGCAGGATGCGGACATCGCGCGGATGGCGGCCGCGCTGGACCTGCGGGTGCAGGAACTCGTCCGCCCGCGTCAGGGTGATGGTGGCGCGATGCGTCTCCGAGAGCCGGTGCAGATCGCCGGTGCGGTCGATCACCTTCTGCGCCATCAGATGCGTCACGCCTTCCGGGCTGCGCTGCACCCGGCCCTCGATCAGCAACAGCCGCGCCCCCATCACCTCGCGGCGATAGCGTTCGAACAGGCTGGCCCAGAGCACGATGTTGACGATGCCGGTCTCGTCCTCGATCGTGATGAAGATCGCCTTGCCGTTGCCGGGACGCTGGCGCACCAGCACCACGCCGGCGGTGCGGGCATAGGTCGCGTCCGGCTTCAGTTCGGTCTCGGCGCAGCTCAGAATGCGCTCGCGCCGGAAGAGCGGGCGCAGGATCCCCATGGGGTGGCCCTTCAGCGACAGCCGGTGGGTCTGGTAATCCGCCACCACATGCTCGGGCAGCGTCATCTCCGGCAGCGCCATGTCGGCTTCCTGCCCCAGCTCCTGCGCCTGGGCCGCGGCGAACAGCGGCAGGGCCTCGTCATCGGGCAGCCGGCGCACGGCCCAGAGCGCCTCGCGCCGATCGAGCCCGATCGAGCGGAAGGCATCGGCATCGGCGAGCAGGCGCATGGCGCGCGCCGGCAGCCGCGCCTTCCAGGCGAGATCCTCGACCGAGCGCCAGCCGGCGCCACGCAAGGCCGCGATCCGCCGCCCCCATTCCTCGTGGAACCCGTCGATCTGGCGGAAGCCGAGGCGCAACGGGAGACGGGCAGTCGGCAATGGGCAGTCGGCATTCGGGTCTGCTTCGAGTGCCGACTGCCGACTGCCCACTGCCGAATCGTCCAAAGTATTGTCCCAGTCGCTCGCATTCACGTCGATCGGCCGCACCGGGACGCGGCCGATCTCCTGCGCCTCGCGGACGATCTGGGCGGGAGCGTAGAAGCCCATGGGCTGGGCGTTGAGCAGGGCGCAGGCGAAGATCTCGGGATGGTGGCATTTCAGCCAGGAGGAGACATAGACCAGTTTTGCGAAGGAGGCGGCATGGCTCTCCGGAAAGCCATAGCTGCCGAAGCCCTTGATCTGCTCGAAGCAGCGCGCGGCGAAGTCGCGCTCATAGCCGCGCAGCACCATGCGCTCCACCATCATCGTCTCGAAATTGCCGATGGTGCCGACATTACGGAAGGTCGCCATGGCGCGGCGCAGACCATTGGCCTCGCGGTCGCTGAATTCGGCCGCGACCATGGCGATCTTCATCGCCTGTTCCTGGAACAGCGGCACGCCGCAGGTGCGGCGGAGCACGGTGTAGAGCTCGTCGGGATCGTGCGGCGGCGCGGGCGAAGGGAAACTCACCTCCTCCAGCCCGGCGCGCCGCCGCAGATAGGGATGGACCATGTCGCCCTGGATCGGCCCCGGCCTGACGATCGCGACCTGGATGACGAGATCGTAGAATTCGCGCGGCTTGAGGCGCGGCAGCATGTTCATCTGCGCCCGGCTCTCGACCTGGAAGACGCCGAGCGAATGGCCGCGGCAGAGCATGTCGTAGGTCGCCGGATCGTCGCGCGGGACGTCGGCCAGCCCCCAATCGATGCCGCGGTGCCTGTGCATCAGATCGAAGGCCTTGCGGATGCAGGTCAGCATGCCGAGCGCCAGCACATCGATCTTCATCAGGCCGAGCGTGTCGATATCGTCCTTGTCCCATTCGATGAAGGTGCGCTTTTCCATCGCCGCATTGCCGATCGGCACCATCTCGTCCAGCCGGCCGCGGGCCAGCACGAAGCCGCCGACATGCTGCGAGAGATGGCGGGGAAAGCCGAGCAGCCGGATGGCGAAGTCGACCGCGCGCGCGATCACCGGGTTGTCCGGATCGAGCCCGGCCTGCCGGACATGGGTCGCGGCGATGTCGCTGCCCCAGCTGCCCCATTGCGTGCCGGCGAGCCTGGCCGTGACGTCCTCCGTCAGCCCCAGCGCCTTGCCGACGTCGCGGATCGCGCTGCGCGGGCGATAGCGGATCACCGTGGCGGCGATGCCGGCGCGCTCGCGCCCGAAGCGCTCATAGATGTGCTGGATCACCTCCTCGCGCCGTTCATGCTCGAAATCGACGTCGATATCGGGCGGTTCGCGACGCTCCTCCGAGATGAAGCGGGCGAAGAGCAAATCGTTCTCGGCCGGATCGACCGCGGTGATCCCGAGCACGAAGCAGACGGCCGAATTGGCGGCCGAGCCCCGGCCCTGGCAGAGGATGCCGCGGCTCTCGGCGAAATCGACGATGTCGCGGATGGTCAGGAAATAGCGGGCGTAATCGAGCTTCTCGATCAGGACGAGCTCGGCATCGAGCTGTTTCTGGACCTTTTCGGGCACGCCCTCGGGGTAGCGCATCGGGGCGCGGCGGCGCACCAGCTCCTCCAGCCAGGCCTGCGGCGTCCAGCCCGGCGGCGTCGGCTCGTCTGGGTATTCGTAGCGCAGCTGGCCGAGATCGAATTCGACCCGCGCCAGCAGATGCGCGATTTCGGCGATGGCCTCGGGCGCATCGCGAAACAGCCTGTGCATTTCCTGGGGCGGCTTGAGATGGCGCTCGGCATTGGCCTCGAGCAGGCGGCCGGCACGCTCGATGGTGACGCCCTCGCGGATGCAGCTCAGCACGTCCTGCAGGTCGCGTTGGCCCGGCGCATCATAGAGCGCGTCATTGCTGGCGATGAGGGGAATGCGGCCCGCGGCGGCCAGCGCCTTGAGCCTCGCGAGCCTGCGCCGATCATCGCCCTTGCGATGCATGCAGGCGCCGAGCCAGACCGCGCCGGGCGCCGCCTGCGCCAGCGTCTCGATCAGCGCCGGCAGCGGCTCCAGCCGCCTGTCGGGCATGATGATCAGCAGCAGGTCGCGGGTGTCCCCGACGAGATCGGCGAGGTGCAGGATGCACTCGCCCTTCTGCGCCCGGAGATTGCCGAGGCTGAGCAGCCGGCAGAGCCGGCCCCAGCCGGCGCGATTGGCGGGATAGGCGACGATGTCGGGCGTGCCGTCGCTGAAGACGAGGCGGCTGCCGGTGATCAGCCGGAACGCCCGCGCCCGCGCCTTGACATGCGCCTGGAGCGCCTCGTCGGCACCGAGGCTGCCGTCGCGCACCCGCTCATGCTCGATCCAGACATGCTCGCCCGGCCCCGAGCCGTCGCGCAGCTTTTCCGGCGCGGGCAAACCGTCCTCGCGCAGCTCCTTCAGCGCACCATAGGCCCTGACCACACCGGCCAGCGTGTTGCGGTCGGCGAGACCCAGCCCGGCATGGCCGAGCAGCAGCGCGGTCAGCACCATATCGGGCCCGGGCGAGGCACCGCGCAGGAAGGAGAAGTTAGAGGCTGCAACAGGTTCGGCGTAAAAGCTCATGCGAAGAGTCCGTGCAGGTACCAGCGCGGCGGCGCGGATTCGGCCTCGTAGAACCCGGCGCGGAACACCCAGAACCGGCGCCCCTGCGCATCCTCGATGCGGTAATAGTCGCGCGCCGGCTCGGCCGGGCCGTCGCGCCACCATTCCGGCGCGATCCGCTCCGGACCCTCCGCCCGCGCGATCTCGTGCAGCACGCGGCGCCAGCGGAAGCGCAAGGGCGGCCCGTCCGGCACCTCGGCCAGGGTCTCGATCGGCTGCGGCGGATCGAAGAGCTGCAGCGGGCGCGTCGGCGGATCATGCGGCTGCGGCGCAGGCCATCGCACCCCACCGGGCGGCGAAGTGGCCGGGATCATCCGGGCCTCGCGCCGGGGATCATGCGTGTCCTGGCCGATGAAGCGCAGCACCCGGTCGCGGCCGAAGCGGGCCACCAGCCGGTCGACCAGATCGGCCACCGCCTCCTCCTCCACGGCACGGCCGTCGAGCTGGGGCTGATGCGTATTTAAAGCCTCGCAGACGGGAACGGCGAGGCGCACCGCATCGAAGCCGAAGCCGGGATCGAGCGGATCGGCCAGGGTGTCCAGCCGCTCGCGATAGAGGCGCAGCACCGCTCCCGCATCCCGCGAGGGCCGCCCGGTCTCGACCCTGATGCGGCGCACCGCCCCGTCGCTGCGGAAGATGCTGAACTCGAAGGTGCGCCCGCCCTCGCCGCGCTGTTCCAGCACGCGCGCCGCCTCCTCGACCAGCCGCACGACCACCGCCTCGAGGCTCTCCATGGCCAGCAGCGGCTCGGCGAAATGCCGCTCCACCACGCAATCGGGCGGCGGACGCAGCGGCGTGATGCGGATATCCTCGCGGCCGAGGGTGCGCCGCAGCCTCGCCGCCAGCCCCTCCCCGAAACGGGCGGAGAGCGCGGCGCTCGGCCGCTCCGCCAGATCGGCCAGGGTCTTCAGCCCGGCGCGGGAGAGCGCCAGCGCGGTCTCCGGCGGCAGGCGCAGCGCCGCCAGGGGCAGGGTCCGGGTCGCCGCCTCGTCCCCGCCCGGAGGCACGATGCCGCCCTGGGTGAAGCGGGCGAGCGCATGGGCCGCCTCCGGCGTGCCGGCGATGCAGGCGCGATGGGCGAGGCCGCCCGCCGACAGGCGCCGGCCGATCAGAGCGATCAGGGCCGCCTCGCCCCCGAACAGATGGGCGCAGCCGGTGACGTCCAGCATCAGCCCATGGGGCGGGTCGAGCGCCACCAGCGGGGTGAAGCGGTCGCAGAAAGCGGCCAGTCGCTCGATCTGGCGCCGGTCGGCCTCGGGATCGGCCTCGACCGAGACCAGGCCGGGAATGCGGGCGCGCGCATCGGCCAAGGTGAGCCCGGGCGCCAGGCCCTGATCCAGCGCCGGCCGGTCGCAGGCGGTGATCCGCAGCGCCCCGCGCTGCATCTCGACCAGGACGAGCGGCGGCGGCGGGGCCGGCGCCTGGCCTGCAGGGCCGCCGCCGTCTTCCATGCGCGCGCTAGCCGGCGCGGCGGCGGGGGCCCGCTTCTCCCGCCGCAACCTGTCCGTCGGCAGGAAGGGAAACCAGAGGGCGAGGTAGCGGCGCGACATCGGGGCTGTGCCGGGTCTGATCGGGTTTGTCGGGCAAGGCGGGTCGTTCCGGATATCCGGGTCTTTCCGCAAAGCCCGGTCTCTCCGCAAAGCATTGTCGGTCACGGCTCCACTCCACACGCCACTCACACTCACTGAGGCCACCGCGCTGGCGCAGCAGCCTGATTCTGAAAGCCGGATCGCCCGGCGCATTCGCCTCCAGCGCCCGCGACGGCAGCGCCTGCACCAGCCAGCGCGTCCGCGCCGCGCTGGGCGATTGCGAGGCGCTCGCCCGCAGCAGCAGGGTGGCGACGCCGGAGCCTTCCGCCGCCAGAGCGAGCCGGCGCGTCGCCGTCAGGTCGAACAGGCGCGGATCGCCCCAGGGCTCGATCAGCGCCGCCCCCAGCGCGCCGCAGCGGGCGGCCTCCGCCCCGGCGCGCAGCACGCCCTCGGCATCGCGCGCCCGCACCAGAAGCACGCGGGCGGGGTCGAGCCCCAGCTCCGACAGGCCCGGCGGATGCAGCGCGCCGGTCTCGGAATCGAGATAATCCTGCCGCACCCACAGAATCGGCCGCCGCCCCGCCGCGCGAATGGCGAGGCCGACCGCGAAGCCGGTCGCGGCGGCGATATCGGGCGAGCCGGGCGCATAGACCTCGTGCAGCGCGGCCCGGACCAGCCCGCCCCCCAGCACCTCGTCGAGCCCGGCCGGGCCGAAGCTCACCCGTCCCCTGGCCGCAGGCGCGCTGCGCAACGCCGCCTCGGCGAGGCTGCGGCGCAGATCGGCCAGGGTATGGGCAGCTGACATCATGAAGGCCCCAACGCCAATGTTCTTTCTTTGTTCTTTTATAGAGAGAGACTCTGCGGAAGGCGAGTCGCGTCAGGAGGGTATGGGCCGTTTATCCCGGCCGTCATGGCCGCGCACCAGAACCCGCCGACATGGCCCCGTCCGCAGCGAGGGCCTATCCTCCCCCCTCGCCCATCGGCCATGATCCCCGCCGAACCCGACCGGTACCAGGCCGCGATGACCATAGCCTCCGCCACGCTTCCCGCCGCGCTCGGCGACACCTGCCCCGCCGGGAAGGTGACCCAGCCGGCCGCCCGCCCGGCGCGCCGGGCCCTCTGACCCGCCCATGGCCGAATCCGCCCCTCTCGACCTGATCTTTCGCCAGGCCAGCCTGCCCGGCGCCTCGCGGCCGATGGATCTCGGCGTCCGCTCCGGGCGCTTCGTCGCCATCGAGCCCGATCTCGCGGCGGATGCGCCGGAGGTGATGCTCGGCGGGCGGGCGGTGCTGCCGGGCTTCGTCGACAGCCATGTCCATCTCGACAAGGCCTGCCTGCTCGGCCGCTGCGGCCATGCCCGCGGCGGGCTGAAACAGGCCATCGCCGCCGTCTCGGCGATGAAGCGCGATTTCACCGTCGCGGATATCTATGCCCGCGGGGCGCAGGTGCTGGATAGCGCCATCGCCCGGGGCACGACCCGGATGCGCACCCATGTCGAGCTCGATCCGCGCATCGGCCTGCGTGGTTTCGAGGCGGTGACGGCGCTCAGGCGCGATTATGCCTGGGGGCTCGACCTCTCGATCTGCGTCTTCCCGCAGGAGGGGCTCACCAATGATCCCGGCACCGAGGCGCTGCTGGTCGAGGCGCTGGAGCGCGGGGCGGATCTGCTCGGCGGCTGCCCCTATACCGATACCGACCCGCACCGGCAGATCGCGATCCTGTTCGAGCTCGCGCGGCGCTACGATGTCGATCTCGACTTCCATCTCGATTTCGACCTCGATCCTGCCTGGATGCATCTCGACGAGGTCTGCCGCCAGACCATCGCGCAGGGCTATGAGGGGCGCGTCACCATCGGCCACGTCACGAAGCTCTCGATGCTGGCGCCGGACGCCCTCGCCCGCGTCGCCACCAGGCTGAGGGAGGCCGGCGTGGCGGTGACCGTGCTGCCGGCGACGGATCTCTATCTGATGGGCCGGGACGCCAGCCATGCCGTGCCGCGCGGGCTCGCCCCTGCGCATCGGCTGGTGGAGAGCGGGGTCGTCTGCTCGGTCGCCACCAACAACGTCCTCAACCCTTTCACGCCCTTCGGCGACGGCTCGCTGCTGCGCATGGCCAATCTCTACGCCAATGCCGCGCAAGTCGGTCCGGAGGATTTCGCGCGCTGTATATCGATGATTACGACGCTCCCGGCGCAGCTGATGCGGCTGAGCGATTACGGGATCGCGCTGGGCAAGCCGGCCGACCTGATCGTCCTCGATGCCGAGACCGCCGAGACGGCCTTGGCGGCGCTGGCCGAACCGGTGATGGGTTTCAAGAACGGCCGCCGGAGTTTTTCCCGCCCGGCCGCGACGCTGCACCGGCCGGATTGACCGCCCCCTGACGCGCCCGTGATCGAGGGCCGCTGCCCGCAGGAAGCAACCGAAACTCCGCCGGCGGCATCGCCGGAGACTCGACAGAGGCGACGTTGCGTTATATTCCTACGGGAACGACGCAATGGCTAGGAGTCGCGCGATGCGGATGTCCCGACGGCTGATCATCGCTCTCGCGGCGCTGCCCCTCCTCGCCACGCCGGCGCTGGCGCAATCGAAGGATCTGGTGGTCTTCGCCGCCGCGAGCCTGAAGAACGCGCTCGACGAGGCCGCGACGCGCTGGGCCCGCGAGACCGGCAGGCCCCCTCCCAAGATCTCCTATGCCGGCAGCAGCAGCCTCGCCCGCCAGATCGAGCAGGGCGCGCCGGCCGATCTGTTTCTCTCCGCCGATCTCGACTGGATGGATCATCTCGACACCAGGGGGCTGATCCGCAAGGAGACGCGGCTGAACCTGCTCGGCAATGCGATCGTGCTGATCGCGCCGAAGGGCTCGCAGGCCAGGCTGGATCTGGCGGATGGCGTCGATCTCTCGCCTGCCCTCGGCTCCGGCCGGCTGGCGATGGCGAATGTCGAGGCCGTGCCGGCGGGAAAATACGGGAAGGCGGCGCTGGAGCGGCTGCGTGCCTGGGACAGGGTCAAGGATCGCGTCGCGCAGGCCGAGAATGTCCGGGCGGCGCTTTTGCTGGTGGCGCGCGGCGAGGCACCGCTCGGCATCGTCTACGCCACCGATGCCGCGGCCGAGCCCAATGTCACGGTCATCGCCAGCTTCCCGCGCGACAGCCACCCGCCGATCATCTACCCCGTCGCAGCGGTGGCCGGTTCCGCCCATGCCGACGCCCTGCCCTTCCTGCGGTTTCTCCGCTCCGCCAAGGCCAGGAGCGCCTTCACCGCGCAGGGCTTCACCCTGCTGGCCGAGCCCGCCAACGCTTCGTGAGCGGCTGGCTGTCCCCGGATGAATGGGTCGCGGTCCGGCTGAGCCTGCTCGTCGCCAGCACGGCGATGCTCGTGAGCCTGCCCTTTGGCATCGCGATCGCCTGGCTGCTGGCGCGCGGCCGCTTCTGGGGCAAGTCGCTGCTCGATGCGGCTGTGCATCTGCCGCTGATCCTGCCGCCCGTCGTCACCGGCTATCTGCTTCTGCTCTCCTTCGGCCGGAAGGGGCCGATCGGCGCCTGGCTGGAGGCATGGTTCGGGGTGGTCCTGTCCTTCCGCTGGACCGGGGCGGTGCTGGCCAGCGCGATCATGGGTTTTCCGCTGCTGGTCCGCGCCATCCGCCTGTCGATCGAGGCCGTCGACCGCAAGCTCGAGGATGCGGCCGGCACGCTCGGCGCCGGCCCCTTCCAGGTCTTCCTGGTGGTGACGCTGCCGCTCTGCCTGCCCGGCATCCTGGCCGGGATGATCCTGTGTTTCGCCAAGGCGATGGGCGAATTCGGCGCGACGATCACCTTCGTCTCGAATATTCCCGGCGAGACCCAGACGCTGCCTTCCGCGATCTACACCTTCACCCAGGTCCCCGGCGGCGAGGCGGGGGCGATGCGGCTGACCCTGATCTCGATCGCCCTCTCCGTCACCGCGCTCTTCGCCTCGGAGGCGCTGGCGCGGCGGGTCAGCCGGCGCGTGGCCGGATGAACCCGGCGCTGCAGGTCGATGTCCGGCACCGGCTCGGCGGCTTCGCCCTGCAGGCGCAGTTCGGCTCGGATGGCGGGCTGACGGCGCTGTTCGGCCCCTCCGGCTCGGGCAAGACCAGCCTCGTCAATATCATCGGCGGGCTGATCCGGCCGGAGCACGGGCGGGTGGTGGTCGACGGCCAGGTTCTGCTGGACACGCAGGCCGGCATCGATCTGCCGAGCCACCGGCGCCGGATCGGCTATGTCTTCCAGGAGGCGAGGCTGTTTCCGCATCTCACCGTGCGCCAGAATCTTCTGTTCGGGCGCTGGTTCGCGCCGCGGCTGGCGCCGGCGACCACCGAGCTCGATGCGGTGCTGGAGCTGCTGGGCATCGGCCATCTCCTGGCGAGGCGGCCGGCGGGTCTGTCCGGCGGCGAGAAGCAGCGCGTCGCGATCGGCCGGGCGCTGCTCGCCAAGCCCCGCCTGCTGCTGATGGACGAGCCGCTCGCCTCGCTCGACGAGGCGCGCAAAGCCGAGATCCTGCCGCATATCGAGCGGCTGCGCGACGAGCTCCACATCCCGATCATCTATGTCTCGCATGCCGTCGCCGAGGTGGCGCGGCTGGCGACGACGCTCGCGGTGATGGAGCAAGGCCGCGTCGTAGTGGCGGGGCCGGGCGCCGAGGTGATGACGCGGCTCGACATCGCCGGGCTCTCCGGGCTGCGCGAGGCCGGCTCGGTGCTGGAGGGCGAGGTCCTGGCGCATGATCCGCATTATGGGCTGACGACGCTGCGCAGCCGGGCCGGGCTGCTGCAGGTCCCGGGTCCGCCGCGCTCTCAGGGAGCGCGGCTGCGCGTGCGCATTTTGGCGCGCGACGTGATGCTGAGCCTCGGCCGGCCGCAGGGCCTCAGCGCCCTCAACATCCTGGCGGGAACGGTGGCAGAGATCGGCGAAGGCGATGGGCGCGGCGCGGTCACCCTGCGGATCGATTGCGGGGGTGCGCCGCTGCTGAGCCGGGTGACGGCGAAATCGGTCGCGGAGCTCGGGCTCGTCCCCGGCCTCGGGATTCACGCCATCGTCAAATCCGTATCGGTCGAGGCGCCGTGAGCGGCAGGGGAGTTGCGGACATGGCGAAACCCGAGCCTGGCAGGCCGCGGACGCGGCTGAGCCTCAGGATCGACATCCATCCGGCGGGGCGGCTCGGCCCCGGCAAGATCGACCTGCTCGAGGCGATCGAGGATACGGGCTCGATCTCGGCGGCCGGCCGGGCGATGGGCATGTCCTATCGCCGGGCCTGGCTGCTGATCGACAGTCTCAACGGCATGTTTCGCCAGCCTCTGGTCGAGGCCGCGAGCGGTGGCGCGAAGGGGGGCGGCGCCGCGCTCACGCCGCTGGGCCGCGAGGTCGTCGCGCATTACCGGGCGATCGAGGCCCGCATCGCCAGCGCCGCCGGCCTGCATCTGCGGGCGCTGGAGGAGGCCGCGATCCAGGACGCGCCGGGCGAGGCTCAGGCGTCGCCGGGCGTATAGCCCGCGGCCTTGATCAGCGCCTTGACCGCACCGGCATCGCTCGCCCCGTCGACCGAGACGAGCTTGGTCGCCGGATCGGCCACGACGCGGGCGCCGGGCACGCCGTTCTCCACCGCCTGGGTGATGGTGCCGGCGCAATGGCCGCAATTCATGTCGGGAACGCGGAGCGTGATCTGACTGGCCTGGGACATGCTGGACTCCTGGGGTTTCACCCAGTCTGGACATTGCCATCATGGCAAGGTCAAGGCTCATCCGTCGGGCTCGATCGGCACGAGACACGATGCGGCGCGGCGCCGGGGTCCAGCCGGCTCCATCGCTGATCCGCCATGCGCCTGGCAACTGGACGCCCGGGGCATGGATTGGTCATATGCCCGCCTCAAACCAAGGCGGACCGACTATGGACAATCGAAACGATCTCTGGCGCCACGTCGATGCGAGCAAGGACCGGCTGATCGCGCTCAGCGACAGGGTCTGGGGCATGCCGGAGGTCTGCTACACCGAGGCGCGCTCCTGCGCCGAGCATGTCGCGGAGCTGAAGCATCAGGGTTTCCGCGTCACCGAGAACCTGGCGGGCATCCCGACGGCGGTGATGGGCGAGGCGGGAGAAGGCGGGCCGGTCATCGCGTTCCTCGGCGAATACGACGCCCTGCCCGGCCTCAGCCAGGAGGCCGGGATCGCCGAGCATCGCGAGATCGAGGCCGGCGGCCACGGTCATGGCTGCGGGCATAATCTGCTCGGCTCGGCCGCCTTGCTCGCGGCTGTGGCGATGAAGAACTGGCTGGCCGAGAACGGCATCGCCGGCCGCGTCCGCTATTATGGCTGCCCGGCGGAAGAAGGCGGCGCCGCCAAGGCCTTCATGGTCCGGGAAGGCGCCTTCTCCGATGCCGACGTCGCCATCACCTGGCATCCGTCCAGCTTCTGGGAGGTCGCGCCGGCGCTGGCGCTCGCCAATACTCGCGCCGATTTCGTCTTCACCGGCCGCGCCGCCCATGCCGCCGCCTCGCCGCATCTCGGGCGCAGCGCGCTCGATGCGGTCGAGCTGATGAATGTCGGCGTCAATTACATGCGCGAGCACATGCCCAGCGATGCGCGCGTGCATTATGCGCTGCTCGATACCGGCGGCATCGCCCCCAATGTCGTCCAAGCCCATGCCCGCGTGCGCTATTCGATCCGCGCCCGCGATCTGCGCGGCATGCTGGAACTGGTGCAGCGCGTCCGCAAGATCGCGGAAGGCGCGGCGCTGATGACCGAGACGAAGATGGAGATGCGCATCGTCAGCGCGGTCTCCGATCTCGTCGCCAACGAGCCGCTGGAGCAGGCGCTGCACGCCGTCATGGCGGAGCTCGGCCCGCCGCATTTCGACGAGGCCGACAAGGCCTTCGCCGAGGAGATCCGCAAGACGCTGTCGCCGCAGGAGATCGCCTCGATCTGGCGCACCATCGGCATGCCGGATAGCGGCGCGCCGCTGGCGGATTTTCTGGTGCCGCTCGATGCCAAGCGCAACCCGGCCATCGGCTCGACCGATGTCGGCGACGTCTCCTGGGCGGTGCCGACGGTGCAGGCGCATGCGCCGACGGTGGCGATCGGCACGCCGTTCCACACCTGGCAGGTGGTCTCGCAGGGCAAGCAGCCGGCGGCACACAAGGCGATGGTGCATGTCGCCAAGGCGATGGCCGCCACGGGCGCGGCCGTGCTCTCCGACCCCGCGCTGATGGAGGCGGCGAAGGCCGATCACCGCGCACGGATCGGCAAGGACGGCTATGTCTCGCCGCTGCCGCCGGAGGTGATGCCGCCGCTGACCATGTCGCTCGGCGGCTGAACCGGCCCACGTCGACCGATGACGGGCGGCCTCAGCGCAGCCCGTCCTCGCCCTTGATCTCGTGCTTGGTCAGGCCGCCGATGCGCGGCAGCGGGCGGCCCGAATCGGTCACGGCGATGGCGACCAGGATTTCCCCGGCGCGCGGCGCGTCGGTCACCCGCACCTCCACCGCATCGAAATGCGAGCGGACATAGGCCGCGTCCTTATGGCCGAGCGGCACGTCGATCGGCGTGCCGAGCCCGCCGCGCTTCTTGGCCGAGGGGATCAGCGCCGGGCCCTTGCCCAGCGCCGCGCGGACCGGCGTGCCCATTTTGGGATGCAGGATGGCGGCGGCATGTTCGAGCTCGCCGCCCTCGCCGACGATGGCGGCCTTGCCGAAGCTTTCCGCCTGGTCCGGAGCGATGCCGAGCGCCGCCAGGCAACGTTTCGTCAGGAGATCGCCGAGCTCGACGCCGATCTCGGTCAGCGCCGACAGATCCTCCTGATAACGCCCGGCGAAGGGGTTGGCGATCACGGCCACCGCAACGGCGCGGCGTGTCGGCGGTGTCACGGCCTTGCCGGATTCGACAAGGGTTTCATCGACTTGCGTCAGGATCTTGCGGATCTCGGCAGTCATGGCGTGGCTCCGACGCGGGCAGGAAAGCGCGGGGAACCCCTCTCCGGCGAGGAGAGGGGCAGGGGTGATGTGTCGGCCGTTCGACCGGTGAAACGCATCGGGTGCCGCGGTCTGCTCGCGATGAGGGCCGTGAGCGTGGATGCGCCGCTGGCGGGGCCCGGGCGGGAGGGGGCGCAGGGCAAGAGCTTCACCGCTGCCCGTCCCAGACGCTGATCTGGTCGGCACGCAGCCCGCCGACCCGCTCATGGATGCGGGCGCCGGTGGTCATCACCAGGATCAGCACCATCTCGTCGGCCTGAGGCGAGCCCGGCACCCCGATCTCGACCGCGCCGAAATGGCTGCGGACATAAGCTGCGTTGATATGGGTCACGGGGATGTCGATGCGCGCCCCCGGCCCCGCCACCTTCTTGGTCGAGGGCACGATCGCCTTGGCATTGCCGAGGATCTCGCGCATCGCATAGCCGCCGGGCACGTGCCAGAGAGCGCCATGTTCGAGTTCGCCGGCCGCGCCCACGATGGCGCCCTTGCCATAGCCCTCGACGCTGGCGGGATCGCCGCCGAGCGCCTGCAGGCAGCGCGTCGCCATCTCCAGCCCGGCCGGCTTCAGCGCCTCCATCATCGGCATGATGTCGGGCTCATAGCGGCCGGCATAGGGGTTGGTGAGCACGGCGCAGACCGAGGCGATGCGCTCGGTCCGTCCCGGAAGCGGTCCGAACTCGTGGAAGATCTCTTCCACGCTGGTCTGGATGCGGCGGATGTCGATCAGCGTGCTCATCGGCCCCGCGCTCCTCAATGGCCGAGCACGACGGGCGCGCTGTGCGAAGGCGGGGTGGAGCGCGAGCGCCCGGTGCGGACGATGCCGTCGATCATGACCATGCCGATGCCGGGAATATCGCCGAAGGACACGGCCTCCAGCAGATCCCGGCCCGAGGAATGCTGCGGCTTGTCGAGGAAGACGAAATCGGCCGGCATACCTGCCTTGATCAGCCCCGCATCGAGGCTGCGCCGGCGGGCGATGTTGCCGGTCGCCAGGCAGAAGGCGAGCTCGGCCTTCAGCCCGCCGAGGCTGGAAAGCAGCGTGATCATGCGCAGCACGCCATTGGGCTGCACGCCCGATCCGGCCGGCGCATCGGTGCCGATCAGCAGATCGGCCAGTCGCCCCGCCTCCTGCGCCGCCTCCAGCGCCACCAGCGCCGAACGCTCATTGCCGTTATGGACGACTTCGAGCGCGCCAGTCGCCTTCTCGCAGAGCGCGCGGACATCGGCATGGGCGATCGAGGTCGGGCCGCCATTGATGTGGCTGACGACGTCGGGCTGCGCCTCCAGCACATCGTCCTTGTCGACGAAATGCGAGCCGGCGATGGAGGGGCCGCCGGTGTGCATGATGCTCTCGAGCCCCAGTTCGCGGCACCAATCGGTGACGCGTCTGGCGTCCCGGCCCTTGGCCACCGTGCCGAGGCCGATCTCGCCGATATGGCGGATGCCGGAGGCCTTGATGTCGGCATAGACCTCGCGGCCGAAATCCAGCTCCGGCACCGGCGCGCCGGCGATGACCTTGGCGCCGGCCGGGCGAAAATTCTGGAAGCAGCGCTGCGCCGTGATGGCGAGCGCCTTGACGCCGAGGGCGTCCTTCGGCCGGCCCGGCAGATGCACCTCCCCTGCCGAGACCAGCGTGGTGACCCCGCCATTCACGCCCATCTCGATCCAGCCGAGCTGGTTCTGCCGCGGCGTCCAGTCGCCGAAGACAGGATGGCAATGAGAATCGATCAGCCCGGGCGAGACGGCGGAGCCCTTCGCGTCAATCTCCAGATCCGCGCCGGCGAGGTCGAGCTCGGCCGCGCGGCCGATCGCCTGGATGCGCCCATCGACCACGATGATCGCGTCGCCGTCGAGCAGCGGGCGCTCCAGCTCTCCCGAAAGGATCAGGCCGAGATTGCGGATGACGAGCTTCCCCTTGGCCGGGCCCGCCGCGACATCATGAGCCATCGTCATCTCCGCCGGAAGGCGCCGCCGGATCGAAGATCGAGACAGGCGCCGATTGAATGTGTAATAACAATCATGGACAGCGTTTTCAGCGCTGGCAAGAGCTGATGAGAGCGGCGTGAGGGCAGTGCGGAGAATGGGCGGGAGCAGCGAGGAGCGGGCGGCCGAGCGGATAGCGAAACCGGCCTCGCGGCCGCGCAAGCCCGCGGCGGCGCCCCTGCCGGCCTACCGCCTCGACGAGCAGGTCGGGTTTCTGATGCGCCGGGCCCAGCAGCGCCACATCGCGATCTTCCAGCGGATCATGGGCGATGACGGGCCGACGCCGACGCAATTTGCGGCCATGTCGAAACTCGCGGGCGGCGAAGAGATTTCGCAGAATCTCCTGGGCCGCATGACCGCGATGGACCCCGCCACGATCAAGGGCGTGATCGCGCGGCTGGCCGAGCGCGGGCTGGTCGAGCGCCTGCCCGATCCGGACGACCAGCGCCGCGTGCGGGTGCGGCTCAGCGCCCGGGGGCTGGAGGCGATGCCGGCCCTGATCGACAAGGCCAAGGCGATCACGGCGGCGACGCTCGCGCCCCTGTCGCGGGAAGAGGCGGAGCGTCTGCTGGCGCTGCTGGCTCGGCTCGACTAGGCCGCTCCGCCTGCAAAATCCGCTTGCGCTATCTTGTTTGTATACTAACAATAATCAGCGACGGTTTTGACCCCGCCAGCATCTGCCGGGCGGCGGCGAGCAGGACGGAGCGGCCATGACCAACGACAACGCCATCCAGACCGACGTCGTGATCGTCGGTGCGGGTCCGTGCGGGTTGTTCGCGGTGTTCGAGCTGGGGCTGCTCGACATCAAGGCGCATCTC
>NZ_LMRT01000014.1:544054-544189 GCF_001426225.1 Allobosea sp. Leaf344 | reverse complement strand
GCCGGCGGCGGCTCCTTCCTGCCCAAGAAGCCGCCGATCCCCGGCATCGAGAGCTATGAGGGCGGCAGCGTCTTCTACGCCGTGCGCAAGATGGAGAGCTTCCGCGACCGCGACATCCTGATCGTCGGCGGCGGT
>NZ_LMRT01000014.1:455860-543902 GCF_001426225.1 Allobosea sp. Leaf344 | reverse complement strand
CGAGAAATTCGAGACCTCGACCCCAGGCATCTTCGCCATCGGCGACATCAACACCTATCCCGGCAAGCTCAAGCTGATCCTCTCCGGCTTCCACGAGGCCGCCCTCGCCGCCCAGAAGATCCACCGCTACGTCTATCCCGAGAAGCGCCTCACCTTCCAGTACACGACCTCCTCCTCGTCGCTGCAGAAGAAGCTCGGCGTCGCGTGATGATGGTCCGGGTGACCGATCGCGACGGGCAGGAGCGCGAGCTGGAGGCACTGGAAGGCTGGCGCCTGATGGAGGTGATCCGCGACTGGGGCCTGCCGATCAAGGCCGAATGCGGCGGTGCCTGCTCCTGCGCGACCTGTCATGTCTATGTCGATCCGGACTGGCTCGGAAAGCTGCATCCGCCGCTGGCGGAGGAGATCGAGCGGCTGGACGACGCCTTCGACGTCCGGCCGAATTCGCGGCTGTCCTGCCAGATCCTGATGTCGGAGGCGCTGGACGGGCTGAAGGTGACATTGGCGCCGGAGCTGGCCTGACATCGCTTCATCGGAGGGGACGCGCGAACCATGCCGCATTATCACCGCCCGCAGACCCTGACCGAGGCGCTGGCGCTTCGTGCCGCGCAACCCGGCCCCGGCCTGGCGATCATGGCCGGCGGCACCGATGTCTATCCCGTCCGGACGCATCGCGCCGTCTGGTTCGAGACGCAGCCACAGGATGTGCTGGATCTCACCGCCCTGCCCGCGCTCGGCGGCATCGACCGGAGCGATGACGGCTTTCGCATCGGTGCGCTGACGCGCTGGAGCGACATTGCCGGCGCCGATCTGCCGCCCGCCTTCGCGGCGCTGCAGCAGGCCTGCCGGCAGGTCGGCGGGGTGCAGATCCAGAACCGGGCGACGATCGGCGGCAATCTCTGCAACGCCTCGCCGGCCGCCGACGGCGTGCCGCCGCTGCTGGCGCTCGATGCGGAGGTCGAGCTCGCCAGCAGCTCCGGATCGCGCCGCCTGCCCCTGTCGCAATTCATCCTCGGCAACCGCCGCACGGCGCTCGCCCCCGACGAGATCCTGCTGGCGATCCACGTCCCGGCGCAGCCGGAGGCGATGCGCTCATGCTTCCTGAAGCTCGGCGCGCGCGCCTATCTCGTGATCTCGATCGTCTCGGTCGCGGCCAATCTGGCGCTCGACGCGGAGGGGCGGATCGCCGCGCTGCGGATAGCGGTCGGCGCCTGCTCGAGCGTGCCGCTGCGCCTGCGCGCGCTGGAGGACAGGCTCCTCGGCAGCAAGGCCGATCCGGCGCTGGTCCAGGCGATCGTGCCCGATGATCTGGCGGGGCTCGCCCCCATCGCCGATGTCAGGGCCAGTGCCGCCTATCGCTCGGATGCCGCGCTGACGCTGGTGCGCCGCGCCGTGACGCAGCTCATGCCCTCGCCCGTGGAGATCGCCGCGTGAACCTGCATGACCGCTCCCTGGACCCCGCCGCGGCCGCCGGCGACGAGATCGCCTTCGCTTTGAACGGCCGGCGCGTCACCGTCCCGGACGCAGCCGACACCAGGCTGAGCGACGTGCTCCGCTTCAGCCTGGGGGCGACGGGAACGAAGAGCGGCTGCGACGCCGGCGATTGCGGCGCCTGCACGGTGCTGGTCGATGGCGACCAGGCCTGCGCCTGCCTGATCCCGATCGGACAGGTGGCCGGACGCGGCGTCATCACCGTCGAGGGCCTGGCCGCGGACCGGCTGGGAGCGGCGATGCAGCGGGCCTTCCACGCCCATGGCGCGGCCCAATGCGGGATCTGCACGCCCGGCATGCTGATGGCCGGCTATGACCTGCTCAGCCGCCGGCCGATGCCGGACGAGGCGGAAACGCTCTATGCGCTGGGCGGCGTGCTCTGCCGCTGCACCGGCTATCTCAAGATCGTCGAGGCGATCCGCGGGACGCATCGCTTCCTCGAGGCGGAGCCGGCCGCGCCGGCCGTCGCCGCCCCTGCCATCGGCAGCAGGCTGTCGCGGCTCGACGGGCTGCCGAAGCTCTCCGGCAGCGACCTCTACGGCGCCGACCGCGCGCCCGAGGATGCGCTCTGGCTGCGGGCGCTGCGCTGCCCGCATCCGCGCGCCCGCTTCACCCTCGGCGATGTCGACGGCTTCGTCGCCGCCCGTCCGGGGCTGGTGCGTGTCTTTACGGCGGCGGACGTGCCTGGGGAAAACTCCTTCGGCATCTACCCCCATCTCAAGGACCAGCCGGTCTTCTCCGTCGGGGAAACCCGCTATCGCGGCGAATGCGTGCTGGCCATCGTCGGCGAGCGCGAGGCGGTCGAGGCGGTGAGGATCGAGGAGTTCCCGATCTCCTGGGAGCCGCTGCCGGCGCTCACCGGGGTCGAGGCCGCCCTGGCCGAGGGCGCCTATGCGCTGCATGATTTCGCCGCCGACAATGTGCTGACGCGCGGGCGCGTCGAGCGCGGCGATGTCGAGGCCGGTTTCGCGGAAGCGGCTCATATCGCCTCCGGCGCCTTCCGCACCGGCTTCGTCGAACACGCCTATATCGAGCCCGAGGCCGGCTATGCCAGGCGCGAGGGCGAGGGCATCGAGATCTTCGCCTGTACCCAGGCGCCCTATATGGACCGCGACGAGGTGGCCCGCGTGCTCGGCCTCCCCGTCGAGCGCGTCCGCATCCTGCCCTCGGCCTGCGGCGGCGGCTTCGGCGGCAAGCTCGACGTGTCGCTCCAGCCGATGCTGGCGGTCGCTTCCTGGGTGCTGGACCGGCCGGTGCGCTGCATCTTCAGCCGGCCGGAATCGATGATGTCCTCGACCAAGCGCCACCCTTCCGCCATCACCGCCAAGGCGGGTTGCGATGCGCAGGGCCGGCTCCTCGCCTATGCGATGGAGGGCGATTTCGACACCGGCGCCTACGCCTCCTGGGGGCCGACGGTGGCGGGCCGCGTCCCGGTCCACGCCACGGGGCCTTACAAGGTGCCCCATGTCCGCAACCTGTCGCGGGCGATCTACACCAACGGCCCGCCATCCGGCGCCTTTCGCGGCTTCGGCGTGCCGCAGGCCGCCATCGCGCAGGAGACCCTGTTCGACGATCTGGCGGAGGCGGCCGGCATCGACCGGCTGGAGTTCCGGCTGATCAACGCGATCCGCGCCGGCGACGTCACGCCGAGCGGCCAGCGTCTGGAAGCCAGCGCCGGGCTGGCGGAATGCCTGGAGACGCTGCGCCCGCATTGGCAGGCGCTGCTGGCGGAGGCCGCTTCGTTCAATGCGCGCGAAACCCGGCAGCGGCGCGGAATCGGCATCGGCTGCATGTGGTACGGCATCGGCAATACCGGCATGTCCAACCCCTCGACGATGCGGGTGACGCTGTCGCAGGACGGTCGCCTCACCTTCTGGAACGGCGCGGTCGATATCGGCCAGGGCTCGACGACGGTGCTGACGCAGATCCTGGCTGATGCGCTCGGCCTGCCGGTGCAGCAGTTCAGCCTGGTGCTGGGGGACACCGACAAGACCTTCGACGCCGGAAAGACCTCGGCCTCCCGCCAGACCTTCGTCTCGGGCCGCGCGGCCGAGGCGGCGGGCCAGGCGCTGCGGGCCGAGATCCTGCGGCTGACCAATGCCGGCCCGGAGGCGCACCTGGCCCTGGCTGGAACGCGGCTCACCGTCACCGACAGGGGCGTCGCCACGCAGATCGACCTCGCCGCGCTGCCGGTCCAGGAGGACGGCGTCGTGCTCGAGGGGATCGGCAGTTTCGATCCGCCGACCGTGCCGCTCGATGCGATGGGCCAGGGCGTGCCCTATGCGACCTATGGTTTCGCCGCACAGATCGCCTCGCTCGACGTCGATCTCGACCTCGGCACGATCAGGCTCAACCGCATCGTCGCCGCCCATGATGTCGGGCGGGCGATCAATCCGATGCTGCTCGAAGGCCAGATCCATGGCGGCATCGCCCAGGGCATCGGGCTGGCGCTGATGGAGGAATATCTCCCCGGCCGCACCGAGAACCTGCATGACTACCTGATCCCGACCGCCGGCGACGTGCCGCCGATCGAGATCATCCTGGTCGAGGATCCGGAGCCGCTGGGCCCCTCCGGCGCGAAGGGCATCGGCGAGCCGGCGCTGGTGCCGACGGCGCCGGCGATCCTCGGCGCCATCCGCCACGCCACCGGCGTCGTCCCGCGCCAGGTGCCGGTGCTGCCGCACCGGCTCTGGGAATTGATGCGCGAGCGCGAGGCCAGGCCCGCGCCGGGCCCTGGCCGCGATGCACCCGGCTCGACTGAAGTTTCGCTGCGCGAAGACGCCCCCGGCAACACCCCGGCCGTGCAGGCCGAAGCGCTGGCGGAGCCGGCCGGCTCGGCGGCGCTCGCCGAGCGCTCCCGCAAATTCGGCGCCGCCGAGGGCGAGGACGGCATCATCCGCTGCGATGCCTGCCCGGTGCTGTGCCGCATCAGGCCCGGCCGCGCAGGCGCCTGCTCGCGCTATGCGAACGAGAACGGCCTGCTGGTCCGCACCGACCCCGTCGTCCTGCTCGCCCAGGCGGTGGAGGATGGGCAGCATGTCGTGCCCTTCGGCGATCCGGCGCAGGATTGGGACGGCTCGCTGATCTCGGCCGAGCGCAGCTTCGTGACCGGCATCGGCTCCGGAACCACCTATCCCGACTACAAGCCGGCGCCCTTCATCGTCTCCTCCACCCATGAGGGTGTCGATACCGTGACCGTGGTGACGGAGGGCATCTTCTCCTATTGCGGCGTCAAGGTGAAGATCGACACCGACCGCCATCTCGGCCCCGAGACCGCTGCGGTCCGCGCCAATGGCGAGCAGATCGGCCATGTCACCACCGCCGAATACGGTTCGCAGATGCTCTCCATCGGCGGCGTCCGCCATCTCACCGGCGGCTCGAAGAAGGAAGGCAACGCCACCTGCGAGGCGATGATGAAGCTCGCCAATGGCGAGGCCGTCGCGCTGACCATCGATGGCGGCCATGGCGTGATCGTCCAGGCCGGACAGGCGCCGATCGTCGACGGCAAGCCGGAGACGCGGATGCGCGTCGGCTGCGGCTCGGCGACCATCGGCATATTCGCGCAGCAATGGCAGGGGCATGTCGACGAGGTGATCGTCGTCGACGACCACATCACCGGCGTGCTGACGGAGCACCAGGCCGGCCGCGTGCTCGGCATGCGGCCCGCCGGGATCCGCGTGCGCGGCCGCAAATCGACGCCCGGCCGCTATTTCCAGGTCGCCGAACCCGGCCTGGGCTGGGGCGGCACCGACATCACCGAGCCGCTCTCGATCATCCAGAAGATCGACCCGGCCCTGGCCTGGCCGGGGCTGCGCCTGCTGATGACCTCGACCACCGGCGAGGATTCGCTCTATTGCGTGCTGGACGAGGCGCTGCGCCCGGTGGAGGCGCCGATGCCCGGCCCGGTACGGCAGGTGGTCGAGCGGATCGGCGAGAATTGCGAGCCGTCGCTCTGTACCGTCACCTTCATGGCGGGGGCCGGCGGCAGCCTGCGCGCGGGGGTAACGGAAAACCCGGTGCTGCTGACGCGCTCGGTGCAATCGGGCCAGACGCGGGTCACCATGGGCGGCGCGCCGGTCTATGTCTGGCCGGGCGGCGGCATCACGGTGATGGTCGACGTGTTGCGCATGCCGAAGAACGCCTTCGGCTATGTGCCGACCCCGGCCATCGTCGCGCCGATCGAGTTCATCCTGCCGCGCGAGCTCTATCTCGCGGCGGGCGGCCATGCCGGGGAGATCGTGCCGATCGAGCAAGTGCTGCGCGACCATGCCGGGCAGGCGCGGATCGAGCCCGGCGCGCCGGAGAACCCATGGCCGCTGCGGCGGCAGGCCGGGTGAGATTGCGTTTCCCCGGCCAGGGCTGCATCACCCCGGCATGACGACCCATCGCCGCGCGCTGCTGAGGGATGGCCGCCTGCATCTGCAGGAGGGGCCGAGCGATCTCGTCATCGCCGCCTTCGGCAGCCAGGCGGAGCTGCGCCAGGCCTATGAGGCCGCGGAAGCGCGGTTCGACGGGCTGCTCGCCGGGCTGGTCGGCGAGCTGCGCCTGCTGCGCCAGCCGCTGGCTCATCAGCCTCCGTCCCTGCGCGGCGATACGGCCCGGCGGATGGCGCGCGCCTGCTGGCCGTTCCGCAGCCAGTACATCACGCCCATGGCGGCGGTGGCCGGAGCGGTGGCGGATACGGTGCTGGCGGCGATGGTCGCGGCCGTGCCGGGTCTCGGCCGTGCCTATGTCAATAACGGCGGCGATATCGCGTTGCATCTCGCCCGCGGCGAAAGCCTCGATATCGGCATCGTGCCGTCGCTGCAGCGGGCGCGGCCGGAGGGTTTCATCCGGATCGCCGGGGCGGGAGTCGTCCGCGGCGTCGCGACAAGCGGCTGGCAGGGCCGGTCCTTTTCGCGCGGCATCGCCGATGCGGTGACGGTGCTGGCGCGCAGCGCCGCCGAGGCGGATGCGGCCGCGAGCATCATCGCCAACGCCGTCACGGCCGAGGATCCCGCGATCGCGCAGCGCCCGGCCCGCTCGCTCGACCCGGACAGCGATCTCGGCGATCTCCCGGTCACCGTCTCCGTCGGCCCGCTGCCGCCGGAGACGGTGGCGCTGGCGCTGGAGCGCGGCGCGCTGATGGCGCAGCGCCTGCGGCAGGACGGGCTGATCGAGGCGGCGCTGCTGGCGCTGGCCGGCGAATGGCGCGCCGTGGATGGCGGCGGCGGAGCGCTTTCGGACCTCGCCCGGCCGGTCGGGTGAGAGGCCCTATTCCGTCGGGGCCGGGAGCGCTCGCCCCCCTGCCCTCAGACCGACAGATATTGCGAGCGCACCGCCTCATCGGCCTTGAGCTCGTCCATCGTTCCGGTGAAGCGGATCATGCCCTTTTCGATGATCGCGGCGCGGTCGGCGACATTGCCGGCGAAGTGCAGGTTCTGCTCCGAGATCAGCACGGTCAGACCCTCGGCCTTCAGCGCCAGAATGGTCTTTGCCATCTCCTCGACGATGACCGGGGCCAGCCCCTCCGAGGGCTCGTCGAGAAGCACCAGCTTGGGGTTGCCCATCAGCGTGCGGGCGATGGTCAGCATCTGCTGCTCGCCGCCCGACATCGCGCCGCCCGGCCGGTCGCGCATGCGGCCGAGATTGGGAAAGAGGGCGAACAGCCGCTCCGGCGTCCAATGCGGGGCATCGGGGCGGGCCGGGCGCTGGGCGACGGACAGGTTCTCCATGACGCTGAGCTCGGAGAAGACGCGGCGGTCCTCCGGCACATATCCGATGCCGAGCCGGGCGATCTCGAAGGGCTCGCGCCCCTGCACCGCCTGCCCCTCGAAGCTGACGCTGCCGCCCGCCGGCGGAACGAGGCCCATGATCGCCTTCATCGTCGTCGATTTGCCGGCGCCGTTGCGGCCCATCAGCGCCAGCACCTGCCCGCGCTCCATCGCGAAGCTGACGCCCTGCAGGATATGGGCGCGGCCGTAATAGGCGTCCAGCGCCGCGATCTCCAGCATCGCCGCCATCTCAATGCCCTCCCGACGTGGCACCGGAGCCGAGATAGACCGCCCGGACATTGGGATCGCGGCGCACCTCCTCGGCGGTGCCATGCGCGATCAGGCGCCCGCGATCGAGCACGATGACGCTGTCGGAATGGGTGAAGACGACATCCATGTCATGTTCGGTGAAGAGCACGGCGATGCCGGTGGCCGCGGCGATCTCCGCCGTCAGCGCCATCAGCGCGATGCGCTCGCGCGGGGCCATGCCGGCCGTCGGCTCGTCCATCAGAAGCAGCTTCGGCCGGTTGGCGAGGGCGATCGCCAGCTCGACACGCTTGAGATCGCCATAGGCGAGCACGCCGCAGGCGCGATCGGCCTGCTCCGCCATCCCGACCCGGGCGAGAAGCCGGTCGGCTTCCTCGCGATGGCGGTCGCGCGCCCGGCCGAAGGGGCTGAAACTGACGCCGGCGTGGGAGATCAGCGCCATCTGGACGTTTTCGCGCACGGTCATCGAGGTGAAGGTCGCGGTGATCTGGAAGGTGCGCCCCACCCCCTTGCGCCAGACATGGCGCGGCCTGAGGCCGGTGATCGGCTCTCCGGCGAGGCGGACCTCGCCCTTGTCGGGGCGGAGCTGGCCGTTCAGCATGTTGAAACAGGTGGTCTTGCCGGCGCCATTGGGGCCGATCAGCGCCAGCATCGTGCCGGCCTGCACCGCGAAGGAGACGCCGTCGACGGCCTTCACCCCGCCGAAGGATTTGGCGATGCCCTCGACCACGAGGACCGGCTGGGCCTGGGGAGCCGCGGCAGCGCTCATCGGGCCGCCTCCACCGCCAGGCCGGGCGCGGGCCGGCGCCGGCGACGCCAGCGCTCGAGCCCCATCAGCGAGGCGCCGACCAGGCCGCGCGGGAACAGGATGACCAGCAGCACGATCGACAGGCCGAGCCCGAAGCGCCAGTACATCGTCGCCTTCATCAGCTGCTCGTGCAGCCCGGCGAAGGCGAAGGCGCCGACGATCGGCCCCGACACGGTCTGCACCCCGCCGAGCAGGACCATCAGCAGCGCGTCGACCGAGCGCGGGATCGCCATATAGGTCGGGAAGACCGAGCCCTTGAAGAAGGCGAAGAGCGCGCCGGCGATGCCGGCCGCGAAGGCCGCGACGATGAAGGCGATCCACTGCACCCGCATCACGTCGATGCCGATCGCCTCGGCGCGCAGCGGGTTGTCGCGCGCGGCCCGCAGGGCATAGCCGAGCGGCGAGAAGATGCTGTAGCGCAACGCCAGCACCGACAGGGTGCAGATCATCAGGGTGAGGTAGTAATAGCTGGTCTTCGGCACCGCCCAGGCCGAGGGCCAGACTCCGAGAATGCCATTGTCGCCGCCGGTGAGCTCCACCCATTGGAAGGCGGTCGCCCAGGCGATCTGGGCGAAGGCGAGCGTCAGCATGGCGAGATAGACGCCGGAGAGCCGCACGCAGAACCAGCCGAAGACCACTCCCGCCAGCCCGGCCAGGAAGGGCGCGAACAGCAGCGCCGGCTCCATCGGCGCGCCCAGCCATCTCACGGCGAGCGCCGCGCCATAGGCCCCCAGGCCGAAATAGGCGGCGTGGCCGAAGGAGGCCATGCCGCCCGGGCCCATCATGAAATGCAGCGAGGCCGCGAAGAGGGCGAAGATCACGAGCTCGGTCAGGGTCAGCAGAATGTGGTCCGGCGCCACGAGCGGCGCCAGCGCCAGCAGGACGAGCCCGATCGCGCCGGCGAGCCTGGTCAGCCCATCGGCCGGGAGCAGCAGCGGCTCGGCCGGACCATGGCCGCGGGCCTGGCCGACGGGCGCCCGGCCCATCAGCCCATAGGGCTTCACCACCAGCACCACCGCCATCACCAGGAAGACCAGCACCAGCGTGATCTTGGGGAAGATCAGGATGCCGAAGGCGTGCAGGATGCCGATCAGCACCGCGGCGAGATACGCGCCGGTGACCGAGCCCAGCCCGCCGACCACGACGACGACGAAGGCCTCCGAAATCATCGACAGGTCCATATGCAGGTTCACCGCCTCGCGCGGCAGCTGCAGCGCGCCGCCGAGCCCGGCCAGCACGGAGCCGAAGGCGAAGACCGAGGTGAAGAGCAGGCGCTGGTTGACGCCGAGCGCCCCGACCATCTCGCGATCCTGCGTCGCCGCCCGAACCAATGTGCCCCATCGCGTCTTCTGGAACAGGAACCAGAGCAGCAGCAGCACGATGGGCCCGACGGCGATCAGGAACAGCTCATAGGTCGGAAACCGGTTGCCGGCGATGATCAGGAAGCTCTTGAAGCCCGGCGCGCGCGGGCCGAGCTTGTCCTCCGCCCCCCAACTCGCCAGCGTCAGGTCCTGCAGCATCAGCACCACGCCGAAGGTGGCCAGCAGCTGGAACAGCTCCGGGGCCTGGTAGATCCGGCGCAGGATCAGCAATTCGATGGCGACGCCGATCAGCCCGACCAGCAGCGCCGCCAGCACCACCCCGCCCCAGAAGCCAAGCGCATCGGCCGGGCCGAACCGGCCGACCAGCGTCCAGGCGATATAGGCGCCGAGCATGTAGAGCGAGCCATGCGCGAAATTCACGATGCGGGTGACCCCGAAGATGATCGACAGGCCGGACGCCACCAGAAAGAGCGAGGAGGCGGAGGCCAGCCCGTTCAGCGTCTGGGTGAGGATGAGGTCGAACATGAAGCGGCGCACACCTTGCTGGCGTCGCGCCCGGGGCGGCGCGACGTGAACCCCTCCCCGATGGGGAGAGGCAGGAGTGGGAAGACCGGCCGGCCGTAGCGCCGCGTGTCGTCGCGGCGCGGCCGTCGCGGGATCAGCCTGCGGGGCGAAGGGTCTTCACGACCTCGTCCGAGGGCAGGTATTTCGCGCCGTCGCGATAGCTCCAATCGACCATCACGCCCTTGCCGTCCTTGACCGCGGTCTTGCCGACATAGGCGCCGAGCGTCGACTGGTGATCGACCGCGCGATATTCGGCCGTGCCGAAGGCGGAGGGGAATTTCAGCCCCTTCATCGCATCGACCAGCTTCTCATTGTCGGTGGTGCCGGCCTTGGCCAGCGCCGCCGCGATCGAGTTCATGGTATCGAAGCCAACCACGGAGCCGAGGCGCGGATAATCGTTGAATTTCTTGACATAGGCGTCGCGGAACTTGGTGTGTTCCGGCGTCTTGATGTCGGCATGGGGATAGCCGGTGACGATCCAGCCCACCGGGGTCTCCGCCCCGAGCGGATCCATGTATTCCGGCTCGCCCGTCAGCATCGAGGCGACGGCGCGGCCTTCGAACAGGCCGCGCGTATTGCCCTGGCGGACGAAATTCGAGAGGTCGGCGCCGAAGGTGACGTTGAAGATCGCGTCGGGCTTCGAGGCCTCGATCGCCTGCACGGTGGCGCCGGCATCGATGCGGCCCAGCGCCGGGAACTGCTCTGCCACGAATTCGACGTCGGGCTTGGCTTTCTTCAGCAGTTCCTTGAACCAGCGCACGGCGGATTGCCCGTATTCATAGTTCGGCGCCACGGTCGCCCATTTCTTCGCGGGCAGCTTGGCGGCCTCTTCCACCAGCATCGCCGCTTGCATGTAGGTGGAGGGGCGCAGGCGGAAGGTGTAGCGATTGCCCTTGGCCCAGACGAGCGCGTCCGACAACGGCTCGGAGGCGACGTAGAGCCGCTTGTTCTGCGCCGCGAAATCGGCGATCGCCAACCCGACATTGGAGAGGAAGCCGCCGGAGAGCAGATCGACCTTCTCGGCATTGATCAGGTCGCCGGCATGGCGCACCGCATCCTCGGGCTTGCCGCCATCGTCACGGAACAGGGTCTCGATCTTGCGGCCGAGCGCCCCGCCCGCGGCATTGACCTGCTCCAGCGCCAATTCCCAGCCCTGGCGGTAGGGCTTCAGAAAGGCGGGCTGCGCGGTATAGCTGTTGATCTCGCCGATCTTGATGGCGCCGGCGCCCTGGGCGCGGAGCAGCGAAGGCGCGGCGATTGCGGTGGCGCTCGCGGCGGCACCGGCTAGAAGACTCCGACGGTCGATCGTCATCGCAATTCCCCGATTGTGACCGGTGGCCTGCGGCCCCGGCCTTGTTGACACAGCCTGCTCGCCACCGGCCCTGCCGGTCGGCAAATTCGTTTGTGTACCTACGAATTTGAAGACGCCCAAAACGGAAGTCAACGCCTAAAAAACGTCACGCCCCGCCGGTTCGCGACCGGTTCGGCGGGCCTTGCCGGACCCCTCCCGAACCGCGCCCCGCGACCCTGCCGCGGCGGGCCCGCAGCCGCCGCGCGAGCGCCTGCTCGCTTTCGCCGCCGCACGCCCTTCTCGCTCATCCGTCTCCGGCCATCGATCCCGTCTCCAGCCTCAAGCCGGAGCGCAGGCGCAGCCGGCCTGCGCGCCCGCTCATTCCGCTGCCCCCTGAAACCGCTCGATCGGCGCCATCTGCGCCTCGTGCAGGGCCTGATAGGCGCCGCCGGCCGACACCAGCTCGTCATGCCGGCCCTGCTCGGCGATGCCCTGTTCGGTGACGACCACGATGCGGTCGGCATGGCGGATGGTGGCGAGGCGATGGGCGATGACCAGCGTGGTGCGCCCCACCGAAAGCTCGGCCAGCGACGCCTGGATCGCCGCCTCGGTCTCGGTATCCAGCGCCGAAGTGGCCTCGTCGAGGATCAGGATCGGCGGGTTCTTCAGGAAGATCCGCGCGATCGCCAGCCGCTGCTTCTGCCCGCCCGAGAGCTTGACGCCGCGCTCGCCGACGATGGTGTCGAGCCCCGCCGGCAGATCGGCGATCATCGTGTCGAGCCTGGCGCGGCGGGCCGCCGCGACGATCTCGGCCTCGCTGGCGTCGAGCCGGCCATAGGCGATGTTTTCGCGGATGGTCCCGGCAAAGAGGAAGACATCCTGCTGCACGATGCCGATCTGCCGGCGCAGCCCCGCCAGCGTCATGTCGCGGATGTCGATCCCGTCGATGGTGATGCGCCCGGCATCGACCTCGTAGAAGCGCGGCAGCAGCGAGAGCAGCGTCGTCTTGCCGGCGCCCGAGGGGCCGACGAAGGCGATCGTCTCCCCGGCGGCGATGGCGAGGTCGACGTCGCGCAGCACGAGACGGTCCGTCGCATAGCCGAAGCTCACCGCCTCCAGCGCGATGTCGCCGCGCAGCGCGCGCGGCGTCACGGCGCCTGGCCGATCGACGATGTCGGGCTCCGTCGCCAGCAGCTCCTGATAACGGCGGAAACCCGCGATGCCCTTGGGATAGGTCTCAATCACGCTCGCGATCTTGTCGAGCGGCCGATAGAACACGCCGACGAGCAGCAGGAACCCGATGAAGCCGCCGATGCTGAGGCTGCCGGTGACGACGAACCAGGTGCCGGCCAGCATCACCAGCAGCTGGACGAGCCGCATGCCGAGGTAGTTCAGCGCCTGGCTCGCCGCCATGATGCGGTAGCCGGCGAGCTTGGTGTCGCGGTAGCGGGCATTGTCGCCGGCGAAGAGCCGCTGCTCATGCGCCTCGTTGCCGAAGGCCTGGACCACCCGGATCCCGCCGATATTCTCCTCGAGCCTGGCGTTGAAGGCGCCGACGCGGCCGAATTGCAGCTGCCAGTTGCGCGTCATCCGCGCCCCGTAGCGGGCGACGACGAAGCCGGCCAGCGGCACCACCACGGCGGTCAGCAGAGCGAGCTCGACATGTACCATCAGCATCAGCGCGAAAGCGCCGAGGAAGGTCATGATCGCGATGAACAGATCCTCCGGCCCGTGATGGGCGACCTCGCCGATCTCCTCCAGATCCTTGGTGACGCGGGCGACGAGGTGCCCGGTCTTCTGCTCGTCATAGAAGCGGAAGGAGAGTTTTTGCAGATGCTCGAAAGCGCGCCGGCGCATCTCGGTCTCGATATTGATGCCCAGCACATGGCCCCAATAGGTGACGATCGCCATCAGCCCGGAATTGACGGCGTAGACCACGAGCAGCCCGAAGCCGGCCAGCAGGATCAGCGGCAGATCGCCCTGCGGCAGCAGCACGTCGACGAAGGCCTTGACGGCCAGCGGGAAGCACAGCTCCAGCAGGCCGGACAGGACGGCGCAGCCGAAATCGAGCAGGAACAGCGCCCGATGCGGACGGTAATAGGAGAAAAAGTCACGTAGCATGGCGCCTTGATAGCAGGTCGAGGACCGCTTGTATCCGTGCACAACCCGTCAGTTCCGGCCCGATCGCGCAGCGAAATCACGGGCTGAGGGGGCTTGAGCCGCATGTTTGGGCAGCAAGCCAAAAAAAAGGACAGCCATGCTTCCCTTTCGATCTTGTCGAATGCGCCGGGGAGGCCTATCTCCTTGTGCAGCGCAGCAGAGATGCTGAGCCGCCCTCCTTGGGCGTTTCCTCCCTAGACTTCGGGCCACGTTTCGACGTGGCCCTTTTTCTTGGGCCGGGGGCTGTCGATCTGGAGTGGCGAGGCCGTGACGGCTTCTACTAAGAGCTTCGGCCCGCCTCAAAGCCCGAAGCTCTTGCCCGGTGCGGCCTCGATCAAAGCCTTGGTATAGGCGTGCGCGGGCGCGGAAAACACCGCGCCGGTCGGACCCTGCTCGACGATGACGCCCTTCTCCATCACCACGATGCGGTCGCAGATCTGCGCCGCGACGCGCAGATCATGGGTGATGAACAGGATGGCGAGGTTGAACTTCTCCTGCACATCCGCGAGCAGGTTCAGCACCTGGCGCTGCACCGACACGTCGAGCGCCGAGACCGCCTCGTCCGCGATCAGGATTTCCGGCTCCATGGCCAGCGCCCTGGCGATGGCGATGCGCTGGCGCTGCCCGCCCGAGAACTGGTGGGGGTAGCGGTCGAGCGCCTGCGGCTGCAGGCCGACCAGGCTCATCAGCCCGCGCGCCCGCTCCAGCGCCTGCGCCGGGGCCAGCCCGAAATTCACCGGCCCCTCGATGATCGAATCGCCGACGGTGCGGCGCGGATTGAGCGAGCGGAACGGATCCTGGAAGACCACCTGGATCTTGCGCCGATAGGGCCGCAGCCGCCGCTCCGGCAGCATGGCGATGTCGATGTCCGGCACCAAGATGGCGCCTTCCGAGGGCGGCATCAGCCTGGCGACGCAGCGCGCGACGGTGGTCTTGCCGGAGCCGGATTCGCCGACGATGCCGACGGTCTCGCCCCGGCGCAGCTTGATGTCGACCTGGCTCGCCGCGACGACGCTGCGCTGCTTCTGGAACAGGCCGCCCGAGCGGTAGGTCTTGCCGAGCCCGATCGTCTCCAGCGCCATCGGCCCGGTCATGGGCTGGCGCAGGGCCGGCTTCAGGCTGGGCACCGCGGCGATCAGCATCCGGGTATAGGGGTGCTGCGGCGCCTTCAGCACCTGCTCGGCCGGCCCTTGCTCGACCACCCGCCCCTGCTCCATCACCACCACGCGGTCGGCGATCTCGGCGACGACGCCGAAATCATGGGTTATGAACAGCACGCCGGTGCCGCGCCGCCCCTGCAATTCCTTGATCAGCTTGAGGATCTGCGCCTGGGTGGTGACGTCGAGCGCCGTCGTCGGCTCGTCGGCGATCAGCAGAGCGGGATCGAGCACGAGCGCCGCCGCGATCATCACGCGCTGGCGCTGCCCGCCGGAGATCTGATGAGGATAGGAGGCGTGGATGCGCTCGGGATCGGGCAGGCGCATCGATGCCATCATGTCGATGACCCGGGCGCGCCGTTCCTCCGGCCCGAGCTCGGTGTGGATGCGCAGCACCTCCTCGATCTGGTCGCCGATGGTCAGCACCGGGTTCAGCGCCGTCATCGGTTCCTGGAAGATCATCGCCATGCGGTCGCCGCGCAGCGCGCGCAGGCGCTGCGGGGTGGCGCTCAGCAGATCCTCGCCCTCGAGCCTGATCGAGCCGGCGACGGGCTTCAGCACCTTGGCGAGCAGGCCCATCACCGAAAAGGCGGTGACCGATTTTCCCGAGCCGGATTCGCCGACGACGCAGACGATCTCGCCCGGCGCGACGCTGAAGGACACGTCCTCCACCGCGTGTTTGCGGTCGCCGCCGCCCGGCAGGCTGATGCTGAGGCCGGTGATCTCGAGGACGGGCTGTTCAGCGTTCATCGGCCGGCCATCTTGGGATCGAGCGTGTCGCGCAGCCCGTCGCCCAGCATGTTCACCGCCAGCACGGTGAGGCCGAGGAAGATGCCGGGATACAGGATGTTGTGCGGGAAGATGCGGAACAGGCTGCGCCCTTCGGCCATGATGTTGCCCCAGGTCGGCGTCTCCGGCGGAATGCCGATGCCGAGGAAGGACAGGATCGCCTCGACCAGAATGGCGGAGGCGGCGATGAAGGTGCCCTGGACGATCAGCGGCGCGATGGTGTTGGGCAGGATGTGGCGGACCAGCAGCAGCGGAACCCGGGTGCCCTGCATGATCGCGGCCTCGACATAGGGTTCTTCGCGCACCGAGAGAACGATCGAGCGGACCAGCCTGACGACGCGGGGGATTTCGGGCACGATGATCGCCACGATCACCGCCGCCAGCCCCGCCCGGAACAGCGACACGACGGCGATGGCGAGCAGGATCGCCGGGATCGCCATCAGCCCGTCCATGACGCGCATGATCACCCCGTCCAGCGCCCGGATATAGCCGGCGAGCAGCCCGATGATCAGGCCCAGGAAGACGCTGCAGGCCGCCACCGAGACGGCGATGATCAGCGAGACGCGCGCCCCGTAGACGACCCGGCTATAGACGTCGCGCCCCAGCGAATCCGTGCCCATCTTGTGCACGAACACTTTCGAGCTGCCGTCATCGGCGCGGATCGTCCGCTCGAAGCCCGGCTTCTTGTTGCGGGTCGCGGGGTTGATCGCGCCCGGATCCATGGTGCCGAGGAAGGGCGCGAGCAGCCCGATCAGCGCCATGATCAGCAGCACCGTGCCGCCGATCAGCACGGCGGGGTTGCGCAGCAGGCGGCGCATGGCGTTGGCGCCCGGCCGCGCCAGTTCGGGCGCGGGCGCGGCGATCAGGCTGGGTTCGGCGCTCAATACCTGATCCTCGGGTCAAACAGCATATAGGCCATGTCGATGGCGAGGTTGATCGCGACATAGACGGCCGAGAACAGCAGGATGACCGCCTGGATGGTCGGGTAGTCCCGCGCCAGGACGGCATCGACCGTCAGCCGGCCGAGGCCCGGAATGGCGTAGACGCTCTCGGTCACCACCACGCCGCCGATCAGAAGGGCGATACCGATGCCGACCACGGTGACGATCGGCACGGCGGCGTTCTTCAGCGCATGGCGGAACAGGATGATGCGCTCGACCTGCCCCTTCGCCCGCGCGGTGCGGATGTAATCCTCGCTCAGCACCTCGAGCACACTGGCGCGGGTCATGCGGGCGATCAGCGCGATATAGATCACCGACAGCGTGATCGCCGGCAGGATCAGGCGCTGGATGAAGCCGCCGAATCCGTCCGCCAGCGGCTGGTAGCCCTGCACCGGGAACCAGCCCAGCGAGATCGCGAAAATATAGATCAGCAGGTAGCCGATCACGAAGACCGGCACCGAAAACCCCAGCACCGAGAAGCCCATGACGATCCTGTCGATCCAGGAGCCGTGGCGATAGGCGGCGAGCACGCCGAGCGGCACCGCGACCGAGACGGCGATGACGATGGTGAGGAAGGCGAGCGACAGGGTCGGCTCGATGCGACCCAATATCAGCTCGCCGATGGTCTTCTTGAAGAAGAAGGATTCGCCGAGATTGCCCTGCAGCAGATTGCCGGCCCAGATGCCGAACTGCGTCAGGATCGGCTGGTCCAGCCCCAGCCGGTTGCGGATCAGCTCGATCTGCTGGGTCGTGGCGTTGTCGCCGGCGATGATCGCGGCGGGATCGCCCGGCGTCAGCCGGAGCATGAGGAAGACCAGCACCGCGACGATCACCAAGACGGGGATCGTCGCGAGCAGGCGCCGCAGCAGGTAGCCGAGCATGGCGTCAGAACCGGATCGCGACGCTCACTTCTTCTTCTCGACGTTCCAGAACACCGGCGCCGGGGCGGTCAGGATGCCGCTGATGTTGGAGCGCGCGGCGATCGGCACATTGTACTGGCCGAGATGGATGTGGGTGGGCTGCTCGCGCCAGCGCATCTGCACCGCCTCGACGATCGCCTTCTGCTTGGCGGGGTCGGTCTCGCGGGCGAAATCATCGCGCAGCTTCTCCATCTGCTCGTCGCAGGGCCAGCCGAAGGCGGCCTTGTCGCAGCTGGCATTGAGGAAGCCGCTCATCACCGGGTTCAGGATGTCGGCCGAGACCCAGGCGGTCAGCATGCCGTTCCAGCCGCCCTCGGCCGCCGGGGCGCGGCGCGTGCGGCGGGAGACGACGGTCTGCCAGTCCGAGGACTGCATGTCGACCTTGAAGCCGCCTTTCTCGAGCAGCACCTTGGCGACCGGCGCGAGATTGGTCAGCGACTGCAGATCGGTGGAGTGCAGCAGCACGATCGGGGTGCCGTCATAGCCGGCCTCCTTCAGCAGCTCCTTGGATTTGTTGAAGTTGGATTCGAGCAGGCCCTCCATGCCCTTTTCGGTGGCGAGGGGCGAGCCGCAGACGAACATCGCCTTGCACAGCGTGTAATATTCGGGGTTGCCGACGACGGCGTCGAGGAAGTCCTTCTGGTTGAAGGCGTAGGTCACCGCCTGCCGGACCTTCGGATTGTCGAAGGGCTTGAGGATGTGATTGAAGCGGAAGGTGTATTGCAGCCCGAGCGGGTTGTAGGTCGTCAGCTTGATGTTCTTGTCGTCCTTCAGCAGCGGGATCAGATCGAAGGCCGGCTGCTCGATCATGTCGATCTCGCCGGCGAGCAGCGCGTTCACCGCCTGCTGCTGGTCCGAGACGGCGAGCCATTCGATGCGGTCGATCTTCGCCACCTTGCCGCCGGCGAGCCCGGAGGGCGCCTCCGCCCGCGGCTTGTACTTGTCGAATTTGGTGTAGACGATCTTGTCGCCCGGCTTCCATTCATCGGTCTTCAGGACGAAGGGCCCGGAACCGACGAATTCGGAAATCTGCGTGTTGGGATCGGTCTCCGCGACGCGCTTGGGCATCATGAAGGGCACGTTGGAGGAGGGCTTGCCGAGGCCGAAGATCAGCAGGCCCGTCGGCGATTTCAGCTTGACCGTGAAGGTCTTGGCGTCACCGACGCTCATGCTGTCGATGAAGCTGGCGAGCTTCTGGCCGACCGCGTCCTTGGCGCTCCAGCGCTTGATCGAGGCGACGCAATCCTCGGCCGTCACCGGCTTGCCGTCATGCCAGAGCAGGCCGTCGCGCAAGGTGAAGGTGTAGGTCAGCTTGTCCGGCGACTCGGTGAAGCTTTCCACCATCTGCGGCTTGATCTCACCCTTCTCGTCCATGGCGAAGAGCGTGTCGTAGATCATGTAGCCGTGATTGCGGACGATATAGGCCGTGGTCCAGATGGGATCGACGATCTTCACGTCGGAATGCATGACGACCTTCATCGTCGTCTGCGCCTGCGCCAGGGAGGTGCTGGCCAGGAGGGCCATCGCCGCGGTCACCGACTTCCACTGAAACGTCATGATTTCGCTCCCCTGTCATT
This sequence comes from Allobosea sp. Leaf344, assembly GCF_001426225.1. GTDB lineage: Bacteria > Pseudomonadota > Alphaproteobacteria > Rhizobiales > Beijerinckiaceae > Allobosea. The sequence goes on along the minus strand of NZ_LMRT01000014.1, from coordinate 524,862 downwards.
GTTGCGCATCATCTGCCTGCAGTAATGCAGGCACTGTGCCATTCGGTGCGTCATGCTCGTTCGAAAGGCGGTTGCCTGTCAACGCGCCACACCGCGGCGATGTCAGCTCCGTAGCTGGCTCAGCAGTCCGGCGATCAGCCGGCAGCGCGGCACCAGGCTGTCGACCAGGATATGCTCGTTCAGCGTATGGTAGCCGGCGCCGAGCAGGCCGAGCCCGTCGAGAGAGGCGAGGCCGGCCGCCCCGGTGAAATTGGCGTCGGACCCGCCGCCGGCGGAGGCGTGGCTGAGGGTGAAGCCGATCTGGCCGGCGAGGTCGGCGGCGAGATCGTAGAGCTTCATCGTCTCGGCATCGGGCTCCCAGACCGGGCGGGTGACGCCGCGTTCCACGGTGAAGCGCGTGCCGTCGGGCCGCTCGCCGGACAGCGCCAGCATCCGCTCGACGCCGCGGTCGAGATCGGCCTGGCGCTTGGCCATGCTCAGCGCCTCCGCACGGCAGGTCGTGGGGACGCAGTTCACCCAGCGCCCGCCCTCGATCACCCCGACGCTGAAGGTGCAATCCGCATCGGTCATGGCCTCGATCTCGAGCAGTTGCCGCGCCATCAGGTTGATGGCGGAGCGCCCGTCGGACAGGGTGGCGCCGGCATGGCTCGGCCGGCCCTCGGCCAGGAGGTTGAAGCGGGCGATGGCGTAGCGGCCGGTGACGACGCCGTTATCGGGACGGCCGGGCTCCGGCACCAGGATGTAGCGGTCGCGCCGCGCCTGCTCCATGATCAGCTCGCGTGTGCCCGGGCTGCCGATCTCCTCGTCGCTGGTATAGAGCACGCTGACCGGCAGCGGCGTCTCGATGCCGGCTCTGGCCAGCGCGATGATCGCCTGCAGCGCGACATAGGCCCCGCCCTTCATGTCGACGATGCCGGGGCCGTAGCAGCGCTGCCCGTCACGGCGGAACGGCAAAGGGGCGAGCGTCCCCACCGGGTGGACCGTGTCGAGATGCGACATCACCAGGATGCCGGGCTCGCCGCGGCGCGGATGCGGGAAATCCCCGCGCAGGCAATCGCCCAGGCCCGGCGGGCCGGGGAAGCGCGTCACGGCGGCGCCGGCCGCCTGCAGCTCTCCGGCGACCAGATCCATCATCCGGTTCACCGCCGCGACGTCGAAGGTCGGGCTTTCGCATTCGATCCAGGGCCGCAGCCCGTCGAGCAGCGTATCCGTGTCGAGGGGCAGGTCCAGGAAGCTCATGGCGGCGTCCGATCAGGCTGCGAGGCGGGTTTCGGCGATGCGGGCGAGCAGGCTCGCGCCGATCGGCAGGATGCCGTCATCCAGCACATAGGCCGGGTTGTGGACCGGAACCGAGCCGGCATGGCCGACCCAGCAATAGGCGCCGGGGACCTTGAGCAGCATGTCGGCGAAATCCTCGCTGCCCATGATCTGCTTGGGTTCGGTCAGGACATTGGCGTCGCCGACGATCTCGCGTGCCACATCGGCGGCATGGGCCGTAGGCTCGGGATGGTTGACCAGCACGTTGAAGATGTCGCGGATCTCGACGGCGATCTCGCAGCCGAAGCTCATCGCCATTCCGGCCGCGATCTCGCGCATGCGGTCGCGCATCAGCTGGGCGATCTCCGGCGAGAAGGTCCGGATCGTGCCGGCGAGATGCGCCTCTTCCGGGATGATGTTGTAGGCTGTGCCGGCATGGATCTGGGTGATCGAGAGTACGGCGGCCTCGCGCGGATCGGCATTGCGGCTGACGATGGTCTGCAGCGCCGAGGCCAGAGCGACGGCGACCATCACCGGGTCGCGCCCGAGATGCGGCATGGCGCCATGCGTGCCGCGGCCGGTGATCCTGATGTCGAAGAAATCGGCGCCGGCCATGGCCGGGCCGGGAAACACCGAGATCTGGCCATGGTCGAGATTGGGCGCATTGTGCAGCCCATAAACCTCGTCGCAGGGGAAGCGCTCGAACAGCCCGTCCGCGATCATGGCGCGGGCGCCGCCGAGCCCCTCCTCCGCCGGCTGGAAGATGAAGATCGCCGTGCCCGGAAAATCGCGGTTCTCCGCGAGATAGCGCGCCGCGCCGAGCAGCATGGTGGTGTGCCCGTCATGGCCGCAGGCATGCATGCGGCCGGGATGTTTCGAGCTGAAGGCGAGATTGGTGATCTCGTCCAGGGGCAGCGCGTCCATGTCGGCGCGCAGGCCGATGCGCCGGCCGGGCCCGCCGGTCCCGTGCAGCACACCCACGACCCCGGTGCGGCCCAGGCCGCGATGCACCTCGATGCCCCAGGAGGCCAGTTTCTCGGCGACGATGCCGGAGGTCCTGATCTCCTCGAACCCGAGCTCGGGATGGGCATGCAGGTCGCGGCGGATGGCGACCAGCTCGTCCTTGAAGGCTTCGATCTGCGGCAGGGTCGGCACGGGCGGTCACTCCTGGTGAGGCGGCTTGTCAGCCGAAGACGGGACCCTGCGGCGCGATCCGCAAACCCTTGCGGAGGTTGCGCCAGGGCAGCGAGGCGGGGCTGACCGGCATCGGGCCGGGCGCGGCGCAGACCAGGATGGCCTCGGCGATGGGCTCGAAATCGGCGCGGAAATGCACCGAGCTCTTATTGACCAGGATCGCCTGGTCACGCGGCTCGATCCCGACCTGCCGGTACATCGCCTGATCCGCCATCTGCGCCTTGCGCGAGGCGAGGACGATGCGGACCCCGCCGATGCGCAGGCAGGCGCAGGGGCCGAGATTCATGCGCGATCCGCCATAGAACGGCCCGTCGGCGATGAATTTCCCGTCCGAGAGGCGCTCGACCAGGAAGGCGGCGGTGACCGGCGCGTCGCCCGCGATGCCGGATTTGGCGCCCAGCGACAGCGTCAGCGTCGCGCCCACCCCGGCCGCATGGGCCTGCTCGGCGGCGGCGGGATCGACGATCAGGCCGATCGCGGCCCGCTCTGCCTGGCAGGCGATCAGCGCCCGGACCATGCCCATCGTATCGGAATCGCCGCCCGCACCCGGATTGTCCTGGGTGTCGGAGATGACCACCGGCCGGGTGGCGGCGCCTGCGAGCCGCATCGCCTCGCGCACCCCGTCCTCCGGCGCATAGACCTTGCCGTCGAAGGCGCTCTCGCTGGCGATCACGCGCCCGGCCACCGCATCGGCGGCACGGTCGGCATCGGCCTGGGTCCGGCCATAGGCGACGACGGTGGCGCCGCAATCGGGAAAATCCGCGGCCGGGAAGCCGGGCAGGAAGGACAAAGTCGGCACCGCCTCGCCTTCCAGCGCCGCCAATTCGCGATAGATCGTCCGGCAGGGCTCCATGGCCGTGGCCTGCCAGGCGATCGGGATCAGGAAGGGGATCTGCCGGAAGGCCTTGGCGTGGCGCGCCTCACCGCCCAGCAGAAGCGCGAGATAATCGGCACTGCGCCGGCCGGTCCCGGCCATGTCGATATGGGGATAGGTGCGGTAGGCGATCAGCGCATCGGCCATCTCGACCATGAGGGCGGTGACGTTGCCGTGCAGATCGAGGCTGGCGACGAGCGGGATATCGGGACCGATCGCCGCGCGAACCCGCGCCAGCACCTCGCCCTCGCCATCCTCGAAGGCCTCGCTGACCATGGCGCCGTGCAGATCGAGAAAGACCGCGTCGCAGGGCAGCGCCGAGCGGATGCGGTCGACCAGCTCGCAGGTGATGGTCTCGAAAGCCTCGGCCGTGACATGGGCCGAAGGGGTGGCCGCCGCCCAGAGCGTGGGCAGCAACGTCCAGCCACGCTCGCGCCCGGCCTCGACGAAACCGGAGGCTCCGACATTGACGTTGTGGATCGCCGCGAAGACCGCCTCGCCGGTGGCGAGCGAGGGCCAGCCGCCACCCTGGCGGAAATGCTCCAACTCCGCCTTGCTGGGGGCGAAGGTGTTGGTCTCGTGCAGGAAGCCGCCGAAGGCGATGCGAGGCGACATGAGAGTGTCCGGGACCGAAGCGGGACGCCGAGGTAATCACGTCGCCGGCAGCGGACCAAGGCCGATTTTTGCGCGGCGCCCCGCGGCGAAGGCGGCTTGGCAAGGCCCGGCTGCGCCGGCTAGTCTCATTCCCTTGCGCCAGCGGCGCCGCTCAGAGCGCCCGCACGATCTCCAGCCGCGCGCCATGCGCCAGCTCGCGGTCGAGCGTCTGGTCGAGCGTTCCATAGAACGAGACCGCGTAGATCCCCTGCCCGCGATGGGCGAGGTGCTGCGACAGCGGGTCGGAGGCGCCGGGATGCGGCTCCGCCAGCGACAGCATCTGGTCGCCCAGCCTGAACTGCGCCAGGCGGGCGCCCAATCCGGGCGCGCCCCCGCAGGCGAGCGGCGCCTGTCCCAGCAAGGCCCGATAGCGCGCGGTGGAATTGCCGAGATCATGCACGGCGGCCGTGACGCCGGCCACGCCGGTCACGCCGTTGCGATGCCTGCGGGCCGCGCCGGTCGGGACGCGCAGATCGCGGGCGGTGACGTCGCCGCAGAGGAAGGGGACGTCCGGCTCCGGCGCGCGCGCCGTCTGCCAGGCGAGCTGCACCCCGTCGGGACGCAGCCTCGCCCCGGCAATCGGGCCCTCGATCGAAAGCCCGCGCGCCCGTGCGCCCCACAGCGCATCGTCGAACAGATCGGGTAGCAGCGCATAATCGACGAGGCCGCTGCCGCAATGGCTCAGCACCTGCCACCAGCGGAAATCCGGCACGGGGCGGCCGAAGGCGATGATCTCGAGATAGCAGCCGTCTTGGAAGACGATCAGCGCGTTGCGCGAGCCGCGCGGGTGCTCGCCACCCGGGAGAACGGTGAAGCCCAAAGTCTCGTAGTCGCGCATGGCGGCTTCGAGATCGGTGACCGCGATCACGATGTGATCGAGCGACAATGCCATGTGGAAACCCTTCCGGAGGATATGGTCAGCTGCCGGCGACGGCCTCGATCTTCTCGATGCCGCCGAGCTTCGGCGCCAGCGACGCCCAGACCCTGCGGGCGCCCGCCTGCCAGCCGGCGAGGTTCTCCGGCCGGAACACCTGGCCGCCCTCGGCTTTGGCGCGCGCCATCGAGACGGTCTCGTCACGCAGGATCAGCCCGTCGAAATGCCGTGCCCCCTCCTGCGCCGCCGCGGCGAAGGCGGCGCGGTCCTCCTGCGGAAGGCTCTGCCAGAAGCTCCCGGCGACGGCGACGACGCCCGAGGCCCAGATATGCCCGGTCTCGGTCAGGCAGGGCACGACCTCGTGCAGCCTGAAGCCGACATAGGCGGATTTGGTCAGGTCCATCGCGTCGACCACCCCGGATTTCAGGGCGTTATAGGTTTCGGGGATGGGGATCGGCGTCGGGAACGCCCCGAAGCCGGACCAGAGCTCGGTATGCAGCGGGCTCTGGATGACGCGGATGCGCTTGCCCCTGATGCCGTCCGGCGTGGTGACGGGCTCCCGGGTGAGCAGATGCCGCGCGCCGTAGTTGATGAAGCCCAGGACGACGAAGCCCTGCGCCGCGTAGAGGCCCCGCAGCTCCTCTCCCAGCGGCCCGTCGAGAACCCGGCGCAGATGCGCGGCATCCCTGAACAGGAAGGGCAGATCGAGGATCTGGCCGGCCGGTACCCAGCTCGACAGGGAGGAGGTGGTGGACAGGGAGGCCTGAACCGAACCGAGCCGCATGCCCTCGGCCACCTCCTTCTCGCCTCCCAGCGCCGCGTTGGCCACGATGCGCAGGTCGAAGCGACCCGGGGCGGTGCGCTCTAGAATCTCGGCGATATGGCGCCAGACCATCGTCTCCGGCTTGTCCTCGCCGAGCAGCGAGGCCACCGTCACCCGCCGCGGCGCCGCAGCGGCCGGAGCCGCCCGCAGCAAGGCCGGTGCTGCGACCAGGCCGGAAAGGAAAAGGCGGCGGCTCGTCATCGGCGCTCCCCTAATTCGGCGGATCGTCCCGCCTCTGAGTGGCCCCCGCCGGCCGGGACGTTAGTCCCCGACGGCCGCGGCGCAAACCTCATGGCTGGATAGGGTGCATGCCGCATCGACATGACTCCGCGCTCGACCGCCGAGATAGCGAGGCTCCCAGCCACGGACCGGCGACGCGGTGTCGGAGTCAGCCGAAAGCGTGCATCTCCCGTAACGTCATATTCAGATGCGGGAAAACCGCCTCGGGAGTCAAGGGCGGCGCAGGCTCAGGATGAAGGCGATGACGTCGTCCATCTCCACCGGGCTGAGCTGGTAGCGCGGCATGTCGCCATGGGGCGTCTGCAGGAAGACGCGCAGCGCCGTCGCCGTGGTCGAGGCCATGTCGGCGATGGCGGCGAAATCGGGAGGCGAGCGGCGCTGGTCGCGGGCGGCCGCATCCAGGCGATGGCACTGCGCGCAGAGCGTGGCGGCGACCTCCCGACCCTGCCGGGCATCGCCGGCGGTCTGCGCGGCTGCGGGCAGAGCTGAGGCCAGCGCGAAGCCCATCACGACGAGGTGCATGCGTTCGAGCCTCATGGCCTTCACTCCCCTTCGGCGCCGGTGCGGACAGCCGCGCTGGCGCGCTTCACCTCGCCGTCACCGGGCCGGCTGCCAGCGGCGCGAAATCCGGCGGATATAGGCGACGAGACCGTCGGTCTCATGCTCCAGAAGACGGAATTCCGGCATGCCGGGATGGCGGACCACCGTGCCGTCGATCAGCACCGGCGCCGGATTGCCGTCTGGATAGCGCTCGGCGATCAGCGGGAAGCGCGGCGCCCGCCGGTTGGGGCTGCGGCCGGTCCTGCCGATCGCGTGGCAGCCACTGCAATATTGTTTGGCGACGCCCTCGCCGATCTTGGCGCTGGCGCGGTTCTCCGGCCTCTGCGCATCGGCCGGCATCGCGGCGGCCGGGGAAGCGGCGAGACATAGGAGCAGCAGCGCCGCCGCTCCGGTTCCGAAGCCGCCAGGAGCTCCGCGCTCGTCTCGTCCGTCCCGCAGCATCGCCATCGCGCCATCCCCGGCTTCGAGGCGGAGATCGCCTCATGCGCGGATTTTGCGAATCCAGCACATCGACAGCATGGGCCGCAGGCGCGGCTTCCACATTGAGCCTGATCAACCCGAGCAGCGGAATCGCCGGTTCAGAATTTCGCTCAGAGCCCCTTGCCGATGCGCTTGGCGATGACCCCGACGATGCCTTCCCGGAAGAGCAGCACGCAGACGACGAAGATCACGCCCTGGACCACGAGCACCCAGGAGCCGAGGCCGGCGAGGTAGTTCTGCATCGAGACGATGACCAGCGCGCCGACGATCGGACCGAAGACGGTTCCGAGGCCGCCGACCAGCGTCATCAGCACCACCTCGCCCGACATCGACCAGTGCACATCGGTCAGCGAGGCCAGCTGGAAGACGATCGCCTTCGTCGCCCCAGCCAGCCCGGCCAGCCCGGCCGACAGGACGAAGACCGCGAGCTTGTACTGGTTGGCGCGATAGCCGAGCGAGATGGCGCGGGGCTCGTTGTCGCGGATCGCCTTGCAGACCTGGCCGAAGGGCGAATGGATGATGCGGTAGATCAGCAGCAGCCCGCCCATGAAAATCGCGGCGACGACGAAATACAAAGTGCGATCATCGGCGAGATCGATCAGGCCGAGCAGCTTGCCGCGCGGCACGGCCTGGATGCCGTCCTCGCCGCCGGTGAATTGCGGCGTCTGCAGCGAGAAGAAGAACACCATCTGCGACAGTGCCAGCGTGATCATCGCGAAATAGATGCCCTGGCGGCGGATCGCCAGCGCGCCGAAGACCAGGCCGAGCAGGGCGGCGACCAGCGTCCCCGCGACGATCGCCAGCGCCGGATCGAGCCCCCAGATCTTGGCGGCATAGGCCGAGACATAGCTCGCCATACCGAAATAGGCGGCGTGGCCGAAGGAGAGCAGCCCGCCATAGCCGAGCAGCAGGTTGAAGGCGAGCGCGAACAGCGCGAAGCACAGGACCTTCATGACGAAGACGGGATAGAGCACGAAGGGCGCGACCAGCAGGCTGAGCGCGATGCCGATCATGATCGCCTTGTGCAGGCGCTCGGTGCTGCGGTTGGTCTCTTCCAGCGCTAGCCCTCCGGCGGGCGCCTCGACGGACAGATCGGCCATGGTCAGTTCCTCCACCCGGCGGCGCGGGGTCGCGAAGCGATAGGGGCAGGCGGCACGGCACCCGCGAAGACGGCGAAGCGACCATCAGGTCGCCCGCCCGAACAGGCCCTGCGGCTTCACCAGCAGGACCAGCACCATGATGATGAAGATCACCGTGGCCGAGGCCTCGGGGTAGAACACCTTGGTCAGCCCCTCGATCAGGCCCAGCCCGAAGCCGGTGATGATCGAGCCCAGGATCGAGCCCATGCCGCCGATCACGACGACGGCGAAGACGACGATGATCAGATCGGCGCCCATGTTCGGATTGACCGAATAGATCGGCGCCGCCAGCACGCCGGCGAAGGCGGCGAGCGCGACCCCGAAGCCATAGGTCAGCGTCACCATCAGCGGGACGTTGATGCCGAAGGCCTGGGTCAGGGTCGGGTTCTCGGTGGCGGCCCTGAGATAGGCGCCGAGGCGCGTCTTCTCGATCAGGAACCAGGTCGCGAGGCAGACGGCGAGCGAGGCCACCACCACCCAGGCGCGGTAATTCGGCAGGAACATGAAGCCGAGATTCTGGCCGCCGCGCAGCTCGGGCGGGATCTGATAGGCGAGCCCCGACGAGCCGTAGCCGTTGCGGAACAGGCCCTGGATGATCAGCGCCAGGCCGAAGGTCAGCAGCAGGCCGTAGAGATGGTCGACATGGGCGATGCGCTTGATCAGCAGCCGCTCGATGGCGATGCCGGTGGCGCCGACGATGATCGGCGCCAGCAGCAGCGCCGCCCAGTAATTGATGCCGAGATAGTTCAGGCACATCCAGGCCACGAAGGCGCCCATCATATACTGGGCGCCATGGGTGAAGTTGATGATGTTGAGCAGGCCGAAGATCACGGCCAGGCCGAGGCTGAGGATAGCGTAGAACGAGCCGTTGATCAGCCCGAGCAGAACCTGCCCGAACAGGGCTTGCGGCGGAATTCCAAGCAGCTCGAACATGCGTCTCTCAGCCTGAACCTAGGGTGCCGGACGCGCCCCCCGCAGCAGCGGAGGGCGCCATGCCAGATGCTATTTCTTGACCAGCGGGCATTCGCTTTCCGAGAGCGGGCGGAAGGCCTGCTCCGCCGGCAGCACGGCGACCTGCTTGTAGTAATCCCATTTCGCCTTGGATTCCGCCGGCTTCTTGACCTCGTAGAGATACATCGGGTGCATCTTGCGCCCGTCGGCGCGGATCGTGCCCTTGCCGAACAGCGGATCGTCGGTCGGCAGCTCCTTCATCTTGGCCATGACCGCGGCCGGATCCTTCGACTTCAGCTCGGCCACCGCCTTGAGGTAGTGCAGCACGGCGCCATAGACGCCGGCCTGCACCATGGAGGGCATGTTGCCGTTATGCGCCTTGGCGAAACGCTGCGACCAGGCGCGGGTGCCCTCGTCGCGATCCCAGTAGAAGGATTCCGTCAGCACCAGACCCTGCGCCGTCTGCAGGCCGAGCGCATGCACGTCGGTGACGAAGACCAGCAGCCCCGCGAGCTTCTGCCCGCCCTGGGTGATGCCGAACTCGCCGGCCTGCTTGATCGAGTTGATGGTGTCGCCGCCGGCATTGGCGAGGCCGATGACCTTGGCCTTGGACGCTTGCGCCTGCAGCAGGAAGGACGAGAAATCCGTGCCCGGGAAGGGGGTGCGCACCGCGCCCAGCACCTTGCCGCCATTCTTCACCACTACCGCGGAGGTGTCGCGCTCCAGCGCATGGCCGAAGGCGTAATCCGCCGTCAGGAAGTACCAGCTGTCGCCGCCGGCCTTGACCATCGCGCCGCCGGTGCCGTTGGCGAGGGCATAGGTGTCGTAGGTCCAGTGGACGGTGTTGGGGGAGCAGGCCTTGCCGGTGAGATCGGAGGTGGCGGCTCCCGAATTCAGGAACACCTTGTTCTTGTCCTTGGTGATCTGGTTGATCGCCAGCGCGACCGAGGAGGTCGGCACGTCGGCGATGACGTCGACACCGTCCTGATCATACCATTGCCGGGCGATGTTGGAGCCGACATCGGGCTTGTTCTGGTGGTCGGCCGAGACGACCTCGACCTTCAGCCCCTTTTCGGCGGCCTTGAAATCCTCGACGGCGAGCCTGGCCGCCACGGCGGAGCCCTCGCCGGTGAGATCGGCATAGAGGCCGGAGCGGTCGTTCATCACGCCGATCTTGATCGAAAGCTGCTGCGCCACGGCGGGCGAGGCGAGCAGGGCCGCGAAGGCGGTCGTTGCGAGAAGCGTCTTGAAGGTCATGGTGTTCTCTCCCGTGAGATGATCGTCGATTTCGACGTGGTTCTTATTGGGGGGCCGCGGTTCAGACCCCGAGATAGCCGTGCAGCTTGTCGATGTTCCGGTCGAGCTCGGCATTGGGGATCATGTCGATCACCCTACCCTGCTCGACGACGTAATGCCGGTCCGCGACCGTCGCCGCGAAGCGGAAATTCTGCTCCACCAGGACGATGGTAAAGCCTTCGCTCTTCAGCCGCGCGATGGTGCGGCCGATCTGCTCGATGATCACCGGAGCCAGACCCTCGGTCGGCTCGTCGAGCAGCAGCAGCCGCGCCCCGGTGCGCAGGATGCGGGCGATCGCCAGCATCTGCTGCTCGCCGCCCGAGAGCTTGGTGCCCTGGCTCTTCAGCCTTTCCTTGATGTTGGGGAACAGGGTGAAGATCTGCTCGAGCGACAGCCCGCCCGGCTTCACCTGCGGCGGCAGCAGCAGATTTTCCTCGACGCTGAGGCTGGAATAGATGCCGCGCTCCTCCGGGACATAGCCGATGCCGAGCCGGGCGATCGCACGCGAGGGCAGCTGGATCGTCTCCTGCCCGTCGAAGACGACCGAGCCCTTGCGCCTCGCCATCACCCCCATGATCGACTTCAGCGTCGTCGTCTTGCCGGCGCCGTTGCGCCCGAGCAGCGTCACCACCTCGCCCGGCGCCACGTCGAAATCGATCCCGTGCAACACATGCGATTCGCCGTACCAGGCTTCGAGCCCGCGCAGCTTCAGCAGCGGCGCGACCGAGGCGGCGGCGGCCGCGCCCGGCGAGGCGGCGGCCGTCTTCACGCTGTCAGTGAGCATGGCCGCCTCCGGACCCGATATAGGCTTCGACCACGAGCGGATTGGTCGAGACGGCGGCGTAGTCGCCCTCCGCCAGGACCTGGCCGCGCGCCAGCACCGTGATCCGGTCCGAGAGCGAGGCCACCACCGAGAGGTTATGCTCGACCATCAGGATGGTGCGGTTCGCCGCCACCTTCCGGATCAGCGCCTCGATCCGCTCGACATCCTCGCGCCCCATGCCGGCCATCGGCTCGTCGAGCAGCATCATCTCCGGGTCGAGGGCGAGGGTCGTGGCGATTTCGAGCGCGCGCTTGCGTCCATAGGACAATTCCACCGCCGGCAGAGCCGCGAAGGAGGACAGGCCGACGGCCTCGAGCAGGCGCATCGCCTCCTCGTCGAGCGGCCGCAGAACCTCTTCGGAGCGCCAGAAATCGAAGGAATCGCCGCGCTTGCGCTGCAGCGCGATGCGGACATTGGTCAGCACCGAGAGCTGCGGGAAGACGGCCGAGATCTGGAACGACCTGACCAGCCCGAGCCTGGCGATCTCGGCGGGCTTTTCGCGGGTGATGTCGCGTCCGTTGTAGATAATCGCGCCGCTCGTCGGCGCCAGGAACTTCGTCAGCAGATTGAAGCAAGTCGTTTTGCCGGCTCCGTTGGGGCCGATCAATGCGTGAATAGTGCCGCGCTTGACTTGCAGATCAACCCCGTTGACGGCAGTGAAGCCACCGAACTCCTTGGTCAGACCCGAGGTCGACAAAATGACGTCGCCACCGACCATATACGCGCCTCATCCCGTTGCTATTTTTATAGTTTTCTAATTTCCCGCGCCGATGCTGCACTGACCTCTGCAGCAGTGTCAACTGCCTATGCAGCCAATGCAGGACAGAGCCGGTTGGGCGAATCCGCACGTCGGACACCCCGCCCGCACATTGCAAAAAAGACATGATCGGATTGTTGAACCCGGCTGCGCTGGCACGGGCCGCGCCGTCACGCCGGAAGAGCCTCATGATCGTCACGACCCGCCGCACTCTGATCCGCGGCGCCGCTTTCGCGCTCGTCGCCCTGTCGCAGCTGCCTGGCGTCGCCAGGGCCCAGAGCGATGGCTGGTTCGACATTGCCGGGGACGACGGCAAACCGATGGCCAATACCCGCCTGCCGGTGGAGCTGACCAGCGAGATCGAGGCGCTGCCGGGCGTGATCTGGATCGGCGCGAGCAGCAGGGCCGTCACGCTCTACGAATTCTACGACTATAACTGCCCCTATTGCCGCGTGGCGGCCACGGATCTGCATACGCTGGTTTCGGCGCGGCCGGAGCTTCGGGTCGGGCTCGTCAACAACGCCATCCTCTCGCCGGGCTCGGTCCAGGCCGCGCGGGTCGAGGCGGCTTTGCTCAGCCTGAAAGGGCCGCAGCCGGCCTATGAGCTGCACCGCCGGCTCTTCGCCAGGCCCGGCCGGCGCGACGGGCTGCAGGCGCTGGCGCTGGCGGAGGAGCTCGGCGCGAGCCGCGGGGAGGTCGAGGCTCTCGCCGACAGCGACGGCATCGGCAAGATGGTCTCCGCCCAGCGCGATCTCGCCGCCAATCTCGGCCTCGCGGCGACGCCCTCCTTCGTCGCCGGCGGCGCGGGGCTGCTCGGCTATCCCGGGCCGAAGACGCTCGACCGGATCGTCAGCGCGCTGGACGAATGCGGCGAGGCGATCTGCACCTCCTGACGCGCCGTCTCATGAGCGAAACGAATGAGGTGCCGAAGCCCTTGTCGTGAGACAGAATCCGGTTTCGCAGCTAGGTATGGCCCGTCGCCCGAGGCGATCTGTTTCCACACGAACGAGGCGCGGCCCTTCTCCCTCACCGGCGGCGGGCGCGACAGGAGCTATCTATGAGCGTCGCGAACGGCCGGGCGTTGCTGGCCACTCCGGGCCCGACCAATATTCCCGATCGCGTGCTGCAGGCGATGATGCGCCCGGCGGAAGATCTCAACACGCGGACGATCGTCTCGCTGACCGATAGCATCCTGAGCGATCTCGCGGGCATCTTCCGCACCTCCGGCAGGACCTTTCTCTACGCGGCCAACGGCCATGGCGGCTGGGAGGCGGCGGTCTCGAACGTGCTGTCGCGCGGCGACAAGGTGCTGGTGCTCGCCAGCGGCCGCTTCGCCCTCGGCTGGGGCGAGATGGCCGGCTTCATGGGCGCCGAGGTCGAGATGCTGGAGGGCTCCTGGCGCGCCAGCGTCGATCCCGCGGCGGTGGAGGAGCGGCTGCGGCGCGACACGCGCCACGAGATCAAGGCCGTGCTCATGGTGCAGATCGACACCGCCTCCGGCGTGGTCAACGACGTCAAGGCGGTACGCGCGGCGATCGATGCCGCGGGACACCCCGCCCTCTACATGATCGACGGCGTCGCCTCGCTCGGCTGCATGCCCTTCGAGATGGATGGCTGGGGGGTCGACGTCGCCATGTCGGCCTCGCAGAAGGGCATGATGACCTCGCCCGGGCTCGCCTTCGTCGCCGCCAACGAGAAGGCCTGGCAGGCCCACCGGACCGCGACGATGCGGACGCTGTACTGGGACTGGACCGCGCGCAGCGGGCCGCAGCACTACATGCGCCATTGCGGCACCCCGCCGGAGCATCTGATGTTCGGGCTGCGCGCCGCGCTCGACATGATCCTGGAAGAGGGGCTGGAGGCGGTCTGGCAGCGGCATAGGCTGCTGGCCGGCGCCACCCATGCCGCCGTAGCGAAATGGGCCGAGGGGCAGGTCCTCTCCTGCAATATTCCCGAACCCGCGCAGCGGGCCTGTTCGGTGACGCCGATCCTCGTGCAGGGCCACGAGCCCGAAGCGATCGCCGATTACACGCGCTCGGCCTGCGGGGTGACGCTGGGCTCCGGCATCGGCGAGCTCGCCGGCAAGGCGTTTCGCATCGCCCATATGGGCCATACCAACGTGCCGATGGTGCTCGGCAGCCTGAGCGCGGTCGAGATGGCGCTGCAGGCGCTGGAGGTGCCGCATGGCGAAGGCGGCGTCGCGGCCGCAATCGCCCATCTCGCCCAGCACACGCCGGTGCCGGAGCGCCGCCAGGACCACGCCGGGGCGCATTGAGGCGCGGCGCGGCTCGCTTCGCCCTCAGCTTTGGAGAGCGGCCGGCGGCTGCGCCACGCATATACCCTGCGTCGCCAGGAAGGCGGCGGCGCGCAGGCAGATATCCTCCCGCCAGGGCGGCGCGATCAGCTGCACGCCGATCGGCATCGTGCCGGTGAAGACCGGCACGCAGGCGACGGGCAGGCCGATGCAGGAGATCGGCTGGGTGAACAGCCCGAGATTGGGCCGCAGCGGCACGTCGGCGCCGCGCAGACGCAGCGTCTTCCGCCCGATCTCAGGCGCCGTGCACGGCGTTGCGGGGGCGATGATCAGGTCGACCGACCGGAAGAGCCGCATCGTCTCGTCATGGAACCAGCGCCGGGCGGCCTGGGCCTGCATCACCCAGGCCGCCGGCAGCATCGCGCCGGCCAGGAAGCGGTCTCGGGTCTCCGGATCGAACTCGTCGGCACGGCTGCGCAGCCTGCCGAGATGGAAGGCGGCGCTCTCGCCATTGGTGATCAGGAAGGCCGCCGCGCGGGCGATCGCGGCGCCCTCCAGGACGACATGGCCGCGCGCGCCCAAAGCCGCGGCGACCGCTCCGACGGCGGCATCGGCCTCCGGCAGATCATTCGTCTCGAAATAGCCGCCGGCCGTCGCGATCCGCAGCCCGGCCAGCCCCTTCTGCAGCTCTGGCAGGACCGGCTCGACCCGGCGCTGCGCGCAGGCGGGGTCGTGCCGGTCGGGGCCCTGCATCACATCATAGGCCAGAGCGAGATCGGTGACGTCACGCGCGAAGGGGCCGAGATGGTCGAGCGAGTCGCAGAAGGGGAAGCTCCGGGTGCGCGGCAGCCTCCCATAGGTCGGCTTGAGCCCGAAGACCCCGCAGAGCGAGGCGGGCACGCGGATCGAGCCGTTCGTGTCCGAGCCGAGCGACAGCGGCGCCAGCCCGGCCGCCGTGGCGGCGCCGGAGCCGGAACTGGACCCGCCCGCCATGCAGGACAGATCATGCGGATTGCGGCAGGCACCGTCATGGTGATTTTCGCCGGTGAAATCATAGGCATATTCGCCCATGTTGAGGCTGCCTATGAGCACGGCGCCCGCCGCTTCGAGCCTCTCCACCAGCACGGCGTCGCGCGTCGCCAGGGGCCGCTCGCGGTTGATTTTTGAGCCCGCCCGCGTCGGCAGCCCCGCGACGTCGAAGAGGTTCTTGACGGCGAAGGGCACCCCGGCCAGCGGCCCCAGCGCGGCACCGGCCAGGCGGGCGCGATCGACCGCCCGCGCCTGCGCCAGCGCCCGGTCGGCGGTGACGTCGGTGAAGGCGTTGAGCCGCGGGTTCACTATGGCGACGCGATCGAGCCAGGCCTGCGTCACCGCCTGCGCGCTGACCCTGCCATGGCGGACCGCGCTGGCGATGCGATGCGCCGCAGTGAAGGGATCAAGCATCGTCGCTCTCCGCCGGTCCCGGCCGGAACACCGGCGCCAGATCGAAGGCATCCGGGTCCAGCGGCGCTGCCGCGACCAGAGCGGCCATGGCCTGCGCCACCTGCAGGAATTGCAGCACGCCGGGTCGCTGGTCGGCGCTGATGGCGAGCCCCATCGTCGCCGCCATGGCGTCCAGATGCAGCGCCGCGTCGAATGGCTCGTCGCTCATGCGCTTTCGACCTCCGCCACCGTCTCGACCGGCGCGGCCGGCCGCGCGGCTTGGCTGTCAGACAGCGCCGCGAGAACCGCCTCCGTCGTGGTCACCCAGCCGAAAATCGCGCCCTGCGCCGCGATCATCCGCAGCCCGACCTCGTGGAATTCCGGATGATAGGAGGCGCAGGCATCGCCGAGCACGAGGCAGCGGAAGCCGCGATCATTGGCCTCGCGCACGGTGCTGTGGACGCAGACCTCGGTCGTCACCCCCGCGATCAGCAGGGTATCGATGCCGCGGTTGCGCAGCAGCAGCTCGAGATCGGTCTGGTAGAAGGCGCCCTTGCCCGGCTTGTCGATCACCGGCTCGGAGGGGAGCGGCTGCAGGTCCGCTATGATGCCGTGCCCCGCCTCGCCCCGGACCAGGATGCGGCCCATCGGCCCGGCCACCCCGATGCGGCGCTCCGGCGCACCGCGCTCGATCTTCGTCTTCGGCGCGTCCGAGAGATCGGGGCGATGCCCTTCGCGCGTATGCAGGACGAGGATGCCGGCGGCCCGCGCGCCCTCCAGCATCGCCTTGCAGGGCGCCACGGCCCGGCCCAGCAGGGAGACGTCGTTGCCGAGCGCCGCGCCGAAGCCGTGCGGCTCGAGAAAATCCCGCTGCATATCGATGATCAGCAGCGCGCTCCGCCGAAAATCGACCGCGAGCGGCTCGGGCTGGGCCGGCACCTGGCATTGCATGACATGCGGTCTCCGCGGGCTCTCCGCCTGGACTAGCAAGCGCCATGCCTGCTGCGGCGTGACGGGGAGGCTTCTGCGCCGCCGCCCTCCCGCCCGCTTGCACAGTCCTTGCATGCATGCCGGCGCTATCTGCCTAGCGATTGTGCTCCTGCGAAAGCGAATGCCCGTGCCGACCCTGACCAGCCTGCTCCGCAGCCATCTCGACGGCTCCGCCACGCCGACGCAGAGCGTCGCCGCCTGTTATGCGAGCCATCGCGCGCATGGCGACCCGGCCATCTTCATCAGCCTGCGCCCCGAGGCGGAGGTTCTGGCGGAGGCGGCGCGGCTGGAGGAAGAGGGGCCGCGCGGCCGCAGGCTCTGGGGCATCCCGATCGCCGTGAAGGACAATATCGACGTGGCGGGGCTGCCCACCACGGCGGCCTGCCCCGGCTTCGCCTATCGGCCCGCGGCCGATGCGACGGCGGTGGCGCGGCTGCGCGCGGAGGGGGCGCTGATCATCGGCAAGACCAATCTCGACCAGTTCGCCACCGGGCTGAACGGCACGCGCTCGCCCTATGGCGTGCCGCGGAATGCGCTCAGGCCCGATCTCGTCCCCGGCGGCTCGAGCTCGGGCTCGGCCAGCGCGGTGGCGGCGGGCATCGTGCCCGTGGCGCTGGGCACCGACACCGCCGGCTCCGGCAGGGTCCCGGCCGGGCTGCAGAATCTGGTCGGGCTCAAGCCCACACTCGGCCTCGTCCCGACGCGAGGCGTCGTCCCCGCCTGCCGGACGCTGGATTGCATCTCGATCTTCGCCACCACGGTGGACGATGCCTGGGCGGTGCTGGAGGTGATCGCCGGGGCCGATCCGTCAGACGCTTTTTCGAAACCCGTCGCCATCAGCCAGCCCGGCCTGCCCTCGCCGCATCTGCGCATCGGCGTGCCGCGGCCGGCCGATCGCGATTTCGCCGGGGATGCGTCGGCCGCGGCGAGTTTCGAGGCCGCATCGGCGCGCGCCCAGGCGCTCGGCGCCACCCTCGTCCCGCTCGACATGACCCCGTTTTGGGAAGCCGCGCGCCTGCTCTATGACGGCCCCTGGGTGGCGGAGCGCTACCTCACCATCCAGGCGCTGCTGGAGCGGGAGCCGGACGCGATCCTGCCGGTGATCCGCGAGGTGATTGCCGGACGCCCGCTCCAGAGCGCGGCGGAGACCTTCGCCGCGCGCTATCGGCTGGCGGAGCTGGCGCTCGCGGCGCGCGCCGTCTTCGCCGGCCTCGACCTGATGATGGTACCGACCGCGCCACGGCCGGTGACGCTCGCCGAGATGGCGGCCGATCCGATCGGCAAGAACGCGCTGTTCGGCCGCTATACCAATTTCGTCAATCTGCTCGATCTCTGCGCGCTCGCCGTCCCGGCCAGCCTCGCCGCGGACGGAACCGCGGCAGGGGTGACGCTGATCGCCCCGGCCGGCCAGGACGCGCTGCTCGCCGGCATCGGCCGCGCCCTGCATGCCGCATCCGGTCTGACGCTCGGCGCGACGGGTGGGCCAATGCCTGCGCCGGAGCCCGGCCTGCCGCGGGCGGGGCCCGACAGCATCGAGATCGCGGTGGTCGGCGCGCATCTCTCGGGCATGCCGCTGAACCATGAGCTGACGGCGCTGGGCGGCAGTTTCCTGCGCGCCACGACGACGACCGGCGATTACCGGCTCTTCGCTCTGCCGGGCGGGCCGCCGCAGCGGCCGGGGCTGGTGCGGGTGGCGCCGGCGGGCGGCGCGCCGATCGCGGTGGAGGTCTGGGCGCTGCCGCCATCCGGCTTCGGGCGCTTCGTCGCCTCCATTCCCGCCCCGCTCGGGATCGGGACGCTGGCGCTGGCCGACGGCACGCGGGTCAAGGGGTTCCTCTGCGAGGCCATCGCGACCGAGAATGCGCGGGATGTGACGGCCCATGGCGGCTGGCGGGCTTTTCTCGCCTCGCTCTGACCCCGGCGAGGCGTCCCGCCCGGCCGCGGGCGGCTCACCAGCGATAGGTCAGGCTGCCCTTGCCGGTATGCTCGAAGCTGTTCTTGCCGAATTGCCCGGCATAGGTGACGGCCATGGTGACGTTGCGGCCGAGCTTCAGATCGATTCCCGCCTCCGTCACCAGCGCCTGCCGGTCGAGCGGCGCGCCGCTGCTCCTGAACGGCGTGCCGCCGCTGAAGGCGAGCAGCGAGGCCGGGGTGAGGTCGCCGTAATTGCGGCGGTAGCCGACGAGCCCACGCAGCGCCATCGGCTGCCCCAGCCCGAGATCGAGCCGCGCCTCGGCCTTGACCCCGAGGGTGACGTCGCCGAGATCGGTGGTGTTGGCATAGCTCGTCAGCGCGGCCGGTCCACCCCGCTCGGTATAGCGGTCGCTGCGGATCTGGGTGTAGCCGAGGCCGAGATAGGGCTGGACATAGGCGAGCGTCAGCTCGGTCCCGGACGCGCCCGGCAGCGCCAGGCGCTGGTCGATGGCGACCTTATAGCCGAACTCGCCGAAGCCGACGAAGCTGGCGCTGCGGCCCTTGCTCGTCAGGCTGTTGAAGAAGCCGGGGAAGGCGACGCTGCGCTTTGCCGTCGTGCGGTTGTCGCTGTAGACGCCGCCGAATTGCAGCGCGACGGGACCGATCTCATAGCCGCCATAGAGCGAGGCGAAGGGGCTCGAAATATCGGCCGTCGGCCCGTTATGGGCGCTGCGCAGCTTGGTCTCGGCCAGGCCGGCTGCGGCGCCGAGCTTCAGCCCATTGTCGAGCAGACCGTCGGCACCGACGACGAAGCCGGCGACATGATGCGTGCCGGCAGCGACCTCCGCCGTCGCCCCCGTCCGGCCATAGGTGCCGAAGCCCTGGCCCCAGAGCCCGTAGCGGCTGGGCTGCGGCAGCGGCATCGCGACCGGCTGCGGCGCATCGCCCGAATCGAGCGCGGCATAGGCGCCGCCGACCGATCCCGCGCCGGCGGGAATGCCGGACCCGCCTGAGCTGCTCGACCAGCGGCTGCGGCCGGACAATGTCTCGCGGATGAAGACCGCCGTCGCCGCCTGGCTGCTCGTGACCGTGGCCGAGGTCTCGTCTGCGAGCGCGCGGAAAGCGGTGCGGGCCGAGGCCGCGTCGGGCAGCGTCAGCACCGCTTCGAAGACGGGGTTGCCCGGCCCGAGCGACTCGACCGCGCTGCCGGCACGGCGCTGATTGCCGCTCTGCCCGACCGAGATGAAGCTGGTCTCGCTGCGCTCCATGGTCAGCCCGACGCTCTGGCCGGTATAGTCGAGGATGGGATTGAGGAAGACGAAGCCAGGCGTCGCGCCGTCGAACCTGCCGCGGACCCCGCCCTCGGCTGAGAGGATGGTGTAGCGCCGGCCGAGCACGGACCAGGCCTGGTGCAGGTTGAGCAGCGCCGGGCTGTTCTCGATCGACACGGTGACGAGGCCGCCGCTGAGGCTCGCCGCGCCGGCGGTAGCGATGCGGTCGCCGCGGCCGTCGCGCGCGATCTCGACGCGATAGGTCGCGCCCGCGGCGAAGCCGACGGGCCCGCCGACGGTCAAGGTGCCGATCGAATTGCCCGGCGCGATCACCGAGCCGGACAGAGCGGCGAGCGAGCCCAGCGTGCCGGACCCCGAGAGCAGGCCGGCGGCGCCGATCGTCACGTCCCCGGCCCGGCCGTTGATGACCGCCATGGCGCCGGAATCGGCGGCGACGGCCCCGACCTGCCCACCGATCAGCGCCGAGCCGCCCGCGCTCGCGGTGACGTTGCCGGCGACACCGTTGATGATGGCGCTGCCGCCATTGGCCGCGACGTCGCCGGCCCGCCCGTCGATGGTCGCCTTGCCGCCCGCGCTCGCGGTCACGGCCCCGGCGCGTCCGGTGATCGTGGCGGTGCCGCCGCCACCGGCGGCGACGTTTCCGACCTGCCCGCCGACCAGCACCGAGCCGCCCGCGCTGGCGCTCACGTCACCGGCCTGACCGTTGATCACCGCGCTGCCACCGGTGGCGGTGACGTTGCCGGCTCGCCCGCCGATCAGCACCGAACCTCCGGCCGTCGCGGTCACCGTGTCCGACCGGCCGTTGATGATCGCGCTGCCGCCGCTGGCGGTGACGTCGCCCGAGCGCCCGCCGATCTCGACCGCGCCGCCCGCACTGGCGATCACGTCGCCCGACTGGCCGTTGATCACGGCGCTGCCGCCACTGGCGGTGACATCGCCGACACGGCCGTCGACGACGACGGAGCCGCCGGTCTCGGCCGTGACTTTGCCGGCCCGGCCCCCGATCGTCGCCGAACCGCCCTTGCGCACCGTGACGGCGGCCGCGGTCGCGCCGGTCTCGACCACGAAGGATCCGCCTTGCGTCCCGACATCCTGGTAGCGCGTCGTCGGGTTGACGAAGGACAGACCGATGCCGGACCCGTCGACCGTGGTGTCGGAGGTGATGGACCCCTTCAGGACGAGCTGCCCGCCGCGCACCCAGGTGCTGCCGCTGTAGCTGTTGCGGCCGGCCAGGACCAGGGTGCCGTCGCCGCGCTTTTCGAGGCTGCCGACATAGGTCTCGCCCGTCAGAGGGTCGAGCCCGCGCGTGGCCATGGCCGAAGCCCGGGCGGCGAGAGCGCTGTCGACCAGCGCGGCGCGGGCGCTGTTGGAGCGGGCCGCCAGATTCTTCTGCTCGGCCTTGTCGTCGGCCTCGCGGCTGCGGATGGCGACGTCGGAAATATTGTTGGCGTAGACATCGACCCCGCCGGCGCCGATATGCGGCGTGAAATGGCCGAAGAACTGGCCGGGCCCGTCCATCGCCCGCCGCAGATTGATGGTCCCCCAGCCCGCCGTGCGGTCAGGGACCTGGATCTGCGCGCCGGTGCCGAATTTATCGGCGGAGGTGAGCATGGTGTAGAGCGCCTGCTCGCCCGTCATATAGGGGAAGCGCTCCATCACCAGCGCCAGAGCTCCGGTCGCATGCGGCGCCGCCATCGAGGTGCCGCTGAGATTCTTGTAGTCGACGCTGGCCGCCGTCGAATTGATGTTGTGGCCGGGCGCCGTGATGCACCACCATTTGGCCATGCCGCATTGGTTGAACTCCGTCATCTGGCCATTCTGCTTATGGGCCGCGACGGCCAGCCAGCCGCCTTCGAGATCGGGACGGAAATAGGGAACGAAGGCGCGGGTCGAGGGGTTGTCGGCACCCGCATTGCCGCCGGCGAAGACCATGACGGCGCCGCTCTTGCGGGTCTCCATCGCCGCGTCGAGCCACGTCTTCGTCCGTGTCAGCGGCAGGAAGGCGTCGGTGAGCCCCGCGAGACTGTCGTAATTGTCGCCGACCGGCGGGTTGCCCCAGCTCGAATTGATGGCCCGGACACCTCTCGCCGCCAGATTGCCATAGGCCGCCTTGAAGTAGTTGTAGTCGGCATTGACGCCGTAGCGATAGGCGTCGGTGCCGTTGGTGTTGCTCTGAAGCAGCGTCGCGCCGAAGGCGACGCCATGCATGCCGCTGCCGTTGCGGTCGGCGACCATGATGCCGGCGACATGCGTGCCGTGATCGTCGTTGACGCCACGGATATAGCTGCCGGGCACGGAAAACGCCGTTCCGCCCTCATAGGTCCCGTTCGTCGGAGAGTATTTCCAGCCATCGGCGGCATAGATACCGCTCGTCGTCACCGGCCGGACATTGTCGCGCAGGTCGGGATGGTATGTGAGGGCGCCGGAGTCGACGCTGCCGATCAGCACGCCCTTGCCGGTGATGCCGCGCGCATAGGCATATTCGGCGCGCATCGCGGCCAGGCCCCAATCCTTCAGGAATTCCGGCGTCTTCCAGTCCGCGGGATCGCTCGAGCCGGGCGGATCGGCAAAAGCGGGATCGCCCATGACGATAATTTGCGTCAGCAAAGCAATGAGTGTTACCCCGCGCGCAAATGATGTATTCATGAGCGAAATTCCTGAATTACTGGCGTAAATCGTGTTGATATTATCCGAATCCGATCTCTATTCGGTCAGATAACCGCCATATTCAGGGCCTAGGACATATGACGACGCGATGCAACTTGTTTTCGTTGCGTCATTGTCGCGTATTATCTAGTTTTTATAGATTTTAAACTAATATAATGATGAACTTACTTCAGTAATGTCCCCCGTCGGTCAGCCGGCGCTGCGTTTGCGGTTCTGCTGGTGGGTGAGCGTTGTCCGAGCCTTTGCCGACGCCTTGAGCCGGCTCAGCGCTTGCGAGCTGCAAGCAGCGGGAGCTTGGGATGAAGACGCTGGCCGCGGGCGAACCGGCCGCGCTCTGTCACGCTTGGGACGGCGAGCGGCCGGCCGGGCGGATGCGGCGGCGAGGGTCCGGACGAATTCGGTGAGCCCGATCCGCCAGCAAGCGACGGCCGGCAAGGCGCGGATGGCGAGAGGCGGACGGCTCCGCCGCGATCCAAAACACAGAGCTCGGGGCGGCCCGGCCCAAAGGCTTCAGAGGTCGAACGTCGCCCAGACGTACCAGACCAGGAGGAAGACCAGCGCCGCGATCACGGAGGTGATGGCCGCCTTGCGCAGCAGCCCCGGCAGGACGGGGGCGCCCGGCTCGGTGCCGTCGATCACCAGCCCCTCCTCGGCCTGGCTGCGCACGCCGAAGGGCAGCACCACGAACAGGACCGTCCACCAGATGACGAAGTACAGGGCCAGCCCGCCGACGACCGTCATCGATCCTCTCCCGCGAGCGCGATGCAGGAGAAGGCGACGCGGGCCTCGGTCGGCACGCCGAAGCGGGCCGTGTGCCTCGCCGGCAGGCCATTGGGAAAGTGCTTCACATATTCAGCGTTGCAGGCGGCGTAATCGGCGGGATCGGTGATCAGCATGGTCGCCTGCACGATGCGATCGAGGCCGCTGCCCGCCTCCTGCAGGATCTTCTCGATATGGGCGAGCGCGTTGCGGACCTCCTCGGCCGGGCTGTCGCCGCGAAACACGCCGCGCGCCGGGTCATGCGGCGCGGAATGGCCGGAGACGAAGATCAGCCCGCCGGCACGGGTCGCGGCGCTGAAGGGACGCGGCGAACCGGCCTCGGGACGGCCGAAGAAGTCGATCTCGCTCATGCCTGCTCAAGCTCGACCAGCGTGCCGCAGAAATCCTTGGGGTGCAGGAACAGCACGGGCTTGCCATGCGCGCCGATGCGCGGCTCGCCCGAGCCTAGCACCCGCGCCCCCTGGGCCTTCAACCGGTCGCGCGCCGCCAGGATGTCGTCGACCTCGTAGCAGATATGATGGATGCCGCCATCCGCGTTGCGCTCCAGGAATTTCGCGATCGGCGACTCCGCGCCGAGCGGCTCCAGCAGCTCGACCTTGGTGTTGGGCAGCTCGACGAAGACCACGGTGACGCCATGCTCGGGCTGTGGCAGGGGCTGGGAGACCCGCGCGCCGAGCGTGTCCCGGTAGAGCGCCGTGGAGGCGGCGAGGTCCCTGACCGCGATGGCGACATGGTTGAGGCGACCGATCATGGAAACTCCTGGGCGGGCAATCGGGCTCGGCAGCCGCGCTGAAGCGGCCGGCAGAGGGGCCGACCGCGCAGACTGCCGATCCCTCTACTAAACCTCAATCACCAGCGCATGCACCAGCGGCTTCTTGCCCCACTCCTCGTTCACGGCGCTGCGCAACCCGCGCTCGAGCGCGTTGCGCAGCGCCTCGGGGTCGCGCCGGCGGGCCTTGGGGACATTGTCGAGGAGCTCGCTGACCGCTTCCGCGACATATTCGTCGAAATCCGAGCCGTCGCGGGTGCGCGGCGGGAGGCCGAGCACGGCGATCTCCGGATCGCCGGCGAGCCCACCCTTCTCGTCGATCGCCACGGCGACCGAGATCATCCCGGCGAAGGAGAGCTTGCGGCGCTCCTGGATCGTCTTGTCCAGCGCGTTCACCAGCAGATTGCCGTCCTGGTAGAGCCGGCCATGGGGCGCTTCGTCGATCTTGCGCGCGCCCTCGGCGGCGATCTGCACGATATCGCCATTGCCGGGCCTGATCACCTGCTTCACGCCGAGGCCGCGCGCGAATTTCTCATGCTCGCTCAGATGCAGATCCTCGCCATGGGCCGGGATCGCGATCTGCGGCTTGAGCCAGCCATAGAGCCGCGCCATCTCCTCGCGGCGGGGATGGCCCGAGACATGCACGAGATGCGTGCGGTCGGTGATGATCTCGATATTGTCGCGGGCCAGCGCGTTGAGGATGTTGCCCACCGCCTTCTCGTTGCCCGGGATGGTGCGCGAGGAGAAGATTACCCGGTCGCCGGGAGAGAGCGCGATCTCGGGGTGATCGTCGGAGGCGATGCGCGAAAGCGCGGCGCGCGGCTCGCCCTGGCTGCCGGTGAGCAGGGCCACCACCTTGTCGCGCGGCAGATAGCCATAGGTGTCGGCCGAGCGGAAAGCGGGAATGCCGTCGAGATAGCCGCATTCGCGCGCCACGTCGATGACGCGGTCCATGGCGCGGCCGACCACCACGACCTCGCGCTGATTGGCCATCGCCGCCTCTGCCACCGCGCGCAGCCGGGCGACATTGGAGGCGAAGGTGGTGACGGCGACGCGGCCGGGGGCGGAATGAACGAGCTCGCTCAGCTTCGCCGCGACATCGCTCTCGCTCGGGCTGGTGCCGTCGCGCATGACGTTGGTTGAATCGCAGATCAGGGCGAGCACGCCCTCCTCGCCCAGTTCGCGCAGACGCTTCTCGTCGGTCGGAATGCCGACGCCCGGCGTCGGGTCGATCTTCCAGTCACCGCTATGAACGACGAGGCCGGCCGGCGTGCGGATCGCCAGCGCGTTCGACTCGGGGATGGAATGGGCGACCGGCACGAATTCGATGTCGAAGGGGCCGAGCTGCACCCGCCCGCCCTGGGGCACGATGTTCATCGGGACTTTCGGCGCGCCGGGCTCCGAGAGCCGGCGGGTGCCGAGCAGGCCGGCGGCGAAGCGCGTGCAATAGACGGGGGCGCGCAGCGAGGGCCACAGCGCGGCGAGCGCGCCGATATGATCCTCATGGGCGTGGGTGATGACGATGCCGAGGAGATTGGCGCGCTCCTCGATGATGTAGCGGAGGTCGGGCAGGACGATGTCGACGCCGGGCACATCGGCGCCGGCGAAGGACAGGCCGCAATCGACCAGGATCCATTTCCGCCGCCCCTCCGGGCCATAGCCGTAGAGGGCGGCATTCATGCCGATCTCGCCGAGGCCGCCGAGCGGAACGAAAACGAGTTGGTCCTGGGAACGAGGCACTGCTGATCCTGTCAGTTTCGGGAGGGGCGCATCGTTGCGCGGGTTTTGAGCCGGAGCCCTATCACGCCAGCCGCCCGCGCTCCAGAGCGGCGGTGCCGGCCGCAGCGGCCGCGCACCGCTTCAGCCGACGGGGGTGAAGAACAGATCGCCGGCATCGAAGCTGCGGGTTCCGCCCGTGGTCCGCAGCAGCAGCCTGCCGTTCGCGTCGAGCCCGACGAAGACCCCGCTGACGGCGCCCTCCGGCGGGCGGATGGTGATCGTCTCGCCCAGGAAGGCGGCCCGCGCCAGCCATTCCTCCCGCAGTTGCGCGAAGCCGCCCGGGCCGCGCCAATCGCTCAGCCGCTTCAGCATCGCCGCGCTCAGCGCATCCAGCGCCGCCTCGACGGTGACGCCGGGGGCATGCGCCTGGAGGTAGCTCGCGGGATAGGGCGTGCCCTGGGCGCAGGAGGCGATGTTGATGCCGAGCCCGATGATGACGCTGAACACCCCTGCCCGGCTCTCGCCCTCGAGCAGCAGCCCCGAGCATTTCGCCCGGTCGATCAGCAGGTCGTTCGGCCATTTCAGCGCCAGCCTGGGCGGCGCCAGCCCGGTCAGCCTGGCCGCGGCGTCATGCAGCGCCAGGCTCGCGACGAAGGAGAGCTGAGGCGCCTGCGGCGGCTCGCAGGGCGCGACCAGCAGCAGGCTGGAATAGAGATTGCCCGGCGGCGAGCCCCATTGCCGTCCATGGCGGCCCCGCCCCGCCTCCTGGCTGCGCGCCACGATCCAGAGCTTACCGGGATCCCCTTGTTCGAGGGCGCGGCGCGCCTCGTCCATTGTCGAGCCGACGGCGTCGCGGACGATCAGGCGGTAGCCGGCGGCGCGGACGGATTCGGCCAGCATGCCGCGCGAGACCGGGTTCCCGCCCGGATCAGAACAGGGATTTCGCCGCCGCGGCGGCGGAGTCGAACAGCGGAGCCGGGACCAGCGACAGCACCAGCACGAAGATCGCCGAGACCAGCAGCACGGCGCGCGTGCCGACATCGCCACGCTCGAAGGCCGGCTTCGCCTCGTCGAAATAGATGATCTTGACCAGGCGCAGATAGTAATAGGCGCCGATCACGCTGGTCACCACGCCGACGACCGCGAGCGTGTAGAGCTTGGCGTCGATGGCGGCGAGAAAGACGTAGAACTTCGCCCAGAACCCGGCGAGCGGCGGAATGCCGGCCAGCGAAAACATCATCATCGACAGCGCGAAGGCCATCCAGGGATTGGTGCGCGAGAGCCCGGCCAATTCGCCGATCTCCTCCACCGCCTTGCCGTCGCGCCGCATCATCAGCACGCAGGCGAAGGCGCCGAGCGTGGTGGCGAGATAGATCGCCATATAGACCATCACGCCCTGGACGCCGGAGGCGGTGCCGGCGGCCAGGCCGACCAGCGCATAGCCCATATTGGCGATCGAGGAATAGGCGAGCAGCCGCTTGATGTTGGTCTGCCCGATCGCCGCGAAGGCGCCGAGCGCCATGGAGGCGATCGAGATGAAGATCACGATCTGCTGCCATTCATGCAGCGCGCCGGGAAAGGCGGAGATGAAGATGCGGGTCATCATCGCCATCGCGGCCATTTTCGGCGCGGCGGCGAAGAAGGCGGCGACCGGCGTCGGCGCACCCTCATAGACGTCCGGCGTCCACATATGGAACGGCACGGCGGAGATCTTGAAGGCGATGCCGGCCGAGATGAAGACGATGCCGAAGATCAGCCCGAGCCCGACCTTGCCGCCGGCGACCGCGGCGGCGATGCCGGCATAATTGACGGTGCCGGTGAAGCCATAGACCAAGGAGGAGCCGTAGAGCAGCATGCCGGAGGAGAGCGCGCCGAGGACGAAATATTTCAGCCCGGCCTCGGTCGACCTGGCATTGTCGCGGTCGAAGGCGGCGACGACATAGAGCGCCAGCGACTGCAGCTCGAGCCCGACATAGAGGCTGATCAGGTCGTTGGCCGAGATCATCATCATCATGCCGATGGTGGCGAGCACGACGAGGATCGGGAATTCGAAGCGCATCGAGCCGTCGCGCCGCAGCGTGTCCGAGGACAGGATGATGGCGGCAGCGGCGCCGACCAGCGTCAACGCCTTCATGAAGCGGCCGAAACCATCGGCCACGAAGCCGTTGTTGAAGGTCAACAGCCGGCCATCGGCCGAGAGGATCACCACCAGCGCGACCGCGAACAGGACCAGCGCCGCGCCTTCGAGCAGGCGCGTCGCCCGCTCGCCGCGGATGGCGCCGACCAGCACCATCGCGATGGCGCCGAGCGCGAGGATGATTTCCGGCAGAGCCGGGCCGAGAGCGGGTACGGTCATGGGGGAGCGACCTTAATTGACCGCCATCATCGCCGTTTTCGCGGCGGTGAGGGCAGCCTGATAATTCCGGATGAGCGCTTCCGTCGGTGCGGCGAAGGCGTCGAGGATGGTGCCGGGGCGAATGCCGTACCAGACCGTCAGCAGGACGAGCGGGATCAGGATCGCCATTTCGCGGCGGTCGAGATCGGCGATGCCCTTGAGCTCCGGCTTGACGAGCTCGCCGAACATCACCCGGCGGTAGAGCCACAGCGCATAGGCGGCCGAGAGGATCACGCCCGAGGTGGCGATGAAGGCGACCCAGGGATTGGCCTTGAAGGCGCCCATCAGCGTCAGGAACTCGCCGACGAAGCCGGCCGTGCCGGGCAGCCCGACATTGGCCATGGTGAAGACCATGAAGATCACGGCATAGACCGGCATGCGGTTGACGAGGCCGCCATAGGCCGCGATCTCGCGCGTATGCATGCGGTCATAGACCACGCCGACGCAGAGGAAGAGCGCGCCGGAGACCAGCCCGTGGCTGACCATCTGGAACATGGCGCCCTGGATGCCCTGCGGCGTCAAGGTGAACAGGCCCATCGTGACGAAGCCCATATGCGCCACGGAGGAATAGGCGATGAGCTTCTTGATGTCCTCCTGCATCAGCGCCACCAGCGAGGTGTAGACGATGGCGACGACGGAGAGCGCGAAGACGAAGGGCGCGAAATATTGCGAGGCTTCCGGGAACATCGGGATGGAGAAACGGATGAAGCCGTAGCCGCCCATCTTCAGGAGGATCGCCGCCAGCACGACCGAGCCGGCGGTCGGCGCCTCGACATGCGCGTCCGGCAGCCAGGTGTGGACGGGCCACATCGGCATCTTCACCGCGAAGGAGGCGAAGAAGGCGAGCCACAGCCAGGTCTGCATGCCCGACGGGAATTTATGGGCGAGCAGCGTCGGAATGTCGGTGGTGCCGGCGTTCCAGTACATCGCCATCAGCGCCAGTAGCATCAGCACCGAGCCGAGCAGCGTGTAGAGGAAGAATTTATAGGAGGCGTAGACGCGCCGCTTGCCGCCCCAGATCCCGATGATCAGGAACATCGGGATCAGGCCCGCCTCGAAGAACAGGTAGAACAGCACGAGGTCGAGCGCCGCGAAGACGCCGATCATCAGCGTCTCCAGGATCAGGAAGGCGACCATGTACTCCCTGACCCGCTTCGTGACCGACTGCCAGGACGCCAGGATGCAGAACGGCATCAGGAAGGCGGTCAGCACGATGAAGGGGAAGGAGAACCCGTCGACGCCGAGCTTGAACTTGATCGCGTCGGAGACCCAGCCATGGGTCTCGACCATCTGAAAGCCGGGATTGGCCGCGTCGAACCGGCTCCAGGCGACCAGAGCGAGCACGAAGGTCGCGATGGTCGTCGCCAGCGCGGCGTAGCGGGCATTGGAATCGACGGATGCCTGGTCGCCGCGCTGGGCGAGGATGAAGGCCGCGCCGACCAGCGGCAGGACGAGCAGGCCTGTGAGGATACCGAAGCCGAACATCATCTCACCCGCGGGCCAGGAGGTACCACGTCACCAGGGCCGCGACCCCGACGAGCATGGCGAAGGCATAGTGATAGAGATAGCCGGTCTGCAGCCGGACCACCCGGTTGGTGACGTCGACGACGCGCGCCGAGACGCCATCCGGCCCCAGCCCGTCGATGACCATGCCGTCGCCCTTCTTCCAGAAGAAGCGGCCGAGCCACATCGACGGACGCACGAAGAGCACGTCGTAGAGCTCGTCGAAATACCATTTGTTCAAGAGGAATTTGTAGAGAGCCGGGTTGGCGGCGGCGAGGCGCACTGGCATGTCGGGCCGCAGCACATAGAAATACACCGCCAGCGCGAAGCCGATCAGCATGGCGATGAAGGGCGAGGCGATCACCCAGCCCGGCACCTCGTGCATCTCGTGCAGGATGTGGTTGTCCTTGCCGGTGAACAGCGCCGCCTTCCAGAAGCTCTCGTAATTATGGCCGATGAAGGCCTCCTTGAAGGCGAAGCCGGCCGCCACGGCGCCGAGCGAGAGCACGGCGAGCGGTACCAGCATGACCAGCGGGCTCTCATGCGGCTTCAGCTCGTGGTGACCATGGTCATGCTCATGGGCGCCGGGCCCGTCCTCATGCGCCGGGGGATCGCGATCGGGATGGCCGGTGACCGCCGAATCCGCATGGGCATGGGCATGGGCTGCATGGGCATGGGCCGCATGGGTCTGGTGCGCGTGGTCGGCATGGCCGTGATCATCATGGCCATGAGAATGGCCGGCCCAGCGCGGCTTGCCCTCGAAGGTCATGAAATACAGCCGCCAGGAATAGAAGGAGGTCATGCAGGCCGCGACCACCAGCAGCACGAAGGCATAGGTCCCCGCGAAGCCCTTATGCGCGACCGAGGCATAGGCGCTCTCGATGATCGCATCCTTGGAGAAATAGCCGGCGAAAAGCGGGAATCCGGTCAGGGCCAGCGTGCCGATGGTCATCGCCGCCGCGGTCAGCGGGATGTGCCGGCGCAGCCCGCCCATATTCCGCATGTCCTGCTCATGATGCATGGCGTGAATGACGGAGCCAGCGCCCAAAAACAGCAGCGCCTTGAAGAAGGCGTGGGTGAAGAGGTGGAAGATGCCGGCGGAATAGGCCCCGACGCCGAGCGCAACGAACATGTAGCCGAGCTGCGAACAGGTGGAATAGGCGATCACGCGCTTGATGTCGTTCTGAACCAGCCCGACCGTCGCGGCGAAGAAGGCCGTGGTCGCGCCGATGATGATGACGACGGTCAGCGCGTTCGGCGCGAATTCGAAAATCGGCGACAGGCGCGCCACCATGAAGACGCCGGCCGTGACCATGGTCGCGGCATGGATCAGCGCCGAGACCGGCGTCGGCCCCTCCATCGCATCCGGCAGCCAGGTGTGCAGCAGGAATTGCGCCGATTTGCCCATGGCGCCCATGAACAGCAGCAGCGCCGCCAGCGTCATCGCGTTCCACTCATAACCGAGGAAGCGGAAGCTCTGCGTCGCGAGATCGCCGACCCGCGGGAAGATCCCGTCGAAGCCGACCGAGCCGAACAGCACGAAGACGAGGAAGATGCCGAGCGCGAAGCCGAAATCGCCGACCCGGTTGACGATGAAGGCCTTCATCGCCGCCGCGTTGGCCGAGGGCTTCTGATACCAGAAGCCGATCAGCAGATAGGAGGCGAGACCGACGCCCTCCCAGCCGAAGAACATCTGGACCAGATTGTCCGAGGTCACCAGCATCAGCATCGCGAAGGTGAACAGCGAGAGATAGGCGAAGAAGCGCGGCCGATGCGGATCCTCGTGCATGTAGCCGATGGAGTAGAGATGCACGAGCGACGAGACCGTGTTGACCACGACCAGCATCACCACCGTCAGCGTGTCGATGCGGAAGGCCCAATCGACCCTGAGATCGCCGGAGGCCATCCAAGTGGCGACCTGGACGCGCGTCGTTCCGGCGCCGAAGCCGACATTGAAGAAGGCGATCCAGGAGAGGACCGCGGAGACCACGAGGAGCGAGGTGGTGACGATTTCCGATCCGCGCGCGCCGATCAGCCGGCCGAACAGGCCGGCGATCAGGAAGCCGATCAAGGGGAGGAAGACGATCGCGTGATACATGGGCCGGATCCGGGCGTCGTGACGCTCAGCCTTTCATCATGTTGATGTCTTCCACCGCGATCGTGCCGCGGTTGCGGAAGTAGACGACGAGAATGGCGAGGCCGATCGCGGCTTCCGCCGCGGCGACCGTCAGGACCAGCAGCGCGAAGACCTGGCCGACGATGTCGTTCAGGAAGCTGGAAAAGGCCACGAAGTTGAGGTTGACCGAGAGCAGGATCAGCTCGACCGACATCAGGATGACGATGACGTTCTTGCGGTTGATGAAGATGCCGAGCACGCCGAGCGTGAACAGGATCGCGGCGACCGCGAGATAATGGCCCAATCCGATCATCAGACCGTCTCCTCCGGAATGCCGGCATGCGAGGCGACCTTGCGGACCTCCATCGCGGTGTCCTTGGTGCGGGCGTTCTGCTGGTTGATGTCCTGGCGCTTGACGCCGGGACGCTCGCGCAGGGTCAGCACGATCGCGCCGATCATGGCGACGAGCAGCACCAGCCCGGCCGCCTGGAAGTAATAGACATATTGCGTGTAGAGCACCTGCCCGAGCGCGGCCGTGTTGCTGAGCGTGCCGGAAATCGGCGCGACGGGGGCCCGCACGATCTGCGGGTCGATCACCCAGGCGCCGACAACGACCAGCAGCTCGACCGCGAAGATCAGCCCGACCAGCGCGCCGATCGGCAGATATTGCAGAAAGCCCTGGCGAAACTCGGCGAAATCGACGTCGAGCATCATCACCACGAAGAGGAAGAGCACGGCGACTGCGCCGACATAGACGACGATCAGCAGCATCGCCAGGAATTCGGCGCCGAGCAGCAGGAACAGCCCCGCCGCATTGACGAAGGCGAGGATCAGGAACAGCACCGAATGAACCGGATTGCGCGATGCGACCACCATCACCGCCGAGGCGATGGTGATGCTCGAAAATAGATAGAAGAAAGCCGCTGCGGCGTTCATCTCGGTCAGCCCTTCCACCCTCGCGGGTGGCCCTCGTTGAAACGCGTCCGACTCTCGGCCGGGCGCCGTTGGGTGCGTCTATAAGCGGGCGAGTGGCGCGTTGCGAGTGGCGAATGCAGAGGTTTCACCCGCCATTCGCTTGTCGCAACGCGCCGCCTCAGCGATACGGCGCGTCCATCGCGATGTTGCGCGCGATCTCGCGCTCCCACCGCGCCCCGTTCTCGAGCAGCCGCTCCTTGTCGAAGAACAGCTCCTCGCGGGTCTCGGTGGCGAATTCGAAATTCGGCCCCTCGACGATCGCATCGACCGGGCAGGCCTCCTGGCAGAAGCCGCAATAGATGCATTTCGTCATGTCGATGTCGTAGCGCGTGGTGCGGCGCGTGCCGTCATTGCGGCGCGGCCCGGCCTCGATGGTGATGGCCTGCGCCGGGCAGATGGCCTCGCAGAGCTTGCAGGCGATGCACCGCTCCTCGCCATTGGGATAGCGGCGCAAGGCGTGCTCGCCGCGGAAGCGCGGGCTCTGCGGATTCTTCTCGAAGGGATAGTTGATCGTCGCCTTCGGCTTGAAGAAATAGCGCATCGACAGGGCGAAGGCCGAGACGAACTCCTTGAGGAGCAGGCTCTTGGCGGCTTGCGCGAGTGTCATCGCAGGGCAATCCTCTTCTTCATCCGTCTCAGCCGAACAGGGCCCGGCCGACAAAAAACCCGACGACCGGCATGGCGCCGACCGTCATCAGCAGCAGGACCGCCTGCAGGATGCGGATGCGGCGGGCATAATCGGCCCGCTCCTCATCGCTCTGCGAACGATCCGTCCGGCGCAGCGCCGCGACGACGGCGCCGGAGATCACGCGATATTCCAGCAGGCCGAGCGCGAAGCCGATCAGGGCTCCGACCAGGCCCGCCATCAGCGCACCGGCCCCCAGCCCGTGAGCTGCAGCACGAAGGCGACCACCACCACCGAGACCAGCGAGAGCGGCAGGAAGACCTTCCAGCCCAGGCGCATCAGCTGGTCGTAGCGGTAGCGCGGCACGAAAGCCTTCACCATGGCGAACATGAAGAAGACCGCGCACATCTTGAAGGCGAACCAGAACACGCCGGGAAGCCAGGTGAAGGGCGCGACCGGCACCGGCGGCAGCCAGCCGCCGAGGAACAGGATCGTGGTCAGCGCGCACATGGTCATGATCGCCACGTATTCGCCGAGCATGAACAGCAGATAGGGGGTGGAGGAATATTCCACCATGTAGCCGGCCACCAGCTCCGACTCCGCCTCGGGCAGGTCGAAGGGCGGGCGGTTGGTCTCGGCCAGGGCCGAGATGAAGAAGATCACGAACATCGGGAAGAGCGGCAGCCAGTACCAGCCGAACAGCCCGGCCCTGGTGTTCTGCGCCTCGACGATCGCCGACAGGTTCAGCGAACCGACGCAGAGCAGAACGGTGATGATCACGAAGCCGATCGAGACCTCGTAGGACACCATCTGCGCCGCCGAGCGCAGCGCGCCCATGAAGGGGTATTTCGAGTTCGACGCCCAGCCGGCCATGATCACGCCATAGATGCCGAGCGAGGAGATGGCGAGGATGTAGAGGATGCCGACATTGATGTCGGCGATCGCCCAGCCTTCCGCCACCGGGATGACCGCCCAGGCCGAGAGCGACAGCAGGCAGGTGACCAGTGGCGCCAGCAGGAACACGCCCTTATTCGCGCCGGAGGGGATGATCGGCTCCTTGAAGGCGAATTTCAGCAGGTCCGCGAAGCTCTGGAACAGGCCGAAGGGGCCGACCACGTTCGGCCCGCGCCGCAGCTGCACCGCCGCCCAGATCTTGCGGTCGGCGAGCAGGATATAGGCGATGAAGACCAGCAGGCAGGCGATGAGCAGGAAGCTCTTGCCCAGCATGATCAGGAGGGAGAGGACGATATCCCAGTTCATGGCCTTACTCCGCCGCCTGCCGCAGCCGGCCCGAGGCCAGCGCCGAACATTCGGCCATCACCGCGGATGCCCGCGCGATCGGGTTCGTCTGGTAGAAATCGGCGATCGGCGAGACGAAGCCCGCCCTGTCGGTCGTGCCGCCGAGCGAGGCGAGCCCCGACAGGCCGGCGGCATCGGCCGGCTGCACCGTGTCGAGCGCCGCGAAATGCGGATGCGCCGCATAGAGCGCCTTGCGCAGCCCGGCCAGCGTGTCGAAGGGCAGGGTCTTGCCCAGCGCCGCCGAGAGCGCCCGCAGGATCGCCCAATCCTCGCGCGCATCGCCGGGCGCGAAGGTGGCGCGCTCGGTCATCTGCACCCTGCCCTCGGTATTGACGAAGGTCGCGGATTTCTCGGTATAGGCCGCGCCCGGCAGGATGACGTCGGCGCGATGCGCGCCGCGGTCGCCATGCGTGCCCTGATAGACCACGAAGGCGCCGGCCGGCACCTCGATCTCGTCGGCCCCGAGCAGGAACAGCAGATCGAGCGCGCCGGGCGCGATCATCCCCGCCACGTCGAGCCCGCTCTCGCCCGGCACGAAGCCGAGATCGAGCGCACCGACGCGCGCCGCGGCGGTGTGCAGCACGCCGAAGGCGTTCCAGCCGGCGGTGCCGGCGCCGAGCGCATCGGCCGCCTTGGCCGCCAGTGAGAGGATGGCCTCGCCATCGGCGCGGGCCAGCGCCCCCTGCCCGACCAGCACCAGCGGCCGGGCGATGTCGCCCTTGGCGCCCTTGACCAGCTCGGCCAGGGAATCCGGCCCGGCACCGAGATAATCATAGGCATAGGTCAGGTCGGCCTGCTCGCCGACGAGCTGCACCTTGAAGCCGCCGCGCAGCCAGCGCTTGCGGATGCGGGCATTGAGGATCGGCGCTTCCTTGCGCGGATTGGCGCCGATGATCAGCAGCGAATCCGCCTCCTCGATGCCGGCGATGCCGGCGTTGAGGAGATAGGAGGCGCGGCCATGCCGCGGATGCAGCCTGCTGCCATCCTGCCGGCAATCGGTGTTGGCGCTGCCGAGCGCCGCCATCAGCTGCTGCAGCGCGTAGATTTCCTCCACCGAGGCGAGGTCGCCGGCGATGGCGCCGATGCGCTCGGGGCGTGCGGCCTGGACCTTGGCGGCGATCGTCGCGAAGGCCTCGGCCCAGCTCGCCGGGCGCAGGCTGCCATTCTCGCGGATATAGGGCCGGTCGAGCCGCTGGGTGCGCAGCCCATCGACGACATGGCGGGTCTTGTCCGAGATCCACTCCTCGTTCACCGCCTCGTTGACGCGCGGCAGGATGCGCATCACCTCGCGGCCGCGCGCATCGACGCGGATGGCCGAGCCGACGGCGTCCATCACGTCGATCGACTGCGTCTTGGAGAGCTCCCAGGGCCGCGCCTTGTTCTGATAGGGCTTCGAGGTCAGCGCGCCAACCGGGCAGAGATCGACGACATTGCCCTGCAGCTCGGAGGTCATCGCCTGTTCGAGATAGGTGGTGATCTCCATATCCTCGCCGCGGCCGATGGCGCCGAGATCCTGCCCGCCCGCGACCTCCGTAGTGAAGCGGACGCAGCGCGTGCACTGGATGCAGCGCGTCATCGAGGTCTTCACCAGCGGGCCGATATATTTGTCCTCGACCGCGCGCTTGTTCTCGGAATAGCGCGAGGTGTCGACGCCATAGGCCATTGCCTGGTCCTGCAGGTCGCACTCGCCGCCCTGGTCGCAGATCGGGCAATCCAGCGGGTGGTTGATCAGGAGGAACTCCATCACCCCCTCGCGCGCCTTCTTGACCATGGGCGACTTGGTCAGCACCACCGGCGGCTCGCCGTTCGGGCCGGGGCGCAGATCGCGCACGCCGATGGCGCAGGAGGCCTGCGGCTTGGGCGGGCCGCCCTTCACCTCGACCAGGCACATCCGGCAATTGCCGGCGATGGAGAGCCGCTCGTGGAAGCAGAAGCGCGGCACCTCGGCGCCCGCGGCCTCGCAGGCCTGGAGCACGGTGTAGTCGGCGGGGACGTCGACCTCGATGCCGTCGATGAGAAGTTTGGTCATGCTGTCACTCCGCCGCCATCAGACGCACCGGCTCGGAGTGCGGGTTGGCGGAATACTCGTCGATGCGCTTTTCGATCTCGTGACGGAAATGCGCGATCAGCCCCTGGATCGGCCAGGCGGCGGCGTCGCCCAGCGCGCAGATGGTGTGGCCCTCGATCTGCTTGGTGACGTCGAGCAGCATGTCGATCTCGCGCTTCTGCGCCCTGCCCTCGGCCATGCGGGTCATCACCCGCCACATCCAGCCCGTGCCCTCGCGGCAGGGGGTGCACTGGCCGCAGCTCTCATGCTTGTAGAAATAGCTGATGCGGGCGATGGCGCGGACGATGTCGGTGGATTTGTCCATGACGATCACGGCCGCGGTGCCGAGGCCGGATTTCAGCTTCGACAGCGAGTCGAAATCCATCGGCGTGTCGATGATCTGCTCGGCCGGGACCATGCGCACCGAGGAGCCGCCGGGGATCACCGCCATGAGATTGTCCCAGCCGCCGCGCACGCCGCCGCAATGGCGGTCGATCAGCTCGCGGAAGGGGATGCCCATCACCTCTTCGACATTGCACGGCTTGTTCACATGGCCGGAGACGCAGAACAGCTTCGTGCCGACATTGTTCGGGTTGCCGAGCGAGGAGAACCAGCTCGCGCCGCGGCGCAGGATGGTCGGCGCGACCGCGATCGATTCGACGTTGTTGACCGTGGTCGGGCAGCCATAGAGCCCGACATTGGCGGGGAAAGGCGGCTTCAGCCGCGGCATGCCCTTCTTGCCTTCCAGGCTTTCGAGCAGGGCCGTCTCCTCGCCGCAGATATAGGCGCCGGCGCCGTGATGGACATAGAGCTCGAAGGGATAGCCGTGCTTGTTGTTCTGGCCGATCAGATTGGCGTCATAGGCCTCGTCGACGGCGCGCTGCAGCGCCTCGCGCTCGCGGATATATTCGCCGCGGATGTAGATATAGGCGGCGTTGGCGCCCATCGCGAAGGAGGCGATCAGGCAGCCCTCGATCAGCGTATGCGGATCGTTGCGCATGATCTCGCGATCCTTGCAGGTGCCCGGCTCCGATTCATCGGCATTGACGACGAGGTAGCTCGGCCGGCCATCGCTGACCTTGGGCATGAAGGACCATTTCAGCCCGGTCGGAAAGCCGGCGCCGCCACGGCCGCGCAGCCCCGACTTCTTCATCTCGTCGATGATCCAGTCGCGGCCCTGCTCGAGCAGGAATTTGGTGCCGTCCCAGGCGCCGCGCGCCATGGCGCCCTTCAGCGACAGATCGTGCCGGCCGTAGAGATTCGTGAAGATACGATCGCGATCTGCGAGCATGTCAGTCCTGCCTCACTTGACCGGCTTGTCGCCACCGCGGGCGGCGTCGGAGCTGGTTGCATCGGGCTTGCCCTGATCGGGCCTGCCTTCGGCGGATGGAGTATCCTGCGCCGCGCTGCTCGGCTGTCCGGGCTCCGACGGCTTCGGGCGGCCGGCCGCAGCCGTCTCCGTCGCAGGCTTGGTCGCGGCGGCGGGGGTGGCGTCGGTCTTATGAGCGTCGGTCTTGGGCGAGTCCGTCTTGGGAGCGTCCGCCTTGGGGGCGGCCGCGCCGGCCTCGGCCTTCTTGGCCTCCGCCTCGGCCGCGGCCTTGGCGGCAGCGGCTTCCGCCGCGGCCTGGCGCTGCTCGGTCACGCGCTTCTGCCAGTCGCCCGCACCGATCACCGTGCCGTCATAGAGCGCCGGATCCTTCAGCGTCTCGCCGCCGCCTTCGGGTTCGGAGCCGGAGCGCCCGATCTGCGAGCCGGTCTTCACCGGGCGGCCCTGGCGCAGATCATCCAGCAGGGTCCTGAAATTCTCCGGCGTCAGATCCTCGTAATAGTCGAAATTGATCTGTGCCATCGGCGCATTGCAGCAGGCGCCCAGGCATTCCACCTCGAGCCATGAGAGTTTTCCGTCGGCACTGACCGTGGATTGCGGGCCGATCACATCCTCGCAGACCTTCTTCAGCGCCTCGGCGCCGCGCAAGGCGCAGGGCGTGGTGCCGCAGAGCTGGACGAAATGCTCGCCCACCGGCTGCAGGTTGAACATGGTGTAGAAGGTCGCGATCTCCATGACCCGCATCGGGGCCATGTCGAGCTTGCGCGCCACCGCCTCGATCGCGGCGCGCGGGACCCAGCCATGATGCTGCTCCTGCGCCTTCCACAGCAGCGGGATCACGGCCGAGGCCTGGCGTCCCGGCGGGTATTTCGCGATCTGCTGGTCGGCCCAATTCTCGTTCGCCGCGTCGAAGGCGAAGGAGGCGGGCTGGACGTGATCGGGGGCGAGACGACGGACGGACATCAGGATACCTGAGGCGAATGGCGAGTGGCGAGTGGCGAATGGCGAACGGGGGTGAGCGGCGTGCACGGCCTTGGCAGCGACACGGCGAGCCGCGGCAGGGCTATCACAGCCCATTCGCCATTCGCCACTCGCCACGCGCGCGACAGCGTCACCGGTCGACCTCCCCGAAAACGATGTCGAGCGAGCCGAGGATGGCGGAGACGTCTGCCAGCATGTGCTTGCGGCACATGAAGTCCATCGCCTGGAGATGGGCGAAGCCCGGGGCCTTGAGCTTGACGCGATAGGGCTTGTTGGTGCCGTCCGAGACGAGATAGACGCCGAATTCGCCCTTGGGCGCCTCGACCGCGGCGTAGACCTCGCCCTCCGGGACCTTGAAGCCCTCGGTATAGAGCTTGAAATGGTGGATCAGCGCTTCCATCGAGCGCTTCATCTCGCCGCGTTTGGGCGGCACCATCTTGCCGTCCAGCGCCGAGATCGGCCCGCCGCCATCCGGCCCCAGCAGCTTGGCGCAGCATTGCTGCATGATGCGCACCGATTGCCGCATCTCTTCCATGCGGATGCAGTAGCGGTCGTAGCAATCGCCGTTCTTGCCGATCGGGATGTCGAAATCCATCTCCTCATAGCATTCATAGGGCTGCGATTTGCGCAGATCCCAGGGTGCGCCGGAGCCGCGCACCATCACCCCCGAAAACCCCCATTTCCAGCAGGTATCGAGATCGACCACGCCGATATCGACATTACGCTGCTTGAAGATGCGGTTGTCGGTCAGCAGCCCCTCGAGATCGTCGCAGACCTTCAGGAAGGGCTCGCACCATTCCGCGATGTCGTGGATCAGCGAGGTCGGCAGATCCTGATGGACGCCGCCGGGCCGGAAATAGGCGGCGTGCATGCGCGAGCCGGAGGCGCGCTCATAGAACACCATCAGCTTTTCGCGCTCCTCGAACCCCCAGAGCGGCGGCGTCAGCGCGCCGACATCCATCGCCTGGGTGGTGACGTTGAGGAGATGGGAGAGGATGCGGCCGATCTCGGAATAGAGCACGCGGATCAGCTGGCCGCGGCGCGGGACGCTCACGCCCATCAGCTTCTCGACCGCGAGGCACCAGGCATGCTCCTGGTTCATCGGCGCGACATAGTCGAGCCGGTCGAAATAGGGCAGCGCCTGCAGATAGGTCTTCGCCTCGATCAGCTTCTCGGTGCCGCGATGCAGCAGGCCGATATGCGGATCGACCCGCTCGACGATCTCGCCGTCGAGTTCGAGCACCAGGCGCAGCACGCCATGCGCAGCCGGGTGCTGGGGCCCGAAATTGATGCTGAAATTGCGGATGTTGTGTTCGGTCATGTCAGGCTTTGCCTCTGGCAATGGGCAGTCGGCAGTCGGCAGTCGCTAGACGTCCAGAGAGCGAATGAGCGCGCGCAGCATCTTGCCGACAGCCTCCGTCTTGGACAGCAGACCGGCCGTTTCCTCCTCGCCGACCATACCGACCCGACATGCGATCAGCGCGTGAGTCTCGAGCTCCTTGACCGAACCCTGCGCGATGCGCAGAAACTGCTGATAGGCTCCCGCACTCTCGCGACCATAGCCCTCGGCGATATTGGCTGGGATCGAGACGCAG
This sequence comes from Allobosea sp. Leaf344, assembly GCF_001426225.1. Taxonomy (GTDB): domain Bacteria; phylum Pseudomonadota; class Alphaproteobacteria; order Rhizobiales; family Beijerinckiaceae; genus Allobosea. Next base: position 484,269 of record NZ_LMRT01000014.1, on the reverse strand, counting down.
GCTCTGCGCATCTGCGAGGTCAGTCCGAACATCTCGTCCCGCGGAAACAGCTTCGTAACCCGGTAGACCAATTCGGCCAAGGCCATCGCCTCCTGCCAGACGCGCAGATCCCGGTACGATCGGATGCTCATCGCCCAACCCCGGTCGCGTCCCGACTGCCGACTGACGACTGCCCACTGCCTCAGACCTTCGCTTTTTCATCGCCCGGAAGGACATAATCCGTGCCTTCCCAAGGGCTCAAGAAATCAAAATTCCGGAATTCCTGATTGAGCCTGACCGGCTCGTAGACGACGCGCTTCTGCTCGTCGTCATAGCGGACTTCGACATAGCCGGTCAGCGGGAAGTCCTTGCGCAGCGGATAGCCCTCGAAGCCGTAATCGGTGAGGATGCGGCGCAGATCCGGGTGGTTCGAGAAGAGGATGCCGTAGAAATCATAGGCCTCGCGCTCGTACCAGTTCGCCGCCGGGAAGACGTCGATCACCGAGGGGACCGGTGTCGCCTCGTCGGTCTGGACCTTCACCCGGATACGGCGGTTATGGCGCGGCGACAGCAGATGGTAGACGACGTCGAAACGCTTCTCACGGCCGGGGTAATCGGCGCCGGCGATGTCGGTGAAGTTGACGAAGCGGAAGCGCGGATCGTCCCTCAGCGTCTCCAGGACGCCCGGGATCGCAGCCGCCTCGGCCAGGATCGTCAATTCGCCATAGGCGACGACGGCGTCCGTGACGGCGCCCGGCAGCGCCGCCTTGATCTCTTCGCCGAGGGTCACGAGCACGTCGCTCATCGCTAATCCACCACGTCCTACTAGGCTTCGGCGCGAGCCAGCCCTCAATCCGACCATAGTCGGAGCCTTCGCGCGGAACCCGTTCGCGGGCTCCAGGCTCCCAGCTTCGCCCGCCCCGGGCGATGCTCACCCCCGGGCGAGGGTCCTATCGCTCGATCGTCCCGGTCCGCCGGATCTTCTTCTGCAGCAGCAGGACGCCATAGAGCAGCGCTTCCGCCGTGGGCGGGCAGCCCGGCACATAGATGTCGATCGGCACGATGCGGTCGCAGCCCCTCACGACCGAATAGCTGTAATGATAATAGCCTCCGCCATTGGCGCAGGAGCCCATCGAGATGACGTAGCGCGGCTCCGGCATCTGGTCATAGACCTTGCGCAGGGCCGGAGCCATCTTGTTGGTCAGCGTGCCCGCCACGATCATCACATCGGATTGGCGCGGGCTGGCGCGGGGCGCGAAGCCGAAACGCTCGACATCGTACCGCGGCATCGACAGCTGCATCATCTCGACCGCGCAGCAGGCCAGGCCGAAGGTCATCCACATCAGCGAGCCGGTCCGGGCCCAGTTGATCAGGTCGTCGGTGGCGGTGACGAGAAAACCCTTGTCCGCCAGCTCGTTGTTCATCTCCAGGAAGAACGGATCACGCGCGCCGAGCGGCTGCCCGTCGGGACCCAGCAGGCCTTTCGGCGCAGGTGCGACGAGCGGATTGCCGCGGTCGATCGCTGTAACTGCCATCATCGAACCCTTGTGAACCAATTCCCGTGAGATAGGAATTCAAGACCCGCGTCGGGATGGGACGATTAGTCCCACTCCAGCGCGCCCTTGCGCCATTCATAAACGAAACCGACGGTCAGAACGCCGAGAAAGATCATCATCGACCAGAAACCGTACCAGCCCAGGGTGCCGAAGGCGACCGCCCAGGGGAAGAGGAAGGCGACTTCCAGGTCGAAGATGATGAACAGGATGGCGACGAGATAGAAGCGCACGTCGAACTTCATGCGCGCATCGTCGAAGGCGTTGAAGCCGCATTCATAGGCGGAGAGCTTTTCCGCATCCGGCCGGGAATAGGCGATCAGGAAGGGCGCGACCAGCAAGGCGAGGCCAATGAATCCCGATACGCCGATGAAGATGGCGAGCGGCAGGTAATCATTGAGCAGGGACGGCACCTGGAGGGTCTGCATGAGGTCTTCCCCTCTTCCCGCGGCCGGGCGTCGGCGCGCTGGTCAGTCGATTATCCCTTGCATTGGAATGAAGCAAGAGTTCGCCGCGCCGCACAATCGGGTAACGGGGTTGATTCAGGCGCAGATGAGCGGGAAATCCGCGCCCTGCCCCGCATCGCTCCGCAACGGCCGGGGCCTTTAGCGGTTTCCCGCGCATTTCGCTGGCCGCGCCGGGCGAGCCGGGACACACTGCGGCCGATTCGAGGCGCGCCCCTTCGGCGCCCCGGCTCCGGAGAAACGCATGGCGCCGCTGTCACGATTCATCCTGGTCCCGGCGATCGCGGCTTGCATATCGGCCATGCCGGCCGGCGCCCAGCAGCTCAACCTGCTGGCCGCGACCTGTGCGGATTTCTCCGGGATGAGCGAGACCGATCGCAGCCAGCTCTCGCTCTGGCTCGCCGGCTATTTCGCGGGCGGCGCGCAGCGGCCCGAGATCGATCTCGGCCGGGTCGCGGCCGCGCCGGCCGCTTTGAGCGAGCTTTGCGCCAAGACACCGCAGGCGCCGCTGATCAGCGCGGAATCGCGCGCCGTCTTCATGCCGGCCACGCCGGCACCCTGAGGCGTGAGGCCTGTCTCCCTGCTTCGCGTGCTGGCCCTGGCCGGCGCCTTCCCGGTCGGCTCGGCCCTGCCCGTCGGCTCGGCCTTCGCGCAGGTGGGCACGACGCAGCTCGCGCCCCTGCCGCCACCCCGGCCCTTCGACCTGGAGCTCCTGGCGACATCGCCGATGCCGGCGATCATCATCCCGCCCCCTGCCCCCGTGGTGCCGCCCGCCTCGTCCGGCGGCCAGCCGCAGCCCGGGCCGGACTCGCCCGCCGTCGCCGAGCCGGAGGAGGATCACGGCCCGGAATGGCGGCAGCTGGCGCCGGGGCAGAAGGCCGGGGCCGAGCCGGATTTCGATCCCGACGAGAAGCCCGAGCGCCCGGGAATCTCGACCGATCCCGGCACCTCGCTCGCCTGCCTGCCCGCCGCGCTCAAAACGGCGCTGGACAAGGTCTCGGCCCGCTTCGGCGCGGTGAAGGTGACCTCGACCTGGCGGCCCGCCTGGCGGGCGCGGCGCGGCTCCTACCACAAGAATTGCGACGCGGTGGATTTCCGTGTGCCCGGTGTGAGGCCACGCCTCGTGCTGGATTTCGCCCGGGCCCTGCCCGGCATCGGCGGCAACAAGGTCTACTGGAACGGCATCCTGCATATCGACACCGGGCCGCATCGGCCCTGGTGAGGGGCGCCCCTCAGGCCCCGCGGGCGCCGCGCAGCGGCTTCAGATCGGCACCGAGACATTGCACGTGCATGTCCCGGACATGCTCCGGCAAATCCTGCTTCGCCAGGGATTTCGCATAGGAGCGGCACGAGGTGAGGTCTTCGACCTGCAGCTCGCGCAGATCATAGAGCACGTCGCCCGTCGTCATCAGATACGAAATCAGCAGCAGGATTTTGACCATTGGCGTGAAGCCTCGTGGACGCGTGATTCGCCGTTGCCTTCCCCGCCATCATGTCATCTCTGTTGCAGCGCAAAAGCATCCGGCGCTGAAAGCTGTGGATGACTGCGCTGCGGCCGGGAACCTTTGCGGCGCAGCCGCGTTCGCGTGCCCCGGCCGCCCGTCCGGCTACCCCGCCTTCTTGCGCTCGGCGATGCGGGCGAGGTCGGTCAACAGCCTCCGCGTGCCCTTCAGCCTGTCCTCGGCCGTCTCGAAATCGTCGATGAAGACGACGCGCATGTCCGGCCGCACCTTGGCCAGCGTGCCCTGCTTGGCGACGTAACCGACGAGGCCTTCGGGATTGGCGAATTCATTGTCGCGGAAGGAGATGATGATGCCCTTCGGCCCGGCCTCGACCTTCTCGACATTGGCGCGCCGGCAGAGCGCCTTGATCGTCACGATCTCCAGGAGCTGCTGCACCTCCTCCGGCAAGGGGCCGAAACGGTCGACGAGCTCGGCCCCGAAGGACTGGATGTCGCTATCCTCCGCCAGCGTCGAGAGCCGCTTGTAGAGCGTCAGCCGCAGCGTGAGATCGGCGATGTAATGCTCCGGGATCATCACCGGCGCGCCGATCTGGATGGTCGGCGACCATTGGCTCTCCGCGACGATGTCGACGCCCGCCTTGAGCTGGGCCACCGCCTCCTCCAGCATCTGCTGGTAGAGCTCGTAGCCTACCTCCTTGATATGGCCGGACTGCTCGTCGCCGAGCAGGTTGCCAGCGCCGCGGATGTCGAGATCATGGCTGGCGAGCTGGAAGCCGGCACCCAGCGTATCCAGCGACTGCAGCACCTTCAGGCGGCGCTCGGCCTGTTCGGTCAGCTTGCGGTTCGCCGGCATGGTGAAGAGCGCATAGGCCCGTACCTTGGAGCGGCCGACGCGGCCGCGCAGCTGGTAAAGCTGTGCCAGTCCGAACATGTCGGCGCGGTGCACGATCAGCGTATTGGCGGTCGGAATGTCGAGCCCGGATTCGACGATCGTCGTCGAGAGCAGCACGTCGTACTGACCGTCATAGAAGGCGGTCATCACATCCTCGAGCTGGCCGGCGGCCATCTGGCCATGGGCGATGCCGACCTTGGCCTCCGGCACCTGCTTGTCGAGGAAATCCTTGACCTCGGCGAGATCCTCGATCCGCGGCACGACATAGAAGCTGCGCCCGCCGCGATAGCGCTCGCGCAGCAAGGCCTCGCGCACGATCAGCGGATCGAACGGCGTCACGAAGGTGCGCACGGCCAGCCGGTCGACGGGCGGCGTCGCGATGATCGAGAGCTCGCGCACGCCGGTCATGGCGAGCTGCAGCGTACGCGGGATCGGCGTGGCGGACAGGGTCAGCATATGCACCTCGGCCCGGAACTCCTTCAGCCGCTCCTTGTGGCTGACGCCGAAATGCTGCTCCTCATCGACGATGACGAGGCCGAGATCCTTGAACTCCACGCCCTTGCCGAGCAGCGCATGGGTGCCGACCACGATGTCCATCGTGCCGTCCCTGATGCCCTGCTTGACCGCCTTCAGCTCGGCGGCCGGCACGAAGCGCGAGGCCTGGCCGACCTGCACCGGCAGGCCTTTGAAGCGGTCCGCGAAATTCCGGTAGTGCTGGCGGGCGAGCAGCGTGGTGGGTACCACCACGGCGACCTGCTTGCCGTTGAGCGCACAGGCGAAGGCGGCGCGCAGCGCGACCTCGGTCTTGCCGAAGCCGACATCGCCGCAGACCAGCCGGTCCATCGGGCGGCCCGCCGCCATGTCGTCGAGCACGGCGTCGATGGTGTTCTGCTGGTCCTCGGTTTCCTCGAACGGGAAACGCGCGCAGAACTCGTCATAGAGCCCCTCCTGCGGGATCAGGCGCGGCGCCTCCCGCATGGTCCGCTGGGCCGCGATGGCGATGAGCTTGCTCGCCATCTCGCGGATGCGCTGCTTCAGCTTGGCCTTGCGGGCCTGCCAGCCGCCGCCGCCGAGCCGGTCCAGCGCGACCTCGGTATCCTCGGAGCCGTAGCGCGACAGCAGCTCGATGTTCTCGACGGGCAGGAAGAGCTTCGCGTCGCCGGCGTAATGGATCTCGAGACAATCATGCGGCGCCCCGGCGGCCGTGATCGACTGCAGCCCGATGAACCGGCCGATGCCGTGATCGACATGGACGACGAGATCGCCCGGCGACAGCGAGGAGAGTTCCGCGATGAAATCCTGCGGCCGCCGCGTCTTCCTGCGCGGCCGCACCAGCCGGTCGCCCAGAATGTCCTGCTCGCCGATCACCGCGAGCTTGCCGGCCTCGAAGCCGCTCTCGAAGCCCCAGACCGCGAGCGCGGTGGTGCCGGGCTTGAGATCGAAGGCGGCGCGCAGCGAGCCTGTGGCCTGCACCGTCTTCAGCCCGTGATCGGCCAGCACATGCGCCAGCCGCTCGCGCGAGCCTTCCGACCACGAGGCCAGGATGACCCTGCGGCCATCGGCCTGCAGCGCCTTCACATGCGCGACCGCGGCGTCGAAGACGCTGCTGGCATTGTCGGCGCGCTCGGCCTCGAAGCTGCGGCCCTGTCGCGCGCCGAGATCGATGATCAGCTTGCCCTCGCTGTCGGGCAGCTGGAACGGCGTCAGCGCAGCCACGCCGGACTGGTCCAGAACGGCCCGCCAATCCTTCGGCGAGAGATACAGAGCATCGGGAGGCAGCGGCTTATAGGGCGCGCCGCCGGCTGAGGGCTGGTCCAAGGCCGCCTTGCGCGCGTCGTAATAATCCTTGATCAGGCTGATCCGCTCGCCGACCGCATCCTCGACCTGCGCGTCGAGGACGAGCGGCACATCCGGCAGATAGGTGAAGAGCGTGTCGAGCCGCTCGGCCAGCAGCGGCAGCCAATGCTCCAGCCCGGCCGGGCGCCGCCCCTCGCTCACCGCCTCGTACAGCGTGTCGTCGCGGCCGGGCGTGCCGAAGCTGGCGATATAGTTCTGGCGAAAGCGCTTGATGCTTTCGCTCGTCATCTGCGCTTCCGACATCGGCACGAGGTCGAGCCCCCGCATCTGGCCGGTGGTGCGCTGCGTCTCGGGATCGAAGGTGCGGATCGATTCCAGCGTGTCGCCGAAGAAATCCAGCCGGATCGGGGCCGGCATGCCGGGCGGGAACAGGTCGACGATGCCGCCGCGCACCGCGAACTCGCCGGTCTCGCGCACCGTCGACGTGCGGAGATAGCCGTTCATGTCGAGCCAGCGGGCGAGCTGCTCGGTATCGACCATATTGCCGGGCGCGGCCGAAAAGCTCTCCGAGGCGACCTTCGAGAAGGCCGGCACGCGCTGCAGCGCCGCATCGACCGTCGTCAGCAGCAGACGGGGCCGGTCGCCGGATTTGGTCTTGGCGAGCCGCGACAGCGTCGTCATGCGATGCGCGACGAGGCTCGGAGCCGGCGAGACACGATCATAGGGCTGGCAGTCCCAGCCGGGGAAGGAGACGATCTCGAGGTCGGGCGCGACGAATTGCAGTGCGTTCTCCAGCACCTGCAGCCGCTGCGGATCGCGCGCGACGAAGACGAGCATCGCCGCGCCGTCGGCCTTTCTGGCCCGGGCGCGGGTCAGATCGGCCAGAACGAGCGCGTCGAAACCGTCGGGTACGCTGGCCAGGACGGGCTTGTCGCCGCGGTTCAGCGCATCGAGAACGCGGTCGAGCTGCGGCTTGGCGAGCTGGGCGGGAGGCGGAATGCTCATCGGACGGGTCAGACATTGCTGCTCGAGCCCCCTGCCCGGACGCCGCGCCGGCGGCTCGCGGGGGAGGCTCGCATGGATGGATCACCCGCGCGGCGCGCCTGCGGCGCTGCCCGCGGATGAGGGCTGGGGTGATGGCAGGGCGACGGCCCTAGACGTGGATCGGCTTGCCGTGATGGTGGAACGCCTTCAGCCGCCGAAAGATCGCGCTGTCGTAATTGTCCGGCACCTGAGCCTCGCCGGTGATCCAGCTCAGCAGATCGCGATCGAGCACCTCGATCAGGCGCTCGAACTCGTCGAGTTCCTCCTCGCTCATCGTGCCGATCTCGGCATCGGCGAAACGGCCCATGATCAGGTCGTTCTCGCGCATGCCGCGATGCCAGGAGCGGAACAGGATCTTGCGCCGGCGTGGGTCGAGATCGGCACTGGTGCGGGTCGAGCCTGACATGAAAACCTCGGGACAGGGCCATGACGAGAGGGCCGGCCCCGTCGCGGAGCCTGCCGTTGCGGGCTATATAGCGTCGGTACCCGCCGAAGTCAGCGCCGGGCCGCCGCAAATTTTCGCACTCCTGACAAAGGCTTGAGAGCCCACTTGCGCCCGACGACGCTCGACCCGCTATTCGCCCCGGTGACGACCCTGTCGGGCGTCGGGCCGAAGCTCGGAAAGCTGCTGGACAAGTTCCTGGGCGACGAGCTGCGCGGCGCGCGGGTCATCGATCTGCTGTTCCATCTGCCCAGCGGGGCCATCGACAGGCGGCCTAGCCCCAGCATCGCGGAAGCGCCGATCGGCGATGTCGCGACCTTCGCCGCGCGCATCGCCGAGCACAGGCCGCCGCCGCCCGGCAAGGGCAAGGCGCCCTACCGGATCGTGGTCGAGGACGAGAGCGGCGACGTGACGCTCGTCTTCTTCCACGCCGATGTCCGGCATCTGCTCCAGACCCTGCCGATCGGGGCCTACCGCATCATTTCCGGCAAGCTGGAACTCTGGGAGGGGATGCGCCAGATGGTCCATCCCGAGCGTCTGCTCGAGCCCAAGCTGGCCGCGACGATGCCGAGTTTCGAGCCGGTCTACGGGCTGACGGAAGGCATCGGGCCGCGGGTGATGGGGCGGATCGTCGCCGCCGCCGCCGAGCGCTGCCCCGATCTCGCGGAATGGCAGGACGAGGCCTTCCTGGCGCGGAGCGGTTTCCCGCCCTTCCGGGAGGCGATGCAGGCGCTGCACCAGCCGGCCGATGCCAAGGCGGTCGAGGGCGACACGGTGATGCGCCGGCGTGTCGCCTATGACGAATTGCTGGCGAGCCAGATCGCGCTCGCTCTGGTGCGCCGCCAGCAGAAGAAGGCGGCCGGCCGCGCCACCTCCGGGGACGGGCAGATTCGCCGCGCCCTGGAGAGCGCCCTACCCTTCACCCTCACCGACGGCCAGCGCCAGGCCATCGCCGACATCCATGACGATATGGAGAAGCCGGAGCGCATGCTGCGCCTGCTGCAGGGCGATGTCGGTTCCGGCAAGACGGTGGTGGCGCTGATGGCCATGGCGGCGGCCGCCGAGGCCGGGCGGCAATCCGTGCTGATGGCGCCGACGGAGATCCTGGCGCGCCAGCATGCCGAACGGCTGGCGCCGCTCGCAGCAAAAGCCGGGCTGCAACTCGCGTTGCTCACGGGGCGCGAGAAGGGGCCGGGCCGCCGGCAGGTGCTGGAGGGGCTGGCCGATGGCCGCATCGACATCGCCGTCGGCACCCATGCGCTGTTCCAGGAGGGCGTCGCCTTCCGCGATCTCGCTCTGGCCATCGTCGACGAACAGCACCGTTTCGGCGTGCATCAGCGGCTGCTGCTCGGATCCAAGGGCGAGGCGGTCGATATCCTGGTGATGACGGCGACGCCGATCCCGCGCACGCTGGCCCTGACCTGGTTCGGCGACATGGACGTCTCGGTGCTTTCGGAAAAGCCGGCCGGACGCAAGCCGATCGCCACCAAGGTGATCTCGCTCGACCGCTATGAGGAGGTGGTCGCCGGGGTCGGGCGCGCGGTCGCCGCCGGCGCCCAGATCTATTGGGTCTGCCCGCTGGTGCAGGAATCCGACACGCTCGACGTCGCCGCGGCGCAGGAACGCTCCGAGGCGCTGCAGCAGCTGTTCGGCGACAAGGTCGGCCTGCTCCACGGCCAGATGCCCGGCCGCGACAAGGACCAGGCGATGGCCGATTTCGTCGCCGGCCGCAGCCGCATCCTGGTCGCGACCACGGTGATCGAAGTCGGCGTCGACGTGCCCAATGCCAGCGTCATGGTCATCGAACATGCCGAGCGCTTCGGCCTCGCCCAGCTGCACCAGCTGCGCGGGCGGATCGGGCGCGGCTCCGCCGCCTCGACCTGCCTGCTGCTCTACAAGGGCCCGCTCGGCCCGGTGGCGGAAGCGCGGCTCGGCATCATGCGCGAGACGGAGGACGGGTTCCGGATCGCGGAAGAGGATCTGCGCCTGCGCGGCGAGGGCGAGGTGCTCGGCACCAGGCAGTCCGGCTCGCCGGACTGGCGGATCGCGCGGCCGGAGACCGATGGCGACCTGCTCGCCGCGGCGCGCGACGATGCGCGGCTGCTGATCGAGCGCGACCCGCAGCTCGACAGCCCGCGCGGCCAGGCGGTGCGGACCCTGCTCTATCTGTTCGAGCGCGACGTCGCCGTCCGGCTCCTGCGCGCCGGCTGACGCGGAACGCCATGCTCGCCGGTCCTGCGGGAGGGGTTACGACTCAGGCGGAGGGCTGGCGCTCGACCGCCGCCGCGCTCTCGCCGCGCGCCGGGGCGGCCACTTTGGCCGCCATCTGGCCCGGCTGGATCAACCCCGCCGACATGATCAGCTTGGCGCCGTCCTCGACCGAGATGGCGAGCTCGATGATCTCGCTGCGCGGCAGGTAGAAGAAGAAGCCGGTGGTCGGGTTCGGCGTGCAGGGCAGGAAGACGCCGATCTGTTCGGCGCCGCCCGGCAGCACCCCGGCGATCTCGGGCGCGGCCTCCTGCGCGATGAAGACGATCGACCACATGCCGGGCTGCGGGAACTGCACCATCCCGACCTTCCGGAACGAGGTGCCGGATTGCGAGAAGATCGTCTCGAAGACCTGTTTCACCGCCTTGTACAGGCTGCGGACCACAGGCATGCGGTGGAGGATCGCCTCGCCGGCATCGATCAGCGTGCGGCCGACCAGATTCGCCGCGAAGAAGCCGAGCAGGGTCAGGCCGATCAGGCCGATGATGATGCCGAGTCCCGGGATCGGGAAAGGCAGGTAGGAATCAGGCAGATAGGCGCTGGGGATCAGCGGCTTGACCATGCCGTCGATCAGATTGACGAACCACCAGGTGACGGAGCCGGTGATCGCCAGCGGCGCGGCGAGTACCAGCCCGGTCAGGAAATAGCGGCGAATCCGGGTGCCGGGCGAGGGCTTCAGCAGATCGGGTTCGATGACGAGGCGCGGATCGGGCGGAACTGACGTCATGGTTCATCCAGTGGCCTGGCCCGGCCGGCGGGGCGCCGGACCGACAGGCCCGCATTGCAGCGCAATATGAACCAAAATATGCTCGGCATCGACTCATTCCAGCCCTGCCGCAAGATCGTGCCGCCGCGATCCCCGCTCGCGGCTACCGGAGCGCCCGATGCGACGCTGGCGCCGCCCTCTCCTCATGACCGCCGGACTTGTCTTCACGACGCTGGGCGCGATCGGCGTCGTGATGCCGCTGATGCCCGGGACGGTGTTCCTGATCCTGGCGGCCTGGTGCTTCTCGCAATCCTCGCCGCGCTTCGAGACCTGGCTGCTCGACCACCCCAGGCTCGGACCGCATGTGCGGCGCTGGCGCGATACAGGCGCGATCAGCCGCCGCACCAAGCTGGTGGCCTGCGGCTCGATGCTCGCGAGCTTTGCGCTGCTGGCGGTGACCGATGCGCCGCCGATCGCGCTCTGGGTGACCGGCGCCGGGCTGCTCTCCGCCGGCGCCTATGTCGCCAGCCGGCCGGAAGGGCCGGGCTGACCCCTCACTCCACCGTGACGGATTTGGCGAGGTTGCGCGGCTGGTCGACGTCCTTGCCCATGAAGACGGCGGTCTGATAGGCGATCATCTGGATCGGCAGCGCATAGACGATCGCCGCGAAGACCGGGTCCATATCCGGCATCACGATCAGCGCCTCGGGCTCGATGCCGCATTCGGCGGCGCCCTTCTCGTCGGTGATCAGGATGATGCGCCCGCCGCGCGCCGCCACCTCCTGCATGTTCGACGCCGTCTTCTCGAACAGCGCGTCATGCGGCGCGATGACGATCACCGGCATCGCCTCGTCGATCAGGGCGATCGGCCCGTGCTTGAGCTCGCCCGCCGGATAACCTTCCGCGTGGATATAGCTGATTTCCTTCAGCTTCAGCGCGCCTTCCAGCGCCAGCGGGAAGCTGGTGCCGCGGCCGAGATAGAGCACGTCGCGCGCCTTCGAGAGCTCGCGCGCCAGCAGCTCGATCTGCGGCTCCAGCTCAAGCGCCTTGGCCATCAGCCCGGGCAGCGCGATCAGGCTCTGGACGAGGCGGGCCTCCTCCTCGGCCGAGAGCGTGCCGCGGCCGCGCGCGGCGGCGAGCGCCAGGCAGGCCAGCGTCGTCAGCTGGCAGGTGAAGGCCTTGGTCGAAGCGACGCCGATCTCGGGACCGGCCAGCGTCGGGGCGACGGCGTCGCTTTCCCGGGCGATGGTCGAGGTCGGCACGTTGACGACCGAGAGGATCGTCTGGGCCTCCTGCTTGGCGTAGCGCAGGCAGGCCAGCGTATCGGCGGTCTCGCCGGATTGCGAGACGAAGAGGGCGAGCCCGTCCTTCGGCAGCGGCGCCTCGCGATAGCGGAATTCGGAGGCGACATCGATCTCGACCGGGAGCCGCGCCAGTTTCTCGAACCAGTATTTGGCGACGAGCCCGGCATAATAGGCCGTGCCGCAGGCCGAGATCGAGAGGCGCGACAGCCCGGCCCAGTCGATCGTCTCGCCGAAGGGCAGCCGCACCGTGCCGGCCACCATGTCGAGATATTGCGTCAGCGTATGGCCGACCACCTCCGGCTGCTCGTAGATCTCCTTGACCATGAAATGGCGGTGATTGCCCTTCTCGACCAGCAGCGCGCCGGCGGCGACACGCTGGGCGCGACGCTCCACCACGGCGTTGCTCTTGTCGTAGAAGGTCGCGCCCTTGCGGTTCAGCACCACCCAATCGCCCTCTTCGAGATAGGCGATGAGGTTGGTGAAGGGGGCGAGCGCCAGCGCGTCGGAACCGAGATACATCTCGCCATCGCCGATGCCGACGGCGAGCGGGGAGCCCTTGCGGGCGCCGATCAGCAGATCCTCCTCGCCCTGGAACAGGAAGGCGAGCGCGAAGGCGCCGCGCAGCCGCGGCAGGGCCTTGGCCACCGCCTCGACCGGGGAGCTGCCGAGGTCGAGCTCGCGGGTGACGAGATGGGCGACGATCTCGGTGTCGGTCTCGGTGGCGAAGACGTAGCCCTGGGCCTGCAGCTCGCCGCGCAGCTCGCGGAAATTCTCGATGATGCCGTTATGGACCACCGCCAGCTTCTCGGTGGCGTGGGGATGGGCATTGGTCTCGTTGGGCTTGCCATGGGTCGCCCAGCGCGTATGGCCGATGCCGACCAGCCCTTCCAGCGGCTCGTTCGACAGGCGGATCTCGAGGTTCCTGAGCTTGCCTTCGGCCCTGCGGCGGGTCAGCCGACCCTTCTCCAGCGTGGCGACGCCCGCCGAATCATAGCCGCGATATTCGAGCCGCCGCAGCGCTTCCACGACCTGCGTGGCCACTGCTTCCTTGCCCAGGATCCCGACGATGCCGCACATGCCAAACCTCTTTCGTCATTGCCGACGGATGACCGCATAAGCGCCATGGTCGGAAATGGCCAATCACTATGAATGAACGACTATGAACGCCGCTTTGCCCGGATCGGGCCGGATTCAGCTGCCGGACTTACCGTCCGACCGTCCGGCCTTGCGGGCCTGGGCCGCCTCGCGGAAGCGCGTCGCCCAGCCTTCGCGCAGGATCTGCCGCCCGCGCGCCACCGCCAGCGCGTTGTCCGGCACGTCCTGCGTCACGACCGAGCCGGAGCCGACATAGGCGCCCGCGCCGATGGTGAGCGGAGCGACCAGCGCGGAATTCGAGCCGACGAAGGCGCCCTCCCCGATCACCGTGCGATATTTGGAGAAGCCGTCATAATTGCAGGTGATGGTGCCGGCGCCGATATTGGCCTTGGCGCCGATGCTGGCGTCGCCGATATAGGTGAGGTGGTTGACCTTGGCGCCCTCGCCGATCTCGGCGGCCTTGATCTCCACGAAATTGCCGACCTTGGCGTTGCGGGCGAGCCTGGTGCCCGGGCGCAGCCGGCCATAGGGCCCGACGCTGGCGCCGGCGCCGACCTCGGCTCCTTCGAGATGCGAGAAGGCGTGGATCACCGCGCCGTCGGCCACCGTGACGCCGCGGCCGAACACGACATGCGGCTCGATCAGCACGTCGCGCCCGATCCGCGTGTCGTGACTGAAGAAGACCGTGTCGGGCGCGAGCAGCGTGGCCCCGCCGGCCATGATCTCGAGCCGCCGGCGGGCCTGGAACTTGGCCTCGGCCGCCGCCAGCTGGATACGGTCGTTGACGCCTTCGACCTCGGACTCCGGCGCCAGCTGCGCCACCGCCTTCAGGCCGCGCCCGCGGGCGACCGCGACGGCGTCCGGCAGATAGAATTCGCTCTGGGCGTTGCTGTCGCCGATCGAATCGAGGATCGCCAGCGCATGGCGCCCGTCCAGCGCCATCAGCCCGGCATTGCAGAGGGTTATGGCGCGCTGCTCCGCGCTCGCATCCTTGTGCTCGACGATGGCCTCCAGCGCGCCGTCGCGCAGGACGAAGCGGCCATAGCCGGTCGGATCCCGCGCCTCGAAGCCGAGCGCCACGATGCCGGCGCCCTGCGCCAGCCCCTGCCGCAGCCCGGCGAAGGTCTCGGTGCGCACCATCGGCACGTCGGCGAAGGCGACCAGCACGTCGTCATAGCCCCGCGCGATGACCTCGCGCGCCGCCAGCACCGCATGGGCGGTGCCGCGGCGCTCGCGCTGCACCACCACATCGGCGCCCGGCAGCACGGCCGCGACCTCGGCCGCCACGTCCGGCCGATCGGGCCCGATCACCACCGCCACCGCATCGGCCCCCGCCGCTCCGACCGCGGCCAGGACATGCGCCAGCATGGAGCGGCCGCCGACCCGATGCAGCACCTTGGGCTGCGCCGATTTCATCCGCGTCCCCTCACCGGCCGCAAGGATGATCGCGAGGCAGGAGCGGGCGGGCTTTATTTCGGTCATGATTATCGGGTCCTGTGCAGGCTTGTCCGATCGTCCCGCTCGCTCTGCCGCCGGAAACGGAGGCAGGCGCACGGCGGCGATGCGGCCGCGTGGATAACCGATCTCGCCAGGAAATGCCAAAGTCGGTCCCGCACGGCAGAAGCACAGCCGCCTCCCGCCCCCTCCATCGACCGCAACAGCGGGAACCGAGATTTGACGATACTTGCGATCTTCTTGATTTTTAACGCGTCGGCGCTTTTCAGCGGCCCGGAAAATGCTCTAGAAGCGCGAATGGGCGCGGGCGTCGCCCGAATGCGTTGGAAATGATGTCTTCATCCGTCACTCGTCGTCAGTTCATCGAAGGCGCGGCGTCCGGGATCGCCGCCGCGGCGCTCCTGCCGGCGGCGCCGGCTCTGGCCCAAAGCAACTGGGCGGCGATCGTGCAATCCGTGGTCGCCGAGGGGCAGCCCTTCGATGCGGGGCTGGTCGTCGAGACCGCGCGCAACCTGGCGCGCCGGCCGCTGGTGCCGGTGGTGGCGACCGATCTGCCGGATGGCTACGCCAACCTCCCCTATGACCAATATGCTGGGATACGCGCGGTGCCGGGTAGCCTGCTCTGGGCCGGTGAGAATCGCGGATTCACGGTCGAGCCGCTGCATCGCGGCTATGTCTTCTCGCGCCCGGTCGGGCTGTTCACGGTCGAGGACGGCATCGTCCGGCGCGTCGCCTTCGACCGCGCCAAATTCGATTACGGCCGCGTCGCCCCGCCGCCGCCCAATCTCGACCTGCAATTCTCCGGGATGCGGATCGCGGCCGGGCTGGAGCGGCCCTTCGAGGTCGCGGTCTTCCAAGGCGCCACCTTCTTCCGTTCGCTGGCGCGCGGGCAGAATCTCGGCGCCATGGCGCGTGCCCTGATCCTGCGCCCGGGCGAGACGCGCGGCGAGGAGATCCCGTTCTTCCGCGCCTTCTGGATCGAGCGCCCCAGTGCCGCCTCCGGCGCGCTGGTGATCCATGCGCTGCTCGATTCCGAGAGCCTGACGGGCGCCGTCCGGATGACGCTGCGCCCGGGCGACATCACGCTGATCGATGTCGAGATGACGCTCTTCGCCCGGCAGGTGCTGGACCATATCGGCTTCGGCTGCACCATGGGCACCTTCCTCTCGGGGCCGCAGAGCCGGCGCGGCTTCGACGATCTGCGCCCCGCGGTGCACGAGGTCTCCGGCGTGCAGATGCTGACCGGCGGCGGCGAATGGATCTACCGCCCGGTCAACAATCCGGCGACCCTGCAGGTCTCCTCCTTCATGGACGAGAACCCGCGCGGCTTCGGCCTCGTCCAGCGCGAGCGCGAGGCCTTGGCCTTCCAGGATGACGACCAGCGTTTCGAGCTCCGGCCCAGCGTCTGGACGGAGCCGCTCGGCGATTGGGGCGCCGGATCGGTGCAGCTCATCGAGATTCCCAGCGATTCCGAGCTCAACGACAACATCATCGCCTATTGGCGGCCGCGCCAGGCGCTCGCCGCCGGCAGCGAGACCTCGCTCGCCTATCGGCAGGCCTGGTGCTGGCAGCCGCCGGAGAAGCCCGCTCTGGCGACCGCGGTCAGGACGCGCCAGGGGCGCGGCACGCAGCCGCGGCGCCGGCGCTTCCTGATCGACTTCAGCGGCGAGCGCCTGGCCGATGCGGCTCAGGTCGCGGCGATAAGGGCCGCCGTCTCGACCAGCCAGGGCACGATCCATAATGTCAGGCTCTGGCCCTATCCGGAGCGCAAGCTGATGCGCGTCGGCTTCGAGGTCGAGCCCGGGGCGGACTCGCTCAGCGAGCTCAGGCTCGTGCTGCAGGCGGGTGGGCAGCCCGTCTCGGAAACCTGGCTGGACCGATGGACGTGGTGAGCCCGGACGTGCTGCAGGAGACGAGACCGACGGAGCGCCTGCGCACCGAACCCGCGACGCCGCCGGAAAGCCCGCTGATCATGCCGGTGCAGTCCTTCCGGAGCTGGGACCCGGCGCAGCGGCGCAAGCCCGCGCGGCCCGAGAGCTGGGCGACGCCCTGGCTGAAACGACTCTTCGTCTTCGGCGGCGGCATGGCCCTGACCGCCTATGGCGCCTGGGAGATGTACAACGTCGTCTCGGTCAGCGGCACGACCTCGCTGCAATATGCGCTGCTCGTGCTGTTCACGCTGAACTTCTCGTGGATCGCGCTCGCCTTCACCAGCGCGCTGCTCGGCTTCTTCGGCCTGTTGTTCAGCCGGCCGCCGGCGGAACGGATCGAGAGCCTGCGGCATCGCACCGTCGTGGTCATGCCGATCTACAATGAATCCACCGCGCGAACCTTCGCGGCGCTGGCGGCGATCCGGGAATCGGTGGAAGCGACCGGGCTCGGCGCGCATTTCGACTATTTCATCGTCTCGGACACGACCAATCCCGATGTCTGGATCGCGGAAGAGCGGGCCTTCCTCGCTTTGCGCCAGAGGCTCGGCCCCGACAGCCGTGTCTATTACCGGCACAGGCCGAAGAACCACCACCGCAAGGCCGGCAACATCGCCGATTTCGTGACGCGCTGGGGCGGGCATTACGAGCAGATGCTGGTGCTCGACGCCGACAGCCTGATGACCGGGACCTGCATCGTGCGGCTCGCCGCGGCGATGGAGGCCGATCCCGATGCCGGCATCATCCAGTCCCTGCCGCTGATCATCAACCGCAACACCTTCTTCGCCCGGCTGCAGCAATTCGCGGCGCGGGTCTACGGCCCGGTCATCGCCACGGGCCTCGCCATGTGGTCGGGCCGCGACGGCAATTACTGGGGCCATAACGCGATCATCCGGACCAGGGCCTTCGCCGAGCATTGCGGCCTGCCCGATCTCAAGGGCAAGCCGCCCTTCGGCGGCCATGTGCTGAGCCATGATTTCGTCGAGGCGGCGCTGATCCGCCGCGCCGGCTGGTCGGTCTACATGCTGCCGGACCTGACGGGCTCCTATGAGGAGAGCCCGCCCTCGCTGATCGACATCTCGGTGCGCGACCGGCGCTGGTGCCAGGGCAATCTGCAGCATTCGCGGATCATCGGCGCGAAGGGTTTCGTGCTGCCGACGCGGCAGCATTTCGCCACCGGCATCATGGGCTATCTCGCCTCGCCCTTCTGGCTGATGCAGCTGGTGGTCGGCATCCTGATCGTGCTGCAGGTGAATTACGCCAGGCCGGAATATTTCACGCAGGAATTCACGCTGTTCCCGATCTGGCCGCGCTTCGACCCCGAGCGCGCGCTGAACCTGTTCGCGCTGACCATGGCGATCCTGCTCGCGCCGAAAGGCTTCGGGCTGATCCTCACGCTGGTCAATGCGAAGCTGCGCAGGGCCGGCGGCGGCGCCTTCAGGCTGATCCTGTCGGCCTTGCTGGAAATCCTGTTCTCCGCCTTCTTCGCGCCGATCATGATGCTGATCCAGTCCGGCTCGGTCTTCCAGATCCTGCTCGGGCGCGATACGGGCTGGAACCCGCAGCGACGCGACGATGGCTCGATCCCGCTGAAGGACATCATTCGGCGCCACCGCATCCACACGGCGATGGGCGTGGTGACCGGCATTTCCGCCTTCATGATAGCGACCTCGCTCTTCGCCTGGATGTCGCCGACGATCGTCGGCCTGGTGCTGGCGATCCCGCTGTCATGGGCGTCGGGCCAACTCGCCATCGGCCTCTGGCTGAAGCGGCGCAAGCTGCTGCTGACGCCTGAGGAAGGCGAGCCGCCGGCCGTCGCCACCCGCGCCAACGCGCTGCAGGCGGAATTCGCGCAGGCCGGCTTCGACGATGCCGACGGGCTGCAGGCCCTGCACGCCGATCCGGTGCTGCGGCTGGCGCATGAAGAGATGCTGCCGCAGGCGCAGCCGCGGCGCCGCGGCGAGATCGAGCCGGAACGCGCCGTCGCCCAGGCCAAGCTGGTCGATGCCGAGACGATCGAGGACGCGGTGGCCTGGCTCAAGCCGAAGGAGCGCATGGTCGTGCTGCACGACCGCGCTTTGGTCGGGCTGCTGGCGCATCTCCCGGCCGAGCGTTCGGCGGCCTGACCGCCCGGCTGCGCGGCGCGGGGCCTGCCCGCTTCAGAAGCTCATCGCCGCCGCGTTGATGACGCCTGCCGCCAGCGAAGCCGCGCCCAGAAACAGCGCGGAGGCGAGCTCGCCCCCGGCGATGCGCGAGGACAGGTTGGGCAGGACGAGCCGCACCAGCATATAGACGATCAGTTGCACCACGATCGCCACCACGCCCCAGATGGCGAGATCGACGATGCTGGTGGAATGGACGACCGCGCTCGACAGCGGCAGGGCGAAGCCGGTCAGGCTGAGGCCGAGCGACAGCGCCGCCGCGACATTGTTCTGCCGGATCAGCCCGAACTCGTTATGCGAGGTCGCCAGGGTGTAGACGAGCAGATAGAGCCCGACCAGCACCAGCGAGCCGGAGAAGAACAGCACGAAATCCGGGAGCTTGACCAGCGCCTGCGCCATCATGAGGGGTGTTCCTGTCGTCTCGAAACGGGGGCGGGCGCGTCAGGCGCGTTCGAAGGCGATGGCGCAGCCCATGGCCGCATCCGGGCGCACCACCAGCCGGTCCTCGCCCATCACGAAGGGGATGCGCTGCGCCTCGAGCCGCTCCGCCACCGGGTCGAGCGCGGGGACGGCGACGCAGAAGCCGAGAAAATGCGTGGGGGTCGGCTCTGGCTCGACATGATAGATCGCGGCCGCGGCATCGGGATCCAGCACGTCGATGCGCCCGCGCGGCAGGGTCCAGACGAGATCCGCATTGCCCTCCAGCACCTCCGCCCCGCCGGTGAAGGCATCGAGGAAGGGGCGATGCGCAGCCGGCTCGTCGGCGACCATCACCACGGCGCTGAGCGCCATTGCGCCGTTGGGGTGGGATTGGAAGGCCGGATTCCAGAAATTCTGCGGCTCGTGCTGCTGGCAGACGAAGAAGCCGCATTCCGGCGCGGCGGGATTGTCGGCGAAGGCGAGCGAGAAGGCGACGCGAACCTCCTCGCCATCCGGGCGCCTGGCCTGGCGCTCGAAGAAAAAGGGCTCGAATTCGCCGATCCCGGCGGCCTTGAAGGCCTGCCTGTCGGCCTGCGCATCCAGGCTTTCCAGCACCAGCATGGCGGTGCCTTCGCCGCGCTCCAACGCCTCGCGCACGAAGGCGCCGAAGGAGAAACGGCCGGCGGCGGCGGGCGGGATGGCCGCTTCATCCGCGACGGTGATCAGCTCGAGAAAGGAGCCGGGGAACTGGACGATCCGGTTCTCGGTGCCCCAGGGATGGCGGTTGCGCGCGCCGACCCGGAAGCCGAGCCGCTCATAGAAGGCGCCGGCCGCATCGAGATCCCGCACGGCGACGACGAGATGGTCGAGCCCGCGCGGAGCCGGGACCGTGGCGGTGTCGGAGAGGGTCATCGAAGCCTCGCAGCCTGGAGAGTCGGGCCGGAAGACTAGCAGCAGCTTCAAGCCCGGTCATGGCGTTTCGCGGCGCCGTCCCGCGCTGCATCCGGATGGGGGTTTGCCGCGTAGCCGCAGCGAGACCCATGAGAAAGCCTGCCGCCGTGACTGCCGATCATCATGCCATTCCGCTCAGCGCCCGCGTCACCGTCCTCGCCGAGGGTTTCGCGGACGAGCACAGCGCCAGCCTCGCCGCCAGATCCCGCATCGCCGGAAGCAAGCCGCAGATGGTGACGCTGTCGCGGGACCCGGTCCTCCTGCATCAGGACAGTGAAACGAGCCTCAGCATCGCGGGCAGCATCTCCATCTGCCCGCCGCAGGCGGGGCTGACCGAGCCGGTGAAGAGCCTGCTCACGGCGCTGATGCTGCATCTGGCGGAGGAACCCGCGCCGCTTCCCGCGCGAGCGCGCCAGCGCGACGCGCTGACCTCGCAGATTCTCGACCTGGTCGGCGGCAAGACCCTGCGCCTGCGCCCGCCGCCGGCATCGCCCGGGGACGAGCCATAGCGGCCCGCCGGCTTCAGGGTGCGCCGGCCCTGACGGGGCGATCGCCCGATAAGCCCGGATGGGCTCAGACCAGACGGCTCTGCACCATCGCGGCCTCGATGAAGCTCGCGAACAGCGGATGCGGTTCGAAGGGGCGCGATTTCAGCTCGGGATGATATTGCACCCCGATGAACCAGGGATGGTCCGGATATTCCACCGTCTCGGGCAGAAGCCCGTCCGGCGACAGGCCGCAGAAGGACAGGCCCTTGGCCTCGAGCTTCTCGCGATAGCCCATATTCACCTCATAGCGGTGGCGGTGACGCTCCGAAATCTCGGTGGTGCCGTAGATCTGCGCGATCTTCGATCCGGCCGCCAGGGTCGAGGCGTAGGCGCCGAGCCGCATCGTGCCGCCGAGATTGCCGCCCGCCGCGCGCTGCTCCAGCTCGTTGCCGCGCATCCATTCCGTCATCAGACCGACGATCGGCTCCTCGGTCGGGCCGAACTCCGTGGAATTGGCGTTCTCGATGCCGGCGAGCGAGCGGGCCGCCTCGATCACCGCCATCTGCATGCCGAAGCAGATGCCGAAATACGGCACCTTGCGCTGCCTGGCGAAGGTCGCCGCCTTGATCTTGCCCTCCGCGCCGCGATGGCCGAAGCCGCCGGGCACGAGGATCCCATGGACATGGTCCAGGAAGGGCGCCGGATCCTCCTTCTCGAAGACCTCGGATTCGATCCAGTCGAGATTGACCTTGACGCGGTTGGCGATGCCGCCATGCATCAGCGCCTCGATCAGCGACTTATAGGCGTCCTTCATCCCGGTATATTTGCCGACGATGGCGATGGTGACCTCGCCCTCAGGGTTCTTCACCCGCTCGGAGATGCGGCGCCAGTTCGAGATGTCGGGCTCGCCCTCGGCATCCATGCCGAAGGCGGCGAGCACCTCATTGTCCAGCCCTTCGGCATGGTAGGACAAAGGCACGTCATAGATCGACGCGACGTCGCGCGCCTCGATCACCGCCGTCTCCCGGACATTGCAGAACAGCGCGAGCTTGCGCCGCTCCTCCCGCGGGATCTCGCGATCCGTGCGGCAGAGCAGGATGTCGGGCTGGATGCCGATGGAGCGCAGCTCGGCCACCGAATGCTGGGTCGGCTTGGTCTTCAGCTCGCCCGCGGTGGGGATATAGGGCAGCAGCGTCAGATGCACGAAGATGCACTGGCCGCGCGGGAGCTGCTGGTTGGTCTGGCGGATCGCCTCGAGGAAGGGCAGGCTCTCGATGTCGCCGACGGTGCCGCCGATCTCGACCAGCGTGAAGTCGTAATCCTCGTTGCCGGTGAGGATGAACTCCTTGATCGCGTTGGTGACATGGGGAACCACCTGGATGGTGGCGCCGAGGTAATCACCGCGACGCTCCTTGGTCAGGATGTCCATGTAGATGCGGCCGGTGGTGATGTTGTCGCCCTTGTTGCAGGGGCGGCCGGTGAAGCGCTCGTAATGGCCGAGATCGAGATCGGTCTCCGCGCCATCGTCGGTGACGAAGACCTCGCCGTGCTGATACGGGCTCATCGTGCCCGGATCGACGTTGAGATAGGGGTCGAGCTTGCGCAGACGGACCGTATGGCCACGCGCCTGCAGGAGGGCTGCGAGAGCCGCCGCCGCCAGGCCTTTGCCGAGCGAGGACACCACGCCGCCGGTGATGAAAACATACCGCGTCATGGGAGATCACCTTTAACGCCAGGGATTCGATTCGCGAAGGGCGGCAGCGCAGGGCGGCTACGCCCCGGACGCTTGTCCACAACCGCGTCGGAGCCGTCGCGGCCCCACACAAAAGAGAAGGGCCGGTCGCCCGGCCCCTGCCCTGTCTTCACTGCTGCGGCGCCGGTGCCGGCGCCGGAGGCGTCGGCGGTTGCGCGCCGCTCGGCCCCTGCATCTGGCGCAGCTGGTCGAGCACGCCGCCGGCATTGGGCGCGCTCGGGCCGCCGGGCGCCGCCGGCGCGCTGGTGCCGGGCGCCCCATCGATGATCGAGCGCTGGACGCGACCCTGCGTCGCCATCACCGCCAGCACGATCGAGGTCAGGAAGAAGGCGCCGGCCAGGATCGCCGTCGTCCGCGTCAGCGCATTGGCCTGGCCGCGGCCGGTCATGAAGCCACCGGCTCCACCTCCGCCCGAGCCCATGCCCAGGCCGCCGCCTTCTGAGCGCTGCAGCAGCACCACGCCGACGAGCGCGACCACGATGATCAGGTGAATGACGATGAGAACGTTCTGCATGGACTCAGCAAATGGGTATCGGGCAGGCGAAAGCCAAGGGAATCCTCGTCGCGCCCGCCCTGATGGAGCTGGCCTCGCCGCGGCGCGGCCTGCCAATGCGGGCGGCACATACCACGCGCTCGGCGCCAGCACCACCCGCGATTTCCGTTTTGTCGGGGGCGATCAGGCGCAGGCGCGGGCGATCGCCAGGAAATCCGCGGCGACGAGGCTCGCGCCGCCGACCAGCGCGCCATCGACATCGCGAACGCTCATCAGCTCGGCGGCGTTGCCGGGCTTGACCGAGCCGCCATAGAGCAGCCTGACCCCGGAAGCCGCCTCCTGCCCGAGCAGCCGGCCGAGCTCCGCGCGGATGGCGACGTGCATCTCGGCGACGTCGCCGGCCGTCGGCGTCAGGCCGGTGCCGATCGCCCAGACCGGCTCATAGGCGACGACGAGGCTGGCGGCGCCCGAGGCCGCAGGCACGGAGCCGGCCAGCTGGCCGCAGACCACCGCCACGGCCCTGCCCGCCTCGCGCTCGGCCCTCGTCTCGCCGACGCAGATGATCGGCACCAGCTGCGCCGCGACCGCGGCCTCGGCCTTGGCCCTGACGGTGGCGTCGTCCTCGCCATGCAGCGTCCGGCGCTCGGAATGGCCGACGATGACGTAGCGCGCCCCGGCATCGGCCAGCATCGCCGCCGCGATCTCGCCGGTGAAGGCGCCGCTCGCCTCACGGCTGCAATCCTGGCCGCCGGTGGCGATGCCGGTACCGGCGAGGCTGTCCGAGAGGGCGGCGAGCAGCGTGGCCGGCGGGCAGATGGCGAGATCGACCGCCTGCCGCAGCGCGGCGTCGCAGCCTGTCGCGACGGCGCCGGCGATGGCCAACTCGCTCTTCAGCCCGTTCATCTTCCAATTGCCGGCCACAAGGGGCCTGATGCTGCGCGCCATCGCCACACTCCAAAAATCCGATGAGGCGCTTTAGCAATGCTGGCGGGGCATCGCAATTCGCGGCCGGACCGCCGATCGGCCGGCCGAGCCCACCGATCGCGGAGATTGCGGCTTGCGCCGCCGGTTCCTATAAGCACCCCCGACCAAGCCGCGGCGGCGAAACCGGCGCGTGCCTGACAAGCAGGGAAGAACCAGACGATGATGATGACAGGCATCCGCAAGGCGGGTCAGAGCTTTCTCGGCAAGCTCCTCATCTTCGTGCTGTTCGGCTTCCTGATCTTCTCCTTCGCGATCTGGGGCATCGGCGACATCTTCCAGGGCTATGGCCGCAATTCGGTGGCGCGGGTCGGCAAGACCGAGATCGGCATCGAGCAGCTGCGCACCGCCTATCAGAACGAGGTCCAGCAGCTGTCGCGCCAGCAGCGGCGCGCGATCACTCCCGACATGGCGCAGCTGATCGGCCTCGACCGCCAGGTCCTGTCGCGCCTCGTCACCGAGGCCGTGCTCGACCAGACCGCCCGCGAGATGCGCCTGGCGGTCTCCGACGAGACGATCCGCAACCTGATCTTCGACGACCCGACCTTCCGCGACTCCAACGGCCAGTTCTCGGCGGCGCGCTTCAACGAGCTGCTGCGCTCGAACGGCTTCACCGAGCAGAGCTATGTGCGCGAGCAGCGCAACACCGTGCTGCGCCAGAAGATCGCCGAGATGGTGGTCGGCGCGGTGAGCGCGCCTCTGGCCCTGCAGCAGATCGGCCACCGCCTGCGCAACGAGAAGCGCGCCATCACCTTCGCGCGCCTGCCGGCCGGCGCCGCCGGCGAGATCGCCGCGCCGACCGAGGCGCAGCTCAAGACCTATTTCGACGAGCGCAAGACGAGCTTCCGCGCGCCGGAATACCGCATTGCCAATCTGCTCGCGCTGTCGGCCGAGACGCTCGCCGACCCCGCCGCCGTCACCGAGGAGGAGGCCCGCGCCCGCTACGAGCAGGTCAAGGCGCAGCGCTTCGGCTCGCCGGAGACGCGCACCATCCAGCAGATCGTCTTCCCGAGCGTCGAGGAAGCCCAGGCGGCCCGCGCGCGCATCGAGGGCGGCGAAAGCTTCGAGGCGGTGGCCACGGCGCGCAACATCGCGCCGAACGATCTCACGCTCGGCACCTTCACCCGGCCGCAGGTCTTCGATCCGGCGGTGCGCGACGCGGCTTTCGCGCTGCAGGAGGGCGTCGTCAGCGCGCCCGTCGCGGGGGCCTTCGGTGCGGCGCTGCTGCGGGTGACCGCGATCACCCCGGAGCGGGTGCGCCCCTATGAGGAGGTCGCGGCAGAGATCCGCGCGGAGCTGGCGACCAGCCGCGCCGCGAGCCGAATCGCCGAGATCCATGACCGCATCGAGGATCAGCGCGCCTCGGCCAAGCCGCTGGCCGATATCGCGCGCGAGTTCAACCTGCCGCTGCGGACCGTCGGCCCGATCGATTCGACGCTGCGCAAGCCCGACGGCGGCAGCGAGCCGGCGCTGCCCGGCGGCGACGCCACCGCCCAGGCGATCTTCCGAAGCGATATCGGCGTCGACAACGAGGCGCTGCGCCTGCCGCGCGACAGCGGCTATGTCTGGTATGACGTGACCAAGATCGACGCGGCGCGCGAGCGCGGCTTCGAGGAGGTGAAGGCGCTGATCGAGCCGCAATGGCGGGCCGACGAGGTCGCGGCCAGGCTCGCGGCGCGGACCCGCGAGCTGGTCGCGCGGCTGGACAAGGGCGAGGCCTTCGACGCGGTCGCGGCCGATGCCGGGCTGACGGTCGAGAAGGCCGAGGGGCTGGGCCGCCAGGACCAGCGCCCGGACCTGCCGGCCAATGTCGTCACCCTGGTGTTCGGCACGGTGGTCGGCAAGGCCGGCGCTGCGGCGGGTGCGGGCAGCGAGCGCATCCTCTTCAAGGTCGATGCCGCCACGGTGCCCCCTTATGTCCGCACCACGCAGGAGGCGGAGAATTTCGCCAGGGCGCTGGGCAACAGCGTCAGCGAGGATATCCTGGCGCAGTTCATCGCCAAGCGGCAGACCGATCTCGGCGTCACCATCAACGAGACGGCCTTCCGCAACGCCACCGGCGGCGCCCAGAACTGAGATGGACGCCGCGCCCGATCTCGCCGCGTTTTCCGCAGCCTATGGGGCGGGCGCCGTGCAATTGCTCACCCAGGTGCTGGTGGGGGATTGCGAGACGCCGGTCGCGGCCTTCCTGAAGCTGCGCCACGCCAAGAAGGGCCCGGCCTTCCTGCTGGAATCGGTGGAAGGCGGCGCCGTGCGCGGCCGCTACTCGATGATCGGGCTCGAGCCGGACCTGATCTGGCGCTGCCATCACGGCCGGGCCTCGCTCTGCCGCACCGCGCTGGGCGAAGCGTTCCAGCCCGATCCGCGCCCGGCCTTCGAGAGCCTGCGCGCGCTGCTGGCGGAGAGCGCGATTCCCGCCGGCACCGATGCGCTGCCGCCGATGGCCGCCGGCGTCTTCGGCTATCTCGGCTACGACATGGTCCGGCTGATGGAGCGGCTGCCGGAACCCAAGCAGGGCGGCACCGGCGTGCCCGACGCGATCCTGGTCCGGCCGACGCTGATGGTGGTGTTCGACTCGGTCAAGGACGAGATCCACCTCGTCACCCCGGTCCGGCCCTTGCCCGGCATCCCCGCCCGCGCCGCGCATGAACGCGCGCTGGAGCGGCTGGACGAGGTGGCGCGGGTGCTGGAGGGGCCGCTGCCGGCCGAGGCCGCGATCGACATCGCCGCCCTGCCCGCCCCCGCCATCGTCTCCAACACCTCGGAGCGGGACTTCCATGCGATGGTCGCCACCGCGCAGGATTACATCCGGGCCGGCGACATCTTCCAGGTTGTGCTGTCGCAGCGCTTCGAGGCGCCCTTCGCCCTGCCGCCCTTTTCGCTCTACCGGGCGCTGCGGCGGGTCAATCCCGCGCCCTTCCTGTGCTATCTCGATTTCGCGGATTTTCAGATCGTCTGCTCGAGCCCGGAAATTCTGGTGCGGCTGCGCGATGACACGGTGACCATCCGCCCGATCGCCGGGACGCGCCGGCGCGGCGCCACGCCGGCGGAGGACGAGGCGCTGGCGTGCGAGCTGCTGGCCGATCCCAAGGAGCGGGCCGAGCATCTGATGCTGCTCGACCTCGGCCGCAACGATGTCGGCCGCGTTGCCGGCATCGGCTCGGTCAGGGTCACCGATTCCTTCTTCATCGAGCGCTACAGCCAGGTCATGCACATCGTCTCGAATGTCGAGGGCACGATCGACCCGCGTCACGACGCGCTGGCCGCCCTCTGCGCCGGCTTCCCGGCGGGGACGGTGTCGGGCGCGCCAAAAGTCCGGGCGATGCAGATCATCGACGAGCTGGAGCCCGACGCACGCGGCGCCTATGGCGGCTGCATCGGCTATTTCGGCGCGAATGGCGAGATGGACACCTGCATCGTCTTGCGCACGGCGGTGGTCAAAGATGGGCGCATGCATGTCCAGGCCGGCGCCGGCATCGTCTATGATTCCGATCCGGCCTCCGAGCAGCAGGAATGCGTCAATAAGGCGAAGGCCCTGTTCAAGGCGGCCGAGGAGGCGATCCGCTTCGCCGCGCGGACCGGGCGCGGGCAGTAGCCGCGCGGCGGGAGCCGCGAAGGGGCGGCCTTCGCCGGCCCCTCGGAGCGGCTGCCAACTTGACCGCCCCGCCCCCGACCGTGCATGACCTCTTGCCCGAAAACACGGCTGAGCCCATGCGCGTCCTGCTGATCGACAATTACGACAGCTTCACCTGGAACCTCGTCCACCTGATCGGCGGGCTGGGGGCGCGGGTCGACGTCGTGCGCAACGATGCGGTGAGCGTCGCGGAGGCGCTGGACGGCCCGCATCAGGCGCTGGTGCTGTCGCCCGGACCCTGCACGCCCAACGAGGCCGGGATCTGCCTGGATCTGGTCCGGGAGGGCGCCGCGGTGAAGCCGATCTTCGGCGTCTGCCTCGGGCTCCAGACGATCGGCCAGGCCTTCGGCGGCGATGTGGTGCGGGCGCCGCTGCCGATGCACGGCAAGGTCTCGACCATCACGCACCGGGCGCGCGGCCTGTTCCACGGCGTCAACGGGCCGCTGCAGGCGACGCGCTACCACTCGCTGGTCGTCGCCCGCGACACCCTGCCCGATGCGCTGTCGATCGAGGCGGAAACCGAGGATCGCCAGATCATGGCGCTGTCGCACCGTACGCTGCCGGTGCATGGCGTGCAGTTCCACCCGGAGAGCATCGCCTCGGAGCACGGCGCCACGATCCTGAGCAATTTCCTCGCCGCCGCCGAGCGATGGCGCGGCCGCGACCACGACGCGATACGGGCCCGTGAAGACGCCTGACCGAGACACGAGCCTGACCCAGCCAGCCTGATCCGACAGAGTTTTTGATGGACGATTTCAAACCTTTCATCGCCAAGGTCGCGACCGGCGCCTCGCTGTCGCGGGACGAGGCGCGCGATGCCTTCGACACCATCCTCTCCGGCGGCGTCACCAACGCCCAGGCCGCCGCCTTCCTGATGGCGCTGCGGGTGCGCGGCGAGACTACCGAGGAGATCGCCGGGGCGGTCGGCGCCATGCGCGGCAAGATGCTGCGGGTGAGCGCGCCGGCCGAGGCGATCGACATCGTCGGCACCGGCGGCGATTCCTCCGGCTCCTACAATGTCTCCACCCTCGCCGCGATCATCACCGCCGCCTGCGGCGTGCCGGTCGCCAAACACGGCAACCGCGCGGCCTCCTCGCGATCGGGCGCGGCCGACGTGCTGATGGCGCTCGGCGTCAAG
>NZ_LMRT01000014.1:213513-455855 GCF_001426225.1 Allobosea sp. Leaf344 | reverse complement strand
GGAGCCGCTGCATCACGGAGGCGGGCGTCGGCTTCATGTTCGCGCCGACGCATCACGCCTCGATGCGCCATGTCGCGCCGGTGCGGACCGAACTCGGCACGCGCACCATCTTCAACCTGCTCGGCCCGCTCTCCAACCCCGCCGGCGTCACCCGCCAGCTGGTCGGCGCCTTTTCCGAGACCTGGCTGGAGCCGATGGTCAAGGTGCTGTCCTCGCTGGGCTCGACCCGGATCTGGGCCGTACACGGCTCCGACGGGCTCGACGAGATCACCACCACCGGCCCCACCCGCGTGGTGTCGCTCGATCACGGCAAGATCGAGAGCTTCAGCATCAGCCCGGACGATGTCGGGCTGAAGCGGGCGAGGCCGGAGGATCTGCGCGGCGGCGAGCCGGCGGAGAACGCGGCCGCGCTGCAGGCCGTGCTCCAGGGCGAGACGACCGCCTTCCGCGACATCGCCGCCTTCAACGCCGCCGCGGCGCTGCTGGTGGCGGGCCGGGCCGCGAGCCTGTCGGACGGGCTGGCGCAGGCCTTCGCGGCGATCGACAGCGGCAAGGCGCGGGACGTGCTGTCCCGGCTGGTCGCCAGCTCCAACGCGTGAGGCGCAGATGAGCGATATTCTGGCGCGGATCGAGGCCTATAAGCGCCGCGAGATCGAGGCGGCGAAGCAGGCCGTTCCTCCGGAGGCGATGGAGCGGCGCGCCGCCGCGGCGGCACCGCCACGCGGCTTCGCCGCCGCGATCACCGCGCGCCATGCGGCCGGGCAGCCGGCCCTGATCGCCGAGATCAAGAAGGCGAGCCCGTCGAAAGGGCTGATCCGCGCCGATTTCGACCCGCCGGCGCTCGCCCGCGCCTATGCGGCCGGAGGCGCGGCCTGCCTCTCCGTCCTGACCGACGAGCCCTCCTTCCAGGGCCGCCCGGAGTTCTTGCAGCAGGCGCGCGAGGCCTCCGGCCTGCCGGCGCTGCGCAAGGATTTCCTCTATGACGTCTACCAGGTGCATGAGGCCCGCGCCTGGGGGGCGGACTGCATCCTGATCATCATGGCCGGCGTCGACGACGCAACGGCGCGCGCATTGGAGGCCGCCGCGCAGGGGCTCGGCATGGATGTCCTGGTCGAGGTGCATGACGAGGCCGAGCTCGACCGGGCGCTTGCTCTGTCGAGCCGGCTGATCGGCATCAACAACCGGGATTTGCGCAGCTTCGCCGTCGACCTCGCGGTGACCGAGCGTCTGGCGCCGCGCATCCCCGCCGATCGCATCATCGTCGGCGAGAGCGGCATCTTCGGCCCGGCCGACATCGCGCGGCTGCGCGAGGTCGGTGTCGAGACCTATCTCGTCGGCGAAAGCCTGATGCGCCAGGACGACGTCGCCGCCGCGACGCGGTCGCTTTTGTCGCGCGACGGCGCGGAGCGTGCGGCATGAGCGGGCTCAGCCATCTCGACGCGAAGGGCCAGGCCCATATGGTCGATGTCGGCGACAAGGCCGAGACCGGCCGCACCGCCATCGCCGAGGGGCTGGTGGTGATGCAGAAGGAGACGCTGGCCATCGTCCGCGACGGCGACGCCAAAAAGGGCGATGTGCTCGGCACGGCGCGGCTGGCCGGGATCATGGCCGCCAAGCGCACCCATGAGCTGATCCCGCTCTGCCACCCGCTGCTGATCAGCAAGATCGCCGTGGAGCTCGTTATCGACGAGGCGCTGCCGGGGGTCCGCGTCACGGCGGAGGTCAAGATGAAGGGCCAGACCGGCGTCGAGATGGAAGCGCTGACCGCGGTCGGAATCGCCTGCCTGACCGTCTACGACATGGTCAAGGCGGTCGACCGGGGGATGCGGATCGAGGGCATCCGGCTGCTGCACAAATCCGGCGGCAAATCCGGTGTCTACGAGGCGGATGCCGTCTGATGGCGCTGACGCCGGTCAAGGTCGCGCTGGACGCCCTGCTGGACAGCGTGCCGGGCATGACGCCGCCCGAGACGCTGCCGCTCGCCCGCTGTGCCGGGCGGGTTCTCGCCGGCGCGGTCGCCGCGCTGCGCACCCAGCCGCCCTTCGCCAATTCGGCCATGGATGGCTATGCGCTGCGCGCGGGTGACGCGCAGCCAGGCCAGAGCCTGCGGGTCATCGGCGAATCCGCCGCCGGGCGGTCCTTTGCCGGGCGCGTCGCGGCCGGAGAGGCCGTGCGGATCTTCACCGGCGCGCCGCTGCCGGAAGGCGCCGATGCCATCCTGATGCAGGAGCATGCCGAGGGTGTCGGCGGTCCGGTCATCACGCTGCGCGAGCCGGTGACGGCGGGCCGCTTCATCCGCCCGGCCGGGCTCGATTTCACGCAAGGCGATGAGCTGCTTCCGCCAGGCCGCCTGCTCGACAGCGCGGCGCTCGGGCTCGCCGCCGCGGCCGGCCATCCCGATCTCCCGGTGAGGCGCCGGCCGCTGATCGCGATCCTCGCCACCGGGGACGAGCTCGTCCTGCCGGGCGAGACTGTCGGCCCCGACCAGATCGTCGCCTCCAACAGCTATTCGCTCGCCGCCATCGTGCAGGGCGCGGGGGGCGAGGTTCTCGATCTCGGCATCGCGCGCGACAATCATCCCGACCTCGCCGCCCGGATCGACCGGGCGATCGCGGCCGAAGCGGATGTGCTCGTCACGCTCGGCGGCGCCTCTGTCGGCGCCCATGATCTGGTGCAGGAGGCGCTGACGGCCAAGGGCATGGCGCTCGGCTTCTGGAAGATCGCGATGCGCCCGGGCAAGCCGATGATGACCGGCCGTCTCGGCCGCATGATCGCGCTCGGCCTGCCCGGCAATCCGGTCTCATCGATCGTCTGCGGCCATCTCTTCCTGGTGCCGCTGATCGAGACCCTGCTCGGCCTGCCGGAGCCGCGGCGCGACCGCAGCGAGCCGGCGCGGCTGGGCAAGGCGATGCCGGCCAATGACGAGCGCGAGGATTATCTCCGCTCCGATCTGCAGGCGACGCCGGACGGCCTCGTCGTGACCCCGTTCGACCGGCAGGATTCCTCGATGCTCGGCCTGCTGGCGCGCGCCCGGGCGCTATGCATCCGCCCGCCTCATGCCGAGCCGGCGCAGGAAGGCGATCCCTGCCGGATCATCCGGCTGCGCTAGAGGCCGCCGGCGCCGCGCGCATGCCGCGGGCCTTTTTCCGAACGCCAAAAAATCCCCACAAGACAAAGCCTGCGGCGCGCGGGCGCCGCAGGCTCGTGACTAGGGGATAGACGATCAGCGCCGGCCGATCGGGGTGTAGTCGCGCTGCGGCGAGCCGGTATAGAGCTGGCGCGGCCGGCCGATGCGCTGGGACGGATCCTCTATCATCTCCTTCCACTGCGCGATCCAGCCGACGGTGCGGGCCAGCGCGAAGAGGGCGGTGAACATCGAGGTGGGGAAGCCCATCGCCTTCAGCGTGATGCCGGAATAGAAATCGATGTTCGGATACAGCTTCTTCTCGATGAAATAGCTGTCGGAGAGCGCGATCCGCTCCAGCTCGATCGCGACGTCGAGCAGCGGGTCGTCCTTGATTCCGAGCTCGTTCAGCACCTCATGCGTCGTCTTCTGCATGATCTTCGCGCGCGGATCGTAGTTCTTGTAGACGCGGTGGCCGAAGCCCATCAGGCGGAACGGATCGTTCTTGTCCTTCGCCTTGGCGATGTATTTTGGAATGTTCTCGACCGTGCCGATCTCCTGCAGCATCTGCAGGGCGGCCTCGTTGGCGCCGCCATGGGCGGGGCCCCAGAGGCAGGCCGTGCCGGCCGCGATGCAGGCGAAGGGGTTGGCGCCGGAGGAGCCGGCGAGACGCACCGTCGAGGTCGAGGCGTTCTGCTCATGGTCGGCGTGCAGGATGAAGATCCGGTCCAGCGCCCGCGAGAGCACCGGATTGACCTTGTACTCCTCGGCCGGCACCGCGAAGCACATGCGCAGGAAGTTGGAGGTGTAGTCGAGCGAGTTCAGCGGATACACGAAGGGCTGGCCGATCGTGTATTTATAGGCCATCGCCGCCAGCGTCGGCATCTTCGCGATCATGCGCATCGAGGCGACCATGCGCTGATGCGGGTCCGAGATGTCGGTGGAGTCGTGATAGAAGGCCGACATCGCGCCGATCGAGCCGACCATCACCGCCATCGGATGCGCGTCGCGGCGGAAGCCCTGGAAGAACCGGGCCATCTGCTCGTGGACCATGGTGTGGCGGGTTACGCGATAGTCGAAATCCGCCTTCTGGCTGGCGGTCGGCAGCTCGCCATAGAGCAGGAGGTAGCAGGTCTCGAGGAAGTCGCCATGCTCGGCGAGTTGCTCGATCGGGTAGCCGCGATAGAGCAGCACGCCCTCGTCGCCGTCGATATAGGTGATCTGCGACTCGCAGCTGGCGGTCGAGGTGAAGCCGGGATCGTAGGTGAACATCCCGGTCTGCGAATAGAGCTTCGCGATGTCGATGACCGAAGGACCGATCGAGCCCTTCCTGATCGCCATATCGAGGGTTTTTCCATCGACATTGAGCTGGCTGTTGCTTCCGGTCATCGATACCGATCCTTTCAGGCTCGCTGCTGTTCAGCCACCGGGCGGCGCAGGGGCCGGGTCATTCGCGTCCTCGCGCCGCTGCCACACTTCATCTCGAACTCGAAGACGACGATGGCGTGACGGCGCGGAGGAATCGCAACACGGCCGGGTTGAGACGTCCATGCGACTGATATTCAAGCAATAAATGTGCCCCCTACGCGCGCGCAGCGGGATCACTGCCGCGTCACTAGACCATTTGCGGAGGTGGTTCAACACAGCCGAAAGACGGTGGAGCCAATCTCCGCAGCCGGCGTTTCACGCCTGGTCCGCGAGGCGCGCCAGGGTTTCCTCCCGGCCCAGAACCGCCATCACGTCGAACAGGCCAGGCGACATGGCCCGCCCGGTCAGCGCCGCGCGCAGAGGCTGCGCCGCCTGGCCGAGTTTCAGCCCGTTCGCTTCGGCAAATCCGCGCACGGCAGCCTCCAGCCCCGCCACCGACCAGTCGTTCACCGCGGCCAGCGCCTCGGCCAGAGCCGGAAGCCGCTCCTTGGCGGCGGCGTCGAGCAGCGCCGCGGCCTTGGCGTCGAGCTGCAGAGGCCGCTGGGCGTAGAGGTAATAGGCGCTCTCCAGCAGCTCGACCAATGTCTTGGCGCGCTCCTTCAGCCCGGGCATGGCGTCGAGGAAACGCTGCTCCAGCTCCGGCGGCAGCGGCACCGGCACGCCGCGCGACGGGCCGATCTCGGGCAGGATGGTCTTCAGCGCCGCCAGCAGCTCGGCATCGCCGGACTGGCGCATATAGAGCCCGTTGAGGCTTTCCAGCTTGGCGTAGTCGAAACGCGCCGCCGAGCGACCGATCGAGGACAGGTTGAACAGCGCGATCATCTCCTCCTGCGAGAAGATCTCCTGGTCGCCATGGCTCCAGCCGAGCCGGAGCAGATAATTGCGCAGCGCCACCGGCAGATAGCCCATCGAGCGGTAGGCATCGACACCGAGCGCGCCATGGCGCTTCGAGAGCTTGGCGCCGTCGGGCCCGTGGATCAGCGGGATATGCGACATGCTCGGCACCTGCCAGCCCATCGCCTGGTAGATCTGCGTCTGGCGGGCGGCATTGGTGAGATGGTCGTCGCCGCGGATGACATGGGTGACGCCCATGTCGTGATCGTCGACCACTACCGCCAGCATATAGGTGGGGTTGCCGTCCGAGCGCAGCAGCACGAGATCGTCGAGGTTCTCGTTCTGCCAGACGACCCGGCCCTGGACCTGGTCCTCGACCACCGTCTCGCCGGTCTGCGGTGCGCGCAGGCGGATCACCGGCTTCACATCGGCCGGGGCGGTCGCGGGGTCGCGGTCGCGCCAGCGGCCGTCATAGCGCATCGGGCGGCCCTCGGCCTTGGCCTTCTCCCGCATCTCGTCGAGCTCGGCCGCGCTGGCATAGCAGCGATAGGCATGGCCCGAGGCCAGCATCTGCTCGGCGACCTCGCGATGGCGGGCGGCCCTGGCGAATTGGTAGACGGTGTCGCCATCCCAATCGAGGCCGAGCCAGCTCAGCCCGTCCAGGATCGCGGCGATCGCCGGTTCGGTCGAGCGCTCGCGGTCGGTATCCTCGATGCGCAACAGCATCTTGCCGCCATGCCGGCGCGCATAGAGCCAGTTGAACAGCGCCGTGCGCGCACCGCCGATGTGCAGGAAGCCGGTTGGCGAGGGGGCAAAGCGCGTAACGACCGCGTCGCTCATGGACGAAACACTCCAACTCAGGCCGCAATGCGAAGCGACCCGGGGCAAGATTCGGCGGGAAGGCGGAGGCCGGATGACACCCGCTGCGCGCGCCCTGTAACATGGCGGCGCAGCCGGCGTTAAGCCGCAATCGCCGGGGAGAGGGCTTTGTGATGCAGCCTGCCGCGCCATGGGCGGGACGCCGGCTCGCCGCTCTGGCCGCCGCGCTGCCCTGGCGCGGGCAGGCAGCCGCCTCCCGCCTGCCCCACCGGCTCGCGCTCGCCTTCGCCGCGCTCCGCGGCCATGTCGCACGGGCGGCGGCGTTGGAGGCCGAGCGCCGCCGGCCCTTCCTGTGGCTGCCGGTCGCCATGGGCATCGGCATCCTGCTCTACTTCGCGGCCGATCGTGAGCCGGCTTTCTGGGCGCCGATCTCCGCCTGCGCCCTCGCCGCGCTGGCAGCCCTCCTGATGAGGAGCCGGCCGCTGGCCTTCGCGTGCTGCCTCGCGCTCGCGGCCGCCGCCGCCGGCTTCGCCGCCGCGACCTGGCGCACGGCACAGATCGCGGCGCCGCTGCTTGAGCGTCCGCGCATCGGCCGCCTCGCCGGCTTCGTCGAATCCGTGGAGCTGCGCGATGTCGGGGCGCGGCTGGTCATCCGCGTGACCGGGATGCCCGGGCTCGACGCGTCCGCCCAGCCGCGCCGCATCCGCGTCAATGCCCGCAGCGCCGAGGCGGTTCCCGGCCAGCATGTCACGGTGCTGGCGCGCCTGCTGCCGCCGCCCGGGCCGGCGCGGCCGGGCGGCTATGATTTCGGGCGCGACGCCTTCTTCCGCGGCATCGGCGCCGTCGGCAGCATTCCCGGCAGGCTGACGCCGACCCCCGACCCTCCGCCCCTGCCGCCGGATCTAGCCCGCGCAGCCGCCCTCGATCAGGCCCGCAACGCCCTGACCGAGCGCATCGCCAAGGTGGGGGGCGGCCAGGCCGGGGCGATGACGGCGGCGCTGATCACCGGCAAGCGCGGCCTGATCACGGAAGCGACCAATATCGATCTGCGGGCCGCCGGCATCTACCACATCGTCTCGATCTCGGGGCTGCACATGGTGCTGGCCGCGGGCACGATCTTCTGGCTGGTGCGCGCTGTTCTGGCCCTGTCCAGGACGCTGGCCCTGCGCTGGCCGCTGAAGAAGATCGCCTCGCTGGCGGCGATGGCCGGGGCGACCGCCTATTGCATCTTCTCCGGAGCCGAGGTCGCGACGCTGCGCTCCCTGATCATGACGCTGGTGATGCTCGGCGCGACCCTGGTCGACCGGCCGGCGCTGAGCATGCGCAATCTGGCGCTGGCGGCGATGATCGTGCTGTCGCGGGAGCCCGAGGCGCTGCTGGGCCCGAGCTTCCAGATGTCGTTCGGCGCGGTGGCGGCGCTGATCGCCTTCGCCGAGCGCTGGCAGGAGGAGCGGGCGGCGCGCCCGCCCGCCGCCCTGCCCTGGCCGCTCGGCATGCTCTGGACCTCGGCGCTGGGCGTGCTGGTGACGACGCTGCTCGCCACCGCGGCGACGGCGCCCTTCGGCGCCTTTCATTTCCAGAGCTTCAACCCCTTCGGGCTGCTCGGCAATGCGCTCGCCTTGCCCTTCATCTCGCTGATCGTGATGCCCGCCTCGGTCGTGGGCGTGCTGGCCTATCCGTTCGGGTTGGACTGGCCGGCCTGGGCGCTGGTCGGCCTCGCCTCGCAGCAGGTGCTGCGGCTGGCCCATTGGGTCGCCGGTTTCGACCATGCCACGATCGGCATGGCGGCCTTCGGCGCGCCGACCCTGGCCTGTTTCGCGGCCTCGCTGCTCTGGGTCACGCTGTGGACCAGCTGGCTGCGCTGGCTCGCCATCCTGCCGCTGGTGGCGGGCGTCGCGACCGCGACCCATCCGGACCGGCCCGATATCCTGATCGAACGCGACGGCGCCGGGATGGCGGTGCGTGGCGGCGACGGGCGCCTGATCGCCGCGGGCAAGCCGAGCGGCTTCACCCTCCAGCAATGGCTGACGGCCGATGGCGACGGCCGCGCCCCGGCCGATCCCTCGCTGCGGCAGGGCGCACGATGCGACGCGACCGGCTGCATCGTGAGAGCCCGGGACGGACGCGCCATCGCCTTTGCGAGCGACAGGCTGGCGGTGGTCGAGGATTGCCGGCGGGCCGATCTCGTCGTCACCCCCATCCCCTGGACAGGGCCCTGCAAAGCGCGGCTGATCGACCGGACCGCGCTGAGCCGCGACGGGGCGACCGCCATGCGCATCCGCGGCGGCCGCTGGGACCGCGCGATCTCGGAGCGCCCGGATGCGCAGCGGCCCTGGATGCGCCGCCAGCCCGAGCGGCCGAAGCCCGTGCCGCAACCGCCCGCGGCCGACGAGACGGTCGGGGCCGGCGAACCCGGCTGACGCCCGGCGCGCCCTCCCCGCGACGCTTTGCGCCGACCCGAACCGCGAGGCCCGGGCCGGGGCGTCAGTATTTCCGCATCAGATTGACCAGGCGGCCCTGGATCTTGACGCGATCCGGCCCGAGGACGCGGGTCTCATAGGCGGGGTTCGCCGCCTCCAGCGCGATCGAGGAGCCGCGCTTGCGCAGACGCTTCAGCGTCGCCTCCTCGTCATCGATCAGAGCGACGATGATGTCCCCGGTATTGGCGGTGTCCTGGCGCCGGATCACCACGGTGTCGCCGTCGAGAATACCGGCCTCGACCATCGAATCGCCGCGGACCTCCAGGGCGAAATGCTCGCCCGAGCCGAGCATGTCGGCCGGCATGGCGACGCTGTGGCTGCGGCTCTGAATGGCCGAGATCGGCGTGCCGGCCGCGATGCGGCCCATGACGGGAATGCTGATCGAGCCGCGGCCATCATCCTCGGGCACGGGCGCGGCCGGCTTGCTCTTCGCCGACAGGCCGCCCTGGACCACCGAGGGACTGAAGCGCCCGCGGGCCGCCGGGGCGCTGCCGACCCCGTCCGGCAGCTTGATGACCTCGAGCGCCCGGGCCCGGTTCGGCAGGCGGCGGATGAAGCCACGCTCCTCGAGCGCCATGATCAGCCGGTGGATGCCGGATTTCGACCGCAGATCCAGCGCATCCTTCATCTCGTCGAAGGACGGCGGGACGCCGCTCTCGCGCAGGCGCTCATGGATGAAGCGAAGCAGTTCGAACTGTTTGCGTGTCAGCATGGTCCCCGCCGGATTCGAAACAAATCACGAACACCATACATGTTCGCGCTGTGTTCCGCAAGGCGACGCAACGCCAGCCGCGATCAGCGCCGCGCCTGCACGGCTTCGGCGGGGTCGAGACGCGACGACACCGCTCAGGCCGCGGGCGGGAGCGCGGGCCCGCCCTCGGGCGCGACCAGTGCGAGCGCCGCGGCGACGGCATTCGCGGCGGGATCGGCGCCGGCCGAGCGCATGATCATCTCGACCTCGACGAAGCCTTCGAGCTGGCGCCGGCGCGCTTCGCCATCGTCCAGCGCCGCGAGCAGCGCCGCCGCGAGGGCCTGCGGAACTGCCGTCTCCTGAATGAATTCCGGCACGACGCTGCGTCCGAGGATGAGGTTTGGCAGGATCACGCTCGGCAGCTTGACCAGCCGGCGCGCCAGAGCGGCCTCCCAATTGGCGCCCTTATAGGCGGCGACCGTCGGCACCTGCGACAGTGCCAGTTCGAGCGTCACGGTGCCGGACGAGGCCAGCGCCGCCCGCGCGCCGCGGAAGGCTTCGAGCTTCGCCGTCTCGCCAGAGACGATCTCGGCCTTCACCGGCCAGGCCGCCATGGCCTCGGCGATGGACGGGGCGAGATGCGTCACCGCCGGCAGGATGAAGCGCGCCTGCGGGCGGGCGCTCGCGACCAGGCCGACGGCCTGGCCGAAGACCGGCATCAGATGCGCGATCTCGGAGCGTCGGCTGCCGGGCAGCACCAGCACGCGCGGATGCCGCTGATCGGCGCGCAGTGGCGCCTCCTGCGGAGAGGGCCGCAGCAAAGCCAGCCGGTCGAGCAGCGGATGGCCGACATAGACCGTCTCCGGACCCTGGAGCCGCGCCAGCGCCTCGGGCTCGAAGGGCAGCAGCGCCAGGATACGGTCGATATGCGGCTTCATGCGCCGCGCCCGGCCGGAGCGCCAGGCCCAGACGCTGGGGCAGACCCAATGCACGATCGGTATCTGGGGCGCTCGCGCCCTCACCTTCCTTGCAACGCGCAAGGCGAAATCGGGGCTGTCGATGGTGAGCAGCAGATCCGGCTCGAAGGCGACGATTCCGCGCGCCGCATCCTCCATGCGCCGCAGCAGCAGCGGCAGCCGGGCGATGACCGGGCCGAAGCCCATCACGGCGATGTCGGCCTGATCGAAGAAGGGGCGCAGCCCCTGCGCCAGCAGCCTCTCCCCGCCGACGCCGGCCAGCACCAGCTCGCGCTCGCCGAGCCTCTGCCGCAGCGACTCGATGAAGCGCAGCGCCAGCGCGTCGCCCGAGGCCTCCCCGGCGATCAAGGCCAGCCTGAACGGCGCGCTCACGCGATGCCCTCGACGAAGAGCCCGTGCCGGTCCGCCAGCGCCGCCAGACCGGCGCGCTCGCCGACCAGCACCTGCCCGGCCCGCACGGCGATGCCAGCGAGCCCGGCCTCGCTGGCGAGACGCAGCGTCTCCGGCCCGATCGCCGGCATGTCGACGCGCAGATCCTGGCCGCGCTTGGGCGCCTTGACCAGCACGCCGTCGCCGCGTGCGATCTTCAGCCTGCCCTTGCCGACGAGCTCGGCGACGCGCCGCAGCGTCGCATCGGTGCCTTCCGCAGCCTCGATCGCGACGACGCGGTGATCGGCGAGGATCGCCGCCTGCCCGACATCGAAGGGCGAGATCGCCTCGAGCAGCGCGAAGCCCCGGCCGATCAGCGCACGGGTCTCGGCGCTGGCGGAGAGCCGGCCGAGCGGGCCTTCCGGCGCCGTCAGCCCCGGCGCGATCTCAGCCGGGCCCAGAACTTGGAACCCCTGCTCCTCGAAGAATCGGACGACCCCGCGCAGCAGATGATCATCCCCGCCCTGGAAGGCGCGGGCGAAATGCGGGAGATATTTCAGGGTCGAGGCCTCCGGCACGATGCCGCCGAAGCTCGGCCGCGGCAGCGAGCCGATCAGCACGAGATCGACGACGCCGCGCGACCGCAGCGCCTTGAGCAGGCGGCCGAGCTGGCCCAGCCGGTAGATGTCGAGATCCTCGGGCGGGAAGGACGCGGGATCGGCCGCGCCGTCGAGCGCGGCGACATAGATGGGGCGGCCGGCCTGGCGCAGGATGCGGGCCAGCGCCGGCGGGAAATCGCCGCCGCCGGCAATGATCGCGAGAGGGCTCACCGGTCGGGGGCGGCGACATCCCGCGGGACGCAGATCGCCCTTTCGCCGCCATTGCGGATGAAATCGAGGATCTCGTGGATCAGCGGATGCGCCGCGAATTCCCCGGCGACGTCCTCGACGCGCTCCGACAAGGTGCCCTCATCGGCGAAGAGCAGGCGGTAGGCGCGGCGCAGCTCGTGGATCTGCTCCCGCGAGAAGCCGCGGCGCTTCAGCCCGACCAGGTTGAGCCCTGCGAGATGGGCCGGGTTGTCGCGGACCATGCCGAAGGGGATGACGTCGTTCATCACCCCGGCGCCGCCGCCGATGAAGGCGTGGTCGCCGACGCGGATGAACTGGTGCAGCCCGGTGCCGCCGCCGACGATGACGAAATTGCCGACGTTGACATGGCCGGCGCACATCACATTGTTGGAGAAGATGACGCTGTCGCCGATCACGCAATCATGCGCGACATGCGAATTGGCGAGGAAGAAGCAGCGGTTGCCCACCACCGTCTTCATCGCCCCGCCCTCCGTGCCGGGGTTGATCGTCACCCCCTCGCGGATCTGGCAGTCGGACCCGATGGCCAGGGTCGACGGCTCGCCATGATATTTCACATCCTGCGGCGGATGGCCGATCGAGGCGAAGGGGTAGATCCGCGTCCGGGCGCCGATGCTGGTGCGGCCCGCCACCGCGACATGGCTGACGAGCTCGACCTGGTCGGCCAGCTCGACATCCGGGCCGACGGTGCAGAAGGGCCCGACGACGACGCCTTCGCCGAGCCGGGCCTTGGGATCGACGACGGACATGGGGTGGATGGTCACGCTCATGGAAGCTTTGTCCTGGCCTGAAGCCTTGTCGGGTGGGGCGGCGGCGCATCCCGCCTGCGAGGCGGGAGCGGTCGCTGACCCTGTCAGCTGCGCGATGCGGGAGGTTGCGCTAGACCACCATGGCCGAGAGATCGGCCTCCGCCACCAGAACCCCGTCGACCCGCGCCTCGCCGCGATAGAAATAGATGCTGCGCTTGCGGGCGATCTTGGTCAGGTGGAAGCGCAGCTGGTCGCCGGGAATGACGGGCTTGCGGAATTTCGCCTTGTCGATCGTCGTGAACAGGACGGAGCTGACCGGCGCATCCTCGGCACCGCGCGCATTGACGACGAGCACGCCGGCGGTCTGCGCCATCGCCTCGATCATCAGCACGCCCGGAAACACCGGACGGCCGGGAAAATGGCCGGTGAATTGCGGCTCGTTCATCGTCACGTTCTTGATGCCGATCCCCGACTCCTCGCCATTGATCTCAATGACGCGATCGACCAGCAGGAACGGATAGCGATGCGGAATGCACGCCATGATCCTCTGAATGTCGGCTACACCGAGCGTCGTCGCAACGTCCGTCATCTTGTCTCCACCATGGCGCAAGTCACTGATGAAGCGGCCGCACCCGGGCGATCCGCCTGTTCGGTCCGTTCTAGAGCATCACCGCGAAAAGGGAATGCTCTCGCTGCCGGTTCGGGCGCCGCCGCGACCGGGACCCTGCGGGAGGCGGCGCGTCGCCGGGCGGGAGAGCGCGGGCCCCGCTACTCCTCGGTGGCGGAACCGGCCCTGCGCTTGGCGAGCATCGATTTCAGCATGGCGCTCTCGCGCGCCCAGCTCAGCGCCGGCTGCGCGGGATAGCCGCCATAGCGCGCCCCGCGCGGCACGTCGCCGGCGACGCCGCTCTGGGCCGCGATCTGGGCGCCCATGCCGACGGTGAGATGGCCGGCGAGCCCGACCTGCCCGCCGAGCACCACGAAATCCTCGAGCGTGGTCGAGCCGGCGATGCCGACCTGCGAGACGATGACGCAATGCCGGCCGATCACGACGTTATGGCCGATCTGCACGAGATTATCGATCTTGGTGCCTTCGCCGATCACCGTGTCGCGGCTGGCGCCGCGGTCGATGCAGCTATTGGCGCCGATCTCGACATCGTCCTGGATGATCACGCGGCCGATCTGCGGCACCTTCATATGGCCCTTCGGGCTCATCGCGAAGCCGAAGCCGTCCTGCCCGATGCGGACGCCGGGATGGATGATGACGCGGTTGCCGACCAGCGCCGCCTGTAGCGTCGCGCCCGGCCCGATCGCGCAATCGCGCCCGATCCGCACCTGTGGGCCGATCACAGCCTGGGAGCCGATGACGCTGCCGGAGCCGATCTCGGCGCCGGGTCCGATCACCGCGCCGGGATCGACCGTGACGCCGGCCTCCAGCACCGCGGTGGCATGGACGAAGGCGCCCGGCGCCACGCCCTGCGCGCCGAAGACGGAGCCGGGGCGCAGCGCCTCGGGATGGAGCTTTGCGAGGATGCGCGCGAAGAGATGATAGGGCGTCGGCGTGACCAGCGCGACCGTACCGGCCGGGATGCGCGCGACGAAGCGCGGCGACACCAGGCACAGCCCGGCGGAGGTCGCGGCCAGCGCCTCCGTATATTTCGGGTTGTCCATATAGGCGAGATCGGCGGGGCCGGCCGCCTCCAGCGCCGCGGCGCCGGAAATCCTGCGGTCGGGATCCACACCCTCCGGCAGGGACAGGCCGCAGGAAGAGGCGACCTCGCCGAAGCTCAGCGAGGCCGAAACGGGAAAGAACTGGGGATCTGCCATGGCTTGAACCGGAACGGGGCGCTCTCGCGCCCCGTCATCCTCAGAACCGCGTGCCGCCGGAGAAGCGGAAGGCCTGCAGGCGGTCGCCGCCATATTTGCCGGTGACGCCGTTATAGGTGCCGATCTGCCCGTCATCCTTCGACAGGGCGTAGGCATAGTCGAAGCGCAGCGGCCCGAGCGGGGACTGCCAGAGCAGGCTCACGCCGACCGAGGAGCGAATGACGTTCTTGTCACGCACGCAGGCGATGTTGGTCTGCGCGGTCTGCGCCCCGGAGAGCGCCACGCCGGTGAACTGGCGCGGCCCCGAACCGGCCGGGCAGCCGGCGAAGGCGACCGACTTGCCGCCATCATATTCGAACAGCGTGCCGGCATCGGCGAAGACCGCGCCGCGCAGGCCGAGATCGCGCGGCAGACCCCAGATCGGGAACTGCAATTCGATCGTGCCGCCGACATAGGTGGTGCCGCCGAGCGCATTGGCAGTCGGGTCGTTCAGCACGTCGCGCGGGCCGATGCCGGACGGGGCGAAGCCGCGCACCAGTGTCGGTCCGAGGAAGTAATGGTCGACCATGCGCAGATTGCCGCTGGTGGCCTGGACATGGCCACCCTGCAGGCGGGCGAAGCCGACGACGTCCTCGAAGATCTCGCGGTAGTAGCGGGCATCCGCCGCGATGCGCAGGAACTTCGAATCGCCGCCCAGACCCGCGACCTCCGGCTTCAGCTCCGCGAAGAAGCCGTTGCGCGGATTGGCGTAATTGTCGAGCGAGTTATAGGTCAGGTTGACGCCGACCAGCGAGGTCAGGGTCGTGCCCGCGGCTTCCTTCACCGCGATCGAGGCTTCGCCATTGCTCAGGCAGTTGAACACCGAGTCGGCCCCGATCGTCCCGGCGGTGCCGGGCGTGATGCCGGGGATCGGCACCGAGCAGTCATTATAGGGACGCGTGGTGGTGTTCGGGATCTTGATCTCGGTCGTGTAGATCGAATAGCGCGGCGTGATCGACAGCTCTTCCGTGATCGGGAAGGTCAGGCGGACCTGGCCGCCGGTGACGCGGCTCTCGAAGCGGCCGGTATTGTAGTTGTCGCTGAACTTCGAGAACAGGTCGAAGCCCGCGGCGATACGGCGGCCGAGGAAATAGGGCTCGGTGAACGAGAAATCGATGCCCTGGCTCTTCTGGCCGAGCGTGCCGGCGATGCGCACGAACTGGCCGCGGCCGAGGAAGTTCGATTCCGACAGCGAGACTTCGCCGATGACGCCGTCCGAGGTGGAATAGCCGCCGGCGATCGAGAAAGCGCCGGTCGCCTTGTCCTCGACGTCGATGTTGACGACGACGCGGTCGGGCGTGCTGCCCGGCTCGTTGGTGATCCGGACCTTGTTGAAGAAGCCGAGATTGTTCAGGCGGCGCTCGGCCCGGTCGACCAGCACCTTGTTATAGGCGTCACCCTCGCCGAGATCGAGCTCGCGGCGGACGACATAATCGCGGGTGCGGGTGTTGCCGCGCACATTGATGCGCTCGACATAGACGCGCGGGCCCTCGTCGATGACATAGGTGATGCCGATCAGGCGGCCATTGGCGTCGCGGTCGCCGCGCGGGCGGACCTGGGCGAAGGCATAGCCGCGGCGGGAGACTTCCGTCGTCAGCGCGAGCAGCGAGCGCTCGACCGCCTCGGCATTGTAGGTGTCGCCGGCGGAGGTGGCGAGCATGCGCTGCAGCGAAGCGGGATCGATGTCGCGCAGCCTGGAATCGACCGCGACATTGCCGACCCGGTACTGCGGGCCCTCGCTCACCCCGATATCGATGATCCAGCCGCCGGCGGTCTCGTCGAAACGGGCATTGGTCGAGGTGATCTGGAAGTCGGCATAGCCGTTCTTCAGATAATAGCGGCGGATCAGCTCGAGATCGGAGGTGATGCGGTCGGCATCATAGACGTCCGAGGTCTTGAGGAAGCTGAGGAAGTTCGACTCGGTCGAGGTCATCAGGTTCCGCAGGCGGCTGCCCGAGAACGCGCTGTTGCCCGAGAAATTGATCGACTTGATGCCGGTCTTGCCCGATTCGACGATGGTGAAGACCACGTCCGAGCGGCCGTTCGGCAGCGGCGCGATGCGGCCGGAGACCGAGGACAGCCCGTAGCCGGCGCGGCGATAGGCCTCGCGCAGGCGCTCGACGTCGGCGTTGATCAGCTGCTGGCTCAGCGGCCCGCGCGACTTGGACTCGACCATCTGGGCGAGA
Organism: Allobosea sp. Leaf344; assembly: GCF_001426225.1. Taxonomy (GTDB): domain Bacteria; phylum Pseudomonadota; class Alphaproteobacteria; order Rhizobiales; family Beijerinckiaceae; genus Allobosea. Next base: position 439,466 of record NZ_LMRT01000014.1, on the reverse strand, counting down.
ACCTCGCCCTTCAGCCTGCGGTTACCCTCGAAGGCGACGCGGTTGATCGTGTCGTTCTCGCGGACGGCGATGATGGTCTGCGAGCCGCGGCGGCTGACCTGGACGCTGGAGAACAGGCCCGTCGCCAGCAGAGTCTGGCGGATATCCTGGGGGTTGCCCTGGGCGTAGCCGCGGATCGTCTCCGCATCGACGCTCCGGTTGCCTTGGACAATCACGGCCTGCGCAAACGCCACGCCACCGCTGACGGCCACGATTATGGCCGAAAGTCCGACTGATCGAGAGAGCCGCATTCTGAAAGACCGGCTCTTTTGGGTCGACGTCATCGGGTCGCCTATTCCATTTTCTCAGGTCGCCACCCCGGAGGGGGACAGCCGCAAATCCACGGCAGCACGGCGACATTGCAGTTCAATCGCTTCTACAAAGTTTCGCGCGGGGTGCAAACCGCCATCATCGTTAACGGATTATTTTTGAGGCGCTCGTTGCCCGCGCGCCACGGGGCTTCGCCCTGATTCGACCACATTCGCTCGGGCTGCCTGGCGCGGCCCGGCGGGCCGCCTCAGAGCAGGGATCTGACGTGGACGAGATCGTTCCAGGTCACGAACAGCATCAGCATCAGCACCAGGCCGAGGCCGAAGCGGAAGCCGATCTCCTGCGCGCGCTCGCTCAGCGGCCGGCCCCGCAGCGCCTCGATCGCATAGAAGAGCAGGTGCCCGCCATCGAGCATCGGGATCGGCACGAGGTTCATCAGCCCGATCGAGACGGAGAGAATCGCGGCGAGGTTGATCAGGGCCAGCAGACCGCCATTGGACGCCACCATGCCCGAAACCTGGGCGATGCGGATCGGGCCGGAGAGCTGGTCGGTGGATTCGCGCCCCGTCACCAGCTTGGCGACGTAATCATAGGTGCGCTCGACCACGAACCAGGTCTCGGCCACGCCGTTGCCCAGGGCCTCGAGCGGGCCGAAGCGCTGCACGGTCCAGTCCTCCGGCTTGCGGGAGGCCTGGATGCCGACCACGCCGATGCGCTGCTTGCCGAGCTTGGAGCTGGTTTCGACCAGCACCGGCGTCACCGGCAGGGTGACCAGCGCGCCGGAGCGCTCCACCGTCACCGGCACGGCCTCGTTGGGCCGCACCGAGATGATGCGCTGCATGTCGTTGAAGGAGGCGATCTTCTGGCCGTCGATCTCGACGACGAGGTCGCCGGGGCGCAGGCCCGCCCGCTCGGCGGCGCTGCCGGCCACGATCTGGTCGATGCGCGGGCTCAACACCGGCTTGCCGAAGATGAAGACGGTCCCGGCGAAGATCAGGATCGCCAGCAGGAAATTCGCGATCGGTCCCGCGGCGACGATCGCGGCGCGCTCTCCGATCGATTGCGCGGGGAAGCTGCGGGCGCGCTCCTCCGGCGACATCGCCGCGACGGCGTCGAAGCCCGGCGTGCTGGCGGCGTCGGCATCGCCGGAGAATTTCACATAGCCGCCGAGCGGGATCAGCGCGATGCGCCAGCGCGTGCCGTGCCGGTCGTCGAAGCCGTAGATCTCGCGGCCGAAGCCGACCGAGAACACCTTGACGTCGACGCCGCACCAGCGCCCGACGAGGAAATGGCCGAGCTCATGCACGAACACGACCAGGCCGAGAACGAACAGAAACGGCAGGAGATAGCCGAGCACGAACTGTCCGGATTCCCACAAGGTCGTTGCGAACTGCATCAAATTCTCCAGAGCTGCCTCTTAGGTGACAGCGAAACCGCCTCCGGACAAGAGCGCCCGCGCCCGAATCCGTGCATCGCGATCGATCGCGAGCGCCTCCGCGACGGTCGCGGGCGCCTCGGCGGAGGCGAATTCCCGGCTACAGACCGCCTCGACCAGCTGGGCGATGCCGGGAAAGGCGATCTCGCCGGCCAGGAAGGCGGCGACGGCGATTTCATTGGCGGCGTTGAGCACGGCGGGTGCGGCTCCGCCCTGGGCGAGCGCCGCCATCGCCAGGCCGAGCGCCGGGAAGCGCGCGAGATCCGGCGGCTCGAAGACGAGCGGCGCCGTCCGGGCGAGATCGAGGAAACGCGCCGCCGGCGCGTCCAGCCGCCCGTCGATCCCGAGGCAATGGGCGGCCGCGACCCGCATATCCGGCAGAGCGAGCCCGGCGCTGACCGAGCCGTCGCGGAAGGTCACCAGCCCATGCACGATCTGCTGGGGATGGACCAGCACCTCGAGCTGGTCGTGGCGCAGCCCGAAGAGATAGCGCGCCTCGATCAGCTCCAGCCCCTTGTTCATCATGCTGGCGGAATCGATGGTGATCTTCGCGCCCATCGCATAGTTCGGATGGGCCAGCGCCTGTTCCGGCCGCGCCGCGGCGATCTGCGCGGCGGTCCAGGTCCGAAACGGGCCGCCCGAAGCCGTCAGCGTCATGCTGCGCACGGCCGAAACCGGCTCGGCGCCGAGCACCTGGTAGAGCGCGTTATGCTCGGAATCGAGCGGCAGGATCGTCGCGCCGACATGGCGCGCCTGCGCCATCACGGCCTCGCCCGCGCAGACCAGGCTCTCCTTGTTGGCGAGCGCGATCACCCGGCCGGGCATCAGCGCGGCGAAGGTCGCCTCCAGCCCCGCCGCACCGGAAATGGCGCTGACCACGATGTCGCTCGGCCGCGCCACCGCCTCGAGCACCGCCTCCCGCCCTGCTCCGCTGGCAATACCGGTCCCGGCCAAGGCTTCGCGCAGGGCGGGGCCGGAATCGGCCTCCGCCAGGGCGGCGAAAGCGGCGCCGGTCTCGATCGCGACGCGGGCCAAAGCGGCGGCATCGCGGCCGCCGACCACGACGGAAATGGCGAGCCGCTCCGGATTCTCGGCGACGACGTCGCGCGTCGAGCGGCCGATGGAACCGGTGGCCCCGAGAAGCGTGACGCTGCGCCGGCTCACATGCTCACCGCGCGAGCTCGACCAGGAAGAGCAGCAGGCCGGACAGGACGAGCACCGCCCAATAGCCGTCGAGCCGGTCCAGGAACCCGCCATGGCCGGGGATCAGCCGGCCGGAATCCTTGGCGCCGAACCGTCTTTTGACGGCGGATTCGAAGAGATCCCCGGCCTGCGACGCGACGGAAGCGGCAAAGGACAGAGCCAGGCTCGCCGCTCCGCCGATCAGCGGCGCCGCCTGCGGCGTCAGCCGCCAGACGGCGTAGCCGCCGAGCGTGCCGGCGAGCGCGCCGCCGATCGCGCCCGACCAGGTCTTCTTCGGGCTGAAGCGCGGCATCAGTTTCGGCCCGCCGAGGCGGCGACCGGTGAAATAGGCCGCGATATCGGTGAACCAGACGACGGCGAAGCTCCAGATGATGATCGCCAGGCCGAGATCGGGCACCGACCGCAAAGCCGGCGTGATCAGCGCGAAACCCAGGGCATAGGCGACGCCACAGGCTTCGAGCGGCCATTTCCCGCGCATCAGCGGGGTGAGTACGGCGCCGGTCAGCGCCGCCATGGCGGCGACGCCTGCCAGCGCCACCTGGCTCGCGGGAGAGAAGCCGAGCGCCAGCCCGGCGAGCGCGACGCCGATCCCGCCCGGCAAGGCGTTGCGCCGGCTGACGAAGGCCAGCCATTCATAGGCGACGAAACCGGCGACCAGCGCCCAGACGATGCGGAACGGCCAGCCGCCCCACCAGGTCGCGGCGAGGATGCCGGCGGCCATGATCAGCGCCGACAGGATGCGCTGCCGCAATTCGCTCGCAGCGGCGGGGCTGGCAGGCCGGGGCTCGCTCACGCGGCGCCCGCCTTGCGGACCGTCACCGGCTCGACGCCGCCGAAACGCCGCTCGCGCCGGCGATATTCCGAAATGGCCGCGACGAGATCGGCCTTGTCGAAATCGGGCCAGAGCACGGGGCTGAAGACGAATTCGGCATAGGCGGCCTGCCATAGCAGGAAGTTGGAGATCCGGGTCTCGCCGGATGTGCGGATCACCAGTTCGGGGTCCGGCAGATCGGCCGTGTCGAGATGGCCATGCAGCACGGCCTCGTCGATCGCGGCGGGGTCGAGCCGGCCGGCGGCGACCTCCGTCGCGATGGCGCGCGTTGCCCTGACGATCTCGTCGCGCGAGCCGTAATTGAAGGCCACCACCAGGGTCATGCCGCTATTTCCGGCGGTCGACTGCTCGGCATGCTCGACCAGCCGGCGCAGATCCGGCGCCAGATCCTCGCGCCCGCCGATGATCCGCACCCGCAGCCCCGCCTCGGCGAGCTCCGCCAGATCCTTCTCGACGAAACGCCGGAGCAGCCCCAGCAAGAAGGACACCTCCGCCTGGGGGCGCCGCCAATTCTCGGTGGAGAAACTGTAGAGGGTGAGCACTTCGATGCCGAGTTCGGCGGCGTGGCGCACCGTCCGCCGCAGGGCTTCCAGCCCGCGGCGATGGCCTTCCTGGCGCGGCAGGTTGCGCATCTTCGCCCAGCGCCCATTGCCATCCATGATGATGGCGACATGGCAGGGATCCGCTGCGCTCTCACCCTGACGCGTCTCTGCTGACATCGATCTGCCTCATGGGCCGTCGCCGGGAAGGAGCCGTCGCGCGAGCCTGCCCGCGCGACGGATGAAAGGCTGCGGCGCGCCTCAGACGGAGAGGATTTCCTTTTCCTTCGCCGCCAGCGCCTGGTCGATCTCGGCGATGTGCTGGTCGGTCGCCTTCTGCACCAGATCGGACTGGCGGGTCACGTCGTCCTTGGTGAAGGCGCCCTCCTTCTCGACCTTCTTGATGATGTCGATGGCGTCACGCCGGACATGGCGCACGGCGATCTTCGATTCCTCGGCGTATTTATGCGCGACCTTGACCATCTCCTTGCGGCGCTGCTCGTTCAGCTCCGGGATGCGGATGCGCAGCACCTGGCCTTCGGTCTGCGGGTTCAGGCCGAGATCGGATTCGCGGATCGCCTTCTCGACCGGGCCGACCATGCTGCGGTCCCAGACCTGCACGCTGAGCAGGCGCGCCTCGGGGACGCTGACGGTGGCGAGCTGCGACAGGGGCGTGCGCGCGCCATAGGCCTCGACCTGGATCGGATCGAGCATGTTGGCGGAGGCGCGGCCGCTGCGCAGGGAGGCGAGATCGCCCTTGAAGGACTGCAGGGCGCCGGCCATGCGGCGCTTCACATCGGCGAGATCGAACGTCGTCTGGGCCATAATCTTTAAGACCTTGCGGATAATCCAAAATCGGCGCGACCATGGCGGCGGTGGCCGGCCCGGTCAAGAATTACCTGTTCGAACAGCATGTTCCCATGATCCGGGCAAGGGAAAAGCGCCGAGACGGGACAGGATCGGCGCCGGCTGGAGCCATCCGCGCCTTGCCGCTAATCTCGCCGCCGCCGTCGCGCCGGCCGCATGGGAGCGGCCCGGCAGAGCCGCAGGAGAGCGCCATGCCCCGCCTCAACCGCATCGTCGAGACCGCGCTCTATGTCGATGATCTCGAGCGCGCCCGCGCGTTCTACGAGGAGAAGCTCGGGCTCGTGCCCCTGCTCAAGACCGGCACGCTGCATGCCTTCGATGTCGGCGGGCAGAGCGTGCTGCTGCTGTTCAAGCGCGGCGCCTCGCTGCAGACCCAGCATTCGGCCGGCGGAACGATTCCGCCCCATGACGGAGAGGGCCCGCTGCACATCGCCTTCGGGATCGACGCCGAGGAGTTGCCGGCCTGGGAGGCGCGGCTCGCCGAGCTCGGCATCCCGATCGAGGGCCGGATGCGCTGGGAGCGCGGCGGCACCAGCCTCTATCTCCGCGATCCCGACGGCCATCTGCTGGAATGGGTGACGCCGGGCCTGTGGGCGACCTATTGAGGCTCAAGGGGTGACGTAGGTCGCCCTGCCCTCGCCGCGCAGCACCGCAGCCAGCGCGCCGAGCTCGGCGATCGAGAACACCACGATGGTCAGCCCGGCATCGCGGGCCAGCGCGAAGGCGGCGGTATCCATCACCTTCAGGTCGCGCCGGATCGCATCCTCATGCGTCAGCGTCTCGTAGCGGACCGCCGAGGCGTCCTTCTTCGGATCGGCGGAATAGACGCCGTCGACCTGCGTCGCCTTGAGCAGATGGCTGCAGCCGAGCTCCGCCGCGCGCAGGGCCGCACCGGTATCGGTGGTGAAATAGGGGTTGCCGGTGCCGCCGCCCAGCACGACCACCTTGCCATGGCTGAGATGGTCGAGCGCGCGCTTGCGGGCATAGCTCTCGCAGAGCGAGGGCATCGGCACCGCGGACATGGCGCGCGCCGGCGCGCCCGCGCTCTCGATCGCATGTTCGAGCGCCAGCGCGTTCATCACCGTGCCGAGCATGCCGATCGAATCGGCGCTGGTCCTGTCGAGGCCCTTGGTCAGCCCCTGCACGCCGCGGAAAAAATTGCCGCCGCCGACGACGATGGCGATCTCGACGCCCTCATGCGAGGCGTTGGCGATGTCGCCGGCCAGAGCCGTCAGCGTGCTGCCGTCGAGGCCCGATCCCGCTGCTCCCGCAAGGGCTTCGCCGGACAGCTTCACGAGGACGCGTTTGGGTCTCATTGGCTCTCTCCGCTGTCACGCCTGCCCGCGATTCGCGGGCGCCATCGCCTTCATACAAAAAAGGCCGCGCAAGGCGCGGCCTTTTCGTGTCTCGTCCTCGGACGGATCAGCCCGTCGTGCCGCCGGCGGCAGCGACTTCCGCTGCGAAATCCTGCTCCTCCTTCTCGATGCCCTCGCCGAGCGCGAAGCGGGCGAAACCCTTCAGCGCGACGGGGGCGCCGACCTTGCCCTCGATCTCCTTGAGCACCTGCGAGACCGATTTGGAGCCGTCATGGATATAGGCCTGGTCGAGCAGGCAATATTCCTTGGCGTAGCTCTTCAGCCCGCTCTCGGTGATCTTCTCGAGCACATGGGCGGGCTTGCCGGCGTTCTTCTCGGCCAGGATCGCCTTCTCGCGCTCCAGCACGGCCGGATCGACCGAGGCGAGATCGAGGGCGATCGGATTGGTCGCGGCGACATGCATGGCGAGCTGGCGGCCGAGCACGGCGAGCTCATCGGCCTTGCCGGTCGATTCCAGCCCGACGATGACGCCGATCTTGCCCAGGCCGTCGGCCACGGCGCCATGGACATAGGAGCCGATCACGCCGGCCGAGACCTTGACCTCGGCGACGCGGCGCAGCGTCATGTTCTCGCCGATGGTGGCGATGGCGTTGGCGATCGCCTCCTGGACCGAGCCGCCGCCGGGATAGTGATGCGCCAGCACGGCCTCGGCGTCGCCGCCCTTCTCCAGGGCGACATTGGCGATGCCATGGGCCAGCGCCTGGAATTCCAGGTTGCGGGCGACGAAATCGGTCTCGGAGTTGAGCTCGGAGACGACGCCGCGGGTGCCGGAGACGGCGACGGCGACGAGGCCCTCGGCGGCGACGCGGCCGGCCTTTTTGGCGGCCTTGGCCAGGCCCTTGGTGCGCAGCCAGTCGATCGCGGCTTCCATGTCGCCATCGACCGCCGACAGCGCGGCCTTGCAGTCCATCATGCCCGCGCCGGTCTTGTCGCGGAGTTCCTTCACCATCCCGGCGGTGATCGCTGCCATGTGCCTGTGTCCTTATGGTCTCGGGTCGCGGCCAGGAAGGCGGCGCGACCTCTGGAAAGAAAGGGATTTGATCCTGCGATGGGAGAACGCCGACGTTCCGTTTCCGGCCGTCGGCGCTTGTCACGCATCATTCGAAGCCGACTGCGACGCGCCTGTGACGCGCCGCAGGGGGGATCACGCCTCGGCGAGATCGCGGGCCTGGGCGACCCAGCCCTCGCGCTCGACGCGGCCGCCGAGCTTCAGATCCTGGTCGACCTTGGTGACGTCGGCCGGGGACATGGCCGCGATCTGCCAGAAGTGGAAGACGCCGCCATCATTGAGCTTCTGCACGGTCTCGGGACCCATGCCCGAGAGCTTCATCAGATCGTCCGGCGCGCCGCGCGGCGCGGTCAGCAGCTCGAAGGCCGGAGCGGCATCGGCCGCCGGCTCGGCCGCCAGGGCCTCCTCGACCATCGGCGCTTCCGAAGCGCCGAGATCGACGCCATGGTCGCCAGAGGCGCGGGAGATGCCGTCGATCGCCGAGCGGGCGATCAGGTCGCAATAGAGCTGGATGGCGCGGCCGGCATCGTCATTGGCGGGCACCGGGAAGGTGATGCCGTCCGGATCGGAGTTCGAATCGACGATCGCGGCGACCGGGATGCCGAGGCGCTGGGCCTCCTTGATCGCGAGCGCTTCCTTGTTGGTGTCGATGACGAAGATCATGTCCGGCGTGCCGCCCATGTCCTTGATGCCGCCGAGCGCCTTTTCGAGCTTGTCGCGCTCGCGGGCGAGCATCAGCCGCTCCTTCTTGGTCAGGCCGGTGCTGCCGCCGTTCAGGAGCTCGTCGACCTTGCGCAGGCGCTGGATCGAGGCCGAGATCGTCTTCCAATTGGTCAGCATGCCGCCGAGCCAACGGGAGTTCACGTAATACTGGGCCGAACGCTTGGCCGCATCGGCGATGGCGTCCTGGGCCTGGCGCTTGGTGCCGACGAAGAGCACGCGGCCGCCGCGGGCGACGGTGTCCGACACCGCCTGCAGGGCGCGCGAGAGCATCGGCACCGACTGCGACAGGTCGAGAATGTGGATGTTGTTGCGGGTGCCGAAGATATAGGGCGACATCTTCGGGTTCCAGCGATGCGCCTGGTGGCCGAAATGGGCCCCGGCCTCGAGCAGCTGGCGCATGGAGAAATCGGGCAGTGCCATGGTGTTATCGTCCTTCCGGTTGAGCCTCTGGGATGCGAATGAACGAGGCATAGGCTGCCAAGTCACCGGAACGTCTCGAAGAGCCGAGACGATGCGCCCCATGTGGGATGGGCTGCGCCATACAGGGGATAGGGCGGGAAAGCAAGGCCGCGGCTCACGACTCGCGGTAGACGGCGCGAGTTAGGCCCCCCCGGCCCGCGGGGCGGAACCGCCGCCATGGCAGCGGCGATCCGAACGCGACGTCGAAGCTCAGCCCGGCAGTCCCGCCACCGTGACCCGCTTCACGCCCAGCGCCGCCATATCGGCCCAGGCCTTGGCGAGCGAGCCATTCAGGTCGATGGCGCGGCAGGCCTCCTCGACGACGAGCGTCTCGAGCCCCGCCTTGGCCGCATCCTGCGCGGTCCAGTTCACGCAGAAATCCGTTGCGAGCCCGACCACCACCGCGCGGAGGATGCCACGCTCGCGGAGATACCCCCCGAGACCGGTCGGCGTCCTGCGGTCGGCCTCGATGAAGCCGGAATAGCTGTCGATCTGCGGGCGATAGCCCTTGCGGATGATCGCCTGCGCCGTCGGCAGATCGAGATCGGCCCGGAATTCCGCGCCCTTCGTCCCCTGGATGCAATGGTCCGGCCAGAGCACCTGCGCGCCATAGGGCATCTCGACGAGATCGAAGGGCTTTTTGCCGGGATGGCTGGAGGCGAAGGACGAATGCCCGGCCGGGTGCCAGTCCTGCGTCATGACGATGGTCGAAAAGCGCTTGCCCAGCGCGTTGATGACGGGGACGACCTCGTCGCCCTTCGCGACCGCCAGGCTGCCGCCGGGACAGAAATCATTCTGCACGTCGACCACGATCAGCGCCGTGCTCGCGTCGATCATCGGTTTCTCCTGTGCGAACCCTGCCCGGCCGGTCGCTGCAACGGACAAGACCGTCGCCCCGGCAATGAGTTGGCGCCTGTCCATCATCCCATGAGTCGGCATTGCCATCTCCGCCTGACCCAAGGGCATCCTAGCCCCGCCAGGCGCGCAGCGCCAGCCCTCAGCGCAGCTCGACGCTGACCACGCCCGGCGCGGCCCGGACCGCATTGGCGATCTGCTGGTTGACCGGATAGCGCCCCGGCAGTTCGATCTCGACCTCCTGCGCGCCATCGTCGAGAATCATCACCAGCGCGATCTTGCCGTCCGCCTTCATGCCGTCGCTGCGCGGGCGCACGCGCTCGGCGATCGAGGCCAGCGCCTTGTCGTCGCGGAGATAGACCAGAAGGTCCTGCTTCTGACGCGCCGCGAGATCGTCCAGCACCTCGGCATCCTCGATGCGCGGGCGGACATCCTCACCATCGAGCACCGCCGATAGCCGCAGCACCAGCGCCCTGCCCGGCTCGAGCAGGTCGCGATAGCGCTGCAGCCCCTCGGAGAACAGCACCGCCTCGAACTGGCCGCTCGGGTCGGAGAGGTTGACGATGCCCATCTTGTTGCCGGATTTGGTGCGCCGCTCGGATTTGTCGATCACCGAGACGGCCACCTTGGCGACGCCGGTTCCGTTGGCCCGCACGGTCTGGGCGAAATCGGCATAGCGCTGCACCCGCAGCCGCTTCAGCACATGCTCGTAATCATCCAGCGGATGGCCCGAGAGGAAGAAGCCGACAGCGTCATGTTCCCGCTTCAGCCGCTCAGCCGGTGACCAGGGCTCGACCGGCGGGATGCGGAAGGCTTCCTGCACCATGCCGCCGCCGAACAGCTCCGACTGGCCGCCGGCCGCCGCCTCGCGGGTGCGGTTGGAGAGGGCGAGGACACCGTCGACCGCGGCCATGGCACGGGCCCGCTCCGGCTCGAGCTCGTCCAGCGCGCCCGCGGCGATCAAGGCCTCGATGGTGCGGCGGTTGACCTGCTTGGTGTCGATGCGCCGCGCGAAATCGGCGAGGTCGCGGAAGGGGCCGCCGGCGCGCCGCGCCTGCACGATCGCCTCCACCGCCGCCCCGCCGACGCCCTTGATCGCGGCCAGCGCATAGAAGATCGCGCCATCGGCGACGTCGAAGGCGACACCGGAGCGGTTGATCGTCGGGCGCTCGACCTTGATGCCGATGCGCTCGGCATCGCGCCGGAATTCCGAGAGCTTGTCGGTGTTGCCCATGTCGAGCGTCATCGACGCCGCCAGAAACTCGACGGGGTAATTGGCTTTGAGATAGGCGGTCTGATAGGCGACCACCGCATAGGCCGCGGCATGGCTCTTGTTGAAGCCGTAATCGGCGAATTTCGCCAGAAGATCGAAAATTTCGGAGGCGATGTCCTTGGTCATGCCGCCTTCGGTGGCGCCGCGGACGAAGCGGTCGCGCTGGGCGTCCATCTCCGCCTTGATCTTCTTGCCCATGGCGCGGCGCAGCAGGTCCGCTTCGCCGAGCGAATAGCCCGACAGCGCCTGCGCCACCTGCATCACCTGCTCCTGATAGACGATGATGCCATGGGTCTCGGCCAGGATGGGCTCGAGCTTCGGGTGGAGATAGGTCGGGGCCTCCAGCCCGAGCTTGCGGCGGCAATAGGTCGGGATATTGTCCATCGGCCCCGGCCGGTAGAGCGCCACCAGCGCGATCAGATCCTCGATCCGGTCGGCCTTCATCTCGACCAGGGCCTTGCGCATGCCGGCGCTTTCCACCTGGAACACGCCGACCGTCTCGCCCCGCGCCAGCATCTCGTAGCTCTTGGGGTCGTCGAAGGGGATTTCGGCGAGGTCGATGGTGATGCCGCGCTGGGCGATCAGCTTCACGGCGGTGGTCAGCGTGGTCAGCGTCTTCAGGCCGAGGAAGTCGAACTTCACCAGCCCGGCCTGCTCCACCCATTTCATGTTGAACTGGGTGACGCGCATGCCGGTGCGCGGATCGACCGAGAGCGCCACCAGCTGCTCCAGCGGCCGGTCGCCGATGACGACGCCCGCCGCATGGGTCGAGGCGTGGCGATGCAGCCCTTCGAGCTTCTGGCCGATCTCCAGCAGCCTGGCGACGATCGGCTCGGCCGCCGCCGCCTCCTGCAGCTTCGGCTCGCCGGCGATGGCGTCGACCAGCGAGATCGGCTTGGCCGGGTTCTGCGGCACCAGCTTGGTCAGCTTGTCGACCTGGCCATAGGGCATTTCGAGCACGCGGCCGACATCGCGCAGCACGCCGCGCGCCAGCAGCGTGCCGAAGGTGATGATCTGCGCGACGCGCTCCTCGCCATAGCGGCGCTTGACGTAGTCGATCACCTCCTCGCGCCGGTCCTGGCAGAAATCGATGTCGAAATCCGGCATCGAGACGCGGTCGGGGTTGAGGAAGCGCTCGAACAGCAGGCCGAAGCGCAGCGGATCGACATCGGTGATGGTCAGCGCATAGGCGACGAGCGAGCCGGCGCCCGAACCGCGGCCCGGACCGACGGGAATGTCCTGGGCCTTGGCCCATTTGATGAAGTCCGAGACGATCAGGAAATAGCCCGGGAACTTCATCCGGGTGATGATCGACAGCTCGAAATCGAGCCGCTTCTCATACTCCTCCACCGTATAGCCCGGCGCCGGCCCATGCTTGGCCAGGCGCAGCTCCAGCCCGGCCTTCGCCTGGATCTGCAGCTCCTCCGCCTCGTCGCGGCCCTCCTCGCCGAAGCGCGGCAGGATCGGCTTGCGCTGGCCGACGCGCCAGGTACAGCGCATCGCGATTTCGATCGTATTGGCAAGCGCTTCCGGCAGATCGGAGAAGCGTCGCTTCATCTCGATGCGGCTGGCGAAGAAATGCTCGGGGGTGACGCGGCGGCGCTCGCCATCGGAGACGAGGCGTCCCGCCGCCACCGCCAGCAGCGCATCATGCGCGTCGAAATCCGCGGGCTTGGCGAAGAAGGGCTCGTTGGTGGCGACGAGCGGCAGGTCGGCATCATAGGCCAGGGTCAGCAGATGCGCCTCGAGCGCCTCCTGCTCGTCCCGGCCATTGCGCTGGATCTCGACATAGAGCCGGTCGCCGAAGATGGTGGCGAGCGTCTGCAGGCGCGCCTTGGCCTGGGCGAGCTGGCCGTTGCGGATCGCGCAGTCGAGCGGGCCGCCATAGCCGCCGGTCAGGGCGATGACCCCCTCGTGATGGGCGCGCAGCCGCTCGATGCTGGAGAGCGGCTGGCCGGCTCCGCCGGTGGCGAGGCAGGCTTCCGTCACCAGCTTCATCAGATTGCCGTAACCGGTCTCGGTCATGGCCAGCAGCACGATATGCGGCGTCTCGGGGTTGAGCGGCCGGCGCCCGCCTTCGGCCTCGTCGGCGAAATCGACCGAGAGCTGCACGCCCGCGATCGGCTGCAGCCCGGCACCGGCGAGCTTCTCGGAGAATTCGAGTGCGCCGAAGAGGTTGTTGGTGTCCGTCAGCGCCAGCGCCGGCTGGCCGTCGGCGGCCGCCATCTTGGCCAGCGTGGCGATGGTCATGGCGCCTTCCAGCAGGGAATAGCTGGAATGGACGTGGAGATGCACGAAGCCGACCTCGGACAGAATGCGCGCCTCGCCGTTTCGCCGCCCGCTCTCGCCCATCTCGCACCTCTGCCCCGCATCCTCCGCCGCGCGAGTCGCGCCGGATTTCGCCGCCTCATATGAAGCGCCGGGCGCATGGGCGTCGAGCGTCATTTCAGCGTGTCCACCGCGCATCGCGGGCGGGTCGGGGCCGCAGGCGCGGCAGCGGCGCCGGGGCTCAGACGCCGGGGCCCGAGAGCACCGCAGCCCAGATCCAGATCATGCCGAAGAACAGCCCGAGCGAGAGCAGTTCCGCGAGGCCAGCCACCAGTTTTCGCGCCGCGACCATGTCGATCCCTCCCCGTTGTTTTCGATATGTCTACTTTAATTCGTGTTTTGTTCTCGTCAATCGATCCACCGCCCAGCTGCGCGGCGGAGTCAAGAAAGTGTTAACGCCGGTCGGAAGGGAGGTCAGTGGGCGGGGTGGAAGACGCGAGCAGGGACATGCCGCGAGGGGCGCCGCGCCATCTTCCTCGGGACGCTGCACTCGCGGCCTATCAGGAGCCGGAGCGGCTCCCGGACAGGATGCGGCGGCTCCGTGGCTCGCCCGTCAGAGCGGGACAACCAGCCCGTCCCGGATGGTGACCTGGCGGTCCATGCGGTGGGCGAGTTCGAGGTTGTGCGTGGCGATCAGCGCCGCGAGGCCCGACGCGCGCGCCAGCGCCACCAGCGTGCTGAAGACGTGCAGCGAGGTGTGCGGGTCGAGATTGCCGGTCGGCTCGTCGGCCAGGAGCAGGCGCGGCGTATTGGCAACCGCGCGGCCGATGGCGACGCGCTGCTGCTCGCCGCCCGAGAGCTCTCCCGGCAGGTGATCGAGCCGCTCGCCCAGGCCGAGAAAGGTCAGGAGCTCGGCGGCACGCTCTTCCGCCACGGCCTTGGGCAGGCCGCGGATGCGCTGCGGCAGCACGACGTTCTCCAGCGCCGTGAATTCCGGCAGCAGATGGTGGAATTGGTAGACGAAGCCGATCTCGGTGCGGCGCAGCCGCGTCCGCCCCTGATCGTCGAGCTTCGAGGTGGCGATGCCGCCGACATAGACCTCGCCGGCATCGGGCTGCTCGAGCAGGCCCGCGACATGCAGCAGCGTCGATTTGCCGGTGCCGCTCGGCGCGACCAGCGCCACGAGCTCGCCCGGCCACAGGGCGAAATCCGCCTTGCGCAGGATCTCCAGCGGGGCGTCGGTCTGGGGATAGAAGCGCTCGACCTGCGAGAGGAAGAGCGTGGGGGTTTCGCGTGCCATGCCAGTTCCGCCTCAGCCCATCCGCAGCGCCTGGACAGGGTCCAGCCGCGCGGCCTTCCAGGCCGGATAGAGCGTCGCCAGCAGCGACAGGGTCAGCGCCATCGCGACGACGCTGGCGACCTCGCCCCAGTCGATCACCGAGGGGATGTCGCTCAGGAAGCGCACCGTCGGGTCCCAGAGATTGGCGCCGGTCAGCCAGTTCAGCCCGGCCATGATCGATTTGATGTTGTTGGCGAAGACGATGCCGAGCGCGAGGCCGGCCAATGTGCCGAGCACGCCGATCGCCGCGCCGGTCAGCAGGAAGACGCGCAGCACCGTGCCGCGCGAGGCGCCCATCGTCCGCATGATCGCGATGTCGGCGGTCTTGTCCTTCACCAGCATGATCAGGCCGGAGACGATGTTCAGGGCCGCGACCAGCACGATCAGCGCCAGGATGATGAACATCACGTTCCGCTCCACCTCCAGCGCGTTGAAGAAGGTGCGGTTGCGCTGGCGCCAGTCCGACAGCACCAGCGGGCGCGGCGCATCGGCCTCGATAGCGTCGCGGACCTGCTGGGTCCGGTCCGGATTGTCGACGAAGATCTCGATGACGTTCACGTCGCCTTCGCGGTTGAAATAGGCCTGGGCCTCGGTCAGCGGCATGAAGACGAAGGAGGCGTCGAACTCGGTCATGCCTATCTCGAAGATCGCCTGGATCGGATAGGCCTTGATCCGCGGCGCGGTACCGAACGGCGTCGAAGCGCCCTTGGGCGAGACGATGGTGATGCTGTCGCCGGCCTGCAGCCCGAGCTGATCGGCGAGGCGCTTGCCGATGGCGACGCCGCCGCCGCCGTCGAAACCGTCGAGCGTACCGGACTTCACATTGCCGCCGATGAAGGGGATCGACTTGATGTCGGCCTCGCGGATGCCGCGCACCAAGACGCCGCCATTGCCGGTCTGCGACGAGGCCAAGGCCTGGCCCTCGACCAGCGGGATCGCGAATTTCACGCCGGGAATGCTGCGCAGGCGCCCCGAAACGACGTCGTAATCGTCGAGCGGCCGGTCGATCGGCGTGGCGAAGATATGGCCGTTCACCCCGACGATCTTCTCGAGCAGCTCCTTGCGGAAGCCGTTCATCACCGACATCACGATGATCAGCGTCGCGACGCCGAGCAGGATGCCGAGGAAGGAGAAGCCGGCGATCACGGAGACGAAGCCCTCGCGCCGCCGCGTTCGCAGATAGCGCCCGGCCAGCAGCCACTCGAAGCCGGCGAAGGCGCGGGTGCCGGTCGGCTGGTCGCTGGCGCTCGTCTCTGCCGCGCTCACGCCGCTTTGCCCTTGAAGCGATCGAGCGCTGCCTCGAGCGGAACGAGCTCGCGCTCGCCGCCGGCGCGGCGCTTGATCTCGACCTTGCCCTCGGCGAGGCCCTTGGGCCCGACGATGATCTGCCTGGGAATGCCGATCAGATCGGCGGTGGCGAATTTGCCGCCCGGCCGCTCGGCGGTGTCGTCGTAGAGCGCGTCGTAGCCCTTGGCGAGAAGCGCCCCGTAGAGCTTCTCGCAGGCGGCGTCGGTGCCGGCGTCGCCGGTCTTGAGGTTCAAGACCGCGACGTCGAAGGGCGCGATCTCGTCGGGCCAGATGATGCCGCCATCGTCATGCCCCGCCTCGATCAGCGCCGCCACCAGCCGGCTCGGGCCGATGCCGTAGGAGCCCATATGGACGGGCAGGTTCTGCCCGTCGGGCCCGGCGACGGTGGCGCCCATCGGCTCGGAATATTTCGTGCCGAAATAGAAGATGTGGCCGACCTCGATGCCGCGCGCCGAGACCTGCTTCTCGGCGGGGACGGCGGCATAGGCCGCCGCGTCATGCATCTCCTCGGTCGCGGCATAGAGCCCCGTCCATTTCTCGACGATCGCCTGCAGCGCCTCGACGCTGTCGAAATCCGTATCCGCCGCCGGCGTCTCGAATGCGAGATAGTCGCTGTGGCAGAACACCTCGCTCTCGCCGGTCGAGGCCAGCACGATGAATTCATGGCTGAGATCGCCGCCGATCGGCCCGGTATCGGCCCGCATCGGGATCGCCTTAAGGCCGAGCCGCGCGAAGGTCCGGAGATAGGCGGTGAACATGCGGTTATAGGCGTGGCGCGCCGCGGCCTTGTCGACGTCGAAGGAATAGGCGTCCTTCATCAGGAACTCGCGGCCGCGCATCACGCCGAAGCGCGGCCGGACCTCGTCCCGGAACTTCCACTGGATGTGGTACAGATTCAGCGGCAAGTCCTTGTAGGACTTCACATAGGAGCGGAAGATGTCGGTGACCATCTCCTCGTTCGTGGGGCCGTAGAGCATGTCGCGATCATGCCGGTCCTTGATGCGCAGCATCTCCTTGCCATAGGCGTCGTAGCGCCCGCTCTCGCGCCAGAGATCGGCCGACTGGACCGTCGGCATCAGGATCTCGATGGCGCCCGAGCGGTTCTGCTCCTCGCGGACGATGCGGTTGATCTTGTCCAGCACGCGCAGGCCCAGCGGCAGCCAGGAATAGATGCCCGCCGATTGCTGGCGGATCATGCCGGCCCGCAGCATCAGCCGGTGCGAGACGATTTCTGCCTCCTTGGGCGTATCGCGCAGAAGGGGCAGAAAATAACGGGACAGGCGCATGGTAATTACTCGAACGGGTGGACCCGCGGCGCGAACGGCGAGTCAGGCTCGCCAGAAACACCATTGGAGGGGCCAAAATGCAAGCAGTTGGCCGGGGTTATTCGCGGCTGCGCGATCAGCGCGCTGCGAATTTGCGCTGCAGTTGCGCCAGCACCGCGGCGGGCACGAAGGGTGAGACGTCGCCGCCCATGCTGGCGATCTGCCTGACGAGTGTCGCGGTGATGTGACGGACGGAGGCGGAAGCCGGCAGGAAGACGGTCTGCAATCCGCCATCCATCGCTTCGTTCATGCCCGCGAGCTGCATTTCGTAGTCGAAATCCGTGGCGTCGCGCAGGCCGCGGATCATCAGCGTCGCACCGGCCTCGCGGGCGGCCCGCACGGTCAGATGGTCGAAGGTGACGACGTCGAGCGCGACGCCGGCCTCGGCCGCGATCGGACCCGCCACGGCGCGCAGCAGCTCCGCCCGCTCCTCCGCGGAGAAGATCGGCGCCTTGCCGGGATGCACGCCGATCGCGAGGACGAGCCGGTCGCAGAGCCGGCAGGCGGCCGCGATCACGTCGAGATGGCCGTTGGTGACAGGGTCGAACGACCCGGCATAATAGGCGATGCGCTCCATGCTGAAGGGTTAGCCGCCCGCGATGACCGCGACAAGCGCCGTGGCCGAGAAAGCCGCGCGCTCTCGGCCGGACGAGCCTTCTGGCGGCACCGGCAGGTCAGGCGGCCCTGACCTGCGTGATGTAGCCGTTGATCCGGGATTTCAGCGAGGCGGCGAGCTGCGAGAGCTCCCCGGAGGCGCGCTGCACGGCGGCGGCGGCGGCCGAGGTCTCTTCCGATCCCGTGGAGACCTGCCGCGTCGCGTCGCCGATCCGGCTGAACTCCCCGGTCGTCGCCCCGACATCGGCGACGATGGCGTGAGTGACGCTCTGCTGGCGCCGCGTCGTCGCGGCGGCCCGCTCCACGGCCTCGCTCAGCCCGGAGATCATGCTGCGGATGCCGGCGATCGATTCGACGGTGGCGCTGGTCGCCGCATTCATCAGCGAGACCTGGCGGGAGATGTCCTCGATCGCCCGCGCCGTCTGGCCGGACAGCCCCTTGACCTCGGCCGCGACCACGGCGAAGCCGCGCCCCGCCTCCCCCGCCCTCGCCGCCTCGATGGTGGCGTTGAGCGCGAGGAGATTGGTCTGCGAGGCGATGTCCGAGATCAGGCCGATCACGTCCGAGACGCGCGTCGCACCCGCGGCGAGGCAGTCGATGACCGGGGACATCTCGTCGGCATATTGCCGGACCGAGAGCGCCGTCGCCTCGGAGGCCTGCATATCCGCGTCGAGCAGGTCGATCGCCGCGCTGAGCTCGCCGGCGGCGCTCTCGATCGACTGGATCGCCTGCACCGCGCGCGAGGCGGATTGATGGACGGTGCCGGCATTGTCATGGGTATCGCGGGCGCCGCGCGAGAGGTCCCGCGCCGTCGCGGCGAGTTCCTCCGCGGCGGCGGAGACCGAATTCGTCATGCTCAGCACGGAATCCTCGAGCTCGGCCGCTAGCTGCCCCATCACCAGCACGCGCTGACGCTCGACCTCGCGCGCCCGCTCCTCGCGCTCCGCCTGGCGCGCCTGCTCGTCGCGGAGCAGCGTCGTGCGGATGCGCTGCACCGCGGCGGCGATCGAGCCGATCTCGTCGCGGCGATGCGCACCGGGGATCCTGGTATCCGTCTCGCCGCCGGCGATGCCGCTCAGCGCATCCGCCAGGCCGCGAATCGGGCGGGCGACCCAGAGCCCCACCAGCAGCCCGATGAGCGTCAGCGGGATCACCGCGCCCATGCCGGCCATGACCACCGAGGACCTCAGGCGCTCGATGACCTGGAAGGCCTGCGCCTCGGTCTTGGTCAGCCAGACGAACCAGGTCCAGCCACCGAGCCGCAATTCGCGGCCGGTGACCACCAACGCCTGCCCGTCCCGGCTCTTCATCGGGATCAGGCTGCCGGCGGCGGCGCGCAGCGCGGCCGGATCAAGCGTGCCGGCGGGCGCCAGCCCCGAGAGCCGCCCGGCCAGACCGGAGCGCAGGAAGCCGTCGGCGCCGACGACCTGCGTGGTGGTGAACCGCAGTCCGCCGGTGGTCAGGGCCAGCGCCTCGTCGATGAAGGCCGAGCCGAGCGAGATAACCAGGAAGCCGGGAGCCATGTCGAGATCGGTGGCGGAGGAGGGAGCGATCCGCATGGCGAGGAAGCTGCGGGCCTCGCCGCCGACCACGTCATAGGGCGCGAAATCGGCGCTGGCGATCTCGCCGACCGGGTTCAGCCGGGCCTGCTCGACGACGCGGCCGAGCCCCGATTGCGCCAGGAACGGCTCCGAGACCAGCCTGCCGAATTCCGGGCCCTTGGTCACGCTGTAGACCACACGCCCCTGCTCCGAGATCAGGAAGATATCGGCATAGCCGGCCAGCGCCGCGGTCGAGGCATAGGTGTCGTGGACCGCGGGGTGACGCCAGGAATAGGCGTTCTCATGGCCCGCGCCGGTGATGCCGACACGATCTTCCGTGCTCATCGCGGCGCGCGGGCGGTAATGCTCGACGATCTCGGTCCGCAGAGCCTCGCCCTGCTCGAACCAGATGGCGAGCTCGGCGATCGATACCGCCGCGAATGGCCGGTGCGATTGCGTGGCGAGATCGCTGCGGACCTGGCTCCAGCGCCGCTCGATCGCCCGGGCATGGCTGTCGGCGAGATCGTGCAGCCTCGCGGCCACGGCCTGGTGCGTCGACAGCGACACCGCGACGAAGGCGGCGGTGGCCACGGCCAGCCCGGTCAGACAGGCGATCACGACCATGATGGCGGGGAGACGGATGACCAGGCTGAACAACGTAGGGGACTCCGCACCCGCTGCAATGGAGAGGGGCGGATAATCCAATGTTTTGAATTAAATTTGATTTAAAAGACGACTAGACTTCAGTTGATGAAGCCTGACGCTACGGCGGCTCCGCCCAGCAACATTGAGAGCAGCACAACAATGCCGTAGGACGCGGAAGCGCGACGCCCGAAATGAAAACGAGAAGCCATCCCCTGTCCTTCCAATGTCGAATCGCCCTCGTCGACTTACCTTTGGTCGCCGGAGAGAGCGGCTGCGGCGCGGCGAGATCATGGCGAAACCATGTCACGTGCGGGCTGCTGCCGTTTCCGATTGCGCCGGGAAGGGGTTAGCGCCTAAACGCCTGCATGCTCACGATCAGCGACATCACCTATCGGCTCGGCGACCGGCTCCTGCTCGACCATGCCAGCGCCTCCCTGCCGGATGGCGCGCGGGTCGGGCTGCTCGGCCGCAACGGCACCGGCAAGACGACGCTCTTCAAGATTATCACCGGCGATCTCTCGCCGGAAGGCGGCCAGATCAGCCTGCCGCGGGGCCGGCGAATCGGCGGGGTCGCGCAGGAAGCGCCGGGCGGGCCGGAATCGCTGATCGAGGTGGTGCTCGCCGCCGATACGGAGCGCACCGCGTTGCTGGCGGAAGCGGAAACCGCGACCGAGCCGCATCGCATCGCCGAGATCGCCACGCGGCTCGCCGATATCGAAGCGCATTCGGCGCCGGCCCGGGCGGCCACCGTGCTGCACGGTCTCGGCTTCGACGAGGCGGCGCAGCAGCGGCCCTGCTCCGATTTCTCGGGAGGCTGGCGGATGCGCGTCGCGCTCGCGGCGGTGCTGTTCTCCGAGCCCGATCTGCTGCTCCTCGACGAGCCGACGAACTACCTCGACCTCGAAGGCACGCTCTGGCTCTATGATTATCTCGAGCGCTACCCGCACACCGTCTTGGTCGTCAGCCATGACCGTGAGCTGCTCGATACCTGCGTCGACCACATCCTGCACCTCGACCAGGGCAAGCTGACGATCTATCGCGGCGGCTACAGCTCCTTCGCCAAGCAGCGCGCCGAGAAGCAGATGCAGCTCGCCAAGGCCAAGGAGAAGCAGGATGCCGAGCGCAAGCACCTGCAGGCCTTCGTCGATCGCTTCAAGGCCAAGGCGACCAAGGCGCGCCAGGCCCAGTCGCGCGTGAAGCGGCTGGAAAAGATGGAGACGATCGCCACCATCGTCGACCGCGACGTGCAGCCCTTCAGCCTGCCGGGACCGGAGCGCCCGCTCTCGCCGCCGATGATCGTGCTGGACGACGTCGCGGCGGGCTATGGCGAGCGCAAGGTGCTGTCGCGGCTGAACCTGACCCTGCTTCCGGACGACCGCATCGCGCTACTCGGCTCGAACGGCAACGGCAAATCGACCTTCTGCAAGCTGCTCGGCGGCAGGCTGGCGCCGCTTTCGGGCGAGATGCGGCGGTCCTCCAAGCTGCAGACCGCCTATTTCGCCCAGCACCAGCTCGACGAGCTCAGGCTGGAGGATACGCCGGTGGCGCATCTGCGCGATCTGATGCCGGATGCGCCGGAGGCGAAGGTGCGCTCCAAGGCGGCGCAGATCGGCTTCCCCGCGGCCAAGGCGGAAACGCCGGTGAAAAATCTCTCCGGCGGCGAGAAGGCGCGGCTGATGCTCGGCCTGGCGGCGTTTGGGGGGCCGCATCTGCTGATCCTGGACGAGCCGACGAACCATCTCGACATCGACAGCCGCACGGCGCTGGTCAATGCGATCAATGACTATCCCGGTGCGGTCATCCTGGTCAGCCATGACCGCTTCCTGATCGAATCCTGCGCCGACAGGCTCTGGATCGTCGGCAACGGCACGGTGAAGAATTTCGACGGCGACATGGAGGATTATCGCAGCCTCGTGCTCGGCGCCGGAAAGGCCGCGCGGCGCGAGAAGCCTGCGGCGGAGGCGCCGCAGACTGCCGCGAAAGTGGACGATCGCAAAGGCGCGGCGGTGAAGCGCGCGGCGCAAGGGCCGCTGCGCCAGAAGCTCAACCTCGCCGAGGCGAAGATCGCCAAGCTGACCGGGCTGATCGAGAAGGTCGACGGCGTGCTGGGCAACGGCTCGGCCTTCGCCCGCGACCCCAACAAGGCGCGCGAACTCTCGAAGCAGCGGGCGGTCCTGGCGAAGACGCTGGAAGCGGCCGAGGAGGAGTGGCTTGAGCTGAGCGCGGAGCTGGAGAGCGCCTAGCCCGTCACCGAGTGATCCCCGGCAGGGTCCAACCGATGCATCGTCTGGTCTGGTCCTCGTCGGAGTCGGATCATGCGGACAGCAAATGCGCCCTCAAACCTGCTGCCGACACGCCGTCGACGCCGTCTCGAACTGGCCTCTCAGCGTGAGGGCGACCGCATGATGGCGGCCTTCGGTCGCCTTTGCCTACTGATCGCCAAAGACGGCTTCAGCCAAGATCAGCCACGCGTGCCGGCAGGGCATCCCGATGCAGGGCAATGGACTTCAGGAGGTTCTCCCAGTGGCGCTGGATCAGACGGCAATCCGCTGCAGTCGCTCGTGGCTGCGACAGGCCGCGGCTTGCGCGCGATTTGCGAAGCCCAGTTCGACCGCGACATCTTCCAATGCCGAATGGTCGGCCTTTGATCGCGCTATGAACAGGCCTACCAGCGTTACGCATCCTGCTTGGCTCGCCAGCAAATTCCGCCCTTCAACTATTGAGCCGCCAAAGATGAAAATCCTTGAGAGGGTACTTCATTATTCTGCAAAAGAACGGGCTTTCGAGATCCCGATCTCCATTGATCTCCCGGTCCAGGGCGAGCGCGATTGGTCCTGCCTTTATCGCATAGGCTGGCCAGACGGCACCCATAACGGCTCGGGTTACGGGCTCGACGGAATGCAGGCGCTGATGCTGGCATTGCAGGCGATCGGCGCCGACATCTATACGAGCGCCTACCACCGATCCGGCCGATTGAGCTGGCTGGACCTTGGTGACGGCTATGGCTTCCCCGTGCCGAAGACGATCAGCCACCTTCTCATCGGAACAGATGCTGCCGCTATCGAGGCGCCACGCTGATCATTCGCGCGTTGATTTAAATCTCACCCCTGCCCTGGCTTGACGATCCGGGTCAGGCGGTTGTCGGTGAACATGTAGATCTCGCGGCCGCCGGGCTCGGAATACAGCACCTGCGTCTCGCGCTGGCCCTTGCCGCTCTCGCCGACCAGCACATCGGTCGGCTTGGCGCCTTTCAGCTTCACCAACTCGCATTCGGTGATGCCTTCCGCGATGGCTGCGGGAGCCGGTCTGGTCGCGGAATCGAGCGAGACATCCGCGTCGCATTCGCCGTCGGAGGTCAGGCGGGCTTCCTGGGTCTGGACCCGGGGGCTGGCGCTGCGTGGCGTGGTCGAGCCGGTGCTGTCGGCAGGGCCGGCCTTGTCCGAGGCGAAGGAGAAGCCGCCGATATCGACCGAGCAGCCGCCGAGCAACAGCGCGCAGGGAATCAGGACAATTGCAGACCGAACAGCCGATTTCACGCTTTCTTCTCCCATCGGCCGGCTTCGTCGAGCTGCCAGTAGCTGGCGGCCGCACCTGAAGCCTTGGCCTTCTTCCAATCCTCGCGCGCCGCTGCCAGCGCCTCGGGGTCGTCGCCATCGAAAATCAGGACGACGCGCTCGTAATCCTGCAATGCGTCGGGAATGCGAACGCCATCGGCGCAGATGCGGACCACCGCGCCGTTCGGATTATGGTCCTGCATCGTCAGGACGACGGGATTTGTCGCGGCATCGGGCTCGGCCGCCGTGACATGCGGCAGGAAACTCTCGTCCGAATAGGTCCAGAGATGATCGTCGACGGCGCTGAGGCGTTCGGGGCTCGCAACCTCGACGACGACCTTCTGTCCGCGCGACAGCGCCCGCTCGAGAATGGTCGGCAGGACCGATTCCAGCGGACGCGATTGCAGGTGGAAGAACAGGATTTCAGCCATGGCCGATCCGCCATTCCGCCATGCCCGGGACGGCTGCCGCGTCGTGGCTGGCGGCAGCCCAGATCGCGGCCTGTCCTGGGCTGCTTCGCTGCGCTCGCAGTGACGGGAGGGTCGGCACCTCAGCGCTCGTAATGGTCCCGTACCAGCCGGTCGAGCAGACGCACGCCCCAGCCCGAGCCCCAGGACCGGTTGGTCTCGGAATTCGGAGAGTTCATGCCGGTTCCGGCGATGTCGAGATGCGCCCAGGGCGTGTCGTTGACATGGCGCTGCAGGAATTGCGCGGCGGTGATCGAGCCGCCATAGCGCCCGGCCGAATTCTTCATGTCGGCGAATTTGGAATCGATCATCTTGTCATAGGCCTTGCCGAGCGGCATGCGCCAGACCGTCTCGCCCGTCGCCTGGCCGGCGGCGCCGAGACGCTCGCAGAGCGCGTCGTCATTGGAGAACAGACCGGCATTCTCATGGCCGAGCGCGACGAGGATCGCACCCGTCAGCGTCGCCAGATTGATCATGAATTTCGGCTTGAAGCGGTCCTGCGTGTACCAGAGCACATCGGCCAGGACAAGGCGCCCCTCCGCGTCGGTGTTGATGATCTCGATGGTCTGGCCCGAGAGCGAGGTTACGATGTCGCCGGGGCGCTGGGCATTGCCGTCGGGCATGTTCTCGACGAGGCCGATCACGCCGATCGCGTTGACCTTGGCCTTGCGGGCGGCCAGCGCATGCATCAGCCCGGTGACGCAGGCGGCGCCGGCCATGTCGCCCTTCATGTCCTCCATGCCGCCGCCGGGCTTGATCGAGATACCGCCGGTATCGAAGGTGACGCCCTTGCCGATGAAGGCGACCGGCGCCTCGCTGCCCTTGCCGCCATTCCAGCGCATCACGACGACGCGGCTTTCGCGGCGCGAGCCCTGGCCGACGGCGAGGAGTGCGCGCATGCCGATCTTGCGCAGCTGCTTCTCGTCGAGGATCTCGACCTCGACGCCGAGCTTCGCCAGTTTCGCCGCCCGCTCGGCGAATTCCTCGGGAAACAGGATGTTGGGCGGCTCGTTGACGAGGTCGCGCGCCAGCATCACGCCGTTGGCCACCGCCTCGCGTGCCTTCAGCGCCTTCTTCAGCGCGGCCGGATCGGCGAAACGCAGGGTGACGCCGATCGGCTCGGCCTCGTCCGGCTCCTTGCTCTTGGTCTTGTAGCGGTCGAACGCATAGGCGCGCAGCTTCATCCCGAGGGCGATCTCGGCCGCCTGCTCGGCGGAGAGCTCGGCGTCCGGCAGTGCCAGGACGATGTCGGCACTGCGCCCCGGCGCCAGCCGCCCGGCAATGGCGCCGCCGAGCTTCGCGAAATCCAGCGTGTCCCGATCCGCGAGCGGGCCGACCCCGACCGCGATCAGCCGCTGATAGGGCGCCTGCTGCGGAGCCAGCGCGGTCAGGCCGCCCAGCGCCTTGCCTTTGAAGCGCTCGACGGAGACCGCCCGCGCCAGCAGCTCCTCGCCCGCCTCGCCCAGGAGATCGCGCGCGGAGCCGGGGGCAGCAAGGCCGTCGGCGACGAGCACGACCAGGTCCTGACCCGTGACCGCGTCGAGGGGTTTCAGCTCAAGCTTGAGGCGCTGCGACATCGATGGCTCACAATCTGGCGAGGACGGGGTAGGAGTGGCTGGTGGGGTGGCTGCCGCAAACGATTCCCGTTTGCGCCATGTTTGCGCCTATACCATAGGGTGGGTTGCGGCGGTCGTCCAAGGGCCGCAGCGGCCGCCGCAGTCAACTTTTCGCAACGGAAACTCCCTCAGTGATCCTGCAGCGCCTCGACCGCTACATCCTGAAGATCGCCGCGGTGGCCGCCATCGTGCTGCTGGTCGGGCTGACGAGCGTGATCTGGGTGACGCAGGCCCTGCGCGAGGTCGATCTCGTCACCGGCAAGGGCCAGACGGTGATGATCTTCTTCACCGTCACCCTGCTCTCTCTGCCCGCTCTGATCGCCGGCATCGCGCCCGTCGCGCTGTTCATGGCGACGCTCTATACGCTGAACCGTCTCAACAGCGATTCCGAGCTGATCGTGATGAACGCCGCCGGGGTCGCCCCCCATCGGCTGACGCGGCCCTTCATCGTCCTGACCATCGCGACCTCGCTGCTGGTGGCGTGGATGTCGCTGTCGGTGATGCCGGCCGGGTTCCGCGCTTTGCGCGACCTGATCACGCTGATCCGCGCGGATTTCGTCGCCAATGTCGTCAAGGAGGGACAGTTCGTCTCGCTCGATTCCGGCGTCACATTCCATTACCGCGAAAAATCAGGCGACGCGCTGCTCGGCATCTTCATGCAGGACCGGCGCGACCCCAACCAGCCCTCGATCTACATCGCCGAGCGCGGCCGCACCGTGGAGGCTGAAGGCAGCAGCTTCCTGATGCTGGAAAAAGGCACGATCCAGCGCGAGAGCCGCACCGATTCGACCTCGATCATCTCCTTCGAGCGCTACGCCCTGAACCTCTCCGCCCTCTCGGGCGAGGCGGCCGGCGGCGCCGGCGAGGGCGATGGCGACGGGGTGATCTACAAGCCGCGCGAGCGCACCACCTGGCAGCTCCTCAACCAGGATCCGAACGAGAAATACTACCAGTTCCAGTCCGGCCGCTTCCGCGCGGAGCTGCACAACCGCCTCTCGGCGCCGCTCTATCCCTTCGCCTTCATGCTGATCGCCTTCGCCTGCATCGGCGAGGCGCGCACCACCCGCCAGGGCCGGGCCTTCGCGATCCAGGCGGCGATCCTGATCGTCGGCGCCGTCCGCATCGGCGCCTATGCGGCCTGGACCGCCAGCGTGCGCTCCGGCTTCGCCGTTCTGCTGCTCTATCTCCTGCCGCTGGTCTCGATCATCCTTTCCGTCGCGGTGATCCTGTTCGGGCAGAGCATACGGCCCTGGCTGGCGCGGCTGTTCGAGCCCGTCACGGCGCCGATCGCGGCGCTGGCCCTGAAATTCAGGCGCGCCTGATGCTGCTCGTCTCGACCTTCGGGCGCTATCTCACGCGCCAGTTCATCCGCGCGATCCTCAGCGTCTTCGTGACCTTCTTCTTCCTGATCGGCACGCTGGATTTCGTCGAGCTGATGCGCCGGGCGGGCGATTCTCCCGTCGCCACGACGCCGCTGATCGTCCAGCTCGCCTTCTACAGGGTGCCGGCCGTCGCCGAGCAGATCTTCCCCTTCGCCGCGCTGTTCGGCGGGATGTTCGCGCTGCTGACGCTGAGCCGCAAGCTCGAGCTCGTCGTCGCCCGCTCGGTCGGCGTCTCCGCCTGGCAGTTTTTGCAGCCGGCCGCGCTGGTGGCCGGGGTGATCGGCCTGCTCTCGGTCGTCGCCTACAACCCGATCTCGGCGACGCTGAAACGCCAGGCGAGCGTGCTGGAGGCCCGCATCTTCGCGCGGTCCGGCCAGGTCCTGACCAGCCAACCGATCTGGCTGCGCCAGAGCAGCGTCGACGGCCAGGCGATCATCCGCGCCGTCTCCGCTCTGCCCGACGGCACGGGGCTGGCGCAGGTGACGATCTTCAGCTTTGATACGGCGGGACGGTTCATCGAGCGCATCGACGCCCGCCAGGCCATGCTGCGCACCGGCCATTGGGAGCTCGTCGACGCGCGTGTGACCTCCGCCACGGAAGAGCCACAGAGCTACACGAGCTACCTGTTCGCCACGACGCTGGAACTGGACCAGATGCGCCAAAGCTTCACCCCGCCCGACGCCGTCGGCTTCTGGTCGATGCCCTCGGTCATTGAGCAGACAAAACGCGCAGGCCTGGACACGACGCGATATGAGCTGCGTTATCAATCGCTTCTGGCGCGGCCGCTGCTGCTGGTCGCGATGGTGCTCGTGGCCGCGTCCGTTTCCTTAAGATTTTTCAGGTTTGGTGGTGTGACCAGACTGGTGATAGGTGGTGTTGCGGCTGGCTTCGTGCTGTATGTGGCGACACAGCTGTCGGAGGAGTTGGGATCGACGGGCATCGTGAGCCCGGTGATCGCAGCCTGGCTGCCGGCCGTGGTGGGAACCATGCTCGGCGTCCTGGCGCTCCTGCATCAGGAAGACGGGTGAGATATACTGTGCCTATGGTTAATTTAGGGTTGCTCGTATGAGGTGGAGCGTGAAAGGCATGACGCGCTTTGCAGCTGCGACAGCGCTTGCCTCGAGCCTCGCCCCTCTGCTCTGCGCCGGCCCGGCCTGGGCACAGGTGCCGGCGCCCGCTCCCCAGGAGCGGATGGTCGTGGACGCGCGCGAACTGGTCTACGACAAGGACAACGACACGGTGTCCGCCGTCGGCAATGTCCAGATCCTCTATCAGGGCCGGACCATCGAGGCCGACCGCGTCGTCTACAACCGCAAGAACAGCCGCGTCATCGCCACGGGCAATGCCCGCATCACCGAGAGCAACGGCAGCGTCATCACCGGCGACCGCTTCAATCTCACCGATGATTTCCGCGACGGCTTCATCGATTCGTTGCGGGTGGTGAACACCGACAAGACCCGCTTCACCGCGCCGCGGGCCGAGCGGACGGATGGCGAGACCTTCATCTTCGACAAGGGCATCTACACCGCCTGCGAGCCCTGCGTGGACAAGCCTGAGCGGCCGCCGCTTTGGCAGGTACGGGCCGCCCGCATCATCCACAAGAAGTCGGAACAGACGATCTATTACGAGGATGCGCGGCTCGAATTCGCCGGCGTTCCGATCGCCTATATCCCGTATTTCTCGGGCCCGGATTCGACCGTCAAGCGCAAATCCGGCTTCCTCGCGCCAAAATTCATCAACACCAACGCGCTGGGCTATGGCGTCGGGCTGAGCTATTTCTTCAACCTCGCCCCCAATTACGATCTGACGCTGACGCCGACCTATCTGTCGCGGCAGGGCCTGCTCGGCCAGGCGGAATGGCGCCACAGGCTGGTCAACGGCTCCTACAAGATCCGCGTCTCCGGCATTTTCCAAAAGGAGCCGACCGCCTTCCTGCCGACGCCGCTCGGCGCCGGCGACAAGGATTTCCGCGGTTCGGTGGAGAGCAGCGGCAAGTTCTTCATCAACCCGCGCTGGAATTTCGGCTGGAACGTCGCCGGATCGACCGATCGCTGGTTCTACAAGAACTATCGCATCATCAATGAGAGCATCAGCTCGACCACCTATCTGCAGGAATCGATCTCGACGGTCTATCTCAACGGCCAGAGCGAGAGCGCCTGGTTCGACCTGCGCGGCTATTATTTCCAGCCGCTGACCTCCTCGGATTGGCAGAAGCAGCAGCCGGTCGTGCTGCCGGTGCTCGACTACAACAAGCGCGTCCACAAACCCAGTTTCCTGGGCGGCGAGCTCTCCTTCAACGTCAATCTGACGAACCTCTCGCGCGAGGCGGCGGCCTTCCAGGAGATCCCGGCGCAATCGACGAGCCTGCTCGTGACGCCGAGCTATTCGCTCTATGATGGCTGCGCCGTCTATACCAAGGACAAGTGCCTGGTGCGCGGGCTGGCCGGCAATATCGCCCGCGCCACGGCGGAGGTCTCCTGGCGGCGCAACTTCATCGATCCGATCGGCCAGGTTTGGACCCCCTACGCCTCGCTGCGGGCCGACCTGTTCTCGGTCAACCCGTCGACGACCGGCTATTTCAACAACCGCGTCACGACCATCGCCGATCCGTCGGACGAGGTGTTCGGCCGCGCCATGCCGGCGGTCGGCATGATGTACCGCTATCCCTTCGTAGCCAGGACGAATTGGGGCACGCATATCATCGAGCCGGTGGCGCAGATCGTCGCCCGCCCGAACGAGACCAGCAGCCTGCGCATCGCCAACGAGGATTCGCAGAGCCTGGTCTTCGACGCTTCGAACCTGTTCGAGTGGAGCGGCAAATTCTCCGGCTACGACCGCGTCGAGGGCGGGTCGCGCGCCAATGTCGGCATGCTCTATACCGGGCGCTTCGGCCGGGAGGCCTTCGCCAACCTGCTGCTCGGCCAGTCCTATCATCTCGGCGGACGCAACTCCTTCGCCCAGGGCGATCTCCTGAACACCGGCCTGAATTCCGGCCTGACCAACGACGTCTCCGACTATGTCGCCCGGGCGCAGTTCTCGCCCTTCCGCGGCTTCACCATGGCCGGCGCGGCGAGGCTCGATGCGACCAGCCTGGAAGCCCAGCGCATCGACGGCTCGGCGATCTATTCGAACAGCATCATCTCGGCCTCGGTCGGCTATGCCCGCTACGAGCCGCAGCCCGAGCTCGGCACCAGCCGCCGGCGCGAGGGCCTGTCGCTCAACGGCTCGATCCTCGTGGCGCAGAACTGGCGCCTGCGGGGCGGCGTTCTCTTCGATCTCGACAAGTACAAATACGATCGCGAGCGGTACCGGACGCAATACGCCGCCTATTCCGCCGCGCCGGCGACCACGGCGCTGCCGACCTACCCGAATACCGGGCTGTTCCAAACCGCCTCGACCTCGGTCGGTCTCAACTACACCGATGAATGCACGATCTTCGACGTCAGCTACACCCAGAGCTATGCCGACCGTCAGGCCGGCGCGACGAAGGATTCGCGCACGGTGATGTTCCGGCTCGAACTGCGGACGCTGGGCGAGATCAGCTACTCGCAAAATCTCGACGGCCAGACCGTCGGCGACGGCGTGAGCTCCTCGACGCGCTGACGAAGGCGCGTCCAGGCCAGGGCGTCCTCACGGGAAGACAGGGATGCCCGAGCGCCCCCTCGCATTGACGCAAGGCGATCCCGCCGGGATCGGCCCCGAACTGGCTCTGCGCGCCTGGCTGCTGCGGCATGAGCGGGCTCTGCCGGCCTTCGCCTATCTCGGCGACATCACCCATCTCGCCGCGGTCGCGAGGCGGCTCGACCTCGCCGTGCCGCTGGAATCCAGCGATTGGGACGGGGTGACCAGCCGGTTCTCAAGGGCGCTGCCGGTGGTCGGCCATGGCCATGCGGTCGAGGCGGCCTCGGGCTCGCCCGACCCGCGCTGGGCCGCCTCCACCATCGCCTCGATCGAGCAGGCGGTCGCTGCCGTCCGGCGCGGGCAGGCCGCGGCCGTGGTGACCAATCCGATCGCCAAGGCCGTGCTCTATGCGGCCGGCTTCGCCCATCCCGGCCATACCGAGTTCCTGGCGCAGCTCGCCGCCGTGGACGGCGTCGCGCCGCGCCCGGTGATGATGCTCTGGTGCGAGGAGCTGGCGGTGGTGCCGGTGACGATCCACATCCCGCTGCGCGAGGTGCCGCTGCGGCTGACGCAGGAGGCGATCGTCGAGACCGGGCGGATCGTGGCCTCCGGGCTGCGGTCGCAATTCGGGATCCCGGCACCCCGGCTGGCGCTCAGCGGGCTCAACCCCCATGCGGGAGAGAGCGGCAGCATCGGCTCGGAAGATGCCGAGATCATCGCCCCGGCCGTCGCGGCGCTGCGGGCGCTGGGGATCGACGCTTCCGGCCCCTATCCCGCCGACACCATGTTCCATGCCCGCGCCCGCGCCGGCTATGACGCAGCGCTCGCCATGTATCACGACCAGGCGCTGATCCCGATCAAGACCATCGCCTTCGACGAGGGCGTCAACGTCACCCTCGGCCTGCCCTTCATCCGCACCTCGCCCGACCATGGCACGGCTTTCGACATCGCCGGGCGCGGCATCGCCCGGCCGGACAGCCTCTGCGCCGCGCTGCGCCTGGCGGGGCGCATGGCGGATGCGACGGGCAGCGGCGGCGCATGAGCCAGATCGACGATCTCCCTCCGCTTCGGGAGGTGGTGGAACGCCATGGGCTGATGGCGCAGAAGGCGCTCGGCCAGAATTTCCTGTTCGACCTCAATCTGACCGGCCGGATCGCGCGGGCGGCCGGCAGGCTGGAGGGCGAGACCGTCGTCGAGATCGGCCCCGGCCCCGGCGGGTTGACCCGCGCGCTGCTCGCCAATGGCGCCGGACGGGTCATCGCCATCGAGCGCGACAAGCGCTGCCTGCCGGCGCTCGCCGAGATCGCGGCGCATTATCCCGGCCGGCTGGAGATCGTCGATGGCGACGCCATGGCGACCGATCTGCGCCCGCTGGTCGGGCCGGGCCAGGCCCGCATCGTCGCCAACCTGCCCTACAATATCGGAACGCCGCTGCTGGTCGGCTGGCTGAGCACCGATCCCTGGCCGCCCTGGTGGAGCTCGCTGACCCTGATGTTCCAGCGCGAAGTGGCCGAGCGCATCGTGGCGACGCCGCAGCAGCGCGCCGATTACGGCCGCCTGGCGGTGCTGGTCGGCTGGCGCTGCGAGGCGAGGATCCTGTTCGACGTGCCGCGCACCGCCTTCGTGCCGCAGCCCAAGATCACCTCCTCGGTCGTGCATATCGTGCCCCGCCCCGCGCCTGAACCCTGCGACCTGAAGCTGCTGGAGCGGATCACGCTCGCCGCCTTCGGCCAGCGCCGGAAGATGCTGCGCCAGAGCCTGAAGGCCGTGCTGCCCGAGCCGCTGCCCCTGATCGAGGCGGCGGGCCTTTCCGAGACGGCCCGGGCGGAGGAGATCCCTGTCGCGGGCTTCGTCAGGCTGGCGCAGGTGCTGGCGACACTGCGCCAGGCCGCGCGGCCGCAAGCGGACGGGCAGGGCTGAGGCCGCTCTCCCTGGCCGGATCGACGCAGCCCGCGCTTTAAGGCAGAGGCTCCGCCAGCAGCCGCTCGACGAATTCGCCGAGGCCGGTGGCGCGGGTCCTCTTCAACCGCTCGGCGGTGAGGATGGCACGGACCGAGGCATAGGCCGCTTCGACATCCTCGTTGACGATGACGTAATCGTATTTCTCCCAGCGGGCGATCTCGTCGCGGGCGTTCTGGAGGCGCTTGGCGATGACCTCCGGCGCGTCCTCGGCCCGGCGCACCAGACGCGAGCGCAGCTCGGCCATCGATGGCGGCAGGATGAAGATGGTGACGACATCCTCCCGCGCCTTCTTGACGATCTGCTGGGTGCCCTGCCAGTCGATGTCGAAGAGCACGTCGCGCCCCTCGCGCAGCGAGGTCTCGACGTCGCGGCGCGGGGTGCCGTAGCCATTGCCATGCACCTCGGCCCATTCCAGCAGATCATTATGCTGGCGCATCTGGTCGAAGCTCGCGCGGTCGATGAAGCGGTAATGCACGCCGTCGATTTCGGAGGAGCGGCGCTGGCGCGTCGTCACCGAGATCGAGAGGTCGAGATTGTTCTCGTTCTGCGAGAGCAGCCGCGTCAGCGTCGATTTGCCGGCGCCCGACGGCGAGGACAGGATCAGCATCAGGCCGCGGCGGGCCGGGCGAAGCACGTCAGCCATCAGCCATCACTCCACATTCTGAACCTGCTCGCGCATCTGGTCGACGACCGTGCGCAATTCCAGCCCGATGCGCGACAGACCGGCATCGCCGGCTTTCGCGCAGAGCGTCGATGCCTCGCGGCCGAATTCCTGGGAGAGAAAATCGAGCTTGCGGCCGATCGGGCCGCCCTGTTTCAGCAGCGCCCGCAGCGCCGCGACATGCGCCTGGAGCCGGTCGAGCTCCTCGCGGATATCGGCCTTGACCGCGAGCAGCGCCGCCTCCTGATGCAAGCGCTGCGGATCGAGCGCCGGGCTCGCGCCGAGCAGCGCCGCGACCTGCGCGCCGAGCCGCTCGCGGATCGCCTCGACGCCGCGCGCGGGATGGGCCTCCGCCTCCCGCGTCAGCCTTTCGATCGTCTCCATCTGCCCGGTCAGCACCGCCTCCAGCGCCGCGCCCTCGCTGTGCCGCGCCTGGCGCAAGGCGACCACCACCTCCTCGAGCCCCGCCAGGACCGGCGCCTCGACCAGACCGAGCACATCCTGCGCCTCATCGCTGAGCTCGACCACGCCGCGGACCGCCAGGAGGCCGTCATAGCTGACCGGCCGGATGGCGTCGCTCGCCGGCAGCCGCGCCACGGCCTCGACGAGCGCGGCGAGCGCGGCCTCGTTGATGCGCGGCCGCGGCGGTGCCGCATCGCTGCTGAGGGAGAGGTTGACGTGCAGGGTGCCGCGCGCGAAGGCGCCGCCGAGCCGCTTGCGCGCGACCTCCGCGACGGCCTCGAATCCCGAGGGGACCCTGACGCGGATGTCGAGCCCGCGCCCGTTGACGCTGCGGATTTCCCACGCCCAGGCATGGATGCCTTCGACACCGGCGATGCGGGCAAAGCCGGTCATGCTCTCGATCGCCACGTCGGTCCTTTCAGTCGCCCTTATGCGGCGGGACCGTAGTGTCGGGTGCGGCGAGCGGCAAGCGAGATGGCTGCAGCGGCTGGTGGAAAACTGGCAAGAGGCCGGTTCAGGGCCGCAGCGGCGGAATCTGTTTCGGCGAGTTGAGATCGAAGGTCTTGTTGAGCAGCGGGTCGCGCGGCGTGCCCTCCGACGCGTCGAAGGCGCGGATGCGGGTGCCGTCGGCGCTGGCGGCGGTGCGCCGGTTGGCCGGCACGGGATAGACGTCGCTCTCGCCGAGATCGGCGCGCTGGGCGCCCGGAGCCTCGGTGCGCTGCTCCGGTGCCGGCGGCGGCTCGACCTTGTCGACCGAATTGTCCGGTGCGGCGCGGCCGGGATCGCGGCGCGCCGCCTCGATCTGGCGCCAGCGCTGGACGTTGCGGTTATGCTGCTCGAGCGTCTCGGCGAAGGCATGGCCGCCGCTGCCGTCGGCGACGAAATAGAGGTCCTTGGTGCGGGAATGATTGACCACGGCCTCGAGCGCGGCGCGGCCCGGATTGGCGATCGGCCCCGGCGGCAGCCCGTCGATGACATAGGTGTTGTAGGGCGTCGCCTGGGTGATCTCGGTGCGCAGGATCGAGCGGCCGAGCGTGCCCTTGCCGCCGACGATCCCATAGACGATCGTCGGGTCCGATTGCAGCTTCATGCGGCGGTTCAGCCGATTGATGAAGACGCCGGCCACGCGCGGGCGCTCATCGGCGCGGCCGGTCTCCTTCTCGACGATCGAGGCCAGCACGACCAGCTCCTGCGGGGTCTTGATCGGCAGATCGGCCGGCTTGCGCCGCCAGACCTCGGCGAGGACCTCGCGATGGCTGCGCGCCATCCGGTCGATGATCGCCTGCCGCGCGAAGCCGCGCGGGAATTTGTAGGTATCGGGCAGGATCGAGCCTTCGCGCGGCGTCTGGATGATGTCGCCGCTGAGCAGCTCGTTCTCGCGCAGGCGTGCCACGATCTGCTCGCTGGTCAGCCCCTCGGGAATGGTGATGCCGTGCTCGACGGCCTTGCCCTCGGCGATGATGTTGAGGATGTCGGCCTGGCTGGCGCGGGCCTTGAACAGGTATTCCCCGGCCTTGAGCTTGGTCCAGTTGCCCGACAAAAGGGCCGCGGCGCGGAAGGTCCAGGGATGCTCGATCATGCCCTCGCGCTGCAGCAGATCGGCGATCTCGGTCAGGCCGCTGTCGCGGGGAATGATCAGGACGCGGTCGCTCGCCAGCGGGCCGGGCGCCTTGCTCTGGCTGTCCAGCACCGCGATGCCGACGCCGACGAAGCCGGCGATGATGACCAGCGCTGTGAACAACCCGCTCATCATCGCGATGAAGGGGCTGCGGCGCCGGCGGCGCGCCTTCGGCGGCGGTGCCGGCGGCGTGACCGGCTTCAACGCCTCGTTGGGGCTTTTCGGGGCGACACGTGGCGATTGATTCACAGGTTCAGAACTCGCACTCGTCCTGCCGCAGCCTTGCCGGCGGCGGCGTCACAATCGTCGGGGAAGATCGTCACCGCCGAACGCGATGACACCTTAGCAGATATTGTGGCGAAAGCGCGCTGTTTGCGCGCTCAGTCCCCGTAGCGGCGCATCACGAGCGAGGCGTTGGTGCCGCCGAACCCGAAGGAATTCGACAGCACGGTGTCGATGCGGCGCTTGCGCGCGACATGCGGCACCAGATCGATCTCCGTCTCGACCGACGGGTTGTCGAGGTTGATCGTCGGCGGCGCGACCTGGTCGCGGATCGCGAGGATCGAGAAGATCGCCTCGATCGCGCCCGCCGCGCCGAGCAGATGGCCGGTGGCGGATTTGGTCGAGGACATCGACGGGCGCTGCGGCGCATTCGCCAGCAGCCGCTCGACGGCGCGCAATTCGATCTCGTCGCCCAGCGGCGTCGAGGTGCCATGCGCATTGATGTAGTCGAGATCGGCGGCGGTGATGCCGGCGCGGTCGAGCGCCATCGCCATGCAGCGATAGGCGCCGTCGCCATCCTCGGCCGGCGAGGTGATGTGATAGGCGTCGCCCGACATGCCGTAGCCGACGACTTCCGCATAAATGCGCGCGCCGCGCGCCAGAGCGTGCTCGAGCTCCTCGAGGACGACGACGCCCGCGCCCTCGCCCATCACGAAGCCGTCGCGGTCGCGATCATAGGGCCGGGAGGCCTTTTCCGGCGTGTCGTTGAAATTCGTCGACAAAGCGCGGCAGGCGCAGAAGCCGGCGATGCCGAGCCGGTTGATCGCCGATTCGGTTCCGCCGGCGACCATCACGTCGGCATCCCCCAGCGAAACCATGCGAGCCGCGTCGCCGATGGCGTGCGCGCCGGTGGAGCAGGCGGTCACCACGGCGTGGTTGGGGCCCTTGAGCCCGTATTCGATCGAGACATAGCCGGCGGCGAGGTTGCTCAGGCGACCGGGAATAAAGAAGGGCGAGAGCCGGCGCGGCCCACGCTCCTTCAGCAGGATGGAGGCCTCGTAGATGCCGCCGAGCCCGCCGATGCCGGAGCCGATCGCGACACCGGTCGCGATCTGGTCCTCATGCTCATGCGGGAACCAGTCGGCGTCGGTCAGCGCCTGCTTGGCGGCAGCCATGGCGAAGACGATGAAGTCGTCGACCTTGCGCTGCTCCTTCGGCTCCATCCACTCATCGGGGTTGAAGCTGCCGTCGCTGCCATCGCCGCGAATGATGTTGCAGGCGATACGGGCCGGCAGATCGCTCGCGTCGAAGCTGGTGATCGGCCCGGCCCCGCTCCGCCCCGCCAGGATCGCCGCCCAGCTCGGCTCGACGCCGCAGCCGAGCGGCGTGACCATGCCGAGGCCGGTGACGACGACCCGCCGCAGGGAAGGATGACGTGGCAGAGGTGGACGTTGCGAGGCCATGGCTCTTTCAGCGCGTGCCGGACCGTCCGGTCAGGCGCTCTTCGACAGGAACTTGACGGCGTCGCCGACGGTCACGATCGTCTCGGCCGCATCGTCGGGGATCTCGACGCCGAACTCTTCCTCGAACGCCATGACCAGCTCGACCGTGTCGAGGCTGTCGGCGCCCAGATCCTCAATGAAGTTCGCGCCGTCGACGACCTTCTCAGGCTCGACGCCGAGATGCTCGACCACGATCTTCTTCACGCGCTCGGCGACATCGCTCATGGGTCTCTTCCTTAAAGCTTGAAAAACACACCGCTCGATCGCGACGCGTAGTGGGATATGCACTCCGGAATCCCGCCTGTCCGGGGACGAGCGGGGCGGACTCTCAACGCCTGCACAAACGCAACAACCTGGGTTCCGTCAAGCCCCCCGGCGAGCCACGCCCGGCGCGTGCGCGCTAGTTAGCACAGGGCTTTGAGGCTGGCGAGAGCGAAGCGGCGCTTCCGGCACGACCTCGGCACCTCGCGTCAACCCCTTCAGATCATTGTCATTCCACCGTTCACATGCAGGGTTTGCCCGGTGATGTAGGCAGCCTCGTCACTGGCGAGATAGGCGACCGCGGCGGCAATGTCGGCCCCCGAGCCGAGCCGGCCCATCGGCACGTCGGCGAGAATGCCCTCCCGCTGCTTCTCGTTCAGCGCCTGCGTCATCGGCGACTCGATGAAGCCCGGGGCGACGACGTTCACGGTGATGTTGCGGCTCGCCACCTCCGCCGCCAGGGCCTTGGACATGCCGATCAGCCCGGCCTTCGCGGCGGCGTAATTGCCCTGGCCCGGATTGCCGGTGGTCCCGACGATCGAGCCGATCGAGATGATGCGGCCATGGCGCCGGCGCATCATCGACTTGACCGCGGCCCGCGACAGCCGGAAGGCGGCGGTGAGATTGACGGCGATGACGCTGTCCCAATCCTCGTCCTTGAGGCGCAGGAACAGATTGTCCCGCGTGATGCCGGCATTGTTGACGAGGATGTCGAGCCCGCCCAGCGCGGCCTCCGCCGCAGGGACAAGCGCTTCGACCGAATCCTTGTCGGAGAGGTTGCAGGGCGTGACGAAGGCCCGCTCGCCGAGTTCGGCCGCCAGCGCCTCCAGCGCCTCGACCCGCGTGCCCGACAGCGCCACCGATGCGCCCTGCCGGTGCAGCAGCCTGGCGATCTCGCCGCCGAGCCCGCCCGTCGCGCCGGTCACCAGCGCCTTCTTCCCCGTGAGCTCAAACATCGTCTCTCCCCGTGCTCCGGCTTTCCGCCGTTGTCAGTTGGACCGCGCCTTATAAGCCGCCACGTCGTCGGCGGTTCCCACCGACATGGTGGCGCCGCCCGCGACGATGCGCTTGACCAACCCGGCCAGCACCTTGCCGCTGCCGAGCTCGATGAATTCGGTCACTCCGGCGGCTGCCATGGCGAGCACGCATTCGCGCCAGCGCACCGTGCCCGTGACCTGCGCGACGAGCGAGGCGCGGATCGCGTCGGGATCGGACAAGGGCGCCGCCCCGACATTGGCCATCACCGGCACGGCGGGGGCCTTCAGCTCCACCTGCGCCAGCGCATCGCGCATCAGCGCGGCCGCCGGCTGCATCAGCGCGCAATGGAAGGGCGCGGAGACGGGCAGCAGCATGGCGCGCCGCACGCCGCGCTCGCCGGCGAGGAGGATGGCGCGCTCGACGGCGGCTTTGGCGCCGGAGAGCACGACCTGGCCGCCGCCATTGTCGTTGGCCGCCTCGCAGACCTCGCCCTGCGCCGCATCCGCGGCGATCGCGCGGGCGAGATCGAGCTCCGCACCGAGCAGCGCGGCCATCGCGCCCTCGCCCGCCGGCACCGCCTTCTGCATGGCGTCGCCGCGGATCCGCAGCAGGCGGGCGGCGTCGGCCACCGTCAGCGCGCCAGCCGCGGCGAGCGCCGAATATTCGCCGAGCGAATGGCCGGCCACGAAGGCCGCGTCGCGGCCGATCGAGAGCCCGGCCTCCGCCTCCAGCACGCGCAGCACGGCGAGGCTCGCCGCCATCAGCGCCGGCTGGGCGTTCGCCGTGAGGGTCAGCTCGTCGAGGGGTCCCTCGAACATCAGCGTCGAGAGCTTCTGCGACAGGGCGTCGTCGACCTCGGAGAAGACGGCGCGCGCGGCGGGAAACTGCTCGGCGAGGCTCTTGCCCATGCCGACGGCCTGCGAGCCCTGTCCCGGGAAGATGAAAGCGATGGTCATGTGCCCTCGGTCGACTGAAGGATTAACGGCGGGTAAAACAGCGTCGGACCGGCGCTGTCACATTGCAGGCGCGCCCTCGTCAAGCTTTCAGCCGGTATTTTATGCAAATTCACAGGGTTACCGCCGCGATTTCGGTTGCGCGGGGCAAGGCGACGCTGTATCGAGCAGCCCTGCTTGTTCGGCCGGAGGCTGAACGGATGGCGAGTCCTGCCCGCAGGCACGGCTCGCAGGCTCTTCTCCAGGCGCCGTCATCCCGTGTCTCCGCCTTCGATGAAATCCTGTCGGGCCTGTTCCAGGGCTCGGAGGGCTCCGCGCCGGGCGAAGCAGGTGAAACAGAAGGGCCAATCAATGGCATTGTACGAGCATATCATGC
Source organism: Allobosea sp. Leaf344 (assembly GCF_001426225.1). GTDB lineage: Bacteria > Pseudomonadota > Alphaproteobacteria > Rhizobiales > Beijerinckiaceae > Allobosea. The sequence continues at coordinate 399,910 of NZ_LMRT01000014.1, read as the reverse complement.
TCGCGCGACAAGACGTCAGCGCGCAGCAGGTCGAGACCCTTGTCGAGCAGTTCAAGGGCATCATCGAGGCGAATGGCGGTTCGGTTCCCAAGGTCGAGTATTGGGGCGTGAAGTCGCTGGGCTATCGCATCAAGAAGAACCGCAAGGCGCATTACTCGCTGCTGAACATCGACGCCCCCTCCGCCGCCGTGCTGGAGATGGAGCGCCAGATGCGCATCAACGAAGATGTGCTGCGCTTCCTGACCGTGCGCGTCGAGGAGCTCGAGGAAGGCCAGTCGGCCATGCTGCAGAAGCGCGACCGTGACGATCGCGGCGAGCGGGGCGACCGCTTCGACCGCAGCGGCGGCGGCGATCGCTTCGATCGCGGCCCACGTCGCGACCGCCCGCGTCGCGACGACGAGACCACCGAAACCACCGGCGCGGAGGCCTGAGCCATGTCGACTGCATCAGCCGGCGCACGCCGCCCCTTCTTCCGCCGCCGCAAATCCTGCCCCTTCTCGGGCGAGGGCGCCCCGAAGATCGACTACAAGGATGTGCGCCTGCTCTCGCGCTACATCTCGGAGCGCGGCAAGATCGTGCCGTCGCGGATCACCGCGGTGTCGGCCAAGAAGCAGCGCGAGCTGGCCCAGGCCATCAAGCGCGCCCGCTTCCTCGGCCTGCTGCCCTACGTCATCCGCTGAGCTCATACGTTTTCCGGCGGCGTCTTCGGGCGCCGCCGGGCCTTCTCTTTCCATCTGGTCGCCCGGCGGTGAAACCCCGCCTGGTTCGTTGAGGCGAAAGCGCCTCTCACCCTGCCGGCCGCGAGGCTGCGAGCAGCGGGACAGCAGGACAGGACATGCTCGCAACCGTCGGCATCGGCGCAGGCCTCGTTTCGGCTCTGCTCTTCGCAGTGGTGATCACGGGATCGCCGCTGGCGCTGCTGCTGTACTCCGCGGCCCCGCTTCCCATCTTCATCGCCGCGCTGGGCTGGAACCACCGGTCGGGCCTCGTCGCCAGCCTCACCGGGGCGATCGCCATCGCCATCGTGCTCGTGGCCTCGGCCGGCGCCGCCTATGCCGTGATCATCGCCCTCCCCGCCTGGTGGATCGCCTATCTCGCGCTGCTCGCACGGCAGGAGGAGCATGGCGTCGAATGGTACCCACTCGGCCGGCTGCTGCTCTGGATCGCCGGTACGGCGGCCCTGGTCACGGTCGGCAGCGCGCTGGTGATGACCACCGATTACGAATCTTATCGCGGCGTCATCACCCGGATGATCGAGAACCTGCTGACCGAGATGTCGCGGGCCAAGCTGGTCAACCTGCCCTCCGATGTCGGCGTGCGCGATCTCGCGCAGACGCTGGCCCCGGCCGTTCCGGTCGGCATCGGCGCCTCCTTCGTCACCACCATCGCGCTCAATCTCTGGATCGCCGCCAAGGTGGTGCAGGTCTCGGGCCGTCTGGCGCGGCCCTGGCCCTTCATCCCCTCCACCGCCCTGCCCCGCCAGGCCCTGCTGCTGCTGGTGCTGGCGCTGGTCGCCTCGGCGCTGGGCGGCTTCATCGGCGTCGCCGGCGCGGCGCTGACCGGCGCGCTGCTCGCCGCCTTCATGTTCACCGGCCTCGCTTTCCTGCACGACGCCTCGCGCGGCCGGCCCTGGCGCATGCCGATGCTGATCTCGGTGTATGTCGCGCTCGTCGTGATGCAGGCCGTGCTGACCCCCCTGCTGGTCCTGGCCGGCTTCCTCGACACCCTGTTCAGCCTGCGCAAGCGGCTGGCTCCCCCGCCACCACCCAACGCCTGACCATCCACCAGACTCATCACGGAGAAGAAGACCATGGAAGTGATCCTGCTCGAACGCGTCGCCAAGCTCGGCCAGATGGGCGAAGTCGTCCGCGTCCGCGACGGCTTCGGCCGCAACTACCTGCTCGCCCGCGGCAAGGCGCTGCGCGCCACCGAAGAGAACCGCAAGCGCTTCGAAAGCCAGAAGCTCGAGCTCGAGACCCGCAATCTCGAGCTGAAGTCGGAGGCCGAATCGGTCGCCGAGACGCTGAACGGGCATTCGGTCGTGATCCTGCGCCAGTCCGGCGAGTCCGGCGTGCTCTACGGCTCGGTCTCGACCCGCGACATCGCGGAATCGCTGACCGCCGACGGCTTCAACGTCGCGCGCAGCCAGGTCACGCTCAACGCGCCGATCAAGACGCTCGGCCTGCACACCGTCCCGGTCGTGCTGCACCCTGAAGTCTCGGTGACGGTGACGATCAACGTCGCCCGCTCCGCCGAGGAGGCCGAGCGCCAGGTCCGCGGCGAGAACGTCACCGCCCGCGAGGAGTTCGACCTCGACGATCTCGGGCTCGAGGTCGGCGCCGCGCTGGCCGAGGCCGGCGAAGACGATCGCTGATCGCACGCGACGCCGGACCGAAAACAGGGGCGCCGCGAGCGATCGCGGCGCCCTTTTTCATGGGCCCGGCGGCAGGCGCGGCACGCGCGCAGGAGGCAGAATCGGTCGGCGCCGATAGCGGGGACGCAGCCGGCCTGTGGACAGCGGGCAGAGTTCCGCCTAAATCTTGTGTTCTCTTTTTGTTTCGGTTTCCCTGCCCGCCGATTCTGACCTATCGAAGGCCATGGCCACAGCAACCGCCCTCGTCGCCCGCCTCGACACTCGCGAGCCGGATTACCGCGTCCAGCCCCAGAACATCGAGGCCGAGCAGGCGCTGCTGGGCGCGATCCTGGTCAATAACGAGGCTTTCTACCGGGTTTCCGATTTCCTGCTGCCGGAGCATTTCTTCGAGCCGATCCACCAGCGCGTCTTCGAGCTGATGGCGAGCCTGATCCGCGCCGGCAAGATCGCCACGCCGATCACGCTGAAGACCTTCGTCGGCGAGATGGATCTCGGCGGCATCACCGCCTCGCAATATCTGGCGCGGCTGGCGGCCGAAGCGACGACCGTGATCAACGCCCAGGATTACGGGCGCACCGTCTACGACCTCGCCATCCGCCGCCAGCTGATCGGCGTCGGCGAGGATCTGGTCAACGTCGCCTATGACGCGCCGGTCGACCTGCCGCCGCGCGAGCAGATCGAGGAGGCCGAGCGCAAGCTCTACGAGCTGGCGGAAAAAGGCCGCTACGAGGGCGGCTTCCAGAAATTCGACGGGGCGCTGCGCCTCGCCATCGACATGGCGGCGAGCGCCTATCAGCGCGCCGGCGGCCTGTCCGGCATTTCGTCCGGGCTGCGCGACCTCGACCAGCGCATGGGCGGGCTGCAGCCTTCGGACCTGATCGTGCTGGCCGGGCGCCCGGCCATGGGCAAGACCTCGCTCGCCACCAACATCGCCTTCAACATCGCCAAGAACTGGCGCGGCGAGCGCCAGCCCGACGGCTCGATCAAGAGCGTCGACGGCGGCATCGTCGCCTTCTTCTCGCTGGAAATGTCGGCCGACCAGCTGGCCACGCGTATCGTCGCCGAGCAGTCCGGCATCTCCTCCTACAAGATCAGGCAGGGCCGTATCACCGAGGCCGATTTCGCGCGGCTGACCGATGTCGCGGCGCAGATCGAGAAGCTGCCGCTCTATATCGACCAGACCGGCGGCATCTCGATCGCCCAGCTCGTCGCCCGCGCCCGCCGGCTCAAGCGCCAGAAGGGGCTGGACGTCCTGTTCATCGACTATCTCCAGCTGCTCTCGGGCTCCGGCAAGAACGGCCAGAACCGCGTGCAGGAGCTGACCGAGATCACCACCAGCCTGAAGGCGCTGGCCAAGGAGCTGTCGGTGCCGATCATCGCGCTGTCGCAGCTCTCGCGCCAGGTCGAGAGCCGCGACGACAAGCGCCCGCAATTGTCGGATCTGCGCGAATCCGGCTCGATCGAGCAGGATGCCGACGTGGTGATGTTCGTCTATCGCGAGGAATATTACCTCAAGGGCAAGGAGCCGCGCCCCGGCACCGAAGAGCACAATAAATGGCAGATCGAGATGGAGCAGGCGCATGGGCTGGCCGAGCTGATCATCGGCAAGCAGCGCCACGGCCCCACCGGCACGGTGCAGCTGCAATTCGACGCCGATGTCACGCGCTTCTCCGACCGCGCCGATGAATCGCATCTGCCGGATCGTCTATGAGCCGCTTCGACACGGTCCAGCCCCACACCGACGCCGCGACGCTGACCGTCGATCTCGGCGCGCTGGTGGCGAATTGGCGCCAGCTGGCGGCGCTGGCGGGGAGCGAAGCGGGCGCCGTGGTCAAGGCCGACGCCTATGGCATCGGCATCGAGCCGGCGGTCACGGCGCTTTCCGGCGCCGGCTGCCGGAGCTTCTTCGTCGCGCATCTCTCCGAGGGCATCAGGGCGCGCAGCGTCGCGCCGGAGGCGACGATCTATGTGCTGAACGGGCTGCTGCCTGGTCGATGCGCGGTCTACGCCGAGCACGCCCTGTCGCCGGTGCTGGGCTCGCGGGACGAGCTGGCGGAGTGGAGCGGCTTCCGGGCGACGGGCGCGGCGGTGCGCCCGGCCGCCCTGCATGTCGATACCGGCATGAACCGGCTGGGCCTGCAGCCGTCCGAAGCGCTCGATCTGGCGCGCGGGCATGACGCGGTCGCGGCCGCCGGGATCGGCCTGCTGATGACGCATTTCTCGGCCTCCGAGGACGAGGCCGATCCCGCCAGCGAGCGGCAGGCCGCCGACTTCGCCACGATCGCCGCGGCCTTTCCCGGGCTGCCGGCCTCGCTCAAGAACTCCTCCGGCCATTTCCTGCCGGATTGCCCCTCCTACGCCCTGACCCGCCCGGGCTATGCGCTCTATGGCGGCAATCCGACGCCGGGCCGCGCCAATCCGATGCGCCAGGTCGTCGGCCTCGAGGCCCGCATCATCCAGCTGCGCAGCGTCGAGGCCGGAGCGCAGGTGGGCTATAATGGCCGCTGGACGGCACCCCGCCGCAGCCTCCTCGCCACCATCTGCCTCGGCTATGCCGATGGCTATCCGCGCAATGCCAGCGGCACCGACGCCCTCCCCGGCGGCACGGCGCTGGTCGGCGGGGTCGCCTGTCCCTTCGTCGGCTCGGTCTCGATGGATCTGATCATCCTCGACGTCACCGATGCGCCTTCGGCGGCGCGCGGCGAGGCGGTGACGCTTCTCGGCGGGCCGCTCGATCTCGAGGCGGTGGGAGCGGGCGCCAAGACCATCGGCTACGAGATCCTGACCAGCCTCGGACGCCGCTATGGCCGCCGCTATGTCGGGCTCTGAGCCGGCGGCTGCGCCCTGCCGCAGCGCCACGGCATCGATCCCGGAACACGCTCGCATCCTGCCGGCGCGCGGCGGGCGGGCCGGCTAGATGGCCAAGCGCGGACCGACCTATATCTGCCAGGCCTGCGGCGCGGTCTATCATCGCTGGCAGGGCAAATGCGATGCCTGCGGCACCTGGTCCTCGCTGTCGGAGGAGGCGCAGGCGGCGCCGGTTCCGGGCGGCCGGCCGGCGGCCGGCGGACGGGCGCGCGGGCGTGTCTTCGCGCTGGAGACGCTGAAGGGCGAGACCCAGGACGCGCCGCGCATCACCGCGGGCATCGGCGAGCTCGACCGCGTCACCGGCGGCGGCTTCGTGCCGGGCTCGGTGCTGCTGATCGGCGGCAATCCCGGCATCGGCAAATCCACCCTGCTGATGCAGGCCTGCGCGGCGCTGGCGCAGGCGGGGCGCCGCGTCGTCTATGTCTCGGGCGAGGAATCGACCGGGCAGGTGCGGCTGCGCGCCGAGCGGATGGGGCTGGCCGAGGCGCCGGTCGACCTGGCCGCCGAGACCAATGTCGAGGATATCGTCGCGACGCTGAACCAGGGTACCAGGCCGGCGCTGGTGGTGATCGATTCGATTCAGACCATGTGGTCCGGCGAGGTCGAGAGCGCGCCCGGCACTGTGACGCAGGTGCGCGGCTCGGCGCAGGCGCTGATCCGCTACGCCAAGACCTCTGGCGCCTGCCTCATCCTCGTCGGCCACGTCACCAAGGACGGCCAGATCGCCGGGCCGCGCGTCGTCGAGCATATGGTCGATGCCGTGCTCTCCTTCGAGGGAGAAGGCGTGCACGCCTTCCGCATCCTGCGCGCGCAGAAGAACCGCTTCGGGCCGACCGACGAGATCGGCGTCTTCGAGATGACCGGCATGGGCCTGTCGGAGGTCTCCAACCCCTCGGCGCTGTTCCTGGCCGGGCGCGACCAGGCGGCGCCGGGTGCTGCCGTCTTCGCCGGGATCGAGGGGACGCGGCCGGTGCTGGTCGAAATCCAGGCGCTGGTCGCGCCGACTTCGCTCGGGACGCCGCGCCGCGCCGTGGTCGGCTGGGAGAACAGCCGGCTCGCCATGGTGCTCGCCGTGCTCGAGACGCATGGCGGGCTGCGGCTCGGCCAGCACGACGTCTATCTCAACGTCGCTGGCGGCATGCGCGTCAACGAACCGGCCGCCGATGTCGCGGTGGCGGCGGCGCTGGTCTCGTCGCTGACGGGGGCGATCCTGCCGCCCGAGGCGGTGTATTTCGGCGAGATCGCCCTGTCGGGCGCGATTCGGCCGGTCTCGGTCGCCGCCGCGCGGCTGCGCGAAGCGTCCAAGCTCGGCTTCGAGGCGGCGCTGATGCCGGCCGGCGGTGCCGATGCCGGGGATGGCGGCGGGCTGATGCTGCGCCGCTTCGGCCATGTCACGGAGCTCGTTGCCGATATCGCGGCGCGCGCGCCTCGCAGAGATGTGAAATGAAGCCGCGGCTATGGTGACGCCGCGGACGCGAGCGCGTATAGCAAAACCAACGCGGCCCGCCCATTTGCTGCAGGCCATCCCCAATTCGAGCGAAGCGGCCCGTCCATGCCAGTGACAATTCTCGATCTCGTCGTCATCGGCGTGGTGCTGATCTCGGCGTTGCTGGCCGCTGTCAGGGGGCTGACGCGCGAAGTGCTCGCCATCGCCTCCTGGGCCGCGGCGGCCGCGGTCGCCTGGGTGTTTCACCCCTCGCTGCTGCCCCTCGCCAAGCAATATATTCCGAACGACACCATTGCGTTGATCGCCACCATCGCGGCGCTGTTCCTGGTCACGCTGATCATCGTCTCGCTGATCACGGCGCGGATTTCGGATTTTGTCCTCGATTCGCGCATCGGCGCCTTGGACCGCACCCTCGGCTTCGTCTTCGGCGCCGGGCGCGGGCTGCTGCTGGCGGTGATCGGCTATCTCCTGTTCTCCTCGCTGATCGGCGACACCAAGATGCCGCCCTGGGCGCGGGACGCCAAGGCGCGGCCGATCCTGGAGCAGACCGGGCGCTCGCTGCTGACCATGCTGCCGGCCGAGATCAACACGGACTTCATCCAGCGGCTGAAGCCGAAGACCGGCGACGAGCCGACCGAGGCCCCGGCCGAGGAGCCGCGCACCCCGGCCAGCCCGACCTCCGATCCGCAGCGCCGGACCGAAGCCCCCGGCGCCGGCGACCGCGCCGCCCTGCAGCGCATCATCGATACCAGCAAGCCTGCCACGACACGTCCGTAATTCTGGCGCAGGACCCTCCGGGACCTGATGCATGGAGACCGCGATGAACCCGCAGATCGTGCCTGACGACGCTTTCGACCCCAATGCCGACCGGCTGCGGGAGGAATGCGGCGTCTTCGGCATTTTTGGCCATGCCGATGCCGCGGCGCTGACCGCGCTCGGGCTGCACGCCCTGCAGCATCGCGGCCAGGAGGCGGCGGGCATCGTCTCCTTCGACGGCAGCCGCTTCCATTCCGAGCGGCGCATGGGCCTCGTCGGCGACACCTTCTCGGAGGCCGCCGTCATCGAGAAGCTCAAGGGCGCGCAGGCCATCGGCCATGTCCGCTACTCCACCACCGGCGAGACCATCCTGCGCAATGTCCAGCCGCTCTTCGCCGAGTTGCATGGCGGCGGCTTCGCCGTGGCGCATAACGGCAATCTGACCAATGGGCTGACCCTGCGCCGCAATCTGGTGCGGGACGGGGCGATCTATCAGTCGACCTCCGATACCGAGGTGCTGCTGCATCTGGTGGCGCGCAGCCGTAAGGGCCAGTTCATCGAGCGCTTCGTCGAGGCGATCCGCCAGATCGAGGGCGCCTATGCCTTCGTCGGCATGACCAACAAGAAGCTGATCGGCGCGCGCGATCCGCTCGGCATCCGCCCGCTCGTGCTGGGCGAGCTCGATGGCTGCCCGATCCTGACCTCGGAGACCTGCGCGCTCGACATCATCGGCGCGAAATTCATCCGCGAGGTCGAGAATGGCGAGGTGGTGGTCGTCTCCGAAGCGGGGATCGAGAGCCACAAGCCCTTCCCGCCGACCGCGGAGCGGCCCTGCATCTTCGAATACATCTATTTCGCCCGGCCCGATTCCATCGTGAAGGGGCGCAGCATCTATGAGCGCCGCAAGCAGATGGGCGCGGTGCTGGCACAGGAGGCTCCGGCCAATGCCGACGTCATCGTGCCCGTTCCCGATTCCGGGGTGCCGGCGGCACTCGGCTTCGCGCAGGCCAGCGGCATCCCCTTCGAGCTCGGCATCATCCGCAACCATTATGTCGGGCGCACCTTCATCGAGCCGACGCAGAAGGTCCGCGAGCTCGGCGTCAGGCTGAAGCATTCTGCCAATCGCAGCGTGGTCGAGGGCAAGAGCATCGTGCTCGTCGACGATTCGATCGTGCGCGGCACGACCAGCTTTAAGATCGTCAAGATGATGCGCGAGGCCGGGGCGCGCGAGGTGCATTTCCGCATCTCCTCGCCGCCGATCACCCATCCCGATTATTACGGCATCGACACGCCGGACCGCGAGAAGCTGCTGGCCGCGACGCATTCCCTGGAGGAGATGCGGCAGTTCGTCGGCGCCGATTCGCTGGCCTTCCTGTCGGTGGACGGGCTCTACCGCGCGATGGGCCATGACCGCCGCGATCCGGTGCGGCCGCAATTCACCGATCATTGCTTCACCGGCGACTACCCGACCTCGCTGACCGACGTGATCGGCGAGAGCGCCAAGCAGCAGATCTCGCTTCTGGCCGAGGCGGGCTGACCGGCGCCGGGCCTCTCCGCGGATCTCCGGCGCGACCCGCAAGACGGCGTCGCGCCCCCGGAGCTCCGCTCTACCGCGACAGGGATCCACAGGATGACCAAGCCTCTGCAAGGGCGCGTCGCGCTCGTCACCGGCGCCTCGCGTGGCATCGGCCGGGCGGCGGCGCTCGCTTTCGCCGGCGCGGGGGCGCATGTCGTGGCGCTGGCCCGCACCTCCGGCGCGCTCGAGGAGCTCGATGACGAGATCAAGGCGACCGGCAGCGAGGGCGCGACGCTGGTCCCGGTCGATCTGGCGGATGCGGCGGCGATCGAGAAGCTCGGCCCCGCCCTGCTGCAGCGCTGGGGCAAGCTCGACATCCTGCTCGCCAATGCCGGGATACTGGGGCCGCTGACCCCGCTGACCCATGCATCGCCCAAGGAATGGAACCGGGTCTTCGACATCAATGTCAGCGCGAATTGGCGCCTGCTGAAGAGCGTCGAACCGGCGCTGCAGGCCTCGGATGCGCCGCGGGTGATCATGCTCTCGTCCGGCGCGGCGCATAGATGCCTGGCCTATTGGGGCCCCTATTCGATCTCCAAGGCCGCCGTCGAGGCGATGGCGCGCACCTATGCCGCGGAGACCGCGACGACGCCGATGAAGGTGATGCTGGTCAATCCGGGGCCGCTGCGGACGCGGATGCGGGCCGAGGCGATGCCGGGCGAAGACCCGCTGACGCTGAAGACGCCGGAGGAACTCGCGCCGCATCTCCTGCAGCTCGCCTCGCCCGGCTGGACCGAGACCGGCAAGATCTTCGATTTCCCGCAAGGCAAAGTGCTGACGCCGCAGCCGCCGGCCTGAGGCGCTGGAAGGGTTGCGCCGCTTGGCGGGCGCTTCTAGGGCGTGTCCGGAAACAGCGCCGCCAGCGCCTCGCCGGCCAGAGCGCGGGTGACGCGGCGGCCGCGCTCCAGCGACAGACGGTCGAGCCCGTCGACCAGAGCGCGCGCGCCGGCGAAGGAGCGTTCCATGCGCTGCGCCAGCATCTCGATGATGCCGGTGTCGACGATCAGCTGGCGGTCGATGAACAGCTTGACCAGCACGGCCCGCAGCAGCGCGTCATCGGGCGGCTCGATCACCGCATGCGGAGCGAGCCGCAGCCGCGACAGCAGGTCCGGCACCGTCAGGCCCCAGCGATCGGGCGCGCTCCGGGCGGTCAGCAGCAGCGTGCCGCGCTTGGCCTTCACCGCGTTCATCAGGTGGAACAGCGCCGGCTCGTCGAGGCGGCCGGAATCGCAATCCTCGACCACGAGCGCGCCCTGCGACACGAGATGCGGCACATCGGCCTGGGTGACCTCCTGCGCCTGCACCGTCCAGGCATGCGAGGTTTTCGCCCAGATCGCCGCGAGATGGGTCTTGCCGGCGCCTTCCGGCCCGATCAGCCGCAGCCAGGCCTCGGGCCAGGCGGGCCAGGCCTCGATCAGCGCATAGGCCGCCTCGTTGGAGGGGCCGATGAGGAAATCCTCGACGCCGTGGCGGCTGTCCACCGGCAGGTCGAAGGCGAGCTGGCGCGGCTTGCGGGGCGCCTCGGTCATGGCTGCGGGCTCTTCCATGGCATTGCGGGGCCGGCTCAGCCCTCGGCCCGGATCTTGGCCGCGGCTTCGGCCGCCCTGGCGGCGCTGCCGCCATGATAGATGTTGCTCGCCAGATATTGCCGCAGGGCGAAGCGGCAGAGCACGCCGATCACCGCCGCCAGCGGTACCGCCAGCAGCAGCCCGACGAAGCCGAACAGCGTGCCGAAGGCGAGCAGCGCGAACATCAGCCAGACCGGGTGCACGCCGATGGAATCGCCGACGAATTTCGGCTGGAAGATGTTGCCCTCCAGGAATTGCCCGGCGGCGAAGACCGCCAGCGTCGCCAGGGGCATGGTCCAGTCCGGCCAGAACTGCACGATCGCGACGCCGACCGAGAGGACGAGCCCGGTCAGCGAGCCGACATAGGGGATGAAGGAGAGGAAGCCCGAGATGATGCCGATCAGCGCGCCGAAATTGACGCCGAGCAGGCTGAGCCCGACGGCGTAGAACAGGCCGAGCAGCAGGCAGACCAGCGCCTGCCCGCGCAGGAAGCCGGCGATCGAGCGGTCCATCTCGTGCAGCAGCCCGCGGATCGTCTCGCGATGGTCGAGCGGCAGCCAGCCATCGACGGTCGCGACCATGCGATCCCAATCGACCAGCAGGTAGAAGGCGATTACCGGCGTCAGCACCAGCAGCGAGAACAGGCCGATGATCGCGGTGCCGCCGGTCCACAGCCCCTGCAGCACGCTGCCGACCCATTTCGTCGCCTCGCCGACGATGTTGCCGAGCGAGCTCTGCGCATCCTTGGCCAGTTCCGCCCCGCCGAGCCGCTCCAGCCAGGGCCCGCCGCGCTCGAGCACCAGGCTCTGCAGCCGCGCGGCGTCGGTCGGCAGCTTCTGCACCAGCGCGGAGAGCTGCTGGCCGAGCAGCGGCACGAGAAGCACGAGGGCGAGCACGAAGAGCAGCAGGAAGACGACCAGGATGACGAGGGTGGCGGCGAGCCGGCTCATGCCCAGGCGCTCCAGCCTGTCGGCGAGCGGATCGAGCAGATAGGCCAGAGCGAGCGCGGCGATGAAGGGAAGCAGCACGTCGCGCAGCAGCACCAGCAGCAGGACGAGCAGGAAGAGAGAGGCCAGCCAGAAGCCGATCTGCCGCTGCAATGTCATCTGTCTCGATCTCTCGTGCTCGGCGGCGCCCGGAGGCGGATAATGGGGATGGGCAGTCGGTCTTCCAAGGCGTCGGCGCCGAACCCGGACGGTCGGTTCAGCTGGCCATGTGCCGCAGCCAATAGCCGAGATAGGCCGCCATCGAACCGAGCGTCAACAGCGCCACCAGCCCCTGCGCGATCTGCAGCGCCGGGCCGGGATCCAGCCCGAAGCCCTTGCTGCCGAGGACCAGCGCGGCGAAGCCGATCTGCGCGACCGTGTTGAGCTTGCTGATGATCATCGGGGCGATGGGCACCGGCCGCAGCATCACCCAGGACAGGATCACCGCCGAGACGATCATGATGTCGCGGGAGACCACGAGGATGACGATCCAGGAGGGGATCACGCCGACGACCGCGAGCGTGATGTAGATCGAGACGATCAGCGCCTTGTCGGCGATCGGGTCGAGATAGGCGCCGAGCTCGCTCGCCATGCCGTGATGCTTGGCGAGATAGCCGTCGAGCGCATCCGACAGGCCGGCGATCAGGAAGAGGATGAAGGCGCCCTGCCAGCGCTCGTTGACGATCATCATGATCAGCACCGGCACTAAAACCAGCCTTCCGATGGTGATCAGGTTCGGCAGGGTCATGGCGCGCTTTCCCGGCGATGGGCGGCGACGCTAGCCCCGGAAACGGTGGATCGGCAAGGTCGGCGGCCCTTCCCGGCTTGCCAGCCGGGCCGTGCTTGCCTATCGCTCGCGCTGATCCAAGCGAGGCGCGAGACATGACCAAGCCCGGCGTGAACGGACTGACCTATGCGCAGGCGGGCGTCGACATCGATGCCGGCAATGCGATGGTCGACGCCATCAAGCCGCTGGTGCGCTCGACGCGACGTCCCGGCGCCGACGCCGAGATCGGCGGTTTCGGCGGGCTGTTCGACCTGAAGGCGGCCGGCTTCTCCGACCCCATCCTGGTCGCGGCGAATGACGGGGTCGGCACCAAGGTCAAGATCGCGATCGAGAGCGGGCTGCACGGCACGATCGGCATCGATCTCGTCGCCATGTGCGTCAATGATCTGATCGTGCAGGGCGCGGAGCCGCTGCTCTTCCTCGATTACTACGCCACCGGCAAGCTCGATCCCGCTGTCGGGGTCGAGATCGTCCGCGGCATCGCGGATGGCTGCCGCCAGGCCGGCTGCGCGCTGATCGGCGGCGAGACCGCCGAGATGCCCGGCATGTATGCCGAGAAGGATTACGACCTCGCCGGCTTCGCGGTGGGCGCGGCCGAGCGCGGCGCGCTGCTGCCGCGCGGCGATCTCGCCGCCGGCGACGTCGTCTTCGGCCTGCCCTCCTCCGGCGTCCATTCCAACGGCTATTCGCTCGTGCGCCGGATCGTGGCGATGACCGGGCTCGGCTGGGCCTCGCCCGCCCCCTTCGCCGCCGGGCAGAGCCTGGCGGAGGCGCTGCTGACGCCGACCCGCATCTATGTGAAGCCGCTGCTCGCGGCGCTGAAGGCCACCTCCGGCATCAAGGCGCTGGCGCATATCACCGGCGGCGGCTTCCCCGACAACATCCCGCGCGTCCTGCCGGAGGGCTTCGGCGTCGCGCTCGATCTGGCTTCCATCCCGGTGCTGCCGGTCTTCGGCTGGCTGGCCCGGACCGGGGGCGTGGCCGAAACCGAGATGCTGCGCACCTTCAACTGCGGCATCGGCATGATCGTCGCGGCGGAAGCCGGCAAGGCGGTCGAGGTCGAGGCCGCACTCCGGGACACGGGCGAAGCGCCGGTGCGGCTCGGCGAGGTCGTGGCGCTGGCAGCGGGCGAGGACGCGGTCGCCTATCGCGGCAAGCTCGCCCTGTGAGCCGGACCCATCCGCGCAAGCGCACGGCGATCCTGATCTCCGGCCGCGGCTCGAACATGGTGTCGCTGGTCGAGGCGGCGCAGGCGCCGGACCATCCGGCCGAGATCGCGCTGGTGCTCTCCAACCGGCCCGATGCCGGCGGGCTGGAGCGGGCCCGCGGCTTCGGCATCGCCACCGCCATCGTCGATCATCGCGCCTTCCAGGGCGATCGCGAGGCCTTCGAGCGGGCGATGGACGAGGTGTTGCGGGTCAACCAGATCGAGCTGATCGCACTCGCCGGCTTCATGCGGATCATGACGCCCTGGTTCGTACGGCGCTGGGAGGGGCGGATGATCAATATCCACCCCTCGCTGCTGCCGCTGTTCAAGGGCACGCACACCCATCGCCAGGCGCTGGAGGCGGGCGTCGCCGAACATGGCTGCAGCGTGCATTTCGTCGTGCCGGAGCTCGATGCCGGGCCGGTGATCGCACAGGCGCGCGTGCCGGTGCTGCCGGGCGACGATGAGGAGACCCTCGCCCGCCGCGTGCTGGCGCAGGAGCATGTGATCTATCCTCAGGCCCTGGCGCAGCTCGCCTCCGGCCGCGTGGCGCTGGTCGACGGGGCGCTGGTCGCGCGCTGAGCCTGGTCGGCCGCGCCGCGATTCTTCTCGCAGGCCTCGCCGTCGCGCTGGGCCTGCGCCTCCTCCGCCTGCCAGCGCCGGAACAGATCGGCCCGGCGGGCGGGATAGCGCTCCTCCCGCACCACGAGATCGGTCAGCCTGTCGGTGCGGAAATGACGGAAGGCGCCGCGCAATTCGCACCAGGCGATGACGATCCGCACCCTGTCGAAGAAGGTCATGCCGATCGGCCAGATCATCCGCTCGGATTCGCGGCCGGCCTCGTCGCGATAGCGCACCTGGAGCTTGCGCCCCTGGCGGATGGCGGCGCGCACCGCGGCGACATCGACCTGATCGACCGGCTTGTCGGCGCCGTAGACGGGCGCGAACAGCGCCCCGTCGAGCAGGATCGGCTTGAGATGCGCAGGCAGCACCGCTGCCACTTTGCTGACGACATCCTCGGCGGCGCGGGCGAGCACCGGATCGGCCCGTTCGGTCAGCCAGCGCATGCCGACCAGCACCGCCTCGATCTCGTCCGGCGAGAGCATCAGCGGCGGCATGTCGAAGCCGGCGTCGAGGATGTAGCCGATGCCGGCCTCGCCGCGCACCGGCACGCCCTGGCGCGTCAGCGCGCCGATATCGCGATAGACGGTGCGAACCGAGACGTCGAGCTCGGCGGCGAGCGTATCGGCCGTGACCGGCCGGCGGCGGCGGCGCAGGCTCTGGATCAGATCGAGCAAACGTTCGGCGCGTTGCATCGCTTGAATGTCCTGTCCTGAAATGGCTGCGGCCGGATGCAGCGCTGCGGCCGCTCCGTTCATGGAACAGATTGTCGCAGCCTCCTGCCAGAACATGTCAGGAACAGGGCGAGGATACAACCCGCCCGGTTGTAACAACCCGTCAGATCGGGCGGCGCAGCCGGCAGCTATCGATGAAGCCGAGCGCCTTGGCGCGGGTGCTGTCGTCGAAATAGCCGGTGTCGCGGAAGGCCTGGAGCTCCGCCTTCGTCATCGACCCCACAGTGCCCTTGGCGTAGCAGCTGCAGGCGGAATGCACGGCCTCGCGGGTGGTGCCCATCAGCCGCGACTGGGTGACCAGGCAGGCGTCGAAGGCGCGCAGCTGGATGCGGTAGGGGCTGAGGTTCTTCGCCGTGGGATCGGGCGGCGGCAACGGCGCCTGGCTGCTCGCGGCCTGTGCCGCCACCGACAGCAGCGCAGCCACCCCAGCGGCCAGAACAGCCGCACCCATCCGCCGAATCATCATCGCGAGACATTCCCATGGTTGCGGAGACTCAGCCTAAGGGCCGGCCCATCCGCGCGCTGCGATGGTCCATAGCGATCGGCAAAGGTCAAGCGTGGCGTCGACGCAGCGCGGCGTCGCCACCGCGAGCCTCAGCCCGCGCCGCTCACGGGCTGCGCGGCATCGCCGAGCGCCGCCTTGCGGACCCAGATCTTGTTGTCGTGGAAGGCGGCCCCGCCGAAGGGCGCGACTGCGTCCGCGCCGGTGATGGTGTTGATGCCGCGCCCGTGCCTATGGGCGCTGTTGGGCCAGATCGATTCGGCGATCGCCACCCCCCTGACCACGCCGTCGAACAGCACGGCGTGCAGGAAGACGCTGCCGCGGCCATTGCCGATCTCGACCTCGTCGCCTTCGCCGATGCCGAGCGCCGCGGCGTCGAGCGGGTGCAGCATCAGCGTCGGGCGGCCCTCCTTCTTCAGCGAACCCGGCGTCTCCGTGAAGGTCGAGTTCAGGAAACTGCGCGCCGGGCTGGTCGCGAGGCGGAAGGGATGGGCCTCGTCGGCGCTTTCCAGCACGTTCCAGTAATCCGGCAGCGCCGGCATCTGCTGCCAGGGCCCGACCGCCCCGTCATTGGCGTTCGGCACGGCCGGCCAATCCGGCTTGAAGCGGAATTTGCGGTCGCGATAGCCGAAGCCGTCGAGATAATGCGCCGTGCGAAAATCCGGCTGTACATCGGTGAAATCAGTGGCGATCAGCTCGTCCAGCGTGCCGCGGCCGCTTTCCCGCAGCGTCCAGTCGACGATCTCGCGCGCGGTCATGGCGAAGCCGCGATGGCTGGCGCCGAGCCGCGCGGCCAGCGCGCAGATCACCTCATGGTTCGAGCGGCATTCGCCCGGCGGATCGACGAGTTTCCCGCCCCACATGATGTGCTGGTGGCCGCCGCCCTGATAGATGTCGTCATGCTCCATGAACTGCGTCGCCGGCAGCACGATGTCGGCCATCGCGGCCGTCTCGGTCATGAACTGCTCGTGGACCACGGTGTAGAGATCGTCGCGGGCGAAGCCGCGCTTGACCAGCTCCTGCTCCGGAGCGACCGAGACCGGGTTGGTGTTCTGGATGAAGAGCGCCTTGACCGGGCCACGCTGGCGCAGCGCCTCGGCATCGCCGGTGAGGACGCGGCCGATCTGCGACTGGTCGAGCTGGCGCACCGAGCGGTCCATCACGTCGAGCCCCTCGATCAGGCTCTTGCGCCATTTGTAGATGCCGCTGTTGCTGTGGAAGGCGCCGCCTCCCTCATGCTGCCAGGCGCCCGTCACCGTCGGCACGCAGAGCGCGGCATGCATCGAGACGGCACCGTTGCGCTGGCGCGCAAAGCCATAGCCGAGACGGAAGAAGCTGCGCTTGTTGGTGCCGACCAGCGCGGCGAATTCCTCGATCTCGGCGACGCTCAGCCCGGTGATGGCGGCGGCCCATTCCGGCGTGCGCGTCTTCAGATGCGCTTCCAGCTCGGCCGGCGCGTCGGTGTGACGGGCGAGATAGTCGCGGTCGGCATGGCCGTCGCGAAACAGGATGTGCATGACGCCGCAGGCCAGCGCGGCATCGGTACCCGGCCGCAGCACCAGCCCGAGATCGGCCTGGTCGAGCGTGGCGTTGCGATAGATGTCGATCGCGACGATCTTGGCGCCCCGCGTCTTCCGCGCCTTGACGGCGTGGTTCATCACATTGACCTGGGTATGGACCGCGTTGGTCCCCCAGATCACCACGCAATCCGATTTCGCCATCTCGCGCGGATCGGGCCCGGCGAGACGGCCGGTGCCGGCGATGAAGCCGGTCCAGGCCATGGTGGTGCAGATCGTGGAATATTGCCCGGAATAGCGCTTGGCGTGGCGCAGCCGGTTGATGCCGTCGCGCATCACCAGCCCCATGGTGCCGGCATAGTAATAGGGCCAGACCGCCTCGGCGCCGAATTCCGCCTCGATCCCGAGAAAGCGCTCGGCGATCTCGTCCAGCGCCTCGTCCCAGCTGATCCGCGCGAACTGCCCGGAGCCCTTGGGGCCGACGCGACGCAGCGGATGGAGGAGCCGGTCGGGATGGTGGATGCGCTCGGAATAGCGCGCGACCTTGGCGCAGATCACGCCATCGGTGTAGCTCTGGCGCTTCGAACCCCTGACGCGGCCGATGCTGCGCCCGTCGATCACCTCGACCTCCAGCGAACAGGCGGAGGGGCAATCATGCGGGCAGACCGAGGGGTGATGCGCGATGCGGGGCAATTCTGTCATGCTCAACTGGTAGCCGACGCAACCGTGATTGGGAATGCGGTTCCTTGCAGAGCCGGCCCGGCCTAGGGTGCAAGGGCCTCGGCGAATCCCGCCGGCGGGACATGTCCCCGGGGATCGTCCCGGCGCCGCCGGCGAGCACCGCGCAGATATCAACGCGCAATTAACACTAACGGGTCAGATTGCATGAAATTCCTGATCGGAAGGCGCTGTCGCGCCGGAGTTGTGTCGATGCGTTGCGTTGCGTTTGTCGCCGGGCTTCTCGCCTGCCTCGTCCTGTCGCCGGTGGAGCGCGCTGCCGCGCAATCCAGCGACTACAGCACCCTGACCTCCCCCCAATCCGCCCAGAACTGGAATCTGAAGCTCGGCGCCGGGCTGCGGTATCAACCCGATTACGCCGGCTCGGACGATTACATCTTCCGGCCGCGGCCGATCATCTCGCTGGGGCGCGGCATCAAGAGCACCTGGTGGTCCTCCGAGGATGACGGGCTCTCGATCGGCTTCTTCTCCGGCCAGGGCTGGCGGATCGGCTTCTCCGGCAATCTGCTCTGGGAGCGCCGGGCCAGCACCAACCCCGCCCTCTCGCTGGTCGGCAACACCAAATTTGGCTTCGAGGCCGGCGGCTTCGTCGAGTTCTATCCGACCTCCTGGCTGCGCGGCCGCGTCGATCTGCGCCGCGGCTTCATCGCCCATGACGCCATGGTCGCCGAGGTCAAGCTCGATGCCTTCACCCGCATCGGCAGCGCTTGGGAGATCGGCGCCGGGCCGCGCATGACGCTGGTCAGCGCCGATTACCTGCGCACCTATTTCGGGCCGCTCTCGGGCATCGGCACCGGCGGGCTGCTGCAGCGCTATAATTCCGGCGTCCACTCCGTCGGCGTGCTGGCGCAGGCGACCTACAACTGGACGGAACGGCTCTCCACCACCGGCTATGTCGAATACAAGCACCTGATGGGCGACGCCGTGCGGACCCCGATCGTCAAGACATTCGGCTCGCGCGATTCCTTCACCATCGGCGTCTCCGCCAGCTACGCCTTCGATCTCGGCTTCTGATCGCCCTGCCCCGTCCGATCCGGGAGCCGCGGCGACGCGGTCCCGGCCCGGTTGGCAGAAGGCTTTCAATGGGCGTGATCATGACCATGCGCATGGCCATGGCTCGCCAGCGCGCCGAGATCGCGCCCGGCCCGCAGCTCGCGCCAGCTCTGGCGCAGGATCAGGCTCGAGGAGTGCAGGAACAGGCCGGCCATGATCGCCGCGACGGCCAGATCGGGCCAGGCCGTGGCGCTGCCCCAGACGCCGAGCGCAGCGATCATCACGACGACATTGCCGATCGCGTCATTGCGCGAGCAGAGCCAGACCGAGCGGACATTGGCGTCGCCATCCTTGTAGCGGGCGAGCAGCAGCACGCTGGCGAGATTGGCCGCGAGCGCCAGAAACCCGACCACGCCCATGATCTCGGCCTTGGGCAGCCCCGGCCCGAGCAGCTGATAGAGCGTCGAGCCCAGAACCCAGAGGCCCATCACGCTCAGCGACAGGCCCTTCGCCATGGCGGCGAGCGAGCGCGTGCGCAGCGTCATGCCGATCACGGCGAGGCTGAGGCCATAGGTCAGGGTGTCGCCGAGGAAATCCAGCGCATCGGCCTGCAGCGCCTGCGAGCCGGCGAGCCGCCCCGAGACGAGTTCGACCAGGAACATCACCCCGTTCAGCGCGATCACGGTCCAGAGGATGCGCTTATAGGTGGGGTCGACGCCGTCGAAGACCGGGTTGCCGGAGCAGCCGCAGCTCGCTTCGGGCGCGGCTGGGGTCGCGGCGGCATGATCATGATGTCTCGTGCAGGAATCGCTCATCGGGTAGGCCTTTCATCGTAGAGGCCCGAACGCTACATGCTCTAGCGACTAGAGGATCAAGCGAAAATCTGGTGGGAGACACCTTCGATGCAGGAGATGCCGATCGGAACGCTGTCGGAGGCGGCCGGGGTCAAGGTGCCGACGATCCGCTTCTATGAGCAGATCGGCCTGATGCCGGCCCCGGCCCGGACCGCCAGCAACAGGCGCAGCTATGGCCAGGAGCATCTGAAGCGGCTGCAATTCATCCGCCATGGCCGCGATCTCGGCTTTTCGGTCGAGGATATCCGGGAATTGCTGGCGATGACGCGCGATCCCCGGGCCTCCTGCGCGGGGGCGGACAGCATCGCCGAGCGGCATCTGGCCGCGGTGCGGCGGCGCATCGCGCAGTTGGAGGCGCTACGGGACGAGCTCGCCCGGATGATCGGGGATTGTCGCCACGGGTCGCTGGCGGAATGCCGGGTCATCGAGACGCTGGCCGATCACAGCCTCTGCACCCATGAGCATGGATCCGGCATGGCGACCGGTTGAGCCCATGCAAAAGGGCGGACCGCGATGCGGCCCGCCTCTCATGCAAAGACAGCGATCGCTGGATCAGCCGGTGATCTCGTTGCCGGCGAAGAACTGCGCGATCTCGATGGCGGCGGTCTCCGGCGCATCGGAGCCATGGACGGTGTTCTCGCCGACGGATTCGGCGAAGAGCTTGCGGATCGTGCCCTCGGCGGCGTTGGCCGGGTTGGTGGCGCCCATCACGTCGCGATAGCGGGAGATGGCGTTCTCGCCTTCCAGCACCTGCACGACGACCGGGCCCGAGGTCATGAAGGAGACGAGCTCGCCGAAGAAGGGCCGCTCCTTATGGACGGCATAGAAGGTCTCGGCCTGCGCCTTCGTCATCTGAATGCGCTTCTGCGCGACGATGCGAAGCCCGGCCTTCTCGATCACGGCATTGACCGCGCCGGTCAGATTGCGCCGCGTGGCGTCGGGCTTGAGGATGGAGAAGGTACGCTGGACGGACATCGATCATTCCTTGGGACATGTCGGGGGATGCGGCGCGCTTATAGCGGCCACCTCCCCGAGGGACAAGGCTGCCCCGCCGATGCCGGTTCGGCTCCCGCCCGGCCTGTAATCCCGTCGATCCGATCGCAACGTCGCGTCGCTGGAACCCGGTTCAGTGGCGGGTCAGGAAGGCGCGCGCCTCCTTCAGCGCCCTGGCGATCTCGTCGCGCGACATTTCCAGCGCCAGCTCCTGGCGATGGGCGGCGGCGCGGCTGCAGCCACGGGCCTGGGCGATGTTGAACCATTTCTGCGCGGCGACTAGATCGACCGGCTGATGCCGGCCCGCCGCATACATCAGGCCGAGTTCGTAATAGGCCTCTGCCGAGGCTTCGGTCGGGATCACCAGCGAAGCGGGGATCGCGCTCATCTCCATGCGTGCCATGACAACCACCCTTTCGTCTTCTGCGCCGGCCACCCGTCCAAGGCCCCGGCTTGTGATGCGAAACTGGCGGCCAGCCATTAAAGGCGACGCTAAAAATTGCGATGAATCGGAGCTCAACAACCCGTAATCGCCGGGTTAACGCAAGGATCGATTCATCCTGCCGGCGCGAAAAAGGCTTTATCCTCAAGGCCATGCAAGTCGCATTCGAGCTGCCGCGTTGACGGAGGATTCACTCTGAAGCGCGACGGCGCAGGTTTTCCCGCTCCGGGACGGGGCTGGAGAGGCGACCGGCGCGTCCGCCGAGGAGGCCTGCCGGGCGGCGGAGCTTTCGGGGGATCGCATTGGCCGCCGCACCGCGAAAGCGGCTTGGAGGCGGCGGCCGGCTGGGCTATAGTTCACATGTGAACCAAGCAGGATAGCTGGTCCAGGGAGGATATGATGGGCTTCAGAAAACCAGTCGAGACGGCCCTGTCGGCCGCGATCATCGGGCTGTCGGCCCTGGCATGGGCGGCGCCGGCGGCAGCGCAGGACGTCACCGGGGTCTGGCTGCGCGACACCGGCGCGTCGAAGGTCCGCTTCACCCGCTGCGGGGACGCGCTCTGCGGGACCTTGTCCTGGCTGAAGGACCCGTCCGGTCCGGCCAAGGTCGGCCAGCGCATCTTCTACGACATGAAGCCGGCGGGCCCGGGCAAATGGAGCGGCAGCGCCTTCAATCCGGAGGATGGCAAAACCTATTCCGGCACGATGACGCTGTCGGGCGACGGGCTGACCACCTCGGGCTGCGTGCTGGGCGGGCTGATCTGCCGCTCGGTGCAATGGGCGCGGTCGAACTGAGCGCGGTGATGTGACCGGCAGCGGCGCCGAGAGCGCCCGCCGCCGGTCACGGTCTACCGGTCACGCCGGATCAGCGGGCCTTCTGGCCGAACAGCACCGCATGTTCCTCGGGGGTACGGATGCCGGCGGGATTGCGCAGCTCGGCCGCGACGGCGAGCCCGGCCGCCACTGCCGGACGGGCCAGCATGCGCTCGATCCAGGCCTCGACATGCGGGAACTGCTTGATGTCCTGGCCCTGCTTCTCCCAGCCGCGCGCCCAGCCGATGCAGGCCATGTCGGCGATGGAATAGGCGCCGCAGATATAGTCGCGGCCGGCGAGACGCCGGTTCAGCACGCCGTAGAGGCGGTTGGCCTCGTTGGTGTAGCGGTCGATCGCATAGGGGACCTGTTCCGGCGCGTAGAGGCGGAAATGATGCGTCTGCCCCAGCATCGGGCCGAAACCGCCCATCTGCCACATCAGCCATTCATCGACCTCGACGCGGCCGCGCTCGTCCTGCGGGTAGAACTTCCCGGTCTTGCGCCCGAGATATTGCAGGATCGCCCCGGATTCGAAGACCGAGATCGGCTGCCCGTCCGGCCCTTCGGGATCGATGATCGCGGGCATGCGGTTATTGGGCGAGAAGGCCAGGAATTCCGGCTTGAACTGATCGCCCTTGCCGATGTTCACGGGGTGCACGGTGTAGGGCAGCCCGCACTCCTCCAGCATGATGGTGATCTTCCAGCCATTCGGCGTGGGCCAGTAATACAGCTCGATCGGCTTGGTCTGGCTGGTCGTCATGATGCAGATCCTGTCGCGGTTGCAAGGCAGCGCAGATGTAGGCCGGCTCGGCGCGCGCCGGAAGGGCGGCCCGATGCGTGGCGCGCAGACTCTCGATGTCGTGAGCGAAGCCCGCGGGCGCAGCGCCGCCGCCGCCGCCTCTTGTCAAACGGCTCGGACCCGGCCGAGACTGCGCGCCGGCCGAGCGAGGCGAGTTTCGCCGTGACTGCGGCGGCCGCGACGAGGACATGCCCATGCGCCCCATTTTGCTGATCACCGCCTGCCTCATGGCTCTCTCCCTGCCCGCGGCGGCGCAGACCGCCGGCAATCCGCTGCAGCCCCGCCCCGGCGCCACCGCTCCGGCGGCATCGGCCAAGGAGAATGCGACGACGGAGGCGGCCAAGCCGAAGCGGCCGCGCTCGGAGGCGCAGCTGAAGAACGACAACCGCCTGCGCGCCTGCGGCGCCGAATGGCGCGCCAACAAGGCCAAGCTGACGGCGCAGGGCTATAACTGGATCAAATATTCCGGCGAGTGCCGCAAGCGGCTGGCCGCCCAGGGGCGCTGAACCGCGCCGCCCGGCTTCAGATCACGATCTTGAAGCCTTCATGGCTCTGGTCGAAGCCGAGATTGCGGTAGAAGCGATGGGCGTCGCTGCGGCATTTGTTCGAGCTCAGCTCGACCAGCTCCGCCCCTTCCGCCTTGGCGAAGGCCAAAGCGTGGCGAATCATGATCGCGCCGATGCCCATGCCCCGGCATTCCGGCGCGACATGCACGCTCTCGAATTTCGCGCGCTTGCGGCCGCGGGCCGCGATGCCCGGGATCAACGTGACCTGATAGGTGCCGACCACCTCGCCGCCGCGCTCCGCGACGAAGAGCGTGCTCTCGGGGCTCGCCGCGACCTCGTCGAAGGCGCGCTCATAGTCCGGCAGAGCCGCTTCGGCCGCGACCTCCTCGGCGGTCAGCGACTGCGTCGCCGAGCCCATCAGGATCAGGCTGGCGATGCGCCGCACATCCTCCCGCCGCGCGACCCTCAGGGTGATCTCGGCCTCGTCGACCGGCTTAGCCATCATGCATGCTCCTGCCCGTTCCCGGCGCGGCTCTAGCAGAAGCGCCCGGCGGCGGGAATGGCCGGGCTCATTCGGCGAAGAGGCGCTTGGCCATCAGCAGCGTGTTGGGCGTGTCTTCGCGGCCGTCGAAGCGCGCCTGCCGCTGCAGCGCGAAGCCCATGCGCTCATAGAAGGCGATGGCCGGCTCGTTCTGGCTCTCGACCTCGAGGCGCGCCACCGGCGCATGCGGGAAGCAGGCGAGCGTCACCTGCAGCAGGGTGCGGCCGATTCCCACCCCCTGGCGCGCGGGCAGGACGTAGAGCCTGGTCAGCAGCGCCGCGCGGTCCCGCTCCAGCCGCGCCGAGGCGGTGGCGATGATCTCGTCGCCGATCAGGCCGACCAGGAAGATCTCGCCGCGCGCGAGCTGCGCCTGGAGATTGTCCAGCGAATGCCAGGCATTGGTGATCTCCGCCACGCGCCGCCAGCCATAGATGCCGTCATAGGTGGCGTGCCAGGTCTCGACCAAAAGGGCGCGGACCGCCGGCAGATCGGCGGCTTCGGCGTCCCGGATGATCAGACCCGCTGCGCTCACTCGATCCCCAGCCTGGCCTTCAGGATCTCGTTCAGGGCCTGCGGATTGGCCTTGCCGCCGGAGGCCTTCATCGCCTGGCCGACGAACCAGCCGAGCATGGTCGGCTTGGCCTTGACCTGCTCGACCTTGTCGGGATTGGCGGCGATCAGCTCGTCCACCGCCTTTTCGATCGCGGCGGTGTCGGTGACCTGCTTCATGCCGCGGCTCTCGACGATGGAGCGGGGATCGCCACCCTCGGTCCAGAGGATCTCGAACAGATCCTTGGCGATGCGCCCGGAGATCACCCCCTCGCCGATCAGATCGACCAGCCCGCCGAGCTGGGCGGCGGAGACCGGCGAGGCCGCGATCTCGCGGCCCTCCTTGTTCAACCGCCCGAACAGCTCGTTGATCACCCAATTGGCCGCGGCCTTGCCGTCGCGTCCCTTGGCCACCGCCTCGAAATAATCGGCCTGTTCGCGCTCCGCGACCAGCACCGCGGCATCATAGGGCGAGAGCCCGTATTCGGCGATGAAACGGGCCTTCTTGGCGTCCGGCAGCTCCGGCAGCGCCGCCTTCAGCGCCGCGACGAAGGCATCGTCGAATTCCAGCGGCAGCAGGTCCGGATCCGGGAAGTAGCGATAATCATGCGCCTCCTCCTTGGAGCGCATCGAGCGCGTCTCGCCCTTGCCGGGGTCGTAGAGGCGGGTCTCCTGGTCGATGGTGCCGCCATCCTCGAGGATGCCGATCTGGCGACGGGCCTCGACCTCGACCGCCTGGCCGATGAAGCGGATGGAATTGACGTTCTTGATCTCGCAGCGCGTGCCTAGCCCCTCGCCCGGACGCCGGACCGAGACGTTGACGTCCGCGCGGAGATTGCCCTTCTCCATGTCGCCGTCGCAGGTGCCGAGATAGCGCAGGATGGTGCGCAGCTTCGTGACATAGGCGCGCGCCTCCTCCGCCGAGCGCAGATCGGGCTTGGAGACGATCTCCATCAGCGCGACGCCGGAGCGGTTGAGATCGACGAAGCTCATCGTCGGATGCTGGTCGTGGATCGACTTGCCGGCATCCTGCTCGAGATGCAGCCGCTCGACGCCGACGGTGATCTGCTCGGTCGGCGAGAGATCGACGACGATCTCGCCCTCGCCGACGATCGGGCTCTTGTACTGGCTGATCTGGTAGCCCTGCGGCAGGTCGGGATAAAAATAGTTCTTCCGGTCGAAGACCGAGCGCTTGTTGATCCGCGCGTTGAGCCCGAGCCCGGTGCGCACCGCCTGCCGCACGCATTCGGCGTTGATCACCGGCAGCATGCCGGGCATCGCCGCATCGACGAGGCTGACATTGTCGTTGGGCTCGGAGCCGAAGGTGGTGGAGGCCCCGGAGAACAGCTTGGCGTTGGAGGTGACCTGCGCATGGATTTCCATGCCGATGACCACTTCCCAATCCCCGGTCGCGCCCTTGAGCAGCTTCTTGGGGTCGGCAGGGCGAACATGCGCGTTCATGTGAGCTTCCAGTCCTGAGCGAAACCCGGCGGCTCCCGCTCCGGACCGGAGATCGGGACCGCCGGAATTCGATCCAATCGGTTCCGTCTTCGGTTACGACCTCGCGACGCCCCGGGCAAGCGCCTGTTGCTATCCTGTCACCTTTCGGCAGCTATTGGGCTATTGGGAACGTGAATGCGGTCACTGTCGAGTGATGGATCTTGACAATCGTCACTTGCCGCCCTTTGTACGCTGTCACGCCGCGATTTCGTCGAATTGACGCGGCTTTAGGCTCCGGAGTTATCCTATGACACATCGCCGCGCCGCGGGCTTCGCTCTCGCCGCCGCCTCTGGCGCATTCCTGCTGGGCGCCCCGCTGGCGCTCGCCCAGGGTGCGCCGCCGGCGCCTCCCGTCCAGGTCGCCGCGCCGCTGGCGAAGACGGTGGCGAATTGGGACGAGTATACCGGGCGCTTCGAGGCGAGCGAGCAGGTCGAGATCCGGGCCCGCGTCTCGGGCTTCATCGAGTCACTGCATTTCCAGGACGGCGCGCTGGTGCAGAAGGGCGATCTGCTCTTCACCATCGACCAGCGCCCCTACAAGCTGGCCGTCGATGTCGCCAGGGCCGATCTGGCGCGCGCCAAGGCGCAGGTCGAGCTGTCGCAGAACGAGGTCGAGCGGGCCGAGGGCCTGACGCAGAACCGCACGATCACGGCGCGCGACGTCGACCAGCGGCGCGCCAATCTCAACAGCGCGCTGGGAACGCAGCAGGCGGCCGAGGCCAATCTGAAGACGGCCGAGCTCAATCTCGAATGGACGCAGGTCCGCGCGCCTCTGGCGGGACGCATCTCGAGCCGGCGCGTCGATCCGGGCAATCTGATCGCCGGCGGCCAGTCGGGCGCGACGCTGCTCACCACCATCGTCGCCGTCGACCCGATCTACTTCACCTTCGACGCGTCGGAGGCGGATTTCCTGCGCTATTCCCGGCGCTCGCCACGCAACGGCACGGTCAGCCCGGAGAACGGGACGCCGGCCGAGGTGCGCCTCGCCGATGAGCGGGAGTGGAAGCGCCGCGGCAAGATCGACTTCGTCGACAATGCCCTGAACGCGCGCTCGGGCACCATCCGGCAGCGCGTCGTCTTCCCGAACAAGGACCAGTTCCTGACGCCCGGCACCTTCGGCCGGCTGCGCGTCTTCGCCGGCGAGAGCCCGGCGCTGCTGGTTCCGGATGATTCCATCGTCTCGGACCAGGCCAGCAAGATCGTGCTGACGGTCGGGCCGGAGAACAAGGTGGTGCCGAAGCCGGTGACGCTCGGCCAGATGAGCGACGGGTTGCGCGTCGTCACCAACGGGCTGGCGCCCGGCGACAAGGTGATCATCGGCGGCCTCGCCAACCCGATGGTGCGCCCAGGCGCGCCGGTGACGCCGCAGCCGGCCGAGATCAAGCCGCCCGCCGGCAACTGAGCCCAGCGCGACGGCGCGCCAGCCGCGCCGTCATCTTCTTCCCGCCGTCAGGCCAGGACACGACATGTTCCGCTTCGCGCATTTCTTCATCGACCGGCCGATCTTCGCGACCGTGCTGTCGGTGCTCCTCACCATCGCGGGCGCCATTGCGCAGCGCGGCCTGCCGATCGCCGAATATCCCGAGATCGCGCCGCCGACCGTCTCGATCACCGCGACCTATCCGGGCGCCTCGGCCGAGGTCGTGGCCGCGACGGTGGCGACGCCGATCGAGCAGGAGGTGAACGGCGTCGACGACATGCTCTACATCAACTCGCAATCGACCGGCGACGGGCGGGTGACGATCAACGTCGTGTTCAAGGCCGGCGTCGATGTCGACCAGGCGCAGGTGCTCGTCCAGAACCGCGTCTCGGCGGCGGAGCCCAGGCTGCCGCAGGAGGTGAGGCAGCTCGGCATCCAGACGCGCAAGGCCTCCCCCGATCTGATGATGGTCATCAACATGATCTCGCCGGACGGGTCGCGCGATGCGCAATATCTCTCCAACTACGCGACGCTCTATGTGAAGGACGTGCTGACCCGCGTCGAAGGCGTCGGCAACGTCCAGGTCTTCGGCGCCCGCGATTTCGCGATGCGCATCTGGCTCGATCCCGCCAAGGTCGCCTCGCGCAACCTGACCGCGGGCGACGTCGTCGCCGCTTTGCGCGCCGCCAACGTCCAGGTCGCGGCCGGTGCGATCAACCAGCCGCCGGCGCAGTCTCAGGGCGCTTTCCAGCTGTCGGTGAACACGCTCGGCCGCCTGACCGACATCGCGGAGTTCGAGAACATCGTCGTGCGCGCCGAGCCCGATGGCGGCACCATCCGTGTGCGCGACATCGCCCGCGTCGAGCTCGGCTCGCAGGACTACACCACCAACGCCTATCTCGATAACAAGGACGCGGTCGCCATCGGCATCTTCCAGCGGCCGGGATCGAACGCGCTCGCCACCTCCGACGCGCTGATCGCGACGATGAAGGCGCAGGCGCGGGATTTCCCCTCCGGCGTCGAATACCGCATCATCTACAACCCGACCGAATTCATCTCGGAATCGGTCAGCGCCGTGGTGACGACGCTGATCGAGGCGGTGGCGCTCGTCGTCATCGTCGTCATCCTGTTCCTGCAGACCTGGCGGGCGGCGATCATCCCGATCGTGGCCATTCCGGTGTCGCTCGTCGGTACCTTCCTGGTGATGAGCGCGGTCGGCATCTCCTTCAACACCATCTCGCTGCTGGCGCTGGTTCTGGCGATCGGCATCGTCGTGGACGACGCGATCGTGGTGGTGGAGAATGTCGAGCGCTATCTGGCGCAGGGCCTGTCGCCCAAGGAGGCCGCGCACAAGACCATGGACGAGGTCGGCGGCGCGCTGGTCGCGATCGCCCTCGTGCTCTGCGCGGTGTTCATCCCCACGGCCTTCATCAGCGGGCTGCAGGGCACCTTCTACCAGCAATTCGCCGTGACCATCGCGGCCTCGACGGCGATTTCCGCCTTCGTCTCGCTGACCCTGTCGCCGGCGATGTCGGCGATCCTGCTCAAGCCGCACAGCCATGAGGAGCCGAAGGGCTTCTTCGGGGCGATCGGCGCGCCGGTGCGCTGGTTCTTCCGCGGCTTCAACGCCGCCTTCGACTGGCTCTCGCGCGCCTATGGCGCCGTGACCGCGCGGTTCATCCGCTTCTCGGTGCTGCTGCTGCTGGTCTATGCCGCGCTGATCGCGGTCACCGGCCAGCGCCTGACCGCGACGCCGACCGGCCTGGTGCCGCAGCTCGACCGCGGCTATTTCATCGCCGCGCTGCAGCTGCCGCCGGGCGCGTCCCTGCCCCGTACCGACGCGGTGATCCGTCGCGCGACCGATGTCGTGCTGTCGCGGCCGGGCGTCGCCCATGCCGTCGCTTTCGCCGGGCTCGACGGCGCGACCTTCACCATCGCGCCCAATTCCGGCGTGGTCTTCGTGACGCTGAAGCCCTTCGTCGACCGCGAAAAGGAAGGGCTGACGACGCAGGGCATCCTGAACGATCTGCGCCAGCAGATGTTCGCGATCAGCGAGGCCTTCGCCCTCGTGATCGAGCCGCCGGCCGTGCCGGGCATCGGCAGCGGCGGCGGCCTCAAGGGCTATGTGCAGGATCGCAGCGGCCGCGGCCTGGCGGCGCTCGAAGGCGCGACCTGGATCGTCGCCGGCTCGGCGGGACAGGTCCCCGGCATCCAGCAGCCCTTCACGCTGTTCTCGACGAAGACGCCGCAGGTCTTCGCCGATATCGACCGCACCAAGGCCGAGATGCTGGGCGTGCCGATCACCCGGATCTTCGAGACGCTCTCGGTCTATATGGGCTCGGCCTATATCAACGACTTCAACCTGCTCGGGCGGACCTACCGGGTGACGGCGCAGGCCGACAACCCCTACCGGCTCGATCTGCGCGACGTCGCGGATCTGAAGACCCGCAACGCCTCGGGCGAGATGGTGCCGATCGGCTCCGTCGCCTCCTTCTCCAACACCACCGGCGCCTATCGCGTGCCGCGCTACAACCTCTATCCCGCAGCCGAGGTGCAGCTCTCGATGGCGCGCGGCTATTCGACCGGCCAGGGCATCGCGGCGGTGGAGAAGATCGCGGCGGAGCGGCTGCCTTCCGGCTTCGGCTTCGAATGGACGGAGATCGCCCTGCAGGAGAAGCTCGCGGGCAATACGGCGATCCTCGCCTTCGGCCTCGCCGTGGTCTTCGTCTTCCTGCTGCTGGCGGCGCTCTACGAGAGCTGGCTGCTGCCGCTGGCGGTGATCATGATCGTGCCGATGTGCATTCTCGCCGCGATGATCGGGGTGAATTCGCAGGAGCTCGACCGCAACGTGCTGGTCGATATCGGCCTCGTGGTGCTCGTCGGCCTCGCCGCCAAGAACGCGATCCTGATCGTCGAATTCGCACGCCAGGCGGAGGATGAGGGCATGACGGCGCGCGAGGCTGCGGTGGCCGCCGCGAAGACGCGCCTGCGGCCGATCCTGATGACTTCGCTCGCCTTCATCCTCGGCGTGCTGCCGCTCGCCATCGCGACGGGGGCCGGCGCCGAAATGCGCCAGTCCATGGGCGTGGCCGTGTTCTCCGGGATGATCGGCGTGACGCTGTTCGGCCTGCTGTTCACGCCGGTGTTCTATGTGGTGGTGCGCTGGCTCGGGCGGCTCGGCCGGCGCGAGCAGCCGGTGAAGAAGACCGAACCGGCCGCGGCGGCGCATTGAGCCGCCGCTGAAAAATACTGCGCCGCGGAAAGCTGGCGCAGTGAGCTGACTGACCGGGTAAGCGGACGGCCCCTGCCCCGCTTCACTCGCGCGATCGGACGAGGCCGCCTTGGCGCGGCGGCGAGCGGCAGGGCGCCGGCAGGAGCCGGGGCGCGGGATCCTAGGCTCGCAGTTTGGCCTATCGAGAGCCTATTGGCGGGCCCCTCAGGCCCACCAGCGCTCGGTCACCGGGAAGCGGCCGGCCGCCTGCTCGATCACTTCGCCCAGCGCGAACAGGGTTTCCTCGTCGAAGGGGCGGCCGATCAGCTGCAGGCCGAGCGGCAACCCCTGGCTGTCGAGCCCCGCCGGCACCGCGATGCCGGGCAGGCCGGCCATGTTCACGGTGACGGTGAAGATGTCGTTGAGGTACATCTCGACCGGATCGGCCGAGCCCTTCTCGCCGATGCCGAAGGCGGCGGAGGGGGTCGCCGGCGTCAGCACCGCATCGATGCCGGCCGCATAGGCATCGTCGAAATCCCGCTTGATCAGGGTCCGGACCTTCTGCGCGCGCAGGTAATAGGCGTCGTAATAGCCGGCGGAGAGGACATAGGTGCCGATCATGATGCGGCGCTTGACCTCGGCGCCGAAACCCGCCGCCCGCGTCTTCTCATACATCTCGACGATGTCGCGACCCTGTTCGCGCAAGCCGTAGCGGACGCCGTCATAGCGGGCGAGGTTGGAGGAGGCCTCGGCGGGCGCGACGATGTAATAGGCCGGCAGGGCGTATTTCGTGTGAGGCAGCGAGATCTCGACGATCTCGGCGCCGGCCGCCCTCAGCCAGTCGATGCCCCGCTGCCAGAGCGCGTCGATCTCGGGATTGAGCCCGTCCAGCCGGTACTCCTTCGGGATGCCGATCTTCATGCCCTTGACCGAGCGGCCGATCGCCTTCTCGTAATCGGGCACCGCCCTGTCGACGGAGGTGGTGTCCTTCGGGTCATGGCCGGCCATCGAGCGCAGCATCACCGCGCAATCGCGGACGCTCTTGCCGATCGGCCCGGCCTGGTCGAGCGAGGAGGCGAAGGCGACGATGCCCCAGCGCGAGCAGCGGCCATAAGTCGGCTTGATGCCGACCGTGCCGGTGAAGGCGGCAGGCTGGCGGATCGAGCCGCCGGTGTCGGTCGCGGTCGCCGCGAGGCAGAGATGCGCCGCGACGGCCGAGGCGGAGCCGCCCGAGGAGCCGCCGGGCACCAGGTGATTGCCCTCGATCGCATTGGCCGCGCCAGCCCCGACATTCGAGCCCTTGCGCCGCCACGGATTGACGACATTGCCGAAGGCCGAGGTCTCGTTCGAGGAGCCCATCGCGAATTCGTCGTTGTTGAGCTTGCCGAGCATCACCGCCCCGTCCCGCCAGAGCTGGCTGGAGACGGTGGATTCATAGGGCGGCACGAAATCGCCGAGGATCTTCGAGCAGGCGGTGGTGCGCACGCCCTCTGTCGCGAAGAGATCCTTGATGCCGAGCGGCAGCCCCTCCAGCGGTCCGGCCTCGCCCTTCGCCAGCCTGGCATCGGAGGCGGCGGCCTGTTTCAGCGCCTGTTCGGGCGTTTCCAGCACATAGGCGTTGAGCGCCCGCGCCTGCTCCACCGCGGCGATATGGGCCTGCGCCAGTTCCGTCGCGGAAAAGCTCTTGGCCGTCAGCCCGTCGCGGGCTTCGGTGAGGGTCAGGCGGGTCAGATCGGTCACGGGCTCAATTCCGGATGAAGGCTGTCGGCGGGAGGTCGGGACGGAGGCGGGTGGCGGGCCTCTATTCGATCACCTTCGGCACCATGAAGTAATTATCCTCGGCCGCCGGCGCGTTGGCGACGATGCGGGCGGCGATGCCGCCATCGCTGACCACATCCTCGCGCTGCTTCATCGCCATCGGCGTGACGGAGGTCATCGGCTCGACCCCGGTGACGTCGACCTCGTTCAACTGCTCGACGAAGCCGAGAATCGCGTTGAGCTCGCCTTGCAGCTTCGGCAGATCGGCCTCCGGAACGGCAATGCGCGCGAGATGCGCGACGCGCTTGACGGTGGCGAGATCGACCGACATGGCGGACTCCTGGATGGGGGGCGCGGGGCGCGCCGCTGGCTGCTCAGGGCTATAAGGTGAGGACAGGCCGCTCGCAAGGATCGCGGGCGGCAGGCGCGTGGCAGGCGCGCCGGCGCCTCAGAGGCTCAGCGCCTCGCCCTTGCGCGGCACCATCGCCTTCACGCTGCTGCCGGACAGCCCGGCTAGGAAGGCCTCCGGCCCGGCATCGACCAGCGGGAACGAGCCGTAATGGCAGGGGATCGCGATCTCCGGCTTGACGAAGCGCGTCATCGCCAGCGCCGCCACCTTGCCGCCCATGGTGAAGCGGTCGCCGATCGGGCAGATGCAGATGTCGACGCCGTGGATCTCGCTGATCAGCTCCATGCCCGGGAAGATGTCGGTATCGCCCATATGCCAGAGCGTCTTCTCGCCCGCGGCCTTGATGATCGCGCCATTGGCGTTGCCGAGGGGGAAGCCGACCCCGGCCTCGACCAGACCCGCGGAATGGTCCGCCCGCACCAGGCTGACGCTGAAGGCGCCGCAATCGACCGTGCCGCCGGTGTTCATCGGCTCGTAGGATGTCAGCCCCTTGGCGGCGAGATACATGCAGAGGTCGTAATTGGTGACGACCGTCGCCCCCGTCGCCTCGGCGAGGGTCAGCGAGTCGCCGATGTGATCGCCATGGCCATGGGTGATGACGATATGGCTGATCCCCCGGGAGGCCTCTGCGATATCGCCCTCGAATGCCGGGTTGCCGGTGAAGAACGGGTCGATCAGCAGGGAGGTCCCGGCGAGATCGATGCGGAAGGCGGAGTGGCCGAACCAGGTGAGCTTCATGGAGATCTCCGGAGCGAGGGGCGACTGCCGCTCCCTATAGACCAAGCCGGGGCGAAAGGCAGGGCCATCGACTGCTCCGAGCTCGCGCCGCGGCTGAAACGGTCGACAATCGCCGGCCCGCCATGCAGATTTCAGCCCCCGACAGGATGATGCCGATGATCGACGCCGCCACCCTCTCCCGCCGCATCGCCCAGGGCCGCGGCGACGAGCCCGCCGATCTCGTGATCCGCGGCGCGAGGCTGCTCGATCTCCTGACGGGCGCGCTGGTCGAGAGCGATATCGCCCTGTGCGGGGATGTCGTCGTCGGCACGCATGGCCGCTATCAGGGCCGCCGCGAGCATGATGCGCGCGGGCTGATCGCTGTGCCGGGTTTCATCGACACGCATCTCCATGTCGAATCCTCGCTGGTGACGCCCTTCGAATTCGAGCGCTGCGTGCTGCCGCACGGCGTCACCACGGCGATCTGCGATCCGCATGAGATCGCCAATGTGCTGGGGATCGAGGGCATCGCCTATTTCCTGCGCTGCGCCGAGGCGATGCGCATGGATCTGCGGGTGCAATTGTCGAGCTGCGTGCCGGCAACGCATCTGGAGACGGCCGGCGCCGCGCTGGAAGCGGCCGATCTCGTCGCCCTGATGCATCACCCCAAGGTGATCGGCCTCGCCGAATTCATGAATTTCCCAGGGGTTCTCCATCGCGATCCCGGCTGCCTCGCCAAGCTCGAGGCGTTTTCCGAGCGTCCGATCGATGGGCACGCGCCGCTCCTGCGCGGGCTCGACCTCAACGGCTATCTCGCGGCCGGCATCCGGACCGATCACGAGACCACCAGCCCCGATGAAGCCCGCGAGAAGCTGATGAAGGGCATGGCGATCCTGATCCGCGAGGGTTCGGTCTCGAAGGATCTGCATCAGCTCATCCCGCTGATCTCGCGCGATGCCTCGGCCTTCCTCGCCTTCTGCACCGATGACCGCAACCCGCTCGACATCGGCGAAGAGGGGCATCTCGATTTCATGATCCGCACCGCGATCGCGAACGGGGCCGATCCGCTGGCGACCTACCGGATCGCCAGCCACTCCGCCGCCCGCCTGTTCGGCCTCACCGATCGCGGCTTCATCGGGCCGGGCAAGCGCGCCGACATCGTGCTGGTCGAGGATCTCGCCTCCTGTTCGGTGAAGCAGGTGTTCTGCGCCGGCAGGCTGGTCGAGGACGCGCTCTTCGCGGACCGGGTGCCGGTTGCGCCGGTCGGGCTCGGCAGCGTCAGGAGCCGCCGTCTGGCCGAGGCCGATTTCCGATGCGAGGCGCGCGACGGCGAGACCCCCGTCATCGGCGTGGTGCCGGGGCGGATCATCACCGAGCGCCTGGCCATGCAGCTGCCGGCCCGGGACGGCATCGCCCTGCCCGATCTCGCCCGGGACGTGATCCGCGTCAGCGTGATCGAGCGCCATGGCCGGCATGGCGGCAGCGCCAGCGGCTTCGTCCATGGCTTCGGCATGAAGCATGGGGCGATCGCCTCCTCGGTCGGCCATGACAGCCACAATCTCTGCGTGGTCGGCGTGGACGAGGCCTCGATGGCGGCCGCCGCGAACCGGCTGATCGAGATCGGCGGCGGCTTCGCCGTGGCCGATGCCGGCGCGGTGGTGGCGGAGCTCGCCTTGCCGATCGCCGGGCTGATGAGCGACCGGCCTTTCGAAACCGTCCGCCATGATCTGGAGGCGCTGCGGGCCGCCGCGAAGGGGCTCGGCGTCGTTCTGGCCGAGCCCTTCCTGCAGGTCGCCTTCCTGACGCTGCCGGTCATCCCGCATCTCAAGATCACCGACCGCGGCCTGGTCGATGTCGATGCCTTCGCCTTCGTCTGAGCGGGCCGCGATCCCAGAGGGCCGCTGAAAGCGGCGTCTCGGGGTGTCGGCAGCGCCTGAACGGCGATCTCAGTCCGAAAGAAGTTCGGCAGGCATGTCAATGCCTTCGGCGCGCGCCTTGGCACGCAGAGTCAGGCGCCTGACCCCCGGCAGCCGCGTGCCCTCCTGCTCCTCGATCGCATGGGCGAGGACCCGCATGCGCTCGTCGAACCAGTTGCCGCCCATCGCGGCGGGGTCGATCGCCAGGATCAGCTGGCCGGTATCGGGCGGCCCGCCCTTGTCGTCGATGAAGGACGAGGCCTGGAAGCCGAAATGCGCCCCGACCAGCGCCGCCGACAGGATCTCGACCATCATCGCCAAAGTCGCGCCCTTGGCATCGCCGAGCGGCACCATCGTCCCGGCCAGCGCCGCGGCCGCATCGGTGGTCGGCTTGCCGTCGACATCCAGCGCCCAGCCCTCGGGGATGGGTTGCCCCTTCTGCCGGGCGGCGACGATCGGCCCGCGCGCGACCTTCGACAGCGCCATGTCGATAACGACCGGCTCCCGCCCCGCCAGCGGCGCGGCGAAGGCGATCGGATTGGTGCCGAAGACCGGTTTCGAGCCGCCCCAGGGCGCGATCGCACCGGGCGTATTGGCGAAGAGCAGCGCGACCAGCCCCTGCTCGGCCAGTCTCTCGACATGCAGGCCGGCCGCCCCGCAATGGCTGGAGCGCCGGATCGGCGCGGCCATCACGCCCTGCTCGCGGACCAGCTCCGGCAATTCGACGATGGCGAGGTCGATCGCCGGATAGGCGAAGCCGTGCGCGGCATCGATCGCCAGCACGCCGGGCTTCGGGCGCGTCGCCTTCGGCACCGCCTGCCCGTCGATCTTGCCGGCCTTCAGCATGGCGAGATAGGTCGGCACCCGCGACAGGCCGTGACCCTTGAGCCCATCGGCCTCGGCCATGACCAGCGCCCAGGCGACGGATGCGGAATTGGCCGCCGAGGCCCCGGCGGCCGCGAAGAGCTCGGTCAATCGCGCTTCCGCGCGCTCGAACGACACCTGCGTCATAGCCTGCCCTCCAGCGCCGCGATCACCCGATCGGCGACCAGGCCGGAGACGCGCCCGTTGGATTCCACCGTGTTGCCGGCGATATGCGGCGTCAGGATCAGGTTCGGCGTGTCCTTGAACAGCTTGGCGCCCTCGCGCAGCGGCTCCTCGGCGAAGACGTCGAGGGCGGCGCCACCCAACCTACCGGCCTTCAGCGCCGCGACCAGCGCCTCCTCGTCCATGACCCCGCCGCGGGCGGCGTTCACCAGCACCGCATCCGGCTTCATCTTCGCGAAGGCCTCCTTGCCGATCAGCCCCTTGGTTTCCGGCGTCAGCGGCAGATGAATGCTGATGACGTCGGCATTGGACAGGACGCCGTCGAGTTCGAGCCGCTCCGTCGCGTGCCAGGCCTTGTCGTCGGCCGCGACGTAAGGATCATAGGCGATCACGCTCATGCCGAGCGCGCGGGCGTGATGGGCGGTGTCTCGGGCGATGGCGCCGAAGCCGATCAGCCCCAGCGTCTTGCCCGCGATCTCGCGGCCGATCAGCCTGGTCTTGGGGAATTCCCCGGCCAGCATCGCGGCATTGGAGAAATAGGCGCCGCGCAGCAGCACCATGGCGCTGCAGATCACATATTCCACCACCGAGAGGCTGTTGGCGCCGGTCGCCGGGAAGACCTTGATGCCGCGGGCGGCGCAGGCCTCCATATCGATATTGTCGAGGCCGACGCCGAGGCGGCCGACGACCTTCAGCGCCTTTGCCGCCTCCAGCACGGCGCCGCGCACCTGAGTCTGGTTGCGCACGATCAGGGCCGGCGCCTCGGCGAGATGCCGCGCCAGCTCGTCGGGCTTGGCGAAGAGCTCGGGATCGTGATGCACGCTGTAGCGCGCCCGCAGCGCCGCCACCGCAGCCTCGTCCATGAATTCGGTGATGACGATATCGGCCATGATCAGCGTGCTCCAGAGGGTTGCGGTCAGCCCAGCGCGAGCAGGCTGCCGGTGACGACGACCAGGATGACGAGGCTCGTGCCGGTGACCAGCAGCAGATGCCGCCAGCCGAGCCTCGCCATCGCGCCGATGGAGGTGCCGAGCCCCAACGCCGCGATGGCGACGAGCAGGCCCCAGCGCGAGATCTCCAGCAGCAGGTCGCGAAGGGGGCCATAGGTGCCAGCCAGGGAGGGCAGTGTCGAGAGCAGGCTGTTGGCCAGGCACAGCACCAGGAACATGATGGCGAAGACCGGCACCGGCACCTTCGCCTTGCCGGAGACGTCGGCATCGGCGCCGTCCCGGACCAGCCACCAGCCGACGATGAGCACCGCCGGCAGCAGCAGGAAGACGCGGAACAGCTTGACGATGATCGCCGCATTGGCGGCCTCGATCGAGACCGCCTGCCCCGCCCCGACGACCTGGGCCACGTCATGGATGGTGGCGCCCAGCATCACGCCGGTCTGCGCCTGCGTCAGGCCGAGCCAGACGCAGAGCAAGGGGTAGAACAGCATCGCCAGCGTCGACAGCGCGTTCATGGCGATCACGGTGAAGGCGACGTCGGCGGCCTTGCTGCGATAATCCGGGACGACGGTCGCGGTCGCCAGGGCGGCCGAGGCGCCGCAGACCGCGGTCGCGACGCCGGCGAGCGCGCCCATGCCGGTCTCGCGGCCGAGAAAGCGCGCCAGCACGAAGCCGGATGCGACGGTGGCGGCCATCGACGCGATGACGATCAGCGCGGTCGTCAGGCCGAGCGCGACGATGTCGCCGAGCGCGACGCGCAGACCGAGCAGCGCGATCGCCCAGCGCAGCATCTTCTTGACGCAGAACACCATGCCCGGCTGGAAGCGCTGCCTGTTGGCCAGCGGGTGCAGCAGCATGCCGAAGATCAGCGCGATCACCACGGCCGGGAGGCCGAACCGCCCGCCCGCGGCCGCCTTCACGGCGGGTTCGGCCAGAGCGGCCGCGACCGCGACGACGACGGACAGGGCGACACCGTCGACAAGCGGACGGATCACGCCCGGGCGGGCGGAAATGGCGGTGGACACGACGGCGCTCCGAAGGCTCGGGCACCGGCGCGGCTCAGCCCCGGGCCCCGTGACGCGCGGCGGCTCGCCGCGCGTCGTCGACGTTAGGTCAGGTCAGGCCGAGCGATAGAGCTTGGTCATCGAGAATTCGCGATGGCCCAGCGCCTCGGCCGCGGTCAGGCGGCCATTGGCCGTGCGCACGATCGTCTGGATCAGCGCGTCGCCCGCCTGCGGGATCGTCATGTCGCGGCGCAGGATGCCGGAGACGTCGACGTCGATATGCTCCGGCATGGTGCGCATCGTCTTGGGATTGCCGGTGATCTTGATGACCGGGACGATCGGATTGCCGATGACGTTGCCCTGGCCGGTCGGGAAGGTGTGCACGACATAGCCGCCCGCCGCCATCAGGGTCACGCATTCCGCCGCGGCGGAGGAGGTGTCCATGTAATACAGGCCCGGACCCTTGGTCGGCGCTTCCGCCGGCTGCAGGATGTCGATGTATTTGCACTCGCGGCCGATCTTCTCGAGATTGCCGAGCGCCTTCTCCTCGATCGTGGTCAGGCCGCCGGCGATGTTGCCCTTGGTCGGCTGCGAATCCGAGAGATCATCGGTCTTGTGGGCCTCGATCACGTCGTCCTGATAGGCCTTCCACATCTTGTACCAGCGCTCGCCGACTTCCGGCGTGGCGGCGCGGGCCTTGCAGAGATGCTCGGCGCCGGTGATCTCGGAGGTCTCGCCGAAGACGCCGTAGACGCCGCGCGGGATCCATTTGTCATACATGTTGCCGACGGTCGGGCAGGAGGACAGGCCCGTGGTGGTGTCGGACTCGCCGCATTTGGTCGAGACCCAGAGCTCCTCGATGCCGCATTTCTCGCGCTGCAGCTCGGTCGCCCACTGCACGAATTCCTTGGCGACATAGGAGGCCTTGGCGATGGTGGCGATGTCGCCATGGCCCTCGATGCCGAAGCCGACCACGGGCTTGCCGGTCTTGGCGATGCCGTCGACGACGCGCTTGGTCCAGCCATCCTCGATGCCGATGACGACGACGGCCGCGACGTTCGGGTTCGATCCGGTGCCGATCAGCGTCCGGAAATGCAGCTCGAGATCCTCGCCGAACTGCAGGCGGCCATAGGCGTGCGGGATCGCCAGCGTGCCCTTGACGTTGTTGGCGACGGCCTCGCAGGCGGCGTTGGAGAGATCGTCCAGCGGCAGCAGCAGCACATGGTTGCGCACGCCGACACGGCCGTTCTCACGGCGCCAGCCGACGAAGGAATCGAGGCTGCGGCCGGAGGGGCGCTTGATCATCGGGGCCTTGAATTCGGGCGCCTCGATCTTGCGGCCCTTGATCCGGCCGAGCTTGCCCTTCACGAGATCGAAATTCGCGACGATCGACATGGTTCAGGTCCTTTCAGAGGAATTGGGCTCGACCGCTCGGGGAGCCCGGAGAATGGGGAAGCCGACCCTCTAGGCGGGGCGGCGCGGGCTCACCAGCGCTTGGTCTTGGCGTTGTGGACGTGCAGGTGCTCGCCCTGCTTCACATCCGCCCGGGCCTGGCCGATGTCCTGGCCGTATTTCCAGATCGTCTCGCCCTTCTTGATGTCCTTGAGCGCGACCTTGTGGCCGATCGGGATGTCCATCTTGGCGGTGAGGCGGAAGTCGGAATTGTCGTGCGTGACGACGCACAGCATGTCGGTGCCGGCCTTGAGACCCTCGACGACGACGACGCCGACGGTGTCCTTCTTCTCGTGCACCAGGAGGTGGGGCTTGCTCATGGGTGTCTCCTCTCAGCGATCTCGTGTCCGGCAGCCAAAACAGGACTCGACCGGCCTTGCGAACAGTCTTATATAAGACACATGACTGAGCACAAGCTCGAATTTGCAGCGCGGCCAGATCAGGCCGCCGGAGCCGAAATTCTGGGGTTCCGCCCGCTTTACCGGCAGGTGAAGGCGATTTTCGTCCGCCGACTCGTCGAGGGCGTGTGGGCGCCCGGCATGGCGCTGCCCAGCGAGGGCCAGCTCGCGAGCGAGATCGGCGTCAGCCAGGGCACGGTCCGCAAGGCGCTGGACGAGCTGGCGGCCGAGAACCTGCTGGTCCGCCGCCAGGGCCGCGG
The DNA here is from genome assembly GCF_001426225.1 of Allobosea sp. Leaf344. Taxonomy (GTDB): domain Bacteria; phylum Pseudomonadota; class Alphaproteobacteria; order Rhizobiales; family Beijerinckiaceae; genus Allobosea. The sequence continues at coordinate 359,697 of NZ_LMRT01000014.1, read as the reverse complement.
CACCTTCGTCGCCGAGCATGACGAGCGGCGCATCCTGTTCCAATTCTTCAAGCTGGTGCCCGATGACGGCATCCCCCGCTTTCCCGACAGCCGGGTGATCGGCATCGCCGGCGGCGGCGCCGATCCGCGCGAGCGGCAGGCGCTGGAGCTCGGGGAGACAGAGCCGGTCCTGCGCATCAGGCGCATCCGCTCGCTCGGCACCTCGCCGCTGGTGCTGGAGACGATCGTCCTGCCGGCGCGCATCGTGCCCGGGCTAGAGGACGGGCCGGTGCCGAACAATCTCTACAGCCTGTTCGCGACCCGCTACGGCATCACCGTCGCCCATGCGCGCGAGCGGCTGAAGGCGGTGGCGCTCGACGCCGAGCAGGCCGGGCATCTCGGCGTCGCGCCCGGCACCCCTGCCCTGGCGATCGACCGGATCGCGCTCTCGCTCGACGGTTCGCCGGTCGAGCTGCGCACCAGCCTGTGCCTGACCCAGGAGGCGCATTATTTGTCCGATCTGCGCTGAGGCGCGGCGGGCCGATTTCACCCACCCGAAGCCGACACAGAGCGGCATTTTTCAACGACGGAGGAAGACGCATGAGCATCACGAGACGAGCCGCCCTTGCCGGGCTGATGGCATTGGGGCTCTCCACGCCCGCGATGGCGCAGGCCTATCCGACCAAGCCGATCACGATCATCGTGTCCTTCGCGGCCGGCGGCCCCAGCGACGTGATCGCCCGGCTGCTCGGCGAGCAGATGAGCAAGACGCTCGGCCAGCCGATCCTGATCGAGAACGTCGCCGGCGCCGGCGGCACGGCCGGGGCCAAGCGCCTGGCCGCGGCGGAGCCGGACGGGCACACGCTGCTGATCCACCATCTCGCGCTGGCGGCGGCGCCGGCCCTCTATGGCAATCTCGGCTACAACACCAAGACCGATTTCGCGGCCATCGGCCTCGTCAATACCGGCCCGATGGTCATCGCCAGCAAGCTCGCCTTGCCGCCGCAGGATGCCAAGGCCTTCTTCCCCTATATCAAGCAGAATGCCGAGAAGCTGACGATCGCCCATGCCGGCGTCGGCTCCAATTCGCATCTCTGCGCGGTGCTGATGTCGCAGCAGCTCGGTGCGAAATTCACCCAGGTGGCCTATCGCGGCACCGGCCCGGCGATGAATGATCTCGTCGGCGGCCAGATCGACATCCTCTGCGACCAGTCGACCTCGGCGATCCCGCAGATCCAGGGCCAGAAGATCCGCGCCTATGCGGTGACCTCCGCCGAGCGCCTCGACGTCCTGCCCGAGACGCCGACGATGACCGAGGCCGGTGCCAAGCTCGACATGACGATCTGGCACGGGCTCTACGCGCCCAAGGCGACGCCGGCCGCGGTGCTCGACAAGCTCAACGCTGCCCTGCGCGAGGCGTTGAAGCAGCCTGCGGTGCAGGAGCGCTTCAAGGCCTTCGGCACCAGCACCTTCCCGGAGGCGCAATGGACCCGCGAGGCGCATGCCAAGCTCTTCGCCGAGGAAATCGAGAAATGGGCGCAGTCGCTCGCGGCTGCGGGCATCAAGCCGCAGGGCTGATCGAATCGAGACCATGCGCCGCTCGCCCCGGGCGGCGGCGCATGCTAGGCCCTCTGCCATGTCCAGCAATCTCGTGCCGCTCGAAGCCTTTCTCGCCCTGCCCGATCACGCCAGGCTGCTCGGGCTGGACCTCGGCACCAAGACCATCGGCCTCGCCCTGTCGGATGTCGAACGGCAGATCGCGACACCGCTCGAGACCATCAAGCGGGTCAAGTTCGGGCTCGATGCCGCGCAGCTTCTGAAGATCGCGGCGCAGCATCAGGTGGCCGGGCTGGTGATCGGGCTGCCGCTCAACATGGACGGGACGGAGGGTCCGCGCGTGCAGTCCACGCGCGCCTTCGTGCGCAATCTGGTGCCACTGACGCCGCTGCCGATCGCCTTCTGGGACGAACGCATGTCGACCCTGGCGGTGACCCGCACCCTGCTCTTCGCCGATGCGTCGCGGGCCAAGCGTGCGGCCGTGGTCGACAAGATGGCCGCCGCCTACATCCTCCAGGGCGCGCTCGACAGGCTGATGCGGATGGAGCCGCCTCAGCCCGAGATCGCCGATGCCGAGCAGGAGACCATCCCGCTCAAGGAATGACGTAGCCGCGCTTGATCGCCTTCTTCTGCGCTTCGCGATGGTTCTTGATCGCCTGCTTGCGCTCCTCGAGCGACATGCCCGCCATCGGATCATTCGAGCGCATTTGCTGCCGCGAACCATAGCCGCGCCGGTCGTCATAGCCGCGGTCATAGCCGCGCTCATAACGGCTCGGACGCTCGTAGCCGCGCTCATAGCCACGCGAATAGCCGCGATCGTAACCGCGGCGGTAGCCGTCATCGAAATATTGCGCCGCTGCGCCGGCCGCTCCGAACATCGAAACCGCCACGCTCGCCAGACCGACGAGCCAGATCCGCTGAACCATCCCTGCCCCCCATGACACCGGCCGCGCCGCCCGCGGCGGAATCGGCCCCTATCCCGGGTATATCACTCTCCTATGGTTAACGAAGCATCGCCGGCTGCGACATCGACGCCGCAGGCCGGCGGTGCGAGTTCACCGATCAGTTGTTCGGGTTGCCGTAGCGCCCCTCATTGCCCGGCTGAACCGGCACTGCGTAGCTGCCATAGGGGCCGGGCTGCATCCGATAGGCATTGCCGCCGGGGATATTGCGGCCGGGATTGACGATCACCGGCCCGCGGGCCTGGCCGCGCGGCGCGTAATACTCCCGGCTCGGAGCGCGGCCATAGCGCGGCCCGCGGTCGTAGCGGCGGTCATAGCGCTCATATCGGCCATAGCCGTCATAGCGATCATAGCCGCGCCAGCCATATTGCGCTGCGGCGGGCTGAGCCGAGGCCAGCGCGGCGAGAGCCAGGCTCGCGCAGCCCAGCAGGAGCCCTGTCATACGTTTCATGGTCGCTACCTTCCGGCCGCAGCACGGCCTGTTGAATGGAATGCGTGATCCTGCGTCCGCCGCAGGGCTCAGCGCCCGCCGCGCGCCGGATCCGGCGCCCCGCGATAGGTGTCGGCATAGGGTCCGCGGCGCCGCGGATAGGGCGCGACCGGCACCTCGTAGACCGGCGCATAACCATAGCCATAGGCATAGGGCTCCGGCTCGACATAGACCGGTTCGGCATAGCCGTAGCCATAGCCATAGGCGGGCTGGCTCGCCGCCACCGCCGCGCCGAGCACGCCGAGACCGACCGCACCGGCGACGAAGGCGCCGCGATTGCCGCGCCAGCCGCGGTGGCGATAATAGGAATAATCGGCGGCGGCGGCGTCGAGCCGCTCGGCCTGCGGCGCCGGCAGGGCCTGCGCAGCGGCGGGAGCCGCCCAGACCCCCGCGACCAGCGCGACGATGGCGAGCGAGGCGGCGGGCTTGGCGGTGAAGCGTGTCATAGGATCCTCCGGGTTGAGCGAGGGCTGCGACTGCGCGCATCCTGCAGCGCCTGTCTTGAACCGCCCCTGAACCAATCGCGGCGGCAATGCGGCCATTGCAGACCCCCGTGCCGGCGCTGCGCTTGTGACGCGAGCGGGGCCATGACAGGTACATGAACCTCCCGAACAACGCCGATCTCATCGCGCCGGTTCCACCAGCGCCCCTGCCGACAACCCCTGCGCCATTGATCTCCATGACCGACAGTCTGATCGCCGTTTTTCTCGTCATCGCTACCGGATGGGCGCTCAAGGCCCGCGGAGTGCTGTCGCCCGCGCATTGGCTGGGGGTGGAGCGCCTGACCTATCAGGTGCTGTTCCCGGCGGTGGTCGTCTACACGCTGGCGATGGCCGATCTCGGCCGGCTCCCCGTGCTGGCGATGGGGATGAGCCTGGTCCTGGCGATCCTGATCGTCGCCGGGCTGCTGCTCGCCATCCGCCCGCTGCTGCTGCGGATCGGCATAGACGGGCCGGCCTTCACCTCGATCTTCCAGGGTTCGGTGCGCTGGAACACCTTCGTCGCGCTCGCCCTCGCCGCCGGTCTGAACGGGCGCGAGGGCGCGACGCTGATGGCCATCGCCGTCGCCGCGATGATCCCGGTGCTGAACATCATGTGCGTGCTGGTTCTCGCGCAATTCGCCGCCGGCCAGCGGATGAGCGCGGGGGCGACGCTGCGCTCGATCCTGTTCAACCCCTTCATCTGGTCTTCGGCGCTGGGGCTCGTCCTGAACCAGATGCAGTGGATGATCCCCACCGCCGTCGCCACCTATGTCGACATCATGGGTCGGGCTGCGCTCGGGGTCGGGCTGCTGGTCGTCGGTGCGGGGCTGGATCTGAAGCGCCTGGCGGCGCCCCGCCCCGCGCATGGGCTGGCGCTCGTCCTGAAGCTGATCGTGATGCCGCTGCTGGCCTGGACGCTGGCGCGGCAATTCGGCGTGACCGGAACGGCGCTGACCATGACGGTGATCGCCAGCAGCGTGCCGACGGCGACGGCGGCCTATTTCCTGGCGCGGGATCTCGGCGGCGACGCGCCGCTGATGGCCGAGATTACGACGCTGCAGACGCTGCTGGCGCTCGCCACCCTGCCGCTGATGGTCCTGATGCTGAATTGACCTAGCGGAAAACGTCAGGACGGTTGCCAGGAACTGCGTATGCTCTTATAGGTTGCATGCCGCGCAGCGCCGTATCTCACGTCGTGCTGCTGTGCCAGCCAGAGAACGCAATGCCCGGCAGTAAACCGATGCCCGCTCCCTATGATCGGCCCGCCAATGCGGAGAATGGCGCAGGCCATGCGCTCGTGACGGGACCGCTCCAGGCCGCCGGTCCCCTGCCGGTCACACAACTCTCGGTAGCGTGCTACATCGAATCCATCGCCGCGGAATTGCGCGTGATGGCGATGGCGGTGCGGCTCGACACCCTCGCCTACTTCCTCGAAATGGTCCGGATCGAAGCGTCGGTCCAGGTCGCCGAGCGTGCCGACGGCGTGCTGGGGCAGAGCGACGGCTAGAGCGCCCGGCTGACGGAGCCGCCGGGATGGCGCAGCACCGCGCCGCTCAGTTCCAGCTCGAGCAGCGCCCGGCTGACGTCGCGGGCCGGGCGGGCGCTCGCCCTGACGAGATCGTCGAGCGACAAGGGCGCCAGGCCGATCAGCTCCAGCAGGTCCGGAGGCGGGGCGCTCGCGCTGTCTCCGGCCGCGGCGGGCTCGGCCTGCCGCAGCGGCGGATCGCCGAGGGCGGCCGGCGCCCGTGGGGCCGGCGCGATATCGGGCAGGTCGAGCTCGTCCCAGAGCGGCTCCTCCTCGGCCGGCAGCGCATCCCATAGCTGCGATCCGCGATGCGCGGCGGCGGGATCGGCGGCGAGCAGCGGCGCCAGGGCCTCGATGATGTGAGCGGCCTCCGCACAGAGGATCGCACCTTCGCGGATCAGATGATTCCCGCCTTCGGCGCGCGGATCGAGCGGCGAACCCGGCACCGCGAAGACCAGCCGCCCCTGCTCATTGGCGAAGCGCGCGGTGATGAGCGAGCCCGATTTCCGCGCCGCCTCGACCACCACCGTGCCGAGCGAGAGCCCGGAGACGATGCGGTTGCGCCGCGGGAAATCCCGGCCGCGCGGCACCCAGCCGAGCGGCATCTCGCTGATGGCCGCCCCCTGCTCCTGGAGCCTCGCGAGCAAGGGCAGGTTTTCCGGCGGATAGGGCTGGTCGAGCCCGCCGGCCAGCACGGCGATCGTGCCGCTGCCGAGGCTGGCTTCATGGGCGGCGGTATCGATGCCCCTGGCCAGGCCGGAGGTGATGGCGAAACCGGCCTCGCCGAGTTCGCGCGCCAGCCGGCCGGCGAATTTCAGCCCCGCCGCCGAGGCGTTGCGCGAGCCCACAAGCGCCACGGCGGGCCTGGCCAGAACCTGAGCCTGCCCGATCACGGCGATCAGCGGCGGCGCGGTGTCGATGGCCTGGAGCGCGGTGGGGTAGCCGGCCTCTCCCATGGCGAGGAAGACGCCGCCCAGCCGCTCCAGCGCGACCATCTCCCGCTCGGCCTCGCTCGGGCTGCACAGGCGCAGCCTGCGGCCGGCCTGGCGGGCGATGTCCGGCAGGGCGTCGAGCGCCGCGGCCGCGCCGCCGAACCGGTTCATCAGCGAGCGGAAGGTCCGCGGGCCGACGCTCTCGCTGCGGATCAGCCTGAGCCAATCGAGGCGCTGGCGATCGGTGAGCGCGATCCCGGCCATGGCACTCAGCCCTTCTGCCCGATCTTGCCTTCGGTCCCGGCCAGAAGCCTCGCGATATTGCTCCGGTGCATGATGAACAGCAGCAGCGTGAGCAGCGCCATCGCCAGCGCCATCTGGCGCTCGCCGGCCCAGAACCAGAGCAGCAGTGGCGTCAGCAGGCTCGCCAGCAGCGCCGAGAGCGAGGAATAGCGCGAGAGATAGGCGGTGCTGAGCCAGATCGCGGCGAAGACGATCGCGATGGAGAATTTCAGCCCGATCAGCACGCCGAGATAGGTGGCGACGCCTTTCCCGCCCTTGAAGCGGAGCCAGACCGGGAAGACATGCCCGACGAAGGCGCCGATGCCGGCGAGCACCGCCGCCGATTTGCCGCCGAGCAGATGGAAGCAGAGGATCACCGCCAGCGTGCCCTTGAGCATGTCGCCGGCCAAAGTCAGCGCCGCGAGCTTCTTGTTGCCGGTGCGCAGCACATTGGTCGCGCCGATATTGCCGGAGCCGATGCTGCGCAGATCGGGCCCGCCGGCCAGGCGGGTCAGGATGATGCCGAAGGGTATCGAGCCGAGGAGATAGCCGATCGCCAATGCCGCGGCGACGAGGGCCGGCGGGAGCCCCGTGGTGATCAACTCAGCCATGCGAAACATTCCCCTGCGTCAGCAGGCGACAGCTTAGACCGCCGCGTTTTCGTAAACCACCCGGCCCGCGACGATTGTCGTGCGCACCAGGCCCTGTAGCCTGGCCTCGTCGAAGGGCGAGTTCTTGGCGCGCGATTTCAGCGTGCGCTTGTCGACGATGAAGGGCGCGTCGGGATCGAGCAGGATCAGATCCGCCGGCGCTCCCTTGACCAGCCGCCCGCAGCCGAGCCCGAGCAGAGCGGCCGGGCGCTGCGTCAACGCCGCGAGCAGGACCGGCAGCGGCACCTGCCCGGCATGGAACAGCCGCAGCGCCGCCGCCAGAAGGGTCTCGATGCCGAGCGCGCCATCGGCGGCGTCGGCGAATGGCTGGCGCTTGGTCTCGACATCCTGCGGGTCGTGATCGGAGACGACGACGTCGATCACGCCCTCGGCCAGCGCCGCGACCATCGCCAGCCGCTCGTCCTCGAGACGCAGAGGCGGCGAGACCTTGCAGAAGGTGCGGTAGTCGCCGACGTCGTTCTCGTTCAGCGTGAGGTTGTTGATGGAGACGCCGCAGCTCACCCTGAGCCCGTCGGCCTTGGCGCGGCGCACCAGCTCGACCGAATCGGCGCAGGAGATCATCGCGGCGTGGTAGCGGGCGCCGGTAGCGCGGGCGAGCCGGATGTCGCGCTCCAGCATCACCGTCTCGGCCTCGCGCGGTATGCCGGGCAGCCCCTTGCGGGTGGCGAATTCGCCTTCGTTCATCACGCCGGAGCCGCGCAGATCGGGATCCTCGACATGGTTCATGATCAGCGCGTCGAAATCGCGGCCATAGATCATGGCCCGGCGCATCAGCTGCGGGTTGCGCACCGCCTTCGCGCCATCGCCGAAGGCGACGGCACCGGCCTCGAGCAGCAGGCCGAATTCGGTGATCTCCTTGCCCTGGATGCCCTTGCTCAGCGCGGCGCAGGGCAGGACGTTGACGATGGCCTTGTCGCGGGCGCGGCGCTTCAGGAAATCGATGATGGCGGGGTCGTCGATCGGCGGATCGGTATCGGGCCGGCAGACGATGGTGGTGACGCCGCCGGCCGCCGCGGCCTGCGAGCCGGTGCCCAGCGTCTCGCGGAACTCGGCGCCGGGCTCGCCCAAAAAGGCCCGCAGATCGACCAACCCCGGCGCGAGAAGGAGGCCGCGCGCATCGCGCCGCTCCAGGCCCTGCGGCGTCTCGGGCGCGCCCTGCCCCCAGACGACGTCGGCGATCAGCCCGCCGCGCACCAGCACCGCGCCGCGCTCCTCCCGCCCGCTGGCGGGATCGAGCAGGCGGGCGTCGACGATCGCGAAATCCTGATGCTCGGCCATGGGTCCGTCAGCCATTGGGCAGGTGCTGGGCCAGCGCGTCGAGCACGGCCATCCGGACGGCGACGCCCATCTCGACCTGCTCGCGGATGAGCGATTGCGCGCCGTCGGCCACCTCCGAGGAGATCTCGACGCCGCGATTCATGGGGCCCGGATGCATCACCAGCGCATCCGGCGCGGCGAGGTCGAGCTTTTCGCGATCCAGGCCGAAATAGCGGAAATACTCCTTCATCGAGGGCACGAAGGCGCCGTGCATCCGCTCCAGCTGAAGGCGCAGCATCATCACGATGTCAGCGCCTTCGAGCCCTTTCTTCATGTCGGTGAAGACCGCGACGCCCATCCTGTCGATGCCGGCCGGCAGCAGGCTGGAGGGCGCGATCAGGCGGACCTTGGCGCCGAGCGCGTTGAGCAGGATGATGTTGGAGCGGGCGACGCGGGAATGCAGGATGTCGCCGCAGATCGCCACCGTCAGCCCCATGATCCGGCCCTTGTTGCGGCGGATGGTCAGCGCGTCGAGCAGCGCCTGGGTGGGATGTTCATGGGCGCCGTCGCCGGCATTGACGACCGAGCAGTCGACCTTGCGGGCGAGCAGATTGACCGCGCCGGCCGCCTGGTGGCGCACCACCAGAATGTCGGGCCGCATCGCGTTCAGCGTCGCGGCGGTGTCGATCAGCGTCTCGCCCTTCTTCACCGAGGAGGAGGCGACGGACATGTTCATCACATCCGCGCCGAGGCGCTTGCCGGCGAGCTCGAAGGAGGCCTGCGTCCGCGTCGACGGCTCGAAGAACAGGTTGATCTGGGTGCGGCCGCGCAGGGTGGCGGTCTTCTTCTCGACCTGCCGCGACAGGGCGACGTAATCATCCGCCCGGTCGAGCAGCGCCTCGATATCCAAATGCGACAGCCCCTCGATCCCGAGGAGATGGCGGTGCGGATAGAGCGGCGCTGGCGATGTCATTTGAAGCAGGGTGTTTAGGCGCGACTCGGATGCAGCGCAAGCGCCGTCGTGGCGCGCCGCGCTCTGACCGGACGCGTCAGCGGCCGCAGCCGGGGGCGCCGGAGCGGCGCCCTCACCGGCCGGCGCGTCGATGCTCTGCCGTAGCGGCGACATTGGCGCAACAGGCGCGGAGTTTGACAAGCGCGGTGGCCTTACCCACTTTCACGCCCCTGCCCGACAAGCTATCACCCGCACCGAGCCATTTGCGTCCTGCCGGCATGATCGTGCCTGCGACTGCATTGTCCATTTGAGAACGAACGCCCCATGAAGCTCCTCGTCGTCGAGTCGCCGGCCAAGGCCAAGACGATCAACAAATATCTCGGCTCCGATTACGAGGTCGTGGCCTCCTTCGGCCATATCCGCGATCTGCCGGCCAAGGATGGCTCGGTCGATCCGGAGGATGACTTCAGGATGCTCTGGGAGATCGAGGGGCGCGGCGCCAAGCAGGTGTCCGAGATCGTCAAGGCACTGAAAGGTGCCGACAAGCTGATCCTCGCCACCGACCCCGACCGCGAGGGCGAGGCGATCTCCTGGCATGTGCTGGAGGCGCTGAACCAGAAGCGGGCGCTGAAGGGCATTCCGGTCGAGCGCGTCACCTTCAACGCCGTGACCAAGGACGCGGTGCAGAAGGCGCTGGCCAATCCGCGGCAGGTCGACCAGGCGCTGGTCGACGCCTATCTGGCCCGCCGCGCCCTGGATTATCTCGTCGGCTTCACCCTGTCGCCGGTGCTGTGGCGCAAGCTGCCCGGCGCCCGTTCGGCCGGGCGGGTGCAATCGGTGGCGTTGCGCATCGTCTGCGACCGCGAGCGCGAGATCGAGGCGTTCCGCGCCCGCGAATACTGGTCGCTCGTCGCGACGCTGGCGACCGCGAGGGGCGGCGAGTTCGAGGCGCGGCTGGTCGGCGCCGACGGCAAGAAGATCTCGCGGCTCGACATCGGCACGGGCGAGGAGGCGAAGGCCTTCAAGGCGGCGCTGGAGACGGCGGCCTTCGCCGTCTCGAATGTCGAGGCCAAGCCGGTCAAGCGGCATCCCCACCCGCCCTTCCAGACCTCGACGCTGCAGCAGGAGGCCTCGCGCAAGCTCGGCATGGCGCCGGCCCGGGCGATGCAGGTGGCGCAGCGGCTCTATGAGGGCGTCGATATCGGCGGGGAGACCGTCGGCCTCATCACCTATATGCGCACCGACGGCGTCGACATGGATTCGAGCGCCATCGCCGCCGCCCGCTCGGTGATCTCAAAGGAGTTCGGCGCGCGCTACGTCCCGAACGCGCCGCGCAAATACACGGTCAAGGCGAAGAACGCGCAGGAGGCGCATGAGGCCATCCGCCCGACCGATCTGGCGCGGCTGCCGGCGATGGTGGCGCGCCATCTGGAGCCGGAACAGGCGAAGCTCTACGAGCTGATCTGGACCCGGACGATCGCGAGCCAGATGGAATCGGCCGAGATGGAGCGCACCAGCGTCGACATCTCCGCCACGGTCTCCGGCCGTCAGCTCGAACTGCGCGCCAGCGGCCAGGTCGTGCTGTTCGACGGCTTCCTGAAACTCTATCAGGAAGGGCGCGACGACGAGGAAGACGAGGACAGCCGGAAGCTGCCGCCGATGAAGGCCGGCGACCCGCTGGAGAAGCGCGCCATCGCCGCCGACCAGCATTTCACCGAGCCGCCGCCGCGCTATTCCGAGGCGAGCCTGGTCAAGCGCATGGAGGAGCTCGGCATCGGTCGTCCCTCGACCTATGCCGCGACGCTCTCGACCCTGCGCGACCGCGAATATGTCCGCATCGAGAAGAAGCGCCTGGTGCCCGAGGACAAGGGCATGCTCGTCACGGCCTTCCTCGAGAGCTTCTTCAAGCGCTATGTCGAGTTCGATTTCACCGCCAATCTCGAGGAGAAGCTCGATCGGGTCTCCAATGCCGAGATCGACTTCAAGGTGGTGCTGCGCGAGTTCTGGGACGAGTTCACCCGGGCCATCGGCGAGACCAAGGATCTCAGGGTCACGGAGGTGCTGGAGGCGCTGAACGGCGTGCTGGGCGCCCATGTCTTCCCGACGCGGGAGGATGGCGGCGATCCGCGCTCCTGCCAGGTCTGCGGCACGGGCACGCTCTCGCTCAAGCTCGGCAAGTTCGGCGCCTTCGTCGGCTGCTCGAACTATCCGGAGTGCCGCTATACCCGCCCGCTCACGGTGTCGGCCGCCGATGGCGAAGCCACGGCCGAGGGCGGCCAGGGCGCGCCGGGCGTGCGCATCCTCGGCAAGGATCCGGTCACCGAGCAGGAGGTCACGCTGCGCGACGGCCGCTTCGGCCCCTATGTCCAGCTCGGCGAGGGCGAGAAGCCCAAGCGCTCCAGCCTGCCCAAGGGCATGAGCGCCGGCGATGTCGGCCTGGAGAAGGCGCTGGCGCTGCTCTCCCTGCCGCGCGAGGTGGCCCGCCACCCCGAAAGCGGCGAGCCGATCCTGGTCGGCATCGGGCGCTACGGGCCCTATGTCCAGCACGGCAAGACCTATGCGAATATCGACCGGGACGACGACATTCTCGAACTCGGCGGCAATCGCGCGATCGACCTGATCGTCGCCAAGGAGAGCGGCGGCGGCGGTCGCAGGTTCGGAGGCGGTGCCGCGGTGCCGGGGCGCGAGCTCGGCGAACATCCCGCCGGCGGCGCGCTCGTCGTGCGCGCCGGGAAATACGGGCCCTATGTCAATTGGGGCAAGGTCAACGCGACGCTGCCGAAAGCCCTGGCGCAGGATTCGATCACGCTCGAACAGGCGGTCGAGTTGGTCAACGCCAAGGCCGAGAGCAGCGGCGTGAAGGGCGGCGGCAAGGGCAAGGCCAAGGCACCCGCGAAAGCCAAGGCGCCCGCCAGGGCCAAGGCTCCCGCCAAGGCCAAGGCGGCGGACGGTTCCGCGGCCAAAGCCGCGGCCAAGCCCAAGGCGCCGGCCAAGGCCAAGGCTTCGGCGAAAACGACAGGCGCATCCGCGGCCGCGCCGAAGCCCAAGGCGGCCGCGAAGGGCTGAGCGGGCCGGCGCCATGAGGATCCTCGTCGTCGCATGCCACCCGCTCGAGGATAGTTTCCATCACGCGGTGCGGGAGCGGACGCTCGCCGGGCTCTCCCGCGCCGGGCACGAGATCCGCCTGATCGACCTCTATGCCGAGGGGTTCGACCCCGTGCTGAGCGCCGAGCAGCGGCGCCACTATCATGATGCCGGCGTCAACGAGCAGGGCGTCGAGGCGCATCTGGAGGCGCTGCGCTGGTGCGAGGGGCTCGTCTTCGTCTATCCCACCTGGTGGTACGGCCAGCCGGCGATCCTGAAGGGCTGGCTCGACCGGGTCTGGGTGCCGCATGCGACCTTCGCCATGCCGTCGGGCAACAAGCCGATCGGGCGGGTGCTGACGCAGATCCGGCTGGTCGCGGCGGTCTCGACCCTCGGCGCCCCGTGGTGGTGGTGGGAGCTCGTGATGTTCGCACCCGGGCGGCGCGTGCTGCTGACCGGCATCGCGGTGCTCTGCCATCCGCGCTGCCGCAAGCTCTGGGTGGCGCTGCACCGGATCGACACCGCCACACAGCCGCAGCGCGAGGCCTTTCTCGCGCGGGTCGAGCAGCGGATGGCATCCATCAAATGAGCGGCGGACGCATGCGCCTGGAGGGCTTCAGGGTGCTGCGCATCCGTGCTCCACTGCGTGCTGCTGGTTGACGGCACAAGACGCTTGGGGAGCAGACGCATGGAGATGGTTGGTTTCGTCGGTCTCGGCCGCATGGGCAGGCCGATGGCCTCGAATATGTGCCGCAAGGACTTCCGGCTCGTGGTTCACGACATCAACAGCGAGGCGGTCAAGGAGCTGGAATCGCTGCAGGCCCGGGCCGGGGAATCGGTCGCCGACGTCGCCGGCCAGTCGGACATCATCGTGACGATGCTGCCGAACTCGGCGGTGGTGCAGGAGGTGGTGGCGGGCGCCGCGGGCATTCTGGAGCATGCCAAGCCGGGCAGCCTGATCATGGATATGAGCACGGTCGATCCGCTGCTGACCGACGCTCTCGCCAAGCAGGCCGCCGCCAAGGGCATCGGCTATGTCGATGCGCCGGTGGGGCGCCTGGCCTCCCATGCCGACCGGGGCGAGTCGCTCTTCATGGTCGGCGGCAGCGACGCGGATTTCGCCCGGGTGAAGCCGCTGCTCGAGGCGATGGGCACCACAGTCTATCATTGCGGGCCGGTCGGCGCCGGGATGCGCACCAAGCTGGTCAATAATCTGCTCGCGGTCGCCTCCTGCCAGATGAATGCGGAGGCGCTCTCGCTGTCGCAGCGCTTCGGGCTCGACATCGAGAAGACGCTGGAGGTGCTCTACGGCACGACGGCGGTCAACGGACAGCTCAAGATCGCCTGGCCGGCCAAGGTGCTGGCGGGGGATATCGAACCCGGCTTCACCATCGATCTCGCCCATAAGGATCTGAGCCTGATCGTCGAGGCCGCCAATGCGGCCAAGGTGCCGATGCCGATGGTGGCGGCCGCGCGCGAGGCCTTCAGCGCGGCCCGTGCCGCCGGCTTCGGCGGCAAGGATTTCTCCGCCATGGTGGATGCGCATTGCCAGGCGGCCGGGATCGCCAAGCCGCGGCTGAAGCGCTGAGCAGCGGGCGCAGCCCGCGCCCTGCCGACCAATCCGGCGCCGGCCGCCCCTCCCTCGCGTCCCGCCCGCTGATGCGGCGGCGGCGCGGCGCCGAGGGCAGCGGCCTCAGCCTTTCTCGATCAAGGGGGTCCCGTGCAGTCAGCACAGGCGGAGAAGACCGACAGCCAGGCGAGCGAGAGCTGGCCGCGGCAGATCTACGAGGCGCTGAAGGCGGCGGATGTCCGGCACATGGCCTATGTGCCCGATGCCGGCCACAGCCAGCTGATCAAGCTGTTCCACGGCGATGAAGACGTCGTCACCAATGTCCTCACCACCGAGGAAGAAGGCATCGCGATCGCGGCCGGGGCCTGGCTCGGCGGGCAGCGCTCGGTGCTGCTGATGCAGTCGAGCGGCGTCGGCAATTGCATCAACATGCTGTCTTTGCCGGTGCAGGGCCGGTTTCCGCTGCTGATGCTGGTGACGATGCGCGGCGAATGGGCGGAGTTCAATCCCTGGCAGGTGCCGATGAGCAAGGCGACGCAGCCGAGCCTCGAGGCGATCGGCCTGCGGGTGTTCCGGGCCGAGACGCCGGAGGATCTGGTCGACACCGTCACCGCCGCCGCCGCCTTCGCCTATGAGGGCGACCAGCAGGTCGCGGTGCTGATCGGCCAGCGCCTGCTCGGCAAGAAGAAATGGTGAGCGCCATGACCACCGCCATGACCACCTCCCCGCAGAGCGCGACGCTGGCCCGGCGCGAAGCCGTCGCGACGCTTCTGTCCCGGCGCAGCAACCTGCTCGTCGTCACCGGGCTGGGTTCGCCGAGCTATGATCTGCATGCCGCCGGAGACCGCGACGACAACTACTATCTCTGGGGCGCCATGGGCGGGGCGGCGCTCGTCGCGCTCGGGCTTGCGCAGGCCCAGCCGGCGAAGACCGTGATGGCGCTCACCGGCGATGGCGAGGCGCTGATGGGGCTCGGCGGCCTCGCCAGCATCGCCATCGCGAAGCCGCTCAATCTGGTGGTGGTGGTGATCGACAACCAGCATTTCGGTGAGACCGGGATGCAGGCGAGCCATACCGGGCTCGGCATCGACCTGGCGGCGATCGCCGCGGCGGCGGGTTTCGCCGAGGCGCGGACGCTGTGGACGATGGAAGAGGTCGGAAAGCTGGCCGAGACCCTGAACGCGCCGGCGCAGGGGCCGCGGCTCTATGTGATCAAGGTCGAGCCGAACAACCCGCCGCGCTCCCTGCCGCCGCGCGACGCGGTCCATGTCAAGAACCGGCTGCGGGCGCATCTCGGCTTCCCGGTGCGGTAGCGCGCAGCGCTTCGCATTCCGAGACGGCCCGCCGTGGCCGTCTCGGAGCGTCCGCTCAGCTCAGCCTTAGAGAGGCTTCAGCCCGGCCTCGATCTGCGCCCGGCGCGGCTCCAGGAAGGGCGGCAGCGCCAGCTTCTCGCCCATCGTCTCGGCCGGCTCGTCGGCGGAGAAGCCGGGCTCGTCGGTCGCGATCTCTATCAGGATGCCGTTCGGCTCGCGCAGATAGAGCGAGCGGAAATAGAACCGGTCGATCTTGCCACTATTGGGATAGCCGGCCTCGCGCAGCCTGTCCGCCCAGGCGTCGTAATCCGCGAAGGTCGGGGTGCGCAAGGCGAGATGATGCACGCCGCCCGCCCCTTCCCGCGCCTGCGGCGCATCCGGCTCGACCGCGACATGCAGCTCCGCCGCCGGGCCACCGGCGCCGATCCGGAAGACATGGATTTCGCCATCGGCATGGGCCGCGTCGCGATAGCTGCCCTCCCGCACCAGGCCGAGCAGCTTCGTGAGCACGGTCTCGGTGCGCTCGAGCTTCGGCACCGAAATGGTGACGGGGCCCAGGCCGCGGATCTGATGCTCCGCCGGGACCGGGCTCTTCTCCCAGACGACGAAGGGGATGGTGCCGCCATCGGCGAGCAGCGTCAGGCGCTGGCCCTCCGGATCCTCGAAATCGATCGCGGCGCGGCCATTGATCCGGCGGATCGGCGAGACGGCGACGCCGGCCTCGCCGAGCCGCTCGCGCCACCAGTCGAGCGACGCCTCGTCCGCGACCCGCAGCGCCGTGCGGATGATCGCATTGGTGCCGCGCCGGGCGGGAGCCGCCGGCCAGTCGAAGAAGGTGAGATCGGTGCCGGGCGAGCCCGCGCCATCGGCATAGAAGAGGTGATAGGCCGAGGTGTCGTCCTGGTTCACGGTCTTCTTGACCATGCGCATGCCGAGCGTCTCGACATAGAAGCGGCGATTGCCCGGCGCATCGGCCGAGATCGCGGTGACGTGGTGGATGCCGGTCAGTGTCATGATGTCGTCTCGCTGCTGGCAGGATCGGACCCTGCTCTCTGCCGCAACAGATAGAGGCCCCGTCCGCAAGGAACAGGGCCTCTTACCCAAGGAAGACATTGCAGCGGCGCAAACTCTAGCCGAGGCTCGCCTCGGCTGCGGCCGCTCAGGGCTTCGAGGTCGCTGGTGGCGCGGAGACCTCGGGCGCCGAAGCCTTGTCGCCGCTGTTGAGCGGCTTGGTGCAATCCTGCGGGTTCTTGTTGCAGTCGAAGACCATGGTCGGCGCGCGCGATTCTCCCGAGCTGCCGGCCGAAGGCAGGATCATGTTCTGACCCTTGTCGATCTGGCTGGGATCGGTGGTCTTGGGGCCGAGCCCAGAGGCGTTGGCGCCCCCCGCCGTAGGCTGCGGCCCGCCGGGCGGCGGCGACTGGTTCTGGGGAACAGGGTCCTTCAGCGCCTCCTGCGCCGGCACCGCAGCGGAACTCAGCGACAGGGCCAGCACGGTGAGAACCGTCCGCGAAACAGATCCGAACATCGACGTCTCCTCTGGGGATGGCCGCGACGCGCGGCACATCCGGGATGTGATGTCCGGGAAACCGCCGGCCGGGCCCGAAGGTTCCGGTCGGGCTCAGGAGGCGACGGCGTGGCGGCTCGGCTTGGCCTTGAGTTTCAGCGCTTCGAGATCCTGCCGCTCGCGCGGGGTGTTGCGCATCAGCTGGTCCTTGCCGGGCTGGTACTGGACCGGCTGGGCCAGGTCGACGCCATACCAGGCGGCGGAGCGCAGGACGAAGGAGGGATCGGCGAGATGCGGCCGGCCCAGCGCGACGAGATCGGCACGGCCCGCCGCGATGATGGTGTTGGCCTGGTCGGCGCTGGTGATGTTGCCGACGCACATGGTCGCGACCTCGGCCTCGTTGCGGATCTGGTCGGAGAACGGGGTCTGGAACATGCGGCCATAGAGCGGACGGCCGTCACGCACCGTCTGCCCGGTGGAGACGTCGACGAGATCGCAGCCCGCCTGCGCGAAGGCGCTGGAGATGGCGACCATGTCCTCGGGCGTGACGCCGCCCTGCTTCCAATCGGTCGCGGAAATGCGCACCGACATCGGCTTCTCCCGCGGCCAGACGCTGCGCAGCGCCTCGAAGACCTCGAGCGGATAGCGCAGCCGGTTCTCGACGGAGCCGCCATAGGCGTCGCTGCGCTGGTTGGTCAGCGGCGACAGGAAGCTCGCCAGGAGATAGCCATGGGCGCAATGCAGCTCCAGCATGTCGAAGCCGGCGCGCTCCCCCCGCTCGGCCGCCGCGACGAAGGCGTCGCGGACCCGGTCCATATCGGCGCGGTCCATTTCGCGCGGCACCTGGCTCTCGGGATAATAGGGCAAGGGCGAGGCGGAGATGATCGGCCAGGCGCCCTCCTCCAGCGGCCGGTCCATGCCGTCCCACATCAGCTTCGAGGCGCCCTTGCGGCCGGCATGGCCGAGCTGCAGGCAGATCTTGGCCGCCGAATTGGCGTGGACGAAATCGACGATCCGGGCCCAGGCGGCCTCCTGCGCCTCGGTATAGAGGCCGGCGCAGCCGGGGGTGATCCGGGCATCGGCGGCGACGCAGGTCATTTCCGTGAAGATCAGCCCCGGCCCGCCGATGGCGCGCGAGCCGTAATGCATCAGGTGCCAATCGCCCGGCAGCCCGTCCTGCGCCGAATATTGGCACATGGGCGAGAGCACGAGCCGGTTCTCGACCGTCATCTCGCGCATCCGGAAGGGCTGGAAGGCCGGCGGGACGGGGGAACCGTCCTTGCGGCGGCGCGCCAGCGGCCCGAGTTCCTGCGCGACGAGAGCATCGACCGCGGCGACGAAATCGGGCGCGCGCAAAGCGAGATTGTCATAGGTGATCGCCTTCGACCGGGTCATCAGCCCGAAGGCGAAGCGCAGCGGCGCGAAATCCCAGAAGCGCTCGAGCTGTTCGAACCAGACCAGCGAGACATCGGCCGCATGCTGGGTCTTCTCCACCTCCTCGCGCCGCGTCGTCTCGAAATGCGCCAGCGCCCGGCCGACATCGAGACCGGCCTCGTGGAAGGAGCGATGCAGCGCGATCGCATCCTCCATCGCGAGCTTGGTGCCGGAGCCGATCGAGAAATGCGCGGTCGATTTCGCATCGCCCAGCAGCACGACATTCTCCACCACCCAGTGGCGGCAGCGGATCATCGGGAAATTGCGCCAGAGCGAGCGGTTGGTGATCAGGCGGTGGCCCTGCAGCTCCTCGGCGAAGACCTTTTCCAGGAAGGCGGCGGATTGCGCCTCGTCCATGGCGCCGAGACCGGCCTTGGCGAAGGTCTCCGGATCGGTCTCCAGAACCCAGGTCGAGCGGCCTTTCTCATATTGGTAGCAATGCGCGATGAAGACGCCGTGCTCGGTCTCGCGGAAGAAGAAGGTGAAGGCGTCGAAGGGCCGGGTCGAGCCCATCCAGGTGAATTTGTTCGGGCGCAGATCAGTCTCGGGCTGGAAGCGATCGCGCCAGCCTTCGCGGATGCGGCTGTTTATGCCGTCGGCGCCGACCACCAGATCGTAATCGCGCTTCAGCTGCTCGATATCGGGCGCCTCTTCGCTGAAGCGAAGCGAGACGCCGAGCTCGCGGGCCCGGGCCTGCACCAGCAGCAGCAGCGAGCGGCGCGAACAGCCGCAGAAGCCGTTGCCGGAGACCCGGTGCACGCTGTCCTTGAAATGGATCTCGATATCGTCCCAATATGCGAAATTGTCGCGAATGGCGGCGTAGCTCTTCTCATCCGCCGCCTTGAACGTGTCGAGGGTCTGGTCGGAGAACACGACGCCGAAGCCGAAGGTGTCGTCCGGCTGGTTGCGTTCGAAGACGGTGACGTCGAGGCTCGGCCAGTCGCGCTTCATTAGCAGCGCGAAATACAGCCCGGCCGGGCCCCCGCCTACGATCGCGATGCGCATGATACCCTCCGCCAGCCACTGCCAAAATATTTTAGGTCTGAAATAATCGAATCTCAAGGGGCGGATTGCCGCGTGCCTCACCGGACCGCTGGCTGGGGATGATCGCCGAATTTTCCTGCCATATCGCGCGGAACTGCGGCGGAATCGCATAATGCCGCGAAGGCCCAAGCGGCCTTGCCAAATACTTTAGACCTAAAATATATTGGCCAGATCGGGAGGGTCCGGATGTCTTCGGCGAGACAGATCTCATTGGCCGGACAGCATGCGCTGGTGACCGGCGGCGGGCGCGGCATCGGGCGCGCGGTCGCCTCTGCGCTGAAGGCGCAGGGCGCGGTCGTCAGCATCGTCGGGCGCGACGCCGGCGTGCTGCGGGAGGCCGTGGCGCAGGGCGCCGCCGATGCATTCAGAGCCTGTGACGTCCGCGACGAGGCCGCGATGGCGCGGGCTTGTTCCGAACTCGGCGAGACGGCGCCCATCGACATCGTCGTCGCCAATGCCGGCGCCGTCGAGACCGGCTCCTTCGCCGGCAGCGATGCCGAGCGTTTCCGCCGGATGTACGAGATCAATCTGATCGGCACCGTCAACGCCTTCCACGCGGCCCTGCCCGGGATGCAGGCACGCAGGCGCGGCCGGCTGATCGCCATCGCCTCCACCGCCGGGCATCGCGGCTATGCCTATGTCTCGGCCTATGTCGCGGCCAAGCATGCGGTGATCGGGCTGGTGCGCTCGCTGGCGCTGGAGACGGCCCGCTCCGGCATCACGGTCAACGCCATCTGCCCCGGCTATACCGATACCGACATGGTCTCCGGCAGCCTCGATGCGATCACCGCCAAGACCGGCCTGTCGCGGGACGAGGCGCTGGCGCAGCTGGTGAAGAGCAACCCGCAGGGAAAGCTGATCTCGCCCGAGGAGATCGCGGCGGCGGTGCTCTATCTCTGCGCCGCCTCCTCGGATTCCGTCACCGGCCAGTCGCTGCTGATCAATGGCGGGGAGTTCTAGACGGCCATGGAAACCCCCGCCCATCTGGTGCTCGACCGCGAGACAAAGGCCAGCGAACGGCCCGGCGACCATAAGGACGAGCTGCGGCTCTGGCTGCGCATGCTGACCTGCTCGACGCTGATCGAGACAGAGATCCGCAACCGGCTGCGCGAGGAGTTCAAGACCACCCTGCCCCGCTTCGACCTGATGGCGCAGCTGGAGAAATCGACCACCGGTCTGACGGTCGGCGAGGTCTCGCAGCGGCTGATGGTCTCCAACGGCAACGTTACGGCCGTGGTGGCGGGGCTGCTGGCCGACGGGCTGGTCGACAAGCGGGCCGCGCTGCAGGACCGGCGCGTCCAGGTGCTGACGCTGACGGCGCAGGGGCGCAAGCTGTTCAGGGGCATGGCCGAGCGCCACGAGGCCTGGATCGCTGAGCTGTTCGCCGGGCTCGACGCCATGGAAATCACCCAGCTGTTCCGGCTGCTGGGGCGCACCAAGAGCTCGCTGCACAATGCGATCGCCCAGCGCGGTGCCGCGGGCAAGGGAGAGAGCCGATGAGCCTGGCCAATGCCACCACCCTGCCGCTGGCCGGCTTCACGCCGCGGCATTTCCAGCTCGCCGTGGCCGGCAAGGTCGCGACCGTGACGCTGAACCGGCCGGAGAAGAAGAACCCGCTGACCTTCGAGAGCTATCGCGAGTTGACCGATCTCTTCCTCGCCGCGCAGCAGGAAGAGCAGGTCAAGGCGATCGTGATCACCGGCGCCGGCGGCAATTTCAGCTCCGGCGGCGACGTCTTCGAGATCATCGGTCCGCTCGTCGCGATGGAGACCAGGGACCTGCTGAAATTCACCCGCATGACCGGGGAGCTGGTCAAGGCGATGCGCGCCTGCCCGCAGCCGGTGATCGCCGCCATAGACGGGATCTGCGCCGGCGCGGGCGCGATCATGGCGATGGCCTCCGACATCAGGCTGGGCACCGGACAGAGCAAGATCGCCTTCCTGTTCAACCGCGTCGGCCTCGCCGGCTGCGACATGGGCGCCTGCGCGATGCTGCCCCGGATCATCGGCCAGGGCCGGGCGGCGGAGCTGCTCTATACCGGCCGGGTGCTGCGCGGGGAGGAGGCGGAGCGCTGGGGTTTCCTGAACCGGCTCGTGGAGCCCGCCGCCCTGCTCGATCAGGCGCAGGCGCTCGCCGCGGAACTCGGCGACGGCCCGACCTTCGCCAACGCCATGACCAAGCGCATGCTCGAGATGGAATGGGCGATGTCGGTCGAGAGCGCGATCGAGGCCGAGGCGGTGGCGCAGGCTCTGTGCATGCAGACCGAGGATTTCGCGCGCGCCTACCATGCCTTCGCGGCGAAGCAGAAGCCGGTCTTCGAGGGTAACTGACATGCTGGACGGCATTCTCGGCGATACGCTCGACTGGCCTTTCTTCGAGCCGCGGCACCGGCATTTCGCCCAGACCCTGGCGGATTGGGCCGATGCCACCCTGCCCGGCCTGCCGCATGAGGATGTCGACGCGGCCTGCCGCGCGCGCGTGACCGCACTCGGCGAAGGCGGATTCCTGCGGGCGGTGGTGCCCGAGGCCTATGGCGGGCTCGCTCCGGCGCTCGACGTGCGCACACTCTGCCTGGCCCGCGAGATCCTGGCCGCCCGCGACGGGCTCGCCGATTTCGCCTTCGCCATGCAGGGGCTGGGCACAGGCGCGATCAGCCTCGCCGGATCGGAGGCGATGAAGGCCAAGATCCTGCCCGGCATCTGCGAAGGCACCCGCATCGCCGCTTTCGCGCTCTCTGAGAAGGAAGCCGGCTCGGATGTCGCGGCGATGGCGACGACGGCGGTGGCCGATGGCAACGCCCATATCCGCATCGACGGCGAGAAGAGCTGGATCTCGAATGGCGGCATCGCCGACCACTATGTCGTCTTCGCCCGCAGCGGCGAGGCACCGGGCGCGCGCGGGCTTTCGGCCTATCTGGTCGAGGCGGGAACGCCGGGGCTGGAGATCAGCGAACGGATCGACGTGATCGCGCCGCACCCGCTCGCCACTCTGCGCTTCGATGGCTGCCGGATCCCGGTCGAGAACAGGATCGGTGCGCCGGGCGAAGGCTTCAAGGTCGCGATGGCGACGCTCGACATTTTTCGCGCGACGGTCGGCGCGGCCGCGCTCGGCTTCGCCCGGCGCGCGCTGCACGAGAGCATCGCGCACGCCTCCCGCCGCAAGCTGTTCGGCGGCACGCTGGGCGACCTGCAGCTCTCCCAGGCGGCGATCGCCGACAGCGCGGCCGAGGTCGATGCCGCGGCGCTGCTGGTCTATCGCGCCGCCTGGACCAAGGATCGCGGCGCGGCGCGCGTCACCCGCGAGGCGGCGCTCGCAAAAATGGTCGCGACCGAGAATGCCCAGCGCGTCATCGACCGCGCCGTGCAGATCCATGGCGGGCTCGGCGTCACGCGGGGCGTCAAGGTCGAGGAGCTCTATCGCGAAATCCGCGCGCTCCGGATCTATGAGGGCGCGACCGAGGTTCAGAAGATCGTCATCGCCCGCGACCTGCTGAAGGCGCAGGCGGGCCGAGCGGGAGCGTGACGATGCCGGTTGCCCTGTCACCCTCGGGCCATCTCGACAGCTTCGCGCGCGACCACCTGCCGCCGCCGGAGAGCTGGCCCGATCTGCGCCTCGCCGAGGCCGGCCTCTCCTATCCCGAGCGGCTGAACTGCGTCTCCGAACTCCTCGACCGGCACGTCACCGAGGGGCGCGGCGCGAGAACAGCGATCGTCGCGCCGGGGCTCGCCTGGAGCTATGCAGAGCTCGCCGCGCAGGTGAACCGCATCGCCAATGTGCTGACGCGCGATCTTGGCCTCGTCCCCGGCAATCGCGTGCTCCTGCGGGCGGCGAACACGCCGATGATGGTCGCTTCCTATCTCGCCGTGCTCAAGGCCGGGGGCGTCGCGGTCGCGACCATGCCGATGCTGCGGGCGGGCGAGCTCGTCTATCCGATCCGCAAGGCCAGCATCGCGCTGGCGCTCTGCGACCACCGGCTGCTGCCCGACCTGCAGGCCGCGCAGGCGCAGGCGCCGGAGCTCGCGCGCATCATCTGCTGGGGCGATGGCGGCGCCGAGAGTCTGGAGACGCTGATGGCGCAGCCGGGCTATGAGGGCTTCGCCGCGGCCGCGACGGCCAGCGACGATGTCTGCCTGATCGGCTTTACCTCCGGCACGACCGGCGAGCCGAAGGGCACGATGCATTTCCATCGCGATCTGCTGGCGATCTGCGACGCCTATGGCGCGCGCGTGCTGCAGGCCTCCCCGGATGATCGCTTCATCGGCTCGCCGCCGCTCGCCTTCACCTTCGGCCTCGGCGGGCTGGTGCTGTTCCCGATGCGGATCGGCGCCACCATGATCCTGCCGGAGAAGGCCGGCCCGCCCGATCTGATCGACGCGATCGAGCGCTATCGCGCCAGCGTCTGCTTCACCGCGCCGACCGCCTATCGGGCCATGCTCGACCGGCTGGACGGCCGCGACGTCTCGAGCCTGCGCATCTGCGTCTCGGCCGGCGAAGCGCTGCCCAAGCCGACCTTCGAGGCCTGGCTGGCCAAGACCGGGCTGATGCTGATGGACGGCATCGGCGCGACAGAGATGCTGCACATCTTCATCGGCGCGCCGCGCGACAGGATCCGCCCGGGCGCCACCGGCCTGCCGGTTCCCGGCTACGAGGCAAGGATCATCGATGCGGAGGGGCGCGAGCTGCCGGACGGCACGCCGGGGCGGCTCGCCGTGCGCGGGCCGACGGGCTGCCGCTATCTCGCCGATCCGCGGCAGGCGAATTACGTGCTGGATGGCTGGAACGTCACCGGCGACACCTATCTGCGCGATGCCGACGGGTATTTCTGGTATCAGGCCCGCAATGACGACATGATCGTTTCGGCCGGCTACAACATCGCCGGGCCGGAGGTGGAGGTCTGCCTGCTGACCCATCCCTCGGTGGCGGAATGCGGCGTGGTCGGCGCGCCCGATCCCGAGCGCGGCCAGATCGTCAAGGCCTATGTCGTGCTGCGCGAGGGCGTCCAGCCCGGTCCGGAGCTGGTCAAGGCCTTGCAGGACCATGTCAAGGCGGGTATCGCGCCCTATAAATATCCCCGCGCCATCGAGATCGTCGCGGCCCTGCCGAAGACGCCGACCGGCAAGCTGCAGCGCTTCGCCCTGCGCCAGATGGCACGCGGCCAGGCCTGAGCCGAACCAGTGACGCGCCGGAACGGCCGAAAGCGAGGCGATGCCGATGTCTGATTCCCCCCTCTCCCGCGCCATCCTTCCCGAGGGCTGGCCGACGCCGCGCGGCTATGCCAACGGCATGGTGGCGCAGGGACGCGTGCTCGTCACCGGCGGGCTGGTCGGCTGGGACGAGGCCGGCGTCTTCGCCAAGGGCTTCCTGCCGCAGCTGCGCCAGACGCTGATGAACATCAAGGCCGTGGTGGAGGCCGGCGGCGCGTCCATCGAGGATATCGTGCGGCTGACCTGGTACGTCACCGATATCGAGGCCTATCGCGGCAGCCTGAAGGAGCTCGGTCCGATCTATCGCGAGGTGATGGGCCGGCACTTCCCGGCGATGGCGGTGGTGCAGGTGGTCGCACTCGTCGAGCCCGACGCCCTGGTCGAGATCGAGGCCACGGCCGTTCTGGCGGGGTGAGAGACGGCTCCCGCCGCCTCAGAAGGCGATCAGATTAGCGGGAGGCGTCGCCGCCTGGCCGCCGCGGCGCTGCATCGCATAGGCGATGGCGTCGGCGATCAGCGTCTCCTCGGTCGGCTTCTCGATGACGCCATAGGCGCCCGGCACACCCTTGGCGACGAGGCGGGGATTGGCCGTGACGAAGACCACGGAGACGCCCCGCTCGGCCAGTTCGCGCCCGATATCGGGACCGGTCAGCCCGTCGCGCAGATGCAGATCGACCAGCGCGATATCCGGGTTTTCCCGCGCCAGATGCAGCGCGGTGCGCCTGTCCGGCGCGATGCCGACGGCCGACAGCCCGAGATCCTCGATGATGGCTTCGATTTCCAGGGCGACCAGGGCCTCGTCTTCGACGATCAGGATACGCGGCGACATGAAAGCAATGACTCGGTGGCAGGGGCTGGGTTGGGGGTGACAGTTATCGTGATCGAATAATGCCGGGACGCGCTCCGGGTTCCGCGACTGCGACGTTTTGTGCCGGTGCCGCTGCTGCCATGGGCTGTCAGCACCGGTGCCACAGTCGCTGCCGCGACCGTGCGACCGCGTGATAAGCATGCCTGCCTGCCGGCTGCCGGGCTGGCATGGCGCGAGTTTTGCCCTATCTCTACGCCTCATCCCGAACCGGAAGCCCCCATGGCCCGCAAGACCTCCCTGGCTGATCAGGCCGCAGCGCTCGAGGACATGTTCGACCGCAACCGCGCGGCCGATCCCAATGCCCGCGTGATTTCGGTGCGGGGCGCGCGCGAGCATAATCTCAAGAACATCGACCTCGCCATCCCGCGCGACAAGCTCGTCGTCTTCACCGGGCTGTCGGGTTCCGGCAAATCCTCGCTCGCCTTCGACACGATCTATGCCGAGGGCCAGCGCCGCTATGTCGAGTCGCTCTCGGCCTATGCGCGGCAATTCCTGGAGATGATGCAGAAGCCCGATGTCGACCAGATCGACGGGCTCTCGCCGGCGATCTCGATCGAGCAGAAGACCACCTCAAAGAACCCGCGCTCCACCGTCGGCACGGTCACCGAGATCCATGATTATATGCGCCTGCTCTGGGCGCGCGCCGGCATTCCCTATTCCCCGGCCACCGGGCTGCCGATCGAGAGCCAGACGGTGCAGCAGATGGTCGACCGGCTGGCGGCGCTGCCCGAGAAGACGCGCGGCTATCTGCTGGCGCCGGTGGTGCGCGGGCGCAAGGGCGAGTTCCGCAAGGAAATGGCGGAGTGGCAGAAACGCGGCTTCCAGCGCGTCAAGGTCAATGGCGAGTTCTTCGAGATCGCCGATGCGCCGAGCCTCGATAAGAAGTTCAAGCACGATATCGACGTGGTGGTGGACCGGATCGTGATCCGGCCGGATCTCGGCGCGCGCCTGGCGGATTCGCTGGAACAGGCGCTGGAGCTGGCCGACGGCATCGCGATCTTCGAATTCGCCGATCCGCCGGCGAATGGCGACAAGGCGAATGGCGAGGTGGCGAATGGCGAGCAGAAATCGCCACTCGCCACTCGCCACTCGCCCGAACGGATCACCTTCTCCGCGAAATTCGCCTGCCCGGTCTCCGGCTTCACCATTCCCGAGATCGAGCCGCGGCTATTCTCGTTCAACAACCCGTTCGGCGCCTGCCCGGCCTGCGACGGGCTCGGCCATGAGATGCGCATCGATCCCGATATGATCGTGCCGGACGGCGCGCTCTCGCTGAAGAAGGGCGCGGTCGCGCCCTGGGCCAAATCGACATCGCCCTATTACGGCCAGACGCTGGAGGCGCTGGCGAAGCATTTCGGCTTCTCCATGACCAAGCCCTGGTCGGAGCTGCCGCAGACGGCGCGCGACGCCATCCTCTTCGGCACCGGCACCGAGGCGGTGCGCTTCGCCTATAATGACGGGCTGCGCAGCTATGAGGTGCGCAAGCCGTTCGAGGGCGTCATCACCAATATGGAGCGGCGCTGGAAGGAGACGGAATCCGATTGGGCGCGCGAGGAGATTGGCCGCTTCATGTCGGAGACGCCGTGCAAGGCCTGCAACGGCTTCCGGCTGAAGCCCGAGGCGCTGGCGGTGAAGATCGACGGGCAGCATATCGGCGAGGTCTCGCGGCTGTCGGTCAAGGATGCGCTGGCCTGGTTCAGCGCCCTGCCCGTGCGGCTGTCACAGAAGCAGAACGAGATCGCCCCGCGCATTCTCAAGGAAATCCGCGACCGGCTGACCTTCCTGCTCGATGTCGGGCTGGAATATCTGACGCTGGCGCGCGCCTCCGGCACTTTGTCGGGCGGCGAGAGCCAGCGCATCCGCCTCGCCAGCCAGATCGGCTCCGGCCTCACCGGCGTGCTCTACGTCCTCGACGAGCCGTCGATCGGCCTGCACCAGCGCGACAATGAGCGGCTGCTCGGCACGCTGCGCCGGCTCCGGGACCTCGGCAACACGGTAATCGTGGTGGAACATGACGAGGATGCGATCCTCACCGCCGATTACGTCGTCGATGTCGGCCCCGGCGCGGGCATCCATGGCGGGCAGATCGTCGCCAAGGGTACCCCGCAGGATATTCTGGCCGATCCGAATTCGCTGACCGGCCGCTACCTCACCGGCGAGTTGAGCGTGCCCGTCCCGGCCAAGCGCCGCAAGGCGACGAAGGGGCGCGCGCTGAAGATCGTCGGTGCGCGCGGCAACAACCTCAAGACCGTCGATGTCGAGATCCCGCTCGGCCTGTTCACCTGCATCACCGGCGTCTCCGGCGGCGGCAAGTCGACGCTGGTGATCGACACGCTCTACAAGGCGGTGGCGCGCAAGCTGAACGGCTCGATCGAGCATCCCGCCCCGCATGAGCGGATCGAGGGGCTGGAGCATCTCGACAAGGTCATCGACATCGACCAGTCGCCGATCGGCCGCACGCCGCGCTCCAACCCGGCGACCTATACCGGCGCCTTCACGCCGATCCGCGAATGGTTCGCGGGGCTGCCGGAGGCGAAAGCGCGCGGCTACCAGCCCGGCCGCTTCAGCTTCAACGTCAAGGGCGGCCGCTGCGAGGCCTGCCAGGGCGACGGCGTCATCAAGATCGAGATGCACTTCCTGCCGGATGTCTACGTCACCTGCGACGTCTGCAAGGGCAAGCGCTATGACCGCGAGACGCTCGAGGTGAAATATCGCGAGCGCTCCATCGCCGATGTGCTCGACATGACGGTGGAGGAGGCCAAGACGCTGTTCAAGGCGGTGCCCTCGATCCGCGACAAGATGGAGACGCTGCAGCGCGTCGGGCTCGACTATGTCAAGGTCGGGCAGCAGGCGACGACGCTGTCGGGCGGCGAGGCGCAGCGCGTCAAGCTGTCGAAGGAGCTGTCGAAGCGCGCCACTGGCCGCACCCTCTACATCCTGGACGAGCCGACCACGGGACTGCACTTCCACGACGTCGCCAAGCTGATGGAGGTGCTGCACGAGCTGGTCGACCAGGGCAATTCGGTGGTGGTGATCGAGCATAATCTCGAGGTCATCAAGACGGCCGATTGGGTGATCGACATGGGTCCCGAGGGCGGCGACGGTGGCGGCGAGGTGGTGGCGCAGGGCACGCCGGAGGATGTGGTACGCGTCGGCAAGGGCCACACCGCGCGGTTTCTGCGCGAGGTGCTGGAGAGACGGCCGATCAAGAAGGCGCCGAAAGGCAAGGTCCATCGCCAAGCGGCGGAGTAGCGGGGCGGCTACTCCGCCTTCACCGCTAGGGCGCGGGGAACCCCTCTCCTGCAAGGAGAGGGGTAGGGGTGAGGTGATGGGGCGTGGACCAGTGGGGCGGGGACCTCGGGGCGGTGAGGTCATCGCTTTAGTGTGAAGCGGCCAACACCTCACCCTGCCCTCTCCTTCCAGGAGAGGGTTCCCCGCGCTGTCCTCGCCTATTTGTGCTCCGCCCCTCCTGCAGAAGAAAACAGCGTCGCAGTCTCCCCCCTCGCCACCAAAACCGCGGGGAACCCCTCTCCTGTAAGGAGAGGGGCAGGGGTGAGGTGCTGGCCCCCGGACCAGCGGGGCGGGATTAAACGGGGCGGTGAGGTCATCGCTTTAGTGTGAAGCGGCCAACACCTCACCCTGCCCTCTCCTTACAGGAGAGGGTTTCCCGCGCTGTCCTCGCCTATTTGTGCTCCGCCCCTCCTGCAGGAGAAGACGGCGTCGCAGTCTCCCCCCTCACCGCCAAAGGCGCGGGGAACCCCTCTCCTGTAAGGAGAGGGGCAGGGGTGAGGTGCTGGTCCCGGGACCAGCGGGGCACGACACCGCGGTTAGGTCACGGTAAACCGTCGAACGGCCGACACCTCACCCTGCCCCCTCCTTACAGGAGAGGGTTCCCCGCGCTGTCCTCGCCCATTTGTGCTCCGCGTCTCCTGCAGGAGAACGAGCCGTCGCAATCTCTCTCTCACCGCCAAAACCGCGGGGAACCCCTCTCCTGTAAGGAGAGGGCAGGGGTGAGGTGCTGGTCCCCGGACCTGTGGGGTGCAACCTCAACGGCTCGGTTAGGTCATCGCTACAGCGTCCAACGCCCGACACCTCACCCTGCCCTCTCCTTACAGGAGAGGGTTCCCCGCGCTACCCCCACCCATCTCGGCTCCCAGAAACGGTTCCCCCAGCCATCCGCGCCCATCTCATTGCCTGCATACAGGATAATGCATACCATCTGCCTCGCGTGGAGCCGGCGCTCGTCGGCAGCGTCCCGATCTTGCATTCAAGCCGCCGGAGAGCGGCCCAACCCCTCTGGAGGAACGATGAAGAGCTTTGCCAAGACTGCCCTGGCGCTGGCGGCGACGCTGGCGCTGGCCGCGCCGGCCTGGGCGTTTCCGGATCGCCCCGTGCAATTGCTGGTGCCCTGGGCTGCCGGCGGCGGCATGGATGCGGTGATGCGCATTTTCGCCAGCGGGCTGGAGAACGAGCTCAAGGTCCCGGTCAACGTCGTCAACCGTACCGGCGGCGGCGGGCTCACCGGCCATAGCGCCATCGCCAACGCAACGGCCGACGGCTACACGATCGGCGGAGTCAGCCCGGAGGTGTCGTTCTTCAAGACGCTCGGCCTCGGCGACATCACGCCGGAGAATTTCGACCTGTTCTCGCGCGTGTCGCTCATCCCCGCCGGGGTCACGGTCAAGGCCGACAGCCCGCACAAGACGATCTCGGATTTCCTGAAGGCGGTGAAGGACAGCCCCAAGGGCACCTTCATGGCCTCGGGGACCGGCGTCGGCGGGTCCTGGCACATCGCCTCGGGCGGGCTGCTGAAGGCCGCCGGGATCGAGGCCGATGCGGTGCGCTGGGTGCCGAGCAATGGCGGCGCGCCGGCGCTGCAGGATCTCGCGGCCGGCGGCATCAGCGTCTTCACGGGCTCGCCGATCGAGGCCAAGGCGATGCTCGATGCCGGGCGGGTGCGCACCATCCTGCTGATGACCGAGGAGCGCCATCCGAATTTCCCGGACGTACCGAGCGCCAAGGAGGCCGGGCTGAACTGGACCTATCAGAACTGGTTCGCCTTGGCCGCGCCCAAGGGCGTGCCGGCCGACCGCCGAAAGATCCTGTTCGATGCGGCGGAGCGCACGATGCAGCGCGAGGATGTCCGCAACGGCATGAGCCAGCGCGGCATCACCCCGGTCTGGGACAAGCCCGGCGAGTTCGCGGCCTATGCCAAGACTTTCACGGAGAATGGCAATGCCGTGCTGAAGGATCTGGGTCTCGCCAAGAACTGAATGGTGTGGCGGGCGTGATTGCGGGTGAGTTCGTAGCGCTCTACGCCCCCTGGGTTGCTTCGTCGCTGGCGCTCCTCGCAATGACGCTCACCCGTCATTGCGAGCGTTAGCGAAGCAACCCAGCTCGTAGCGCTCTACGTCCCCCTGGGTTGCTTCGTCGCTGGCGCTCCTCGCAAGGACGTCCACACCGTCATTGCGAGCGTGAGCGAAGCAACCCAGCATCGTCGAGCTCCACGCCCTTCGCTTGCGTCCTCGCGTCGCCCCTCGCAATGACCGTCGCGTCTCAGTCCAGCTTGAACTTGCCGAAATCGCGGTGTTCGCCATGGATGCGGCGGACCGTTCCGGTGATCGAACGGTAGACGATGGTTTCGGTCTCGATCACCTCGCGGCCGAATTTCACGCCCTTGAGCATGCCGCCATTGGTGACGCCGGTGGCGCAGACGATGGTGTCGCCCGAGGCCATCTCCTCCATGCTGTATTTGCGGTCGGGATCGGTGATCCCCATGGTCAGGGCGCGGGCGCGCTTCTCCTCCGTGTCGAGGATCAGACGGCCCTGCATCTGGCCGCCGACGCAGCGCAGCGCGGCCGCGGCCAAAACGCCTTCCGGCGCGCCGCCGATGCCGAGATAGAGATCGATGCCGGTCTTGTGCGGCTCGGTGCAGTAGATCACGCCGGCGACGTCGCCATCGGTGATCAGCCGGATCGAGCAGCCGGTCTTGCGGACCTCCTCGATCAGCTTGGCATGGCGCGGGCGGTCCATGATCAGGGTCGAGATCTCGCTCGGCTTGACGCCCTTGGCCTTGGCCAGCGCATGGATGTTGTCGGTCGGCGAGGCGTCGAGATCGACCACGCCCGTCGCATAGCCGGGGCCGATCGCGATCTTGTCCATGTAGACGTCGGGAGCGTTGAGCAGCTTGCCGGCCTCCGCCATCGCCATCACCGCGATGGAATCGGGCATGTCCTTGGCGCAGAGCGTGGTGCCCTCGAGCGGATCCACGGCGATATGGACCTTCGGGCCCTGGCGCGTGCCGACTTTTTCACCGATGAACAGCATCGGCGCCTCGTCGCGCTCGCCCTCGCCGATGACGATCTCGCCATCGATCGGCAGGCGGTTCAGCTCGCGGCGCATCGCGTCGACAGCGGCCTGGTCGGCGGCCTTCTCATTGCCATGGCCGCGCAGCCGGGCGGCCGAGACGGCGGCGCGCTCGGTGACGCGGACGAGCTCCATCGAGAGATAGCGCTCGATGATCTGGGAGGAGGAAATGCGGAGATCGTCGGACATGGGGACTCCCTATGGCGTGTGCTGGTGGCGCGTGGCGGATGACCGATCGGAGGCGCGGCGCGGCGGCGTGATCCGCCGCGCGCCTCTCGCCAGCCCCTACTCCCGTTCAATGCGAATGACTTGCGGAGGTTCGGCGATATGGCCGTCGGCGGTGACCTTTTCCAGCGCGGTGCGGATGGCGGCCTCGCTGGTGGCATAGGTGATCAGCACGACGGGCACCGGCGCGCCGGAGCGGCCCGACGGATCGCGCGCCACGGCCGCCGCCGAGCGGCGCTGGACGATGCTCTCGAGCGAGATGTCGGCTTCCGCCATGCGGGTCGCGATGGCGGCAGCGGCGCCCGGCCGGTCGGCGACGGCGAGGCGGACGTAATAGCCGCCCTCATGGCGCTGCATCGGGGCGCGCCGCGGCTCCTCCAGCCGCGCCACCGGCAGGCCGAAGGGCAGGCCCGCCGTGCCGCGGGCGACGTCGGCGATGTCGGCGACGACGGCCGAGGCGGTCGGATCGCCACCGGCGCCGGGGCCCATCAGCGTGATCTCGCGCACCGCATCGGCCGCGACGGTGACCGCATTGGTGACGCCCATGACCTGCGCGATGGCGGAGGTCTTGGGCACCATCGTCGGGTGGACGCGCTGCTCGATGCCGGTCTTGGTGCGTTCGGCGACGCCGAGCAGCTTGATCCGGAAGCCGAGCTCGTCCGCCATCTTCAGGTCGAGCGGGGTGATCGCGGAAATGCCTTCGACGTGAATCGCTTCGGCGTCGATCTTCGTGCCGAAGGCGAGGCTGGTGAGGATGGCGAGCTTATGGGCGGTATCGAAGCCCTCGACATCGAAGGTCGGGTCCGCCTCGGCATAGCCGAGCCGCTGCGCGTCCTTCAGGCAGGCCTCGAAGGTCAGGCCCTCCAGCTCCATCCGAGACAGGATGTAGTTGCAGGTGCCGTTGAGAATGCCGTGGATGCGGGTGATGCTGTTGCCGGCGAGCGCCTCGCGCAGCGTCTTGACGATCGGGATGCCGCCGGCCGAGGAGGCCTCGAACGCCAGCGCCGCACCATGCGCTTCGGCGAGTTCGGCCAGCGCCACGCCATGCCTCGCGAGCAGCGCCTTATTGGCGGTGATCACCGGTTTCCCGGCCGTCAGCGCCGCTTCGACCGCCTGTTTGGCCGGGCCATCGGCGCCGCCGATCAGCTCGACCAGGCAATCCACCTCCGGCGAGCGTGCCAGTGCGACCGGATCGTCGAACCAGCTCAGCCCCGAGAGATCGATGCCACGGTCGCGGCTGCGGTCGCGGGCGGAGACGGCGGTGACACGGATGGCGCGGCCGCAGCGGGCCGCGAGCGCGTTCTCCTGCCGGTTGAGGATGCGAAGCACCGCGGCGCCGACGGTGCCGAGGCCGGCAATGCCGATGCGGAGGGGCGTCTGGGCGGCGGCAGCGGGAGAGATCGTCATGCGCGCGGGGTCGCATGAGGGCGCGCGCGAGTCAACGGCGCGGCGGCCCTAGCGCGGCCCTCAGTCGAAGCGGCAGACCACTTCCGCCGCGAGCTTCCGCAGCCTGCCCTCGGCGAAGGTGAGGTGCATGCGCAGCAGGTTGTTGCCGAAGGCCGTGACCTTGATGGTGCGCAGCGCTTCCAGCGTCTCGCCGGTCCAGACGGTCGAGGTCTCGACCTTGGGCGACCAGAACCAGGGACGCGGCGGCTCGATGGCGATGCCGGCGAGGATCCGCTCCGCCTCCGCCTGCTCCGTGCCCAGAGGCAGATAGCGGGCGACGATGTCGGTCGCGTCGCGGCCGCATTCGCGGGCCTTGGTCGCGGCGAGCACGTCCAGGACCAGCGGCGAGCCGGTCTGCGTGGTGCGGCCGCGCGAATAATCCCAGGTGAAGACGAGGCAGACCAGCGCGAACAGCGCGAAACCAATGCCGAGCAGACGGCCTTTGCTGAACATGGTGGGCCCTGGAGCTCCGCGCCGGAGGGGATGGTTCTCCAATGCAGTTCCATGTTTTCGCGCCGCCGTCCAGCGCGGCACGTCGGCGCGAGCGGGCGCGGAAACGCCCTACCCGGCCCGGGGCATCTGGATGACGTTGTGCAGCGTCTGGTCCGCGGTCTTGAGGAAGCGGCCGATATTGCGGGCGGCCTGCCGGATGCGCTGTTCGTTCTCGACGATGGCGATGCGGACATAGTCATCGCCATGCTCGCCGAAGCCGATGCCCGGCGCGACCGCGACCTCCGCCTTCTCGATCAGCAGCTTCGAGAATTCGAGCGAGCCGAGATGGCGGAATTTCTCCGGGATCGGCACCCAGGCGAACATCGAGGCGTTGGGCGCCGGGAAATCCCAGCCGGCCTTGCCGAAACTCTCGACCAGCGCGTCGCGGCGCTTGCGATAGGTCTCGCGCATCTCGCGGATGCAATCATCCGGGCCGTTCAGCGCGGCGGCGGCCGCGACCTGGATCGGCGTATAGGCGCCGTAATCGAGATAGGATTTCACCCGCGCCAGCGCCGCCAGCAGCCGCTCATTGCCGACCGCGAAGCCCATGCGCCAGCCGGCCATCGAGAAGGTCTTGGACATCGAGGTGAACTCGACGGTGACGTCGATCGCGCCCGGCACCTGCAGCATCGAGGGCGGCGGGTCGTTCTCGTCGAAATAGACCTCGGCATAAGCGAGGTCGGAGAGCAGGATCAGCTCGTGCTTCTTCGCGAAAGCGACGAGATCCCGATAGAAATCGAGCGAGGCGGTATAGGCGGTCGGGTTGGCGGGATAGCAGGTGACGAGCGCGATCGGCTTCGGCACCGAATGGATCATCGCGCGCTCGAGCGCCGGGAAGAAGGCCGGCGTCGGCT
Organism: Allobosea sp. Leaf344; assembly: GCF_001426225.1. Lineage (GTDB taxonomy): Bacteria > Pseudomonadota > Alphaproteobacteria > Rhizobiales > Beijerinckiaceae > Allobosea. The sequence continues at coordinate 325,201 of NZ_LMRT01000014.1, read as the reverse complement.
CGGCCGGCACGGAGCGGATGACGCCGCCGGCCATCAGGAAGCCGAAGGCGTGGATCGGGTAGCTCGGATTGGGCACCAGCACGACGTCGCCCGGACCGGTGATGGCCTGCGCCATGTTGGCGAAGCCCTCCTTGGAGCCCAGAGTCGCCACGACCTGCGTGTCGGGGTTCAGCTTGACGCCGAAGCGGCGCTCGTAATAGCCGGCCTGGGCGCGACGCAGCCCGCCAATGCCCTTCGAGGCGGAATAGCGATCGGTGCGGGGCTTGCCGGCGGTCTCGACCAGCTTCTCGATGACATGGCGCGGCGCCGGCAGATCGGGATTGCCCATGCCGAGATCGACGATGTCGACGCCCTTGGCGCGCTCGGCCGCCTTGATCTTGTTGACCTGCTCGAAAACATAGGGCGGCAGGCGCTTGATGCGGTGAAATTCCATGACCATGTCCCCGCCGGCCTTAAGCGGCACGGCGTTCAGATTTTTGCGTTGGACGTCCTTAGCACCGCATCTTCGGTCAGGACAGTACAGAAAACGCAAGAATCGAGCGAACGCGAGCGGGAGCGGCTCGTAGCTGTCTCAGTTGGTCGGGGAGGCCGCAGCCGGCGCCGGCGGCGGCAATTTGGTGCCGAGCTGGCGCGCCTGCACGCCGGCCGCCTCGTTCGACAGGCGCTTGGCCTCCAGATCGGCCTCGATCGCCTTGAAATCCTCGGGCGTCATGCGCACCGCCGGTCGCGTCACGGTCGACTGCACCGGCACATAGGCGGAATTGGCCGGCCTCGTCGCCTGGACGAAGGGCTTGGCCTCCTGCGGGGTCGTGGCGAAGCCAGCCACCTCAGCCACGCCTTTGAGCGGCCCGTCGGAGGCACAGGCGGCGAGCAGCGGCGCGCAGGCCATGGCCGCCAGGACGGCCGGCAAGCGCCGCTTTGCCCGGAGGTTCAAGCTCGGCATGGAACGTGCTGCGCCTTGTGCAATTTCGATTGTAACCCACATTCGGTACGTCCTTAATGGGACCAAAATGGGGTGCCGCTCAAGTGCCCCCGGAATCACCAGGGGAGAGACTATATGAGCCGGGCCGCCGAAGACACGCCGAAGGACGGATCCGGCGCGCAAGGCCCGGCCGCCGGCCCCGCGACGCCGGATCTCGATCAGTTCGCGCAGAATATGGGGCGGCTCGTCGAGGAATACGGCAAGGTGACCGCCGCCTATCTCAAGCCGATCGAACGCGGCGAGGCCAATACCGGCAAGGCCGAGGAAGCCAGCGAGATGGTGAAGACGCTGGGCCGCGTCGCGGAGAAATGGGTCAGTGATCCCCGCAAGATCATCGAGGCGCAGAGTTCGCTGACCAGCGACTTCCTCAGCCTGTGGAGCGCCACGCTGAAGCGCGTCGGCGGCGAGGAGACGGCGCCGGTCGCGGCCCCGGACCAGCACGACGCGCGCTTCAAGGACCCGGAATGGTCGGCGCATCCGGTGTTCGATTTCGTCAAGCAGGCCTATCTCCTGGGCTCGCGCTGGGCCGAGACGATGGTGGAGCAGGCCGAGGATCTCGACCCGCACACCCGCGAGAAGGCGCGTTTCTACGTCAAGCAGATCACCGGCGCCCTGTCGCCGTCGAATTTCGTGGCGACCAATCCGGAGCTGCTGCGCGAGACGCTCGCCCAGAACGGCGATAATCTGGTCCGCGGCATGCGGATGCTGGCCGAGGACATCGAGGCCGGGCGGGGCGAGCTGAAGATCCGCCAATCGGATTCGCGGGCCTTCGAGGTCGGCGTCAACATCGCGACCACGCCGGGCAAGGTGATCTTCCGCAACGATGTGATGGAGCTGATCCAATATGCGCCGAGCACGGAGACGGTGCTGAAGCGCCCGCTGCTGATCGTGCCGCCCTGGATCAACAAATTCTACATTCTCGACCTCAACGCCGAGAAGAGCTTCATCCGCTGGTGCGTCGGCCAGGGGCTGACGGTGTTCTGCATCTCCTGGGTCAATCCCGACGAACGCCACGCCGGCAAGGATTTCGAGAGCTACATGCGCGAAGGCATCTTCGCGGCGCTCGATGCGGTCGAGCAGGCGACGGGCGAGAAGCGGGTGACCTCGATCGGCTATTGCGTCGGCGGCACGCTGCTCGGCGTGACGCTGGCCTATATGGCCGCGGTGAAGGACAAGCGGATCGACAGCGCGACCTTCTTCACCACCCAGGTCGATTTCGCCAATGCCGGCGAGCTGTCGGTCTTCGTCGACGAGGAGCAGATCCGCACCATCGAGGAGCAGATGGCGCAGCGCGGCTATCTCGAAGGCTCGCGCATGGCCGGCGCCTTCAACATGCTGCGGCCCAATGATCTGATCTGGTCCTACGCGGTGAACAACTATCTCAAGGGCAAGACGCCGACGCCCTTCGACCTGCTGTACTGGAATGCGGATTCGACCCGCATGCCGGCCGCCAACCACTCCTTCTACCTGCGCAATTGCTATCTCGACAACAAGCTGTCGAAGGGCGAGATGGTCCTGGCCGGCAAGACGCTCGACCTGAAGAAGGTGACGATCCCGGTCTATAACCTCGCGGCGCGGGAAGATCACATCGCGCCGGCGCTTTCGGTCTTCATCGGCTCGCAATGCTTCGGCGGCCCGGTCGATTACGTCGTCGCGGGCTCGGGCCATATCGCGGGGGTTGTCAACCCGCCCAGCAAGATCAAGTACCAGTACTGGACCGGCGGCGCGCCGCAGGGGCGCTATGAGGATTGGCTCGCGGGCGCGGAGGAGCATCCCGGCTCGTGGTGGCCGCATTGGTTCGCCTGGGTGGAGAAGCAGGCGCCCAAGCGGGTGAAGGCGCGTGTGCCCGGCGAGGGCAAGCTGCCGGCGCTGGAGGATGCGCCCGGAAGCTATGTCAGAGTGCGCGCCTGAGCGGCCGTTTCGGCTTCGCCGGAAAAACTCCGCCCTTACAGCCCCTGCCCTCGCCCTCGCAGTATGGCGGGCAGCCTTGCGCCCGGCTCGCTCCGACCGACACCAACCCCTGAACGCAAAAAGCCGGCCCGAAGGCCGGCTTTCGCGATGTCCAGGCCGTGCCTGACGATCAGTATTTCACGACCAGGGGCTGCTGCGCCGGGATCGGCCGGGCCGGATCGTCCCAGCGATAGGTCAGACCGGCCGAGACGATGTGGATATAGGGCTTGGCCTCGGCCTGGTAGAAGATCGGGCCCTGCTGCGGATGCGCGCCGGTGTAGTTCACCGAGGCCTTGGTGACGTGGATATAGGTGTAGCCGAGATCGAGCTTCAGCTTGTCGGTGACCTGGTAGCTGGCGCCAGCCGAGAGCCAGAGCCGGTCATTATCCGAGATGAAGACCGTGCGGTTGGTGTCATTGACCGCGGAGAGCTCATAGGCCGCGCCGGCGCGCAGGGTCAGCGCATCGGAATACTTGTATTCGAGGCCGCCCGAGAAATACCAGCTGTCGTCATAGACGAAGTTCAGGCTGGTGACCGGCGCACCGGTGAGCTCGCTGACGATCGGGATCCGGCGGAAACGGCTCCAATTGGTCCATTCCACCCCGAGATGCGCCTGCCAGCGATCATTGATCTCCTGCGACAGGCCGACAACCACCGAATCCGGCAGGTTGAGATTGGCCTTGATCGGCAGCACGCCCAGCGGCGTCCGCAGCGTGCCTTCCAGCGTCTGGCGGATCGAGGAGCGATAGGCGACACCGATGCTGGTCCCCTTCATCGGGGTCAGCGTGGCGCCGACGCGGAAGCCGTAATCGATCGTGTCGCCGTCGAGGATCTGATTCGGTGCGGCCGGGCCGATGCCGGTGGCGTTCTTCAGATTGGCCTTGAGGTACTGGATCTGGAAGGCGGCACCGATGGCGAGCCAGTCATTGACCTGATAGCCGATGGTCGGCGCGACGTTGATCGAGCGGACCTTGGCCGAGCGGCCATAGACCTGGCCGGCATGGTAGGTGTTCTCCGCCTTGGAGCGCAGGCCGTAGGGCGCGCCCGTGGTCAAGCCAACCCAGAACCGGTCGCTGAGCTGCCAGGCCGAATAGGACGCGGGAATGAAGGCGCCGTCGCCGCCGAGATCGCCGGTGCCGAGCGGGCTGCCGCCCAGCGCCGTGGTCGGCGGACCGACGGGCGAGCCGAGACGGGTGACCGAGGTCGGCTGGTAATCGCCGAAGGCCTTGAGATAGGTGAAGTTCCACTGGCTGTTGCGGCCGGGGAACATGGTGATGGTCGCCGGGTTCCAGGCCATCGAGCCCAGACCGATGCCGCCCGAGGCCGCGCCGGCATAGGCCATGCCGAGACCCTCGGCGCTCTGGCCGCTGCGAATGGCGAAGGAGCTGGCGGAGGCGGCCCCGGCGCTCAGCAGTGCTGCGGTGGAAACGGTCGCCGCGACGGCGAGGCTGAGATAGCGCTTCATCGGTATTCCATCCCTTGAACGACGGCCCAGGGTCGCGGACGCCCCGGTGTGTCACCACCATGACGCGCAGGCGGATTCGCCGCAATCCCGCCACAGCGGCGGCAAAACCGGGGAGAAGCCGCGGCCATGTCCGGGGCAGCCCCCGAAAACCGGCCAAAACGGCTCGATTTTCGCGATGTTCGGCAGCGGCGAAATCAGAAGCGATGGTTTATATGAGAACTATCCCGGATTTTGCGCGATTTGCGGTCAGGGGCCAGCCGGCGCCCGCCGGCGATCGCGCCATTCTTTCGCAAGCAGCGTTGCATCCCCGCAACAATCCGCGTCAGCCGCCGGCGCAGCGAGGCCATGCGCCGGAACACTCTTGTCAGCACGGGCGCCATCCGCTCAGGTGCTGGCACCCGAACCTAACCGATTTAAAATGGGGGAAACATCGTGAAACTGCTTCGTTACGGCCCGTTCGGCCAGGAAAAACCCGGAATTCTCGACGCGGAGGGCAATCTGCGCGACCTTTCCGGCATGCTGCCCGATCTGGCGGGGCAGGCGCTGACCTCCGCCTCGCTGGCGAAGATCAAGGCGGTCGACCCGTCGAGCCTGCCGGCGGTGCAGGGTTCGCCGCGCATCGGCGCCTGTGTCGGCGATGTCCGCAACTTCATCGCGGTCGGGCTGAACTTCGCCGATCACGCCGCCGAGACCGGCGCGGAGATCCCGAAGGAGCCCATCCTCTTCAACAAGGCGCCCAATTGCATCGTCGGGCCCAATGACGACGTGATGATCCCGAAGAACTCGGTGAAGACCGATTGGGAGGTCGAGCTGGCGATCGTCATCGGCGATGGCGGCTCCTACATCCCCGAGGACAAGGCGATGGCGGCGATCGCCGGCTTCTGCGTCTGCAACGACGTGTCCGAGCGCGAATTCCAGACCGAGCGTGGCGGGCAATGGGCGAAGGGCAAGGGCTGCCCGACCTTCGGCCCGCTCGGCCCCTGGCTGGTGACGCCCGACGAGATCGCCGATGTGCAGAACCTCGCCATGTGGCTCGAGGTCGATGGCGAGCGGGTGCAGAACGGGTCGACCAAGACGATGATCTTCGGCGCCGCCTATCTGGTCCACTATATCAGCCAGTTCATGCGGCTCGATCCGGGCGATGTCATCACCACCGGCACGCCTCCGGGCGTCGGGCTCGGCTTCAAGCCGCCGCGTTTCCTGAAGGGCGGCGAGGTCGTGGCCCTCGGCATCGAGGGGCTGGGGACGCAGAAGCAGAACTTCGTCCCGTTCAAGGGCTGAGCCCTCGCTTCCAGCGCAGCGGAGGCGGCGACCCGGGCGAGCGATCGCCCGGGCGGCCGCCCGCTGCTCAGGCGGCGTCGAGGCCGAGCATCAGCCTGATGTTCTGCACCGCGGCGCCTGAAGCGCCCTTGCCGAGATTGTCGAGCCGCGCGACCAGCACGGCCTGGCCCAGCTCGTCATTGCCGAAGACCCGCAGTTCCAGCGCATTGCTGTCGTTCAGCGCCTCCGGCTCGATCTTGCCACTCGGCTCGGCCGGCTTGACCGAGACGAAGGCCGAGCCCGCATAGCGCTCGGTCAGCGCCGCCTCGAGATCGGCGAGCTTCGGCCGGCCGGGCAGCGTGTCGAGATGCAGCGGCACCGAAACCAGCATGCCCTGGCGGAAATGGCCGACCGAGGGCACGAAGATCGGCCGCCTCTGTAGCCGCGCATAGGCCTGCAGCTCCGGCAGGTGCTTGTGCTTGAGCCCGAGGCCGTAAAGCTCGAAGGCGGGGGCGCGGCCGGCCTCGTGTTCCTCGATCATGCTCTTGCCGCCGCCGGAATAGCCGGAGACCGCGTTGATCGTCAGCGGATGGTCCTGCGCCAGCAGCCCGGCATCGACGAGCGGGCGCAGCAGCGCGATCGCGCCGGTGGGGTAGCAGCCGGGATTGGAGACGCGACGGGCCTCGGCGATGGCCTTTGCATGGCCCGGCGCCAGCTCGGCGAAACCATAGACCCAGCCCGGGGCGACGCGATGCGCCGTCGCGGCGTCGACGATCCTGGGGCCGTTCTCACCGAGCTCGTCGGCGAGCGCCACCGATTCCCGCGCGGCATCGTCCGGCAGGCAGAGCACGACGAGATCCACCTCCGCCATCAGCGCCTTGCGGGCCGCCGGGTCCTTGCGCTTGTCGGGATCGATGCTGCGCAGCGCGATCTCGGGCAGAGCCGCCAGGCGCTCGCGGATGCCGAGCCCGGTGGTGCCGGCCTCGCCGTCGATGAAGATAGTTTTCTGCGTCTGGCTCATGATCAGGCCCCCCGAGGGTGCGGTGCTTCGTCGGCTTCAGGCATAAAAAAACCGCGCTCCTGGCGCGGTCGCGGACAGTCCGGCATCAGCCAGGCGTCATCGCGGTCGCGCTAGGGCGGCCGGGACAGGACGACGTCGGATGCAGAGCATGGTCATGGCCCCGATATGGTGGAGGGCGGCGGCGCTGTCAATCCGGTGGCCGGCGCCTCGCGAGCCGGCCTGGCGGCGCCTCGGCGCGCGCGGCGCCGCGTTCCGCAATCCCGCGAATCGCTTGCGGCCGTTTCCTGCCGGCGCGATTCAACCCGCCGGCTGCTGCGCCAGCTTCTTCAGCGCCAGCCCCTGGATGTAATGCTGGGCCACGGCGGCCCCCGCGATGGCGGTCGCATCGGCATGATCATAGGGGGGCGACACCTCGACGATGTCCATGCCCCGCCAATCCAAATCGCGAATGCCCCAGACCATGCGCAGCGCCGTCTCGGTCGCGAGACCGCCGGCGACCGGCGTGCCCGTACCGGGCGCATGGCCGGGATCGAGCGCATCGATATCGAAGGTGAGATAGGCCGGCCCGTCACCGACCCGCGCCTGGATCGCCTGCACCACCCCGGCGACGCCCAGCTCCTGCGCCGCATAGCCGTCGATGACGGCAATGCCGCAATCCCGCGGCGCCACGGTGCGGATCCCGATCTGGATCGAGCGTTCGACGTCGATCAGATCCTCGCGCACCGCCTCCAGCACGAATGTGCCATGGCTGATCGCGCCGACGCCGTCATCCCAGGTGTCCTGATGCGCGTCGAACTGCACGAGGGCGAGCTTGCCATGCCGGGCGACATGCGCCCGCAGCAGCGGCAGCGTGATGAAATGGTCCCCGCCCAGCGTCACCAGATGCGCGCCGGTCGCGATGATCGCCGCGGCGTGGTCCTCGATCGATTTCGCGCAGCCATGCAGGTCGCTGCGCGGCAGCGGGCAATCGCCGTAATCGACCGCCGCAAGCGTCTCGAACGGGTCGAGGCGGGAGGGGAATTGCGCATCCCCGTCGAAGATCGCGCTGACGCGGCGCAGCGCCTGCGGCCCGAAGCGGGTGCCGGGGCGATTGGACACGGCCAGATCGAAGGGCACGCCCCAGATCGCGAGGTCGCAGCCCGCCACCTCCTTGCTGTAGCGACGGCGCATGAAGGAGAGCGCGCCGGCATAGGTGGGATCCTGCGCGGCGCCGCGAATATCGCCGGTGAAGGCATGGTCGATCATCGGGCGAGCCTCGATTGCAACGGAAAAGACGGCTCAGCGGCGGCCGACGAGCCAGACATAGAGGATCCAGGGCAGGATCAGCGCCAAGGCGGAGAGGACCATGCGCAGGCTGGTCCAGAGCACCGGGTTCTGCAGCGCGCGCCCATCCAGCTCCGGCACGCCATGGATCAGGCCCAGCATCAGCGCCGGGGCCAGGAAGATCAGCAGCGCATTTCGGATGCGGCGCGGCCGGCCATCCTGACCGCGCGCCAGAGCGAGCAGCGCCGGGATGGCGATCATGCCGAAAGCGATGAGGATGAGCAGGACGCGCATGGCAGCAGGAACCGGAGGGAAGCCGCGCCTGATCTAGCATGGATGCGGCGCGGCTCCAGCCGCGCGACCCGCCCTCCGCAGCCGATTCTGTCGTTTTACGCGCCAACCCGGGCGGCGAAGCGGCAGCTGGCGCGCATGGCGTGGACCACGGCCATGCCCAGCAGCGCGAAGGCCAGAGCCTGATGGGCCAGCCCCGCCCAGAGCGGCACCACGAGCAGCAGCGTGACGATGCCGAGCGCCGCCTGCGCAAGGGTGATGCCGGCCAGCGCCGTCGCCCGCTTCGCCTCGCCGGAACCCGGGACGGCGCGGCGCAGGCCGATCGCGTGCCAGAGCGCCAGAGCGAGCAGGAGATAGGCGCCGATGCGGTGGTTGAACTGAACCAGCGCGACATTATCGACGAAATTCTCCCAGAACGGCGTCTGGGCGAACAGGGTTGCGGCGGATGGGATCAGCACGCCGTCCATCAGCGGCCAGGTGTTGAAGGTGAAGCCGGCGCGCGAGCCCGCGACCAGGCCGCCGAGCGCGATCTGCACGAAGATCAGCGCCAGCAGCAGCCAGGCGATGCCCCCTGCCCGCGCCTTTTCCTGGCGGCGCGGCGGTGTCAGCCAGATCGCGAAGGCGATCACCGAGCAGAAGAACAGCCCTGCGAAGCCGAGATGCAGCGTCAGCTTGACCGGCGCCACAGCGACCATGCCCGGCTGCAGCCCGGAGGCGACCATGATCCAGCCGATCGCGCCCTGCAGGCCGAGCAGCAGCCCCATGCCGAACAGGACCAGGATCTGCGGCCAGGGCAGCAGGCGCCGGGCCGCGACGACGAGGAAGCCGAGGAGATAGACCAGGCCGATGAAGCGCCCGAGCTGGCGATGGCCCCATTCCCACCAGTAGATGAACTTGAAATCGGCCAGCGCCATCCCGGCATTGAGCAGCTGATATTGCGGGCTCGCGCGGTATTTCTCGAATTCCAGCGCCCAGGCGGCGTCGCTGAGCGGCGGCAGGGCGCCCGTCACCGGCCGCCATTCGGTGATCGAGAGGCCCGACCCGGTGAGGCGGGTGGCGCCGCCGACCACCACCATGACGAAGACCAGAGCCGCCACCGCCCAGAGCCAGCGGCGAATGCCGGCATGGCTGTCTGCGGTGCTGTCGAAGGGCCGGTCGATGGCGAGTGTCATGGTCACGGGGCTTTCCGTCGCAGCGCCGGCGCTTCACAAGCGCCGACGCCGGTGACAGATAGAGCCGGCGCCGGGGCCGGACAACGCCCGCATTGCCGCACCATCGGGCCCGGACGGAGACGAGGCGATGAAACAGAGCCACCGCAAGCTGATCGGGACGATCCTGATCCTGGTCTTCGTCTGCGTCTACGCGCTCGTCGCGATGGCGCTGGCCCAGGGGCGCATCACCGAAGCGTCGAAAACCGTGCAGACGCTGGCCTATATCGCGCTCGGCCTCGCCTGGGTGCTGCCGCTGCTGCCGCTGATCCGCTGGATGGAGCGCAAGGACCCCTGAACGCAGCCGCGTCGCGGCATTGCCATGAGGCACATCACCGCCCATATTGTGCCAAAGGGAGGGCGGCGCGATGCTGCAGGAACTCGCCCGGACGGCCCCCGCGCCGGACCAGCCAGCGATCAGCGACGCGGAAGCCGCGGCGATGGCGCGCGCCGTCGTCAGGCTGTTCGGCAAATGGCAGATCTCCGACGCCGTGGCGCGCGCCCTGCTCGGCGGGCTGCCGGCGCGCAGCTATGCCCGCTGGAAGGCGGGTGAGCCGGGGCGGATCGACCGCGATCTCGCGACCAGGCTGTCGCTGCTGATGGGCATCCACAAGGCGCTGCGCATCATCTTCACCGATCCGGCCCGCGGCTATGCCTGGATCGGCACCCCGAACGGCGCCTTCGGCCAGCGCAGCCCGCTCGAGATCATGGCGCAGGGGGATATCTTCGCGCTGGCGCGCATCCGCGCCCATCTCGACGCCGAGCGCGGCGGTTGGTGACGCCGGCTTTGCCGGTGCGGCGGATCCGGTGGCCGCAGGCCTATCGCATCATCCGCTCGCTCCACCCGCCCATCGATCTGTTCGAGGACATCGCCGATCCGCGCGACTGGGAGGCGCTGGCCTCGGCCGAGGCGAAGACCAATCCGCGCATCTGGGAGCATCTCGGCCGGCTCGACCTGGTGCCGCCGGAGCGGCGCGTGTCGGGCGTGGGGGCGAGCCTGGTCATGGCGCCTTTCGTCCATGCCAGCCGGGACCGGCCGGGGCGCTTCACCGATGGCAGCTACGGGGTCTACAGCGCCGGGGACAGCGAGGAGGTCGCGATCCGCGAGGTCGCGCATCATCATGGCGTGTTCATGCGCAATGCCGCGCAGGCGCCGGGCTGGACCTCGCAATTCCGCGTGCTGATCAACCGGCTCGAGCTCGCGCTCCATGACGCAAGCGGCGTCGCCGCGCTGCACGACCCGGCGAGCTATGCCGCGCCGCAGGCGCTGGGCCGGGCGTTGCGCGCGGCCGGCTCCAACGGGCTCGTCTATGACAGCGTGCGCTGCCAGGGCGGGAGCTGCGCCGCTTTGTTCTGGCCGGACCTCGTGCCGATCCCGCTGCAGGGGGATCATTATGATTATCATTGGGACGGGGTGCGGGTGGACCGGGTGCGCAACTGCCGAAGCGGGGCGATCTTCGGGCTCTGAGGACGGCTTCCGCCTCAGCCGGCATTCACGCGCCTGCCGCGATTCCAGAGCAGGAAGGGCAGGCCCGAGAGCAGCGAGCGCAGCGCCGCCTCGTTCTGGTGGTGGCCGTTCAGCGAGATCCGCGGCAAAGCGTGGAGATGCGCGGCATGGTCGGGGAAGAGATGCCCCGGCCGCGTCGTGACGGCGGTGGCGAAGCCGGCGTCGCGGGCGAGCGCGAAGTCGCGCGGCCCGGCGGAGGCGGGATCGCCGACCGGATAGGCGAAATGCGCGATCCGCAGCCCCAGCTCCTGTTCGAGCCGCGCCCGGCTGCCGATGATCTCCTGCCGCGCCACGGGCTCCGGATGCTTGGCCAGCATGGGATGGCTGAGCGTATGGGCGGCGATGGTGACCCCGGGCGCGCCGGCCAGCGAGCGCAGCACCTCCCAGGGCAGGCATTCGCGCGCGACCAGCGCGGCCGGGTCGATGCCGGCCTCCGCCCCGAGCGCCGAAATCGCCGCCAGCAGAATCTCTTCCGGCCCTTTGCGCAGACGCCAATAGAGCTGCCGGAAAGCCTGCAGCTTCTCGCGATCGGTGCGCGCGGGCGCTGCGAAGGGCCCGTCCGGGAGATCGAGGGCGATCGCCGGCAGGGCGCGGATCGCCTCCTCCAGTTCCAGCCACCACAGCCGCGCGGTGCGGTCGGCGAAGCCGGGGGTGACGAACAGGGTCCAGGGCGCCTGGTGCCGCGCCAGCACGGGCCAGGCATGGTCGAGCGTGTCGCGATAGCCGTCGTCGAAGGTGAAGGCGACGAAGAAGCGCCCCGCCTCGCCGGTCTCCGCCGCCCGGGCGAGCCGTGCCGGCACCGCGTCGAGCGGGATGATGTCATGGCCTTCCCTGCGGATCAGGCCGACGACCTCGTCGAGGAAACGGGGCGTGATCTCCAGCAGGGCGTTGGGCTGGAAGCCGCCGCCCCGCGCCGGGCGAACATGATGCAGGGTCAGGATGACGCCGGCGCCCTGCGCCAGCCCCCTGCCCCAATGATCGGCGCCGGTCAGCGTGATCGCCCGGAAACCAGCCGCGAAGACTCGATGTCGCCAATCCATGCCGGGCTCGCCAACCACCTGCTAACGCTGTTCGCCGATCGCGCTGCCGGCCGCGCGGCAGATTGACCGATCCGTTCACAATGCCGGGTTAAACCGGCGAGGACCGATTCCAGGATAGCAGCATGCACGCCATCGCAGACAGCGCGAGCCCGGCTGGCGCGCCATCGAACGCCGGTTCGCCGGCGGATGGCGCGCGGCTCTGGGGCAGCGTCGCGGTCAGCGGCGATCTGGCGGCGCTCGAACGGGATTGGCGTGAGCTCGAGGCGCGGGCGATCGTGACGCCCTATCAGAGCCATGGCTGGATCTCCGCCTTCGCCTCCAGTGTCGGCGTCGCCCATCGGCTTTCGCCGAGCGTGGCGACGGTCCGCGATGCCGGCGGGCGGCCGGTGGCGATCCTGCCCTTCACGATCACGCGGCGCAGGGGCATCCGCTTCGCCGAGTTCATCGGCGGCAAACACGCGAATTACCATATGGGGCTGTTCGACCCGGGCTTCGCCGCCGCGCTCGATGCGGACCGGGCCCGCGCGCTGCTGCAGGACGTCGCGGCGGCGATCGGCGGTCTCGACGCCTTCGTCTTCGTCAACCAGCCGGTGGAATGGAACGGGATCGCCAATCCGCTCGCCGCCCTCGCGGCGGGACCGAGCCCGAGCCGGGCCTACAAGCTCTCGCTGACGCCGGGCGACGCCGATGGCTCGCTGCGGCGGGCGATGAGCAGCCATGCGCATAAGAAGCTGAAGAACAAGCGCAACCGGTTCCAGACCTTCGGCCCGTCGCGGGTCGTCAAGGCGGCGGGCGCCGCCGAGATCGAGCGGATCCTGACGGCGTTCCTGGTGCAGAAGGCGCGGCGCTTCGCGGCGCTCGGGCTGCACGACCCCTTCGCCGATCCCGCGATCCGCGACTTCTTGCGGCGCGGCGCCACCCCGATCGGCGAGGCGCCGGCGCCGATCGAGCTCTATGCGCTGGAGGTGGAGGGCGAGCCGGTCGCGACCTATGTCGGCGCGGTGCAGGGCCAGCGCTTCTCGGGCATGGCGACGGCCTTCGCCATGAGCAGCGAGATCGCCAAGAGCAGCCCGGGGGAGATCCTGCTGATCGACCTGATCAGGCTGAAATGCAGCGAGGGCATCACCGTCTTCGATCTCGGTGTCGGCGAGGCCCGCTACAAGACGACGATCTGCGACGACAGCGACGAGCTGGTCGATAGTTTTCTGCCGCTGACCGCCAAGGGCCGCGCCTTCGCCCTGGTCGCGCGGGCGAAGCGGGCGGTGAAGCGGCGGATCAAGGCCTCGCCGCGCGCCCTCGCCTGGGCGCAGCGCCTTTCCCAGCTGCTGCGCCGGACGGGCGGCTGAGGCTCAGGCCGGCTCGGGCTTCAGCTCCGGCTCATTGTCCAGATCGGCGGCGACCTCGGCCATGCCTTCGTCGACGACGAGCGTGACCGGGGCGTCGCCGAGCTCCGCCAGGCGATAGCCGGCCTCGACGGCATGGCCATTGCCGGCATGGCCGGCCATCACCAGCACCGATTGCGCCTGCCGGGCGAGCGGGGCGAGCACGGCGGATTCATCGGTCGAGGCCGCCGCGACGAAGACCCAATCATAGGTCTCGCACAGCGCGTCCAGGGCGACCTCGACGAGATCGGGAGCGGCCAGCACGGCTTCGCGCCCGGCACGGCCCGGCCCGATGACGTGGAGGCGGGAGCCCTCCTCGCGGGTGATGATGTCGGAGAACAGCGCCTCGCCGGCCAGGAGCTCGGAGAAGCCCGGCTGCTCGCCATCATCGTCGCGGGCGAGATCGAGGAGAATGCAGCGGCAGCGCTGCGAGAGCAGATCGGCCCATTGCCGCGCCGTGGTGGCACCGAAGCCGCCGGCATCGACGAGCAGGGCCAGCGGCGCCATGCCGCGCGGCGCCGGGAGCGAGCGCTCCGCCAGATCGGCCAGCGCCTGGTCGGGATCCTGCCCGACCACGATGAGCTGCCCGAGTCGTCCGGTATGGGTGAGCAGCGCGGCGACGCGGTCCTGCCGGAGGTCCGGTTCCGGCGTCGACAGCGGCGGATCATCGCGGGTGGCGGCGCGGCGCGGCACGACATCCGGCATCGGCTGGAGCGGCGCGCCGGGCTGGCCGCGGAGCAGTTCGCGCGAGACGAGGACGGCCAGCGACACCAGGAAGGTGGCGAGGGTGGCGACCAGCATCACCGGGATCTTCTTGGGGAAGGAAGGCTCGCCCGGCTCGATGGCGCGGGAGATGATGCGGGCATCGGCCGGCGTCGCGTTCTGCGCGTCGCGTGCGACCGCCTCGCGGTAGCGCAGCATGTATTGCTCGAGCTGGTCGCGCAGCGTCCTCGCCTCGCGCTCCAGCGCGCGCAGCTGCACTTCGCTGTCATTGGCGGTCGAGACGTTCTTCTTCTGCCCGTCCAGAGCGGCGGTGAAGCTCTCGACACGCTGGCCGGCGATTTTGGCCTCGTTCTCCAGCGTGCGGACGGTGCGCTCGGCGGCAGCGCGGAGCTGGCCTTCGAGATCGCCGAGCTGGGCGTTGAGCTCCTTGATGCGCGGATGCTCGGAGAGGAGATTGCGCGATTCCAGCGCGATCTGGGCGCGCAGATTGATGCGCTGCTCGATCAGCCGGCGCACCAGCTCGTTATTGGCGACGTCGGGGATCTCGAAGGTGCGGCCCTGCTTGATGGCGTCGCGGATCAGCCCCGCCTTGGCCTGCGCCTCCGCCTGCTGGCTGCGGGCCGCCGAGAGCTGCGTCGAGAGATCGGCGAGCTGCTGCGAGGTGATGGTGGTGTTGTTGGAGCCGACCAGCAGCCCGTTGCGCGAGCGGAAATCCTCGACCTTGGCTTCCGCCTCGGCGACGCGGCGGCGCAGCGGCTCGATCGTGCTGGAAAGCCAGGAGGAGGCGCTGCGGGCGGTGTCCTGCTTGGCGGCTTCCTGAGCCTCGAGATAGGTCGCGGCGATGATGTTGGCCGCCTTGGCGGCCAGCGCTGGGTCCTGCGAGGTGAACTCCACCGCCAGGATGCGCGAACGCGCCACGGGATAGACCAGGAGGCGCTCGTAATAGGTCTCCAGCACCCGCTCCTCCGGCGAGCGGTCGGCCGGATGGGCGCCGATGCCGACGAGGACGCCGATCTTCTTCAACGCGTTCAGGGCCCCGGCCCCGGAATCGAACTCGGCATTGCCGACGAGGCCGATGCGCTTGATCGCCTCGCGCGCCAGATCCCGCGACATCACCAGCTGGACCTGGCTCTGAATGCCTTCGCTGTCGAACTGGGCGCTCTGCCCCGTCCCGCCATTCTGGCCGGGGCGCGTATAGAAGCTCTCGCGATTCTCCAGGAGGATGCGGGATTCCGCGGTGTAGCGCGGCGTGACGACGTTGACGGCGACGAAGCTCAGGCCCAGCACCGCCAGCGTCGGCACCAGCACCCAGGCCTTGCGCTGCTTGACGGCCGTCCACAGCGCGCCGAGATCGATCGAATCCGCACGGAATTCGTCGTCGCGCTTCAAGCTGTCGGTTTGAGCGGTCATCCTGAATTCCATTCACGCAATACACAAAGCCCATCCGGGCATGGGTCAATCAAGCCTGAGTAAGGTTAGTGTCGCGTTAAAATACCCCGCCGCAGCGATCAGGTTTTCTTAACCATATCCTCCTAATCCTCGGGCCATGTTCAGTGTGGAAGCCCGCTCGTGACGAGTCCTCGCCTCACCTCCGTCGTGCTGGCCATGGCCCTGGCGACAAGCGCCTGCGCGCCCCGCTATGTCGAAGCCGATTATGCCGTCGCCCAGGCTGCCGGGCCCTATCGCCTCGCCAGCGGCGACCGGCTGCGCATCATCGTCTTCGGACAGGACAACCTCTCCAATATCTATGCGGTGGACGGGGCCGGGCGGATCTCGATGCCGCTGATCGACCGCATCGACGCCAAGGGCCGCACCACCCAGGAGCTGGAGCGGGCGATCGAGCAGCGGCTGCGGGCCGGCTATCTGCGCGAGCCGAAGGTTTCGGTCGAGGTCGACACCTACCGGCCGTTCTTCGTGCTCGGCGAGGTCACCAGCTCGGGGCAGTTCCCCTATGTCAACGGCATGACCGTGCAGACGGCCGTCGCCATCGCCGGCGGCTTCACCCCGCGCGGGCAGCGCAATTTCGCCGAGGTCACGCGGATGATCGACGGGCGCCTGGTCACGGCCTCCGTGCCGATCACCTATCCGGTCCAGCCGGGCGACACCATCGTGATCAAGGAACGCTGGTTCTGATCGGGCCGGAGGGACGGCCATGAGCAGGCCTGAGGAGGACGCGCCCTTGCGCATCCTGCATGTCTTCCGCGCGCCGCTGGGCGGGCTGTTCCGGCATGTGCTGGATCTGGCGCGCGGCCAGGTCGAGCGTGGGCACGATGTCGGGATCCTCTGCGATTCGACCACCGGCGGCAGCCGGGCCGGCGACGTCTTCGCCGAGCTCGCCCCGGTCCTCACCCTCGGCGTCACCCGCCTGCCGATGTCGCGCTATCCGAGCCTGACCGATGCGCGCGCGCAGATCGGGATGATCGGCCGGCGCTGGCGCCTGCAGCCCGACATCGTCCATGGCCATGGCTCGAAGGGCGGCGTCTATGCCAGGCTTCCGGCCCTGCTGACCCCCGGCCGCCGCTATGCCACGGCCTATACGCCCCATGGCGGCAGCTTCAACTACAAGCCCGGCAGCGCGCAGCACCGGCTCTACATGACGATCGAGCGGATGCTCGAGCGGGCGACGGACATGTTCCTGTTCGAGAGCCGCTTCATCGCGGGCCGGTTTCGCGCCCATGTCGGCCATGAGCCGCGCACCGATCACCGCATCATCCTGAACGGCATCGCGGAAGCGGAATTCGCGCCGATCCGGCATGGCGAGAGCGCGGCGGAGCTGCTCTATCTCGGCGAGCTGCGGCAGGCGAAGGGCGTCGACACGCTGATCGAGGCGCTGGCGCTGCTGAAGCAGCATGGCCTGACGCCGCGGCTGATGATCGTCGGCTCGGGACCGGACGAGGAGATGCTGCGCCAGCTGGCCCAGGTCCGCGGCGTCGCCGGGCAATGTCACTTCCGCGGCCCCGCTCCGATCCGGGAGGCCCTGGCCGAGGGCCGGATCATGGTCATCCCCTCGCGGGCGGAATCGCTGCCCTATGTCATCCTCGAGGCGGCCGCGGCGGCGCAGCCCCTGATCGCCACCGATGTCGGCGGGATCGGCGAGATCTACGGGCCCGATCATCGCCACCGGCTGATCGCCCCGGACGACAACGCGCTGCTCGCCCGGACCATCGCCGCCATGCTGGCGACCCCCGATGAGGAGCGGCAGCGGCAGGCGGCCGATCTCGCCCGGCATGTCGAGCAGAACTTCCGGCTGGACAGCATGACGGACGGCGTGCTCGCCGCCTATCGCGCCGCACTGGCGCGGCGCCGGGGATAGGCTAGAGCAGTTTCAGCGCCGCGACGCCGGCCACCACGAGCCCGATCCCGGCCCAGCCGCTCGGCCTGATGCGCTGGCCGAAGGCCAGCACCCCCAGCACCGAGGTGATGACCAGCCCGGCGCCGCCCCAGACCGCATAGGCCACCGAGAGGTCCATGCCCTGGATGGCCTGGGCGAGCGAAGCGAAGGCGCCAATGACGAGGATGATGCCGGACGCGCCCTCGACACGCCGCGTCATGCCGTTGGAGAGCTTGAGCAGGCAGGTGCCGCCGACTTCGAGCACCACCGCCAGAGCGAGCCAGGCGAGAGGGTTTACGGCGAAGGCGGGGCTCATCCCACCCTCCCCGCCGCGCGCGCCGGCCCGGCCGGGCCGCCGACGCCGCGTTCCAGCAGCACGATGCCGAGGATGATCGCGCCCAGCGCCAGCAGCCGCGTCACGGTGAGATGTTCACCGAAGAGGAGATGGCCGATCAGGGCGATGCCGGCGATGCCGAGCCCTTCCCAGACCGCATAGGCCACGGCCATCGGAATGACCCGCAGGGCGATGCTGAGCAGGGCGAAGGAGACGCCGATCAGCAGAAGCGGGAGCAGCGCGAGCAGAGCAGGCGCCGAGACCGCCGATTTGAGAGCGGCCGTCGCGAAAATCTCGACGGCGATCGCCGCGAGAAGTACCAACCAATGGAAAGACATGTTGCACACAGGCGAGGTGCCGGAGCGCGTCCGAAACGACGCGTCGAAACCAAGCAAAAATCAGAAAATCGGAAGAGAATGATGAGTAGAAAAAGCAGGCGGGCGCGTCCCGCCGAGGGCTGATGGCTCGCATGGCGACGGAAATTGGCTCCGCCGCCGACACCATCCGCATATGGGCTTCTCATACACTCATGGCGCCGAATATGGGCGCCGCGCCTGCTTTTGTCAACGCAGAACGACTGTTGGTCATGCCGGCGCAAGCTGCCGGCGGCTCTCGCTCATGCCCAACCCTCTGGGGCGGCAGCGGAAAGCCGGGCGCGGGATCGGTGGCGCCGGCCGCCCAACAAGGGCCCTCGAACGGCGAGACTGCGACGGCCCGGGTTAAAGGTTCCGAGAGCATTCTGCCGTAATGCAGGCGCAGTCCATGCGGGGCCGCGACCCCCATGGCCGCTATGAGGGTCATGCGTATGGGTGCGTTCGATGTCCGCGACCTGATGAAGGTCGACGCCGCCAATGCCGCCACGGGCGACATGCTGGGCCAGCGCGAGGCCGGTCCCGGCCGGTTGTTCCACCCTCTGGCCGAGCGCATCGCGGCCATGCCGGTCAAGCCGACGCTGTCGCCGGTGATGATCGAGGGGCTGGTCAGGCTGCTGGATGTCCTCGCCATCATCGGGGTCGGCAGCTTCGTCTATGCCTTCTATCTCAATGGCCAGGTCGATAACCGCCTCGCCTATCAGCTGACGATCCCGCTGCTGGCCTTCGGCGCGCTGGTCAGCTTCCAGATGCTGCGGCTCTACCATGTCGGCGCGCTGCGCAACGTCGTGGCCATGGCGGTCAAGCTCTCGGTCGGCTGGACGACCCTGTTCCTGTTCACGCTCGCCGCCTTCTTCTTCCTTAAGATCGGCGACCAGGTCTCGCGGATCTGGCTGGCGGGCTTCTATGCCGGCGGGCTGGCGGCGCTGCTCGGCGAGCGGCTGATCGTCCATCTCGGCGTATTGCGCCTGACGCGGATGGGCCGGCTCGAGCGGCGCACCGCGATCGTCGGCGGCGGCGAGGCGGGCGAAGCGCTGATCCGCGCGCTCGAGGCGCAGCGCGATACGGGCCTGCGGGTCTGCGGCGTGTTCGACGACCGCAACGACGATCGCTCGCCCGATCTGGTGGCCGGCTATCCCAAGCTCGGGACGATCGACGACCTCGTCGAATTCGCGCGCCGCACGAAACTCGATCTGGTGATCTTCACCCTGCCGATCTCGGCGGAGGCGAGGCTGCTGGCCATGCTGCGCAAGCTCTGGGTGCTGCCGATCGACATCCGCCTCTCCGCGCATATGTCGAAGCTGCGCTTCAGGCCGCGCTCCTATTCCTATATCGGCGCGGTGCCGGTGCTCGACGTCTTCGACCGCCCGATCGCGGATTGGGACGTCGTCGTCAAATATGTCTTCGACAAACTGGTGGGGACGCTGGCGCTGATCATGCTCGCCCCGCTGATGATCGTCACGGCGATCGCCATCAAGCTCGATTCGCGCGGGCCGGTGCTGTTCCGGCAGAAGCGCTACGGCTTCAACAACGAGCTGATCGAGGTCTTCAAGTTCCGCTCGCTCTATCACGAGATGGCGGACCCCGCCGCCGCCAAGCAGGTGACGCGCGACGATCCGCGCGTGACCCGCGTCGGCCGCTTCATCCGCAGGACCTCGCTCGACGAGCTGCCGCAGCTCTTCAACGTGGTGCTGAAGGGCGATCTCTCGCTGGTCGGGCCGCGGCCCCACGCCATCCATGCCAAGGCGCAGGACCGGGCCTATGAGCAGGTGGTGGACGGGTATTTCGCCCGCCACAAGGTCAAACCCGGCATCACCGGCTGGGCCCAGGTCAATGGCTGGCGCGGCGAGACCGACACCGACGACAAGATCCAGCGCCGCGTCGAGCACGATCTCTATTACATCGAGAACTGGTCGGTCCTGCTCGATGTCTACATCCTGGCCAAGACGCCGTTCTCGCTGCTGACGAAGAACGAGAACGCCTATTGAGCGCGCTCTCCCACCGCGACGAGCCCGTCGCGTTGCCGGCCAACCGCCGGCTGCTCGTCTCGCATGCCGGGCTGAAGCGCGGCACGCTCTGGCTGCTCGGCGCGTCCTCCGGCTTCGCGCTGATCGAGCCCTCGCCCTATGAGATCGTCTTCCTGCTGACGATGTTCGTCTTCGCGCTGACCGGCCTGCGCCTGTCGCAGCGGCTGCTGCCGATGGCGCTGCTGCTGCTGCTCTACAATATCGGCGGGGTGATCGCGCTGATCCCCTGGATGGACGAGCCGCCCTCGGTGCGCTTCACCGCCGTCTCGGTCTATCTGATGATCACTGCGATCTTCCTCGCCGCGATCATGGCGGAGGACGCCGTGGCGCGCATCGAGACCCTGATCAGGGGCTGCTTCATCGCTGCCTGGTGCGCCAGCATCGCCGGCATTCTCGGCTATTTCGACATCGCCGGGCTGGGCAGCGTCTTCACCCTGAACAACCGGGCCTCGGGGACCTTCAAGGACCCGAACGTGCTGGGTCCCTATCTCGTCGTGCCGCTGGTCTTCGTGCTGCAGCATGTGCTGATCGGCCGCCACGGGCTGCTCAAGGGCGTGATGTTGATGAGCGTGCCGCTGGTAGCGCTGCTGCTCACCTTCTCCCGCGGCGCCTGGGCGAATTTCGCCGCCTCGGCGGCGCTGATGGTGCTGCTGACCTTCCTGACCGCGCCGACCGCCTCGCGCCGCGCGCGGATCATCGGGCTGACGCTGGTCGCCGCTCTGCTGATGGTCATGGCCCTGCTCGTCGCTCTGTCCTTCGAGCAGATCCGCAGCGTCTTCGAGATCCGCGCCAGCCTGTCGCAATCCTACGACATCGGCGAGACCGGGCGGTTCGGCAATCAGCTGCGCTCGATCCCGATGCTGCTCGAACTGCCCAACGGCTTCGGTCCGCTGCGCTTCAGCTTCCACTTCGTCGAGGACCCGCACAACGTCTACATCAACGCCTTCGCCTCCTATGGCTGGATCGGCGGCTTCGCCTGGCTGGGGGTGACGGCGGCGACCTGCTATGTCGGATGGCGGCTGGTGTTCCAGCGTACGCCCTGGCAGACCCATGCGGTGGCGCTGTGGTCGGTGCTGTTCGTGACGATCCTGCAGGGTCTCCAGATCGATACCGATCACTGGCGGCATTTCTACCTGCTGCTCGGGCTGATCTGGGGCCTGGCCGCCCTGTCGCCGCCCAGGCGGCCGGCGCAGCGCGAGCCTCTCTAGCCGCCGGCTCGCTCTCAGCCGCCGGCCTTGCGCACCACGACATAGGCGTGGGTGGTGACGAAATCCCAGCCGATCCTAGCCGCGCCCGCATTGAAGGCATGGTCGATCTCGCGCAGCCCCGGCATGCGCTTGAAATAATCATGGCCCCAGAAGGGCTGAACATGGATGTCGGAGAAGCCGGCACGCTGCAGCATCGGGGCGAGCCGGGCCCGGCTGCCGCGGCACCAATCATAGAGCGCGGGGAATTTCGGGTCCCCACCCCCGTCGCGGCGCGCCGGATAGAGCGCGTGGACGATGGCGCGCGAGGCGCTTTCCGGCAGGATGTGGTTCAGCGCGAAGACGGGGGCCCAGAGCGTCGGGAAGAAGGCCAGCGCCACGCCGCCCGGTGCCAGCAGCGCATGGATGTTGGTCCAGGCCCGCTCGACGTCATGGACATGTTCGAAGACCATGCGCGAGACCATCAGATCATAGCCGCCGCGCACCGCATCCGGCTCGCGCAGATCGCCGGCGATGTCGAAATGCGCCGTGCGCAGCCCGGCCGGCGTCAGGGCCAGCTCGCCGGCGTCGATATCGTTGACGATCAGATCGAGGCCATGCCCGCGCGCTTCCTCAGCCGTGAACAGCGGATCGCGGCCGCCGCCGATCTCGCAGATCCGCCGCAGCCCGAACTGGCGCGCCAGAGCGAGGATGGTGAGCTCGTAATTCTCCCAGGCCCATCGCGCATGCCAATGCGGCGCCAGCCCGTGCATGAAGCCTTCGATCGAGCGCGCTGTGCTGCTGGGGACGGTCCGGCCCGTCGGCTCGGATAGGGCAGACGCCAAGGCCATGACTAGACTCCCACTAATGATGAAAAACCATGGTCAATAGTGAGAGCGTGATCAAACTGATTTGAAATCGACAGTTAATTGTTTCGGCCGGACTGCGAGAATCCTTTTGCCACCGGCTCCGCGACGCCAGATATGCGACAGGTGAGCCCGCGCCCGGATTGTCCCGCCAGATTGCGCGAAGCGCATTGCATCCTGCCGAGAGCGACTCTATAAGCCGACCCGTCGGAGCGTAGCGCAGCCCGGTTAGCGCACTTGTCTGGGGGACAAGGGGTCGGAGGTTCGAATCCTCTCGCTCCGACCATTTTCGTCGAAGGCCGGCCGGCGGGAGCACGCCCGCTTCGTCCCGGTCGGCGTTCCGGCTTCTCGCCTCGCCATCACCTGCCTGCGCCCCGCTGTCCGCATCAGCCCGACGCGCTCCGCCTTTTCATACGAAACCAAGCTGCGACCTCGGCGTTTTGCCGTACCAACAATCGTCTTAGTCATGGTCAATCCTATTGTAATTTTGCCGACGGCTCCGGGTTATCATTGGGCGAAATGGCTCAGACCTGCGCCGGGCACACGAGAAGGCGAACTTTTGACGCCGGATTCGGAATGGTCGGTGGTCGAGGTCTTCGAAAACGCCGAATCCTCCGATCCCGAGCATCTCCTGGTCTTCGTGCCGGGCGTGGAGATGCCGCAGCTGCTGCAGGATTTCCTCTGGGGCCCGGGTCCCCTGCCCGTGCCCGAGGCGTGACCGGGCGCCGGCGCGGGATGGGGCGCCGATCGGGCGATGCCGATGCCGGGGCAGCAGCGTTCTGCCCGCGCGCAGTATAGGCAAAAGCTTTGATGAATGATCATTCATGAAACCAGGCGCGATGCCGGGTGTTGTTCTGTCACGTTCACACACTGACAGGAGCCAATCATGTTGAAGCAACTTGCCATCGTAGCAACCCTCGCCGTCGTTCCCTTCGCGGCCCAGGCCCAATCCGGCGCGGCCGGCGGCGCGGCCTCGGGTGCGGCGACGGGTGCCGTCGGCGGCGCGATCGTCGGCGGTCCGGTCGGCGCGGCGGCCGGCGCGGTCGGTGGCGCGGCGGCGGGTGCGATCGTCGGCGGGATCACAGCCGATCAGCGCCCGGCCTTCCGCACCTATGTGATGGAGCAGGATGTTCCCTCCGTGCGCTACGAGAAGGAAGTCGTGGTCGGCGCGACGCTGCCCGAGACGGTCACCGTCCGCGAGGTTCCGGCCCGCTACGGCAAGACCCAGTACCGCTACACCGTGGTCAATGACCGCCCGGTCCTGGTCGAGCCGCGCACGCGCAAGATCGTCCAGATCATCGAGTGATCGATCCAGTGATCGATCGAGCGCCCGCCTCTCCGGAGGCGGGCGTTTCCGTTTGTGCTCATGCGGCCGCAGCCGCGTCCGCCTTGCCGCCGCGCGCCACGATCGCCAGCCGGCCATCGGCCAGCGGCCGCTGCAGCGCCCGGGCCTCCTGCCAGGGCGCCTCCATCCAGAGCTCGCATTCCTCCGGCTCGGTCAGGATCACCGGCATCGCCTTGGGATGCACCGCCGCCACCTCCGCATTCGGCTCGGTCGTGAGGAAGGCGAAGAGGTCCAGCGTCTCGATCCCCTTGCTGATCCTGCGCACACCCGTCCATTGCGGCGTCCACAGCCCTGCGAAGAAGGCGACGGGCCGGCTCTCGTCCCGGGCGAACCAGATGTCGCCGCCCGCATCGCGGTTGAACTCGCTGAAGCTGGTGAACGGCACCAGGCAGCGGTTCTGCACGCCGAGCCAGGGCCGCCAATGCGGGCTCGCGGTGTTGCGGATATTGGTGGTGCCGGCATCGGGCTCCATCGCCAGCAGCGCGTCGAAATCCACGGGCTTGCCCTTGGCGCGGAGCTTGTCGGCGCGCTTCACCGCGGCGTCATAGACCGCCTTGCGCGAACTCGGCATGCCCCAGCGGGCCATCGCCAGAGCCGGCGGCCCGTCCCCCTGATTGCGGATGATCGGCGCCTCGTAATCCGGAAAAATGCCGGGCAGCGGCGGCAGATTGGTCGCCGGTGCATCGAAGGGCCGGCGAAACAGCTGGCGCATCGCATCGACGCCGCGGGTATAGCTGTAGAGATTGCACATGGCCGGCAGGATCCTCCGAGCCGCCGGTCCAGCGGCGGGCGCGGCGCGGAGCATGTCGCCGGCCGCCCTGGCGATCAAGCGGCAGGCGGGCCGGGCATGACGGGCCAGCGAGCGGCCGCGATCTTGTCCACAGCCCCGGCGGGTCGTCCCTTGCTGCCGCAACCGAAGCGATCCACCATCGTCACGGGGTGGGGTAACGAACATGCGTGGATCCGTGCGTCTGGTTCCGGAGCTGGTGTCGCGACAGCGCGGCATGCTGCTCAGGGCGCTCGCAGTGCTGGCGGCGGGCATGGCGCTTGCGGCGACGCTGCTGGACTGACGGCCAGCGTCCGCCGGCGCGGATGGCGGCTCGCTACGGCTGCCAAACCGGGTTAAGCTGAGCTTTGCGCATCGAGCGCCAGACGGGGGAGAACGGCTATGGCTGGTGAAGATCGCGGGCCGCGGGCCTGGCACGACGTTCACAGCGTGCAGGAAGCCCCGCGCGAGAAGCAGAAATCCAGTGGCCGCATCGCGGCCGAGGAAGCGGCCGCGCGCAAGAAGATCGAGGCGCTGAGGGCGCAGAGACTGGCCAAGCAGGCCGCCGAACCGCCGCCCGCGCCCAAGGCCAAGGCGACCAAGAGCAAGGCGGCCGCCGCATCCTGAGCCCGCCGACGCGGCCTGCCGCGCCGGCGGCGGCGCGACAGGCGCTCAACGCCCGGCGTGCCAGGCCTCGAGCAGCGTCAGATCGGCCTGCGTCAGGCCATGGCCCGCCGGCAGCACGCGATGCTCGGTCTCTGCGCCGACCTCGGCCAGGGTCCGGGCCAGCCGCTCGGCGGTCTCGGCCGGGATGATCGGATCCATGGCGCCGGACAGCATCAGCACCTTCTTGCCGGTGAGATCGACCGAAGGCGGCCCGGCGAAGGGCGACATGGCGCGCAGCAGCGCGGCGCCGGCGAGAACTTCCGGCCGCAGCAGCAGCAGGCTCGCCGCGATATTGGCGCCGTTGGAGAAGCCGATGGCGATCGGCGCCGCCAGCCCGTGCCGCGCGCGCATGGCCAGCACGAACTCCGCCAGCTCATGGGTGCGCGCCACGAGATCGGCCTCGTCGAAGACGCCCTCGGCCAAGCGGCGGAAGAAGCGCGGCATCGTGCCTTCCAGAACCCGCCCGCGCGGCGAGATCAGGCTGGCGCCCGGCGCGACGCTGCGGCCGATCGGCAGCAGATCGCGCTCGTCGCCGCCGGTCCCGTGCAGCAGCAGCACGGGTGCGCCGGCGCCGGTGCCCGGCTCGTAGACATGGGTGAAGCCGTCCTGTGCGAGGGCGTCCATCATCAACCTCCTCGAGATAAGCATGCGGTTTCCGCGAGCCCTGCCCGGCTGAACCGGGCAGGGTCGCGATGGCTCAGTCCAGCGCCGGCAACAGCGCCTCGATCCGCGCGCGCTGCGGCTCCAGACCCGGCGGCAGTTTCAGCGCCTGGCCGAGGCTGGCCTGCGCCTCGTCGACGGCAAATCCCGGCTGGTCCGTCGCGATCTCGAACAGCACGCCGCCGGGTTCGCGAAAATAGACCGACCGGAAATAATTGCGGTCGCGCTGTTCCGTCGTGTGCTGGCCGTGGTTCTCGGCCAGGCGGCGCACCATCCGCTCCTGCTCCGCGTCGTCGGCGGCGCGGAAGGCGATGTGATGCACCGAGCCCGCGCCCTGCCTGGCCGGCAGGAAGCCGCCGGCTATCCTGAGATCGATGATCTGGCCTGCGACCCGGCCGTCTCCGGCCTGATAGCGGACCAGGCTGTCCTCGCGCGCGATCTCGCGGAAGCCGAAGACGTCGCCGAGGATCGCAGCCGTGGGCTCGGCATCGGCCACCATCAGGCTGACGCTCTGAAAGCCGCGAATGGCGTGCTCCGGCGGGATCTCGTCGCCGCCCCAGGCCGGGGCCGTCTCCAGCCCCGGGATCCCGACGAGCGCCAGCCGCATCCCGTCGGGATCGCGGAAGGCGAGCACCGTCTCCCCGAAGCGCCGGCGCGGCTGCTCATGCGCCACGCCATGCTCGACCAGGCGATGCGCCCAGAAGCCGATGCTCTGCGCGGGAATGCGCAGCACCGTCTCCTGGGTTTCGCCGATGCCGAGACGGCCCGGCGCCGCGTGCTCCCAGGGGAAGAAGGTCAGGATCGAGCCCGGCGCCGCGTCACCATCCCCGTAATAGAGGTGATAGGTCGAAGGATCGTCGAAATTCACCGTCTTCTTCACCAGGCGCAGGCCGAGCGTGCGGGTGTAGAAATCGAGATTGCGCCGGGCCGGGCCGGAGATGGCGGTGACGTGGTGAAGGCCGTTGACCTGCATGATCCTTACTCCTCGGCGACCCCAGGGGGGGTCGCGCTCTGGAGCTCAAGATGGCATCCGCCGCCGACGATACCAGCCCAGCCATATTGCGTCAGTGCAATCGTGTCCCTGCTCTGCGACAATCCATATTGCAATGCGAGCTGGTCCGTGGCGGTCACAGGTAGCCCGTCCGAGCCATCGGCTTAGGGCGGATGGCGCGCACGAAGATGATCGGCGGCAAGAGTGGCGGCACGGGCTCCCTACGTTCAGGCGCGCGCGCAAAGCCGCCCAGCCATCAGGCGCGTCCCGATCTCCGCTACGCCATGTCGAGCCGTATGATTGGCTAATCACCCATTGTGAAAAGCACTACCGATATTAGCGGTCGCCAATCCATCAATCCGCACCGTACTATCAAAGATAAATTCATTCGATGAATACAAATCCAGGTTGCAAATCTCGTGAGGACGCGTTAGCTTTCCCGCGACAAGTGACGCGATCCGTTCGAACTCTACGGCAATGTCGGCATTATCAGAACTGGCTCTGCGTCGTTATAGGTGGGCGACGCAGCGCATTCTTTCTTCGATTTCCAGGATGACGCAGATGCCATCATATGAACTGGCATCGAGCTTTTCTTAGTGTGGCGAAGGTGCGGAAACCATGCGCCATACGCTGAGAATGATGCTGATCGTCTGCGGGATCATGCTCACTCCGCCGCTGCTCTTGATTTGTTTCAAAGTGGCGAGTGTCGTTTCTGCGACCTACCCCTACTGGACGACTTATACCGACAGCACGCAGCCGATCCGCCTGCATTTTCCGGCGACGAACGTGACCTACCTCATACCCGCCAATCTGTTGGATGGCGCGGCCAGATACCGATCGGGCGCCGCGGAGGTCGAAGACGCGCTGATGTTCGCGCTCCTTCCCGACATCGAAGGGCGAAGCGAAGAGAACCGCAGCCGGTTCAAGAGCCCGAATACGCAAGACTCGATCCACATTCTCATTTCGTCGTCCGGGGGCATCAACGTTGATTTGGAGCCGACGATATCGGCGATGGAGGGTGACCTCTCCGAGCACACCATTCGCATAAGCGAATGGGACGGGCTTCGGATGCGGCGACAGATTCCGCCAAAGACAGGGAACTGGGGTTGGAAGGAGAGCTACCGACTGCGGGAGGGTGGGCGCACGCCGCTGGGAATCGTCTGTGACGGCGATGGCCTCTATCGCGCTCCGGGCTGCAGCATGGCCTTCCTCATCGACGGCAATCTCGTAAGAGCGACGTTCCGCAAGCCTCACCTCAAGGACTGGCGAATGATCAGAGATGCGATCACAGGGAAATTTGCCGCCTGGAAGGTCCCCTAGCTCAACAAAGCAGTCATACTCGGAGAGGGGCGCAGGCAGCGAGGTGACGTGATCGAGCTCGACTCCCGCCTAGCCGGACAGTTTTCGGCCGTGCGAGAGGCGGCCACTCAGATCGGCTCCGACACGGTCGTCAGCTTCGCCACGGGCGATGTCCTGACCCTGACGGGTGTTTCCCTGGCGTCTCTGACGGCTGACGACTTCCGATTTGTGTGAAACATGTGATAGTCGGCGGCTCCGCGTGGGCCGACGGGCTGAGGGTCGCATCGTCGGCGCGCAACTCTCTTGAAGAATGACGCGATGAACCGTGCGAAGGCTGCGACGGGCCAGATCAGCCCCGAGACCCTGGCCTGGGATGATTTCCGGCTGATCAAGGCGATCATCGACGCGCGTTCCCTGCCGGGCGCGGCCACCCGGCTCGGGCTCAACCATTCCACCGTGTTTCGGCGGCTGGGCCAGATCGAGGCCGGGCTCGGGCTGAAACTGTTCGAGCGCCATCGCAGCGGCTATGTCGCTACGCCCGCGGGCGAGGAAATGGCGGCGCTGGCGGAGCGGGTCGACAATGAGATCTCTGCCTTCGCGCTGAAGCTCGCCGGCCAGGAGATCAAGCCCGCCGGCGATCTCCGCGTCACCACCAACGACACGCTGCTGGTCGATCTGCTGACGCCGATCTTCGCCGGTTTCCTGCAGAGCTGCCCGGATATCCGGCTCGACATCCTGTCCGGCAACCAGGCCCTGAACCTGTCGAAGCGCGATGCGGATGTCGCGATCCGCGCGACCGACAAGCCGCCGGAGACGCTGGTCGGGCGGCGCACCGCCCGCATCGCCTGGGCCCTGTATGGGCGCGCCGCCGACGTCACGGAGCCCGGCACTCCCGCGATGGAGGCGCTCTGGCAACGGAGATGGGTGTCGCTGGGCGAGGAGTTCGCCATGGTCAAGGCGGTGCGGCAGGTGCTGCAGCATGTGCCGCCGGAGCGGATCGTCTACCGGCTCAACACCGTGCTCGGCCTGGCCGAGGCCGTCGAGGCCGGCATCGGCATCGGCTACCTCCCCTGTTTCATCGCCGACCGGCGTCCCGGACTGCTGCGCCTGGCGGCGCCGGACCCGGATCTCGCCGCCGATCTCTGGCTGCTGACCCATCCGGAACTGCGGCATTCGCCGCGCGTCAGGCTGTTCATGGATCATGTCGCAGCCGAGCTCGCCCGCCTCAAACCCCTGCTCGAAGCCACCGGCCCGGATGGTGCCGCGATGGCGGGAGGCCGGAATTCATGAGCGGCGATTGGGGGCTCGTGGGCTGGCTTCTGCTGCTGTCGGTGCCGGTCGGGCTGACCCTGGGCGGGTTCTGGGCGCGCGGCTGGCGCCGCAGGCGCAGCCCACCCAAAGTGCCGCCCGGCGACCCCGGCAACCCCGTCTAGACGCGAAAAGGGCCCGCAGCGGCGAGGCTGCAGGCCCTTCCCCTGACATATCGAGTGATCAGGCGGCGCGGCGATTGATGCCGGATTCGGCCATCTTGGTCAGCTTGCCGTCGGCAGCAAATTCCTCGTCGAGGTTCTGCTGCAGCAGCGCCGCGCAATCCTGGCGGCCGAGCTGCTTGGCCCAGGCGACCAGCGTGCCATAGCGCGTGATCTCGTAATGCTCCACAGCCTGGGCGGCCGCGACGATCGCCGCATCGAGCACCTGCTTGTCGGCGACCTCGCCCGCGAGCTCGTCGGCTTCCTCGAGAATGCCGTCGATCGCCGGGCAGGTCACGCCCTTGGCCTCCGCACCATGCTGGCGGAAAACCTGCTCGAGACGCTGGATATGGCCGGCGGTCTCGTTGCGATGCATCTCCAGGCCCTGCTTCAATTCGGGGCTCGTCGCCTTCTCGATCATCTTCGGCAGCGACTTATGGATCTGGTTCTCGGCGTAGTAGATATCCTGCAGCGTATGGACGAACAGATCGTCCATGGTCTTGATGTCCTTGGTGAACAGGCCCATCGGTCTCTCCTTCTGGTCAAGCTGGGTTCGACAGGCAGAGGCGCGCGATCGCGTCGCCCTGCCGCCCTCGAGGAGTCAACGGGCGCGGCCACGAAGGGTTCCGGTGGCGGGCAAAGCCTGTCCGCGGGCCCGGGGCGGAGCCGGCCGGGCGAATCCCGATTTCGCTGCCGCCTGCGATGGGCTAGGCTGCAGCGATGGAGCTGCTCGTCCCCGCCTTGATAGGTGTCACGCTGATCTGGCTGATCGGTCGCGGCGTGCCCTGGAACGCCAAGCTGGTGACGCTGGCGGTCACGCTGGCCGTGATCCTGCTGATCGTCGGGCTGGAGCGCGGCGGCTATTGGCCGGCGGCGCTGACGCGCTGAGGCTCAGGAGACCAGCTTCAGGCCGATGATCCCGGCCACGATCAGCCCGATGCAGAACAGCCTGAGCGCCTGTGCCGGCTCGCCCAGCAGCATGATGCCGAGCATCGCGGTGCCGACCGTGCCGATCCCCGTCCAGATCGCATAGGCCGTGCCGACCGGCAGCGTCTTCAGCGCCAGCCCGAGCAGGCCGAGGCTGATGATCATGCTGGCCAGGGTCAGCACGGTAGGGACGAGGCGGGTGAAGCCCTGGGTGTATTTGAGCCCCATCGCCCAGCCGATCTCGAACAGGCCGGCAATGACGAGATAGAACCAGGCCATGACACCTCGCGCAGGGAATCGGACAGAGCGAGGTGGCCGCGTCTCTCGTCCCCGGTCAAGCCCGGCGTCGAGAGCCGCGCGCGGCGCTCAGCTCTCGAACCCGTCCGGCAGGCTCTGTTCGGCCAGCGCCGCGCGAAGAGCGCGCTGGCATTCGCCGAGTTCGGCCAGGACGGCCGTCAGCAGGGTGATGTCGTCCAGCCCCTCCGGCGGGCGCGTCGCCGCCGCCTGCTCGGCGGGCGCCGGCGTCATATCCACGGGCGGGGGACCGACCGGAGCGCCGCGGCCGATGGCCTGCACATGGCGCGGGCCCTGCTCCTTCAGGATGCGCTGGAGCCCCTTGATCGTATAGCCCTCGCCATAGAGCAGGCGCCGGATGCCCTTGAGCAGGGCGACATCGTCGGGGCGATAATAGCGGCGGCCGCCGCCGCGCTTCAGCGGCTTGATCTGGGAGAAGCGCGTTTCCCAGAAACGCAGCACATGCTGGGGAATGTCGAGGTCCTCTGCGACCTCGCTGATCGTCCGGAAGGCATCTGCGCTCTTGGTGTCCAATTCGGCCTCTGTGCTGCCGGTGTGGAACTCCAGGCTCACTCGTCTGCGCCCTCGCCCGCCTGCCCGTTGATGCGGGCCTTCATGACGTTGGACGGCTTGAACACCATCACGCGACGCGGTTCGATCGGCACTTCGACGCCGGTTTTGGGATTACGTCCGATTCGCTCGCCTTTGTCGCGCACGACGAAGGAACCGAATGAGGATAACTTCACATTTTCGCCACGCGCCACAGCATCGCAGATCTCGTCGAGCACCGACTCGACCAGCTTCGACGATTCCGTCCGTGACAATCCGATCTTCTGGTAGACCGCCTCGCACAGATCGGCGCGCGTCACCGTTTGCCCCGCCATCATATCCTCCAAGGCGTTATCTGCAGTGCAGCCATGCCGCCTGCGCTTCGCCAATACGGATGGCGGACGCTAGGCGTCCCATCCGGATCGGTCAATCCTCATCTGCGGCTCTGAGGGAAAAATGCGCCAAACCGGGCAGATTTCGCCCGGATTTATGACAAATTGACCGGAAATGCCCGCTTCGGGCTCACCAGCGGATCAGCGCCGAGCCCCAGGTGAAACCGCCGCCCATCGCCTCGATCAGGACGAGCTGTCCGCGCTTGATCCGGCCGTCCTTATGCGCCTCCGCCAGGGCCAGCGGGATCGAGGCGGCCGAGGTGTTGCCATGGCGGTCGACGGTGACGACGACGCGCTCATGGCCGATGCCGAGCTTGTCGGCGGTGGCGTCGATGATCCGGCGATTGGCCTGGTGCGGCACGAACCAGTCGATGTCGGCGCCGGTCAGCCCGGTCTCGGAGAAGGTGTGGCGCACGGTCTCGGCGAGGTTGACCACGGCGTGGCGGAAGACCTCCTTGCCCTCCATGCGCAGCAGCCCGACGGTCCTGGTCGAGCCCGGGCCGCCATCGACGTAGAGCTTGTTCATGAAGCGGCCGTCGGAGCGGATATGGGTGGTCAGCACGCCGCGATCCGCGAGCGTGCCCTGCCCCGCGCCGGCCTTCAGCACCACCGCGCCGGCGCCGTCGCCGAACAGCACGCAGGTCGTGCGGTCCTCCCAGTCGAGGATGCGGGAGAAGGTTTCGGCGCCGATCACCAGCGCGGCCTTGGCGGCGCCGGAGGCGATGAACTTGTCGGCCGTCGCGAGCGCGAAGACGAAGCCCGAGCAGACCGCCTGGAGATCGAAGGCGGCGCCATGGGTGATGCCGAGCGCCGCCTGGATCTGCGTGGCCGTGGCGGGAAACGTGTGGTCGGGCGTGGCGGTCGCGACGATGATCAGGTCGATCTCGGATGCGTCCATGCCGGCATCGGCGAGCGCATCCTGCGCCGCCTTCAGCCCGATCATCGAAGTGGTTTCGCCCTCGGCGGCGACGCGCCGCTCGCGAATGCCGGTGCGCTGGACGATCCACTCGTCGGTGGTGTCGACGCGGGTCGCCATCTCGGCATTGGTGACGATGCGGGACGGCAGATAGGAGCCGCTGCCGCAGAGGATGGAGCGCAGGGTGGACACTCGGGGATCTTCCTTATTCGGCCACGGCCGCCTGCTGCGCCGCCGCCTCCGGCCGCTTGGTCGCAGCCACCATTTCGCGCACCTTCGCCATCAGGTCCTCGCGCGCCATCTCATATCCCAGTTCGGCCGCGCTGGCGAAGCCGATCGCATCCGTCCCGCCATGGCTCTTGATGACGATGCCCTCCATGCCGAGGAAGACGCCGCCATTGACCTTGCGCGGATCCATCTTGTCCTTCAGCGCCGCAAAGGCGCTGCGGGCGAAGAGATAACCGATCTTGGCCATCAGCGAGCGGCTCATCGCCGCCTTCAGATAGGAGCCGATCTGCCGCGCCGTGCCCTCCGCCGTCTTCAGGGCGATATTGCCGGTGAAGCCTTCGGTGACCACGACATCGACCGTGCCCTTGCCGAGATCATCGCCCTCGACGAAGCCGTGATAGTCGAGATGCGGCAGGTTGCTCTCCCGCAGGATGCGGCCCGCTTCCTTCACCGCCTCGACACCCTTGATCTCCTCGACGCCGACATTCAGCAGCCCGACGGTCGGCCTGTCGATGTCGAAGACGACGCGCGCCATGGCGGCGCCCATCACGGCGAGATCGACCAGATGACGGGCATCGGCGCCGATCGTGGCGCCGACATCCAGCACCACGCTCTCGCCGCGCACAGTCGGCCAGAGCGCGGCGATCGCCGGGCGGTCGACCTGTGGCATCGACTTGAGGCAGAACTTCGACATCGCCATCAGCGCGCCGGTATTGCCGGCCGAGACCGTGACGTCCGCCTCGCCCGTCTTGGTGGCGTCGATCGCGCGCCACATCGAGGATTTGTAGCGGCCATAGCGCAGGGCCTGGCTCGGCTTGTCGTCCATCTTCACCGAGACCTCGGTGTGGTGGAAGGTGGTGACGGCCTTCAGCTTCGGATGCGCGTCGAGCAGGGGCAGCACCTGCGCCTCGTCGCCGAAGATGACGAAGCGGGCATCCGGCCGGCGTTCCAGTGTGAGCGCAGCGCCGGGAATGACCACGGATGGGCCGTGATCC
Source organism: Allobosea sp. Leaf344 (assembly GCF_001426225.1). Taxonomy (GTDB): domain Bacteria; phylum Pseudomonadota; class Alphaproteobacteria; order Rhizobiales; family Beijerinckiaceae; genus Allobosea. The sequence goes on along the minus strand of NZ_LMRT01000014.1, from coordinate 291,499 downwards.
CCGCCCATCGCATCGAGCGCGATTGTAACCGGTCGTTTCATGGGGTGATGGTTGATCCCGGGTGCGGCGGCCCGTCAGCACGGGGCGGCGTTGAGCGGTGCGGACAATAGCGACTTGGCTCGCCGCCGCAAGCGGCTCCGAGGCGGCCGGTCGCGATCACGATTTGAGCTTCGCCAGCGCGGCGAAGGGCGATTCGCTGGCGTCATCGGCGGCCGGCGCGTCGAAGCTGACGCCGGGCTTGCGCGGATAGGGGTCCAGCGCCAGCGCCAGAAATTCGAGCGTCACCGCGCCGAGATCGATCACCCCGTCGATGATCGGCTCCGGCGGGTCGTCCTCGTTCAGCCGGACCTCGATGTCGATCTCGCTCTCGTCGCCGGGATCGCCGCGCCGCCGCGGCGGCGGCTCCGGAACCTCCGGCGCGAAATCGAGCTGCAGCGGCGTCTCGACCGTGACAGGGAACGGATCGAGCGTGACGACGCAGATCTGCCGGATCGAGGCCTTGATGGTGCCGACCAGCTTCACCCGTTCGCCATTGCGCGCCAGCTCGTAGCGCGCCTCCAGGCTGTCGACGCCGTCCAGCCCCAGCATGGCGGCAATCGAAGCCCGCTGCTCCGGCGCGGCGCTGACGGTGACGATCGTCCCGCGCGGCTTGATGGTCTCGACCCTGACGGGGTGGCTGAGCGGCAGTGGTTTCAGGCTGTCAGTCATCGCTGCCTCCCTGGCCGGAACCCATATCCGGGAAGAGCCGCGGTTCCGCAAGCAGCGCCTCGAAATCCAGCGCGTCGAGACCGGCGCGCGCGCGCATCGCATAGGCGGCGAGCCGCTCGGCGCCCTCGCCCGGGCTGGCGTTGCGCCGCAATGCAGCGGCGAGCGCCGCCTCGTCGCCCGCTTCCATCGCCTCCTCATAGGCCTGGAGCCGGCCATAGAAGCTCTGCGCGATCTTCTTCATGCGCTTGGGGACGGCGATGTCGCTGATGCCGCCATTGCGGAAGCCGAGCTCGAGATAGGCGAAGGTCGCGTCGGTGAAGTCCTGGGCGAAGGCGCCGGCCGGCTCCGGCAGCTGGCGCAGCCGGCGCAGCACCAGAAAGACATGCAAGGCGAGCGATTCGAAACGGCCCTCGAAGCTGTCGGGAATGCCGCCATCGAGATAGAGCCAGGGCTGGCGCGACGCCTCCGCGACGCGCGCGAACACCGCATTCACGGGCGCCAGGCGGTCATCGCGCTTGCCGAACAGGCCAAACATCAAGCGTCGCTCTCCCGGTGAAGCCATTGCCTTGCCAAAGCCATCCTCGGGCGTTACGCCAAGCATCACCTGTTTGACAAGCGGCCTGGGCGTCACGCCCTGCGCCATAACGGCCCCGGATCGAACCCCGAATGACCGTCATCACACGTCGCACGGCCCTGCTCGGCATCCTCGCTACCACATCCCTCGCCCTGGCCGGCTGCGGACCGGATGCGGGCGGCTTCAAGCTGCCCACCTCGGCCGGACTCAACGAGGAATATACGCGCGGCTTCGTCATGGATGAGGGGCTGATCGCCCAGATCAAGCCCGGCATGGATGTGCAGACCGTGCTGACCACGCTCGGTACCCCCTCCACCACCTCGACCGTGGGCAACCGCACCTTCTACTACATCAGCCAAACGGTGCGGCGGCGCTTCCAGTTCCAGGATCTCAGCGTGGTCGACCAGAAGGTGCTGGTCGTCTATTTCAACAAGGGCTTCAAGGTCGAGCGCATCGCCAATTACGGGCTGAAGGACGGGGTGATCTTCGACTTCATCAGCCGCACCACCGAGACCGGCGGCGAGGAGCAGAGCTTCCTGCGCAACCTGTTCCGCGGCGTGACGCGCTTCACGCCCTTCGGGGCCTAGGCGGCGCGCAGCCGCGAGACCGGATCGCTCGACGAACCCGCGGCCCGCGCCGCGGGTTTTTTATTGCCGCGGTCTCTCTCCCGGCCCGGTGCGGAGGCGCAAAAAAGCCTCGCGGATCGCTCCGCGAGGCTCGTCGGTCCCGGTGGCCGGGCTCAGCTATGGGCCAGGATCGCCAGCAGCAGCAGCGCGATGATGTTGGTGATCTTGATCGCGGGGTTCACGGCCGGGCCGGCCGTGTCCTTGTAGGGGTCGCCGACGGTGTCGCCGGTGACGGAGGCCTTGTGCGCCTCGGAGCCCTTCATGTGGCGCACGCCATCCTTGTCGACAAAACCGTCCTCGAAGGACTTCTTGGCGTTGTCCCAGGCGCCGCCGCCCGAGGTCATCGAGATCGCGACGAAGATGCCGGTGACGATGACGCCCATCAGCATGGCGCCGACGGCCGCGAAGGCCTGGTTGCGGCCGGCGATGGCGTTGATCGCGAAATAGGTCACGATCGGCGCGAGCACGGGCAGCAGCGAGGGGACGATCATCTCCTTGATCGCGGCGCGGGTCAGCATGTCGACGGCGCGGCCGTAATCCGGGCGCTCCGTGCCGTCCATGATGCCGGGCTTCTCCTTGAACTGGCGGCGCACCTCCTCGACCACCGAACCGGCGGCGCGGCCGACCGCGGTCATGCCCATGCCGGCGAAGAGGAAGGGGATGAGGCCGCCGAGCAGCAGGCCGACCACCACATAGGGGTTGGACAGGGAGAAATCGACGACCACGCCCTTGAAGTACTGGAACGAGGTCGAGCCCGCCTTGTTGGCCTCGGCGATGAAGAAGTTGAGGTCCGAGGTGTAGGCGGCGAACAGCACCAGCGCGCCGAGGCCGGCCGAGCCGATCGCATAGCCCTTGGTGATCGCCTTGGTGGTGTTGCCGACGGCGTCGAGCGCGTCGGTGGAGTGGCGGACCTCCTTGGGCAGGCCGGCCATTTCGGCGATGCCGCCGGCATTGTCGGTGACCGGGCCGAAAGCGTCGAGCGCCACGACCACGCCGGCGAGTGCCAGCATCGCCGTGGTGGCGATGGCGATGCCGAAGAGTCCGGCCAGGCCGTAGGAGACGATGATGCCGGCGATGATCACGATGGTCGGCAGCGCGGTCGATTCCAGCGAGACGGCGAGGCCCTGGATGACGTTGGTGCCGTGGCCGGTGACCGAGGCCTGGGCGATGGAGACGACCGGGCGCTTGCCGGTGCCGGTGTAGTATTCCGTGATGATGACGATCAGCAGCGTCACGGCGAGGCCGACCAGCGCGCAGCCGAACAGGCCGCCCGAGGTGAAGCTCACGCCCTGCACGGTGGTGAAGGAGGCCGCGAAGCCGCCGAACATCAGATAGTTCACGGCGGCGATGGCGCCGATGGAGAGCACGCCGGCGGCGATGAAGCCCTTGTAGAGCGCGCCCATGATCGACTGGTTGGCGCCGAGCTTGACGAAGAAGGTGCCGATGATCGAGGTGACGATGCAGGCGGCGCCGATCGCCATCGGGTAGAGCATCATCGTGCCCAGCGTGGCCTGGCCGGCGAAGAAGATCGCGGCGAGCACCATGGTCGCGACCAGGGTCACGGCATAGGTCTCGAACAGATCGGCCGCCATGCCGGCGCAATCGCCGACATTGTCGCCGACATTGTCGGCGATGGTGGCCGGGTTGCGCGGATCATCCTCGGGAATGCCGGCTTCCACCTTGCCGACGAGGTCGGCGCCGACATCGGCGCCCTTGGTGAAGATGCCGCCGCCGAGCCGCGCGAAGATCGAGATCAGCGAGGCGCCGAGCCCGAGCGCGACCAGCGAGTCGATGACGACGCGGCTGGAGGGGGTGTATCCGAGGACGGAGGTCAGGATGCCGTAATAGACGGCGACGCCGAGCAGAGCGAGGCCCGCGACCAGCATGCCGGTGACGGCGCCGGCCTTGAAGGCGACGTCGAGCCCCTCACCGAGCGACTGCATCGCCGCCTGGGCGGTGCGGACATTGGCGCGCACGGAGACGTTCATCCCGATGAAGCCGGCCACGCCCGAGAGCACCGCGCCGATCAGGAAGCCGATCGCGACCCATTGGCCGAGCAGATAGGCCAGAGCGACGAAAAGCGCGACACCGACCATCCCGATGGTGATGTATTGCCGCTTCAGATAGGCCTGCGCGCCCTCGGCGACCGCGGCCGCGATCTCCTGCATGCGCTGGTTGCCGGCGTCGCGCTTCATGACGTCGGCATAGGCCCAGAGGCCGTAGACGATCGATAGCGCACTCAAGACGATGATGATGAGCAGAGCAGACATTGATTTCCTGACCTCGAGATTTCGTCCCGCGCGGCTTGGCCACGCTTATGGTTTTTTGAACGCCAAAGATGCGGAAACGGGGCGCACGGAATCGTCCCCGACCTACGGATCGCCAGTGTCAGCCAGATTTGTGCCAAGTTTCCGCCGGAATCGCAAACGCGGCAGCCGGTGATCGCCCAGCTTTATCGGCAGGGCGGCAAAGGCGGGCGCGCATGGCATTTCGGGGGGTGCGACCTCAGGCGAGGCTCGCCCGCTTCTGCAGGAATTGCCAGGCGACCATCGCCAGCGCCACGGCCACGGGCGGGAAGACCAGCCAGTTGACGCTGTCCCAACCGCCGGCATTGAGCAGGCCGCCGGCCGAGAAGGAGGCGATGGCGACGGAGCCGAAGACCAGGAAGTCGTTGGCGGCCTGCACCTTGACCCGTTCTTCCGGGCGATAGCAGTCGGTGACCATCGAGGTCGCGCCGATGAAGCCGAAATTCCAGCCGATGCCGAGCAGGATCAGCGCGATCCAGAAATGCGCGACGCTCAGCCCCATCAGCCCGACGATCGCCGCCAGAGCGGTGAGGATGAGGCCGAAGGCCGTCACCTTCTCCTTGCCGAAGCGGTTGATCAGCCGGCCGGTGAAGAAACTCGGCCCGAACATCGCCAGCACATGCCACTGGATGCCGAGCGCGGCGTCGCCGATCGAATGGCCGCAGCCGACCATGGCGAGCGGTGCCGCGGTCATCACGAAGCTCATCAGCCCGTAGGCGACGAGCGCGGCGGTGACGGAGGCGATGAATTTCGGCTGGCGCATGATCTCCGGAAGCGGCCTGCCGCCGCCTGCCTTGACCTCGGCCACCGGCGGGGCCCGCAGCAGCATCACCACGGCCATGGTCAGCAGCGCGAACAGGCCCTGCGCGATGAAGCTCGCGGCGAAGGGCGTGGCCGGGGTGAGGTCGCGCGTCCAATAGACCGATTGCGGGCCGATCACCCCCGCGGCCAGGCCGCCGATCATCACCCAGGAGATGGCGCGCGGCCGGAACGCCTCGCTCGCCGTATCGGCCGCGGCGAAGCGATAGCTCTGCACGAAGGCGCCGTAGAGCCCGCACATGAAGGTGCCGATGCAGAACAGCCAGAACATCCGCCCGCCCGCCCCCATCGCGGCGATGCTGGAGGCGGCGACGCCGACCAGTGCGCCGATGAGATAGCCGTTGCGGCGGCCCAGCCGGCGCATCAGCATCGCGGCGGGGATGACGCCGCAGGCGATGCCGAGCTGCATCAGGCTGACCGGAACCGTGGCGAAGGTCTTGTCCGCGACGAGCTGCGCCCCGATGATGCCGCCGAGGGAGATCACGATCGGCGGGCTGGAGCCGCCCAGCGCCTGGGCGCAGGCGAGGACCACCGAGTTCCGCTTGGCGAGCCTGTCGCCATCGCCGGTCTGGACATGCTGGTTCATGGGCGGTCTGCCGATCGACTTTCGGCGACCCTGCGGGCGCCGTCAGAAATGGGTGAAGGAGCGGCGCGCGAAGCTGCGCGCCTTGCCCTTCTCGCGAAACTGCACCGCTCCAGGCTGCGAGGTGACCCGCCCGATGACCGTCATCGGAGTATCGTGTTCGCCGCCGGCCGCGACAAGCGCAGAATATTCCGTTTCCGACGCCGTGCAGAGGATTTCGTAATCGTCTCCCCCGGTCCACGCCAGTTCCATGAGCGCAGGATCGGCCATGACCGCGGCGCGGGCCGCGGCCGAGAGCGGCACCGCGTCGAGGTCGATCTCGGCCCCGACGGCGGAAGCCGCCAGCAGCTTGTCGAGATCGCCGACCAGCCCGTCCGAGACGTCCATGGCGGCGGAGGCATGGGCCTGCAGCGCCGGCGCCAGCGCCAGCCTCGGCCGCGGATGGAGAAAGCGATCGGCGAGCGCCGCACGATCGGCCTCGGCCAGCGTTCCGACCCAGGCGGGCGGGTTGCGGCCATGGGCGAGCAGGCCCAGCGCGCCATCGCCGATGCTGCCGGAGACCAGGATGAGATCGCCCGGTTTGGCGCCGGAACGCAGCACCATGCGCCCGGCGGGCACGCTGCCGAAGGCGGTGATCGACAAAGTCAGCGGGCCCGGTGTCATCACCGTGTCGCCGCCGATCAGCGGGCAATGCGTCTGCTCGGCCAGCGCGGCCAGCCCGTTTGCGAATTCGGCGAGCCAGGCTTGCGTCCAGTCGCGCGGCAGCGCCAGGCTCAGCACGAAGCCGTCCGGCCGCGCCCCCTTGGCGGCGAGGTCGGAGAGGTTCACGGCCAGAGCCTTGCGGGCGATCGAGCCGGGCGGATCATCGGCGAAGAAATGCACGCCCGCGACCAGCGCATCGACGGTGACGACGAGCTCATAGCCGCGCGCCGGGCGCAGCAGACCGGCATCGTCACGCAGACCCAGCCCGCCCGCTCCGGCCATGGGCTGGAAATAGCGGGCGATCAGGTCGAATTCGCCGGGTCTCGTCTCAGCAGCCATGGCAGGTTCCACTCGAGACCGCGACCGGCCGCAGGAGCTCGCCGGCCGTCACGCGGTCGGCGCATCGAACTCGTCGGCCCGGAAATCGCGCGCCATCCGGTCGAGAACCGCGTTGATCATGCCGATCTCCTCGCCATCATAGAAGGCACGGGCGACGGCGACATATTCCGAGATGACGGCGCGGGCCGGCACGTCCTTGCGAAAGGCGAGCTCATAGGCTCCGGCGCGGAAGATGGCGCGCACCACGGCCTCGACGCGCTTCAGCGGCCAGCCATCGGCCAGGAGCTCGTCGACGGCACGGTCGACCAGGCGCTGCTCGCGCACCACCCCGCCGAGCAGATCGCGGAAAAAGGCGATCTCGGCCTTGGGCAGCTCGATATCCTCGACCTCCTTGCCGATCCAGAAGGCTTCGAACTCGGCCATGGCCTCGACCACGCCGCGCCCGCCGATCTCCATCTCGTAGAGCGCCTGCACGACCGACAATCGCGCCCCGCGGCGCAGCTCGGCCCGGCTCATGGCGACGGCTCCGCCAGCGAGCGTTTGTAGCGCAGCACCGCCAGCGCCGCCTCCGCCGCGCCGCCGCCCTTGTTCATCTCGCCGCGCCTGGCGCGTGCCCAGGCCTGCGCCTCGTTCTCGACGGTGAGGATGCCGTTGCCCAGGGGCAGCGCATAGGCGACCGAGATATCCATCAGCGCCCGCGAGCTCTCGCCGGCGACGATGTCGTAATGGCCGGTCTCGCCACGGATGACGGTGCCCAACGCCACCACGGCCTCATAGGGATCGACCGCCTCATCCGCGGCGCGCAACCCGATGATGATCGCCGCCGGGATTTCGAGCGCGCCCGGCACGGTGACGACGTCGACCCGGCAATCGGCGGCGTCGAGCGCTTCCAGCGCGCCCTCGAGCAGCTCGTCGGCGAGTTCATCGTAGAAGCGGGCCTCGACCACGAGGACGCGCGCACCCTCGAGCGGCATGGCGGAAGTCGCGGCCCTGTCGGCCGATATCTGCCGGGGTCCGGCCATGGATCTATCCTCGAATCAGGCATGGAAGCGGGGTTGGGCCCCGCGACAGGGAGAGCCCCCGTGTCCAGGTAGCATCGAGCCGGAGGACACGTCCGGCGGGACGCCGCCATCCGCGGCTCCTCTGGATGAGGGCTGAGTTGGAACGGGCTCTTACCCCTGCCCGCGCGCCTCCGCAAGCCGCGCGGCGTAGCGGGCCATCAGATCGACCTCGAGATGCACCGGATCGCCCACCTGCCGGTCTCCCCAGGTGGTGACGGAGAAGGAATGCGGGATCAGCAGCACCGTGAAGACGTCGCCCTCCACCGTGTTGACGGTGAGCGACGTGCCGTCGAGGCAGATCGAGCCCTTGGGCGCGATGAAGCGCGAGAGCGCGTGCGGCGCGCGGATGTGGAAGCGCGCGGTCGCGCCCCAGGGCTGGTCGGGATCGGCGGGGATGGCGTCGATCGCCTCGATCGTCGCGACGCCGTCGACATGGCCGGTGACGAGATGGCCACCGAGCTCGTCGCCGACCTTCAGCGAGCGCTCCATGTTGATGCGGGTCCCTTCCCGCCAGTCGCTCACCCGCGTCCGGGCCAGGGTTTCCGCCGCGGCCTCGACCTGGAAGACGCAGCCCGGCGCGCCATCGTCGCGGCGGCGCAGCTCGGTCACCGTCAGGCAGATGCCGGCACAGGCGATGGAGGCGCCGATCTCGATGCCGGCCGCGTCCCAGGGGCAGGCGATGGCGAAGCGCTTCAGATTGGGGCCCTTCGCCTCGGCCGAGACGACGGTGCCGATGGCGGTGACGATGCCGGTGAACATCAGGATTTCCTCACGAAATGCTCGAAGGCGTCGCGGCCGATCAGCCCGGTCTCGACGCGGTCGTAGAGATCGGGATCGGCCAGCAGCGCGGCAAGGGCGGGGCGCACGGCGGTGACACCCTCCGCGCCGAGCCGGTCGGGCGAGGTCGAGACGATGACCTCGTCGGCCAGGCCGGCCTGCGCCAACTGCTCGCCGACCCGCGGTCCGCCTTCCGAAAAGACGCGGGTGATGCCGCGCGCCCCGAGCAGCTGCAGCGCCTCGCCGAGGTCGAGATGGCCGTGCGGGCCGAGGCCGACCCGCATCACCTCGACACCGGCCGCGACCAGCGCCGCCTCCGGCGCCACCGGCGCCGTCTCGGCCGCGATCACCCAGACCGGCACGGTGCCGGCGCCGGCGACGAGCTTGCCGTGCAGGGGCAGGCGCAGCTGCGAATCCAGGATGACGCGCACCGGCGAGCGCCCGGCCATGCCCGGCAGGCGCACGGTCAATTGCGGATCATCCGCCAGCACGGAGCCGATGCCGAGCATGATCGCATCGTGATGCGCGCGCTGGAGATGCACCCAGGCCGAGGCTTCCGGGCAGGAGACGGCGAGGCGCGCGCCTCCCGGCCCGCCGGCATAGCCATCGGCCGTGCGGGCGATCTTGAAGGTGACCAGCGGGCGGCCCCTCGTGACCCGCAGCACATGGCCGCGATGGCTGCGCTGGGCCTGCGCCTCCAGCACCCCGGTGGTGACGGTGAGCCCGGCGCTGCGCAGCAGCGCATGGCCGAGGCCGGCGATGCGGGGGTTGGGATCGGCCATCGCCGAGACGACGCGGCGGACGCCGGAGAGGATGGTGTATTCGACGCAGGGCGTCGCCGCGCGGATGGTGCGGTGGGAACAGGGTTCCAGCGTGACGTAGAGCGTGCCGCCGGCAGCCGCGACCCCTGCCCTGGCGAAGGCCGCGGCCTCGCCATGCGGGCGGCCGCCGGGATGGGTGAAGCCGCGGGCGACGATCACCGGCCCGTCCGGCGTGTCGCGTGTGACGATCGCGCCGACGCTGGGATTGGGCCAGGTGGTGCCGAGGCCGCGGGCGCCGATCGCCAGCGCCTGGCGCATGAAGGCGGCGTCGACCGCGTCCTGCTCAGTCATCGCTGCGGGCAGGCGCCGACGCGCCGCCGGCGCCATCCTCATCCGCGCCGAGCTGGCCCAGAATCTCTTCGAAATCGCGCGCTTCGCGAAAATTCTTGTAGACCGAGGCGAAGCGGACATAGGCGACGTCGTCGAGCGATTTCAGCCCCTCCATCACCAATTCGCCGATGGCCGAGCTGGTGATCTCGGAATCGCCGGAGCTTTCGAGCTGCCTGACGATGCCGTTGACCATGCGCTCGATCCGCTCCGGCGCCACCGCGCGCTTGCGCAGCGCGACCTCGATCGAGGTCTGCAGCTTGTCGCGGTCGAACGGCGTGCGGCGGCCCGAGCGCTTGACCACGGTGAGTTCGCGCAGCTGCACCCGCTCGAAGGTGGTGAAGCGCCCGCCGCAATCGGGGCAGACGCGGCGGCGACGGATCGAGGCGGAATCGTCGGTGGGCCGGGAATCCTTCACCTGCGTATCGAGGGAACCGCAATAGGGACAGCGCATGACGGGCTTTCAGAGCTTCGCGACGGAGGCTGCGGCCTCGTCGCGCGGGGCTACGACACGCTTCGCGCCGGGCCGGGAGGGCCAGCCCGGCTCGGCGACAGCGCTAGGCCTGAAGGGCGGGCGGCGCAAGCCGGTCGCCGCTCGCTCAATAGATCGGGAACCGGCCCGTCAGCTCGTGTGCCTTGGCCTTGACCGCCTGCTCGACCGCCGCATTGCCCTCTTCGCCATTCCGGCTCAGCCCGTCCAGCACCTCGGCGATCAGCTCGCCGACGCGCTGGAACTCGGCCACGCCGAAGCCGCGCGAGGTGGCTGCGGGCGTGCCGAGGCGGATGCCGGAGGTGACCATCGGCTTCTCCGGATCGAAGGGGATGCCGTTCTTGTTGCAGGTGATGTGGGCGCGCCCCAGCGCCCCTTCGGCCGCCTTGCCGGTGACCTTCTTGGAGCGCAGGTCGACCAGCATCAGATGGTTGTCGGTCCCGCCGGTGACGAGGTCGAAGCCGCGGCTCTTCAGCGCCTCCGCCAGCGCCTTGGCGTTCTCGACCACGGCGCGCGCATAGATCTTGAACTCCGGCTGCAGCGCCTCCTGGAACGCCACCGCCTTGGCGGCGATGACATGCATCAGCGGCCCGCCCTGGATGCCGGGGAAGATGGCCGAGTTGAACTTCTTGGCCAGCGCCTCGTCATTGGTCAGGATCATGCCGCCGCGCGGACCGCGCAAGGTCTTGTGGGTCGTGGTGGTGGCGACATGGGCGTGGGGGAACGGCGAGGGATGCGCGCCGCCCGCGACGAGCCCGGCGAAATGCGCCATGTCGACGAAGAGATAGGCGCCGACCTCGTCCGCGATCGCCCGGAAGCGGGCGAAATCCCAGTGCCGCGCATAGGCCGAGCCGCCCGCCACGATGATCTTGGGCTTATGCTCGCGGGCGAGCCGCTCCAGCGCCTCGTAGTCGATGAGCTGGTCGACCACGCAGACGCCGTAGGACACGACGTTGAACCATTTGCCGGACTGGTTGACCGGGGCGCCATGGGTGAGATGGCCGCCCGCGGCGAGATCCAGCCCCATGAAGGTGTCGCCGGGCTGCATCAGCGCCATGAACACGGCCTGGTTGGCCTGGCTGCCGGAATTGGGCTGGACATTGGCGAAGCCGCAGCCGAACAGCCGGCAGGCGCGCTCGATCGCCAGCTTCTCGGCGATGTCGACGAATTGGCAGCCGCCGTAATAGCGCCGTCCCGGATAGCCCTCGGCGTATTTGTTGGTCATCACCGAGCCCTGCGCCTCGAGCACGGCGCGCGAGACGATGTTCTCCGAGGCGATCAGCTCGATCTCGTCGCGCTGGCGGCCGAGCTCGAGCTCGATGGCGCGGTAGATCTCGGGATCGGCATCGGCGAGCGAAGCGGCGAAGAAGGAGTTCGACAGATGCTTGTCGGCGGCGGCGTCACGGCTCATCGGCGGCTCCTCGGCGCTAATCGGCGGCAGGCCATGAGTCACGGCCGTGTCGGTGGCCGGTGCCCTAGCATGCGACGGCCCCGCAGGAAAAGGGCGAGACTCCGGCGGTGATGTCGCGGAGCGGCGCGAGCGGCGAGAATCCCCGCCGCTGGCTGCGCGGGCGGCCCTGCGATCCCGAAAAATTTACTCATCTCTTCAGTTTTCGATGATCGCCATAGGCAAAATTTAAGAGGGTATCGGCAAGTTGGCGGCATGTACGACACGCTGCACAATCTGGTCGCCCAAATCCTCGACAAGGTCTCAGCCGCCAATCTGCTGACCACGGCGCTGCTGCTGCTCACCGCCTTCGTCAGCGCGCTGATCGCCTATTGGCGGACCGTCGAGCAGAAAAGCCTGCGCGAGTTTTTCGATTTCGTCTTCCCGAACGAGATCATCTACCACCCCTCGGCGCGGGCGGATCTGCTGTTCTGGGTGACGCGCAAGGCGCTGATGCCGCTGCTGATGCTGCCGGCGGGCATCACCTTCGTCGTCGCAGTCGGCTATGCGACGAGCACCGTGCTCGGCGCCGTGCTCCCCTTCACGCCGCCGCTGATGAGCGGCGAGCCCGGCCCGCTGACGGTGGTGGTCTTCACCGTGACCATGCTCGTCGCCTACGACCTCTCCTATTACCTTTATCACGTGGCGCAGCACCGCTACCCGATCCTCTGGGAGCTGCATAAGGTCCACCACTCCGCCGAGGTCATGGTCGGGATCACCAAGGACCGGGTGCACCCGCTCGACGAGCTGATGAACCGGGCCTGGGACGGGGTGATCCCCGGCATCTGCTTCGGAATCTGGTCGCTCGTCGCCTTCAACCTGGTCGAGCTGACGATCTTCGGCGTCAACGTCTATGTCATGCGCAACATCCTGATGATGGATTTCGTCAGGCATACGCATTTCAAGATCTCGTTCGGGCGGCTGAACAGCGTCATTCTCTGCCCGCATTGGCACCAGCTGCATCACAGCACCGATCCGCGGCATTACGACAAGAACTTCGGGCTGCTCTTCTCCTTCTGGGACCGGCTGTTCGGCACGCAATGCGTCCCGGAGCCCGATGAGGATTTCCGCTTCGGGCTGATGGAGCGCAACGCCAGCGACTATCAGAGCCTGCGCGGGCTCTACCTGATGCCGCTGAAGCGGATGTGGCGGCAGATCGTCAAGCGCCTCGGCTTCGGCAAAACCTCCGCCGAGCCGGCCGCCAAATCGGAAGCGCAGCGCTCGTGACCCATTCCGCCGCGGCAGCCGCGCCTGGCGCGACCATCGAGATCGTCGACGCGCCCGAGCGGCTGGCGGAGCTCGCCCCGTCCTGGGACAGGCTCTGGGCGGACGCCGACGGGCTGGTCTTCCAGAGCCATCGCTGGATCCTGGCCTGGTGGCGCACCGCGCCTGGCCGCTCCCGGCTGAAGCTGCGCCTCGCGCTGCTCTGGCGGGGCGAGGCGCTGGTCGCGATCCTGCCGCTCGCCATCCGGCGCAAGGGCGCGATCAGGACGCTGGAATGGGCGGCGCGCGACCATAGCGACTTCTGCGACGCGCTGGTGGCACCGGGGCTGCGGCCGGCCGAGCTCGAGCCGCTCTGGCAGGCGGTGCTAGCTTCGGGCGGCTTCGACCTCGTCTATCTCAACCGGCTGCTGCCCGACGCGCTGGCGCAGGGGCTGGCGGCGCGGCCGGCCTCGGTAAGGCTGCGGCCCTATTGGCGCCAGGAGGAGAATTACCGGGTGGCCGGCTCCTGGCCGAGCGGCGACGCCTGGCTCGACAGCCAGTCCAAGAAGACCCGGCAGAACTACCGTCGCGGCCGCAAATTCATCGAGGAATCGGGGCCGCTGCGCTTCAGGCTGCTCGGCGACGACGAGCCGCTCGCTCCGGTGCTGGAGCATGTCGCCGCGCTGAAGCGCAAATGGCTGGAGCGGCATGGCCGTCAATCCGACCTGTTCGACGAGGGCGCGGCCGCGCTGCCGGCGCTGGTCGGCTGCCTGCGCGAGCTCGGGTTGCTGCGGCTCTTCGTGCTGGAATGCGGCCCGGCCATCGTCGCGGTCTCGATCAATCTGGTGCAGCGCAACCGGATGATGGCCTTCGTCACCACCTATGATCCCGATCACGAGCGGGCATCGCCCGGCATGCTGCTGATGTGCGACTACATCGCCTGGTCGATCGACCGGGGGCTGGCCGAGGTCGACTTTTTGTGCGGCGGCGAGGAGTTCAAGCGGCGCTTCGCGACGCGCTCGCTGATCCTCTCCTCGCATGCCGGCGCGCGCACGCCGCTCGGCCATCTCGCGCTGGCGGCCGATGCGGCACGCCGGCGCTTCCAGGCCTGGCGGAGCGAGCGCGGCGCCCCCGCCCCCGTCGCCGCCGTGGCGGCGGAATGAGGCGGCGCCGCCCGAGCTCGTCATGCGCGCGGCGATGCTGACGCCGGCCCTGCCGCGACTGGCCGCCCGGCTCGCGGTGATGGTCAGCGGCGAGGCCCTGCAGGGTGTCTTCAACCTCGGCCTGAACCTGGCCCTGCTGCAGGTCGCCTCGACCTATGATTACGGCGTCTTCGCGCTGGTGATGATCATCGGCGGGCTCGGCCTCACCTATGTGAGGTCGTTGACCGCCCTCCCCGCCAGCATCCTGATCTCGCAGAGCCGGAACACCCCGGCGGCGCAGGCGATCGAGGCGAGTTTCGGTGCCGCGGCGATGATCCTGGCGCTGGCGGCGGCGGCGCTCACCGCCGCGCTCTTGTCGCGCTGGCTGGAGCAGGGTGCGCTGGCGGGCGGCCTGTTCGTCTGGCTCTGGAGCATCCGCAGCCATTTGCGGACGGTGTTCTTCGCGCGCGGGCGCCAGGGTCTCGCCAGCCTGGGCGATGTCGCCTTCACCGCGAGCGGCATGGCCGGGGCGGCGCTGGTGCTCGCCATGGCGGCGCGCGGCGATGTGCTGGCGATGCTGTTCTGGGCCCTGGCGCTGGCCAATGGCCTCGCCATCCTGGTGATGCTCGGCCTGGCGCGAGACAAGGTGCGCCTGGCGCCGCCGCGCCATCTGCTGCGGCGCTACCGCAAGCTCTGGCGGGATCTGCGCTGGTCGCTGCTCAGCGTCAGCATCACCAATGCGCAGGGACAGGGCATGGCCTTCCTGGTCGCGGCCTGGGCCGGCCCCGCCGGTTTCGCGCCGATCGCGGCCGCCCTGCTGCTCTTCGCGCCGTTGCGCATCCTCTCGGCCGGCTTCGCCAACATGGCCCATCCCGAACTGGCGCGGCTGATGGCCCGGCACGACGAGCCGGAGATCGACAGGGTGCTGCGGCTCTGGCCGCTGCTGCTGGCGGTGCTGGGGTTCGGCTATCTCGCGGCGCTGCTGATCGCGCTGCGGCTGCTGCCGGCTAGTGTTTCGCTGCCGGCGGCGGATGGGGTGATGCTGCTGGCCTGGATCGCCAGCCTGATGCCGATGCTCTACGCCACGCCGCGAATCTGGCTCGAGATCAGACAGGACTACCGATCCATAGCGAGGCTGTCGCTGCTCGCAGCCGTGATCGGGCTCGGCCTGGTCAGCGTCATCCTGCTGCTGGCGCCGGCGCGCTGGGCGCTGTTCGGCGCGGCCGTCTCGGAAATCGTGGTGCTGGCCGGCAGCTGGGCCCTGGTGCGGCGCGGCCGCCGGGCGCGGTGACGCCGGCGAGTCCCGCCGCGAGACGACGCCAGCGCCCAATGAAAAACCGCCGGGTCGCCCCGGCGGTCATGAACAGGCCAGCCATGACCAGGCCAGCTCGGCCGGTCAGATGTCCTGGTCGCCCTGCAGCGCCGCCACCGGCGCCGGCCCCAGCCCATCCTTGTTGTAGATGTCGTCGCGGAACTGCACGCCGCCATCGGGCGTCGCCCAGGCGGTGACATAGACCCAGTAGCAGGGCACCGGCTGGGCGAGGCGCGCATTGATGCGCTCGCCGGACTGGATGACCTGGTCGATCTTGGCGCGGTCCCAGCCGGGCGTGTCCTTCAGCAGCCAGGCGATGTAGTCGCGCACGTTCTGGACGCGGATGCAGCCCGAGGAGACGAAGCGGTAATCATCGCCGAAAATGCCCTTGGCCGGCGTGTCGTGCATGTAGACGCCGTGCGGGCTCGGAATATTGATCCGGACGAAGCCGAGCGAGTTGAACTCGCCGCCCGGATCCTGGCGGAAGGTGTAGCGCGTGGCCTCGTCGGAATTCCAGTTGACGTTCTGCGGCGCGATCTCGCCATTGGGTCCGATGATGCGGATCTTGTTCTCGGTGAGGTAGTTCGGCTCCTTGCGCATCTTCGGGATCAGATCCTTGCGGATGATCGAAGCCGGCACGGTCCAGGTCGGGTTGAAATTGACCTCGGGGATCTTCGTCGAGAGCAGCGGCGACTGACGGTCGATCTTGCCGACGCCGGCGGCATGGCGCGTGGCGACATGGCCGTTCTCAACCGTCTCGACCATGGCGGCCGGGATATTGGCGACGACATAGCGGTTGCCGAGATTGCCGGACCAGGAGCGCAGCCGGACGACATTGGTCTCGAGCTGGCGGATGCGGCGCTCGATCGGCACGTTCAGTGCCGCCACCGTGGCGCGGTTGATCGCGCCGGTGGTCGAGAGCCCGACGCGGGACTGGAAGCGGCGCACCCCGGTCTCGACATAGGAATCATAAACGTTGCTGGTGCCGGCGGCGGCGTCGAGATCGCCGGTGACGATCAGGCGCTGGCGCAGGGCGACCACGCCCGGCCCGCGCGCACCGACGCCCATCCGCTCGCCGAGCTGGACCTGGGGCCAGCCGCCGCGGGCGGCGAGATCGCGATAGGCGGCGATCGCCTGTTCCGTACCCTGCAGCGATTCCGGCGACAGCATCGGCGTCGAGGAGCGCTGGACCGAGGTCCGCGCACCGGCATCGTAGCTCTGGCGCCATTCGGCCTGCTGGGCGAAGGCGGGAAGGCTGCCTGCGGTCGCGGCGCCCGACAGAAGTCCAAGCAGAGTGTCGCGTCGGGTCAGGCTCATCTTCGACATCTTATCCTCTTCCTCGCATCGCCCTGGCGTGGGTCATTCGGCCGACGTGATGACGGGCGCGCCGCCCCGGGCGGGCGCCGATCCGGATCGATCACTCCCCTACCACGGTTAACGTCGCGTGATGACAGCGGCGATTTTGAGGCATGGACGCAGCCGGCGGCGCCGAGGCGGGCGGGCTCTGCGATTGGGGCGGCGCTGTTGCAGAACCGCAACGGCCCGCGGGCCGAAGACCCCTGTGAGGCGTCGGTCCGGGATGCGGAAAGAGCCGGCGCGCGTGCCGGCCGCAAACGGCGGCAGGCGGAGCCGCTCCTGGGCAGCTCCGCCTGTCGCGACGGCTTCTCTCAGAGTTTGAAGCGGATCTGGTCGGTCCAGAAGCGCTCCAGACGGAGCAGCGCGTTGTTCATGCGTTCGAAATCATCGGCCGCGATGCCGCCGATCTGTTCGACGGTGCGGACATGCTTGTCGTAGACGCCCTTCACCAGATTGTGCACCTCCCGGCCCTTCTCGGTCAGGCTGATGCGCACCGAGCGACGGTCGATGCGGGAGCGGGCATGATGCAGGAAGCCGAGCTCGACCAGCTTCTTGACGTTGTAGGAGACGTTGGAGCCGAGATAATAGCCCCGCGTCCTGAGCTCGCTGGCGCTCAGCTCGGCATCGCCGATATTGTAGAGCAGCAGCGCCTGGACGCTGTTCACATCGTCGCGGTTGCGACGCTCGAACTCGTCCTTGATGACGTCCAGCAGCCGGCGGTGAAGCCGCTCGACCAGAGTCAGCGACTCCAGGTAGAGCGGCTTGACCTGCAGTTGAACGTCCTCGGATACAGCAACATCCGCAGTCTTGGTGCTCGCTTTCATGGTATACCCTGCCTGTTGTCTGGTCGGCCAGGATTGGCTCCCGGTCCGCTTCTGAAAATGACACTAGGCGGAACGCATGAAAACGAGTTTAAATATCAGGATGAACGAGAGATTTCCTGCTTTGGGTGAATCCAAGATGAAGCGGAAATCGCTTAAGCTAAAGCATTAGTTACTGCTGAACACAGCAATGAAGCGATCCGCACTCAGGCGTTTTCGACCTCCGCGAGCCAGGTCGCGACGAAATAGGCCAGGATCAGCCCGCCATAGGAGACCAGCAGCGGCAGGCTGAGCGGCAGCAGCCGCGGGAAGAAGAAGCCGAGCAGGAGCTGGCTGATGCAGGCGAGCAGCCAGAGCACCCCGCCCCAGGTGCTGGTCAGCCAGAGGCCGACCGCGGCCACGAGATCGATCACCGCGAAATAGACGGTGACGGCCTGGAAGCTGAGCAGCCGGTTCTCGAAGGGGATCGCCGCCTCGGGGCCGACGCCGAAGATGATGCTCCAGGCCATCAGCCCCTTGATCATCCAGATCACGGAAAGCAGCCGCAGCAGCCAGACCAGGACCAGGCGCCAACGCGTCGGCTTTTCCCGGACATCGCTCAGCGTGCCCTCGATCCGCTCCATCGGCTCGCCATCGCCGCCCATCGGCATGGCTCAGAGCTCCGGAAACAGGGCGTCGGCGCCGAGAGGCGCGAAATAGGCGGCGATATCGGCCGGATCGACCGCCTCCGGCGTGGCCGGCTGCCATTGCGGGGCGTGGTCCTTGTCGACCACCACCGCGCGCACGCCCTCGTAGAAATCATGGCCACGGACGATGCGCGAGACGATCCGGAATTCGAGCGCCATCGCCTCCTCGAAGGAGAGGCTCGCGCCGCGCCGCATCTGCTCGAAGGCGATGGCGACGCTGGTCGGGGATTTCGCCGCGATGGTCTGCAGCAGCTTGCCCGCGAAAGCGTTGCCGGCCTCGGCATGGCTTCGCAGGTGCTGCGTGATCGCCGGCAGCGTCGCCTGCCCGAAGCATTCGGCGATCAGCGCGCGCTCCGGCGCCAGCTTGCCCGGCCCCGCATGCTGGCTGAAGCCGGCGAGGATGTCGTCGAGCGCGCTGCGCCCGGTCAGCGCATCGACCAGCTCCGCCATGCGTCCGCTCGGCACGGCATGGGTGGCGAGGCCGAGGGCGATCGCATCCGCCGGACCGACGCGGTCCCCGGTCAGCGCGAGATAGATGCCCGCGGCATCGGGCAGGCGCGGCAGCGCATGGGTGGCGCCGACATCGGGAAAGAAGCCGATGCCGACCTCGGGCATGGCGAAGAGATAGCGATCCCCTGCGATGCGATGGCTGCCATGCAGCGAGATGCCGACGCCGCCGCCCATGACGATGCCGTCGATCAGCGAGACATAGGGCTTGGGATAGCGCTTGATCCGGGTGTTGAGGATGTATTCCTCGCGCCAGAAGCCCAGCATCTCGCGATGCCGCCCCTCCCGCCCGAGATCGTGCAGCGCCCTGATGTCGCCCCCGGCGCAAAACGCCTTCTCGCTGGCGCTGGAGACGATGATTCGGGTGACCTGCGGGTCGTGCTCCCAGGCATCGAGCGCCTTCGCCAGATCCCGCACCATGCCGAGCGACAGCGCGTTCAGCGCCTTTGGCCGGTTCAGGATGACGACGCCGGCGGCGCCGCGCGTCTCACAGAGGATTTCCGCTTCAGCAGCCATGGTGTCCCGTCATCCGGCAGTCGTGCGGCGGTTCTGAAGGCCGGAGGCGGCGCTTGTCAACGCAAGGCGCGCGGCGCTCATGCGACCACCGGTGCTGTTTTGGAATCGTTCCGATGTGCTAGACTTGCCGCAGGCCAGCGGTTCGGGCAGCGGAGACGGCTATGACATCGGGTATCGTGCGGCGCTTCGCGGCCCCGCAATCGCGCCAGGACGAGCCGGCCCAGCAGCGCGTGGAGTCGCTCGGCCTGACCCGCCGGATGCGGCGCAACCGCAAATCCGACTGGTCGCGCCGGCTGATCCGCGAGTCGGTGCTGACCACCAACGACCTGATCTGGCCGCTCTTCCTGGTCGATTCCACGCAAGCCCGCTCCGCCGTGGCCTGGATGCCGGGGGTGGACCGGCTCAATATCGAGGAGGCCGTGCGCCAGGCGGCGCATGCGGTCGAGCTCGGCATTCCCGCCATCGCGCCCTTCCCCTTCGTCGAGAAGAGCCTGCGCGACCCCACCGGCTCGGAGGCGCTGAACGCCCGCAACCTGATGTGCCGCGCCGTGCGCGCGATCAAGCAGGCGGTGCCGGAGATCGGCATCATCTGCGACGCGGCGCTCGACCCCTATACCTCGCACGGCCATGACGGGGTGATGGAGGGTGACCGCATCCTCAACGACGCCAGCGTGCGGGTGCTGACCCAGCAGGCGCTGGCGCTGGCCGAAGCCGGGGCCGACGTCATCGCCCCCTCCGACATGATGGATGGACGGGTCGGCGCGATCCGCGCCGCGCTCGACGAGGCGGGGCTGGACGATGTCCAGATCATGGCCTACGCCGCCAAATACGCCTCGGCCTTCTACGGCCCGTTCCGCGACGCGATCGGCACCAACGCCACGCTGATCGGCGACAAGCGCACCTACCAGATGGATCCGGCGAATTCCGACGAGGCGATCGCGGAGGTCGCGCTCGATCTCGAGGAGGGCGCCGACATGGTGATGATCAAGCCGGGAATGCCCTATCTCGACATCGTCGCGCGGGTGAAGGACCATTTCCGGGTGCCGACCTTCGCCTATCAGGTCTCAGGCGAATACGCGATGATCACCGCCGCTGCGCAGAATGGCTGGCTCGACGGCGACAAGGCGATGATGGAGAGCCTGACCGCCTTCAAGCGCGCCGGCGCGGATGGCGTCCTGACCTATTTCGCTCCGCGCGCCGCGGCGAAGCTCAAGGCCGGCGGCTGATCCGGCCCCTCGCCATAGCCCCGTCCGCAGCCCGCTGAGCGGCAAACCGCGCCGGCGGGGCCGGAGGTCGGCGCTCCTTCCGAATCCGCAGCCACCGTCGCGCGTCGCCGCTGTTCAAGCGCCCGGCTATGACGCTAGGGTCGGCGCGATGCGCGCCCTCCTGTTCCCGCTCCTGCTCATGCTCGCCCTCGCCGGCTGCGGAGAACGATTCGACACCGATCAGCAGCGGCTGTGCCGGCAGGCCATTTTGCCCTTCAACCCGCCCGGGGCGCAGATCACCATCGAAGGCAGCGGCCGCGGGCCCGTGCCCAACACGCTGCGCATCACCTATCGCGTGGAGCGCGGCGGGCTCGCGCGCAGCCGCACGCTCGACTGCCTGTTCCAGGGCCATGGCGGCGGGATGCAGCGCGGCGTGCTGGTCGGCGTCGCCTCCGACGGGCAGCCGATGAGCGACGCCAGCTTCTATCTGATGCGCCGCTTCTATCTCGAGAACCGGGCCGAGCCGCCGCCCGATCCGGGCGCGACGCAGATCGATGACCTGCCGCGCCTGCCGGCCGGGCTCGCCTATGGGCTGCAGCAGGGCCTCAGCGCCCTGCCCTCCGCCGCCGTCTATGCGCTGCTCGCCGCCTCCTATGCGCTGATCTACGGGCTCACCGGCCGGATCATCCTGAGCTTCGGGGAGTTCGCGGCGCTCGGCGCGCTGGCGGCCGTGGTCGGCGTGGCGCTGGTGCTGTCGCTGCCGGCCTCGACACCGGTGGCCGGGCTGGTGGTGGCGGTCATCGTCGCGCTGTGGGTCGCGGCGCTGCATGGATTCGCCATGGGGCGCTACGTGCTGGGGCCGCTGCGGCGGGCGAGCGGCCAGCAGGTGCTGATCGCCACCATTGGGCTGGCGATCGCGCTCTCGGAATATCTGCGGTTGGTCCAGGGTCCGGAGCTGCGCTGGCTGCCCCCCGTGCTGAACGATCCGATCGGCGTCGCCCATTCCGGCAGTTTCGTGGTGACCGTGACGCCGCTGGCGCTCGGCCTCGCCCTGCTGGGGCTGACGCTGGCGCTGGCGCTCGTGCTGCTGATCCGGTTCAGCGGGTTCGGCCGGGCCTGGCGCGCCGTCTCGGACGATGCCCGGACGGCGTCTCTGTTCGGCGTCGATGCCAGGCGCGTGCACGATCTCGCGCTGCTCCTGGCCTGCGCGGCCTGCGGGCTCGCCGGCGTGATCGTCACTGCCATCTATGGCGGGATGGGCTTTGCGGGCGGATTCTCGCTGGGGTTGAAGGCGCTGGTCGCGGCGGTGCTCGGGGGCATCGGCTCGGTGCCGGGCGCCGCGCTCGGAGGCCTCGCCATCGCCCTGTTCGAGGTGTTGTGGTCGCTGTATCTGCCGCTCGAACAGCGCGATCTCGCCGTCTATTCTCTGCTCGCCATCGTGCTGATTCTGCGGCCTGGCGGATTTTTCGGCGATGGCGCGCTGGCGCCGCGCCAGGTTTGACCGGAGCAGCCGCGATGAGCGTCCCCTTCAGCATCGATTTCGCCGCGATCGAGACAGCGGCAGAGCGCATCGCCGGCCATGTGCTGCGCACGCCCCTGGTGCCGGCGCCGCGCCTGTCGGAGCTGACCGGTGCCAGCGTGCTGGTGAAGCACGAGAACATGCAGGCCACCGCCTCCTTCAAGGAGCGCGGCGCGGTCAACAAGCTCCTGACCCTGGATGCGGCGGAACGCGAGCGCGGCGTGATCGCGATGTCGGCCGGCAACCACGCCCAGGCGGTCGCCTATCATGCCCGCCGCTTCGACGTGCCGGCGACGATCGTGATGCCCGAGACAACGCCTCTGGTGAAGGTCGAGAACACCCGCGGCCATGGCGCCCGCGTCGTGCTGCATGGCGAGACGCTGTATGAATCGGCGGAGCGCGCCCGCGAGCTGGCGCAGGCGGAGGGGCTGGTCTTCGTCCACCCCTATGACGACCCCGCGGTGATGGCGGGCCAAGGCACGATCGCCCGCGAGATGCTGGAGGATGCGCCCGATCTCGACGTGCTGATCATCCCTCTGGGCGGCGGCGGGCTGATGGCCGGCAATGCGATCGCCGCCAAGGCGCTGAAGCCCGGGATCGAGCTCGTCGGCGTCGAGGCCGCGCTCTACCCCTCCTTCCACAATGCGGTGAGCAAGGGCGATCTGCCGATCGGGGGGCCGACGCTCGCCGAGGGCATCGCCGTCAAGACGGTCGGGGTGCAGACCCTGCCGATCGTGGCGCAGCTGGTCTCCGACATCGTGCTGGTGGGCGAGGATCTGATCGAGCGCGCGGTCAACGCCTATGCATGCCTGCAGCATACGCTCGCCGAGGGTGCGGGGGCGGCGGGGCTCGCCGCGATGCTCGAGCAGCCCGGCCGCTATGCCGGCCGCAAGGTCGGCCTCATCCTCTGCGGCGGCAATATCGATACCCGCCTGCTCGCCGCGATCATGGTGCGCGAACTGGAGCGCGAGGGGCGGATCGTCTCCTTCCGCCTGACCACCAGCGACCGGCCGGGGCTGCTCGGCAAGGTGGCGAGCCTGCTGGGGGATGAAGGGGCGAATATCCTCGAGGTCAGCCATGGCCGCCTGTTTCTCGACGTGCCGGCCAAGGGCGTGACGCTCGACGTGACGGTGGAGACCCGCAGCGACAGCCATGCCCGCGCCATCGAGGCCGCGCTGCGCCAGCAGGGCTTCGCCCCGCACCGGATCTTTCCGCGCGGGCAGGAGGCCGGTTGACGGCGACAGGTCCCTGACGGGCAAACCTCGACGGACCTTGCGGAACCGACGCGGCGACCAAACATTGTGCCCGGTAACGCGCGCGAGAGGCGCAGCGTCCAAGGACACGATGGCAGGAACCAAGGGAATGACCGACCAGCGCTACAGCCAGAGCCCGATCACGCCGATCGAGCAGCGGCCCCTGCAGGATGTCAGCGGCGTGCTGGGCTCGCGGCTCTTCGCCTGGATCGGCGATATCGTCATCCTGTTCTTCCTGGGCGGCGCCATCGTTCTGCTGCTCGGCATCCTCGGCATCGTCACCTTCGGCGCGACCTGGCTGCTGATCCCGATCGCCACCGTCGCGACCGGCCTCGGCTATGCCGCGCTGACCGTCGGCGGGCCGCGCCAGGCGACGCTGGGGATGCGGATGGCGGGGCTGAAGGTGGAAACCGCCGCCGGCGGCCGGCCCGACGGGCTCGCCGCGGCCGTCCATGCGCTGCTCTTCTATGTCGCTGCCAGCACGGTCGGGCTGTGGGCGATCGACATCCTGATCGGCTTCGCCCGCAGCGACCGGCGGATGGGCCATGACCTGCTGACCGGGCTCGTCGTCGTGCGGGCGTGACGGCTCGAGGTTCGGCGGGCGGCAGGCGCGCCGGCATGAGTCCGGGCGACTGCGCGCCGTCAAGCGCCGCGCGTGCTTGTTGCCCGGGCCCCAGCTGCTAGACTGTGCCTCGATCGATTGTGCCGGAGCCGGACCAACGTGACGCGCCCATTGCGGGATGCCCCGCAATTCTACCTGACCTCTCCGACCACGTGCCCCTATCTGCCCGGGCGCGAGGAGCGCAAGGTGTTCACCCATCTTGTCGGAGCGCGGGCGCGCGACCTCAACGACGTGCTGAGCCAGGGCGGTTTCCGCCGCTCCCAGAGCATTGCCTATCGCCCGGCCTGCGAGAGTTGCCGCGCCTGCGTGTCCGTACGGGTCTGCGTGAATGATTTCAGGCTGTCGCGCGGCTTCCGGCGGATCGCCACGCGCAACAGCGACCTGATCGGCGAGGCCCTGCCGCCGCAGCCGCGCTCCGAGCATTATTCGCTGTTCCGCAGCTATCTCGACGAACGCCACCCGGAAGGCGGGATGGCGACGATGTCGGCGCTGG
This sequence comes from Allobosea sp. Leaf344, assembly GCF_001426225.1. Classification (GTDB taxonomy): domain Bacteria; phylum Pseudomonadota; class Alphaproteobacteria; order Rhizobiales; family Beijerinckiaceae; genus Allobosea. Next base: position 267,284 of record NZ_LMRT01000014.1, on the reverse strand, counting down.
ATTTCGCGATGATGGTCGAGGACACGCATGTCGAGACCTCGCTGATCGAATATCGCCGCCGCGGCCCCGATAGCGGTTTCACAGGTCGCGGCCAGGGCGACCTGTTCGCGATGGCCCTGACCGACACGCTGAGCGACGGGCTCTCGATGGTCTATTCGGTCTATGATCCCGGCCTCGAACTGCGCTCGCTCGGGACGTTCATGGTGCTCGATCACATCGCGCGGGCCCGCAAGCTCGGCCTGCCCTATGTCTATCTCGGCTATTGGGTCGATGGGTCGCCCAAGATGGCCTATAAATCCCGCTTCACGCCGCAGGAGCGGTTGACGCCCCAGGGCTGGGAGCGGGTCGGCTGAGCGCTGCACCCCGCCGTCTAACCGATTGAAACGCATGGCCGCGCGGCGGCAACGGGCTTGCGCGGCGCGGCGGCGCTCGCCACTCTGCCGGTCAAGGCCCGGCTATGAGTGGCCATTGGAGGACGCATGAGCGACGAGCTGACGCAGCGCCTGGAACGCTGCTACACCGGCATCATCCACGACACGATGCGGGCCATGGGCCTGACCGATTTCACGCTGCCGCCGGCGCTGCGCCCGCTGCTGCCGGGGCAGAAGCTGGCCGGGCCGGCCTTCACAGTGGAAGGCAAGACAGGCGAGTTCGACGCGCATGAGACGCTTTTGGGCTGGACCGGGCTGCTGTCGCGGGCAAAACCCGGGCATGTCTGGGTGTGCCAGCCGAACACCGACGAGATCGCGCTGATGGGCGAGTTGTCGGCCGAGACGCTGAAGAACAAGGGCGTGCGCGGCTGTGTCATAGACGGGCTGTCGCGCGACACGGAATTCATGATCGAGATGGAGTTCCAGGCCTTCTTCAAGGCCTATACGCCGCGCGACATCGTCGGGGCCTGGCTGCCCAAATCAGTCGACGAACCCGTCAAGATCGGCGAGGTCTGGATCAGGCCGGGCGATTACATCCTGGGCGATCGCGACGGGGTGGTGCGCATCCCGGCCGAGATCATCGATGAGGTGCTGGACAAGGCCGAGACGGCGATCTCGACCGAGAACAGGGTTCGCACCGCGATCCTCGCCGGAACCGACCCGCAGCAGGCCTATCTGCAATATGGCAAATTCTGAGACGCATGACGGCAGGCTGATCCTGCTCGATCCGCGCGACAACGTCTTCGTGGCGCGGGTGCGGCTGGCGGCGGGCGAAACCCTCGAAACGGGGGCCGGCGCCGCCAGGCTCGACCGGGATGCGCCGCTCGCCCACAAGATCGCGCGGCGCGCCATCGCCGCCGGCGAGACGATTCTGAAATACGGCGCGCCGATCGGCGTGGCGACGCAGGCGATCGCCGCCGGCGCGCATGTCCATGTCCACAACCTGCGCAGCGACTACACCCCGACCTATCACCTCGAAGACGAACGCCAGCCGGGAGCCGGTTCATGAGCGCATTGCGCGGCTATCTCCGCTCCGACGGGCGCAAGGGCATCCGCAACACCGTCGCGGTCGCCTATCTCGTGGAATGCGCCCATCACGTCGCGCGGGAGATCGCTCTGCCCTGGCGCGAGGATGGGGTGCATGTCATCGGCTTTCCCGGCTGCTATCCGAACAGCTATGCCGAGACCATGCTGGAGCGGCTGTGCACGCATCCGAATGTCGGGGCGGTGCTGCTGGTCTCGCTCGGCTGCGAGAGCTTCAACAAATATGCGCTGGAACGGGCGGTGCGGGCCAGCGGAAGGCCGGTCAAGACGCTGGTCATCCAGGGCACGGGCGGCACCCGCGCCTCCATCGCCGAAGGGCGCAGCTGGGTCGAGTCGCAGCGGCTTTCGCTCGACGACCAGGAGACGGTGCCGATGGCGATCTCCGAACTGGTGGTCGGGACGGTGTGCGGCGGCTCGGACGGCACCTCCGGCATCACCGGCAACCCCGCCGCGGGGCGCGCCTTCGACCTGCTGATCGCCGAAGGCGCGGCCTGCATCTTCGAGGAGACCGGGGAGCTGATCGGCTGCGAGCACATCATGGCCGCGCGCGCGCTGACGCCGGAGCTCGGGCTGGAGCTTGAGCGGGCCGTCGCCAAGGCGGCGCGCTATTACGCCACGCTCGGCTACGGTTCCTTCGCCGCCGGCAATGCGGAGGGCGGCCTCTCCACCATCGAGGAGAAATCGATGGGGGCCTATGCCAAATCCGGCGCCTCGCCGATCTCGGGCCTGTTGAAGCCCGGCGACATCCCGCCGCGCGGCGGGCTCTACCTGCTCGACGTCGTGCCCGATGGCGAGGTCCGCTTCGGTTTCCCCAACATCAACGACAATGCCGAGATCGCCGAGCTCATCGCCTGCGGGGCGCATTGCGTGCTCTTCGTCACCGGGCGCGGCTCGGTCGTCGGCTCCGCGATCTCGCCCGTCGTCAAGATCTGCGCCAATCCCGAGACCTATCGGCGCATGGCCGACGACATGGACGTCGATGCCGGCCGGATCCTGGAAGGCCGCGCCAGCCTCGACGATGTCGGCCGCGAGATCCGCGACCTCGTCCTCGGGCTCGCCAGCGGTGGGGCGACGCGCTCGGAGACGCTGGGTCATCAGGAGTTCGTCCTGACCTATAAGAGCTTCGAGCCGATCGGTCCGGCCTGCCTGCCCGCGGCATGAGCGAGCGATCTTCCGTCGCGTCAGTTTTTTTCGTCTACCCTTTACTTTCGCAATTCGCCTTAAGCCAATTTCAAAGGAATGTGCTGATATTGAACCCCGGCCAAAGGGCTGGGGGTATTTATGCTGCATGATCTGAGCCGGATGCCGGCTGACCTGTCTTCGGATGCGCGCCGGCAATTGCTGAACGCGGTGACCGACCTGTTCCTGCTCGACGAGGCCCCGAGCGAGGCGTCCAAGGAGCATTACGGAGAGATCGCCACGCAATCCCTGGTCCATCTGGGGCAGGAGGATCGGATCGGCTATGCTGGCCAGGTGGCGGATGTGCCGACCCTTCCGCGCAATGTCGCGATCACCCTCGCCAATGATTCCGATGCCGATGTGGCGCGGCTGGTGCTGAAGCTCTCGCCAGTGCTCTCGGATACCGATCTCGCCGCGATCGCGGTGACGCAGTCGCAGCGCCATCTCGTCGCGATCGCGGAACGGGCCCGGCTGTCGGAAGGCCTGACCGATATCCTGGTCGAGCGCGGCGACCGCGACGTCCTGCAGACCGTCAGCTCGAATGGCGGCGCGACCTTCTCCGACCAGGGTTTCGACACGCTGCTGCAGCGCGGCGGCGGCGATCCCGACATCACCGGCGCGCTCTCGCGGCGCATCGACCTGGCGCCGCAGCGGGCGGAGCGGGTCCTGCGCATCGTCGAGCAGATGGCCGATCCCACCGCCGGCAATGTCGCGGCCGCGCGCACCCTCGCCCGCCAGGCGCGCCAGCAGAGGCTGGAGGTCAAGCTCCTGCTCGCGGATCTGACCGCGGGCATCCGCTCGCTCGACGATGTCGTGACGATGCTGGCGGAGGAGGACCGTGCCTATCATCTGGCGCAGGTGCTGGCGCAGGCCGCCGCGATCACGCCGGAACAGGCGCTGCGCGTGCTGATGCAGCGCGATCCGAGCGGCATCGCCGTGACCTGCAAATCGCTCGGCCTCGGCGCGCCGGCCTTCTCGGCCGCGATGGAACTGCGCGGGCGGCGACTGCGGTTCAAGGCCAAGGACATCGAGGATGCGGTGCGCGATTACACGAGGCTCGACGCCGCGACGGCCGAGCGGACCCTGCGCTTCCTGAAGCTGCGGACCAAGCTGAGCTGAGGCGCCGGGAACAGCCGCCACAAATCCGCGACAATCGCACCGCCCTCTGCTAGGCTGAAGCTCGATGATGCGGAGGCAGGCTATCGTGAGATTGACGCTGATCGGCGCTGCGCTGGGTGTGGCCACACTCGCCTCGAGCGGCGCCCAGGCGCAGGTCGCCCTGCCCTATTGGGGTTTCTCCGCCCTGCCCTCCTTCGCCTGGACGGAGCCGACTTTGGCGCCAGGCGGCGTCAAATGGGACGGCTCCTACGCCCGGATCTCCAGCGGCTTCCAGGTCACCAGCTCGAAGCGCCTCGGCACCCATGCCGGCCCGACCATCGGGCTCGAGGCGGGAACGCTGAAGCGCGAGGGCAATTTCGTCTATGGCGTGGTCGGCGCGCTGGAATACATGCCCGCCATCGGCGGCTATGGCACGCCGGGCTTCGGGAATGTCGCCTATACCCGCGACTTCGCCGGCGCCTTCGAGGTGAAGACCGGCGTGCTGCTGAACGAGAACCTGCTGCTCTACACCAAGGTCGGCGCCGCGGCGCTGAACGAGAGCATCCGCTACGGGGCGACGCCCTTCTCCGCCCCCTTCAACCGCAGCGACCTCGCCATTCGCCCGGTGGCGAAGGCCGGCGTCGAATGGGCGGTGACGCATAATCTGACGCTCGGGCTCGAGGTCGGCGTCGTCGGCCAGGATCTGCGCTGAGCGCGTGATGCGCGCCGCCGCCGGCTGCTGAGCCAGCCGCCGGGTTCAGGCGAAGCGGTTGTTCTTCGGGAAGCCCTTCGGCGGGAGCCGGCCCGATTCGCCGCGATGGCCCAGCCATTCCATCAGCTCGTTCTGCGCCACGGTCCAGGTGCGGCCGGACGTGTCGCGCCAAGTCAGCCCGTCCGACAGCCTGAACACCTTGGCATCGGAGACGCCGCCATCCTTGTAGCGCTGCAGACGCACGCCCTTGCCCCGCGCCATCTCCGCGACCTCCGATAGCGGGAAGCACAGCAGCTTGCGGTTCTCGCCGATGATCGCGACATGGTCTCCCTCGGCCGGCACGGCCAGCAGGGCTACGGCCGGCGCGTCGACATTCAGCACCTGGCGCCCCTTGCGGGTATTGGCCACCACCTCGTCGGTCAGCGCCACGAAACCGCGCCCATCCGTCGTCACCATCAGCAGCTTCAGGCCGGGCCGGTAGGGGAAGGCCGAGACGATCTCCGCCGTCTCCTCCAGTTCGATCATCAGACGGATCGGGTCTCCGAAGCCGCGCCCGCCGGGCAGCCTGGCGACGTCGAGGGTAAAGACCTTGCCGTTCGAGGCCAGCACCAGGATCTTGGCCGTCGTCTCGCTGAAGAAGGCGGTGCGCAGCGCGTCGTCGCCCTTGAAGCTGAGCGTGCCGAGATCCTGGATATGGCCCTTCAGCGCGCGGATCCAGCCCTTCTTGGAGATCACCACCGTCACCGGCTCGCGCTCGACCATCGCCTGGGTGAGGTCGATATCGGTGGTGTCGGGCATGTCGGCGAAGCTGGTGCGGCGCTTGCCGATGGCGGTTTCCGGCCCGTAGAGCTTCTTCACCTGGCGGATATCGTGCGAGATCAGCTTCCACTGGGTGGCGTCGGAGGCGAGCAGCGCGCGGATCTGCTCCTCTTCCTTGATCAGCTCGTCCAGCTCGGTCTTGAGCTGCATCTCCTCGAGCTTGCGCAAGGCGCGCAGCCTGGTGTCCAGGATGGCGTTGGCCTGGACTTCGCTGAGCTCGAAATAGCGCATCAGCTCGACCTTCGGCTCATCCTCCTCCCGGATGATCTTGATGACGCGATCGAGGTCGAGATAGACGATCAGCAGGCCGCGCAGGATCTCCAGCCGCCGCTCGATCTGGCCGAGCCTGAAGCGCGAGCGCCGCTGCAAGACGGTGCGGCGATGCTCCAGCCATTCGCGCAGCGCTTCGCTCAGCCCGAGCACCCGCGGCACCAGCCCGCCGGTCAGCACGTTCATGTTCATGGCGATGCGCGCTTCCAGCTCAGACAGCCGGAACAACGATTCCATCATCAGATTGGCGTCGACGGTGCGCGAGCGGGGCTCGATGACGATGCGGATATCCTCGGCCGATTCATCGCGGAGATCGGCCACCAGCGGCAGCTTCTTGTCGTTGAGCAGCTCGGCGATCTTCTCGATCAGCCGGCCCTTCTGAACCATGTAGGGGATCTCGGTGACGACCACCTGCCAGGCGCCGCGATCGAGCTCCTCCTTCTGCCAGCGCGCGCGGGTGCGGAAGGCGCCGCGGCCGGTGCGGTAGGTCTCCGCCATCGAGGCGCGGGTCTCGACGATGACGCCGCCGGTGGGGAAATCCGGCCCCTGCACGAAGGTCATCAGCTGTTCGGACGCGGTGTCGAGGTGCTGGATCAGATAGAGCGCCGCGTCGCACAGCTCGGCCGCATTATGCGGCGGGATCGCCGTCGCCATGCCGACCGCGATGCCCTGCGAGCCATTGGCCAGCAGGTTCGGGAAGGCGGCTGGGAGGACGATCGGCTCCTCGTCCTCGCCATTATAGGTGTCGCGGAAATCGACCGCATCCTCCTCGATCCCGTCGAGCAGGAGCCGCGCCACATCGGTCATGCGCGCTTCGGTGTAGCGATAGGCGGCGGCATTATCGCCGTCGACATTGCCGAAATTGCCCTGGCCGTCGACCAGCGGGTAGCGCTGCGCGAAATCCTGCGCCAGGCGCACCAGCGCGTCATAGACCGACTGGTCGCCATGGGGATGGAATTTGCCGATGACGTCGCCGACGATGCGGGCGCATTTCTTGTGCATCTGCCCGGGGTCGAGCCGGAGCAGCCGCATGGCGTGGAGGATCCGCCGATGCACGGGCTTGAGACCGTCGCGCGCATCGGGAAGAGCGCGATGCATGATGGTGGAGAGCGCATAGGCGAGATAGCGCTCTTCCAGCGCCGTCTTCAGATCGATGCGCTCGGACTCGTCCTCCGGCGGCGGATCGACCGGCTTCCCCATGGCGGCATCACCTCAATGCGATTTCGTCCGCGCCTCTATCGCACGGCGCGAATCGCCCCGCTAGAAGGGAGCCGGGCGATATCCCCTTATCAAATCGGCCGGCGGCCCCGGCTGTGACGGAGAGCCTCATGAGCAGCCATGAGATCGGCAATGACCGGGCGCTCTGCGCCCTGACGGGACGCTCCCTGCCCCGGCGCGAACTGGTCCGGCTCGACACGCTGCGCCCGGCGCTGGCGGATGCGATCCGCCGCGACCACCCGGCGCTCGAGCCGCATGCGCTGGTGGCGCAGGATCAGGTCGCCGGCTACCGCGCCCGCTACGTCACCGCTCTGCTGGCGAGCGAGCGGGGCGAGCTGAGCGAGCTCGACCGGCAGGTGGCGGCGAGCCTGTCCTCGTCCGAGCTGATCACCAGCAACACCGATGACGAGATCGACCGCGACCGGACGCTCGGCCAGAGGCTGGCCGACCATGTCGCCAGTTTCGGCGGGAGCTGGCGCTTCCTGATCACGTTCGGGCTGATCCTCGCGGTCTGGATGGCGATCAACATCGTCGGCATCGCGCATTTCGATCCCTACCCGTTCATCCTGCTCAATCTCGCGCTGTCCTGCCTCGCGGCGGTGCAGGCGCCGGTGATCATGATGAGCCAGCAGCGGCAGGAGGCGAAGGACCGCGCCCGCTCGCGCAACGACTACCAGATCAACCTGAAGGCGGAGCTGGAAATCCGGCATCTGCACGAGAAGATGGACCATCTGGTCAACCGGCAATGGCAACGCCTGGCCGAGATCCAGCAGGTCCAGATCGAGCTGCTGCAGGAGCTGCGCGGCGCTCAGGGCGGCGAGGCCGGTCCGTTGCGCGCGGCGAAATCGACGAGCCGCGCGCGCTCGGGCGGCTCGGCCAAGCCGCGCGGCTCGAAGACGTAGCGGCGCAGGAAATGCCCGGTCAGCGCGAAGCCCGCCGCCAGATCGGCCGGCGTCGGCTGGCGCGCGCCCTGCCCCTCGCCGAGAAAGGGCGGCAGCGGCAGCAGCCGGTCGAGATAGGGCTGCGCAGCCCGGCGGCTAACGGCCTTGCCGGATTTCGGGGAGACGTGGCTGAGCTCGTCCGGCGAGCCGGTGACGGCGCAGCGGGTGAGATCGAGCCCGAAGCCGAGTTCGCCCAGCATCGCCACCTCGAAGCGGATCACCAGGGCCGGCGCCAGCGCCGGCTCGTCGAGATGGGCGACCAGCACGGCGAGCGCCGCGTGCAGGCCGGGATGCGGATCGCGCTCCGGCAGCAGCCGCAGCAGCGCCGCCACCGTGCCGAGCCCGTAGAGCGCCACCGGCGCCGCGATCAGCCGCGCCGCATGCGATGCGAGCAGCTCGACCCTGTACTCGCCGAGATGCTCGTCCAGCCGGCCGCGCCAGGTCAGGGATACCGCGTTGCCGGGCTGAAGAACCGGCTGCTGCCTGGTGGAGCGGCCGCCGCGGACGAGGCCGAGATGGCGGCCGTGATGTCGCGTCATCGCCTCCAGGATCACGGCCGTCTCGCCATGCCGCCGGACGCCGATGATCGTGGCCTCGTCGCTCCATTCCATCGCCGACATCTAGGGCGATCGGTGCTGCGGTTTCCAGCCCGAAAAGCCTCTGGGGTGCAGAACGCCCCGCGCCGCGCGCGATGTCAGGCGACGTATTGCGCGATGCCGCCGCCGAAGGACCAGTTCTCGCGCTTCACCTCGAGCAGGTTGATGAAGATGTCGTCGGGCCTGAGGCCCGGATCCTGCTGCAGATTGGCTGCGATCGCGGCGTAGAGCGCCTTCTTCTGGGTGACGCCGCGCGTATTTGCCACGGTGATCTGGATGATCGCCATCTGGTCGGAGCGCTGGAAGCCGAAGAAGTGCGGATCGGCGATGAACTCGCCCTCCTCATGCTGATGGACGACGGCGAAGAGATCGTTCTCCGGAACTTCGAAAGTGGCGCGCAGGGCGCGGTAGACGCCGTCGACGAGGGCGGCGATCTGCGCGGCGGGGCGGCCGCGGCGCAGCGAGATGCGGATCAGGGGCATGGAAATCTCCGGCGATGGCACGGGCGCGGCCCGCAGACGTCGAGACCATAGGCTTGTCCTCATCATCCTAAAACCGCATAGATGCGATATCAGAGATACGGATAGGGGATGATTGATGCTGCAGGCCCTCGACCCCGAAGCCGTCGCGGCCTTTCTGCGCACGGCCGATCTCGCCAGTTTCACCCGGGCGGCCGAGGCGCTGGGCACCACCCAATCCCTGGTCAGCACGCGCATCCGCCGACTGGAGGACCGGCTCGGCAAGATGCTGCTGCAGCGCCATCCGCGACTCGTCCGGCTGACGCCCGAGGGCGAGCGCTTCGTCCCCGCCGCGCGGGAGCTGATGGCTGCACATGGCAAGGCGGCCTCGGTTTTCGAGACGGCGCCCGAGCGCATGGCGATCGGGATCAGCGAGCAGGCGGTCGGTGCCGAGATCCCCACCCTGCTGGCGCGGCTGGCATCCTCCCATCCGGATGTGCTGCTGACCCTGCGGATCGAGCCGTCGCTGGCGCTGGAGGCCGCTTTCGAGCGCGGCGAGCTCGATGTCGTGATCATCCGCCGCCTCACCCCCGGCCGGACGGGCGAGGTGCTGCGTGAGGATGGATTCGGCTGGTTCGCGGCGGAGCGGCTGCCACGCCGGCCGGGTGAGCCGCTGCCGCTGATCAGCCTGATGCCGGATTGCTGGCTGCGCCAGCACGGGATGGCGGCGCTGGACCGCGCCGGCCTGGCCTGGCGCGAGGCCTTCATCGGCGGCGGCATGGCGGCCGTGCTGGCCGCGATCGCCGGCGGGCTCGGCATCGCGCCGCTGGCAACGCGGCTGGCGCCGCCGGGCACGGTCGAGATCGGGCGGGATTGGGGCCTGCCCGAACTCGGCAGCTCCTGCGTGGTGATGCGAAGTCAGCTGGCGACGCCGCGCGCCCGGGCGCTGCTCCGGGAATTGGCGGCGGCGTTCCGCGCCGGCTGAGCCCGCCGCTACCCGACCACCCGCTCGACCCGGCTGATCACCCGCTTCTCGCGCAGCTCGCTGATGATGGCGCTGAGATGCTTCAAATCCCAGACCGTGAGGTCGATGGTGACGTCGGTGAAATCCGGATTGGGCCGGACCATCTGGACCTGGTCGATATTGCCGCCATGCTCGGCGATGGTGGTGGTGATCTGCGCCAGCGAGCCGGGCTCGTTGATCGATTTCAGGGCGATGCGGGCGGGAAAGCGCTGCGGCGCCTTGTCGTCGAGGTCCCAGCGCACGTCGAGCCAGCGCTCCGGCTCATTGTCGAAGGCGGCCAGAGCGGAGGATTGGATCGGATAGATCGTCACGCCCTCGCCGGGGGTCAGGATGCCGACGATGCGGTCCCCCGGCACGGCCCCGCCATCGGGCGCGAAACGCACCGGCAGATCGCCGCCGAGCCCGCGGATCGGGATGGCGACCGCATCGGGCCCCTCGCCCGGCAGCTTGAATTTGAGGTTGTCGCCCTTGCGCAGCTCGAACCAGCCCTTGCCGGCCGGCGCGCCCAGGCCCGCCGCCTTGGCATCGGAGGCCGCCCGCTTTTCCGGTTCGAGATCGGGGTAGACGGCCTTGACCACATCGCCGGAATACATTTCGCCGCGGCCGACGGCGGCCAGCACGTCGTCGACGCCGGTGCGCGCCAGCCGCTTCAGCGCGGCCTTGAGCTTGTCGTCGTTGAAGGGCCGTTCCGCGCGGTGGAAAGCCCGCTCCAGGATCTGGCGGCCGAGGCCGGCATATTGCCGGCGCACGGCGGCGCGGGTGGCGCGGCGGATGGCGGCACGCGCCTTGCCCGTGACGACGAGCGCCTCCCAGGCGGCCGGCGGTGCCTGGCCCTCCGCCCGGGTGATCTCGACCTCGTCGCCATTCTGCAGCTCGGTCAGCAGCGGCGCGATGCGCCCGTTGATCTTGGCGCCGACGGCGGTATTGCCGACATCGGTATGCACGGCATAGGCGAAATCGATCGGGGTGGCGCCGCGCGGCAGGGCGATCAGCCGGCCCTTCGGCGTGAAGCAGAAGACCTGGTCGTGGAAGAGCTCGAGCTTGGTGTGTTCGAGGAATTCCTCGGGGCTGTCGCCCTCGGCGAGCAGGTCGACGGTGCGGCGCAGCCATTGATAGGCCCGGCTCTCGTCGCCGAACTGCATGATCTCGGTGGTGCGGCCATCCTTGTAATGGGCATGGGCGGCGATGCCGTATTCCGCGATCCGGTCCATCGTATCGGTGCGGATCTGCAGTTCGACGCGGCTATGGCCGGGGCCGACCACCGTGGTGTGGATCGAGCGGTAGTCGTTCTGTTTGGGGGTCGAGATGTAGTCCTTGTAGCGGCCCGGCACCATCGGCCAGGTCATGTGCACGATGCCGAGGACGCGGTAGCAATCCTCCGGCTGCTCGACGATGACGCGGAAGCCGAAAATATCCGAGAGCTGCTCGAAGGACACCGATTTCCGCTCCATCTTCTTCCAGATGGAATAGGGCCGCTTGCGCCGTCCGGAGACCTGCGCCTGGATGCCACGCGCGGCGAGCTTCTCCTTCAGATCGCTCTCGACGATGCCGATGACCTTGCCCTCGCGCTCGGTCACCTCCTCCAGCCGCTTCGTCACCGTGGCATGGGCTTCGGGCTTGATGTGGCGGAAGGCGAGCTCCTCCAGCTCCTCGCGCAGCTCCTGCATGCCCATCCGCCCGGCCAGCGGGGCATAGATCTCCAGGGTCTCCTCGGCGATGCGCAGCCGCTTTTCCGGCGGCACGAAGTGCAGGGTGCGCATATTGTGCAGGCGGTCGGCGAGCTTGACCAGCAGGACACGGACATCGTCGACGATGGCGAGCAGCAGCTTGCGGAAATTCTCGCCCTGGACCGCCTTCTTCGAGACCAGGTCGAGCTTCTTGATCTTGGTCAGCCCGTCGACCAGCCGGCGGATCTCCGGACCGAACATGCCCTCGATCTCTTCGAGCGTGGCGGCCGTGTCCTCGACCGTATCATGCAGCACCGCCGCGACGATGGTGGCGTCGTCGAGCTTGAGATCGGTGAGGAGCGCCGCGACCTCGAGCGGATGGGCGAAGAACGGGTCCCCGGAGGCGCGCTTCTGCGTTCCATGCGCGCGCATGGCATAGACATAGGCCCGGTTGAGCATGTCTTCGTCAGTATTGGGATTGTAGCTCCTGACCCTGTCAACGAGCTCGTATTGCCGCATCATGCCCATGCGGGCCCTCTGTCACGCCTGCCGACTCCGAACGAAGCAATATCGACGCCGGCGCCTCCCGCGGCAAGCCGCATTACCGTTCCGGACAAGAAAAAGCCCGGCAATGCCGGGCTTTAGCAAACAAAGTGAAGATATCGCGACGGGGTTCAGTCCTCGTCGTCGGCGCTCTCGGTCGGCGGCACCAGCCCGTCCAGCCCGCGCAGCAGATCGTCCTCGCTCATCCGGTCGAACTGCACCTCGGAATCGGAGGCCGCGGCGTTCGGCACGGAGGTGGTGAGCAGCGGCACGGTCTCGGCCTCCGGCTCGTCGACCTCGACATGCTTCTGCAGCGAATGGATCAGATCCTCCTTGAGATCCTCCGGCTTCAGCTTCTCCTCGGCGATCTCGCGCAGCGCGACGACCGGGTTCTTGTCGTTGTCGCGGGGCACCAGGATGGATGAGCCGGACGCGATCATCCGCGCGCGATGGCTGGCCAGCAGGACCAGTTCGAAACGGTTGTCGACCTTGTCGATGCAATCTTCAACGGTGACGCGAGCCATGGGGCGGCTCCTTCTGATCTCGGCGATGCAGGGAAGTTGTTGCCCGGCCATACAGGCTATGACCGGGCAATGCAAGATTTTGCTGAAGCCTCAGCCCCGCATCCGCCGGATGATCTCGTCCAGGTTCGGCTCGCCCCGCCACAGGCCATCCTTGCGCTCCACCACCGCCATCGACGGCAGCTCATGCGGCTTCAGCTCGGAGAAGCGCAGCCGCATCGTCGTCGCCACGCCCTCGCCGAAGGCGATGGCCTCGCGGTTGCCGATCGAGGAGAGGAAGTTGATGGTGCTTGCCGAAGCGTCGGCGATGGCCGAGCGGATGATCTGCTGGTCGCGCTCATTGGCGAGGCGCATCGCGAAGACGGTGGAGCATTGCGACAGGATGGTCGCATCGAGCTCGCCCGGCCGCTGCGTGACGACGCCGAGATAGGCGCCGTATTTGCGGCCCTCCTTGGCGATGCGCGCAATCGCCTGGCGCGTCGGGGCGAAGCCGAGCTCCGGGTTGGCCGGGACGTAGCGATGCGCCTCCTCGCAGAGCACCAGCACCTCATAGGCGCCCTGGCTGGCGACGGCGAGATCGAAGGCGAGCCGCGACAGCACGGAAGCGGCGGCGTTGACGACCTCGGAGGGCAGCCCGCCGAGCTGGAACACCGTGATCGGGCGGCCGTGATCGGGCACGCGGAAGAGCTGGGAGACGATCGGCCCCATGGTCTCGATCATGTTGGCGCGGGCGAACATGAAACGATAGCGCGGATCGGCATGGAGCGCTTCGAGCCGCACCTTGAGCGAGCGCAGCGAGGCGCGCGGCCAACGCTGCTCGTGCAGGCCGATGAGCTCATCGAGGACGGCGAAGACATCCTTCATCCGGTAGGGGGTGGGCGCATCGACGCTGCTGGCGGTGGCCGGCTCCGTCACGCCGTCGCGCGCGCCATCGAGCGGGCGCTTGAGCAGCGAGGCGCCGAGATCGCGCGAAGAGAACTGCCCGGCCGGGGCGCGATAGCGGGCGCGCGCGGAGTAGACGACCTCGCGCAGGATGTCGGCCTCGTCGGCCAGCGCATCGCGGCCGCGGAACACGACATCCGCCAGTTCCTCGAGCTTGAACATCCAGAAGGGCAGATCGACGCTGTCGGCATCGATGGTGACGGCGCGATCGGGAAAGGCGTTGGCGTATTCATTGTGCGGGTCGAGGATCAGCACGCGCAGCCGCGCCCGCGACGCCACGCATTTGCGCAGCAGCAGCGACACGGCGCTCGATTTGCCGACGCCCGTGGTGCCGAGGATGGCGAAGTGCCGGGAGAGCATGTCGCCGATGCAGACCGTGGCCGGGATCGACTCGTCCTGGGTGAGATGGCCGATGGTCACGGCCTCGCGCAGGCCGAGATCGTGAACCAGGGTCAGATCCTCGGCGCGGATCCGGTGGGCCGGCGCGCCGACCGAGGGGTAGACGCCGATGCCGCTGCGGAATCGCGGCGGCTGGCCCGGACTCTCCGAGACCTCGCCCAGCAATTCGACCTGGACATGCACCGGATTGGGGCCGGTCTCGCTCCAATGCTCCTGCGTCGCCTTCATCTCGTAGACGAGGCAGACGATGCGCGTGGTTCCGAGATTGATCGAGATCAGCCGTCCGATCGTCCAGGTTTCGGGACCCTGGAAGGCGTTGCTGTCGATGCTGCTCGCGATCGTCGCGCGCGAGCCGTCGCAGGCGATGACGCGACCGAGCATGCGGTCCGGCGGCTGGAAGACCGATCGCCGCTCGGGCTGCAGATCGGCCTCGAACTGTCCGGGTTTCACTGCCAGCTGCACAGCGGTCTCTGCCTCTCTTGACGCACGGAATTCAGCCACGACCCTAGGAGCCGGTCCTTGACGATTGCCTATCGCCGCACCGTCGGGTGGCGCCAACTGGAAACGCGGTTACCAAGCGAAGAACGGGTCTTGGCGCATTGTCCGCATCATCCATCAACGCGGCGCGTGCTTGCAATCACAGAGCCTGCCTTGAGCCGCCCCGCCCGCCCCGCTATGCAGGGGCAAAGAGGTGGCGGCGATGGCGAAGAACCGACTGAGGCTGGGCGTGAACATCGATCACGTCGCGACGGTGCGCAACGCCCGCGGCGGCGCCCTGCCCGATCCGGTCCGCGCGGCCAGGCTGGCGATCGCCGCCGGGGCCGACGGGATCACCGCGCATCTGCGCGAGGACCGGCGCCATATCCGCGACGCCGACATGGCCCGCCTCGCCGCGGAGCTGACGAAGCCGCTGAATTTCGAGATGGCCGCGACCGACGAGATGGTCGGCCTCGCCGAGAGGCTGAAGCCGCATGCGGCCTGTCTGGTGCCGGAAAAGCGCGAGGAGCGGACGACCGAGGGCGGGCTCGACGTCGTCGGCCAGGAGGCGGCGCTGCGCCCGCAGATCGCCCGGCTGAAGGCGGCGGGCTGCCGCGTCTCGCTGTTCATCGAGGCCGACGAGGCGCCGATCGCCATGGCGGCGAAGCTCGGCGCGCCGGTGGTCGAGCTGCATACCGGCAGCTGGTGCCATGCGCTGGCCGATGGCGAGCAGCGGAAGGCGGCCGCCGAATTCGAGCGGCTGGCGACAGGCGCGGCCTATGCGGCCTCGCTCGGCATCGAGGTCCATGCCGGGCACGGGCTGGATTTCGACAGCGCCCGGACGCTCGCCGCCATCGAGCCCTTCGTCGAGTTCAATATCGGGCATTTCCTGATCGGCGAGGCGATCTTCGTCGGGCTGGAGCAGGCGATCGCGACGATGCGCCGCGCGATGGACGAAGGCCGGGGCCTGGCTTAAAGCCGAGATCCATGATCCTCGGCATCGGCTCCGACCTCTGCGACATCCGCCGCATCGAGAAATCGCTCGAACGCTTCGGCGAGCGCTTCACCCAGCGCGTCTTCACCGAGGGCGAGCGTGCCAAATCTGACCGGCGGGCCTCGCGCGCGCCCTCCTATGCCCGGCGTTTCGCGGCCAAGGAGGCCTGTTCGAAAGCTCTCGGCACGGGGATGCGCGGCGGCGTCTTCTGGCGCGACATGGAGGTGGTGAACCTGCCCGGCGGACAGCCGACGATGCGCCTGACCGGCGGGGCCGCCCTCAGGCTGGCCGCGATGCTGCCGCCCGGTTTCGAGGCCTTCGTGCATGTGTCGCTGACGGATGATCCGCCGCTGGCGCAGGCCTTCGTGGTGATCGAGGCCCGGCCCGTCGCGACCCTCTGAGACCGCGGCACGCCAATTCCCGAGCGGTACGGCGCCGTCGAGGGGTTCCAGGCCGCTATTGCGCCGGAAAGACCAGCCGCGTCGTCACGCCCCGCTCCGAGGACACGGTCCATTCGCCGCGCAGATGGGCGGCCAGCGACTTCATGATGCGCATGCCGATGCCGTGGCCATCCTGCTCGTCCAGCGCGGGGCCGAGGCCGACCCCGTCATCGGCGATGACCAGGACGAGATCGTCGCCCTGGCGCGTCAGCGAGATCCGGACCTCGCCGCTCCGCCCATCGGGAAAAGCGTGCTTGAGCGAATTGGTCAGCACCTCCGCCACGAAATGCGACAGCGTGGTCAGCTTGCGGATGTCGAGCGTGATCTCCGGTGCCGAGACGACGCAGGTGACGTGGCGCACGCCGGCGATGGCCAGGACATCGCTGCACATCTCGACGAGATAGCGCTCAACCGGGACATCGACGCTGTTGGGATCGTGCAGGCGGCGGTGGATGCGGGCCATGGTCTCGATCCGCGCTCGCGCCTCGTCGATCACCACCGGAGCGGCGGCGGGATCGCCGGCGATACGGCGGCGGGACATGTTGAGCAGGCTGGCGATGAAGGCGAGGTTGTTCGAGACCCGGTGCTGCAGCTCCTCGAACATGGTGCGCTGCTGCTCGGCCAGAGCGGAGGACACCGCCTGCTCGGCGCGCAGGCGCTGCATCGCCCGGTGCATCAGGTAGATCAGGCCGATATCGACCGTGACGATGAAGACATAGAAGCCGAGCGCCAGCGCGCTCGATCCGGTGAGCGCGAAGCCGGCGGGCGGGATGAACCAGTACCAGGCCGCGAGTCCGCAGAGCAGCGCGCACAGGCTGCCGGCGCCGACGCCGCCGAAGAAGGCGGTGATGATGACGGCCGGAAAGAAGGTGAGATAGGGAAAGCCGGAGGGCAGCGAGCCGTCCAGCACCATGCGCAGGCCCAGCGCCACCGCGAAGGTGCCGAGGGCGAGCGCCAGCCCCTTTCGGCCGGGAATGGTCGCAGGCGGTTCGGTAGGGAAGAATGTCATGCGGCGCGGAAGCAATCGTCAGCGATCGGGTGGAGCGGCCGGCGGGGTTGCCGAACCGGGACGGACAGGCTTGAAGCATGGGATGGCGCGGCTGTCGCCCCCGGAATTGCGGTAGCGGCCGTTGCGGCGTCGGCGTTGTCCAAGCTGCGACATTCAGCTAGACCGCGCTCTGCTGTCCGAAACAGGAGCGCCCGCGTGGCCAAAGACGCCGAGATCAAGAGCAAGCAGGCCAAGGAGGAAGGTGGCGTTCTCGAGACGATCAAGGTCGTCGTCCAGGCCCTGCTCATCGCGCTGGTGATCCGCACATTGCTGTTCCAGCCTTTCAACATCCCCTCCGGGTCTCTGATTCCGACCCTGCTGATCGGCGACTACCTGTTCGTTTCGAAATACACCTACGGCTACTCCAAGCATTCGGTTCCGTTCAGCCCGCCGCTTTTCTCCGGCCGCGTCTGGGCGGCGGAACCGAAGCGCGGCGACATCGCGGTGTTCAAGCTGCCGACCGATAATTCGACCGATTACATCAAGCGCGTCATCGGCCTGCCGGGCGACCGCATCCAGATGATCGACGGCATCCTGCACATCAACAACCAGCCGGTGAAGCGCGAGCGCATCGCCGACTACGTCACCACCGACAGCTGGGGCCGGGCCTCCTCCGTCGCGCATTACCGCGAGACGCTGCCCAATGGCGTCAGCCACGAGATCATCGAGCGGGAAGGCGACAACGGCACCTTCGACAACACCGTGGTGTTCCAGGTGCCGGAAGGCCATTTCTTCATGATGGGCGATAATCGCGACAATTCGCTGGATTCCCGGGATCGCAGCGTCGGCTACGTGCCCTTCGAGAATTTCGTCGGCCGCGCCGAGCTGATCTTCTTCTCGATCGAGGAAGGCGCCTCCGCCTGGCGCGTCTGGGAATGGCCCTGGTCGGTCAGGTGGAATCGCCTGTTCAGCGGGATCAAGTGACAAAGCCTGTCGAGAGCGGGCGCAAGGCGCCGGATCTGGCGCGGCTCGAAAGGACGCTCGGCCATCGCTTCGCCGATCGCGGGCTTCTCACCACCGCCCTCACCCATATGAGCGCGGAAGGCTCCCGCCTCGGCAGCTATCAGAGGCTGGAATTCCTGGGCGACCGGGTGCTCGGGCTGAGCGTCGCCGACATGCTGTTCGCGCGCTTTCCGCAGGCCGTCGAAGGCGACATGTCGCGCCGCCTGGCCGATCTGGTGCGCAAGGAGACCTGTGCGGAGGTGGCGCAGGCCTGGGATCTCGGCGCCTTCATGCGGCTCGGCGAAGGCGAAATCCTCGGCGGGGCTCGCAAGAACCGTGCTATCCTCGCCGATGCATGCGAGGCGATCATCGGCGCCGTCTTCATCGATGGCGGCTATGAGGCGGCGCGGGCTCTGGTCGAGCGCGGCTTCGGCGAGCGCCTGGCCAAGCCGCCCAAGCCGTTGCGCGACGCCAAGACCGCGTTGCAGGAATGGGCGCAGGGCCAGGGTTACGCGACGCCGACCTATAGCGAGCGCGGCCGCTCGGGCCCCGATCACGCGCCGCTGTTCAGGGTGGCGGCACGGATCAGCGGGCTCGCCGATGCCGAGGCCGATGGCCGCTCGAAGCGCCTGGCCGAACAGGCGGCGGCCGAGGCCTTCCTGAGACGGGAAGGCCTGTGGAGCGAAACGATGGAGAGCGACCATGGCTGAGGCCAAGACCGTGCCGGAAGCCGGGATGCAGGGTGAGCCGGAGCGGCGGGGGCCGACGCGCTGCGGTTTCGTGGCGCTGATCGGCGCGCCCAACGCCGGCAAGTCGACGCTGCTGAACCAGCTCGTCGGCGCCAAGGTCTCGATCGTCTCGCGCAAGGTGCAGACCACGCGCACCCAGGTGCGCGGCATCGCGCTGTCGGGGCCGGCGCAGGTGATCTTCGTTGATACGCCCGGGATCTTCCAGCCCAAGCGCCGGCTGGACCGGGCGATGGTCACCAGTGCCTGGGGCGGCGCCACGGATGCCGATCTGATCGGCGTGCTGATCGATGTCGAGCGCTACGACACCGAGGAGAACACCCGCCTGCTCGAGAAGCTGGCGGAGCTGAAGCAGCCAAAATTCCTGATCCTCAACAAGATCGACACGGTGGCGAAGGAAAAACTGCTCGAGATCACGACGAAGGTGAATGCGCGGGGCCGGTTCGAGGCGACCTTCATGATCGCGGCGCTGACCGGCTACGGCGTCAAGGACATCATGAGCTGGCTGGAGACGCGGCTGCCGCTCGGCCCCTGGCTCTACCCGGAGGACCAGATCTCCGACGCGCCCTTGCGCTTCCTGGCGGCCGAGATCACGCGGGAAAAGATCTTCGAGCGGCTGCATGACGAGCTGCCCTATCGCTCGACGGTCGAGACCGAGCAATGGCAGCAGCGCCCGGACGGCTCGGTGCGGATCGAGCAGACGATCTATGTGGAGCGCGAGGGCCAGCGCAAGATCGTGCTCGGCGAAGGCGGACAGACGATCAAGGCGATCGGCCAGAAGGCCCGCATCGAGATCGCCGAGGCGGCCGAGGCAAAGGTCCATCTCTTCCTGTTCGTGAAGGTCCGCGAGAACTGGAGCGACGATCCCGAGCGCTACCGCGAGATGGGGCTGGAATTTCCCAAGGGCTGAGCGTCGCTGCCGGCCGGAACGGCGGCCCGCATCCCCTCCGGGGTGAGCCGGAGGCGGTGCGAGCGCCCGCCGGCATGGTCGTCAACAGGCTGGCGACGACGACGCTTGCGCCGCGCGCTTTTCCGAGCAAAGACGGCCGCAGCAATCCGACGGCAGAGGAGCCCCGCCATGACCGACGCTGAAGTTCTGGCCGAGTTCCGCGATGCCGGCGCCCTGCTCGAAGGGCATTTCATCCTGTCTTCGGGGCTGCGCAGCCCGATCTTCCTGCAGAAAATGTTCATCTTCCAGGATCCGGTGCGCACCGAGAGGCTGTGCCGGGCGCTGGCGCAGAAGATCCAGGCCCGTTTCGGCGCCGTCGACTACGTCGTCTCCCCCGCCGTCGGCGGCATCGTGCCGGGCTATGAGACCGCCCGTCACCTCGGCGCCAAGGCGATCTTCGTCGAGCGCGAGGACGGCCAATTCAAGCTGCGCCGCGGCTTCGCCATCCCGGCCGGCGCGCGCGTCGTGATGGTCGAGGATATCGTCACCACCGGCCTGTCCTCGCGCGAGTGCCTGGCCTCGATCGCGGCCGAACCCGGCACGATCCTCGGGGCGGCCTGCCTGGTCGACCGGTCCGGCGGCAAGGCCGAGCTCGGCGTGCCGCTGGTCAGTCTGGTGGCGATGGATATCCCGGCCTATCAGCCGGATGCGCTGCCGCCGGAGCTCGCCGCCATTCCCGCCACCAAGCCGGGCAGCCGCGGGCTCGGCGCCTGAGGTTTCGCCGCGCCGGCTGCGGCGCGATCTGCGACACCATCGTCCGGCTCCGGACTCTCATTCGACATTGTTCGCGCGTCTATTCTCGAAAACTGTATTTCACTTTCTAATTTTTTAAGCCGGAGTCATGGCCATGGCCGATCCCCGAATCGCGCTCTTCATCGATGGAGCCAATCTTTACGCCACATCGAAGCAGCTCGGCTTCGACATGGATTACCGGCGCCTGCTGAAGGAATTTCAGGGTCGCGGCAATCTGATCCGTGCGTTCTATTTCACCACCCTGATCGAGAGCGAAGAGTATTCCTCGATCCGCCCACTGGTCGATTGGCTCGACTATAATGGCTACCGCGTCATCACCAAGGCGGCGAAAGAGTTCACCGACGCCAGTGGCCGCCGCCGGATCAAGGGCAATATGGATATCGAGCTGGCGATCGAGATGCTCGAACTCGCCCCGCATCTCGACCAGATCTACCTGTTCTCCGGCGATGGCGATTTCCGCCCGCTGGTCGAAGCGGTGCAGCGCAAGGGCGTGAAGGTCGCTGTCGTCTCGACGATCTCGACCAATCCGCCGATGGTGTCCGACGATCTCCGCCGGCAATGCGACGAGTTCATCGACCTGTCGCATCTGATGCAGAAGATCGGCCGCGACCCCTCCGAACGCGCGCCGCGCCCGCCGGCCTCGCCCCTCACCCCCGGCAATCCGGGGCTGGAGCGGCGCTACGGCATCCGGCAGGGCGACGACCCCGCCGATATCTGACGGGCGCCATCTGACGACGACAGCCCTTGACTGTCGCCGCGTCCGGACCAACCTGCATCATCAGAAGCCTATCGGGAGGACATCATGCTTCGTCGCAACTTCATCACCGGCCTCGCCGCCGGAACCGCCGGCCTGACCGTTCTGGGCCGGCCCGGGCTCGGCCTCGCCCAGGTCGCCGCCCCCACCACCGCTCCGGCGCCGGCCGCCCCGCCCGCTCCGCCGGTCTTCACCCTGCCGCCTCTGGGCTATGGCTACGAGGCGCTGGAGCCGCATATCGACACCGCGACGATGCGCATCCACCATAGCGGCCATCATCAGGCCTATGTCACCAACGCCAATGCGCTGGTTGCGCAATGGGACGGGCTGAAGACCACGCCGATCGAGACCGTGCTGGCCGATCTCAACGCGGTGCCCGAAAACGTCCGCACCGGCGTGCGCAACAATGTCGGCGGGCATTGGAACCACAGCTTCTTCTGGGATCTGATGACCCCGGGCGGCGCCAAGCAGCCCTCGGCGGAGCTGCGCAGCGCCATGGAGGCCTCGATCGGCTCGACCACCGATCTGGTCACCAAGCTCAACGCCGCCGCCATGGGCCGTTTCGGCTCGGGCTGGGCCTGGCTCGTGGTCGACAAGGACAAGAAGATCGCGATCATCAGCACGGCGAACCAGGACACCCCGCTCGAACTCGGCGCCAAGCCGGTGCTCGGCGTCGATGTGTGGGAGCACGCCTATTACCTCAAGCACCAGAGCCGCCGCGCCGCCTATCTCACCGCCTGGTGGCAGGTGGTGAACTGGGACAAGGCCAACGAGAACTTCAAGAAGGCGATGGCCTGAGCCGCGCCGCGCGATCCGGCGAGGCCGGGTCGCGCTCGACCGGTTTTCATGAGGCGGCCGCGCAGCGGCCGTCTCGCTCCTGCCGCGGAACGCTTCGGGATTGCTCGAGACGCAGGTTTAGGCCTGCCGGATCGGGCGGCCGTTCAGCCGCCGGACTTCATGATCCTCGCCTTGTCGCGATTCCAGTCGCGCGTCTTCTCGGTCTCGCGCTTGTCGTGCAGCTTCTTGCCGCGGCCGAGGCCGAGCTCGACCTTGGCGCGGCCCTTCTCGTTGAAATAGACCTTCAGCGGGATCACGGTGTAGCCCTCGCGCTGGATCGCCCCCATCAGCTTGTTGATCTGGCGGCGATGCAGCAGCAGCTTGCGCGGGCGGCGGACGTCGTGATTGAAGCGGTTCGCCTCCAGATATTCCGGGATATGCGCGTTGAAGAGGAAGAGCTCGGTGCCCATCGGCCCGGCATAGCTCTCGCCGATCGTCGCCTTGCCGCCGCGCAGCGACTTGATCTCCGTGCCCTGCAAGGCGATGCCGGCCTCGAGCGTCTCGGTGATCTCGTAATTATAGCGCGCCTTGCGGTTGTCGGCGGCGAGCTTGTAACGGTCTGGATCTGGTTTTGTCATGCTGTGTTGCCGAGCGCATGAGCCCTCACGAGGGAGGCCATGGCCTGCGATTCCGATTCAGGGTCGGCGCTCAAGCCGTTGAAGACGCCGCGCTTGTCGGCCTCCTGCCGGTTCTGGCTGAGCTTGAACTTGCCGATCAGCGAGGCGATCTCGATCTCGATGCCGACGATGCCGCGCATCTGCGCCGCCACGAAAGGCTCCGGCGCATCGGACACGGCCCAGGGCTCGGCGCGCGGCGCCTCCTGCTGCCGGGTCAGCTGGTCGAGATGCGCGCGCAGCCAGGCGGGATCCTCGACGATGCGGGCCGGCCCGCGCACCTGCACGGTCACATAATTCCAAGTCGGCACCACCTTGCCATGCTCGCGCTTGGAGGCATACCAGGCCGGCGTCACATAGCGTTCGACCCCGGTGAAGACGAGCAGGATCTCGGCGCCGGCCGCGACTTCGCGCCATTGCGGATTGGGGCGCGCGAGATGGGCCCGCAGCAGCGCCTGCCCGCCCGGCTCGGCGTGCAGCACAAAGGGGACGGGATTGGCCAGAAGCCCGCTTTCGCCCGCCGTGACGAGCGTCGCCAGCGGGTTCGCGCGGATGACCTGGTACAGGGCCTCGCGATCCTCGACCTTGAAATGGCTGGGCTCGTACATCGTCGTCTCCAAGGGCGGCGGAAGCGGGAGCCGGACGGGATCCGCGCCGCTGCCCCGCTCTATCTAGGCATTCAACACGCCGGCGAACACCATCGCCTCGCGAATGACCTTGCCGGTGGCCGGCGTCACCGGCAGCAGCGGCAGGCGGACCTCTTCCTGGACGCGGCCGAGCAGGGACAGGCCGTGCTTGGCGCCCGCCAGCCCCGGCTCGCGGAAGATCGCGTCATGGAGCGGCACCAGCCGGTCCTGCAGCGCCAGCGCCTCGGCGTAATCGCCCTTCGCGACGGCGGCCATCAACTGGGCGCAGAGGCTTGGCGCGACATTGGCGACGACCGAGATGCAGCCATGCCCGCCGGCCGCCATATAGGCCAAAGCCGTCATGTCCTCGCCCGAGAGCTGGATGAAATCCGGCCCCATGGCATGGCGCTGCTGCGAGACGCGGGCGAGATTGGCGGTCGCGTCCTTGACCCCGGCGATGTTCTTCAGCTCGTAGAGCCGGGCCATGGTCTCGACGGACATGTCGACCACCGAGCGCGGCGGGATGTTGTAGATGATGATCGGGATGCCGATCGCGTCGTTCACCGCCTTGAAGTGCTGGTACATGCCCTCCTGCGTCGGCTTGTTGTAATAGGGCGTCACCACCAGCACGGCCTCGGCCCCGGCCTTCTCGGCATGCACGGCGAGCTCGATCGCTTCGGTGGTGTTGTTGGAGCCGGCGCCGGCGATGACCGGGACGCGGCCCTTCGCCTGGGCGACGACGATCTCGACCACCTGCTTGTGCTCGGCATGGCTGAGCGTCGGGCTTTCCCCCGTGGTGCCGACCGGCACGAGCCCGGTGCTGCCGCTCTCGATCTGCCAATCGACCAGCGCGCGCAGGCTCTCCTCGTCGATCCGGCCGCCTTTGAACGGCGTCACCAGCGCGGGCATGGAGCCGGTGAAGGGCGTGTGCTTGGTCATGGGCGCGGCGTCCTCGACGCGGGATCAGGCAGGGGGAGTGACACATACCCTCTGGGGCAGCCGCGGCAAAGCCGGCAATTGATCAAAAGCGGTTGCCTGCATGATTAAAGCTCCGTTAACAGGCTTGACCGACCATTGCAGCCTTGAAGCCCACGGCCCGGAGTCCTTCATGGTCACGACCGCCTTGCGCCTGCGCCGACCCTCCACGACCCGTCTGAGCCTGCGCCTCGCCGGCCTGGCCCTGCCGCTCGCGCTGCTCGCCACGGAGGCGAACGCGCTGGAAGCGGGCGAACATCCGAGCGAGCTCGCGGCATCTTCGATCGAGGCCACGGCATCGACGTCGCAGGGGCCGGACCCGCGCATATCGCTGGAGACGGTCGATCCCGGCCCGATCCGCGGCGCGATCGAGGCCTATCGGCGCGGCGCGCTGGCCGAGGGCGATGCGCTGGCGCGCGGCGTCGACAACCCGGCCGCGCAGGCGCTGCTGGAATGGGCGGCGCTGAGGGCCGGCGCCAACCCGGTGCCCTTCGCGCGGCTGAACGCCTTTCTGCAGGCCCATCCGGATTATCCCGCCATCGGGCTGTTCCGCCGCCGCGCCGAGGAAGCGCTGGTCGCCGAGCGGCGCGGCCCGGAGGTGGTGCGCGCCTTCTTCGCCGATCACCAGCCGGTCAGCCCGGCGGGGCGGGTGGCGCTGGCGCTCGCGCTGCAGGCCAAGGGCGAGACGGCCGAAGCCCTCGCCTTGATCCGGCAGAGCTGGGTCCAGGATCCGTTCGGCGCGCCGCTGGAACGGCTGGTGCTGGCGAGTTTTCCGACGGGGCTGACGCGCGAGGATCATAAGCTGCGCGCCGAGCGCTTCATCTTCCGCGGCAATGCCGCCGCCGCGCTGCGCAACGCCGCGCTCGTCTCGCCCGACTTCGTCAAGCTCGCCCAGGCGCGGATCGCCAGCGCCAAGGCGAAGCGGCCGCTGGCGCCGTCGCAGATCGCGAGCCTGCCGGCGGCGGTGCATCAGGAACCGGGCTATGCCCTGCTGAAGGCGCAGCAGGCACGCCGCGAGGGCAAACCCGCCGAAGCGGCCAAGGCGCTGTCTTCTGTGCCGCGCGACCCGGCGCTGCTCGGCGATGGCGACGGCTGGTGGGTGGAGCGCCGGCTGATCGCGCGCGACCTCCTGGACGAGGGCGAGATCGCTCTGGCCTATGCGGTGGCGGCCGAGCATGGCGCGGAGGATTCAGCCTCCCGCATCGACGCGGAATGGCATGCCGGCTTCATCGCCCTGCGCTTCCACGATGCGCCGATGCTGGCGCTGGATCATTTCCGAGCCGCCGCCGAGCTGGCGCGGACGCCGATCTCCGTCGCGCGGATCGGTTATTGGGAAGGGCGGGCGCTCGAGGCGCTGGGGCGCGAGGACGAGGCGCTGGCCGCCTATCGCAAAGCCGGCGAACACCCCGTCGCCTATTACGGCCAGCTCGCTCTGGCCCGGCTCGGCGAGCGCAACCTGCAGCTGCGCGGCAGCGACGTCTCGCCGCTCGGCCATCTGCCCGGCCATCAGGGCGTCCAGCTGCTGTACCGCATCGGCGAGCGGCAATTGGCGGCGCAGATGCTGGCCGATCTGGCGCAGCGCCTGCAGACCACGCCGGCTCTGGAATCGATCGCCCAGATCGCCCAGGCGCAGGGCGATGTGCGGGCGGTGCTGGCGATCGGCAAACAGGCGCTGCAGCGCGGCTTCCCGCTCGATGCGGCGGCCTTCCCGACCAATGGCGTGCCGGATTTCCCGGTGCTCGGCGACCCGATGGAGCGCGCCATCGTCCACGCCATCGCCAGGCAGGAGAGCGCCTTCGACCCGACCGCCACCTCCCATGCCGGGGCGCGCGGTCTGATGCAGATGATGCCGGCGACGGCGCGGGAAACCGCGAGGCGCGCCAGCCTGCCCTTCGACTGGCCGAGGCTCGGGCGGGACCCGCTCTATTCCGCGGTGATGGGCGCGGCCCATCTGATCGATCTGCTCAAGGAATGGCGCGGATCCTATATCCTGACCTTCGCCGCCTATAATGCCGGGTCCGGCAATGTCCGCAAATGGATCGCGGCCTATGGCGATCCGCGCCGGCCGGATGTCGATGCGATCGATTGGGTGGAGCGCATTCCCTTCTACGAGACGCGCAATTACGTGCAGCGGGTGATGGAGAACGTGCAGGTCTACCGTCACAGGCTGGACCAGCGCACCGCCTATATGATCGATCACGACTTGAAGCGCGGCGGCCGGCGGGAGTAACTGGTCGCCTGCCATCCGGGACGCTGCATGACCACCGACACAGGCTTCAGATCGTTCTATATCGGCGCCCGCGACGGGCTGAAGCTCCACGCCAGGGATTACGGGCCGCTCGCCGGGCCGGCGCTGCCCCTGGTCTGCCTGCCGGGACTGGCGCGGACATCGGCGGATTTCCATGAGCTCGCTCTCGCTTTCGCCCAGGATGCGGAGAAGCCGCGGCGGGTTCTGGCGCTGGATTATCGCGGGCGCGGCCGCTCGGATTACGACGGCAACTGGCGCAATTACGATATCCGGGTCGAGCTCGACGACGTGATGCAGATGCTGACGGCCGCGGGCATCGCCGAAGCCGTCTTCATCGGCACATCCCGCGGCGGGCTGCTGACCATGGCGCTCGGTGCCGCACGGCCGGCGATGATCAAGGGGGCGGTTCTCAACGATGTCGGCCCGGTGATCGATGCGCGCGGGCTGCTGCGCATCAAGGGCTATGTCGGCAAGCTGCCGACGCCGCGCAGCTTCGCCGAGGGCGCCGAGATCCTGAAGCGCCTCTCGGACCAGCAATTCTCCGCTTTCGGCGACCGCGAATGGGAGATGATGGCGCGGCGTACCTGGACGGAGCGCGAGGGCCGGATCGTGCCGGATTACGATCCCAATCTGATGAAGGTGCTGGAAGAGCTGGATCTGGAAGCGCCGCTGCCGGTGCTGTGGAATTATTTCGCGGGGCTCAACGGCGTGCCGGTGCTCGCCATCCGCGGCGCCAATTCCGATCTGCTCGCCGAGGCGACGCTGCAGGAGATGGCGCAGCGCCATCCGGACTGCCAGGTCCACACCGTGCCCGGGCAGGGTCATGCGCCGGTGCTCGGCAGCAAGGAGATGGTCCAGCGGATCGGCAGGCTGGTGAGCCGGGCCGAACGACTGGCGGCCTGACAAGAGGGCGGATCAGACCTCGCCTGGACCAGTCATTCTGCCGGCGCTCGCATCGGGGTCGCGGGCTCCGCGGCCGCGCGCCAGGCTGCCCAGGGTGCAACCCAGGGCATAGACGGCGGCGAACAGCAGAGCGCTCTCGACCCAGAGCGCCGCGACGCCGTTGAGCGTCTGCGTCCAGCTCAGCACGCCACCGGCGGCCCAGAGTGCGGCCAGGACCAGGACGAGCGGCCCGGCGAGCCTGAGCCGGCCACCATCATGGCTGATCCAGCCCATGGCCAGGCCGAGCGCCGCCGCCGCGATCAGGAACCAGACGAATTGCGTCGCGAGATACAGCATCGCTCTCTCCTATTTCGCGACGGTGAACTGGACACGGCGGTTCATCGCCCGCGCCTCGGGCAGGCCATAGGGGACGAGCGGGCGTTTCGCGCCGAAACCCTGCACGGCCAGCTGGTTGGCTTCGACGCCGCGCTTCACCAGCTCGTCGCGCACCCGCAGCGCCCGTCGCATCGACAGATCGAGATTGTCGAAGCCATGGGCCTCGCCGTCGCGGTTGGCATGGCCCTCGATCGTGATGCGGCTCTGCGGGCATTTCCCGAGGATCGCATGCGCGGCCTCGATCACGCGTTCGGTCACGGCATCGAGCGTCACCACCGTGGTGCCCTGGCCGAACAGCACCTTGTTCTCGCGGGTGAGATCGTCGAGCTCCCTCTGGCAGGTATTGGGCGGATCGAGCACGCAGCCGGTCTGGCGCAGGCCGATCGCCGCATCGACCGGCACGCCGGCGGCCCGCGCCGTGGCGGCGCTGGTCTCGACCTCGCTCTTGATCAGCTCGCGGCAGGTGAGCCCGCGCAGGGTGACGCCCTTTTCGGAGACGCTGGCGGAGCCGAGATCGAGCCGCATCAGGTTTTCCGTGGCGAGCCGCGTCGCGGCCGCGAAGCCCGGCGGCGCCGAGGGCACCAGCGCCGTCTGATCGTCCAGCCTGCCCCGCTCGGGCGTCGCTCCGACCACGGCCTTCAGATCGGTGCGGGCCGGCTCGTCCGGGAGGTAGCCCTGCAGGTTCAGCCCGGACTTATCCGTCGAGATCTCGAGTTGGTAGGGCCTGACCGTGAGCGCGTCCGGGGCGAGCTTCAGCGACAGCCCCTGCGGCCGCGGGCCGGCCAACAGCGCCTGCACCCGGTTGAGCGCCGGCAGATCCGGCACGGTTCCGGAGAGGGTCAGCTCGCCCGCCTCGATCGCGACGGTGCCCTGGCGCATCGGCGCCAGCAGCGAGAGCGCGAAGCGCGTCGCCTCGCCGTAATCGGGCGTTTCGGCGAGATTTTCGCGCGTCTCTAGGGTCGAGGCCGGAGCGGCATCCGGACCGGCCGAGGCGGCGGCGGCCGCCAGAACCGCCTCGCGCGCCGCATCGCTCGGCGCGAGCCCGCTCAGCGCCAGCCCCGCCTCGCTCTTCTCGGCGCGCCAGCGCAGCGGGACCGGCGGGGCCGGAGGCGGCGGCGGATCGGGCAGGACCGGCGGCAGGACGGCGATCTCCGCCGGCGGCGGCGCGGGCAAAGGCGGAGCCGGGACCAGATCGGCCGTCGTCCGGGCCGGCGCGGGAGACGGCGCCACGGCTTCGGGCAGGATCAGCGCCGGGATCTCCGGCAAGGGCGGCATGGGCGGCAGAGGCGGCGGCGCGGCCGGGCAGGCGATCGTCGCCTGGGCGACGGAATCGGGCCCGTCCATCTGCGCGATCAGCAGGCGCAGCGCCTGGCAGGCATCGTACTCCTCCGGCCCCTGACCGGAGAGAACATAAGCATCGCCAAGGAGTTCGGCCTTGCCATTGCGAAGTCGCTGGAGGTCGCCGATGGCGCGGGCCACCTTGGCCTGGAAGGCGGAAGGTTCGCCGAGCGCCGGCTTGAGCTCGGCGGTGAAGCCCGTCGCCCGCGGGAAGGCGGCGCGGGCGAGTTCGACGATGCGGTCGCGCGTCGCCGCGTCGGGATAGAAGCCGCTAAGGGCGACCGCCCCGCCTGCATCATGCGTGATCGCGAGGCGATAGGGCGTCAGCACAGGCGGCTGCAAGGTGCAGTCGACGCGCTGGAAGCCGCGCTGCGCCATGGCGGAGGAGGCCGTCTCGAGCGCCAGGAAGGCGTCGGGGGTCGTCGCCTGCCCTTCGATGCAGAATTTACCGTCGTCGAGCGCCAGTTTGCCCGATTGCAGCCGCGGCAATTCGGCGAGCAGCGCGCGGGTCAGCTCCGGAAACCCGTCGGGCGCGCCGAAGGCGAGGCTCTGTCGATCCTCGATCCGGATGCCGGGAAGAGCCGCCGTGGCGGCGGCGACATTGGCCGTCGCCGTCGCCTCATCGGGGACGAAGCCGTTCAGCACCACGGCCTGCGCCTCGCGGGTCGCCGACCAGCTATAGGGTTTCTGGGCCACGACCTGCGACAGCCCGCCGAGCGCCCGCCTCACCCCGAATTCGGAGCGAAGCTGCGCCATGGCACGGGACGCGCCGTCGGCCGAGAGAGCCTCGCCCGATATGACGATGTCGCGGCCGATGATCCGCGCGACGATCGGCTTGGCTCCGGGTGCCGTCCCGGCGACGGCACTCGCGGCGGAGACGGCGCGCCGGGCGAGATCCTGCTCGATCCTGTCCGCCATGACGAGATTGCCCGCGGCCCAGAGCAGCGCCAACGGCGCCAGACCCCAGAGCCAACGCGTCGTTTGCGGCATTCGACCCCCCAGAGACAGTCTCCGACGGCGCCCCCCGGCGCTTTCGTCACGATGTCAGGACAGTCCCTATGCCCCTGCCCTGTCAAGCGGATGACACCTCGCGCCGGCACTCATCAACGCCTTTGCGCAAAGAAAAAGCCCCGGGTTTCCCCGGGGCTTTCCGACGTGATCGGGTGTGACCGATCAGAAGTCGCGCTGGATGCGCAGGCGGGCCGACAGAGCGTCGTCCGACTTGATCAGGACGCCGAGCGGGCGGCCAGCAGCCTGGATGCGGGTCTTGACCTCAGCCTTGGCGTAGAGAACCTCGACGCCGATGTCGAGACCGGAGACCGGCGACCAGACGAGGTTCGAACCGATGCGGAACTCCTTCGGGTCCTGGTTGGCGACGCCGCCGACGAAGACGCCACGGCCGTAGTCGAGCTCGGAGTACGAACCATACACGGCCTGACGGATCGTGGGGGTCCAGTAGTGGAGCAGGACGGCGGTCAGGGCGTAGCCCTTCGTCAGGATCGTGCGACCGTTGACGTCGACGTTGGCATCCGAGTTGACGAAGGCCAGACGGCCGACGTTCGAGTTCGGACCCCAGGTCGAGCCGGCGCCGGCGCCGCCGTAGCCGAGGTAGGAGATGCCACCCTCGGTGTAGGCAGCCTGCAGCCAGAGCTCGTCGCCAGCGGCGAGCATGGGCAGGTTGATCTTGACGCCGCCCTGGATGGCGTAGCCGGTCTTGTCCGACGCGCCGCCGACGAAGCCCTGGCCGAGCTGGCCATTGCGCTCGAACACGGCACCCGACAGCTGAGCCGAGCCCCAGCCCTGCGTCAGGTTCAACGAACCGACGATGTCAGGATAGGTCTGGCCGCCCGTGACGAAGTTGCCGACAACCTGGCGCTCCGAACGGTCTTCCAGCGAGATCGTCGCCGAGAAGCCCGAACCGAAGGTGGCGGTGTAGGCCAACAGGTTGGAGGTCATGTCCGAACCACGGATCGGGCCGTAGTTGTGGGTGTCGGCGTAGAAGTCGAAGAACGACTGAGCGCGACCAGCGGTGACGGGACCGAACTGGACGAAGCCCTTGTCGAGGTTCGACACGGTGCCGCCGGCGCCACCGCGAACGGCGACGAACTGCGGGCCGGTCGAGTTCACGCCCTGGCCGTAGGAGCCGTTCGAGACGGTCATCTCGAAGCGGATGAAGGTGCGCAGCGTGCCGTAGGCGGTCGCGGTGCGGGCGTCGATGTTCAGACGGCCACGAGCGCGGAAGCCATAGCCGTCGGAGGTGTCGAGACCGACGCCGTCGAACGTCTCCTGGACCAGGTACTCAGCGCGGATACGACCGCCGACGCGGAGGCAGGTCTGGGTGCCCGGGATGTAGAAGAAGCCTGCGCCATAGGTGGAGCAAACGCGAACGTATTCGACCGGAGCGGCCTTCCGCGAGGGAAGATCAGCGGCCTGTGCCCCGGCGACCGCGGCGAAGCCGGCGGCGGAACCGAGGAGGAGGCTCTTTACGAGCTTCATTGGTAACCTCCAAAATGAGTTTCGAGACCCTCGGGCTTTGGCTTGCTGGTCGGCGGCGATCCCAGGAGACCGTCCGTCGGGCTAACCTCTTCCCGGCCTTTCGCCCACGTCCCTGAACCATTCAGAGGCGAAGACGAAAAACAGCGACCGGGAAAGTCCCGACGCAGGTTCACCATACGAATGCCGGACTGCCGATCAACCGAGATCATGTCACCGAGCGGCCTCAGGGGGTGGTTTGAACCCCACTGTTGCAACCACGCCACGCTTTGAACCCCGAAATTTACGGGCTGTTTACCACCATGGCGCGGATCGGGCCGAAAACCGGCACCGGAGCGCCCGGCTCGGCGCGAAAACGGGGAAAGCGGCCGCGAATCCGTGCTGCCGGGCGTGTCGGGCGCGACTCAGTATTCCCACTCGGCGCCGAGGCCGACCGCCGCGCTGCCGTCGACGCCGGTCTCGGCCTGCAGCTTGAGCCGGCGAGTCAGATCGATGCCGACCGAGACGCCGCTATCCTCGGGCCGCGCGCCGGCCTTCACGCCGAGCGTGACGTTGTTGCCGATATAGCGGGAGACGCCGACGGTCGGTCCGCCCTCCCCGAACTGGATGTCGAGATTGTCGACGCCGAGCGAGCGGCGCAGGCGCTCGAAGGAATCATCGCCGCCGGCACCGGAGAATTGCGCCGCCGCCTGGGCGAGCTGCAGCGCCTGGAACGGCGACAGCGACCCCGAGGCGCGCGAGAAGAGGATGCGCGACAGCACCTCGTCCTGCGGCAGGTCGGGCTGGGAGGTGAAGGCGAAGCCAGGCTGGTCGGCCGGGCCGGTCACCAGGATCTGGGCCGTGACGTCGCCGGCCCGCGTCTGGGCGACGAAGTCGAGCTCGGGGATCACCGCTCCGGTGAAAGTGATCCGGCCGCGCGTGAAGTCGAGCCGTTGGGTCGCGACCGAAAGGCGGCCGCGGCGCAGTTCGAAGGCGCCGTCGACGGCGGGGTTGGCCAAAGTGCCGCCGACGCGCAGCTGGCCGCCGAGCTCGGCATCGATGCCGCGGCCGCGGATGAAGACGCGATTCGGCGCAGAGATCGCCAAGGCGAGCGTCGCGTTGAAGGGCGGCGGGGCGCGGCCGCGGGTCGCGCCGGCGGTGCTGGTCTTGCGCTTGTCGGCGAGGCGCGCGGCCGCGGTGCGCGTCGGCCGGACATGGCGAATGCCCTGGACCGGCTCGAGCGAACCGGGAAGCCGGTCCGGTACGGCGACATCGAGCGAGACGACGTCGATCC
Source organism: Allobosea sp. Leaf344 (assembly GCF_001426225.1). Taxonomy (GTDB): domain Bacteria; phylum Pseudomonadota; class Alphaproteobacteria; order Rhizobiales; family Beijerinckiaceae; genus Allobosea. Next base: position 234,637 of record NZ_LMRT01000014.1, on the reverse strand, counting down.
GCCCGCCGATGGTGGGGTTGCGCGCCAGCGGCCCCGACAGCTCCAGCGCGAGATCGGCGACGGCCGTGACGATGCCGTTGGCGACGAGCTGGGCGCGCGAGCCATTAATGCGCAGCTGCCCGGGGAAGCCCGCCGCGGGATCGACCCTGATCTGCCCGCTGGCCGAGAGCGTGCCGCCATTGGCGGTGCGGGCCGAGGCGCGCTCGATGCTGAGATTATCGCCATTGGCGGCGAGCCGCGCCTCGATGCCCGTCAGCCGGATGCCCTGGAGCGCGTCGGTAAAGCTGCCATTGGCCAGCGTCGCGCCGCCGCTGAGCCGCGGTGCCGCGACCTCGCCCGTGGCGCGCAGATCGATGGCGACGCTGCCGGTCAGCCGCTGGCCGCGCGCGGCGATCATGGTGTTGGCGATGGCAGCGTCGAGCCGGCCCTGGATGGCGAGGTCGAGCGCGCCATTGGCCTGCAGCGGGGCGGAGCCGCGCAAGGTGAGATTGGCGCGGCTGCCGGCATTCAGTGACAGGTCGACGCTCGTCCGCTCGCCCGACAGGCGCCCGTCGCCGCTCACCGCGATCGGCGGCAGCCCGGCATTGCGGGTCTCGCGGGAGGCGACGCCGGCCATGCGCAGGGTCCATTCCCCGGTTGGGGCCGCGACCGTGCCGCCGATCGTCGCCTGGGCGTTCAGGGTTCCCGCGAGGTCGAGCGAGGGCGCGAAGATCCGCGCCGCCGACAGCGGAACGTCGCGGGCTGCGAAGCGCAGGTCGAGCCTGTCGCCGACCAGCCCGTCCAGCGTCACCCGGCCGCGCTCGATGGCGAGCGCCAGCCCGCTGATGGAGACGCCGTCGCTCGGGAAGGACAATGTCGCCGGGCCGTCCAGCGCGATGCGGCGGGCGTCCCGCCGCGCCTCAAAGGCGGTCAGCTCGAGCCGCACCGGCTCCGCCGGCACCAGGCGCCCTGCCCCGTTCAGCGCGAAGCCGCGCGCCGCGGCGCTGAGCGTGAACTCGCTGGCGGCGGCATTGCCTCTGGAGGCGAAGCGGATGGCGCTGACGGCTTCGCCCGCGATCAGCGCGCGATCGATCGTCAGCGTGCCATCGACCACCGGGCGCCGGTAGAGATCCTGGGCCGCCAGCCGCGTGTCGAGCCTATCGATCCGGACGGAGGGTCCCGAGAGCCTGGCGCCAGTGGCCGTGACGGTCGCGTCCTGGCGACCTTCCGGCCTCGCCAGCTTGACCTCGGCGTCGAGCTGCCCGCCGAGCCGGGTCAGCGCGAGTGGCGAGAGGTCGTCGAGATTGCGTGCGGCCAGGGCCAGCGTCCCGGCGGCCAGCCCGGCCGCGTCGAGCGAAACCGCGCCGTTCAGGCGCACCGAGCCGATCGTCAGATCCAGCGTCGACAGGTCCCAGCCATCGCCGGGGAGCCTGGCGAGCTGGACGCGGCCACGGGCCGGCTTGCCCTCGATCTCGCCGTCGAGCGTCGCATCGGTCTGCAGCGCGCCCTGCAGATCGCGGATCGTCGCGTCGATGGCCAGCCGCGGAATCGGCCGGCCGAGCGCGGTGGCATTGCTGATGGCGAGCTGCGCCTGCGCGTTCAGCCGGTCCTGCGGCCCGGTGATGACGGCGCTGACCTCGCCACGGCCGGAGAGCCTGGGGTCGGCGCGCTTCAGATCCGGCAGGGACAGCTGCAGCCGCAGATCCGAGCGCTCGACACGCAGGGCGCCGTCGGCGGTGAAGGCGGCGTGGCGCCCGGCGACGCGCAGGCCGCTGACGGTGACGTCTCCGGCCGCGGCGCCGATGCGCCCCGCCAGCGTCAGCTCGCCGGCGAGCAGGCGGTCGATCTCGGCCTGGCCGGTCGACAGCCTGTCGGCGCGTCCACTCAAGGTCGCGGCATAGGTGTCGCTGCGCGGCGTGGCGTCGATCTCCGCCGTCACATCCGCCGTGCCGCCCAGCGGCCGGCCGGCCAGCCCGCTGAGCCGCGAGAGATCGGGCAGCAGCGCCTTCAGCTGTCCGGCGATCCGGGCCTGACCGAGCTTGCCGCGATAGTCCAGCGCGACGCCGGACATGGCGAGGCGCAGCGTCTCGAAATCGGCCGTGGCGTCGTCATTGGCGGTGCCGCGCATGGTGAACACCACCCGCTCCCCGACCAGCCGCGCCAGGCTGCGATCCGTCAGCGAGACGCCGCTCGCCTCGCCATCGGCGACGAGCGCGATCCGGGTGCCGGCCTCGCCGATCGTTCCGGTCGGGGTCGCCGTGAAGCTGGCGTTCAGTTTGCCGAGCGACCCGAGCGGCAGGCGGCCATCCTCGAGATCGAGAGAGGCGACGATGCGCGGCCCGGCGACAGGGCCCTGGATCGTCGCATCGAAGGCGAGTTTGCCGATCTCCGTGCCGGAAGCGACCGTCTTGCTCCCGGCATTGGGGAGGGCCGCGGCGGTGATCCGCAGATCGAGCATCTTGTCGGCGCCGTAGCGCCCCCCGACATCGAGCCGCGCCAGGGCGGAGACCATCGCGAGGCGCCTGATCGCGATGGCGCCGTCATCGGCGAAGCCGATCGCGCCGTCGAGCCGCGTCGAGCCGGCGAAGACCGGGGCGATCGGAGCCGGCATCAGCCCCTCGACGCGGGCATCGAGCGCCAGAGCGAGGTCGCGGCCCGCGCCGGCGCGGCCCAGGGTGGCGGTGCCGCGGGCGCCAATGGTGTCGCCGGCGGTGAAGTTCAGCTCGGCGCGGAAGGAATCGAGCGGCCCGGTGCCGTTGACGTCGAGCTGCACCGGCGGCTCGCCGGGGAGCGAGGCCAACTTGGCGACGAGGCCGCCGGCCGGCTCGTCGATCCGCGCCATCAGCTGGAACTGCGTGTTCTGCGGCACGAAGCCGAGGCGGATCGTGGCGCTGCCGGCCCGGTCGAGCCGGCGCGCTTCCAGCCGGAGGTCGAGGCCCTCGGCCGGCGGGCCGAGCGTGGCCGCGCCATTGGCGGTGAGCCTCGCGGGATCGCCGAGCACCGGAGCGCCGAGCACGAGTTCGGAGAGCTGAAACGCCTCGACGATCACCTTGAGCGGCAGCTCCGGCAGGATCGGCTGCGCGCCGGCCGCGACCGTCGCGGGCTGCGGCGCCGGGCGGCGCAGCATTTCGAGCCTGCCGATCTCGAGCCGGTTGACCTCGAGCCGGCGGCGCAGAAGCGCGGTGCGCGTCCAGATCAGCCGCGCGCGGTCGAGCCGCAGCCAGGGGCCGTCGCGGTCGGAGAGCACGATGTCGCGGATGGTGACGTCGGAGGACAGCGCGCCCTCGACGGCGCCGATCGCCACCTGGCTGCTGTCGCTGGACAGGGCGCGCGAGATCAGATCGGCGACGACGCCGCGATCGGTCTCGGCATTCTGCGCGAAGCCGCCGAAATTGGCAGAGGCGACCAGCCCCGCCAGCAGCAGCAGGGCGAACAGCGCCAGACGCGAGAATCCCGACCGCGACACCATCAGAAAGCCTGCCCGATGCTGATATAGACCGCGACCGGCTTGTCGCCCTTGCGCGGATTGAGCGGCGCCGCGACATCGAGCCTGATCGGGCCGATGCCGGTGTAATAGCGCAATCCGAGGCCTGCGGCGTATTGCATCTGCTGCTTGAAGTTCGGCACGGCGGAATCGAAGGCCATGCCGGCATCGAAGAAGGGCACCACGCCGATCGTGTTGGTGATCTTGATGCGCGCCTCCACCGAGGCCTCGAACAGGCTGCGCCCGCCGGTGAGCTGGTTCAGCGGGCCGAGCGGCGACAGCGTGCGATAGGCATAGCCGCGCACCGAGCCGCCGCCGCCGGCATAGAAGCGCCTCGTGGCGGGGATCTCGTCCAGGCTCGCCCCCGAAATCGAGCCGAGGCCGATGCGCCCGGCCAGGACATAGCGGGCATCCTCGTCCAGCGCGTAATAGGCCGAGGCCTGGGCCTTGGCCTGGAAGATGCCGACGGAGGAGCCGAGGAAGGAGGGATAGGGCGTCACCGAGGCCGTGGTCCGGATGCCGCGGGTCGGGTCGAGCTGGCTATCGGTGGAATCATAGCGCAGCGCCAGCGGGATGCCGACCAGGGTGTAGTCGACCTGCCCCAGCACGTCACTGCTCTGGCCGCGCTCCACCTCGATGCCGGCCTGGACCGAGAAGGTGTCGGTGAAGCGCCGCCTGATGGCGCTGGTCAGATTGGCGTAGCGGGCGGTGTAGCCGCCATAGCGGGTGGTGCCGACGCGCTCGCGCGTGCCCGTCGCATCGAGCAGCCAGTCGAAGCGGCTGCCGCCCAGCGCCGGCTTCAGGAAGCTGACGGTGAAGCGCCCGCCGAGATCGGTTTCCTCGAAATCGCCGACCTCCTTGATCTTGGTGCCGTCGATGCGCGGGGTGAAGAAGACATCCGCCTCCAGCCGCAGCCGCTCCGCACCGCCGAACAGGTTGCGATGCTCCCAATAGGTCTTCACCTGCGGCCCGTCGATGGTCGAATAGCGGGCGGAAAAGCCGAGTAAGCGCTTCGGCCTCTCGGTGACCTCGACGAAGATCGGCAGATTGCCCGCCGCGTCGAGGGCCGTGGCCTCGCGAATGCGGACGCCGCCGACCGCGGGCAGGGTCGCGATCGATTTGCGCGTATCGGCGATGGCCTTCGGCGAATAGGGATCGCCCGGCTCGAGATAGATGAAGGAGCGCACCACCGGCGCCGGGATCTCGTCGGTATCGCCGATCGAGACCTCGCCGAAACCGGCGATCGGACCGGGCTCGACGACATAGGTCACGTCCATGCTGCGCGTGGCGTGGTCGACCACCGGCCGCAGGTCGACGACTTTTGCGAGCGGGCGCGACTGGTTGCGCAGGTGATCGACCAGAGCGGCGCGCCCGGCCCGCAGGGACGCCGAGAGCGCGGGATCGCCGGGCTTCAGCCGCGAGACCTTCTGCGCATCGGCGATGGCCGGCGCGCCGACCCCCTGCTCCAGCACCGCGACGTTGCGCAGCGCGAAGACCGGTCCGGGCGCGACCCTGACCGTGATCGGGACGACGCCTCTCGCCCGATAGGCTTCGGCCCGGCGCACCAGCGCGGCGCCCGGCTCCTCGCCCGGCCGGAGCGCTACGCCGTCGATGGCGATCGCCAGCTCGGCGTTGAAATAGCCCTGCGACCACAAAGCGTCGATCAGCGGATTGATGTCGGCCGCCACCCGGCGCGCCAGCGTCTCGCCATCCGGCGGCGGGTCCTGGCGCAGCCGGTAGAGCAGCGACGCGTCCTGGAGCTTCCCGGTCAGCGATTTCGCATCGGCCGCGTCGCCGAGATCGAAGCTGAGCGCATAGGGCAAGGCGGCGGCGCTCGGCGCGGGCGGCTGCTCACGCGAGGTGAACAGGCCGAAGATGTCCAGGCTGGACAGGTCGAAACCCTGGGCCCCCGCGGGCTGCGTGGCGAGGAGCGCGACGAGCGTCAGGCTGCTCCAGGTCACCGCGCCGCGGGTCAAGCTTCGACACACCCGCATTCATCCTCCCGCAAACGCGCAACCCGCACCGACCAGACGGGCCTCCGGATGCTGTCCGAGAGGCCCTTCGATCATCATGCATACACTGTCGAACGACGTGGCTGAACCCCAAAACTCTCTAACGCAGGGTCAGCTCTACTGTGCCGAGCGGCGATAACCTGATGATCACCTGGCCTTTTCCGGGTGCCAGCACGCCGCCGCAGAGGCTGCCCGTGGTCACGATCTGGCCCTGTTTCAGCCCGCCCATGAACTCCACCCTCCTGTTCGCCCAGGCCAGGAACGGCGCCATCGGATCGCCATTGCCGTGCACCGCCGGCTGGTCGTACAGCGTCACCCCGTTCAGCGCGATGAAGCAGCCGAGGCCGGAGAGGTCGTCGAGCACCCCGCGCTCGAGATCGGGGCCGATCACATATCCGCCATGGCCCATCGCATCGGTGAGCCAGAGCGGCATCGGCGCGCCGACCCAGTTGGCGAAGCGGCTCTCGACGATTTCGATGCCGAGAAAGGCCCCCTCGCAATGGTCGAGCAATTCGGCGCGGTCATAGGGGCGGTCCGGCCGCATCGGCACATCCCGCGCCAGCCGCAGGCCGATCTCGATCTCGACCCGCAGCTCCGCGCCGATCGCCCCCTCATAGACGTCGCCCGGCTTGAGATAGGGGCCGGGCATCAGCCCGGCCAGCGGCGTCCCATCCTCCGCGATGGCGACCTTCCAGCCCGCCTCGCGATAGCCCAGCGCCCGCGCCACCTCCGCCTGGATCGCGAGACCCTCCTGCAGCCCGGCCGGCACCGGCTGCCGCGTCATCTCGATCAGCTGATGCTCGCGGCGGCAGGCGATCAGCGCGTCGCGCAAGGTCTCGGTCGGGGTCATCGTCTCATCCCTGGGGTGGTGGCGTCGCTGCCGGAGCGAATGCCGTCCTTGCTACGCGCTGGTGCCGCCGGGGACAAGCAGCGCCCGCTCTCCCCGCGACTACCGGTTCCATTGGGAACCTTCCATGCATCGCTCACGTTTTGGTGATGCCACGCTGGGTGGCGGTATTGGAGGGCGCAATGAACGGCATCATCTACATCATCGGTCTCATCGTGGTGGTCCTCGCCATCCTGTCCTTCCTCGGTCTGCGATAGGATCGAAACCATGTCCATGGGCACCTCAGACGTCGTCGTCGTCACACCGCCAGCCGGAACCGCCTCGCAGGGCTCCTATCTCGAATGGGGAGCGATCATCGGAGGCGGCGTGCTGTCTGCCGCCATCACCATGATCATGGCCGCGTTCGGATCGGCGCTCGGCCTGTCCCTCGTCTCGGCCGAGACCGGGCGCACGGCCAGCCTCGCGCTCATCACCATCGCCGCCGGGCTGTGGATGATCTGGATCACCGTCTCCGCCTGCTTCGCCGGCGGCTATCTCGCCGGCCGGATGCGCCGCCCCGTGCAGGACGGGCCGAGCCATGAGCGCGACGTCCGCGACGGCGCGCATGGGCTGCTCGTCTGGGCGGTCGGCGCCCTGCTCGTGACGATGGTCGCCAGCTCCTCGCTGTTCGGCGTCGCCAAGACCGCCGCCAACGGCGCCTCGGCCGCCGCCAACAGCGCCGCCTCGCTGCTCAACCAGCAGGCCGACCCGCTCGGCTCGGCGCTCGACACGGTGATGCGCAGCACCGGCGAGACGCCGCCGACCGCGGAAGAGCGCGCCGAAGCCTCGCGCATCCTGGTTGCCGGGCTGACCACCGGCACGCTCGACACCGGCGATCGCGACTATCTCGCCTCGCGGGTCGCGGCCCGCACGGGCGTCGCCCAGCCGGAGGCGCAGTCGCGCATCGACGCCGCCTTCACCCGCCTCCAGCAGGCCAAGGAACAGGCCCGCCAGGCGGCCGAGAAGGCGCGGAAATCGGCGATCGTCACCGCCTTCCTGACCGCGGCCGTGCTGCTGCTCGGCGCCGCGACCGGCTGGTTCGCGGCCCAGATGGGCGGCCGCCACCGCGAAGAGAACAGCGAGCTGAACGGCTTCTTCGGCCGCCGCTGAGCCTATGATTGTGCGGCGCTGCCGCGCATGAAACCGACAGGAGGGGCGAGGCCGGGAACGGTCTCGCCCTTTCGCATTGTGGCGCGCTTGCGCATTGCGGCCTGTCCGGCTCTAGCCACCCCCACCCCGGGGCGCTACCAAAGTCCCGCGCAGCGGCGCGTCAGCAGCGGGATTGCCAGATTATGGATTTGCGCCAGCTCCGTTACTTCACGGCGATCGTCGAGCAGGGCTCGTTCTCCAAGGCCGCGACCAAGCTGCGCGTCGCCCAGCCGGCGCTGAGCCAGCATCTGCGCCATATGGAGGAGGAGCTCGGCGTGGCACTGCTGCATCGCGGCACGCGCGGCGTGCTGCCGACCGAAGCGGGCGAGCGCCTGCTGGAGCGCGCGCGCTCGATCCTGGCGGAGTTCGGCGAGCTGCGCGACATGGTGCGCGGCGAATCCGTGGCGCCGGCGGGCGAGGTCCGGATCGGCCTGCCCGGCACCGTCAGCGAGCAGTTCAGCGTCCCGCTGATCGAGGCGGCGCGGGAAAAATTCCCGGCGGTGCGGATCCGCATCGCCGAGGCGATGAGCGGTTTCGTGCTGGATTGGCTGCGCCGCGGAGAGGTCGATCTCGCCGTGATCTACTCGACCTCCGACCCGAAGGGCCTCGGCATCCACCATGTGCTGACCGAGGAGCTCTGCCTGTTCGGCGCTCCCGGTCTCGGCGCCGTGACGGCGGCCCCGGGCGCGACGGTGACGATGGCCGAGGCCGCGGCGCTGGACCTGATCCTGCCGGGTATCGGCCATGGGCTGCGCGACCAGATCGAGGAGGCGGCGGGGGCCAAGGCGACGATCCGGCCGGCGATCGAGATCGAGTCCTACGGGCAGATCAAGCGGCTGGTGCAGCGCGGCCTTGGCTACTCCATCCTGCCGCGCATGGCCGTGACCGAGCATGAGAAGGCCGGCATCTTCCAGAGCTGGCGCATCGCCCAGCCGACGCTCTATCGCAAGGTCTATCTCGCCTATTCTACCGAGCGGCCGATGCCGGCCGCGGCACGGGCGATCGGCCAGCTGTCCTGGGACATCCTGCGCGGGCTGGTGCAGGACGAGACCTGGACGGCGACGCTGGGCGAGGATGGCGATGCCCCCGCTTTATACGGGTGATCGCCTTTTCGTCTTTGACAGCCTCGGCCGGAAGGTCCGACACTTCCGGAGCGGCCGCCGCCGCCCGCTCTTTCGTCGAGGACATGCCTGTGAAGATCCGCGCCGCCATCCTGAAAGCCAGCCCCGTCGCCGCGCCCTACGCGCAGAGCCGTCCGCTCGCGATCGAGGAGGTGGAGCTGGCGCCGCCCGGGCCGGGCGAGGTGCTGGTCAGGGTGCGCGCGGCCGGGCTCTGCCATTCCGACCTCTCGGTGATCGACGGCAACCGGCCGCGCCCGGTCCCGATGGTGCTGGGCCATGAGGCGGCGGGCGAGGTGGTCGAGCCCGGGCCCGGCGTCCAGGATCTGAAGCGCGGCGACCGGGTGATCATGGTGTTCGTGCCGTCCTGCGGGCATTGCGCACCCTGCAGCGAGGGCCGCCCGGCGCTGTGCGAACCGGGCAACGCCGCCAATGGCATCGGCGAATTGCTGAATGGCGGGCGCCGGCTGTCTTTCGGCGGGCAGCCGGTCAACCACCATGTCGGCGTCTCCGCCTTCGCCGAATACGCCGTGATCTCGCGGCATTCGCTGGTGAGGATCGAGGCCGACATCCCCCATGAGATCGCGGCGTTGTTCGGCTGCGCGGTGCTGACCGGGGTGGGCGCGGCGGTCAATACGGCGAAGGTGCGCGCCGGCGAGACGGTGGCGGTGGTCGGCCTCGGCGGCGTCGGGCTCAGCGCCCTGCTCGGTGCGGCGGCCTGCGGCGCCTCGCGCGTGATCGCCGTCGATCTCTCGGAGGAGAAGCTCGCGATCGCCCGCGCGCTCGGCGCCACAGACTGCTTCAACGCCGGCGATCCCGGCGTCGTCGAGGCGATCCGCGCGGCGACCAGAGGCGGCGTCGATCACGGGCTGGAAATGGCCGGCTCGGTGAAGGCGCTCGATCTCGCCTATCAGATCACCCGGCGCGGCGGCACCACCACGACGGCGGGCCTCGCCAATCCGGCGCATACTTTGTCGCTGGCGCCGGTCCGGCTGGTCGGCGAGGAGCGCACGCTGAAGGGCTCCTATGTCGGCTCCTGCATCCCGATGCGCGACATCCCGCGCTTCGTCGACCTCTACCAGCGCGGCAAGCTGCCGGTCGACCGGCTGATGACCAGCCAGAGCGGGCTCGACGGCATCAATGAAGGTTTCGACGCGCTGAACGAGGGCCGCACCATCCGCCACATCATCATGATGTGAGGGTTTTCGCGCGGCCCCCCGCAAAGCCCCTCGCGCTCAGCCGTGCCGGTGGATGATGGTCTTGGTCACGGCGAATTCCTCCAGCGCGATGAAACCCTTCTCGCGGCCATGGCCGCTCTTGCCTGTGCCGCCGAAGGGCAGCTCGATGCCACCGCCCGCGCCATAGCCGTTGATGAAGACCTGCCCGGCGCGGACGCGCTTGGCGACGCGCTGCTGGCGGTCGCCATTGCCGGTCCAGACGCCGGCCACGAGACCATAGGCGGTAGAGTTGGCGAGGCGGATCGCATCCTCCTCATCGGTGAAGGAGAAGGCTGCGAGCACCGGGCCGAACACCTCCTCCTGCTCCAGCCGGTTGCCGCGCGGCACCTGGCCGAACAGGGTCGGCGTGACGTAATAGCCGCCATTCGGGACACCCTGCGCGATCTGGCCCTCTGCGATCACCGGAATGCCCTGGGCGCGCGCCTGATCGATGAAGCTCTGCACGCGGCCGCGCTGCTTGGCGTTGATCACCGGCCCGCAATCCAGATCCATCTCCGGCGTGCCGGCGCGCAATTTGGCGAATTGCTCGGCGACCGCGCCCATGAAGCCGTCATAGATGCCCTGCTGCACCAGGACCCGGCTGCCGGCCGAGCAGGTCTGCCCGGTATTCTGGACGATCGCCTTGCAGACCACCGGCACCGCCGCGGCGACATCGGCATCGTCGAAGACGATCTGCGGGGATTTGCCGCCGAGCTCCAGCGTACAGGGGATCAGATTTTCGGCGCAGGCATGCTGGACGAGCTTGCCGACCTCGGGCGAGCCGGTGAAGGACATGAAGCCGATGCCGGGATGGGCACTGAGCGCGGCGCCGGCCTCGTGGCCCCGTCCCGTGACGATATTGATCGCGCCGTCGGGGAAGCCGACCTCGGAGGCGAGCACGGCGAGCTTCAGCGCCGTTTGGCAGGCCTCCTCGGCCGGCTTCAGCACCACGGCATTGCCCATGGCCAGCGAGGCGGTGAGCGAGCGGCCGAACATCTGGGCCGGGTAGTTCCAGGGCAGGATATGGCCGGTGACGCCATGCGGCTCATGCACCACGCTGACGCTGTAGCCGTTGAGGAAGGGGATGACATGGCCGTGGACCTTGTCCGCCGCGCCGCCATAGAACTCGAAATAGCGCGCCGTGGCCTCGATATCGGCCCGCGCCTGCGCCATCGGCTTGCCGGTATCCTGCGCCTCGGTCTGCGCGAGTTCGTCGAAGCGGTCGAGCACCTTCTGCCCCAGCTTCGCGATCAGCCGGCCGCGCTCGGCCGCCGTCAACCGGCCCCAGGCGCCCTCATAGGCGGCGCGGGCCGCCTTCACCGCATCGTCGACATCCTCGGCCGAGCCGCAGGCGATGCGGGTGAATTCCTCGCCCGTGGCGGGAGCGACGACCGACATGGTTTCGCCCGTGCGGCCAGAGACATGGCGGCCATTGATGAAATGTTGAGTCATGCGGCTTCTCCTGTTCCTGAAGGGCCCGCGGGCCCCCTATACCGTGCGATCGCGCCGCGATATGGCCCGGCGGATCGGCGAGCCCCGCTCCGGAACCCGTCGATGCGGTCGCCGGGGCGCGGCTGTACCGGATGCGGGCCTCCGCGGCGCGGCGCCGCTCAATGCAGCCCCGCCGCCGCCAGCGAACTCGCCGCCAGCCCGCCGGCCACCTCGGTGACTTCACCGCGCTCGATCGCATAGGCGCGCTCGGCGAAATTGCGCAGCAGGCTCGGGTTGGATTCGGTGATCAGCAGGGCGATGTCGGGGTGGCTGTCGCGCAGCGCCCGCAACGCCGCCGCATAGCGCTGGGCCAGCACCGGCGCCAGCCCCTGGAAGGGCTCGTCGAGCAGGATCAGGCGCTGCCCGACCATCAGCGCGCGGGCGAGCGCCGCCATCTTGCCCTGACCGCCGGAGAGGCCGGCCGCCGGCCTGTGGCGCAGATCGGCCAGTTCCGGCAGCACCTGATAGATGCCCTCCAGCCGCCGGGCGATCTCGCTCGGCAACACCTTCATCACCTCGGCGGGAAGGCGGATGTTCTCCTCGATGGTGAAGGTCGAGAACAGGCGGCGATCCTCCGGCGCATAGCCGATGCCGAGGCGGGGGCGGTCATGCGGCTTGACCTCGGCCAGGGCCCGGCCGGCGAAGGCGATGCTGCCGCCCGTCACCTTCATGAAGCCCATGATGGCGCGCAGCAGGCTGGTCTTGCCGGCGCCGTTGCGGCCGATCAGCGCGACGGTGGCGCCCTCGGCCAGCGCGAAATCGACCTGGCGCAGCACCTGCACCCCCTCGATCTCGGCGGATAATCCCATGATCTCCAGCATCTCAGACCCCCACGCCGATCACGGTCTCCAAGACCTCGGGATGGTTCAGGATCTCGTCGGGCGTGCCTTCGAGCGCGATGCGCCCGCCCGACCAGACCGCGACCCGGCTGGCATAGCGGGCGACCACGTCCATGTCGTGCTCGACGAAGATGGCGGTGGTGGCGCGGGCGTCGAGCGCCCGGGTCAAGGTATCCATGACCTGGAATTTCTCGTGGCTTGAGACGCCGGAGGTCGGCTCGTCCATGAAGATCAGCTTCGGCTCCAGCGCCAGTGCGACGGCGATGTCGATCAGCTTGCGCATTCCCTCCGGCAGCTCGCGCACGATGCGGTGGCCGGTCTGCTTCAGCCCGACGATGTCGAGCAGCGCCCACATCTCGTCGATCTTCGGGTGGCGGTCGAGCCTGAGGAAGGGCGACCAGCTGCCCTCCCGCGCGCTCAGCGCCAGCAGCAGATTCTCCATCACCGTATTCTCGATGAAGAGCTGCGGGATCTGGAAGGAACGGCCGATGCCGAGCCGCGTGATGGCGCGCGGCGACAGAGCGGTGATGTCGCGGCCGGCGAAGACGACGCTGCCGCTCTCGGGCTTGATGTAGCCGGTGCAGAGATTGATGAAGGTGGTCTTGCCGGCGCCGTTGGGTCCGATGATGGCGATGCGCTCGTCGGCGCGGACCGTCAGGCTGGCGCCGGCCGCCGCCTGCACGCCGCCGAAGCGCAGCTGCAGGTCGCGGGCTTCGAGAATGACCTCGCTCATGTCGCGTCTCCCGCGCGCTTGCGTCCGAGGATCAGCCCGTAGAGGCCGGCCGGCGCGAAGAAGATGATGACGAGCAGCATGACGCCCAGCACCGCATGCCAGGTCTCCGGCGCATAGACGGCGGCGTAGCCGCGGATGATCTGGAACATCAGCGCGCCCAGGAAGGGGCCGGCGACGCCGCCCGCCCCGCCCAGAATGGCGATGAACACGAATTCGCCCGAGCGGACCCAATAGGCCAGCTCCGGCGTGACATGGCCGGATACCAGCGCGATGATCGCGCCGCCGAGCCCCGCCAGCAGGCCGGAGGTGAGATAGGCGCCGTAGAGCACCTTCCGGCTGGAGACGCCGAGATATTCCAGCCGCGTCTCGTTGGACTTGATCGCCTCCAGCGCCTTGCCGCCGGGCGAGACGAGATAGCGCGCCACGGCGAGTGCCGCGATCACGGCCAGCGCCAGGGTGATGTAGAACATCCAGAATTCGAAGCTTTCGCGCTCCAGCGTCATCCCGGCCAGGGTCGGCCGCGGCACGCGCTTGCCGTCGGCGCCGCCGGTGATCGAGAAGAGCTTCTCCAGCAGCGAGAAGAACACCATCGAGATGGCGAGATTCAGCATGCCGAAGAAGATCGCGCGGTAGCGCACGATGAACAGCCCGACCAGCGCCGCGACGAGGCCCGAGGCGGCGGTGGCGATCGGCACCAGCAGCAACACCTCACGGCCGAATTTCGCCGCCGCCATGAAGGCGACGACATAGGCGGAGAAGGCGAAGAACAGCCCATGGCCGAAGGAGACCTGCCCCGCCCGCAGCAGGATCAGGATCCCGAGCGCCGCCAGCCCCTCGCAGAGCGCGACCGTCAGGATGACGGTGGACCAGGGCGAGAGCAGCGGGAAGACGATCAGGGCGATGAGCAGCAGCGCGCCGACGATGATCTGGCGCGTCATCAGACTTTCCTCGTCTGCACGGTGGTGAACAGCCCTTCCGGCTTGATCAGCAGCACGGCGACCATGATGAGATAGGGGATCAGCACGTCGAATTCCGGCGCGAAATACACCGCGATCGAGCGGCCGAGGCCGATCATCAGCGCCGCGACCGCCGCGCCCTCGATGCGGCCGAGACCCGCCGTCGCCGCCACCGCGAAGGAGAGCACGATCATGCCGGAGCCGATGCCGGGCGTGAGCGAGGTGGTGGCGGAGGACAGCGCGCCGCCCAGAGCCGCCAGGCTGGCGCCGATCATGAAGGTGAAGAGGTAGATGCGGGTGGCGTCGATGCCCATCGCCATCGCCGCCTCGCGATCCTGCGTGACCGCGACGATGGCGCGGCCGAAGCTGGTGCGGCGCAGGAACAGCCGCAGGCCGACCAGCACCGCGAGCGCGACGAGCGGGATCAGGATCAGCTGGTAGCGGGTGTAGAAGATGCCGAAGACCTCGACGGTGCCGAGCCAGTTCATCGGCGCATTGGCGAAGAGCGGCCGCACGCCGAACACCACCTTCTGCGCATCCTCCAGGATCATGAAGACGGCGAAGGTGACGAGGAGCTGGAGAACCTCCTCCTTGCCGTAGATCCGGCGCAGCAGCAGCGCCTCGACCAGCCCGCCGATGACCACGCCGACCAGAATGGCCGCGGCCAGGAAGAGCGGAAAGGCGAGCCAGGTCGGCAGGCCCATGCCGCCGGCGGCCAGCACGGCGCTGGCGGCGACATAGGCGCCGATGGCGTAGAAGGAGCCATGGGCGACGTTGAGCACGCCGAGCACGCCGAAGATCAGCGAGAGCCCGACCGCGACCAGGAAGATCAGCGAGCCATAGGCGATGCCGTCGAGCGCGGCGAGGAAGATCATCTCAGGAGGCATCGTGTGTCCGCGACCTGTCCCCCTCCCCGCGACGGGGAGGGGCTGGGGGTGAGGTTTCCGCCCGCGACGAGCGCAGCGGCGGCGATGGCGGCCCGCGCGTCTCGGGCGCGGGCGCCATCCGGGACGCCGGCGTCAGCGCGGCCGGCAGACCGTGACGGGGCCTTCACTTGGAATAGGTGAAGGTCTCGATCGACTTGTCGTTGACGAGGTCCTGCGAGACCTTGGCGAACCATTCGAGCGACTTCTGCCCGACGGGGGTGGTGACGAGCTTGCCGGGATAGAGCGCCATGTTGTCATAGACGGCGAAGGGGTATTCCGGGACGCGCTTGGTGGTGCCGAGCAGCTGGTCCTCCAGCCCCTGATGATCCTCGCGCACCGTGATCGTGCCGGTCAGCGACTTGAATTCCAGCCCCTCGAAGGCGGCGATGACCTGCTCCTTGGTCGGCCATTTGCCGCCGGCCGCGGCGCTGGCCTTCTCATAGGCCTTCACCAGCCCGGTGACGGCCTGGTTCATGTGGAAGGTCGGGTAGATCGGATAGACGTTGGTCTTCTCCTTGTACTTCTTGACGAAGCTCTGCATCTCCGCCGAGTTCTTGTGCTTGGGATGCAGGAAATAATGGTCGCCGCGCCCGCCGACGATCACCCCCTCCGGCATCACCGCGCCGAGCCGCTCCATCGAGCTCTCGGCCAGAGGCAGGACGAAGGTCGACTGCTTCAGCAGCCCGCGCGCCGCGGCCTGCTGGACGAAGGTGTCGAGATCGCCGCCCCATGAGGTCGAGAGCACGACATCGGGCCGCAGCGCCGACAGCCGCGTGATTTCGGTGGAGAAATCGGGCGCGCCGAATTTCGGGAAGAGCTCGGCGACGATCTTCACATCGGGCTTCAGCGCCTTCAGCCCGGCCTGGAACAGCGCCCAGGATTCGCGGCCCCAGGCATAGTCCTGGTTGACCACGGCGATGGTCTTGAAGTCCGGCTTGACCTTCATGAGGTAGAGCAGCGTCGCCATCATCTCGGCGCCGGCATGGCCCTGCGTGCGGACGGAGTATTTCCACTTGCCGTCCTCGAAGATGGTCTGCGTGCCGCAATCCCACATGATGTTGACGACCTTGAGGTCCTCGGCGACCGGCGCCAGCGCGTTGCAGGAGCCCGAGGAGATGGCGCCGAACATCACCTGCGCGCCCTGGTCCTGGACGACGCGGCGATATTCGGAAATCAGCTGGTTGGTGCCGGCGCCCTCGTCGACATAGACCGGCTTCACCGGCACGCCGAGAATGCCGCCCTTGGCATTGACCTCCTCGAAGAACAGGTCGGCCGCGTTCTTGCCCGGCACGCCGAAGACGGAAGCCGGGCCGGAAAGGAAGGTCGCGATGCCGACGACCAGCTCCTTGGGCTTGTCCTGGGCGGCAGCCGGCAGCGCCAGCAACGCAGTGGCCGCCAAAGCCGCGGCCGCTAGGGTTCGTCTGATCATGGTGCTCTCCCTGAATCCTCACGGCGCGCGCTCTTGCTGGCGCGCAACCCGGGGCAAGGGGTGCATGGGCGGGCGGGTGCCGCAAGAAGGATAAAGCGATGCGGGGCATAGCGAGAATTTATAGTCCGCCCGCCGCTGCCGCATTCCGCTATGGGCCTTATCGAAAATCGCTATTTGACTTGGCGGGGGCTGCGCGGGCGGTGTGGCACGCGGGCGGGATCGGCTCGGCAGGATGTGGCGCGCATGGTGGCGGATGCTCTCGAGGGAATTCTGGTGGTGGCGCTGGAGCAGGCGGTGGCCGTGCCGCTGGCGACCTGCCGGCTGGCCGATGCCGGCGCCCGGGTGATCAAGCTCGAACGGGCGGAGGGCGATTTTTCGCGCGGCTACGATGATTACGCGCAGGGCCTCTCCTCCTATTTCGTCTGGATCAATCGCGGCAAGGAATCCTGCCGCGTCGACCTGAAGCAGCCGGATGATCTCGCTCTGGTCGAGGCGATGCTGGCGAAGGCGGATGTCTTCATCCAGAATCTGGCGCCGGGAGCGACCGAGCGCCTCGGCATCGGCAGCGAGGCCCTGCGCCGGCGCCATCCCCGGCTGATCACCTGCGACGTCTCGGGCTATGCGCCCGACAGTCCGGATTACCGGCGCAAGGCCTATGACCTCCTGGTCCAGGCCGAAACCGGCCTCTCCGCCATCACCGGCAACGAAAGCTCGGGGCCGACGCGGATCGGCATCTCGATCGTCGACATCTCCACCGGTCAGGCCGCCTATGCGGCGATCCTGGAGGCGCTGCTGCGGCGGGCCCGCACCGGCAAGGGGTCGCATATCGCGCTGTCGCTGTTCGACACCATCGCCGATCTGATGAACGTGCCCTATCTGACGCGGCGCTATGGCGGGATCGAGCCGCCGCGGCTCGGGCTCGCCCATCCCTCGATCGCGCCCTATGGCGTGTTCTCGCTTGCCGACGGCGCGCTGCTGCTCTCCGTGCAGAGCGAGCGGGAGTGGCTGATCCTGGCGCGGGACGTGCTGGGTAGCCCGGCGCTGGCGCAGGAGCCGCGCTTCGCCAGCAATGTGCTGCGCGTGCGGGAGCGCAAGGCGCTGGACGAGGCGATCCAGGCGCTGATGATCGGCCGCTCCTATGCCGAGATCACCGCTGCGCTGAACCGGGAGGGGATCGCCTATGGCACGGTCTCCAGCGTCGGCGATCTGATCAGCCACCCCTCCGCCACCGCGCTCGCCGTGGAGACCCCGGCCGGGCCGATCGAGGTGCTGGCACCGCCGGCGATCGTCGACGGGCAGCGCGTCCGCCTGCGCCCGGTGCCGGCGCTCGGCGACCATGACGCGGCGCTTCGGGCCGAATTTTTCGCAGAGGACGCTACCCCGGCGCGCTCGGGCCAGGGCTAGGCCAGGATTCATGCCGCCCCGATACTCGATCCTCGTCCCGTGGCGGCCCGTAGCGGCCGTCTCGCAGGATGCAGCGGGGGTCGCGGTCGAGGCGAAACATCACCGAAGGAAGAAGCTCCGATCATGCAGAACCATGCCGACCATGCCGAGATCCGCGACGCCGTTGCCAGGCTCTGCGCCGGGTTTCCCGGCGAATACTGGCGCAGGCTCGACCGGGAGATGGCCTATCCCACCGAATTCGTGCAGGCGCTGACGGAGAGCGGCTTTCTCGCCGCGCTGATCCCCGAGGCCTATGGCGGGGCCGGCCTGCCGCTCTCGGCCGCGGCCGTGATCATGGAGGAGATCCAGCGCCAGGGCTGCAACGGCGCCGCCTGCCACGCGCAGATGTACATCATGGGGACGCTGCTGCGGCACGGCTCCGATGCGCAGAAGCAGCAATATCTGCCGAAGATCGCCTCGGGGGAGCTGCGCCTGCAGGCTTTCGGCGTCACCGAGCCGACCAGCGGCACCGACACCACCTCTCTGCGCACGACGGCGCGGCTCGAGGGCGATCATTACGTCGTCAACGGCCAGAAGATCTGGACCAGCCGGGCCGCGCAATCCGACCTGATGCTGCTGCTGGCGCGCACCACACCGCGCGAGGAGGTCGCCAAGCGCACCGAGGGGCTGTCGGTCTTCATCCTCGACATGCGCGCGGCGCTGCAGGCGGGGCTCACCATCCGGCCGATCCGCACGATGATGAACCACGCCACGACGGAGGTGTTCTTCGACAATGTGAAGGTCCCGGCCGAGAATCTGATCGGCGAAGAGGGCAAGGGCTTTCGCTACATCCTCTCGGGCATGAACGCCGAGCGCATCCTGATCGCGGCGGAATGCGTGGGCGACGCCAAATGGTTCACCGAAAAATCGGCCGCCTATGCCAGGGAGAGGCAGGTCTTCGGCCGGCCGATCGGCCAGAACCAGGGCATCCAATTCCCGATCGCCAAGGCCTACGCCAATATGCGCGCCGCCGAGCTGATGGTGCGCGAGGCGATCCGGCTCTACGAGGCCGGCGAGCCCTGCGGCGCGGAAGCCAATATGGCGAAGATGCTGGCGGCGGACGCCTCCTTCGAGGCGGCCAATGCCTGCATCCAGACGCATGGCGGCTTCGGCTTCGCCGAGGAATACGATGTCGAGCGCAAATTCAGGGAGACGCGGCTCTACCAGGTCGCGCCGATCTCGACCAATCTGATCCTGTCGCATCTCGCCGAGCATGTGCTCGGCATGCCGCGCTCCTATTGAAGGCTGGTTCCATGGATATCGACAGGCTCCGCTCCTGGATCGGCCGCAGCGAGGAGGCGTCCGACCTGATCACGCCCCGGCTGATGCAGAGCTTCCACGCCACCTTCGCGCCGCATCTCGCGCCCTGCCCGCCCGATGACGCGCCGCTCGCGCTGCATTGGTGCCTCGCCCCGCAGATCGCGCCGATGCAGGCGCTGGGGCCGGACGGTCACGCCGCGCGTGGCGAATTCCTGCCGCCGGTACCGCTGCCGCGCCGGATGTGGGCCGGCGGGACGATCGCGACGATCGCGCCGCTGCGCCTCGGCGATACCGTGACGCGTCGCTCGACCATCGCGGACGTGACCTACAAGGAGGGGCGCACGGGCCCGCTCTGCTTCGTCGCCGTGGATCACGAGATCATCAGCCCGCGCGGGCTTGCGCTGCGCGAGCGCCACAACATCGTCTATCGCGAGGCGGCGACGCCGGGCGCGACCGCTCCGCCCGCCCCCGCCGCCCCCGCCGCGGCGGATCTGGTCTGGCGGGTGGAGACGAGCCCGGTCTTTCTGTTCCGCTATTCCGCCATCACCTTCAACGGCCACCGCATCCATTACGACCTGCCCTATGTCACCGGCGAAGAGGGCTATGCGGGGCTCGTGGTGCATGGTCCGATCCAGGCGACGCTGATGCTCAACATCATCGCGACGCTGAACGGCGGCGCGCCGATCGAGCTGGATTATCGCGGCGTCAACCCGCTGATCGCCGGCGCGCCCTTCGCGGTGAAGGCGAAGCGGCTGGAGGACGGCGCGATCCGGGCCTGGACCGAAGGCGCGGACGGCCGCATCCGCATGGAAGGCGTCAGCCGGGCGGGGTGAGCGGGGGCGAGTGAGCGGGGCGGGTGTTGGAGCGACGCCCAATCGTCATTGCGAGCGAAGCGAAGCAACCTAGGGGGGCGTAGAGCTCCGCGCTATGGATTGCTTCGCTTCGCTCGCAATGACGGTTGATGGACGAGCTGCCGTCGATCCGATCCCATCTGGGCCGAAGACGCTGGAGCCACACCGCACCCGTCATTGCGAGCGAAGCGAAGCAACCTAGGGGGGCGTCGAGCGCTGCGATCTGGGTTGCTTCGCTGCGCTCGCAATGACGGTTGATCGACGATCCTATTTGGATAGGCCGAAGATGCTGCATTCACACCGCACCCGTCATTGCGAGCGCAGCGAAGCAACCCAGGGAAGCGTCGAGCTCTACGATGCTGGGTTGCTTCGCTGCGCTCGCAATGACGGCTGATCGGCGCGTTGGCGGCGATCCGAAGACGCTGCAGCGTAGCGCGATGACTTTTCGCAATCCGCGATCGACGATTACGAAACTGTCGTGACGTCTTAATATAAAGCAACGACAGATGTCGGCTTGACACCAGATCGACCGAAGCCTCCGTAAACCAGTCACCTATGCATATTTGCGTGGTCGCAGCTGGTAAGAGCGCCCGAACCGTCGAACAGGCCGCACTCCGCACGGATAGTGTATCAAAATGAAGCGACCGGCAAACCTCACCTTGATGAAGACCGAGGAACTCGTGAGGTTATTCGAGGAGCTTTGTATTTCATCCGGCATCGCGCTCGATGAATACAAAGTTCGTACCTTCAATAGACTGTTCGATGCACTTCTGGCTGTGGAGATGGAACTCAAGGGTCGGCCGGGCGATCAGCGGCGGGCGCTCAAGGTTCTGCTCGGACAAGGCAATCTGCAGGTCAGGGTCACAGCGGCCAAAGCCTTGCTCGTGGTCGATCGCGCCGCCGCCATCCGGGAATTGAAGAAGGTCGAGGCCATCAACTGCCTGCCGCAATCAGCGGACGCCGGCATGACGCTGGACTATCTCGCGAGCGGTTTCTACGTTCCGAGCTGATATAAGCGCGGCATACCGCACCCGTCATTGCGAGCGAAGCGAAGCAACCTTGGGGGGCGTCGAGCTCTGCGAGCTGGGTTGCTTCGCTGCGCTCGCAATGACGGGTGATCGGCGATCCAATCTGGACGGGCCGAAGAGGCTGGAAGGACGCCAGACCCGTCATTGCGAGCGCATTGAAGGAACCTAGGGGGGCGTCGAGCTCTGCGATCGGGGTTGCTTCGCTGCGCTCGCAATGACGGCTGATCGGCGGTCCAATTAGGAAGCGCCGAAGATGCTGGAGCACACCCTACCCGTCATTGCGAGCGAAGCGAAGCAACCCAGGGGGCGTCGAGCTCTGCGAT
>NZ_LMRT01000014.1:213336-213486 GCF_001426225.1 Allobosea sp. Leaf344 | reverse complement strand
CTGGGTTGCTTCGCTGTGCTCGCAATGACGCTGATCGGCGATCCAATCTGGACGGGCCGAAGAGGCTGGAAGGACGCCACACCCGTCATTGCGAGCGAAGCGAAGCAACCCAGGGGGCGTCGAGCGCTGCGATCTGGGTTGCTTCGCTGC
>NZ_LMRT01000014.1:0-213311 GCF_001426225.1 Allobosea sp. Leaf344 | reverse complement strand
GCTCGCAATGACGCTGATCGGCGATCCAATCTGGACGGGCCGAAGACGCTGGACGCACACCGCACCCGTCATTGCGAGCGCAGCGAAGCAACCTAGGGGAAGTCGAGCGTTGCGAGCTGGATTGCTTCGCTACGCTCGCAATGACGGCGCAACGGCCGATCGGCTCCGCCGCGCCCGCCCCCTTCACCCCTCGACCAGCCGTCTCGCGATGACCTGCGCCTGAATTTCCGCCGCGCCCTCGAAGATGTTGAGGATGCGGGCGTCGCAGAGGACGCGGCTGATCGGATATTCCAGCGCAAAGCCGTTGCCGCCATGGATCTGCAGGGCGTTGTCGGCCGCCGCCCAGGCGACCCGGGCGCCGAGCAGCTTCGCCATGCCGGCCTCGAGATCGCAGCGGCGCTCGGCATCCTTCTCGCGCGCGGCGAAATAGGTGAGCTGGCGGGCGATCATGATCTCCGCCGCCATCATCGCCAGCTTGTCGGCGACGCGCGGAAAGGCGATCAGCGGCTTGCCGAACTGGATGCGCTCCTGCGCATAGCGCAGCCCGAGATCGAAGGCCGATTGCGCGACACCGACCGCGCGGGCCGCGGTCTGGATGCGGGCGGCCTCGAAGGTCTGCATCAGCTGCTTGAAGCCCTGCCCCTCGACGCCGCCGAGCAGATTCTCACCCTTGACCACGAAACCGTCGAAGGCGAGCTCGTATTCCTTCATGCCGCGATAGCCGAGCACCTCGATCTCGCCGCCGCTCAGCCCCGCGACCGGGAACGGATCGGCATCGGTGCCGCGCGGCTTCTCGGCGATCAGCATCGACAGGCCGCGATAGCCGGCGGCATCGGGATCGGTGCGGACCAGCAGCGTCATGATGTCGGCACGGACCGGGTGCGTGATCCAGGTCTTGTTGCCGTAGACCTTCCAATCCGCCCCGTCCTTCACCGCCTTGGTGCGCAGCGAGGCGAGGTCGGAGCCGGTATTGGGCTCGGTGAACACCGCGGTCGGCAACACCTCGCCGGAGGCGAGCTTCGGCAGCCATGTCGCCTTCTGCTCCGGGGTGCCGCCGCACAGGATCAGCTCGGCCGCGATTTCCGAGCGCGTGCCGAGCGAGCCGACGCCGATATAGCCGCGCGAGAGCTCCTCGGAGACGACGCACATCGAGACCTTGGTCAGGCCCATCCCGCCGAACTCCTCGGGGATGGTCAGGCCGAAGACGCCGAGCTCTGCCATCTTCTCGACCACCGGCAGCGGGATGTAGCTGTTCTCGAGATGCCATTCATGGGCGTGGGGCGTCACCTCCGCCTCGCAGAAGCGGCGCATCTCGCTGCGGATCGCCTCCAACGTCTCGTCCAGGCCGGGATCGCCGACGCTGGCGAGCCCCTGGTTCTGGCTGAACAGCGCGACGAGCCGGGCCCGGTTCTCGGGCGTATTGCCTTCGGCGATCAGCGCCCGCGCCGCCTCGCTCTCGGCCGCCGCCACCGCCTTCTGCGAGAGGCCGAGCGCGGAGAGCCGGACGATCTCGTTCTGCGACATCGGGATGCCGCCCAAGATCTGGGCGGCGTATTCGCCGGCGCCGATCCTGATGGCGTAATCCTCGACCGCGCCGTAGCGCTCCTCGGCCTGCAGCCGCTCGCCATAGGCCTTCAGCTCGCGCAGCGCCATCACATAGGTGGCGAGCCAAGCCAGGCCATGGGCGGCATGCTGCTCCGCCTCGAGCCGCGCGGCGGAGATCTTGCCGTCGGCGAGCACCTTCTGGCGGACGCTGGCGACGGCCTGGTCCAGCAGGGTCTCGAAACCGGGCAGTGCGGCGCCGATCAAGGCCACGGCCGTCGCCGGTGCGTCGCGGTGCAGGGCTGCGTTCGCGCTCATCGTCTCTCTCCCTTTCGCAATGCAACATAGGGCGAGATCGGAGGAATGCGAAATCCCCCTTTCGGCTGGCGCCGGAAGTTGAGGCCGCGCGGGGCCGGCGCCTATTTGCGGCTGGCGAGCACCACCCCGACGATGGTGACGGCCATGCCGAGGAGCTGGAGCGGCGTCATCGTCTCGCCGAACAGGAACCAGGCCTCCACGGCCACCAGCGCCGGCACGAGATAGAGGAAGGTGGAGACGCGGGAGACGGCGCCGCGCCGGATCATCAGCAGATAGAGCCCGATGCCGCCCAGCGACAGAGCCAGCACCGACCAGGCCAGCACCAGCGCCATGGTCGGGTTCCAGGTGATCCGCATCGGCTCCAGCGCATAGGCGACCGGCAGCGTGACCAGGAAGGCGGCGAGATATTGCACCGCCGTCACCGTGCGCAGATCGCCGGTGACGATCCGCGCCTTCTGGTAGAAGGAGCCGAAGGTGACGGCCAGCATGCCGATGACGTTGACCAGAACCGGGATCGCCACCGCCCAGAGCGCGGCCGGGGCGACGCCGACGAGCTTGGGCTCCAGCACCAGCGCGATGCCGAGGAAGCCGCAGAGGATGCCGAGCCAGCGGATCGCCGAGATGCGCTCCCCGACCAGCATCGGCGCGAACAGGGCGGTCAGGATCGGCTGCAGCCCGGCGATGAGCCCGGATATGCCGGTCGGCAGGCCGTGGCGCACCGCCCACCAGACACCGGCGAGATAGGCGGCGTGGAGCAGCACGCCGGTGACGACGCAGTCGAGGATGGCGCGCCGCCCCTTCGGCCAGGGCGCGCCCACCGCCAGCGCCAGCGCCGTGATCAGCAGGGCGGCGCAGGCGTAGCGGATGACCAGGAAGGTCAGGGGATCGGAATATTGCGCGGAATAGCCGGCGACCACCCACCCCGTCGACCAGAGGAAGGTGAAGATCAGCGGGACGAGCCGCAGGAACAGGGGCGATTCGAGCATGGGGAGCCGGCGTTGCTGATCGCCTGATAGGCCGATGCGGCGGGGTTGTCGCCCCTCAGCCGCGCGCGAGGGGCATGTGCGGCCCGAGGCCCGCCAGACGCCCCTCGCCCCTCGCCCCTCGCCCGATCGGCTGGCTAGGCGCCCAGCGCCTCCACCACATCCTCATAGGTGCGCAAGCCCGTGCGCGGGGCGTAGACGAGCACGGACATGTTGCCCGGCGCGTGCTCGTTCTTCCACATCTTGTGGTGCGCGAGCGGGATCTTGTCCCAGGGGAAGACCTCGGACATGCACGGGTCGACGCGGCGGTCGATGACGAACTGGTTGGCGGCGGACGCCTGTTTGAGATGGGCGAAATGCGAGCCCTGCACGCGCTTCTGCCGCATCCAGACATAACGCGCGTCGAAAGTGATGTTGAAGCCCGAGGTGCCGGCGCAGAACACCACCATGCCGCCGCGCTTGGCGACGAGGCAGGACACAGGGAAGGTCGCCTCTCCCGGATGCTCGAAGACGATGTCGACGTCCTTCTTGCCGGTGATCTCCCAGATCGCCTTGCCGAACTTCCGGGCCTCCTTCACCCAGGCGTCGTATTCCGGCGAGTTCACCGTCGGCATCTGGCCCCAGCAGGCGAAATCCTTGCGGTTGATCACGCCCTTGGCGCCGAGCCCCAGCACGTAGTCGCGCTTGCTCTCATCCGAGATCACGCCGATCGCATTGGCTCCCGAGGCGGCGCAGAGCTGCACGCCGAAGACGCCGAGCCCGCCGGAAGCGCCCCAGATCAGCACGTTGTCCCCGGGCTTGATGGCGTGCGGGGGGTGGCCGAACAGCATGCGATAGGCGGTGGCCAGGGTCAGCGTGTAGCAGGCCGCCTCCTCCCAGGAGAGATGCTTCGGCTTGAGCATGAGCTGGCGCGACTGCACCCGGCAGAATTGCGCGAAGGAGCCGTCGGGCGTCTCATAGCCCCAGATCCGCTGGCTCGAGGAGAACATCGGGTCGCCGCCATTGCACTCCTCGTCATCGCCGTCATCCTGGTTGCAATGGACGATGACCTCGTCGCCGATTTTCCAGCGCTTCACCTTGGAGCCGACGGCCCAGACGATCCCAGAGGCATCCGAACCGGCGATGTGGAGCGGCTGCTTGTGCACGTCGAAGGGCGAGATCGGCTGGCCGAGCCCGGCCCAGATGCCGTTGTAATTGACCCCGCCCGCCATCACGAGCAGCAGCACCTCCTCCTCGCCGATCTCCCAGGTCGGCACCACCTCGACCTGAAAACTCTCCTGCGGCGGACCGTGCCGCTCGCGGCGGATCGTCCAGGCATACATCGAGGCGGGGACATGGCCGAGGGGCGGCAATTCGCCGAGCTCGTAGAGATCCTTCAGCGGCGTCGCGGCAGGCTTTGTCATTCCCGTCTCTCCCCGTTCGGGCGCACCGGCAGCGTGTCGGGCAGGTCCGGAGCGCCTCATTGTCCAGGCCGATGATGCAACCCTAT
This sequence comes from Allobosea sp. Leaf344, assembly GCF_001426225.1. Lineage (GTDB taxonomy): Bacteria > Pseudomonadota > Alphaproteobacteria > Rhizobiales > Beijerinckiaceae > Allobosea. The sequence goes on along the minus strand of NZ_LMRT01000014.1, from coordinate 208,979 downwards.
GCTGCACTGCGCCATTGATCTAAGGAATGACGCCGCAGCGCAAAAAACAAGAGGGAACTCGGTGCGCGGCGCGGGGAAGCCGGCTTGACCCAAGGTCGCCGGGAGGGCTTAGCTTCCGGCATCGGATGTTTTCGAAGGACGCTTCCCTTGATCCGCACCATGGCTTTCCTGCTCGGCCTGCCCGCCTTGTCGACGAACCAGGCGCTGGTCGCGCTGGCGCTGTTCTGCCTGGCGGCGCTGGCGCTGGGCTGGCTGGCCGATCTGTTGCTCGGCCATGGCGCGCTGGGGGTGATCGGCAATGCGCTGGTGATGCTGCTCGGTGCGGCGCTCGGCCTCTGGGCCTGGCGCAAGCTCGGCATCGCGCTCGCCTATGACGCCAATGCCGTCACGGCCTCGGTCGCTCTGGCCGCGGCCCTGGCGTCGCTACTGATGGCGAGCGCGCTCCGGCGCTATGTCTGATCCTGCGGCCGCGAGGCCGCCAGCATGTAGTTGACGTCCATGTCGCGGGAGGCCGACCAGCGGTCGCTGATCGGGTTGTAGACGACGCCGACCCCCTCCCCGAGTTCGAGCCCGTTTCGCGCGATGGCACCGCCGAGCTCCTCGGGAGTCACGAATTTGTTCCAGTCATGGGTGCCGCGGGGCAGCCAGCGCAGCACATATTCCGCCCCGACGATCGCCAGCGCATAGGATTTCAGCGTGCGGTTGAGGGTCGCCATCACCAGGAGCCCGCCCGGCCGGACGGCCGCGCAGCAGGAGGCGACGAAGGCCTCGACATCGGCGACATGCTCGACCACCTCCATCGCCAGCACGATGTCGAAGCGGGCGCCCTGCGAGACCAGCGCCTCGATCGTCTCGCCACGATAATCGATGGCGAGGCCGCTGCGCTCGGCATGGGCGCGGGCGACGGCGATGTTGGTGGGCGCGGGATCGAGCCCCGTCACCGCCGCGCCGAGCCGCGCCAGCGGCTCCGACAGCACCCCGCCGCCGCAGCCGATATCGACCAGCGTCAGCCCCTGCAGCGCGTCGAGGGCGCGGGGGTCGCGGCCGAAGCGCGCGCAGGCGAGATCGCGCACGAAGCCGAGCCGCACGGGGTTGAACTTGTGCAGCACCGCCATCGGGCCCTTCGGGTCCCACCAGCTGCGCGCGAGAGCGTCGAATCGCGCGACTTCCGCCGCGTCGATGGTCGAGGCATCGCCGTCCCGGGTGGCAGTCATGCTGAGGTCCCTCTCCAAACGGCAGCGGCGGCGCGCATCGCATTGACAGTGCCGCCCGCGACCGTCATCTACACGCGCCCCGCGCCGCATGCGAGGGCGACGTTTCGCCCCGGCTTCGGTCCGGACACGTAGTTGAGAGCCTCTGGACTGCCATGGCCCGTCTGGTGATGAAATTCGGCGGCACCTCTGTCGCCACGGTCGAGCGCATCAAGAACGCGGCCCGCCACGTCAAACGCGAATTCGACGCCGGTCACGAGGTCGCCGTGGTGGTCTCGGCCATGTCGGGCAAGACCAATGAGCTGGTCGGCTGGTGCAACGAGGCGTCGCCGCTGTTCGACCGGGCCGAATACGACGTCGTCGTCGCCTCCGGCGAGCAGGTCACCTCGGGGCTGATGGCGATCGTGCTGCAGGATATGGGCCTCCCCGCCCGGTCCTGGCAAGGCTGGCAGATCCCGCTCTACGGCTCGGACGCGCATGGCGCGTCGCGGATCGAGGATGTCGACGGCACGGCGATCCTGAAGGGCTTCGGCGAGCGCCGCGAGATCGCGGTCTGCTCCGGCTTCCAGGGCGTGCACAAGGAGACGGGGCGCATCGTCACTCTCGGGCGCGGCGGCTCCGACACCAGCGCAGTGGCGCTCGCGGCCGGGCTGAAGGCGGATCGCTGCGACATCTATACCGATGTCGACGGCGTCTACACCACCGACCCCCGCGTGGTGCCCAAGGCGCGGCGGATGGACAAGGTCGCCTTCGAGGAGATGCTGGAGATGGCATCGCTCGGATCGAAGGTGCTGCAGGTGCGCTCGGTCGAGATCGCCATGGTGCAACGTATTCCGACCTATGTCCGCTCCTCCTTCGACGACCCGGACAATCCCAAGCTTGGCACCCTCATCTGTGACGAGGACGACATTGTGGAACAGCAGATCGTAACCGGCATCGCCTTCTCGCGGGACGAGGCGCAGATCACGCTCCGCCGCGTGGCCGACCAGCCCGGGGTCGCGGCCGCGATCTTCGGCCCGCTGGCCGACGCCAACATCAATGTCGACATGATCATCCAGGTCGTCTCGGACGACCAGGCCAGCACGGACATCACCTTCACCGTCCCCACCGCCGATTACGAGCGGGCCAAGGCCCTGCTCGAGAGCCGCCATGCCGAGATCGCCTATCAGGCGCTGCAGGGGGCGACCGACGTGGTCAAGGTCTCGGCCATCGGCATCGGCATGCGCTCGCATGCCGGCGTCGCGGCGCGCGCCTTCCGCGCCCTGGCCGAGAAGGGCATCAACATCCGCGCCATCACCACCTCGGAGATCAAGTTCTCCGTGCTGATCGACGCCGCCTATACCGAGCTCGCGGTGCGCACGCTGCACTCGCTCTACGGGCTGGACGCGGCCTGAGCCCCCGGCTCAGCGGGGCGAGGGACCGTGCCGCGTTGACGCGGCTTTCGCGGCACCCGATGATGGCGCCATGTCAGCCGAACAGCCGCCCGGCTCCGCTCCGGAATTCGAGACGGGGCGCCTCGACGCCTTCCTGAAAGCCGCCCTGCCCGGCCGCGCCAGCGGCAGGATGGCGCTGGAGCGGATCAGCGGCGGCCAGTCCAACCCGACCTTCTTCCTGTCCTATCCCGATTGCGGCACCGAGCTCGTGCTCCGCAAGAAGCCGCCCGGGCCGCTGCTGCCCTCCGCCCATGCGATCGAGCGGGAATATCGCATCCTGAAGGCGCTCTCCGGCTCGGCCGTGCCGGTGCCGCCCGTGCTGCTGCTGCACGAGCGGCCCGATGTCGTCGGCACGCCCTTCTATCTGATGGAGCGGCTGCAGGGCCGGGTCTTCCATGATGCGTCGCTGCCGGGCGTCAGCCCGGAGGAGCGCCGCGCGATGTATTTCGCCATGGCGGAGACGCTCGCGGCGCTGCACCGCTTCGACTGGCAGGCCGCCGGGCTCGGCGATTTCGGCAAGCCCGGCAATTATTACGCGCGCCAGCTCAGGCGCTGGGGCGGGCAATGGCGGGAGACGCGGACGCGCGAGATCCCGGCCGTCGACCGCGTCATCGCCTGGCTCGAGGCGAATCTCGACGATTCCGCGGAGACCACCATCGTTCATGGCGATTTCCGCCCGGGCAATCTGATGTTCGCGCCCGAAACCCCGACGGTCGTCGCCGTGCTGGACTGGGAGCTGTCGACGCTCGGACACCCCCTGTCCGACGTCGCCTTCTCCTGCCTGCCCTGGCAGTCGACGCCGGCCATGTATGCCGGCATCGTCGGGCTCGATCGCGCGGCCCTCGGCATTCCGAGCCAGGAGGAGTATCTCGAGCGCTACTGCCTGGCGGCGGGACGTGCGCAGGGGCCCGGCCGTTTCCACATCGCCTTCTCGCTGTTCCGTTTCGCCGTCATCCTCGACGGCATCGCCGCGCGGGCCAGAGCCGGCAATGCGGCGGCGGAGAATGCGGTCGCCGTCGGAGAACTGGCGGAGAGCTTCGCGCTGCGGGCGCAGGCGCTCATCGAAACCAACGCTTGACGAGACAGGGCCCGCCGGGACGCGGCGGGCCGAACCGGGGACGGACGCCATGGACTTCGCCTATTCCGACAGGGTCGAGCAGCTGCGCAGCCGGCTGCAGGCCTTCATGGACGATCATATCCAGCCGGCGGACACGCAATGGCGGGAGGAGGTCGAGGCCGGCCATTACCCGATGGCGCTGATCGACGGGCTGAAGGAGAAGGCGCGCAGCGAGGGGCTGTGGAACCTGTTCCTCCCGGCGCTGAAGCCGGACGAGCCCGGGACGCGGCTGAGCAATCTCGATTACGCGCCGCTCGCGGAGATGATGGGGCGCTTCTTCTGGTCTTCCGAGGTGTTCAACTGCAACGCGCCCGATACCGGGAACATGGAGATCCTCCACATGTTCGCGACGCCGGAGCAGCGCCGGCAATGGCTGGAGCCGCTGATGCGCGGCGAGATCCGCTCCTGCGTCGGCATCACCGAGCCCGGCGTCGCCTCCTCCGACCCGACCAATCTGCAGACCACCATCACGCGCGACGGCGATCATTACGTGATCAACGGCCGGAAATGGTGGACCACCGGGGCGCTGCATCCCAATGTGAAGCTCTGCATCGTGATGGGCCTGTCCGACACGCGCCCCGACGCCGACCCGCACAAGCGGCATTCGATGATCCTGGTGCCGATGGACACGCCCGGCCTCAGCGTGATGCGCAACCTGCCAGTGCTGAACCATCTCTCCCCCGAGGGGCATACCGAGACGAATTTCGACAATGTCCGGGTTCCCGCCGCCAATATGCTGGGCGAGGAAGGCGCGGGCTTCGCTCTGGCGCAGGCGCGTCTCGGCCCGGGGCGCATCCATCATTGCATGCGCACCATCGGCCAATGCGAGGTGGCGCTGGAGCTGATGGTGGAGCGCGCCCTGCAGCGCAAGGCGTTCGGCCGGCCGATCGCCGATTACGCCAATATCCAGGACTGGATCGCGGAAGGCCGGATGGAGATCGACCAGGCGCGGCTGCTCTGCCTGCGCGCCGCCTGGATGATGGACCGGCACGGCAACAAGGCGGCCCGCACCGAGGTCTCGGCGATCAAGGTCGTGGCGGCCAGACTCCAGACCAAGATCGCCGACCGCGCCATCCAGGTCTTCGGCGCCGGCGGGCTGACCAACGACACGCCGCTCGCCTTCATCTATTCCTGGGGCCGGGCGCTGCGCTTCATCGACGGGCCGGACGAGGTGCATCTGCGCACGGTGGCGCGCAGCGAGATCCGGAAGCGGCGCGAGGCCAACCGCTCGACGATGAGCGAACAGGGCGTCCGGATGCCCTATCTCAAACCCTGAGCGGCCGGCGCTGCCCTGCCCCTGCGCCGCCGCCTACCATTTCGTGCGGCGCAGCAGGCTGGTGTCGTAGCCGAGTTGCTTAGCCCGCTCGACCAGCGCCTGCACCCGCGCCTCGCTCAGCCGGGGCGTGCGCGACAGGATCCAGAGATAGCGCCCGGAGGGTTCGCCGACGATCGACCAGGAATAGTCGGGCGCGCGATCCAGCACCCAGTAATCGCCATAGAAGGGGCGGAAGAACGAGACCTTGAGCTTGGCCCCGTTCGATCCGGCGACCGGGCTCGCCACCGCCTCGGCCGAGCGTTCCGGCCCGGTCGGGGAGCCCTGGCGACAGCTGTTGACGACGGCGATCTCGCCATCCGGCCGGAGGCTGTAGGAGGCGGTCACCGCTTCGCAGCCGCGCTGGAAGCTCGCCTCATAGCGGGCGATCTCGTACCAGGTCCCGAGATAGCGTTGCAGTTCGACGGGCTTGCGCGGCTCCGGCACGGAGGCGTTGCCGACCGGCCCGTCGGGGATGCACCCCGCCAGTGCGAGGGCTGCAGCGAAAACGGCCGAGACGGCGATGCGGGTCATGGTGCGAGAACTCCCAGTCAGCGGGCACGAACGCCCCTGCCGCCGATCCGGTTCCGGACTCTGCGTCAGGCGCCGGTGAACCGCGCCGGGCGCTTCTCCAGGAAGGCTGCGATGCCCTCGGCGAAGTCGGCGGTGCGGGTGGAGGCGAGGAAGGCGGCGCGCTCCGCCTCGAGCTGTTCGGCGAGCGAGCGGTCGAGGGAGGCGTCGAGCAGCTGCCGGATCCGCCCATAGGCGCGCGTCGGTCCGGCGGCGAGCCGCTCCGCCAGCGCCTGCGCCTGCGCGGACAATTCGGCCGGCGGCACGACCCGGTTCACCAGCCCCAGCCGCAGCGCCTCGTCGGCAGCAAGCGTCTCGCCCAGCAGCGCTAGTTCGCGCGCCTTCCGCATCCCCAGCAGGCGCGGCAGATGAAAGGTGCCGGACGCGTCGGGCGTCGCGCCGATGCGGGCATAGGCCATGCTGAAGCGCGCATCCTCGGCGGCGATGGCGAGGTCGCAGGCCAGCGCCAGGCTGAACCCCGCTCCGGCCACGGCCCCGTGCAGGCAGGCGAGCGTCGGCGCGCGCAGTTCTGCGAGGCGCAGCATCGCCGCATGGAGCGGCTCGATGATCGCGTCCACCGCGACGGCCGGATCACCACCCGCGCCGAATTGCGAGACGTCGCCGCCGGCGCAGAAACCCCTGCCCTCGCCCTTGATCAGCACGGCGCGGATATCCTCGCGCCCGGCCAACGCCTCGACCCGCTCCAACAAGGCGCGGGCCATTTCGGCGTCGAAGGCGTTGAGGACGGCCGGGCGGTTCAGCGTCAGGGTCGCGACGCCGCCGGCGACGGCGAGCAGGACGGTCTCGGTCATCCGATCAGGCTACAGCGGCCACCGGAGCATTGCCAGCATCGGCCGCCTCGAAATGCTGCATGGCCGCGGCGACGCCGCCGCTGCGATGCGGGACGCCGGCGGCCGCCAGCCCCATCTCGACGCCGGACAGCGCCCCCAGCAGCATCAACTCGTTGCATTCGCCGAGATGGCCGATGCGGAAGACCTTGCCTGCCACCTTGCCGAGGCCGGAGCCGAGCGAGATGTTGTATTTTTCGAGCGTGATCTTGCGATAGGCATCCGCGTCATGGCTCGGCGGCATCAGCACCGCTGTCAGCACCGGCGAGTGCTCGGCCTCGTTCTGGCACAGCACGTCGAGGCCCCAGGCCGCGACGGCGGCGCGGCAGGCCGCCGCCAGGCGCTGGTGCCGGGCGAAGACCCGGTCCAGCCCCTCCTCGTGCAGCATGGCGATCGCCTCCTTCAGCCCGTAGAGCAGGTTCGTCGCCGGGGTGTAGGGGAAGAAGCCGTTGGCGTTGATCTTCACCATCTCCTGCCAGTCCCAATAGGAACGCGGCAGCGTATTGGCCTTCGAGGCCGCCATCGCCTTTTCGGAGATGGCGTTGAAGCTCAGACCGGGCGGCAGCATCAGCCCCTTCTGCGAGCCCGAGACGGTGACGTCGACGCCCCATTCGTCATGGCGGTAATCGACCGAGGCGAGCGAGGAGATGGTGTCGACCATGAACAGCGCCGGGTGGCCGGCGGCGTCGATGGCCTGGCGGATCGCGGCGATGCGGCTGGTCGAGCCGGTCGAGGTCTCGTTGTGGACGACCATCACCGCCTTGATCGCATGGCCGCGGTCCTCGGCCAGCCTGGCCTCGATGGCGGCGGGGTCGGCGCCGCGACGCCAATCGCCGGGGATGAAATCGACCTTGATGCCGAAGCGATCGGCGATCTGCTTCCACAGCGTCGCGAAATGCCCGGTCTCCGCCATCAGCACGGTGTCGCCGGGCGAGAGCGTGTTGACGATCGCGGCCTCCCAGGCGCCCGTGCCGGAGGAGGGATAGATCACGACGGGGCGGCTCGTCTTGAAGATCGTCTTGCAGCCCTCCAGCACCTCCTTGCCGAGACGCGCGAATTCGGCGCTGCGATGGTCGATGATCGGCATCCCGATGGCGCGGAGAATGCGATCGGGGATCGGGCTCGGACCCGGGATATGGAGGAAATGCCGGCCTTGCGCGCTCATGATCGTCTCCCTCGGCTCCTGCAGCCGGATTGTTTTTGAATTCATTTTGACCGTAGCCGCGGAATGAGATGTGTGCAATGCTTATGTGATCGCACGCTGGCAATGGCGGCCGCACCGGCCTGGAATGGAGCATGATGAGCGAAACCGAGAAGCCGGCTGCGGGGATCCTGCACCATGATCTCGTCTCGGCCCTGCGCGACTGGCTGGTCGAGGGCCATGTGCCGGAAGGGGGGCGGATTCCGGAGCGCGAGCTCTGCCTGCGCTTCGGCGTGTCGCGCACGCCGCTGCGCGAGGCGCTGAAGGTGCTGGCGGCGGAGGGGCTGATCGAGCTGCTGCCCAATCGCGGGGCGCGGCTGCGGGCGCTGACGCAGGCCGATGTCGAGGAGCTGTTCGACGTCATCGGCGGGCTCGAAGCGCTGGCTGGGCGCCTCGCCTGCGAGCGTATCACCCAGGCCGAGCTGGCCGAGATCGTCGAGACGCATCATGCGATGTACCGGGCCTATCTGCACCGGGATCTCGCGGCCTATTTCAAGCTCAACCAGGAGATCCACCACCGCATCGTCGCGGCTGCGCGCAATGCGACGCTGAGCGCGACCTATGCCAGCCTGTCGGGGCGGCTGCGGCGGGTGCGCTATGCCGCGAATCTCGATGGCGAGCGCGACCGCTGGGGCGAGGCGATGCGCGAGCACGAGGCGATCCTCGACGCGCTGTCGCGGCGCGACGGGCCCGAGCTCAGCGACATCCTGTTCAGGCATCTGCGCAACAAGCTGCGCTCGGTCGCCGCCGGAACGGAGCGCCCTGCCCTGCAGCCCGCCTCGGCGGATGGCTGACTCCGTTATTTTGCATTCAGAAACTGACGCCGGCCGGCGCCGCGGGAGAGATTTCATGGGACATCAGGCGGCCGGCAGCGGCACTGCGCGCAATCTCGGGCTGGAGCGCAGGCTGTCGCGCAGCCTGGAGGGCGAGGTGCGCTTCGACGCCTTCACCCGCGGCCGCTACGCCACCGACGCCTCGATCTACCAGATCATCCCGCAGGGCGTGGCCTTCCCGCGCAGCGAGGCGGATATCGCCGCGGCGCTGCAGATCGCCGCCGAGCATGGCGTGCCGGTCATCGCGCGCGGCGGCGGTACCTCGCAGAACGGCCAGCCCATCGGCGATGCGCTGATCCTCGATCTCAGCCGGCATTTCAACGGCATCCGCGCCCTCGACACGGAAGCCCGCACCGTGACGGTGGCGCCCGGCCTGGTGCTCGAGGCGCTGAACACGCAGCTGCGCAAGCAGGGCCTGTTCTTCCCAGTCGAGCCCTCGACCGCCAGCCGCTGCACCATCGGCGGCATGGCCGGCAACAACTCCTCGGGCGCCCGCTCGCTGCGCTACGGCAAGATGTCGGACAATGTCCTGGCGCTGCGGGCGCAGTTCCATGATGGCGAGGCCTTCGCGCTCGGCGAAGGCGCCATCGGCGACAACATTTCGCCGCGGGCGCGGGATCTGGTGACGCGGCTGACCGGGCTGGCGCAGCATCACCGCGCGGAGATCGAGAGCATTTTCCCGAAGGTGCAGCGCCGTGTCGGCGGCTATAATCTGGACGAGCTGCTTCCGGCGCGCCCCAATCCGGCGCGGCTGCTCGTCGGATCGGAAGGCACGCTCGCCATCACCACCGAAGCGACGCTGAAGCTCTCGCCTTTGCCGGCGCATCGCGTCATGGGCGTCTGCCATTTCCCCAGCTTCCGCGCGGCGATGGAGACGACGCGGCATATCGTGGCGCTCGACCCGGCGGCGGTGGAGCTCGTCGACAATAATGTGCTGGTGCTCGGCGCCGATATCCCGCTCTTCGTGCGCACTTTGGCCGATATCACCCGCGGCCGGCCGAACTGCCTGCTGCTGGTGGAATTCGCCGGGGACGATCTCGCCGCCCTGAAGCAGGAGTTGAAGCGGCTCGGCCAATGCATGGCCGATCACGGCTTCGCCGATGCGGTGGTGGAGGTGATCGAGCCGGCGCGGCAGAAGCCGGTCTGGGACGTGCGCGAGGCCTGCCTGAACATCATGATGTCGATGAAGGGCGACGGAAAACCGGTCTCCTTCATCGAGGATTGCGCGGTGCCGCTGGAGCATCTGGCGGATTACACCGACGGCATCACCGCCTTGTTCGAACGGCATGGCACGCGCGGCACTTGGTATGCCCACGCCTCCGTCGGCTGCCTGCATGTCCGCCCGATCCTGAACATGAAGGACGAGGCGGGGGTGAAGGCGATGCGCGCCATCGCGGAAGAGGCCTGTGCGCTGGTGCGGCGCTTCAAGGGCTCGTTCTCCGGCGAGCATGGCGACGGGATCTCGCGCTCCGATTTCGTCGAGCCGATGTTCGGCGCCCCCCTCACCCGCGCCTTCGAGCAGGTGAAGGACGGGTTCGACCCCGACAACCGGCTGAACCCCGGCAAGATCGTGCGGCCCTATCGCATGGACGATCGCAGCCTGATGCGCTTTCCGCCGGGTTATGCGACGCCGGTGCCGGCCGGCACGGCGCTGGACTGGTCCGATTGGGGCGGCTTCGGCGGCGCGGTCGAGATGTGCAACAACAACGGCACCTGCCGGAAGATGAGCGGCGGCACGATGTGCCCCTCCTGGCGCGCCACGCAGGAGGAACAGCACGTCACGCGCGGCCGGGCCAATTCGCTGCGCCTCGCCATTTCCGGCCAGCTCGGCCCGGACGCCTTCACCTCGCCGGAGATGAAGGAGACGCTCGATCTCTGCGTGTCCTGCAAGGGCTGCAAGCGCGAATGCCCGACCGGGGTCGACATGGCGCGGATGAAGATCGAATTCCTGCACCACTATCACCGGCGCCACGGCCTGCCGCTGAAGGAGCGGCTGATCGCCTATCTCCCGCGCTACGCGCCCTTCGCCGCGCGGATCGCGCCGCTGCTGAACCTGCGCGACAGGATCCCGGCGCTGGCGAAGCTGAGCGAGCGCTGGCTCGGCTTCAGCGCGCGCCGCAGCCTGCCGGTCTGGGGCAAGCCCTGGCGCGAGAGCGGGAGCCCGGCGAGCCCGGCCGATCTCCGCGGCGATGGCCGCGACATCATCCTCTTCGGCGATAGTTTCAACCGCGCCTTCGAGCCGGAGAATCTGAATGCCGCGACGCGCGTGCTGACCGCCGGCGGCTACCGGCTGCACCGGGTCGCGGCGGCCGATGGCGGGCGCAATCTGTGCTGCGGCCGCAGTTTCCTGGCCGCCGGGCTGGTCGACGAGGCGCGGGCCGAAGCGCGGCGGGTGGTGGAGGCCTATGCGCCCTATGTCGCCGGAGGGGCGCGGATCGTCGGGCTCGAACCCTCCTGCCTGCTGACGCTGCGCGACGAATTCGGCGCGCTCCTGCCGAAGGATGCGGCCGAGCCTCTGGCCAGGGCCGCCTTCCTGATCGAGGAGGTGCTGGCCGCGGATCTGAAGGCCGGAACGACGAGGCTGCCGCTCCGGGACCAGGGCGGGCGCGTGGCGCATCTGCACGGACATTGCCACCAGAAGGCGTTTGCGGCGATGGGCGCGGTCGAGGAGACGCTGCGGGCGGTTCCGGGGCTCGAGGTCGGGCCGATCGAGTCGAGCTGCTGCGGCATGGCCGGCGCCTTCGGCTACAGGTCCGAAACCATCGACGTCTCGCTGGCGATGGGCGAATTGTCGCTGCTGCCGGCCGTGCGGAAGGCGGCTGCAGCCGATCTGATCGTCGCCGACGGCACGAGTTGCCGCCACCAGATCCATGATGGCGCCGAGCGGGAGGCGCTGCATGTGGTGCGCGTGCTCGACCAGGCCCTGCAGGGCTGAGGCGGGGACGCGGTCGCGCCGGGGGCCGGCGCGCGCAAAGCCCTTGCGGCTTTCGGCGCAACCGGCCAAAAACCCTGCTCCTGCTTCGTTCAGAGAGCTTCATGTCGCCCCCGCAGCCGAATGATCCATACGGGTTCCTGAACGAAGGCGGCGCGACCGGAGCTCTGATACGGGGCTTCCCCTGGGCGGATACGGCCTTGGGCCCGCTGGAGAGCTGGCCGCAGAGCCTTCGGACCAGCATCGCGCTGATGCTGAGGGCACCGCTGCCCATCGTGATGCTGTGGGGCGCCGATGGTTTCCTGATCTACAACGACGCCTATGCCGATTTCGCCGGGGCACGCCATCCCGCGCTGCTCGGGATGAAGGTGCTCGAAGGCTGGCCGGAGGCGGCCGAGCTGAACCGGCGGGTGCTCGATACGGTGCTGTCGGGCGGCACGCTGTCGCTGCGCGAGCAGCGGCTGGTACTGAACCGGCGCGGCCTGCCCGAGGATTGCTGGCTCGACCTCGACTACATGCCGATCCTCGACGAGAACGGACGGCCCGCGGGGGTCTTCGCCATCGTGGTCGAGACGACCGAGCGCGTGCGCGCCGAGCAGCGGCTGAAGATCGCGCAGGAAGCCGGCGGCGTCGGCGTGTTCGAATGGTATCCGGAGAGCGGCCGGCTCGACGTCTCCCCCGCCTATCGGCGCATCTGGGGTCTCGCGCCCGATATCGAGGTGACCGACCGGTTGCTGACCTCGCTGATGCATCCGGAGGACCGGGCGCTGGGGGGCTCCTCGCGGCTGCACGAGCCCAACCCGCTGGTCTATGCCGAGTACCGGAGGATCGATCCCGAGACCGGCGCGGTCTCTTGGATCGCCCGCCAGGGCGAGGCGGTGTCCTCGCCCGAGAACGGCCGCGTCCGCTTCATCGGGGTCTGCTACGACATCACCGCCCGCAAGGCGGTGGAGGAGGCGCTGCGTGCGAGCGAGGCGCGCTGGCGCAGCCTGTTCGAGCAGATGCAGGAAGGCTTCTTCATCGCCGAAGCGATTCGCGACGGCGCCGGACGGATGGTCGATTTCCGCTTCCTGGAGATGAACCCGGCCTTCGAGGCGCGGACCGACATCCGCGTCGAGGATGCGATCGGGCGGCCGGTCAGCGAGGTGATCCCCGATCTGCCGCGGGCGTTGGTCGATGCCTATGCCGGCGTCGTCGATAGCGGCCAGCCGGCCCGCTACGAAATTCATGTGCCGGCCCTGCGCAACCGCTGGTTCGAGGCGCGGGCCAGGCGCGTCGCGCCGGAGCGGTTTTCCGTGCTGTTCCTCGATATCACCGCCCGCAAGGCGGCGGAGGCGGCGCTGCAGGAGAGCGAGGCCCGGTTCCGCAGCCTGTCGCAATCCCTGCCCAACCATGTCTGGACGGCGCGGCCGGACGGGGCGCTCGACTGGTTCAACGAGCAGATCTACGCCTATAGCGGCGCTCAGCCCGGCACGCTCGACGGCGAGAACTGGGCGATCATGGTCCATCCCGACGATGTCGCGGGGGCCGCCGCGGCCTGGGAGAACGCGCTGCGCGACGGCGAGCCCTATGAGATGGAGTTCCGGCTGCGCCGGGCCGACGGCGCCTTCCGCTGGCATATCGCGCGCGCCATTCCGGCCCGGGACGAGAGCGGCGCCATCACTCATTGGATCGGCACCAACACCGATATCGACGACCAGAAGACGGCGGAGGCGGCGCTGGCCGATCTCGCGGAGACGCTGGAGGAGCGGGTGGCGGCCCGCACCTCCGAACTCGCCAAGGCGCAGGACGCGCTGCGCCACAGCCAGAAGATGGAGGCGCTCGGCAACCTGACCGGCGGCGTGGCGCATGATTTCAACAATCTGCTGCAGGTGATCAGCGGCAATCTGCAGCTGCTGGCGCGCGAGGTCGGCGGCAATGAGCGCGCCGAGAAGCGCATCGAGAACGCCATGGCCGGGGTCGGGCGCGGCTCCAAGCTCGCCGCGCAGCTGCTCGCCTTCGGGCGGCGCCAGCCGCTCGAGCCCAAGGTGGTCAATGTCGGCCGGCTGATCCGGGGCATGGACGATCTGCTGCGGCGGACGCTGGGCGACGCGATCGAGATCGAGACGATCATCGCCGGCGGCCTCTGGAACACGCTGGTCGATCCGACCAATGTCGAGAACGCCCTGCTCAACCTCGCCATCAATGCCCGCGACGCGATGGACGAGCAGGGAAAGCTGACGATCGAGGCGGGCAACGCCTTTCTCGACGATGCCTATGCCGCCAGCCACAGCGATGTCAGCCCCGGGCAATATGTGCAGATTTCCGTGACCGATACCGGTTCGGGGATGAGCAAGGAGGTGATGGAACAGGCCTTCGAGCCTTTCTTCACAACCAAATCGCATGGCAAGGGCTCGGGGCTCGGCCTCTCCATGGTCTATGGCTTCCTGCGCCAGTCGGGCGGGCATGTGAAGGTCTATAGCGAGCCCGGCCAGGGCACGACGATCAAGCTCTATCTGCCGCGGTCCACCCAGGCCGAGGATCTGCTGGTCGAGAAGGAGAGCGGCCCGGTCACCGGCGGCTCCGAGACCGTGCTGGTGGTCGAGGATGACGAGGCCGTGCGCGAGACCGTTCTGGCGCTGCTCGGCGAGCTCGGCTACCGCGTGCTCAAGGCGCATGACGCGCAGAGCGCGCTCGCCGTGATCGAGAGCGGCGTGTCGATCGACCTGCTCTTCACCGATGTGGTGATGCCGGGCCAGCTCAAAAGCCCGGAACTGGCCCGCAAGGCCAAGGAGCGTCTGCCGAATCTCAGCGTGCTGTTCACCTCGGGCTATACCGAGAACGCCATCGTCCATGGCGGGCGGCTGGACGAGGGCGTGAACCTTCTGTCGAAGCCCTATACGCGCGAGGCGCTGGCGCGGAAGATCCGCCAGGTTCTGGCGCAGGACGGCAAGGTTCCGTCGCAGCCCCCGCCACCGCCCGCCGCGCAGGAGCAGGACGGCGCGGCCGCCGCCCCGCCCGGCGCGCTCACCGTGCTGGTCTGCGAGGACGACGCCATCATCCGGATGGACACGGCCGACATGATCCGCGATTTCGGCCATACGGTGCTGGAGGCCGAGAACGGGCTGTCGGCGCTGGAGATCGCCTCCGGCCAGCCGATCAACATCCTGCTGACCGATATCGGCCTGCCGGACATTCCCGGCGACGAATTGGCGCGGCGCCTGCGCGCGGTGAGCCCGGAGATCGCGATCATCTTCGCGACCGGCCGCGACGAGGTCCCGGGCTTCGAGAACGCGCCGCGCACCGTGCTGCTGCGCAAGCCCTATCGCCAGCATTCGCTGGAAAAAGTGCTGGCGACGATCCTGGATTGAGCCCCTGACGCAGCGGCGGCTCGCGCAGGGCCGCCGTCCGCCACCTCTCCTCTTTCGTCATGCGACAGAGCGTGCGGGGAATTTCCCTGGGTCATGTCATGGTAAACGAGTTATGAATGCTGCTCATAGTTGAGCGGCGACATGAGGAATACGAATTATGCACGCCGCAATGTGACATCTACGCTTTGTGACAGTCTCTTGAACGAGGTTGTCCCATGTCGCTGCGCCTTCGCCGCAAGCCCTGTCCAGTTCCGGCGGTCCATCGTCCGCCCCGGGCGAGATGGGCCGCCGGGCTCGCCAGCCTCTCTCTCGGGTTGGCCATGCTCGGCGGCGGAGCCGCGCAAGCGGATAGTTTCGTCAAGGCGGATGGGACGACGACAAGCGATCTCGCAGCCGCGGTCGCCAGCTGGAAACAGTCGCTCCAGGGCGCGGCGCGAGCCGACCTCTCGCTGATGAACGCCGAATATGCCTATGCGCGCGGTCTGACGGGAACCGGTTTGCGGATCGGCGTCATCGATACAGGGACCTACCGGGCCAACCCGATGTTTTCCGCGCCCGGAAAATTGATTTCCATCGATGTCAGCGGCAGTCGCTCCGTTGCTGACGTCAATGACTACGCGAAGGCCGGCGACCGCTTCACCCTGCGCGGCGACGACCCGACCACCTCGCCCCGCGTCCTCAACCATGGCTCGCATGTCGCCGGCATCGCGGCCGGCGCGCGCACATCCTCGGCCCCGACGCATGGCGTGGCCTTCGGGGCGACCATCGTCTCCGGCAACTCCGCCCTGACGGGCGAGCCCGCGACGTTTCCCGTCGCGGGGCGCGACACGGCGATCTTCAGCCCGATCTATAAGGGCATGATCGACCAGAACGTGCGCATCATCAATCAGAGCTGGGGGAACGGCTCGTTCTGGCGGTCAATGGGCCTGGTCGCCAGATCCTTCTACGAAGCGCCGGCCGGCTCCTCGCTGGATGCCGCGGTCGCGGCGGCTCAATCCGGCGCCTTGATGGTCTGGTCGGCCGGCAATGGCACTGCCAAATCCATGCCGCACATCTTCGCCGGGCTGCCGCATTTTCGGCCCGAGCTGGAAAAGGCCTGGATCGCCGTGACTGCCACCGGGCCGGACGCCAAGCCCGGCATCTATTCGGGCCAATGCCGCTACGCCAAATACTGGTGCCTGACCGCTCCCGGCACCAAGATACTCAGTGCGACGGGGCCTACGTCATTCGGCCTCGACTCCGGCACCTCGATGGCGGCGCCGATGGTTTCCGGCGCGCTCGCCTTGCTGATGGAGCGCTATCCCTATCTCGGCAATGCGGAAATCCGGACCATCCTGCTGACCACGGCCGCCCAGCAGGGGGGCACGCCGGGTGTGCCGAACGAGGTCACCGGCTGGGGCATGGTCGACCTGCGCAAGGGCATGGACGGTCCCGCGCAGCTGCTGGGCCGCTTCAACGCCAACCTGCCCGGCGGCAGCGCCGACCTCTGGAAGAACGATATTTCGGAGACGGCGCTGGCCGCGCGCAAGCAGGAGGATCAGGCCGAGATCGCGGGAGCGCCGGCGCGCAAGCAGGCGCTGCTGGCGGAACTCGCCGAGGTTCCGCCTTTGGGTTCGGTCCCGGATGAGGAGCGCGACGGCATCATCCGCACCAATAATCGGATCAGGGCCGATATCGAGGCGATCGACGCGCATCTGCCCATGCTCGCCCGGAAGACCGACGCCGATTACGTCGGCAGTCTGGTGAAGAGCGGCGATGGCCGGCTGGTGCTAGCCGGCAACAACAGCTATTCCGGCGGCACGATTCTGGAAGGCGGCACGCTCGGGCTGGGCAGCGCCACCGCGCTCGGCACCGGCCCGCTCGCCATGCGCCATCTGACGACCTTGCATGCGGCGGCGGACGGGCTGAGCGTCGCGAATACGCTCCGGATCGGCGGCGTCGGGCAGATCGACACCGCGGGCTTCGGCCTGACCCTGGCCGGCACCGTCACGGATGACGCCAGCGCCGGCCATCTCTTCAAGATCGGCGCCGGCACGCTCACTTTGTCCGGCGTCAGCAGCTATAGCGGCGAGACCCGCATCACCGCCGGCACGCTCGCTCTGGCCGGCGCGGGGAGCATCGCCCGCTCGGCCCGCATCTACAGCGAGGCCGGCGGCACCTTCGATATCGCGGCCAAGACCGGCGGCGCCCAGGTGGCGAGCCTCGCCGGCTCCGGCGCGGTCAAACTCGGCGCGCAGACGCTGACGCTGACCGCGGCGGCGGATGATTTCGCCGGGACGATCTCCGGGGATGGCGGGGTGACGGTGTCGGGCGGCGCGCAGAAGCTCTCCGGCAGCAATGCCTATACCGGGCTGACGCGCGTCGATGGCGGGCTTTTGTCGGTCGATGGTTCGATCACCGCTTCCCGCCAGGTGCTGGTCGATGCCGGTGGCGCGCTCGGCGGCAACGGCATTGTCGGCGATACGCGCATCCGCAGCGCCGGCGTGCTGGCCCCGGGCAACGGGATCGGCCGGCTGACCGTGCGCGGCGATCTGGGGATGGATCCCGGGTCGATCTATCTGGTCGAGGTCGAGAAGAGCCGTTCGGACCTGACGCTGGTGACCGGCAAGGCGCTGGTGCAGGACGCGATCGTCGCGCCGAGAGCCTCGTCCACCGCCGATGCGGTGCGGGAGCACTACACGATCCTGACGGCGGCGAACGGCGTCGTCGGCCGCTTCGTGCCCAAGGTCGCGAGCTATCTGCCCGGCGCCTTCGTTCCGACCCTGCGCTACGACGCGCGCAACGCCTATCTCGACCTGAACCTGGATTATGCTGCCGCGCTCGGTCCGCTGAGCCCGCGTCAGGGCCAGCTGGCCGGATTGCTGACGGATTTCTTCAACCGCACCGGCTCGATCCCGCTCGGTTTCGGACAGCTGACGGCGCTGGGCCTGTCGCAGGCGACGGGCGAATCGAACCTCGCCGCGCAGGGCAATAGCGCCGTGGCGACGACGCAGTTCCTGGGCGCGCTGAACGACGGCGTCCCGGGCGAGCGCGGCGTGCCGATCGCACCCGGCCCCGGCGGCTATACCGCCTATGCCTCCAGCCGCAGCTCCGGATCCGACCGGCCGGTGGCGAAGACGCAGCTCACGGCCGATCCCGATCTCTGGCGCTGGAGCGTCTGGGGCAGCGGCTTCGGCGGCGTGCAGTTCAACGGCGCCAACGGCCCCGCCAATACGGCGGCGACCACCAACCGCGTCTACGGGGCCGCGGTCGGCGCCGATTACCGGCTGTCGCCGGAGACCACGCTGGGCTTCGCGCTCGGCGGCGCCGGCACCAGCTTCAACAGCTTCGGCCTCGGCTCCGGATCCTCCAGCCTGTTCCAGGCCGGCGCCTTCATCCGCCAGCAATTCGGCCGCAGCCATATCGCCGCCTCGGCGAGCTATGGCTGGCAGGAGATCACCACCGACCGCTATCTGCCCGGCGAGCATCTCCAGGGCAGCTTCCATGCGAACAGCTATGCGGCGCGGCTCGAGGCCGGGCACCGGGTCGATCTCGCGGGTTTCGGCCTCACCCCCTATGCCGCCGCCCAGTTCAGCCTGCTGTCGCTGCCGGCCTATCGCGAAAAGGCGCTGTCGGGGCCGGGGATCTTCGCGCTGGGCTTCGCCGCCAAGGATGCGACGCGGCTGCGCGGCGAGCTCGGCCTGCGGCTGGACCGTACTTTCATGCTGGCCGGCCTGCCGCTCACCCTGCGTGCCGGCGCCGCCCTCATCGCCAACGACAAGGCCAGCACCAGCAACCTCGTCAGCTTCCAGGCGCTGCCGGGGGTGACGACCCTCACCCGCGGCGCGCCGGTCGACCGCACGGCGCTGCGCAGCACGGCGGCGGCCGAACTGAGGCTGAGCAAGGCCATGACGGTGGCGGCGAGCTTCGAGGGCGAATTCGCCCGCAACAGCCACAGCCTCGGCGGCAAGGCCACGCTCCGCTACAGCTGGTAGCGCGCGGCATCCGGGGGGAAGGCGACGCGCGGCCCGGCGCGAGGGGTCGCGCGCCCGCCCCCGGTATGAGGCTGCCGGCGGCAGGAAAGGCCGCCGCAGCCCTTGCTCGACGCCGCCATTCCGGCCACAGAGCGGGGCCCGCTTCCGCATCCCCCAGGCCATGCTGCAATTTCTCGCGATCAGCACCCCGTTCTTCGCCGTCATCGCGCTGGGCGCGCTGGTCTCGGGCCGGGGGCTGTTCGGGCCGGAGGCGGTGAAGGTGCTCAACACCTTCGCCTTCACCATCGCGATCCCGCCGGTGGTCGTCAGGGTGATGGCGCGCCAGCCGCTCGCCGAGCTGTGGCATGTCGGCTATTTCGCCGCCCTCGCCCTGATCGCGCTGACGATGCTGCTGCTCGGCGTCGCCATCGGGCGCCGGGTCTTCGGATGGGCGCATGGCACCGCCGTCTCGCGGGCACAATGCCTGATCGGCGGCAATTTCGCCTTTCTCGGGATCCCGCTGATGCTGGCCATCCTCGGCGACAGGGCGGCGGCGCCGATCGCGATCGGGCTGATCTGCGATACCGCGATCGTGGTGCCGCTCTCGATCGGGCTGATCGAGGCCGGGCGCGGCAGCGGCTCCGTTCCGGCCATAGCGGGCCGGCTGATCAGAGGCACCGCGCTGAACCCCTTCATGCTCTCGGTCGCTGCCGGGCTGGCGCTGTCGCTGAGCGGCTGGCCGATACCGGAGCCGGTCGACCGGTTTCTCGTGTTTCTGGGCGGGGCGGCGGCGCCCGTCGGCGTGTTCGCGCTGGGGCTCGCCGCGCGGCAATGGACCGGCCAGGAAGCGGCCCGGGGCGGCGACGCACGCTGGCTGGAGATCGTGCCGCTGGTGCTGGGCAAGCTGATCCTGCACCCGCTGCTGGCCTATCTCGTCCTCGCCGTGCTGCTGCGGCTGGAACCGTTCTGGGTGACGGCGGGCGTGCTCTATGCGGCGCTGCCGATCGCCTCGAACGTCTTCGTGATCGCCGAGCGCTTCGAGACCGGCAGCCGGACCATCGCGGTCGCCGTGGTCGCCGCCACGGCGCTGGCGTCGATGAGCTTCCCGCTGACCATGTGGCTGGTGGCGGGGCGATGACGCGTCACCGCCGTCGACAGCGGCGCGCGGGCTGCGCATGCTGGGACGACGAGCGGCGGACCCTCCGCACCGTCCGCCAGAGCAGCGAGACCCGATTCGATGAGCCAGCTTTTCAGCCCCTATCAGCTCGGCGAGCTGTCCCTGCCGAACCGCATCGTGATCTCGCCGATGTGCCAATATTCGGCCGAGGAGGGGCGGACCACCGATTGGCACCTGATCCATCTCGGCCATCTCGCGCTGTCAGGGGCCGGGCTGATGATCATCGAGGCGACCGCGGTGGAGCCGATCGGGCGCATCACCCCCTATGATGTCGGGCTCTATTCGGACGAGACGGAGGCGGCGCTGGCGCGGACCCTGGCCGCCGTGCGCGGCCAATCCGACATGGCGATCGGCATCCAGATCGGCCATGCCGGCCGCAAGGCATCCGCCGCCCAGCCCTGGCGGGGCGGCGGGCAGCTCGCGCTCGACGCCGGTGGCTGGCAGGCCGTCGCACCCTCCGCCATTCCCTTCGACGGACAATCCCGCCCGCCGGAGGCGCTCGGCGAAGCGGCCGTCGCCGCGCTGGTCGAAGCCTTCGCAACCTGCGCGCGCCGGGCGGTGCGGCTGGGCTTCGAGCTGATCGAGATCCACGCGGCGCATGGCTATCTGCTGCACCAGTTCCTCTCGCCGCTGTCGAACCGGCGCGAGGATGCCTATGGCGGATCGCCCGACAACCGGATGCGCTTTCCGCTCGCGGTCTTCGACGCGGTTCGCGCCGCCACCCCTGCCCCTATTCCCGTCGGCGTGCGGGTGTCGGGCACGGATTGGGTGCCGGGCGGCTGGGATATCGACCAGACCATCACCTTCGCGGCCGAGCTGAAGGCGCGCGGCTGCAGCTTCATCGACGTCTCCAGCGGCGGGATCTCCTCGGCGCAGGCGATCCCGCTCGGCCCGAGCTATCAGGTGCCGTTGGCCCGGGCGGTGCGGGAGGCCACCGGCCTGCCGACGATCGCGGTGGGGCTGATCACCCAGGCGCAGCAGGCCGAGGCGATCGTGGCGACGGGCGATGCCGATCTCGTGGCGCTCGCGCGGGGCATTCTCTACGATCCGCGCTGGCCCTGGCATGCGGCGGCCGAGCTCGGGGCGACGGTGAAGGCGCCGCGCCAATATCTGCGCTCGCAGCCGCGTCATCATCGCGACCTGCTGGTCTGACCCGGCTCCGGCCGGGAGCGGCCCGCGCGGCGGCCGGAGCGGGCGGGTCCCGCGCGCTGCAACCCCTTCCCGCGAGGGAAGGCGAGATCGCGGCGAGACGGCGTGCTATGCGCGTTCGCCGCCCGGCCAGCGGCGAGTATCAGGAGCGCCCATGTCTGCCCCAGCCACCAGCCCCGCCTACGCCCATCTCGCCGCGCATTTCGCGCGGATCGCAGCCCTGTCCAACGCCATCGGGATCCTGAGCTGGGACCATGCGGCGATGATGCCGGCCGGGGCGGCCGAGACGCGGGCGGAGAGCATGGCGCTGCTACAGGTGCTGCGCCACGGGATGGCGACGGAGCCGCGGATCGGCGATTGGCTGGAGGAGGCCGAGGCCGATGGCGAGCTCGGCGCCTGGGAGCGCGCCAATCTGCGGGAGATCCGGCGGGTCTGGACCGTCGACACCGCTCTGCCCGTCGCGCTCGTCGAAGCCTCGAGCAAGGCGATCTCGGCCTGCGAGATGCGCTGGCGCCAGGCGCGGGCGGAGAGCGATTTCGCCGGGCTGCTGCCCCTGCTCGGCGAGGTGCTCAGGCTGCAGCGCGAGATCGGCCAGGCGAAGGGCGAAAAGCTCGGCCTCTCCCCCTATGACGCGCTGCTCAATGATTACGAGCCCGGCGGGCGCTCGGAGCGGATCGACGCGCTGTTCGACGATCTCGCGGTGTTCCTGCCGGAGTTCACCCAGGAGGCGCTCGCGGTGCAGGCGCGCCGGCCGCGTCCCGCCGAGCCGGAAGGGCCCTTCCCGATCGAACGGCAACGCGCGCTCGGGCTGACCATGATGAAGGCGCTCGGCTATGATTTCGAGCGCGGCCGGCTGGATGTGTCGATGCACCCGTTCTGCGGCGGGGCGGATAACGACGTGCGCATCACCACCCGCTACGACGAGGCCGATTTCGCCCGGGCGCTGATGGGCGTGCTGCATGAGACGGGCCATGCGCTCTACGAGCAGGGCCGGCCCCAGGCCTGGCTCAACCAGCCGGTCGGCCAGGCGCGGGGCATGAGCCTGCATGAGAGCCAGTCGCTGCTGGTCGAGATGCAGGCCTGCCGCAGCCGCGAATTCCTCAGCTATGCCGCGCCGCTGATGCGGGAGGCCTTCGCCGCGGAGGGGCCGGCCTGGGAGGCGGATGCGATCTGGCGGCGCTATACGAGGGTCGAGCCGGGCTATATCCGCGTCGATGCCGACGAGGTCACCTACCCAGCCCATGTCATCCTGCGCTACCGGCTGGAGAAGGCGCTGATCGCCGATGCGATGCCGCTCTCGGCGCTGCCCGACGCCTGGCGTGAGGGGATGCAGACGCTGCTCGGCCTCACCCCGCCCGACGACAGGCGCGGCTGCCTGCAGGACATTCACTGGCCGAGCGGGGGCTGGGGCTATTTCCCGACCTATACGCTGGGCGCGATGTCGGCGGCGCAGATCTTCGACGCGGCCTGCACGGCCGAACCCGACATCCTGCCCGGGATCGGGCGCGGCGATTTCGCGCCCTTGGTCGGCTGGCTGCGCCGCAACATCCACAGCCAGGGCAGCCGATACGAGACGGACGAGCTGATGACGGCAGCGACGGGCCGGCCGCTCGACGCCTCGGTGTTCAAGGCGCATCTGCGGCGGCGCTACGGCGCCTGAGGCGCAGAGCGCTGCACGGGGGCGACGTCACGGCGCGGCTGAGCCGAACAGCCGCTCATACTCTGCCTCGGCGACCCCGTAGAGCGCACCCGCCGCGCGCTCCAGGCCGAGCCTGTCGATCAGGGTGATCTCGCCGCGGCTGGTGCGCACCAGCTCCTGCTGCTCGAGGCGCTGCAGCCCGATCGTCACGCCCGGCCGCCGCACGCCCAGAAGCAGCGCCAGGAATTCATGCGTCAGCTTGAAGCGGTCGCTGCGCAGCCGGTCATGCGACATCAGCAGCCAGCGCGCCAGCCGCTGCTCGATGCTGCCGCGCGCATTGGCCAGGACGCCCTGCCCCGTCTGGACGAGCTGGACATGGGCGAAGAGCAGCAGGCGCCGCTCGAGACTGCGGCTCTGCTGCAGCAGCTTCGCCAGCCGGTCCGCCTCGACGACGTAACCGCTGCCCGCGACCTGCATGAAGGTGTCGTTCGGGGACCGGTCCGAGCCGTGCAGGAGGCACAGCCCCGTGCAGCCGTCCCGGCCGACGATCCCGACCTCGGCCTGGATGCGGCCACGCTGTGCCTGTGCGACGATCGACGCCACGCCCTGCTCGAGAAAATAGACGTTCTCGACCGGTCGATTGGCGGTTTCCAGCCTGAAACGCAGTCCGAGGTCGATCGGCGCCAGATGCGGCTGCAGCAGCGAAAGATCATCTGTGCTCAGCCCTGCCAGAAGTCGATTGCCGAAAACAGGCTTTTTAACAGTCATCGCGAGCACGCCCCTGTGTAAGTCGGACGCCCCTTAAAGTCTTCCAAGCCATCGCTCCCCTCGCGAGAATCACCGATCCATTCTTGAAGTCGCCGGGAGCGATTACGAAACGACAAACTTCGTACGCTACGAACAAAGTAGACTTAAAATTATGTACGCATGCGACAATGATGTCCAACTATCACTA
This sequence comes from Allobosea sp. Leaf344, assembly GCF_001426225.1. Lineage (GTDB taxonomy): Bacteria > Pseudomonadota > Alphaproteobacteria > Rhizobiales > Beijerinckiaceae > Allobosea. The sequence goes on along the minus strand of NZ_LMRT01000014.1, from coordinate 185,299 downwards.
TTTACTTCAGCCAGTATATAAAATAGCGATAACTGTTGGTAAGATCACCACGACATCATCTCTTGGCGTAATGATATATTATTATGTCCCGGATGTGCGGATGGCGGTCTCTGGCGTGTCGTTTTCTTTACACGCCTGCTTCTGGAAGTTCAACTTTGGAAGCGGCGGGGCCGCAGCGCCGCGGGGAGGCAAAGCGTCACAGCGTCGCGATCGGCTTCGCCGGTCGCGTCGGCCGGAGCGACTCGCAGCCGGCTATGCAGGGACTGCGAGCGGCAGCGATGCAATCCAGATCGTCGAGCGCTCATCAGCTGCCGAGTCGGCAGGCGGATCTGTCTCCGTCGGGCGAACGGGACCGGGACCGGGATGCGCTCAGGCTGCCAGCCCGGCCGAAGCGGCGGGGGCCAGACCGGCACGGGTCAGGGCCTCGCCGATGCGGGCGATCTCCGCCTCCGAGATCTTGACCAAGGGAGGCCGGACCACGGCCTTGTCGATGCGCCCGAGCAGGACGAGCGCCTCCTTCATCCGGTTGTGCATGTCGAGGAAGGGCGGCGCGTAGAAGACCTGGGAGAGGTGGTAGATGCGGTCGTTGACCCGCTGGGCCGCCGCGAGATCGCCGGCCTTGACGGCCCGGAACAGCGCCACCTGCAGATCGGCGATCACGCTGCCGGAGCCCGAGAGCAGCCCGTTGCAGCCCAGCGTCAGCGAGGCCATCAGCCAGGAGGAATGGGTGGTGAGCACGTTCACGGGACGCGGCAGGCTCTGGAAGGTGCGGATGTGCTTCTCGTGCAGCATCGCGTCATTGGACCAGTCCTTGATCGCGGCGATGCTCGGCACGGCCTCGAACAGCCGCAGCAGGGTCTCGAAGCCGTAACCGAGATGGCTGGCCATCGGATATTGGAAGGCGATGATCGGCAGGTCGGTGGCGTCGGCGATTCGCCTGTAATGGTTCAGCGCCATCTCGGGGCGGAGATGCCCGCCCATCGCCATGCTGTTGGGCGGGAAGACCAGCAGCGCCGAGGCGCCCTCGGCGGCGGCCATGGCCGCGATCCGCGCGGCCTCGATCGAGCCATCCGCATAGACGCCGTTGATCACCGGGACGGTGTCTCCGACCTCGGCCAGGGACGCCGCCAGGATCTGCTGCTGTTCGGCGAAGGAGCAGGCATGGACCTCGGAGGCATGGCCGTTGACGGTGACGGCGGAGACGCCGTCGACCAGCGCGCAGTCGCGCAGATGCCGGCGGGTCTGGCGCTCGTCGATGCCCATATCCTCGTCGAGCACCAGAAGCGTCGCGGGAATCACGCCGGCGGGGCGGAAATCCTTGAAGCGCGGCATCGGCCAGTCCTCCCTAGTCGTTCCAGAGCCCACCGGTCACGCTGATGGTCTCGCCGGTGATGTAGTCGGCCTGCTGCGAGGCCAGGAACAGCACGGCCTTGGCGATGTCCTCCGGCAGGCCGGGGCGGCGCAACGGGATCGACTGCGCCCGGTCCTGCGCGGAGGGCAGGCCCTGCGCCTTGCGCTCCACCTCGGATTCATCGCGCATCTGCGTGTCGACGATGAGGCCGGGCGCGATGGCGTTGACGCGGACCCCGAACTCTCCGACCTCGGCCGCGAAGGATTGGGTCAGCGCCACCACGGCGAATTTCGAGGCGCAATAGGCACCATAGGCGGCGACGCCGGATTTCCCCATCCAGGACGCCATGTTGATGATCGCGCCGCGGCGCCGCGCGATCATCTGCGGCGCCACCTCGCGGGTGACGTGGAACAGCCCGTCGACATTGACCCCGAAGGTGGCGTTCCAGTCGGTGTCGTTGGTCTCCAGCAATTTGCCGACGCGGCAGATCCCGGCATTGTTGACCAGAATGTCGACCTCGCCCAGCCTCTCCATCAGGCTGCCGATGCCGGCCGCGACATTGGCCTTGGCCGAGACGTCGCCGCTGGCGACGAAAACCGTGCCGCCCGCCTGGCGCAGCGTCTGCGCCGCGGCTTCGGCGGCGGCTTCGTCCCGGTCGAAGATGCCGACCGCGCAGCCTTCCGCGACCAGCCGCGCGGCGATGGCCCTGCCGATTCCGTGGGCAGCGCCCGTGACGATCGCCTTGCGGCCTTCAAGTCCGTACATCGCATTTCCTGTTCATTGGCGACGGCCGGGCCCGATGCGGGCGCCGGCCGAAGCGGTCCATGGTGATGGCGCGCCGCGGTGCCGGCGCGGCGGCTTCATCGGGCGGTCCAGCCACCATCGGCCGTGAGGGTCGAGCCCGTGCAGAAGGAGGAATCGTCGCTGGCGAGGAAGAGCATCGCCCGGGCGATCTCGACCGGCTGGCCGAGCCGCTCCATCGCCTGGCGCTGCTCCAGCCCGCGGCGCAGCGCGGCGGCGTCGGGCGCCTTCAGGATCTCGGTGAAATAGGGCGATTCGATCGTGCCCGGCGCGACGCAATTGACCCGGATCCCGGCGCCGACATGGTCGATCGCCATGGCGCGGGTCAGAGCCTGGACCGCGCCTTTCGAGGCGACATAGGCGGCGCGATCCAGGATGCCGACATTGGCGACGGCGGAAGCGGTGTTGACGATGACGCCGCCGCCCTGGCGCTCCATGACGGGAATGGCGTGTTTGCAGCCGAAGAAGACGCCCTTGACGTTGACCGCCATCAGCGCGTCCCAATCCTGCTCGGATGTGGTGACGACGGTGCCGGCGAAGCCGTAGCCGGCATTGTTGACGAGGATGTCGAGCCGGCCGTGGCGCGCCACCACCGTCTCCACCATGGTCTTCACCTCGGCTTCCCTGGCGACATCGACCACCAGGGGCTCGGCCTTGCCGCCCTGCCCCGCGATCTCCGCCGCCACCTGCGCGGCCGCGGCGCCGTTGCGGTCGGCCACCACGACGAAGGCGCCTTCCTGCGCGAAGAGCTTCGCGGCCTCATGGCCGATCCCGGAGCCCGCACCGGTGATGATCGCGATCCTGCCTGCCAGTTTCATCGTCACTATCCCTTCCGGCTCGCGCCGCGCTCAGCCGCCATACATCACCTTCGGCATCCAGGTCGCCAGCCAGGGCGCCACGAGCAGCAGGCCGAGCACCAGAAGCTGGCAGATGATGAACGGGATCACCCCCCAATACATGTCCTTCAGACGGATGCTGGGCGGCGCGATGGCACGGAGATAGAAGATCGAGGGCGCCATGGGCGGGGTCAGATAGGCGGTCTGCAGCATCACCAGCAGCACCACCGAGAACCACAGCGGATCGATGCCGAAGCTCTTCACCAGCGGGATCGCGATCGGAACGATGATCAGGATGATCGAGATCGAATCGATCAGGAAGCCCAGGATGAACGCCACGAACAGGATGATGGCGATGACCGACCAGGGCGAGAGGCCGAAGGCGTCGAGCACGCCCTTGGTCGCCTGCATGCCGCCCGAGGCGAAGAACACGCCCGAGAACATGCCGCCGGCCAGGATGATGGCGAGGATCATCGCGGTGAGCGAGACCGTCTGCAGTGTCGCCTGGTACAGAAGGTGCCACGACATCCGGCGATACAGCACGGCCAGGATCAGCACGCCGAGCGAGCCGCAGGCGGCGGCCTCGGTGGGGGTGGCGAGCCCCATGAACAGGGTGCCGAGCACCGTGAAGATCAGGAAGCCGGGCGGGATCAGCGCGACCAGCGTGATCCGGATCTTCTCTGCGAAGCTGCGCCCGTCCGGCTCGGTCTCGGGCGGGGCGAGCGAAGGTTTCAGCCCGCAGGCGATGACGATGTAGAGGATGAACAGGCCCGACATCAGCAGGCCCGGCAGCAGGATGCCGGCCAGGAGATCGCCGATCGACAGCGCCGCGATCGGGGCCAGCACCACCACGGGAACGGAGGGCGGGATGATGGTGCCGAGCGAGCCGCCGCCGCAGATCGTGCCCGAGATCAGGGCGTTGTCGTAGCGCCGCTTCACCATCGCCGGGATGGCGAGCATGCCGACCAGCGTCTCGGTCGCGCCGACGACGCCGCTGGCCGCGGCGAAGATCGTGCACATCAGCAGCGCCGCGACGGCGAGCCCGCCCGGCAGCCGGCGCGTCCACATGTAGAGCGCGTCGAACAGGCGCTCGGCGATCCCCGCCCGCTCCAAAATCGAGCCCATGAAGATGAAGAGCGGGATCGCCCCGAGCACGTAATTGGTGGCGAGATCGTCGATGCGCTGGGCGAATTGATGGACCAGCGTGCCGCCGAAGCGCATCAGCCCGAAGCCGAGCGCCGCCAGCATCATCGAGAAGGCGACGGGGAAACCGAGGAAGATCAGGCCCAGCAGGACCGGGAACATCCAGAGGACGGTCTGAGCGGTCATCGGCCGGCCTCCTCGCTGTCGCGCCCGGCGACGATCAGCAGGTTCTCGATCGCCTTGGCGAGGCATTGCAGCGCGAACAGGCCGAAGCCCAGCGCATAGATGCAGCGATAGGGCCAGATCGGCGGGTTCCAGGCCGAGAGCCCGGAGCCCTCCCCGGTGCGGTAGACGCCGATCGCGTTGGCGACCAGGACATTGGTCAGCCAGGCCAGCATGCCGGCCATCAGCAGATAGCCGACGGCGTCGATCGCGGCGACGCCGCGGCGCGGCAGCATCTGGTGGATGAAATCGACATTGACGTGCTGGTTCTGCAGCACGGCATAGGACAGGCCGAGCAGGAAGATCGTGCCCATCATCATGTAGCTGAGCTCGAAGGCCCAGGCCGTCGGCGCGGCGAAGGCATAGCGGCTGACCACCTCGAAGACCATGGCCAGCACCAGCGGCAGCACGACGAAGGCGCCCAGGCGGCCCGACCACAGAGAGAGCCGGCCGATGAGACGGATGATGGGCATGGGGTGGACCCTGGAGCTCGGGCGGGACGACACCGGCGGCCCCCTCGCGGAGCCGCCGGCAGAGGGAACGGCGCGGGACGCCGATCAGCGCGAGCCGGTGGCGAAGCGGAACTCGGCCAGCGGCTTGACCGACGCCATGAAGGCTTTCTGGCTCTCGAAGGCCTTCTTGAACCAGGCATTGCTGCCGGCCTGTTTCTCGGCCCATTCGTTCGAGGCCTTGACCACCGCGGCGGTCAGGCTCGGATCGACCTGGATGACCTCGAGATTGGGGGTCGCCCTGATCTGCTTGTAGGAATCGAGGTCGCTCTTGGCATAGCCGAGATAGGTGTCGAACACGGTCAGGCGCCCGGCGAGCTCCAGAAGCTGCTTGTCCTTGTCGCCGATCTTGGCCCAGGTCGCATTGTTGAAGATGCAATCATGCGCGCCGGAGGGCGCATGCAGCCCCGGCATGATGATGTATTTCGCGACCTTGTGGAAACCTTCCGAGAGGTTGCTGCCCGGCCCGCCCCATTCGATCGCGTCGACGACCTTGCGCTCCAGCGCGCTGAACACTTCCGAGCCCGGCAGGACCACCGTCGAGGCGCCGAGCATCGGCGCGATCTCGGCCCAGGAGGAAGAGGTGCGCAGCTTCAGACCCTTCATGTCGTCGGCGGTGCGGATCGGCTTGTGCGAATGCATGAAGAACTCGGTCTCCAGCACGCCGCAGGGAAAGGCGACGACGTCGAACTTCTCCTTGCGCCACTGCTTCCAGAGATCGGCGCCACCGCCGTTAAACAGCCACATCATCATTTCTTCCGGGTTCGGCCCGGCCGACCAGCCGGAGAAGATCGCCCCGGTCCGGTCGACGGCCCAATCATAGCCCGGCCAGGAATGGCCCATATCGGCGACGCCCTTCTGCACCGTCTCCGTCACCTTCAGCGCAGGCCCCAGCGCGCCCGCCGGGAAGACGTTGATCTTGATGCGGCCCTCCGTCATCCGCTCGACGTTCTCGGCATATTTCTTGGCGCCGATATCAAGCCAATGGCCACCGGCCCAGGGGGTGGCCATGTTGAGCTCGAGCTTGTTCTGCGCCAGAGCGGCGGGAGCGGCGAGGCCGAGCCCTCCGGCCAAGGCCAGGGCCGCGATCATGCTTTTCAATCCGGTCATCATGTCATCCTTCCCTCTGTTCTCGTTCACTGGCAGGCTCGAACATTTTTCGGCCCCCGCCCCGGACCGTCGGCACCGTGCAAGTCTTGCCGCGCTTGAGCCTCGCGGCCCGGCGAGGCCCGATCCGGCCCGAGGCGCGAACCCGAGTGGAGCCCGCGTCGCCACCGGCCGCTCCCCCTCCCAGCGCTCATATATCGCCGCCTTCGCCCCACCATCCGTTCCATCCCGCCGGCACAGGCAATAAGCGCGCCAATCGGCCGAGCGACGCTTCCGGTCAGGGTTGAACATGCGAACTGCGAGATTGCGGCCCGTCCTCCTCAAAGCCGCCATCTTCATATATCAGACTGTCCTTCCAACCATCAGAACCGCAATCGCCGGCGCCGTCAACGGTGCGGCGATGGCAGTTGCGCGTCTTCATGACGATGCCACCTGCGCCCGCAGGCGCGGGCTGGGGCGATCGGCGCTGTGAGGCGTCGGCGAGGCATAGAGGGCGGGCGGAGGCGATGCATCGGCGGCCTCGCGAGAGGCGGCCGCTATCACGCCGGCCTCACCGTTCCTCTCTGAAAAACCCGTCCGGAGATGTTCATCATCGGGGCCCCGAGGCAGCGGCCCAGCGCTCGGAACTCGGCCGAAACCAGCGCTCGGAACTCGGCCAAAACTGGAGAAATCCACCTGCGCCGGCACTGCGTCCACCCTGCTCAGGCTCGCGGGGTACTGCGCCTCGCACGCCTGGAGCATCGACGGTCACGTGCGGATGGGAGGAATCGGCGAGCCGGACCAACTCATCCGCCTCGTCTCTGGGCATGGCGCGACCGGCCGCGCATGCAATTTCGGCGGGGACGGCTTGTCAAACCAATCCGCAATCAGGCATAGAGCACGCAACGGAGACGTGGCCGAGAGGCTGAAGGCACTCGTTTGCTAAATGAGCATACCCCACAAGGGTATCGAGGGTTCGAATCCCTCCGTCTCCGCCACTCCTTTCTGAGCCCTTGATACAGCGTTTACGGCTCGTCTTTCCCCTGACGATCCCGTGCAGCCACCCGTCGCGGCACGGGGCGTGTCTCCCAGGCATCGATTCGACCGAGCCCACCACCCGGGCCACAACCAACTCCTCCCACAATTGACGTAACGCAATGCGCGGGTGCGGCACCCGCCTTTACGTAAGGCCGCGGCATGCGCCGAGGCCGGTCGACCGGGCCGAGACGCGCCGTTCGCGAGGAGCTCTTTATGATCGACCCGATGTTCGTCGAGCTATCCCGGTGGCAGTTCGCCGCGGTGGCGATGTACCATTTCATCTTCGTTCCGCTGACATTGGGGCTGAGCTGGATCCTGGTGATCATGGAATCGGTCTATGTGATGACCGGCAAGGAGATCTACCGCGACATGTCGCGGTTCTGGACCAAGCTCTTCGCGATCAACTTCGCGCTCGGCGTCACCACCGGCCTGACCATGGAGTTCCAGTTCGGCACGAACTGGGCCTATTACTCGCATTATGTCGGCGATATCTTCGGCGCGCCGCTGGCGATCGAAGGGCTGATGGCCTTCTTCCTCGAATCGACCTTCGTCGGCCTGCTCCTGCTCGGCCGCGACCGGCTCAGCAAGCAGCGCTATCTCGCCGTCGTCTTCGCGACCGCGCTCGGCACCAATCTGTCCGCGCTCTGGATCCTGGTCGCCAATGGCTGGATGCAGAACCCCGTCGGCGCCGAATTCTCCGCCGAGACGATGCGCATGGAGATGACCGATTTCGCCGCGGTGCTGTTCAACCCCGTGGCCCAGGTCAAGTTCATCCACACCGTCGCGGCCGGCTATGTCACGGCCTCGATCTTCGTGATCGGGATTTCGGCCTGGTACATCCTGAAGGGCCGAGACCTCGCCTTCGCCAAGCGCTCCTTCGCGGTCGCGGCCGGCTTCGGCCTGGCCTCCTCGCTCTCGGTGATCGTGCTCGGCGACGAGAGCGGCTATGAGCTCGGCGACGTCCAGAGGATGAAGCTCGCCGCGATCGAGGCGGAGTGGCACACCCAGCAGGCGCCGGCGAGCTTCAACCTCCTCGCGCTGCCGGACCACGACAAGCGCGAAAACCGCTTCGAGCTGCAGATCCCCTGGGTGCTCGGCCTGATCGCGACGCGCTCTCTCGACCAGCAGGTCCCCGGCATCACCGAGCTGGTGGCCAGGAACGAGCAGCGCGTTCGCTCGGGCATTCTGGCCTATGGCGCGCTCGAGAAGCTGCGCGCCGGCGACAGCTCCGCCGAGACCAAGGCGGTCTTCGACGATCACAAGAAGGATCTCGGCTACGGGCTGATGCTGAAGCGCCATGTCGAGGATCCGGTGACCGCGACGGAGCAGCAGATCGCGGCGACGGCGTGGGACAGCGTCCCGCATGTCCCCTATCTGTTCTGGAGCTTCCGGATCATGGTCGCCTTCGGCTTCACCATGCTCGGCCTCTTCGCCCTGTCCTTCTATTATCTCGCCCGCGGCACGATCGAGCGGCAGCGCTGGCTTCTGCATGCGCTGGTCTGGAGCATACCCCTGCCCTGGCTCGCCTGCGAACTCGGCTGGTTCGTCGCCGAATATGGCCGCCAGCCCTGGGCGATCGGCGAGGTGCTGCCGACCTTCCTCGCCACCTCGGCCCTGACGGTCACCGATCTGATCGTGTCGATGAGCGTCTATTTCGCCTTCTACACGCTGCTGCTCGTCATCGAGATCTACCTCATGGTCCGCTTCGTCCGGCTCGGACCGAGCTCGCTGCATACCGGCCGCTATCACCATGAGCGGAGCGATCCGCCCTCGCCCGTCCCGCCCGGCCTCGTCGCCGCCGAATGAGCGCAATCCCTGTCGGAGGAGCAAGACGATGCTCGATTACGAAAGCCTGAAACTGATCTGGTGGGTGCTGGTCGGCGCCCTGCTGATCGGCTTCGCCATCACCGACGGCATGGATATGGGCGTCGGCATGCTGCTGCCCTTCCTCGGCCGCAACGACAGCGAACGGCGCGTCATCATCAACACGATCGGCCCGCATTGGGACGGCAACCAGGTCTGGCTGATCACCGCCGGCGGCGCGATCTTCGCCGCTTGGCCGGCCGTCTACGCCGCCGCCTTCTCCGGCTTCTACCTGGCGATGCTGCTCGTTCTGGTCGCTCTGTTCTTCCGCCCTGTCGGCTTCGACTATCGCAGCAAGATCGACGACCCGCGCTGGCGCAATGCCTGGGATTGGGGCTTGTTCGCGGGCGGGCTGATCCCGGCCCTGATCTTCGGCGTCGCCTTCGGCAATCTGCTGCAGGGCGTTCCCTTCCATCTCGATCGCTTCCTCAGGCCGCATTACGAGGGCTCCTTCATCTGGGCCCTGCTGCCGCTGCTGAACCCTTTCGCTTTGCTCGCGGGGCTGGTCAGCGTCGGCATGCTGGCGCTGCACGGCGCGATCTGGCTGCAGATGCGCACCGACGACATCGTCGCCGCACGGGCGCGGGCGCTGGTGCCGATGCTCGCCATCGCCGTGTCCGCCCTCTTCGCGCTGGGCGGGCTGTGGGTCTGGCTCGGCATAGACGGCTATCGGATCGTCTCGCAGCCGCCGCTCGCGGCGCTGCCGAACCCGCTCGCCAAGGAGGTGGTGCGTGCCGCCGGCGCCTGGTTCGACATCTACCGCAACTGGCCGGTCGCGCTGGCCGCGCCGCTCATCGGCATCGCCGCGCCCCTGCTCGCCGCCGCCCTGTCGCGGCAGGGCAGGCCCGGGCTCGGCTTCACCCTGAGCGGCCTCGCTTTGGCCGGGATCATCGGCACCGCCGGGCTGTCGCTGTTCCCCTTCATCATGCCGTCCAGCACGCAGCCCTCCTCCAGCCTGACGGTCTGGGACGCCGCCTCCAGCCACCTGACCCTGACGATCATGTTCTGGGCCGTGGTGATCCTGCTGCCGATCGTGCTCGCTTACACGGTCTGGGCCTATGTCCAGATGTGGGGGAAGGTCACCGTGGCGGATATCGAAGCGCACAAGCATCAGGCCTATTGAGCCGGAAGGACCCCGCCATGTGGTATTTCGCCTGGATTCTCGGCGTCACGGCCGCCCTCGCCATCGCCGTCATCAATGTGATTTGGTTCGAATTCCAGAACGAGTTCGAGACGCGCGGCGATGCCGCCGGCGCTCCGCGACGGGCCGGGGACGAAGCAGGCAGCCCGTGATGCCCTGCGCCGCAGCCGCGCGCGGCGCCGCGGCGGCGACCCGAAAGGCGATCGCATTCCCGTGACATCCTCTGCGAACGATCTTGCCTTCCTCCGCCGCCTGCGTCCCCTCGCCGCCCGCGAATTGCGTTTCGCGATGCTGGCCGGCGCGCTGGTGGGGGCGATGGTCGTGTGGCAGGCCTGGTGCGTCGCGGGCTTGTTCGACCGGGCGCTGCGCGGCCGTGAGCCGCTCGACACGCTGGGCCCGGCCTTCGCCCTGCTGCTCGCCATCCTGGTGCTGCGCGCCGCCGCGAGCTTCGCCGCCGAGCGCTACGGCTTCGCCGCGGCGATGCGGGTGGTGCCGGCGCTGCGCCGCGCCCTGCTCGGCAAGCTCGACCGGGTCGGACCGGCGGGCGCCGCGGCGCTGCCGACCGGCGAGATCGTCGCGGCGCTTTCGGACGGTGTGCGCGCGGTCGAGCCGTTCTTCTCGCGCTATCTGCCGGCGACGGCGCAGGCCGCGATGCTGCCCGCCGGCATTCTGTTGGTGGTGGCGCCGCTGGACTGGCTGTCGGCGCTGGTGTTCCTCGTCACCGCGCCGCTGATCCCGCTCTTCATGGTCCTGATCGGCAAGGGCGCGGAGGCGCTCAACCAGCGGCAATGGCTGCGCCTGCAGCGCATGTCCGGCCATTTTCTCGACGCGGTGCAGGCTCTCGCCACGATCAAGGCCTTCGGAGCCGGTGGCCGGATGGTCGCCAGCGTCGGCGCCACGGCCGAGCGTTACCGGCGGGAGACGATGGCGGTGCTGCGGATCGCCTTTCTGTCGTCGCTGACGCTTGAATTCTTCGCGACCGTGGCGATCGCGCTCATCGCCGTCCTGATCGGCTTCCGGCTGCTCTGGGGCGAGCTCGACTATCGCACCGGCCTGTTCATCCTGCTGCTGGCACCGGAATTCTACGCTCCGCTGCGGATGATGGGCACCGCCTATCATGCGCGCATGGAAGCTCTGGGGGCCGCGTCCCGGCTCGTCGCCCTCGACGCTTTGCCGGAGCGGATGCTCGCCGGGGGAGCGCTCAGGCCCGGATTTGCTGGCGGCGTCGCGATCCGTTTCGAGGATGTCCATCTGACCTATCCCGACGGGCGCGAGGCGCTGCGTGGCGTGAGCTTCGCCATCGAGCCCGGAGAAAGCATCGCCTTCGCGGGTCCCTCCGGCGCCGGAAAATCCAGCATCCAGGCCCTGCTGCTCGGCTTCGTCGCCCCGACCAGCGGCCGCATCCTGATCGACGGAACGCCGCTCGACACCCTGGAGCCCCGGCATTGGCGCCGTCGTCTCGGCTTCATGCCGCAACGGCCGAAGCTCTTCGCCAGCTCGGTGCGGGCCAATATCGCGCCCGGAGAGGCCGATCCGGACGAGGCCGCCATCCATGGCGCCGCCGCGCGCGCCGGCCTCGCCGATCTGATCGCCGGGCTGCCGCAGGGATTGGACACCGCGATCGGCAATGGCGGGCGGCCATTATCGGGTGGGCAGGCGAGCCGGATCGCGCTGGCGCGGCTCTTCTACCGCGATGCGCCGCTCGTCCTGCTGGACGAGCCGACCGCCCATCTCGACGACGACAGCGAGGCCATGATCCACGCCGCCATCGCCGCGCTGAAGGGACGGCGGACGATCCTGGTCAATGCTCACCGGCCCGCGAGCCTGGCGCTGGTCGACAGGATCATCCGGCTTGAGCAGGGTTGCATCGTCCCGAGCCGGGCCGAACCCGCGGAAGCGGCCAGCCCATGCTGATGCTGCGCAGGATCGGGCCGGTGCTGCGGCCGCTGGCCGGCTGGATCGCGCTGGCGATCGGTCTCGGGGCACTGGCCATGCTGGCGAATATCGCTCTGCTGGCCCTCTCCGGCTGGTTCATCACCGCCATGGCCATGGCCGGGCTGGCCGGCGTCTCGATGAACTTTTTCACGCCGGGCGCGACGATCCGTGCGCTGGCGATGACGCGCACCGCAGGCCGCTATGCCGAGCGCGTGGTCGGGCACGAGGCGACGCTGCGTGTCGTGGCGCTGCTGCGGCCCTGGCTGTTCGCGAGGCTGCTGCCGCTCGCGCCGGCGGCCCTCGCCGATCTGCGTGACGGAGACCTGATGGCGCGGCTGCGCGGCGATGTCGACCGGCTCGAACTGGTGGTGCTGCGCGTGGTCGTGCCGTTCGCGGTCGCCGGCATCGTTCTGGCGATCGGTCTCGGCTGGCTCGCGCTGACGTATGCGCCGATCGTGGCGGTGCTGGCCCCGCTGCTGGCGCTGGCGGGGCTCGCCGTGCCGCTGGCCGCCCGGCGCTACGGTGCCCGCGCCGCCGCGCGGCTGGCGGAAGGCCAGGGCCGGCTGGCTTCCACGCTGGTGGACCATGTCGAGGGGCTGGCGGAATTGACGGTCTACGACCCCGAGCAGCGCCATCTCGCCCGGCTCCTGGCGGAGAGCGATGCGGTGCTGGGCGACGAGAGGCGGCTGACGGCGGCCAATGCCTTCACCGGCGCGATGTTCGGCCTTTGCGCCCATCTCGCTCTGATGGCGACGATGGCTCTGGCGATCGCCGGCTTTACAGCCGGTGCGCTGACGGCGCCGCAGGTGCCGATGCTGGCGCTGTTTTCGCTCGCAATGTTCGAGGCGGTGGCGCCGCTGCCGCTCGCCCTCCTGTCGCTGCCGGCGGCCCTGGCCTCGCTGCGGCGGCTCATGGACGTGACCGAACGGGCGCCTTCCGTCTCGGAACCGGCCGATCCGATCGCGCCCCCGGCCTCCGGCGTGCTGCGGTTCGAGCGCGTCGGCCTGCGCTATCCCGGTGCCGCGGATTTCGCGCTGAGGGACATCGATATCGTGCTCGAGCCCGGCCGGATGCTGGGCGTCGCCGGGCCGAGCGGCGCCGGCAAAACCAGCCTCGTCGGGCTGGCGATGCGGTTTTTGCCCGAGAGCGAGGGGCGCCTGAGCTTCGCCGGCACGGCGCTCTCGGCCTTCGATGGCGATGAATGGCGCCGGCGGATCGCGCTGCTGCCGCAGGACGCCCCGCTCCTTGCCGCGACCATCCGCGCCAATCTGCACCTCGCCATGCCGGATGCGAGCGAGGCCGAGATGCTGGCCGCCTGTGAACTCGCCGGGATCCTGCCCTTCGTCCTGCGGCAGCCCGAGGGGCTCGACCTCTTCGTCGGCGCGCACGGCACCCAGCTCTCCGGCGGCGAGGCGCGGCGGATCGCGCTGGCGCGGGCCCTGATCAAGCCCGCGCCGATCCTGATCCTGGACGAACCGACGGAGGGACTCGACCCCGATGCGGCCGGCGCGCTGCTCCGGCGCCTGCGAAGCGCGCGGGCGGAGCAGGCCATCCTCGTCATCAGCCATGACGAAACCGTCCTGAGCAGCTGCGACATGACGCTGCGTCTTGTCGCAGGGCGCATGCTTGCGCCATGACCGTCGCTCGGCACAATGCCGCGCTCGAACGGCTCGGGGGAGCGATGCGTGAAGCGGATCGGCGCGACGGAAGCCTGGACCGGCACGGCGGATTGCCGCCTTTGCGCGATCCGCGGCTCGGTGCTGTTCGCGGGGCTGACGGAGGATGATTTCGAGCGGTTTCACCGGCCCATCGACCAGTCGGTCTACGAAGCCGGCGCCACGATCTATCGGATGGGCGACGAGGCCGGTTCGCTGTTCACGATCCGCTCCGGGATGGTCAAGCTGACTCAGTTCCTGCCGGACGGCACGCAGCGCATCGTGCGCCTGTTGCGCGGCAGCGACGTGATCGGGCTCGAAGCGCTCATCGTCGGCCAGTACCCGCACACCGCCACCGCGCTTCAGCCGACCGAGATCTGCCGGCTGCCGGTGGAGTTCGTGCGGTCGCTCTCCCAGAGCAACGCCCAGCTCTTCAACGAGCTGATGGCGCGCTGGCACAGGGCGCTGAGCAATGCCGACCGCTGGATCACGGAATTTTCGACCGGCTCGTCGCGCGAGAGAGTCGTGCGTCTCCTGCTCTGGCTGGCGGAGGCGCGCGGCGACGAGCGCTGTGAGTTGTTCAGCCGCGAGGACCTCGGCGCCGTGCTCGGCCTAACGACGGAGACCGCGAGCCGGACGATGGCGGAACTGAAGCGGCAAGGCTTCATCTGCGAACCGCGCATCAACCAGTTCCAATGCGACGTGCCCGCCATGCGACGGCTGCTGGAGGGCTGAAGGGGGGCGCATTGTCACCGGCGTCATTCCGGCGCAATCTTCGGCTGGCGATGCGCGGCAGGGGTGGTCGGCGCGGATGGCAGGGAAATGGACTGGAACCGATTACTGGGCATTGGCCTTTAGCGCCTTCGGGCTGGGCCTCGGGCTGTTTATGCTCGCGGCCGCCTGGTGGAAGGGTCCGACCGCCCGGGAGCAGCTGGTCCTGGTCGAAGAAAAGGCGCCGGTGATCGTCGAGATGCCGCTCGTCTCCTATGGCGGGCTGGGGGCGCGACAGACGCGCGGCACCTACAGGACGCAGGAGATCCGGCTCTACGGGGCGGGACGCCATTCCGGCCTCTATCGTCCGGCGAGGAACCTGTGGGTGGACGATCTCGACCGTGTGCCCTCCGGCCAGAAGGTGCTGTTCCGCGTCGATCCCGCAACCAGCCTGATCTATGAGGCGACGAGCAATGGCAAGGTCCTCCTATCCTATGAGCGGACCGCCGCCAGGCTGAACGAGCAGTTCTGGCAGATCCTGCTGATCGGGCTCGGTCTCCTGGCTTTCGGGCTGGGCTGGCTGGCCAAGCTCACCGGATTCTTCGGGAGGGGCCGTCCCGCCTCCGCAGCGCCCCCCTGACCGGGCGGCCGCCGCCTTTGCGGGCGGCCGCCAATCAGCCCTCTCCCCGCCGCTCCAAGACCGGACAACTCTGAACCCGCACCCGCCGAACCGGGCCGGCGACGGCCGGCGCCGGCGCAACGTGTTCGAATGGTACGGGACTTGAAGCGTGACCCGGTATCGCGGCCGGGGCGTTCCGGCCTGAACCAAACGCTTCAGAAGGAGACAATCATGAGCGACAGCCTGATGGAGCGTGGCCTGCTGCTGTTCCTTGCCGGGATGCAGCTCGCCTGGTTGGCAGCCGTCGGCTGGGCCTTCGCCCGGGTGATGGGCGTGATCTGAGGTCGGGCTAAAAATAGACCGCGCCCTTTTGGAGCGCGGCTCGGCGGCCCCTGCCCGCCCTCAACAGGCGCGCGGGGCCGCGGCGGAGCCCGTGGGCTCCGGTCGGATCGGTCGTTCCCCTCAGTCGGCGAGGCCGGCCGGGACCTTGCCGCCATTCTCGGCCAGCTTCCGGATGACGGCCTTGTGCAGCCACATATTCATCGCGGCGCTGTCCTCGGTCGAGCCGGTGTAGCCGAGCTCATGCGCCAGCTCCTTGCGGGCGGAGAGGCTGCTGTCGAGCTTCAGCGCCTTGAGCAGATCGACGATCGAGGTCTTCCAGTTGAGGTTCTGGCCGCTATCCTTCACCGCCTTGTCGAGGATGGGGGCGACATCGACCTCCTGGGTCGCGGACGACATCGGGGCCGGTCCGGCCGCGGTGGTGGTCTGACCCGCCGGCGTGCCGGCCGGCGCCGAGGCGGGTGCGGTCGAGGTGCCCATCGGCGGCACCACGGCGCCCGGAACGGTCGCAGGGGTCGGCGCCGCCACCGTATCGGCCTTGGCCTCGCCAAAAATCGCCCGCTTGATGCTGTCGAAAATGCCCATGTGAAACTCCTGTGATGAATAGGTCAGCTTGAGAACGGCCTGGGCAGGCGCCTGTTCCGCGAAAACCTGACCTATCGACAGTGGCAGAGATGAAGCGGCCGCTTGCGGCAGCCTCCCCTCCTCGCTCGCGGATTGAATCATTGACTTCAATGCGAAGCATGTTCCTACTGTGTTCTCGCCGAGGGCGGCCTGCCAACATCGTCGTCGAAGAGCCGAGCCATCATGAATGCCCTCACCCCGATCAGCTATCTCGATGCGCTGAACCCGGCGCAGCGCCGCGCGGTCACCCATGGCGTCGGCTCCCTCGCCGCTGCGCCCTTGCTGGTGATCGCCGGCGCCGGCTCGGGCAAGACCAACACGCTGGCGCATCGGGTGGCGCATCTCCTGGTCAGCGGCGCCGATCCGCGCCGCATCCTGCTGATGACCTTTTCACGGCGCGCGGCGTCGGAGATGGCGCGGCGCGTCGAGAGGATCGTGCGCAAGGTGATGGGCGATGGCGCGGGCGTCTTGGCCGATGCGCTGAGCTGGGCCGGCACCTTCCACGGCATCGGCGCCAGGCTGCTGCGCGACTGTGCCGATCAGCTGGGGCTCGATCCCGCTTTCACCATCCATGATCGCGAGGATTCCGCCGACCAGATGAATCTGGTCAGGCACCAGCTCGGATTCTCGAAGACCGAGGCGCGGTTCCCGACCAAGGGCACCTGCCTCGCGATCTATTCGCGCTGCGTCAATGCGGAGCTGCCGATCGAGGAGGTGCTCGGGCGCTCCTATCCCTGGTGCACCGCCTGGGCGGCCGAGCTGAACACGCTGTTCGCCGCCTATGTCGAGGCGAAGCAGAGCCAGAACGTGCTCGATTACGACGATCTCCTGCTCTATTGGGCGCAGGCCATGACCGATCCCGACATCGCCGCCGCGATCGGCGCGCGCTTCGACCATGTCATGGTGGACGAGTACCAGGACACCAACCGCCTGCAATCATCGATCCTGCTGGCGCTGAAGCCCGATGGGCGGGGCCTGACCGTGGTCGGGGACGACGCGCAGTCGATCTACTCGTTTCGGGCCGCCACCGTGCGCAACATCCTCGATTTCCCGGCCGCCTTCGTGCCGCCGGCCGAGATCATCACCCTGGACCAGAACTACCGCTCGACCAGCGCGATCCTCGCGGCGGCCAATGCGGTGATCGATCTGGCCTCCGAGCGCTTCACCAAGAACCTCTGGACGGATCGCGCCACGGGAGCGCCGCCGCAGCTCGTCCATGTCCGCGACGAGGCCGACCAGGCCCGTTTCATCGCCGAGACGGTGCTGCAGAACCGCGAAGCCGGATCGATCCTGAAAGAGCAGGCCGTGCTGTTTCGGGCCTCGCATCACAGCGGCCCGCTCGAGATCGAGCTCACCCGCCGCAACATCCCCTTCGTCAAGTTCGGCGGGCTCAAATTCCTGGACAGCGCCCATATCAAGGATCTGCTGGCGCTCCTGCGCTTCGTCGAGAATCCGCGCGACAAGGTCGCGGGCTTCCGCGTGCTCCAGCTGCTGCCGGGCGTCGGCCCCAATTCGGCGCAGCGTGTGCTCGACCATGTCGCGCAGGCGCCGTCGCCGCTCGAAGCCTTGCGCGACGCGCCTCCTCCGCCGCGCGCCGGCGAGGATTGGCCGGACTTCGTCGCCGCGATCGAGGAGCTGCGGACCGGCCGGCCCGGCTGGCCGGGCGAGATCGAGCGCGCCCGCCGCTGGTACGAGCCGCATCTGGAGCGCATCCACGAGGATGCCGCCACCCGCCAGGCCGATCTCGTCCAGCTCGAGCAGATCGCCGGCGGCTACCCCTCCCGCGAGCGCTTCCTGACCGAGCTCACGCTCGATCCGCCCGATGCGACCAGCGACCAGGCCGGCGTGCCGCTGCTCGACGAGGATTACCTGATCCTGTCGACGATCCATTCCGCCAAGGGCCAGGAATGGAAGTCGGTCTTCGTCATGAATGCAGTCGATGGCTGCATTCCGAGCGATCTCGGTACAGGCGCCAAGGACGAGATCGAGGAGGAGCGGCGGCTGCTCTATGTCGCCATGACCCGCGCCAAGGACGATCTGCATCTCGTCGTGCCGCAGCGCTTCTTCACCCATGGGCAATCGGCGACGGGCGATCGGCATGTCTATGCCAATCGGACGCGCTTCATCCCCAACGCCCTGCTCGGGCATTTCGCGCGCGTGGCCTGGCCGCTCGCTCAAGCGTCCGAGGGGCGCGCGCCATTGGGCGGCCCGCGAATGGATGTCCGGGCGAAGATGCGCGGGATGTGGCGCTAGATTTTCGCCGGCCGGGGCGGGATCAGACCCCGGACAGCGGCCCGCGACGATCGGCCGGGAAGGCGCGAGCGAGCCAGTCGCGCAGGATCTCCAAATCAACCTCGCACAGGCGATGACCGGATGCCGTGCTGCGATGGCTGACGGCGGCGCCGGCCTGGCTGAGCAGAGCGGCCTGGTCGGCACCGTCCTGCGGCTGCCGCCGCTCGTCGCGGGCCGCGTCGAGGACGAGTATCGGCATCCCGTCGAGGCGCGGCACCGCGCTCGGGGCGAAAGGCGAGAGCGGCCGCAACAGCGCGGCGCCCCGCATCAACTCGGGGAAGAGCAGCACGAGGGCTGCGGCCATGATCGCCCCGTTCGAGAAGCCGATCAGCACCGGGCGCTCCGTCCAGCCCTGGCTAACCGGTAGCTGCCGCAGGAAACCGGCCAGCGCCTGCGCCTCGTCGCGCAGGCTCGCCTCGTCCAGGCTGCGATCGGGCCGCCGGCGAAAGAAGGCGTAGCCCTCCTCCCAGGGGATGGCGCCGCGCAGCGAGAGCGTCGCCGCTCCCGGGGCCACCGAAGCGGCCAGAGGCAGCATATCCATCTCGCTGCCGCCCGAACCATGAAGCAGGATCAGAGGCGGCCAGCTTGTGTCACTGGCTTTGCTGATGCGAAACTGCATGGAATCGGGCCCGGCCATTGCGCTTTGCCCCTGTTGACCGGAGCTTCATGACAGGACGGTGATGGCTCTCGGCCCGCTGCTTCGCCTCTCACTGTTTGCTGTTCGCATTCTGCAGCCTGACCAGCGCGTCGGAGAGGCGCGCGGCCTCGTCATAGCGGGTCTCGACATGGGGAGCGCCCGCCTCGGGATCGTCCAGGATGGCCTCGGCCGATCCGGCCAGGCGCCGCAGCGGCGTGGTGATCCATTGCGCGCCCAGAGCGAGCAGGATGATCGCGACCAGGGCGCCGGCGCCCAGCATCGTCCAGAAACTGCGGACGAGGTCGCGCGTCGGTCGCAGCGCGGCGTCCCGGTCCTGCCGGATGAGCAGCGACCAGCCGAAGCTCGGGAGATTGTCGTGGCCGACCGCCGGGATGACCACGGTGATATAGTCCTTCCCGTCGGGCCAGCGCTCGTCGAGGACGATCGAGGTCGCCCGGTTCGCCGACAGGGCGGACCCGACGGTGAGCGGCTTGTTGACGAGGTCCGGCGGCCCGTAGAGCACCGTGCGCTCGCGCGACAGGAGCAGGACGTCGATGCCCGGCGCCTGCATGCTGGCCAGGTTCTCGATCACCCAGCGCCAGTCGAGATGCGCGCCCAGCACGCCGAGCGTCGCCCCGCCATCCTGCTTGACCGGGGCGGCGAGGTCGATGAAGCGCGGCGGCTCGGCGCGCTGGGGCAGCAGCTGTGCCAGCAGCTGCGCCTCATGAACGTCGACCGCGGTCGGTCCGGTCAGCCCGCGGCGAAACCAGGGGCGCTGCGCCACGCTCGCCCCCTCCAGCATGCCGCGGCTCGCCGCCAGGACCTTGCCGTCGACATTGGCGATGCCGATCCAGGAATAGCGCTGGTCGAGGTCGCCGATGAAGTCGATCTGCTCGCGCACCTTGTCGAGCCGGGCGATGTCGACCGTGCGCGAAAAGGCTTCGACCTGCAGCCAGAGCTGGTGGAGGCGACGCGCCAGCAGGCCGGCGCTGAGTTCGCCGCGTCCCGTCAGCTTGTCGACGAGCAGCTCCTCGGAGCGGCGCTGCAATGTGCCGGTATAGAAGCTGCCGGCCGTGACCGCAGGGATCAGCATCAGCAGCGCACCGCCGATGATGACCCAGGTCCGGAGGCCGGGGCGTTTCGCGCGAAGCGCTCGTCTGGCTGCCATGTCCTGTCCCCTAGCGAGTGAGCGCCCGCGCCAATTCGCGGATCATCAGGCCGATATCGCCCTTGTCCGTGCCGGGCGTGAGCGAGGCGGTGTGCAGCTTGGCGATGATCAGGCTGCGCTGGTCGTCGCTGGGCTCGAGGTCGATGAGATAGCCGTCCCGCGTGGTGTCGCGGACCCGCCCGGCAATCGCGCCGATGATCGGCAGGCGCAACGCGGCCGGCTGGCCTTTGGCCAGCCCGACCGGGCCGCTGATCCGGGCATGGTCGGTGCCGAGGCTGACGAGCCAGCCGCGCAGCTCGCGCCCCTGCGTCTCGAGGACGACGCGCTGCAGCACCTGGCGCTGCGGCTGGTTGAGGCGCGGGCGCTCGACGCAGGCCGCGATCACCACCAGCAGGACGAAGAGGTTGTAGATCGTCCAGAACATCACGACGACCATGCCGTCGCCGGCCGTCCCGGCATTGTTGAAAAGGAAGTCGGAGCGGAGATTGACCAGCAGCCCGCCGACCGTGAGCGCGAACAGCACGAGGAACGGCCACATCAGCGGCCATTGCACGACGATCCGGGTGCGGTCGCCGCCCTTCGCGGTCACCGAGAATTTATGCGGGCCCTTGGTCAGGAGCCCGGTCGCGGCGGCGCGGGTGATCGGCCAGGCGGCGACGAGCTGGCCGACATCGTTCACCACCGGGATGAACAGCCCCTTCGACAGCCAGTTCAGCGTCGCCATCACGGCGATGTAATAAGGGCAGTAATAGATGATGATGTCGGCCAGCGACGCGTTCACGACCGTGACGCCGCCCCACCAGTAGAGCAGCGGGCAGATGATCCCGGCGAGGCGGAACGCGAAGGTCGTGTTCCAGTAGAGCAGGGAATCGAAGACGCTGAGGCGGTGCATGAAGGACAGGCGGTGGCGGCCGAAGGGGCCGTAGACGTTCCGGACGATCTGCATCATCCCCAGGCACCAGCGGCCGCGCTGGACGATGTACTCCTGCAGCCCTTCGGGGGCGAGCCCCTCGGTCAGCGCCTCGTTGAGGTAGACGGTCTTCCAGCCATGTTCGGCCAGCCGCAGCGTCAGGAGGAAATCCTCCGTGACGCTTTCGGTCGGCAGCCCGCCGATCTCCTGCACGGCAATGGTGCGGACCATGGAGGAGGTGCCGCAGCAGATGGCGATGCCCCAGGCGTCGCGGGCGGGTTCGACATTGTCGAAGAAGTGCCGCTGCTCGTCCGGATAGGCCGAGCTGATGCCGAGATTGTGCTGGATCGGATCGGGGTTGAAGAAATGCTGCGGGGTCTGCACGAGCCCGACCGAGGGGTCGTGGAACAGCGCCAGCGCCCGATCGACGAAATCGACATGGGGAACGAAATCGGCGTCGAGCACCGCGACGAAATCGGGTGCGTCGGCTGCGTCGCGTCGGGCGTTCAGGGCGTAATTGATGTTGCCGGCCTTGGCATGGGCATTGTCGGGCCGGGCGAAGTAGCCGACCCCGAAGCGTCGGCAGGCCTCGGCCAGCCAGGGCCTGCGGCCATCGTCGAGCACGAAGACATTGACCGGGAACGCCGAGGCCTTGGCGCCGATGATGGTCCGCTCCAGCACTTCGAGCTGTTCATTATAGGTGGCGATGAAGATGTCGACCCGCGGCGGCGGTTTCGGGCGCCACCATTGCGCGTGCAGGCTCGCTTCCTGCTTGCGGTCCTTGACGCGGGACAGGATGAAGAAGGCGACCGATGAGGAGAGGACGGTCAGCGCCTCCAGGATCGCGAAGCTCCAGCTGAACAGCGCGTCCCAGCTCCAGGCCAGCGGCGCGGTGGTCTCCGTCAGGCGCCAGGCCATGTAGCGCCAGGCCAGGAGCGTGGCGCCGCCGAGCAGCAGCGCGCGCCAGTACCAGCGCCTGGGATCGAGGTGCGGCAGCAGGAGCAGGCGCAGGCCGAGCACCACGGCGGTGCCCGCGAAGGCCGAGAGCAGAGGCGGCAGCGCCAGCATCAGAACCCGTAGCGGGTCAGGAAGCGGCGCATGGTGGCGATCGGGCCGCTGCTGAAGATCACCCGGCCGGTGCGGCCGATCGCGCAGCTCAGATCGTTCTGGGCGGCGAGCGCGGGCACGCTGACCGTGACGTCGAAGCGCTGCAAATGCTCGGCGCTCGGCCCCACCGCGAGATTGGCGTAGAGGCTGGTCGCGCCGGAGCCGCCGAGCCTCGTTACGGTGCCGTCGAAGACGCGCTCGTCGCCGAACAGCCGGAACTGCACGGGGTAGCCGATCGAGAGGCTGTCATAGAGCGATTCCGTGACGCCGGCCGTGACGATCAGCGTGCTGCAATCGACGAGCCGGACGAGATCCTGCCCGCGGCGGGCATATTCGCCGTCGTCGATCAGGAAATCCCAGGCCATGCCGGTGACCCGCGTCGTCAGCGAGGCCGAGGTCAGGCGGTTGATGCGCACCCGCTCCGCCGCGATCTGCCGCTCCAGCAGCGCCACCCGTGCCTCGTGCTGGGCCTGCTCCGCCTCGAGCTCCGCCAGTCTGAGATCGAGCTCGCGGACGCGCTGCGAGGAGAAGGGGGCGTCATTGTAGGAATCGCCGATGAAGACGCCGGTGCGCGCCGCGGCCAGCTCGGTGGTGAGGTAGTTGCTGCGCTGCCTGGCGCTTTCGAGCTCCTGCTGCGCCACATCCGAGGCGGCGCGCGAGCGTTCGAGATTGGCGGCGGTCTGGACCCCGCGATCGTTGAGCTCATTGGCGCGGCGCAGGGTGCCCTCGGCTTCCCGCAGCCGTGCCGCCGAGGCGTCCTGCGCGGCGCGCGCCTCCGCCAGCCGCGCCTCGATCTGCCCGATGCGGCCCTTCTGATAGCTGACGAGCTGCGCCGCGAAACCGTCGCGGGCCTGGATCAGAGCGAGCTTCTGCGCCGCGGCGCGCTTCGCCTCGAGCTTTTGGCTATCCGATTGCCGTTCGAGATCGATCAGCCGGGCGGTGTCGAACCGGTCGTCGACGATGTCGGCGATCAGCTCCCCTGCCCTGACGCGCGCGCCGATGCTGCGCACCGCCAGTGAGACGACGCCTTCGATCGGCGCACGGATGACGGTGATCCGCGCATTGACGGTGGCGTCCGCTGACGTACCGGCAAAGTGTTCGCCGATGAGAACATAAAGCCCACCAAGTAATAAGATCAGACCCGCAAAAAGCCGTAGAATTTTCATATGCCGCAACCCGATTGGCGGACAGGGTCGATGGAAGTTATGAACGGATCAATAAAGTCTTTGCTCTAATCGCTCGGACGCAGCTTACCGCCGGGCCCGGCGATACCGGGCGGCGCGTCCCGAATCGCGCGCAAACCCTTGGCTCACATAGTAAAAGCTGCCACGCCCATGCTCGCCACGGCACCCGGCCAAAAGGGCCGCGAGGCCGATCCGCGGGTCCATGCAGCCGGCGGCTATGACGATCCCGGCGCCTCGATCGCCGAGGAGCAGCGTCGGATCGAGGCCGTGCTCGCCGAGATCGGCGCGCAGGCGAGGCGCGCCGTCGATGCCAATGGCCGCTTCGAGCTCGAGACCGGCATCGCCTAGGTCAGCAGGAGGCGCTCAGCGTCGCTCCTGAGAGTGATGACATGCACCAGTCCATAGATCCTCTGCCGCTTCATTCAGCCTGTCCGGCGATCGGAACAGTCGTATCTCGACCGGAATATCCAAGTGGTCCGACCCGGCACGGACCAGGCGGCCACAGTCCAGATCCTCCGCCGCGAGGGTCAGCGGCAACCATGCGACGCCATGCCCATCACGGGCCAGCGTCGCCAGGGTCGCGGCGAGATGGGATGTCAGGTTGGTCGCCGACGCGCCGATATGCAGTCCGCCGCAAGCAGCGATGATCCGCCCGAGACCCGAGGCTTGGCTGTAGCCGAGAAACGGCGTCGGCTCTGCTGCGGTGCCGGGCAGTGCCCATCTGGCCCCCCCGCTCTCATTGGGTGCGCAGAGCGGCAGAAGCACGTCGTCCCCGATGCGCATACTGGCGAAACGGTCCGCCGCGAATGGCGGGGCGACAGCCTGATGGACGTGGCAGAGCAGGAATTGGGCCTCGCCGGAGAGCATCAGCTGCTCGCACGCCGCCATGCTATCCGAGATCAGGTTGATTGCGCCGAGCGCCTGCGCCTGCATGGCCCGCCGGATCCAGCCGGGGAAGAATGTGAAAGACAGGGCATGCGTCGCCGCGATGGTGAGTGCGGTGGTGTTGCGCTCGCCGATCACGCGCGTTTCGCGCCTGGCCCGATCGAGGATGTTCAGCAGGTCGCGCGCGTGGGGCTGAAAGTGCTCGCCCGCCGCCGTCAGGCGCGCGCCTTGCGGTGTCCGTTCGAACAGAATGGCGCCGATCCACTCTTCCAGAGCGCGTATCCTGCGGCCGAACGCCGGTTGCGTGACGTTGCGAGCGGCGGCAGCCCGCGAGAAGTTTCGATGCTGCGCCAAAGCCTCGAAATCCGACAGCCAATCATAATCCATGTCAGTGCCGTTCGAGCATAGCAGGAACCGAATTTGGCATTGGATTGCTGGTTGGTCCAGCCTTATGCCTCGAATCCGCCGCGCCTTTCCGATCAAGCCCGAGCTTGGTCGATGCCGAATCTGCATGCGGGACAGGGAGAATTTCATGCGTATCGTCGACGTCTGCGAGGTCACCAAGCCGATCGCCTCGCCCATCCGCAACGCCTATATCGATTTCTCGAAGATGACCGCGAGCCTCGTCGCCGTGGTCACCGATGTCGAGCGTGATGGCCGGCGGGTCGTCGGCTACGGCTTCAACTCCAATGGCCGCTATGGACAGGGCGGCCTGATCCGCGAGCGCTTCCGCGACCGGCTTCTCCAGGCCGAGCCGAACAGCGTTCTCAACGAAGCCGGCGATAGTCTCTGCCCGCACAGGCTCTGGGCGGCGATGATGGTCAACGAGAAGCCGGGCGGCCATGGCGAGCGCTCGGTCGCCGTCGGGACGCTCGACATGGCGATCTGGGACGCGACCGCGAAGATCGCCGGCAAGCCGCTGTTTCGCCTGCTGGCCGAGCAGAAGGGCCGCGAGGCCGATCCGCGGGTCTTCGTCTATGCCGCCGGCGGCTATTACTATCCCGGCAAGGACGATGCGCAGCTGCGCGCCGAGATGCGCAGCTATCTCGATCGCGGCTACACCGTCGTCAAGATGAAGATCGGCGGCGCCTCGATCGCCGAGGACCAGCGCCGGATCGAGGCCGTGCTGGCGGAAATCGGCGCGCAGGCCAGGCTCGCCGTCGATGCCAATGGCCGTTTCGATCTCAAGACCGGCATCGCCTATGCGGAAATGCTGCGGCAATATCCGCTGTTCTGGTACGAGGAGGCGGGCGATCCGCTGGATTACGCGCTTCAGGCGGCGCTCTCGGAGTTCTATCCCGGGCCGATGGCCACGGGAGAGAATCTGTTCTCGCATCAGGATGCGCGCAACCTGCTCCGCTATGGCGGGATGCGCCCGGACCGCGACTTTCTGCAGTTCGACTGCGCCTTGTCCTATGGGCTGGTCGAATATCTGCGCACGCTCGACGTGCTGCAGCAATTCGGCTGGTCGCCGGCGCGCTGCATCCCGCATGGCGGGCATCAGATGTCGCTGAACATCGCGGCCGGGCTGGGGCTCGGCGGCAATGAGAGCTATCCCGATCTGTTCCAGCCCTATGGCGGCTTTCCCGACGGCGTCCGGGTCGAGGACGGCCATATCGTCATGCCGGAGCTGCCGGGCATCGGCTTCGAAGGCAAGAGCGACCTGATCAAGGTGATGCGCGAACTCGCGGAATAGCGGAGGCACTTCTTCGCCCGGGCCCCTGTCATAGTGCCGCATGTGGATCCATCCGGGGGTCGCGCGCGTATCTTCGGGGTGCATCCAAGGAGAGAGACATGATCTGGGAAACACCCATCGTCGAAGACATCGCCTGTGGCATGGAAGTCACCGCCTATGCGCCCGCCGGTGAAGGCGACGATCTGAACACGACGCCCGAAGCGACGGTCGAAGCCGCCGAGGCGTGATCTCGGCATGAAGGCCGTCGTTCTCGGTTCGGCCGCGGGCGGCGGCTTTCCGCAATGGAACTGCCGATGCGCCAATTGCGCGCTGGCCTGGGCCGGCGATCCCCGCGCGACCTGGCGCACGCAATCCTCGCTGGCGCTGCTCGACGGGGATGGCTGCGTCCTGGTCAATGCCTCGCCTGATCTCGGCGAACAATTGCGCAAGACGACGGCGCTCTGGCCGATCGCCACGCGCCGCTCCCCGATCCATACGGTGGTGCTGACCAGCGCCGAGATCGACCATATCGCTGGGTTGGCGCATCTGCGCGAGCGGCACGCCTTCGCCGTGCTGGCGCTGGCTCCCGTACAGGCCGCCATCGCCGACAACCCGCTCTTCGCCCCGCTGATGGCGAGCCGCCGCACCGTCGCGGCCGGAGAGGTTCTGGAGGTGACGCGGGAGATGCGGATCACGCTGGTTCCCGTTCCCGGCAAGGCGCCGCTCTATCTCGAAACCGGAGACAGCGAACCGGCCGCACTGGCGGGCGAGGCCTGCGGGCTGCTGGTCGAAGGGCCCGAGAGGCGCCTCGCCTATATCCCGGGCTGCGCGGAACTCACGCCCGATCTCGCGGCATGGGTGTCGCGGGCCGATATCGTGCTCTGCGACGGCACCCTGTTCGAGGATGACGAGATGCTGCGGATGGGGCTCGGCGAGAAGACCGGGCGCAGGATGGGCCATGTGCCGATGA
This sequence comes from Allobosea sp. Leaf344, assembly GCF_001426225.1. GTDB lineage: Bacteria > Pseudomonadota > Alphaproteobacteria > Rhizobiales > Beijerinckiaceae > Allobosea. The sequence continues at coordinate 158,598 of NZ_LMRT01000014.1, read as the reverse complement.
CCGGTCCGGGCGGTTCGCTCGCCTGGCTGGCGGAGCTGCCCGCCGCCCGCAAGATCTATATCCACATCAACAACAGCAACCCCGTGCTGATCGAGGGGTCCCGCGAGCGTCGCCATGTCGAGAGCGCCGGGGTCGAGATCGGCTATGACGGGCTGGAGATCCCGCTGTGACCGCCCTCTCCGCTCCCGCTCTCCTCGACCGCCTGCGCGAGGTCGGTGCCAGACGCTATCACGACCGCCACCCCTTCCATCTGCGGCTGCATTCAGGTGGCTGCAGCAAAAGCGAGGTCCAGGCCTGGGCGCTGAACCGCTATGCCTATCAGGCGGCGATCCCGCGCAAGGACGCCAGCCTGATCGCGCGCCTCGACGATCCCGCCCTGCGCCGGGCCTGGCGCCAGCGGCTCATCGACCATGACGGCGCGGCCGATGGCGAGGGCGGCATCGAGCGCTGGCTGCGGCTCTGCGAGAGCCTCGGCTTCGCCCGCGACGCGGTGATCGCGCATCGGGGCGTGCTGCCGGCGACGCGCTTCGCCGTCGATGCCTATGTCGCCTTCGTCCGCGAGCGGCCGCTGCTCGAGGCCGTGGCCTCCTCGCTGACGGAGCTGTTCTCGCCCCAGGTCATCAAGACGCGGGTCTCCGGCATGCTGGCACATTATGATTTCGTCAGCGCCGAGAGCCTGGCCTATTTCACGGCCCGTCCGGAACAGGCGTCGCGCGATGTCGAGAGCGCGCTCGCCTATGTCGCCGCCCATGCCACGACCCCGGACCTGCAGGATGCGGTGGTCGCCGCGCTCGAATTCAAATGCGACGTGCTCTGGGCGATGCTCGATGCGCTCGACCATGCCTATGGCCCGGCCGGCCAGATCCCGCCCGGCGCCTTCCAGCCGGGCGGGGCGCCATGATCGGCCCCGACGCCCGCCCGATGCTGGCAAAGGGGGTCAGGCTGCGCGAGGACCGGGTTCGCGGCGGGCATAATCTGCTGGCGCCCGAGCATGTGCTGCGCGTCAACGCCTCCTCGGCCGCGATCCTGGCGCTCTGCGACGGCGCCCGTGGCATCGATGAGATCGCGGAGATCCTGGCCTCGACTTATCAGGGCGAGCGAGAGCGCATCGCGCAGGATGTCCGCGCGCTTCTGGCGGATCTAATGGCGCGACGTCTGGTCGAGACATGAGCGCGCCGCCGCCCTTCGCTTTGCTGGCCGAGCTGACGCATCGCTGTCCGCTGTCCTGCCCCTATTGCAGCAACCCGCTGGAGCTCGACCGGAAGGCGGAGGAGCTCGCCACCGCCGACTGGATCCGCGTGTTTCGCCAGGCCGCCGATCTCGGCATCTTGCAGCTGCATCTCTCCGGCGGCGAACCCGCGGCCCGCGCCGATCTCACCGAACTCGTCGCGGCGGCCGCCGATGCCGGGCTCTATACCAACCTGATCACCTCCGGGATCGGGCTCGATCGCGACCGGCTGGGCGCTCTCGCCGAGGCCGGGCTCGACCATGTCCAGCTCTCGATCCAGGATACCGAGGAGCGCAATGCCGACCGTGTCGCCGGTCTCGCCGGGGCGCATCGCCGCAAGCGGGATTTCGCGACCTTGGTCATCGCTGCCGGGCTGCCGCTGACGGTCAACGCCGTCCTGCATCGCGGCAATCTTTCGCGCATGGCGGCGATGGTCGACGAGGCCATCGCCATGGGCGCAGGCCGGATCGAGCTGGCGCATGCGCAATATTACGGCTGGGCGGCCCGCAACCGCGATGCGCTGATGCCCGACATGGCCGATGCCTTGGCCGCGCGCGACCAGGTCGCGGCGCTGCGCGTGGCGACGGCCTCCCGCATCACCATCGACTACGTCCCGCCCGATCATTTCGCGCGCTATCCGAAACCCTGCATGAATGGCTGGGGCCGGCAGTCGCTCAACGTGACGCCGCGTGGGCTGGTGCTGCCCTGCCACGCGGCGCAGACCATCCCCGGCCTCGTCTTCTGGAGCGTCAGGGAGCATGATCTGGCCGAGATCTGGCAGGAATCCCCGGCCTTCGCCGCGTTTCGCGGCACGGATTGGATGGCCGAGCCCTGCCGCAGCTGCGACCGGCGCGAGATCGATTTCGGCGGCTGCCGCTGCCAGGCGATGGCGCTGACCGGGGATGCCCGCAATGCCGACCCGGTCTGCGTGCTGTCGCCTTTCCACGATCGCGTGGAGCATCTGACGCAGCGCGAACGGGTCGACAGCTATGTGATGCGCGGGCGGCCGGCGCGGCAGGCCTCGCCCGATCCGGCCCCCGATGCGATCGGCGGTGGGCAGCCGGGCGGGGGCTGAGCGGAACCGGAGGCGGCGCCCGGCCGGGGCCGCCCGGCGAGTCTGTCGCGCCTGACCTGAGCCTGGCCGCGCTAGGAACCGGCGGCTTCGGTCCAGCGCCAGATCGCGTTGCCGACATCATCCGCGACCAGCAGCCCGTTTTTCCTGTCGACCAGCACCCCGACCGGCCGGCCCTTCGCCTCGCCCTTGTCGGAGAGAAACCCGGTCATCACCGGCTTCGGCATGCCGGAGGGCTTGCCCTCGGTGAAAGGCACGAAGATTACGCGGTAGCCGACCGGCGTCGCGCGGTTCCAGGAGCCGTGCTGGCCGATGAAGACGCCGCCCTGATAGCTCTGCCCCATCCGCCCGTCCTTGACGAAGGTCAGGCCGAGCGAGGCGGTGTGGGAGCCCAGCGCGTAATCGGGCTTGATCGCCTTGGCAACGAGCTCCGGCCGCGGGGGTTCGACACGATCGTCGACATTCTGCCCGTAATAGCTGTAGGGCCAGCCATAGAAACCGTCCCGCTTCACCGAGGTCATGTAGTCGGGAACGAGATCGTCGCCGATCTCGTCGCGCTCGTTGACCGCGACCCAGAGCTCCTTCGTCACCGGGTTCCAGTCGATGCCGACCGGGTTGCGCAGCCCCGACGCGAAGACCTGCGTCGCGCCGCTCGCCGTATCGATTTCCAGGACCGCCGCGCGCCGCTCCTCCTCCGCCATGCCGTACTCGCCGACATTGGAGTTGGAGCCGACGCCGACATAGAGTTTCGTGCCGTCCTCGCTCGCCACCATGCTCTTCGTCCAATGATGGTTGCGGCCGGCCGGCAGCGCCGCGACCCTGACCGGGCTGGCGCCGTTGCTGGTCTCGCCGGCGATATAGGGCACGCGCACCACGGCATCGGCATTGGCGATGTAGAGCTGGTCTCCGACCAGAGCCATGCCGAAGGGCGAGGTGAGGTTTTTCAGATAGACGCTCCTGGTCTCGGCGACGCCATCGCCATCCTGGTCGCGCAGCAGGCTGATGCGATCGGCGCTCGGGGTCTTCGACCCGGCCTTCTTCATGAAGAGCCCCTGGATCCAGCCGCGGATGCCGCCGCTCTTGCCCTCGGGCTTGGGCGGGGCATCGCTTTCCGCTACGAGAATGTCGCCATTGGGCAGTTCATAGAGCCAGCGCGGATGCTGGAGCCCGGTGGCGAAGGCGGTGATCTGTCCGCCGCTGGCGGCCACCGGCTTGTCGCCCTCCTTCCAGCCCACCGCATCGGCGATCTTCACCGTCGGCAGCCAGGAGGCTTTCGGCCGCGGCAGCGTCGGATTGGGTCCATAGCCCGCTTCTTCCGGCAGCGGCTTGTCGTTGCAACCGGCCAGTGCCAGCGCCGAGGTCGCCACCCCCGCGACGAGCAGGGCCTTGAGTGAATGGGCCATGATGAGATCTCCAACTGGCGCGGCAGGATGCGCGGTCGAGATCCTTGAATGTCGGGTGGCGCGAATTGTTCGGCGGCAGCGTCAATCCGCCTCGGCACGATCGCGCGAGGTGCCCGCGCCGGCCGCGGTTCGCCGGTCCCTTCGGCCTAGCGGAAGGGCGGCTCCATGCCGCGCGCAGCGAGGACGCGCCGGCCCGGCTCCCCGACCAGGAAGGCCAGGAATGCCTTCGCGATCTCCGGCTCGGCGGCTTTCGCGCCGATGCCGCCGGAATAGGTCGTGACGTTCTGGATCTCGGCAGGCAAAGGCCCGACCAGCGTCACGCCCTTCACGGCCAGGATCTCGCTGATCTGATGCACGGCGAGATCGGCCTCGCCGGTCACCAGTTTCTCCGCGACCAGCCCACCCGGGACGAGCACCGCCTTGGCTTTCACCGCCTCGGCGATCCCCATCGTCTCGATCAGCCTGGCGAAGTAGATCCCGCTCGATCCGCCTGCGGCGGGATCGATATAGGCGACCTTGCCGGCTGCCAGCAGCGCGGCCTGGAAATCCGCGACCGTGGCGATGGCGGGTTTCGCAGCCCCCTCCTTCACCGCGACCCCGATCGAGGTGCGGGCCAGATCGACCGGGGTTCCAGCCGCGATCCGCCCCTTGTCGACGAGGTCCCTGATCACGCCGGGCGTCACGATCGCGAGATCGAAGGCCTCGCCGGCGCCGATCCGCCGCGACAGCGCACCGGCCGTGTCATTGTCGATCAGGAGCTTGTGGCCGCTCTGCCGCTCGAAATCCTCGGCCAGCGCCAGCACGACCGGCTTGAAGGCACCGGCGGTCAGGATTTTGAGCTCGCCGGCTCGCGCGAGGCCGCCGACGAGACCCGTCGCGAGACATAGGACGGCGGCGATCACGCGCATGGACTTCTCTCCCGGAACTGCCGGAGCCATGAAGTCACCGCGGGGCGCGGTAAGTCCAAACACGTTCTCGCTGGTCGCTCACTGCGCCTGGCCATAGGCCGGAACGGAAAACGGCCCGGTCGTGGGACCGGGCCGCTCATTGCTCAGCGCGTCGGCGCACCGGGAGGCGGTGGCGCCCCGGTCGGTGCCTTGGCCGGGTCGGGCTGGATCAGATCGGTCCGCGCCTTCTGCTGCAGGCCGGGATCATCGGCCGTCAGCACGGCCGCCGCCAAGGGCGACAGCATCATCACGGCGATCAGAAAGGCAGCTACATATTCCTTGGTTTCGAAACGCATCGTCGCTCCTGGGTCAGAGCCCCCGCTTCCTCGAGCAACTTCGCTCGGATTGCGAGGTTCCGGCCGGGTTTGGCGGGGGGCTGGCGAGGGTCAGGCGGAGGTCAGGCAGGTCACGCCTCTGCCCGCTGCTTCTGCAGACCGGAGCGGCGGCATTGGGCGACGAGGTCGTCGTGCTGATTATAGGCGCGGTGCAGGAAGGTGACGATGCCCGCATTCGGCCGCGAACGGCTCTCGCGCAGTTGCACCACCTTGCCGCCCTTGACCGACGCGCCCCCTGGCACCCGGGCGGCGCCCTCCTCAGCCGCTCAAAACTCACGCTGCCCGGTCCGCGGAGTCGGACCGGGCAGCGTCTTCTCACTCTCAGACGAAGCGGAAATCGTCGGCTGTCAGGGAGGAGAGCTGCGTGTTCTGCAGCGTCAGCGTGGTGTGGTCGTCGATGGTGAAGACCGTGTCCGACCCGACCTGGGTGGCGGAGCGCATCGCCGATGCGAAATCGGCGAAGACATGGTCGAAGGTAATCACGTCGTGGCCGGGGCCCTGCGCCGTGAAGTCGGTGACCGTATCCTTGCCAAAGCCCGCCGCGAACACGAAATTATCCGCCCCGGAACCGCCGGTGAGGATGTCGTCGCCGGCGCCGCCATTCAGCGTGTCGCTGCCCGAGCCGCCGGAGATCCGGTCATGGCCCGACCCGCCGGTGATCAGATCCGCGCCGGAGCCGCCCGAGAGCGTGTCGCCCTGATCGCCGCCGATCAGCGTATCGTCGCCCGAGCCGCCATTCAGCGTATTCACCCCGGTGCCACCGACCAGCCGGTCATTGCCCGCACCGCCGGAGAGGATGCTGGTGCCGCCGCCGCCCTTGATCGTGTCGTCGCCATCGCTGCCGACGACCTGGCCGCCGAAGGCTCCCAGCCGGACCTCCTCGATGCCGGTGAAGCGATCGCCGTCGATGCCGGCGCCGGAGGCCGTGCCCGCCCGCATATCGACGGTGACGGCGCCCGTGGCCTCCGTCAGATCGAGCACGTCATGGCCGGCGCCACCATCGATGCTGTCGCTGCCCGCGCCGGCCTTGACCACGTCGTCGCCGGCCCCCGCGGTGATGATATCGTCGCCGCTGCCGGCGCTGATGCTGTCATTGCCGGCGCCCGTGGTGATGCGATCCGCACCGGCGCCGCCATCGACGGTGAGATCCCAGGTCACGGCTCCGGCATCCAGGCTGTCGTCGCCGGCGCCGAGGCTGATCAGGCCGAGAACGGTGGCGCCGGCCCGGAACACCAGCCGGTCATTGCCGTCGCCGGCATTGACGTCGCCCTCGATCGCGCCGGAGCTGGTCAGGCTGTCGTCGCCATCGCCCAGCATCACCGGGCCGGCGATCGAGCCCGTATTCTCCAGGCTGTCATCGCCGGCGCCCAGCAGGACGGAGCCGGAGATGGTGCCGGCATTGCTCAGCCTGTCCGCGCCGTCGCCGGCGAGAATATGGCCGGCGCTGCCGCCCCGCGCCAGCTGGATCATGTCGTCGCCCTCGCCGGTGAGGATATCCCCGGAGACGGTGCCGGCGATGGTCAGGCTGTCCTTGCCGCCGCCCAAGGTGATGCCGCCCTCGACCGCGCCATCGACGGCGATCGTCACCACATCATCGCCTTCCCCGGTGGTGATGTCGCCGCCGACCCTTCCGGCCAGTGCCAGCGTGTTGTCGCCCTCGCCGAGCGAGATCGAGCCGGAGACGCTGGATTCCGCGCCCAGATAGACCTGATCATCATCCGAACCGGCCAGGATGTCGCCGCCGATGCGGCCGACGCCCGAAAGCGTGTTGGCGCCGTCGCCGAGATCGACATCGCCGCCGATGCGCGAGCCGGCAACCAGGGTCACGCGATCGTCGCCATCGCCGAAGCTGACCGAGCCGCCGATCCAGCCGCTGTTGCGCAGCGTGTTCCGCCCCGCGCCCAGCGCCAGGCCGCCGGTGATCGTCCCCGCATTGGTGACGGTGTCGTCGCCGGCGCCGAGATCGACATCGCCGGCGATGCTGCCTGAATTGGTCAGCGTGTCGTTGCCGCCCCCCAGCGCGATCGCGACGCCCCTGGCGGATTTGATCGTGCCGTCATTGGTCACGCTGTCATCCCCGTCGCCCAAGGCGATGGCGGAGGAGAGACGCGCGGCGATGGTCGCGCCGGCGGCGTTGGCGATGCTGACCGGGCCCGTGCCGGAGATCGCATGGCGCGCGCCCTCGATCAGGCCGCCCGCCTTGTTCGTGATCTTCGTGCCCTGCGAGGCGTGCAGGTCGATCGCCGTGGCATCGACGCCGGCTCCGGTGTCGTCGCTCTGGCGGATGCTCCCGGAATTCTCGATCTCGGCGGCGCTGGTGCCGTCGAGCGAGATCAAGGTGGCATTGCCGCCGCCGAGGATGCTGCCGGTATTGGCGAGCTTGATCGCCGCCGCGCCGGTCTTGGCGATGTCGATCAGCGTGGTCGGCGTGGCGCGGGTGATCGTGCCGGCATTGTTGAGGGTGAAGGACCCGCTTTGCCCGAGATCGCCCTTGATCGAGACCACGCCGAGCTTGCCGCCGGCGAGGTTGTTCAGGGTCAGCGAGCCCTTGCCCGCGGGCGCGCCGAACTGATCGCTATTGGTGAAGGCCGGCTTCTCGATCCAGCTCCAGGGGCTGTCGACGCCGATCCGGCCGGCATTGTCGATCACGGCGCCGTTCGCCATGCCCGACCAGACCATCGCCGCCGCATCGGCGCCGAGGATCGCGCCATCCTTCTCGACCGTGACATGATCGGACGCGTCGACGATCAGCCCCTCCGCGATCGCGGCCCCGGCCTTGACGGTGACGCTGGAAAAGCCCGCGCCGCGGCCATCGAGCGTCCAGGTGCCGCCGGCGACGACCAGCGCCTCGATAGCGCTCGTCTCCGCCAGAGCGCCCTCGCCGCTGCCGGTGAGCACCACAGTGTCCTGTCCGGCGCCGCCATCGATGGCGCCGGTGATGCTGGAGCCGACGGCCAGGCGCAGCGTGTCGTCGCCGGCGCCGAGCGACAGCGCGCCGTCGATCGTGCCGGTCGCGTCGATCGTCACCTCGTCGTCGCCGGAGCCCATGTCGATGGCGCCGGTGATGGTGCCGGAATTGGTCAGCGTGTCGTCGCCGCCGGCCATGGAGACGCTGCCGATGATCGAGCCGGAATTGCTGACGCTGTCGGCGAAGTCGCCGAGGATGCGGATGGCCTCGCCACCGGCACCCTTGATCGTGCCGGCATTCTCGATGGTCACGGCCGCAAAGGCGCTGCCGCCATTGCTGTCGTCGACCTGGATGGCGCGCTCGTCGCTATGGATCAGCCCGCCCGCGAGGTTGCGGATCAGGCCACCGCCGATGGCGAGCGCCTCGTTGCTGCCATTGGCGGTGCGGCCGATCGCCTTGATGGTCCCGGAATTGGTGAGGAAGAGCAGGCCGTCGACATCGATGCCGTCGCCGTCGCCGCTGCGCGCCTGGCCGGCGATCGTGCCGGAATTGGTGATCACCGTGGTCGAGGTGCTGACCGTGTCCAGATTGATGCCCGAGCCGTTCTGACCGAGGATCATCCCGTCATTGACGATGGTGGCGGCGGCGTCACCGTTGACGCCATGATGCCCGCCCGAGATCAGGCCGCCGCCATGGTTGAGCAGCTTGCCGCCGGCATCCTTGCCGATATTGACGCCGCTCTGCTTGTCGTCGCGCGTGCCGCCGAGGATCAGCCCGTCATTGTGCAGCGTCGTGCCATGGCCGAATTTGATCGCTTCCGAGCCGCGGGATTCGATGACGCCGTCGGCCCGGTTGGTGATCGTGAAGGAGGCTTTCGCCGAATCGCTCTTCTTCAGGTCGAGTGCCTCGCCGGTCTCGCTGCGGATCGTGCCGGCATTGTCGATGACGACCGCGCCGCTCGCCGAGCCGCCGAGCGACTGGATGCGGATCGCGTCATCGCTGCCCAGGATGGCGCCGCCGGCCCGGTTGGTGATGGTGAGCGTGCCGTCGACGGCGGATTTGCCGGTATCGATCGCGCGCTCGCCCTCGATCCGGCCGGCATTGCCGATCTCGGCGTCGCCCCCGCTCCAGACCACCGGGGCGGAGGCGGTCACGACGCCCCCGGCCTCCACGGTCAGCCGATCCCCCTGGCCGATCGCGATCGAGGAGACGACGGAGCCGCCGGATTTCACCGTGATGTCGGAATAGACCGAGGCGTCGCCCAGATTCCAGCTGCCGCTCTTGACCACCAGCCTCTCGACATTCTGCACCCGGGCCCGGGCCAGCGAGCCGGCGCCGGCGCTCTCGAGCTGCAGCGTGTCGCTGCCCTCCCCGCCATCGATCACGAAGGGGATCCCGCCATCGGTCGAGATCTCGATGCGGTCGTCGCCAGCGCCGCCCAAAGCGACGTCGCCGGCGCCGGCCACCAGAGTGTCGTTGCCCTCCCCGCCCTCGAGCCGGTCATGATCGGCGCCGCCGATCAGCGTATCGTCGCCGGCCCCACCGATCAGCGTGTCGTCACCGACGCCGCCTTCCAGCCTGTCGTCGCCGGCGCCGCCTTCGAGCCGATCGTCGCCGCCATTGCCGGACAGCGTGTCGTCGCCCGCCTCGCCGCGAATCTCGTCGTCACCGTCGCCGCCGGCGAGGACATCGTCATCGGGGGTGCCCTTCAGGATCAGATCGCTGATCGCGCCCGCTGACGCCACGGCCGGAGCCGCCTGCGTGAAGGGGCCGCGATGCTCCTGCGCGCCTTCGCCGGAATTCCGGGTTTCGGGCCGCTTCGCATGCGAATGACCGGAATTTTCGCCGGTTTCGGCCGTGGCGAGCGCCAGCCTGGCCGCGCCGCCGGCGTGCTGGACGGCGGCGGGCCTGGAGGCGAGGCCGCGCAGCGCGATGGCCGAGACCGCGTTCAGCGCGGCATCGCTGCCTCGATGGGTTTCGGCGCGCGCGACGCCGTCTCCCGAGCCGGTGCCGGCATCCGCCTCCTCAGTGGCGAGCCCCGCCGTTTCCGAGGCGAAGACGGTCGCCGGCGCTTTGGTTTGGCCGGACGCGGCCGGCGGGGCGGGAAGCGTCTTCCCATGCGCGAAGCTCGCTTGCACAGCGCCGATCCGGCTGCCCGACAGGACCGGCTCGAGAACGTTCCGGGTCACCGGAGCCGCAACCGGCGCTCCGACGAGCTGCGAAACCTGATCGTGGGAAGCGGCCATCACTCAATCCTCCAGAAGCTCACCGAACAGGGACGACACCGGGCAAGGCCCCAGCGTCTTCCGCCCCTTCGTGAAAGGCTCTCTATGGGCCGGTCATGACAGAATGATTAAACAAACGTTAACGCGTAGGATTTTGAAGATTTATTTAGCGATTGATGCGGCTAATAATGTGTAGTTTATGCGTAAATAGCCTGATTTTAATCGTTCGCTAATTTAATATGAGCTGCTGATCAACTTATTTGCTAGGCGCCCCATCCATTAATTCTTCTGATCTGGCTGCTCGGGGCCGCGGCCGGGGTGTCGCGCGGCTTCGCCAATGCGACGGGGACGATGGCGGCGACGAATTTGCCGCTCTTCGCGGCGGGTCTCGTGCTGGCGGGCTATGTCGCGATCACGCTCGCCGCCGCCCTGTCCGTCGCGTTCCGCGGCGACAGGCAGCGGTCCGAGACCGGCTGGCGCGGCATCGCGCTCAGGGCGCTGGGAGGCTGGGCGGCCGCGGCGGGGCTGATGATGACCGCCTTCACCCTCGCCCAGGCCGGCACCGGCTGAGGCGGGGCATGCTCCCGGCCGACTGCGTCCCCTACCCCGCTCCAGCCAGGAACTCGTCACTCGCCTGCCATCGCTGGCGGGCCCCTACCCCTCCCCGGGGCTCAAGGCACAGGGCCGGAGGGGCTCTCGGGTTCAGCGCATCAGGCCGGCCGCGCGCAGCGCGTCCTCGATCACCTTGCCGACGCCGGCGCTCGGCGCGGCCTGTCCGCCGGGCCGGGCCGCGCCCGGGAACGGCCTGGCGGGCTGGGCTGCGGGCTGGGCCGTGGGCTGCTCCCTCGCCGTCTCCTCCAGCGCGGCTTCGGCCGGCGTGATCTGCCAGAAGCGGGCGATGTGCCGCGTCGAGGAAATGCCGACATCGAGCATATAGGCGCCGGGATGGCCGAGATCGTCGGTCCCGCTCAGCGGGGTGCCATGGCCCATGCCGGCGAGGGTGAAGGATTCGATTTTTGGCGTCCCCGCCCGGTCATGCCAGACCAGCCGGCTGTGCCGGCCGATCGCGCTCCGCACCGGCTCCACCTGCCGCAACCCGTGCAGGCCGCGCCATTGCGCCAGCACGGCTTCGGCATTGGCGGCCGTCACGGTCGGGTCGGCGCTGCCATGCCAGAGCGACAGGCTCGGCCAGGGGCCTTCATGGGCGGATGCGCCGCGCACCAGCGACTCCAGCTGCGACGCGCCGGGCAGGCCGCGCCCGCGCATGCGATCCAGCGCCTCGGGCACGGTCCTCGCCACGCCATAGGGAAGCCCGGCGATGACCGCCCCGCCGGCGAACAGCTCGGGATAGGTCGCGAGCATCACGGAGGTCATCGCGCCGCCGGCCGACAGGCCGGTGATGAAGACCCGGCGGGGATCCAGACGATGCGTCGCCAGCATATGGCGCACCATCTGGGCGATCGACAGCGCCTCGCCGCCCTCGCGGCCGATGTCGCCGGGGAGGAACCAGTTGAAGCAGAGATTGGGATTGTTCTCGCGCGCCTGCTCCGGATACAGCAATGCGAAGCCATGGCGGTCCGCGAGCTGCGACCAGCCGGAGCCATGGTCGTAGCCGGCCGCCGATTGCGTGCAGCCATGCAGCACGACCACCAGCGGCGCATGGGCCGGCAGTCCCGGCGGAACATGGCAGAAGGCCGCGAGCCCCCCGGGATTGGAGCCGAAGCCGCCGAGCCTTGCGAGGCGCGAGGGGATGGCGCTCGGCCCGCCGCCGGCCTGCGTATGCACGGCTTTCAGGCGGGCGATGGTGTCGGCGATACTGGGCATCGCGGGGTGTCCTTTCCAGAGCGAACCGGAAGGTCCACCCTCAGCCTAACTGCGCCCGCCCCGATATGTTGCATTGCACAATCGATCAAGGGCCGATCAATTGCCCGCCATCGACCACGATGCTCTGCCCGGTGACCCAGCTCGCTCTGTCGGAGGCGAGGAAAAGAACCACCTGCGCCACCTCCTCCGGCCGGCCCATGCGCCCAAAGGGGATGCTCGCCAGGGTCGACTGGTAGAGCGCGGGATTCGAGGTCCGGCGATCCTCCCAGCTGCCGCCGGGAAACTCGATCGAGCCCGGGGCCACGCAGTTCACGCGGATGCCCTGGCGCGCCAGCATCTTGGCCTGGCTGGCGGTGTAATGCATCACGGCGGCCTTGACGGCGCCATAGGGCGCCGCGCGGGACGAGGCGCGCAGGGCCGAGATCGACGAGATGTTGATGATCGAGGCGCCCGAGCCCATATGCGGGACCGCCGCATGGCTGCCGCGGACCACCGCCAGCATGTCGACGCTCAGCGACGCCGCCCATCCCTCCTCGTCATCCGCCTGGCCGAAGCCCGAAGCGTTGTTGACGAGGACATCGAGCCCGCCCAGCGCCTGCACGGCGTCCGGGACATAGGCCGCGATCGCGGCGGCGTCGGCGAGATCGACACTGGCGGCATGGGCGGTCACGCCCAGCGCCGCGATCTCGCGGCGCGTCGCCTCGAGCGGCGCCGGGTTGCGCGCGCAGATCGAGACCGAGGCCCCGGCCGCGGCGAAGCCGAGCGCGATCGAGCGCCCGATGCCCCTGCTGCCACCCATGACGATGACGCGCTTGCCGGCAAATTCCCGTTCCATGAACCCGCTCCTGCTGCTGATGAGATGATCTCGCCGAGCGGCCCCGCGCCCGTCCTCCCGCCGCGCCGGCGGCCTCAGCCGCCGGGCCCTGGATCGGCGGGGCGGTCGGGCGCCGCGAGACGGCCCTCTTCCGCCTTGTGATAATATTGGGCCGCCACCAGCCAGCCTTTCAGCGGCTGCAAGGGCGGGATGCAGGTCAGCGCGATCAGCGGCAGCGTGGTCACGAGATGCACCCAGGCCGACGGCTCATAGGCGAGTTCGAGCCAGAGCGCGAAAGCGACGACGGGCACGCAGACGAACATCATGACGAAGAAGGCCGGGCCGTCGGCCGGGTCGGCGAAGCCATAGTCCAGCCCGCACACTTCGCAGCGGGGGCGCAGCTTCAGGAAGCCGTCGAAGAGCTTGCCGCGGCCGCAGCGCGGGCAGAGGCCGCGGACCCCGGTGCGGATCGGCGGGAGGCGCGGCCAGTCCTGCGGCGCGGCTCGTGTCGGCTGGTCGTTCGTCATCGGCAAAATCCTGGTCCCGGCGCGCCAGAAGGCTCGGCGGGATGAATGTCGGGCCCGGCGGCCCTCAGTAGAGCCGCGTCCGGTAGGCTTCCTCGAGATTGGCCTCGGCCTCGGCAGCGTCCACAGCCTGGGTCTGGTCAGCGATGATGCGGCCGAGCGTGGGGAAGCGGCCGCGCTCGATCCTGGTCTCCGGATCCCATAGTTTCGAGCGGATCAGCGCCTTGCCGCAATGGAAGAATGCCTCGCGCACCGCGACGATCAGCCCCAGGGTCGGCACGCGATCCTGAACCGCCAGAGGCGCGAGCAGGGCCGGGTCCCGGCTGAGACTGGCCGTGCCGTTGACCCGCAACGTCTCCGCGACGCCGGGGACGAAGAAGATCAGCCCCACCCCGGGCGAGGCCAACACGTTGAGATAGCTGTCGACGCGGTTGTTGCCGCGGCGGTCGGGGATCAGCAGCGTCCTGTCGTCCAGCACGGTGACGAAGCCGGGCGCATCGCCGCGCGGGCTGGCATCGGCGCCGCCCTGCGCATCGGCGCTCGCCAGCACGAGAAAAGGCGACAGCGCGATGAAGTCGCGGCAGTGCCGGTCGAGCGCGGTCAGGACCTTGCGCTCGGCCAGGGGATTGACCGCCCCGACCAGCTCACGCAGCGCGCCTGCATCCTCGATCTGCCCGCTCGCCTGTTCCATCGCGTGTCCGGCGATCCGCCGGTCCCTGTCAGCGCCCCTGCATCACCGGTCTACACCGTTTGGCGGCCGCGATGCATGTCCGCGGCGCGCAGTCGCATGAGGAGCGGGCATAAGCGGCCCGAGACGCCTCAGGGGCAGATGAAGCCGGATGTGCCGTCGGGAAGGCAGCGCGACCCGTTGGGGAGGTTCAGCGCACCGCGCGCGTCCCGCCGGACATAATCGCCATTGGGCAGCGTGAAGCCGCCCGATCCGTCGACGCTGACGATGGTGCCGTCGGGGAGGATGAGCCCGCCCTGGCCGTCATTGCGGATCCGCTTGACGGAGGGGTCGGCCTCGAGCGGCGCGACCGGCACGCCGCGCGTCGCGACGGGATAGGCCACCGTCTCCTCGACGATGACGGTGCGCTGGACACAGCCGGTGAGGCTGCTCAGGCAAAGGGCGGCAATCAGCAAGCGGCTCATCTTCGACTCCTGTGGTGCCAGCGCCAACGTCCGGGCAGCGATTCTGTTTCCTCCGATAGCGCATCGGCGGCGTTTGAGAAGGGCGGAACCCGCGCAGCATGACAGGGTTGTGCTTCAGAGCCGCTCAGGGAGAAGCATCATGGCCAGGCAACCCGAAGCATTGGCGACCTTCGCTGCCGCGGCGCGGGCCGATGGCAAGAAGCCGGATGAGAACGGCCTCGAAGCCACTGAAGAGACCGACGCCTTGCCCACCGCCAGCGAGGCCAAGGCGGAAGCCGCGACCAAGGTGCTGCGCGAGGGCGTGCTGCATCGTGACGAGGGCGCGGATGAAGCGATCGACGCCCTGCCCGACCGGACCCGAGACAGCTAGGAAGAGTTTTCAGATGGATGGCTTGAACCGCCGCGAGGCCCTGCTCGGGGCGAGCGGAGCATTGCTCGCCGGCGGACAGGCCGCGGCAGCGACGATAGACCGTGTCGACGGCGCGGGCGGCGGGCGCCGTCCCGGCATCATCCTGCTGCACGGCGCCGATGGCGTCACCCAGCGCCAATCCTATGTCTTCGCGTCCAATGCGTTGGCCGCACAGGGCTATACCGTACTGTTCCCGCATTATTTCAGCGGCGGCGGCACGGCGCCTCTCAGTGAGATTCACACCCGCTACCCGCAATGGCTGGCGCGGCTGAAGACGATCCTCGACGAGGCGGCCGCCGATCCGGCGATCGATCCGCGCCGGATGGCGCTGGTCGGCATCTCGCTGGGCGGGGCGCTGGCGCTGTCCTTGGCCGCGCAGGATGCTCGGATCAGGGCCGTGGTCAGCTATTTCGGCTTCCGCCCGCGAGATCTCGACGGCGCCCGTCCGAAGGCGCCGACGCTGATCCTGCACGGCAACGCCGATCGGATCGTGCCCGTGGCGAATGCCGACAGCATCGAGGCGCTGCTGCGGTCAAGGGGCGTCCCGGTCGAGAAGCGCATCTATCCCGGCGAAGGCCACGGCTTCGGCCAGGCCGCGCAGCGCGACGCCGCCACCCGGACCGCCGCCTTCCTCGGTCGCCATCTCGCCTGAAACGCGTCCGGCTTATCGGAATCCGTGGCGAACTTTGCAGCGCGGCGCGCGTTGGCTGCCTATTCAGCCGGCTCACCGTACCCATGACCTACATCTATCTCGCAGCCTGGATCCTCGTGGCCCTGTTCCTGGCGTTCATCTGCTGCGTCGCGCTGCCCATACCGGGCGCCGCGTCCTGGGTTTAGCCGTCGACCGCGGATGGTCGTGCTCGCGGCGGGACCACATCACTGATGTCATGAACAAGGGCCGGATCTGACGATCCGGCCCTTGAACGTTTCCGCGGTCGCCGCGCGGCCGCCGCGGTATTTTCGACGGACGTCAGACCGTGCGGCGACGGCTGAACATCGCCCAGATCACCAGCAGGAGCACGGCGCCGATCACCGCGCCGATAAAGCCTGCCGACTCGCCCGGCCGATACCAGCCGAGCGCCTGGCCGAGATAGGTCGCCACCACGGCGCCGATGACCCCGAGGATCGTGGTCAGGATGAAGCCGGAAGGCTCGTTGGAGCCCGGCGTGACGAATTTCGCGACGACACCGGCCAAAAAGCCGATGATGATGGTGGTGATGATGCCCATGACTGCTCCTGTAATGCTGGCAAGGCAACGCGATCGCGCTCCCTCGGTTCCCTTGAGTGAACCGGGAACCCGCTCAGAAGCGCAGGACGACCGAATCCGCGCTGCGCTCGGCCGGGCCGTGGAAGACGGCCTCGATGTTGTTGTCGTCGGGATCGAGCAGGAAGGCGGCGTAATAGCCGGGATGATAGTCGCGCAGGCCCGGGCCGCCATTGTCGCGGCCGCCATGGGCCAGCCCGGCCCGGTAAAAGGCCTCGACCATGGCGCGATCGCGCGCCTGAAAGGCCAGATGATGGCGCCCGGTGAGCACGCCGAGTGCGGAACTGCTGTCGGCGCTGGAGATGAAGAGCTCGTCGGCCCAAAAATGATCATCGGCGGAGCCGCCGATCGGGATGTCGAGGGCCGCGAAAACCGCCTCGTAAAAGCGGCGGCTGGCCGGGAGGTCCCTGACCACCAGCTGGATATGGTCGATCAGGCGACCGCGATGCAGTTGCTGGGCTTCCATGAGATGTCTCCGGGTCGATGAGGGTTTCGGCGATTGCGTGGCCCGTCCGATGCTCCTTCCCTCCCATATTGGCCGCAATCTGCTGACAGGACCCGTCATGAGGATCGCGACCGCTCGCACCGAACGATAATCGGCATGGTGCGTTCAGTTGCGACAATGCGCCGAAGGAGAGACCACCGACGATGACCAATGGCAGGCAGGCACTGAGGCAGGCCTTCAGGCGGTTCGAGCAGGAGGTTCCGCCCTGGCTCGGAGCCAGCCTGCGCTGGCTGCGTCACCCGGCCTCGCGCTGGGTCAGGATCCCGGTCGGCATCCTGCTGCTGCTGGGCGGCGTCTTCGCCATCCTGCCCGGGCTGGGGCTCTGGATGCTGCCACTGGGGCTGCTGCTGCTCGCCGCCGATATCCCCTTTCTGCAACGCCCGATGGCGCGCTTCACCGTATCGGCCGCGGATGGCTGGGTGAGGCTGCGGCGATGGTTCCAACGCCGGCTCGGCTGACCCGGCCGAGGCCGCTCAGCCGCGGTCGAGCCCGGCCTTCAGCGCGTCGATGCGTTTCGAGGCCTCGGCCTTGGTCAGCGTCTCCGAGAACTGGTCGGGCTGCTGCGCCTGTTCGGACAAAGTCTTGAGATAGGACATCTGCGCCCCGGTCATCGGGTCGTCGCCGGACACCCATTGATCCGGATCCTTCTGGGTGTTGTCCGGCGGGTTGGGGTCCAGCTTGGGATTCTCCGCTGCCTGCGCCTTCTGGTCGTCGCTGTCGCTCGCGTTCATCGACTCGTACTCCGTTCATCGTCTGTTCCTGAACGGATGGCGGCATCGCAGGTTCCACGGCTCCGGACGATGGGGAGGGAACGGCCGCTCCATTGCGTCGTTGCCCCTGTACCCCCCAGAGACAGGTACAGGACCAGACCCATGGCTCTCAGCACCGGGCAGATCTATGGCGCGCATGGCGGCGGCATGGTCGGCTGACCATTCCGCCTCGACGTTTCGACAGGCCGGGCCGCTCAGAGATGGGCGCCCGGATAGTCCGGATCGAGCACGAAGGGATAGGGGCCGGGGTAACGCTCGACATAGGCGGTGTGGCTGACCAGCCCCGTCGCCTCGTCCCAGCGGTGCAGCAGATAGGCCGGCGGCTCCATATGGAAGGTCGACGGGCTCTCCTCACCGAGATCGAGCGTGACCTGATGCGTCACGCTCGGCGCGATCTGGGCGATCGTGCCGGCGAAGCGGCTGACGATCGGCCGGTGGTGATGGCCGCAGAGGATCCGCTCGATCGTGGGATGGCGGGCCACGAGCGCGGCGAACTCCGCCTCGCCCTCGCGCAGGCGGATCGCGTCCATATGGGCGATGCCGCAGGCGAAGGGCGGGTGATGCATGAAGATCGCGACCGGCCGGCCGCGCGCCTCCTCCAGGCTGCGTTCGAGCAGCGCCAGACGCTGCCGGCAGAGCGCGCCATGGCTCTGCCCCGGCACCAGCGTGTCGAGCCCGATCAGGCGCATCGGCCCGAGATCGGCGACGAATTGCACGAAGCCGCCCTCCTGCAGCGTATGCGGATCGAGCGTCAGCCCCGCGACCAGCTCGGCGCGGCGGTCATGATTGCCGGGGATGAGCAGCACCGGCAGGTCGAGCCGGGCCAGCATCGTCTCCAGCACGCGATATTCCTCGGCCAGCCCGCAATCCGTCAGATCGCCGGTGATCACCAGCACGTCCGGACGCGGCCGGAGCCGGTTGACCGCGTCGAGCGCCCGCTTGGTCAGCATATTGGTCTCGGAGACGCGGTAGGCCGGCTTGCCGGGCGGGCGGACATGCAGGTCGGTGATATGGGCGATGAGCATGGGATGATCCGGAAACGGCATGGGCTGAGGCCGGGCCGGAGGCGATGCGCCCGGCCCGGCCCGACGGAGGCGTCACTGGGTCGGCAGCTTCAGCGCGGTCTGCTCGACATAGGGGCGCAGGATCTCGTCGGCCTGCTTCTGCGCCGCGGCGAGCGCCTCCTTGGGCTGCTTCTTGCCCGCGAGCACCGCCTGCAGCTCGTCCTCGATCGCCTTGCGCACCGGCACCGTCTTGTAGGTGGCGAACCAGGCGCTGGCATAATCGAGCTGCTTCACCGCGACGCCGGCATCCGGATTCGTGGCGATGAAGGCTTTCATCTCCGGCGTGTCATAGGCCGCCTTGTTGGGGGCGAAATAGCCGGTGGCGCGGCTCCACCAGGCGGATTTCTCCGGCGAGGTCATCCAGTTGATCAGCGTCCAGGCCGCCTTGCGACGCTCGCCCTCAACGCCCTTGGGAATGACCAGCGAGGCGCCGCCGATCGGCACCTCGTTGCGCAGATTCTTCGGCACGAAGGCGACCTTGTAGGGGAATTTCGCGTTGGTACGGATATGGGTCAGCGACCCCGTCGAGAGCAGCACCATCGAACTCTGCCCGGCCAGGAAGGCGCTGGACACGGCGCCGCCGGCCTGGACCCCGGAGGGGTGAACCTTGTGCTTGGCGATCAGATCCGACCAGAAGGTCAGCGCGCCGAGCATCGAGGGCGTGTCGTAATAGACTTCGCCGCCGAATTCCGGATTGAACCATTGTCCGCCATTGGACTGGGTCAGCGCCTGCAGGATCCAGCCGCCGTAATCATAATTCGACGGCAGGGTGATGCCCCAGCGCGTGGTGCGCTCGCCCTCCCGCCTGGTCAGCTTCTTCGCCGCCGTGACCAGATCCTGCCAGTTCTCCGGCAGTTTTTCGGGGTCGAGCCCGGCCTCCTTGAGGTGGTCGACATTGACGTAGAGCAGCGGCGTCGAATTGTGGAAGGGCACGCCATAGATCGAGCGGTCGATGACCGCATTGCCGTGCAGCGCCGGGAAGAACTGGCCCATGAACTGCTCGTTCGTCTTGCCATCGGCCTTGACGAGCCCGTCCAGCGACTGGATCTCCCCTTCGATCTTGAGGTCGAGCAGGAAATTGGCGGACATGATCACCGCGGCCGGCGCCTTGCCTGCCTTCATCGCAGCGCGGGTCTTGATCAGCGTCTCGTCATAGCTGCCGGTATAGACCGGCGTCGCCTTGATGGCGGGATGGGCGGTGTTGAACTCCTTGATCAGCACGGCCATGTCGCGGGCGAGCTGGCCGTCGACCGGGACCGGGAAGAACAATTCGATCTCCGTCGGCGTCTGGGCGAAGGCGGGGGCGAGGCTGAGGCCGGCTGCGAGAGCCGCACCGGCGAGGAGGCTGCGTCTGGTCGTGGTCATCGGGTCTGTGCCTTTCACTTGATGCCGGAGGAGACGAAGGAGTTGACGAAGGCGCGCTGGAAGAGCGCGAAAGCCAGCAGCAGCGGCGCGCTGACGATCAGCGTGCCGGCGGCGATCACACCCCAGGCCTGGGCGCCTTCGGCCCCGCGGGTGAAGGTCGCGAGGCCGACGGTGAGCGGGCGCAGATCCGGCGAATTGATCACCATCAGCGGCCAGAGGAACTCGTTCCAATGGGCGGTGACCGAGACGATGGCGAAGGCGATCAGCGACGGCTTCGCCAGCGGCAGATAGATGAAGCCGATGCGCTGCCAGACGGTGGCGCCGTCGATCAGGGCCGCATCCTCCAACTCGCGCGGGATCGCCTTGAAGGCCTGGCGCATCAGGAAGGTGCCGAAGGCGGAGGCGAAATACGGCGCCATCACGCCGAGCAGGCTGTCATAGAGGCCGAGCCTGGCGATCATCGCCAGATTGGGGACGATCAGCACCACCGGGGCCAGCATGAGCTGCAGCAGGAACAGGTAGAAGCACAGGCTGCGGCCGGGGAATTCGAGCCTGGCGAAGGCATAGCCGGCGAGGGTGATCGTCACCAGCTGCACGGCGAGGATGCCGAGGCTGATGATCAGCGTGTTCAGCCCGTAGCGCGGGAAATCGGCGGAGGCCCAGGCCTCCCTGAAGTTCGCCAGGGTCGGGACATAGGAGGGCACCAGCGAGGCCATGCCCGCGCCGACATTCTGCGGATTGAAGGCCGCGACCAGCATCCAGAGAAAGGGCACGGTCCAGAGCAGGGCCACAAGCACGGCGGCGCCATAGCCGATCCTGGGCGAGATTTCCGCCATGGCGACGCCGCTGCTCGCCTCCCCGAGCCCGGCGCTCATGGCTCCTTCTCCCCGAAGGAGCGCTCCAGCGTCCGCAGCGAACCGGCGGTGATGGCGAGGAGCAGCGCCAGCATCACCAGCGTCCCGGCCGCGGCCCGGCCGACGTCATAGGTCTCGACGGCCTGCTGATAGACGTAGAACAGCAGGAGATTGGTGGAATCCGACGGCCCGCCCTTGGTGAGCACGAAGACATGGTCGACCTGGGTGACGACGTTGAGCAGGCCGATCACCATGACGAAGCCGATGGTCGGCTTGAGATAGGGCAAGGTGACGTGGCGCAGCCGCTGCCAGGGATTGGCGCCGTCGAGGATCGCCGCCTCATAGGCATCGGCGGGCACGCCCTGCAGCCCGGCCAGGAAGAACAGCATGTAGTAGCCGGCATTCTTCCAGATGGTCAGGCCCATGATCGCGTAGAGCGCGACATCGGGATCGCCGAGCCAATTGGGCCCGGAGAGCGCCAGTTTGGCGAGGTGATAGTCGAGCAGGCCGATGCCGGGCAGGAAGATGAACAGGAAGATCGAGGCCGCCGCGACCAGCGGGAACAGCACCGGCACGAAGAGGAGCGCGCGCAGCAGCGCGTTGACCTGAGTCGAGCGCACCAGGGCCAGCGCCAGCCCCAGCGCCAGGACCAGGCTCGGCACCACCGTGCCCAGCGCGTAGATCAGATTATTGGCCAGCGCCTTGCGGAAGGCGCCATCGGCGAAGAGGGCGCGGAAATTCTCGAGCCCGGCGAAGAGCTGCGGCCCGCCGATCGTGCTCTGCGCCGTCAGCGCCTGCCAGACCAGCTGAACGACCGGCGCATAGGTGAAGAGGCCGAGAAGCAGCAGCGATGGCGCGAGCAGGCCGAAGGCCAGCGCCGTGTCGCCGCGCGGCCAGAAAGGCCGCCCCCTGCTCTCGCCGGCGCCGATAGCCCTTGCGGACAGGATCGCTTGCGTCATCATCTCCCCCTCGGCGGGGGATCTGACCCGTTTGCGCAACAGCGCCGCGACGGATTGACGACGGCTCCATGACGTTTCCCGAAATTTTCGCCGCGCCTCGGCCCGGCTTTCCCCCGCCCCTCGTCGGGAGGCCGTGATGGTCGCGGCTGCGGATCCCGCGCATGAGCTCGTCCTGGTCGGAGGCGGGCATACCCATGTGCAGATCCTGACGGATTTCGCCGCCAGGCCAATGCCCTCCTGCCGGCTGACGCTGGTCACGGACCGGCTGCTGACGCCCTATTCCGGCATGCTGCCGGGCCATGTCGCGGGGCTCTACCGCCATGAGGAGATGCATATCGACCTGGCGCGGCTGGCGCAGGCGGCGCGCGCGCGGCTGATCCATGCTCCCGCGGAGGGGCTCGATCGCCGGGAGAAGCTGGTGTGTCTGGAGGGGGCGCCGCCCCTCCCCTATGACACGCTGTCGCTCGATATCGGCATCACGCCCGATCTCGGCGCCATCGCGGGGGCCGAGCGCCATGGGCTCGCGGTGAAGCCGATCGGCAGTTTCCTGCATCGGCTGGAGCCGCTGCTGGCGTCGGCCGCGCAGCCGGACGGTCCGCGGCGCTTCGCCGTGGTCGGCGGCGGTGCGGCCGGGATCGAGATCGCCTTCGCGTTGAACGCGCGGCTGCACGGCATCGCGGAGGCGCATCGGCTCGGTGCCGGCGCCTTCGCCGTGACGCTGGTCAGCGGCGAGGAGATCGCGCCGTCGCTCAATGAAGGGGCGCGCCGGCGCATTCTGGCGCATCTCGCAGGCAAGGGCATCGCCGTCATCTCCGGCTTCCGCGTCGCCGGCATCGATCCGGCGGGGATCCGGGCGCAGGATGGCAGGGTTCTCGCGGCCGAGGCCGTGCTGATCGCCACCGCCGCCCGCGCGCCGTCCTGGCTCGGGCGGACCGATCTGCCTCTGGCCCCCGACGGATCGGTGCGGACGCGGCGGACGCTGCAGGTGCTGGATGACGAGGCGGTCTTCGCCGTGGGCGATTGTGCCGTCGTCACCGCCGATCCGCGGCCCAAGGCCGGAGTCTTCGCGGTTCGCCAGGGCCCGACCCTAGCCGCCAATCTGCGCACGCGGCTGCGGGGCGGCGCCATGCGGGAGCATGCGGCGCAGCGGGCCTATCTCACCTTGCTGATGACGGGCGGGCGCCACGCCATCGCCGCCCGCGGCCGCTGGTTCTCGCTCGAGGGCCGCCTGGTCTGGCATTGGAAGGATCTCATCGACCGGCGCTTCATGGCCCGCTTTTCCGCGGGACGCTGAGCCGGCGCCCTGCGTCGCGATCTTGCATGCAGGATAGCGGTGCGCGTTGACGTGCGCAGGAGCGGCTCCGATAGTCGCCGGCCTGTCTGGCCTTGAATCGGGAGCACGCCATGGACGATGAGATCCTCTACGCGGTCACGGATGGCGTCGGCATGGTGACGCTGAACCGCCCGCAGGCGCGCAACGCCCTGACCTTCGGCATGTATGAGCGGCTGGCGACGATCTGTTCGGACCTGCCCGGCCATGGAGCGCCGAAGGTGCTGGTCATTACGGGCGCGGGCGAAAAAGCCTTCGCCGCGGGCACCGACATCTCGCAGTTCCGCGCCTTCGCCACGCCGGAGGACGCGCTCGGCTATGAGGAGCGGATCGACCGCATCCTGACGGCGATCGAAACCTGCCCGATCCCGACCATCGCCGCGATTTCCGGCGCGGTCACCGGCGGTGGAGCCAGCATCGCCTGCGCCTGCGACATGCGCATCGCGACCGCCAATGCCCGCTTCGGCTTTCCCGTGGCGCGCACGCTCGGCAACTGCCTGTCGATGAGCAGCTATTCCAGGCTGGTCGCGCTGCTCGGCGCGGCGCGGGTCAAGGATGTCGTCTTCACCGCGCGGCTGGTTGAGGCGGAGGAAGGGCTCAGGGCGGGGCTCTACAACGAGATCGTGCCCGACCATGCGGCGCTGATGCAGCGCGCGCAGGAGCTCGCCACCACGATCTCCGGCCATGCGCCGCTGACGATGCGTGCCACCAAGGAAGCCCTCCACCGGCTGGCCCATGCCGGGCCGCTGCCGGCCGGGGATGATCTGGTGGTGATGTGCTATATGAGCGCGGATTTCCGCGAGGGCATGGAAGCGTTCCTCGGCAAGCGCCCGCCGCAATGGCAGGGGCGCTGAGCGCTCGCCGCTATTTCCGGCAGGCGAAGGGCGGGAAGGTGCTGGCCATGCCGGCATTCATCGCCGCGAGCACCATGATGTTGGCGATCTCGAATTCCTCGGTACTGCGCGGGCAGACATTGCCGGCCTCAGTGCAGCCCGCCGCCAGGAACGCCGCGTGATCGGCGAGGAAGCCGGCGCTCAGCCCCCTGCTGCCGCGCCGGGCGAGCGTCTCCGTCCAGGCCTTGCCGTAGCGCTCGCATTTCTGCTCGCTCCAGCTCTTGCCCGCCGGCAGTTGCGCCCCGGCCGGAAAGGTCGCGGCGAGGCAGATCAGCAGGGCGCAGAGGCTGGCGGCAATTCGCATGGGGACACTCGCTCTCGCGGGGAACAGGCACCTGCTGCCGTGGCGAGCAAAGCTGTCATGATTGTGGCGGGGCCGCGCCCGGCTGCCGCGCTTCGAGCGCCGCGACGAGGCCGGACAGGCCGTTGCGGACATGGTCGCGAAGAGCCTGGGCGCAGCGTTGCGCATCGCGGGCGCTCAGCGCATCCAAAATTTCCTGATGCTCCTGGATCGCGGTCTTCCAGCGTTTGGGCCAGAGATTGGAGGAATAGCGCGCGCGGTCGACGCGCAGCGCCAGCAGATCCCAGACCCAGATCAGGATCGGATTGCCCGAGAGCATGACGATGCGCCGGTGAAAGGCCTTGTTGGCCTCGAAATAGCCCGGCAGCTCGTCCCGCGTATGGTGCAGCAGCATCTGGTAATGCAGCATGCCGATCTCGGCCACCGCTTCGTCGGTGGCGTTCCTGGCTGCGAGCTCGCCGGCCAGCCCCTCGATCGTCGAGACGACGTCGATCAGCGCGCTCACCTCCGCCAGATCGAGCTCCGACACGATCGCCGACTGGTTGGGCAGCGAGGTCAGCAGCCCGTCCTGGATCAGCGTCTTGATGGCCTCGCGCACCGGGGTCCGCGAGACCTGCAATTGCTCGCAGAGTTCGCGCTCGTTCAGCCGCGAGCCCGGCGCCAGCACGCCGGTGACGATCATGTTGCGCAGCTGGGCGACCGTGTTGCCGTGCAGGCTGCCCTTGCGCCGCTCCGCCTCCGGCGTCGGCAGCTTCGCCAATAGCGCCGCGAGCGGCGTCGTCTCATGCGCTGCGGTCATGGCTGCCCCGGCTCTTCCCGTCGACTTGACGATCCCGAATTCTTGTATGCAAGATGACGTCTCTCATTCAAGGGCCGGCCACGGCGCTCCGGCGGCCGCCGCGGCCCGATCTCCCGATGGACCATCACATGCAGATCATCGACCTTTCAATGCCGATCGCGCCGCATTTTCGTTGGCCGGCGGAGCTCGGCGTCAAGGGCGATATCGCGGCCGGCGACCAGTTCCGCGTCTCGCGGCTGCATACTCCCTGCCATGGCTTCTCGCATGTCGATGCGATGGCGCATTTCGTCGCCGGCGCGCCGACGATCGAGGCAACGCGGCTCGGCGATGTGGTCGGGGCGTGTCGCGTGCTCGATCTCAGCGGCAGGCCGGACAATCAGCCGATCCTGCCCGAGCATCTCGCCGCGGCCGATCCCGGCGGCGCGGAGCGCGAGATCCTGCTCCTCAAGACGCATTGGAGCGACAGGCGCGACTATCGCGACAAGAGCTTCTGGACCGAGGCGCCCTGGCTGACGCTGGAATCGGCGCAATGGCTGGCCGGCCGCCGGCCGAGCGCCGTGGCTTTCGATTTCCCCCAGGATTTCCCGATCCGCCTGCTGCTGGACGGCAAGGAGGTGCCGAAGCCGGAGCATGTCACGCATGACATCCTGCTGAAGACCGGCGTCACGCTGATCGAATATGTCGTGAATACCAGCCGCCTGACGGCGCCGCGCAACCTGTTCTCGGCAGCCCCGCTGCTGATCCCGAACGCCGACGGCGCCCCCGCCCGGATCTACGCCATCGAAGGCCTCGCGGTCTGATCGGCACCTCTCAGCGACAGGATTTTCGACGTGAACATCGCCCAGATTTTCGAGCGCCAGCGCGATGGCGCGGCACGCAGCATTTCGGCCGGGATCGTGGGGGCCGGCGAGTTCGGCGCCTGTTTCGTCTCGCAATCGCGCCTGACGCCGCATTTCGAGACCCGCGCCATCTGCGACCGGGATCTCGGCCGGGCCCGCCAGGCGGCGCTGGCCGGTGGGGCGAGCGAGGCCGAGCTCGCGATCTGTGGGAGCGTCGCGGAGGCCGAGGCCGCTTTCTCGCGCGGGCAGATCGCGCTGGTGGACGATGCCATGCTGCTCGCCGCGCTGCCGATCGAGGTGGTGATCGAGGCGACGGGCGATCCGGAAGGCGCTGCCGTCACCGCCTTGGCGGCGATCGAGAACCGGCGGCACCTCGTGATGGTGACGAAGGAGACCGAGGTGGTGATCGGCCCGATGCTCGCGCATCTCGCCGCCCGCAACGGTGTTGTGCACACCCCGGTCGACGGCGACCAGCCGAGCCTGCTGATCGGGCTGATCGGCTGGGCGCGCATGCTCGGGCTGCCGGTGATCGCGGCCGGGAAATCCAGCGAATCGGATTTCGTCTGGGATGCGGAGGACGGCACCGTCACCGCCTGGGAGACACCTGTGCCCGCAGCCGATTTCGCCGCCCGCTTCGGCGGCAAGGCGAGCGAGCCGATGGCGCTGCTCGCCGCGCGGGCGACATTGCCCTTCCCCCGCACCACGGTGCCCGATCTCTGCGAGATGGGCATCGTCGCCAACCATACCGGCCTGATGCCGGACCGGCCGGAGCTGCATGCGCCGATCGCCCGGACGATCGAGCTCGCCACGCTGTTCAGGCCGGCGAGCGAGGGCGGGCTGCTCGCCGGGCCGGGCCGCGTCGACATGTTCAACTGCCTGCGGCGCGCGGACGAGCTGAGTTTCGCGGGCGGCGTCTTCATCGTGGTCGAGGCGCCTGACCTGGCGACCGGGCGGCTCCTGGCCGGCAAGGGCATCCCCGCCTCGCCCGATGGGCGCTATGTCATGCTGCACAACCCCGTGCATCTGCTGGGGGCGGAAGCGCCGATGTCGGCGCTCTCGGCGGCGCTGCTCGGCGCCACGACCGGCGGCAGCGAGGTGCGCCCCCGCATCGACCTCGTCGCCCGTGCGCATCGCGATCTCGAACCCGGCGACCGGCTGAGCATGGGCGCGCGCCATGTGCTGGACGGACTCGACCCGCTGCTCCAGCCGGCGCAGCGCCTCGGCCCGGAGAACCCCCTGCCCTATTACCTCGCGACCAATCTCACCGTGATGCGGCCGGTGAAGCGCGGCGCGATCCTGACCGGGGCCGATGTCGCGCTGCCGGAAGGATCGACGCTGCTGCGCCTGCGCCGGGAGCAGGACGCTCTCTTTATGACCGCATGACGTAAGGGTTTGACAGGCTCCCGGCCGCGTTTCAGTATGCTGCATACAATATATCGAGAGAGCGGCGGGCGTCGGCCCGAGCCGCCTCCGGGGCGGAAACGATGGAGAGTGCCGTGAGCTGCCTGCCCTGCCGGCGAGGATCCTGACGATGCCGCGGGCGCCTGCCGAAGCCAGGGCGCGGTTCCTCGCCTCCGGCGCGGATGAGGCGCTGCCGATCATCGACGCCCATCACCATTTCTTCGATCTCGACCGCAACCGGCATCCCTGGCTGCAGGGCGAGCGGCTCGCCTCCTTCCGCTATGGGGATTACGGCGCGATCTGCCGCAACTTCCTGCCAGAGGATTATCTGGCCGCCGCCTCGGGCCATCTCGTCGTCGGCAGCGTGCTGATGGAGGGCGAATGGGACCCGGCCGACCCCATCGGCGAAATGGCCTGGGCGACGGAGGTGGCGCAGGCGACGGGACGCCCCGATGCGGCGATCGGCCAGATCTGGCTGGACCGGGAGGATGTCGGCGCCGTGATCGCCGCCTATCGTGGCATGGAGCTGGTCAAGAGCGTGCGCCACAAGCCGGCCGCCACGAGCCGGGCCGAGCATCACCCGCGCTACGCCGCGAAGGGCTCGATGCGTGATCCGCGCTGGCGCGACGGCTATGCGATGCTGGGGCAGGCGGGGCTGCATTTCGACCTGCAGACGCCCTGGTGGCATCTCGACGAGGCCGCCGAGCTCGCCGCCGACATGCCGCAGACGCTGATCATCCTGAACCATGCCGGGCTGCCGGCCGACCGCAGCGCGGAGGGGCTGCGGGCCTGGCGGGCGGCGCTCGACCGCCTGGCGCGCCAGCCCAACGTGGTGGCGAAGATCTCCGGCATCGGCGTGCCGGGACAGGCCTGGACGCTGGAGCTGCAGCAGCCGGTGGTCGACGGGGTGATCGCCGCCTTCGGGGTCGAGCGCTGCGCCTTCGCCAGCAATTACCCCGTCGACGGGCTGTGCGCCCCGTTCGGGACGATCTTCGAGGTCTTCAAGGCCGCGACCCGCCGGTTCGCTCCGGAACAGCGCCTGGCGCTGTTCCACGACAATGCCGCGCGCTGGTACGGAGTCGGCCCATGAAGGCCCGCGCCTGGCTGCTGCGGCTGGTCGAGAACCTGCTCATCGCCGGCTTCGTGGCGATGATCGCGCTGGTCTTCGGCAATGTGGTGCTCCGCTACGGCTTCAACTCCGGCATCATCCTGTCGGAAGAGGTCTCGCGCATGATCTTCGTCTGGCTGACCTTCGGCGGCGCCTTTCTGGTGGCGCGGGAGGGCGGGCATCTCGGCATGACCGCCATCGTCACCATGCTGGGCCGGCGCGGCCGCTGGGCGTGCCGGCTCGCCGCGGAAGCGCTCTCGCTCCTGTGCATGGGCATGCTCGTCTATGGCTGCTGGCTGCAGATTCTGATCAACATCGACAATTACGCGCCGATCACCGGCATCCCGCTCGCCGTCACCTATATGGCCGGGCTCGCCTGCGGGCTCGGCATCGGCAGCCTCAACCTGCTCGCGCTGCACGCGCTGCTGACCGGGACGATGGCGGATTCCGAATTGGTGATCGGCGCGGATTCCGAGGAGCTCGCCGCCTTCGAGGCGCGGATGGCGGCGGAGAAGCGGTCGTGACCGTCTTCGTCTTTCTCGGTTCGCTGCTCGGGGCGATGTCGCTCGGCCTGCCGATCGCGATCGCGCTGATGGTCTGCGGCGTCGCGCTGATGCTGCAGCTCGACAGCTTCGACTCGCAGATCCTGGCGCAGAACCTGGTCGGCGGCGCCGATTCCTTCCCGCTGATGGCGGTGCCCTTCTTCATGCTCGCCGGGGAGCTGATGAATGCCGGCGGGCTGTCGCGCCGGATCATCGCGCTCGCCGTCACCCTGGTCGGCCATATCCGAGGCGGGCTCGGCTATGTCGCGGTGATCGCGGCGCTGGTGATGGCGAGCATCTCCGGCTCGGCCGTCGCCGACACGGCCGCTTTGGCGGCGATCCTGCTGCCGATGATGCGGCAGGCCGGCTACAGGCTGGATCGCTGCTGCGGCCTGATCGCGGCGGGCGGCATCATCGCGCCGGTGATCCCGCCCTCGATCGGCTTCGTCGTCTTCGGCGTCGCGGCCGGGGTCTCGATCACGCGGCTGTTCCTGGCGGGAATCGTCCCCGGCATCCTGATGGCGGTGGCGCTGGTGATCACCTGGTACATCGTGGCGCGCGACGAGCCCGTCGCCCGCAGCCGGCGCGCCGGGGCGCGGGAAATCGCACGGGCGGCGCTGGACGGACTCTGGGCGCTGGGCCTGCCGGTGGTGATCATCGGCGGCATGAAGGCCGGTGCCTTCACCCCGACGGAGGCGGCGGTGGTGGCTGCGGTCTATGCCGCCTTCGTCGGCGGCTTCGTCTACCGCGAGCTCAAGCCGGAGCATCTGCGCCCGGCCCTGCTGGCCGCGATCAAGATGTCGGCCGCGGTGATGTTCCTGGTCGCGGCGGCGCTGGTATCGGCCTGGCTGATCACGATCGCGGATATTCCCGGACAGGTCGCCGGCCTGCTCGGGCCGCTGATCGAGAACAAGACGCTGCTGATGCTGGCGATGATGGCGCTGGTCGTCGTCGTCGGCACCGCGCTCGACTTCATCCCCACCGTGCTGATCCTGACCCCGGTGCTGATGCCGATCGTCAAGCAGGCCGGCATCGACCCGGTCTATTTCGGCGTGATGTTCATCATCAACAACGCCATCGGATTGCTGACCCCGCCGGTCGGCACGGTGCTCAATGTCGTCTGCGCCGTCGGTCAGGTGCGCATGGATCGCGTCATCCGCGGCGTGATGCCGTTCCTGCTGGCGCAGCTCGCGGTGCTGCTGCTGCTCATCCTCGTGCCCGAGATCGTCACCATCCCGGCCAAATGGCTCTATGGCCGCTGACCCGCAAGCAACGACAACAAGAGGAGGAACGTCATGACCATCGACCGCAGGACCATGCTGAAGGGCGCCGGTGCCGGTATCGCCCTGTTCGCGATCGGCAGACCCGCTCTGGCGCAGACGGCGAAGCTGCGCTTCGCCCACCCGCATCCGGAGGCCGACAGCTGGCACAAGGCCGCGCTGATCTTCGCCGACAAGGTCAAGGCGGAGAGCAATGGCCGCTATGAGATCCAGGTCTTCCCGAATGGTGCGCTGGGCTCCGACGCGCAGACGATCAGCGCCGTGCGCGGCGGCTCGCTCGACATCTGCCTGACCGGCAACCCGTTCTTCACCGGCCTCGCCCCCAAGCTCAACGTGCTCGACCTGCCCTTCCTGTTCCAGAGCCGCAAACATGCCGCCGCGGTGATGGACGGGCCGATCGGCGACGGGCTGCGCAAGGAGCTGGAAGGCTCCAACCTGAAGGCGCTGGCGACCTGGGAGATCGGCTGGCGCAACCTGACGAACAACCGCCGGCCGGTGGCCAACGCCGCCGACATCAAGGGGCTGAAGATCCGCACCACGCCGAACCCGGCCCATATCAAGGCGTTCCAGCTGCTCGGCGCCGTGCCGACGCCAATGGCCTTCACCGAGCTCTTCACCGCTCTCGAAACCGGCGCGGTCGACGGGCAGGAGAACCCGGTGACGCTGATCCTCAACGCCAAATTCTTCGAGGTGCAGAAGCATTTGTCGCTGACGCGCCATGCCTTCACCACCGGGCCGGTGGTGATGAACAAGGGCAAGTTCGACGCGCTGCCCGCCGATGTCCAGGCGATGCTGACCCGGATCTGCGTCGAGATCGCCGGGGTTCAGCGCCAGATGAACGAGGATACCGAGGGCTCCAGCCTCGAGGCGCTGAAGAAGGCGGGGATGCAGGCGGTGGAGAATCCCGACCGCGATTCCTTCGCCAGGATCGTCACGGCCGAGGTCGAGAAGGAATTCGTCTCGAAATTCGGCGGCGATACGCTGGAGGCGATCAAGAAGGCGGCGGTCTGAAAGACGGGCGCGCCGCACCCCGAGCGGGGGCGGCGCGCCGAAATCTGCTCAGGCGGCGATCTCCAGCGGCTCCGTCTTCAGCTCCTGCGCCACGACATTCACCCAATAGCGCACGCCGTCGGGGATGATCGCGTCGTTGAAGTCGTAATGCGGCGTGTGCAGGCCGCTGAAGCTGCCATCGGGCGCGACGCCGTTGCCGATCCGCATGAAGGCGCCCGGCCGCTGCTGCATCATCTCGGCGAAATCCTCGCCGCCGGTGCTCGGCCGGATGGCGCTGTCGACCTTGGCCGCGCCGACCGAGGCGGCCGCCGCGGCGACGGCGACGGCGACCTGCTCCGGCTGGTTGAGGAGCGCGCGCGGGCCCCGCTGATAGCTGGCCTCGGCCTGGCAGCCCCAGGCGCGGGCCGTGGCCGTGGCGAGTTCGGCGATGCGCCGCTCGACCATGTCGCGGACCTCGTCGGAATAGGTGCGGGCGGTGCCGCCGATGACGAGCTCCGAGGGCACGACGTTCGATGCCTGCTCCGAACCGCTATGGATGAAGCCGACGCTGATCACGCAGGTGTCGAGCGGCGGCACGTTGCGCCCGACGATGCCCTGCAGGCCGAGGGTGAAATGCGCCTGGGCATAGGTGATGTCGGTGGAGAGATGCGGCTGCGAGCCGCCATGGCCGCCGACGCCGCGGAAGGTCACCTTCCAGCTGTCGGCCGCCGCCAGCATCGGGCCGGTGCAGGTGCCGAACTGCCCGACCGGCATGCCGGGCGAATTATGCAGCCCGTAGATCGCGTCGCAGGGGAAGCGCTCGAACAGCCCGTCCGCCAGCATGGCGACGGCCCCGCCCCGCCCCTCTTCCGCGGGCTGGAAGATCAGGTTGACGGTGCCGGCGAAGTCCGGGTTCTGGGCGAGATAGCCGGCGGCGCCGAGCAGCATGGTGGTGTGGCCGTCATGGCCGCAGGCATGCATCTTGCCGGGATGGCGCGAGGCATGCGGCAGGTTGGTCTGCTCGTCGAGCGCCAGCGCATCCATGTCGGCCCGAAGCCCGACCGCGCGCTTGCCGGGCCTGCGCCCGCGGATGACCCCGACGACGCCGGTGCCGCCGACGCCTTCCGTGACCTCGATCCCCCAGGCGCGCATCGTCCTGGCGACGAGCGCCGCGGTGCGCGTCTCCTCCAGCCCGAGCTCGGGATGGGCGTGGATGTCGCGGCGGATGGCGGTCAGTTCGGCATGGTGACCGGCGAGCCAGTCTTCGAGCGTCTGCATGATGATCTCCCTTGGTGGGAGAGACCGTAATGCCGCCCTCTCACGGCAACAAGGCGTTTGCCGTCATGGGCTTGCGAGGGCAGCGCATGCGCGGGTCGGAAGAGGCTCACTCGGCCATGCAGGCCGCGTCATAGGCGTCCTGCAGCATCTGGCGGCAGGCCTCGGCCTGTTCGCGGGCGGAATCGAGGATGATGTGCTGGGTGATCTCGGCGAGGTCGCGCAGCGCGAAATCGACGGCGGAGAGAAGGTCGAGCGCATCGGCGCCGACGACAGGCTGTGGACGCAACCGGAACTGAAGGATCTGACCCATTACACCGCTCGAAATGACACCGAATCGCGCTGCAGTGTTGCGCTCAGCCGGTCAGGGAGTGGTTAACGGGCGCGGCCGGGGCTGCTCCAATCCGGCACTGCCGAGACGGCGCGCTCCGCGCCCGCCGCCCATGCCGGCGCGAGCGAGATAGGCCTTGCCCCGCGAGGCTCAGCCGACAACACTGCCGGCAAAGCGAGAGAAGACGCCACGGGGAGAGACGCATGCTTCTGCAGGGCAAGGTCGCCGCGATTTCCGGCGCGGCCGGACGGCGCGGCATCGGCCTCGCGACCGCCCGGCTCTTCGCCAGCCACGGCGCCAGCGTCGCCATCCTCGATCTCGACGAGACGGCGGCGATGGAGGCCGCCGCGACGCTCAGCGCCGACCAGGAGGGGCAGCGGCATCTCGGCCTCGCCTGCGACGTGGCGGACCGCTCCTCGACCATCGCCGCGGCCCAGCGCGTGCTCGCCCATTTCGGCCATGCGCATATCCTGATCAACAATGCCGGGATCTCGCAGCCGGCCAGGACGATGGAGATCGAGCCCGCCGATTGGGACCGGATCCTCGACGTCAATCTGCGCGGCGTGCTGAACCTCAGCCAGGCCTTCATCCCGCATTTCCGCTCGCGCCGATCCGGCAGCATCGTCTGCATGTCGTCGGTCTCGGCGCAGCGCGGCGGCGGCATCTTCGGCGGCCCGCATTATGCCGCGGCCAAGGCGGGGGTGCTCGGCCTCGCCAAGGCGATGGCGCGCGAGCTCGGGCCGGACGGCATCAGGGTGAACTGCGTCACACCGGGTCTCGTCGAGACCGACATCACCGGCGACGCGCTCACCCCCGCCATGAAGGCGGAGATCGCGAGCGGCATCCCGCTGGGCCGGCTCGGTGCGCCTGACGATGTCGCCGGGGTCTATCTCTTCCTGGCCTCCGATCTGTCGCGCTAC
Source organism: Allobosea sp. Leaf344 (assembly GCF_001426225.1). Lineage (GTDB taxonomy): Bacteria > Pseudomonadota > Alphaproteobacteria > Rhizobiales > Beijerinckiaceae > Allobosea. Next base: position 124,967 of record NZ_LMRT01000014.1, on the reverse strand, counting down.
GTCACCGGCGCGGTGATAGACGTCAATGGAGGCATGCTGATCCATGGCTGAGGCGCCCCGCCCCGCCCTCCCCAACCTCTCTCTGGCCGAGCGCGCCTGGCGGATCCGGCGCAACGCGCTGCGCATGGGCGAGGTCCAGGGCCAGGGCTACATCGCCCAGGCGCTCGGCATCGCCGACGTGCTGGCCGTCGCCTATTTTCATGCCCTGAGCTACCGGCCGCATGAGCCGGAATGGGAGGGGCGCGACCGTTTCCTGCTCTCGATCGGGCATTACGCGATCGCGCTCTACGCGGCGCTGATCGAGGCCGGCGTGCTGCCGGAGGACGAGCTCGAAACCTATGGCGGTGACGACAGCCGGCTGCCGATGTCCGGCATGGCGGCCTATACGCCGGGCATGGAGATCACCGGGGGCTCTCTCGGCCACGGACTCGGCATCGCCGTCGGCATGGCCCTTGGCCTGAAGCGCAAGCGCTCGCGGAGCTTCGTCTACACGCTGTTCTCCGATGGCGAGCTGGATGAGGGATCGGTCTGGGAAGCCGCGATGGCGGCGGGCTCGCACCGGCTCGACAATCTGATCGGCATCGTCGACGTCAACAACATGCAGGCCGACGGGCCCTCGACCCAGATCATGAATTTCGAGCCGCTTGTCCCGAAATTCGAGGCGTTCGGCTGGCTGGTCCAGCGCGTCGACGGCAATGATCTCGAGGCGCTGGTCACGGCCTTCGATCTCGCGCGCCATGCGACGGTCACCAGACCCCGCATCATCATCTGCGATACCAGGATGGCGAAGGGGGTGCCCTTCCTCGAAGAGCGCGAGCGCAACCACTTCCTGCGGGTCGAGCCGGAGGAATGGGCACGGGCTCTGGACGTGCTGGACCAGGGGAGGCCGGCATGAGACGCTCGAAATATCTCCGGCCGGCCCATCTCGACGCCCCTGCCGGGGGCGGCGCGCGGCTGAAGACCTCCGCGATGATCGCCTCCATCGCCGGCCCCGACCAGCGCACCAGAGCCGCGCCCTTCGGCCAGGCGCTGGTCGAGCTGGGCAGGACGCGGCCCGACGTGCTCGGCATCACCGCCGATCTCGGCAAGTACACGGACCTGCATCTCTTCGCCAAAGCCTATCCGGACCGGTTCTACCAGATGGGCATGGCCGAGCAGGTGATGATCTCGGCCGCGGCCGGGCTGGCGCGGGAGGGGTTCACGCCCTTCGCCACGACCTATGCCGTCTTCGCCTCGCGCCGCGCCTATGATTTCATCTTCATGGCGATCGCCGAGGAGAATCTGAACGTCAAGATCGTCTGCGCCCTGCCCGGCCTGACCACCGGCTATGGGCCGAGCCACCAGGCGACGGAGGATCTCGCCATCTTCCGCGGCATGCCGCAGCTGACGATCATCGATCCCTGCGACGCGCTGGAAATCGAGCAGGCGGTGCCGGCGATCGCGGCGCATCAGGGGCCGGTCTATATGCGGCTGCTGCGCGGCAACGTCCCGCTGGTGCTGGACGAATACGATTACAGCTTCGAGCTCGGCCGGGCCAGGATGTTGCGCGACGGCAGCGACGTGCTGATCATCTCGTCCGGGCTGATGACGATGCGGGCGCTCGAGGCCGCAAAGCTGCTCGCCGCGGACCGGATCGACGTCGCGGTGCTGCATGTGGCGACGATCAAGCCGCTCGATGCCGAGAGCATCCGCGCCGCCTGCGCCCGGACCGGGCGGCTGGTCGTGGTGGCGGAGAACCACAGCGTCATCGGCGGCCTCGGCGAGGCGGTGGCGGGCGAGCTGCTGCGCGGCGGCATCCACCCGGCGGGCTTCCGCCAGATCGCGCTGCCCGACGCCTTTCTCGATGCCGGCGCGCTGCCGACCCTGCACGAGCGCTACGGGCTCTCGACGGAGGCGGTGGTGGCGCAGATCAAGAGCTGGCTCTAGGGGCGAGCGCGCCCCGGCTTTGCAATTCGTCAACCCTGTCGAGACGGTACGAGCATCACATAACGTAACGTTAGTTTTGGGCATGCTTGCCTGTTCCCGTGCCCTCCTCCTCGGCCGGAACTCCGATGCAAGCGCGATCCCGCATCCCCGCCACCGCCCATTCCGACGCATCGACGGCGTCCGGCGCCTTTCCCCTGCATCCCGCGCTGCCCTGGATCGTCATCGGATTCTGCTGCGTGGTCGTCGCCATCACCTTCGACAGGGCGGGCTTCCCGTCCCTGACCGATCTGCTGGTCTTCCCCGATGCGAGGCCGGCACTGCGGCCGGGTTTCTCCAGCGTCCCGCAGGCCGCGCCGGTGGCGCCGCGGCTGCTCCTCGATATCGGCCTCCTGCCAGGCATCGAGCTGCGCACGGCGCTGGTGGGTCTGCATCTGATCGGCCTGTGTTTCGGCCTCGGCGGCGCGACCATGCTCGATTTCTGGATCCTGCGCTGGCTGGCCTGGCGCGCTTTGCCCGATCCGATCGTGCGGACCTTCGGCTTCCTCGCCAAGGTCGTCACCGTGGGGCTGGTGCTGCTTTGGGTCTCGGGGATCGGCTTCCTCGCGATCTATGCCGCCGACGCGCCCGAAAAACTCGCCAATCCGAAGATCTGGGCGAAGGTCACCATCGTCCTGGCCCTGACCCTGAACGGGTTGCTGCTGCACGCGACGGTGATCCCGCTGGTGCTCGCCAAGCCGCAGCGGCCGTTGCTGATGGACCTCTCCTTCGGCCAGAGGATGATCTTCATCGGCTGCGGAGCGGTCTCGGGCGTGTCCTGGTATGCAGCCTTCGCGCTCGGCCTGCTGCGCGAGTTCAACAACAGGGTCGCGGCCGGGCAGCTTTTGTGCTTGTGGCTGGTCTCGATCCTCGTCGTGGCGGCGGTGACGGCCCTGGCCTTCCACCTCCTCCTGCCCCGCCCCGGGGCTGCGCCGATGCAAGGCCGCTAGCGGCCGGAGCCGTCAAAGCGAGCGCAGCCAGGGCCAGGCGGCGACGCCGCAGGAGAGGATGGCGAGCGCCAGAAGCAGGCTCGCCAGCAGCGGCAGAACCGCGCGGAACACGGCACCGGCCGGCACGCGCAGGATGCCGCTCACCACATGGACCAGGATGCCGAGCGGCGGCGTCAGCCCGTGGATCATCAGGTTCACGACGAGGATGACGCCGAATTGGACCGGATCGAGCCCCGCCGCGACGGCGGCCGGCAGCAGCAGCGGCGCGAGCAGCAGGATGGCGGCACCGATATCGAGCACCAGCCCCGCGAGCAGCAGCAGCAGATTGGCCATCAGCATGACGGCGAAGGGGCCGGCGCCGAGCGCCGTCACCAGCCCGGAGATCAGCGCCGAGATCTGGTCCGTGGCGAGCAGGAAGGCGAAAGGCGCCGAGGCGCCGATCAGGAGCCCGATCGCCGCGGCTTCCGTGGCCGCCTTGCGCAGCGCCAGCATCACGCCGGCGGCGCCCAGGCTGCGCAGCAGCAGGCAGACCACGAGCGCATAGGCCACCGCCAGCGCCGAGGCCTCCGTCACCGTGACGAGTCCGAAGCGGATGCCGACCACCACCACGATGCCGAGCCCGATCGCCGGCAGCGCGCCGATGAAACTCTCTTTCCGCTCCCGGGCGCTGGCGCGGGGGGCGGTGTCGCGGACATCGCGCATGGTGAGGTGGATGCCCGCCGCCAGCGCCAGAGCGAGGATCGCGCCGGCGATGAAACCTCCGACCAGCAGCGAACCGACGGAGAGATTGGTCGCCGTCGCCAGGATGAGGAAGGCGATGGAGGGCGGGATGATGTTGTCGAGCATCGACACGCCGGCGACGATCGCGCCCGCCTTGGCGGGAGGATAGCCGCGGGCGATCAGCGTCGGCGCCATGACCTTGGCCCCGAAGGCGGCATTGGCGACGGAGGAGCCGGAGGCGCCGGAGAACAGGACGCTCGCCAGCAGCGCCGTCTGCGCCAGCCCCGCCCGCCAATGCCCCACCAGCGACGCCGCGAACCGCACCAGCCGGTCGGCGAGCCCTCCGGCCGTCAGCAGCTCGCCGGCCAGCAGGAAGAACGGGATCGCCAGCAGCAGGAATTTCGACACGCCGGACACCGAGTTCTGCACGATCGCCGGCTCCGGCAAAGTGCCGCCGAAAGCACTACTGAGCGAGACCCCGGCCAGCAGCGCATGCGGGATCGGGGCGCCGAGCACCAGGCCCAACGCCGCCATCGCCGCCGCGACCAGGCTCGGCGTCTCCACGAAGACCAAAGGCGCCAGCTGGGCGGCGGCATAGAGGCCGGTGCCGATCGCCAGCGCCGCCAGCGCCGCCGCCGGCCCGCGCTCCAGCCCGGCGCGGCCGAGGATGAGCAGCACGGTCAGCCCCCCGCCACAGGCGAAGGCGGCGAAGCGCAGCCATTCCGGCAGGCCGAGCACGGTGGAACGGCCGCCGACCAGCATGGCCACCTCGGCGCCGCCGAGGCACAGCACCAGCGCGCCCTGCACCGTCACCGCATCGGCGAGGATGCGGGCGACGCGCCGGCCCCCCGGCGGCAGCAGCTTGACGAAGACATCGAGCCGCATCGCCAGCGCGCTGCTCGCCGCCAGCGGCGCCCCCACCGCGACGAGCCCGACATGCAGCCAGATCGCCGCCTCATCGGCGCCGAGGAAGCCGCTGCCCAGCCAATAGCGCCGGATCACGGCGGCCATCACCACCAGAAACAGCGCGGCCAGGAGCAGAGCCCCGAGCCATTCCAGCCCGAGCACGAGCCGCGCCAGAGCGCGCTCGGCCCTGCCTGCGGCCGGAGGCGTCACCGGAGCGCCGCGACGCCGCGGCGCGCGAGCCTCATGACGGCGAGCGCATCGGCAGGAGCGGCGGAGGGGAAAGGAGTGGAGCGGGTGAAGGGAATCGAACCCTCGTATTCAGCTTGGAAGGCTGCTGCTCTACCATTGAGCTACACCCGCTTGCGGCCGCCACGTTCCGTATCCGGGGGTGCGGTGTCAAGCCGCCAGCAGCCGAACCGGCCCGAAAAAAGCGGATTGCGCCGGGCGCGACACAGGAAGCGGCAGCGACGCCGCAAGGCCCGACGCTCCCCGTCCTACTCCTCCGCGGGCGTGGTCCGGAGGATGGCGTCGAGCTGCTCCTGGGTTCGCAGCCGATAGCCGACAGCGAGTTCCGTGGCGATGTAGAGCGGGCGCGCGGGCTCCGGCTCGATGCGGTCGCGCAGCTTCTTCATCAGGATGCGCAGATATTGGACATCCTCCTCCGGGCCCTGCGGCCAGAGCTCCCGCATCAGCTGGCGATGGGTCAGAACCATGCCGTGATGCCTGGCCAGCGCGGTCAGGAGGGCGAATTGCTTCGGCGAAAGCGTCACCGGCGCGCCGTCACGGCTGACGATGCGCTGGGCGAGATCCAGGCTGAGCTCGCCGACGCGGATCAGCGGGGACGAGGTGCCGCGCGGCGCGCTGCGGCGCAGGACGACGCGCACCCTCGCAAGCAGCTCGGCCATGCTGAACGGCTTGACGATGTAATCATCGGCGCCCGCCTCGAGCAGCGCGATCTTCTCGGTTTCCGTGCTGCGGACCGAGAGCACGATGACCGGAAGCTGCGACCAGGACCGGATCGCGGCGAGGACGGTGGCGCCGTCCGCATCTGGCAAGCCGAGATCGAGGATCGCCAGATCCGGCGCGCGCATCACCGCGAGATCGATGGCTTCGCGCGCGGTCTTGGCCTCGGCGATGCGGAATCCCTGCATTTCCAGCCCCGCCTTGACGAAGCGCCGGATCTGCGGCTCGTCATCGACGATCAGCGCCAGCAGGGGCAGGGTCGCGGCGGCGTCACTCATGCTCGTCTCCCTCGCGCGCGGGCGCCTCGCGCAGGCGCGGCAGCGTGACGGCGAGCCTGGTGCCCTGCCCCGGACCCGCGCTGCTGGCATCGATGCGCCCGCCATTGGCCGCGACGAAGACCTGGGCGATGGTCAGGCCGAGCCCGCTGCCACCGGCGAGATCGGCATGGCGCGCGCCGCGATAGAAGCGCTCGAAGATCTGCTCGCGCTGGCTCGGCTCGAGCCCGGCGCCCTCGTCGCTGACCGTGATCCGCACGGTCTCGGCCTCGGTCCGCACGCCGATGCGGATCGTCGAGCCGGGCGGGCTGAATTTGCCGGCGTTTTCCAGGAGATTGATCAGGGCCTGTTCCACCAGCACCGCATCGATGCGGACCAGCGGCAGATCCGGCCCGAATTCGCGGCAGATCCGGTGCTCCCGCAGCCGGTCCGCGGCCGCATCGAGCGCCGCATTGACCACGTCGAGCAGGTCGATCGCCTCGAGCCTCGGCACCAGCGCGCCGGAGCGGATGCGGGTCACGTCGAGCAGGCTCTGGATGCGCATGTCGAGGCGGCGCGATTCCGCCTCGATCCCGCAGGCGAGCTCGACCAGCTGCGGCTCGTCGCGAAGCGCCGGCGCCGCGGCGAGAACACCGGCCGAGCCCATGATGCCGGCGATCGGCGTCCGCAGCTCGTGAGACACCGATTCGAGCAGGATATCGCGCAATTCGTCGCTGCGCTGACGCATATTGCGTTCCTCGACGGCGCGGGTCAGGCCGAGTCGCTCCAGCGAGCGCGAGCCCTCGCGCAGGATCAGCCGCGCCTCCTCGATCACCTCGCTCGCCGGGGCGACGCCGTCGCGCCCGAAGGCGACGGCGAGCACCGCCCCGGCGCGCTCCGCATCGCCGAGGGGGAAGAGCAGCCAGGATTCGCCGCCCGGGACCTCGACGAATTCCGCCCGGTCCCGCGCCGCACCGGGTGGCGCCGCGAGGGTGCGTTCGACAGCCGGCTTCAGCACCCGCTCCTGCGCCTCGCCGACGACCGGGCTCGGGATCGAATCGATCCGGCCGCTCGCGCCGGCGACGAAGACCGCGACGGGCCGACTCAGGGCTTCGCTCATATGGGCGGCGACGATCGTGTAGATCGCTTCGGCATCGCTCGCGGCGGCCATGGCCGAGCCGAGATCGTAGAGCCGCTTGATCTGGCCTTCGCGCTGGCGCGCTGCCAGCATCTCGTCGCGGGTCTGCGCCGCGAGCCGCCCCATCACCAGCGCGACCGACAGGGAGATCACGAGATCGACGATCTGCCAGGGCTGGACGACCTGGATGCTGAGGACCGGCGGATAGAAGAGCGAAGTCGAGAAGGCGCCGAGCAGGGCCGCCAGCATGGCGGGCTTGGTCCCGTAGCGGACGGCGGAAACCAGGACCGGCAGCATGTAGATGGCGGAGACGCTTTCCAGCGGCGCGATCAGGGTGAGCGACGCCGCCAGCCCCGTGGCGCCGATGACCATGATGGTCGCGCCGATGAGATCACCGGGGGCCTGTCTGCCTTTCATCTCCGGTCGCTCCGCTGGGAGGTGGCGCCATCTCGCCAGTGTCGCGATGGCGCAGAGACTGGCGACACGGACGGGGCCGGCCGCGGGGCAGCCTCCGCAGCACCCCACAGCCAGCAGTAATAGCCGCGATCGCGCGGCGCCACTGCGCTTTAGGCCAAGGGAGGCTGTTGCCGGAGCACCTCGGCCGTCGCGGCTTTCGTGCCGGAGAAAGGTCCGTGGCCGATAGTCGTAGGACCAAAGACGCAAGACCAAGTGCTCCGTTGCACGCCGCCCTGCCCGCGCGCATTCCTTCGGCTCGGTCCGTATCGCATGCCGAAAGCTGCGCGTCGGGCTCGGCTGGAATCCCGCCGGACACAGACGGGACAGGCGACAGGCAGCGTGGATCGTCCTCCTGCCGGGGCAATCGAGGGAGTTGACGCGATGAGCATGGCAGCACAGGCAACGGGGGCGAAGGTCGCGGCCCGCCCGATGACCAGAGAGGAGAAGCGCGTCATTCTCGCATCCTCGCTGGGGACCGTGTTCGAGTGGTATGATTTCTATCTCTACGGCTCGCTCGCCGTGATGATCGGCGCGCATTTCTTCTCCGCCTTCGATCCCAATACCCGCGCCATCTTCGCGCTGCTCGCCTTCGCGGCGGGGTTTCTGGTGCGTCCCTTCGGCGCGCTGTTCTTCGGCCGCCTGGGCGATCTGATCGGCCGCAAATACACCTTCCTCGTCACCATCGTGATCATGGGCGCCTCGACCTTCCTGGTCGGCCTCCTGCCCAGCTACAACACCATCGGCTGGGCCGCGCCGGTCATTCTGATCGCGCTGCGCATGCTGCAGGGCCTGGCGCTCGGCGGTGAATATGGCGGAGCGGCGGTCTATGTCGCCGAGCACGCGCCCACCGGCCGCCGCGGCTTCTACACCTCCTGGATCCAGACCACCGCGACGCTGGGGCTGCTGCTCTCGCTGCTCGTGATCCTCGGCATCCGCGTCAATATGGGCGAGGCCGACTTCGCCGCCTGGGGCTGGCGCATTCCCTTCCTGCTGTCGATCTTCCTGCTCGCCATCTCGGTCTGGATCCGCCTGCAGATGCAGGAATCCCCTGCCTTCCAGAAGATGAAGGAAGAGGGCACCGGCTCGAAGGCGCCGCTCTCGGAGGCTTTCGGCCAGTGGAAGAACGCCCGCATCGCGCTGCTCGCGCTGTTCGGCCTCACCGCCGGCCAGGCCGTCGTCTGGTATACCGGGCAGTTCTACGCGCTGTTCTTCATCCAGAGCATCCTGAAGGTCGATCTCTATTCGGCCAACGTGCTGATCGCCTGGTCGCTCATCCTCGGCACCGGCGGCTTCATCTTCTTCGGCTCGCTGTCGGACCGGATCGGCCGCAAGCCGGTCATCCTGGCCGGCTGCCTGATCGCGGCGCTGACCTATTTCCCGCTGTTCAGCGCCCTGACCAAGGCCGCCAATCCCGGCCTCGCCGCGGCCCACACCAACGTCAAGGTCCAGGTCGTCGCCGATCCCGCCAGCTGCGGCTCGGTCTTCGATCCGGTCGGCGTGCGCACCTTCACGGCGCCCTGCGACATCGCCCGCAGGACGCTCGCGACCCAGGCCATCGTCTACACCCAGGCTCCGGCCCCCGCCGGCACCCCGGCGAAGGTCACCGTCAACGGCAAGGATCTCGCCATCGATGCCGGCTTCGCCGCCAATCTGGCGCGTGAAGCCGTCGCCGCGGGCTATCCCGCTCCCGGTGACGCCCGCATCGTCAAGGTCGGCTTCTTCAGCGCCCTGGCCGGGTCGCAGTCGCTGACGATCATCGGCATCCTGACGATCCTGGTGATCTATGTGACGATGGTCTACGGCCCGATCGCCGCCGCCTTGGTCGAACTCTTCCCGACCCGCATCCGCTACACCGGCATGTCGCTGCCCTACCATATCGGCAATGGCTGGTTCGGCGGCCTGCTGCCCGCGACCTCCTTCGCGATGGTGGCCGGCACCGGCGACATCTATTACGGCCTCTGGTACCCGATCGTGATCGCCATGATGACCTTCGTGATCGGCATGCTCTTCGTGCCCGAGACGAAGGACCGGGACATCATGACCCACGAAAACTGAGCCGAAACCTCGCGACGACCAGCCCCGCCTTCCCAGGCGGGGCTTTTTTATTGGGCGATGGGGGGCGATGGGTTTTTGGTGCGTGTCGGTAGGGGGGGCAGGCGTTGCTCTGTGGCTCGTGCGGTCGCCGTTCTGCTGCACGCTCGCGGGCGCTGCATTTCGTGCACGCGTAAGCCGAAGGCAAGGACCTCACAGGCGCGCCGAGGTTAGCTTAATCGGTTGATCGCTTTTGTGTCTTCGTTGACAGCATTCTGGAATTTCGGCGGCCGAGAGCTGCCGAACGCGGTGGAGGCCTTCGCAGGGCTGATGACCTTGCCGGCCGAAGTCATAATGGCAATTCGCCTGGTATTGCTAAGCGCCGACCGGCGGCGACACGTTTCAATAGGTTTAAGCACGCCCACGGCAGAAGTCAGCGATGGGTCGGGAGAGGACGATACGCCGCCGCCGGAAAGCTGACGTTCCACCTTCGACGCGATGCGCCAAAAGCCGACATTGGCACTCTGCCGATGAGCAGACGTTGGAACCGATGCCCACCGGCTCCGCATTCTCGAGACAGGCCAAGCATTACCTAACAGCAACCAGGTTCCGACCAGGGCTTTGAGCCAGATAAGCCCTCCCGCCTTCCAGCCGAAACCCTGGAAGATGTTCAGCTGACGTCTCGATAGAGTTCCACCTGATCAAAACACTGCATCGAACCAGCGCTTACCCGTCCGGCCTGGCCGCCGTCGCAGCAAGGTTGAGACCCAGCCTGGAATGCGGGGCTCCGCCCGGTGAGGCGCATGCCCGCAGCCAGGCAGAAGACGCGTCGTTACGGAGCCTGCCGCCGCATCATGCGCCAGCTTGACGTGACGAGCGCTGCCGAACGGATCGGAATCGCCCTGCAGAAGCAGGAGTGACGCGAAGATCGCCGGCAACAGCGACGCGATCGACCAGTGCGCGAAGGCGGGCGAGAGCCAGACGTCGCTCCATGACCGGAATGCCCCACACGGATCGTTGTGGCCGCGGGCGAGCTTGCGGCGAAAGGCGGGGTCGGTCTCGAAGCGCTGCGTCATTGCGCTCACGCCCTCCAGGGTCTTCGGCTCGGCAAAGACATGAGGGGCCTCGGCAATGACGGCCTCGACCAGACATGGACGGCGCGCGGCTGCGATCAGGGCGATCGTCGCCCCGTCGCTGTGTCCGTAGAGGCAGGCCCGTTCGAGCCCCAGCGAAGCCATCAGCGCCGGCAGCGTATCGCAGGCCTCGCGCTCCAGATAATCGACGCCCCTCACCGCCCGACCGGGCTCCGAGCGGCCGCAGCCAGCGCGAGAATAGGCCAGCACGGTGCGTCCCGTCGCCTGCCGCAGCGCCTGCGGAAAGCGCTCCCAGCCATCGGCATGACCGAAGCCGTGATGCAGCAGAATGATCGGCGGCGCTCCGGTCCCAAGTTGGCCGAACACCCGATAGTGGAGCCAGCCACCCAGAATGAAGCGCCGCGGCATCGGGTTCAGACGGCGATCAGCTTCAGCAGGCGTTCCCGATCGCCCGCGTTCTCGGCTTCGCCGCTGAAGACGATCTGGCCGCGCTCGACGACGTGAAACCGATCGGCGACCGAGAGCGCCTCATGGATGTTCTGTTCGACGAGCAGAATAATCGCTCCCTGCTCGCGCAGCTCCCGCACGATCGCGAAGATTTCCGCGACGATCATCGGCGCGAGGCCTTCGCTGGGCTCGTCGATCAGGACCAGGCGTGGCTTGCCGACCATGACGCGGGCCATGGCGAGCATCTGCTGCTCGCCGCCAGACAGGGTGGTGCCGAGCTGGTGCCGGCGTTCGCCCAGCTTGTGAAAGCGGTCGTAGATCCCCTCGACCGCGCGCTTCTCGTCGCGGGAGGAGCGGCCTTTCACCTGCAACAGCCCGAGCGAGAGGTTCTCCTCGACGGTGAGCCCAGGAAAGATGCGCCGGTCTTCCGGCACGAAGCCGACGCCGGCATGGCAGATGCGGTCGGGCGTCAGGCCATCGAGCGCCGCGCCGCCGAGCCGAATCGCCCCCTGGCTCGGTTTGACCCAGCCCGCGATCGTCTTCAGCAGCGTCGTCTTGCCGACGCCGTTGCGGCCGAAGATGCCGATGACCTCGCCGGGCGCGGCCTCTATGTCGATGCCCTGGATGACGTGGCTCAGGCCGTAATGGCTGTGCAGTGCGCTGATCTGGAGCATGTCAGTGATGTCCGAAATAGGCGGCCTGGACGGCCGGGTCGGCGCGCACGACGTCGGGCGGACCCTCGGCCAGCTTGCGTCCCTGATGCATCACGACGACATGGTCTGACAGGCTCATGACGAGGCCGATATCGTGCTCGATCAGCAGCACGGTGACATCGTCTGTCAGGCTGCGGACGAGCTTAGCCGTATCGGCTGTGTCGCCATGGCTCATCCCCTGCGTCGGCTCGTCGAGCAGCAGGATCTTGGGTTCCGAGGCGAGGCAGACGGCGATCTCGAGCCGGCGCTGGTCACCATGGGAGAGGTTGCCAGCCAGTTCGTCGCGCTTGTGGCCAAGCTGGAAGCGCTCCAGCATCTGGTCGGTCTTCGCCATCGCGCGCTGCGAGCGGCGGATCGGCAGGAAGGCGCGCCCGGCCGGCTCCAGCACCTGCGCGGCGAGCCTGAGATTTTCGGCGACGGTGAGGTCGGGAAACAGGCTGGTGATCTGGAAGGAGCGTGAGAGGCCAGCCGCCTTGGTGCGCTCGGGGGCCGCGCCGGTCATGTCGACGCCGTCGATCATGACCTGACCGCGATGCGGCCTGAGCGCGCCGCTGATCAGGTTGAACAGCGTCGACTTGCCGGCGCCGTTGGGGCCGATCACGGTCGTGATCTTGTGGCGCTGCGCCTGGAAGCTGACCTGATCGACGGCCTTGAGGCCGCCGAAGGCGATGCCAAGGTTGCGAATGTCGAGGACGGGCGTCATCATGATGCGCTCCCGGATTTGACGGCGATGGGCGTCAGGGTGGCGGGCTCGGCGAGGACCGGTCCGGCCTGCGGTCGGCGCATCAGTAGCGCCTCGATGCGCGGCCTGACGAAGCCGATCAGACCCTTGGGCAGGAACATCACGCAGACCATGAAGAGGGCGCCGATCACGATGAGGTGGTGCTCCGTCCAGCTCCCGATGATCGACTTCAGGATCACCAGCAGCACCGAGCCGTAGATCGCGCCGATCAGCGTGCCGACGCCGCCGAGAATGACCGAGATCACGGCGTTGCCCGAGGTCGCGAAGAACATCAGCTCCGGCGAGACGAAGCCGCGCAGCATCGGGTAGAGCGCGCCCGACAGCCCCGCGATCAGCCCGGCCAGCACATAGGCCGCCATGCGCGCGCGCCAGACTGAATAACCGAGGAAGGGCACGCGCCTCTCATTGGCCTTGAGCGCCGTCAGCACGCGGCCGAACGGAGTGTCGAGCAGGTAGGCGGTCAGCGCGTAGAGCCCCATGATGATGGCGAGCACGACGAGGAAGAAACCGACCGGACTGCCGGCGGAGACCGAGAGCGGTCCGAACCCGATCTCGATCACCGGGATGCCGATCATGCCGTCCGAGGCGCCCAGTTCACGGGTGTTATAGACGACCTTGGCGAAGACCTGCGCGAGGCCAAAGGTGATCAGCGCGAAATAGACGCCGCGGACCCGGTTGGCGATCAGCCCGCCGATGATAGCTGCGATCAGCGTGGCGGCGAAGGCCGCGGCCATGGCGAGCCAGAAAGACGGGACCTTCATCAACGTCAGCGCCGAGACATAGGCGCCGATGCCGAAATACAGCGCCTGTCCGAGCGAGAGCGCACCGGAATATCCCAGGAGCAGATCGACAGAGAGCGCGAGCCCGGCGAAGATCAGCGCCTCGGTCCCGAGCCGCAGATAGAAGGTGTCGCCGGTGGCGGCGCCGATCGCGGCAAGCCCCAGCGAGGCGAGGACGAAGAGCAGCGCGAGCAGATGGCTCGCCCGCATGGATTGCGTCAGCCGGTCATGCATGGCCGAGCCTCCCGAACAGGCCCTGCGGGCGAAAAACCAGAAAGGCGACCATGGTCCCGAAGACGATCGGGTCGGTCCAGACCGGCGAGATCACGAGGCTCGCCAGCGCCTGCACCTGAGTCAGCAGAAGCCCCGCGACGACCGCGCCCCAGATCGAGCCCATGCCGCCGACGATGACGACGGTGAAGGCGAGGAGGATGAAGTCACGCCCCATGGTCGGGAATACCGAATAGATCGGCGCGAGCAGCACGCCGGCGAGGCCGGCGAGGCCGACGCCGAAGGCGAATGTGCCGGCATAGACCAGCGAGACCGGCACGCCGAGCGAGGCCGCCATGTTGCGGTCGAACGCCGCCGCGCGGACCATCGCGCCGAGCCGCGTCCGATAGACGACATAGGCCACCGCGAGCACGATCGCCGCGCCGACGAGGATGAGGAACAGCCGGTAGTTCGGCAGGATGATGCCGAAGATCTCGCTTGCGCCCGAGATCGGCGTCGGCGGGCGCTGCGTGTTGGCGCCGAAGATGATCTTCAGCACGTCCTCGACGATCAGCCCGAGGCCGAAGGTCACGAGCAGCGTCGTGACGTGCCGGTCCTTGCTGCCGAAGACCGGCCGAATCAGCAGCCGCTCTGCCGCCATGCCGAGCGGGATCATCAGGATCGGCACCAGCACGAGCAGGAACCAGAAGCCGATGCCGGCCGCAGCCAGCGCCAGCGCTGCATAGGCCCCGATCGCGTAGAACTCGCCATGGCTCATGTTGATGACGTCGAGCATGCCGAAGATGATGGTCAGCCCCAGCGCCACCAGCACGACCGCGACCCCGAGCGCGAGCCCGTTCACGACCTGCGGTGCGAGGACGAATTGAAGGTAGTCGATGGGTGTCATGGGTGCCTCTCCGCGGGACGGCGCAGGAGCCCCCTTTCCGTCAAGGAGAGGGGGACGGGTCGCGGCGTTCAGAAGCGCGTGCAGGCGTCGGGCCCGATCGCATTCTCGGCGGAGACATTGTCGATGATGTCGAACTTGCCCTTGGTGACGCGCACCACATACATCGGCTGCATCGCCTGGTGGTCGCCGGCGCGGATCGTCTTGGCCCCCTGCGGGGTCTGCCAGGTCAGGCCGCGCAGCGCCTCGCGGACCTTGTCGGTCTCGGTCGAGCCCGCTTTCTCGACGGCCGCCTTGTAGGCGAAGAGCACGCCATAGCTGTCGGCGCCGTAGAGATCGGGATCGGCCTTGTTGGCCGCGCGGAAGGCCTCGACGAACTTTTTGTTCTCGGGTCGGTCGATCTGCGGCGAATAGCCGACGCCGGTGGCGAAGCCCTCGGCCGCCGCGCCGATCGCGGTGATGTTCTGCGAGGTCACGGTGCCGGACGCGCCGACCACGGTGAGGCCCGAGAGAAGGCCGAAATCCTGGAGCTGCGTCAGCAGCCGCACCGTGTCGTTACCGGCGACCGAGGTGTAAAGCACCTGCGGGCGCGTCGCGCGGATCTGGCCGAAATACTGCGTGTAGTCCTTGGAATCGAGCGGCGCGAAGACCTCGCCGCCGGTCGCCGAGCCGGTTTTCTCGGCGCTGCTCTTGAACGCCGCGACGGTCGAGCGGCCCATCTCGTAGTCGGGCCCGAGATAATAGACCTTGGCCTTGGGCTTCTCCTTGGCGAGCCATGCCGCGAGTGCGACCGACTGCTGTTCGGCGCGCGCGTTCACCCGGAACATGTTGGGCGAGCATTTGTCGCCGGTGATGGAGTCGGCGAAGGAGACGGTCGTCGCCGCCAGCTTGTTGTTGCGCTCGGCGAGCTGGGCGACGGCGAGCGTCGAGCCGGAGTTCACGGTTCCGGTCAGGAAATCGACCTTCTCGACCTGGAACAGCTTCTCGGCCTTCTGCACGGCGACGGCGGGGTTTGCCTCCTCGTCCTCGAAGACCAGCGCGACCTGGCGGCCCGCGACGCCGCCGGCCGCGTTGATCTCCTTCGCCGCCAGTTCGAGGCCCCAGCGGACCTGCTGGCCGATGGGCGTGTAGGTGCCCGAGAGCGGCGTGACGACGCCGATCTTGATCGGGCCGCTCTGGGCTAACGCGCCCGCTGCGAGCGCGGTGGCGGCTAGCAGGCCTGCGGCGAATGTCGTGATGGTCGCGGTCGTCATGGTCGTTTCCCTCCGGGTTGGTTTTTTCTGGGTGGACGGCGTCAGTCAGCCGCGCGGCTTTGTCCGTCGCCGCGCGGGTGGGCTCAGCTCCCGACGAATTTCGGCGCGCGCTTGGCATGAAACGCCTCGACGCCCTCTCGGAAATCGTCCGACTGGCGCAGGCGGCTGTAGCAATGCCCCTCCAGCTCGATCGCGATCGAGAGCGAGGCGTCCTCGGTGTCGTTGAGCAGCTTCTTGGCGGTGCGCTGCGCCATCGGCGAGAAGCCCCGCAACTCGTCGACCAGCCGGTCGGTCGCGGCCTCGAGCTCGGCATCGGGCACGCATTCGGTGGCGATGCCCCAGTCCAGCGCCTGCCGGCCCGGGATGCGCTTCGAGCGCATCACGATGTCCTTGGTGCGAGTGATCCCGACGATCTTCTGCAGGCGCGCCGAGCCGCCCGAGCCCGGGATCTGACCGAGCTTCTGCTCGGGCAGAGCATATTGTGCCGTCTCCGAGACGATGCGGAAGTCGCAGGCGAGCGAAATCTCGAAGCCGACGCCGAAGGTGTAACCGCGATTGGCGACGATGACCGGCTTGGCGCAGCGCGCTGGCGCAGCGATGTTCCAGGCGAGTTTCGAGACATGCTCTGGCGAGGCCTCGAGGAAGCCCTTGATGTAGCCGCCGGAGGAGAAGTGCTCGCCGACGGCGCGCAGCACGATGACGCGGACCCGGTCGTCCTCGTCGAGCGCCTCGAAGACCTTCCGCAGCTGGTCGCGCTGCGGCATCGAGATCACGTTCATCGGCGGGCGGTTCAGGATGATGTCGGCGCGCTCGCGGGCGGCGTCGATCTCGACGCTGAATCCGTCGAGCCCGGTGAGCGCGGGGTGGATCGGGGCAGTGGCGTTCATCGGCTCTGGCCTTTCAGTCGGGAATGGGTGATGCGGCTGGTCATTCGGCTGCGATGTCGGGCCGTTCGGGCTCGTACTCGCCGGCCACGAGCTGGCGGCGCAGCAGCTTGCCGACGGGCGATTTCGGGATGGCCTTGACGAATTCGAAGCGGCGCGGGCGCTTGAAGTTGGCGAGGCCCGTCGCCTTGCAATGGGCGTCGAGCTCCTGCGCGGTCACCGCGCCTGTGCGCTGAACGAAGGCGACGACGATCTTGCCCCAACGTTCGTCGGGCAGGCCGACGACGGCGACCTCGAAGACGCCGGGATGCAGGGACAGGCAGCTCTCGATCTCGACCGGCGAGACGTTCTCGCCGCCGGTGATGATCATGTCGTCGACCCGCCCGGAGACGAAGAGCTCACCGTCCGGATCGAAATACCCGGTGTCGCCGGTGAAGTACCAGCCGTCGCGCAGCGATCTGGCGTCGGCTTCGGGACGTTTCCAATAGCCCTCGAACGCCTCGTCGCTCGATGCGAGCGCGACGATCTCACCCTCCTCGCCCGGGGCGGCGAGATCATGCGCAGAGGCCGCTCCGAGCCTGACGACGCGAATGAGCTGGTTGAGGCCGGCCTTGCCGGCGCAGCCGGGCTTGAGGGCCGCCTTCTGGTTGACCGTGAAGGTGTAGATCTCCGAAGAGCCGTAGTGATTGACGAAAAGCTCCGGCTTGAAGGCCTCGGTCAGCTTGCCCAGCAGACCGTCCGTCATCGGCGCGCCGGCGAAGCCGAGCTTGCGGACGCTGGAGACGTCGGTTCGCGCGAAATCGGGGTGGTGGACGACGTCGTGATAGAGCGTCGGCACGAGATAGAGATTGCTGACCTTTTCGGCCGCGATCAGCTCGAGCGCGCGCGCCACGTCGAAGCGCGGCAGGCAGATGAAGGCCCCGCCGATCAGCGACATCGCCAGCAGCGAGCGCACGCCCATCGTATGATAGAGCGGCATCACGCCGAGCGTGCGTTCGCCCTGTCCGTAGAGGTTCTGTGCGACATGGGCGAGCGCGGCCATGCGCTCGGCCTGGTGGCGGCGCGGCACGCCCTTGGGCTTGGCCGTGGTGCCCGAGGTGTAGAGCATCAGGGACCAGGCGTCGGCGGCCGCGCGCGGCGTCGCGACATGGGCCGGCGTCGCGACCATTTCCGCAAAGGTGAGTTCGGCCGCGCCGGCGTCGGGACCGACCGCGATGCGCGGGATCGTCGGCGCCAGCTCGCTCCCGGCGATCGACTGGCCCGCGACCTGCTCGAAGGCGGTCGCCTTGGCGCCGCAGTCGGCGATGACGAAATCGATCTCGTCGGGCTTGGCGCGCCAGTTGATCGGGACGATCGTCAGACCGGCGAGCTGGCAGGCCCAGTGCAGGCTCGCCGCCTCCCAGCGATTCTGCAGCACGGTGACGAGACGGTCGCCGGGCTTCAGGCCCATGCCGTCGAAGGCGGCGACGAGCGACGAGATTCTGTCCAGCCATTGCGCATAGGTCAGGCGGGTGTCGCCATCGACGATCGCGAGCGCGCCGGGGTCGCGCGCCACGCTCGCGACGAAGCTGGTGCCAAGGTCAAACATGGGCGGGTTCCCGGTCCGATGGCTGCGATAAGGGCTCGCCCCGCAGACAGGCGGCCGCTTCGAGCGCCGCCCTGATGATCGGCGTGTAGCCAGTGCAGCGGCACAGATGCCCGCCCACGACCTCGCGCAGATCCTGCTCGCTCGGCGCGGGCTGCTCGCGCAGATAGGCATCGAGCGAGACCAGGATGCCGGCCGTGCAGAAGCCGCATTGCAGCGCGTGATTCCGCCGGAAGGCGGCCTGCATGACCGAAAGCCGGTCGCGCTCCGGCGCGAGACCCTCGACCGTGGTGACGGCGGCCCCTTCGAGCTGGACGGCAAGCGTCAGGCAGGCGCGCGCCGGTTGGCCGTCGATCTGGATCGTGCAGGCGCCGCACACGCCATGCTCGCAGCCGACATGTGTTCCGGTCGCGCCGAGCCCGTGGCGCAGTGCGTCGGTGGCGAGCAGGCGCGGTTCGGCCTCCAGCGAGACCGGCCGGCCGTTCAGGGTGAAGGCGACGCGGTGGCGCGTCGCGGCGTTTAGGCGAGGCATCGCTGGGCCTCCCCGATCGTGGACAGGCCAAGCGAGCGCACGAGGTCGCGCCGCAACCGGGCGGTCGCGTGGAAATCGTCGCGGGCTTCGAGATCCCAGGCGAAGCCGTTTAGCGCATCCGTTAGGGCCGAGCCCTTCAGGGGCGGGAAGCTGCGGCGCTGCGGCTTGTCGGCAACGCCGGCGACCGCGAGATGAATGGCGTCGCGCGTCACCACCGCTGCGCAGCCGACGATGGCGAAGTCGCCGTGGCGGCGCGCGACCTCGCGGAAGGCGTAGCCGGTTCCGGTCATGGCGGCGGGAAAGGCGACGGCCTCGATCAGTTCGTCATCGGCCTTGTCCGTCACCATCATGCCGCCGAAGAAGTCGGCAGCTCTGACGCTGCGCCACCTGCGGCGCGAACGCAGTCTGACCTCGCCATCGAGTGCGACGAGGCAGAGCGGGATTTCGGCGCTCGGATCGGCATGGGCGGCCGAGCCGCAGACGGTTCCGCGGGCCCGCGTCTGGTAGTGGCCGAGCCAGGGCAGCGCGGCTGCCAGCAGCGGCTGTTCGCCGGAGAGCCCCGGCCGCTTCATCAGCGCCGCTTGGCGCACAACGGCCGGAACGACGATCAGGTCACCGTCGCGCTCGACCCGGTCGAGCCCTGCGATGCCCATGATGTCGATCAGCACCGCCGGCCTCGCCAGCCGCATGTTCAGCATCGGCAGCAGCGACTGGCCGCCTGCAATGACGCGGGCGTCGGCGCCGTGCCGGGCCAGCGCCTCCAGCGCCTCGGGAAGTTCGCGGGCGCGGATATAGTCGAAGGCTGCGGGCTTCATGGCCGCCTCCCGAGCAGGCGGGCGATGAAGCCGGGCCGGGCAGGCGCCGCCCGGCGCGAAAGCGCTGCGAAGAACTGCCCGATGATGGCCTTGGCCGCGCCGTCGAGCAGGCGTCCGCCGATCGCGGCAACCTTGCCGCCGACTGCGGCCTCATAGGTGTAGGCGATCAGCGTGCCGCCCTCGCCTGCCGTCGTCAGCGTCACGCGGCCCGATCCGCCTCCGGTGCCGAGCGCGCCCGAGACCGAGCCGGACAGGGTCGCGGCGCGCGGCGCATCGAGATCCGACAGCATGATCTGCGCCTTGTAGCGGCCCTTGACGGGGCCGACGCCGATCGTCACATCCGCCTTGAAATGGGTCTCCGACAGCTTCTCGACGCCGTGGCAGCCGGGGATGATCGAGGCGAGCGCATCGACATCGAGCAGCATCGCCCAGACCACGTCGGGCGGCGCGGCGACCCTAGCCTGCCCTTGCCCGCGCAGGGTTCTATCTCCGGGCTTGGCCGCACCCGGCCCAACTGCGCGTTCGCGATGGGACTCGGGCAGGGCCGGCTCGGGCGCGGCGACGAGGGCGGCGATGCGGGCCGGCGTCAACGGCAGGTCGAGCTGCGCCACCCCGAGCGCGTCGGCGACCGCATTGGCGAGGCAGACCGGAGTTGACATGCAGTTGCCTTCGCCGACGCCCTTGGCGCCGAGCGGCGTGAAGGGCGAGGGCGTCTCGATATGCAGGATTTCGATGTCGGGCGTTTCGGTCGCCGTCGGCAGCAAATAGTCGGCGAAAGTTCCGGTCAGGAACGCGCCGTCGTCTGCATAGGCCAGTTCCTCGTAGAAGGTGGCGCCCAGCGCCTGCGCGAATCCACCCCTGATCTGGCCCTCGACCATGCCGGGATGCAGCACTCGCCCGCAGTCATGCATGGTGACGTATCGGTCGATCCGCACTTTGCCGGTTTCGGCATCGACCTCGACGCCGGCCATGTCGAAGATGAAGCCGTGACAGAGCGACGAGTTGACGTGGTCTTCCTCGTCCGGCGCGGACAGCTCGGGCGGCGTCCAGAAGGCCGTTTCGCGGATCGCCTGGTCGACGCCTGCGGGCAGCAGGGCCGGCGACCAGTGCGAGAGCGCCGCCACACGGGCGAAGGGCAGCGTGCTGGCGGGATTGCCCTTGGCAAAGACCGCGCCGCCGGCAAAGCCGATCTGTGCGGGCGCGACGCCGAGCTGTGCGGCCGCGATCATCGCCAGTTTGTCGCGCAGTCGCGTCGCCGCCAGATGGGCGGCGCCGGCGACGGCGGCGGCGAAGCGGCTGGAATAATTGCCCGATGCGATCGACCAGGCGTCCTTGCCCGTGTCGAGATCGACGACGACCCGGATCGCCTCGCAGGGCATGCCGAACACGTCAGCAACGACCTGCGCCAGCACCGTGCGGTGGCCCTGGCCTTGCGGCACCGAGGCGACATGGACGCCGACCGATCCGACCGGATCGAGCGCAATCGTCGCGGTCGCCTGCGCGCCGTTCTTGGGCCCGGCCTTCTGCCGCTCGGCTGCGGTCAGGACCGTGGTGATATAGCCCATATTCGAGACGCTCGGCTCGACGACGGCCGCGAAGCCGATGCCGTATCGCCTGCCTGCCGCGCGGGCGGCGTCGCGCCGGGCTTGGACATCGGCGAGACGGCCCTCGGCCAGAGCCAGATCGAAGGCTTTGACGTAATCGCCTGAATCGTAGAGCGCGCCCGAGGCGGTCCGATAGGGGAACGCCCCGCCCGGGATCAGGTTGGTCCGGATCACCGCGAGCGGATCGAGCCCGAGCTCGGCCGCTATGCGCTGCATCAGCCGTTCGAGCGCATAATAGACCTGCGGGCCGCCGAAGCCGCGCACGAGGCCGGTCGGGGCCTTGTTGGTCAGCACGACGCGATTGCGGATCGCGATATTCGCGATGTCGTAGGCCCCGGTCATGTTGCCGTGCATGCGGTAGAGCGTGGCGGGCTCCGGCGCGCGCGGATAGGCTCCGCAATCCTCGAGCTGATCCCAGTCCAGCGCGGTGATACGCCCTTCCGCGGTCACGGCGGCCTTGAGCGTGGTGACGCGGTTGGTCGCGGCCACCGCCGCGCCCAGATGTTCGAGCCTGTCCTCGATCCATTTGACCGGCGCGCCTGCGATGCGCGCGGCGACGCCGATCAGCACCGCATAGGGCGCGACGCCCTGCTTGACGCCGAAGCTGCCACCCGATTCCGGCGGCATGCGCAGCCGCAGCCGGTTGCCGGGCACCTTCAGGCAGCGCGCCAGCACCGCATGGATACTGAACGGGCCTTGGAAATTGGCGAGGACGTCGTAGGCGTCCTCATGGGGATCGTATTCGGCGACGACGCCGAACGTCTCCATCGGCGCGCCGGTGTTGCGCGGATAGGCGATCGTAACCTCGACCCGGTGCGCGGCTTTGGCGAAGGCGGCCTTGGGATCGCCGTAGCGAAAGCGGCGGTCGCTGACGAGGTTGCCGCCAGCCCTGTCGTGCAGTACCGGCGCATCGGGTTCGAGGCTCGCAAGCGGATCGACGACGCATGGCAGCGGGCGGTATTCGACCTCGATGGCGTCCAGCCCGTCCTCGGCGAGGTAGCGGTCAGCCGCGACGACGATGGCGACCGGCTCGCCGACATAGCGCACGCGCTCGACCGCCATCGGCCAGTTCTCGACCGCAACCTTGAGGCCCGCGACCATCGGCGTCGTCAGCCTCGCCAGATCACGGCCGGTGATGACCGCCGCGACGCCCGGCATGACGGCTGCCGCCGCGACATCGACGGACAGAATGTCGGCGTGGGCATGCGGCGAACGCAGGATGGCGGCATGGAGCGTGCCGGGCCTGACGCCGAGGTCGTCGATGAACCGCCCGCGGCCGGTCAGCAGGGCCGCGTCCTCGACGCGCTCCAGCGACTGTCCCGTCCACGAGATGGTTTCGATCTTCACCTGACGCTTGCTCCCGGCGACGCGCTCTGACGGGCGTCTGGGGCGGGAGGCTCTGCGATCAGGGGACGGGGCGCGATCCCGCTGGGTCTCGCATCTTACCGAAAAGTCTCAAAATGATGGGCGGTCTGCGGTCGCATGAGGGCGATCGCGGTTCCGCGAGCGACTGCCGACCTTACCGGCCCAGCCGCGCCACCTGGCGGAACTCGCTGGGTGCGACGCTGCAATGGTCGCGGAAGAAGCGGGTAAAATGGGCGGGCGCACTGAAGCCGAGCCGGTCGCTCAGCACCGCGAAGGTCTCGTCGCCCTCGACGATCGCGCCGACGGCGATCTCGACCTTGAGCACGTTCAGGAAGACATGCGGCGTGACGCCGGTGGACTCCTCGAACAGGCGGAAGAAATGCGCCCGCGACAGACCGGCCGATTTCGCCAGCTTCTCGATGCTGAGCGGGGCGGCTGGGTTCGTCCGCATCAGCGAGATCGCGCGCCCCACCCGCCAGTCGATCGCGTTCGAACGGGCGATTTCGCGCAGGGAGGCGCCGATCGTCCGCCAGGGCGTGAAGCGCTCGATCACGGCAATCATCAGTTCGGACAGCAGATGCTCCTGCCGGCGCGAGGCGCCGGGCTCATGCACCATCTCGGCCGCGAGATCGAGCGCGGTCTGGCGGATATGGGCGGTTACCACGCCGGCCGACTGCTCGAAGAAGCCGGGCGCGCCGCTGGCGGCCCAGTTCGGCCGGAAGCTGCGCAGCCATTCGGGCTCGATATAGAGCGCCAGAATGAGGGCGTTCCTGCGCCTTGGATCATGAATATAGGCGTGCGGCTCCCAGGCGTTGACCAGCACGGCGAGATCATCGGTCAGCGGGGCGACATGGTCGCCGACGAGAAACTGGGTGTCGTCGCCATCGACCTTGAGCAGGACATGGCAATGGGGATGCGCGTGCCGGACCAGACTTCGGTCCATGTCCAGCAGCGCCACCCGTCCAAAGGCTCCGTGCGCGATGCGCAAGGCATCCGACATGCCGTTTCCTCGCCAAGCCTGATTTCCAGGTCATCGTTTCTCAGGTTGTAATGTACGGGGCGGGTCCCGGCGTCCGCAAGTGGGCGTCGGTCGTCGGATACGGCGTCGCTCGGCCCGGGTCGAAACCGGTCCCGACCTGCGGCGTCGCGCATCAATGCGCCAAAAGCCGAAGTTGGCAGTCTACCGCGAACCAGACATTCGCCACATGAGACGCACGATGACACGCGTTCGGCGCAGTATCGAGATGCGCTGGCGGCCGAGCGCCTGCCTCAGCTTATCCAGCGCCGCAGGCTTCCGCCAATGCTGAGAAAGGAAGTCGCACCGCTAAACTGGAATTTTCCAACTTTAACCGGTCCAGGAAATCGGGGGCAGGTCAGGCTCGAACCGCAGGACGATGCGGGCCGACCTGACGCTGACAGCAATGCTAGCCGTACGGAGAAAGGGAAGCCCCCTTGCGGGGAATTCGCCCGCCGGCACAAAGCGATCACCGCTCCCTGAACGCCTTCTCGATCTGGTCCCTGAGCGGCTTGACGATGAACTGCAGAGGGGTGCGCGCCTCGGTCTGGACGAAGACGTCGGCCTGCATGCCGGCCGCGATGCGCAGGGGCGCGAGGCGGGCGATCTCGGCGGCGGGAACCGTGACGCGGATGGTATAGAAGACCACGCGCGATCGGATGCCTGAAAGCCAACCTGCGCGCCAAATATCAACTGGAAAGCCGCCATAATTGACGACATTGTGCCGTCGGCAAACAAATTCCCAATGCTGGCGAGAGAGACCTCGAGATTTAAACTAGGAAAATACTCTAGTAATTGCTAATTTTGCCATACAAATCGATCGCTATTCTGAATTTGCAGCTGAGAAAGCGCGCCTGTTTCGCCGAGAGCGACGTTTGCCTCGATGTTCAATAATAGGTTGTTAGCAATTTCCCATGAGAATCGATCTAAAGACACATTATAAAGCGTTGGATTTGCATACTTCGCTAAAGCATTTCCGATAAGCGCGCCCCCACCCAGGAAGCCTGAATAAGAGGAAATATGCGCTTGCAATAAAGCTTGGCGCGCACCATCCGGATTATATTTTTGGACAACTCATAGTATCGGACATAAAATCCCGCTCTATCTCCAAGTTCCCAATTCGCAGTCGTTATAAGTATCGCTCAGAGTTATTCAATATCTTGCATAGCCAGAGACATTATAGCTCTCCGAATAGGGATTACGATTTAATTTAATCACACTTCACAAATTTGCAAAGTGTCTCGGTGATAGCACGGACACGATCTTCGGCAAATGACAAGCCGCCATTGACCCTAAAGTCGGGGAAGGACATCTCGGCCCAGACAGCCTCATTAAGTACAACCGAATAGCTACATTTCTGCACAGCAATGGCCTGATCCGGTGCTGTCATACAAGTAATTCTGCGAATTCCTCTCGCTCCGATCTTGTAATATGCATCAGCAGCCGCGTAGTCAACATAGCGTCGGAATGGCCCGAGCTGGCCCGCATAGAATGAATTCTTGCTCTGATTTCCGTATTCTTCTGGGACATTCAAGAAATCAAAATTTTTTGCCGTGTTCATTAGGCGGACTATACCGACATCCCGAGGGAATCGCCCTTCCTTCGTGAGCGCGGACCGTGCAATCTTGATCGGCTGCCCGCTGGGATAGGCCATTCCAAGCATCACTTCCTCGACTTCGATCCGCGTCGGCAGTACGGGCTGCTTGGTTTGGTCATATCCTGGTGCGGCGAAATGAATGTATGCACGTGGAATCGTTGCGGTAGCGGGATTGTACTGCTTTGTGTTTTTGTACCTGAAGAATAATACCGACACAGGCGTCATGTCATCTGTGTAGTAATAGAAGCATGCGTCAAAAGCGGTGCCAGGAACACCGCAGCCCCCCGCCGCACCCGCTTAAGCCGAGCACAGCGAGCGCTGACATCAGTATCGGTCTAATGCGCCACATGATTCCCGATGGCCCAACATCTACCGCAGCTCTTTGATCGTGTTAAAGCCCGGAATGGGCCACAAACCGCTAGCCGTTCGCCCGACGAGACGCGCCACTAGCTGGCGTTCACGTCCTGCCAGGAAGCGGACACTGCGAGTAGAGGTCAGCTAGCGACCCGTTGCGCACTTCTGCCGTCAGAGTGCTTAAAGCTTTTTCAACATGTCGCCGATCCAGTCAGCGATCAGCAAACTAGGCAAACCACCATTGTGAACGTGGCCGGCCATGCGACCAGCGCTGCGAAGTTCTCCATCGCGCTTGGCGGCTCTCGGCCGCCGAAATTATGACATGCTGTCAACGACGAGACTAGAGCGACAAAGGAAGACCAACCTAACGCTTGGCACGTGATCTCGAAGGTCCGCTGCTTCATTTTCCGACTGTGACGACCGCTCCTTAACTTCGGCTTACGACCAAATGCAAAGTCGGCAGTCTACCGCAGCAGACGTTCGCCACATGAGACGCACGATGGCTCGCGTTTGGCGCAGTATCAAGCTGCGCTGGCCGCCGAGCGCCTACCTCAGCTTATCCAGCGCCGCCGGCTTCCGTTAATGCTGAAACGAACTCGCACGGGCCTGAGCACTCCAATCAATTGGCGAGATTTCGCCCATTTGGCACTCCGGCTGCAGCTAGTGCTGATAAACTCGAGTTTTTCAGCTTTGACAGGTCTAGGAATCTGAGTAAGTAGCAGAACTGTCTGGTTCTAGCAGCCTTTTGTGCCGCCTCATTTTGGCCCCTCCGACGCCATGATCCGCATATTTCTAATGAGGACAGACTGAGATCAAATTAGTTACGCATTTTGACTATAATACCGCTTAGCGGGGGAAATCACGATGATGATGCAGCGACCACTCGGCTTGTCATTAGCCTTCACGGTCTTGTCCTCGATCACAGCGGGAGGAGCGGTAATCGACATCAGCTCGCGCATTGATAGAGTTACCGTTCACCCTGACGCTGCTATTGTGACGCGAGTAGCAAAAGCCGACGTTGGAGCTGGATCAAACCAAATCGTGCTGCGCGGGCTCCCATCAGAAATCGACATCTCAACAATCAGGGTTGAAGCCGCCGGAACTGGTGAGATGCAGATCTTGGCGATCGACGATGCGCCCGCAGTCGCACAGGCTCGTCCCGGCCTGACTAAAGAACAGGAGGCGAAACTCGTAAGTCTGAAAGCAAAGCAGGTGGAGTATTCAGCGGCTAAGGCTCTACTGGACCGGCGTCGTGCCTTCATTACCAAGTTTGCCGAAGCGCCGTTGGCAGGGCTACCGGACGATCAAGCTGATCCCCTCCGTTGGGAGGAGCGCTGGGCTGTGCTGGAGAGCGGGCTCGCCAAGGTTGCAGAAGATGCCAAGGCAATCGAAGCAGGTCTTCATTCGACCGCCGCGGAAATTGCAGTTCTCGAATTGCTCGGATCCGAAGCGACGCCTGCTATTGTGCGGCAGCCGGGAAAGGGTAGGCCCCTGCGCGATATTTCGATCGCCGTCGAGAATCCTCGCGCGGGTACTTTTGATTTCAACATCTCTTATAAAGTGGGATCGGCACGTTGGTCGGCCGCTTATGACGCTAAGCTTATCTCTGCGACCGCCAGTGAACCGGCGAAGCTCACTTTTGGTCGAAGGGCGCGTATTACCCAGTCTACGAGCGAAGACTGGACGAATGTGGTGTTGAGCGTGTCCACAACTCCAACCCAACGGCGCACAGCGATCCCGACTGTCGCGTAGCTTGTCGTGAGAACGATCGAACCCCCGCGACCGGCCCCAGCAACTGGCGGCTTTAGAGGGACAGTGTCGTTGGAAGACCGCGTTAGTCGAGAACCGGCTGACGCGCCCATAGCAGCGACCGAGCAACAAGCAGCGATGGACGCGGCGGGATTTAGGGTTGTGTTCGAGGTTCCTGGCCGCGTCAGTATAGCGAGGGACGGCATGAGCAGGACCATCCTGCTCCAGCAGAGCACGGTGAATCCGGAAGTCACGCTGCAAACAGCGCCGGCGCTTGATCCAGCCGTCTACATTGAAGCTAGCTTTATTTCTCCTGGCGGCTCTCCGCTCTCCCCGGGGCTCGTGTTGCTCACGCGAGATTCCGAAATGATAGGCCAGGGCCATATCCCACACACGCCTGGAGGCGGCGTGGTTAGACTAGGATTTGGTGTCGAAGATCGGGTTCAGGTCTCTTACGCAAGCATCGCTCGAACGGAGGCCGGCCCCAGTTTCATGGGCTCGAACAAATCCGATACTCGCGATTTCAAGGCAACCTTGCGCAATTTCAGGTCAGCACCGGTGTCCGTAACGGTGATCGATCGGATACCAATCTCGGAGGAAGCCAGTGTGGAAGTCGAGCGGCTCTCGACGATGACACCAGGGTCGGAACCGGTCTCGGAAGAAAAGCGCGGTGTGGTCGCGTGGAAGATCAATCTTACACCTGGTGGTGAGAAAGAGATCAGGACAGGCTACCGTGTACGTTGGCCGGCGGACCGCCAGATCCAGCTTCCCCGCCGTTAAGACTCGTTGCTGCCTAGCGCCATAAGCTAGCGAGCTCGCGAGATGTCTCGATTCGCAGCAAGCTTCCTCAGCACTTGCTCCAGATCAGCCCCGCGCCGCTGGGCCGCGGCTACAGGCTTGAAGCCTAGCGCCAGAGCCAGGGTTTCCTCCTCTCGGCGATATTCAGTGATCCCCGACGTAATGGGGGTTTTTGTTTCGCGCCAAAATTCAACGCACAGCCATTCTGGCCTGCTCGAAAGCAAGTTGCATCCTACCACCGGCATCGGAATCAACTGCAGGGGTGAGGCGTAGCCGGTCAACAATTGCAAGTTGCGCCCGTCTGGCATCGCCACGGTTGCCGTAACCTGTTCCAGGGGAAGCGTTCCGTTGTAACGTGCCTGCCTGTCGTATGAGACTCTAGCCAGTGGAAGGTCCGGTCTCTCAGGCATTGTTAGGGTACAAAAATGGTTCGTGCCTCTTCGTTGCCCAAATGAATTGCCGTCCGAAACCTGGGAGAGGATCACGTGTGGTGCCCCGTCCCGTATGAACTCTCGAACCTTTGCGCAGTCATCTCGATCCAACAGTCGCGTGGAGAAGTAGCTGTCGGGCACATCAGAAGCGATCGAGTATACGACCGGTAATGCGTAGTTCGCGGTTAGCCAACCGCCAGGGCCTGAGCCATGATCCGGCCACCTAACTGCGATAGCTTGTCGCTCTACATCGAGCTCAACGGCCACCCGTTCATTGGCAGCTTCAAACGAGGTGCCGAGCATGTAGAGGGCGAAGCGCTCTGAAATGAAGACACTCCAGTAGCCGCCAAAGAACGCCAGGGGGACGACAAGCCAACGGGGTGAGATGCGCCCGAGCGATGCTTCGGCTGCTATGCCAATGAACCCCGTATTGATGAGGACAGCAGACCAGATTGGAGACAGCAAAATCAACAAGTGGATGATCGGAAGAGGGAATAGGCCGAGCACGAACGGCACCCCGATCAGCGCGAAGAAGATCAGGGAGATAGGAAAGCGGCGTCGCATGTTGCAAATCTAGCTTCGCACTCTGAACAGAATATTGCGCGTGGCCTTGAAAGTTGAAGCTGCTGATAGGGCGACGGCAAGTGCAAAGCAGTAGCGGATCGGGCAACTCGATATGATTGGGTTAGGGATCGCGGTTCTTATCCCGTTCGCATCAGGAAGGATGATCGCACTTTCTCAGGCATCTCCTCAATATCGCGTCGAGCCAGTTGTGCCTTATCGCAAGACTATCGATGGCGATACGGTAACAAGAGGTTTCGCATGCCTCAATGCGGGTGAATGCACGTGGATGAGAGACGGCTGCGACGACATGGGCATTCCGAGACATGACCGCAGCCGCGTGATCGCACGCAGATTCCTGACGCCTAAACACGGGGAACGCGCTCGACTTCATCTACTTCTATCCGACGAAGTACCATCTTTAGGAAGGGGCGCTTCGGTCACGATGGAAGGCTGCTCAGTTTCGTACGAGTTCGAGTGCGTAAAGGGCTCGCCGCTACGAGCACCACCGAACCCACCGCCGCCAGAAGGGCCGGGATGGTTCATTGATGTAGAGGTTCATGAAAGCTGGGTTGATCTTGATCCCTCGCGGTGGGCGATAACCTGTCTTTCTCCGGACTACCGATTGACTGGAGAGCCTAAACCGGGCGGTCGATCTGTCGAACCCCGCTACTCGATCTGCTTTGAAACGGGACTGATCAGGTCGCTTGAAAGCAGCCCGTAGCGCACGATGTGCGGGGGCGAGTACCGGATGACGCATCGCGCCGAACGCTTCCGTGAAACCAACTTTTCATCGAAAGAGCGATACCGCGGGTTATCGCCTTGCTGATTTCGGGCCCGCGCCAGGACCGGCCATTGAGACATTGCCGGCAGGCGGACGTTCACAGTTCCGACCCAGAGCGACCGCTCATGACCCGAGCTGATCATTCTCGGAGAGGCGCCGGTTAGTCGCGGTGCACCATAAGCTCGTCGTTAAATCTGAGCGGAAAGCGTGCGTTGCGTCGAATGCTCCGACGCTTGCTGCCCCGTAGCGAGACCGTAGTGGCCCGCAGCCGAAAGCCGGCAGTGAACCGCGCCGGGTTTCCCGGAGGCCATTTCGTTTGAGTCACGCCGCCATGGCGGGCACGTCCAGCATGGCGTAGTAGCGTTCCTCGGCCTCGGCCGGCGGGATGTTGCCGATGGGCTCCAGCAGCCGGCGATTGTTGAACCAGTCGACCCAGGTCAGCGTGGCGAACTCGACGGCCTCGAAGCTTCGCCAGGGTCCACGCCGGTGGATGAGTTCCGCCTTGTAGAGGCCGTTGATCGTCTCGGCGAGAGCGTTGTCATAGCTGTCGCCGACGCTGCCGACGGAGGGCTCGATGCCGGCTTCGGCAAGGCGCTCGGTGTATCGAATGCTGACGTATTGCGATCCCCTGTCGGAATGATGGACGAGGCCCCCTCGATGGATGGGCCGTCGCTCATGCAGGGCCTGCTCCAGCGCGTCGAGCACGAAGCCGGCATGCGCAGTCCGCGATACGCGCCAGCCGACGATACGGCGGGCGTAGGCGTCGATGACGAAGGCGACGTATACGAAGCCCGACCAGGTGCTGACATAGGTGAAGTCGGAGAGCCGAAGCCTGTTGGGCGCAGGAGCATGGAAGACCCGGTTCACATGGTCGAGCGGGCACGGCGCCGTCTTGTCCGGCACCGTGGTGCGCACGGGCTTGCCACGGATGACGCCTTGCAGGCCTATGCCGCGCATCAGTCGCGCCACGGTGCAGCGCGCCACGTCGAAGCGTTCGCGCACCATCTGCCGCCAGACCTTCCTCACGCCGTAAACCTCGAAGTTCTCGGCGAAGACGCGGGCGATCTCGGGCTGCAGGGCGATATCCCGCTTCGCCCTCACTGACCGCTTCTCGGGATCGGCGCGCTTGGCGACATGGGCATGATAGGTCGAGGGGGCGATCGGCAGCACTTTGCAGATCGGCTCGACCCCATGGACCTGGCGGTGATCGTCGATGAACGCGATCCTCGCTTGAACGGGCGGTCGAGCTCCTCTCACCCGACAGGCGAATGCATACATTCGCCGAAAGGGGCCTGGGCAAAATACGCCGACGCCTTCCGCAGGATCTCGTTCGCCTGCCGAAGCTCTCGGTTCTCGCGCTCCAGCATCTTGAGCTAAGCCGCCATGTCCGTCGTCAGACCGGGCTTTCGGCCACTGTCGACCTCGGCCTTCTTGACCCACTCGTTCAGCGTCTGCGCCGTGCAGCCGATCTTCCCTGAAATCGACATGATAGCCGCCCAGCGGAACGGATGCTCGCCCTCATGGTCCAGCAGCATCCACCGCGCGGGCCCGCACCTCAGGCGAAAACTTGTTCGTCGTTTTGCTCGTCATGGCTCCACCTTCTCAGGAGTTAGAGCCTCCGACAAACCCGGCGCAGTTCACTGATGCGACGGGCCATAGCCCGAAGTCAGCCCCGGCAGCGCACAGACGATCTTCACATTGCGGTCTTCCTCCGCGATCGTCTAGTGAATGAAGTCGTAGGAGCGCCGCGCGGCAAAGACGGCATAGGTTGTTGCGAACGGCGTGAACCCCTCGGCCGCCAACCCCGACGCTGCTCCGAAGAGCAACTGCTCGGCCATGCCCATCTGGTAGTGCCGCTTGGGAAAGGCCTGCGCGAAGATGTGCAGATCGGTGTATTTGCCAAGGTCGGCCGTCATGCCGAGCACGCGCTCGTCGCGCTTGCCCAGTTCGACCAACGCATGGCCGAATGGCGCAGGCTTGGTTCGCTGCCCTTCTCCTGCGATCGAGGCGATCATTGCGGAGGTGGTCAGGCGCGGCTTGCCCGTCACTGGCGGCGGAGCGGGTTTCATGCGGGCCTCCGCTCGTCGAGCGCGTCCAGCGCGAGCCGCCACTCATGCGCCTCGACGCGAATGAAGTGGTTCTTCTCGCGCGCCTCGAGGAACGGTACACCCTTCCCCATCAGCGTGTCGGCGACGATCATGGCGGGCCGCCCCTGTCCGGCTTGCGCTTTGCAGGCGTCGAAGGCGTCGCGCACGGCGTCGAGATCGTTGCCGTCGACGCGCACGACGAACCAGCCGAAGGCTTCGAGCTTGTTTGTGAGCGGCTCGAAGCCCATCACCTTGGTCGAGGGACCGTCCGCCTGCTGGTTGTTGACGTCGACGATGGCGATGAGATTGTCGAGCCGGTGATGCGTGGCAGACAGAATGGCTTCCCAGACCGAGCCCTCGTCGAGTTCGCCATCCGAGAACAGGGTGTAGACCCTCGCGTCCGAGCCCCTGCGCTTGAGCCCGAGGCAACGGCCGACCGCGATCGAAAGCCCGATGCCGAGCGAGCCACCGGACATCTCCATGCCGGGCGTATAGGACGCCATGCCCGACATCGGCAGGCTTGCACCTCGCCTATGGCATCGGTGACGGCACTCCCGTCGCGAAGGAGGCCGTCCGGGACTTCTTCCAGTCGCTGCGAACTCTCTTGAGCGACATTCTCAACAGAGCCATGCCTCGGGAAGTCGCCGACACAGTTGCTGCCGATGCGCTCATTCGATTGGAGGGCGCAACACTGCTGATCACGGTCTTCGACGATACGGAGACGATGCAACGGACCGCGCGAGCCGTGATCATGGACGCGACCGAAGCGGCGCAGGCGGCGCGCTGAGACGCAGCGCTTGCCTTGGATGCCCTCAACGCCAACGACGAGTGCCAAATCCGTTCGCAGCCGCCTCATCGCCGGGGACGAACGAGGCGCTTTAATCCGGTCCGGCGCGACAGGAACGAAGGTGAGCTGCCGTCGGCAAGCGAATTTGTGCCCTTGAGAAACGTCCGTGTTCCAAGCCCGGGCCCGAGAGGAACCAGACGAGCAGGCTCCAACACATCAAGCGTCAGATTCGCTTCGATTTGTGCTACCCAATTAACGGATAGGCGCCATTTCCGGCCGGTCTTGCATGGCGTTGTGCGAGGTTTTGTGAGCGCGAACGAACTGACGCCCGGCGGGCTCTCGCCGCTGGTATCGCCACCAGCCAGAAGCCAGTTGCGGCTGGCGGCGTGCCTGTCGGCCCTGCTGATCGGCGCGCTGCTCGTGGCCGCGCCCTATGCGCGCCAGCCCACCGTCAACACCGAGGCTCTGCTGCCCGCCTATGCTTCAGCCGTGTTGGTCATCGAGTTGCTGACGTCGGCGCTGCTGATGGCACTGTTCTCCGTCCATCGTTCCCGGCCGATTCTGCTGCTCGCGGTCGGTTATCTGTTCTCGGGGATCATGGCGGTGCCGTGGGCGCTGACCTTTCCCGGCGTGTTCGATGAGCCGGTGCTTGGAGACGCCCTGCAGAGCACAGCTTCAATTGCGGCGATCAGGCGCCTGGGTTTTCCGCTCTTCGTCATCGGCTATGCGGTGCTGTCCGATCGTAAATTTCCGCCGGGCTCCGCGCGAAGGATCATCCTTCTCAGCGTCTCCGGCGTCCTGACAATCGTGAGCCTCCTCACATGGGTCATCGTCTCGAACGACGATGCACTCCCGAAATTCATGATCGATGCACGCAATGTCAGTGGGCTTTGGCGCTTCGTGCCGGCGACGGCCATCGGGCTTTATTTAATCGGCCTGATATTGCTGGGCCTGCGCCGACGCTCGATGCTCGACATTTGGCTGATGGTCGTCCTCTTCACACTCATGATCGAGATCATGCTGATCTCCTATATCAGCGGAGCCATCCGTTTGAGCGTCGGCTGGTGGGCGGGGCGATTCTATGGATTGGCTTCCGCCAGCCTCGTGCTACTCGTTCTATTGTCGGAGGCGACCACGGTCCATGCCCGGCTCGCGCTCTCGGTCCTGGCCGAACGGCGAGCCCGCCAGAACCGGCTGACGGCGATGGAAGCGCTTTCGGCCTCGATCGCGCATGAGGTCAACCAGCCGCTAGCCAGCATGGTGACGAACGCTTCGGCCGGGTTGCGCTGGCTCGAGCGCGATCAGCCGCGTATCGACGAGGCAAAGGCGGCTTTGGGCCGGATCGTTTCGGAAGGTCACCGCGCCAGCAAGGTCGTCACCGGCATCCGCACCATGTTCCTCAAGGGTGCCCAAGAGCGTGAGCCGCTCAATCTCAACGATCTCATCGAAACTGTGCTGGCGCAGTGTGAGACGGAAGCCCGCCTTGGTCGCATCACCGTCTCGACAGCTTTGGCGAATGACTTGCCGCACGTTGTCGGCAACCCGCTGCAGTTGCAGCAGGTCATCACCAATCTGGTTGATAATGCCATCGATGCCATGCGCGGCATCCCGGACCCGCGCCAAATGCGCGTTACCACACAGTGCCATGAGTTCGGCGAGGTGCTCGTCATGATCGCCGACAATGGGGCGGGTTTGGCTGCGATCGATAAGGATCGTATATTTGATCCGTTCTACACGACCAAGCCGGATGGGATGGGCATGGGCTTGATGTTCTGCCGAACTGCTATCGAGGCACATGGCGGACGACTCTGGGCGTCTGACAACACGCCGCATGGAGCCGTCTTCCAGTTTACGCTGCCTGCCGCTTTAACGAAGCCAAACGATGCGGAGCTGGTCCGATGAGCAAGAATGGCTCCATCGTCTTCGTCGTCGATGACGATCCCGCCATGCGGATCTCGCTCGAAAGCCTGCTGCAGTCCGTTGGCCACACGGTTGCGGCCTTCGAAACCGCGCGCGACTTTCGCTTGGCTCCGCGTCCGGACTTGCCGAGTTGCCTGGTGCTCGACGTCAGGCTGCCGGGTCAGAGCGGGCTGGAATTCCAGCGCGAAATCGGCCGCACCGACAGTCCGCCCCCCATCGTCTTCATCACCGGGCATGGCGATGTGCCGATGTCGGTCGCCGCGATGAAGGCGGGTGCGGTCGAGTTCCTGACCAAGCCTTTCCGCGATCAGGATCTGATCGACGGCGTGCACCGCGCCATCGAGCTCGACCGGCGCCGGCGCGCCAAGGCGGCAATGCTGGCGGAGCTGCGCGAGCGCGTCGCGACGATGACGCCGCGCGAGCGCGAGATCCTGCCGCTCGTCGCGGCCGGCCGGATGAACAAGCAGATCGCCCAGACGCTCCAGCTCAGCGAGGTCACGGTCAAGGTCCATCGCGCGCAGGTGATGCAAAAGCTCAGGGCGAACTCGGTGGCAGACCTTGTCCGGATCGCAGACAGGCTTGCTGCTCTTGAACCCGAGGCTCAGATGGACGACACCAGCGTATAATTGCTCCAGCACATCTGCATCGCCCATGCTTGGCGCAGTTGAACCCGGCGGTGGATCACGATCCAGCCGGATGCGCTGAGGCTAAGCCGTAACGGATGCCTGCAATTCTCCCGATCGCGGTGGTCGACGACGATGCCTCGGCCCGCGTGGCGATGGTCGATCTGATCATGGCCATGGGCTTTACGGCGATCGGCTTTCCGAGCGCGGCCGCCTTCCTCGGCTCCGATCAATTCATCCATGTGTGCTGCCTAATCGCGGACATGCGCATGGCCGGAATGGGTGGCCTCGAACTCTGCCGGCGCATCGCCGCCTCCGGCAGAACGCTTCCCACCATTCTGATGACGGCATATCCCGATCATGCGACCCGCATGTTGGCGCAGGAGATCGGGGTCAGATTTTATCTGACCAAGCCGTGCAATCCCGACGAGTTGCTGCAAGCGATCCGCTCGGCCCTTGCCCGCTAATATTGGCGCAAGCCCATATCCCAACGCACAAGGTACGGGACACCTGAGGACAATTGTCTCGACGTAACGGCCTTTCGTAGAACCGCATCGCTGTTCGTGGGGTGTCGAAGGACGAGACCGCGCGCGCCGTCGAACCCGTACTCATCATGCACGAGTATAACCTCGATGCGTGAGGCGAACGAATTCCCGAAGCCGGCGTCATGACGACCTGACGCCTGCGACACCGCATCTCTCATATCCTTCAACCGGAGCCATTCAGATGCCAACCGCTGTCGCCGCACCCGGCAAGACTCTGCTCTCGCCGCAGGACCACACGCTGATCCTGATCGACTTCCAGTCACAGATGTCCTTCGCGACCAAGTCGATCGACGCGACCGCGCTGAGAAACAACGCCGCTCTGATCTCGCAGGCCGCCGCCGGGTTCGGCGTCTCGACGATTCTCACCACGGTTGCCGAGAAGAGCTTCTCCGGCCCGATGTTCAGCGAGATCACCGAGGCCTTTCCGGGCCAGGCGCTGCTCGACCGGACCTCGATGAACACCTGGGAGGATGCCGGCGTCATCGCCAAGGTCAACGAGATCGGCAAGGCGCGCATCGTCCTGGCCGGGCTCTGGACCAGCGTCTGCATCGTCGGCCCTGCCCTGTCGGCGCTGGATCAGGGCTATGATGTCTACGTCATCGCCGATGCCTGTGGCGACGTCTCCGACGAGGCGCATGAGCGCGCCATGGAACGCATGGTTCAGGCCGGCGCACAGCCGATGACCGCCTTGCAATACCTGCTCGAACTGCAGCGCGACTGGGCCCGCACCGAGACCTATGACATGACCACCGGCATCGCCAAAAAGCTCGGCGGCGCCTACGGGCTCGGCATCGTCTACGCCAAGACCATGTTCGGCGCGCAGGAAGGTCACTGAGCCATGCCGACGATCACCGCGAAGGACGGCGTCGCGATCTTCTTCAAGGACTGGGGTCCGAAGGATGCCAAGCCGATCATGTTCCATCACGGCTGGCCGCTGAGCGCCGATGAATGGGACAACCAGATGCTCTTCTTCCTCTCGAAGGGCTATCGCGTCATCGCCCATGACCGGCGCGGCCACGGGCGCTCGGCACAGGTTGCCGATGGACATGACATGGACCATTACGCCGCCGACGCCTCCGCGATCGTCGAGCATCTCGACCTGCGTGGATCAGTCCATATCGGCCACTCCACCGGCGGCGGAGAGGTCGCCCGCTATGACGCCAGGCATGGCGAACCGCAGGGACGGGTCGCCAAGGCGGTGCTTGTCAGCGCCATCCCACCGCTGATGGCGAAAGCCGAATCCAACCCGGGCGGGCTGCCGATCGCGGTCTTCGATGGATTGCGCAAGGCACTCGCCGACAACCGCGCCCAGTTTTTTCTCGATCTGCCGACCGGTCCATTCTACGGCTTCAACCGGCCGGGCGCGGCGGTCTCCCAAGGAGCCATCCAGAATTGGTGGCGCCAGGGCATGATGGGCGGCGCCAAGGCACACTACGACGGCATCAAGGCCTTTTCCGAGACCGACCAGAGCGATGACC
Organism: Allobosea sp. Leaf344; assembly: GCF_001426225.1. Taxonomy (GTDB): domain Bacteria; phylum Pseudomonadota; class Alphaproteobacteria; order Rhizobiales; family Beijerinckiaceae; genus Allobosea. The sequence goes on along the minus strand of NZ_LMRT01000014.1, from coordinate 87,931 downwards.
TGAGGGCCATCGGCGTGCCGACCCTGGTGATGCACGGCGAGGACGACCAGATCGTGCCGATTGCAGCTTCGGCCCATCTCTCGGTCAAGCTGCTCAAGAACGGCACGCTCAGGACCTATCCGAACCTCTCGCACGGCATGCTGACCACCCACGCAGATCTGATGAACGCAGACATCCTGGCCTTTATCGAAAGCTGAAAGGAAGGGGGCCCGTTTTGGCCGGCCCAGTATGTCGGAAACTGGAGGGCGGAATGAAACTCTACCTGATGGCTCTCGGTGCAGGCCTGCTGGTCGGCGTGATCTACAGTGTGCTCAACATTCGCTCGCCGGCGCCACCGGTCGTGGCGCTGATCGGCCTTCTCGGCATTCTCGCCGGCGAGCAGATTGTCCCTGTCGCGAAGCGCATCATGGCCGGGGAAAAGCTCAGTCTCGGCTGGCTGAGAAGCGAATGCGGCGAGCATGTCTTCGGGGCCTTGCCCGCTCGCTCCGCCGTCAAGGATTGCACGAGCGGCTCCGGAGGCACACCATCATGAACCCGACACGCCGACAGACGGCGCTTGGTGGCGCAGCCGGCGCATTGTCGGCCCTTTTCAGCGGATCGACTGCCGCACAGACATCCGGTTCAGGAGCGAGTGCCATGATCGCAGACCTCATTCTGGTGAACGGCCGCTTCACCACCCTCGACCAGACCAACCCAAACCCGCAGGCCGTCGCCATCGCGGGAGGGCGTTTCATCGGAGCCGGTGCCGAAGCGGAAATGCGGGCGCTTGCCGGTCCCGCGACGCAGGTGGTCGATCTCGGCGGTCGCCGCGCCGTGCCAGGGCTGATCGACAGCCACATGCACATCATTCGCGGCGGGCTGAACTTCAATATGGAACTGCGGTGGGACGGCGTGCGCACGCTCGCCCAGGCCATGGAGATGCTCAAGAAGCAGGTTGCCGTGACGCCGCCGCCGCAATGGGTGCGCGTCGTTGGCGGCTTCACCGAACACCAATTCGCCGAGAAGCGTCTGCCGACGCTGGACGAGATCAACGCGATCGCGCCGGACACGCCGGTCTTCATCTTGCATCTTTACGACCGAGCTTTGCTCAACGGGGCCGCCCTGCGCGCAGCCGGCTATACCAAAGACACGCCCAATCCGCCGGGCGGCGAGATCCAGCGCGACAATGCCGGCAACCCGACCGGCCTGCTGCTGGCCAAGCCCAACGCCACGATCCTCTATTCGACCCTGGCCAAGGGCCCCAAGCTGCCGCCTGAATACCAGCTCAACTCCACCCGGCACTTTATGCGTGAGATGAACCGGCTCGGCGTCACCACGGTCATCGACGCCGGCGGCGGCTTCCAGAACTATCCTGACGATTACGCCATCATCGAGAAGTTGCACGCCGAAGGACAGCTTACCCTTCGGATCGCCTACAATCTCTTCACCCAGAAACCGAAGGAGGAGTTGGCCGACTTTGCTGGCTGGGCCAAGCAGGTCAAGCCCGGACAGGGTGACGATCTCTATCGCCATAACGGCGCCGGGGAGATGCTGGTCTACTCGGCCGCCGATTTTGAGGACTTCAGGTTCGAACGGCCGGAGATGCCGCCGTCGATGGAGGGCGATCTCGAGCCCGTGGTTCGGCTGCTGGCCGAGAACCGCTGGCCCTGGCGTCTTCATGCCACCTATAACGAGACGATCACGCGGGCGCTCGACGTCTTCGAAAAGGTCAACCGTGACGTGCCGCTGCAGGGCCTGCACTGGTTCTTCGACCATTGCGAAACCATTAGCGACCGCAATATCGACCGCATCGCGGCGCTGGGCGGCGGCATCGCCGTGCAACACCGGATGATGTTTCAGGGCGAGGATTTCGTCGAGCGCTACGGCGCGAAGGCCGCTGAGCGTACGCCTCCGATCGCGCGCATGCTGGAGGCGGGCGTACCGGTCGGCGCCGGTACTGATGCGACCCGTGTCGCCAGCTACAACCCTTGGGTCTCGCTGGCCTGGCTTGTCACCGGCAAGACGCTGGGCGGCCTCAAGCTCTATCCACAGCGCAACCTGCTCGACCGCGAGAGCGCGCTCCGGCTCTGGACGCAGGCCAATACCTGGTTCTCGACCGAGGAAGGCAAGAAGGGCCAGATCAAAGCCGGCCAGCTTGCCGATCTCGTCGTACTCGACCGCGACTACATGTCGGTGCCGGAGGACGAGATCCAGGACATCGAGAGCGTGCTGACCCTGCTCGGCGGCAAGCCGGTCCATGGCACAGGCGATTATGCTGGCATGGCGCCACCGCTGCCGCCGGCTATGCCGGACTGGTCGCCGGTCAGGAGCTTCGGCGGCTACCAGAAGCGCGCCGCGCTGGACGACCGCAAATACGCCTTTGCGGCGTCGTGCGGCTGCGCCAGCGCCTGCGGCGTCCATGGCCATGCGCACGCCGCCGCGCTCGCCGCTGCGACGCCAGCCCGCGACGAGGGCGCCTTCTGGGGAGCGCTCGGCTGCTCCTGCTGGGCCTTCTGAGCAGTACCTCTCAGCGAAGGATTTGCGTCATGTCGGCTTCGCCGCTCTCCGCCGTCCAGTCGGCCGCCGAAAACCTGCTCGGGCAGTCCTGGCTGACCACGCTCGCGCGGATCGCGGTCGCCCTGCCCTTCCTGCTCAGCGGCGTCGCGAAGCTCGCTGATTTCGGCGGCGCGACGTCCGAGGTGCGCGGCCTGACCGGGTTCGAGCCGGCGGAACTCCTCGCCGTCTTGGTCATCATGACCCAGCTCGGCGGCTCGGCCCTGCTGATCGCTGGTGGGCGCTATGCCTGGATCGGCGCCGTGGCGCTCGCCGGCTTCACCGCCATCGCGACGCTCTTCGCCCATGCCTTCTGGTTGAAACCGGCGGCTGAGCGCTTCCTGCACCAGAATATCTTCTTCGAGCATGTCTCGATCATCGGCGGCCTCGTCCTGCTGGCGATCCTAGCGGCCCGCTCCAGCAGAGGTGCGCGAGCCCGATGACGCAAGCGCCTCACACCGCCGCGAAAGCGCCGACCTCTTCATCGGCATTCTCGCCGTTACAGCAGCCGGTCTTTGCCGTGCTCTGGGCGGCGACCATTCTGGGAAACATCGGCACCTTCATGCGCGATGTCGCCAGCGCGTGGCTGGTGACGGATTTGTCCGGCTCACCCTCTGCGGTGGCGATGATCCAGGTTGCCGGTACCCTGCCGATCTTCCTGCTGGCGATTCCCGCCGGCGTGCTCTCTGACATCGTCGATCGTCGCAAGCTCCTCATTGGCGTCCAGATCCTGCTCGGTCTGGTCAGCGCGTCTCTGTTGGCTCTGGCGCTCACCAACAGCCTGACCGTCGAGATCTTGGTCGGGCTGACTTTTGTTGGCGGCGTCGGCGCAGCGCTGATGGGGCCAACCTGGCAGTCGATCGTGCCCGAGCTCGTACCGAGATCCGACTTGCGCAACGCGATCGCGCTTAATTCACTTGGCTTCAATATCGCCCGCTCGATCGGACCGGCGCTCGGCGGGGTGCTGCTCGTCACCTTCGGAGCGGCCGCGACCTATGGCGCGGACGTGATCAGCTATGTCCTTGTCATCGCTGCTTTGATCTGGTGGCGGCGTCCCGCCGGGGCCGATGACGACCTGCGCGAGCATTTCGGCGGCGCCTTCCGGGCCGGGCTGCGCTATGCCCGCGCCAGCCGCGAACTGCACCGGGTGTTGCTGCGCGCGACACTTTTCTTCATCTGCGCCAGCGCGATCTGGGCTCTGTTGCCGCTTGTGGCGCGCCGGCTGCTCGAAGGAGGCGCCGGCTTCTATGGCCTTCTGCTGGGCGCGGTCGGCACAGGGGCCATCATCGGCGCGATCGTGCTACCGCGTATCCGGGCGCGCACCGGCGTCGATCGCATCATGCTCGGTGCGGCGCTCGTGACCGCTGCCATCAGCGCGGCGCTTGCGGCCGCGCCACCGCAATGGCTCGCGGTCATCCTGCTCCTCATTCTTGGCGGCGCCTGGATTGCGGCCCTGACCACCTTCAACGGCACGATCCAGGCAATCCTTCCGAACTGGGTGCGCGGCCGGGGTCTGGCGATCTACCTGACGGTGTTCAACGGCGCCTCGGCTGCCGGCAGCCTCCTCTGGGGCCTGGTTGCGGAAGCGATCGGCCTCCAGGGCGCATTGGTCGCGGCGGCTTTGGCACTGATCGTCGTCGCCTTTGCATCGCTGCGTCTGCCACTGCCGGAGGGCGAAGCCGACCTGACCCCCTCGTCGCATTGGCCGGAGCCCGCCATCGCCGTGCCGGTCGAGCATGATCGCGGCCCGGTGACGATCACGATCGAATACCGTATCCCCCGCGAGAGCCGCGCAGCCTTTCTGGCGGCCATCGCCCGGCTCGCCCCCGAGCGGCGCCGCGACGGCGCCTTCGCCTGGGGCGTCAGCGAGGATGCGGCCTCTCCCGAGCGCATCGTGGAATGGTTCATGGTCGAGTCCTGGGCCGAGCACCTGCGCCAGCACAAGCGCGTGTCGCAGGCCGATGCCGACGTGCAAGCCGAGGTGAGGCGCTTCCATGCCGGGCCTGAGGCACCGATCGTCACGCATCTGCTCGGGCTTTCAACGCAACGGGAGGGCCGCAAGACCGGTGCGGCGCATCACGTATCATGAGCTGGGCATGGTCGGCTTCGTGTTCGAATTTTCGCCTCCACGATGTCGTAGGCGCCGCGCTGGTCGCGATCCTCGGACTGAGCGAGACCGCGCGCTTTGCACAGACCTCCACCAGCCGCCCTGCTTATGAAAGCCACCGCTTCAACGAGGATTGGTCGCCCGTGCGCGACCCAGCTCTGCGGACCGACCCGTTCGACCCGGTCAAATGGATTCCGCTGAACGGCGACGGGTCGGTGTATCTGACGCCGGGCGGCGAGTTCAGGGCGCGCTATGAATCCTCGCGCGATCCGGTCTTCGGCCTCGGTTCGCCGCGCCGCGCCGCAATGACTATTGGAGGGACAATGGTCGGGCGATCTTATCGCTATCGCCTTCCCGGACAGAGCCGCAGCCCGGGCCTGGTACGCGTCGAGAGAGTACCAAGCCATCATCGGGCTTCGTACGCGCAACGCTTGCGGAGCCGTAATCATCATCGACGGGGTCTTGGGCGATCACCTAGCCACCGACGTTCTTGCGCCATCGTAAGCGCTCGCGTATCGGGCACGCCGTCTCCCCGTGAGCAAGGTACGAGGCACGTGCAGCCGGCACCTGATTAGACGCTTCCCGGCCCGATCCGGCCACCTCAACTGAGTGGAGGAACGGCGGCCGGGCGGCGCCATAAGCTGACTCAAGGCGATCGCCAAAAAGCGGACGCTGGAAGCACTCAGTCGACTAGAGCGCTTCGTTGACCTTGGTACGTTGCCAAGCCATCGCAACATCAAGACAGTTCGGACCCAAACACTGACCAATGCGTTGCCTCAGGTGGAAGCGGCTCAGTCTGATGGCTGCTCCGCGATTGCGCCAAGCCAGAAGGACACGCCGGTGACTTTGCACTTCGTTCGTCATGGCGAAGGCCCCCGCCTTCTGCTGGTTCATGGCTTGGGTGGGACGTGGCGGTCCTGGAGCACGATCCTCCCGCCGCTGGCGGAGGCGCGTGAGGTGACCGCCATCGATCTACCGGGTCATGGCCAAACACCAGCGGCGGCAGACAGCGGCACCTTCGCCGGCCTTGCTGACAGCGTGGAGCGCTTCATCCTGGAGCAGGGGCTGGACGGCATCGACATCGTCGGCAGTTCGCTTGGGGCGCGGATCGTCCTGGAGATGGCGCGCCGCGGCAGGGTCGGTGCTACTGTCGCTTTGGACCCTGGCGGTTTCTGGAGAGGCTGGGAGCGAACCTACTTCCGGACGACGCTCGCGGCATCAATCCGTCTTCTCCGAGGAGTGCGTCCGGCACTGCCAACTCTCTCACGCTCAGCGGTGATGCGCAGCGCGCTTTTGGCGCAGCTCTCAGCGAGACCCTGGCGCCTGGATGGCGAGGTTGTCGCAACGGAACTGCAAAGCTTTGCCAGCACGAAATCCTTCGATGCCCTTGTGCGCGATCTTGCGACAGGGCCCGAACAAAAAGGTCCCGCGGCTGATTCTACCCGTCCTCTCGTCATTGGCTGGGGCCGCCAAGACCGTCTGTGTCTGCCGCGACAGGCTGCTCGCGCTCAAGAGGCATTTCCATCTGCCAAGATGCACTGGTTCTCAAAGTGTGGTCACTTCCCGATGTGGGACCGCACAGACGAGACGGTGCAACTCATCCTAGAGACGACGGGCACTGGCCTGCTCCCAGTTTCATAGACGTCAGGATCAGCTTTCATAAAGCCGGAAAGAGCCTTCGGCCAAAATTCACAGCGACGTAACGCCAAAAGGGACTGGCCGACTGCAGATCATCGGACATTCGCGGGCTTAAGTGACTTCCGGCAGCAATCTATCGCTTGGCAGGAGCCGGCCCAGGGTCGCAACCAACTGATCAAAGCTGTAGGGCTTCATCAGCACGGGACGATCTCGGTAACCCTCGCCCACAACGCCGCTGCCGTAGCCCGTCGAGAACAGGAAGGGCACGTTGAGCGCCGCCAATGCGTCGGCGATCGGATAGCTCCTGTCGCCGTTCAGGTTGAGGTCGAGCATCGCGACGTCGAAGGTGCCGGTGTCGAGAACGGCCAGGGCCTGCTTGACGGTCGCCACCGCGACGACGGACTCGCAACCCATGTCCTCCAGCATGCCCTCGATCATCATGAGCAGCATCATATCGTCATCGACGACAAGCACGCGGACGCCCCATAGCAGCGTGTCGGTCATGACAGGGCTCTAGGCGCGGGAATGTCGATCGTGCAGACGACGCCGTCCGCGCGGTAGTCCAGATCGACCGTGCCTTCAAGTTCGTGGGCCAGGCCACGCGTGATCACCTTCGAACCGAACCCGTTGCGGGTCGGCTGCGACACCGGCGGCCCGTCCCTCTCCTGCCAGCGAATGATCAGCCGATCGTCGTCAAGTTCGTCTCGATCGCCCAGCCGACTATGATCGACCCGGCCTCGTTCGCGAAGGCGGACGCCGATAGCACCATCCGCATCTGGCCATCTATCCATATGTTTGCCCTCTCCAATATCTCAAAAATTATCCCTGGCGCCCACACGACAGAGGCGTCGCAAATCCTGATTGCATCCAAAATTTGAAAAGGCGCGTAGTCGCATTCATGTCGATATATAATTTCGCTGCACTTTTTGTGCGGCGGATATTTTCTTGAAACTGAAAATGGATTTATTCAGATTATTCTCTAAATACTTTTCAGATCAGGAACATTACAGAGCGTAATCAGTTCGGCATCAATACCCAACCGTCGAGATGCACAATGACTGAACAGCAAAACCCTTCCATTGCGAAGCATAGGCCAGTCGAAGGGCGCCGCGCGTTCCTGCGGTGGTCCGGCGTGGCCGCGGCGGCCGCCGTCGCATTCGGCGTGAACGTTCCCGGCCTCAAGCTCGGGGAAGCCTTCGCCCAGTCCCGCGCTGTGGATCTTGGCGGCGGCGATCTCGGCGTCCTGAACTACGCCTATGCGCTGGAGCAGCTGGAAGCGGCCTTCTACACCCAGGTCATCGCCAGCCCCTACGCCGGCATGAACGCTTATGAGCGGACGCTGTTGAACGATATCCGCGCCCATGAAGTCTCGCATCGCGAGTTCTTCAAGAAGGCTCTCGGCGCAAACCGCATCCCGGACCTTGAGGTCAACTTCTCGGCGGTCAACTTCGGCGACCGTATGAGCGTGCTGAAGACGGCGATGACCTTCGAGGACCTTGGCGTGTCGGCCTATAATGGCGGTGGCGCGGCGATCCAAAGCCCGAGGTATCTGGCGGCGGCCGGCTCGATCGTCTCGGTCGAGGCGCGCCATGCGGCCACGATCCGCGACATGCTGCGCCCCTTCACCGAATACTTTGCCGGCGACGACGTAGTCTCGCGCGGCGGGGTCGATGTCTCGAACCCGCCCTCGGCCGTCCTTCGCGCCGCCGGTCCATTCATCGTAACACCGGTCACCGCGACGCAGCTCCCCTGAGCGCGCTCCTCGGTTCGACCTCTCATTCGAAAGGCACCCACCATGAACAACGATATGCTGCTCTCCACCCTCGATCCCGATCTCGCCGGCGCGCTTGCGTCGAGAAGGGACCTGTTTCGCTCTACGGCGATGAAGCTCGGCGCGGTCGCCTCGGCTCCGGTCGTCCTGGCGGCCGTCTCCACCCAGGCGTTCGGCCAGGGCATGCCCGCCCAGGTCGCGGAGGTTCTCAACTTCGCGCTGACGCTCGAATACCTGGAGGACGAGTTCTATCGCCAGGGTCTGCGAGCCGGCGTCGTGCCGGATCGCTTCTCGGTGGTTTTCCGACAGATCAGTGAGCATGAGGCCGCGCACGTCACCCTGCTGAGCTCGACGCTCGGTGCCGGTGCCGTCGCCAAGCCGCAGTTCGATTTTACGGCAGGCGGCAAGTACGCAAACGTGTTCCGCGACTTCAAGACCTTCGCCACCTTGGCGCAGACTTTTGAGGACACCGGTGTGGCGGCTTATGCCGGCCAGGCTCCCGCCCTGATGGGATCGAACGCCGCCCTGACGACCGCGCTTCGCATCCACTCGGTCGAGGCGCGGCACGCCGCCGAGGTCCGACTCGTTCGCGGCGTGAAGCCCTGGAAGGGCGCCTACGACAAGGCGATGACCAAGCAGCAGGTAATGGCGGCGGTGACGCCTTTCATCGACGCCTGATTGCGGAATGACCGGCGCCATGCCGAATACGGGCATGGCGCCATCGACATGGAACGGAGGCGTCACATACATCGTCGAATGTTCATCGTTGGAACTGCTTGCGCGATGATGCCCGTGGCGGCTCATGCCCAGGCCCGTCGAGGTTCGCCAACGAGCCGTATCACCATCGAGCGCTTCGATGCGCCGGGTTCTGGTCCCCATCCCGTCGTCATGCTGTTGCACGGCTCGGACGGCCTGTCCTATCCCGGCCGCTACGCGACCGCGGCGCGGTCGATCGCGGCTGCCGGTTTTACCGTTTTCCTGCCGCATTACTTCGAGAGCACGGGGGACCGTCGTGCGGCCTATGGTGAAATTGGATCGAAGTTTCCGGCTTGGCTTGCGGCCAATTCCGCTGCCCTCGATCAGGTCGTCGCCGCACCTGGCGTCGCCCGCAACCGCATCGGCGTCGTCGGCATCTCGCTCGGTGGCGCGCTCGCACTGGCGCTCTCGGCGCAGGACGCACGCGTGAAGGCGATCGTAAATTATTTCGGCTATCTGCCGGGACAGCTCAGGGCTGCTCGCCGATTCCCGCCGACGTTGATCCTGCATGGCGATGCCGACCGGATCGTTCCGGTCTCCAACGCCTTTGCCATCGAGACCTTGTTGCAAGCCAGGGGCGGCGTTGTCGAGCGGCAGATCTACCCTGGCCAGGGACACGGCTTCGGCGGCGCGGCCTTTACCGACGCGGCGAGCCGAACGGCCACGTTTCTCGAACGATACATTGGCTGACTTGATCGATAGAGGCTGCCGTTGTCGGCGATATCACCGAACATGCGCCGGGGGCTATAACCGGATGGACCTGACCAACTGAAAACGGCGCCCTAATCTGGCGGGGGCCGTCTCCTTGTCGGCTCCAAGGCCCGGAAAGGCGATGGGGTCACATCCCACCAAAACCCTTCTTGATCTGCATTACCGCGAAGTCCTGCGCTTCCTTGGCCTTGGCGACGACGGCGTCCATGCCAAAGAACTCGTGCGTCACGCCGGTGTAGAGCTTGTGCTCCGTCGCGACGCCGGCAGCCTTCAGCTTCTCGACGATCATGTCGCCGTCAGACTTGAGCGGGTCGATCTCGGCATTGATCACCGTCGTCGGCGGAAGGTCCTTCAGATTGGCGGCCACGAGGTTCAGCCGCGGATCCTGGGTGTCGCTGCCGCCATTGGTAGCGTGCTGGACGAACCAGGCCATCATCGGCGTGTTGAGCGGCTTAGCGGCCGCCTGCTCCTTCTTCGACGGGGTGTCCATGCTGGTCGTCGCGACCGGATACACCGACACGACCGCGACCGGCTTGGTTAGGTTCTGGTCGCGGGCGGCGATGGCGGTGTTGATCGCCAGGTTGCCGCCGGCGCTCTCGCCGACCAGCGCGATCTTGTTTGGGTTGTAGCCCCAGCCCTGCGCGTTCTTCAGCACGTATTTATAGGCCTCGATCGCCTCGTCATGGGCAGCGGGGAACTTGCTCTCCGGACCCATCGGGTAATCCACGGAAACCACGGCGGCGCCGGTCTTCCTCGCGAGCGCGGAGGGCGTCGCGTCATAGACGTCGAGGTCGGCGATCACCCATCCGCCACCACGGAAATAGACTATGACCGGGAGGTTCGAGTCCTTTGTGGCGTTCTCTGGCACGTACCAGCGCAGCTTGAGATTCCCCATGTCGGCGAAGCGCTGGTTGGAGACCTTCAAACCCTCGTGCGGCTTCACGTCGAGCTTCTTATCCTTGATGATCTTCATCACGGAGTCGGTTGGCGTCGGCTGCTTGCGCGCCTCGCTCGGCTCCACCGACTCGATCGGCTTGCCGTTCATGCCGCCCAGGACCGCCAGGACCTCGGCCATGTCGGCGTCGGGTTGCGGCGCCACTGCGGTCGCCGCCGCCGGCGTTGGCGTCGCGGTCTGCGCGGGGACCGGGGTCATCGCGCTCGTTGCCATTAGCATGGCGAGAGAGACGCTTCGCAGCGTGGTGGGAAACACGGTCATCGGTAATCCTTGGTTGGGTCGCTGATGGACCAAACCTCTGGATTTCATACAAGTTCCGCGATTAGAGGCGGCCCTTCGCAAGCAGCTGCTGGATGGCGTGACTCAGCAATTGCACGGCAATTCGTCGCTATTGCGCCAACTGCTGCCATTGGGCCGTTGCCCTGGAGCAGACATTGCCGGGTGGCGGACTGACTCCTGTTGGCCCCTAGCTGACATTGAGAGTGCCTGGTCGCCGCGGCATCCGCGGTGCAGCAGGTATAATCACCGTAATGGTTGGCATGCTGGAACGCCAGGCCATGAGCAGAATGGTCCGGACCGATAGAATTAGCTTTCCCTGCAGCGATCACACGGCCGGCCGCTTCTTCTGCAGACCAGAGCGGCGGCAATGGGCAACCAGATCGCCTTGCTGGTTATAAGCCCGGTGCAGGAACGTCACGATGCCCGCATCCGGGCGCGAGCGACTGTCGCGTAGTTCCACGACCTCCGACTCGACGCGGATCGTATCGCCGTGGAAAAGCGGCTTGGGAAAACGCACCTCGTCCCAGCCGAGATTGGCGATCGCGGTTCCCAGCGTAGTGTCGCCGACCGATATTCCGACCATCAGGCCCAGAGTAAAGGCGCTGTTGACGATGCGCTGGCCGAATTCGGTCTGCGTCCGACAATACTCCTCGTCGAGATGCAGATAGGCCGGGTTATGCGTCAGCGCGCTGAACCAGACGTTGTCGGCCTCGGTGATCGTCCGCCGGATCTCGTGGCGGAAGACCTGGCCAATGGACAAGTCGTCGAAATACAAGCCAGCCATGGCGGGCGTCCTCTCTGATGTGACGGTGGCGGATCGCGGCTCAGGAGCCGGTGAAGCGCGGCGGCCGCTTCTCGGAAAAGGCCAGCGACCCCTCCTGGATGTCCTCGCTGGTCTGGAGCAGGCGCAGCATGAGCTGTTCGAGCCGCAGGCCGGTCGGCAGGTCGACATCCCAGCTGCGCAGGGCCAGCTCCTTGGCCGCCTGCACGGCGAGCGGCGCATTCGCGCAGATGCGGTCGGCATAATTGCGCGCCACGCTCATCACCGTGTCAGCCGGGACGATTCGGTTGATCAGCCCCCAGCGCTCGGCCAAGGCCGCGTCGACGCTGTCGCCGGTCAGCAGCAGCTCCATCGCGAGCGCATGCGGCAATTGCCGGATCAGCCTCTGGGTGCCGCCATTCGCTGGGAACAGCCCGCGCTTGACCTCCGTCACGCCGAAGCGGGCATGGGGTGCGGCGATCCGGATGTCGGTCGCCAGCATCAAGGTCATGCCGCCGCCGAGGCAATCGCCATTAACGGCAGCGATCACTGGTTTCCACAGTTCGAGCCCCCGGTTCAAGAGCTGGCCCTGCTGCGTCAGCATCAGCTCGGCGAGCGGCGGCGCGGCCGCGGTGAAGCTCTTGATGTCGGCGCCGGCGGTGAAGGCTTGGTCGCCGGCGCCGGTGACGATGGCGGCACGGATGCGCGCATCGTCACGGATCTCGATCCAAGCCTCGGACAAGGCCCGGTAATGCGCCGCATCCATGGCATTACGCCGCTCCGGCCGGTTTATCGTGATGATCGCGACCGATCCGTCCCGGGTCAGGTCGATCGACATGAGCGCACTCCGTCAAGCGTGGGGGCTCAGGCGACCGCCCGCTCATCGCGCAGCGAGGCGATGTCGGCGGCCGAGAATCCGATTTCGGCGAGCACGGCGTCGGTATGCGCACCGAGATCGGGTGGCGGCAGGCCCGGCTGCGCCGGCTCCCCGTCGAAGCGCACCGGCTGGCCGATGCCCTTCAGCCGGCCGCCGGTTGGGTGCTCGTAATCCAAAACGATGCCGCTCGCGGCGGTGTGGGGGTGCGCGAGCAATTGCGCCAGCGAGTTGATCGGCGAGCATGGGATACCGGCTCGCGACAGGGCCTCGTGCCAATGCGCCACCGTTCGTGCCGCGAGCGCGGTCTGGACATGGACGAGCGTCGCTGATCGGTTCCGGACCCGGTCGGCATTGCTGCGGAAATGTGGGTGATCGACGATCGCCTCCAGCCCCGCCGCCGCGCAGAATTTGCGCCAAAGATGATCATTGGCGACGCCTATCATGATCGGCCCGTCCTGCGCCTCGAACGCCTGGTAGGGGCACAGCGCCTCATGGCTCGAGCCGCATTTGGGCGGCTGGACGCCCTTCTCCCAATAGGTCTGCAGATTGTATCCGAGCAGCCCCATCGCCGTGTCATAGAGCGAGACATTGACGGTGCCGGCCTTACCGGTCATTGCGCGCTGGTAGAGCAGCGCAAGGATGCCGCTCAGCGCATGGGTGCCGGTCATCTGGTCGATCGGCGAGATCGGGCTGCGGATATGCCCGCCCGCCGCGTCGCCGGTCAGCGCCATCACCCCGCAGAAGGCCTGGAGGATGACGTCGTAGCCCGGCGCATCGCGCATCGGGCCGGTTCGTCCGAAGCCGGAGATGCTGCAATAGATCAGCCGCGGGTTGAGCTGGCGCAGAGTCTGCGCGTCGATACCAAGCCGCTCGACCACGCCGGTGCCAAAGCTCTCGATCGCGATGTCGGCGCGTTCCGCGAGCCGGTGGACGATGTCGCGCCCGGCCTGCGTCTTTAAGTCGACAGCGATGCTGCGCTTGTTGCGGTTGGCGCTGAGGAAGACGGCACCCAGCCCGGGGCCGCGGAACGGCGGCCAGCCGCGAGTCTCGTCGCCGCCGAGCGGCTCGACCTTGATCACCTCGGCGCCCATTTCGCCGAGATACTGGCAGCAGAGGGGCCCGGCCAGAACCTTTGTCAGGTCGAGAACCCTGACTCCCTTCAACGGCTTAGGCACGATTATTCTCCTGCTGCGTGATGCGGCGCCGCCTATCCCGACGACCGGCGCGGGCCGAGGGGGCCTCACTTCTTCTCGATCTTGGCGATCTCGACGAGATCGACCCAGCGCTTGGCGTCCTCATCGACATAGGCGGCGAGTTCGGGCGGGGTGGTGGAGAGGATTTCCGAGCCGATCCTGTCGATGAAGGCGACCATCTCCGGATCGCGCAGCAGCGTGTTCAGCGCCGTGTTGAGACGCTGAACGACGGCCGAGGGCGTGCCCGCCGGGGCGAAGGCCGCGACCCAGGCGACGATGTTGAAATCAGGCACGCCGAGCTCGATCACGGTCGGGATTGCCGGTAGGGTCGGGATGCGCTTTGGGCCGGTCACGGCCATGACCTTGAACTTCTTTTCTTGCAGCATGCCGAGCGCGCTGGCCGGATCGGGAAAGAAGACGTCGATCCGCCCGCCGATCAGGTCGGTCAGTGCCTGTGGCGACCCGCGATAGGGCACATGCACCATGTCGAAGCCGAGCCGCGCCTTGAGCAGCTCGCCCGAAGCGCGACTGCCCGTATTGCCGCTGCCATAGGTCAGGGCTGGTTTCGCCGCCTTGGCCGCGCTGACGAAGCCGGCGAAGTCGTCGGCGGGGAAATCGAGCCGCGTCGCGACCATGAAAGGGATGCGGATGATGCCCCCGACCGGGGCAAAATCCTTCCTGGGATCGTAGGGCAATTGCCGGTAGATCGCCGGATTGGCGGAATGGGTCGTGTTGGTGGTGATGAACAGGGTGTATCCGTCCGGCTGCGCCGAGGCGACCGCCCGCGCCGCCAGGATTCCGTCGGCGCCGGCCTTGTTCTCGATCACGAAATTCTGGCCGAGCTGCTTCTGCAGCCCCTCCCCGACCTTCCGCGCCACCGCATCGGTCGCGCTGCCGGCCGGGAACGGCACGATGATCGTTACAGGCGATTGCGGATAGGCGCCGCCTTGGGCGAAGGCCGCTGTCGATGCGGCCGCTATGAGGGCCGCGATGCAGAGCCGCCTGGTGATGTCGGTGATCATGCTGCATGTCTCCCGGGTTTTTTGATTGTCGACTTGTCGCTGGTCAGCTCGCGACGGATAGGCTCTCGAGCCTGTCGGCGCCCGGCGCGGGCATCAGCCGGAAGCCGCGATAGCCATTCGCCGCGACCTGTTCGCAGATCTGCCGATAGGCGCCGACACCGCCGATATACGGCATGAAGACTCGCGTCTTGCCGGGGATATTGGCCCCCATGTACCAGGAGTTCGCCTGCGGATAGAGCGTCCGGTGGGCGACCTCGTTGACATGGGCGACCCACTCCTCCTGCGCCTCCGGCTCGGGCTCGATTGTGCGGATGCCGGCCTGCCGGAGATGGTCAAGGCAATCAGCGATCCAGTCGACATGCTGTTCGATCGAGACGATGACGTTGCTCAGCACCGACGGGCTGCCTGGCCCGGTGATGGTGAAGAGATTGGGGAAGCCCTCACTCATCAGCCCGAGATAGGTGCGTGGGCCCGAAGCCCAGGCCTGTTTCAAAGCAAGGCCATCGCGGCCCCGGATGTCGATCGCGGCCAGCGCGCCCGTCATCGCGTCGAAGCCTGTGGCGAAGACGATCGCATCGAAGGCGTAGTCGCGCCCGCCGACGCGCAGGCCCGCCTCCGTCAGCGTCTCGATCGGCGTTGCGCGGATATCGACGAGGCTGACATTGTCGCGGTTGAAGGTCTCGTAATAATCGGTGTCGACGCAGATCCGCTTTGTCCCTAGCGGATGATCATGGGGCAGTAGCGCTTCGGCCCGTTCGGGGTCGGCGACGGTTTCGCGGATCTTGTCGCGGACGAAGTCGGCAGCGGTGTCGTTGGCCTGGCGGTCGACCAAGATATCGTTGAAGGCGTGCATGAAATTGGCGCCGCCCTTCTGCCAGCGGCGCTCATATTCCGCCTTGCGGGCCTGCGCATCGACCTGGAGCGCGCCCTTGTCGCTGAACTCGTAGATCGTGCCCGAGCGGGTTTCGGCGCGGGCGCGCTGGCGCAGGGCGGCGTAGTCGCGCTTCCATCTCTCCTCATACTCCGGAGTCATCGCCCAGTTGCGCGCCGGCACGCTGAAATTCGGCGTTCGCTGGAATACCGTGAGATGGCGCGCCTGCGCCGCGATAGGCGGAATGGACTGGATGGCCGAAGAGCCTGTTCCGACCACTGCGACGTTCAGCCCGTCGAATGCGACGCCCTCATGCGGCCATTGCCCTGTATGCAAAATTTTTCCGCGATAATCGGCCATACCAGGAAAATCCGGCAGGCGAGCCGCCGAGAGGCAGCCCGTCGCCATGATGCAGAACGGCGCGACTATCCTTTCGCCGCCCTGCGTCTGCAGCGTCCAGCACGCAGTGGCCTCGTCGAAGCGCGCCGAAGCGATGCGCGTGTCCAACACGACATCGCGGCGCAGATCGAAGCGGTCGGCGACGTGGTTGATGTAACGCAGGATTTCCGGCTGGGCGGCGAAGCGCTCGCTCCAGCGCCATTCCTGCTGCAGTTCCTCGTCGAAGGAATAGGAATACTGCATGCTTTCAACATCGCAGCGCGCCCCGGGATAGCGGTTCCAGAACCATGTGCCGCCAACATCTGACGCCGCCTCGAAGACGCGCGTCCTGAAGCCAAGCTTGCGGAGCCTGTGCAGCATATAGAGGCCGGCAAAGCCCGCCCCAACGATGGCAACGTCGAGTTGCTCTGCGTCGGCGGGGCGCCGCGCTGGGGCTTCGCTCGGCTGGGTCATGGGCCGCTTCTCCCTGGCCATGCGACGCCTGTCGCGTCGTCGTTACCTGCAGGCTAGCGCAAATCCAGAAATGGTCAAACCATTTGACGATTAGTCTCGCAACGCGCTAACCCTCTCGGCCTGCCGGTTCCTGTGACTACCTGGGAGATCGAGATCATGAAGCTGCGGTCCATGCTTTTCGTCCCCGCTGACAGCGAGCGGAAATTCGCCAAGGCCCAGGCCAGCGGCGCCGATGGGCTGATCCTCGATCTGGAGGATGCTGTGGCCCCACCGCGCAAGGCGCAGGCGCGCGCCATGGTGCAGGACATGCTGGGTTCCGGCAGCGAACGGCCCTGGAGCTTCTGGGTCCGCGTCAACGCCCTCGACACCGGGCTGACGCTGGACGACCTCTCTGCGGTGGTGCGGCCGGGGCTCGACGGAATCATGGTGCCCAAGGCCAATGGCGCCGCCGACATCTTCCGCATCGGGCATTATCTCGACGCCTTCGAAACCCGCAGCGGCATGGCGCGCGGCACCGTCAAGATCATCGTCGTCGCCACCGAAACGGCTACCGCCATGTTCAATCTCGGCAGCTACGCCCCGGCGCATGAGCGACTGGCGGGGCTGACCTGGGGCGCGGAGGATCTAGGCGCGATCGTCGGCTCCAGCGTCAACAAGCAGCCGGACGGCGATTGGACCCAGCCCTATCGCGTGGTGCGCTCGCTCTGCCTGTTCGCCGCCGCGGCCGCGGAGGTCGCGCGCATCGACACGCTCTATGCCGATTTTCGCGACCCCAAGGGCCTGGCGGAGAGTTGCCTCGCCTCGCAGCGCGACGGTTTCACCGGCCGGATCGCGATCCACCCCGATCAGGTCGAGACGATCAATCGCTGCTTCTCGCCCTCTGCGGAAGATCTCGCCCAGGCCAAGCGCATAGTGGAGGCGTTCGACGCTGATCCCGGCATCGGCACCATCGGCATCGACGGCAAGATGTACGACATCCCGCATCTGAAACTGGCACGCCGGATCGTGGCGGCGGCGGGGGCGTAGCGGATTATTCCAGCGGAAGCTCGGTGTCCTCGCGGGCCTTCGACATGGCGCGCGTCGCCTGGACATGGCGCTGCATGCGGCGGAAGGCAGCGGCGCCGTCGCCGGCCTCGATCGCGGCGATGATCTTCTCATGCGCCTTGACGACCTCGCCGCGCAGGCTCGGCGTGTCGTATTCCTCGATCACGGTCGAGACCATGACGCCATAGGAGATCGAATAGAGGAAGGCCGCGAGCAGGTCGTTGCGGCTCGCCGCGGCCACGGCATTGTGCCATTCGATGTTGATCGCCGCGAATTGCTGGCGGTCGCCGAGCGCGTTCGCCATTTCCTCGTTGAGCTCGCGCAGGCGCAGCACATCCGCCTCGCTGCGCCGCTCCGCCGCCAATTGCGCCAGCGCCGGCTCCAGCGTCTCGCGGGTTTCCTGCAGGGCTCGCAAGGACAGCCTGCGTCCGCGCACGAATTGGGTGATGAAATGCGCCATCGCCTCATTGCCGGGACGGCTGACGATATTGCCGCCGAGACGCCCGAGCCGGGTTTTGACGAGCCCCTCGACCTCGAGCTTGCGCAGCGCCTCTCGGACCGAGCCGCGGCTGAGCCCGGTCTGGCTGACCAGTTCGCGCTCCGTCGGCAGGCGCGAGCCTTCGACCATGGCGCCGTCCAGAATGGTCTGGCGCAGCCGATCGGCGAGGATCTCATAGGATTTCTGGACCGAAATCCGTCCCAGCACAGGCTCCGGGGCGTTCTCGGGCTTCGTCATCGCCATCCTCGTTCGGTTAAGCAGCCAAGACAGCTACAATGCGGTAATGGTAAGAGCAAATCATTCCCACTCATGACCAGCCTCGGCCCCTGCCCTCGCCCAGCACGTCCCGGGTGTGCTCGCCGAGATGCGGCGGCGCCCGGCGGGTGACGTGGCGCCAATCGCTCCAATCCCCGGCCGGCCGCAACAGGCGCAGGGTTTCGCCCCCGGGTAATACCGTCTCTTGGAAAAAGCCCGTAGCGCCGAGATGCGGGTCGTCGAGCAGCGCGTCGAGGCTGCGCATCGCCACCACGGTCAGGCCGGCCCCGCGCAGCAAGCCGAGCCAATGCGCGGTCGGATGCTCGCTAGTGGCGGCGGCGATAAGCGCGAAGAGTTCCTCGCTGTGGCGGGTCCGCGCCGCCATATCGGTCAGTCTCACATCGGCAGCGAGATCGCCGTCTCGGCCGATCGCCTTGAGAAAGGCGCGCCATTGCGCATCGGTATAGATCATGCAGCAGATATGGCCGTCCCGCGTCGGGAACGGCCCCCGGTCGCGGACCATCAGGCGCGGATAGCCCATCGGGCCGCGCGCAGGAACGAAGCTGTTGCCGAAGAGATGATCGCCGAACAGCAGGCCTGCCAGCGTTTCGAACATGGGCACGCCGAGTTCGCAACCAAGCCCGGTCCGCTCGCGACGGAACAGGGCGGCGCTGATCAGGCCGAAAGCGTAGAGCCCGACCGTGCGGTCCGCGAGATTGGCGGGCACATAGCGCGGGCGCCCATCGGTGCTGCGGCCCATCAGATCCGCCAGACCGGAAATCGCTTGGATGAGGTCGTCGAACGCGCCATCCTCGGCATAGGGGCCGCTCTGGCCGAAGCCGAACAGCCCGGCATAGATCAGCCTCGGATTGAGCGCGGCCAGCACGGCATGATCCAGCCCGAGCCGCGCCATCGCCTGCGGCCGCATGGAATGCACCAGGATGTCGGCCTGCCCGGCCAGCCGCAGCAGGGCGTCGCGATCCGCGGCCGCCTTGAGGTCAAGGACGACGCTGCGCTTGTTGCGGTTGAGGTGAAGAAACAGGGGTCCGCGATCGGAGCCCGGCGGCGCCCCGACCTTTCGCAGCACATCGCCCTCCGGCGGTTCGATCTTGATGACGTCCGCGCCGAGATCGGCCAGGAGCTGGGTGGCGAGCGGGCCCATCACGATCGCGGTCAGATCGAGCACGCGCACGCCGGCCATCGGCGCGCGATCAGCTTGTGGATCCAGGCTCACGAGCCGACGCGCACGAGCTGCTTGCCGAAATTGCGGCCTGCCATCATCCGCAAAAAGGCCTCAGGCACGCGTTCGAACCCGTCCAGCACATCCTCTCTAGCCTGCAGCCTGCCCTCGCGATGCCACAGGCGCAGGCGTTCGCCGGCCTCGTCACGGCGATGCCACCAGTCGAAGACGACGAGGCCCTGCAGCATGGCACGCGTCACCACCAGCCGCGACGAGGCGCGCAGGCCTATATCCTCCTGCTCGAAATCATTGGCGAGCGCGATGCGCCCGCAGATCACGACGCGGGCCGCGACGGCGAGGTTGCGCAGCACCGCGTCGTGGATCGGGCCGCCGGTATTGTCGAAGAAGACGTCGACGCCGTTGGGCGCGAGCGCCGCGATGGCCGCGGTCATGTCGTTGGTGGTCTTGTAGTTGATCGTCGCGTCGAACCCGACCGAGCGGCACCAGTCCAGCTTTTCGTCGGAGCCGGCGATGCCGATCACGCGCGCGCCGCAGAGCTTGCCGATCTGCCCAGCGATCTGGCCGACCGCGCCTGATGCGGCCGAGACGATCATGGTGTCGCTGGGTTTCGGCCTGCCTATCTCCAGCGTGCCGATATAGGCGGTGAGCCCGGGCATGCCCAGCCAAGACAGGGTAGCCTGCGGCGGCGCGAGCTCGGGATCGACCTTGTTGACCTTGGCCGCACCGGGCAGGTCCGGCGTGAGGACCGCATATTCCTGCCAACCCACGCCCATCGCCTCGGCTATGTCGCCGGGCTTCCAGTCGGGATGGTTCGAGCTCACGACCTCGCCGACCCCACCGCCCTGCATCACCTCGCCGATGCCGACTCCCTTGGCATAATTGGCGGCCGGGCTGATGCGGCCGCGCATATAGGGATCGAGCGAGAGCCATTGCGTCCTGATCAGGATCTGGCCCGGTCCCGGCTCAGGCATTGGCGCCTCGTGCAGGCTCCAGGTGTCGAGCTGGGCGGCTCCCTGCGGATGGGCGGCGAGGCGCCATTGGCGATTCATCATGGGGGCTCCTGGCTTCGGGCGATCGCCGGGGATCCGAAACGCGATCGTTCAAACGCGATCCTCGGCCCGTGATTTTCGGCGTTTGATCCTTGGCACGCGATCCGTCGATGAGAAAGGGCGCCGGTGCCGCCGCCCGGCCGGGCCGGGCGACGGAACGCGCCCGACGCTCAGCCCTTGACGAGTTGGCACGCGGCGGGGTCGGCCTTCTGGAAGGCCTGCTCGCCGGGAATTACCGAGAGCTGCTCGTAGAGATCCCATTCCCCCTTGGAGGCGGCGGGCGCCTTGACCCTGAAGACATACATGTCGCGGACGACACGGCCGTCCTCGCGGATCTTGCCGTTCCTGGTCATGAAGTCGTTGATCGGCGTTTCCTTCATCTTGGCGGCGATTTTCGCCGTATCATCCGCCCCGACCGCCTCGACCGCCTTGAGGTAATGCATCACGGCGCCATAGGCGCTGCCCTGGACCATATTGGGCATCTTCTTGAAGCGTTCGAAATAGCGTTTGGCGAAGGCGCGGGTCTCGTCGGTCTGGTCCCAGTAGAAGGGCGCGGTGACGAGCAGCCCCTGCGCCGAGGGCAGGCCGATGCCCTTGACGTCGTGCAGCGTGAGGCTGAGCGCCGCCAGCTTCTGCTTCGGCCGGATGCCGAACTCATCGGCCTGTTTGACGATGTTGGCGACATGCGCCGTGGTCGTCGCCAGAGCGATCACGCTGGCGCCGGAGCCTTGCGCCTTGAGCAGGTCGGAGGCGAAGTCCGTGGTGTCGAAGGGGTGGCGCGTCGAGCCGACCACCTTGCCGCCGGCGCCCTCGATGATCGCCGCCGTGTCGCGCTGGACGTTGTGGCCATAGGCATAGTCGACGGTCATGAAGTACCAGTTCTTCTCACCGGCATCATTGTAGAATTTGGTGACGCCGAGAGCCTGGCTGTAATTATTGTAAGTCCAGTGGATGCCATAGGGGCTGCAGGCCTTGCCCGTCAGGTCGCTGGATGCCGAGCTCAGATAGATCGCCATCTTGTTCTTGTCGCGGGTGAGCTGCTGGACGCCGAGCGCCACCGAGGTGATGCCGATGTCGAAGATCGCGCTGACGCCCTCATCATACCATTTGCGGGCGGCGGCGATCCCGACATCGGGCTTGTTGAGATGGTCGGCTTCGAGCACCTGAATCGGCCGGCCGAGAACCTTGCCGCCGAAATCCTCGACCGCGAGCTTCATCGCTGTGACGGTGCCCGGGCCCGAGAGATCGACCACGACGCCGGACATGTCGCTGAGCGCGCCGATCTTGAACGGCTCCTGCGCCAGCGCCGGCATACCGGCGGCGTAGGACAGGAGCGCGACGGCCGGCAGCAGCCGCGCAGGTCGCAACCTCTTGAAGACATCCAGCTGTGAGCCCTCGGTCGACATGATGCTTCGCTCCCTTTGCGTGGTGATTTTCGCCGCGGGAGCCGGTCTTGCGGGCCGCGGGAACCTGCTTCTGGCGTCAGTGGTAACACGCCGGATTAAATGGTCAAACCATTTGACGATTGAACATGGCCCGTTTACCCCTGGGGTCGTGGAGCGGGGATCCCCGCCTGCCGCCACGCCAGGGATCTCGACCGGGAGGAAGCGCGATGCGTCCAATGATGCGCTGCTATCAGCTGACCGGCTTCGGCCAAGATCTTGCGGCCCGGGAGCAGCCGCGGCCCGTGCCGACTGGCACTGAGGTTCTGGTCAAGATCGGCGGCGCCGGCGTCTGCCACAGCGACGTGCATCTCTGGGAGGGGCATTACGATCTCGGCGGGGACCGCAAGCTGTCCTTCGCGGATCGTCTCAAACTGCCGCTGACGCTTGGCCATGAATCCGCCGGCGAGATCGTCGCTCTGGGCCCCGAGGTCGATGACGTCACGGAGGGGGCAACCTGCATCGTCTGTTCCTGGATCGGCTGCCGCGAATGCGCCGCCTGCGAGACCGGCGACGAACATCTCTGCACAGCGCCGCGTTTTCTCGGCGTCAATCGCGATGGCGGCTACGCGGATTACGTGCTGGTGCCCCATCCCCGCTATATCGTGGAGATCGGCGATCTCGACCCGGTCGCCGCGGCGCCGCTCGTCTGCTCCGGCCTGACGACCTACAGCGCCCTCAAGAAATTCGGAGCTTTGCTGGCGCGCCAGCCCATCGCCATCATCGGTGCGGGCGGGCTCGGCCTGATCGCGCTCGGCGTGCTGAAGATGCTCGGCGGCCAAGGCGCGGTGGTCGTCGAGATCGATCCGCGCAAGCGGGAGGCTGCGATGGCCGCCGGGGCGCTCGCGACGGTCGATCCGAAGGCGCCCGACGCCGGGGCGACGCTGCGCCAGGCTCTCGGCGGCAGCGTTCTCGGCGTGCTGGATCTCGTCGGCAGCGGCGAGACCGCGACGCTCGCGGTCGAAACCCTGGACAAGGGCGGGCGGCTGGTCATCGTCGGTCTGTTCGGCGGCGCCATGACGCTGCCCGTGCCCCTGGTCCCGATGAAGGCGCTGACGATCCAGGGCAGCTATATCGGCAGCCCGGCCGAATTGCGCGAGCTCGTGGATCTCGTCCGCAGCCATGGCCTGCCCGCGACCCCGATCGATCGGCGCCCGCTCGCCGAGGCCGCCGCGGCGCTCACCGATCTGCGCCTCGGCCGGGTCGTCGGCCGCGTCGTGCTCACGCCCTGAGCCCGATCATGCCGCTGCATCCCGTCATCGAGACCATGCTGAAGCAGCTCGCGGCGGCTGGCCGGCCCGCTCTGTCGGCGGGCACCCCGGAGCAGGGCCGCGCCCTCGTCGCCGCCTCGCGCGCCGCCCTTGGAGACGGGCCCGCCATCGGCGCCGTCACGGAGATCCTGGTGCCGACGCGCGGCGGCGCGATCGGCGCGCTGCTGCTGAAACCGGCGGGCAGACCGGCCGGGCTCGTCGTCTATCTGCATGGCGGCGGCTGGGTGTTGGGCTCGCCGCGGGATTTCGAGGCGCTGGCCAGGCTGATCGTTGCCCGCAGCGGCTGCGCGGTGCTGCTGCCGGATTACCGTCTCGCCCCCGAGCATTGCTTTCCGGCGGGGCTGGAGGATAGCGAGGATTGCCTGGCGTTCGCCGCATCCCAAATCGAGGCGCTGTGCGGGGCGCGCGTGCCGCTCGCCATCGCAGGGGACAGCGCCGGCGCCAACCTCGCCACCGTCGCCACGCGTCGCCTGAAGGGCCGGGTCGAGCCGATCTTCCAGGGCCTGTTCTACCCGGTCACCGATAGTGATTTCGAGCGGCCGAGCTATCACGCGCACAGCGCGGGCATGCCGCTCAGCCGCGAGGACATGATCTGGTTCTTCGATCAGTATGCGCCGCGCGACCAGCGGCGCGACCCTGATATCGCGCCGCTCCATGCCGATCTCGCCGGGCTGCCGCCCGCTTTGGTGATCACCGCCGAATATGACGTGCTGCGCGACGAGGGCGAAGCCTATGCGAAGGCGCTCGAGCAGGCGGGCGTGCCCGTCCGGCTGCTGCGGGCGGACAGCCTCACCCATGGCTTCGCGCGGCTGCACAACCATGTCGACCTTGCCGAGCGGGCGGTCGACGACATGGCGCAGGCCATCGCACTGGCCTGCCGGGAGCATGCGCCGTGAAACATCTGGACAAGGTCATCATCAGCTGCGCCGTCACCGGCTCGATCCACACGCCGACCATGTCGGAGGCGCTGCCGGTCACGGCCGAGACGATCGCTGGGCAGGCGCTGGACGCGGCGACGGCCGGCGCCGCGATCCTGCATCTCCACGCCCGCAAGGAGGAGGATGGCCAGCCCTCCTCCGACCCGGCCGATTACATGCGTTTCCTGCCGCGGATCAGCCAGGGCTGCGATGCCGTGGTCAACATCACCACCGGCGGCGGTCTGGGGATGAGCCTGGACCAGCGCCTGCTGGCTGCCAACACGCTGAAACCTGAACTCGCCTCGATGAACATGGGATCGCTCAATTTCGGGCTCTTCCCGGCGCTCGATAAGATCAAGAGCTTCAAACATGCGTGGGAGCCGGCCTATCTCGGCATGACCCGGGATTTCATCCTCTCCAACACCTTCGCCCAGATCGAGCGGGGAATCGCTGAGCTCAGCGCCCATGGCACGCGCTTCGAATTCGAGTGCTATGATGTCGGCCATCTCTACAATCTCGCCTGGTGCGTGGACCGGAAGCTGATCGAGCCGCCCTTCCTGGTGCAGTCGATTTTCGGCATTCTCGGCGGCATCGGCCCGGACGCCGAAAACCTGATGCATATGAAGCGCATTGCCGACGGGCTGTTCGGCAACGACTATATTCTGTCCGTGCTGGGTGCCGGACGTCACCAGATGAACCTGGTCACCATGGGGGCGATCCTCGGCGGCTGCGTGCGCGTCGGGCTTGAGGATTCGATCCATCTCGGCAAGGGCGTGCTGGCGCGCTCCAATGCGGAGCAGGTCGCCAAGATCAGGCGCATTCTCGGAGAATTGTCGCTCAAGGTTGCCACGCCCGCCGACGCCCGCGCCATGCTGGGCCTGAAGGGCGCGGACCAGACCGCCTTCTGATCGGAAACGGAGCCTGTCCCTGCCATGATCGAGCTCAATGACGACCAGAGAGCGCTTTGCGACGGAGTTGCCTCGGTCTGCAAGCGCTTCGGCGATGAATACTGGTCGCAATGCGAGCGCGAGGCCCGCTTCCCGCGCGAGTTCCACCAGGCTATGGCGGCCGATGGCTGGCTCGGCGTGACCATGCCCGAGGCCTATGGCGGAGCCGGCCTCGGCGTCACCGATGCCGCCCTGGTGATGCACACCGTCGCCGGCTGCGGCGGAGCGATGGCTGCCGCTTCCTCGATCCACATCAACATGTTCGGCCCCCACCCCATCGTGGTCCACGGCAGCGCGGAGCAGAAGCAGCGTTGGCTGCCGCGGCTGGTTTCGGGAGAGGACCAGGTCTGTTTCGGCGTGACCGAACCCAATGCCGGCCTCGACACCACCAGCATCACCACCTTCGCCAGGAAGGTCGAAGGCGGCTACCGGGTCTCCGGCCGCAAGATCTGGACCTCGACCGCCCAGGTCGCCAACAAGATCCTGCTGCTGACCCGGACCACCGCCAAGAACGAGGGCAAGCGCCCGGTCGACGGCATGACGGTGTTCTATACCGATCTCGACCGCAGCAAGTTCGAGGTCAAGAGCATCGAGAAGCATGGCCGCGCCGCTGTCGATTCCAACATGGTCTTTATCGACGATGTCTTCATTCCCGACGAGGACAGGATCGGCGAGGAGGGCAAAGGCTTCTCCTATATGCTGGACAGCCTGAATCCGGAGCGCATTCTCGTTGCGGTGGAGGCAATTGCAATCGGTCAGGACGCCCTCGCCCGCGCCGCCCGGTATGCACGCGAGCGTACGGTCTTCGGCCGCCCGATCGGCCAGAACCAGGGTATCCAGCATCCCCTGGCCGAGCGCTGGCTGGCCTTGGAGGCCGCCTGGCTGATGACGATGAAGGCCGCCGCGCTCTACGACGCTGGACAACCCTGCGGCGCGGAGGCGAATGGTGCGAAGTTCCTCGGCGCTCGCGCTGGCTATGATGCCTGTCTACAGGCCGTGCTCACCCATGGCGGCATGGGCTACGCGAAGGAATACCAGGTCGAGCGGCTGTTGCGCGAAGTGCTCGTGACTCGCATCGCGCCGGTCAGCGAGCAACTGATCCTGTCATTCATCGCTGAGAAAGTGCTTGGTCAACCAAAGTCTTACTGAGCCTCCTGCCTACTGCGATAGTTGAGCTGGAGCAATCCAATGCTGCACAACATTGCGTTCTCCAGCAATGAGGGTCTGCTTGCGGCCATACCGCGAATGTCGGCTCCTGGCGCAATTACGAACTCGCCTGCCGTATCGAATGGAAGGCGGCCACGCGCCATAAGCGGACTTTGATAGGCAGCCTGAGACCGGACCTTGCACGAGGACCTCGGACCTCGGGTGCCTGTGTCCATCGCCAGCATTGAGATACCGGAGAAGTTGGCATTTGAGATTTTCTGCCATGCCGATGTTGCACTACCACTAGTTTCCCGCCGCAACCCCGGCTGATTTCAGGTGCGAGCTAACCCGTTCTCTGAGCGCCGACGGCACATGGGCGACGAGTTGTGCGAAGCGGCTGGTCGAAAAGCCGCTTTCCACCCTGCGCATGCTTCGTGCGGCAGCTCGCGCATCATCGAGCTGGCCAAGCTCTACCAGAGAAGCGATCAGCGCAATCTGCGACCATGTCTCACTTGCCTGAAGCTGCGTTGCGAGACGTGCCGCTTTGCAGGCTTCGACGTAGTTGCCGAGGCTGAAATGGCAGAATGATTGTAATGTGAGAAACATGCTGAGCAGAGGATCTTTGGGACTCAAGCGGAGCGCCAGTTCAATCTCAGCGAGGGCTTCGGCCGATCGCCCCGAGTAGATCAGCGCCTGGGCCATGCCGAAGTGGGCCGGCGCGTAGCTCGGGTTCAGGTCCGTCGCGAGACGCAGATGAACGAGAGAACCGTCGAGGTCTCCGGTGAGGATCAGCAGACGGCCGAGCACGACGTGGCAGAACACATTGCCATCATCCAGCTGGAGCGCCCTGCGCGCGCAGGAAAGGCCGTCTGCTATGGCGCCGGCAGGATCGGGCGCAAAATACCACACGGCCTTGACGAAGGCAGCATAGCCGAGCCCAGCATACGGCAAGGCGAACTCGGGAGCACGAAGCATAGCCTGGCGGAACAGACCTTCCGCCGTTTCGATGTCCTCTCGTGTGAAGCGGTAGGCATGCCAGAGCCCCCGGTGAAACAGCTCCCACGCATCGAGCTCGCTCGGCAGCTTGCGGGCAGCGCGCTCTCGCTCCTCGTGCCGGACCTCGGCGTCGAGGCTTCCGACGATGCTTGCGACAATCTCGTCCTGCAGCGCGAAGATATCGGCCAGTTCGCGGTCGTAGCGATCGGCCCAGATGCAGCGATTGCCGAGAGCGTCGATGAGTTGGACCGTAACGCGCAGTCGCCCGGAGGCAAGCCGCAAGCTGCCGGCCAGGGCGTAGCGAACCGAAAGCTCTGCGGCCGCGACGGCGGCCGTCGCCGGCGCGCCGGAGAAGAGGCCGCTCGACTGTTTCGCGATCACCATAAAATCGCGATGGCGCGCCAGTTCTGTGATCAGGTCCTCCGTGAACCCTTCCGCCAGAAAGGTACGGTCGAGCTCACCAGCCATGCTGGCGAACGGCAGTACGGCGATGGCGAAGCCCCTTGTCTGTGGCGCCACCCTTGGCGCCTGTCCGTCTGCTTCGACCGGCAGCAAGGACTGCGTCAGCGCCGCGTCGCCCTCGGATGCAATATGACGGGCGGTCTCATTCGTCTCGGCAGAAGGCTCTACACCGAGTTCGCGCTTCAGGATGTCGCAACACGCCTTGTACTGTGCCATGGCCTGGGACCGCTCGCCGGACATGGCTAGCAGGCGGATCAGAAGCCTATGACTCTGCTCGCGCAGCGGATCGTACGCGACCAGCCGCTGCGCGAGCAGGATTGCTGCGCCGAGGCGACCGGCCTTCTCGTGCGCGGTGATCGCCTTCTGCGCGGCGCTCTGGGCCAGGGTGCGGCACCGGGCTCTTTCGAAAGCAAGCCATTCATCGAAGGCTTCCGACGGCGACGCGATGCCGTCGAGGAGTTGCGATCGAAGCATCGCTTCCAGCTCCTCGTCCGAGATGCAGTCCGGCGCCGCTGCTGCGAGCCGATCGACGTCCGTCGTCAGGCTCCCGCTTACGAGGGCAAGCGTATCGCGCTCGGCTGCCAGTATCCCCGTGCCAAGCGCACCGCGGATCGCAGCCACCGCGTTGCGGAGGCTGCCACGCGCCTGCTGGTCGAGCCTATCTCCCCAAAGCAGCTGGGCAAGCTTCTCGCGCGAATGAGCTCGCCCGATCGGGAGCGCGAGATAGGCCAGCAGAAGCTGTGCCTTGCGCGTCGGCAGTACGAATAGCCGGCCATCGCAGGACCGCAGTTGGAAGCCGCCTAGAAGGTCCAGCGTATATCCCGGGAAGATGGTCGCTGCCGTGCCCCTCACCGGTAAACGATCTCCCTGCACGAATTCTCATCGATTTAACGCAAGTTTCACGCGCGTTCCACGGTGAAAGGACGGCTCCCCCGTAAATCCCTCTCAAGCCGCAGCGAAAGCGCTTCCCACGACGCGGCCATAACGAGCGGAGCCCCATCATGAACGCCCACACCCATCCCCTTCTCCT
This sequence comes from Allobosea sp. Leaf344, assembly GCF_001426225.1. Taxonomy (GTDB): domain Bacteria; phylum Pseudomonadota; class Alphaproteobacteria; order Rhizobiales; family Beijerinckiaceae; genus Allobosea. The sequence goes on along the minus strand of NZ_LMRT01000014.1, from coordinate 59,348 downwards.
CGAAACCGGCAACCTGTCGGAGCTCATCAGGCCGCGCCGGAAGACATTGCTCGATCGCCTGATCGGCCGCCTGGCGGCAGGCCAGATCTGGGGCGACCAGTACGTCTACGAGGTTCACGGTCCGTATGTCGTCCCGGACCGAGCGCGGCGGTCGTCGCGCCGCCTGATCGCGCCCGTGGTCGCCGCGCTGACCACGTTCGTGCAACGCCAACACGCGCGCCGCGCGGTTCATGAAATGTCCCGGCTCGACGACCGGATGCTGAAGGACATCGGACTGACACGCCTCGACATCGCGTTCGCGGCCAAGGGCTGTCTGAGCCGGGCTGGTCTCAACTGAACACCAAGACGGCGGCCCATTCTCGAGATGGGACCGCCACACACCACCTCACTCAATCCAAAAAGTCGATCGTCATGTGCATCAACGACATTCGCGGCCAAGCCCTGACGGGTGCGACGGCCGACACCGCACTTCTTTACTCGAACGCGGTCCACCAGTTCGCCATCTTCGCCGGAGATCCCGTGAGCGCAGCTGAAGGTTTGATTCAGCAGCAGCCCGGCCTCGTCATGGGCCATGCGTTGAAAGCCTGGCTCTACCTGCTTGGATCGGCCCCGGCGGCAGTCCCTGCCGCCAGGCAGACGATCGAGGCCGCCAAAACACTGCCGATGAATCGCGGCGAACGTGGTCATCTTGCGGCCCTCGATCATCTTGCCGCTGGTCGCCTGCACGACGCCTCGCGGGTAATCGAGGACGTCGCCATCGAAAACCCGCGGGATCTGCTGGCTCTGATCGCCGGCCACCAACTCGACTATTTCACCGGCAACGCCCGCATGCTGCGAGATCGCGTAGCCAGAGCGCTGCCAGCCTGGTCGCCCGGCACGCCCGGCCGTCATTCCGTGCTGGCCATGTACGCCTTCGGACTGGAAGAGAACGGCCAGTACGCTGCGGCCGAGCGCCATGGCAGGCAGGCGATCCTTGAGGAGCCACGCGACGGCTGGGCCAGACACGCGGTCGCCCATGTCCTCGAAATGGAGGGCCGGCACGATGAAGGCATCGCTTTCATGCGTGAGGACCTGCAGAGCTGGACGATCGACAGCTTCATTGCGGTCCACAACTGGTGGCATCTGGCGCTCTACCATCTTGAACTTGGTCAGATCGACGAAGTGCTCGAACTGGTTGACGGGCCAATCACCAACATGGCCGAACCTCAGATGCTCGAGCTTGTCGATGCCTCGGCGATGCTATGGCGGCTGCATCTACGCGGTGTTGAACTCGGGGGGCGCTGGCGCAGGCTCACGGAGCGCTATCAAGCGATGTGGGCACCTGGCGCATATGCCTTCAACGACCTGCATGCGATCATGGCCTTCGTCGGGGCGGGGCGCCGGGACCTGATCCAGGCGACGCTGGAGGCACAGGCCTTCGTAGCATTGTCGGCAAGCGATAATGCCGTCTTCTCACAGGAGGTGGGCTATCCCCTGATGAAGGCTTTTGCCGCGTTCGGCGTGGGCAATTATGCCGAGACGATAAGCTTGATCCGGCCGGTACGGGCGATCGCGGCTCGCTTCGGGGGCAGCAACGCCCAGCGTGATGTGATCGACCTGACGCTGATCGAGGCCGCTTTGCGTAGCGGCGACCGTGATCTTGCGCAGGCGCTGGCAGCAGAGCGGATTGCCGCAAAGCATGAGAGCCCGCTCGCCAAGCTCTTTGCCCGCCGCGCTAGCGGTACGCAATGCGCCAAGTGTGGGAGCAGCACCTGCGGCGGCGCCCCGCACTGAGGGGGAGGGCCAATCAACTCACCACCGCGCTAGCCCAAGAAGCGTCGCGCGGTGGTGGACAGCATCAGACTGAAGTGCGCGACAAGCTGACATTGAGGGCCTGCCCGCGCAAAACCGCCTCTGCGCTCCTGACCGCCTAGCGGCGCTTTGGTCTGACTGCGGATCGTTCGCGCCGGTTCAATGCCTCAGCGGTTGCCGCGAGATCGAGAATGCCGTGCCCGGTTCGCTCCTGCCAGCCCACGGGACCATAGGGCTGTACTGCATGACGCTTGATGGCGCCCCTGAGCTGTTCCGTTGTCAGGGTGCTGGGCTGCCACCTTGTACGCAGAAGCGCGACGGCACCCGCCGCAAGGCCACATGCCGCGGAGGAACCGGTGTTGTGGCCCGGATAGTCGTCGCTTGCAAACTGGCTGGGCGCACATATGTCCGGCTTCTCCTTCGCCATGCGCGCGATTCCCGGACCCTGGCCCGAATAGCCGAGCCAAACTTTGTCGGCGCGCACTGCCCCCACCGTGAGCACCTCCCGCAACGCATTGGCGCCGTTGATGCTGCGGGACGGACCGGTGAAAGCGGGAGAGCAGCGGGGGTTCGGGCAGAATTGGCCACAGTTGCCGGCGGCGAAGACAAGATCCGCTCCCATCAGGTTCAGCAGCTTTAATGCAATGGCGACCGGGTGCAGGGGATTGTCGGAGTAGGGAACCTGGCCCGGTTTCACGGTCGGATCGAAAACTCCCCAAGCGTTGCATATGACCCAGCCATCTGCCTTCCGCGGCGCGGTGACAATGGTAGCCAATATGGAAAACAGCGCGGCTGCGACGGTATGGAGGAAGACCGGCAATCGCTTGATGCCGTCGGGGATTGCCGGGCAGTCCAGGAGTTTGATCCTGGCGGAGGGAGCCGCCGCCAGCGCAACAGCCTGAGCGTTTCTCGCCACCATCTCACCGTGGTAAGTTAGGGGATTGCCAGGCCTCCGCACCGCGCCGCCGGGGCGCGTGGAATCCTCGAGCACGGACCAGCCTTTGAAATTGTCCGCAGGAAGCAGATCCAGCGGCAAGCCGGTGTCTAGGAAGACGAGGTTGACCTGCTCGGGCCCAGGGAATCCTGCCGCCCTCAGAGCGGGCGGGTCAGCCCGGATCGTCCTGAGCGCCCAGGCGCGATCTCCCAATAGTCCATGGCCGGCCTCATTCGGGCACCAGTGGGTCCAGAATGGATCGTGCGCCGGATTGACCACGAGATCAGCGCCGACACCCGCGTCATGCCCCAGGTTCTTAACGGCCATCGCGAAGGTTCGCGCGGCCGTCGGTCCACCGCGAATGACGATCCCGAAAACGAGAAACGCGCGAAGTTCGTCATCACTGATGTCGATTGCATCGGGGATTGGGATGTTCGACGGGTAGGCGACCACCCTGAACAGGTCATCGAGATCCAGGCGCATTCTGGCATTGAGTTGCCGTTGAACGCTGTCGGAATCCCAGTTCCTGTAGGCTTCGCGCAGGCTGTCCCAGCCGCGGATGGACAAGATTAAGCGGATATCGTTCGGGTCCGACATCAGAGCCCCCGATCCTGCCGCAGTCCCGCTGCTGCCGGCCACCACTGTTAAAAGACTAGCGCCTGGGCGTTTCGAGCGCCATAATAATCGTCATCCCCGGGAGGCCGGCGCGCGGCGTCCCAACCGATCGAATCCAGCCGCAGGTGGATGTGGCGATGGTGTTCGCTTCCGACGTCGACGCCACCGGAAATGCCCTCTCGTCAGCCCGTGGCGAGCGCCGCACGGTCGCTATCGCCTTCGCCGATATTGTCGGCTACTCGACGCTCATGGCCGCCGACGAGGACGGCACCTATCGGCGATGGATGGACCTGCTGCACGGATTGATAGAGCCAGCGACGCAGCGGTGCGGAGGCCGAATCGTGGACGTGTTGGGCGACGGTGTCCTCGGCGCGTTCCAGAACCCAGCCAATGCGGTAACATGGGCTCGCGCCATCCAGCGCGGGATAAGGGCCGATGTCGAGGCTGCAGGGTCGGTTGATCCGGTGCCTGTCGTGCTCCGCATTGGGATCCACGTTGGCGACGTATTCGAGAGCAACTCCCAGATTTTCGGAGATGCGGTGAATTTTGCGGCGCGGCTGCAGTGCCACGCAGCGCCCGGCGGAATCGTGATCTCCGAACGCGTGCTGGACGCGCTGGACGCCTCGGCCCGGGTTGATTTTCGAGACTTGGGATATGTCGAACTGAAGGGCTTCGACAAGCGCGCGCGCCTGTTCGCGAGCGAAACCGAACTGGTGCGGTTCACCGTTCCGATCCAGGCCGTCGCCGGACTGCCATCCCTTGCCGTGCTGCCGCTCCTCGATCAGAGCGGGGATGCCGATGATGCTCATTTCGCGGACGGATTCGCCGAAGACGTGGGCATGTCGCTCGCCGGCTTGCACGAATTGTTCGTTGTTTCTCCGGCATCGAGCGCCATTTTCCGCGGGCGCGAGGCCGACCCGAGGGAAGTCGGCCGCGCACTCGGCGTGCGCTACGCGCTGCTTGGGCGAATGCGCCGGATGAGCCAAGGGTACAGTATCTCGCTCCAACTTTGCGACACGTATTCGGGCGCGATGCTCTGGGGTGATCGCGTGCGTATCGGCATCGGCGAGATTTTCGATTTGCAGGACGAGGTTGCCCGCAAGAGCGCCATGTTGCTTGCGCCGCAGGTGCGCTTCGCCGAACTCCGACGCGCTATGCGAAAGCCGCCGGAGAGCCAGACGGCCTATGATCGCATGCTGCGGGCCCTGTACACGATAGGGAGCGCGGACTACGACACGTTCGAGCGAGCGCGCAGCTACTTGGCCGAGGCCATGGTGGAGGAGCCCGAGTTTGCACTACCGGTCGCCTGGGCGGCGCGATGGCACAGCGTGCGTATCGGACGCGGATGGTCGCAGGACCCCGACGACGATGCAGCGCAGGCCCTTCAGCTTGCCGCACGCGCCACCCGTATCGACAGGGCGAACGCATTGGCCCTCGCCACCATGGGTCACATGAATACGATGCTGCGGCGCGACAGTGACGCTGCGCTCCAGTGTTTCAGCGAGGCCCTCGCGGCCTGCCCGAACCACCCCCTCGTCTGGACGCTATCGAGCGCGACGCTCGCCTATTTGGGCAATGGCGAGGAGGCGGTGCGCCGCGCCGAACAAGGACTGCGGCTCTCGCCGCACGACCCAATGCGCTATTCGCAGCTCATGTTTCTGGGTATCGCGCACTATGCCAGCGGCAGCTTCGACGAGGCGGTGCGATGGCAACGACGCGCCTTGGCTGAAAACCCGCTGCATGGGGCCACGCTCCTGCTGCTAGCGGCAGCTTTGGCGGCGACAGGCTCGCGAGAGGATGCCCGGCAGGTCGCCGCCCGGTTCATGGCGGTGCGCCCCGGCTTTTCGCTGGAAACCTATTCGCGCACACGCCTTCCGTTTTTTGCGCCGGGCCTGCGCGAGGCGTTCGCCTCGCATCTGAAGGAGGCGGGCCTTCCGAACTGACGTGTAGCGATCACGGCATCAATTTCCTGACGAGGAGGGACGCATGGCGCGCGATGCAGCATTCGGGCCGGCCGATGGAGCCGATGGAGCCGACGGCGCGGAGGGCTTCGAGAACTTCGATGCGCTGGGCGGCGGTGGCCGCTCCGCTTTTCGTCCAATCGGCGTCGCGCCGGAAACAGCGATCCGGCAAAACCCCGTCGAATCGGATTATCGCGGCCATCGCTGGCCGCCGCGCCTGGGCCACGCTTGGCCGCCGACCTCGCCAACCGATTGCTGGCCCATCGCGCCCGAAGCGATCCTGCCGCGCCTATCCGACTTCACCCCGGACAACGCATCGTTGCTCGTCCTTGCGGAATTCGTGCAGTTGAAGAATGCCGCGGGCCGACCCGCCTGGGCTGAGCTGATGCAGCCCAACGACATGGCGGACGATATCGACTCCATTTTCGACGTCGATGGCGATCCATGTTCGAACGTTCAGCGTGAGTTGAAACACCTGCGGCGATTGGCGCAGTTCCGGGCAGGCGCAATGTCGGAGGCGTTGGCTCAACGCAACGGTATCATCGGCTATTTTCGCGCCTTACTGCAGTTCAATATTCAAACGCATCCGTACACTTATTACCTGGCGGCTACTGCGCTGCGGTTAGGGCAGTTTCTTTGCATGTACTATAAAGGCGTTTATAGTCGCCCCCGGCCCATGCGCCTCGATCCGAGCCTGCTCGCACCGATCGACCCTCCAGGGCATCCAGCCTATCCGAGCGGACACGCGACCCAGGCCTTCCTCATTGCGAGATGCCTCGAGCAGGTGGTGCCGGTCGTGCTGGGTACGGGCCCCGCAGACAGGCAGAGTCCGTTCTGGTTGCTGGCCGAGCGCATCGCAAAGCTCCGCGAGGTCCTCGGAGTGCATTATCCGAGCGACACCAAAGGCGGTCTGCGTCTGGCGGAAAGCGCATTCCCGCTGATGCTCAGGTGCCCACGGATCGCCGGGGGTGTCGACACCGACGGCGACGGCGTTCCAGATAACCTTCTCGCAGACGATTCCGGCGGGCCTTTGTCGATCGCCGGTCAGCCGATCTACGACGACGGCTGGCTTGCCCTCGCGCGCCGGGAGTGGGAGCCGCGCCAGTGACGCCGCGCCTCTCTGCGATGCGCCAGACGGTAGAGGCCCATTCGGCCGCCTAACCCTAGTCGGCCTCGGTCAAGGCGTTGACAGCGGGAGATCGAACCTGACGGCGCAAGCGCGTTCGCATGCCCCGTTTTCGGCAGGTCGTCGCGTTATCTCCCGGACATCGATCGGGACCATCCGCATTTCGGAGTTGAAGGTGGGCCGCGATGCGTCGCGCGGATCAGACTCGCTCCACAGACCGTGCCGGACCACGATGAACTGCTTTGTGCCATCGGGCCATATTCGCAGCACGCTGCCGTTCTCGTTCAGGACATAGGCGGACAGCCCCGCTCCCCGCGCCTGTTCGATCGCCCTGCGATGAAACTCAAGCTCATGTTCGGCAATGGTCATGGCGCACGCTCCGGGTTCGATGAACGCGGTAGCGATAAGCAGTCGAAGGCGCTGGCGCTGTGATTCAGCTCACTGAGCGGCATCCGGCCCTGAATTGCGCCCGCCCGCTCGCCCTTGCAGGCAATCCAGGCGCAAAAGCTGCCGGAAAGCTGGCGCTGCGAGCCGACCCTAAACGTTCCTCTGTGCGACGCATCACAGACGCACCGCGCCCGAAATGGCGAAAAGACCGCACCACGCCAAAGGAGGCGGCAGATCTGGCAACGGAGCGTGACATGCATACCCCGAATGGAGACATTTTCTTCGACATCGGCGACCTCGCAGACATGATCCGCCCCCGTCGCAAGACGGTGATCGACCGGCTGGTAGGGCGCCTGGCGGTCGGGCAGATATGCGGGGACCATTTCCTCTACGAGGTTCATGGTCCATTCGTCGCCCCTGGTCGGGAGCCGATCCGGCGTCCCATGACGACGCGGCTGATCGAGGCGCTATCGGGCCAGCTGGGCGGCATCGCCAGACTGGTTCGGCTGCGGCGAGCGGCCAACGAGCTGGCCTGCCTCGACGACAGTATGCTGAAAGACATGGGCATCGCCCGTTCTGAGATCGACTGCGCCGTCTTCGGCACGCCGATCCACCGCCCCGACGTCTGAGCAGCGGCGCAACATGCCCGGCGGCTCGCCGCCGGGACTGCGCCAACCTCTCTGAATGGCACTCACCAAGGAGATCGACAATGCCGGCCTCAGCCACGCGTGAAAGCAAGGTACCGGAGACTATCAACTACGAGGCGATCAAGGCCCGCCAGCGCGGTGCCTGGTCGTCGGGAGACTATTCCGTCGTCGGTACGACCCTCCAGATCGTCGGCGAGCGCCTGTGCGAGTCGCTCGACGTGCGCGCGGGTCAGACGGTGCTAGATGTCGCCGCCGGCAATGGCAACGCTAGTCTTGCAGCGGCGCGCCGCTGGTGCGAAGTCACCAGCACAGACTATGTTGAAGCGCTCCTTGAGCGCGGCCGGGAGCGCGCCAAGGCCGAGCGCCTCGAAATCGTCTTTCTTGAGGCCGACGCGGAGGCGTTGCCTTTCGCCGACGGCAGCTTCGACGTGGTCATGTCGACCTTCGGGGTGATGTTCACGCCAAATCAGGAGCGCGCCGCGAGGGAATTGCTGCGCGTCTGCAGGCCTGGCGGCAAGATTGGTCTTGCCAACTGGACGCCCGACGGCTTCATCGGCCATCTCTTCCAAACGATCGGCCGGCATGTCGCGCCGCCCCCCGGTGCACGGTCGCCGGCGCTATGGGGAACGCAGGCCCGTCTGGCCGAGTTGTTCGACCCGGACAGCACGACCGTCGAAGCCACGCAGCGCACTTTCGTCTTCCGCTACCGCTCGCCGGACCACTGGCTTGACGTATTCAAGACGTATTACGGGCCCGTCCTAAAGGCGTTTGCCGCGCTGGCGCCATCGCAAAAGAAGGCGCTGGAGGACGATCTGAGGACGGTGGTCGAGCGATTCAACCGATCGGGCGACACAACCGTGATTCTGCCGAGCAGCTATCTTGAGATTGTCGGCACGCGGCGATAGCGATACGCGTGTCCCCCCCGCCCGCGCCGCAGTTCGGGGGGCTGGCAGCCCCCAGGGCAGGGCGGCGCCAAGGGCCGGCGCGATTGTCTCAGTCTGCGGCATCTCGCCAGTTCCATCCACCGCTCTAGCCGGCTTTCCGGAGCCGAATTTCGCAGAGGCGCCTGGAAAGGCGCGACCCGGGCGAAGCTGCCCTGCCGCCATCTGTAGCCTCGCTCGAGCAATCTAACCCGCAAGGGACGGCTTTCGCACCGACGGCCATGCGGCTATGCTAGGATGCGAGACCAGTAGCGGATCAGCGTTCCGCGTCACTGCAGGCGTCTGTCCGGAGGGGACGGCCGTGCGTTTGAAGTCCTGCGCCTTTGGCCGTGCCGGCCGCACGACACGCCGCGACGTTATCGCGATCATCGGCGCAGCGGCCGCCTGGCCAGTCGCGGCTCCCGCGCAGCCGCAGGCCATGCCCGTCATCGGCTATCTCGGCTCCGAATCTCCAGAACCCTACGCCAGTCGCCTTGCCGCCTTTCGTGAGGGCCTGTCGGAGACCGGTTATGTCGAGGGGCGCAATGTCGCGATCGATTTTCGCTGGGCGGAAGGCCAGTATAGCCGGTTGCCGGCTCTCGCGATGGAACTGGCCGCCCGTCGGGTCGCCGTCATCGTCGCGCCCGGCGGCGCCGAGGTAGCGCTTGCCGCAAGCTCCGCGACTACAACAATTCCGATCGTCTTCGAGATGGGGGGCGACCCGTTGGCGCTCGGCCTGGTAGCCAGCCTGGCCCGGCCGGACGGCAATCTCACCGGTGTGACCAGCTTGAGCGTGGAGGTCTCGCGCAAGCGGCTCGAGTTCATCAGCGAGTTGGTCCCCGCCGCCCGAATCTTCGGGATCGCCGTCAATATGGCCAGCCCGACCTCTGGTCTGCAATTGCGGAACCTGCAGGCGGCCGCGGATAGCCTTGGACTGCAGCTTCGCATCCTGACCGCCAGCAGCGAAACGGAACTGGACAATGTGTTCAGGGCTGCCTCCGAGATGCGAGCCGGTGGGCTGGTCTTCACTTCCGATCCCTATTTCGCCTATCGCAGTCGCCAGCTTGCGGCGCTGGCGATCCGGCACGGGGTGCCCACGATCACCCAAGCGAGAGATTTCCCGATTGCCGGCGGATTAATGAGCTATGGCGGCGATTTCCAGCAGTCGCACCGTCATACCGGGATCTATGCCGGCCGCATCATCAAGGGCGAGAAGCCGTCCGATCTGCCGGTCCAGCGCGTGACCAAGGTGGAGCTGTTCGTCAACCTCAAGGCGGCTACCGGGCTCGGACTGGCCATCCCGCCATCGCTCCTGAGCAGCGCCGACGTCGTGATCGAGTAACCCGGCCGATGGGCCCGCGCATGAGCTGAGACGGTGACCCACTCGCCACCCGCCCCACGGAGCTCGCTTTTCGCGAGATACTTTCTCGCATTGTTCGCGGCGGTGGTCGTGCCGCTTCTCGCCGCCGTCGGAAGCGAAGCGTGGTTTGGCCACCATGACCAGCGCGCCAGGCTGAACGATCTTCTCGATGCGGAAGCCCGCTCGGCCGCTGCGAAAATCCAAGACTTCTTGGACGGCATCGGTGACCAGCTTACCTGGACCGTGCAGCTGCCATGGTCTGAAAGCGCCGACGAAAGGCGCAGGCTCGACGCGTTTCGTCTGCTTCGCCAAGTTCCGGCGGTCGTCAGCTTGACCCTAGTCGACGCCGTCGGCCGGGAGCGGCTGTTTGTCTCGCGCCTCGGCCTGAACCGAAGCGAGGGGGGCGCCGACCACTCGGCGAATCCGGCGGTCATTGGAGTTAAATCGAGCCCGATCTGGTTTGGCCCCGTGACGTTCCACGCCGGCTCCGAACCCTTCATGACCATAGCCGTAGCGGGCAACCGCGCGGCGGTCGGCATCGCCGTGGCCGAGGTCAATCTCAAGCTGATCTGGGACGTGATTTCGGCGATCCGGGTCGGACGGACCGGGGAAGCGTTTGTGCTCGATCAGCCGGGCCGCCTCGTCGCCCATCCCGACATCAGCCTTGTCCTGCGGGCCGACGAAACGGCGACACTTCCTCTCAAGACGCTGCGGGCAGGCATTGTCGCACAGGGGGGGCGGGCAGTCACCGGCCGCGACGTCGCGGGACAGACGGTGCTCGCCGCGATGGCGCAGATTCCCCGCGTCGACTGGAGCGTCGTCGTCAAGCAGCCGGTCGTTGAGGCCTTCGGACCCATCTATGCGACGCTGTGGCGGACAGCCGCGTCGTTGATCGGCGGCGCGGCGCTCGCGGCGGCGCTCGCCTACTGGTTGACAAGGCGCATGATAGGCCCAATCAGGCTTTTGGAAGACGGTGTCGCGCGGATCGGGGCCGGACATTTCAACCACCGGATCGACCTTGCTACCGGTGACGAGTTCGAGCGGCTGGCGACGCGCTTCAACGAGATGGCGGGCGAGCTTGCCGTGTCGCAGGAGCGTTCGGAACGCATCATCCGGCTCAAGCGCTTTCTCGCGCCGCAGGTTGCCGAACTGGTTGACCGGACGAGCGACGACGGCGTTCTCGACGGCCGCCGCATTGAGGTGGTGGTGGTGTTCGGCGACCTGCGAGGTTTCACCGCCTTTTCCGGGCGCGCCGAGCCCGAAGCCGTGATGGGCGTCCTGAGCGATTACTACGACGCTCTCGACAAGGTGGTCAGCGACTACGGGGCCACGCTGACGCACTTCTCCGGCGACGGCATGATGGTGCTGCTCAACGCCCCCGTGACCTGTTCGGATCCGGCGCTGCGTGCCATTCATATGGCGCGCGACATGCACGCGAGCGTTCAGGCGCTCCTGCTCGACCACGGGCTCGGCTTTGGCGTAGGACTGGCGATGGGTCCGGCGACGGTGGGACGGATCGGCTCCGGAGGCCGGCTCGATTACACCGCGATAGGCAGCGTCGTGAATCTCGCCTCGCGGCTGTGCGCCAGCGCGGCCGATGCGGAAATCTTGATCGATGCGGTCGCCGCCAGCGCTGTGAGCGGTCGGGTGCGCCTTGTCGAGCGGGCTGCGCGGATGCTGAAGGGCTTCGACCGTCCCGTCCCGGTGTTCGCCGCTTCCGATGACGTCTCAGAATAGGATGCCGGTAAGTCACGCGGCGTCGACGTTCGCCAGCCGCCGTAAGACGTCGATATCGTGGATCACCAGGCGCCCCCGCGCTAGGGAGAGTACGCCGGCGCGTTTCCAGCACTGGAGCTGCCGGTTAACCGTTTCGCGCGTCACGCCGGTGAGTGATGCGAGTTCCTCCTGGGAGGCGTGGACCTCCATCCCGTAATCCGTGACGAGGATTAGGATGCGTCGCGCAAGCCGGGTCGCCGCGGGCAGGAATGTGGTCTCCTCCATACGGCCGATGACGTCCCGCAGCCGAGCGCAGAGCAGCCCGATCAGTTGCTGCGCAATCGAAGACTCACGATCGAGCAGGCTCAGGAAATCACGACGCGGCAGAAAGAACATCGCAGTGTCCTCTAGCGCGACCGCATCGGCGGTACGGGACCGACCATCAAGCAGCGCGATTTCGCCGAAAACGTCGCCGCCGCCGAGGAGGTTTATCGTCATCTGCTTGCCGAGATCATCCGTCGTTCCAATGCGGATCAGGCCGCGCCGGATCGCGTAAAGGCCGTCGCTCGGATCGCCTTTCAGGAACAGCACCTCCCGCGCAGAAAGGTCACGTAGCCGGCAGATCGCCGCCATCTTCGCCAGCGCATCCTCGGTGAAGCCCGCGAAGAAGGGGTTGGCGGACAGCAGGCTCACAACGCGATCGGGACTAACGGTCATCGTCGGCCTCCGACATCTAACCCTGACGACGCCAGCCGCAGCCTCTGTGACCCGGCGCACAGAATCTTGGGCCTGAATGGCCCAAAAAAGCCGGACCGATCGGCGGCTCTACCGCACTGATGCGGTCATGGCGCGAGCTGATCCCACGAGGAGACCGACAATGCCGGATGTCTGCAACCGTCACAATACGCATTCGGGATCACTAGCTCTCGAACCGCTCGGCGAGGCTGCGCCGGCAGCGCGCAGGGGAGAGTGCTCCTTCCTGAAACGAATTTCATGGGCGCTCCGCAGCGTGCGCCTGCGGCTGAACCGCTCGCCCGCAGGCCGTCGCCCTGGTTACGGCGCAACGCGCCTCGACGACCGGACGCTGAACGACATCGGCCTGTCGCGCATGGAGGTGGTCGACTGGGCACCGCGATGATTCTGGAAGCACCGCCTGTCCTTACCGAACTGTTCCGGGGCGTGTCGCCTACCTGCACTGCACGTCCCACGGGCAAGCGGCAGCGCATCGCCGAGGCGCTTCTCCACCGTGGCGCGGTTAGTCTCAAGCTTAGGTGGAAGCCCAGTCACCCGCTGCGTCGGACCGGCGGGGTTCCGCCTCGACTCTGATCAACGACTCGCATGACCGTGCTCAAGGAGCCCTCTCTTTCGCTAGCCAGCTTTGGCATCTGCCTGCCCGAAAGCCGAATGTCCGAATGTCGGGAATGGGCCATAAGCAGAAAGTCCCGCCAGACTTAGGCTGCTCTCCACAGTCGGCGCGGTGGCCGCTTCATGCTGCCTTATTCAAGCCAGCATCAGCGTCGCGGGATCGCAGACCGTCGCGCGCCGCTCGCCGCTAGCGCATCGGCACCAAAGCGCGGGCCTTCGCGGCGGCGCGCATTTCTCTGGGCGCCAGCCGGGCTTGGGCGGTGCCGAGCGCGAAGCTGGCGCGCAGCAGCGCGGCCGTCAGGGCCAGGGCCGGCGTCGGCGCCGCCGCACTCTCGCCTTCCACCGTCGCGACGAAGGCCACGGTGCCAGCCGGATCATGCCCGAGCCGCCAGGTGAGATCGGGGAAGGTCCGGCCGAGAATGTCGATGACGACGCTGGTCTCGACCGTGATGCGCCCGACCGCCTTCCAGGTGACGCCCTGCAAAAAAATGCCGCCATGGGGCGTCCTGTGCGTGCGCATCGAGGTCGGCTTGCGCCTCACCACGAAACCGAGCGCCTCATAGATCTCGCAATCGAGATCGCGGCCGATCGCATCGGCGGCCTCGCAGCGCGCGGCCAAACGGGCCAGCCGCGCCTCGCGATCGGCGCCCTGCCTGTCCGGATGCGCGGGATCGACGATCTCATCCTCGGCGTGGAGCGCGTGGCGCGCGGCGGAGCCTGACGTCAGCATGCTGGTCGATCCCGGTGGCGGCGGCCGGCCGCCCTGACGCCCTGCATAGCGGCTGCGGGCTTAGCCGTTCCATGGCGCCGGGCAGCTGTTTCCATAGCCGCGGCATAGCCGCCGGCGCGAGCGCTCCGCCGACGGGGATGCGAAGGACTGAGCGAGATCAAGGCGCCTCGGCGGACCGGCTGCGACACAGCCGGCATGGATCCGATCAGCTTCATCACCGTGAGCCTGGCGCTGCTCGCGACGCCCGGCCCGACCAATACGCTGCTGGCGACAGCGGCTGCGGAGACGGGCTGGCGCCGCTCGATCCCGCTGCTCGGCGCCGAGCTCGCCGGTTATCTCGTCGCCATCGCCGGGCTGCGCATCGGGCTCGGTCCGGCGATCGCGTCGCAGCCCATGCTCCTGAGCGTCCTGCAGGGGCTCTCGGCGGCCTATCTCGTCAGGATCGCGCTGGCGCTCTGGCTGCGCGGCGGAGCGGGTTCCGCCGGCGGTGCCGCGATCGGCTTCAAGCGGGTGCTGCTGACGACATCGCTCAATCCCAAGGCCGTGATCTTCGCCTTCGCCATCCTGCCGCCCGGAGGCGCGACGCCGGAGCTGGCGGCCCGGCTCGCTCTTTTGTCGGGGCTGATCCTCTCGGCCGGCCTCGCCTGGCTGCTCTTCGGAGGCGCCCTGCATCGCAGCTTCCAGAACCCGCAGCGGGCCCGGATCGGCTACCGCGCCAGCGCCGGCGCCCTGGCGCTCCTGGCGGGACTGCTCGCGACACGGGCTTTCGCCGGCTTCTGAGCGGCCGGATCAGGCTCGGCCGGGCTCGCCCCGTTCCGATCGGCGAGGCCGGTCAGAAGCTCCGCTCCAGAAACAGTTGCAGCGAACTCTGCCGTCCGGCGAGCCCGACCGGCACGACCGCGCTGCCGAGATCGAGCTTCTGCCAGGCGACCGAGGCCTCGAGCCCGGTCTTGAAGCCCTCGACCGGAGTCCAGGCGAGATTGGCCGCCACGCGGTCGATGCGGACCCGCCCCGTGCCGCCCGCCCTGCCCGGCAGGCTGAGCTGGTAGCGGCTGACGAAGACATGGCTCGCCAGCGTATCCGTCCAGTCCCGCCCCAAGGCGAGCACACCGGACCAGCCGCGTGTGGCGTCGGTCGCGCCGATCACCTGGCGCAACACCCTGAGATCGAGCGAGGAGCCGATATAGGGCGCGGCATCGACCGCGCCGGCGAGCTGGGCGGTGACGCTCGTGGTCTTGCCCAGCAGGGGCGCCTCATAGGTCAGGCCGAGCAGGGCGGCGCGGCCCATGCGCGCGCTGACGCCCGGGCCGCGGGGCACGTCGCGCAGCGCCGCCGCGCCGTGCAGGGTCCAGGCCTCGCCTTCGTGGAGCAGGCGCACCACGCCATCGGGCATACGCAGGCCGGAGGCGCCGGGCAGCGCCCGGGCGGCGTCGATCTGCGTGTCCTCGGCCGAGATCGACAGTTTGAGATCGGGCCAGAGCAGGCGTTCATAGCCGATCAGGCCGACGGTGCGGCTCGGCACCCGCGTCGAAAACACGAATTCGTCGCCGGTCCAGAAATCGAAGCGCGAGCCCGCGACGCCGAAGACGAAGGGCCCGATGGTGACGCTCGCCTCGGCGAAGCTCGGCGTCGAGCCGGTCGCGGGATCATTGGTCTGGTCGAAGGAGAATTCGAAGGCGCTGGCGACATGCAGGCCGCTCGGCAGGGTGCGGGCGCTTTCGATGCGAAAGGACAGGCTGCGCGGATAGCTCAGCCCATTGGCCGGGACGAGCCCGGCCGCGCGGGCCAGGGTGCTGGCGCGAAAACTGTCGCTCTGGATCCCGAGGCTGAGCACCCCGGAGATCGCCACGCAATGCCCCATTCCAGGCGAGACGAAACCCGGAACGGCCTCCTCCTCATCCTCCTCGTCCTCATCCTCCTCTTCGTCGTCGTCATCGGACCCGGTCCCGTCCTCGTCGGGCTCGGCCGCGGCCGCCGCGGGGCTGCCGGGGAACAGCGGCGTCTGCTCCGGTACGACGATCTTGCAGGCGCGCAGGAAGGCGCCCGCCGGCAGGGGTTTTGCGGCGGCGGGCTGGATGTGGAACGGCAGCAGGCAGCCCGCCAGCAGCGCAAGCGCGCCCGCGAAACCTGTCCGGCCCGGTAGGCAAGCTGCAATCGCCGGTGCGATCTGCTGGTCAATCGACAATGATCGCAGCCTTCACGGCGCGAAGGAGGAAAGAAGCACTTGCGTCATGGCGGTCGCTCCGCAGCCTCTTCCCGTCGGTCTCGTTCGCGAATTCTAAAGCGCCTTTCAAGGCTGACGCAACTGACGCCAATTTGCAAAATCTCGGAAGAGCGGCGATGGTGGCGCGGGGGGAGGCAATCGCAGCGGCACGGATGGCGAAGCGCCCGTGGCGCTGGCGGCCGGCAGCCCCCGCCATGGCCCAGGGCATGGCTCAGGCTCCGCCTCGTCAGCAGGATCGCGTTCGATGCAGCTCGTCTTTCCCTTCGCCGATGTCCCGCGCCAAAGCGGCGGCGGCCGCGTACTGCTGCCCTGCCTGATCGTGCTGGCGCTCGCTTTGGCGGGCTGCGGCTCGCGTCCGGAGACGGGTTTCCTGGCGCCCGTCGCGCAACCGGCGCCGGACGCCACGCCCCACACCCTGCTGGTCGCGACGACGCGCCAGCGCGACGCCCGCCCCGGCACGCTGTTCAATGGCGAACGGGCGACGCCGCTCGATTTCGCGCGGCTCGTCGTCTCCGTCCCGCCGGGGCACAAGGCCGGCGAGATCTCCTGGGCCTCGACGGCGCCGGGCGATCCCAAGACCGATTTCGTGGTGCGCGAGGCCGGCTATCTCGAAGGCGAGAAGGCGTTCGTGGCCGAGCTCAATACGCAGCTCGCGGCCCGCCCCAAGGGAAAGCGAAACGTCTTCCTCTTCGTGCATGGCTACAACACAATGTTCGCCGAGGGCGTCTATCGCTTCGCGCAGGTGGTTCACGATTCCCGGGCGCCGGCCGTGCCGGTTCTCTTCACCTGGGCCTCGCGCGGCCAGGTCTCGCAATATATCTACGACAACAACAGCGCGACCGCCGCGCGGGACGATCTCGAGCGGACCTTGCGGCTGGTCTTCGCGAGCCAGGCGGAGAAGGTGACGATCCTCGCCCATTCCATGGGCAATTGGGTCACCGTCGAGGCGCTGCGGCAGATCAGGATCAGCGGCGGGCTGCCGCAGGTCGACAAGCTCGCCGCCCTGTTCCTCGCCGCGCCCGATATCGATATCGACGTGTTCAAATCGCAGATGCGCCGGTTCGGCCGCCCCTCCAAACCCTTCTTCATCGTGCTGTCGAAGGACGACAAGGCGCTCGGCCTGTCGAATTTCCTCGCCGGGGGCCAGGGCCGGCTCGGCTCCGACAGCAACACCGAGGAACTCGCCAGTCTCGGCGCGGTGGTCATCGACATGACCGAGGTGAAGGGGCTGGATTCGAGCAATCACGGCAAATTCGCGCAGCTCGCCGCCGTGGCGCCGAATCTGAGCGCCGTTCTGGCGCGCGGCATCACGCCCGGCCAGCAGGGCGGCCAGCCCGGCGAGATCGCCAGCGGCTCGCTCGAGGCGCTGGTGAAACTGCCGATCACCATCGTCAGCGCGCCGCTGCGGGCGCTGGCGGGGCGCTAGCCGGTCGGCGCCAAGGGGGTCGGCGGCGGGACGACGGAGAGCGCGGCACCGGCATGGGCCGCTCCGCCCTCCCCGCCGCGGACCGTGACCTGGTTCGAGGCGAAATCGATCCCCGCCTCGCCCAGCGCCCGGTAGACCCGCTTCAGCGCCTCACGCTGCAGGCCGGAGGCCTGGTTCGGCTTGGCGGTGAATTTCAGCCGGATCACCAGCGCGGTATCGGCGATGTCCGCGACGCCCTGCATCTTCAGCGGCGCGATGAAATGCGGGCCGTATTCCGGATCCTCCAGCAGGGCGAGCCCGACCTTCTTGATGGCCTTGCGCGCCTTTTCCAGATCGACCGAGCGGTCGAGCCGGACATTGAACTTGACCGTCGCCCAGTCGCGGCTGGCATTGGTGAGGGACGGGATCTGTCCGAACGGGATGGTGTGGATCTGCCCGCTCTGATGGCGCAGCTGGACGGAGCGCAGCGAGATCTTCTCGACCGTGCCCTTCAGCCGCCCGGTATCGACATATTCGCCGACCCGGAACGCATCTTCGACCATGAAGAAGAAGCCGGAGACGATATCGCGCACCAGAGCCTGGGAGCCGAAGGAGATGGCCAGGCCGAGAATGCCGAAGCCGGCCAAAAGCGGGCCGATATCGACCCCGAGCTGCGACAAGGCGACCAGCGCCGTCAGAACGATGACGCCGGAGAGCACGATGCCGCGCACGACGGGCAGCACGGTGGCGAGCCGGCTCGGCACCGCCTCGTCATGCTGGGTCTCCTCGTCGAACGGCAAAGTCGAGGTCGGACGGGGCGAGAAGGCGCCGAAGAAGGCGCGCAGGAAGACCAGCGCGACCCAGCCGGAGAACAGCAGCATGGCCTGGGCAAAGGCGTGTTTGCGGAAGGCGGCGTAATCGGCCGTGGCGGTATCGACGAACAGGGCGGCCCAGATCTGGGACAGCCAGAAGGCGGCACCGATCCAGACGAGCCCGCCCATGCCGGCCTGGATCATGGCGCCGACCGCCACCGCCACCGGCGTGGCCGGAACATCGGTCCGCGCCTGCTCGCGCGCCTGCCAGGCCCGCAACAGCGTCGTCGCGCCGATGGCCACCACGGGGGTAAGGATGATGATGAACTGCGTCAGCCCGGCGGCGGCTCCCCAGCGCTGGCCGTCGACCATCACGAAGGAGGCGCGCCCGACCATCCAGATCGCGACCGCGCTGGCCATGAAGATGAAGGGTGCGGCCCAGGCCAGCAGGCGCAGGGCTGGGCCCGGGCCCGGCTCCCGGGCGGATCTCAGCACCAGCTGCCTGAGATCGCGGCGCGCATCGAAGAACCAGCACAGCTTCAGCACGAGCACAGCATAGCCGCCGAGCGCCACCACGCCCATGACGGTGGCGGGGTCGCGCGCCACATCCAGCGCCAGGCGCGCCAGCAAGATCGCGAAGCCGCCGAGCCCGACATAGGCGAGCAGCCAGGCATAATGCCGCTCCGCCCGCTCGATCGGCACCAGCCGCCGCTCGGGCCGCCCCGGCGAGAGCAGAAAGCGCGCGGCCACCAGATGCAGCGCGACCATGACCGATGCGGCGCCGAGGCTGGCTGCGGTCGCGGCGGCGATGTCCGGCTGCGGCAGCAGCGCGTTGCGCCCGAGCGCAAGCGCCCCGATGACGATGATCGCCGTCAGCCCGTCCTGGAGGGCGGCCAGCAGCGAGATCCGCAGGCGCGGCAGGAAATCCGGGCCGGCCGGTACCAGCCTGCGGGCGAACCAGCCGCCCGTCGCCCGGCGGAAGGCCCAGGCCGCGCCGGCCGCGGCGAGGATGATCGCGAGCAGGCGCAGGCCCGGCTGCGGGTTCCGGGCCGCCAGCCAGCGCTCCGCGACATCGCCGGGCAACCGCGTCACCTGCGGGATCGCGGCATTGCCGCTGTCCAGCCCGGCTTCGAAGTCCCGCCAGAATACGCCGAGCTTCGAGACCGGCTCGGCCTGCACCGGGCTGGCCTTGGCGCCCATCCTGATCTCGACCCTGCGCCCGGTCGCGGTGATGGCGTCGACGGCCTGGCGGATCTGCTCGGCGGTCTCGCTGCCCTGCAGCGTCAGCACGACCGGCTGATCCGCCTGGGCCAAAGCCGGCGGCGCCGGTGCCGCCAGCCAGGCGGCTGCGACCAGCAGCACGATCGCGAGTCGCCGACCGATTGCCTCTGCCATCATGAATCCCCCCGGCGCATGCCCGATCGGGACAGGCGCGCCGACAGCTCCGGCACGCCCTGCCCTCGACCTCTTCAGCGCTGATCACTTTAAGTCGTCCGGCGAAGTTTTACATGCACGAATAGAGCGCCGATCTTCAGAATGGCTAATGGGAAGGCGCGGCGACAGCAAGGGAACGGGGGGCCCGAACCTGCCGGCGGCTTTCCCGGCCGGCTCCACCGCCGCGCCGCTGCGGTCATGCTGATCTTCGGCCTGGCGGTGGTCGTGATCATGTGGCGCTGGACAGCGCACCGGGGGCGCGGCACCACGGCGACGATCACCCTGGCGGCGGTCGCCGATGGCGGCGAGGCCGCGCCTGCGCCGGCGGAAGCGGCGGAGGCGCAGGAGCGCGCCGGTTCACGCCGCCTGTCGATCCTGGCGGCCGATGACGACGCGCTGGTGCTGATGAACACCGGCGACCTGCTGGAGGATCTCGGTCTTGAGGTGGCGCCGGCCTATTCGAGCCAGGATGCGCTGGAGCAGCTTTCGGGGCGCGATTTCGATCGCGTCGTCACCGACCACGCCATGCCGCGGATGACCGGCGCCCAGCTGATCGCCGAGGCCGGCGCCCGCAAGCCCGCCCTGCCGATCCTGCTGGCCACGGGCTATGCCGATCTGCCTCCGGGGGTCGGCCCGATCGACGTGCCGCGGCTGTCGAAACCCTTCTCGCAGCTGGAGCTGAAGCGGGCGATCGAGACGCTCATCCGCGCGTGAGGCGCGGTTTCGTCACGCAGCCGCCTGCCGGGCGAGGTCCTTCACCGCCTGGACCGCCACGGGATAGCCCCCCGCCCCCAGCCCGGCGATGATCGCGGTGGCGACCAGCGAGACGAAGGAGCGGTGATAGATCGGCTCGCGCCGGTGGATATTGGTGATGTGCAGTTCGATGATCGGCCCCGGGAACATCTTCAGCGCGTCGAGGATCGCCATCGAGGTGAAGGTGAAGGCGGCCGGGTTGATGACGATCCCGCAGCCGCGATCGATGGCCTCGTGGATCCAGTCGATCAGCTCGTATTCGCGGTTGGACTGGCGAAACTCCAGGGGCGTATCGCCGGCCGCGTCACGGCACATCGCCTCGACCTCGGCCAAGGTGGTGCTGCCGTAGAGATGCGGCTCCCGCGTGCCGAGGCGGTTCAGGTTCGGACCGTTGATGACGTAGATCGGCTTGGTCACGAGAGCACCAGTCGGGTTCGAGAAGGGGTACCGGCTAACCGGCATAGCCCATGAGGCGCGGCAGCCAGAGCACGAGACCCGGCGACAGGGTGATCACGGCGAGCGCGGCGAGCATCGCCAGGAGGAAGGGCATGCACTCCCGCACCAGGTCCCGGAGCGGCACCCCGGTGATGTTGTTCATGATGAAGAGCAGCAGCCCATAGGGCGGCGTGATCAGGCCGAGCATGATGTTGACCACGACCACGACGCCGAAATGCACCATGTCGACGCCCAGCGCCTTCGCCGTCGGGATCATCACCGGGACGACGATCAGCAGGATCGCGGTGCCTTCGAGCAGGCAGCCGAGGACCAGCAGGACGAGATTGACGAGCAGCAGGAATTCCAGCGGCGAGAGCTGCCAGCCCGCGAGCAGGAGTTTCAGGCTGTCCGGAATATTCTCGATGGTGACGACGTAGTTGAAGACCAGCGCGCCGGCGATCAGCATGCCGATCGAGGCGGTGGTGCGCGCGCTGTAGGCGAGCGAATCATAGAGCGCCCGCGCCGAGACGCTGCGATAGAGCAAGGCCGAGATCGCCAGCGCATAGGCGGCCGCCACGGCCGCGGCTTCGGTCGGTGTGGTGGCGCCGCCATAGATGCCGCCGAGCAGGACCACCGGCATCATCAGCGCCGGAAAGGCGCGCCATGTGATGCCCGGCAAGGCGCGCAGCGGGATCGGCGGCTCGACCGGGAAATTGCGGCGGCGCGCGGTCATCGCGACGATGGCCATCTGGACGCCCGCCATCAGCAGCCCGGGCACCACCCCGGCCAAAAACAGGAAACCGATCGAGGCGTCGGAGACGAGCGCGTACAGCACCATCGGGATCGAGGGCGGAATGATCGGCCCGATGACGGAGGAGACGGCGGTCAAGGCGGCGGCGAAGCTCGGCGGATATTTGCCGTCCTTCGTCATCATCGCCTGCATCATCCGCCCCGTCCCGGCGGCATCGGCGATGGCCGAGCCGGACATGCCGGCGAAGATCACGCTCTGGACGATGTTGACCTGGGCGAGCCCGCCGCGAAAGCGGCCGACCAGCGCGTCGCAGAAGCGCAGCAGCCGCTCGGTCATCGAGCCGATATTCATCAGCTCGGCCGCCAGGATGAAGAGCGGCACCGCCAGGATGACGTAGTTGGTGTACATGCCGTTGAGCAGCTGCTCGGCGGCGATGCTGAGATCCTGGCCGGCCAGCAGCAGGTAGAAGATCGAGCCGGCGATCATCGCATGGCCGATCGGCAGCCCGAGCAGCGACAGCGTCACGATGGCGAGGATGCAGAGACCGAAGGGGCTGGTCATACGCCGGAGCCGGCCTTTGTCGGGTCGAACGCCTCGGGCGCCTCGCCGCGCAGCGCCCGGAAGCCGAGCCAGAGATAGCGCGCGATCGCGGCGACCGCGAACGCCAGATAGATCGCATAGACCCAGTTGAAGGGCAGCTTCAGATAGGCGGTCCGCTCGACTTTCATGAAGGCGACATAGTCGGCCATCGCGGGCAGCGAGACGGCGTAGAGCGCGACGAGCGCGGCCGCCGTGATCACCGCCATGACGCGGCGGGCCCGGGGGCCGACCGCGCCATAGATGATGTCGAAGCGGATCTCGTCGCTCTCGCGCGTCACGAAGGCCGCGCCGAACAGCACCAGCCACAGCCAGAGCAGCACACTGATCTCATGCGTCCAGCCGATCGGCAGATTGAGCCCGTAGCGGAAGACGATCTGCAGGATGAAGACGGCGAACATCGCGCCGAGCATCAGCACCAGAACGTTTTCCGCGCGGCGCGCGAGCCAGCCGCCGAGCGCGGCCATCCGATGTCTCACCGCACCCTCCGGGCTCGCGCTTGGCTCAGAGCGCGTTGATCTTGTCGACCATGCCGGCCGGCCAGCTCTTGGCGAGGTCGGAGGCGAGATATTTCTTCTGGGCGAAGTCGCGGAAGGCGGCGACATCGGGCTGATAGACCTCGAGCCCCTGCTTCTTGAAGAAGTCGACGAGCTCGCTCTCCTTCTTCACATGCTCCTGGGTGCTCCAGTCGATCGCCGCATCGGCCGCGGCCTGGAAGGCCTTCTGCTTCTCCGGCGACATCGCCTTCCAGATCCTGTCGGTGACGCAGAGCAGGTCGAAGCCGACGAGGTGCGACGTCAGCACGATCTGCGAGGAGACCTCGTAGAACTTCATGTTCTGGACGTTGGGCAGCGGGTTGTCCTGCCCGTCGATCGCGCCGCTCTGCAGCCCGGTATAGACCTCCGCATAGGCCATCGGCGTCGGGTTGGCGCCGAGCGACTGGCCGAGGAACTGCCAGGCGTCGCCGCCGGGCATGCGCAGCTTGATGCCGGCCATGTCGGCGGGGGTGTTGATCTTCTTCTTCGGCTTCAGCCCGACATGGCGCGCGCCGAAATAGGTCGGCCCGAGGATGCGGATGTTGAGCTTGTCCTCCGCCATCTTCTTCAGCTCGGTGCCGACGGGGCTGGCGAACACCGCCTTCAGATGCGCGGCGTCGCGCAGCAGATAGCCGGAGGTCAGGATCGACCAGGCCGGGATCTGGTTGGAGATGTCCTGGGGCGCGATATTGCCCATCTCCAGATTGTTGCGCTGCATCGCCACCAGTTCGGTGCCCTGCTTGAACAGGTTGCCGCCGAAATAGGGCTGGAGGGTGAAGTCCTCTTTGATCGCGTCGCCGAAGCGCTTCATCATCTCCGCGCGGATGTCCTGCTCGGAGAAGACGGCGGAAAAGCGCAGATTGGGCTTGCCCTGAGCCAAAGCTCCGCCGGCCAGGCCGACGCCCATGGTGGCGAGACCGCCCGCGAGCAGGGTGCGCCGATCGAGTGACATGGCCATGAAAGTTCTCCCCGTGATGAGCGGATTCTGGTGCCGCCTTGTGGAGGCACTATCGACGCACACCCGCCCATGCGCAACACGGATTTTGCGTTTCGTATGAGATTTTCTGTTTTGCCATTTGGATTGCGCGCGGCGCCGGTGCGACTATGCTGGCACCCGGCGCACCTTCTATGAGTGGGCGCGCAGGCCAGGGACACGCATGCTCACCGTCACGCCGCCCTCTCTCTCCGTCGCCGAGATCGCCTATCGGCGGATCCGCGACGACATCATCTTCGGCCGGCTCGCGCCGGGGCAGAAGCTGAAGCTCGACCTGCTCAGGACGAGCTATGATGCGAGCGTCAGCACCCTGCGCGAATTGCTCAACCGGCTGGCCTCGGAAGGCCTCGTCGAGGCCGAGGGCCAGAAAGGTTTCGTGGTCTCGCGAATCTCCGCGACCAATCTGCGCGAGATCGCGGCGATGCGCCTGCTGCTGGAGAGCCACGCTCTGGCGCAATCCTTCGCCGCCGGCGACATGGAATGGGAAGGTCGCGTGGTCGCCGCCCATCACAAGCTCGCTCTGATGGAGCGGCGCATGCTCTCGGGCGATCGCAGCGAGCCGGAGCTGTGGAAGCGCTATGATTGGGAGTTCCATCACGCGCTGATCTCGGCCTGCAGCTCGCAGGTGCTGCATGAGACTCATGCGGCGATCTACGACAAATATCTCCGCTATCAAATGGTCGCGGTGGTGTTCCGCGGGGAGATCGCCGCCGAGGAGCATCGACTCCTGCTCGACTGCGCCATGGCGCGCGACACGGCCCGCGCGATCGCGATCCTCTCCACCCATGTCGAAGGCTGCGTCGACCACACCGCCGCCAGCGGCGCCCTGCCCCTGGCATGAGCGGGTCGAAAGCCGCGACGACGCATCAGCACAGACGAGATCCATGATCATCAGCGGCACGACCAGGCTCATCGCCCATCTCGGCTACCCCACCGGCAGCTTCAAGGCGCCGATGATCTACAACCCCTATTTCACGGATCGCGGCATCGATGCCGTGGTCGTGCCGATGGGCTGCCGCGCGGTCGAGTATCCCGACTTCCTCAAGCTGTTTTTCAGGCTCTCGAACAGTCTGGGGGCGCTGATCACCATGCCGCACAAGGTCACCACCATCGCCCTGCTCGACGAGATCGGCACGACGGCGGCGGTGGCCGGCGCCTGCAATGCGGTGCGTCTGGACGATCGGGGGCGGCTGGTCGGCGAGATGTTCGACGGCGAGGGGTTCGTGCGCGGCCTGACGCGCAAGGGGCGGGTCGTCGCCGGCGCGACGGCGCTGGTGGTGGGGTGTGGCGGCGTCGGATCGGCGATCGCGGCCTCGCTGGCCAGGGCGGGGCTGGCGCGGCTGACGCTGTTCGATCCGGATGCCGCGGCGATGGAGGCCTTGGCGGGGCGGCTACGCCGGCATTATCCGGAGCTGGCGCTGGTGCTGGGCTCGGCCGATCCGGCCGGCCAGGACATCGTCGCCAATGCCACGCCGCTCGGCATGAAGCCGGGCGACCCTCTGCCGATCGACGTCACGCGCCTCGCGCCGGAAAGCTTCGTCGGCGAGGTCGTGATGTCGCAGGAGATCACGCCGCTCCTCGCGGAAGCGCGCTCCCGCGGCTGCGCCTATCAGGTCGGGACCGACATGCTGTTCGAGCAGATCCCGGCCTATCTCGACTTTTTCGGTCTGCCGACGACGACGCCGGAGGAGCTGCGCCGGCTGGCGCGGTTCTCGAAACCCGACCCGCGACCGCCGGGCCTGGCCTAAGCCTGGCCCTGCGGTCGTTGCAGGCGGCCGTCAGGCCGCGTCGGGCATGCGTGTCAGCAGCTTGTCGAGCGTGATCGGATAGTCGCGCACCCGCACGCCGGTGGCGTTGTAGATCGCATTGGCCACCGCCGCGCCGACCCCGCAAATCCCGAGTTCGCCCACGCCCTTGGCCTTCATCGGCGAGGACATCGGGTCTGTCTCGTCGAGGAAGACGACCTCCTGATGCGGGATATCGGCATGGACCGGCACCTCGTATCCGGCGAGATCGTGATTGACGAAGAAGCCACGGCGCTTGTCGACCGCCAGCTCCTCCATCAGCGCGGCCCCCGCCCCCATCGTCATCGCGCCGATGACCTGGCTGCGCGCGGTCTTCGGGTTGAGAATCCGCCCCGCGGCGCAGACAGCGAGCATGCGCCGGATGCGCGTCTCCGCCGTGGCCGCATCGACCGCGACCTCGACGAAATGCGCGCCGAAGGTCGATTGCTGATGGGTCTTGTCCAGATCGCCGTATTCGATCGTGTCCTCGCCGGTCAGCGGTCCGGCCTCCGCCGCGCTGGCCAGAGGCAGGCTGCGATTGCCGGCCTTGACCTCGCCATTGGCGAAGATCGCCTCGGTCGAGTTGATGCCGAGCTTCTGCGCCACGGCCTCGCGCAGCTTGACGCAAGCGGCGTAGACGCCGGCCGTCGAGCTGTTGCCGCCCCATTGCCCGCCCGAGCCGGCGGAGACCGGGAAGGCGGAATCGCCGAGCTTCACCACGACCTTGTCGATCCCGACGCCGAGCATCTCGGCCGCGGTCTGGCCGATGATGGTGTAGCTGCCGGTGCCGATATCGGTCATGTCGGTTTCGACGGTGACGATCCCCTGCGCGTCGAGGCTGACGCGGGCGCCGGATTTCATCACCAGATTGTTGCGGAAGGCGGCGGCGACGCCGATGCCGACCAGCCAGTTGCCGTCCCGCTGCTGGCCCGGGCGCGCCGAGCGGCGCGACCAGCCGAAGCGCTCGGACCCGACCCGGAAGCATTCGTCGAGCCGGCGCATCGAGAAGGGCCGCTCCGGTTTTTCCGGATCGACCTGCGTATCGTTGAGCAGGCGGAAGGCGATCGGGTCCATGCCGAGCTTCTCGGCCATCTCGTCCATGGCCATTTCGAGCGCCATCAACCCGGGCGCCTCGCCCGGCGCACGCATCGCATTGCCCTCGGGCAGGTCAAGCTCGGCCAGGCGCATCGCGGTCATCCGGTTCGCGCCGGCATAGAGCAGCCGGGTCTGCTGAACGGCGACCTCCGGCCCGCCCCCCGGCAGATCGCCGGACCAGCTCTCATGCGCGATCGCGGTGATCTTGCCCTCGCCCGTGGTGCCGATCCGGATGCGCTGGACCGTGGCGGGACGATGCGTGGTGTTGTTGATCATCAGCGGGCGCTGCAGCGTCACCTTGACCGGGCGCCGCGCCGCCCGCGCGCCGAGCGCCGCCAGCAGCACGTCGGAGCGCAGGAACAGCTTGCCGCCGAAGCCGCCACCGATGAAGGGCGAGACGATGCGGATGTTCTCCTTGGGGATGCCGAGCGTCGTCGCCATGTCCGTGACGCCCCAATCGACCATCTGGTTGGAGGTCCAGAGGGTGAGCCGTTCGCCCTCCCAGGCCGCCAGAGTCGCATGCGGTTCCATCATCGCATGGCTCTCGTCCGGCGTCGTATAGGTCTCGTCGAGCTTCACCGGCGCGGCGGCGAAGGCGCCGGCGAAATCGCCGACCTTGGTGTCGTCGAGGCTCGGATCGTCGCCTTCCGGCTTCTTCGCCTCGTTCATCGCCGCCTTCAGATCGAAGGCGCCTTCGGCGGCGGCGTACTCCACCTTGATCAGCGAGGCCGCGGCGCGGGCCTGCTCGAAGCTCTCGGCCACCACCAGCGCCACGGCCTGATGATAATGCTCCACCTCTGGCCCCGCGAGCAGGCGCGCGGTGTTGCGCTTGCCCTTCTTCAGGGCGCCGGCCTCCTTGGCGGTGACCACGGCGATGACGCCGGGCGCCCGGCGGGCGGGCTCGACGTCCATCGCGCCGATACGGCCCTTGGCGATGCCGGCGCCGAGCACGTAGCCATAGGCCTGGCCGGGCACGACATCGTGCTGCTCATAGGCATAGCGCGCGGTGCCGGTGACCTTGCGGGGGCCGTCGATGCGGTCGAGCGGCTTGCCGACGACCTGCAGGCGGTCGATCGGGTTGTCGGCGGCGGGTTTGTCGAATTTCATGGATCAGCTCCTCGCCTGCGCCAGCACGGCATCGAGCGTCCGCTCGACCAATGGCAGCTTGAACGCGTTCTCATGGGTGGGGCGGGCGTCGGCGAAGAGTGCCGATGCGGCGGCCTTGGCGCCTCGCGGCAGCTCGGCCTCCGCCTTCTCGACGCGCCAGGGCTTGGGAGCCACGCCGCCGATCGCCACGCGGCCGCTGCCGTCGCGCTGCACGATGGCGGCGACGGAGATGAGCGCGAAGGCATAGGAGGCGCGGTCGCGCACCTTGCGGTAGATCTGCGTGCCACCGGCCGGCTTCGGCAGCGTCACCGCGGTGATCAGCTCGCCCTTTTCCAGCACCGTCTCGAGATGCGGGCTGTCGCCCGGCAGGCGGTGCAGATCGCCGAGCGGGATGGTGCGGGTGGACGCGTCGGGCTTTACCGTCTCGACGGTCGCGTCGAGCACGCGCATCGCCACCGCCATGTCGGAGGGATGCGTCGCGATGCAGGCGTCGCTGGTGCCGACCACGCCGAGCTGACGCGAGAAGCCGCCGAGCGCCGAACAGCCGCTGCCGGGCTGGCGCTTGTTGCAGGGCTGCGCCGTGTCGTAGAAATACGGGCAACGCGTCCGCTGCAGCAGATTGCCGGCGGTGGTCGCCCGGTTGCGGAGCTGGCCGGAGGCGCCGGAGAGCAGCGCCCGGGACAGCACCGCGTAATCGCGGCGCACGCGCTGATCGGCGGCGAGCGTGGTGTTGCGCACCAGCGCGCCGATGCGCAGGCCGCCCTCCTGCGTCGGTTCGATCGTGTCCAGACCGAGCCCGTTGACGTCGATCAGATGCGTCGGCGCCTCGATCTCGAGCTTCATCAGATCGAGCAGATTGGTGCCGCCGGCGATGAATTTCGCTTCCGGGTTGCGGGAAGCGGCCGTGGCGGCTTCGGCGGGCGAAGCCGGCTTCTCATAGGAGAACGCTCTCATCCCTGCCTCCCCGCGACATCGGACACCGCCGCGACGATGTTGGAATAGGCCCCGCAGCGGCAGATATTGCCGCTCAAGCGCTCGCGGATTTCGGCCTCGCTGACCGCCATGGGCGCGGTGAGATCGGCTGTGACATGGCTGGGAATCCCGGCCTTGATCTCGTCGAGCACGGCGACGCTGGAGCAGATCTGCCCCGGCGTGCAATAGCCGCATTGGAAGCCGTCATGCTTGACGAAGGCTTCCTGCATGGGATGGAGGTCGTCGACGGTGCCGAGCCCCTCGATGGTCGTGACCTGGACACCCTGGTTCATGATCGCCAGCGTCAGGCAGGAATTGATCCGCTGCCCGTCGACGATCACCGTGCAGGCGCCGCATTGGCCGTGGTCGCAGCCCTTTTTGGTCCCGGTCAGGTGCAGATGCTCGCGTAGCGCGTCCAGCAGGGTTGTGCGGGTATCGAGCTGCAGCGTGCGGTTCTCACCATTCACGCTCATCGACACCGAAGCCGTGACCGGCTCACCCCGCGATACGGGCTGTGCCCGCGCTGCGCCCGGCATCGCGGGCAAAGCCGCACATGCGCCGGCGGCCACCATGAGGTCTCGCCTGTTCAAACTCAATTCTCCTGGGGTTGGCATGTCCCGCCTCCGATGATTGGCCAAGGGCGGCATCGGGAAACACCCGGGCCTGCCGCATTGCGAAAGAGAACGGGCGAGAGGCCGGTCAGTTCATTCGCTTCGTCCCCGCCCCGCACACGACTTCGTCAGCCGCGGAAAACGGGCGGAACCACGGGCCGATGCGGCGCCACAGGGGCTGACGCGCTCGATCCTGCCGCACTTGCGACGGCGTCGGCCTGCGGGCCGCCTGCAGAATCGGATTGCTCGCGCATCGGTTCTCGGTACAGTTTCTACGCGCTGTTGATCGTGGGGCCGGACGTCCCGCGTGTCGCCATTCGGACTTGCGCGCAGGATGTCGAGGGCGCAACAGAATGCCGATCTCCCGGCGATTTCTCGTAACCTCCACCATCGCCTTCCTGCTCACCGCGGCAGCGGCGCTGATGGGCCTGGTTGGTGCGACCGTCTGGCTGAGCCAGCGCGCCCAGACCGATGCCTCGATCATCGACGAGCAGCGCCTGGTGCGCGATCGCTCCGTCGGGGTCAGGGAGGCCCTGCTCTCGGCGGAGTCGAGCCTGAGGGGCTATGTGCTGACCAGCAACGAGATCTATCTCGCGCCCTATGAGAACGCCAAGCTGGTGGCGCAGGAGCAGATCGGCAAGCTCGCTGCGGATCTCGCGGGCAGCGCGCGTTTCCAGGCGATGATGCCGCGCCTCAAGGCCCTGGTCGACCAGAGGATCGCGGATCTCGACGAGACGATGCGGGCGCGGACCAGCGGCGGCCTCGGCGATGCCTTGGCCATCGTCGCCACCAACCAGGGCAAGGCCCTGATGGACGAGGTGGAGGTGTTTCTCTCCGCGATCGTGATCGCAGCCGAGGATGCGCTGACCGGCCGGCTGCGGACGCAGACGACGAATATCCTGGCGCTGCGCGTCGGCACGATTCTGGCGAGCCTGCTGATCATCGGGGTGGTGATCGGCGTGGTCGTGACCTTCGCCCGCTATACCCGCGAGATCGTGCAGGCCCGCGACGAGCTCGCCCTCGCCAATGCCAGTCTGGAAGCGAGGGTCGCCGAGCGGACGGAGGATCTGGTCCGCGCGCGCGACCGGGCCGAGGTGCTGCTGACCGAGGTCAACCACCGCGTCGCCAACAACCTCTCCTTCATCGGGGCGCTGATCCGCCTGCAGCGCCAGGCGCTTCCCGACAAGGCGGCCAAGGCCGCGCTGGACGAGACCGGCGCGCGCATCCAGGCCGTGGCGGAGATCCACAAGCATCTCTACACCTCGGGGGACGTCACCTCGGTGGCGCTGGACAGCTATATGAGCGCGCTGCTGGCGCAGCTCGAGCAGACGCTGGCATCCGGCGGTTTCGGCGCGTCGATCAGCCATGAGATCGAGCCGGTGCGGATTTCCACCAGCGCCAGCATCAGCCTCGGCATCATCATCACGGAATGGGTCACCAACGCCTTCAAATATGCCTATGGCGGGCAAAGCGGCGAGGTTCGCGTGCTGGCGCGCAGGCTGGACTCCAATCTGCTCGTCGCGGTCGAGGATGACGGCGTTGGCATGCCGGTCGGCGGGCCGGCGCGCGGCACGGGCGTCGGCTCCAAGATCGTCACCTCGATCGCGCGCTCGCTCAAGGCCGAGGTCGATTACATCAGGCGCAATCCCGGCACCGAGGCGCGGCTCGTCATGGCGCTGGAGCCGGCCTCGTGACCGGGCCGGGCAGGATCGGAGCAGGCGGATGAGCGTTTCACGCAGGGCGGTGCTGGGCGCGCTGGGGCTGGCGGCGATGCCTTCCCTGCCGCGTTCGCAGGAGGTCGCCCGCGGCATCACCGCGCCGCGGCGCTTCGCCCCCTTCGATGCCGGCGCGGCGCGCTGCGCGCCTCCGGGCGGGCTGAGCAGGACCCTGGTCTTCGCCCAGGACAACCAGCGCGAATTCGTGCAGAGCGCCGCCCGTGGCATGGCGCTGGCGGCGCGGCAGCGCGGCCTCGCCTTCGAGGTCGCCCTGGCCGACAATGATCCGCGGGCGATGGTCGGCCAGGTCCGCAAGGCGCTCGCCGAGCGGGCGGGTGCGCTGATCGTGGCGCCGATCGACGTCGCCACGCTCGCCCCGGTGCTCCGGCAGTTCATCGCCCAGGGGGGCTATGTCGGGTCGATCGTTCCGCCGCCCGCCACCACCATCCTCAACGCCCCGCAGCTGGCGACAGGCAAGGCGCTGGGCGATGCCGCCGCGGAATACATCCGGACGCGCAAGGGCGGCGAAGCCCGCGTCGTGCTGCTGACCCATGACAGCAACCAGTTCCTGGCGCAGCGCTTCGTCGCCATCCGCGCCGCGCTCAAGAGCCTGCCGGGCGTGCGCATCATCGCCGACATCTCGCCCAAGACCGTCGACAAGGCGGGCGGCCATGCGACCATGCGCACGATCCTGCTGGCGCATTCGCGGGTCGATGTCGTGCTCGGCGCCGACACGGTCGTGCTCGGTGCGCTGGCGGCGCTGCGCGAAGCCGGCCTCGCCCGTGACGACCAGTTCATCGGGGGGATCGACGGCGAGCCGGAGGCGATCGCCGAAATGCGGCGCAGCGGGCCCTACAAGGCCAGCGTCGGGCTCGCCTCGCCGATCTTCGGCTATGCGCTGGCGCAGCACGCCGCCGACTGGCTCGATGGCGGCTCGGTGCCGCAGGGCCTCGACATCCTGCCGAGCCTGATCTCCCGGGAAAGCCTCGGCCAGTTCGAGCGCGACACGGCCGACCCGGCGGCGGTCTATCACGACCCGGCGCGGCGCGAGGCCTATCTCAAGGCCTATGGCAATATCTGCCATGACAGCCGCGCCGATTATGTCGATTTCGGCTGGTCCTCCGAGCTGAAATAGGCGGCGCAGCCGCATTCGCGGCCGGCGCTAGCCCAGGATCCACAGCGCCAGGGCCAGGCCGCTCCCCGCCCAGAGCAGAAGGATGACCAGCGCGGCGGCGAGGCTGCGCGGGCGCTCGTTCCGCACCTCCGCCTGCCTGCGGAAATCGGCCATCAGCGCCGCGGGGATCAGCCGGACCGCCAGCGCGATGCCGGCCGGGACGATCAGCAGATCGTCGAGATAGCCCAGGACCGGGATGAAATCGGGGATCAGGTCGATCGGGCTCAGGGCATAGGCCGCGACGGCGGCGGCGACGAGCTTCGCCAGCCAAGGCGTGGCCGGCGAACGCGCCGCGATCCAGAGCGCGACGACGTCCCGTTTCAGCCTGCGCGCCCATTGCTTCAAGCGTTCCAGCATGCCCGAGCCTTGGCACGGCGCGGGCAGGCCGGCAACCGGCGGGCCGGCACTGTCAGCGGCTGGGACTGTCAGGGGCTGGCTTGCCGCGCGAGCCAGGTGTCCAACGTCTTCTGCAGCACCTCATAGGCGCTGAGCACATCATGCGCGATGCGCCGGGCGGCGACTTCCTCGGCGAAACGCAGCGAGAGCCGCGTGGCGACGATCCGGATCCTGTCCGCGTCCTGGGGGCGGCGCGCGGCGCGGTGGACCAGCATCTGCATGCGCGTCAAATAGCGCCGGCCGTTATCGGCGATCCGGTAGCGGATCCAGGCCGCCAGCGCCCCCATCGCGGTGAGCAGCAGGCCGAACACGCTGATCCCGACATAGACGAGGTCGCCATAGCGCTCGAAGAAGGCCTGGCCCTCGCGGTTGATGAAGCGGGCGATGCCGTCATGGGCCCGCAGGATGCCCTTGGCCTCGTCGATGGGGGCCAGCGAGACCTCGCGCGCGGCGGGGATTTCGGCGCGCGTCGAGCGGATGACGTCGGTGATCTGCATGGCGACGTCATGGACCAGCTGCCGGTCCAGCCGCTCCGTCGTCACCAGCATCCGCGACACGGTCAGCGCCTTGCCGCGCCAATCATCGGCCTCCTCAGGCTCGTCCCGCGCCGCGCCGAGATACCAGATCCGGTCGGCCTGATCATCCGTCAGCTTCAGGCTCCTGCGGGTCGCCAGCGCCTTGGGCTCGGTCTCGAAGCGGCGCGCCGCGCGGACATCGAGCCCGCTCACCGAAACGGGCCGGTTGAGCACCCGTGTCAGCTCCCGCCCGGCGAAGGCGAGATCCTCATCGGCCGGCGCCGCGGCTTCGGACTGGATGAGGTAGCGGGTCGACAGCACGGCGACGGCGCGGATATCGCCGGTCGTCTCCTGATCGACCCGGGCCACGACGAATTGCACGGTCCCATTGCGCAGCGCCGCGAAGGCCTTGGCGTTGTCGTCGAAGCGAACCAGCGCGAAGCGGAAGTTCAGCCGCGAATTGACCAGCGCCTGGATGAAGGGCTGGCTGCGATCCGAGGCCGGGGTCAGCGCGATGGTCAGGATGGTGGGGCTCCTGTACCAGCGCAGGCCGAAGGCCGTCGCCAGCGCCAGGCTGAGCAGGATCCCGGTCACGACGAGCCAGCGCATGGGCGACCGATTCGCCACCGGGCGCGCGCGTGGTGCAAAGCTGGGCATTCAGGAAATCCTTCCCCTGATCGCGCTGCCGTGCGGGCCGTATCGACCGTCCTGTCTGCGCTGCTACCCAACGAGATTGCCGCGATGCGGTTCCGGCGATGGCCGGCGGGACCCCGAACGGCGGCCACGAAAAACCCCGCCGCTGCTGCGGCGGGGCCCTGAGATCGCGGCGCGGCTCGTCGGCGAAGGCTTATTGGCCGATCTTGACCTTCAGGAAGTCGCCGATGGTGGCGTTCCAGGTGGTGACGCATTCGGCGCCGCAGCGCCCGGCGAAGGCCGGCAGGATGACCTTGACCAGGGCGTCCTTGCGCAGCGCCTCGTCCTCCGCCGTGACGGGAACCAGCTTCATGGCGGCGGGGGCGCCTTCGCTGCAGCTCTTGCCGGTGTTGCAGTCCAGCCCGATCTGCGTCTCGGACTTGGCCTGGTCGAAGATCGAATCCTCGAGCTTGCGCAGCCCCGTCGTGAGATAGGCCTGGACCTTCGGGTCGAGGCCGTTCCACCATTTCAGATTGGCGAGCTGGGCGGAGAGGCCGAAATTGATCGGCATGGGCGAGATGAATTTCGCCGCCTCGTGCCATTTCGAGCGATAGCCGGAGAGAGCGCCGGTGATCGCACAATCGATCACCCCGCTCGCCAGCGCCGGCTGGACCTCCGCGAATGCGAGGTTGATCGGCGAGCCGCCGATATGGCTGACGAAGGCCTGCTGCGAGGCGCCCGACGCACGGACCTTGCGGCCCTTGAGATCGGCGACCTTGGAGAAGCTGTCACGGCAATAGATCACCTGTGCCTGATAGGTGCCGAAGCCGAGCAGTTTCAGACCGTGCTTCTCCTCCAGGAATTTGGCGTAGGTCGGCCGGAAGACGTCGACGACCTTCTGCAATTCCTCGACCGAGCCGACCAGGCCGACGAGATCCGTCGCCTCGTTCATCGGGACTTCGCCGGAATTATAGTTGAGCACGGTGGTGGCGAATTGCAGCGTGCCGGCGGAGACGAGCCTGAAGATCTCGGGGCCCTTGAAGCCGAGTTCGGTGAAGGGCTTGACCTGCACCTTGAGTGCGCCGTTCGTCTCCTTGGGAACCGTCTCGTTCCAGAACGGCACCTCCCGGCTCGTATACATCGAGAGATTGCCGATGCTGCCGACGACGTTGAAGCTCGTCGGCGGCAGGGCTTGGGCGAGCGCCGCGGACCCCATCAGGGAGGTGGCGAGAGCGGCAATCGGAAGCAGGCTTTTCATCGTCGTCTCCTGTCGCGTGGGTGGCGGCGGTTTCGGCTCAGCCGCCGGCCTTGGGGTTGAGGATGGTGGGCAGCCAGAGAGCGAGCTGGGGGAAGGCGATCAGCAGCGCGATCATCACCAGCATGACGAGGACGAAGGGCAGCGAGCCGATGCAGAGATCGGCGAAATTGCCCTTTCCGCGGACGGCCTGCACCACATAGAGGTTCAGGCCCACAGGCGGCGTGATCAGCGCCGCCTCCATCAATATGACGAAGATGATGCCCCACCAGACCGGGCTGTAGCCGAGCGCGGTGATCACGGGCACCACGACCGGCGTCGTCGCGATCATCATCGACAGCGTCTCCATGAAGCAGCCGAGGATGAGGTAGAAGATCACGATCGCCACGAGCATGCCCAGAGGCGGCCAGCCGAGCGCCAGGACGAGATCGGTGATCGCCTTGACCAGGCCGATCGAGACCATCACGAAATTCAGGAAGAAGGCGGCGATGACGATCAGCATCACCATGCAGGTCGTCCGCACCGTGCCCTCGAAGGCGCGCAGCAGCACGGGCAGGGTCAATTGCCGGTTGGCGGCGACGAGGCCGAGCGTCGCCATCAGCCCCAGCGCCGCCGCTTCGGTCGGGGTCGCGACACCGGCATAGATCGAGCCGACGACCACCAGGAACAGCCCGAGGGGCGGGACGAGGTGGCGCAGGCCGGCCAGCCGCTCGGCCCAGAGCCGCGTCGTATCGACCTTCGGCCCGGCCCAGGCGGGGCGCAGGATCGCCAGGCCCAGGATCATCAGCGAAAACAGCGCCGCCAGCAGAAAGCCGGGAATGAACCCGGCCGCGTAGAGATCCGCCACCGAGGTGTCGGTCAGCACGGCGTAGATGATCATGTTGATCGAAGGCGGGATCAGGATGCCGAGCGTGCCGCCGGCCGCGATCGAGCCGAGAAAGAGCGGCCGGTTGTAGCCGCCCTTGTCCATGTTGGGGATGGCGACGGTGCCGATGGTGGCGGCGGTCGCGACGGAGGAGCCCGAGGTGGCGGCGAAGATGGCGCTCGCCGCGATATTGGTGTGGATCAGCCGCCCGGGGATGCGCGCGAACCAGGGCGACAGGGCCGCGAACAGGCGCTCGCTCATCCCCGATCGGTGCATCAGCTCGCCCATCATGATGAACATCGGCGCGGCGATCAGGATGAAATCGTTGGACGAGTTCCAGGCGAGCTCGCCCACCGCCCCGACCATCGGGAAGAAGGCGTAATTGGCCTGCAGCACATAGGCCATGATCGCCAGGGCCGCCGCCACCGGCAGGCTCAGCCCGACCAGCGCGACCAGCAGGGAGAGCGCCGTACCGATCATCGTGCCTGCTCTCCCGCCGGGCGCTCGACCCCGGACTGCTCGATCTCCTCCGTGACGCGCAGGGAGCCGATCAGCGCATCGAAGCCCGGACGATCGGAAGCAACGAGGCGGGCTATCGCCTGGATCGGGATCAGCACCGCCATGCACGCGAACCAGACGAGCCCCACGCACCAGATCCCCTGCGGGATGACCATCGGCACCTGCAGCAGCGAGACCGATTTCGCGTTGAGCGCCCAGGATTGCGCCAGCGTGCCATAGGCGAACCAGGCCAGCGCCACGGCGATGACGGCCAGAGCGGCCGAAGCGAGGAGGTCGCAGACGATTCTGAAGCGGTCAGGCAGGGCGTCCAGCAGGATGTCGACGCGGATATTGGCCTTGGAGGTGACGGTGAAGCCGAGGCCGAGGCCGATGCAGGCCGCCAGCGCATAGCCCGAGATCTCGAAGCTCTCGACCATGCCGCGCTTGAAGAAGAAGCGGGTGACGACATCGATGCTGATCAGCAGGCTGCAGCCGATCAGCACGATGGCGCCGGCCGCCCAGGCGAGGATCCGCGATATCCGCTGCGGCAGCGGCTCTCTCGGCAGCAGGCGATCCAGCTCGCTCATCGCGGAAGGATCCCGCAGCGGCCGCAGCCTGCCCGCGGACCGGCCCCGCCGGTCGTCATCCTCATCGCAGGCATGGCGCATTCCCCCGGCACGGCGTCGAGGCCGATCCACATTGGCGCCATGTGACCACGCGTGCCGGCATCGGCGCAAGCGCCGGCCGATCAAGTTGGCGCCAGCGCCTGCTCAAGAAACATACCCGTCGGCCCTGTCGGCCGCGATGGCGGCGGGATCGCGCAGCGCCGGCTCGCCATGTCCTCCGCCGCCCGGCGTTTCCATGCGCACGATGTCGCCGCTGCGGAGCGGAAAGCCGATGGTCTTGGCCGGCAGCGCCATCAACTCCCCTGCCCTGATGACGCTGAGCCGTCCGCCGCGCCCCGGCTCCCCGCCCTGCAGCCCGTAGGGCCGCGAGACGAAAGCGTCGAAGGAGGCGTTGAGGAGCCCGTGCTCAGCGATGAAGCGCCATTCGCGCACCAGCCCCAACCCGCCGCGCATCCGCCCGGCGCCCCCGGAATCCGGGATGAAGGCGTAGCGCTCGAAGCGCAGCGGAAAGATCGCCTCGATCATCTCGATCGGCGTGTTCTGGCCGTTGTGGAAGCCGGCCGAGAGGCCGGAGGGGCCGTCGGCTTCGGGATGCCCGCCCCAGCCGCCGATCTCGGCGTCGAAATAGACCTGCCGGCGCCCGTCGGCATGGCGGATATTGACCGCGTGGTTGAAGGTGACGCCGTAATAGGAGGCCGGGATGCGCGCCGGCACCGCCTCGGCGAAGGCCCTGAGCACGGCGGTGGCGATGCGGTGGCCGGTCAGCATGCGCATCGCGACCGGTGCGGGGAAGCCGGCATTGACCAGGCTGGCCTGCGGGGCGGTGACCGTGATCGGGCGGTAGCAGCCGGAATTGGCCGTGGCCTCGATGCCGGAGGCGGCGATCACCGCGTAATAGACGGCGGATTTGGTCGTCGCCATCGTGGCGTTGATCGGACCGCGCGCCTGGGCGGAGGAGCCCGTGAAATCGATCGCGACGCAGTCCCCGGCGATCGTCAGCGTCACGGCGATGCGCTTCTGGCCCTCGTCCATGCCGTCGCCATCGACGTAATCCTCGGCCCGGTAGACGCCGTCCGGCAGAGCCTGCAGCGCCGAGCGCATGGCTTGCTCGGAATGATCGAGCAGTGCCGCGCCGACCTGGGCCAGCGTCTCCACGCCATAGCGGCCGGCCAAAGCGCGGATCGCGCGGGCGCCGACCTCGAGCGCCGCGATCTGGCTGAGGAAATCGCCACGGAACGTCTCCGGCTCCCGCACATTCTGCAGGATCGTGGCGAAGAGATCGTCCATCATCTCGCCGCGGCGGACGATCTTCACCGGCGGCAGGCGCAGCCCCTCCTGGAAGATCTCGACGGCATGGGCGTTGTAGCCGCCGGCCGCGCCACCGCCGACATCGACGTGGTGGATCAGCACGCAGGTGATGGCGATGCGCCGCCCCGCCACGAAGACGGGCTTGAAGGCGAGGAAATCCGGCAGGTGCTGGCCGCCGCAATAGGGATCGTTGGTGACGACGACATCGCCCTCCTGCCAGCGATCGAGCGGCAGATGATGGGCGATGATGTCCTGCAGGCAGAGCTCCATCGAGTTGAGATGGACGGGCATGCGCGCCGCCTGGGCGATGTTGCGGCCTTCGCCATCGAAGACGGCGGTCGAATAATCCAGGAGCTCGCGCACGGTGGTGGAGCGGCTGGTGCGCCAGACGGTGATCGACATCTCCTCCGCGGCCGACACCAGCGCATGGGAGACGATCTCGAGGAGAACCGGATCGACCTTGCTCATATCCCCGACTCCCGCGTTGCGACGAGATCGCCCG
Source organism: Allobosea sp. Leaf344 (assembly GCF_001426225.1). Taxonomy (GTDB): domain Bacteria; phylum Pseudomonadota; class Alphaproteobacteria; order Rhizobiales; family Beijerinckiaceae; genus Allobosea. The sequence goes on along the minus strand of NZ_LMRT01000014.1, from coordinate 20,799 downwards.
ATCCGGCCACGGCGAGCGACCAGCCGGCGGGGATCAGCAATGTCGTATAGGCCTGCTCGACGATCGCCGGCCCGTGCAGCCGGGCGCGTGCCGCGAGTTGCTCCTGCTGGTGGACCGCGGCGATGGTCCACGCCCCGTTCAGATGGACGGCGCGGCTGCGCGGCGGCGCGGCATCGGCCGGCATGGGCGCGCTCGTCGCCGCGACGCCGCCGAGCAGCCCCACGGCCGCCAGCCGCATGGTGACGAGCTCGACGGTCTCGGCGGGATCGTCGAAGGAGAAGCGCTGGCGGTGCAGCGCATGGAAGCGCTGGCAGAGCGCCTCGATCCGGGCATCGTCGTCGGGCGCGGCCTCGAGCGGGACGAGCAGCTCGAAGGCCTGGCCGCGATAGCGCAGATCCGCTGCGAGATCGAGCCGGCACCGCTCCTCCGACAGCCCGTCGGCGGCGAGCAGCGCGCGCCCCTCGCGGAGCAATCCGGCGGCGAGCTCGCCCAGGGCCGGGCCGGCACCGGGCTTCAGCGGCAACACCCTGGTCCGGGCGAGGTCGTGGACGACATCCGATTGCAGGATACCGTGAGCCGAGAAGGTCGAGGGATCCTTCGGGAAGATCACCGTCGTCATGCCGAGCTCCTCGGCCACTTCGAGCGCGTGCAGCCCGCCCGCGCCGCCGAAGGACATCAGCGCGAAATCGCGCGGATCCAGCCCGCGTTCGAACAGCGACAGCTTGATCGCGCCGGCCAGCTTGGCCACGACCACGGCGAGGATGCCGGCCGCGGCCCGGTCGCGTTCGATCCCGAGCGGCGTCGCGATCCGGCGGTCGAGAGCGTCGCGCGCCGCATCGAGATCGAGCGCGAAGGTCCCGCCCAGGAAGGCGACGGGGTCGAGCCGCCCCAGGATCAGATTGACGTCGGTGACGGTCGGCTCGGTGCCGCCGCGGCCATAGCAGACCGGTCCCGGCTTGGCGCCGGCGCTGCGCGGGCCGACCTGCAGGCGACCGGAAGCGTCGAGCGAAGCGATCGAGCCGCCGCCGGCGCCGATCGTGCGCATATCGACCATCGGCACCCGCACCGGCAGCCCGTCGACCTCGCCCTGGGTGACGACGGCACGCTCGCCATCCCGGATCACCGCGACGTCATAGCTGGTGCCGCCCATGTCGACGCCGACGACATTGGCGAAGCCGAGCTGCCTCGCCACGCTTTCGGCGGCCAGCACGCCGCCGGAGGGGCCGGAGAGCAACAGCTTGACCGGGGCGTCGCTGGCGGCGCGCGGGGTGGTGGCGCCGCCATTCGACTGGACGAGATAGAGCGGGGCGGCGAGGCCCTCGGCGGCGATCCGCTCCAGCAGCGCGTCGATATAGCGCCGCACCACCGGGATCAGCAGCGCGTTGAGCACCGTGGTGGAGCTGCGCTCGAATTCGCGGATCTCGGGCGAAACCTCGTGCGAGCAGCTGACGGCGAGCTGCGGCAGGCGCCGGCGCAGGCGATCGCGGATGGCGATCTCGTGAGCCGGGTTGGTGAAGCCGTTCAGCAAAGCGATCGCGCAGACGCTCGCGCCCGAGGCCGCGACGCGGTCGATCGCCGCCTCGAGGCTCGCTTCGTCGAGCGGGGCGAGCACCTCGCCGGCCGGCCCGATCCGCTCGACCACGCCGAAGCGCCGCCGCCGCGGGACGAGCACGGCGCGCGGTTCCGGTTTCAGGCGGTAGATTTCGCTGCGGGCATGCCGGCCGATCTCCAGCACGTCCTCGAAGCCGGCCGTGGTGATCAGGGCGCCGTCGGGAAGATTGCGCGTCAGGACCGCATTGGTCGCGATCGTCGTGCCGTGCATCAGGAAGCCGACCTCCGACAGAGCGAAGCCGAAGCGCGCGGCGGCGCCCCTGATCGCGTTCATCAGCCCCAGCGAGGGGTCGTCCGGCGTCGTCGCGGTCTTGAAGCTGTGCGTCGTCCCGCTCGCCTCGTCGAGACATTCCAGATCCGTGAAGGTCCCGCCGATATCCACGGCAATCCGGATCCGCTTCGAGGTCATAGGCTTTCAGATCCTGTTCGGAGATGAGCGGGACCTGGCTACCAGCAAGATCCGCGCCCGCGGAGACAGCGACTATCCTCCGGCGCGCCGCGAACGCCAACGCCGGATTATGTGTCGGCATCAAACTCGGGTTCTGGCACAATCTCACGAGGGCATGGCAGGCCGCAGCGAGGGCCGCGGACTTTAGGCCTGCGGCCGCGGCGGCCCGGGCGTGACGAGAGGAGACGCGGCGATGACGCTGAATTGGTCGGCCATCCTGGCGGTGGCACTGGGCCTGCTCCTGGCCGGCGGGCGCGCCTCGGCCCAGATGCCGCCCTCCGCCGCCGAGATCGCGGCCTATGACGGGCTGCACGCGGCCGCCTGGGCCGGCGACGTCCCCGCCATCGAGCGGCTGGTCGCTTCCGGTGCGGCCATCGACAGGCGCGACGGCCAGCGCCGGACCGCTCTGCACATCGCCGCCCATGCAAGGCAGCGCGAGGCGATGCGGGCGCTGGTCAGGCTCGGCGCCGACCCCCGCGCGCAGGATGGGCAGCGTTACGACGCCATCACCATCGCCGCCGTGGCGGATGATCTCGAGACCTTGCGGGTGGCTATCGCGATCGGCGGGGACCCGCGGGCCATCACCAGCCCCTATGACGGCACGGCGCTGATCGCCGCAGCCCATCTCGGCCATGACGAAATCGTCAAGGCGCTGATCGAGGCGGGGGCGCCGCTCGACCATGTCAATAATCTGGCCTGGACCGCGCTGATCGAGGCAGTGATCCTCGGCGATGGCGGTGTCCGCACCAGCGCACCGTCCGTCATCTGGTCGAGGCCGGCGCGAGGCGGGACCTCGGCGACCGCAACGGCGTCACGCCGATCGAGATGGCCCGCCAGCGCGGCTATGCCGCGATGGTGCTCATCCTGGGCGGTTCCTGGACACGGGGTTCGCGCAGGCCGGACCCGGTTTGTTTCGGCCTTGAGCGGTCCCCGTCGGGGGCCGGGGCCCGGGCTCGCGTCAAGGCCGAAGCCGCGCCGCTCCTGCATCGTCACCAATAGATCGCAGCGCCCGACAGCGCTCCCTGCATAGTGAAGTTTAACCGCGATTCCCGATGCTAGAAATTTTTCGTTGCGTTTCTATAATTTCCAACTGAACATCGACTATACAAAAAACGCGATGAGGGGTGGGATGCGGAGCGACTTTAATCTGGCATTGGACCTCGCTCATCAGGCGCAGGCCCGGCCCGGCTGCATCGCTCTTCAGACCGCCACCGCGCAGCTGAGTTACGGCGAGCTCGCCGAGCGCGCCGCCGGCCTCGCCGCTCATCTGGTGAAGAGGCGGCGTTCGGGGCGCATCGGGATCCTCGGCACCCGCAGCATCGAGGCCTATATCGGCGTTCTCGGCGCCTGCTGGGCCGGATCCGCCTATGTCCCGCTCAATCTGAAATGGCCGGTGGCGCGGCTCAGGGCTCTGCTCGACCAGCTCGATCTCGACGCGATCATCGCAGACGCCAATGGCGCGCGGCTGCTGACGCCGGCGGTGCTGGCGCGGGCACCGGATCTGGTGATCCTGCCCCGGCCCGAGGAGATCGCCCCTTCCCGCGCCTCGCAGAGCCTGCTCGCCCTGGATGCGCGGACCGAGACGCCGCTGCCGGCGCCGGTGCCGGTGGCCGCCGGGGATCCCGGCTACATCATCTTCACCTCGGGCACGACGGGCCTGCCCAAGGGGGTGGTGATCTCGGCCGGCTCGCTGGCGCATTATCTCGATCAGAGCGCGGGCTGGACCGACTACCGGCCGGAAGACCGGCTGGCCGAGGCCTGCGACCTGACCTTCGACCTCTCGGTGCATAATCTGTTCCTGGCGCTGCGCGCCGGTGCGCGGCTGCACCTGCTCGCACAGCTGGAAACCATGGCGCCGGCCCATGCGATCCGCCGCCATGCGCTGACGGTCTGGATGTCGGTGCCGACGGTAATCGCGCTGATGCGGCAGGCCGGCACCCTGCGTCCGGGGCTGCTGCCATCCTTGCGGCTGTCGATCTTCTGCGGCGAGCCTTTGCCCGTCGCGGCCGCCCAGGCCTGGGCGGAGGCGACGCCCAATGGCCGCGTCGAGAACATCTACGGCCCCACGGAAGCCACCGTGATCGGGCTTCGCCAGCCGCTGACCGACCCGCCGGTCGTCACCGCCGGGCGCGACATCCTGGCCATCGGTCGGCCCTATCCGACGATGCGGGTCGCGATCCTCGATGGCGAGCAGCGCCCCGTCCCGGCTGGCGAGGCGGGCGAGATCGCGCTCGCCGGACCGCAGCTCGGCATCGGCTATTTCGGCCAGCCCGAGCTGACGGAGGAGCGCTTCCGCATGCTTCGCGGCGAGCGCTGGTACCTGACGGGTGATCTCGGCCGCGTCGATGCGGAGGGCGTGGTCCACCATCTCGGCCGGGTCGACAACCAGATCAAGCTCAAGGGCAACCGGGTCGAGCTCGAGGAGATCGATGCGCATCTGCGCCGGGCGGCCGGGACCGAGCTGGTCGCGACGGTCGCCTGGCCGGTCCGGCACGGCTCCGCCGAAGGGCTGGTGGCCTTCGTCGCCGGCGGGCATGGCGATGCCGCGCGTCTGCGGGCGGCGCTCGCGGCCGAATTGCCGCGCTACCTGATCCCGGAGCGCATCGCGTTCCGCGACGCGCTGCCGCCCAACGCCAACGGCAAGATCGACAGGGGCGCGCTGCGCGACGAGCTGGCGAGGGAGGAGCCCGCCAATGACGCTGCCGCCGCCCGACCCGCGGCCGAACTGGTGCAGGGAGCTTGACCGGTGCCGCCTTCCCACGCGCTGCGCGAGATGATCGCAAATTTGCTGCTCGACGCCGGCGACAAGGCCGGTTTCGCGGCCGATGATTCACTGTTCCTGAGCGGCCGGCTCGATTCCCTGGCCGCGGTCGAGGTGCTGGGCGCTCTCGAGCGGGATCACGGGCTGGATCTGAGCGACGCCGATTTCGACATCACCGAAATCGACACGCTCGCCCAGATCGAGGCGCTGGTTCGCGACAGGAGCGCGGGCTGATGCAGGCGCGCCACCAGCTCCGGCGCCAGGCGGCGGCGGCCTCGGCCGGCGAGAGAGCGGGCCGATGACGGCGGGACGCACGATGCTGCGGCCGATCGAGCCGCGCGACCGGAGCGCCGTGGTGGCGCTGCTGCGGCGCGGCTTCCCGCAGAGCTGCCCCTCCTTCTGGGAACGCGGGCTGGAGCGGCAGGCCGCGCTGCAGCCGGATCGCTTCGGCCTGCTGCTGGAGCGGGCGAGCGGCGTCGTCGGCGTGCTCCTGACCCTGCGCAGCCAGCGCTTCCGCGACGACGGCAGCCGTTTCGAGGCGATGAACCTGTCGAGCTGGTACATCGAGCCGCCGCAGCGGCTGAAGGCGACGGCGATGCTGCGCGCCGCGCTCGCAGACGAGACGGAACTGGTCACCGATCTCACGGCGGCGGAATCGATCTACCGGATGAATGCCGCCGCGGGGCTCTCGCCCTGGAGCAGCGGGATGGTGCTGGCCGGGCCCCTGCCCTGGCTGGCAAAGCCGGTTTCGCGCGGCGTGCAGATCCGCGATCTCGCGGCCGCGGCAACACTGCTCCCTCCTTGGGAGGCCGATCTGCTGGAGTGGCACCGGCGCGATGGCTGTCTCGCGGCGGTGCTGTGTCTCCCGGACAGGGCGCTGCCGCTGCTGTTCCGGGTGATCAGGCGCCGGGGCGTCCGCTTCGCGCAGCTGATCTACGCGCCGGACCGACAGCGCGTGCTCGCACATCTGCCGGCGGTGATGCGCTTCCTGGTCAAGAACCGCCTGTTCTTCGTCGCGATCGACGCGCATCGCGAGATCTGTCCGGCCGGCGCGCTGTTCCGGGCCGGCCGTCAGCGCTTCTGGCGCGGCCCCGGCGACAGCGTCGCGAGGCTGGATTACGCCTATTCCGAGCTCGTCCTGCTCGGCGTCTCCTGAGAGAGGCGCAAGCATGATCCTGCGCAGCACGGCGCTGTATCTGCCGGCGAGCCTTCTCGGGCCGCTGCTCCAGCTGGCGACGATCATCGTCCTGGCGCATTGGCTTCCGCCGGCGGCGCTCGGGCTCTATGCGCTGATCGTCGCGGTCCAGGACCTGACCCAGATCGCGACGCAATCCTGGTGGTCGCAATATGTGCTGCGCTATCTCGACGGGCGGGACGAGGCGCTGCGCCGGCGCCAGGACGTCACCGAGATCGCCGTGCTCGCCGGCAGTGCGGCGGCGCAGGCGGCGCTGATCGCCGCGAGCGTCGCTTGGCTCGGCGGGCAGAGCGGATCGCCGGAGCTGATGGCGGCCGCCGCCTGCTCGGGCGTGCTGCGCGCCACGTTGACGCATGCGGCGATCCGGGCGCGCGCGGCCCAGGCCATCGGCCTGCACAGCCTCGCGCAACTGGGCGGCCCGGGCCTGAGCCTGGCCTTCACCCTGATCGCCTTCACCGCCATGCAGCCCGGCCTGACGACGCTGTTCTGGGCGGTGGCGCTCGCCCATGCGCTGCTGCTCCCGATCATGCTGCATCGCCTCGCCTATCGCGGGCCGTTCCAGAGCCTGCGCTTCGACCGCGCCATCCTGCGCCAGGCGCTCGGCTATGGGCTGTTCACCACGCTCGGCGCCGGCCTGTCCTGGGTCACCCTGCAGAGCATGCGCTTCATCATCGACGTCACGCTGGGCGCCGCGGCGGTGGGGCTTGTCTTCGTCGGCTGGGGGATCGGCCAGCGCATCGCCACGCAGATCGGCGTGCTGGCGACCACGGCGATCTTTCCCCTGGCGGCCCAGCGGGCGCGCGAGGAGACGCTCGCCGCCGGGCTCGGCGTGATGCGCTCCGCCGCGCCGCTGTTCCTGGGGCTGCTGGTCCCCGCCGTCATCGGCGTCTTCGCGATCGCGGAGCCTCTGGCGCTGCTCGTCGCCCCGGCGCCCTATCAGGCGATGACGGCGGCCATCCTGCCGATGGCGACGCTGACCGGCGCGATCCGCGTGTTCCGCAACCATCTGCTCGACGAGATGCTGCAGCTCGACGCGAAACCCGGGCTAATGGCGCGGCTCGATTTGGCGGAGGCGGTGCTGACCATCCTGTTCTGTCTGATCGGCGCGCTGGCGGGAGGGATCTGGGGCGCGCTGCTCGGCTGCCTCGCCGCGACGAGCCTGGCGACGGCGCTGGCGCTGGTGGTGACGGTGCGGCTCTATGGCTGGCCCATCGCTTTTCGCGACCTCGTCACGATTTCCGTGGCGGGTCTCGTCATGGCCGCCGCTCTCGCCTCGGCGCCGGGAGCCGGCGGGCCCTGGTCCCTGCCCGCTTCGATCGCCATCGGCGGCGCGTCCTATCTCGCCGCCTGCGCGCTTCTCGACCGGCAGCGGCTCGGCGCCATGTTGCGGCGGCAGCGCGCCGCGATCTGAGGGGCGGAAGGCGTTTCCCCGGCCTGCCGGACGCTACCCGGCTCCGCTCACGGCCCCAGCGCTTTTGCCCGCGAGGCCGCGGACAGGACCACCCTCCCCCGCCGATCGGGCTCTTCGCCAACAAAGTACACTTTTAAGGAGACGATGCTTGAAACTGAATATCTCGGTTGCGGTCCATTAACACCTTGGTTCCATTCTGAATTCGACCGCAAGCGAGGCCGAGATGAAGATTTTCCAGAAGTTCAGGGACGACGAATCCGGAAACTTCGCCATGATGTTCGGACTGGCCCTGGTTCCGATCCTGGGGCTGGTCGGCGCCGCCGTCGATTATGCCCGGGCCAGCAAGGCCCGCACCGAGCTCGCCGCGGCGCTCGACGATGCGGCGCTGATGGCGGCCCGCGACGCCTCCAAGCTGACCGATGGCCAGCTCAGGACGCGGATCAACGAATGGGTCAAGGCCAATCTCTCATCCGACACCGCCGCCCAGTTCAGCACGGCCAACATCGCCATCGACAGGGTGGCCCGGACGGTTACCGTCGGCGGCGCGCTCAATGTCGATACGACGGTAGCCCGCGTCATCGGCACGAATCTGATCGAGGTCGGCGCGCAGAGCCAGTCGAGCTGGGGCACCAAGACGATCGAGCTCGCCCTCGCTCTGGACAATACCGGCTCCATGGCCAGTTCCGGCAAGATGGCCGCGCTCAAGACGGCGACGCGCGAGCTGTTGCGCACCATGAAGGACGCTTCGGCCGGCGGCGACCAGATCAGGATCTCGATGATTCCCTTCGCGACGCAGGTCCGCCTGCCGCAGAGCTACAAGGACGCGCCCTGGCTGAAATTCACCGAGACGCGCGAGACCGGCAACGGCCAGAACAAGAAGACCGAGACTATCACCAAGGGGAGCTGGGAANNNNGGATGGCGACACCAACGGCAACAACGACACGCGCTACCCCGCCGATTTCTGCAAGGCGACCTCTCTCGCCCGGCTGCTGCCGCTGACCAATAATTGGGCGGACCTCAACGAAAAGGTCGACCAGATGACGCCGTCCGGCAATACCAACGTCACGATCGGCGTCAGCTGGGGCTGGGCCAGCCTCAGCCAGGCGCTGCCGCTCGACGAGGCCAAGGATTACGACACCCCGCGCCTGTCGAAATACATGATCGTCCTGACCGACGGGCTGAACACCGAAAACCGCTTTACGAAGAACGGCAACGCGATCGACGCCCGCACCGGCCTCGCCTGCAAGGAAGCCAAGAAGGCCGGGATCCAGATCTATACGGTCCGTGTCATCGACGGCGACGCCAATCTGCTGCGCGACTGCGCCACCAACCCCTCCATGTATTACGACGTCAAGAACGCCTCGCAGCTGACCCCGGTCTTCCAGAAGATCGCAGCCGAGATCAGCGCCGTCCGCCTGACGCAGTGAGGCGTGAACCCGGGCCTGAGGGCCGATCCGCCGCGGCTGGATCGCGCAGCGCCAGGCTCGCGAGCCGGCAGATCGCCCATGCGAATGGCGCCGATGCGAGGCCGGATGGCGCGGCGGCATCAATGTCGGGCTCAACCCCCTGTCTGTGCCCGACGATAGGCTGCCGGGGTGACGCCGAGGCTCCCCTTGAACATGGCGATGAACCCGCTGACGGTCTCGTAGCCGAGATCGAAGGCGGTCGCGGTGACGGACGACCCGTTCGCCAGCAACTCCATCGCCTTCAGGATCGACGCTGATCGGCACCAGGCCGCGAAGGTGAGCCCGGTCTGGGCGGGGAAGAGGCGTGTCAATGTCCGCGGCGAGATGCCGCCGAACCGCGCCCATTCCGCCATGCGTCGCCGCTCTCCCGGCCGCAGGATGATGGCGCCGGCGATACGGGCAAGGCGTGGATCCCCGGGCATCGGCAAGGCGAAGGGCATTGGCGGCAAAAGCAGGATCTCGTCGAGAATGACGGCATCGAGACGCCGCTTCGCGGGCGCATTCGCGTGACGCGACCCGCCCGCGGCTGTCCTGACCGCCTCCCGCAGCAGATCGGACATCTGCAGGACTTGCGGCTCGGCCGGAAAGCGGGCGCATAAAGGCTCGGCGACATAGACGCTCCAGCAGCGGACCGTGCCGTGAGAGCGGAATTCATGCCCGTGTCGCGGTGGGATCCAGACGGCGCTCGTCGCCGGCACGACCCATCGTCCCTCGGCGGTGCCGACCGTCGCCACCCCGCTCAGCGTGCCGAGCAGTTGGCCTCTGGCGTGATGGTGCATGGAGGTCGCACGCATCTGCGCATCGGACAGGACCGCGAAAACGAAAGGGCGATCGGTATTCGCCTCGCAGGGGGAGATCGGAAAGAGTCGAATTGGCGGATCTTCCGTAGCGTTTGGCCAGCCTAGCTTATCCCTGCCATGCGCGACCCGCTAGTCTTCGGCTCATGGGTCCAGCGGAGCTTCGGATGATGTCGGAACGGTCGATCGCTATGATCAGGGAGGTTTTCGCGATGTTCTGTGACGTCGAGGCAGAACCCGATTCCATGGCTCGGTTCTTCACTCCGGATTATCGGCAGAGCGTCGATGGGAGGACCGTCGATCTCCATGGCTTCCTCGGCCATGTCCAGGCTCTGCGCGCCGCACTCGTCTCGATCGAGATCGACATCCAGCAGATCGTCAGCGATGGGGTTTCGGCAGCGACGGTGCATCTCGTGCGGGTCGTCAGGCGAAGCGGCGAGAAGGCGACCATCAAGGTCGTGGCCTTCTATCGCTTCGACGGCGACCGGATCGCCGCGATCGACGAGCTGACCCATGTTCTGGAAGGCCGGGCGGGCGACGAGGAGCTGGGGTCGATGCCGTCGGAGTGAACGGGCAGCGTCACGGCTGATGGCCGGGGGGTCGGGGTTCGACCCGGTGGGCGGCTCGCGCGCGTCAAGCCGACGCCGAGGACTATGCCGGCTCGGCGGCGACGCCTTCCAAGCTCACGAGCGCCGCGTCACCTTGTAGCCGTGGATCCAGGCGCCGCGTGCGCCATAGGACAGCAGGGGCTGGAACTCGCCCTGGCCCTCTGCGAGTTCGACACGTGACGTCAGATTATCCAGATAGAAATTGCGCGCCGGCTCCGCCTTGACCACCAGGATCGCATGATCTTCGCGCAGACGCGTCTGGCGACCGAGGCTGAGATGCATGTCGGCGGGATCGATACCCGCGGCGCGCAGCATCCACATCTTGGCGATCGCGATATCCTCGCAGTCGCCGCGTCCCCGCGCGAAGGTCTCGGCCAGCGTCGCCCAGTGATCCGACACGCCGTAGATGTCCCGGTCCGTCCCATAGCGGATCGTGCCGTTGACGAAGCTGTTGATCAGCTTGACCTTTGCGTCACGCTCGAGCCTGCGGGCCTCTCGAACGACGCCCCTCGCCTTCTGCATCAGCGGGCCGCCGCAATCCTGCGCATTGTCCTGGCAGGGCCTGCTCAACGCGATATGCGCCTGTTCGGACAGCACCTGGCGCCAGCGTCCGGCATGGACCGAACCGGTGACGGAAATGGCCACGGAACCGAAGATCGAGGCCGGCGTGCCATCGCTGCCGAGCGGCGGGGCTTCCGCCCGTTCGCGCGACGCCGGGACGAGATCGGGAAGATAGGGGCGGTAGTCGAGCGCGGCGAAGCGCAGGCGGGGGTGGCCCTCTCCCAGGCCGGATGCGACGCTTTGCCCGGCAGGAAACCGCGACCAGCCCAGCTCGACATCAGTCGGCGAGGCGACGAAGCGCGCCATCGGCACCGCCGCGACGGGCGCGTCCGGGCGTGGCTGCGGCTCGCTCTGCGCGCCTTCCTTCAGCATGGGCAGGTCGATATTCGCCTGCGCGATCTGGGCCGGCGCCAAAAGGGCCGCCAGGGCCAGCAGAACTGCTCCCGCCCGGCTGTTCCGTCCTCTCGCCCACATCCCGATGCCCCCCTCGCGAGTGGCATTGAGGGGCAGGGTCCGTAGCAGCGGGGCTGCCGTAAACGCTAAAAGTTGATGGATCGAGGATTAGATATGATCCAAGGGAAACAGGTGGTAACACTTCAATCCCAGTGTTGAAGTTAGTTGTTTCAGGTTTGGAAACCCTACGGCCCATGTCAGCCCTGACCCGCCTGAGAGACCGACTGGGAACATCCCTCGGCCCCGAAATTTCCCAGGGAATTCAGAGCGGCGAGGCGGTTCCGCGCGCTGCCAAGCTGGTCATCCTGGCGGTCGGCGTGTTGTTTCTGTCTCTCGGCCTCTGGGCTGGCCTGACCCAGCTGGAGGAGGTGACGCGCGGTTCTGGCCGGGTCATCCCGTCGAGCCGGGTCCAGGTGATCCAGACCCCGGAAGCAGGGGTGGTTCGCGAGATCCCCGTCAGGCTCGGCCAGCGCATCCGCAAAGGCGAATTGCTGATGCGGCTGGAGGATACCCCCAACGCGACCCGTGCCAACGAGGTCGAGGCGCAGGCGCGGGCCATCCGCGCCCAGATCGCTCGGCTGGAGATCGAGGCGTCGGGCCGCGACGAAGCCTATCAATGCCCGGCCAGCGTCGCCGCCGTCGCCCCGGCAGTCTGCGCCAACGAGCAGAGCCTGCTGGCGCTGCGTCGCGAAAACCTCAACACGCGGCTCGAAGTCTTCAGGCTTCGGGTCAACCAGCGGCGCCAGGAGATCGCCGAGACGACCGCCGGCATGACCCGGTTTTCGGAAGGGCTTAAGCTGGCCGAGCGCGAGATGCGGCTGGTCGGCCCGATGGCGACGCGCAATCTCGTCTCGCAGATGGAGCTGCTGCGCGTCGAGCGCCAATTGGTGGATTTCAAGGGCCAGGTCGCGACGGCCACCGAGACGCTCGCGAAGCTGCAATCGGCGCTCTCGGAAGCGGAATTGCAGGTCGAGGAGCAGGTGATCCAGTTCCGTCGCGAAGCCGCGGGCGAGCTGACCACACGCAAATCGGAACTCTCCGTCATCGACCAGACCCTGCGCGGGGCCGAGGAGCGCGTGGCCCGCACCGACATCCGGGCACCCGTCGACGGGATCATCAACGCCCTGCCCGTCACCACGGTCGGCGCCTTCCTCAATGCCGGCGAGCGGGTTGTGGAAATCGTGCCGCTGGAAGACAAGCTGTTGGTCGAGGCGCGGATCCGGCCCTCCGACATCGCCTTCGTGACCAATAATCAGAGCGCCATCGTCAAGGTCACGGCCTATGATTTCTTTCAATATGGCGGGCTGAACGGCACCGTCGAACATGTTTCGGCCGACAGCCTGTTCGACAGCAATGCCAAGGAGAATTTCTACGCCGTCATCATCCGGACCGACGAGGCGGCGTTGAAGCGCGGCAATGTCGAATATCCGATCATCCCGGGGATGATCACGGATGTCGACATCATCACGGGCCGAAAATCGATCCTGACCTATCTGCTGAAGCCGATCAACAGGGCCTGGCGCGAGGCGCTGCGTGAGCGCTGAAAACCCCGCAGAGGCGGCGGAGGCGGCAGAAGCGGCGCCGGCCGTCGCCCTGTCGCAGCGGCGCACGCGGATCCTGTCGATCGACGGCAAGCGCCGGATCTTCGCGCTGGAACTGCCTCTCTGGGCCGCGCTCGAACGCATGGCCGCGCGCAAGGGCAAGCGGCTCAACGTGCTGATCGGCACGCTGCTGACGACGAGCAACACCGAGAGCCAGACCTCGCATCTGCGTGCAGCCGCCGTGACCTGGCTGCTCGGCGAATGCGATCTCCTCCGGGAGCAGATCCAGGCCTCGATGCGCGGCATCCTCTCGGCCATCCCCGCCCCGGCCGTGGCGATGACGGCGGATCAGCAGGTCATCGCGCAGAACTCCGCCTTCGCGCGGCTGGCCACCGAAACCGCGGCCGAGGCCGGCGAGCCGGGTTCCGGGCCGGAGGTCACGCTGCGGCTGGATGTGGCGCCGGCGCGCCTGATCGCGCTCCTCACCGCCGATAGCCACCGCGCGGTGGGCGCGCCCTTCACCTTGCGGACGGCGCGCAGGAAGCGCAGCGGGATCATGAACACCGCGATCGTCCAGACGGGCGGCACGCCGCTGCTGCTCTGCGTGGTCAGGAAGCTGTCGGACGAGCCCTGATCAGCCCGGCGCGGCCGCAGCCGTCGTCGCGAGCCGCTGCAGCACCGCGTCCCGCGGGCCATCCGCGACGACCCGGCCGGCCTCGATCACCACGACACGATCGACCAGCGAGAGCACAGCATTGCGGTGGGTGGTCACGACGAGGGTCGTCTCGGGGGATAGCGACGCTTTCAGCCGGGCCACGAACAGGCGTTCCGTCGCCATATCCATCGAGCTGGTCGGGTCGTCCAGGAACAGCACCTTGCCGCGGCGCAGGAAGGCGCGCGCCAGCGCCACCATATGCCTCTGGCCGCTGGACAGAAGCCCGCCGCGCTCGCCGACGGGCAAGGCGTAGCCCTGGGGGTGGCGCGCGGCGAACTCATCCACGCCGGCGAGCTTCGCGGCCTCGACCAGCTGCGCGTCGGAGCTCTCCGGCCGCGCCAGCAGCAGGTTCTCCCGCAAGGTGCCGTGGAAGAGATCGGCTTCCTGCCCGATGAAATTGATCTCATGGCGCAGGATGTGCGGATGGTATTGGCGGATATCGACCCCGTCGATCAGGATGTCGCCGGCGGAGATGTCGTAGAGCCGGATCAGCAAGCGCCCGAGCGTGGTCTTCCCAACTCCGACGCGGCCCAGGATCGCGACCCGCTCGCCCGGCATGATCGACAGGTTCAGACCGTCGAGGATCTTGCGGCCTTCCGGATCATAGGAGAAGCCGACATTCCTGAACTCGATATGCCCCTTCTCGATGTCGCGCGCCACCAGCAGGCGCTGGTCCACGCGCTCATCGGGCAGCGTCATTACGCCGTCGAGCGAATCCAGCGCCGAAAAGGCCTGGCGCACGCGGGTCAGGCTGATCGCCAATTGCCCGGCCGGCCCGACGGCGCGCCCGGCCAGCATCGAGCAGGCGATGATGCCGCCGACCGTGATCATCGACAGGTCGAAGAGATAGGCGCCGATGATGATGATCGCGATCGTCGCCAGGAACTGCATCGCATAGGCGATCGTCGCGGCGTAGGAGGACAGGGATTTGATGCGCTCGGTCGAGAACGAGGCCTCGCGTGAGATCATGTCCCATTTGCGCAGCAGCGGCCCCTCCGCGCCGACGCTCTTGATCGTCTCCAGCCCCGCCAGCATCTCGACCATCAGCGAGTGGCGCTGCGCCTGGGTGTAGCGCGCCCGCGCCAGTTCATTGCCCATCAGGCGCTGGATCAGCAGCCCGACGCCGACCATCACGGCCAGCACGACGACCGGCACGAAGGCGAGCGGCCAGGCGATCCAGGCGATGACGGCGATGAAGATCACCGCGAAGCAGACGTCGATCAGGAAGACGATCGTATTGGAGGCGAAGAAGTCGCGGACGAAATCATATTCGTTGAGCCGCTGCGTCATCGCGCCGGTCGTGGCCGCCCGCGAGGCGAAGCGGGAATTGAGGACGCGCTCCATCATGGAACTGGAGATGCCCAGATCGAGCCTTCTGGTGACGTGGTCGATCAGATGCGAGCGCACCACCCGCAGCAGGAAGTCGAAGGCGAGCCCGATGGTGACGCCGGCGGCCAGAACCCAGAGGGTCGTGAACGCCTTGTTGGGCAGGACACGATCATAGACGTTCATCGTGAACAGCGGCGTGATCAGGGCCAGCAGGTTGATGATCACCGTCGCCAGAAGGATATAGCCATGGGTCCGCCAGAAACGGACCAGCCTGCCCCAGAACCAATGCGCCTCGGCGGGCCGGCCGTCCTTCGGTTGCATCTGGCCGGCGGCCGGGCGCAGGGAGGCCATCGTCGGCTGGATCGCCATGTCGGCGATCGCGGGCAGCGAACCCGATTTGCGGAATTCCGGGAGATAGGCGTCGAGCGAGCCGTTCTGACGAACCTGTTCGATCAGGATCGGCCGGCCGTCATCGCGCCAGGCGACGACCGGCGCATCGGCGCCGATCAGCTCCGAGATCGGCCGCTTTATCCAGGTCACGCCGATCTGGATCTTCTCGGCGGCCCGCACGAACAGGTCCTGCGTGAAGCCCTCCTCGCCGAGCGGCAGCCCGGCCGTCAGGATCGCTTCAGAGCTCGGCCGCTCGAACAGCACGGCAGCGCGCTGCAGGCAGCGAAACAGCAGATCGTCCGCCACGGGGGCGGCGATCGCCGCCGCTTCCCCTGAGTCCGCGGCAGCCGCAGAGGTCGTCTCGCTCTCGAGAAGGGCAGCGTCCACCGAGCCGATCCGTCCGCTCGCTCAGCGGATGGCACCCTGCGGCAACCACGGACGCGCGCCGGGAGCCGGCGGCGAGTGCTGCGGCAGGATATCGGCCGTGGATGTCGGGGGAACGTTGGCATCCGCCCTGGCATAGGTATTGGCATGGGCGGAGGGCTGGAGACCGAGCGCCTTGACCAGCTGGCCAGTCGCGGCGAGGACCCGATATTCCGCGAACAGCGCGGAGGTCCGCGCCGTCTCCAAGAGAACCTCGGCGTTGTAGCGGGTGTTCTGCGCGTCGAGCAGATCCAGCAGCGACCGCCGGCCGACCGAGAACTGGTCGTTATAGGCCGACACCACCCTGTCGCCGGCGGCGAGCTGGCGACCGAGGGCGCCGGCGAGCTCGCTCTGGCGCGCGCGCCGGTCGAAGGAGAGCTTCACCTGCTCGCGGATCTCGCGCAGCACCTGATCGCGCGAGAACTGCGATTCCGCCACGCGCCGCGTCTGCTCCTGGATGTTGGCGGCGTCGATACCGCCATTATACAGGTTCCAGCGCATCACGCCGCGCGCCTGGGCATCATTGGTGCGGCCGCTGACGCCGTCCATGTCGCGTCCGACGCGACCGCGCGCCTCGAGGAAGAATTCCGGAGCGAGTTTGGCACGGGACGCGCGGACGAGCGCGTTGGCCGCATCGATCTCGGCACTGGCGATCTGCAGCCGCGGATTGTTGCGCGTGGCGAGGCCGAGCGCGAGATCCAGGGATTTCGGCAGTTTCGCGGCCATGGAGCCCGGCATGGCCGGCCGCGACAGGTTGATCCCGACCAGGCGGTTGAAGCGGATATGCGCGGCGCTGAGTTCCTGCTTGGCCTCGATCAGCCGGGCCCTGGCGCTGAGCACCCGCTCCTCGCCCTGGCGCAGATCGGCATCGGTCAGCGAGCCGCTCGATACGTTGGCCCGGATGCGGGAGAGCGTATCCCCCAGGAAGGCCACGTTCTTCTCGGCGATGCCGACCAGGCGACGCTGCAACATGGTTTCGAGATATTCGCGCGTCACTTCGAGCGCGAGAAACTCGGAGCGCTCCCAGACGCGAATGGCGGCGCCGTCGACCCGCGAGGCCTGGCGATCGACTTCCGCCTCGCGGCTGCCACCGTCGAACAGTTTCCAGGTGGCGGTGACCCCGGCCTCGACCGGGGAGTAGTTGCTTTGCGGATTGGTGCCGACCTGCAGCGGGCGATCGAGTTCGCGGCGGCCGGCGGAGGCCTCCAGATCGATGCGGGGCATGAACAGGCCGCGGGCCTGGCGCAGCTCGAAGGAGATCGCCTCCTTGTTCTCGATCGCGGCGCCGATCTGCGGGTTGGTCTTGAGCGTCAGCGAGACGGCGTCCCGCAGGGATTGCGCCTGTGCGCCGCCGGTCAGGAGGCCGATCATCGAGCAGGTCAGCAGGAGGCGACGCGCCGTCGGCCGCGAAAGGCTACTTGAACTCAACATGTTTCCCCGCCCGGTCTTCCACTCCAGCGGCATGACGCCCCGGAGACCCCCTGAGTGGCATCGGCAGCGGAGGCGTTGCGGCCTCTCACTCCCGCCAGCCGCACCTCGTCACTTGAACCGCGTCATCCGCACGTAATTGCATTCACATTGGTTGAGGCGATCGACATTGACTTCCCCGGTCGCCAGGTGACCGGCCGCGATGCCGCAGGTGACGCGCGCCAGATCTGCCCATTTGATCCGCATGGACCGGCTGTTCTGCGTGCTGTCGCGCTCATAGACCTCGACCGAGCTGTCATAGAGTTCGCGGGTCTGGATCTGCATCGCCTCGAGCGTATCGAGCGCCGCGATCGCGGATTGCTGCCCGGCCGGACAGAAGCCCTGGACGACGGTTTCACGCTGAGTCATCGGAGCACTTAAATCTGCCGCATGACTTTTACCGACAGAAGCGCAGAGCGCTAATCCCAAGGCCAGCAGGGTAAGTTTGTGCATCGCCAACTCTGTACACTTTGCTGCGAATTAGAAGAATGAATTGCTCACATCTCAAGTTGACGTTCAAGCGGTGTATGCGGTCGTGGTGAAGCACCACTCTGAGTCGAGTGGCGAATCCACAAGTGCTGTGGCGAAATTGCCGCTGTATCCCGGGTTGGCGACGTCTGCCGGGTGACTCACTGGTGTAAAGTCAGCCGTTGATGACGACTCGTAGACAGCAGGGACAGGCAGACTTAATTCTTCCGCGACATTTAGGACGAGGTCGGCAAGCAAGGGTTGTGTCGGCTGAGGCGCTGGTGGGGCGACCAGGCCGAGCGCCAGCCCCACCGGGATCGGGTCCTCGACGATATCGGCCGCGCCGAGCCCGATGGCGACGAGCGCCGAAGCCTGGTCGTCAACGTCCATGGCGCGATCCTCGCTCGTGGCGGCTCATGTGATCGTCACCGCATGGGTCGGATCATTGTCGAAGATGACCGAGACGCTGGCCGGCGCGGCGCTGAAGGTCGCGACGGTGACGAAGCTGGCGCCGGCACCGGCGCCGTTCGTATCGACCTGCAGCGCATTGCCGACGATGTTGACCAGCGAGTCGACATTGGCGGCCGTCGCCCTGTCCCCGACCGGCATGGTCGCGAAGAGCGCACTGAGATCGACCTTGTCACCCTCGGCGAGGCTGTAATCGGTGATGAGGTCCGGCAGATTCACCGACAGCTTGGACGGATCGATCAGGAAGATATCGGCACCCGTGCCGCCGGTCAGCGTGTTCTGGCCGGTGCCGCCCATCAGGACGTCGAGACCGATCCCGCCATCCAGCAGATCATTGCCGGTGCCACCGAGCAGCACGTCGTTGCCACCGTTTCCATTGAGCGTATCGTCGCCATCGTCGCCGGACAGGACATTGGACGCGGAGGAGCCGTTGAGCGTGTCGGCCTGGCTGGATCCGATAACGTGCTCTCCCGCCGCAGCGTCGATGACGGGGGTGACCCCGCTGGCGGAAGCGGAGAAATTCTGGATGACGTCCCCGCTCGTGGCGAGCGCGACGCTCAGCGATGCCGACACCGCATCTCCATCCCCGTCGACCAGTTCGAGGGGCAGCGAAAACTGCGCAAGGCCCGGCGAAATCGCGCTGGTCCCGAAGCCCTTCAGCAGAAACGCGCCTCCCGAGGCGTAGCGGACGTCGAGCGTCGTATACCCGGGAGAACCAGTGAAGATCGCGACGGTATCGTTCGACCCGAGATTGGAGATGGTGATCTCTCCGGCCGAGGCGCCGGCAAGCTCGGTCACCGTATAGGTCCTGACGTCGCCGACCGGTCCGAGATTGACGGAGTTCGATGCTCCCGCCGTGGTGAGATCGACATATTGCTGATAGGTCGTCGCGCCGACTGTCCTGGTGATGATCACGCCAGTAATTGGCGTCGTCGTCCCATCACCCACCGTCGAATAGCCGGCAATGACTGGATCGTTCACATCGGTTTTCGCGGCGAATTGTACGGTCGACGCATTCGCGTCGAACTTCAAGGTACTGCCATTGACCGTGTAATGCCCATCGAAGGTATGGCCTTGGGCAGGGTCGGGATAGTTGCCGCTCGCGGCTGGTGAGCCACGAAGATCGGTCACGAAATCGAGGCGCAGACCTTCGTTGGTGCCGATGCGAACGCCGTCGCCACCGCCCGCTGCGCCAAACCCGTTATTGGTGTTGTTGACGCTGGTGCCACTCCCCATAGGGGTGATCAGGAGGTCGCGACTGTCGTTGTTGATCGGCGATTGAAGCGTCTCCCCCGCCGGAACGAAACCGTTCCAGGTGAGGTTTCCGCCGCTCGGAGCGTAAGCGAGGCCGGAGAAATCGACGCTGGCCGAGGCGCTGTCGACCGGACGAGTCATGACCACGGTATAGGTATCGTTGGCCGATGCGAAGGACGCGTCGGGGTTCAGTGTCACGGTGAAGACCGTCCCGGCGGCACTGGAGCCGGTCAGCGTCAGCCCGTTCGCCGAGACCGCATAGGTGATCGGCAGACCGCCCGAGGTCAGCCCGCTCGCCGCCCCGTTCAGCGCCGAGGAAAAGCGGATCGCGCCGCCATCGGCTCCGAGATTGGGGTCGATATTGCGGTCGACATCCAGGGCTGCGGTGAAGCTCGCACCCGCTGTGTTCAGCAGAACAGCCGCATCCGGCACGATGGCCGTGGGTGCATCATCGACGACGGTCACGGAGGCGGTGCCCATGACCACGTCGCCGGAGGCGTCGGTCGCGGCGATCTTGACATTGGTGACGGCGATCGAGCCGGTCCCGAGCGCGTGGTTCAGGTTGTCGACCAGCGTGGCCGTCAGAGTCGGTGTGGCGATGTCGCCACCCGCGGCAGCCGTCACGTCCCCGGAGAGCTTCAGCACGATCGCGACGCCCAGTGTCGCGGTCGGCGCGCTCGTCTTGATCAACGTGCCTTCCAGCTCTCCCGCGCCGTTGAGGGCCCAGGTCAGCGCGTAGCCCGTGGCGAGATCCGTCACGATCGGCTGGTTGGCGCCGGTCGGTGCGGCGAAGCCGACCGTCAGCGCTTCTCCGGTGGTGGTGAAGCTGATCCCGGTGGAGGCCTGGGCGCTCTCGACCGTCGTCCCCGGCTTGGTGCCCGTGACAAGGCCGGCCCGGATGTCCAGCGGGTCCTTGGTCGTATCGAGCCCGGCCTCGTCGAGGGTCAGGGACATCGTGCCGCCGCCGGTCGGCAGCGTATTGGAGATGACACTGGTCGTCCCCGCGGTGACCAGATTCTCGTATTCGTCCGGATTGCTGACGCTGGCGATGCTGTTGACGATCGGGCTTCCGGTGCCCAACGGATACAGGACCGTCACGGTGCCCACCGTATTGGCGGACCCGCTGGCGATCGTCACGCTGCTCCCATCCGCCAGCGTGAAGACGAGATTGCCATTGGTCGGACCGATCGGCGTGAGCCCGGTCAGCGTGCTCAGCGTCACCGTATAGGTGATCTCGGTGCCAGTCGGGACATAGGTCGGGCCGCTGGCGGTGAGGGTTGCCGTGACGGTGTCGGTGGTATCCGAGACCACCGTCGAGACAGGGGTCGGATCGAAGGCCAGCGCCTCGAGCGCGCCGGGCGTGTTGGCGTTGGCCTCGACCGCATTGGTGATGCTGTTCGTCACCGTCGCGCCGTCCCGGTAGACGTCGTCC
>NZ_LMRT01000013.1:696733-697076 GCF_001426225.1 Allobosea sp. Leaf344 | reverse complement strand
CGCGACCTTCGCCGAGCCCTTGGTGATCGGGATGTCGTCGCCCGGGAAATCATACTTCGACAGAAGCTCGCGGATCTCCATCTCGACCAGCTCGAGCAGCTCCGCGTCGTCGACCAGATCGACCTTGTTCATGAACACCACCAGCGCGGGAACGCCGACCTGGCGCGCCAGCAGGATGTGCTCGCGGGTCTGCGGCATCGGGCCGTCGGCCGCCGACACGACCAGGATCGCGCCGTCCATCTGCGCCGCGCCCGTGATCATGTTCTTCACATAATCGGCGTGGCCGGGGCAGTCGACATGCGCATAGTGGCGGTTCGCCGTCTCGTATTCGACATGCGCCGTT
>NZ_LMRT01000013.1:503003-696679 GCF_001426225.1 Allobosea sp. Leaf344 | reverse complement strand
GACGTGACCAATCGTTCCAATGTTGCAATGCGGCTTGGTGCGCGCGAATTTCTCTTTGGCCATGACACCCTGTTTCCTGACACCGGCCCTACGAGGCCTTGCGAAAGCGCGGTCGCATTAGGGGGTTTTGGCCGATGATGCAAGGTTTGCCGCGCGGCGGCGGCTTTCGCCCAGCACTCTTGACCGGGGCCTCGCGCCGAACCCTAACTGGCGCGCCTGCCAGCGACCGGGGCCGAGGGATATGACAGATCCGCGCATTGTGACCGATGCCTTCATCCCCGAGTTGCCCAATCACTACAAGGGCAAGGTCCGCGAGAATTACGATCTGCCCGATGGCCGCCGCATCATCATCGCCACCGATCGGCTCAGCGCCTTCGACCTGATCCTGACCGCGATCCCGCTCAAGGGCGAGGTGCTGACCCAGACCGCGCGCTACTGGTTCGAGCAGACGGCGGATATCTGCCCCAACCACGTGCTGGATTATCCCGATCCGAATGTGGTGATCGGCCGCAGGCTCGACATCCTCCCCGTCGAGATGGTGGTCCGCGGCTATCTCGCCGGCACCACCAGCACCTCGATCCTGACCAAGTACAAGCGCGGCGAGCGCGAGATGTATGGCGTCCGCCTGCCCGACGGGCTGCGCGACAATGAGAAGCTGCCGGCGCCGATCATCACCCCGACCAGCAAGGCCGATGCCGGCGCCCATGACGAGCCGCTGACGCCGCAGGAGATTCTGGACCGCGGCCTGCTTACCCCCGGGCAATGGCAGACAGTGTCGGATTACGCGCTGGCGCTGTTCGCGCGCGGCCAGGAGAAGGCCGCCGCCCATGGGCTGATCCTGGCCGACACAAAGTACGAATTCGGGCTCGACCGCGACGGCGGCATCGTCCTGGCCGACGAGATCCACACCCCCGACAGCAGCCGCTATTGGCGCGCCGACAGCTATGCCGCCTCGGTCGCGGCCGGTACGCGACCCGCCAGCTTCGACAAGGATTTCGTCCGCGCCTGGGTGGCCGAGCGCTGCGACCCGTACAAGGACCCGATTCCGGCGATCCCCGACGAGCTCGTCGCCGCGACCTCGCGGGTTTATGTCGAGGCGTTCGAGGCGATCACCGGGCGGCAATTCACGCCGGCAGCCTATGAGGGCACGGCGTTGGAGCGGATCAGACGCAATCTCGCGCCGTATTTCACCCCGACCGAGCCGTCATTGCGAGGAGCGTAGCGACGAAGCAACCCAGGGAACGCAGCGCTCGACGACACTGGGTTGCTTCGCTTTCGCTCGCAATGACGGGTGCGCACTTCGCCGTCAGACCCCGAACACCCGCCGATAGCGCGCCACCGCCTCGGCCTCCCCCGCGACTTCGCGGGTTTATGTCGAGGCTTTCCACGCGATCACCGGGCGGCAATTCACGCCGGCAGCCTATGAAGGCACGGTGCTGGAACGGATCCGGCGCAATCTCGCGCCGTATTCCGCCCCGACCGAGCCGTCATTGCGAGGAGCGTAGCGACGAAGCAACCCAGGGGAGCGCAGCGCTCGACGATCCTGGGTTGCTTCGCATTCGCTCGCAATGACGGGTGCGCGCTGGAGCATCCTTCGAGACGGCCCTTGCGGGCCTCCTCAGGTTGAGGGCTGATGGGGAACCAGCCTTCGCAGCGACGCGTTTCCGTCAGACCCCGAACACCCGCCGATAGCGCGCCACCGCCTCGGCCTCGCCCGAGACCTTGTCGGGATTATCCGAGAGCTTCACCGCCGGGCGCCCGTTTGCCCGCGTCACCTTGCAGACCAGCGACATCGGGTCGAGCGCGCGCGAGCCGTCCGGCGAACAGCCGACGAGATCATTGGTCAGGTCGGTGCCCCAGCCGAAGGCGGTGCGGACCTTGCCGTCGAAATGATGGTAGACCCGCTCGATCGCATCGACGTCGAGCCCGTCCGAGAACACCAGCAGTTTGTCGCGCGGGTCGCGTCCCCTGTCCCGCCACCAGGCCATGATCTCCTCGCCCGCCGGGATCGGCGGCGCCGAATCCGGCCGGAACCCGGTCCATTCCGCCACCCAATCCGGCGCATGGCGCAGGAAGCCGGTGGTGCCGAAGGCGTCCGGCAGGGCGATCAGCAGATTGCCGCCATAGACCTGGCGCCATTCGTCGAGCACGCGATAGGGCGCCTGCAGCAGCTCCGCATCGCTCTCGGCCAGCGCCGCCAGCACCATCGGCAGCTCATGCGCATTGGTGCCGATCGCCTCGAGATCGGTGTCCATCGCCAGGAGGACATTGGAGGTGCCGCTGAATTTCGGGCCGAGCCCTTCCTTCAGCGCTTCCACGCACCAGCGCTGCCAGAGATGGCCATGGCGGCGCCGCGTGCCGAAATCGGAGAGCTTGAGATTGGGCAGGCGCTGCAGCCGTTCGACCTTGTCCCACATCTTGGCCTTGGCCCGGGCATAGAGCACGTCGAGCGAAAAACGCTTCTGGCCGACCATCACCCGGCGGGCGCGCAATTCATTGATGATCGCCAGCGCCGGCACCTCCCACATGGTGGTATGGGTCCAGGGCCCCTCGAAATGCAGCTCATACTGCCCGTCGACCTTGCGCAGCTCGTAATCCGGCAGCTGGAAGCCTGCGAGCCAGCCCAGGAAATCCGGCGAGAACATCTGCGTCTTGCCATAGAAGCTGTTGCCGGCGAGCCAGATCAGCTCCTTCTTGGCGAAGCGCAGCGAGCGCGCGTGATCGAGCTGGGCGCGCAGCTCCGCCTCGTCGACGATATCGGCCAGCCTGATGTGCCGTGAGCGATTGATCAGCGAGAAGGTGACCTGCACCTGCGGATGGAAGCTGCGGATCATCTGCAGCATCAGCAGCTTGTAGAAATCCGTGTCGAGCAGGCTGCGGATGATCGGGTCCAGCCGCCAGCCGTGATTATAGGTTCGGGTCGCGATATCGGTGATGGTCATGGCTGGGCATCGGGTCCGGGGCTGGCTCGCACCCAAGATGACTAGGCGAAATGACGCGTGTTTGAAAAGCCGCCGGGCGGGCGGCGGCGATGGGCCGGGGGCGGATTTGCGGATGAAAGCTGTGTGTGAAGGGCCTTGCGGCCACGCAGCTGCGCCGTGAGCCGGATCGCAGCGATGCAGGAAGATGGTGGGGGAAGCAGGACTCGAACCTGCGAAGGCATAGCCAGCGGATTTACAGTCCGCCCCCTTTGCCGCTCGGGACATTCCCCCGCCCGCGCCGCTTGCGGCCAGGCCGCAGGCGAACTCTCGTGTCACTTGCGTGACGGCGACAGGCGCGGCCGGACTTATGGTGACCGGGCCTGCCGCTGTCAACCGGCAAAACACGCCGCGCGCATTTCCCGCGGACGAGCCGGCGCATCTGCCCTTGCGACAGGCGCGCTCCGTCTCCGCCGATCCCGGGCCCGTCCCCGACAAGCCTCTGGTCAAGCGGCGGAAGCCGTGTCAGGGCATGCGGCGGAGCTTGAGGAGTCCGATGATGCCCGCGCCGTTTCGTCCCAAATCCGGCCGGCCCGGAGGTCATGGGCAGAGCCGTTTCCAGCGCCGCGAGGACGGGCCGCCGCCGCATCGGCCCGGCGATATCGACGAGGCGGTGCTCTATGGCGTCCACCCCGTCATCGAGGCGCTGCGCAACCCGAGCCGGCGTTTCAGGCGCCTGCTCGCCACCGAGAACGCGCTGAAGCGCCTCGAGGAGGAGGTCGGCACGCTGCCGCTCGAGGCGACGCTGGTGCGCCCCTCCGAGATCGACCGGCTGCTCACCCCCGATTCGGTGCATCAGGGGCTCTATCTCGTCTGCGACCCGCTGCCCTCGCCGTCATTGGACACATTGCCCGACGATGCGGTGGTGCTGGCGCTGGACCAGATCACCGACCCGCATAATGTCGGCGCCATCCTCCGCTCCGCCGCCGCCTTCGGGGCCGCGGCCGTGATCGTCACCATCCGCCACTCCCCGGCCGCCACCGGCGTGCTCGCGAAATCGGCCTCGGGCGCGCTCGAACACGTGCCGCTGATCGCGGTGCGCAATCTCGGCGATGCGCTGCAGGATCTCGGCAAGCGCGGCTTCCAGCGCATCGGCTTCGATTCCGATGGCGAGGAGAGCTTCGATTCGATCGCCTTGCGCCGGCCGCTCGTCATGGTGATGGGCGCCGAGGGCAAGGGCCTGCGCCAGCGCAGCCGCGAACTCTGCGACCATGTCGCGCGGCTGGAGGTGCCGGGCGCCATCACCAGCCTGAACGTCTCCAACGCCACCGCGATCGCGCTCTACGTCGCCAGCCGGCGCGGCTGAAGCTGCGGCCGCCGCGCGCTCAGCGCCGCGGCACGATCAGCAGCAGCGCCCCGGATTCGGCATGGCGGTGGCGGCCCGCCCCTTCTCCCGCGATCCTGATCGCCTGCGTCGCCGGCCGGTCGCGCGGCCCGACCAGCCGGTACAGCGTCGGCTCGGGCGTCGGCGGACGCGGAATGCCGGTGCGCACCCGCATGCCGTCGAAGGAGTCCGGATCGGGTGGCGGGCTCGGGGCGCGGCGCGTCAGCGGCACCTCGTCCCCTCGCATATAGCCGGCGGGGTAGGACAAAAACCCCTCCTCCAGCGGGATGAAGGGCGCGTAGCCGAGCGGGGCGACGCGCGGGACGCGGTGATGGCGGCTGCCCGGCCAAGCGGGCCTGCCGGCGAGATGGCGATGAGCCCCGGCATGGGAGGCGGCAGGCGCCAGGCCGCTGCCGCGCGCCCCCGCCGCCAGCCCCTGGCCCGGCGGCATCACCAGCAGAGCGCCCGCGAGAAGCAGCAGGCATCGTCCCGATCGGCGCGTCATGACGCACACTCCTCACCCGATGGCAGGCCTCCTCGCGCGATCATAGCCGCGCTGGCGCGCAAGGGAAGCGGAACCGCGACTGAGGCCGGCCGATGCGGCTTGCCCTCGAAAGCGGCGGCTGGTAACCGCTTGTCGCGAGTGCGGGCCGGCGTAGCACAGCGGTAGTGCAGCGGTTTTGTAAACCGAAGGTCGGGAGTTCGATCCTCTCCGCCGGCACCACTCGGAACTCCTTTATCGTCAACAGGTTGAACCGGTATCCGGATTCGGGTCCTCAGCGTCCTGCGGGCGCCCGGGCGTGAGATGGAGCTTGTCCCTGGTCGAGATCGTGCCGCCCCCTGCCGGCCACCCGCTGGAGATCGCGGATTTCGAGACCGGCCCGCTGGCGCTGAGCGCGCCCGCCCTGGCGCGGCGGCTGATCGGGACGACGCTGCTCTTGGACGGCGTCGGCGGCGTCATCGTCGAGACCGAGGCCTATACCCGCGACGACCCCGCCTCCCATAGTTTTCGCGGGCCGACACCGCGCAATCGCAGCATGTTCGGCCCGGCCGGGCGCGCCTATGTCTACCGCTCCTATGGGCTGCATTGGTGCTTCAACATCGTCGCGGTCGAGCAGGGCGCCGTGCTGCTGCGCGCCCTGGCGCCGCTTTCGGGCCTGGCCGAGATGGCGGCACGCCGCGGCGCCGGCACCGCGCTCTGCTCCGGCCCCGGACGGCTGGCGCAGGCGCTGGGCATCTCCCTCGCCCATGATGGGCTCAACGTCACCGCGGCGCCTTTCGTCTTGCTCGACAGGGGGGCCGAGCCGCCGCTGCTGACCGGGCCGCGCATCGGCATCAGCAAGGCGCAGGAACAGCCCTGGCGCTACGGCCTCGCCGGCTCGACGCATCTCAGCCGCGCCTTCCCCCGTCGCTAGCGCCGATCCGCGAAACCCTCTCGGCCTGCTGCCGCTGCTGCCGCGATGGGACCCGACCTTCGTGATGCTCGGGATGGTGGCCTCGGTCGAGGCGATCTTCCTCTCCACCTTCATCCTGATCAGCCAGAACGCGATGTTGCGCGCCGCCGAGCGGCGGGCCGAGCTCGACCTACAGGTCAATCGGCTGGCCGAACACGAGGTCACCAAGCTCGTGGAGATGCTCGCCGCCATCGCCCGCAAGCTCGACGCCCCCGCCGTGGAGGATTCGGAGGTACGGGAGGCGGCGCAGGATATCCGCCCCGAACAGGTGATGCGGCAGATCGATCAGGGACGGGAGGATTGATCCCGTCCCAAAGCTTTGGCGGGCCGCGGCGCTCAGGCGTTGTCGGGCACGTAGCGGCGCGACAGCTCGTTGCGATCGTCATAGGAGGCTTCGAAGATCGCCGCGGCCAGGGTCGCGCGCACATGCAGAATGCCGGTCCCGACATTCTTGAAGCCGTGGCGGGCCCCGGCCGGTACCAGCACGGATTGGTTGGCGGTGACGATCATCGTCTCGTTGCGCAGATAGATCTCCGCCGTCCCCTCGAAAACCTCCAGCACCTCCTCGACCGCATGGAGGTGCATCGGCGCGCCGAGGCCCTGCTCGCAGAACTGGTCGAAAATGCAGAGCTGCCGACCCTCGACCAGCGCGGAGACCCGCATCTGCGTCATCACGCCGTCGCGCCATTTCTCGAGCGGCTGCGTGTTGTGGTCGAGTATCGCCATGATGGGTTCCCCTTCTGAAGCGTCCGCCCCGCCTCGGGCCGGGCGGCGATCGGGGCCGCGTGGGCGCCATCCACCCATCTCGATCCAGCCCCCCGCCGCCACAGTATCATCGGCACGCGGCGATGCACCCCTTGCGGCCGCTCTGCCGATGCGCAGCAACCTCATGCCCCAAGGAGAGGCGAAAACGAAGGCTGGACATCCTCGCGGGCCGCTCTAGCTCCGGCCCATGCCCACGCCTCATGCCCCGGAGCCCCAGCCGCCTTCGCCCTGGGTCGACATCGCGCTGTTCGCCGCGGCGCTGCTGATCGTGGCGCTGGCCAGCGTCTATCTCATCACCGAAACCTGAGCGCCTCAGTCGATCAGCGCCGTTCTCGCCGCCTGCCAGCTCACCGCGTCGGGCGCGCAGAGCAGTCCGGTCGCAGCCTGTCCCGGCCGGTAGGGCGTGCCGTCGAGCAGCCGGATATGCGCCCCCGCCTCGGCCACCAGCAGCGCGCCCGGTGCATGATCCCAGGGGTTCAGCCGGCCATAGAGCAGCACATGGCAATGGCCGGCGGCCGCCTGGCGATATTCCTGCCCGCAGCAGCGCAGCGAGGCGACATCGGCGAAGGCGGGAAAGCGGGAGGGCAGCGCACTGCGCACCGGCTCCGGGAAATATTGCCAGCTGACCATCGCCGTCATCGCCGCCGGGAGATCGGGCCGCGCCGCCACGAGATCGCGCCGGCTGCCGTCGCTGCGCGCGAGCCAGGCCCCCTCCCCGCGCAGAGCCAGCGCGCTGTCCGCCACCACCGGATCATGGATCACCGCCGCGACGGTCTCGCCCTTCACCAGCGCGGCCGCCATCACGGCGAAGAGCGGCAGGTCGCTGGCATAGTTCAGGGTGCCGTCGATGGGATCGATGACGAAAGCCAGCTCCGCCGCCGCCAGCCGGCCCGTCAGCGACGGATCGGCCGTCGCCGCCTCTTCCCCGACCAGCAGAGCGTGCGGAAAGGCCTTCGCCAATTCCGCGGCGATGAAGCGCTCCGCCGCCTCGTCGGCCTCGGTCACGAGATCCTGCGCCGACTTCTTCTGCCTGATGTCCCCAGCCGCCAGATTGCGGAAGCGCGGCATCACCTCGCGCTGCGCCGCTTCGATCAGGATCTCGGTCAGCCGGTCATGGTCCTGCCGGGTGAACAGCATCAGTCGGTGCCGAATTCGACGAGGATCGGCTGGTGGTCCGAGGCCCGCGTCTCGATTTCGTAGACGATGCGGCGCGCGCGCTGCGCCAGATCCGGCGTCGCCAGCACATAGTCCAGGCAGCCCGGGGCGCCATAGGTCTGGTCGACGATGAAGGCCGAGGGCGGATGCTCCCTGCCGCCCTCGAGATGCGGCCAGAGATCGACGAGCGGCGGCACCGCCCCGTCGAAGGGCGCCATCAGCCTTGCGAGCGACGCATCATCCGGCCGCATGTTGAAATCCCCGGTCAGGATGGCGCTGCTGGTGCCGGGAGTCATCTTATAGGTATGCGGCCCGGCCTGGCGCGGCGTGGCATGGCGCGCACAGCCCATGCGATGCACCTCCCGGATCGCCTCGACCTGCGCGGCCCGCAGCAGCGGCGAGGAATATTCGAGATGGGTGGTCATCAGCCTGACCGGCCCGAACGGCGTCTGCGCCACCGCCTCGATCAGCACCCGCGGCATGTTGCGCGTCGCCGCCGCCTCCCAGGGCAGCATGTGCCGCAGGATCTGGGCGACGGGATAGCGCGTCAGCAGCAGATTGCCGAAGCGCTTGCGCCCGCCCTCGCCGTCATCGGTGTCGACGCCGATCCCCTCGACCGCGGTGAACCCCGGCAGCAGCGCGGCGATCGCTGCGAATTGGTCGCCGGAATCATTGCCGTCGAGCTCGGCGAAATTATCGGCGACCTCCTGCAGGCAGAGCACGTCGAAATCCGCCATCGCCTTGGCATGGGCGACGATGCGGGCGGGGTCGACACGGTCATCGGTGCCGCGCGCCCATTGGATGTTCCAGGTGATCAGCCGCATGGTCACTTGATGCCCGCCCGCATGAAACTCTGCACGAATTGCCGCTGGAACAGCAGGAAGGCGATCAGCAGCGGCGCCGAGGTCATCAGCGTCGCCGCGCAGATCACCGCCCAGTCGATGCCCTGATCCGTCGAGGAGAAAATCTGCAGGCCGACCGTCAGCGGCCGCGCCTCGACCGAGTTCGTCACCAGCAGCGGCCACAGAAAGTTGTTCCAGTGGAAGCTGACCGAGACCAGCCCGTAGGCGATGTAGGTGGGGCGCGCCAGCGGCACATAGACCTTCATCAGCACCTGCAGCGGGTTGGCGCCTTCGACGCGGGCGGCGTCGTCGAGCTCCCGCGGCACGGTCTTGAAGGTCTGGCGCAGCAGGAAGATGCCGAAGGCCGAGGCGATATAGGGCAGCGCGATGGCGGTGATGGTGTCGACCAGGCCGAGCCTGGCCATGGTGCGGTAATTCTCGACGATCAGCGCGTCGGGCATGATCATCAGCTGCGCCAGGATCAGGGCGAAGGCGACGTCGCGGCCCCAGAAATCATGCCGCGCCAGCGCATAGGCCGCGAGCGTGCCGAGCACGAGCTGGAAGCTCAGGATCATCGTGACCAGCACGAAAGTGTTCAGGAAATAGCGCGCGAACGGGGCCGCCGCCCAGGCGCGGCTGAAATTCCCCAGCGTCAGCGGCGCCGTCAGCACGAAATTGGTGGTGTATTCCGAGGGGTGGATCGCCGCCCAGACGGCATAGGCGAGCGGCAGGATCCAGATCAGCGCCAGCAGGATCGCGCCGGTCGATTCCAGCGTCAGCGCCAGCCCCTTCGGGCCATAGGGGTCGGAGCGGGCGGCGGGCGCCTGCGGTTGCACGGCGCTCATCTGTAATGGATCCTGCGCTCGAGCCAGCCATATTGCGCGAAGGCGACCAACGCGAGCAGCAGCAGCAGCACGCAGGTCAGCGTCGCCGCATAGGCCGTGTCCCAGAAGCTGAAGCCGACCTGGTAAATGTAGAACAGCAGCAGCGTGGTCGCATTGTCGGGCCCGCCGCGCGTCATCACGAAGATATGGTCGACCATCCGGAAGGCGTTGATCACCGCGTTGATCAGCACGAACAGCGTGGTCGGCATCAGCAGCGGGAACTGGACCCTGCGGAAATAGGTCCAGCGCGAGGCGCCTTCGATCGCCGCCGCCTCGCCGAGGCTGGGCGGGATCGCCTGCAGCGCCGCGAGGTAGAAGATCATGAAGAAGCCGGCCTCTTTCCAGATCGCGACGATGGTCACGGCATAGAGCGCCGTATCCTGCGAGCCCAGCCAATTGGTGTTGCTGCCCCCGAAGGCCTGGATGATCTGCTCCAGCAGCCCGTATTGCGGGGTGAAGAAGAACAGCCAGATATTGGCCACCGCGATCATCGGCAGGATGGTCGGCGTGAAGAACGACATCCGCACCCAGGTGCGCCCGACGATCCGGTCATTGACCCAGAGCGCCATCAGCATGGCGAGCGCGATCGAGGTCGGGATGGTGCCGAGCGCGAACCAGAGGTTGTTGCTCATCGCCTTCCAGAAGATCGGGTCCGCCAGCATCTGCTGGTAATTGTCCGCGCCGACGAAGCGCGCGGGCCTGCGCCCGCGCGGCGTCGAGTAGAAGCTCTCGATCAGGCTCGCGACCGCGGGCCAATGCGTGAATAGGGCGAGGCAGGCCATGGCCGGCAGCAGCAGCAGCCAGCCATGGACGGTCGCGGTCGCGCGGGTGTTCATGCCTCAGCGATAGGGCTTCAGGATGCGCTCGGCCTCGGCCTGCGCATCCTCCAGCGCCTTTTGCGGCGTCTTCGTCCCGGTCAGCGCCGCCTGCAGCCCGTCGTTCAGCGCCTTGGTCACGCGCTGGTTCTCATGCGTCGACAGCTCGGCCACCGCGTGCGGAAGCTGGTCGCGCGCCACCAGCGCCGGCGGGAACTCGCTGGCATAGGCCTTCATCGCCGCCGTCTCATAGGCCGCCGGCGAGACCGCGACATAGCCGGTGTCGATGCCCCATTGCGCGGCGCGCTCGGGAGTGGTGATCCAGCGGATGAACTTGAACGCCGCCTCCTGCTGGGCCGGCGTCGCCTTCTTCGACAGATAGAAATTGCCGCCGCCGGTCGGGCTGCCGCGACGCTTGCCGCCCGGCAGCATCGCCACGCCGAAGGGGAATTTCGCGTTGCTGCGGACATTGGTGAGGTTGCCCGTGGTGGTCCACATCATCGCGACCTTCTTCTCGAAGAAGTCACGCGGCGTGGTCCCCCATTCGACGATGCCGGGCGGGTGCACCTTGTGCTTCTGGGCGAGGTCCACCCAATATTGCAGCGCCTCGACCACGGCCGGATCGGCATAATTGGTCTTGTCCCCGGCGGCATTGGCGAGGATCGCGCCGGCCTGCGTCGACAGCCCCTGGAACAGCCAATAGGGGAAGCCCGAGGACGGGATCTGGATGCCCCATTGCGTGACGTTGCCGGAAGCGTCCTTCTTCGTCAGCTTCTGGGCGAATTCGAGCTGCTCGGCCCAGGTCGCCGGCGGCTTCTCGGGGTCGAGCCCGGCCTCCTTGAACAGCTCCTTGTTCCAGTAGAGCACCACCGTGGAGCGCTGGAACGGGATGCCCCAGGTCTTGCCGCCGGTCTGGCTGTTTTCCATGAAGGCCGGGAAGAAGCTCGCCAGCCACTTCTTGTCGTCCTCGGTCTTGATGAACGGGTCGAAGGGGACGATGGCGTCCTCGTCGATCAGCGTGAACATATCGGTGGAGAGCAGCACCGAGGTCACCGGCGGCGTGCCGCTCTTATGGGCCGTCAGCGCCTTGACGATCGTCTCCTGATAGGTGCCGGCATAGATCGGCTTCAGCTTGATCGACGGGTTCTCCTTCTCGAAATCCGCGGCGAAGGCGTCGATCAGCTTGGTGATCGGCCCGCCCACGGCGACCGGATAGAAGAACGAGATCTCCGTCGCGCTCTGCGCCAGCGCGCCCCGCGGCAGCGCCAGGCTCCCGGCCAGAGCGGCCGCGCCGCCCAGTAATTCACGCCTGTCCATCATCATCTCCCCTGCTGTCGGCGGATCTGGATGCCCGCCGTGAATTGGCAGTCAATCCTGAATCAGCCTGCGTTCGGTCTGAAGATCGAACCAATGCACCGCGTTCTGTGACAGGCCGATGTAGACGCGCTCGCCCGGCCTGGCCTTCACCTTGCCGGGCCGGCGAATGATGAAATTCTGCCCGTCGATGCGGGTTTCGACCAGAGTGTCGGCGCCGAGATACTCGACCGCCACCACCTCGGCGGCGATGCCGCTCTCTGCCAGTTCGGTCATCTCCGGCCGGATCCCGACGGCGAGCCGCGCCGGCTCATGGCCCGGCGGCGCCGATAGTCCCGCGCCCGCGCCATGCTCCAGCACCGATCGCCAGCTGATCACGTTCATCGGCGGCGTGCCGACGAAACGCGCCACGAAGATCGTCTCCGGATGCTCGTAGAGCGTATCGGGCGGCCCATCCTGCTCGATGCGGCCGGCGCGCATCAGCACCACCTGATCGGCCATGGTCATCGCCTCGACCTGGTCATGCGTGACATAGACCATGGTGATCCCCAGCCGCTTCTGCAGCTCGCGGATCTCGCGCCGCATCTCGACTCGCAGCTGCGCGTCGAGATTGGAGAGCGGCTCGTCCATCAGGCAGACCGGCGCTTCCGCCACGATCGCCCGGCCCAGCGCCACGCGCTGCTGCTGGCCGCCGGAGAGCTGCGAGGGCTTGCGGTCGAGCAGCCCGGCGAGGCCGAGGATATCCGCCGTCCGCTTCAGCCTCTCATCCCGCTCGGCCCGGCCGACATGCCTGACCTTGAGCCCGAACAGGATGTTCTCGGCGACCGAGAGATGCGGGAACAGCGCGTAGTTCTGGAACACCATCGAGATGCCGCGCCGCGAAGGCGGGGCGCTGGTGACGTCCCGCTCCCCGATCAGGATCGCGCCGCCGCTGGTTTCCTCGAGACCGGCGATCAGCCGCAAAGTCGTCGATTTGCCGCAACCCGAGGGCCCGAGCAGCGCCACCAGATGTCCCTGCGCCACGGTGAAGCTGATCGAATCGACCGCGGGCGCGCCGCCCCAATTCTTCGATACAGTCCTGAGCTCGACGGAAACCATACGCGGACAGGCTCTTGCAGGGCAGAAAGAAGGAGGAAGCAGACTGACGCTGCAGGATGGACCTGCCGGACCATGGCCCGAAAGCCGCCGCCTGCACAAGGGGGCGCGCGCGGCCCGGCGCGGCCGCCCCCATCTCACGTCCCCGGAGAGCTTGGCGGCCGCTCCCGGCCTCGTCTCCCGATAGGGAACCCATGCCCGCCCGACCGCATTTTTAAGGGCGAGGAAGCAACGGAGTTGGATTCTCGGGAGCTGGCATGCCTGATGGGACCAAGCGGGAAGCCGACCATCTGACCGTCGCGCTGACGGATCAGATCGAAGCTGGCCCGTATCGGGTCGATCTCCTGATCGCGCCCGACGAAATCAACACGCGGCTGAAGGCCATCGGCGAATGGCTGGTGGAATGGCAGATGCCGCATCAGGTGCGGCTGACGCGCCAGCATGAACAGGCGCGGTTGCACCTCAGCTTCACCAGCGCCGACCATGCCCATGCCTTCCAGCTGACCTTCGGCGGCCATGAGAAGGCGGATGGCGCCGCCCTGCCCGGCGAGGAGGGCTGAGCCGCGGGCGGATCAATCGGCGCGCAGCAGCGTTGCTCTCGCGGCTGGGGCGAACGGGAAAGGAAAGATCATGGAGACCGACCAGATGTCGGGGTGGCTGATGATCGTCACCTTCGGCGGGCTGCTACTGTTCCTGATCCTGAGCTTCATGTGGTTCCTGCGGCGCAGGAGCAATCGCGACGCCACCAGGCGCGCCTTCGACATCGAGCCGCATGGCCGCGCCGACAGCCTGACCCCCTCCGCTTCCGAAACCTATGCGACCAGGCGAGACGCAGCGCCATGACCGACAAGACCCGACAGACCGATACGCCATCCGCCTATGATGCGCCGCGTCGTCCCGGCCAGCCGGGCGAGCAGGACCAGCGCCGGCCCGGGCCCGACCCGGCATCCGCCCATCCCACCGGTCCGAATCCGCCCTATGAGCCGGATCGCGGCGACCACAGCAGCGCGGCCGCGATCAAGCACGATGCGGCGGGGCAATATGGCGAGGGCCGGACGTCGCCGAACAAGGGCGGGCTGCACAGCGCCAATCCCGTCGTGCTGTCGGGCGATGGCGACGCGACGCAGGGCAATGGCCATGGCCGCGATCGCGACGAGAACGGCCCGAAATCAGGCTGAGACAGTGAAAAAGGGCCGGCTTCTCGTGACGAGAGAGCCGGCCGAGTGGCGGGGGAATGCCTGACCCGCAATCCGGCAACCGCCGGAGCCGGCAAAAGTTCAGGCCCGCGCCACGAAACCCGCGACCAGATCCGCCTTGGCCGCCGGGCTCGCGGCCGGCAGCGCGATGGCGCAGCGCACGCCGTCCGGCTCGTAGAGGATCGTGGTCTCGCCCATATCGGCGGCGAAGGCGGTCTTCAGCAGTTTGGAGCCAAAGCCCGCCCGCTCCGGCACCGTCACCGGCGGGCCATCGCGCTCCTGCCAGCCGAGATCGATTCGCCCCTCGCCCAGCCGCCAGGACAACTCCACCCGGCCGGCGGGCACCGACAGCGCGCCGTATTTCAGCGCGTTGGTCGCGAGCTCATGCACCAGCAGCGCCAGCGACATCGCGGTATCGGCACTGATCCCGGCCGTCGGCCCCGAGAGGGAGAAGCGCTCGGTCCCGAAGGGCCGGAGCACGCCGGCGAGCAGCTGGCGCAGTTCGGTCGGCAGGTTCGGATTGCCGCTGACCACGTCCTGCGCCCGCGCCAGCGCTGCGATGCGCTCGGTGAAGACCGCGTCGAACTCCTCGAGCGAATGCGCGCTGCGGCGCGTCTGGCGCACCAGCGCCTGGACCACGGCCAGCGTATTGCCGATCCGGTGCTTCATCTCATGGGCGAGCACGCGCGAGCGTTCCTCCGCCTCGATCACCGTGCGCAACAGGACGCGGACCATCAGGGCGACGCCGATCAGCACGCTGCCGAACACCAGGAAGGCGGCGACCGAGGCCATCGCCGCGCCGTCCGGCTGCAGCGCCCGCAGCGACGGAAACCAGAAGAACGCCGCCATCACAGCGCAGAGCAGCAGCGTCAGCAGCCCCGCCAGCGCGCCGCCGAGCACGGCCGCGATCATCACCGCCGGAAAGAAGGAGATGAAGGGCACGCCGAGGCCGAGCAGCGGATCGAGCGCCAGGCGCAGCAGCGTCGCCACCAGGGTGATCACCAGCGCATAAAGGGCCGACGAGCTCACCGTCGCCTTCTGCCGGGGCAAGCCTCTGGCAAGGACGCCGAGGGTCTTGGCTGCGAGCCGCTCAGGCAAAGCGATCATCCCGAAGCTGAGTCATCGGGAAGGCATAGGCACATCTGCGACGGCCTGTCTTCAACATTTGATGGAAGTTCCATTTGGGACTAAATCGCACCGGCTGCATGGGTCTTGCGGCACAACTCAGGGCATTGGGCGCTCAGACCTTCCATTCGCCATGCAAGGCGAGGGTCGCGGTATAGATCAGCCTGCCATGCATGTCGCGCACGGTCACGACCAGCTCCGTCTCGTCGCGCGCCGGGATCGTCTCGCGCAGCATGTCGGGCAAGGCGTCCAGTGCAGCCGAGCGTGCGGCGCCGTCATCGGGCAGCTCGAACCCTTCTTCGTCAGTGCCGGGCTGGCTGTCCCCCTCCATCTGGATGAAGTAGCGTGCCATCTGCGTCCTCTGAAGGGGCAGTCTAGAGTGAGCGCTCCGGGGCGAAATCGGCCCAGGCATCTGCGCGATCGGGAAATCCGTCCGTGGACGCGCGGAAAGCATCCGGCGCCACGCCCTGCTCGAGCTCCGTCCAGGCGATCGGCATCGAGACCGCCGCGCCCTTGCGCGCCCGCGTCGAATAGGCGGCGATCGCCGTGGCGCCGCGGCCATTGCGGAGATAGTCGATGAAGATCCGCCCCTTGCGCGCGGCCTTGGCCAGCTTCGCCGTGTAGAGCTTCGGCTCGGCCTGCTCCAGCGCCTGGGCGAAGTCCCGGGCGAACGCCTTCACCTTCACCCAATCGGCCTTCGGCTCGAGCGGCAGCACGACATGATAGCCCTTGCCGCCCGAGGTCTTGAGCCAGCTCGTCATGCCGAGATCTGCCAGCCGCTCGCGGACGGTGAAGGCCCCGTCGCGCACCCGTTCGATCGGCACGCCCGGATCGGGATCGAGGTCGAAGATGATCTGGTCCGGCTGCTCTACCACATCCATGGTGGCGCCCCAGACATGGATCTCGACGGTGCCCATCTGCACCAGCGCCGCCAGCCCGTCGAAATCGCGGATGAACAGCAGGTCCTCGCCATCCTTGTCCTTGTGGCGCTTTATCGCCTGATCCATCCCCGGCGAGCCGTGCTTCTGGAAGAAGACATGGCGGCCGATGCCGTCCGGCGCCCGCAGCAGGCTGAGCGGCCGGTTGACGACGAAGCGTTCCATGCGCGGCCAGACCGCGGCGTAATAATCGAGCAGCCCCTGCTTGGTCAGCCCGACATCCGGCCAGAGCGGCTTGTCGGGATTGCTGAGCGTGAGCGAGGTCGTCGGCCGCGCCTCGGTCTTCGCGGCGTCTTTCGCCGTCGCCGCGGGCCTGGCCGCGGCTTTGCCCTTGCCGGCCGGCGCCTTGCCGCGCGCGGCCTTCGGCTTCCCGGCCCGATCGGCCTCCTCATCGGCCGGGAGAGGCGTTTCCGCCACCACCTCTCGCGCCGGCTTGTCTTCGCGCAGGCCGAGGAATGAGGCGTGCCGCAATGTCTTCGAGGCCGTCCAGGCGCGGAATTCGATCTCCGCCACCAGTTCGGGACGAACCCAGACGACGCCCTTCTCGCGCGCCGCCGCACCGGTGAACGGCGAGGCCTCGGCCCGGATGGCGTCGAGCCTGGCCTTCAGCGCGGCGGCGGAGTCGCGGCTGAACCCGGTGCCGACGCGCCCGGCCGGCTTCAACGCCCCATCCTCGTGATAGGCCGCGACGATCGAGCCCAGCGCCCCGCCGGAGGTTTTCGACGGCACGTATCCGGCGATGACGAATTCCTGCCGCTGCGTGCATTTCGACTTGATCCAGCTCTTGCCCCGCCCGCTGCGATAGGGAGCGTCGGCCTGTTTCGAGATCACCCCCTCCAGCCCCATGCGGCAGGCATGGCGCAGCATCGACTGCCCCGGCTCGACGAAATGCTCGCTGTAGCGGACGGGCCCTTCGAGCTCGGCCTTCTGCAGCAGGGCTTCCAGCCGCTCCTTGCGGGCCAGCAGCGGCTCCTCGCGCAGATCCTCGCCGTCGAGAAACAACAGGTCGAAGGCGAAGAACACCAGAGCATCGGTGCGCTCCTCCGACAGCGCCTGCTGCAGCGCCGAGAAGGAGGAGATGCCGCCATCGGCGAGCGCCACCACCTCGCCGTCGATCAGGGCGTTGTCGCAGGGCAGCTGCCGCAGCGCCGCGATCAGCGTCTCGCCGAAGCGCCCCGTCCAATCCAGCCCCGAACGCGTCAGCAGCGCCGCCTCCCCATCCTCGATCCGCGCCTGCAGCCGGTAGCCGTCGAACTTCACCTCATGCAGCCATGTCTCCCCGGCCGGCGGGTTCTCCTGCAGGGTCGCGAGGCACGGCTCGACGAAGGCCGGCAGCTCGGCGACGGCTTTGCGCTTCGCGGCCTTGCCTTTGACCGAGGTCTTGGCGGCCTTGGTCGATGTGCTCGTCTCGGCGGACTTCGCTGACATGGCGCTCTTGCCGGCCTTGGCCTTGGTCTTTGCACTGGCCTTGGCCGGCGCCTTGCGCTCGGCCACCTCCTCGATGCCGAGCCCGGACTTCACCGAATTCGGCTGCGTCTCCAGAAT
Source organism: Allobosea sp. Leaf344 (assembly GCF_001426225.1). Taxonomy (GTDB): domain Bacteria; phylum Pseudomonadota; class Alphaproteobacteria; order Rhizobiales; family Beijerinckiaceae; genus Allobosea. Next base: position 679,249 of record NZ_LMRT01000013.1, on the reverse strand, counting down.
GTCCTCATCCTGCCGCGCGGCCTGGTCATCGACCTTGATCAGCAGCCAATTATCGCCGCGATCCCCCTTGCGGGGCTTCAGCCGGACGAGATGCCAGCGCCCGGCCAGCTTGTGCCCCTGCAGGCTGAAGGCGAGATGGCCCTTGGCCATGCCCTTGGCGGGGTCGCCCTCGGGCTGCCAGCGGCCTTCATCCCAGATCAGCACCGCGCCGGCGCCGTATTCGCCTTCGGGTATGGTGCCCTCGAACCCGCCATATTCGAGCGGGTGGTCCTCGACATGCACCGCCAGCCGCTTCTCGTCCGGATCGAGACTCGGCCCGCGCGTCACGGCCCAGGACCACAGCACGCCGCCATGCTCCAGCCGGAGATCGTAATGCAGCCGGCGCGCCGCATGCTTGTGGATCACGAAGACGCCCCCGGCCCCGTCGGCGCGGCGGCGCGCGGCAGCGCCCTTCGGCTCGGCGGTGCGGGTGAAGTCGCGCTTGGCGCGATAGATGTCGAGATCGGGCATTGCGGACCCTCGCCTGGCTAGTAGCGCCGCGCGATCACGCCGGCCATCATCATGCGGCCTTGCGCGGCAGCGCCCCGCGCAACGTCGAACGCCGCACGGACTCGCTGCGGATCCGCGCGGCGACCCGCTCGGCATGGTCCAGATCGGCCCGCGTCAGCACGGGCACCGGATCGGACAGGATGGCCAACATCGCCTCGCGATCGGCCCCTCCGGACTCGATCAGCAGGCGCAGCGCCTCGCGCGTGTCGCGCTCGGCCCGCAGCTGCGCGGCCAGCGCCGAAATCAGCCGGTCTTTCGCGGATTGTCGCATGATCGGGCACTCCTCCTGGGGTGAAACCGGGGAGGCCGGCGCATGTTCCTTGCGGCCCGGCCGCGCGATCACGCAGAGTTGACCAAGGCGACGCAGGGAAATGTTGATCGTCTGGCGCCGGCGCCTAGGTTCCGCACAGGCTCGTCGCAGCCGAGGGAGAAGACAACCATGACAATTTACGAACCGTCGCGCCGCACCCTGATCGCCGGAGCCGGTGCTCTCGCCGTCGCAGCCACGCTCGATCTACCCGCCGGCATCAGCCCGGCCTCTGCTCAAGGAGCCCCGATGAACCAGGCCCCCGGATTCTATCGCTACAAGGTCGGCGACATCACCGTCACCGCGATCAATGACGGGTTTGCCCGGCGCCCGCTCGAAGGCTTCGTCCGCAATGCCGAGCTCGCCGATGTGAAGAAGGCGATGGAGCAGGCCTTCCTGCCGGCGGATGCGCTGCCGATCTCCTTCACCACGCTGGTCATCCAGAACGGTGGGAAGACCACGCTGATCGATACCGGCAACGGCGATTCCGGCGCGCCGACCTCGGGTCGCTGGATGGCCAATTTCAAAGCGGCCGGCTTCGATCCCAAGGATGTCTCGACCATCCTCTTCAGCCATTTCCACGGCGACCACATCAACGGCTTCCGCCTCAAGGACGGCACCTCCGTCTTCCCGAATGCAGAAGTGATGGTGCCGAGCGCCGAATGGGCGTTCTGGATGGACGACGCCAAGATGAATGCGGCGCCCGAGGCGATGAAGGGTGCCTTCGGCGGCGTGCGCCGCGTCTTCGGCCCGATCGCCAAGGATGTGAAGCAGTTCGAGGCGGGCAAGGAGGTCGTCTCCGGCGTCACCGCCATCGCGGCGCCGGGCCATACGCCGGGCCACACCGTCTTCGCGGTCGCCTCCGGCTCGGGCAAGCTGATGGTGATGTCCGACACCACCAACCACCCTGCCCTGTTCGTGCGCAACCCGGAATGGTCGGCGGTCTTCGACATGGACGGTCCGCAGGCCACCGCGACGCGCCGCAAGCTGCTCGACATGGTCTCGGCCGACCGGATGCAGGTCGCCTTCTATCACGCGCCCTTCCCGGCCACCGGCCACATCGCCAAATCCGGCAATGGCTTCGAGCTGGTGCCGGTGCAGTGGAGCCCGGCCGTCTGAGCCGCCGATCCATCGGCGCGAAGGCGTCACGCGAGCGAGGCCGGGGGCGACCCCGGCCTTTTTCATGGCCGCTGCCGTCTCGCCGCTGGCGGGCAGACCGTGCTAAGCAGCGTTCCGGCTCCGCAGCGGGCCTTCGGGATCGATGATGACCGCTCGCTACAAAGCCATCTCCTTCGTCTCCAGCGGAACGCCCGAAGCGGATGCGGCGCTGGCCAAGCTCGTCGAGCGCTACCGCAACGCCGACCCGGCCGAAGCCGACGTCATCGTGGCGCTGGGCGGTGACGGGCTGATGCTGCAGACGCTGCATCGCTTCATGGGGACCGGCAAGCCGATCTACGGGATGAACCGCGGCTCGGTCGGCTTCCTGATGAACGAGTTCCGCGAGCGCGGGCTGAGCAAGCGCCTGGAGGCGGCCGAGCGCAGCGTGGTCCATCCCCTGTCGATGCGCGCCGTCGACAGGACCGGCAGCGAAGTCCTGGCCATGGCGATCAACGAGGTCTCGCTGCTGCGCCGCTCCTACCAGGCGGCGAAGCTGCGTATTTCCGTCGATGGCCAGATCCGGCTCTCGGAGCTCGTCGCCGATGGCGTGCTGCTCGCCACCCCCGCCGGTTCGACCGCCTATAACCTCTCCGCCAACGGCCCGATCCTGCCGCTCGACGCGCCGCTGCTGGCGCTGACGCCGATCTCCGCCTTCAGGCCGCGGCGCTGGCGCGGCGCCCTGCTGCCCGACCATGCCGAGGTCACCATCGAGGTGCTGGAGCCGGAGAAGCGGCCGGTCAGCGCCGTGGCCGACCACACGCAGATCGACGATGTCGTCTCCGTCGCCATCGCCATCGACCGCAGCATCGATCTCGTCATGCTGCACGACCCCGGCCACAGCTTGGACGAGCGCATCCTGCGGGAGCAATTCGGCTATTGAGGCGCGGCCGCGGCAGCGAGGCCGCGCGCGCTCAGGCCGCCTGGCGGATGTCGCCGATCTCGAGTTCGACGAGGAGCGCGGGGTCCGATTCCAGCAGCAGCGCGAAGGCGGCGTCGTCGGCGAGGCTGTCGGCCATCATCCGCGCCTCTTCGCGCGCGGCTTCCGCATCCATCCGCCTGAGCAGCCCCATGATCGCGCTGGCTTCCGCGCCCTCGAGGCTTTCGCAGGCGATCAGCACCTCGCGCAGGATCGATCGGTCGAGCCCGGCGGGCGAACCGCCTCTGTCGAAGCCGCGCGCGTTCAGCGCCGCGATCGCCGCCGTGAAAGCGGGCTGGACCGCGGCGGGCAAACCGGCCTTGCGATAGAGCGCCTTCAGCCCCGAGCCACGCCGGTCGCGCAGCAGCGCCGCCACGCGCTCGGCCGGGAGGTCGCTGAGATCGACGAAGGCCGCCTCCGCCAAAGCGGGCTCACCGCTCAGCAGCGAACGCAGCATCAGCCCCGGTGTCAGCCGGCCGTTCTCGCGCAGCACCGCGACGATCGCCGGCGCGTCGCTGTCATGCCCGCCGGCGGCCAGAGCCACGGCGACGCGCTCCGTCGATTCCCGCACCAGCCGCGAACTGCGCTCCGCCGTCAGCCAGCCGCACCCCGTGACGAAGCTGGCCAGCGCGTCGGAGACCCGCGCCGCGATCACCTGGCGCAGCCCGGCCGGCAGATCGCCGCGCGCCAGCAGCGCCTCGCGCAGCGGCCCGGATTGGCCGCAGCGCTCGATCATGCGCTCCATCGAGAATTCGGGGATGTCGGCGCTCGGATTGCCCGCCAGCGTCACCAGCGCCTCTTCGCAGCCGATCTCGGCGAGCGCCGCGGCGACGCCGGCCGTCAGATGCGGGCGCAGCGCGATGGCACGCTGCGCGAGCCCGTCGCCCACCGCCGCGGCATCGACCAGATCGGCCTCGGTCAGCAGCGGCGAATGCGCCAGCACCAGCGCCGCCACGTCGCCGGGATCGTCGATCAGGCTGAGGATCAGGTTCCGCGGCGCCTGCGGCGAGGACGCCACCGCTTCGGCGATGGCGCGCCGGACGAGCGGCGAAGGATCGTCGACCAGCGCCGTCAGCGCCGTCTCCGCCTCGCGCCGATCCTCCTCCGCCATGGCGGAATGCAGATAGGCCCCGGCGAGCGCCGCGCTGCCGGAGGCGCGCGCCTCCGCATTGGCGGTGCGGGCCCAGAGGAGAAAGCGCCGGACGATCATCGCACGCTCCTCTGGTTCATGAAGGCGGCGAGATCGAGCGGGCCACGCCTGGGCTTGCCGCCCTGACGCGGCTCCGGCTCGCCGGGAGCCTGCTGGCGGGAGGGCTGCGAGAGCTCGCCTGGGCGTTGCGGCGGCAGCGGTGCGGAGACGATCTGCGCCGCGGCCGGCGCCGGCTCGGCCGGGCGAATGGCGGCGGAGGCCGCCGGAGCGGCGTCATTCTGCGTCTGGCGCGGGAAATAGCGGTCGGCCGCATCGAGCGAGGCGTAGCGGGTCCCGCCGGCGCGCGGCGTCGACCAGAGATTGGCGACCGCCCGCGACACCGGCTCGCGCGAGCCTTCCGTCGAGAACAGCCCGATCAGCCCCTTGGCGCGGCCCGGCGCGAGAGCGGCGGCGATCTCGGCCGGCTGGTCGGCGGGCTGTGCCGCGTCCCGCCCGCGGGCCGGCGCGGCCGTGGCGGTCGCGGTCGCCGTCGTCAGCTGCGTATTGGCGTGGCTGGCGGCCAGCACGCCATAGACCTCCTGCGCCGAGCGCGCGCGCCCCGATTTGTCGAAGAAGATCGCGCGGTTGGCGGCGGCCGCGTCGGGGAAATCCCGCGCCGCCACCCGGCCGGGATCGCTGCCGGCGGCCCGGATCAGCTCGGAGGCGCCGCGCGCGCCCAGCACATGGGCCATGTAGAGCTCGCCCGCATGCGGCTGGCGCCCCAGCGCCTGCGCGAGCTGGTCGCGGTTCTGCTGGGTGAGCGCGCCGGCCATCACGGCGGCGACCTGCGGATCCTTGCGCAGCTCCAGGATCCTGTCCCGGGCGGCGGGGTCGGCGACCGTCAGCCGGCCGCCTTCCTGTTCGGTGATCGCTTCGGCATAGCTGCCCAGCCCCTGCTTCGGCCCCTCGCGCTTGACCATCGAAAGCCAGGTCTGCTCGATGAACTGGAACAGCCCGGTCGCGCTCGACGTCTTGGCCTTGGCATCGGGCTCCAGCGCCGATTCGCGCTGCGCCGTCTTGAGCAGATAATCGAAGCCGGCACCGGTCTTCTGCGCCCCCTCGCGGATCGCGCTGACGACCGGGTCGGCTTGCGGTGCTTCGCGTGTCGCGGGGGTGGAGAACAGGAACATCGGGTCTCTCGGGCGCGCGCTGCCGCAAGGATGCGGGAGCGCCTGTGGAGACTGGACCGGTTATGGTAAGCGAACCGTTAAGTTCGGGAATCGTGGCGGGATCGCCGGGTTTCCGGAGCCTCAGGGAGAGAAGGCAATGGCTGAGATCAGGCGTCACAAGCGCGGCGGCATCTATTTCGAGGATTTCGAGGTCGGCGCGGTGATCGAGCACGGGCTGACGCGCACCGTCACCCAGATGGACAACATGCTGTTCTCCAACATGACCCTGAACCCGCAACCCCTTCACATCGATGCGCATTTCTGCGCCACCGAGACCGAATGGGGCCAGCCTCTGATGAATTCGCTGTTCACGCTCGGGCTGATGATCGGCATCTCCGTCAACGACACCACGATCGGCACCACTATCGGCAATCTCGGCATGACCGACGTCACCTTCCCGGCGCCGCTCTTCGAGGGCGACACGGTCCATTGCACCACCGAGATCGTCGGCAAGCGCGAATCGCGCTCGCGGCCGGATGCCGGCATCGTCGAATTCCATCACAAGGCCTTCAAGCAGGACGGCACGCTGGTCGCGCAGTGCCGCCGCCAGGCCTTCATGCGCCGTCACCCGGCCCCGGCGACGGTGGCGGTCTGATGCGCTCGCTCCTCTTCGTCCCCGGCGACAGCGACCGGAAGCAGCAGAAGGGCCTGGACAGCGGCGCCGACGCGCTGATCCTCGATCTCGAGGATTCCGTGGCGCTCGACGCCAAGCCGCAGGCCCGCCGGATCACGCTGGCCTTCCTCCAGGCGGCCCAGGCGCTGCCCCGGCGCCCGCGGCTGATCGTGCGGGTCAACGCGCTGAGCACGGGACTGACCGATGCCGACCTCGACGCCGTGATGCCCGGCGCGCCGGATGCGATCATGCTGCCGAAATCGGAAGGCGGGGTCGATATCAGCCATCTCGGAGCCAAGATCGCGGTGCGCGAGGCCGAGCATGACCTGCCCGATGGCCGCACGCGGATCATCCCCATCGCCACCGAGACCGGCAAGGGCGTGTTCGGCCTCGGCAGCTATGCCGGCGCGACGCATCGGCTGCAGGCGCTGACCTGGGGGGCGGAGGATCTCTCCGCCGATCTCGGAGCCGAGACCAACAGGCTGACGGATGGCAGCTATGCCGATCCCTACCGCCTCGCCCGCGCCATGACGCTGTTCGCCGCCGCGGCCGCCCAGGTCGACGCGATCGACACGGTGTTCACCAATTTCCGGGACGATGCCGGCTTCCGCGCGGAATGCCTGGCCGCGCGCCGCGACGGTTTCACCGGCAAGATGGCGATCCACCCCGCCCAGGTCGCGCCGATCAACGAGATCTTCAGCCCCGCCCCGGCCGAGCTGGCCAAGGCGGAAGCGATCATCGCGCTCTTCGCGGCCAATCCCGGCATCGGCGTGATCGGCCTCGAGGGCGAGATGCTCGACCGCCCCCACCTCCTCCGCGCACAGCGCCTGAAGGCGCGGGCCGATCGGCTGCAGGGCCACTGAGGCCCGCAGGCGAGAGCACGGGCGCTGGCGAGCCCGCCCGGGGCTCAGCCCGCGCCGGACGGGCGGATGATCGAGAAGAGATGGTCGACCTCGGCATAATCGGCATAGCCGCAGCGCGCGATGGGATGGGCGCCGGCGGTGTCGAAGCGGCCGTTCTTCACATAGGCGTCGTCCATGAACACGCCGACCACCTGGCCGATCGCCAGGAAGCCCGGCAGCGCCGCACCGTCCATGTCGGCGAGCTGCTGGATCGAGACCAGCTTGCATTCCAGCGCGGCCGGGCTGCCGGCGACGCGGGGAGGCCGCACGAATTTCGACGGCGCCATCTCCAGCCCGGCATGGGCGTATTCGCTGTCGCCGCGCGGCAGCGGCGCCGAGGTCTGGTTCATCTGCTGCGCCAGCGCCATCGTCACCAGCGAGCAGGTGAATTCGCCCGTCTCCTCGACGAAGGCGATCGCGTCCTTCTTGCCCTCGGACGCGAACATCACGAGATTCGGCTTCGAGTGAATGGCGTTGAAAAAGCTGTAGGGCGACAGGTTGATCTCGCCGGCGGCGCTCATCGCCGTGATCCAGCCGATCGGCCGGGGCGTCACGATCGCCTTGAACGGATCATGCCCGAGCCCGTGATCCTGCAATGCGGCGGAATAGAACATCGGCTCAGGCTCCGAAATGGCTGACGATATCGGCGAGGACGGGCCGCTCGCGATCGGCCGGGACCGTCTGCGGCGTGCCGAGATGGATGAAGCCGGCGATGCGCTCCTCCGCCGAGAGGCCCAGCGAGGCCAGCACCGGCCGGTCGAAGGCGAACCAATTGGTCAGCCAGCACCCGCCGAAGCCCATCGCCTGGGCCGCGACCAGGAGCGACATGCAGACCGCGCCCGAGACCAGCTCCTGCTCCCATTGCGGGATCTTCACATGCGGCTTGGCCGTCGAGATCACCGCGATGATGACCGGCGCGTGCAGCAGCCGGCCCCGCTCATGCGCGATCTTCTCGGCATCCGCCTCCGGGTTCTTGTTCCTGAACGCCTCCGCCACGATCTCCGCGGCCGTCTCGCGGGCCGCGCCGGCGATGACCAGGAAGCGGAACGGCACCAGCTTGCCATGATCGGGCACCCGGCTGGCGATGGTCAGCAGCGTCTCGATCTGCGCCGCGTCGGGCCCGGGCGCGGCGAGGAATTGCGGCGGCACCGAACGGCGCAGCTTGAGCAGGGCAAGCGTATCGGTCATGACAGATCCAGATCGGTGGTGGAGCGGCGGCAGGAACGTGCTGCGGCATCACCTAGTGGCTTGCCATGAAGAGGACAAGCAAGACTGCTGAGACGGGGGCGCAGGGGTGCCGAGGGCAGAACTCATGTTTCAATGCGAGCAATTCCAGAGCAGCCGGCGCGCGCTGCTGGCCGCGGCGGCGCTGTGCCTGTCGCTCGCCCCGGCCGCCGCACTGGCGCAATCGCTCACCGCGCCCAACCTGCCCGCCCCGCAGCCCGCGCCGGGACCGGTGACGCTCGGCGTCGTCGCGCAGTTCTCCGGCAGCGGCAAGCCGATCCAGTCCGGCCTCGTCTGGCGCATCCTCAGCGAGAGCGCCGACGGCTCGCCCCCGCGCATCGTCGCCCGCTCCAGCGAGGCCCAGGCCGAGTTCCTGCTCGAGCAGGGCAGCTACGTGCTGCACGCCGCCTATGGCTTCGCCAGCGGCACCAAGCGGGTTACGCTCGGCCCGCGCGGCGCGCGCGAAACCATCAGCATCAGCGCCGGCGGGCTGACGCTCGGCGGCTCGATCGGCGACAGCCCCCTGCCCGCCTCGCTCCTGGATTTCTCGGTCTTCGTGCCGCTGCAGGGCAATTCGGAAGGGCGCCTGGTGCTCGCCAACGCCAAGGCCGGCGAGCTGATCCGGCTGCCGGAGGGCACCTATCACGTGGTCTCGACCTATGGCGATTCCAACGCCATCCAGCGCGCCGATGTCCGCATCGAATCCGGGCGGATCACCGATGCCGTGCTGCATCACCGCGCCGCCAGGATCACGCTGAAGCTGGTCGCGGCACCGGGTGGCGAGGCCTTCGCCGGCACCGCCTTCAGCGTCCTGACCCCCGGCGGCGACGTGATCCGTGAGGCGATCGGGGCCTTCCCCCAGGTGATCCTGGCGGAGGGCGAATATGTGCTGATCGCGCGCAAGGGCGGCGAGGTGCATTCCCGCGATTTCAAGGTGGAGCCCGGCCTGGACCGGGATGTCGAGGTGGTCGCGCCTTAGGGCGGCCGCTCAGTTCGTCCGCTCAGTTCGTCGGCTTCGAGGTCTCGGCCATTTCCGGCTTGGCGCCGGTGAGCGCGCTGGCGATGCCGTCGGCGAGGCGCACGGCGAGGCAGCGATAGCTGGCATCGACCATGTGCAGCCCGTCCATGCCGACCAGCTCCTGCTCGGTGAACTGCTTCGAACGGGCCCAGCTCTTCATCATCGCGTAGCGCGGGAACACCGAAACGCCGTGCTCGGCGGCGGTGTTCTTCAGCACGGCGCGGTAATCGTCATATTTGGGATAGCGATCCTCGCGCGGCAGCCATTGCAGATCCATCATCACGAGATCGATGCCCGCCTCGCCCACCTTGCTGATCCCCTTGCGCAGGATCTTGGCGAGCTTCTCCTCCCCGACATGGCGGATCGCGTCATTGACCACCGTCTGCCAGATCACCAGGGAGGGACGCGGCTCGATCGCGTCGGCATCCATCCGCAGCAGCATGTCATAGGCCGACTGGCCGCCGACGCCCTTGTTGATCACCCTGACGTCGGTATCGGGGAGCCGGCGCTTCAGCTCCTCCTGCAGCACGGCGGGATAGGTCTTTTCCGGCGAGCTCGCGCCCGAGCCCTCGGTGGTCGAGGAGCCGAGCGCCACGATCGAGAGGGTGCGCTTGTCCTGATAGGCGCGCCTGGCGGCGACGAGCTGGGGCAGGAAGGGCTGCTGCGCCGCGCCGAAGCGGCAGCGCAGATCGCTGAGGTCGGCGAGCGTCAGCGGGCCGCCGGCCTGGCCGGCAGCGGCGCCGAAGACGGTCAGGACAACTGCGCCGGCAAGCCTGAGGCCGGAGCGGAACCGGCGGGCGCGCGACGCTTGAACGACTGATACCACGTCAGGAACATCCCCAAACCCATCAGGATGATACCGCCAAGTGCCGCTACGAGCAACTGCGGCCCGAGCGCGTGGCTCGTCTCCACCAGAACGATCTGCCCGATGATCGACAAAACGGTGCCGGCGCAGAAGATTTCGAGCGAATGACGGCCCATCGCGGCGAGCGGCTTCAGCGCCTGCAGCCGCAGCAATCCGGACTCGCGCGGCAGGAGACGGATCAGCAGCCAGGCCAGCGCCATGACGTGCAGGACGCGTCCGGCGCCGAGATTGGTCTTGTCCGCGCCGATCTGGATGTGGAAGATCCAATCGTCCAGCGCCGCGATGCCGAGCGGGTTGCCGCTCGCCGTCTTGACCAGCAGCGCGAACACCACGAACCCGGCCGCCAGCAAATCCAGGCCGCGCAGCAACGGCGCGGAGAGGCCGAGCTGCGCCATCCGCCCGATGACGATGCCGAGGCAGAACAGGAACTGCCAGGCGAAGGGATTGAAATACCAGCCGGCCCCCGCCGCATTCGGCAGGTTCAGCCCCGTCAGCGACGCCGTCTGCCAGAGCGCGGCCGAGAAGGCGAGCGCCAGCGCCGGGCTGAAGCGCACGGCGAGGTAGAGCACCGGCAGCAGCGCCAGCAGCACGATGTAGAGCGGCAGGATGTCGAGGAAATTCGGCTGGTAGCTCAGCGCCAGCGCGCGCAGCACGCCCTGGGTCAGATCGGCGAAGAAAGGCTGGACGTTCAGCGCCTCGAAATAGAGCGGGTTCTGGGTGCGGGTGACGGCGGTCGCGACGATGGCGCAGACCAGCAGGAAGACGGCGAGATGCGCGAGATAGAGCGTCCGCAGCCGCGCCAGGATCTTCAGCGTGCCGGTGCGCAGCCCCTTGCGCTCGATCAGCCCGCCATAGGCCAGCGTCGCCGAGATCCCGGCGAGCAGCACGAAGGCGTCGGCCGCATCCGAGAAGCCGAAATTATGCGGGGTGAAACCCGCCAGCACATGGCCGGGCATGTGGTTGATGAAGATGATCAGCAGGGCCAGGCCGCGGATGATGTCGATCCGCAGGTCGCGCTGGGCCGGCACCAGCTGCGGCACAGACGCATCCGGACGGCCAAACATCAAGAAATGCCCAAAGCGGGACGCGTGCACGGACGCTCTCCAGGGAAATGACCGTGTTGGCGGCCGGCGCAGCGCCGGTGCCGGATGAACGGATGTTCACCGTCCCGTTCATCTGCCATTCATTTAGGGCAAAAATGGTTACCGGTATCCTGACGTGTTGTCACAAGCGCGTGTCCGCTCCCGGACCGGCTCCGCATCCGGACGTGTAGGCCGGTTCAGTAGGGCGGCTCGGCGTGAACCGTCTTGCCGTCGATCAGCAGGCGCTTGATCGCGGCCTGGCCGCTGCCGGAGACGGCGGCCACCACCTCGACCCGGTCCCGTGCCGTGCGCTCGATGGCGCGGCCGCCGAATTGCGGCACGAAATAGCTTTCCAGCCCGTAATCGACGCGCAGCCTCTGCCGCCCCAGGCTGCAATCCGGGCGCCCATCCGCACCGGGCGAGCAGCCCCTGGAGGAGCGGACGCGCCCGACGATCGCCGTCTCGCCGCGGGCGGCGGAGGGCTTGCTCCGCCCGACCGCCGTCACCCGCGCCAGCCCGTCGGGACCCGGGGCGAGCGTGACATAGACCGTGTCGCCGCGCCGGAAACCTTCGGCCGCCGGGGCGTCGACCTGGCTGATCTCGTAGCTCAGCACGACATAATCGCCGCGAAACAGATCCCGCGGATCGACCGGTGCGGTCTTCAGCCGCACCTCGATGCCGTCGCGCAGCAGGCTGGCGCGGCTCTGCACCAGCTCCAGCAGCGCCCCGCCCAAAATCAGCGCCGCCAGCAGCGCCCGCCATAGCGGCGGCACCGTTCCCAGCCAGCGCTCCGGCGAGACGATCCGCATCAGGGCTGCGCCTCGATGGGGGCGGCGAAACGCGCCAGCAGCCGGCGCGTCATGCGCGCCAGCACCAGCAGCGCCAGCCCGGCCACCAGGAAGAAGAGCGACTGGCTGAGCAGCGTCCCGACCGTCTGCCAGAGCAGGATCAGCACCGCGATGCCGAAGAGCCCCGCCCCCGCCAGGAGCATGCGGCGCACGCCGCCGGCCGAGCCGGCGACGACCAGCGCCATCGCCACGACCAGGATCAGGCCCGCGACCACCACCTTGCCGAGGAGGCTCGAGGCCGCGCCGGACCAGAAGACCAGCGGGATCAGCAGCGACAGCAGCAGCGCCACGGCGAGCGGCCAGGCGAAGCGGCGGTCACCCGCGAGCCGCGTCAGCGCCAATGTCAGCGGCAGCGCCGCGCCATAGGCGAGATAGACCGGCAGCCCGGCCGCGCCCGCCCGCGCCGACTCCCGGTCGAGAATGCGAAACAGCTCGATGCCCACGCAGAGCTGCAGGCCGATCAGCCCCCAGGACAGGAACGCGGTCAGCAGCGCCGGCCAGCCCCGGTCCAGCGCCAGCGCGCCGAGCGCGACGAAGGCGACCGACACGGCCAGCCCATAGGCGACCAGACCGAAATCGAAGCGCAGGAACAGCCCCTGCCCAGGCAGCAGCGCCAGCCAGCCCATCAGCGCCAGCACCGCGAGATGATGCACGGCGCGGTTGCCGCGCGACAGCGCCAGCCAGAGCGCCGGCAGATAGAGCAGCAGGAACGGCAGATGCAGCGCCCCTTGCGCCTCGCTCCAGCGTCCGCCGCTCCAGACGGCGATGGCGATGAAGGCGAGCATCAGCGCTCCGTCCGAGCGCTGCAGCAGGGCGACCGCGAGCGCCCCGCAGGCGATCAGCAGCGCGCCACCGGGCCAATCCGTCGGCAGATGGTACATCTGGCCGACCAGGGCGACGCCGGCGGCGAAGATCAGCACGGCGCAGGTCGCCGCGGCCTCGGCCCCCAGGGCCGAACCCTGCCTTTGGAGCCGCGCGCCATAGAGCAGCGCGCCCAAAATGCCGGCGAGGATCATGCCGAGCTTCAGCAGCCGCGGCATCTCCTCCCAGTTGGCGGCGACGAAGGCCGCGACGCTGGAGGCGATCAGCAGCCCGCCGAACAGGCCGAGCAGGCCCGGCAGGCGAAACCCGCCTTGGCTGTCGAGCGAGCGCCGGATCGCGGCGGCGCTGTCGGCGCTGACCAGCCCCTCGCCGACCCAGCGCGCCAGATCGGCCTTCAGCCGCTTGTGATAGGACCCGGTCAGCATGGTCGGACTGTGTCGCGGCAAAGCGGCGGCCGGTCAAGCGGCTGCACTTCGTCGCCCCGGCCCGCCATCGCCGCGCGACCTCAGCCCCTCGCCGCCCCGGCCCGCTTGAGATCGGGCGGCATCGCCTCCTCGGTGAGCGCCTCCAGCACCGCATCCAGGCTCATCACCGTCTGCGCCTGGCTGCCCAGGCGGCGCACGGTCACCGTCCGCTCTTCCGCCTCGCGCTTGCCGACGGCCAGGATGACCGGCACCTTGGCCAGCGAATGCTCGCGCACCTTGTAGCTGATCTTCTCGTTGCGCAGATCGGCGCGGGCGCGCAGCCCTTGGTTCATGCAGGCGATCGTCACCTGCTCGGCGTAATCATCGGCCTCGGAGGTGATCGGGCAGACGAGAATCTGCTCCGGCGCCAGCCAGAGCGGGAAATGCCCGGCGAAATTCTCGATCAGGATGCCGGTGAAGCGTTCGAGCGAGCCGCAGATCGCGCGGTGCACCATGCTCGGCGTCTTCTTCTCGCCGTCGGAGCCGATATAGAAGGCGCCGAACCGCTCGGGCAGGTTGAAATCGACCTGGGTCGTCCCGCATTGCCAGTCGCGGCCGATCGCGTCGCGCAGCACATACTCGAATTTCGGCCCGTAGAAGGCGCCTTCGCCCGGATTGATCTCGGTCTTGATCCGCCCGCCGGATTCGCTCGCGATCTGGACCAGCACGCGGTTCATCACATCCTCGGCGTGATCCCACATCGCATCCGTGCCGACGCGTTTCTCCGGCCGTGTCGAGAGCTTGATGACGAGATCGTCGGTGAAGCCGAAATCGGCGTAGACCGAGAGGATCAGCTCGTTGATCTTGAGGCATTCGGCGGCGAGATGCTCCTCGGCGCAGAAGATATGCGCGTCATCCTGCGTGAAGCCGCGCACGCGCATCAGCCCGTGCAGCGCGCCGGAAGGCTCATAGCGATGCACCGCGCCGAATTCCGCAAGCCGGATCGGCAGATCGCGATAGCTCTTCAGGCCATGCTTGAAGATCTGGACATGGCCGGGGCAGTTCATCGGCTTCAGCGCGAACACCTTCTGGTCGCGCGTCGGATCGTTCGGATTCTCGAAGGCCGACGCCGATTTCACCGCGAACATGTTGTCCTGGTACCAGCCCCAATGGCCGGAGGTTTCCCAGAGCGACTTGTCGAGGATCTGCGGCGCGTTGACCTCCTCGTAATCGGCGGCCAGACGGCGGCGCATATAGGCCAGGATCTCCTGGAACAGCCGCCAGCCCTTGGAGTGCCAGAACACGACGCCCGGCCCCTCCTCCTGGAAGTGGAACAGGTTCATCTCGCGGCCGAGCTTGCGGTGGTCGCGCTTTTCCGCCTCCTCGATCTGCTTGAGATGCGCGTCGAGCTGCTCCTGCCGGGCGAAGGCCGTGCCGTAGATGCGCGTCAGCATCGGGTTGTTTCTGTCGCCGCGCCAATAGGCCCCGGCCACCTTCATCAGCTTGAAGGCCGTGCCGACCTTGCCGACCGAGGTCATGTGCGGGCCGCGGCAGAGGTCGATCCAATCGCCCTGCGCATACATCTTCAACGTCTGGTCTTCGGGGATCGCGTCGACCAGCTCGACCTTGAACGCCTCGCCCTTGTCGCGGAAGAAGGCCTTGGCCTTGTCGCGGCTCCATTCCTCCTTGGTGAAGGGTTTGTCGCGGGCGATGATCTCGCGCATCTTGGCTTCGATCGGCGGGAAATCCTCCGGGGTGAAGGGTTCGTCGCGGGCGAAATCATAGAAGAAGCCGCCCTCGATCACCGGGCCGATCGTCACCTGCGTACCCGGATAGAGCGCCTGCACCGCTTCGGCGAGGACATGCGCGCAATCATGCCGGATCAGCTCCAGCGCGCGCGGATCCTCCCGCGTCAGGAACTCGATCCGCGCATCCCGCGCGATCGGATCGGCGAGATCGACGACGACCCCGTCGAGCGCCATGGCCACGGTGCGCTTCAGCAGCGAGGGAGAGATGCCGCCGGCGATCGCCGCCCCGGTGATGCCGGAGGGGAATTCGCGCGTCGCGCCATCGGGAAATGTCAGGGAGATCGTCATCGACGGATGTCCTGCTCACTCGGGGATACGAGCCCCGTAAGTCAAGGCCGGCTGCGTTTCGATCGTTCGCGGGGCCTGCAGCCGGTTCGGCCCGCGCGTGCCTTGCCACTATACGAGCGGCAGCCGCGAGGCAACGGCGCCCGCGCCTCGGGTTTCGGAGGGACGCTCAGCGCCCGTCGCGCGCGTCGGATGCGGGAGCGTTGACCCCGCGCCAGCGGCCATAGCGCCAGGGCAGATACCAGCGCGCCCGCGGCGGCAGCTCTTCGCAGACGATGTCGATGCCGCTGGTGCCGAGCGGGTTGCAGCGGCAGATCCGGGCCATGCCGATCCAGCCGCCACGCCACAGCCCGTGACGCTGGATCGCCTCGTCGGTATAGGAGGAGCAGCTCGGCCAGTGCCGGCACTGCCGCCCGACCAGCATCGACAGGCTCAGCTGGTAGCCACGGATCAGGAAATGCGCGCCGCGACGCGGTACCCTTACGAAAAGACGTGACAAGCTGCGGATCGATGCCATTTCATCGCGCTCGTCATCAGTGCCAGGATTCGCCATGCTCAATCCCGTCCTGCGGCCTGTCGTCCTGCGCCTCGCAGCGGCGCTCGCGCTCGTCACCACCAGCCTCGCCATGCCGGTGCCCGCGCAGGCGCAGCAGCGCTCGACGCTGATCTGGCTGGAGCCCGGCAAGGTCGATCTGGTCAAGATCATCGGCCTGCCGCCGGCGCAGAATTCCCCCGAGGCGAAGGCGGAATTCGACCAGGTCTTGCAGATCACCCAGAACCGCACGCCGGAGCGGGAGAAGGCGGCCATCGCCGATCAGTACCAGACCCTGACGCGGTTTCTCGACGGCATCGACCATTCCTATGCCGAGGGCGCCCAGCGCGAGATGCGGCTCCTGTTCCGGGAAGCGCAGGTCGAGCTCAGCATCGTGCTGCTCGGCGTGCGCCGGCTGACCAATCGCCAGCGCCCCTTCGCCATGTGGAGCAAGGTCCGCGTCAAGCCCTGCCCCGGCGCCCGCCCGGAAGGCAGCTCCTTCCCGGCCGGCCATGCGGCGACGGCGGCCCTCTATGCGACGCTCCTCACCGAAGCCGCTCCCGAACTCGCCGCCACCTTCGAGGAGCGGGTGAAGAGCTATGACGAGAGCAGGCTGGTCTGCGGCTTCCATTTCGCCTCCGATCTCGTCGCCGGCGACAAGGCCGGCCGCGCCATCGCGAAGGCTCTGCTCGAGGATCGCGCCTTTCGCGCCCGCTTCGACGATACCCGCGCCGAGATCCGCAAATCCTTCCACCTGAAATAGCCGGTCAGGCGGCCCCCGCCTGGCGCCGCGCCTCGATCTGGCCGACAGCGTCCACCACCGCGTCGAAAGTCAGCAGCGTCGAGGCATGGCGCGCCTTATAGTCCCTGACCGGGACCAGCACCGAGAGATCGCTCCATTTGCCGTCCGGCGGCTCGGCGTTCTCCTTCAGGATCGCCCGCGCCTGGTCGCGCACGCGCCGCAACTCCTCCGCCGTCGACCCGACGATGTTGCGCGCCATGATCGAGGAGGAGGCCTGGCCCAGCGCGCAGGCCTTCACCTCATGGCCGAAGCCCGTCACCACATCCCCCTCCATGCTGACATCGACCGTCACGGTGGAGCCGCAGAGTCGCGAATGCGCCTTGGCCGTGGCGTCGGGCGCCGGCAGCCGCTCGAGCAGCGGGATGTTCGCGGCCAGTTCGAGGATCCGCTTGTTATAGACATCGGTCAGCATGTCGTGAATCCGGGGGGTGGAATGGGCGGCTCGACACACGATATAGTCCCGATCTTCCCGAACGGGGAGAGCGGCATCCGCAGCCACGCGAAACTCCGGGCGGTTTCTGCGCAAATGTCGCAGGTCCAGTCCGGCCCGGCCTGCGTAGGATTATCACCGTAACGGGAGGCGCCACATGAACCCTGTGGTTAAGTCCTTGTCCGTCGAGCGCACTCTCAGCCGCTCTGCAGACAAGTTTTTGATGATCCAGCCGACGCAGGAACAGGCGGAGGAAGCCGTCCGGACGCTGCTGCTCTGGGCGGGCGACGATCCCTCCCGCGAGGGGCTGCTCGACACGCCGCGCCGCGTCGCCAAGGCCTACAGGGAATTCTACAAGGGCTATGACGAGGATCCCGAGGAGATCCTCGACCGCGTCTTCGAGGAGGTCGAGGGCTATCAGGACATGATCCTGGTGCGCGACATCCCGTTCTATTCGCATTGCGAGCATCATATGGTGCCCTTCGTCGGCAAGGCCCATATCGGCTATTACCCGTCCAAGGGCGTGGTCGGCCTGTCGAAGCTGGCGCGCCTCGTCGATGTCTTCGCTCGCCGCCTGCAGACGCAGGAGACGATGACGGCGCAGATCGCCCAGGCGATCGAGAAGGCGCTGAAGCCGCGCGGCGTCGCGGTTCTGGTCGAGGCCGAGCATATGTGCATGTCGATGCGCGGCGTGCAGAAGCAGGGCTCCTCGACCATGACCACGCAATATGCCGGCCTGTTCAAGGATGCGACGGAGCAGGTCCGCTTCTTCAGCATGGTCAAGTCGCCGGGGCTCTGAGCCTCGGCCAGCGGCGCTCGCGCCTTCTTCGGAGCCTGCGCGCAGGGCGCGGGCTTCCCCGGATGGCTCTGGCTGGTCTAGAAGGCGCAGGCCTTCTGCCGCCCGGAGCCGCCATGTCCCCTTTCCCCGCCCTGTCAGACAAGCAGACGCTGGAGGAAGGCGCGGTGCTCGCGCCGCGCTTCGACGCCAATGGGCTCGTCACCTGCGTCACCACCGAGGCCGATAGCGGCGAGGTGCTGATGGTCGCCCATATGAACGAAGAGGCGCTCCGGCGCAGCATCGAGACCGGCGAGGCCTGGTACTGGTCGCGCTCGCGCCAGGAGCTCTGGCACAAGGGCGAGACCTCGGGGCAGATCCAGACCATCGTCGAGATGCGGGTCGATTGCGACCAGGACGCGGTCTGGATCCGGGTCAAGGTCGCGGGCGATGGCGGCTGCTGCCATACGGGCCGGCGCTCCTGTTTCTACAGGGTCCAGCCCCTCGGCGGCGCCGCGCCTTCCCCTCTCCGTATCGGCTGAGGCCGCGCGCCGTTACCAATCCTTTCACCACGCTTTCATAAATGCGTTAAATGCCTTGCATATTGCGGAGAGCGGGCGCCGGCATTTACCGCGCGCTCATCCTCTTCGACGATCCTGATCCTCCCCGCGGAGGGCCGGGTCCATGTTGTGGGATGACATCGCGAGACGCGCCTTTGGCCTGGGCGGAGGTGGAGCTCCCGTGCACGACGTCGTCACAGAAGCCTTGCCGCGGCGCGGACGCGCGCGGATCGGCCTCGCCCTCGGCGGTGGCGCGGCGCGCGGCTGGGCGCATATCGGGGTTCTCGAGGTTCTGGGCGAGGCGGGATACGCGCCCGACGTCATCGCCGGCACCTCGATCGGCGCCGTCGTCGGCGGCTGCTTCGCCGCAGGGAAACTGCCGGAGCTGCGCGATTTCGCGCTCAGCCTGACCAAGCGCCGCGTCGTCGGTCTGATGGATTTCCATCTCGGCGGAGCCGGGCTGATCGGCGGCGGGCGGCTGAAGCGCCTGCTGGAGCGCGATCTCGGCCGCACCCGCATCGAGGAGCTCCAGCAGCGCTTCGTCGCGATCGCGACCGAACTCGGCACCGGCCACGAGATCTGGCTGACGCATGGCACGCTGGTCGAGGCGCTGCGCGCCTCCTATGCGCTGCCCGGCGTGTTCGACCCCGTGAAGCTCGGCGGGCGCTGGCTGATGGATGGCGCGCTGGTCAACCCCGTGCCGGTCACCGCCGCCCGCGCGCTCGGCGCCGACATCGTCATCTGCGTGAACCTCAACAGCGATCTGGCCGGGCGTGGCACCACCATCCAGAGCCATGCGGCCGAGCCGGATCCCGAGATCGTGCCGGAGCTCGAGGTGCGCCCGCGCTCGCCCTGGCTCGGCGGCTTTTCCGGCGCCGCCAGGCGCATGCGCAGCGTGGTCAACCGCCAGGCGCCGGAGCGGCCCGGCCTCGCCGGCGTGATGATCGACGCCTTCAACATCACCCAGGACCGCATCTCCCGCTCGCGGCTGGCCGGCGACCCGCCGGACGTGATGATCGGGCCGAAGCTCGGCCGCATGGGCCTGTTCGATTTCCACCGCGCCGAGGAGTGTTTCGAACTCGGCCGCCAGGCGACGCGGCGGGCGCTGGACGACATCGCCACGGTGGTGGCGAACGCGACCGTCCCCGGCTGAGGCCGCGGCTCAGGCCATCGCGATATAGTCGCGCATCGCCCGGCTTTCCGCCTCGATCTCCGCGACGCGGTGCTTCACCACATCGCCGATCGAGACGATGCCGGCGATGCGGCCATTGTCGAGGATCGGCACATGGCGGAAGCGGCCCGAGGTCATCATCTCCATCAGCTCGTCGATGCTGGTTTCGGAGCGGCAGGTCACCACCTTCGCCGTCATCGCCCGCGAGACCGGGCTCTCCAGCGCCGCCGCCCCGCTCTCGCCCAAAGCGCGGATGATGTCGCGCTCGGACAGGATGCCGGCGAGTCCGCCATCGGCCTCGGTCACGACGACGGCGCCGATGCGCCTGGCGCTGAGAATGCGGGCCGCTTCCGCCAGGCTGCGGTCCGGCTGGATGGTGACGACGTCATGGCCCTTGTCACCGAGAAGCTGTGCGACATTCATCAGAACGGTCCTCCTGGCTGGCGGCGCCGTTGGCCGGCGCACGGGAGTAGCGGAGATCGCGATCGGCCAGAGCCGCCGTCACGAGCTCTTCGCATGGGCGGCGAGTTTGGGCGAAGTCGGCAGCGCAGGCAAGCGAGGCCGCGGCATCCGCGCCACGGCGATCACGGCCCGCCCTTCAGGCGTCAGCGGCGGACGGCGCCCTTGTCGAGCAGGGGAAACAGCAGCAGCCCGACCAGGAAGCCGCCGATATGCGCCTCCCAGGCGATGCTGGTCTCCTCCCCCAGGATCGGGACCAGTCCCGAGCCGAACAGGATGGTGGTGACGAACCAGATGCCGATGAAGATCAGCGCCCGCGAATTGCGGAGGAGCCGGCCGAAACCCTCCGCGGGGATGGCCCGGACCACCGCATCGTCGGCGAGCGAGCCGAAGCGCAGCCCCTCCGAGAAGACGAAGCGGGCGGCGGCGGCCATGGTGCCGGCGATGCCCGCCGAGGCGCCGACCAGCGGCAGCACGTCGAGGTCCCGCGCCGCCCAATGCAGCAGCGCGCCCCCGATCGTCGCCAGGGCGAACAGGTTGAGGAAGGCTGCGGCGCCGAGCCGGCGCGCGACCGGGCTGCCGAAGGCGGCGAGCCAGACGACATTCGACAGAAGATGCGTCCAGGAGCCGTGGAGCAGCCCGTAGCTGAGCAGCGACCAGAGGCGCGGGCCGGCCTCCCCGAGCAGGAGCCTGACGAGAAGCAGGCTGCTCGCCCCGCCCTTTTCGCCGACCGTGCCGCCGATGCCGTCGATCACCTCCTGCAGCCGCTCCGGCGCGAGCCAGACGGTCAGCCGGGCCGGGACGAAGGCGAGCCACGTCATCAGCATGTAATCGTCGAAGGCGGAGAGGAAGCTGCGCCCGATATGGATCAGCACCAGCGCCGCGATCAGCCAGGTCACCACGGAGGGCAGGTTTAGGATCGGTTCGCGGCGGGCGGGAGCCCCGCGATCATGCGGAAGATGCGTCATGCCCCGACCCTTGACGCTGCCGGAGCCCGAAGGCAAGCGCGAGATCGCACCGCGGAGATGGTGCGAACGACATGGTATGGTTGGACATCGCCCCGGCGCCGGGCAGGAGCCGGGCCAGGCCCGGCCCCCCGCCGTGCTTCGCCCCACACGAAGCTCAGCGAGCCCCGCCCCCAGGCCGAGTTGCGTCGGATTTGACTTACATTTTAGGCGGTTATCCACAAATGAAAGGTCTCGTTAACCTTAACTGATCCTTCACCCTTCCCCGGCGGTGCCTTCGTGGCACAACGGCATGGCTGCTGCGTCCTGACCGTCTCATAAGGCTGTCGCGTCCCGTTTTCTGCGTGTTTTGTCTGGTTCCGGGACAATTCAACCAGTTTCGGCAGGCGGCAGGGCAGCATTGGGACATGGTGATGAAGAATAGCAGTACCCGACTGGTCTATGAGTACTGGAATGACCTGCGGGGCGACCGGGCTGCGCCGGAGCGCGGCGAGATCGAGCCCGGTGCACTTCGCCATGCCCTCGCCGACACCTTCGTCCTCGAGAACGAGCCGATCGGGCCGGTCTTCCGTCTCGCCGGCACCCGGCTCTGCGCCATGATGGGCGGCGAGCTGCGCGGCCGCGCCTTCGCCGCGCTATGGGGCGAGGTCGAGGCGCAGGGCGAGATGCGCCGCCTCGTCCAGACGGTGATGGACGACACGGCCGGTGCCGTCGCCGGGCTGTCGGGCGAGACAGTCACGGGCCACCCGGTCTATCTTGAGCTGCTCCTGCTGCCGCTCCGCTATCGCGGCCGCACCCATGAGCGCATTCTCGGAGCGCTTTCGCCGACCGGTGTGCCGGAATGGCTCGGCCTCGACCAGATCGAGACGATGCGGATGATCTCGCTGCGGATGCTCTGGCCCTCGGAGCCCGTCCAGCGCCTGCCTCCCGTCGGCCGCACGGCGCCGCGCTTCCTGGTCCTGCCCGGCGGGCGCGCCTGATCGGGAGCCGCGGCGGCCGGCCCTCGCCCCGCGCGAAAATCGGGCAGAGCACAACCGCGCCCACCTCCCGCTAACCGCACATTAACCGCCCGCGCCCTAGTCTTTCCGAGGGAACAGGCGGAATCATGTTGAGCGCATTGCAACCTCCACGCACGGTGACACGCGCTGCAGAGCGCCGGAGGCACCACCGTATGAAGGTGGTGCTGCTCGGGCGCTACATGCTGCCCAACCGCATGGAATATCCCTGCCAGTCCATCGATATCTCCCCCGGCGGCGTGCATCTCGCCGCCCCCGTCAAGCCGGCTCCCGGCGAGCGGATCATCGTCTATCTCGAGCATCTCGGCCGCATCGAGGGCATCGCGGTGCGCACGACGATGGAAGGCTTCGCGATGACGATCACCGCGACCAGCCGCAAGCGCGAGAAATTCACCGCCCAGCTGACCTGGCTCGCCAATCGCGAGGAACTCGGCCTGCCCGAGGATCGCCGCCATGAGCGCGTCGTCCCGCGCAATCCGCGGTCGATCATCACCCTCGACGACGGCGCGCAGCATGTCGTGCGCGTCATCGACATCTCGCTCTCGGGCGCGGCCTTCTCCTGCGAACTCGACCTGCCGATGAACACGCCCGTGAGGATCGGTGCGACGCTGGCCAAGGTCGTGCGCCGCTTCGACGGCGGCTATGCGGCCGAGTTCCGCTTCCCGCTCTCGGCCGATCTGCTCGACGAGAATCTCGAGCTCTGAGCGGCCCGCCTCGCGGCCGGATCCGGCCGCGCCTTCCAGCTCCGACGATCGCCGAAGCCGGCCTCGCCCGCCGCGGCCGAACCCGCCGCGACCGCGACCCAAGCCCGCTGATTGGTCCGCTTCAGGCTTTGCCGGCCTCGGCTCGGCGCCGTTACGCGCGTGCGCGGCACCGCCTGAAAAGCCCTCGCCCCGCCCGCTACAGTTAAGAATTGGTTGCGGCAAAGCGCGGTTTTATTAAGCCGATCTTTGACGGCGATTTATACTGACTGCTCTTCTTTGTTCGATCGGTTCGATTACATACAATTGCTCGTATTCATTTCAAAAGACGTCCATTGCCGATGCGCATGGTGGCCCCAGGGACAAGAAAGGGGACCACATGTCGACCAAGATCAATATCGCCGGCGCCGCACTGATCGCGCTGATGGCCGTGGCCGGCGCCGAGAGCGCCCGGGCCCAGCAGGCCGCCTTCCCGGTGGCCAGTCTGCCGATCGCCGCCTCGGGCGAGGCGCGCGCACCCTATGCCTGGAGCGATCTCTGCAAGCGTAGCCCGGCCGAGTGCCGGGTCGACACGGCCGAGCCCGAGCGCGTCGAGATGACGCCGAAACTCTGGAAGACGATCCTGACGCTCAACACCAGGATCAACCGCGAGATCGAGGCCGAGACCGATCAGGAGCATTGGGGCGTCGTCGATCATTGGGACCTGCCCAATGACGGCAAGGGCGATTGCGAGGATTACGCGCTGCTCAAGCGCAAGCGCCTGGCCGAGCTCGGCATCCCGCGCCGTGCCATGCGGATGACCGTGGTGATCGACGAGGAGAATGCCGGCCATGCCGTGCTGATGATCCGCACCGATCGCGGCGACTTCATCCTCGACAACAAGCGCAACGCGGTGCTGCCCTGGGGCCAGACCGGCTACCTCTTCGTGAAGCGCGAATCCGAATTCCGGACCGGCTGGACCTCGCTCGGCGGCGCCCAGACCCCCACCGTCGCCTCGGTTCGCTGAGGCTCGGGCCGAAACACCCTGCGGGATATGCAGCAGGGACGATGATGGAGGCAGCGCCGCCCGCGCAGAGGGTCGGCGCTACTTCGAACGCAAGGCGAGGCTCGGTCACGTCCCCACCCACCCGTCCCCAGGCCGGGTTTCGCCACAGGGCCGGCTCCTCCCCAGGGGCCGGCCCGCCTCTTTGTCAGACGCGGTCGATCCGCTTCATCCCGGCCGAGAACTGTTTCCAGCGCGCGACATAGGCGGCTGCCGACGCCGCGATCCCCGCCACCGCCTCGTCGCCCAAAGTCCGGATCGCCTTGGCCGGTGCGCCGACGATCAGCGAATTATCGGGATATTCCCTGCCCTCGGTGACCAGCGCATTCGCGCCGACCAGGCAGTTGCGGCCGATCCGGGCACCGTTGAGGATCGTCGCGCCCATGCCGACCAGGCTGTTCTCGCCGATGATGCAGCCATGCAGGATGGCGCGGTGGCCGATGGTGCAGCCCGCCCCGACCTTCAGCGGAAAGCCCATATCCGTGTGCAGCACGCAGCCTTCCTGCAGGTTCGAGCCCTCGCCGATCTCGATCCATTCATTGTCGCCGCGCAGCACCGCGCCGAACCAGATGCCGACATCGCGGGCGAGGCGGACGCGGCCGATGACATGGGCATCCGGCGCGAGCCACCAGGCGCCTTCGCCGGGTGTTTCGGGTTCTGTGCCGTCCAGGGAATAGAGAGGCATGGTCCGCATCCTTGTTGAGACGGGTTCAGGAGTGCGGTCCCGCTGGCGCCTTCGTCAAGCCGCGACCAGCATATGCAGCAGATCGAGCACCACCCGCCCGCTCGCCATGCTCCACAAGGCGGCGATCAGGCTGGCCAGAATCACGAAATGAAAGGGCCGCCCCTCGATCATCCGGCCGCGCACCGTATTGCGCAGGATCAGGAAGGGGGCGCTGAACACCACCACCGGCACGCTGGCGACCGCGGTCAATCCGCCCGCTTCGAGCAGCTTGAAATCGGCCCGTCTCGTCGTGAACAGCTCATAGGCGCTCGCCAGCATGCCGGCAAAGGCAAAGCCGATGACCAGCGCCTGCAACGCCTCCACCGCTCCAGGGTCGATCCACACGCCCGTCACTCCATACGCAACGCCGCCACATTGCCGCATGGTTTACGAAGTGTGAAGGCGCCGCTGGCGCCGTGGTTAACGCCGGCGAATGGAGGCCCCCCAGCCCGGCCTCCGCCGCCTTCCGATCGTTTCCGAGCGGGTCAGGGCGCGGAGCGGCGCTGCCCGGCCGCCAGCTCCTGCGCCAGCGCCATCACGGTGGCACCTGAGAGCTCCGGCGGGATCGTGCCTGGCACGCCATGCCTGGCGAAGATCGCCGCATCGGCTTCGCTGCGCAGATAGCCGTTCATCGCCCAATTGCCGAAGCTGCGCTGGGCGGCGGTGCCGGAATGCAGCAGCGTCGGATCGCGATGGCGGGCATCGGCGGCGATCCGGGCATAGGTCGTCTCCACCGCCGCCTGCTCGCCTTCGAGGATCTGGAGAAAGGTGTCGCCGTCGAAGATCAGATAGCCGGTGATGCCGTCCCTGGCATTGTTGCGGCTCGAGACGGTGACGATGTCGCGCAAGGCCTGGAGCGGGCTGCCGACCCGGGCGGCGCGAAAGGTCGAGCGATAGACGATCTGGAAGATTGGGCTGGGCATGGGCTCTCCTGGGGTGGCCATCTGCAAACCCGCGACCCGCCCCGAGGTTCTGCACCCGCGGCGCATATCGATAGCGGCGGGGCCTGCTTCGCGGAGCCCTGTCTTGCTGCGGCCTTATGGTTTACGGGGCGTTAATCGCGTTCTGCTTCAGTGGCGGCAGTCCATCGAAGGTCCCGCCCCGTTGAGCGCTTCCCTGCCCCATCCCGGTCATCATCCGGCGCCCCATCATCATGCCGCCGCCGTGGCGACGATGGCGCGGGAGCGTCTGCGGCAGCCTCCGCCGCCCCTGCCGCGGGCCGATGGTGCCTTCCTGCTGACCGGCCTGGGGATCCTTCTGGCCGGGCTGCTCGGCACCGCCATCGCGCTCTATGCGAACCGGCCGGAGCCGCTGGATCCGACGCGGGTGCAGGCCGCGCGGATCGGCGATGTCGCTTTGATGGTGCCGCGTCATCTGTCCGGGGCCGATGGCGAGGACCGCGCCCGCCTCGTCGGCATGGTCCGCCTCCGGCTCGACTGGCCGAGCCTCGGCGCGGCCCAGCATCAGAGCCGGCGCGCGCTGCTGGTGACGCTGAGCCCGCCCGACAAGATCAACGAGCCGGCGACGCAGCTCGCCGTCTATGCACGCTTCCTCACCACGACCGTCTGGTCCAATCCGGGCGGGCTGGTGGTCCGCGGCTTCCGCAAGGGTTCGCCCTTCGAGGGCGACGAGCTCTATGTCTCGGTGCCCGACGGGCGTGGCTTCGCCGCACGCTGCCCGCTCGACAGCACGGCCAGCCGGCCGCTGGACGAGCTCTGCCGCGTCACCTTCCGCCATCGCGGCATGGATGTGAACATCCGCTTCCCCCGGGCGATCATCGCCGATTGGGAGCTGATGCTCGGCGGCGTCCGCCGCACCATCGACGGCATGATCCGCTAGGGCGCCACGGGACGGGCCAGGATTCAGTCCTCGAGATCGACGTCCAGGATCGCCATGGTGAAGTTGAACGAGCGATCGCCATCCTCGTCGTCGACATGGATGATGCCGATGAACTCCTCGCCCAGATAGACCTCGGCCGAATCGGTCTTCTTCATCCGCGCCCGCACGCTGATGGCGTGGTTGGCGAAGGTGCGGCGGAGATAGGCTTCGAGCTTGGCGAGTTCTGTCTTGTCCACGTGACTGGTCCTTTCGAATGGCCGGACGGATGCCATGGCGCGCCTGTCAGGGCAAGCGAAAGCGGTCGCCCGCCGGCCGCCCCGCCCGGCGAGGCCGATGCATGGGCGGGCGCCGCGGCTGCGGCTTCCGCATGCCGCGAGAGCTGGCATAGTGCCCGCCCCTGACCCGATCGGATAGTGGCGATGACACCCTGGCTCGGCCCCGCACTGGATTACGTCTCCTCCTGGCTGGACTTCCAGCTCCGCCACCAGCAGCAGCCGGGCCTCGCCATCGCCGTGATGCAGGGGGACCGACTGGTGCTGGAGAAGGCCTGGGGCGCGGCCGATCTCGACGGCGGCGAGGCGCTGACACCGCGCCACGGCTTCCGCATCGCGTCGCACTCCAAGAGCTTCACAGCCGCGGGCCTGCTGAAGCTCGCCGAACAGGGGCATTTGCGGCTCGATGACTCGGTGGGCCGCTACGTGCAAGGGCTGCACCCCGACATCGCGGCCGCGACATTGCGGCAGATCGTCTCCAACAGCGCCGGGCTGACGCGCGACGGGCCCGATGCCGGCCAGTTCACCGATCGCCGTCCCTATCTCGACAAGGCGAGCCTTCTTGCCGATCTCGCCGTCGCCCCGCCTTTCCCTGCCGCGCAGCGCTTCAAATATTCCAATCACGGCTTCGCCTTGCTTGGGCTGGTGATCGAGACGGTGATGGAGACACCCTATGCCGCCTGGATCGCGCGGGAGGTGATCGCCGAAGCCGGTCTGGCCGAGACCACGCCCGGGATCGAGGGCTGGGGCGGACGCCCCCGCGCCAAGGGCCATAGCGGGCGGCTGCCGCTGGGCCGGCGCGTCGTCATCCCCGCCGATAATCCGGGCCAGGCCATGGATGCGGCGGCCGGCTTCGTCGCCACCGCGGCCGATCTGGCGCGCTTCTTCGCGCAGCTCTCGCCGAAGGCCGAGCGCAGCCTGCTCTCGCCGCTCTCGCGCCGCGAGATGAGCCGCCGCCATTGGGAGGATCGCGAGAGCGCGCTCGGCCGCCACTACGGGCTCGGCACCATCTCCGGCGGCCAGGGCGATTGGCGCTGGTTCGGCCATTCCGGCGGCTTCCAGGGCTTCATCACACGCACCAGCGTCTTCCCCGATCAGGATCTGACGCTTTCGGTGCTGACCAACGCCATCGATGGCCTCGCCCATCCCTGGCATGACGGCATCGTGCAGATCCTGAAGCGCTTCAAGGAAGGCGGCGCCCCCGCGCCGGCCCATGGCGATTGGCGCGGCCGTTGGTGGACGCTGTGGCGCTGCGGCGATCTGGTGCCGGTCGGCGACACGGTGCTGATAGCCGACCCCGCCTTGCTCGATCCCTTCCTCGACGCGCCGGAAATCACGCTGATCGCTCCCGACGAGGGGCGCATCGACAGGGCGTCCGGCTTTCACAGCCCGGGGGAAACCGTCAGGCTGAACCGCGCCGCCGATGGCAGCGTCGAGTCGGTGCAGCTCGCCGGCACGCTGGTGCTTCCCGAAGCGGCGATGAAGGCGGAGATGGAAGCGCGTTATTGCGCGCCGCCGGCAGAGCCGCTCAGCGCATGAAATGCAGCTCGCGGAAGCGGCTGCGGAAGGCGGTGACGTCCTTCGCCACCATGGCCGCCGGCCGCGAGCCCTCCAGCCCCTCCATGATGTAGCCCGCGAGCTCCGGCATATGCTCCGTCTTCATCCCGAAGCGGACGATTTCCGGAGTGCCCAGCCGCAGCCCGTTGACATCCTCCGGCACGGCGGCGAGCGGCAGGCCGATGCCGCAGCTCAAAATGTTCACCGCGCGCAGCTTCTTCGCCGCGGCCTGGCCGCCGCCATAGGACGCGGCCTCGATGGCGAATTGATGCGAGGTGGTGATGCCCCGGTCCCGGGCGAAGACCGGCGCCTGGCGCGCGACCAGCGCCTCGCCCAGCGCCTTGGCGGTCAGGGCCATCTCCCGCGCATAGGCCTCGCCATGCGCCTTCCAGTCGAGCAGCGAGATCGCGAGAGAGGCCGATTTCGCCGCATCGAAATTGGCGGTGAGCCCGGGATAGGCGATCGCGTCGAGCTTGCGGGCGATCTCCGGCTCATCGGTCAGGATCAGCCCGGAGGGCGGCCCTCCCAGGCTCTTATAGGTGCTCATCGTCATGAGATGAGCCCCTTCGGCGAGCGGCTGCTGCCAGGCCTGCCCGGCGATCATTCCCGACATATGCGCGGCGTCGAACAGCACCAGCGCCCCGATCTCGTCGGCGATGGCGCGGATCTCGCGGATCGGATGCGGGAACAGGTTGAGGCTGCCGCCGATCGAGATGAGCTTCGGCCTCAGGCGCAGCGCATCCTGGCGCAGACGGTCGATATCGACGGTGTAGCGCAGCGGGTCCACCGGCGCCGGATGGCTGACGATGCCGTAGAGCCCGGCCGCGCCGGCGCCGTGATGCGTGACATGCCCGCCGATCTCGCCCGGCGGCGCGATGATGCAGTCGCCCGGCTTGGCCGCGACCATGAAGGCATAGAGATTGGCGATGGCGCCGGAGGGCACCCGGATCTCGGCGAAGCGTGCGCCGAAGACCTCGGCCGCGAGTTCGGCGGCGATGATCTCGATCGTCTCGATCGCCTCCAGCCCCATCTCGTATTTGTCGCCGGGATAGCCCAGCGAGGGCCGCGCGCCGATGCCCGCCGCCAGCAGCCGTTCGGCCCGCGGGTTCATGACGTTGGTCGCCGGGTTGAGATTGACGCATTCCTCCTCGTGGATGCGCCGATTCTCGACCGCCAGCGCTGCGATCCGCTGTTCGATCGCGTCGAGCGATTGCGAGGCCGTCTCGGCGGCGATGCCGAGCACATAATCCTCGCTCGCCTGCGGCACCCAATCGCGCCTGCCCAGAGCCGTCATCCGCTTCCCCCTTCGCTATCCCATGTTTCGCCCTCCATCTGAGCGATTTGCGCGGGCCGGCGCAAACGAGTAATCCTCGGGACCAGACTGAGAAAATCTCACCCTTAAAGTGCGATCATGCCCGTCGAGCCGCCCGCGCCACGCCTGCCATCGCTGAACGCGCTGCGCGCCTTCGAGGCCGCGGCGCGCTGCGGCAGCTTCACCCGCGCGGCTGCCGAACTCGGCGTCACCGCCGGCGCCGTCACCCAGCAGATCCGCCAGCTCGAGGCCTGGCTCGGCTTCCCCTTGTTCGAACGCCTGCCGCAGGGTGTCAGGCTCACGGTGGCGTCGCAGGCGGCCCTGCCGGACTTGACGCGGGGCTTCGCCACTTTGGCCGAGGCGGTGGCGCAGCTGCGCGCCCGCCAGGGCTCCAGGGCGCTGCGCATCGCCGCCCTGCCCTGCATCGCCCAGCTCTGGCTGTCGCCGCGGCTGGTGGCGCTGCAGCAGGCCTTTCCGGGGCTCGAATTCGCGGTCTCGGCGATGGAGGAGCCGCCGGACGGCCGGCGCGCGCTGCATGACCTCGCGCTGTTCTACCAGCCCCTGCAAGAGGGCGCGGCGGGGAGCGACGGGCTGACGCCGGTCTGCGCGCCGGCTCTGGCGAAAAGCCTCGCCGATCCCGCGGCGCTGTCCGGCGTCACCTTGCTGCATGACGCCGTCTGGCACAGGGATTGGGCGCGCTGGCTGAATGTCGCCGGGCCGAGCGGGGTCGATGCCGGGCGCGGGCCCGCCTTCTCGCTCTACAGCCTCGCACTGGATGCGGCCCTCGCCGGGTCCGGCGTGCTGATCGGGCGCCTCAGCCTGGTCGCAGCGCATCTCGCGGATGGCCGGCTCGTCGCGCCTTTCGACCGGGTCCTGCCGACGGGGGACCGGCTCTCGGTGATGCGGGTGGCCGGGGGCCGGGCCCATCCGCTGCGCGATGCGGTGGCGGAGTGGCTCGGCGCAGCCGACCGTCAGATGTCGGCGCCGCAATCGGCGGCGAGGATCTGATCCATCGAGCGCGAGGGCTCGGCGCAGCCTGCCTCGCCCACCACCTTGGCCGGCACGCCCGCCACGGTCTTGTTGCGCGGCACATTGGCCAGCACGACCGACCCGGCGGCGACGCGCGCGCATTGCCCGATCTCGATATTGCCGAGAATTTTGGCGCCGGCCCCGATCAGCACGCCCTTGCGGATCTTGGGGTGGCGGTCGCCGCCCTGCTTGCCCGTCCCGCCGAGGGTGACGTCCTGCAGCATCGAGACATCGTCCTCGATCACCGTGGTCTCGCCGACGACGAGCCCGGTGGCATGGTCGAGGAAGACGCCCTTGCCGATCCGCGCGGCCGGGTTGATGTCGGTCTGGAACACCTCCGAGGAGCGGCTCTGCAGATAGAGCGCGAAATCGCGCCGCCCCTGCCGCAGCAGCCAATGCGCCAGCCTGTGGCATTGCAGCGCGTGAAAGCCCTTGAAGAACAGCACCGGCTCCAGCAGCCGGTAGCAGGCGGGGTCGCGGTCGAGCACCGCGACGACATCGGCGCGCATGCCGAGACCCATATCGGGATCGGCCGCGAGCGCCTCGTCGAAAGCCTGGGCGATGAGATCGGCAGAGACGGCGGGATGGCCGAGCCGCGCCGCCACGCGATGGCCGACAGCGGCCTCGAAATGCGGCTGGTTCAGCACCGAGCTCATGATCAGGCTGCCCAGCGAAGGCTCCGCCGCGACCGCCGCCTCCGCCTCGCGGCGCAGCCGCGTCCAGACCGGATCGACCCGGTCCAGCCCGGCCGAGGGATCGCGTTGTTCCATGACGGGGCTTCTCGATGCCATGGTTCGTCTCCGCTTGCTGGCCCGCACGACAGATAATCGCAAAGCACCGCTCTCGCCAGTGGCGCGCGTGCCCGCATCGCGGAGCAGGCTCGGGGAGCCTCGAGACACGCGCCGCTTGTTCGCGCCGACAGCTCGTCGCCCGGCCCCCCTTCGAGCTCAGAGCCGGTCGAGGAAGGCCAGCACCGCCTGTTTGTGGCTCTTGTCGCCGACGGCGAGGTTGTGGTCGCGGCCGCTGATGGCGAAGGATTCCGCGTCGGGGATCAGCGCCGCCAGCGCCGCGCCGTCGCCGGCGACATCGTCCGCGGTGCCGACGCTGACCAGGGTCGGGACGGCGATCTGCCCGACCTGCGCGACGCTCAGCGTCTGGCGCGAGCCACGGATGCAGGCCGCCAGCGCTTTCAGATCGCTTTTCGTCGCCTCGGCGAAGGCCCGGAACATGCGCTGCATCGGATCGGTGAGATCGTCGAGCGACGGCGCTTCCATCGCATCGGCGATGCCGAGCGGCAGCCCGACGCCCTCGACGAGATGGATCCCCAGCCCACCGAGCAGCAGCGCTTTCAGCCTGGCCGGATGAGCCAAGGCGAGATGGGCGGAAATCCGCGCGCCCATCGAATAACCCATCACTGCCGCGCGCGGGATCTCGAGGTGATCCATCAGCCGGCGGACATCCTCCGCCATAATCTGCGAGGAATAGGCGGCGGGGTCGTAGAGCTTCTCGCTCTCGCCATGGCCGCGATTATCAAGCGCCACCACGCGATAGCCGGCATGGGTCAGCGTGCGGGTCCACTGCGTGTTGACCCAGTTCACCATGTGGCTGGAGCCGAAGCCGTGCACCAGCACGATCGTCTCGTGTCGCGGCGTATCGCCGGTCGGCGCGAGATCGACATAGGCGAGACGCACGCCGTCGGAGGAGAAGCTGAGCATGGCCCACCGTGATGCTGACGAAACCGCCGACACCCCTGCCATGCCGGCGCGGCTTTGGGTAGCCGTGGCGCGGCGGCTTGCCTATGAAGGCCGATATGAACGCGCCCGTCTCCCTGCCCGTGCCACCGACCTTGCCCCGCCGGATCGACCTCGTCGACGCCGCCCGCGGCGTGGCGCTGCTGGCGATGTTCGTCTTCCATTTCGCCTATGACCTGTCGCTGCTCGAGCTGATCGCGACCGACATCCAGTCCCACACCGCCTGGCGCCTGTTCGCGCGGATGATCGCCGCGACCTTCCTGACGCTTGTCGGGATCAGCCTCGTCCTGGCGACGCGGGACGGGCTCAATCGCAAGGCCTATCTGAAGCGCCTCGCCATGGTCGGCGCGGCCGCGACGCTGGTCACGGTCGCGACCTTCTTCGCCATCCCCGACAACTTCATCTTCTTCGGCATTCTGCATCAGGTGGCGCTCGCCAGCGTGCTCGCTCTGCCCTTCCTGCGCGCCCGCCCGGCGCTGCTTCTCGGCACCGCCCTGCTCGTCTTCGCCGCGCCGCTGGCGATCGCCCACCCCGTCCTCGACACTCCCGCCCTCGCCTGGCTCGGCCTTTCCGACCTGCCGCTGCAGAGCGCGGATTTCGTGCCGGTCTTCCCCTGGTTCGGCTGGGTGCTGGTCGGCATGGCGCTGGGTCGCCTGTCCCTCGCCTCGCCTCTCGCCGCGCGGCTGGCGCAATGGCGCGGCGACAGCCTGCCGGCCCGCGGCCTGATCTGGGGCGGCCGTCACAGCCTGCTGGTCTATCTCGTCCACCAGCCCGTCTTCATGGGTGCGCTGCTTCTCGCCATCCAGCTCGGCCTCGCCCGGCCGGACGAGGAGCGTCCCTTCCTGACATCCTGCCAGCGCAGCTGCGCCAGCGAGGCGCTCAGCACCGCGACCTGCACGGCGCTGTGCGGCTGCACCATGGCGAAGATCAAGGAGGCCGGGCTCTGGCGCAAGACGGTCGAGAACGCGCTGACCCCGGACGACAGCCTGCGCACCACCGAATTCGCCCGCGCCTGCTACCGGCAGGGCAATCCGCAACCCTGACCGGCGGTGCCTGAGACAATCGAGGCACTGGCATCTCGCCGCGCCAGGGAGTAGCGTCCCGCCAGATTCAACGAGCCCGAGCGACGATCATGGCCGAGACCGGCATTCCGCATTTTCACAATGACGCAGGCGTGGCGGTCATCCATGTCGGGGCGCATGAATTCATGTGCATCGGCGCCAAGCCGCCCTTCGACCATCCGCATGTCTTCCTCGACATGGGCTCGGACCACGAGATCGTCTGCCCCTATTGCTCGACCCTGTTCAAATACGACCCGACGCTGAAGGGCGGCGCCTGCATTCCGCCGGACTGCGCCCATAGCGAATCCGCCAAGGCGGCGTGAGAGCGCGCAGCCTCGCGCCCGGGGTGGCGACCCTGCGGCGAGCCGGCTCCCCACACAGCCCGTCAGCATCGTGACCGCACCGCATATCCTGATCGCCGGCGCCGGCATCGGCGGGCTCACGGCGGCCTTGGCGCTGGCGCGCCGCGGCATCGCCGTCACCCTCGCCGAGAAGCGCACGGGCTTCGGCGAGCTCGGCGCCGGGCTGCAGATCTCGCCCAATGCCGGCCATGTGCTGGACGGGCTCGATCTGCGGCTGCCGCTGAAGCGTCACGCCGTCCTGGCCGAGCGCCTGGTCGTGCGCAGCTGGCGCAGCGGGGCGGCGCTGGTGGCGATGCCGATGTCGGCGGAGGGAGAATCCTTCCGCCTGTTCAAGCGCAACGACCTGCATATGGCGCTGCTCGATGCCGCGCGCGCCATGCCCAATATCCGCATCATCGTCGGACGCGGCGTCTCCGAGGTCACCGTCGCGGCCGATGGCATCGCGGCGACGCTGCTCGGCGAAAGCGGCGCGGTCGAGACGATCGAGGCGCTGGCGATCATCGGTGCCGACGGGCTCTGGTCGCGCCTGCGGCAGCTCGCCGGCGACCGCTCGCCCCCGCGCTTCACCGGCTATGAGGCCTGGCGCGCGCTGGCGCCCGCGCCCGAGCGGGCCGGCGGCGAGGTGACGCTGCATCTCGGCCCGGACCGGCACATGGTGCATTACCCCGTCGCCGGCGGCCGCGAGACCAATATCGTGATCGTGCGGCGCGCCGCCGAGGCGCGCGAAGGCTGGTCGCGCAGCGGCGACTACGCGCGCCTGGCGCCCGAGCTCGAGACGGCGAACCCGGCGCTGCGCAGCCTCGCCACCCGCGCCTGTGCCTGGCAGGTCTGGTCGCTGTTCGACCGGGTGCCGGCGCCCATGGCGCAGGGGCGGATCGCTCTGCTCGGCGATGCCGCGCACCCCGTCCTGCCCTTCCTGGCGCAGGGTGCGGCGCTGGCGATCGAGGATGCGGCGGTGCTCGCCAGGCTGCTGGCGGAGCATCTCGCCCGGGAGGGTGCGGCCGGCGTCCCGCCGGCGCTCGCCGCCTATGCGAGCGCCCGTGCCGAGCGTGTCGCCCGCGTACAGCAGACCAGCCGGGCCAATGGCCGTGCCTATCACATGGCCGCGCCCTGGAGCCTCGGCCGCGACCTCGTGATGAAGCGGCTCGGGCCGGACGGGATGCGCCGCCGCCATGGCTGGGTCTATGATTGGCGCGACGGCGGCTGAGCCGCGTAAGAGCCGGGTCGCGCCCATCTCGTCATCGCCGCATTCGCTTCCTATCTTGCGGACAGCTGAACCCGATGGAGCCGACATGATCCGCGTGAACATGTACCGCCTGAATGGACAGGCCGCGCGCATGCCGCGCTGGGCGGCCTGGCTGACCATGACCGTCAGCCTGGTGATCGGCCTCGCCTTGTTCCTGCTGGCCGCGAGCCTGGCGCTGATCCTGATTCCGGTGGTGCTGGTCGCGGGAGCGATCTTCATGTGGCGGCTGAAGCGCCGGCTCAAACAGGCCGGCTTCGGCCAGCCGGGCCCTTTCCCGCGGCAGGCCGGGACCGATCCGCGCGAGATCGTCGACGCCGAATACCGGATCATCGAGCGCGGCGAGCCGCGGCGCTGAGGCTCAGGCGAGCTGCAGCAGCGCCAGTCCGGCGAGCGCGCTGGCGGCCAGCGTCTTCGCCATGCCGAGCCTGAAGCGCAGCATCGCGACGAGAGCGAAGGCGCAGAGCAGCGCCGCCCGCCAGTCGAGCGAGGCGAGCACCGGCCAATCCGGCGTCAGCCCCATGATCTCGACGCGGCGTACCTCGCGAAACACCACATGCAGCCCGAACCACAAGGCGAGGTTCATGATCACCCCGACCACGGCGGCGGTGATCGCCCCCAGCGCCGCGGAGATCGCGCGGTTGCCGCGCAGCGCCTCGACATAGGGCGCCCCCAGAAAGATCCAGAAGAAGCACGGCGCGAAGGTCGTCCATAGGGTGAGCGCCGCGCCGAGCCCGCCGGCCAGCAGCGGCGGCAATGTCCCGGGCGCGCGGAACCCGGCGAGGAAGCCGACGAATTGCAGCACCAGGATCAGCGGCCCCGGTGTCGTCTCGGCGAGGCCGAGCCCGTCCAGCATCTCGCCGGCCCGCAGCCAGCCATAGGTCTCGACCGCCGCCTGCGCGACATAGGCCAGCACCGCATAGGCGCCGCCGAAGGTGACGACCGCCATCAGGCTGAAGAAGCCGCCGATCTGCGACCAGACGCTGTCGGTCCCGGTCACGAGCATCAGCGCCAGTACCGGCCCGAGCCAGAGCGGCAGCCAGATCGCGCTCGTCCGCAGCGCCCGCGCCGCCGAAGGCCGCGTATGGTCCATGCCGCCCTGCGCCAGGATCCGGTCGACCAGCCCGTCCTGATCGGGGCCCGCCGCGCCATGGCCGGCGGCCGCGCCGAACAGCTCCGGCCGCAGGCGTTGGCCGACCCAGCCGACGAGGCCGGCGCCGAGGATGATCAGCGGAAACGGCAGCCGCAACAGGGCGATCGCCACGAAGGCCGCGACCGCCACCGCGACCATGGCGCGGTTCTTGAGCGCCCGGCGGCTGATCCTGATCCCGGCCTCGATCACCACGGCCAGCACGGCGGCCTTGACCCCGAAGAACAGCCCCTCGACCAGCGGCGCCTGCCGGTACAGCACATAGAGCGTGCTCAGGCCGAGCATCACCAGCGCGCCGGGCAGGATGAACAACAGCCCGGCGATCAGCCCGCCCAGCGTCCTGTGCATCAGCCAGCCGATATAGACGGCGAGCTGCTGCGCCTCCGGCCCCGGCAGCAGCATGCAATAGTTCAGCGCATGCAGGAAACGCTGCTCGCCGATCCAGCGCCGCTCCTCGACCAGCTCCTTGTGCATCAGCGCGATCTGCCCCGCCGGGCCGCCGAAGCTGAGCAGGCCGATCTTGAGCCAGACCCGCGTCGCCTGCGCCAGGCTCGGCAGTTGCGGCTCGCCGGCCGCGATGGCGGAGGTCTCGGTCATCGGCGCTGCGCCCTCGGCTCGCTCACCTGCCCCCTGGGGCGTTCAGTCGATGCGGCTCACCAGCACCTTGTCGATCCGACGCCCGTCGAGATCCACCACCTCGAAGCGCCAATGGCCCTTCTCGAAGAATTCGCCGACATTGGGCAGGTGGTTCATCTCGGCCAGGATGAAGCCGGCGACGGTCTGGTAATCCGCGTCCCGGGGGATATGGATGCCGAGCTCGTGCGAGAATTCGTCGACCTGCATCCAGCCGGCGACGAGCCAAGAGCCGTCGGCGCGGGTGACGATCGGCGGCTCGCTCTCCTCTTCCTCCTGAAAGGCGCCGATGATCGCCTCGAGCACGTCGCCGGGGGTGATGATCCCCTCGAAATGCCCGTATTCATCGAAGACCAGCGCCATATGGACACGGGAGGCGCGGATATCGCGCAGGATCCGCAGGGCGTTGGCGGTGTCCATCACCACCGGCGCCTCGTCGACCAGCGCCCGGATATCATGATCCTCGCCATCCGAGAGCAGGTCGATCAGATCCTTCACCACGACGACGCCGATCACCGAATCCGGCTCGCCATCCTGGACCGGCAGGCGCGAGCGGCGCGTGGCGCGCAGCTGAACGCGAATCTCGTCGGCGCTGTCGGTGAGGTCGATCACCTCGACCTCGCGGCGGGGCGTCATCAGCGCCCTCGCCGAGCGATCCGCCAGCCGCATCACCCCCGAAATCATTTCCCGCTCGTCGCGCTCCAGCACGCCGGCGGTCTCCGCCTCGGCGATGATGGTCCGGACCTCTTCCTCCGTCACCTTCTCTTCCGGCTCGCCCTTCTGGCCGAGCAGCGCCAGCACCGCCTTGCCCGAGACGTCGAGCAGGAAGACGAGCGGCGCGCCGACCTTGGCGATCAGGAGCATGGCGGGTGCGACACGCGCGGCGATGCGCTCGGGATCGCGCAGGGCGATCTGCTTGGGCACCAGCTCGCCGATGATCAGCGAGAGATAGGTGATCGCGACGACGACGAGGCCGACGCCGAAGCCATCGGCCACGCCCTGGCTCAGCCCCTGCTCCGACAGCCATTCGGACAGGCGTGCGCCCAGGGTCGCGCCGGAGAAGGCGCCCGAGAGCACGCCGACCAGCGTGATCCCGATCTGCACCGTGGAGAGGAAGCGGCCCGGATCCTCGGCGAGGCGGGCGGCGGTCGCCGCACCCTTGTTGCCCTGATCTCCCAGAACCTTGAGCCGCGCCGGCCGCGAGGAGACGACGGCCAATTCGGACATGGCGAGCAGACCGTTCAGGACGGTCAGGGCCACCACGATCAGGATCTCGGTTAACAAAGCCAACTCATGCCATGCGGAACCGCACCCGGTAGCGATCCGCTTCAACAACCCGTGAGAGCTATAGTCGATAGCGGGGCATCAGCGCCATAAGAACTTGGTTCGATCCGGATCGACGCGGCGCCGATCGGCGCGGGAGGCTCAGATGACGTCGCCACAGCCCTGGCAGCCACGCCCACAGGAGGCGCCCGGCGCCGATGCGCGGCTGTTCGCGCCCGCGACCCAGCGCAACCGCGAGGCGATCCTCTCCGTGCTGCGGACCGTGCTGCCGCCGCGCGGCCTCATCCTGGAGGTCGCCAGCGGCTCCGGCGAGCATGCCGTGCATTTCGCGCAGGCCCTGCCCGGGCTGAGCTTTCAGCCGAGCGATCCCTCCCCCGATGCGCTTTCCAGCATCGCGGCCTGGGCGGCGCAGGCCGCGCTGCCCAATCTGCTCGCGCCCATGCTGCTCGACGCCGCCGCCCCCGCCTGGCCGCTGGCCGCGGCCGATGCGGTGCTATGCATCAACATGATCCATATCGCGCCCTGGCAGGCGGCGCAGGGGCTGATAAGCGGCGCCGCCTCGCTGCTGCCGCGCGGCGCGCCGCTCTATCTTTACGGGCCCTATCGACGCCCCGGCCGCGAGCTCGAACCCGGCAACGCCGCCTTCGACGCCTCCCTGCGCGAGCGCAACCCGGATTGGGGCCTGCGCGAGCTCGACGCCGTGGCGGAGCTGGCGCGGCAGGCCGGGTTCGGCGCGCCGGAGCTCACCGAGATGCCGGCCAATAATCTCAGCGTCGTGTTCCGGCGGCGCTAGGGCTGGTGCGGACGGCGGGGATCGAACCCGCATAGCCTTGCGGCTGAGAGATTTTAAGTCTCTTGCGTCTACCAGTTTCGCCACGTCCGCCTGCCGTCAGCGGTAGCCTCCCCGCGATGCCGGCGCAAGCCGTGCGGGGCCGGCCATCGCCTCAGCGGCGGCGGGCCGGCTTGTACCATTCCACCCCGTCGGGATCGACATAGAGCCCCGGTGCGACATCGGCGCCGATGCTCTTCTCCTCCATCGGCACCGGCACGGTGTCGTCGCGGTCGCCGCGCTTGACATAGGGGCCGCTGCTCTGCGGATCCTCGTCGCCACCCTTGGCACGGCGGCTGCGCGAGGCGGCGCCGATCACATTCGCCTGGCCCGCGACACGGTCCTGCAATTCGGTCACCGGCCGCCCGGCGAAGGCGACGCGGCCGCCGCCGGCGAGCACGGGCACCGCTTTGCGGCCGGCCCCCTCGCCGATGATGCGGATGCCGCTGAAGCGCGGGACATAGCTGGTCTGCCCGCGGCCGAGGCGCTCCCAGCCCCCGGTCGAGACCGCCTGGGCGCCGCAG
Source organism: Allobosea sp. Leaf344 (assembly GCF_001426225.1). GTDB lineage: Bacteria > Pseudomonadota > Alphaproteobacteria > Rhizobiales > Beijerinckiaceae > Allobosea. The sequence goes on along the minus strand of NZ_LMRT01000013.1, from coordinate 640,067 downwards.
CGCTTGTGAACGCGCTCGCAGGCGGCGCGGGAGGCGTAGCGCGGTGCCTTCTGCTCATATTCGGCGCGCGCATTGCGATAGGCGAATTCGCATTGATCCCGCGTCAGGAGCCCGGCCTCGACGCATTCGTCGCGGCGCTCATAGACCGGGCCGGCGCCTTGCGCGGCGGCCTCGCCGGGCGAAACGAGGGGCAGGGCCGGCGCCAGCAGAGCGGCGCGCAGCATGAGGGTAGCGGCGGGAAGAACGAACATGGCGCGCAGCATAGCGATCATTATGGCGTCAAAGCAGCGAACGCCGCGACGCCGCGAGCTCGCGGGTCGCGCCATAGTCGATCTTGCCGTTCCCCAGCACCGGGATCGACGCCGTCACCAGCAGCGCCCGTGGCAGCCAGAGCTCCGGATAGCCCTGGGCCTTGGCCTCGGCATGGAGGGCGGTGCGGTCGGCATCGGGCTTTTCCGTCACCAGCACGAGCTGCTCGCCCTTGCGCGCATCCGGCAGCGAGACCACGACATGATTATGCGCCGGCCAGAGCCCGGCGACCATGGTCTCGACCGCGGCCAGCGACACCATCTCGCCGCCCAGCTTGGCGAAGCGCTTGGCCCGGCCCTTGATGGTGATGTAGCCATCCTCCAGCGTCACGATATCCCCGGTATCGTGCCAGCCCCCTTCCGGCGGCACGATCTGTCCGGGGCGATCGGCGCTGAGATAGCCGGCCATGATGTTGGGCCCGCGCACGCAGAGCTTGCCGCCTTCGGTGATCCCCTCCACCGGTTCGAGCCTGGCCTCGATGCCGGGCAGCAGCCGCCCGACACTGCCCTCCCGCATCGCCACCGGCGTGTTGCAGGCGAGCACCGGCGAGCATTCGGTGCAGCCATAGCCTTCCAGGATGGTGGTGCCGTAGGGCTCCCACATCCGGCGCGTCTCCGCCTTCACCCGCTCGGCCCCGGCCACGACATAGCGCACGCTCTTGAGATCGCCCGCATCGGCGGCCCTGGCATAGCCCTGCAGGAAGGTGTCGGTGGCGAACAGGAAGGTCGCGCCCATCTCGCCGATCAGCTTCGGCACCTGCTTGTAATGCAGCGGGCTCGGATAGAGCACCACCTTCATGCCGTGCAGCAGCGGCATCAGCAGCCCGGCCGTCAGGCCGAAGGAATGGAAGGCCGGCAGCGGGTTCATGACGATGTCGCGCTCGGACAGGAACCCATCCGCCAGCGCGAAGATCTGGCGGGCGTTGGAGACGAGGTTGGCGTGGCTGAGCACGACGCCTTTCGGCTTGCCCTCGGTGCCGGAGGTGAAGAGCACGACGGCGGCATCGTCGGGCGCGGCACGATGGCCGCGCTGCGCCAGCCCGGGAGCCAGGCTCGCCAGCGCGCCGAGCGCCTTGTCGAGGCTGGTGATCTCGCGCCTGATATCCTCGAGATAGAGGATGCGGCGGCCCTGCTCGGCCAGCGCCGCGATCTCGTCTTCCAGCCTCGCCTGGTCGACGAAGCGGCGCGAGGTGACGATGCAGCGCAGCTGCGCGAGCTCCGCCGCGGCGCGCAGATTCTTGGCGCCGGCGGTGAAGTTGAGCAGCGCCGGCACGCGGCCATGGGCGGTCAGCCCGAACAGCGTCACCGCCATCGCCTGCACATTCGGCAGCAGCAGGCCGACATGCTCGCGCGGCTGCGTCCGCGCGGCGAGCTTGCGGCCCAGCACCAGCGCGCCGAGCACCAGCCTGCCATAGGTGATCGGCTGGCGCTCGGGATCCTCGAGCGCGATCCGGCTTTTGCCATGCTGCGAGACCGCCTGGAGCAGGGCCTGGAACAGCGTGATTCGCGCGGCCAGGCGGTCGAACCGCCGGCGGTCTTGGGGGGCATCGGCCATGTTGGCTCAGGACCTTGCTCTCGTTTCCTCCTCCTGAACCTAAGCCTTCGGGCCGGGGATGCAATCGGAGCCGTATCGGGCGAGGGATTACGTGCTCATGCGCCGGCATCGCGCCGGCCCGCGGCGAGCGCGCTTGTGCGACGGGTCGATGGCGCGCCATAGCGGGGGGACCGGGCGGCGCGCGCCGCCCTCCAAGAAAGACATGGCCGTGAGCGAGATCGAGAGCGAGGCCGAGCCGCAGCGCCCCATTCTGCCCGGCGCCGGCCGCGGCGTCACGATCGGCATCGCCTGCGGACTGGCCGCCGCGCTGATCTGGGGCGTGCAGGCCGTGGTCTCGCGGCAATCGGTCGCCGACGGGCTGACGGCGGCCGATGTCACCATCCTGCGCTTCGCCGCGGCCGGCCTGCTGCTCCTCCCCCTCGCCTGGCGGCGGATGCGGCCCTTTCCCGTCGGCGCGCTCGGTTGGCGCCGGGCGCTGCTGCTGACATTGCTCGCCGGCGCGCCCTACAGCCTGGCGCTGGTCGGCGGTGCGGCCTTCGCCCCGGCCCTGCACAGCTCGATCGTGACGCCGGGGCTGATCCCGGTCTTCACCGCCGCGCTGGTCTTTCTGGTGCTGGGCGAGCGCGCGTCTCCGGCGCGGCTCGCCGGGCTCGCTCTCGTCCTGCTCGGCGTCTTGCTGTTCTCCTGGGAGGCGCTCGCCGATACCCCCTCCCGCGCCGGCGCCTGGATCGGCGATCTTCTCTTCGTGCTGACGGCGGTGATGTGGTCGCTCTTCGGCCTGCTGACCAAGCGCTGGGGCGCCGACGCGGTGGATGTCACGATCGTCACCTGCCTGCTCTCGCTGGTCTCGCTGCCGCTGGTCGCGCTCTCCATGCCGGTCACGCTGCTGCAGGCCGAGGCCGGCGCGGTGATCCTCCAGACGCTGTATCAGGGCGTGCTCGTCGGTGTCGGCGCGCTGTTCTTCTACACCCGCGCCGTGGCGCTGCTCGGCGCGGCCCGCGCCGCGCTGTTCCTGCCGCTCGTCCCCGTGGTCACGGCGGCGGCCGGCGTCGCGCTGCTGGCCGAGTGGCCGTCGCGACTGGAGGTGGCGGGGATGGTGATCGTCATATCGGGGATGACCCTGGCGCTGCGGGCCCGCACCGGCTGAGCGGCCTCAACCCTTATGGTCCTTGGCGATCGGCTCGACATAGGAGAGCCCCATATCCCAGGGGAAATAGATCCAGGTATCCTGGCTGACCTCGGTGACGAAGGTATCGACGGTCGGCACGCCCGCCGGCTTCGCATAGACCGTGGCGAAATGCGCGTTCGGCAGCATCTCCCGCACCACCCGCGCCGTCTTGCCGGTATCGGTGAGATCGTCGACCACCAGCACGCCCTTGCCCTTGCCGTCGCCGATCGCCTTGATCGACGGGGCGACGTCCTTCAGCACCTTCAGCTCGGACTGGTTCTTGTAGTCGTGATAGCTCGCGACGCAGACGGTCTCGATCAGGCGCAGGCCGAGCTCGCGACAGATGATCGCCGCCGGCACCAGACCGCCCCGGGTGATGCAGACGATCGCCTCGAACGGCCCCGCCCCGGACAGGCGCCAGGCCAGCGCCCGCGCATCGCGATGAAACTGGTCCCACGACACGGGAAAGGCCTTGTTGGGGCTCGGCTCGGCCATGGCATGGGATCCTGAAGAGAGGGCATGGGGCTGACGGCGGGCGTCACCTCCCGCAAAAGCCCATCCGGACGTTTCGCGCAAGAGGTGGCCGCATCAAATCCCCAGCCGCCCGAGGCCGGCGCGCATTCTCGCCCGGCTGCGGCGAGGCCGGCGCACCGCGCGCCGTTCAGCCGCGGGCGCGGCGCGCGGTCACGGAAGGGCGCTCGCCGAAGGCCTCCTGGTACTGCTTCGACAGCCGCCCGAGATGGGTGAAGCCCCAGCGCGGAGCGACATCCGCGATCGACCGGCTCGGATTGGCGAGGATGTCCTCGCGCAGCCCCTCGAGCCGCATGCGCTGCAGAACGGCGAGCGGATGGGTCTGGCGATGCTTGCGGAAACCATATTGCAGCGAGCGCATCGAGATGCCCAGCGCTTCCGCCACGTCGCTGACGCCGATCGCATTACCGGCGTTGAGGCGCATGTAATCCTCCGCCCGCGCCACGTCGATCGCCGCCAGCGAGGCGACCGGCCCGGCGAGGCTGGCGATCCTGTCCATGCCGATCGCCGCCAGCATCAGCCCGACCAGGGCGTCGCGGTACCGGCGCAGCCCGATCGGCGAATGCAGCAGGGGCGCGGAGCCGGAAAGCCCCGCGCGGATCGCGGTGCCGAGGCAGAACAGCGCCGCGGCGACCGGCTTGCCGTCATCCAGGCGGATCATGAAATCGAGCGGCAGCGCCATCGCCTGGCCGGTCAGATCCTGCACCCTGTGCCTGACCTCCTCGCCCGGGAGGACCAGCGCGAGATCATGATGATCGCTGTCGAAGATCAGGCGCTTGCCGCTGCGCGCGGCGTAGAGCAGCAGCTCGTTGGGGCCGGCATGCTCCGTCAGGCGCGCGCCCTCCGCCCGCATCACGCCGGACATGCCGAGCCGGACGATCACCGTATCGGGCGCCGCCTGGGGGACCAGGCTGACGCCGGCCGAAACGCTGCTGTCCAAAAGCTGGAACTCGCTGCTGCGCAGGGCGGTCGCGTCGAAGCGCAGCTGCTGGACACCCGGCCCGAGCTGCAGCTTCACCGGCGCCAGATGCGCCGAGATGAAGTTCTGCGCTTCCTCGGCATCCGCGGTGCTGATCCGGTGCGCCACGATCCCCTCTCGCGGGCCCGTGTCCTGTGTCGTTCTCGTAAGCATCGTGCTGCTTCGGCCGCCTGCAACTGGTCGGTATCGCGGATCGGATGCGGTGCGATCGTCACCAGATCAGTTCCAAGTGGAACCTCCCGGTTTGCAACGTCACCCCAAGCGAATGCTTGGCGTTGGCCAAGACGAATCCGTTGTTGCGCAATAATGTCCTAACGTCAAGCGGCCGGCGGGCAGCACTCGCCAGTCTGAAATACATCTTATTTGGATCTGGCGCGAAGACGGTGCGCATTCCGGCTGTACCCGGCCGGCGGGCTCAGGCTGCGCGCACCCTCATGTGCCGCGCGCTTTTGGCATGGCTGCGCGCCGCAGCTCAGGACGCGCGGATGGCGGCGAGCATCGCCTCGACATCGGCCACGGCGGCCGCGAGCCGCTCCGGATCGCGCGAGCGCACGACGACATTGGTGTCGGGACCGGTGTCGGAGAAGAACGGATAGGAGCCGATCGCCACCTCGGGATGCGCCTGCTGGACCCGCGCGAGCTCGGTGCCGATATCGCCTTCGCGCAGCCCCGCCCTCACCGTCTCCGACAGCATGCGCACCCCGGTGCGCAGGGTCGGGGCGACGACGTCGAGCATCGCCTGCATGATCGAGGGCACGCCCGCCATGACATGGACATTGCCGAGGATGAAGCCCGGCGCCTTCGACACGGAATTGGCGATCAGCTCGGCGCCCGCCGGGATGCGCGCCATTCGCAGCCTCGCCTCGTTGAGCTGGTCGGGCGGGAAACGCTCGGCCAGCATCGCGATGGCGCGCGGATCATGGTCGATGCCGACACCGAAGGCCGCCGCGATCGCATCCGCGGTGATGTCGTCATGCGTCGGGCCGATCCCGCCCGTGGTGAAGACATAGGTGTAGCGGGCGCGCAGCGCGTTGACGGCGGCGACGATCTCCTCCGTGACATCCGGCACGATCCGGACCTCGCGCAGATCGATGCCGATATTCGTCATGTACTCCGCGATGTAGCCGATGTTCTTGTCCTTGGTCCGCCCGGACAGGATCTCGTCGCCGATCACCAGAATCGCGGCGGTCACCACTGCGCTGTCAGCCTCGGCCTGTTCGGACATCCCGTCTCTCCCTCTCGGCCGATGCGCGCCGAACCGGGCCAGTGCTAGTGCATAGCAGGAAAAAAGTGGACTCCGGCTGTTGCGCGATCCGGCCTGGAGGATCGGCGGGAGCGGCGCCGGTCAGGGTTTGCGCTCGAAGACCAGGTTGAGCCGTGTCTGGGCGATCAGCGCATAGCCGCGCTGGGCGAGGAGCCCCATCAGGTCGATATGCCAGCGCTCGCGGGAATCCTCGATGATGATGAAGCCCGGCCACAGCGCCTCGGGCGCATCGCGCAAGAACGGCTCGAGAATCAGGTCCTCGGCGCCTTCGACGTCGAGCTTGATCGCGTCGAGCTTCTGGTAGCCCTCGCTCTCGACCAGCGCGAGCAAAGTCGTCGCGGGGACGCGCACCGTGGCGCCGGCGCTCGACCGCAGGATCCGCACGCTCGATTCGCCGCGATTGGCCGGATCGAGGAACAGGGTCAGCTCGCCGGGCTTGTCGGCGAGGGCGCAGGCCACGGCCTTGACCGTGCCGAACGGATTCTGGGCGATGTTGAAGGCCAGCCGGGCGAAAACCTCCGGCTGCGGCTCGACCGCGAGAATGCGGGCGGTGGGGCCGGCCTTGGCCGCGACGAACAGCGAATACGCGCCGATATTCGCGCCGATATCGATGAAGCGGAAACCTTCGCACAGCCGCTCCGCCAGCAGGTTGCGCTCCTGCTGGTCGAAATATTGCGGCGTGAACAGCACGCGCTTCTCGCAGACATTCCCGTCGGGATAGAGCCGCATCCGGGCGCCGAGCGCCTCGATGTCCACCGGCCGTCCGGCCAGGGAGCGCAGGCCGAGCCGGCGCAGCGCATAGGCGATCTTGCGCCCGAGGAAGCTGTCGGAGGCGGCGCGGGTGCGGGCGATCAGCCGCGCCAGCAGCCCCTTGGGGGCGAAGGTGCCGAAGGGCTTGTCCTCGGCGAATGGGTGTTCGGTCATGGCCATGGCGGCAGGCTGATACACCCCGCGGCGCGGGAAGACCAGCGCCGGCGACCGGTCGCGGCAGCGCTCTTGGCTTGCACGATCGGCCAAAGCCAATAGATATGGCGCATCGGGCCATCCTGGTCCCGTGGAGCGGCTCCGACAGAATGACCATCGACGAGACCATGGGACGCTCGCGTGCGCGCGAACCCGTCATCAAGCTGCACGGGCCGGACGCCTTCGCCGCGATGCGCAAGGCCGGCGCGCTGACGGCGCGCGGGCTCGACATGCTGGGCGAGCACGTCAAGCCGGGCGTCACCACGCAGAGGCTAGACGATCTCGCCTTCCAATTCGCCATGGACCATGGCGCCCTGCCCGCGACCCTATTCTACCGCGGCTATACCAAGGCGATCTGCACCTCGATCAACCATGTCGTCTGCCACGGCATTCCCGACGACAAGCCCCTGCGCGAAGGCGACATCGTCAATATCGACTACACGCTGATCGTCGATGGCTGGCATGGCGATTCCAGCCGCATGTACGGGGTCGGCGAGATCTCCCGCAAATCCGAGCGGCTGATCGAGATCACCTATGAGAGCCTGCAGCGCGGCATCAAGGCGGTCCGCGCCGGCGCCACCACGGGCGATATCGGCTTCGCGATCCAGCGCTATGCCGAGGCCGAGCGCTGCTCGGTGGTGCGCGATTTCTGCGGCCATGGCGTCGGCCAGCAATTCCACGATGCGCCGAACATCCTGCATTACGGCAGCCCGGGCGAAGGCGTGCTGCTGAAGCCCGGCATGATCTTCACCATCGAGCCGATGATCAATCTCGGCAAGCCGGGGGTGAAGGTGCTGTCGGATGGCTGGACGGCGGTGACGCGGGACCGGTCGCTCTCCGCCCAGTTCGAGCACACGATCGGCGTCACCGAGACCGGCTGCGAGATCTTCACCCTCTCACCGGCCGGACGCGACAACCCGCTCGCCCGCCAATGAGCTCGGGCGGCGGCAAACCGGCCGATGGCGCCGCCGCCCCGCATTATCACGGCCATCGCGACCGGCTGCGGGCCCGCTTCAGCGAGGCCGGCGCCGATGCGCTGCCGGATTACGAGCTGTTGGAGCTGCTGCTGTTCCGCTCGATCCCGCAGCGCGACGTCAAGCCGCTCGCCAAGGAGCTCGTCCAGCGCTTCGGCTCCTTCGCCGAGGTGCTGGGCGCACCCGCCCAGCGCCTGACCGAGGTCAAGGGCGTCGGCGAGGGCGTCGCGCTCGATCTCAAGATCGTCGAGGCCGCGATGCTGCGCATGGCCAGGGGCGCGATCGCCAAGCGGCCGCTGCTCTCCTCCTGGTCCTCCGTCATCGATTACTGCCGCATGGCGATGGCCTTCGCCGAGCGCGAGCAGTTCCGGATCCTCTTCCTCGACAAGAAGAACCTCTTGATCGCCGACGAGGTGCAGCAGACCGGCACGGTCGACCATACCCCCGTCTATCCCCGCGAGGTGGTGCGCCGCGCGCTCGAGCTCTCGGCGACGGCGCTGATCCTCGTCCACAACCACCCCTCCGGCGATCCCAACCCCTCGCAGGCCGACATCCGGATGACACGCGAGCTCGTGGAGATCGCGAGGCCGCTCGGCATCGTCATCCATGACCATGTCATCGTCGGCCGCGACGGCCATGCCAGCTTCAAGGGCCTCGCCCTGATCTGACGAGGCTGCCCGGGAAACAGGCAGATGCGCCGAAGGGCGGGGCAAGAGCCCCCTTCCCCAACGCTCAGGAATAAGCATAGGCTAGCGAAAATGGGGACAAAGCCTGCATGGCCGCATTCGATGAGATGACCGGGTCCGGTGCCGAATTGAGGCCCGCCTACGAGGCGCTGGATCGCTGGCTCAAGGATGCACCACCGGACATGCTGGCCCTGCGGCGCAGCCAGGCCGAACTCTTCTTCCGCCGGATCGGCATCACCTTCGCGGTCTATGGCGACGAGGAATCGACGGAGCGGCTGATCCCCTTCGACATCATTCCCCGCGTCCTTACCAAGCCGGAATGGACGCGGCTCGAGCAGGGCCTGCGCCAGCGCGTGACGGCGCTGAACATGTTCCTGGCGGATGTCTACGGCCCAAAGGAATGCCTCAAGGCCGGGATCATCCCGCCCGATCTCGTCTACCGCAACGCCTGCTACCAGCTCGAGATGGTGGATTTCCAGGTGCCGCACGGCATCTACTGCCACATCGCCGGGATCGACATCGTCCGCGTCGACGCCGACACCTTCTACGTGCTGGAGGACAATGCCCGGACGCCGTCCGGCGTGTCCTACATGATGGAGAACCGGGAGGTGATGCTGCGGCTCTTCCCGGAGCTGTTCGCCATGCACCGCGTCGCGCCGGTCGACAATTACCCTGACCAGCTGCTGGCGACGCTGCGCTCGGTGGCGCCACGCACCTCGGCGGCCGACCCCACCATCTGCCTGCTGACCCCCGGCCAGTATAATTCCGCCTTCTACGAGCACTCCTTCCTGGCCGACAAGCTCGGCGTCGAGCTGGTCGAGGGCTCGGACCTGCTGGTCCGGGACGACGTCGTCTATATGCGCACGACCCAGGGGCCCAAGCGCGTCGACGTGATCTACCGGCGCATCGACGATGATTTCATCGACCCACTCGTCTTCCGCAGCGATTCCGTGCTGGGCGTTCCCGGGCTGATCGGCGCCTACAAGGCCGGCAACGTCACCCTCGCCAATGCGGTCGGCACCGGCGTGGCCGACGACAAGGCGGTCTACAGCTACATGCCCGAGATCGTCAGGTTCTTCACCGGCGAGGAGCCGATCCTCAAGAACGTCCCGACCTTCCGCTGCCGCGAGCCCGAGGCCAACGCCTATGTGCTCGACAATCTCGACAAGCTCGTGGTCAAGGAGGTCAACGGCTCCGGCGGCTACGGCATGCTGGTCGGCCCGCATGCCAACAAGGCGCAGATAGAAGCCTTCCGCCGCAAGCTCATCGCCCATCCCGATGGTTTCATCGCCCAGCCGACGCTGGCCCTCTCCACCTGCCCGACCTTCGTGGCGTCGGGGGTGGCGCCGCGCCATGTCGATCTGCGCCCCTATGTCCTGTCCGGCGCCAACGGCATTTCCTGCGTTCCCGGCGGGCTGACTCGGGTGGCGCTGCAGGAGGGCTCGCTCGTCGTCAATTCCAGCCAGGGTGGCGGCACCAAGGACACATGGATCCTCGATGCCTGATTTCAGCTATGGCGGCACCCAAGATCTCGCAGCCGGGGCCCAGCGCCTCGTATCCAAAAGGCCCGACCTGACCATGCTCTCGCGGACGGCAGACAGCCTCTACTGGGTCTCTCGTTATGTCGAACGGGCGGAATATCTCGCCCGCATCCTCGATGCGACGACGCGCCTGACCAATTTGCCCTCCGCCTATGGCGGCGCCGGCACCGAATGGCACAGCGCCGTCCTGACCGCCGGCTGCGAGGAGGCCTTCGCCAAGGCCTATGGCGAAGCCAATGAGCGCAATGTCTGCGATTTCCTGAGCTTCAGCCCCGACAACCCCTCCTCCATCCGCAACTGCCTGGCCCTCGCCCGCTCCAACGCCAGGGCCGTGCGCACCGCCCTGACCTCGGAGATGTGGGATGCGCTGAACGGCGCCTGGCTGGAACTGCAGCGCTTCGAGAAGAAGCGGATGGACCGGGAGGAATTCGCCCGTTTCCTCGACTGGGTGAAGAACGTCTCGCTGGTCTTCGACGGGTCCGCCTATCGCACCATGCTGCGCGACGACGGCTACTGGTTCTCCCGGCTCGGCGTCTATATCGAGCGCGCCGACAACACCGCCCGCATCCTCGACGTCAAATACCACGTGCTCCTGCCCGATACCGAGCAGGTCGGCGGCTCGCTCGACTATTTCCAGTGGACCACCGTGCTGCGCGAGGTCTCGGCCCTCACCGCCTATCACTGGGTCTATCGCGAGGCGGTGAAGCCGCTGCTGATCGCCGATCTGCTGATATTGAACCGGCGCATGCCGCGCTCGCTCGCCGCCTGCTACGAGAACATCTCCCGCTTCCTCGATCTGCTGGGCGATGCCTATGGCCGCCAGGGGCCGGCGCAGCGTCAGGCCCGCAAGACCCTGGCCAGCCTCTCCAACACCCAGATCGAGACGATCTTCGAAGGCGGCCTGCACGAGTTCATTTCGGACTTCATCACCGAGAACAACCGGCTCGGCGGCACGATCATCGACCAGTATCTGCAATAATCGCCGGCCGCGGGCTCGCATCCGCGGCTGCCGGGCGTTACAGAGAGACCAGGTTCAACCCGGCCGAGCTTTCGCCCATGCGGATCAGCATCTCTCACACGATCAGCTATGCCTATGCCGAGCCGGCGCGGCACATCACGCAGATCCTGCGGCTGACCCCACGCGACCATGACGGGCAGCACGTTATGGCCTGGCGCATCGAGCCGACGATCGACGGGCGGCTGCAGGCCGGGCAGGACGCCTATGGCAATATCATCCATCGCTTCTCGGCCGATGGGCCGATCACCGAAATGGCCATTCAGGTCAACGGCCTGATCGAGACCGTCGATCTCGCGGGCGTGGTGCGCGGCGCCGTCGAACGGGTCCCGCCGGACGTGTTCCGCCGCGATACGATGATGACGATGCCCGGCAGCGAGCTGCGCAGCTTCGTCGGCGCGGCCACCAGCGGGGCCGACACGCCGCTCGGCAAGATGCACGCGCTGATGGAGGCGCTGCACGAGACCATGACCTGCGTCCCCGCCGACCAGCGCACGGGAATCGGCGCGGCGGCGGCTTTCGAGGCGCGTGCCGGCATCGCGCAGGATCTCGCCCATGTCTTCATGGCCGGGGCGCGCCATCTCGGCCTGCCCGCGCGCTATGTCTCCGGCTATGTCGCGCATGCCGCGGCGCTGCCGCAGGCCGCCGGCGCCCATGCCTGGGCCGAGATCTACCTCGAGAATTACGGCTGGATCGGCTTCGATTGCGCCAATGGGCTCTGCCCGATCGATACCCATGTCCGCGTCGCCATCGGCCTCGATTATGGCGATGCCGCGCCGGTGCGCGGCGCCCGCAAGGGCGGCCAGGGCGAGAACCTGGCCGTGCGGGTCACCGCGACCGAAGCCGGCGCCCGCGCCAGCAACCAGTGAATCCGCGGCTCCGCCGCGCCAGATCGACAGGGAAGTGCCCGTGACCTATTGCGCCGGAATACTCGTGCAGGACGGGCTGGTCATGATGGCCGACACCCGCACCAATGCCGGGCTGGACGACGTCTCGACCTTCCGCAAGCTCCATCTGTTCTCCTGGCCGGGCGAGCGCAGCTTCGCCTTGTCGACGGCCGGCAATCTCTCGGTGACGCAATCGGTGGTCAGCCTGCTCAACGAGGGCCTGCCCAACCCGGAGACGGGAGAGACCGAAACCCTCTTGACCGCCGGCTCGATGTTTCGCGCGGCCCAGCTCGTCGGCCGCGCCATCCGCTCGGTGCGCGAGACCGATGGCCCGGCGCTGCGCGAGGCCGGCGTCAAATTCGACGTCTCCATGCTGTTCGGCGGACAGATCAAGCATCAGCCGATGCGGCTGTTCATGATCTACGGTGCCGGCAACTTCATCGAATGCGGGATGGACGCTCCCTTTCTCCAGATCGGCGAGCACAAATACGGAAAACCCATTCTCGACCGCGCGGTGACCTACAAGACGCATCTCTACGATGCGCTCAAGGTCGGGCTGATCTCGATGGATTCGACCATGCGCTCCAATCTCGGTGTCGGGCTCCCGATCGACCTGATGGTGATGCGCCGCGACACCGATACCCCGGAACTCGTCCACCGCATCGAGGCGGGCGAGCCCTATTTCCACGATCTGCGCGAGCGCTGGTCGGCCGCCCTGCGCGCCGCCCACACCGCGATCCCGCGCCCGCCCTACGGAAATTCCCCTACGTAAGATTTCGCAGCATCGGCGTTTGGCAACGGGATATCAACGAAAGCATGTCAGCCTGCCAGCTCAGGACTCGGCCGAGAGCGTAATGAACCCAGCCTCCGTCACGCAACAGCCCAGCGCGATCCAATCCTCGCGCCTGTTCACCGGGACGATGATCATTCTGGCTGGTGCGTTCCTGCTCGTGCTCGCAGCCGCGACCGCTCTCGTCCTGGCGATCGGCAACGACGCCAATGAACAGGAGGCGCTGCGCCAGAAACAGCGGATCGAGGCCGTTCTCGACAGTCAGATGCGGCTGCGGCGGGTGCGGCTGGAGGCGATGAACGTCCAGTCGGATTTCCGGCAGGCGCTCGAGAGCGACGACCCGCTGCTGGCGATCCAGGCCGCCTTCGTCCGGCTGAGCCAGCGATTTCTGGATTTCGACGGCGCCTATATCGTCTCCGCCTCGGGCCGGGTCTTCGCGGGCGTCGAAGGCGGCATGCAGGCGGGGCAGCCGGCCTATGACGGGCTCAAACGCCTCGCCCCGCTGATCCCCGGCGGTGGCCGCACCGATCTGCCGCCGCCGGCCCAAGCCTTCCTCAGCATCACCGATTCGCCGCCCACGGTCGCCTTCATCGCCAGCGACGGCTACGAGACCTTCGGGCTGATGTCGACCGAGCTGTCGCCGGCCCTGCTCTCTCCGGCGATGCAGAAACTCGCCGGCAAGCTCTTCCTGGTCGGCTATCAGCGCCTCTCGGCGCGCATGCTGACGGAGATGCAGACGCGCTACCGGGTCTCGAGCGTCGCCGTCACCGCCCGCAAACCGGCCGATCTGCACGCCGCGCTGCCGCTGCTCAGCCCGGAGGGGCCACCGCGCGCCTGGCTGACCTGGACACCGGAACGGCCGGGCGATGCGATCCTCGGCCGCTTCCGCTGGGCGCTGTTCGGGCTGGCCCTGCTCTTCGCCACGATCTTCGGCTATGTCCTGCGCAATCTGCGCTCGGCGGCCTTCCAGATCGCCTTGCGGGAGCGGCAGATCCAGCGGCTCGCCGGACAGGACGAGCTCTCTCTGCTGCCGAACCGGCGCACCTTCGATGCGCGGCTCGATCTCGAACTGGCGCAGCTCTCCCGTCGCGGCAGCGGCGGGCTGGCGATCCTCCTGCTCGACCTCGATCGCTTCAAGGCCGTCAACGACACCTATGGCCACACCGCCGGCGACGAATTGATCCGCCAGGTCGCGGCGCGGCTCGCCAGCGTGGTGCGTCTCGGCGACACCGTCGCGCGGCTCGGCGGCGACGAGTTCGGCATCATCCAGGCCAATGTCACGACGCCGGAAGGCTGCGTCGCTCTCGGCGAGCGCATCCTGGCCTGCCTGACGCAGCCCTTCTCGATCTTCGGCGTCGAGACCTCGATCGGCTGTTCGATCGGCATCGCCATGGCGCCGCAGGACGGATCCGACCGCCAGACCCTGCTGCGGCTCGCCGATACCGCGCTCTATCAGTCGAAGAACGAGGGGCGCAATCGCTACTCCTTCTTCGAGGAGAGCATGAACCGCTCGCTGCAGCTGAAGCGCATGGTCGAGGAGGATCTGCGGCAGGTCATCGCCAATGACCGACTCGAACTGCATTTCCAGCCTCAGGTCTCGATCGATGGTAGCCGCATCATCGGCGTCGAGGCGCTGGTGCGCTGGAACCATCCGATCCATGGCTGGGTGCCGCCGTCGGATTTCATCGGCATCGCCGAGGAGCGCGGCCTGATCGTCCCCCTGAGCGAATGGGTGCTGCGCCGCGCCTGCCGGGAGGCGATGGCCTGGCCGGAGCTGAAGCTCGCCGTCAACGTCTCGCCGATCCAGTTCCGCCACAAGGATTTCGTCGCCAGCATCCTGCGCATCGTCCAGGAGACGGGGTTCGACCCAGCCCGGCTGGAACTGGAGCTGACCGAGGGCGTGGTCGTCGAGGATGCCGACGCCGCCGAGACCGCGATGATGGATTTGCGCAGCCATGGCATCAGCCTGGCGCTCGACGATTTCGGCATCGGCTATTCCAGCCTGATCTATCTGCGCCGCTTCGCCTTCGACAAGATCAAGATCGACCGCTCCTTCCTGGAATATATGGAGACGACCGGGGAATCGGCGATCCTTGTCCATTCCATCGCGCATCTCGGCCGCGCGCTCGGCCTGCGCGTCTGCGCCGAGGGTGTCGAGACCAGCGAGCAGCACCGCTTCCTGCAGGCCATCGGCTGCCATGAGCTGCAGGGCTTCCTGTTCTCGAAGGCGGTGCCGCGGTCCGAGATCGATCGCCTGCTGAAGCTCGAAAACCCCTTCGCCGCGGCCCTCGCCGCCTGACGGGACGGGCCGGCGCATCCGATGCGCGGCGTCAGAACAGCCCGACCAGCCCGCTGATGATCGCATAGGCGAAGCCGGCGCTCAGCACGAGGCCGACCACGCCGACCAGCGCGCCGGCGATGATGAACAGCCCGTCGCGCTCCACCAGCCCGAGCCCGACCAGGCAGACGGCCAGCCCCAGCGGGATCTGCCCGATGAACGGGGCGGCGACGACCAGGCCCAGGGCCAGGATCAGGATCAGCAGCCCCAGGATCGGCAGGGCGATGGCGCTGCCCAGCACGGTCAGCCTCGGCCGCGAGAAGCGCTCGAGCCGGATCAGCACCGGGACGGCGCGGCTCACCGCACGATCGAGCTCGCGCTGGCCGATGCTGCGGCCGAGCAGGCTCCTCGGCAGCCATGGCACCGCGCGGCCCGCCAGCATCTGGATGCCGATGAAGCCGAGCACCAGCCCGCAGACCAGCGGGATCGGCGGCGGCATCGGCAGGCAGTTGGGCAGCCCGAGCAGCACGACGAGCAGCGCATAGACCCGGTCCTTCAGCGCGGCGATGATCGTCGCGACGCTGAGCCGCTCCCCGGGCAGAGCGGCCAGCGCCGTCAGGAGTCCGGAGGTGCGCAGCGGAGATGACAAGGTCGGCAGCCGGGTCGGGACGGGAGTTGGGGCCTAGCACGTGCCCCCTCCCCGCAACAAGCGCGCCGGCGGCCGCGCAGCCCGCCGGCAAGGCCGCCCTGCTCTCAGTGCAGGGTCAGCACCCCGTTGACGTTGACGATTTCGGCCGGCCGGATCAGCCGCGCATGGGCGACGACGACGGAATGCACCGGCCCGTCGAGCTCGCGCTTCCAGAAGTCGAGAAAGCCCAGTAATTCTGGAAATTTCGGCGCGAGATCGTAGTCCTGCCAGATGAAGGTCTGCAGAAGCTTCGGATAATCCGGAATATGATAGAGGATCTTCGCCGTCGTCAGACCATATCCCGAGAGTTGCTTGATGAAGTCCGCATTCGCCATGACCATCCCCTTTTGTCATGTCAGGAGGAAATCTTAGCCACATCAGCAGCCTGCGCCTGATTGGTTAACAAGATCTTGCCATTCCGGCATGCTGCGGTTCAATGGACGGGGCTGGCGCGGGTGGGTTTGGTGAGTGGCGGGATTGGTATTGGCCGAAGGGTCTGGTCGGCGGGGCTTCTTGCTCTGGCCGCGTCCTGCGCTGGCCCCGTCCCGGGCCGCGCCGCCGAACCCGAGGAGGATCGCCCCTCCCCCTCGCGCCTGCTGTTCGGCTCCCTGGATGCCGGCCCGGCCAAGCTCCTGGTCTCGCAGGGTGGCAAGCTCGTGCTGGGTGCCGGCAGCCTCTCGACCAGCGGCTTTCGCCTCCTCGTCGCCACGGCCCAATCCACCGAGAGGCCGCGCCTGGCCCCGGCCGGCAACCAGCTGCAGAAGCTGGAGACGCAGCTCCTGATCGGCTTCGAATGGCGGCTGCGAGGCGGGTCCTTCGCCATCTATGCCGGGCCGGAGCTGCAGGCCGAGCGCTGGACGCAGGAGACGCTGCCGCGCCACCGCATCGGCCAGCGCCTCCATCTGGATCTCTGGCATGGGCTGGGGCGCGGCTGGACGCTGCAGGCCGGGGCCTATGCGGCGGCGCTGGACCGGCGCCTGTGGCTGCGGCTGGCACCAGGCTGGGCGCTGCCCTGGCATGGCCGCTTCGGCCGGCCGATGCTGGGGCCGGAGCTCGAGCTCTACCGGCAGGAGGCCTACAGCAAGCTCAGGTTCGGCCTGCATCTCGGCGGGCTGCGCCTGTTCAAGCTGAACTGGCGCGTCTCGGCCGGCTGGGAGCGCGCCTCCCGCGAGCGCTCCCATCTCTACGCCACGCTCGGATTCCACGCCCCACGCTGAGCGGCTGCCGGTCAGCCCTTGGTGCGCAGGGAGGAGCGGCCGCCATCGACGCCGATGATCTGCCCGGTGATCCAGGAGCCCTGTTCGGAGACCAGCAGGGCCGCCAGCGGGGCGACGTCCTCCGGCTCGCCGAGCCGCTGCAGCGCATGCAGCTGGGCGATGGCGCCCGCCATGGCGGCATTGCCGGTGAGGCTCGCCGCGAGCTTGGTGCGGATCAGCGAGGGCGCGATGCAATTGACGCGGATCTGCGGCGCCAGCTCCGCCGCGAGCGCGCGCGTCAGCCCCTCCACGGCGCCCTTCGCCATGGCGATCGAGGCGTGGGCGGCAAAGCCCTGCGCCACCGCGACGGTGGAGAACAGCACCACGCCCGCCGTGCCCTCGGCCTGTTTCATCGCCGGCAGCGCCGCTTGAATCGCCTTGGCGGCTCCCAGCGCGTTGATCCTGAAATCCTTGAGGAAATCATCGTCGCAGAGCCGGGCCACCGGCTTCAGGTTGATGGTCCCGACGGCGTAGATCAGCCCCGTCACCGGCCCCGGCACCGCCTGCGCCACATCGGCGAACACCTGGTCGCGCGTGATGTCGCCGACCGTGTATCCGGCCGTCACCTCATCGGCGACGCGCGCCAATTGCGCCTCGTTCTGGCCGATGAGATGGACGCGCTCGCCCTGCGCCCGCAGCACCCGCGCGCAGGCCGAGCCGATGCCCCCGCCGCCGCCATAGATCAGGACCGTGCCCGCCATCGCCATTCCTCCCCGGCGCCCTAGATCCCGGCAGGGCGTCTCCATCAACGCCTTGAGCTAGAGCGTGTTCGCGCGAAAGCGAGAGCCCGGCCCGGTATCGGGCGGCTTCATCGGCGGGAGCGGGAGTGCATGGCCAGAATGATCAGAAAGGGCGATCTGCCGCAGAAGCCCTGCCTGCATTGCGGCCGCCCCTTCGCCTGGCGCAGGAAATGGGAGCGGGTCTGGGACGAGGTCCGCTATTGCTCCGATCGCTGCCGGCGAGAGGCGAAGGCGGCGGCAAGCGGCCGCGAGGCGCGCTAGCGACCGCAGCCTCTCCCCTGCGCGTCTGACGGGTCGCGGGCGGTCGCGTCAGGGCTGCGACGATGCCTCCATCGCGCGCAGCGCCTCCGGCGTGTCGATGTCGAGCGCGATCGCGGGATCGTCGAGCGGCACCTCGATCACCGCGTCTCCGGCCTCCTCCAGGAGCTTGCGCGCGCCCTGGTCTCCGGTCAGCGCCGCGACCTTCTCGAACAGTGCCCGCGAGAGCAGCACCGGGTTGCCGCGCTGGCCGAGCAGCGTCGGCACCACCGCCAGCGCGTCGGGCGCATCGGCGAAGGCCTGCGCCAACCGGTCCAGCACCGGAGCGGTGACGTTGGGCATGTCGCCGAGCGAGACGATGACGCCCGGCGCGCTTTCCGGCAGCGCGGCGATGCCGGCGCGCAATGAGGAGGCCAGCCCCTCGCCGAACGCCGGATTATGCAGGCAGGCGACGTCCAGCCCCGCCAGAGCCTGTTCGATCTCGCCCTGCTGATGGCCCGTCACCACCAGGACCGGCCGCGCCTTGGAGGCCAGCTGCGCCTCCACCGCGTGGCGCAGCATCGGCTTGCCGCGCAGCGGCAGCAGCAGCTTGTTGGCCTCGCCCATCCGGGTGGAGCGGCCGGCGGCGAGGACGAGCCCCGCGACCGGCGCCAGCGCGGCATGGGAGGGCGCGCGCGGCTGCGGACGCGAGACGATCTCCATCAGAAGCCCGCCGACCCCCATCGCCTGGATATCGGCCTTCTTCACGGGGATGCCGGCGAGCAGCCTTTGCAGCACCCAGTCGAAACCATTCTCCTTGGGGGAGCGCGCGCAGCCGGGCGCGCCGAGCAGCGGCTTGCCGCCGATATCCCCGACCAGCAGCAGATTGCCGGGATCGACCGGCATGCCGAGATGCTCGATCCGCCCGCCTGCGCCGAGCAGCGCCTGCGGAATGACGTCGCGCCGATCCGTGATCGCCGAGGCGCCGAAGACGACGACCAGATCGGCCTCGGCCGCCTGCGCCAGGATCGCCTGCGCCAGCGGCTCCTCCTGATGCGGCACGCGGCAATCGGCGATGATCGCGGCGCCGGCGGGCAGCAGCCGCTCCGCCATCACTTTGAGCGTCTTGTCGACGACGGAAGGTTTCAACCCGGGCAGCAGCGTCGAAATCACCGCGAGCTTCAGCGGGCGATAGGGCTGGACGGCGATCGGCTTCAGCCCCTCGAGCCCGGCCAGCGCCTGCTCCACCAGCGCCGCCGGCAGCCCATAGGGAATGATCTTGACGGTGGCGACCATCTCGCCCGCGACGACGGCCTTCATGGCCGGCAGCGTGGCGAGGGTGATCGCTTCGTCGACCTGGTTGAGCCGGTCGATCGCGGCCCTGTCGATGGCGAGCACGCCGTTGGCCGCCGCGAACAGATTGACCCGGCCGGTGAAGGCCGCCTCGGTGACCACGCCGCGCCCGGCGAGCGCGCCGGCCAGCCGCGTGGCCGCCTCGTTCTCGTCGATGTCGCCGCTCTCCAGCCGGACGGCGACGAGCTCGGTCAGCCCGGCCTGCTGCAGCCGCGCCACGCTGTCCGCATCGAGCGCCGCGCCCTTCTTCACGATCACGTCGCCGGCCCGCACCGTATGCGCGGCGACGGCGCCTTCCGCCTCCGCGACGGGGATCGGCCCGAACTTCACGCGGTCGCCCGGCGCGGCCCGCGCAAGGCGCCGACGATCTCGCCGAGGATCGACAGCGCGATCTCGGCGGGCGAGACCGCGCCGATGTCGAGGCCGATCGGCGCGTGAATGCGCCCCGTCGCGGCCTCGTCGAACCCTGCCGCCTTCAGCCGCTCCAGCCGCTTGCCATGGGTCTTCCGGCTGCCCAGCGCGCCGATATAGAAGCAGTCCGAGCGCAGCGCCGCCTCGAGCCCGGGATCATCCACCTTGGGATCATGCGTCAGCGCCACGAAGGCGGTGTAGCCGTCCAGCCCCAGCCGCTTCAGCGCCTCGTCCGGCCATTCCGTCAGCAAGGTCACATCCGGGAAGCGCTCCGGCGTCGCGAAGGCGGTGCGCGGGTCGATGATCACGAGATAGAGGTCGAGCAGCCGCGCCATCGGGGCCATGGCCTGCGAGATATGCACCGCTCCGGTGACGATGATGCGCGGAGGCGGGGCCTGCACCGTGAGGAAGAAGCTCGCCCCGTCCTGCTCGACGAGGCCGCTCTTGCCCATGCGCAGCTGCCGGTCGAGCGCCTGCGCCAGCGGATCGGCCGCGATCTCGGCGGCCTTCACCAGCCTCTGCCCGCCGCCGGCGAGATCGGTGACGAGGATGGTGGGGCGCCTTGCCGCGCGCTCCGCATTCAGCGCCGCGAGTGTCGCGAGATCCATGTCTCAGCCCTTGTCCGTCGCCAGCTTGAGCCCGAGCCCGATCATCATCGAGCCGCCGAGCCAGCGCCCCAGAGCGAAACCCGTCCGGGTCTTCTTCATCGTCTTCACCACGGCGGATGCGCCGAAGACCGTGACCAGATCCGCCGAGGAAAAGGCGAAGTTCACCACCGTCCCCAGGATGAGGAACTGCACCCAGACCGGGAAGGCGGCGGCGGGATCGACGAATTGCGGCAGCAGCGCGATGAAGAACAGCGCCACCTTCGGGTTGAGGATCTCGACGATGAAGGAATCGAGCAGCGCGCGCTTCACCGTCTTGGGCGGCGCCACCGGCCCATCCGCGGCGGCGAGCCGCGAGCGGATCATGCCGATGCCGAGCCAGATCAGATAGAGCGCCCCCGCGATCTTCACCGCGACATAGAGCTCCGGCACATGCTTGAACACCGCCGACAGGCCGAAAGCGGCAGCGAAGACATGGATATAGCAGCCGAGATGAATGCCCAGCATCGCCATCAGCCCGGCCTTGCGGCCATGCGCGATGGTCTGGGCAGCGGTGTAGAGCAGGGCCGGCCCGGGAAAATAGGCGACGAGCAGCGTCAGCGTGGCGAAGGCCAGCAGGGTCTCCCAGGATGCCATCAGACGGCCGCCCTGGTGCCGACCGGCTCGACATAGACCCGGATGCGCCCCCCGCAGGACAGCCCGACCTTCCAGGCGGTATCGTCGGCGACGCCGAATTCGAGCGTGCGCGGCTTGCCCTGCGCGATCACCTCGACGGCCTCCTCGACCACCGCCCCCTCGACGCAGCCGCCCGAGACCGAGCCCTGGAACTGCCCCTGCGCATCGATCACCAGATGCGAGCCGACCGGACGCGGCGCCGATCCCCAGGTCTCGATCACGGTCGCGAGCGCGACGCCCCGCCCCTCCCGCGCCCAGGCTTCCGCCGTGGCCAGAATATCGGTGTCCGTGCTGATCATGCCCCGTCTCCCATTCCCCGGCCCGAACGGTCGAAACGCCGATCCCGCTCGTCCATCATGCCTCAGCTCGCGCGCTTCAGCCACTGGCGCGGATCGCTCTTCCGCTCTGCATCCGGCGACAGGGCGGCGCAGAGATCGGCCATCGCCGCGAGGTTGTGGATCGGCCGGAAGGAATCGACATGGGGCAGCATTGCGCGGATGCCGCTGGCCCGGGCCTCGAAGGCGTCGAAGCGCAGCAGCGGATTGAGCCAGACCAGCTGCCGGCAGGAGCGGTGCAGCCTGTCCATCTCGAAGCCGAGCTGCCCGTCGAGATGGCGCTCCAGCCCGTCGGTGAACAGCAGCACGACCGCCCCGCCCGACAGGACCCGCCGCGACCAGACCCGGTTGAAGGCGTGGAGCGCGGTGGAGATGCGGGTTCCGCCCTCCCAATCCGGCGCGGCTCTGCCGGCCAGTGCCAGCGCCTCGTCGGGATCGCGCGCCCGCAACATGCGGGTGATGTTGGTCAGCCTGGTGCCGAAGACGAAGGAATGCACCCGCCGCTTCTCGGTGATGGCGTGCAGGAAATGCAGGAAGATGCGCGAGTATTCGGCCATCGAACCGGAGATGTCGACCAGCGCCACCACGGGGGGATGGATCTCCGCCCGCTCGCGGAAGGCCAGGTCGATGGTGCCGCCGCCGCCGCGCAGCGAGCGCCGGAACGTCGCGCGCGGATCGATCCGCCTCCCCTGCTGCGCCGGCCGGAAGCGCCGCGTCGGCACGGTATCAATCGGCAGGCGCAGCTGCGCGATCAGCTGTTTCGCCCGGGCGATCTCGGCGGCGCTCATCTGTGCGAAATCGCGCGATTTCAGCGTCTCGCGATCGGACACGGTCAGCCGCGCCGTCAGCTCGGTCAGCTCCGTCGGCGGCTCCCGATCCTCGCGGCGCGGCGGGGCGAAGGCCTCGGCCACCCGGAGCGCGCCGGCCTCGGCCTTCTCGGGCTGGGCGTCGGCGCCGGGCGAGACCGGCGACATCTGCGCCATCAGCTTCTCGATCAAGGCGCGGCGGCGCCAGAACAGGCGGAAGGCCTGGTCGTAGAGCAGGCTGTCCTCATGCTTCTTCACGAAGATCGCATGCAGCGCCCAATAGACGTCCTCGCGCCCGCCGAGCGCACCGTCGGCCAGCGCCTCGACGGCCTCGATCACGGCGCCGGGCCCGACCGCAACCCCTGCGATCCGCAGGGCCCGCGCGAAATAGGCTATGTTTTCCGGGAGCTTGCCGGTCATGCGCCGGGGCCGGCCGCGGCGCTCACGGCCCCATCTCGGTCATGAAGACCTTCTGGACGATCTGCCATTTGCTGTCGACTTTCAGGAAGGACAGGAGGTCGGTGAAATAGCGCGGCGGCATCTGGCACTTGACCTTCACCAGCGCCAGGGTCGGGCCGACGATGTCGATGGTCAGGACATGGTCGCCCCGGGCCATGCCGGCGGCCTTGGGCGAAGGCCGCTCCGCCACCGCCTTGAGCCAGGCCTCGCGCGGCACGATCCGGATATGGCCTTCCTCATCGACCGTGGTCAGCGCGCTGGTCGGGTGGAAGGCGTGTTCGAGCTTGGCGACGTCGCCCTCGTAGAGCCCGTTGAGATAGGTCCAGGTCACCGCCTCGACCGCCTTCAGATCATTGTACATGCCGATCACTCCGCTCCAGCCCCGTCGCCTCTGGTCTATGCGTCCATCCGGTCCCGATCGTTGATCTGGAGCAGATGCGCGGCGCGTCTAGCGCACCGCCTCGGTCTTCACCTGGTCGAGCAGCTCGCGCACTTTCGAGCCCTGCATCGCCTGGATGTCGTCCTGATACTTCAGCAGCGCCCCGAGCGTGTCCGAGACCAGCCCGGGATCCAGCGCCACCGCGTCGAGCTCGACCAGCGCGCTCGCCCAGTCCAGCGTCTCGGCCACGCCCGGCGCCTTGAACAACTCTTCCCTGCGGATCGCCTGGACGAAGGCCACCACCTGTTTGGCGAGTTTGGCCGGCGCATGCGGGGCGCGCGCCTTCAGGATCGCCAGCTCGCGGGCCGTGTCGGGATAGCCGACCCAATGATAGAGGCAGCGCCGCTTCAGCGCGTCATGGATCTCGCGCGTGCGGTTCGAGGTCAGGATCACGATCGGCGGCTCGGCGGCGCGGATCGTGCCGAGCTCGGGAATGGTGACCTGCGCATCCGCCAGCACCTCGAGCAGGAAGGCCTCGAAGGCCTCGTCGGTCCGGTCGAGCTCGTCGATCAGCAGGATCGGCGCCCCGCCCTTCTGCGGCTCCAGCGCCTGCAGGAGCGGCCGCTTCACCAGATAGGTCTCTGAGAAGATGTCGCCTTCGAGCCGCGAGCGATCGAGCCCGCCGCCCTGGCCGCCGCCGGCCGCCTCGGCCAGGCGGATCGCCATCATCTGCCGGGCGTAATTCCACTCATAGACCGCGGAGGCCAGATCCAGCCCCTCATAGCATTGCAGCCGGATCAGCTTGCGGCCCAGCGCCGCCGCGAGCACCTTGGCGATCTCGGTCTTGCCGGTGCCGGCCTCCCCCTCCAGCAGCAGAGGCCGCTTCATCCGCAAGGCCAGGAACAGCACCGTCGCCAGCGCGCGGTCGGCGACATAGCCCTGGCTCTGCAGCAGGCCGAGCGTGGCGTCGATGGAGGAGGGAAGCGATTGCGACATAGGGAACCGGCGGGAGTGCGACATCCGGCGATGATCGGGGCGAAGTTGACCGATCGGGCCGGGGGGAAAGGGGGGCGATGCAGCTGATCCCTGCGGAACCGGCTCCATCGGCAATATGGCCTGTGACGGCAGTGCCTGCAATGCGCCCGGCCCGGCTCGCGCCGAGTTGCGGCCATCGGCTCTTGCCATGCTCTGGCGCACTCCGTGCCATCCTCGCGCTTACGCCGCCGATGATGGCCGGCGCCTGCAGCGAGAAAGGATCATGCCATGACCAATGCCGACGCCGTTGCCGCCTTCGCCGATCTGTTGAAGCGCGGCGAGCACCAGCAGGCTGCCGATCGCTTCAACGCTCCCGACATCGTCAGCATCGAGGCCATGGAAGGCCCGATGGCGCGGATCGAGGGCCGCGACGCCGTCAAGGGCAAGAGCGACTGGTGGTATTCCGCCCATGAGGTCCATGCCAACCGGGCGGACGGACCCTATGCGAATGGCGACCAGTTCATCATGCGCTTCGAGATCGACGTCACGGTCAGGGAGACCGGCCAGCGGATGCAGATGACCGAGGCCGGGCTCTATACGATGCGCGACGGGAAGATCGTCGAGGAGCGCTTCTTCTACTGAGCGGCGCCGCGCTCACTTGCCCGTGGCACGCGCCACGGCCTCTTTGGCCATGACGCCGATGAGATGGGCTCGATATTCGGCATCGGCATGCATGTCGCTGTTGATGCCGTCGGCCGAGGCCTTGAGCCCATCCAGCGATTTGGGCGCGAAGCGGTTGCGCAGCGCCGCCTCGCCCTCGGCCCAGCGGAAGACGCCGCCTTCGCCGGCGCCGGTCACCGCGACGCGCACCTCCGGCCCGCGCTTGGCGACGAACACGCCGACCAGAGCATAGCGCGAGGCGGGGTTGCGGAACTTGGCATAGGCCGCGCGCGAGGCGAGCGGGAAGACGATCCGGGTGATGATCTCGCCCTCTTCCAGCGCCGTCTCGTACAGCCCGGTGAAGAAGGCGTCTGCCTCGATCTTGCGGGTATTGGTGACGATGGTGGCGCCCAGCGCCAGGCAGGCGGCGGGATAATCCGCGGCCGGGTCGTTATTGGCGACGGAGCCGCCGATCGTGCCGCGATGCCGGACATGCGGGTCGCCGATATGCGAGGCGAGCCAGGCGAGGCCCGGAATCGCCTCCCGCACCTCGGCCGAGGCCGCGACTTCGGCATGGGTCGTCATGGCGCCGATGACGATGGTCCGGCCCTTGCGGGTGATGCCCTTGAGGTCGGCGCAGCCGGCGAGATCGACCAGATGCGCCGGCGAGGCGAGCCGCTGCTTCATCGTCGGCAGCAGGGTATGGCCGCCCGCCAGCAGCTTGGCGTCCTCCTTCTTCGACAGGAGTCCGGCCGCCTGACGGGCCGTGGCGGGGCGATGGTAGTTGAAGGCGTACATGACTTGTCTCCCTGAACCTCGTCTGCAACAGGCATTCGGCAGTCGGAGCGGGCGCGGGCCAAAACGGCTCCCGACCCTCGGCTCCGGGCAGCGCTTCCAGCGGAAGCGCGCCTCGGAGCCTGTTCCGCAGCGGGCCGGATCATCCTTCGGGACGGCGCGGCGCCCCGGGGATGGCCGGCCTCCTCACTCCGCCGCCTGCCTCCTCACACTCTTCTGCGCCGCCCGCCACACGGCCTGCGGCGTCGCCGGCATGGCGATGTCCTCATGGCCGAGCGCGTCGGTGATGGCGTTGATCACGGCGGGCGGCGCGGCGATGGCGCCGGCCTCCCCGCAGCCCTTGATGCCGAGCGGATTGGACGGGCATGGCGTCACGGTCATGCCGACGTCGAATGACGGCAGGTCGTCGGCGCGCGGCATGCAGTAATCCATGAAGCTCGCCGTCACCAGCTGGCCGTCAGAATTGTATTTGGCGCCTTCAAGCAGCGCCTGCCCGACCCCCTGGGCGATGCCGCCATGGACCTGGCCCTCGACGATCATCGGATTGATCACCACGCCGAAATCATCCACCGCCGCCCAGCGCTGGATTTTTGTGACGCCGGTATCGGGGTCGATCTCGAGCTCGCAGATATGGACGCCGGCCGGGAAGGTGAAATTGGTCGGGTCGTAGAACGCCCCCTCCTTCAGCCCCGGCTCGAGATCCTGGCCGCTGAACTTGTGCGCGACATAGGCCTGCAGCGCGCATGAGCCGAAATCGAGCTTGCGATCGGTGCCCTTCACCGAGAAATGGCCGTCGGCGAAGTCGATATCCGCCTCGTCGGCCTCCAGCACATAGGCCGCGACCTTCTTGCCCTTGGCGATCACCTTGTCGACCGCCTTGAAGATCGCCGACATGCCGACCGCACCCGAGCGCGAGCCATAGGTGCCCATGCCCATCTGCACCTTGTCGGTGTCGCCATGGACGATCGAGACGTTCTCGATCGGGATGCCGAGCCGGTCGGAGACCAGCTGGGCGAAGGTCGTCTCATGGCCCTGGCCATGGCTGTGCGAACCGGTCAGCACCTCGACCGTACCGACCGGATTGACCCGGACCTCCGCCGATTCCCACAGCCCGACACCGGCCCCGAGCGAGCCGACCGCCGCCGAGGGCGCGATGCCGCAGGCCTCGATATAGGAGGAGAAGCCGATGCCGCGCAGCTTGCCGTTGCGGGCGGATTCGCGCTTGCGCTTGCCGAAGCCCTTATAGTCGATGATCTCCAGCGCCTTCTTCATCGAGGCCGCATAGTTGCCGGTGTCGTACATCATGATCACCGGCGTCTGGTGCGGGAACTTCCGGACGTAGTTCTGCATCCGGAACTTCGCCGGGTCGCGCCCCAGCTCGCGCGCCGCGACCTCGACCAGCCGCTCGACGACGAAGGTCGCTTCCGGCCGCCCGGCGCCGCGATAGGCGTCGACCGGGGCGGTGTTGGTATAGACCGCGTCGACCTCGGCATAGATCGCCGGGATATCGTAGGAGCCGGAGAGCAGCGGCGCGTAGAGATAGGTCGGCACCGAGGAGGAGAAGGTCGAGAGATAGGCGCCGAGATTGGCCGTGGTCTTGACCCTGAGCCCGGTGATCCGGCCCTCGGCATTGGTCGCGAGCTCGGCATGGGTGACGTGGTCGCGCCCATGCGCATCGGCCAGGAAGGCCTCGGTGCGGTCGGAATTCCACTTCACCGGCCGGCCGACCTTCTTCGCCGCCCAGACGCAGACCGTCTCCTCGGCATAGATGAAGATCTTCGAGCCGAAGCCGCCGCCGACATCGGGCGCGATCACGCGCAGCTTGTTCTCCGGCGCGATGCCGATGAAGGCCGAGAGCACCAGCCGCGCGACATGCGGGTTCTGGCTCGTCGTGTAGAGCGTGAAGGCGCCCTCGCCCTGGTCGTAATCGCCGACGGCCGCGCGCGGCTCCATCGGGTTCGGCACCAGCCGGTTGTTGACGATGTCGAGCCTGGTGACATGCGCCGCCTCGCGGAAGGCGCGCTCCGTCTCGTCCTTGTTGCCGAGATGCCAATTGTAGACGGTGTTGTCGGGCGCCTCCGCATGGATCACGGTCTCGGTGCCGGCCGCGCTGGCGGTATAGACCACCGCCGGCAGCACCTCGTAATCGACGATCACCGCCTCGGAGGCGTCGCGCGCCTGCGCCAGCGTCTCGGCGATGATCACCGCGACATGGTCGCCGACATAGCGCACCTTGCCCTGGGCCAGCGCCGGATGCGCGCCGGCGCGCATCGGCGAGCCGTCCTTGTTGTGGATCATCCAGCCGCAGATCAGCCCGCCGACCTTGTCGGCCGCCAGATCATCCCCGGTGAAGATGCCGATGACGCCCGGCATGGCGCGCGCGGCGGCGGTGTCGATGCCGCGGATGGCCGCATGCGCATGCGGCGAGCGCAGGAAATAGGCATGGGCCTGGCCGGGCCGGTTGATGTCGTCGGTGTAGCGTCCCTGGCCGGTGATGTAGCGGTGGTCTTCCTTGCGGCGGACTGGCGCGCCGATGCCTGTTGCGGTCATGTTTCCCCTCCTCGCACGGCGCCTCTCCGGGCGCGTCATGGCTCGAGAAAAAGCCCGCGCGGGATAGCGCGGGCTGAAAACTCATTCGGCGGCCTGGCGGGGCGGTTCGCGATCGGCGGCCGACCCGCCCGCCATGGCCGTCGCACCGGCGGCGATCGCCTTGACGATGTTGTGGTAGCCGGTGCAGCGGCAGATATTGCCGTCGAGATCCTCGCGGATCGTCTTCTCGTCGAGGTCGTTGCCGCGACGGTTCACGATGTCGACGGCGGCCATGATCATGCCGGGCGTGCAATAGCCGCACTGCAGGCCGTGATGCTCGCGGAACGCCTCCTGCATCGGATGCAGCCGGCCATCCGTCGCCAGCCCCTCGATCGTCGTCACCTCGGCGCCCTCGAGCGAGATGGCCAGGGCGGTGCAGGATTTCACGGCGACCCCGTCGACATGGACCACGCAGGCGCCGCATTGGCTGGTGTCGCAGCCGACATGGGTGCCGGTCAGCCGCAGATTCTCGCGCAGGAACTGCACCAGCAGCGTGCGGGGGTCGATGACGCCGGTGACGGCTTTGCCGTTCACCGTCATGGATACGGTGGCCATGGGCATTCCTCCTGTAATCCCCGGGTCTCGCGCCCGGCTTGAGACATCGCGTCGGCCGTTGCGCCCAGGGGCTTCCGCGGAGACGGCTCCGCGCTGGCAGCTTTTCCTTGGAACAGCTCGAAATCCAATGTGGACCTGCATATTTCAGCGGTCAAGCGTCATCTGCTTTGGAAAACAGCGCTGTTTCGACCGGTTTGAGCCCGTTTTTGCAGATGTGATCACGGCCCTGCACGTTCTGCGACGCAAGCCGTTCCGAGGGCAGGGATTTTTAACCGGACCGGCCTACGTTACGGCAGTTTCGCAACATTGGGCGCAGGCACATCGTGGTCGACCTCGGCGAGCAGTTGAAGATGCGTCTGGACGCGCTGGAGTTCGACCAGCACATGCGGGCGGTCCTGCGCAGCCACAAGCCGCTGGTCGCGCGCCTGCTGCCGCCCCTCATCCTGCGCAGCCTGGAGCGCTTGCGGCTCATCGATCCCTCTGCCGATGCCGCGACGCCGGAGCTGATCGCGCAGCTCGCCGCCGCCGAGGAGGCGCATTTCCTCCTGCTCTTCGACGGCGATTTCGCCGACGCCTATATTCGCTCGCACCAGAACCTCCACCTGCTGGAGAAGCAGACCGGCCTCGGCGTTCGCGCGCGTGTGGCCGTGGCGGCGGCACTCATCCCCGCGATCGCGATCCGGACCCGTCTCCGGCACCTGCTCCGGCCCCGCCGCTTCGCGCAGGATCTGGAGCTGATCCACGAGGTGCTGGCGCTGGAAGGCGGCCTCGCGCTCGCCCATGTCAATTATGCCCTGCTGCGCGAGCACAGGCAGCACGGCGCGGCCCTCGACCAGGCGACGGTCACGCTGAAAACGCGGATCGGCTCGCTCGACCAGGCGATCAGCGGCGCCGTGGAGCAGTTCATCGAAACCGCCGACGAGACCACCCGCGCCACCACCTTCATCGGCGAGCAGATCGCCGGCATGACGCGGGCGGCGGGGCTGATGCAGGAGCGGGCCATCCAGACGGCTTCCGCGACGGAGCAGATGTCGGCCAATATCGCCGAGATCGAGCAGCGGGCGCGCCAGAGCCTCGGCATCGCCACCCGCGCCGTCGACGATGCCGAGGCGATGAACGCCGCGATCACGCAGCTGCGCGACAGCACCACCAAGATCGGCACGGTGCTGGGGCTGATCGCAGACATAGCGGCGCAGACCAATCTCCTGGCGCTGAACGCGACCATCGAGGCCGCCCGCGCCGGCGAGGCCGGGCGCGGCTTCGCAGTCGTCGCCTCGGAGGTGAAGAGCCTCGCGACCCAGACCGCTCACGCCACGCATGACATCTCGACGCAGATGGCGGAATTCGCCGCCAGCGCCGAGGATTGCAGCCAGCACGCCGCCTCGATCGCGCGGACCGTCGGCGAGATCCGCCTCGATTCCGAGGCGATCTCGGCAGCCGTCGCCCAGCAGAGCCAGGTGACCTCGGCGATCGCCCATGACGCGTCCGATGTCGCGGGCTTCGCGGAACAGGCGCTGTCCAGCGCCCGCGCCGTCGATGACAGCCTGGAGCGCACCGCCAAGGCGCTGAACCACGCCAACCGCGTGGCGTCGCAGATGGCGCTCAGGGTCGGCGAGGCGGAGGCGACCGTCAGCTCGACGCTATCGGCGCTGCGCAACGCCTCCTGAGCGGCGAGAGGCCGATCAGCCGGCGCTGACGGCCTTGGCGAAATTGGCGAAGAACTCGTCGGCGAGCTTCTTCGAGACGGAATCGATCAGGCGCGAACCTAGCTGCATCAGCTTGCCGCCGACCTGCGCCTCGACATCGTAGCGCAGCACCGTCTGGCCCTCGGCGGCGTCGCTGAGCGCCACCTTGGCGCCGCCCTTGGCGAAACCGGCGATCCCGCCCTCGCCTTCGCCCTGGATGCGGTAGCCGTTCGGCGGATCGAGATCGACGAGCTCGACCTTGCCGCGGAACGTCGCCTTCACCGGCCCGAGCTTGACCTTCACCACCGCGGAGAAATGCGTCTCGTCATCCTTGTTGAGCTGGTCGCAGCCCGGAATGCAGGCCTTCAGCACCTCGGGATCATTGAGTTTCGCCCAGACCACATCCTTCGAGGCCGGCAGCGTGACCTCGCCGCTCATCGTCATCGCCATGGCTCTTCCTCCGTTCCCAGCCGCAACGCACCGGCTCCTGTTGCAGCCGGACCTGCCTCGGGTCTATCCAAGGCAGGAGCGGCTATCCATGAGCGGAAAGCGCCGGGCGATTCAAGAGGATGAAACGCGATGATGCACCGGAGCAGCCGCATGCCGCCTGCCGGCCAGTGCCGCGCCGGCCGATGAGCGACGCGGCCTGCGGGCTCCATGGCGAACTCTTCGCCGATGCGCAGATGGACAGCCTGTTTTCGGACGGCGCGACGCTGCAGGCGATGCTGGATTTCGAGGCCGCCCTCGCCGCCGCCCAGGCGCGCTGCGGCCTCCTCCCGGCCGAGGCGGCGACGCTCATCGCCGCGCAATGCGACGCCTCCCTCTACGACCCCGGCGCGATCGGCCGCGCCGCGACCTTGGCCGGCAACCCGGCGATCCCGCTCGTCAAGGCGCTGACCGAGAGGGTGGCGGGGCAGGATCGGGAGGCGGCGAAATGGGTGCATTTCGGCGCGACCAGCCAGGACGTCATCGATTCCGGCGCCGCGTTGCAGTACCGCGCCGCGCAGCAGCTGCTGGCGGGCCGCGCCCGGCGCCTGGCCGATGCGCTGGCGGCGCTCGCTTGCGCTCATCGCGACACGCCGATGATCGGGCGCACCTTCCTGCAGCACGCCGTGCCGATCAGCTTCGGCGTCAAGGCGGCGCAATGGCTGGAGCCGGTGCTCGACATCGCGGAGACATGGCGGCGCCAGCCTCCCCTCCCGGTCCAGCTGGGCGGTGCGGCGGGGACGCTGGCCTCGCTCGGAGACGAC
Organism: Allobosea sp. Leaf344; assembly: GCF_001426225.1. Classification (GTDB taxonomy): domain Bacteria; phylum Pseudomonadota; class Alphaproteobacteria; order Rhizobiales; family Beijerinckiaceae; genus Allobosea. The sequence goes on along the minus strand of NZ_LMRT01000013.1, from coordinate 608,675 downwards.
GCCGCGGCGGTGCGCAGCGCGCTGGGCGCCACCGGCATACCGAGCCATACCAGCCGCGGCGCGCTGGCCCGCAGCGCCGCCGAACTCGGCATACTGACCGGGCATCTCGGCAAGATCGCCCTCGATATCGGGCTGATGGCGCAGACCGAGATCGGCGAGCTGGCGGAGCCGGAGGCGCCTGGCAAGGGCGGCTCCTCTGCCATGCCGCACAAGCGCAACCCGGTGCTGTGCACGCTGATCCTGGCGGCGGCGAAACGCGCTCCGGGCCTGGTCGCCACCATGCTGGCCTGCCTGCCGCAGGAGCATGAGCGCGCGCTCGGCGGCTGGCATCCGGAATGGCGCAGCATGGCGGAGCTGTACAGGATCGGCGGCGCGGCGCTGGCGCAGACGCTGACGCTGATCGAGGGGCTGCAAGTCTTTCCCGAGCGGATGCGCGCCAATCTCGATTTGACCCACGGCCTCGTCATGGCCGAGCGGGTCTCGCTCGCGCTCGCTCCGCGGCTCGGCCGCGAACAGGCGCATCACCTGCTGGAAGAGGCGAGCCGGCGCTGCCTCGCCCAGGGCCGCCATCTCAGGCTGGAGCTGGAAGCGATGCCCGAAATCGCCGCGGCTCTGGGCGCCGCGGAGCTCGAGACGCTGTTCGACCCCGCGAGTTACCGCGGCGCCAGCGATGCGATCATCGACGCGGTGCTCGCCCGCCACCGGCGCCAGGGGAGCCCCGCCGATGCTTGAGCTGACCGCCGAGGAAGCCGCCATCGCGGCGGGCAGCGAGGGGCCGGGTGCCGCGATGGCCATGCGCATCGTCGCCGAGACCGCGCGGCTGATGGGGGCGCCGCGGCTGCTGCCCGTCGCCTCCGCCCATATCGACGGCGCGCTCTACCATGGCGATTCCGGCACGCTCTTCGCCGAGAAACTGGTGGAGGGCGGCGCGCGCGTCGCCATCCGTTCGACCCTGAACGTCGGGGCGCTGAGCCCCGCCGGCTGCGCCGCCATCCGCCTGCCGCCGCATCAGCGCGACATGGCCGCGAGGATGATGCGCGCCTATGAGGCGATGGGTTGCGAACCCTCCTGGACCTGCGCCCCCTATCAGGCCGGCCACCGCCCGGCCCTCGGCAGCGACGTCGCCTGGGGCGAATCCAACGCCGTGGTCTTCTGCAATTCGGTGCTCGGCGCCCGCACCAACCGCTATGGCGATTTCCTCGACATTGCCTGCGCGATCGCCGGGCGCGCCCCCGATTACGGGCTGCATCGCCCGGAGAACCGCGTCGCGACCCTGCTGATCGACGCCAGACCGCTGTCGCAGGCGCTGCGCGCCTCGGATGTGTTCTACCCCGTGCTGGGGACGCTGCTCGGCCGCTTCGCCGGCACCGCCGTCGCCGTGATCGAGGGGCTGCAGGGCTGCACCACCGAGGACCGGCTGAAGGCGCTGGGCGCGGCATCGGCGTCGGCCGGCGGCGTCGGCCTGTTCCACATCGCCGGCGTCACCCCGGAAGCACCGGATGCGCTGACCGCCCTCGCCGGGCTCGCGCCGCGGGAGACTCTGGTGCTGACCCCGGACCGGGTCGGGGATGCGCTCGCCGGGCTCTCCACCGCGGGCGAGACCGACAGGGTCGACGCCGTCGCGATCGGCTCGCCGCATCTCTCTTTGGCCGAAATCACCGAGGTCGAGCAGCGTCTGGCCGGGCGCCGGCTCGCCGTGCCGCTCTACGTCAATACGGGACGGCACGTCGTCGGGCCGCTGGAGCAGCAGGGCCGCCGCGCCGCGCTGGAGCAAGCCGGCATCGTCTTCGTCGTCGACACCTGCGTCGTCGTCACCCCGATCCTGCCCGAGATCGACGGCGCGGTGCTGATGACCAATTCCGGGAAATTCGCGCATTACGCGCCGGGCAACACCGGCTATGCCGTCACCTATGGCTCGCTGGCCGAATGCGTCGAGAGCGCGGCCGCCGGCCGGCTGGTCAGGGAGCCGCGCGCATGGTGCTGAAGGCGGAGATCCTCATCCCCGGCGCAGCCGCGAGCGGGCGCTGCCTGGCGCTGACCGCGCCGATCAGCTTCTGGGGCGGCGTCGATCCGCGCAGCGGCGCGATTATCGACGCCCGTCATCCGGAGCGTGGGCAGAGCATCGCCGGCACGGTGCTGGCCCTGCCCGGCACGATCGGCTCCTCCTCCGCCTCGGCCGTGCTGCTCGAACTCGTCCATGCCGGCCATGCGCCGGCCGCGCTGCTGCTCGATGCGCCGGACGCGATCCTGCTGCTCGGGCTGATCGTCGCGCGCGAGATGGGCTGGCCGGTACCTCCCGCCTTCCGGCTCGCCGCACGAGACCAGATTGCCCTCGCCGGACGCGAGCTCGCTGTCTCCAGCGACGGGCTGATCACCGCAAACTGACATCGGAGCGACCAGGAATGCCGATCGAGACCATCAGGGGCGAGCCCTTCAACATCCGCATCGACGGGCCGGAGGATGCGCCCGCTCTGCTCCTGTCGAACTCGCTCGGCACCAATCTCTCGATGTGGGAGCCGCAGATCCCGGAGTGGTCGCGGCGCTTCCGCGTCATCCGCTACGATTCCCGCGGCCATGGCCAGTCCGTCGCCGACGATACGGCTTTCTCGATCGCGCAGCTCGGCCGCGACGCCCTGGCGATCCTCGACCATCTCGGCATCGAACGCGCCCATTGGTGCGGCCTGTCGAAGGGCGGCATGGTCGGGCAATGCGTCGCGACCCATGCCCGCGAGCGCTTCGACCGCATCGTGCTCGCCAATACGGCCGCGCGCATGGGGCCGCCCGATCTCTGGAACGGTCGCATCCGCACCGTCCGCAGCCAGGGCATGGCCGGGCTGGTGCAGCCGACGCTGGAGCGCTGGTTCAGCACCGGCTTCCGCGAGAGCCGGCCCGACATCGTCGCCCGCGTCTCCGGCATGCTCGAGACGACGCCGGCCATCGGCTACGCCACATGCTGTGCCGCGATCCGCGACATGGACCAGCGCTGGGCGATCCGCGGCATCGCGAACCCGGTGCTGGTGATCATCGGCGCCGGCGATCCCGCGACCCCTCCCGCCGCCGGCCATCTCATCGCCGACGCCATCCCCGGCGCGCGGCGGCTCGAGCTCGACGCCGCCCATCTCTCCAATCTCGAGCAGCCGGAGGCCTTCACCAGGGCCGTGCTCGACTTCCTGACGGGTTGAGGACAGCGTGATGGACGAGACCGAGCGATATCAGAACGGCATGGCGACGCGCCGCGCCGTGCTGGGCGAAGCCTATGTCGACAAAGCGAATGCGGCGGTGACGCCGTTCAACAGCGACTTCCAGGAATTCATCACCCGCATCGCCTGGAACGATATCTGGAACCGGCCGGGGCTCGACCGGCGCGCGCGCTCGATCATCGTGCTCTCGATCGCCACCGCGCTCGGTGCCTGGGGCGAGTTCCGCATCCATGTCCGCGGCGCCCTCAATAACGGGCTCTCGCGCGACGAGATCAAGGAGGTGCTGATCCAGGCCGGCGTCTATGCCGGCGTGCCGGCCGCCAACCACGCCTTCAAGGAAGCCGCCGGCGTCTTCGCCGAGATCGACGCGGAAGGCTGAACGGATCAGACGCTTTCGAAGCGGCGCCGCCGATAGATCAGCCCGGAGCTGCCGGCCCGGCCGCGCATGCCCACCACCTCGCCGATCAGGATGCGGTGCGTGGCGGCCTGATGCACGCCCTGAAGCCGGCAATCGAAGCAGGCGACCGCGCCCTGCAACGCGGGCGCACCCGTCGTCAACGCGTCCCAGCCGGCGCTGGCGAAGCGCGCCTCGCCGTCGATGCCGCGGCGGCTGGCGAAGATCTCGGCCAGCTCCTGCTGCTCGCCGGTCAGCGTGTTGATGCAGAACACGCCATTGGCGACGATCGCGGCCAAGGTCCGGCTCGCCCCCTCGATGCAGACCAGCACGGTCGGCGGCGCGTCGGAGACCGAGGCCACGGCCGTGGCGGTGAGGCCGGCGCGGCCCTTTTCGCCGATCGTCGTGACGACATGGACGGCGCTGGCGACCTCCGCCATCCTGTCGCGAAAGGCTGGGCCCTCGGGCGCGGCCTGAACGGCCGGCGTGGCGTTGTCTGTCATCTCAGCCTATCGGTCGTCATCTGGGAAGGGATCGGGCCGCCGCCTGCACGCGGCGCTCCCGAACCCGGCCGGCCATCGGGAACACCCCTATCTAGGGGCCCCCGCGGCTCCTGACCAGAAGCAGCCCTCCTCCCGGATCGATCGCGCAGCCCCCGCGAGGAGCCGGCAAAGCGCGTTGATATATCAATATCTCAGTCCCGCCCCAGGGTGGCGAGCAGGCCTTCGCGCAGATGCACCATCAGCGCGTCGCTGGCGGCCATCGCCGAGGGCGGATCGGCGCTGGCGATGGCATGCGCCAGCGCCATGTGGAAATTGCCGGAGGGGATCAGATCGTCATTGCGCTCGAAATAGAACCAGGCGCGCCGGATCAGCGCCTGGAGAGGCTCCAGCGCCCTTGTGGCATAGGGGCTGCGCGCCGCCGTCGCCACGGCGGTATCGAGCTCCTTGTCGAGTCGCATGAAAGCGTTCGCATCGCCGCGATCCGCCGCCGCCCGCATCGCCCGCGCCTTGTCGAGGATGACGATGCGGTCGCTGGGGCCGGCCCGCTTGGCGGCTTCGGAGGCGACGAGTCGCTCCAGCACCTCCCGCGCATCCAGCGCCGCCATGATCTCGATGGCGTTGACATCGGCGACCGCCAGCCCCTTGCGCGGAAGCACTTCCACCAGCCCCTGCTGCGCCAGCCGGATCAAAGCCTCGCGCACCGGCGTCCGCCCCACGCCGACGAGGTCGATCAGCTGGGCCTCCGTCAGAAACGCCCCGGGGCGCAGCGACAGCGTGACGATCGCCTCCTCCAGCCGCCGATAGGCGATCTCGGTCAGGCTGAGCGGGGATTGCGACGGCGCCGCCGCGCCGACCTCCAGGGCGGTCTGGAACGCATCCGCGGCGCTCATGCTGCGCCCGCCCGGATGCAACGCGCGATTGACGAAGGAGGCTGCATTGATATATCACCAAAGGTAACGGGCTGAATGCGGTCGCGAATAATCTGCCGGCATACGAGACCCGTGCGCAAGGAGGTTCTTCAATGTCCTACTGGTCCGGCGTGCTGCCCGCGGTCACCACCAAATTCACGGCCGATGATCGGCTCGACATCGCGGAGATGGAACGCTGCTTCGCCTTCCAGCTCGACGCCGGCGTCCATGGGCTGATCGTCGCCGGCTCGCTGGGCGAAGCCTCGACGCTCGACCCCGAGGAGAAGATCGCGGTGCTCGAAGTCGCGCTGCGCGTCGCCGCCGGCAAGGTGCCGGTGCTGCTGACCGTCGCGCAGGGCTCGACGCGCCAGGCCTGCAGACTGGCCGAGGCCGGGGCCAGAGCCGGGGCGGCGGGCTTCATGGTGCTGCCAGGCATTCCCTATAAATCCGAGCCGCACGAGACGGCTGCCCATTACCGCGCGGTCGCCAAGGCCGGCGGCCTGCCGGTGATGATCTACAACAACCCGCCCGCCTATGGCGTCGACATCCCGCCCCGGATGCTGCTCGAGCTGGCGGACGAGCCGCTCTTCACCGCGATCAAGGAATCATCCGACGACATCCGGCGCATCAGCGAGATCAAGACGCTCTGCGGCGACCGTTTCAAGGTGCTGACCGGCGTCGACAATCTCGCGCTGGAGAGCCTGGCGATGGGGGCCGATGGCTGGGTCGCCGGGCTGGTGGTCGCCTATCCCCGCGAGACAGTGGCGATCTACGAGCTGGCCCGCGCCGGCCGGATGGCGGAGGCGATCGCGATCTATCGCTGGTTCCGCCCGCTGCTCGACCTCGACGTCTCGGCCCGGCTCGTCCAGAACATCAAGCTTGTGGAGGCGCTGGCGATCGGCTCCAATGACCGCTGCCGCGCGCCCCGCATGGCCCTGAGCGGCCCGGAACGGGCGCGTATCGAGGCGGTCGTCAAGGCGGCGGAAGCCGGGCGCCCGACCCTGCCCTCCTTCTGACGGGAACCGCGATGGCCTTCGCCTGCACCACGCCCGCCATCCCGACCGTCCAGCAGGATGACGAGGCCATCCGCATCACGCGCTGGGATTTCGAGCCCGGCGCCGTCACCGGCTGGCACAGCCATGGCTGGCCCTATTTCGTGGTGATGCTCACGGCCGGCACGCTGCGCATCCATGACGGCAAGGCCGAGAACGACGTCCCTCTCGCCGAGGGCCAGGCCTATATGCGCCCGGCCGGCGTCGAGCACGACGTGATGAACGGCTCGCCCCACCCGATCGCCTTCGTCGAGATCGAGGTGAAGCAGCCCGGCGCGCTGAAGACCCTGTCCCTGCCATGAGCGTAGACGGGCCGGAGCGCGCATCATGAAGATCGCGATCATCGGGGCCGGCATCGTCGGCTGCGCCATCGCCCATGCCCTGCTGGACGAGGGCCACGAGGTGCTGATCCTCGATCGGGAAGGACCGGCCTTCGGCCCCTCCCGCGGCAATGCCGGCTGGATGGCGCATACCGACATCCTGCCGATCGCCAGCCCCAAGATCCTGCGGCAGGTGCCGAAATTCCTGCTCGATCCGCTCGGCCCGCTCTCGATCCGCCCCGCCTATCTGCCGCGGCTTTTGCCCTGGCTGGTCCGCTTCGTGCTCGCGGCGCGGCCGCAGGCCTATGAGGCTTCGATCCGGGGGATCGGCGCCCTGCAGCAGCGCGCCTTGCCGGCCTGGCTCGCGCGGGCCGAGCGCAGCGGGCTGACGCGGCACATCCACCGCAAGGGCGGGCTCTACGCCTTCACCGATGCGGGCGCCATGGACGAAGCCGCGCGGATCGCCCGCCGCCAGGCCGAGTTCGGCATCCGGGTCGAGATGATCGGTCCCGAGGCGCTGCGCCAATTCGAGCCGGCGCTCAAGGGGGGCTTCGCCGGTGCGGCCTTCCATCCCGATACCGCCCATATCAGCGATCCGCTGCAGCTGACGATGGCGCTGTTCGAAACGGCGCTGGCGCGCGGCGCCACTTTCGAGAAGGCCGAGATCACCGGGATCTCGACCGGCGAGCGCCCTGCCCTGATCGGACGCGACGGCTGGCAGCGCGTGGTCGACCGCGCGGTGATCGCCGCCGGCGCCTGGTCGAAGCCGCTCGCCGCCGCGCTGGGCGACAGCGTCCCGCTCGACACCGAGCGCGGCTATAATGTCAGCTTTCCCGGCATGACCGGGCTGACCAGCCGGCCGATCGGCTTCGAGGGACATGGTTTCGTGGTGACGCCGCTGGATAGCGGCCTGCGCATCGGCGGCGCCGTGGAATTCGGCGGGCTCGCCGCCGCGCCCAATCACGCCCGCACCAAGACGCTCTACGACAAGGCCGCCGGTTTCCTGGATGGGCTGCCGCCTTTCGAGAGCGGCACGCTCTGGATGGGTTTTCGCCCGTCGATGCCCGATTCGCTGCCGGTGATCGGCGCGGCCAGCCGCAATCCGCGGGTGGTCTACGCCTTCGGCCACGGCCATTACGGGATGACGCAGGCGACGGTGACGGCGGAGATCACCGCCGCGCTCCTGGCCGGGCGCGCGCCGGAGCTCGACATCGCGGCCTTCAGCCCGCGGCGCTTCTGATGCGCGCCAGCCACCGGCCCTGCCGCATCCCGCTTGAATCAAACCGCCAACCGACCGAGCCAAGCCCATGACCACTCACACCTTCTTCTGCGTCGACGGCCATACCTGCGGCAATCCTGTGCGCCTGGTCGCCGGCGGGGCCCCGCCGCTGAAGGGCGCGAATATGGTCGAGAAGCGGGCGCATTTCCTGGCCGAGTTCGACTGGATCCGCACCGGCCTGTGCTTCGAGCCGCGCGGCCACGACATGATGTCGGGCGCGATCCTCTACCCGCCGACGCGCGAGGACGCCGACATCGCCTTCCTCTTCATCGAGACCTCGGGCTGCCTGCCGATGTGCGGCCACGGCACCATCGGCACGGTGACCATGGCGCTGGAGCGCGGCCTGGTCATGCCGCGCACGCCCGGAACGCTCAGGATCGACACGCCGGCCGGGCTGGTGACCGCGACGTATGTCCAGAACGGCCCCCATATCGACAGCGTCCGCATCACCAACATCGCCTCCTATCTCCACGCCACCGGGCTGACCGCGGAGGTGGAGGGGCTGGGCGAGGTGACGGTCGACGTCGCCTATGGCGGCAATTTCTATGCGATCGTCGATCCCCAGCCGGCGATCGGCGACATCGCCGCGGTCAACCCCTCCGACCTGCTGCGCTGGAGCCCGAAGCTGCGCGCGGCGCTGAATGCGAAATACCAGTTCGTCCACCCCGAGAACGCGGCGATCAACGGCCTCAGCCACATCCTCTGGACCGGCGCGCCGACCAAGCCGGAGGCCCATGCCCGCAACGCGGTGTTCTATGGCGACAAGGCGCTGGATCGCTCGCCCTGCGGCACCGGCACCTCCTCGCGCATGGCGCAATGGGCGGCGCAGGGCCGGCTGAAGGTGGGCGATGATTTCGTCCATGAGAGCATCATCGGCACGCTGTTCCGCGGCCGGGTCGAGGCCGCCGCCAAGGTCGGGCCGCATGACGCCATCATTCCCTCGATCGAGGGCTGGGCCCGCATGACCGGCTACAACACCATCTTCATCGATGATCGCGATCCGCTCGCCCATGGCTTCCAGCTGGCGGACAAGGCCTGAGGGGCGAGAGAATGCGCGTGGATCGGGCTCGGTCGCCAGGAGTGCGCTTCGCGCAATCATCTTGCGCGAAAAGGCGACATGGCCGTCAAGCCCGCTGCTCAATTCTGCGGCAGGCGATGCCAGATTGCTTTTGACAGAAATATGGCCCGGGGCGATTGTCGGGACCGCAAGCCATTGGTAGCTCTGCAAGCAGCTCGCATCCCGCATGCGCCGGCGTCATGCCGGCGAAAAGAACGGGAGCGGATCAGAGGGGTTAGGCGTCGGCAATGGAAGTGTTTCTCCAGCAGCTCATCAACGGGCTGACCCTGGGGTCGATCTACGGCCTCATCGCCATCGGCTACACGATGGTCTTCGGGATCATCGGCATGGTGAACTTCGCCCATGGCGACGTCTTCATGCTGTCGGCCTTCATCGCCCTGATCTTCTTCATGCTGATCGCCTCCTGGTTCGGCGCGGGGCTGATCGTGCTGGCGCTGATCGTGGTGCTGGTCCTCGCGATGTTCTTCACCTCGCTGTGGAGCTGGACGATCGAGCGGGTCGCCTATCGCCCCCTGCGCGGCTCCTTCCGCCTGGCGCCGCTCATCTCGGCGATCGGCATGTCGATCTTCCTGATGAACTTCGTGCAGGTGGTGCAGGGCCCGCGCAACAAATCGACGCCGCCCATGCTCAACAAGTCGATCACGCTGATCGAGAGCACGACCTACGCGGTGCAGATCTCCTACAAGCAGATCGTCATCATCGCCACCACGGCGGTTCTGCTGGCGATCTTCTGGTACATCGTCCAGAAGACCTCGCTCGGCCGCGCGCAGCGCGCCTGCGAGCAGGACCGCAAGATGGCGGCGCTGCTCGGCATCGACGTCGACCGGACGATCTCTATCACCTTCGTCATGGGCGCCGCGCTCGCCGCCGTCGCCGGCGTGATGTATCTCGTGCTCTACGGCGTGGTCAGCTTCCACGACGGCTTCATCCCCGGGGTCAAGGCCTTCACGGCGGCGGTGCTCGGCGGCATCGGCTCGCTGCCCGGAGCCGTGATCGGCGGCCTGCTGATCGGCCTGATCGAGGTGATGTGGTCGGCCTATTTCACCATCGACTACAAGGATGTCGCGGCCTTCTGCATCCTCGCCATCGTGCTCGTGTTCATGCCCTCCGGCCTGCTCGGTCGGCCTGAAGTCGAGAAGGTCTGACGCCGATGACAGCGCCTCTCGCCAACACGCCGGCCGCCCGCGAACGCGATCTCGTGGCCGCCTTGAAGGAGGCCGCCTTCGCCGGCCTCGTCACCTTCGGCCTGTGCATCCCGATCATCGCCTGGGGCACCCGCCAGAACATGGACAATGTCCTGGTGCTCGATCCGCGCTGGGACGCGGTGGCCTGGGCGGTCGCCATCGTCTTCGTCGGCCGCTTCCTGGTCGCGCTGCGCCAGCAGGGTGCGGCCGACCGGAAATCGCTGGTGCGCTTCCTGCCGCACGGCACCTTCGCCTTCTTCCAGCGGCATTCGCGGACGTTCTCGGCGATCGGACTGGGCTTCCTCGTCACCTTCCCGATCATCGCGATCAACCTCGCGGGCTGGGGCGGCGCGCTGAAATGGATCGATAATTTCGGCATCCAGATCCTGATTTACGTGATGCTCGGCTGGGGGCTGAACATCGTCGTTGGCCTCGCCGGCCTGCTCGACCTCGGCTATGTCGCCTTCTACGCCGTCGGCGCCTATTCCTACGCGCTGCTCGCCAAGAATTTCGGCCTGTCCTTCTGGATCCTGCTGCCGCTCTCGGGGATCCTCGCCGCCTTCTGGGGCATGCTGCTCGGCTTTCCCGTGCTGCGCCTGCGCGGCGACTACCTCGCCATCGTGACGCTCGCCTTCGGCGAGATCATCCGGCTCGTCCTGATCAACTGGGTGGATTTCTCCGGCGGCTATGCCGGCATCTCCGGCATCCCGCGGCCGAGCTTCTTCGGCATCCCGTTCAACGCCAATGACGATGGTTTCGCCGCGGTGTTCGGGCTGGAATTCTCGCCGCTCTACCGGACCATCTTCCTCTACTACCTGATCCTGGCGCTCGCCCTGCTCACCGCCTTCGTCACGCTCAGGCTGCGCCGCCTGCCGGTCGGGCGGGCCTGGGAGGCGCTGCGCGAGGACGAGATCGCCTGCCGCTCGCTCGGCATCAACACCACCAACACCAAGCTCACCGCCTTCTCGATCGGGGCGATGTTCGGCGGCTTCGCCGGCGCCTTCTTCTCGGCGCGGCAGGGCTTCATCTCGCCGGAATCCTTCGTCTTCATGGAATCGGCGATCATCCTGGCGATCGTCGTGCTGGGCGGCATGGGCTCGCTCTGGGGCTGCGCCATCGCGGCCGTGGCGATGATCGGCGGCACCGAGCTGCTGCGCGAGCTGGACTGGCTGAAGCAGGTCTTCGGCAATGATTTCGACCCGACGAAATACCGCATGCTGATCTTCGGCCTGGCGATGGTCGTGATCATGATCTGGAAGCCGCGCGGGCTGATCTCGACCCGCGAGCCGACCGCCTTCCTGAAGGAGAAGAAGGCGATCTCCTCCGACATGGTCCAGGAGGGTCACGGCTGATGACCAGCGTCCCGCACCAGACCCCTCTGCTCCAGGTCGAGCATCTGACGATGCGCTTCGGCGGCCTCACCGCCGTCAACGACCTGTCCTTCGAGGCGCATAAGGGCCAGATCACCGCGCTGATCGGCCCCAACGGCGCCGGCAAGACCACGGTGTTCAACTGCATCACCGGCTTCTACAAGCCGACCGAAGGCATGATGACGCTGACCCAGGACAGCGGCGCCAGCTATCTGCTGGAGCGCATGCCTGATTTCAGCATCTCCTGGAAAGCCCGCGTCGCCCGCACCTTCCAGAACATCCGCCTGTTCGGCGGCATGACGGTGCTGGAGAACCTGCTCGTCGCCCAGCACAATCCGCTGATGGAAGCCTCCGGCTACACCTTCCTGGGCGTGCTCGGCATAGGCGGCTATGCGGCGCGCGAGAAACAGGCGATCGAGAAGGCCAAATTCTGGCTGGAGAAGATCAACCTGATCCACCGCGCCGACGATCCCGCCGCCGACCTGCCCTATGGCGACCAGCGCCGGCTCGAAATCGCGCGCGCCATGTGCACCGACCCGGTGCTGCTCTGCCTCGACGAGCCGGCGGCCGGCCTCAACCCGCGCGAAAGCCTGGAGCTCAACACGCTGCTTTTGTCGATCCGCCGGGACATCGGCACGGCGCTGCTGCTGATCGAGCACGACATGTCGGTGGTGATGGAGATCTCGGACCATGTCGTGGTGCTGGATTACGGCACCAAGATCGCCGACGGCACCCCGGCCGAGATCCAGGCCGATCCGCGGGTGATCGCCGCCTATCTCGGCGTCGATGACGACGAAGTCGAAGCGGCCGAGGCGGAGGTGGGCCTGTGACCATGGAAGCCCCGATCCTCTCGCAGCCCCCCGCAACCCAGCCGCAGGCCGAGCCGGTGCTGACGGTGCGCGGCGTGAAGACCTATTACGGCAAGATCATCGCCCTCAAGGGTGTCGACCTCGATGTCCGCGCCGGGGAGATCGTCACCATGATCGGCGCCAACGGCGCCGGCAAATCCACCCTGATGATGACGATCTTCGGCAATCCGCAGGCGCGCGAGGGCACGATCACCTATGAGGGGCGCGACATCACCAAGATGCCGAGCCACGAGATCGCGCGGCTGGGCATCGCCCAATCGCCGGAAGGCCGGCGCATCTTCCCGCGGATGAGCGTGTTCGAGAATCTGCAGATGGGCGCCTCGGTGCGCGGGCTCGAGCATTTCGACGAGGACCTCGAAAAGATCTGCGTGCTGTTCCCGCGCATCAAGGAGCGGCTGCAGCAGCGCGGCGGCACGCTATCGGGCGGCGAGCAGCAGATGGTGGCGATCGCCCGGGCGCTGATGGCGCGGCCCAAGCTGCTGCTGCTCGACGAGCCCTCGCTCGGGCTGGCCCCGCTGATCGTCAAGCAGATCTTCGAGGCGATCCGCGAGCTCAACCGCACCCAGGGGCTGACCGTCTTCCTGGTCGAGCAGAACGCCTTCCACGCGTTGAAGCTCGCCCATCGCGGCTATGTCATGGTCAATGGCCTGATCACGATGAGCGGGACCGGCCAGGAGCTCCTGGCCAACCCGCAGGTGCGGGCGGCCTATCTCGAAGGCGGGCGGCATTGATGCAAACCCGCCTCCCCCGCGCCCGCATCGGCGAGCCGCGCGCCGGCCGCGTGCAACCGCCGCACAACCAGGGAGCCTGACCGATGCAGGGGATACTCTACGAGGAGCCGACGGTCTGGCTTTTCCTGCTCGTCACCGTCGTCATGGGCGGCTGGCTCGCCTGGATGACCGGGCGCGCCATCGCCGTGACCTGGAAGCCGACCTATCAGCTCGTGATCTACACGCTGGTCCTCGGCCTCGTCGTGCGCTTCATCCATTTCGCCCTGTTCCAGGCGAGCCTGCTGACGCTGCATTACTACATCGTCGACACGATCATCCTGCTCGGCTTCGCCCTGGCGGGCTGGCGCTATCACCGCGCGCGGCAGATGACGACGCAATATCGCTGGCTCTTCGAGCGCACCGGCCCCTTCGGCTGGAAGCCGCGCGAAGGTGTCGAAATCAAGCGTGAACTCGCCTGAAAGGGCACTGAGCTTGACGCGTGACAGAGCGTGGAAAAAGCGCGAGACTGGCTTCCACGGCATCATCACGCGCCGAGACGGGCGGATCATCCAGCCCGTTCAAATGTAAAGACAGGGGAGTCTGATCTCATGAAGAAACTGCTGTTGAGCGGCATTGCGCTCGGCGCGGTCCTCGCCTTCTCCGGCGTGGCCAATGCACAGATCAAGCTCGGCGTCGCCGGGCCGATCACCGGCCCCAACGCGGCCTTCGGCGCGCAGCTGAAGAACGGCGTCGAGCAGGCGGTGGAAGACATCAACGCCGCCGGCGGCGTGCTCGGGCAGAAGATCGCGGTCTCCGTCGGCGACGACGTGTCCGATCCCAAGCAGGGCGTCTCGGTCGCCAATAAATTCGTCGGCGACGGGGTCAAATGGGTCGTCGGCCACTTCAACTCCGGCGTGACCATGCCGGCTTCGGAAGTCTATGCCGAGAACGGCATGCTGATGATCTCGCCCTCGGCCACCAACCCGAAGATCACCGAGCGCGGCCTCTGGAACGTCTTCCGCACCTGCGGCCGTGACGACCAGCAGGGCGACGTCGCGGCGGCCTACATCGCCAAGAACCTCAAGGACAAGAAGATCGCGGTGGTCCATGACAAGACCACCTATGGGCAGGGCCTCGCCGACGAGACCCGCAAGGGCCTCACCAAGGCCGGCGTGAAGGATGTGCTGTATGAGGGCGTGAACGCCGGCGAGAAGGATTTCTCGGCGCTCATCTCCAAGCTGAAATCCGTCGGCGCCGACTACCTCTATTGGGGCGGCCTGCACACCGAAGGCGGCCTGATCGTGCGCCAGATGCGCGACCAGGGCCTGAAGACCGTGCTGATCTCCGGCGACGGCATCACCACCGACGAGTTCGCCACGATCGGCGGCCCCGGTGTCGAAGGCACGCTGATGACCTTCCCGCCCGATCCGCAGAAGCGCCCCGAGGCGGCCGCGGTGATCAAGAAGTTCGAGGCCAAGAAGTTCAAGCCGGAAGCCTATACCCTGTACAGCTACGCGGCCGTCCAGGTCATGGCCGAAGGTGCCAAGCGCGCCAACTCGACCGATCCGAAGAAGGTCGCGGCCGCGCTCCGTGGCGGCGCGCCGGTCGACACCGTGATCGGCAAGCTCGGCTTCGACCAGAAGGGCGACATCACCCGTCCCGACTACACCATGTACACCTGGAAGAAGGGCGCCGACGGCAAGATCACCTATGTCGAGAATTGATCTCGGCTGAGCCGTCGCGCTGAAGCGATCCGCCCCGGTGAAAGCCGGGGCGGTTTTCGTTTGAGCCCGCCGCATCTACCGGCGAAAGCGGGCCGCAGCCCGCGACTTGAGACCGATCCGGCCGGCCCACCCTCACCTCGGGCGAGCTTCAGCCGGCCCGGCCGTCCTGAATCGGTTTCGCAGGGACCGCGGTCAAGCTCCTGAGGAATCCCGCGAAACGCAGCAGCCCATCGGGCCAGGGGCCGTGCCCGGACTGGCTGTTGATATGGCCGCTCTCGCCGGCATCGACGAAATCCGAGCCCCAGGCCTGCGCCAGCTCGCGCGCTTCCTCCAGCGTGCAATAGGGGTCGTCGGCGCTGGCGACGAGCACGCTCGGGAAAGGCAGGCGCTCGCGCCGATGCGCGATGAAATCGGCCTCCATGCCCGGCAGGCTGCGCTTGGCGCGCTCGGCCGCCGGCGCCACCAGAAAGGCCCCCGCCACCTCGCCGGGCTTGAGCAGCGCACCCGCATGGGCGATCGCGCTGACGCCGCAGGAATGCCCGACCAGCACCACCGGCCGCGTCGCCGCCCGCACCGCCTCGACGATGCGGGGCGCCCATAACTGGCGGGACGGCTTGTACCAATCCTCCTGCTCGACCACGCGCGCCGTGGACAGTTTCGCCGCCCAGCGGCTCTGCCAATGATCGGGCCCGGAGCCCGACCAGCCGGGGATGATGAGGATGTCGGTATCGGAGGATTTCATGAGGATCAGGGAACCGTGAGGGCTTTGCGCGGGGGGCGGCGATCAGCCGCCGGGCGACTGCGGCGTTCGGCGCGGCATCACGGCCGCTCCCCCCGCCTGCAATCCGGCCGGACACTTCTCCGAGCCAGGGCTCGCCGCGCCTGCGCCGCCAGGGATCATCCCGTCAATCTGGACCCGTTGCCGAGCCGGTTCAACCCTCCCCGAACACCCGCGCGAAAATCGTCTCGACATGTTTGAAATGGTAGCCCTCGTCGAACATCGCCTCGAGATCGGCGGCCGACAGCCGCGCCGTCACCTCGCGATCCGCCTTGAGGTTGGTGAGGAAATCCTCGCCATGTTCCCAGGTCCGCATCGCATTGCGCTGGACCAGAGCGTAGCTCTCCTCGCGGCTGGCGCCGGCCTGGGTCAGGGCCAGCAGGACGCGCTGCGAATTATGCAGCCCGCCGAGCCGGTCGAGGTTCTTGCGCATGTTGTCGGGGTAGATCAGCAGCTTGTCGATGACGCCCGTCAGCCGCGCCAGCGCGAAATCCAGCGTCACGGTGGCATCGGGGCCGATCATCCGCTCGACCGAGGAATGCGAGATGTCGCGCTCGTGCCAGAGCGCGACGTTCTCCAGCGCCGGCGTCACCATGCCCCGCACCAGCCGCGACAGGCCGGTGAGGTTCTCGGTCAGCACCGGGTTGCGCTTGTGCGGCATCGCCGAGGAGCCCTTCTGGCCGGGCGAGAAGAATTCTTCCGCCTCATAGACCTCGGTGCGCTGCAGATGCCGGATCTCGGTCGCCAGCCGCTCGACACAGGAGGCGACGACGCCGAGCGTGGCGAAATACATCGCATGGCGGTCGCGCGGGATCACCTGGGTCGAGACCGGCTCCACCACGAGGCCCATCTTCTCCGCGACATGGGCCTCCACCGCCGGGTCGATATTGGCGAAGGTGCCGACCGCGCCGGAGATCGCGCAGGTCGCGATCTCGGCCCGCGCCGCGACGAGCCTGTGCCTGCAGCGGTCGAATTCGGCATAGGCCTGCGCCAGCTTCAGCCCGAAGGTCACCGGCTCGGCATGGATGCCATGCGAGCGGCCGATGGTCGGGGTGAATTTGTGCTCGAAGGCCCGGCGCTTGATCGCCGCGAGCAGCGCGTCGACATCGGCGATGAGGATGTCGGTCGCCCGCGCCAGCTGCACCGAGAGCGTGGTGTCCAGAATGTCGGAGGAGGTCATGCCCTGGTGGACGAAGCGCGCCTCCGGACCGACGATCTCGGCGAGATGGGTCAGGAAGGCGATGACGTCGTGCTTGGTGACGCGCTCGATCTCGTCGATGCGGGCGACGTCGAACACCGCGTCGCGCGCCTTGGCCCAGATCGTGGCGGCGGCCTCCTTCGGCACGACGCCGAGCTCCGCCAGCTTGTCGGTGGCGTGCGCCTCGATCTCGAACCAGATCCGGAAGCGCGTCTGCGGCTCCCAGATGGCGACCATGTCGGGGCGGGAATAGCGCGGGATCATCGTCTCGTCCTTGTCACCATACGATCCCCCGGCCCGAGGCGCCGCGAGGCGGCGTCCCGGAGCATGAGGGCGGAATCAAACATCTCACACCCAGTCGCCGCGCGCGGCTTCCGCCGCCTTGCGGATCGCCGCGATATTGCCGGCATAGGCGGATGGCCCGCCCTTGAACACCGCCGAACCGGCGACGAGCACATCGGCCCCCGCCTGCACGGCGAGCGGCGCGGTCTCGGCCGTGGCGCCGCCATCGATCTCCAGCGCGATCGGCCGCTCGCCGATCAGGGCCCTGACCTGCGCGATCTTGGGCAGGACGGAGCGGATGAAGCTCTGGCCGCCGAAACCCGGATTGACCGTCATCAGCAGGATCAGGTCGACGGAGTCCAGCAGGGGCTCGACCAGGCTCGCCGGCGTCCCCGGATTGAGCACGATCCCGGCCTGCTTGCCCTGGGCCCTGATCGCCTGGAGCGTCCGATGCGGATGCCGCCCCGCCTCGACATGGAAGGAGATCAGGTCGGCGCCCGCCTTGGCGAAGGCCTCGACATAGGCGTCGACCGGCGAAATCATCAGATGCACGTCGAAGAACTTGGCGCTGTGCGGGCGGATCGCCTTCAGCACATCCGGGCCGAAGGTGATGTTGGGCACGAAATGCCCGTCCATCACGTCGCAATGGATCCAGTCGGCTCCGGCTTCGTCGATGGCGCGCACCTCCTCCCCGAGTTTCGAGAAATCGGCGGAGAGGATCGAGGGGGCGATGCGGATGGGTGCGGACATGGCGGAGGGTTTAGCCCGCCGCCTTGATCCGGGCAATCGCCTCTCGCGGATCCTGCACGGCCCCGTCCTCGGGGACCGGCCGCGCAGGCTGCGCTCAGGCCGCTTTCACCGGGCAGGAGAGCCGCCGGTCGGCTTCCGCGATCTCGGCAGCGACGCGGGCGAAGGCCGGCCGTTGGCCGAGCCTCTCATACCAGCCGGCGAGACCCGGGAAACCGGTCAGCGCCGGGCCGCCGAGCCGCAGCGAGAACAGTACGCTCATGAACAGCGCGATATCGGCGACGCTGAGATCCCCCGCGAAGAAGCTGCGGCCGGCCAGCCTCGCCTCCAGCGTTTCGTAATGGCGGGCCAGCAGCCCCTCCGCGATCACCGCATCGGCATCCTGCGCGGCGCGGCGCTCGCGATCGGCGATGCGCGGCCCGGTGCGATGCATCAGCGGGCGCAGCGCCGCGAGCATGATCTCGTCGGCGAACAGCTCCTCGAGCCGGCAGCGCGCCCGCGCGACCGGCGTCTTCGGGAAGAGCGCGGGCTCCGGATGCGCCTCGTCAAGATATTCCAGGATGACCGTGGAATCATAGAGCACGAGGCCTTCATCGGTCAGCACCGGCACCTGCCCCTTCGGGTTCAGCGCCAACACTTCGGGATGTTTGGGATCATAGCCCGTGGCCTGGTTGAACGGCACCATGATCCGGTTGAAGGGCAGGCCCTTCTCGCCGAGCGCGATCTCGACCTTGCGGGCGAACAGGCTGAGCGGCGCGCTGTACAAGGTGATCATGGCAGGCTCCGTGCCGATGCGACAAAGCCATCATGGCGGCCGGTTCTGTCAGGCGGCGGCAGCAGCCGCGCCTTGCGCCTCTACGCCCCTGCACAGTCCTGCCGCCGGATCCGCCCGGCGAGACCGCGCAGCAGCCAGGGCAGGAGATAGATCGGGAACTGCGCCAGCGCGAAGAACAGGAAGGTGGTGGGCGGCACGCCGGCGCCGAGCGCCGCCACCAGCAGCCCCATATTCCGCTGGCCGGTGGCATAGCCGATCATGAAGCGCTCAGCGCCGCGCAGGCCGCCGAGCAGCAGGAACCCCGCCGCCAGCCCGCCGAGCGCGACGAGGAAGGCGCATCCCAGGAACAGCAGGACGCGCAGCGGATCGGCCATCGCGGCCTTCGTCACCCCGTCCATCGCGGCGATCGCGAAGACGAAATACATCAGCACGCCGAACCCATCGAGATTGGGCTTCAGCGCCCTGATCCGCTCCGTGCCGAGCCAGCTGCGGATCAGCGTCGCGAGCGTCACGCCGCCCCCGATGAACAGCACGAGGCGGAGCATCAGCGCCGCTCGGTCGAGCGGCACCGCCGCCCCTGCCAGCAGCTCGACCAGCAGCGGCGCGACCACCGGGGCGCAGACCGTGGTGATGATCACGCCCGCGATCAGCAGCGACGGCTCGAACCCATAGATGATCGCGACGGCCGGAGCCGACATCACCGGCGGCGCCGCCGCGAGCAGGGCAAGGCCGAGCAACAGCCCGGGATCCAGCGCCTCGCGGCCGATCAGCAGCAGCGGGGCGCCGATCAGCAGCACCGGCGCGAGGAACAGCCAGGCCACCGCGACCAGCAGCTTAAGCGGGCGGCGCACCAGCCCGCCGATGATGCCGAGATCGGCCCGCATGAACACGACGGTGGTGAAGCAGAAGATCGTGACCGGCAGCAGCGGGCGCGCCGCGGCCGAGAATTGCGGCAGCGCCAGCCCCAGAAAGATCGAGAGCGCGAAACCCTGCGTGCCATAGCGGCCGAGCCAGGCCAGCCCTGCGGCGAGAGGAGCGGCGATGGAGCGGATCATGGCGGCCGGAATCGAGGATCGGAGGCGCGACACTGGCCGATCCCGCACCCCGCGTCATCACCGGCCGCCGCAGCCCCCTCCTGCGCTGGCAGAAAATTGCTCGCGCCCGCCCCTGCAGCAAGCACTTAGGCGGCTTCAGCTCTGGCAGGCGCAAATTTTGCGAAACTTGAGCCTCAAGGTCGCAAAAACGAGCCGCGTCGCTGACTTTGCGACGTGACCGGCTATTTTGACGGGAAGACAGACGGTGGAGGCGGATATGCAGACGGACACGATCGTTCTCGGCGCGGGCATCGTCGGGATTTCCGTCGCGCTCCACCTGCAGAAGGCCGGCCGCTCCGTGCTGCTGGTCGACAAGCGCGCGCCCGGCGAGGAAACCAGCTACGGCAATGCCGGGCTGATCCAGCGCGAGGGGGTCTATCCCTATGGATTCCCCCATGATTTCGGCGCGCTCATCCGCTATGCGATGAACAACACGATCGACGCGCATTATCACTGGAGCGCGATCCCGAAGCTCGCGCCCTTCCTGTTCAGCTATTGGATGCATTCGCGCGCGTCGCATCACGAAGCGATCGCGCATAAATACGCCAAGCTGATCGAGCATTGCGTCACCGAGCACGACGCCCTCGCCAACGAGGCCGGCGCCGCCAATCTGCTGCGCCGCAATGGCTGGATGAAGGTGTTCCGCACGGCCAGGCAGCAGGATGAGCGCCTGGCCGAGGCCGCCCGCTGGAACCGCGAATTCGGCCTGAACTACCGCCCGCTCGACGTCGCGACCCTGCGCAAGGAGGAGCCGCATCTCGACCAGAGCCTGATCGGCGGGCTGCATTGGACCGATCCGGTCACCGTCGTCGATCCCCATGGCCTGTCGAAAGCCTATGTCGCGCGGTTCGAGGCCTTGGGCGGGCGCACGGCGCTCGGCGATGCCGGCACGCTCGCGCAGGACGGCGCCGACGGCTGGAGCGTCGGCCTCGCAGACGGCACCACCGCACGGGCTCGCGACGTCGTCGTCGCGCTCGGCCCCTGGGCCGATGTGCTGACGCGCCGGCTGGGCTATCGCCTGCCGCTCGCCGTCAAGCGCGGCTATCACATGCATTACAAGCCGCTCGGCAACGCCGTGCTGAACCACCCGGTGCTCGACACCGAGCGCGGCTATTTCCTGGCGCCGATGCTGCAGGGCGTCCGGCTGACCACGGGCGCCGAATTCGCCGATAGCGATGCGCCGCAGACGCCGGTGCAGCTGCAGCGCGCCGAGCCGATCGCCAAGACCCTGTTCCCGCTGGGCGAGCGGCTCGATCCGCAGCCCTGGCTCGGGCGCCGCCCCTGCACGCCGGACATGATGCCGATCATCGGTGCCGCGCATCGGCACAAGAACCTCTGGTTCTCCTTCGGCCATGCCCATCACGGGCTGACCCTGGCCGCGGTCACCGGGCGGATGATCGCCGAAATGGTCACCGGGCAGAAGGTGTTCGTCGATCCCGCGCCCTTCTCCCCGGCCCGCTTCGGCTAGGGCGGCGGCGGCGCGGCGTTGATCCGGCGCCTCCTCTGCTTCATGGCGCCCCTGCACCGGGCGCCCTCGCCTCGCGGGCCGCGACCTGCCACGATCCCGCTCCCGATTCCGACCAGAGACAAGCGCCGATGGCCATCGCACCCGCTCCCGTCCAGGACAATGCCTATGCCGCGGCGCTTGCGCTGCTCGACCGCGCGCCCCTGATCGACGGCCACAACGACCTGCCTTATGTGATCCGCAAGGACCGCATGGCGAAGGGCGATGTCGGCCTCTACGACCTGACGAAGGTGCATGCCGAGGTCGATACCGACATTCCGCGGATGAAGGCGGGCAAGCTCGCCGCGCAGTTCTTCGCGGCCTATGTCCCGCCCAACGAGCCGCGGCCGGCCGGCTTCGCCCTCGCCCAGATCGCGCTGATGCGCGACATCCTGCGCCGCCATGCCGATGCCTTCCGGCCCGGCCTCTCCGCCGACGACGTTATGGCCGCCAAGGCCGAGGGTCGAATGGCGCTGTTCATGACGATCGAGAACGGGTCGGCGCTCGATCACCAGCTCGACGCGCTGGACGCCTATTACGATCTCGGCATCCGGCTGATGACGCTGTGCCACAACGACAGCCATGATTGGTGCGATTCGGCGACGGACGCGCCGCGCAATGACGGGCTGAGCGCCTTCGGCAAGCAGGTGATCGGCCGGATGAACCGGCTCGGAATGGTCGTCGACCTCGCCCATGTCTCGCCCAAGGTGATGCACGACACGCTCGACATCACCGGCGCGCCGGTGGTCTGGTCGCATTCCAACGCCTTCACCCTCTGCGACCATCCGCGCAACGTCCCCGACGACGTGCTCGACCGGGTGCCGGCCAATGGCGGGCTGGTGATGGCGACCTTCGTCTCCGACTTCATCAGCCAGGCCTCGCGAGACTGGCACCGGCCGGCCAAGGACCAATATGGCAAAACGCCGGAGGGGCTCGATTACGCCAAGGTCGAGGCCGAGATCCAGAGCCGCATGGGCCCCCGCCCCAAGGCGACGCTGCCCGAATATTGCGACCATCTCGACTATCTCGCCCGCCGCATCGGCCATGACCATGTCGGCATCGGCTCGGATTTCTTCGGCTGGATCAACCCGGACGGGCTCGAGGATACCAGTGTCTTCCCCGCCGTCTTCGCGGAGCTGATCCGCCGCGGCTGGTCGGAGACCGATCTCGAGAAGCTCGCCGGCGGCAACATGCTGCGGGTGCTGCGGGCGGTGGAATCCGCGCGCGGCTGATCAGCGCCCCTCCGGCATCCGCGTCTGCTCGAAGCTGTCGACCCGCGCCTTGCCGGGCGGGCGCGCCCGCGACCAGAGCGAGATCATCACCAGCCCGACGGGGATGGCCGCCAGCACGATCCACATTACGAGGTTTCCGTCCCCGGTCATCGCAGCCTCCATGCCTCGCATCGGCTTGACGCCGAAGCCCGCAGTGGCGAGAGCAGCAGCGCGGCGCCCGACGCCGTGTTGAGGAGAACGGCGTTATCCATGCCCGGTTCCGGCACCGACCGCACCCGCCCCCCGCTCCAGGCGGCCGCGCCCGTCATCATCCTGGTCGAGCCGCAAATGGCCGAGAACATCGGGATGTGCGCCCGCGCCATGGCGAATTTCGGTCTGTCCGAACTGCGCCTCGTCGCGCCCCGCGATGGGTGGCCGACCGGCGGCGGGCTGAAGAAGGGCGCGACCTCGGCGGCCTCCGGCGCCACCCATATCCTCGACAATGCCAGGCTCTATGCCAGCGCCGCCGAAGCCATCGCCGATCTCAACCATGTGCTGGCGACGACGGCGCGCGAGCGCGGCCAGATGAAGCGCGTCGTTACCCCCGCCGAGGCGATGCCGCCGCTCGCGGCGAGGATCGGCGCCGGCGAGCGTGTCGGCATCCTGTTCGGGCGCGAGCGCATCGGCCTGACCAATGAAGAGATCAGCTTCAGCGACGCGATCCTGACCTTTCCCGTCAATCCCGCCTTCGCCTCGCTGAACCTGGCGCAGGCGGTGCTGCTCGCCGGCTATGAATGGTTCAAGGCCACCGGCGGCGACGCGCCCTTCCGCGAGCAGACCCTGTCACCGCCCGCCACCCGGGCGACGATCCTCTCGATGTTCGATTACGTCGAAAGCGAGCTCGAGCATTGCGGCTTCTTCCCGCCGGGCAAGAAGCCGGTGATGACGGCCAATCTCCGCGACATACTGCACCGGCTGAGCCTGACCGAGCAGGAAGCCCGCACCCTGCGCGGCGTCTTCAAATCGCTTGCCGAGGGGCCCCGCCGCCGCAAGCCCGAGCAGGGCTGACCCCACATCCGTCCCGCCCCGGCCGCGCGCCATCCCGATCTCGTGATCGGCCGCACCGCAATTCCGCCACCACATCCCGCTTGAAAACCATCATCATCGCGACACATCCCACGCGGTAGAACGGTCAGGACGGCGATGGTGAACCGCAGACAGATCGTGATGGGGATGGCAGCCATGGCCGCTGGTCTCGGCGGGACGGCGGGCCGGGCCCGCTCCGCCGATGTCGATGTCGTGGTGGTCGGTGCCGGTGCTTCCGGCATCGCCGCCGCCCGCGCCCTGCGCTCGGCCGGCCGCAGCGTGATCGTGCTCGAGGCCCGCGACCGGATCGGCGGGCGCGCCTTCACCGACACCTCGCTCGGCGTGCCCTATGACGCCGGGGCCATGTACATCCATTGGGCGGAGCGCAACCCTTGGGTCCGCATCGCCAGCGAGCTCGGCGTTCCCACCGCCGGCGAATCCTGGGGCGGTGGCTTCCGCGTCTTCGCCGATGGCAAGCCGATGTCGGAGGAGGATCGGCTGAAACGCCGCGGCGCTTTCGGCCAGATCGACCGCCGGCTCGAAACGGTCGATATCGGCAAGCGCGATCTCTCGATCGCCGAGCTGCTGGGCGATCTCGGACCCGATCTCGCACCGGTCGCCGCCTCGGGTCTGCTCCTCTCCATCGGCGAGGAGAGCGACAGGATTTCGGCGCGCGATTACCAGCGGCTCTGGGCCGGCGACGATCTCGTGGTGCCGAGCGGCTATGGCGCCCTCGTCTCCCGTCATGGCCAGGGGCTCGATATCCGCCGGGGACAGGCGGTCAGCGCCATCGACTGGGATGGCGCCGGGGTCCGCGTCACCACCCCCTCCGGCAGCATGCGGGCCAGGGCCTGCATCGTCACCGTCCCGGTCGGCGTGCTGAAGGCGGGAGCGATCCGCTTCACGCCGGAGCTGCCGGCGCGCACGCGCGACGCGCTGAACGGCATCGGCATGGGGGCGCTGACCAAGATCGCCTTCAAGGTCGCGCCCGGAGCGCGCTTCGGCCTGACGCCCGGCACCACCTTCCTGGAGGCCGGATCGCCGCGCGCGCTGATGAATTTCGAGCTGTTCCCCGATGATCGGGACATCATCATCGGCTATTGCGGCGGCGATCACGCGCGCCAGCTCTCGAAGGCCGGGATCGACGAGGCCCGCGCCTATGGCGTCGATCTCCTCGCGAAAATGGTCGGCGGCGGCGTGAGGCAGGCCGTCACGGCCTGTTCCTTCCCGGCCTGGTGGACAGACCCCTTCTCGCTCGGCTCCTATTCCGTCTGCCTGCCGGGACGCGAGANNGAGCCGATCGGCGGGCGGCTCTGGCTGGCGGGAGAGGCGACCGCCGGCGGCGGCGCCATGACCGTCGGCGGCGCGACCCTGGCCGGACAGGCCGCAGCCGCCGCCGTGGCGCGGCTCAAGGCGTAGCGCCTCGCAGATCGAGCTGCCAGCTCTGGCCGACGAGATCCTGTCCGAAGGACTGGTGCCGCTCCTCCGCGACGAGCCTGAACCCCTCCGCCTGGTAGATCGCGCGGGCCGCATGCAGGATGTCGTTGGTCCAGAGCACCATGCGGCGATAGCCGGCACTGCGCGCGAAAGCGATCGCCTCGCGCACCAGCCTCTTGCCGAGCCCCAGCCCCTGCGCCCGCTTGTCCACGAGCACAAGGCGCAGCCGCGCGGTCTCCTCGTCCTCCCGCACCACGATGCTCGACCCCACCGGCTCGCCGCGCCATTCCGCGATGAAGCCCGCCTCCAGCCCCGGCTTGAAATCGCGCAAGAAGGCGCCGGCGATCTCGGCCACCAGCACCTCGAAACTGGCGTCCCAGCCGAATTCCTCCGCATAGAACCGGGCATGGCTGGCGATGATCCAGCCGATATCGCCGGGCCGATGGCGCCGGATGATCGGCGGCGACGGATCGCGCCGCGCCTCGCCATCGCCGAGCAGCGCCTGGACGCGCCCGAGCGCCTGGACCAGCTCCCGCTTCTCGCCCGGCGCCAGCCGCGCCAGCGCCGTCGCGGCCTGCCGCTGCGAGGCCTGGTCGAGGGGGCGGAAGGCGGCGTGCCCCGCCGGCGTCAGCCGCAGGAGGCGCGCACGCCGGTCCACCGGGGCCGTCTCGCGCGTCAGCCAGCCGGCCTGGAGGAAACGCTTCAGGATGCGTGAGAGATAGGCGGGGTCGAGGTCGAGCTCGCGGGAAAGCACGCTGGCCAGCACGCCGTCGCGCTGCGCCAGCTCGTAGAGCACCCGCGCCTCGCTCAGCGCCAGGCCCGACCCGTGCAGGCTGCCGCCGACGGCCCCGACCCAGCGCGTGTGAAACCGGTTGAAGCCGCGAATGGCGGCGATGGCGTCGAGATCCGCGTCCATCGCGGCAGGAGGCGGCAGATACTGGACGGAGTCAACTAAATTGTCAGGGCCCTGCCGCCCATCCTTGACCTCGCCTTAACCGGCCTCTGGCGCAATCGCGCTTTCCTCGTCGCGGAAGCAGCCATGCAGGTCGATCTTCTGGCCGGAACGGTCTACGGCGCTCTCGTCATGCCGCGCCCCAGCCCGCGCATCCTGGTTTTCGATTCCGGCCTCGGCGGTCTCACCGTCCTGGCCCAGACCATCCGCGCGCGGCCCGATGCCCGCATCGTCTACGCCGCCGACGATGCCGGCTTTCCCTATGGCAGGCTCGACCAAGAGTTGCTGGTGGCGCGCGTCCTGGCGGTGATGGAGCGGCTGATCGCGCGCCACCATCCGGATCTGGTGATCATCGCCTGCAACACCGCCTCGACCCTGGTGCTGCCGGCGCTGCGGGCCCGCTTCGGCATGCCCTTCATCGGCACGGTGCCGGCGATCAAACCCGCGGCGGAAACCACGCGCAGCGGGCTGATCTCGGTGCTCGCGACGCCCGGCACCGTCGCCCGCGACTATACGCGCGGCCTGATCGCGACCTATGCCGGCGCCTGCGCCGTCACCCTCGTCGGCTCGACCCGCCTCGCCGGGCTGGCGGAAGCCGTGCTGCGCGGCGAGGACGCCGACGATGCGGCGATCGGCGAGGAGATCGCGCCTTGCTTCGTCACGGCGGAGGGCCGGCGGACCGATGTCGTCACCCTCTCCTGCACGCATTATCCGCTGCTGCTGGAGCGGATGAAGCAGCTGGCGCCCTGGCCCGTCTCCTGGATCGACCCGGCGCCGGCGATCGCCCGGCGCGTCGCCCAGCTGCTCGGGCCCGATCCCGGTTCTGCGCCTTCCGGCCCGCCCGAGGCGGTCGCAGTCTTCACCGCCGGGACCGGGCTGACCGGCCCGCTGCGCATCGCGCTCGCCGGCTATGGGCTGGCCGACATCGCCATCCTGCCGATGCCGCTGGAGCATTGAGCGCCGCCGTCAGGCCCGGCGGCGCGTCCGGCCTGGGCGAAAAGCGAGCCAGCGAATTGACTTGTGATCCCGCATCGGCCTATAGGACCGGCGTCGCGCGGGCCCGAACACGGCCCGCGTGGCTTTTTCCGCACCCGTGATCCGCTCGCCTGCGAGCCGGATCTGTCGCCCCGCACGGGGACAGGAGGGCGCGGTCCTCACCTCGCGAACTCGAGAGGACACGCGAAATGTCGAAGCGCCATGAGGCGAAATACAAGATTGACCGCCGTCTCGGTCAGAACATCTGGGGCCGTCCGAAGTCACCGGTCAACCGCCGCGAATACGGCCCCGGCCAGCACGGCCAGCGCCGCAAGGGCAAGCCCTCGGATTTCGGCACGCAGCTGCGCGCCAAGCAGAAGCTGAAGGGCTATTACGGCTCGATCTCCGAGAAGCAGTTCCGCCGCTATTACGCCGAGGCGATCCGCCTGAAGGGCGATTCGGGCGAGAACCTGATCGGCCTGCTCGAGCGCCGGCTGGATGCGGTGATCTTCCGCGCCAAATTCGTGCCGACGGTTTTCGCGGCCCGCCAGTTCGTCAATCACGGCCATGTCACCGTGAACGGCAAGCGCGTCAACATCGCCTCCTACCAGGTGAAGCCGGGCGACGTGATCGCGGTCAAGGAGAGCTCCCGCCAGCTCGCTCTGGTCATCGAATCCGCCGCTCTCGCCGAGCGTGACGTGCCCGACTACATCGACGCCGACCACGGCAAGTCGACCGCCACCTTCACCCGCACGCCGACCCTGACGGACGTGCCCTATGCGGTGCAGATGGAACCGAACCTGGTCATCGAGTTCTACTCGCGGTAAGCCGTTCGGCGCGGAAGCAAATACCCGTTTATTTTTAAGAACTTGGGGGATGGCCAGATTTTGCCTTCCCCCACACGCCACCCCCCACGTTTTCCCCCTCACACTTTTGGCGGGGGCATCTCTGGTCCGGCTGTTGAGCGTCCGCTCCGGCCCGCCTACGCCCCGCACGCCAACGCGGGATATGCCTAACTGTGCGACACCAACTCACCGGCAATGCTGGCCTCTACCACGTAGCGCGAGAGCTTTCCCGGCGCGGCTGGCACGTGATGCCGACCGTGCGAAATGCCAGAGGCGCTGACCTTTACGCGGCGAGCGACGATGAAACCCGCGTTCTGGCTATCCAATCCAAGGCGCTTTCAAAGCGAGCCCCCGTCCCGCTAGAGGGCTCTCTCGACACCCTGCGCTCGCCTTGGTGGGTCATCACAATCAACGCCAACTCCGACATGCCAACGTGTTTTGTCCTCACCCTGGACGAGGTAAAGGCCGCTTCGCACAAGGGCGTGAACCCCACCGGCAAGCTGTCGTATTGGGTACAGCCGAAAGCCTATGAGGTGGACGCCTACCGGGAAGCATGGAAGCGGCTAGGAAGCCCATTGCTCTCTTCCACTCCCTAGGGGTGCAGCCGACGTATGGAATCGGATCGCAGAAAAATGGCCAAGAGCTTCACATCATCGGCGACGCTCCTTGACGGACTTAGGCAGGACATTCTCTGGCTGCTCATCTTGATCTACGCGCACCGAGAGCGGGCTGTTCTTCCGACTCTTCGTACAATGAGCTATGAGGCTTTGGCCCTTGAGCTCGTGCTATTGGAGAGCGCCACTCGGGACATAATCGCCCGTCTTACTGCGCTTGATGACGACGGCAAAGGATTGCGGTCCTTCCAGTCAGCCTTTTCCGCGATGAAGCGGGAGGGTCTGGAACCTGAACGCACACGCAGTATCGACAAGACCGTCAAGTCCTACCGGCAGTTAGTCAACGGCCTGAAAGTGGGACATCGAAACACCTATATCGCTCATGTGAAGGAAATCGCCGAGGTAACGCCAAGAATAGTGGACAATCCAGTTGAGTTCACTGCCTCTGCTTCGCTTGCAGTCAATCTGCTTGATGAGATGATCGGCAAGCAAGTGCCCTATATGTTTCGGATCGGCTCGGCGATGCCTCCAATCGACCTACGGGAGAAGCTGGCTGGGTCGCCCTAACAACATGGCTGGCGAGGCATTCGGTAGCTCCGCTTGCCCTTACCGGATGGAGGATTTTGAAGGGCCGGAGGGGCAGAGGCACTCCGGCTGGGGGTTCGATGAGGATTTGCGGAAGGTGCCGCTATCCGGGGATTTGGTGGAGTTTGAGATGGATCTGAAGGGGGCCGAGACGGCGTGGCGCTCACGTTCTGAGAGCGGTGATGGACGCAACTTCGCTCGCCACCCAGGGCACTTTCAGGCGGCGAAGTGGGCGCTGCGAAGGTGGGCAAGTGCCCACTCTTGGCCCCGGCAGGCATCGAGAATGTACAGGATGTCTGAAACGAAGCGAATCAGCTCTCTAAGATCTTCTCCGTCAACGGTCTGTTTGACGCCGTGCGCTACTTGATTTCGCTGAGTCACCCACTTCGTCAGGTATTTTCGTGCAGGTTCCGCTAGCGGCAGGTGTTCTGTCTTGATGCCTGCCTTCGAGTGCAGCTCGGGTATCACCTCGCCTAATAACGTCTGCACCGGTGGAGACGGCAACTTCGCGAGCAAGGTCTCACTACCCTTCAGCAAGTAGGCGACATGGGCCTTTAAACCTGTTTCCAGCGCCGAAAAGGCGATTAGCAGCGCACTGCGCGGCGCGTTAGAAGCCAAATGGCCGGCCTCGCGTATAAGCTCGTGCGCGAACGGCTCCGCAGCATTCGCAGCAATCAGGTCAGCCGTCGCAGCTAGTGCGTCGGGCCGAATATCGAAGCCTCGAGGCTGGCGTGCAAAGACCTGATACTCAGTAGGGACATTGTTCCATGTCACGCTGTCGTCTGACCAATAAAACCCCACCATTGCAAAAGGCCGGTGAGCCCCCGACGCTGCTTGTCGCCAGCGCATTGCCCGGATGTACTCAGTCAGCAAATCGGATGCGTCCTTCTTGAGCTCCCGCAGCCATGGCTTGGCACCTTTTGGAAGAAGGCCGAAAGGCACAATCCAGCTGGGCTTTATGTTGCCCTTTTCATCCACGATTAGATCGCCTCCCGCATGGTAAGGGAGACCGTCCTGTAGTGGATCATCCAGTAGTAGGTTCCCCTTCTTCATCTCTTTCAGCGTCTCCGATACACGCACAGGAGGCTGGCGTAGGGAGATAAGATCGACGCACAAATCACTTGCGGAATGATTGCCCTGCTGTGTTTTACGACTCCAGAAAGTGACGATATTCGCACTATCGAGGCGGCATGTTGCGGGGAGTTCGTCCTGGCGCCGAACGTGCATTCCATGGATTGAATAAGTTAGCTTGAAGTACACTTGTCACCTGTAGGTTGCGGAGCGACAAATGCGCATCCTCATTACGCGCTCCGACCTAATATAGTTGCTTCCAACCCCCATATTTGGGAGCCAAAAGCTCAAAGCCGTCCCCTCTCCGGCCGCTTTCCCATCTCCCCTCCGTGGCCCCCTCGCCTTTCCTGTAGGTGACATCACGCACCTTACCGGGGTCCTGGGCGAGGGAGTTCTACGGGCGGTCAGATCGCAGCGTGGGCCTGACTTCTGGCCGTGAACTCGTCATGCGGGCGAAGTTATCAAACAGTCTTTCAATCTCTGCGCGGTCGAAGGTCCTCTTGAACTCAGTTTCGTCGTACTCGAAGACGAACTCAAAGCCATCGTAGCGGGTCAAGAACTCCTCCTTCGATAGGCCGGCGTCACCGAAGAAAACCTGACAATGATACCACTTGCCCTGCGGCATGAACGCAATCGCATCAGCCTTAACGTAGGGATTTCCGCACTCGATCAGAACGTCAGCACGCTCGCCAGTGCGGGGCGATCAGATTTCTGCCCTGCGCGGCTTTATGCCCTGACCACGTTGATCCGAAAAGCGGGTTGGAAGCACGTGACACGGACAGGAGGTGTACTACCACCTAGAAAGTTGTCGAAGCGCCATGAGAGGCGTCCTAGGGGCAACAGGTAGAACCGGAGGTATCGCGGCGTGAATGTGCCTGTTGCCGGCTGGAAGAGGTAGGCAGTTGGCACGATGATGATTACGAACACCATCGTGAAAAAGCCAAGTCCGGCCAATGCTGCGACCGGCGCGGGCGCTTGATGCAGGTACTCCCAAGCGCCTAGCGCAACTGCGGCCACACCTGCGATGATCGCCGGCTGCTTCCAAGGCAGGGTGCCGATCTTTATGGCCCAACCGATCCCAGTAAGCAGCCGCCACATCTTCTTTTGCTCCTCTCGGCCGTGGCGTCATCAGATACGCGGGTTCCGCCCCATGAGGCGCTCGCTTGAAGCCACAGACCTCGCCTGCCTTTGGCTAACGCTGGCAATCAAAAGCCGCTCAGTCGAGCTCAATCCGCCGCGCGTTCCATTAAGCTCTGCCTTCATGAACCGTTCCGGGTCACGTTCACCCAAATAGTCCTTCGATGTTAGTCGAGAACTCACAGATCTACCGGAACGATAGCCGGTTTTGACAGCGAGAACGCCGCTGATGGCCGAACGCGGCCATTTTCCGAGTGTAAATGTCTTGGGTTATGTACTCGAATCAATCCGCATGACGCAGCGATTTCACGAGTTTTGGAGCGCATCCTGGAACCTCTTGCATTGTCCGAGCTGCGCCACCCGTTGATTCATATGCCGGGTAATGAGAGCTGGCGAAACCTTAAGGACTTCGGCAATGGTCTTGTGAAGCGTGCCGGGGAAGTGATCTTCAATCCACTGGACTTCCGCCGCCGTCCCCAATTCATCTGTCCGAGTGGCGCTGAAGGCGGCCGATGCGTTCCTGATCGGCTGGACCAGCCTCTTCTTTTGACAGTCCGCCTCGTAGTCCTCGACGGTCTCCGACCACACAGAGCTGATCAGGCTTTACCCTCTAGGGCTGATCACATCGAAGGCAAAGGCGGATTTTGGTTTGTCGTGGCGACGGCCGATGCCGGAGACGACAAGTTCGCGGGGCAGCCGGTAGCTCCGCCCTTCCCGGGCCAAAACCCCCGCCCCTGCTCTGGCTCGGGCCGGTCGAGAGCCGCGACCAAAACCACGGCACGAAATTCAGCGCCGATGACTGCTGCAGGAAGACCGCGCTCTTCGACGGCCTGCTGACATTCGCCGTCAGCCTAAGGGATGCGGATGATGTGCGGCAGCGAGGCGCCGCACGGAGCTCACAGGCGGGAGCCGACCTCGTCGCGGAAATAGTGATAGCCCAGCATCAGCACGCCCAGCATGATCGAGATTGCATAGGGCCCGAACAGGCTGGAAACGAAGACCAGCGCGATGAAGCTGCGCATCATCCAGATCGCCCAGGAATTTTTCACGGTTCGCCCTCCGTTGATCAATCCTGCCGAAACGTAAACAGGCAGATATGAATCGAATTTGAACGACTATGGTAAACCGGCGTTTTCCATCCCTTAACGGCGGAGCGCCGCCGGCCGGCCCGCGCCACCGGGCGGACCTGTCTACGATGGCGCGGCCTTGGCACCCTCGCCGCCGCTTTTAGCTCTGACCGGCCCATTCTGGGCAACTGCACCGGCCTATGGCGGCGCGGCGTCTCCGCATCCGTCGTCACACCCGTCACGAGCGGGCGCTGCCGAGGCGGGCACCCTGACAAAATGTCGCGACTCAGCTAGCTCTGGTGACCCTGTCCCGAACGAGGATGACGCCGATGAAGACGCTGATTGCCGCTCTCGCACTCTGCTGCGTGTCGAGCTTCGCCCAGGCCCAGAGCTGCACGATCCAGGCCGGCGAGAAGAAGCTGGCCGGCGCCGCCAAGACCAGCTTCCTGACGAAATGCGAGAAGGACGCCACGGCCGCCTGCGATAAGCAGGCCGCGGACCGCAAGCTCAACGGTGCGGCGAAGACCAGCTTCACCACCAAATGCGTCAAGGATTCCGTCGGCTCCTGAAATTAGGGAGCCCTCGCCTCGCCCGGGCTGCAGCGCTGCTTCAGGCGTAGCCCGGCAGGAGCGATGACAAAAGGGCGGCTCGCAGGAGCCGCCCCTTTTCGTGACTGCGGTCGCGCCGGCTCAGTTGCGCTGGTCGCGCCACTCGCCGCCCCAGCGCCGCTGCCCGTAGCCATCGCCGCCATAGCGACCGCGCTCGCCATCGAAGCCGCGATCATCGTCTCCGCCGGCGTCGCTGCGGCGATAGCCGCCACCCTCGCCATCGCTCCAGAGATCGTTGCGCTCATAGCGGCCATATTGGCCCTGGCGCCAGTCGCCGTCGGAGCCGCCCTGGCGATAGCCCCGGCCCTCGCCATAGCCGCCATGATGGCCGCCTTGGCCGCGCATGCCGTGATGCCCCTCGCTGTCGGACCCGCCGCGCATGCCGTGCCCGCCATGATGCATGCCGTGATGGCGCATCATCATCATGCTGCGCCCCTCGGCCATCACTTCCCGCACCGCACGGCGCACGACCGTCTTCTGCCGGTCGCTCAGCGTCTGCCAGAGCGGCCGCACGGCATCGGCCATGTCCTTGGTGCGGGTGGCGCGCTCGCTCTGGCGGCTCGCCATCATGTCGAGCTTCTCCATGATGTCGGCGTCGCGGAAGCTCTCGCGCATCTCCCGCATCGACCCCATGCGCTCGCGGCGCTGCTGGGCGTTCTGCTTGATCAGCGTCTCGACGCGCTCGAACAGCGGCACCTGCTCCGGCTTCAGATCCATCTCGGTGCGCAGCCGGGCCAGCCGCTCGTTCATGCGGGCCTCCATCCGCTCGGCCATGCGCTCGCGGCGCTCGGCGCGGCGATCCTCCCGCGATTCCTTGCGGACCTCGCTGCTGTCGCGGGTCTCGGAGCCGGAGGCGGCGGGGCGGTCCTGGCTGGTGGTCGCCGGCGGCGTGGCCGGCGGGGTGCTCTGCGTCTGCGCCACCGCCAGCGAGGCGGCGATCAGGGCGGCGGAGGAAGCGGCGATGAGGGCGATGCGTTTCATGGGCAGATCTCCGATGGCTGATCGTTCAGGCGGGGCTCGGTCGCCGCAAGCTGCGCCCCAGGGTCTCACCCGGCGATGGCGCGAGCATGAAAAAAAAGTAATGTGCCGATCTCGGGCAACGCGGCGGCCCGCCCGCCGTTCCCTCGCCTCCCGCCAGCCAGCCTCCAGCCCCTGCCCTCCATGCGCAATCTCATCACCGATGTCGCGGGTCTGCAAATCGGTCAGGCGCACGACATGGCCGCCGCGACGGGCGTGACCGTCGCATTGTTCGACCGTCCGACCGTCGCCTCGGTCGCGATTTTGGGCGGCGCGCCGGGCGCCCGCGAGACGGCGCTGCTCGAGCCGGAGATGACGGTCGGCCATGTCGACGCGATCGTGCTCTCCGGCGGATCGGCGCATGGGCTGGCCGCGGCCGATGGCGCGATGGGCTGGCTCGTTTCGCAGAACCGCGGCTTCCCGGTCGGCGGGCTGCGGGTGCCGATCGTGCCGCAGGCCATTCTGTTCGACCTGCTGAATGGCGGCGACAAGCCCTGGGCCAGGACCGGCGCGCTTTCGCCCTACCGCGCGCTGGGCGCCGCTGCGATCGCGAGCGCCGCGGCCGATTTCGCGCTGGGTACGCAAGGGGCGGGCTTCGGCGCGACGACGCGGAACCTGAAAGGCGGCATCGGCTCGGCCAGCGCCCGCGCCGCCACCGGGCAGATTGTCGGGGCGCTGGTCGCGGTCAACGCCGTCGGCTCCGCCACCATCGGCGAGGGGCCGCATTTCTGGGCGGCGCCCTATGAGCAGGAGGGCGAGTTCGGCGGCCTGGGCTGGCCCGCCAGGATCGACCCGCGGGATCTCGCCATCCGCTTCAAGGGCGGCCCCGGCGAGAACACCACCATCGCGCTCGTCGCCACCGATGCGGTGCTGACCAAGGCGCAATGCAAGCGGCTCGCTCTGGCGGCGCATGACGGCCTCGCGCGCGCCCTGCGCCCGGTCCATGCGCCGCTCGACGGCGACATCGTCTTCGCCGCCGCGACGGGCCGGTCCGGCGCGCCCTCCGATGCGCTGGCGCTGGCGGAGCTCTGCGCCACGGCGGCCGATGTGCTGGCCCGGGCCGTGGCGCGCGGCGTCCACGCCGCCACCGCCCTGCCCTTTCCCGGCGCCCTGCCCGCCTGGCGCGACCGCTTCGGCTAGACCCCGCGACAAGCCGCGCCGGCCCATGCTAAAGCCCCGGCCATGTCGACCGATGATTTTCTCGCCCGTTTCGGCGCTGCCGGGCAGCGCCAGCCGGATCCCGTCGCCGCGGCGCAGAAGGCGATGCGCAACCCGCTGCCCAGGCGCTTCTACGAGCGCGCCGAGGTGCTCGCCCGCGACGGGCTGTATCATGTCGCGCTCGACGGGCGCACCGCCCGCACTCCGGCGCGCAATCCGCTGGCGGTCGGCTCCAGGCCGGTCGCGGACGCGCTGGCCGCGGAATGGCAGGCCATGCAGGAGGTGATCGACCCCGCGCGCATGCCGCTGACCCGGCTGGTGAATGCGGCGCTCGACGGGGTCTCCGAACAGCAGCAGGCCGTGCGGGACGAGATCGTCCGCTATGCCGGCAGCGACGCCCTGTGCTACCGCGCGGCCGAGCCCGAGGCGCTGATCGCCCGCCAGTCCGACGCCTGGGATCCGGTTCTGGACGCGGTCGAGCAGCGGCTGCAGGCCCGCTTCATCCTCGCCCAGGGGGTGATCTTCGCGCCGCAGCCGGAGACGACGCTCGCCGCCGTCGCGCGCCGGGTCGAGGCCTTTCCCGCGCCTTTGGCGCTGGCGGGAGCCCATAACGTGATGACGCTCACCGGCTCCACCATCCTGATGCTGGCGCTGGCCGAGGGGCTGCGCGATGCCGACGCGATTTGGGCTGCCGCGCATTGCGACGAGGATTACCAGATCGGCATCTGGGGCCAGGACGAGGAGGCGGCCGAGCGGCGCGCCATCCGGCGAATCGAATATGACGCGGCCGTCCTGTTGCTGCTCGCCGGCTGAGGCGAAACGCGTCGGCCTATTCCGCTACCAACAGATGATGGACTCGCGCGGCGGCGCTGCTTAATCCGGTTGCAGAAAGTTTTGCCCGGGAGCGCCGCCATGAAAGACATTCTCGAACAGCTCGAGCAGCGCCGGCAGGGCGCGCGCCAGGGCGGCGGCGAGCGGCGCGTCGAGGCGCAGCACAAGCGCGGCAAGCTGACGGCGCGCGAGCGCATCGAGCTCCTGCTCGACCGCGACTCCTTCGAAGAGTTCGACATGTTCGTGCAGCATCGCTGCGTCGATTTCGGCATGGACAAGGCCGAGAAGATCCCCGGCGACGGCGTCGTCACCGGCTGGGGCACGGTCAATGGCCGCACCGTCTTCGTCTTCTCCAAGGATTTCACCGTCTTCGGCGGCTCGCTCTCCGAGACCCACGCCCAGAAGATTATCAAGATCCAGGACATGGCGCTGAAGATGCGCGCGCCCATCGTCGGCCTGTTCGACGCCGGCGGCGCCCGCATCCAGGAGGGCGTCGCGGCGCTCGGCGGCTATGGCGAGGTCTTCAAGCGCAATGTCCAGGCCTCGGGCGTCATCCCGCAGATCTCGGTGATCATGGGCCCCTGCGCCGGCGGCGACGTCTATTCCCCCGCCATGACCGACTTCATCTTCATGGTCCGCGACACCTCCTACATGTTCGTCACCGGCCCCGACGTGGTGAAGACGGTGACCAACGAGACCGTGACCTCCGAGGAGCTGGGCGGGGCGAAGGTCCACACCTCGAAATCCTCGGTCGCCGACGGCTCCTTCGAGAACGATGTCGAGGCGCTGCTGCAGGTGCGCCGGCTGATCGACTTCCTGCCCGCCAACAACACCGCCGGCGTGCCGGAATGGCCGAGCTTCGACGTGCCGGACCGCGTCGACACCAGCCTCGACACGCTCGTCCCGGATAATCCGAACAAGCCCTACGACATCAAGGAGCTGATCCTGAAGACCGTCGACGAGGGCGATTTCTTCGAGATCCAGGCGGCCTATGCCGGCAATATCGTCACCGGCTTCGGCCGCATCGAGGGCCGCACCGTCGGCATCGTCGCCAACCAGCCGATGGTGCTGGCCGGCGTGCTCGATTCCGATGCCTCGCGCAAGGCCGCCCGCTTCGTGCGCTATTGCGACGCCTTCGAGATCCCGATCGTCACCTTCGT
The DNA here is from genome assembly GCF_001426225.1 of Allobosea sp. Leaf344. Taxonomy (GTDB): domain Bacteria; phylum Pseudomonadota; class Alphaproteobacteria; order Rhizobiales; family Beijerinckiaceae; genus Allobosea. The sequence goes on along the minus strand of NZ_LMRT01000013.1, from coordinate 571,952 downwards.
CGACGTGCCCGGCTTCCTGCCCGGCACGGCGCAGGAATATGGCGGGCTGATCAAGCACGGCGCCAAGCTGCTCTATGCCTATAGCGAATGCACCGTGCCGCTGGTCACGGTGATCACCCGCAAGGCCTTCGGCGGGGCCTATGACGTGATGGCCTCGAAGCATATCGGCGCCGATGTGAACTATGCCTGGCCGACCGCCCAGATCGCGGTGATGGGCGCCAAGGGCGCGGTCGAGATCATCTTCCGCGGCATGGATACCGACGGCATCGCCGCCAAGACCAAGGAATACGAGGACCGCTTCATGTCGCCCTTCGTCGCCGCCGAACGTGGCTATGTCGACGAGGTGATCATGCCGCATTCGACCCGGCGGCGGATCGCGCGGGCGCTGGCGATGCTCAGGACCAAGAGCGTCGAGCGGCCCTGGCGCAAGCACGACAACATCCCGCTGTGAGGCGACGCGCGGGACTCACCGCCCCGGCCCCGACGGCGCCGGCCGGCGCCTCGGGCACCGCGACATGACAGCCCCCGCATAATCGGCTAATCCGGCGCGTCCCTCGATCCCGCCGGCCCGATGCTCTTCAACTCCTTCGCCTTCCTCCTCGCCTTCCTGCCGCTGGCGCTCGGCCTGCACTGGCTGGCGGAGCGCTTCGCGCCGCAATGGCGGCTGCCCGTGCTGGCGGCCCTGTCCTTCGCCTTCTACGGCTATTGGGACTGGCGCTTCGTGCCGCTGCTGGCGGCCTCGATTCTGGTCAACTGGCTGATCGCCGAGCTCTTCCAGAAAACGCGCTCGGGCGGGCTGATCACGCTCGCCATCGTGCTCAACCTCGTCGTCCTCGCGCTCTTCAAATACTTCAACTTCTTCGCCGATCTCGCGGGGATGATTCCGGGATTGCCGGCGCCGAAGCTCGATCTGGCGCTGCCGCTCGGCATCTCCTTCTTCACCTTCCACCACGTGATGTATCTGACCGATCTCAGGCGGGGCCAGGCGCCGCGCTATGATCTGCTGCGCTATGCACTCTACATCGCGTTTTTCCCGCAGGTGCTGGCCGGGCCGCTGGTGCGCTGGCGCGAGATCATGCACCAGTTCGAGGAGCGCCCCTATCAGCGCCCGGACGCGGCCGAGCGCATCGCCCGCGGACTGATGCTGCTCACCGCCGGCCTCGCCAAGAAGGTGCTGATCGGCGATCCCCTCGCCGAATACGCCAATCCGGTCTTCGCCGCGGCGGCGGCCGGCAAGGTCGTCACCATGGCCGAGGCGTGGCAGGCGACTTTGGCCTTCACCTTCCAGATCTATTTCGACTTCTCCGGCTATACCGACATGGCGCTGGGGCTCGCACTGCTCTTCGGCATCGTGCTGCCGCAGAACTTCGAGATTCCCTACCGCGCCCTCAGCATCCAGGATTTCTGGCGGCGCTGGCACATGACCCTGTCGCGCTTCCTGCGCGACTATCTCTACATCGCGCTCGGCGGCTCGAAACACGGGCTGCCGCGCCAGGTCTGGGCGCTGTTCGCCACCATGGCGCTGGGCGGGCTCTGGCACGGCGCCGGCCTCACCTATGTCGCCTGGGGCGTGGCGCATGGACTGGCCCTGATCGTCGCGCTGTTCTGGCGCCGCGCCGGCTGGCCGATGCCGAAGCCGCTCGGCTGGCTTTTGACCTTCGTCTTCGTGGCCTTGTGCTGGGTGCTGTTCCGCGCCACCAGTTTCGAGGCCGCGATGGCGATCTACAAGGGGTTGTTCGGCCTCGCCCCGGTCGGCCAGGGCTTCAAATGGCGGGCGCTGCTTCCGGCCGCGGCCTTCGCGATGCTCGGCCCCACCGCCTGGGCGCTGGTGCACAGATTGCCGCCCGCGCGCTGGCTCGCCATCCTCGCCGGCATCCTGTTTGTCCTCGTCCTGCTCAAGATCGGCGACGATTCGAACTATGAATTCATCTATTTCCAGTTCTGAGACGGCAGGTCCCGGGCCTGACGCCCGGAACTGGCGCCTCTTCTCGCGGCTGATGCTGCTCACGGCGGCGGGGCTGACGGCGGCCCTGCTCGGGCTGGCGCTGCTGCTCGATCCTTTCGATACCGGCCGCACGCCGCTCGCATTCGAAAGCGGGGTCCGCCCGCAGGGGCCGCGCACCGCCGCCGCCAGCCGCGGCCGCGATCCGGCCTTCCAGGCCGCGATCTTCGGCAACTCCCATGTGCAGCAGCTCTCCCCGGCGGAGCTGACGCGGGCCACCGGCATCCCCTTCGTCTCGCTGATCGCGCCGGCCACCGGCCCGCGCGAGACGCTGACCCTGATCGACTGGTTCCTGCGCCATCACCCGGGCGCCGCGCGGGCCGTGATCGTCGGCGTCGACGCGATGTGGTGCACGGCGGACCCCGCCTTCCCCAATGACAAGCCCTTCCCCTATTGGCTCTTCGCCCGCGGCTGGGGCGAGTATCTCGCCGGTCTCGTCAGCCTGAACGTGGTCGAGGAACTGCCGCGCCGCGTCGCCCTGCTGCTGTCGCGCAAGGCCGAGCGCGCCCGGCCCGACGGCTATTGGGATTATGAGCCGAATTATGTCGGCCTCGGCTACGCCAGCAATCCGGAGATCCGGGCCAGGCTGCAGGCGCGCTCGGATGGCGGCGGCGGCGGTAACGCGACCGGCCCCTTCCCGGCCGCGTCCCGGCTCGAAGCCTTGCTGAGCGCCGCGCCCGACACCGCCCTCGTCCTGCTGCGCCCGCCGCTCTACGCCACCGCTCTGCCGCTGCCCGGCAGCGCCGATGCCGCGGCCAACGAGGCCTGTACGAGAGCCTTCGCGGCGCTCGCCGAACGCCGCCCCAAGACGGTGCTGATCGACTGGCGGCGCGACCGGCCGGAGCTGCGCGATCCGAATCAGTTCTTCGACCATTCGCATTACCGCAGCCCGATCGCCCGGCTGATCGAGGCCGACATCGCGGCGGCCCTGGCCAGGCTGCGCTGAGCCCCGCGCGGGAGGGCCGACCCGCTCTGGCTCGCCCCAGTTTGACGCGCCTGAAATTCAGTATGGATAGCGGCCTGCAATCCGATTGTTCCCACCGATGTCCCTCGCTATAAGGGCGCGAAATCGGCGGGCCACCCTCGGCAAAGTCGGTGGGCGCGACGAGACGACAACTCAGAGAGTGCGCCTATGTCGAAGCAGATCATTCTCGACGCGGACTACAAGCCCACGGATGCCGAACCGTTCATGAACGAGCGGCAGCGCGAATATTTCCGCGGCAAGCTCATGGCCTGGAAGGACGAGATCCTGAAGGAGGCCAAGGAGACGCTCGTGACGCTGCAGAGCGAGAACGAGAACCACCCCGACATCGCCGACCGCGCCTCCTCCGAAACCGACCGCGCGATCGAGCTGCGCGCCCGCGACCGGCAGCGCAAGCTGATCGCCAAGATCGATGCCGCCATCGCCCGGATCGACGATGGCTCCTATGGCTATTGCGAGGAGACGGGCGAGCCGATCTCGCTGAAGCGGCTCGAGGCCCGCCCGATCGCCACCCTGTCGCTGGAGGCGCAGGAGCGGCACGAGCGCAACGAGCGCGTCTTCCGCGACGATTGAAGCAGGACGCCGTCCATCCGGATCGCGAGAGCCCCGCGCCGGGAGAGCGCGGGGCTTTTTGCTGGCCGCCAGCCTGAGAGCTTGGGGAGCGTGGCGTGCGGCCGGGACGAGGGGCGGCTCGGGAGAGACCGCCCGCCGGCGGGCGCGGAGAAAGCGGGGAGCGTTCCGCGCCGGCCGGATCGGGGAAAGCGCGGCTCAGAAGGGCAGCAGGATGTCCATCACCTGCTGGCCGTAGCGCGGCTGCTGCACATCGGTGATCTGCCCGCGCCCGCCATAGGCGATGCGCGCCTGGGCGATCTTGGTGGAATCGACCGTATTGTCGGATTCGATGTCCTCGGGCCTGATCACGCCGGCGACGATTAGCTCACGCACCTCGAAATTGACCCGGATCTCCTGCTTGCCCTCGATCACCAGATTGCCGTTGGGCAGCGTCTGGGTGACGACGGCCGCGACATTGGTCGCCAGCTGTTCGGCGCGCCGCACCGAGCCGGACCCTTCGCTGGAGGCGGCGGAATCGAGCTTGAGCAGCGAATCGGCCTTGGCGCCGTTGGGCAGGAAATTGTCCAGCTTCTTCTCGAAGCCGAAGGCGTTGTCGGCGCCGACATCTTCGCCGTTCTTGCGGCTGCGCTTGGTGGTGTTGTCGAGCTGGGCGCGGTCGGTGACGCGCACCTTCACCGTCACCAGATCGCCGACCATGCGCGCCCGCTGATCCTTGAAGAAGGCGCGCGAGCCGGTGCGCCAGAGCGAATTCGGCGCGAAGGAGGCGTGTTCCATCGCCGGCATCGGCATCTGCACGGGCTTGTAGCCCTTCAGCGCCGTGGGATCCTCGATCGGCGAGAGGGCCGGGGCCGCGCCGACATTGGCGAGGCGGTCGGCGGCGCCGCAGCCGCTGAGGGCGACGCCGAGGGCGAGGAGGCTGGTGATCTGCGTGAAACGGCGCGTGGTCATGGCGTGTCTTTCAACTCGCTGGTGGGTCAGGGGGCGCGGGCCACGCGGCCGGCGGAGGAGGTCTGGACGGAGACCCGGCCGGAGCCGCTGACGGTGCCCTGCAGGGTCCGCTTGGATTGAAGATTGACGATGCTGATGACATCGCCCATCGCGCCGGCCTCCTCGGCCTTGCCGCGCATGGTGATCAGCAGGCCGGGCGACTGGTAGACGATGGTGACGAGCTCGCCCTTGCCGACGATCTCCTCGCGCTGCACGTCGCCGGCGCGCAGCGGCATGCCGGGGGTCAGCGTCCGCTTCGCCACCTTGGCGATGGCGGCGCGCGCATCGGCCAGCAGCTCGGTCGGCAGCCCGTCGCGGGGGCGCCGCTCGACCAGGATGTCGGCGGCCGTCAGCGTCTCGCCGCGGGCGATCGAGCGGCGCGGCACCACGACATCGACCGTCTCGACCAGCTGGCCGCTGATCCGCACCGGCTTCAGCCGCATCGCGGCGCTGCCGGGAACGGCGAGCCGCGCCTGCAGGCGGCGGGTGCGCGGATCATAGCTCAGCTCCTGGATGGCGAGGTCGCCGGTCAGCTCCGGCTCCACCACGATCGCCGGCGCGCCGCCGTCGATCGACAGGCCATAGGGCCGGGCGTCGAAGCCGTAGCGATCCTGCAGGCCGGTCTTCACCGCGTCTTCGAGATCCGCCGCCATCAGCCGGCGGGCGGCACGGGTCACCACGACCTGCGCGAAACCGTCGCTGCGGGGCTCCGCGGCCTCCGGCAGCACGCCGGCCGCGCGCGCCGCCTGGATGATGCGGCTGACCTGGATGGTGCCGGTTTCGCCGAGGGCGGGGGCGCGGAAAGCGGCCTGGGAGGCGAGGTCGCCGCTAAGCCCGGCGAAGAGATCGCCGAAGCGGACGAGATCGGTGGACAGCGTGATTTCCGGGCGCAGCTGCAGCCGCGCCTGCGGCTTGGAGGGCTCCTGCGCGGTCGAGGCCAGCGTCACCGGCGCCGGGGATGGCTGCGCCGCGGCCGCGGAGGCGGCGAAGGCGAGAGCGAGAAGGCTGGCGATGGGGCGGATCATGATGCGTCCTCAGGCCTAGCCGCGGAACATCTGGCTCGTCGCCGACATCATCTGGTCGGCGGCGGTGATGACCTTGGAGTTCATTTCATAGGCGCGCTGCGCGGCGATCAGCGAGGACAGCTCCGTCACCGCCTGCACATTGCCTTCCTCGAGATAGTTCTGCTGCAGCGTGCCGAAGCCCTCGCCGCCGCCGAACCCGTCGATCGCCGCGCCGGAGGCCCCGGTCTCGACGAAGAGGTTGTCGCCGATCGATTCCAGCCCGACCTTGTTGACGAAGCGCGAGAGCTGGATCTGCCCCACCGCCTGCGCCGCCGTCTGCCCCGGGATCTGGACCTCGACCGTGCCCTGGGCGTTGATGCTGACGCTGGTGGCGTTGTTCGGGATGGTGATGCCGGGCTCCACCTGATAGCCGTCGCGGGTCACGAGCTGGCCCTGGGCATCGAGGTCGAAGGACCCGTCGCGGGAATAGGTGGTGCGGCCATCCGGCATGCGGACCTTGAAGAAGCCGTCGCCGCGGATCGCCACGTCGAACTGCTTTTCGGTCGGGGTCAGGTTGCCCTGGGTCATCACCCGGCCGGTCGAGACGGTCTTGACGCCCGAGCCGATCGCGATGCCGGCCGGCACCTGCGTGTTCTGGTCGGAGGTGGCGGACCCGGCGCGGCGGTAATTCTCGTAGAGCAGGTCCTGGAAATGCGCCCGCTGGCGCTTGTAGCCGGTGGTGCGGACGTTGGCGATGTTGTTGGAGATGACCTGGACGTTGAGTTCCTGGGCCATCATGCCGGTCGCGGCGGTCTGAAGGGCGCGCATTCTCTGGGTTCCGTTCCGGATCAGGCCTGCTGGTCGGCAAGGCGGCTGATCGCCCTGCTGCGCAGCTCGTCGGATTTCGACATGATGTTGGCGAGGCTCTGATAGGAGCGCTGCACCTCCATCAGCCGGGTCAGCTCGACCACGGCCTTGACGTTGGAGGCTTCGACCGCGCCGGTTTCGAGCCGCGCCTGCGGGCCGGCCGGCAGAGCCGGTGTCGGCGAGGAGAACAGATTGGCCCCGTCATTGACGAGCGCCTGGGCATTGGCGAAGCGCACCTGGCGCAGCTTGCCGCGAATGCCCTGATCGCTGGAGACGGTGCCGTCTGCGGCGATCTTGGCGTCGGCCTCGCCGGGCCCGAAGACGATCGGGCCGCCCTCCCCCAGCACCCGCATCCCGGATTGCGTCACGAGCTCGCCGCGCTGGTTGACCTGCAGCGAGCCGGCGCGGGTGTAGCGTTCGCCATTGGGCGACTGCACGACGAGGTAGTTGTCGTCCCGCAGCGCGACATCCAGCGGATTGCCGGTACGCTGCACCGGGCCTTGGCTCAGATCGAGCGGGGTGCCCTTGTCGACGACATAGGAGACCGGGCGGTCCGGGCGCAGAAAGGCCTCGGCGCTCGCCACCGGCATGATGAATTCGTTGAACCGCGACGAACGCGCCTTGAAGCCGTTCGTGCCGGTATTGGCGATGTTGTTGGCGATGACGTCCAGCTCCCGCGTCAGTGCCATCTGACGCGACAGGCCGACGAGAAGAGCATTCTCCACGGCTGGTCTCCCGAATTGTCCCGCAACCGCTTCGACGCTCCCCAGCGCAGTGGTTGCCCCCGCTGCTCCGCAAGCGCCGTGCCAACATGGTTAAAGCCGGACAAGTCTTTGAGGCAGTTCGGAAAATGCCAAAATCGAGGCTCGCGCCCAGACCGGCAGCGGCCGTCCTCCCGGCACGAATGACCCGGCAGGAATTGCCGGGTTTAACGGGACGTTAACCGTGATTGCGCAGGGTGACCGCAAGGGCAGCCCGATGATGCGGCCGCCCGCGAAGGCGAGTGCGATGGCCAAGAAGCCCCAGACCGAGGATGCGGAAGGCACGGCCGGCGACGCCGCGCCCAAGAGCGGCAAGAAGAAACTGATCATGATCGTCGGCGGCGTGGTCGCGCTGGCGGCGCTCGGCGGCGGCGGCTGGTTCTTCTTCCTGAAGCCTCCCTCGGCCGAGCAGATCGAGGCGGCGGAGAAGGCCAAGGCGGCGAAGAAGCCGATCACCTTCGTCGAGATGAAGGAGATGGTCATCGGCATCTCGCCGGCCCCGCAGCAGGAGCGCGCCCCCTTCATCAAGGTCAAGGTCGTGCTGGAGGTCGCCGATCCGAAGATTTCCGACGGCATCAAGCCGCTGCTGCCGCGCGTCGAGGACGCGTTCCAGGTGTTCATGCGCGAGCTGCGCCCCTCCGATCTCGAAGGCTCCGCCGGCATGTTCCGCCTGAAGGAGGAGCTGCTGCGCAGGGTCAACGTCACGGTCTATCCCGCCAAGGTCGACGCCGTTCTGTTCAAGGAGCTGCTGCTGCAGTGAGGCAAGGAACCCCACGGCGCATCTCTCCCTTCCGACGATAGCAAGATGGCATCATGAGCAGCGACGATCTCGACAAGACCGGCAAGCCCAAGGACGAGCCGCTGACCCCCGAGGGGATGGCGGCCGAATGGGCGGCAATGCCGGACATCGTGGACGAAGACGGCGAACAGGAAGGCGGTACCGACCGCCTGATGTCGCAGGAAGAAATCGACACGATGCTCGGTTTCTCCACCGGCGAGGACAAGGACGCCCGCAACGGCATCCAGGCCATCGTCGATTCCGGATCGGTCGCCTATGAGCGGCTGCCGATGCTCGAGATCATCTTCGAGCGCATGGTGCGGCTGCTCTCGACCAGCCTGCGCAATTTCTTCACCGACAATGTCGAGGTCTCGCTCGAAAGCATCCGCTCGGTGCGCTTCGGCGACTACATCAACTCGATCTCGCTGCCCTCGATGCTCTCGGTGTTCAAGGCCGAGGAATGGGATAATTTCGGCCTCATCACCATCGAATCCTCGCTGATCTATTCGGTGCTGGACACGATGTTCGGCGGCAAGCGCGGCCAGCCCGCCCCGCGCATCGACGGCCGCCCCTTCACCTCGATCGAGATCAATCTGCTGAAGCGCGTGATCGCGCTGATCCTGAGCGATGCCGAGGCGGCCTTCCAGCCGCTCTCGCCGGTGACCTTCACGGTCGACCGCATCGAATCGAACCCGCGCTTCGTCTCGATCTCCCGCCCGGCCAATGCCGCCATCAGGGTCGAGCTGCGCTTCGACATGGAAGGGCGCGGCGGCGCGGTGCATCTGCTGCTGCCCTATGCGACGATCGAGCCCATTCGCGAGCTTCTGCTCGAAAGCTTCATGGGCGAGAAGCTGGGGCGCGACCCGATCTGGGAGAACCACCTCGCCACCGAAGTCTGGCAGACCGACGTCAACGTGACCTGCGTGCTGCATGAGACGCAGATGCCGCTGAAGCGGGTGATGAAGCTCGAAATCGGCGACACGCTGATGTTCGATGCCCGCCCCGACACCACCGTCGCGCTTCGCTGCGGCGACTTCATGGTCAGCGACGGCCGCATCGGCCGGGTCGACGGCAAGATCGCGGTGCAGGTCGTCAGCCCGCTGCGGCGCTCCAAGACCACCATCGCCGCCTTCGACAGCGCCACCAGCCATCTCGGCAGCCCCATCTAGACCGGATCGAGCCCATCCCATGACCCTCACTCTGTTCGCCGATGCCCTGGTCGCCTCCCTCCTCGTCGCGACGATCGTGACCTGCTACGTCCTGTCGAAGCGAATCGAGCGCCTGAAGGCGGATGAGGGGGCCATGCGGCAGACGATCGGCGCCTTGATCGCCGCGACCGACACCGCCGAGCGCGCCATCGCCGGGCTGAAGTCGACGCTGCATGATTGCGACCGCACCCTCGCCGACCGCCTGCGCACCGCCGAGCGCTACGCCGCCGATCTCGCGGCGCAGGTCGAGGCCGGGCAGGCGGTCATGGACCGCATCACCCAGATCGTCAGCGCCGCCTCGCTAGTCGCTCCCAAAGCCGCGGAGCCGGCCGCCCCTGCTCCGGCGCCGATCTCGCGTCTGGCCAATGCGGCCGAGGCCGCCGCCGCCATCCGCCAGCGCGCGGCCCGCCGCCTCGACGGGCAGGCCGCATGATCGAGAGGCCCCGCCTCATCCCCGCAGTCATCCTCGGCGCCATGGCTCTGCTGGCGCTGCGGCTGATGGCGTGGACGGCGGAGCCTCACCCCGGCAAGGTCCCGGCCAGCGACGTCGCCTTCCCGATCTCGGCCCCCGCCAGGCCGGAGCTCCAGGCCGCGCCCCGGACCGTCGCCAGCGCCTCCCCCCTGCCCGACCTCGTGCTGCGCGATCCCGAGACCACCGGCTCGGTGGACAAGCCCGAGGGCAAGGACAAGCCCAAGGCCGAAGCGGCCCCGCCCCACCCGCAGGACAAATCCGGCCTCGCCAACGGCACCGCGCAGCCGATGTCGCCGGCCGAGCGCGCCGTGCTCGAGAAGCTCTCCGCCCGCCGCGACGAGATCGAGGCGCGGATGCGAGAGCTCGAAATGCGCGAGCGCCTGCTCGGCACCGCCGAAAAGAAGCTCGACGGCCGCGTCGACGAATTGAAGGCGATGGAAGACAAGGTCGAGGGGCCGCGCGGCAAGGGCAGCGAGGAAGAGGCCAAGGCGATCAAGAACCTCGTCATCATGTATGAGGCGATGAAGCCCAAGGACGCCGCGCGCGTCTTCGACCGGCTGGGGCTCGACGTCCTCGTCCCGGTGGTCCAGCAGATGAACCCGCGCAAGATGTCGGAGGTCCTGGCGGCGATGGCGCCGGAGCGGGCCGAGAAATTGACCGTGGCGCTCGCCGGCAGCGGGCGCGCCGCCAGCGTCGAGCGCGTGGTGACCGAGCTGGCGAGCCCCGGCGGAAACGAACTCCCCGCCATCGCCCCGCCCCGACGCCGCTGACCTTAACCCGGCATTATCCTTGCCGCGCTAGGCTGCGTCTCGGCCTGCGCTGACCTTCCGGTGGCGCAGTCGCCCAGGCTGCGTTGCGTGAGTTTGCCGGTTTGCGTGTCCCGCGTTCCCTTCTCCTCGGTATCGGCCTCTCGGCGCTGGCGCTGGGGGCGCAGCTGCAGGCTCCGGCTCTGGCTGCCGGCGCGACCCTGCAGGGGCAGCCGATGCAGCAGGGTTTCGGCCGGCTCGCCATCAGCTTCGACGGCCCCACGACCACCCGGGTGCGCGTCTCCAACAGCGTGCTGATCGTCGCCTTCTCGGAGCCGGTCACCGTCGATGTCGCGAAAATCGCCGACGAGCTGCCGGGCTATCTCACGGTCACGCGGCTGGATCCCGATCGCCGTGGGCTGCGCTTCGCCCTGACCAGGCCCTTCCGCGCCAATCTGATCGAGGCGGGGGACAAGGCCTTCATCGATCTCCTGCCGGTCAATTGGACCGGCGTGCTTCCCGGGCCGCCGCCCGAGGTTCTGGCCGAGATGGCCGAGCGGCTGCGGCTGGCGGAGGCGCGGGCCCGGGAATCGCGTCGCCCGGCGCCGCAGCCGCGGCAGCTGACCGTGAGGGGCGCCGTGCTGCCGACGCTCGAGCGCCTGACCTTCGGCACGGTGGAGGACGCCGCCGTCAAGCCGGAGCTGGCGGATGGCAGGCTGACCCTGACCTTCGACAAGCCGATGCCGGTCGACCCGGCGAAGATCCGCACGGGGCTGCCGTCGGATTTGTCCCTCGTCGGTCACGAGACCACCGACACCGCCACGCGCCTCACCCTGACCGTCCCGAAACAGCGCCAGATCCGCAGTTTCCGCGACGAGGACGGGCTGATCGTCGATCTCCTGCACCCGCCGAGCCCGGACGCGCTGACGCTCGCGGCGCTGGAGGCGAAGGCCGCCGCCGCCCCGCCGGAGCCTGCGCCCCAGCCTCCGGCACAACTTCAGGCCGCCCCGCCCGCCGCGCCGGTGGCGAAGCCCCAGCAAGCTGTCGCGGCGCCCACCCCCGCCCCCGCACCGGCTCCGGTCGTGGCGCCGGCGGCGACGGTCGATCCGGCGCCGCAGCCCGTGAGGATCGAGGCCTCCTCGGCGGCGCCCGGGCCGCGCATCGATTTCCGCTTCCCGCGCCCCACCGGCGCCGCCGCCTTCATCGAGGCCGGTGTCCTGACCTTGGCCTTCGACACGCGTGACACGATCGATCCCGAGGATCTGAAGGCCGTGCTGCCGGAGCTCGTCGAGAGCACCGCCGTGACGCGCGAGGGCCGCCTGACGCTGCTGCGCCTGTCGCTGAAGAGCCAGCAGATCATGCGGCTGGTCGATGACGGCAACCGCTGGTCCCTGCGCTTCGGCGACCAACCCGGCAAGGCGGCGGAGCCGGTGGCCCCGCGCCGCGCGCTGGACGAACGCGGCCAGACCATCCTGTCGATCCCGCTGCCCGGCCTCACGGGGGTTCACTGGCTGGATGCCGGCCTCTCCGGCACGCCGCTGGCGATCGCCACGGCGACCGGGCCGGTGCGCAACCTGCCCAAGCCCTATCACTATGTCGAATTCGGCCTGCCGCAGACGGCGCATGGCATCGCCGTCGGCGCACGTGCCGACGATGTCGTGGTCCATGCCGGCGCCGACGAGCTGCGCATCAGCCGCGGCAACGGGCTGACCGTCTCGCTCGACCCGCTCGGCGAGAAGGGCAGCGAGGAGCAGAAGGGTCCCGCGCCGGCCACGCCGCTGATCGACCCCGCGCAATGGGCGGCGCTGCGCACGGAGGATGTGCTCGGCCGCTCGCGCGAGATCATGCAGGACGTCGCCGACGCCTCGCGCGGGCGCAAATCCGAGGCCCGCCTCGGGCTCGCCCGCTTCTACGCCGCCAATGACCTGATGCCGGAGGCGAAAGGCCCGCTGATCGCGCTGCTCAAGGACGATCCCTCGATGCGCGGCCATCGCGAGGCGCTGTTCCTGACCGGCCTCGCCGCGCTGCGCCTCCACCGCAACCAGGAGGCGCTCGCGGCCTTCGACGCGCCGCCGATCAAGCAGGATCCCGAGGCCGGGCTCTGGCGCGCGCTCGCCGAGCAGAGGCTCGGCCGCAACGGCGCCGCGCTGCTCGGCTTCCGCCGCGGCGAGGCGTTTCTCGACCGGTATCCGCCGGCGCTCCAGGCCGAGCTGCGCCCGGCTCTCGCCCGGGCGGCGCTGGCGATGCGGGACGTCACCATCGCCGAACGCGAGATCGAGAAGCTCACCGTCCTGCCCGCCGCCGTCGCGCCGGACCAGCAGACGGCGCTGCTGCGCGCGATGCTGGACGATCTCAGCGGCCGGCCGGAAGCCGCGCTGAACGGCTACAGGGCGCTGTTCGACTCTCCCGACCGGCCCGTCGCCGCCGAGGCGCAGCTGCGCGCCGTGCAATTGGCCCAGGCCGAAAAACGCAGCGACTTCACGCCGGACGAGGCCATCGCCAGGCTCGAGACGGTCTCGATGATCTGGCGCGGCGGGCCGATCGAGATGGAGGCGCTGGCCGAGCTCAGCCGGTTTTACGCCGACAGCCAGCGCTGGCGCGACGCTTTCATGATCGCGCGGCGCGCCAATGAGGTCTTCCCCAACGACCCGCTGACGCGGCGCATGCATGACGAGACCGCCCAGCGCTTCGCCGAGCTGTTCGGCGGCGACAAGGCCTCGACGCTGCCGCGGATCGACGCCCTCGCCCTGTTCTATGATTTCAAGGAATTCTTGCCGGTCGGACGGCGCGGCGACGAGATCACCAGGCTGCTCGCCGACCGTCTGGTCGAGCTCGATCTGCTCGACCAGGCCTCCGAGATCCTGCTCTACCAGCTCGACAAGCGGCTGAGCGGCGCCGCCCGCTCCACGGTCGCGGCGCGGCTCGCCATGATCAACCTGATGAACGGCAAGCCGGCCGAGGCGATCCAGAATCTGAACCGCACCCGCCTCGTGGAGCTCGCCAGCGATGTGCAGCGGGCGCGGCTCCTGCTCGAGGCGAAGGCGCTGTCGGATCTCTCGCGCACCGACCAGGCGCTGGAAATGCTGGAGGGCGAGAAGGGCCCGGAGATCGACCGGCTGCGCGCCGACATCTACTGGACGGGGCGCCGCTGGCGCGACGCCGGCGAGGCGCATGAGCGGCTGCTCGGCGAGAGCTGGCGCGGCGACGCGCCGCTGACCGATGGCGAGCGCGCCGAGGTGATGCGCACCGCCATCTCCTATGTGATGGCGGATGAGACCCTGTCGCTGGACCGGCTGCGCAGCAAATTCGCGGGCAAGATGACCCATAGCAGCGATGCCAGGACCTTCGCCTTCATCACCGGCTCGAGCCGCGCCAGCGCCGCCGATATCCGCGAAATGGCGCGCCGCGCCGCCGGGGCCGATAGTTTCACCGATTTCATGAAGGCCTATCGCGAGCGCTATCCCGATTACTCCACCTCCGTGCGCCAGCGGCCGAAGCCGGAGCAGCCGCCCGCGACCGGGACCGACGCCGCGGCCCCCGCCGCCGCCGCCCGCGGCTGACACAGCGCGGACGCTCTTCGCAAACCGGTCGAGACAAGGACGGCAGGGCCTTGTCGCAGCAGCGCTTTGGCCGGAGCTGCGCTAGCTTCCGTAACTCTTGACCAGCGAGCCCGCGACCAGCCCCCAGCCATCGACCAGCACGAAGAAGATTAGCTTGAACGGCAGCGCCACCGTGACCGGGGGCAGCATCATCATGCCGACCGACATCAGGATCGAGGCGACGACGAGGTCGATGATCAGGAAGGGCACGAACAGCAGGAAGCCGATCTCGAAGGCGCGGCGCAGCTCCGAAATCATGAAGGCCGGCACCAGCACCTGGATCTGGATGTCTTCCGGACGCTGCGGGCGCGGCTCCCGCGACATCTCCATGAACAGCATCAGATCCTTCTCGCGGACATGCTTGAGCATGAAGGTCTTGAACGGCACCACCCCGCGATTATACGCCTCCTGCGGCTGGATCTGCCCGGCGACCAGCGGCTCGACCGCATTGGTATAGGCTTCGCGCAGGGTCGGCGCCATCACGAAGCCGGTCAGGAAGAGCGCCAGACCGAGGATGACCGCGTTGGGCGGAGCGGTCTGCGTGCCGAGCGCCGAGCGCAGCAGCGACAGCACCACGACGATCCGGGTGAAGGACGTCACCATGATCAGGATCGACGGCGCCAGCGAGAGCACCGTGATCACGGCGATCAGCTGCAGCGCCCGTTCCGCCACGCCACCGCCCTGGCCCAGATCGAGCGACAGCGTCTGCGCCTCCGCGGTCCCCGCCAGCCCAGCGACGAGCAGGACCGCGGCGGCGAACAGGCTCAGCGGCAGGGGCCGGCTCGGGGATTTCGGTTCGTTCGGCGACACGTCTCTCGGACCGGCGCCCGACTCAGGCGACCGGGCCGTCAGACGCTAGAGCCCCGCCCCGGTGCGGGGCAACGGCCCGTGCCGTGACATCGGGGCGCGGCCCCGAACTTTCCTGTTGACCGCACCCGGTCCCGGCCGGTGCGGCGTCGCCGCCTCAGCCCTTGGCCTTCGGATCGCGGCCGAGCAGCCGCGCGAATTCCGCCTCGATCGCATCCACCGAGAAGGGATCGATCGCCGCAGGCTGGACATCCGCCTTCTCGTCCTTCGGCTCCTCGGCCTTCGTCGCGGGCGGCAGGCTCTCATCCTCATCCGCCTCCGACAGCACCGGTTCGGGCGCTTCGGGCTCGGACTCCGGCTCATGTTCGGGCTCGGGCTCCGGCTCATAGTCGGGCTCGGGCTCCGGCTGGACGAAGGCCGGCGCGCCGGTGCCGGAGGCCTGCCGCTCCGCCATGGCTGGCGCCTCGGCGACAGACGCCTCGGCTGCGGGAGCGAAGACGCTCGCGGCCGCGGCGCCCGACCTGCCGTTCGCCGGAGCCGGAGCCGGAGCCGCGGGCGCGGGCCCCTCGCTCCGGCCGATGGCCGGCACGGGCGGCGGCGCCGGCTGGGCGCCCGGCCGCGGCGCGCCCGGCTCCACATCGGCTTCTGCGGGCGCCGGCTGCGCGGGCGCCGGCGTATCGGTGCGCTTGGGCTTGAGACCGAGCGCGAATTCCAGCTCGGCCTCGACATCGATCGGCGTCGGCACCGGCCGTGCGGCGGCCTGCGGCGCCATGGCGGGCTCGGCGGCCGGCGCATCGAGCTCCGGCTCCGGCTCGTCCTCCGGCTCCGGCGCGCGCCGGGATTCGGTCAGGAAGGCGGGCGGCGTCCGCGGCTCCATGCGCACCTCCGGCGCACGGCTCGGCGGCGGCGGCGCGCGATCCTGGGGCTCGACCGCGGGGGCCGGAGCCGAGCCGGCCGGACGGACGGCGGAGAAAGGCCGCTTCAACGCCTCCTCGAGCTGGCGGGCCATGGCGTCGAGCTCGACCGTGCTCGCCGTCGGCGAGGGCGCATGGTCGCGCGTGAAGGGCGGCGGCGACACGCTCGGCGCCGGTTCCGGCGCGGGCTGCGCCGGTTTCGCCGTCACCCCGGCCGCGGCGCCCAAAGCCGCTCCGACCGCCAGCGCGGCCTCGACCTCGGCAGCGGGATTGCGCGGGGCGGATCGCGGCGCGCTCGGCTGCGGCGCGGCACCGGGCGGGGGCTCGGCCGCGGGCGGCGGCGCGGCGCGCGTCGGCAGCGTCGGCAGGAGATCCGGGGCGACGGGCTCCGTGCGGATGGTCTCGGCACGCGCAGGCTCGGCCGGCGCCGGCTCATAGGCCGGCGGGCGCTCCATCGGCGGCGCCTGGTCGAAGGGCAAGGGCGCGGGGGCGCGGCCGGCGCGGACGATATTGGTCTCCACCACCACGTCGGAGGCGCCGCCGATCATGATGAGATGCTCGACATTGTCCCGCCTGATCAGGACGAGCTGGCGCTGCCGGTCGAGATCATGGGTGTCGACGATGCCGAGCCGCGGCTGGCGGGCGCGCCCGCCGCTTTGCCCCTTCATCCGCAGCCGGCCGCCCTGGATCTGGCGGACGAACAGGCCCAGCAGAACGAGCAACACCAGGATGACGACCGAGGCCACCATGACCTTCTGGGCGGTCGAGAGATCGAAGCCAAACAACGTCTGCAAGGGCGGGCCTCATGAACGACGACGACAAGCTGCGCGTGATCGGCAATTCCGCACAAGCTTCAACGCCTTGCCTATAGCACAGGCTTCCGTCTGACGAAAAACATGGTGAATGCGTGGTTAACGCCGTCCACGGAAAACTGCGGGATTAACCACCCGTTAACCCTATGCCCGGCAATATTTGCCGAGTTGGCCCCGCCTGATCGCGGTGCCGACGGGGCGCGAGGCCCGGTGCGGCGCGCGAAACGGGGCAGATCAGCATGGCCAACACGACCCTTGGCGCCGGTGGCAACCTGATGCAGGCGCTGAAGACGCGCATGCATTGGAACCAGACCCGCCAGAAGCTCCTGGCCGAGAACGTCGCCAATGCCGACAGCCCGGGCTTCCGTCCGCGCGATCTGCGCGCGCCCGCCACGGAGAAGAGTTCGGTCGCGCTGGTGCAGACCAGCCCGGCGCATATGGGCCCGGCCGGCCAGCGCAACGGCTTCGACGGCGCGGCGGCCCGGCGTTTCGAGGTCACGCCCCGCGGCAATGCGGTCAATCTCGAGGACGAGATGCTGAAGGTCGCGCAGAACCAGGGCGAGTTCCAGCTCGCCGCTTCGCTCTACAGCAAGAGCCTCGGCCTGATGAAGATCGCCATCGGCAAGGGCCGCTAGGATAATCGCCATGGACCTGCTCAAGAGCATCGCCGTCGCCGCATCCGGACTGCGCAGCCAGTCCGGGCGCATGCGCGTCATCGCCGAGAACATCGCCAACGCCGATTCCGGCCCGGAACGCGCCGGCGGCGACCCGTATCGCCGCAAGATCCCGACCTTCAAGCAGCGCTTCGACCGGGAGCTCGACGCGCAGCTCGTCGATCTCGGCCGCGTCCAGCGCGACCAGAGCCAGTTCCGCAGCAAGTTCGATCCCGGCAACCCCGCCGCCGACGCGACGGGCAATGTCCGCATGCCCAATGTCAACGCCCTCGTCGAAAGCATGGACATGCGCGAGGCCCAGCGCAGCTACGAGGCCAATCTGAACCTGATCTCCTCCACGCGCCGGATGATCCAGCGCACCATCGACATCCTGCGCGCCTGAGCGCGCCGCAACCGGCTGGAGCCGACGCCATGGCCACACCGAATTTCGCTGCCGGCGCCTACGCATCGATGCAGGGCCTCGGCGCCGGCAATCTGATGCGCAAGCCGCAGGGTGCCGCCACCGGCGCCGGCGGGCCCGATTTCGCGGCGATGATCGGCCAGGCGCTGGAGACGACCGCCGATTCCGGCCGCAAGGCCGACACCCAGATGGCCAGCGTCGCGGCCGGCCGCGCCGATGTCGTCGACGTCGTCACCGCGGTCGCCGAGAGCGAGGCTGCGATCGAGACGCTGGTCGCGGTCCGGGACCGGGTCATCGCAGCCTATGAAGAAATCATGCGGATGCCGGTCTGATGACCGTCGTCCCCACCAGCACAGGATCACGCTGATGACCTCCGGCGCCATTCTCGACGTCGCCCGCGACGGCATGATCGTCTTCCTCAAGGCCGGCGGCCCCCTGATGCTGGTGGCCCTCGCCGTCGGCCTCGTGGTCTCGCTGTTCCAGGCGCTGACCCAGATCCAGGAGCAGACCCTGATCTACGTGCCGAAGATCCTCGCCACCTTCGGCGCGCTGATGCTGTTTCTCCCATTCATGGGCGACGCGCTTGCGGGTTATATGGGACGGATCGCCGTCCGAATCGCCACGGGCGAATGACCCTGCCGCATCGGCCGCCGGCCCGGCCCGACGCGCGGGCGTGTCACTGGCGCGGAGCCTGGAACCGGCCGATGCAGATCGCCATCCTGCCCGAGATCAGCGCCGTCTTCGCGCTCGTCTTCGCGCGCGTCGGCACCCTGGTCATGCTGATGCCCGGCATCGGCGAGCGCTTCGTGTTCTCGCGCGCGCGGCTGTCGCTCGCCTTCTTCGTCGCGCTGATGCTGGTGCCGATGGCGCGCCCGCTGCTGCCCATCCCGGCGAGCGTCCCCGGCATCGTCGGGCTGCTGCTCGGCGAGATCCTCACCGGCCTGGTCATCGGCCTCTGCGCCCGTTTCGTCATGGCCGCGCTGCAGACGGCGGGGACGCTGGTCGCGCAGAGCATGGGGCTCGGTTTCGCGATGACGGTCGATCCCTCGGGCGGGCTGCAGAACCCCTCGATCGGCAATCTCCTGACCATGCTCGGGATCACGCTGATCCTGGTGACGGACCTGCATCACGTGGCGATCGTCGCCATCCATGAAAGCTACCGCCTGCTGCCGCCGGGCGGGCTGCCGGGCATGGGCGACGCGCTCGGCCTCGCCATCCGCACGGCCTCGCAGGGCTTCTCGCTGGCGGTGCAGATCGCCTCGCCTTTCATCATCTTCGGCCTGTTGTTCAATGTCGGGCTCGGCGTGCTCGCCCGGATGATGCCGCAGCTGCAGGTGTTCTTCCTCGCCGTCCCGGCCTCGATCCTCGGCGGAATGCTCGTGCTGATGGTCGTGATGGGCGTGATGATGAGCGTCTTTCTCGAATCGCTCGGCGCCTTCCTGCGCCAGCTGACGGTAGGCTGACCGGCGATGTCCGAGGATGCCGAACAGGACGACAGGACAGAGGAGCCGACACAGCGAAAGCTGGACGAGGCGACCGAGAAGGGCGACGTCCCCAAATCGACCGAGATCGGGACCTTCTTCGTCCTGTCGGGGCTGACGCTCGCTTTGCTCGTCTCGGCCGGATGGTCGGCCCGCGATGCGGCGCTCTCGCTGCGCGGCTTCCTGATGAACGCGCATCAGGTGCCGAGCGACGCGGCCGGCTTCTACGCCGTGACCAGCAAGGGCGTGATGACCGGCTTCATGGCGCTGGGACTGCCCTTCGCCTTCATTCTCTGCGCCGCCCTGGCCGGGGCGCTGATCCAGCACAGGCCGCTCTGGACCTTCGAGCCGATGACGCCGAAGCTCGACCGGATTTCGCCGATGGCGGGGTTCAAGCGGGTCTTCGGCAAGGAGGCCTGGATCAACTTCGCCAAGGGCCTCGCCAAGACCGGCCTGGTCGGCGTCGTCCTCTGGATCACCTTCTGGGGCGAGCACGACCGGCTCGAGAGCTTCGTCCAGATGGACGTCCAGGCGATGCTGCCGACGACGCTGACCTTGACGATCAAGCTGCTCGGCAGCGCGCTCGCCCTGTTCGCGGTCATCGCCCTCGGCGACTTCGTCTGGCAGCGCTTTTCCTGGCACCAGCGCCAGCGCATGACGAAGCAGGAACTGAAGGACGAGTACAAGAATTCCGAAGGCAATCCCGAGGTCAAGGCGAAGCTGCGCCAGATCCGGGCGCAGCGCGTCCGCAAGCGCATGATGGCCGCCGTCCCCAAGGCGACCGTGATCATCACCAACCCGACCCACTTCGCGGTGGCGCTGCAATATGAACCCGGCATGGCCGCCCCGCTCTGTCTCGCCAAGGGCGTCGACGCGGTGGCGCTGAAGATCCGCGAGGTCGCCGGCGAGCACCGCGTGCCGATCGTCGAAAACCCGCCGCTCGCGCGTGCGCTTTATGCAACGGTCGAGATCGATGACGAAATTCCTGTCGAACACTACAAGGCCGTGGCCGAAGTGATCGGATACGTCTTGCGCCTGAAGGGCCGCCGCGCCTAACTCCCAGATATGCTCGACGCCCAGGAATCCCAGGAGCGCAGATGCGGCCCGCCGCCCGGCCCGGCCGCATGGCTCCCAGAACAACGGACGGAACGGCCGCAATGAGCGGAAGCACGGCGACCACCGCCATCGATCGCTCGGACAAGCCGGGCCATGTCGGCATCATCCTGCTAGTGGCGGGGCTGCTGGTCGGCGCCGCGATCGCGCTCGGTTTCATCGCCAATCACTGGGCGCAACCGCTGATCCTGGGGCTGCTCGCCCTGCTCTCCGTCATCGGCGTCTTCGGCCTCTTCGCCTTCGCCATCGGGCTGGTGCAATTCGCCGGCCGCGCCGCCCGCAACGATCTCACCAAGGCGATCGTGGACGGTTCCGAGACCGGCATGGTGGTGACCGAGGGCGAGAACCGCATCGTCTATGCCAACGAGACCTATCTCGCTCTGGCCAGCGCCCGCGGCGCCAGCGATATCCGCCCCGTGGAGCGGCTCTTCACCGGCAGCCCGGAAGTCTCGGAGGCGATCTACCGCCTCGCCACCGCGGCGCGGGAAAGCCGACAGCTCGCCGAGGAGATCCGCATCGAGCCCGGTCTCGGCGGACGCAGCGGCGTCGGCTGGTACCGCATCCGCGTCGCGCCGGTGCGCCGGGAGGGGCGGCCGGGCACGCTGTGGAGCGTCTCCGACATCACCCCCGAGCGCGAGCGCCAGGAGAACGCCTTCCAGGAGCTGCAGCACGCGATCGACTATCTCGATCACGCCCCGGCCGGCTTCGTCTCCATCGATGCCGATGGCGAGGTCTCCTATCTCAACGCCACCCTCTCCGGCTGGCTCGATTTCGATCTCGCCCGCTTCGGCTCCGGCGGGCTGCATCTCGAGGATATCGCGACGCCCAACGCCGCGGCCCTGATCCGGGCGATCCGCGGCCAGCCCGGCGATGTGCGGATCGAGGTGCTGGATGTCGACCTGAAGCGCCGCAACGGCGCCACTTTGCCGGTGCGCCTGCACCACCAGGTCGCCTTCGGCAGCGACGGCCGCGCCGGCCTGTCCCGCACGCTGGTCCTCAACCGCACCTCCGGCGAGGCGGGCGCGGATGGACGCAGCGACGCCGAGGTCCGCTTCTCCCGCTTCTTCCACTCCACGCCGATGGCCATCGCCACCGTCGACAAGAGCGGCGCGATCCTGCGCTCGAACGCCGCCTTCACCCGCCTGACCCAGAACGGCCCGCAGCCCGCGACCATCCAGCAGCTGCTCACCAGCGGCGCCCCTTTGGAGCGCGCCCTCTCGGAAGCCATGGCCGGCCGCGCCGACATCACCCCGCTCGACGTCACGCTGGTCGGCGAGGACGGCCGCTCCGCGCGGCTGTATCTGACGCCGGTCGCCAATGAGGATGCCGATGGCGAACGCGCCATCATCTACGCGCTGGAGACCACCGCCGAGCGCAAGCTGAAGGACAATATCGACCAGGCCCAGAAGATGCAGGCGGTCGGCCAGCTCGCCGGCGGCATCGCTCACGACTTCAACAACGTGCTGCAGGTCATCATCAACGCCTCGGAGTTCCTGCTGGCCAGCCATCGGCCGACGGATCCCTCCTTCCCCGACATCATGCAGATCAAGCAGAACGCCTACCGCGCCGCCGCGCTGGTGCGCCAGCTGCTCGCCTTCTCGCGCCGCCAGACGCTGCGGCCGCAGGTGCTTGAACTCGGCGACGTGCTCTCCGACCTGTCGCTGATGCTGAAGCGCGTGGTCGCCGACAAGGTCGCGCTCGACGTCCGCCAGGGTCGCGACCTCTGGCCGGTCAAGGCCGATCTCGGCCAGCTCGAGCAGGTGATCGTCAATCTCGCGGTGAATGCCCGCGACGCCATGCCCGATGGCGGCAAGCTCACCGTCCGCACCCGCAACGTCGCCGCCGCCGAATGCGCCGGGCTCGGCTATGCCGCGCTCCCGGCCGAGGATTATGTGCTGCTGGATGTCGAGGATACCGGCACCGGCATTTCGCCCGAGCATCTCGACAAGATCTTCGAGCCCTTCTTCACCACCAAGGAGGTCGGCAAGGGCACCGGGCTCGGGCTCTCCATGGTCTATGGCATCGTCAAGCAGACCGGCGGCTTCGTCTTCTGCGATTCGGTGATCGGCCAGGGCACGACCTTCCGCATCTTCCTGCCGCGCCATGTCCCGACCGAGGAGGACATCGCGGTCGAGGCGGCGGCGAAGGAGCCGCCCAAGCGCCTCGCGGCGGACCATACCGGGGCGGGCGTCATCCTGCTGGTCGAGGACGAGGACGCGGTGCGCGCGCTGAATGCGCGCATGCTGGTCTCCCGCGGCTATACGGTTCACGAGGCGGCCTCCGGCGTGGAGGCGCTCGACATCTTCCTGCAGCATGACGGGCAGATCGACCTCGTCGTCTCCGACGTGGTGATGCCGGAAATGGACGGGCCGACGCTGCTCGGCGAGCTGCGCCAGCGCAACCCGCGCACCAAGGTCGTCTTCGTCTCCGGCTATGCCGAGGAGGCCTTCCGCAAGAATCTTCCCGAGGGCGAGGATTTCCAGTTCCTGCCCAAGCCCTTCACGATGAAGCAGCTGATGGAGACGGTGAAGGCGGCGATGGGCTGAGCCCGCGCACCGGCTCAGGCGGCGCGGATATCGCGCAGGAACCGCGTCACCGCCTTGTCCAGCTGGTCGGCCTCGCTGCTCAGCGCCGTCGCCAGCTCCAGCGCCTGCCCGCCCAGCGCGCCCGCCCCGCTCGCGGCTTCCGTCGCGGCCAGGATATCCTCCGCGGTCGCCCGCGCGCGAGCCGCGGCCTGGCCGGCGCCATCGGCGATATCGGCGACCATGCCCGTCTGCGCCGTCACCGCCGCGGCGATCTCCAGCGCCGCTTCCGACATCGCCTCGACGATGCCGATGACCTGCCCGACCGCCTGCGAAGCGCCCGCCGCCTTCTCCTCGATCAGCCCGATCTGCGCCACGATGTCCTCGGTCGCGCGCGCCGTCTCCTGGGCGAGCTCCTTCACCTCCGCCGCCACCACCGCAAATCCCCTTCCGGCCGAGCCCGCCCGCGCGGCCTCGATCGTCGCGTTCAGCGCGAGCAGATTGGTCTGCTTGGCGATGCCCTGGATGACCGAGACGACACCCTCGATCTTCATCGCCGCATCGCTCACGGCCGAGACGGCGTTGACGGTGTCGCGGGTGCGATCGAGCGCCGCGCGCCCCACCGTCACCGACTGCGCGGTCTTCTCCGCGATGCCCCCGATCGTATGGCGCATCGATTCCAGCGCATCGACCGACTGGCCCACCGCCGCTTCCGAGACCGAGGCGCCATGCGTGGCGGAGCGCCCCGAGGCCTCGACCCTGTCGGCCGTGGCGACCAGCGATTGCGACGAGACCCGCAGCTGGGACGAGACATTGGCCATGCGCTGCAGGACGAGCGCGATCGCCTGGGCGAAGACTTCGGTATGGGATTCGATGCGCTTCGTCCGGCCCTGCTGCAGCTGCGCCGCCTCGGCATCGGCCGCCTGCATCTGCTCGTTGCGCATCTCCGCGACGAAGCGGTCGATGAAGGAGCGATAGGTGATCCTGGCGATGACGCCGACGATGAAGAAGTAGTTGAGATAGATCACGATCATCACAGGCAGCTGGTCGCCGGCATTCATCGTGACGAAGACGAAGCCGCTGAACGCGATCGGCGCCGCATAGGCGATCGAGGCCGAAGGCAGGCTGATCATCGACAGGAAGCCGTTGCCCATCAGAGCGGTGATCATCATCGCCAGGATGACCCGGTGATCGTCCGTCGGCGGCACCACCAGGAGCCCCGGCACCGCCCATAGGCAGCCATGCATTCCCGCCACGATGGTGACCTTTCGGCAGCCGCGACGCGAGGCCCTGAGCCTCGGGGTGACGGAGCGATTGCGCATCCAGTCCAGCAGGCCCAGCGCGGCGAGCGTCACAGCGAGCAGGCTCCACACCAGCAGCGGAAGCGAGCCCGGCGTCGGCGCGAAAATCGCCGCCAGGGCCATGGCGTTGACGATGTTGCAGAACATCAGGATCGGCGAGAGCCGCGTCACCGCCTCCATCTGACGTGCGCGCAAGCGCCCCGCGACCTCTTCATGGGAAGGGTCCAGGAACTCGAATTTGCGCGGTACATCTTGAACGAGCACGACCCTTGACCTCACCCGTTTTAGGTAATACCGCCCATCTTTACGTAAGGTCGTAAATATTTCACTGATTATCCGCCATATCTGTCGGCGTATCCCTTGGGGCAGGTCGTGAGATGGCATCCGGCCGGCATGCCGCAGTGCTGGTCTCGTGCCGCGAGAGCGGTCGGCGAACCATGTCGCTGCTGAGGGAGCCCCGCCGGCGCGCCGCGCACGATGCGGCCAGGGCGAGCTAGCGCGGCCTCTTGCGGCGCACACCCTGCCGGCGGCCGAGAGTTTGGCCGTCATTGCGATAGATGGGGACGGTGAGTGCGCGCGAGGACGGCACCGCCTGCCCCGTCACGCCGCCGCCGATCGGCGGGCCGGCGCCCGGAATGCCGTTGCCGGGGGCCCGCAGCCGCATATCCGGCACGTGATCGGTGATCGAGGGAGGACCGAGGCCCTGCCTGGGGCCACCGGGCGTCAGCGGCGCATTGCCCGGCGTGCCGATCTGCGCCTGGGCGCTATCCACCATGAGCAGGCCGGCGAATGCGAGGGCCGCTCCGACGCCGCGGGACCGGGAAAGCGCAAAGCCGGATCGTTTGAAGAAAAACCCGTCCATGCCCTGTCCCTGCGCCAGCGGATCAACCTGGTCCGGCGAGATCTTGTTCCGGCCGCGGATGATTGCGCGGAGTGTACTACCGTCGGAGCAGCGCCGCGAGGCCGAGGCTTTTGGCGACCCTCGCCTCCCGCGCCCACTGGACGTGGTCAGGGATGACAAGAACAAAAAAAGAACTTGCCGCTGAGAACAAAACATGATCATGTCCCGCATCGGCGCGTGGATTGAGATGTCCCTGCGCCCCTGCCATAAGGAGCGGCAATCGTGAATCAGGCGAATCTCAAGCTCGTGGAAGGCTCTTCGATGGACAAGGCCAAGGCGCTGGACGCGGCGCTCTCGCAGATCGAGCGCGCCTTCGGCAAGGGCTCGATCATGCGCCTGGGCAAGAACCAGCAGGCGATCGAGATCGAGACGGTATCGACCGGCTCGCTCGGCCTCGATATCGCGCTCGGCGTGGGCGGCCTGCCCCGCGGCCGCGTCATCGAGATCTACGGGCCGGAATCCTCCGGCAAAACGACGCTGGCGCTGCACACCATCGCTGAAGCCCAGCGCAAGGGCGGCGTCTGCGCCTTCGTCGATGCCGAGCATGCGCTCGACCCCGTCTATGCCCGCAAGCTCGGCGTCAATCTCGACGATCTGCTGATCTCGCAGCCGGATACCGGCGAGCAGGCGCTCGAGATCACCGACACCCTCGTCCGCTCCGGCGCCATCGACGTGCTGGTCGTCGATTCCGTCGCCGCGCTGACGCCGCGCGCCGAGATCGAGGGCGAGATGGGCGATGTCCAGCCCGGCCTCCAGGCCAGGCTGATGAGCCAGGCCCTGCGCAAGCTGACGGCCTCGATCTCGCGCTCCAACTGCATGGTCATCTTCATCAACCAGATCCGCATGAAGATCGGCGTGATGTATGGCTCGCCCGAGACCACCACGGGCGGCAACGCGCTGAAGTTCTACGCCTCCGTGCGCCTCGACATCCGCCGCATCTCGACCCTGAAGGATCGCGAGGAAGCGACCGGCAACCAGGTCCGCGTCAAGGTCGTCAAGAACAAGGTCGCACCGCCCTTCAAGCAGGTCGAGTTCGACATCATGTTCGGCGAGGGCATTTCGAAAGTGGGCGAGCTCATCGATCTCGGGGTCAAGGCCGGCATGGTCGAGAAATCCGGCGCCTGGTTCTCCTTCGACAGCCAGCGTCTCGGCCAGGGTCGCGAGAACGCCAAGGCCTTCCTCAAGGCCAATCCCGACATGGCCGCCCGCATCGAGGCGACGATCCGGCAGAATTCCGGCCTGGTCGCCGAGCGCATCCTGGACGAGGCCACGCCGACCGAGGATGATCTGGACGAAGGCCAGGCCTGAGCCGGGCCGGGTGGCGCGGGCGTGACCGCTGCTGCCGATACCACAGGGCGGCGCCGGGTCGGCGCTGCCGCCTGACGGGATCCATCGGGCGCTGCCCCGAGCCGGGCGGCGCGCCTGGCTTTCGATCCGGCCAGGCCCGCCGCGCCCACGACCCGGCTTTCGGGGCTCGCGCGATGAAGCGATGCTCCGCCCATGATGGTCGGCGCTTCAGCGGACCAAGGCAGGGGCGGTCTGCCTACAGACCGTCCGCGCGTGAGGGCGGCGCTAAACCGGCGACTACTGCGCGAGACGCTTCGGTGGGCTTGCATAGCCAGCGGCTCAGACCGGCCGACCTCATGCGCCCACCGTAGAAAATGTCCCCATCGCGAAAGATGCGCCGATCGTGAAAAATGCACGGCAGCGCGCCATTTCTGGACAGCCGCGCGCGGCCTGACTAGAAGCGGGTTCCCGTGCCGGATGACCGGCCACCCTGCCCCAGACCAGAGCGCAAACAGCGATGAGCGGCGTCAACGAGATTAGGTCCACCTTCCTGGATTATTTCAAGTCGACCGGCCATGAGGTCGTGCCGTCGAGCCCGCTGGTGCCGCGCAACGACCCGACGCTGATGTTCGCCAATTCCGGCATGGTGCAGTTCAAGAACGTCTTCACCGGCCAGGAGAAGCGGCCCTATGTCAGGGCGACCACCGCCCAGAAATGTGTCCGCGCCGGCGGCAAGCACAACGACCTCGACAATGTCGGCTACACCGCCCGCCACCACACCTTCTTCGAGATGCTGGGGAATTTCTCCTTCGGCGACTACTTCAAGGAACAGGCGATCAGCCATGCCTGGACGCTGGTCACGCGCGAATTTGGGCTGCCTAAGGACAAGCTGACCGTCACCGTCTTTTCCGAGGATGACGAGGCGCATGCGCTCTGGAAGAAGATCGCGGGGCTGCCCGATTCCCGGATCATCCGCATCCCCACCTCCGACAATTTCTGGCGCATGGGCGATACCGGCCCCTGCGGCCCCTGCTCCGAGATCTTCTACGATCACGGCGACCACATCCCCGGCGGCCCGCCCGGCTCGCCCGACGAGGATGGCGATCGCTTCATCGAGATCTGGAACCTGGTCTTCATGCAATATGAGGAGGCGGCCGGCGGGGTCAGGACCGATCTGCCGCGCCCCTCGATCGATACCGGCATGGGGCTGGAGCGCATTGCCGCGGTGCTGCAGGGCACGCATGACAATTACGAGATCGATCTCTTCGCCGCGCTGATCCGGGCGATCGCCGATCTCACCTCGGTCTCGTCGGACGGCCCGATGAAGGCGAGCCACCGCATCATCGCCGACCATCTGCGCTGCTCGGCCTTCCTGATCGCCGATGGCGTCCTGCCCTCGAATGAAGGGCGCGGCTACGTGCTGCGCCGGATCATGCGGCGCGGCATGCGCCATGCGCAGCTGCTCGGCGCCAAGGATCCGCTGATGCACAGGCTGGTGCCGGTGCTGACCCGCGAGATGGGCCGAGCCTATCCCGAGCTGCTGCGCGCCGAGGCGCTGATCACCGAGACCCTGCAGCTCGAGGAGACGCGCTTCCGCACGACGCTGGCGCGCGGCCTCTCGCTGCTCGACGACGCCTCGAAGGATCTGGTCGCCGGCCAGAGCCTGCGCGGCGATGTCGCCTTCACCCTCTACGACACCTATGGCTTCCCGCTCGATCTGACGCAGGATGCGCTGCGGGCCCGCGGCGTCACCGTCGACACCGAGGGTTTCGACGCAGCCATGCAGCAGCAGAAGGCCAAGGCCCGCGCCGCCTGGTCGGGCACCGGCGAGGCCGCCACCGAGAAGCTCTGGTTCCCGCTGCGCGACCGGCTCGGCGCCACCGAATTCCTGGGCTACGACACCGAGAGCGCCGAGGGCGTCATCACCGCGCTGATCAGGGACAATCAGGAGGTCGAGACGCTGGGCCAGGGCGAGACCGGGCTGGTGATCCTCAACCAGACGCCGTTCTACGGCGAATCCGGCGGCCAGCTCGGCGATACCGGCACGATCCGCGCCGCCCAGGCCAGCGCCGAGGTCGGCGACGTGCAGAAGAAGCTGGGCGATGTCTTCGCCCATGCCGTCACGGTGAAGCAGGGCGAGCTGAAGCGCGGCCAGCCGGTCGAGCTCGCCGTCGACCATGCCAGGCGCACCGCGATCCGCGCCAATCATTCGGCCACGCATCTGCTGCACGAGGCGCTGCGCCTGGTGCTCGGCGACCATGTCGCGCAGAAGGGCTCGATGGTCTCGCCCGACCGGCTGCGCTTCGATTTCTCGCATCCCAAGCCGATCAGCGAGGCGGAGCTCGCCAAGGTCGAGGACATCGCCAACGCCATCGTGCTGCGCAACGAGCCGGTGACCACGCGGCTGATGAGCGTCGACGAGGCGATCGCCTCCGGCGCCCGCGCTTTGTTCGGCGAGAAATATGGCGACGAGGTCCGCGTCGTCGCGATGGGTACCCATGAGGGCGGCAAGGCGTTTTCGGTCGAGCTCTGCGGCGGCACCCATGCGCTGCGCACCGGCGATATCGGCATGATCAGCGTCGTCGGCGAAAGCGCCGTCGCCTCTGGCGTGCGCCGTCTCGAAGCCATGACCGGTGCGGCCGCCCGCCGCCAGCTCAACGAGGACAGCCGCCGTCTGCACGGTCTCGCCTCGCTGCTGAAGGTTCCGGCCGGCGAGGCCGAGGCCAGGCTCGCGGCACTGATCGAGGAACGCCGCAAGCTCGACCGCGAGCTGACCGAGGCCCGCAAGAAGCTGGCCATGGGCGGCGGCGGTGCCGCCGAGGATCCGGTGCGCGAGATCGGCGGGACGAAGCTGCTGGCCCGCGCCGTCACCGGGGTCGAGATGAAGGATCTGAAGAGCCTGGCCGACGAGGCCAAGGCCCGCATCGGCTCCGGCGTCGTCGCGATCATCGGCGTCGCGGAGGATGGCAAGGCCGGCGTCGTCGTCGGCGTCACGCCGGATATGACGGAGCGCTTCGATGCCGTGGCGCTGGTGCGCGCCGCCTCCGAACAGCTCGGCGGCAAGGGCGGCGGCGGCCGGCGCGACATGGCCCAGGCCGGCGGCCCCGATGGCGACAAGGCGCAGGCCGCGCTGGACGCCGTGGCCGCGGCGATGGGGTGAGCCGGTGACGGCGCGGCCATGGCCGGCACGGGCTTTCGCGCTTCGTGCCGCTCTCGCCGGCCTCGCCGCCGCCTGGCTGTCCGTCGGCCTCGCCTCGACCTCCGTCCAGGGCCAGCCGCGGCGCGCCCCCGAGCTCCCCGCCCTCTCGGCCTCGCGCCAGGCCATGGCCGGCGCGCCGCTCACGGTCGGGGTCAGAAGCGCGCCGCCGGGCGCCCGCCTCGCCATCGCCCGTCCGGACGACCCCGCCGACAAGGCGATCGTGGTGGTCGAACTCGGGCCGCGCAGCATGGCTTCGCTGCCATTGCCCGGCCTGGCCGGAGCCTATGAGTTGCGGCTGACGGCCGATCGCGGCGGCGCCCCCGCCATCCTGCTGCGCCAGCCGCTGTCCACCACCGAGCCCAGCGCCACGGTCGCGGCGCCGGCCCGGATCCGGCGCGGCGCCAGTTTCGCTGTCCGCGGCATCGGCCCCAATGGCGAGCGCGACCGGGTGGTGCTGGTTCCGCCGGGATCGCCGGCCGAGGCGACCGGCCCGCTCTTCTACCCCCATGAGAACATCGAGGCGACGCTGGAAGCGCCGGACCAGCCCGGCGCCTATGAGCTGCGCTATGTCATGGAGGCGCCGTTGAGCGGGGTGCTCGTGCTGGCGAGGCAGGCCGTGACGATCGAGTGAAGCGCGCGACGACCGCCACCTCTGTCGCCTTCTCCCGTTGCGAGAGCAGGTTGCCGTGGGGGAAGCATGAGGGTTTGGCCGCACGCTTGATCGTCAGTGCGGCTGGAGCGTCGCCCCTTCGGTCTCGCTTTTCTGGACGATGCGGTCGATCAGGCCCCACTCCAATGCCTCTTCCGCCGACATGAAGCGGTCGCGATCCATCGCCTGCTCGAAATCCCGATAGGGACGTCGGCAATGCTGCGCATAGAGCCTCGTCATGCGCTCCTTGGTTTTTCTGATTTCCTCGACATGGATGACCATGTCGGAGGCTTGCCCCTTGCATCCGCCCGATGGCTGATGGACCAGGATGCTGGCATTGGGCAGGGCGACCCGCTCACCCGGCTGGCCCGCCATCAGGAGAAAAGACCCCATCGACCAGGCCGTACCCATGCACAAGGTGTGGATGGGGGACTGGATGTACTGCATCGTATCGTACATGGCGAAGCCGCTGGTGACGACGCCGCCGGGAGAGTTGATGTAGAGGTTTGCTTCTGCTCGTCACGAACCTCGAGGGCGCAGACCGCGCGAACGGTCGCCTTGGTGATCTCGCATAGCCGGACGCTCACCTCGCCTCCCCTTCATCGCCGCCCGGTCGCGCCATCATGCGCGGCTCCCTCTCGCGCACCACGCCCGCGCCAGAGCCACCGGAAGCTGGTCCGAGTGCCGGCCGATCACGGTTCCTCCGCAGTCTCGCTTTCAACACGACGCCTGTAACCGGATCCGCCTGAAGACGAGAGGTCGCGCGGCTTGGGGTGCAGTCAATCCTTACGTTCGACGCAGCGCCAATGCCGCGCTCAGACCTCGTGGTCCGGATGCTGGCGCGAGCGATAGCGCGCTCTGTCCTGCTCTGGAATGTCGTCCTCCGTGCGCGTGCCTTGCAGGCGGCAGAGCTCGTCGAACCAACGCGGCCGGCCCTCGATGCCGTAGGCGATGGTCGGCGGATGGTGGGCAGGGTCGTCCAGGCTGCCCGCGCTGACCGAGGTCCTGCCTGTGCCAGTATAGGCGAAGGTCAGCGGCGTGCCGCAGGACGGGCAGAAGCCGCGCTCGGCAGCCTCGGAGGAGGCGAAGATGGCCGGCGCGACCTTGGTCCACTCCAAATCGGCGGTCGCAATACTGGCATAGGCGCCGAAATAGCCGCCCACCGCCTTCTGGCACATCCGGCAAAAGCACACCGAGACCTCTTTCGGCGAGCGCTTCAACCGATAGCGCACCGCCCCGCATTGGCACCCGCCGGTGATCGTCTCGGCCTCTGCCATCGCTGCCTTCTCCCATGCCCATGAAAAAGCCCGGCCAGTCTGGCCGGGCTCGGTCTGTTCGGCAAGACGCCTGTTTTCAGGAGTTCCCGGCTCAGGCGGCCATGGCCTTCTTCATGTTCTCGCTGACCTTCTCGAGGAAGCCGGTGGTCGAGAGCCATTTCTGCTCGGCGCCGACCAGGAGGGCGAGGTCCTTGGTCATGTCGCCGGCCTCGACGGTGTCGACGGTGACCTTCTCGAGCAGCGTCGCGAAGCGGGCGAGCTCGGCATTGCCGTCCAGCTTGGCGCGGTGGGCGAGGCCACGGGTCCAGGCGAAGATCGAGGCGATGGAGTTGGTCGAGGTCTCCTTGCCCTTCTGGTGCTCGCGGTAATGGCGGGTCACCGTGCCATGCGCGGCCTCGGCCTCGACGGTCTTGCCATCCGGCGTCATCAGCACCGAGGTCATCAGGCCGAGCGAGCCGAAGCCCTGGGCCACCGTGTCGGACTGCACGTCGCCATCATAGTTCTTGCAGGCCCAGACATAGCCGCCCGACCACTTCATCGCGGAGGCCACCATGTCGTCGATCAGGCGATGCTCGTAGGTGATGCCGAGCTTGTCGAATTCCGCCTTGAACTCGGCTTGGTAGATCTCCTCGAAAATGTCCTTGAAGCGCCCGTCATAGGTCTTGAGGATGGTGTTCTTGGTCGAGAGATAGACCGGATACTTCCGGATCAGCCCGTAATTCAGCGAGGCCCGCGCGAAATCGCGGATCGATTCGTCGAGATTGTACATCGCCATGGCGACGCCGGCCTCGGGGGCCTTGAAGACCTCCTTCTCGATGATCTTGCCGTCCTCGCCGACGAACTTGATCGAGAGCGTGCCCTTGCCCGGGAATTTGAAATCCGTGGCGCGGTACTGGTCGCCGTAGGCGTGGCGGCCGATCACGATCGGCTGGGTCCAGCCCGGCACGAGGCGCGGCACGTTCTTGCAGATGATCGGCTCGCGGAAGATCACGCCGCCGAGGATGTTGCGGATCGTGCCGTTCGGGCTCTTCCACATCTGCTTCAGATTGAATTCCTTCACCCGGCCTTCGTCGGGGGTGATGGTCGCGCATTTCACGGCCACGCCATGCTTCTTGGTGGCGTTGGCGGCGTCGATGGTGACCTGGTCGTCGGTCGCGTCGCGGTTCTCGACCGAGAGATCGTAATAATCCAGCTCGAGGTCGAGATAGGGGAAGATCAGCGTGTCCTTGATCTTCTGCCAGATGATACGGGTCATCTCGTCGCCGTCCATGTCGACGACGGGATTGGCGACCTTGATCTTGTTCATGTGAAACGACCCCTGATGCTGGCCAGACTGAAACGGTCCCGGCGCTGCGACAGCGACGCCGCAGGCGGGTTGGCCGCTTCCTAGCGGGTTCCGGGCGCAGGGGGAAGCGCGGCTTTCGGCGGAAAGGGGGCGGCGGCCGTGCGGCACGAGCATCCCCGCCACAGCGCGCCGGGCTCTGGCCCCCTTCGCGTCTTCCGTCCTATTGAAGGACAGAGCATCCCTGTCAGCCGATGGATCCGCCGATCATGAAATTCGCAATCGTCACGGGCGGCGCGCGCGGCATCGGCGCCGGAGCCGCGCTCGCTCTGGCCAAATCCGGATATGAGGTGCTGGCGACGGGGTTGACCGAGGCCGAGGTCGCGGCCGCGCCGGCTCATTCGGCCATCCGGCACGCCCGGCTTGACGTCACCAGCGACGAGCAGGTCGCGGCGCTGGTGGCCGGCTGCCCGCGCATCGACGCACTGGTGAATTGCGCCGGGATGATCCAGCGCAACGGGCTGGAATTCGAGATCGACCGGTTCCGTCAGACCATCGAGGTCAATCTCAACGGCACCATGCGGATGTGCCTCGCCGCCAAGCCCAAGCTCGCGGCAAAAGCGGAAGGCCAGAGCGGCGGCGCGATCGTCAACATCGCCTCGATGCTGACCTTCCACGGCTCGGCCTTCGCGCCGGGCTATGCCGCCTCCAAGGGCGCGATCGGCCAGCTCACCAAATCGCTGGCCGCCGCCTGGGCCGGCGACGGCATCCGCGTCAATGCGGTGGCGCCGGGCTGGATCGCCACGGAGCTGACCCGGCCGCTGGTCGAGGACAGCGCCCGCTCGGCCCCGATCCTCGCCCGGACGCCGATGGGCCGCTGGGGCGAGCCGGGCGATGTCGGCGGGGCCATCGCCTTCCTGCTCTCGGAGGCGGCGGGCTTCGTAACCGGCGCCATCCTGCCGGTCGACGGCGGCTATCTCGCCGTCTGAAACGCCTGCTGCGGCAAGGGTTTCCTGCCGTCGCTTGAATCGGTTCGCCAGCTTTCCCGCCTTGCCTGCGGGACCTATGATCGGCCTCAGCCGACAGATGTCACAGGGAGTTTACGCCATGAACAAGGTCAGCCCCATCCCGGTCGCCGCCTCCGATGCCGAGCGCTGGACGCCCTATCGCCACCCCCAGCCGAAGGATTCGCCGCCGGAGCTGATCGTCCCGAACGTCATCCCGCAGGATGAGCGCGTCTGGGTCCCCGTCGACGACAATGTCTGGTTCCGTCCGCTCTGCCTGAGCGTGACCCGCGGCTATTGGATGAACCTGCTGCGTGTCCGCCGCGCCGGCGTGCTTTCCCGCCACCGCCACCCGCAGCCGGTGCATGGCTATGTGCTGAAGGGCCAGTGGCGCTATCTCGAGCATGATTGGGTCGCGACCGAGGGCGCCTATGTCTATGAGGCGCCGGGCGAGACGCATACGCTGGTCGTCGACCCAGACACCGAGGAGATGATCACCATGTTCCAAGTCAATGGCGCGATGATCTATGTCGATCCGGACGGCAAATGCCTCGGCTATGACGACGTCTTCACCAGACTCGACAAGTGCCGCGCGCATTACGCCGCCAACGGGCTGGGTGCCGATTACGCCGACCAGTTCATCCGCTAGGCGCGCGGCGGCGTCAGCGCTGCCGCTGCAGCTTCGCCAGCTCCACCGCGGCGCGCAGCTCGATATGCGCCAGCACCTCGTCGAGGCGCGGGTCGTCGGTCGTCTCGCGCCGTGCCGAGAGCATGGTCTTCAGCCGCTCCAGCTCCGAGAGCTGCACCCGTCCGCCGAGCAGCGCGGCCTTCAGCCGATCGAGCCCGTCCAGCAGATCATGGCCGCGCCGGGCCTGGCGCCGCTTGCGCTCGCCCGGCTCCTCATCGGCCTGCAGGGCGATCAGCGTGTCGAGCGGCCCGGCTGCGCTCAAGGCCTGGGACGCGCTCGCGCCGGCGCTGGACGCCGTCTTGCCGGGTAGCGTGAACGCCGCCCCGCCGCTGCGCCGCGCCGCATGGGCGGCGTTGGTGCCGATGACGGGCGCGCGCTGGTCGATCCTGATCATGGCGGCCTCGCAAATCCTGCCGCCAACTAGGCGGCGCCAGGGTTAACAGCCGGTAAACCGCCCGGCAAAAACTGCCGGCCCGGCAGGAACGACAGGGCCCGCTCCCTGCCGCAGAGCCTGAACCGGAAATCCAAACAACTGATAAAGCACGTGTTTCCATTTGTCCGGGCATGGCACGGGCTTCGCAAGGCAGGACCGGATGATGCCCTCCGACCGGTGACTGCATGTTCAACCTGCCCGCCTTCCCGACCCTGCTGAGACCGCTGGCGGCGCTGCTGGCGCTGGGCGCCGTCCTCGCATCGGGGCCGGCCGAGGCCCTGTCGCGGATCAAGGATCTCGCCTCGGTCGAAGGCGTCCGCACCAACCAGATCCTGGGCTATGGCATCGTCGTCGGCCTGAACGGCACCGGCGACACGCTGAACAACGCCCCCTTCACCAAGCAGTCGCTGCAGGCGATGCTGGAGCGCCTCGGCGTCAATACGCGCGGCGCCAATATGCGCACGGCCAATGTCGCGGCGGTGATGGTCACGGCCAACCTGCCGCCCTTCGCCACCCAGGGCACGCGGCTGGACGTCACCGTTTCCGCGCTCGGCGACGCGAAATCGCTGCAGGGCGGCACCCTGCTGGCGACGCCGCTGCTCGGCGCCGATGGCGAGGTCTATGCGGTGTCGCAGGGCCCGGTGGCGATCGCCGGCTTTTCCGCCGAGGGCGAGGCCAGCAAGATCACGCGCGGCGTCCCCACCGTGGGGCGCATCGCCAATGGCGGCCTCGTCGAGCGCGAGATCGACTTCGCCCTGAACAAGCTGAAGACGCTGCGCCTCTCGCTGCGCAATCCGGATTTCACCACAGCGCGCCGCATGGCGGCGGCGATCAATGATTTCCTGGGCGGCGAGGCGGCGGAGCCGACCGATCCCTCGACCGTGGTGCTGCAGATCCCGCCGCGCTTCCAGGGCAACATGATCCGCATGCTCACCGATATCGAGCAGCTCAAGATCGAGCCGGACCAGCTCGCCCGCATCGTGATCGACGAGCGCTCCGGCATCATCGTGATGGGCAAGGAGGTCCGCGTCTCCACCGTCGCGGTGGCGCAGGGCAACCTCACCGTCACCATCAGCGAGCAGCCGCAGGTCAGCCAGCCCAACCCGCTGGCCGAGGGCCGGACGGTGGTGACGCCGCAGACCAATGTGAAGGTCGATACGCAGGGCGGCAACAAGCTCGCCCTCGTGCGCGACACCGTGACCCTGGCCGAGCTCGTCGACGGGCTCAACGCGCTGGGCATCGGTCCGCGCGACCTGATCTCCATACTCCAGGCCATCAAGTCCGCAGGTGCCCTGCAGGCTGAAATCGAGGTGATGTGATGACCGCAGCCCTGCTCGCCGCTCCCGCGGCCAAACTCGCGCTCGGCGCCGCCGGAACCGTGCTCGATGCGGTGAAATCCGCGATGGATCCGGCCAAGGCCAAGGCCAAGCAACAGGCCGAGGATTTCGAGACCATGTTCCTGGAGCAGATGACGCAGCATCTCTTCGCCACCGGCGAAGGCAGCGAAGGTCCGCTCGGCGAGAACGGGACCGGCGGCGGCATCTTCAAATCGCAGCTGACCCAGCAATATGCCCAGCAACTGCAGAAGGCCGGCGGCGTCGGCCTGTCGAACCAGATCATGCAGGACCTGTTGCGCGTCCAGGAACAGGCTGCGGGAGCTGCGAATGTCGGTCGCTAAACGCGTTCTCGACGAGAGGCCGCGCATCGCCAGCGCCCTCGAGGCGCGCGCGCTGATCGAGGCCGTGCTCGAGACGCTGGCGGCGCTGTCGCATCTGATCGGCGAGGAGACCGAGCTCGTCCGCGCCGGGCGTCTGCCCGAGGCGATGCAGCGCGAGCCGCGCAAGGCGGAACTCGCCGGCATCTATATGCGCGGGGTCGAGCAGGTGAAGCTCAACGCCGTCGCTCTCGCCCGCTTCGCTCCGGACCAGGTCAGGCGGCTGAAGGAGGCCCATGGCGGCTTCCAGGGGCTGGTCGAGACCAACCAGCTGGTGCTCGCCACGGCGCGCGCCGTCTCGGAGACGATCGTCCGCGAACTGGCGAGCGACGCCAACCGCCCGTCCCGCGCCGCGGGTTATGGTCCGACGGCGACGGTCGGCGCCGGCGCTTTCGTCCGGCCGAATTCCGGCCCGCTGGTGATTTCCCGGCAGCTCTGAGCGGACGCGCCGGCTGGCCCCGTCGCGGCCTGGTCGGCAAAATGGGCGGCTGCCACATAAACTATAAAAATTGACCTAATTTCCTTACGGGGAATTCAGATCCCTGTGCCACCTTGAGGTGTAGAGGTGGGGTATGTTCCCCGCCCCGAGCAGGCCGTCGGCCGTCGGGCCGGCCGAAACTCCAGAAGGAGTGTGCCATGGACTTCAGCGGCGCCAACAGAAGTGCGCCGGTCAGCGGGACGCCAGCCGTTGTCCGCGCCGACGTCATCGCGACGCGCAACAGCGTCCCGGTCGAGCTCTCGCCGGACCGGACCGTCCAGTCCCTGAAAGCCGGGGACGCCGTCCGCGTCGATATCCAGCAGAAGGACCAGCGCGCCCAGCAGCGGGCGGCCAGCGATCAGCAATCGCGCCTGCAGACCGCCAAGGATCGGCTCGTCATCGAGCCCGAGACGCAGACGGTGGTGCTCGAGCGGCTCGATCCCGAGACCGGTGAGACCGTGTCGCAGCTGCCGGACGAGACGCTGCTGAAGCTGAGGATCTTCTCCAGGCAGCTGGCGGAGCGCGCCCTCGAACGCAAGGCCAGCGCCTCCTCGGATCTCGCCCAGACGGCCTGAGCCCCCTCCTCGACGACGGATCGACGCCCGCCTCGTGCGGGCGTTTTGCGTTCCGGCGCTTGCGGGCCGGTCACCTCCCGTTAACCATGACGAACATGTCGCAACGTCAGTTCAATAACATGCTTACTCGTTAACCATTCTTTTCGACAAACCCTGCAATTGTCCTTACGTCATTTTCGGAATGTTCCGAAGTCGAAGGACGCTGTCCCAGAAGGGTTTTCGAGCATGTCCGCATCTCTGTCCGTCGGCGTCCGCAACGCCCTCTCCTCTCTCGCGAATATCGGATCCGCCGCGCAGGAATCGCAGTACCGCCTGTCGACCGGCAAGAAGGTCAATTCGGCGATCGACAACGCCGTCAACTATTTCACCTCCGCGCAGCTGCGCTCCCGCGCCCTCAGCTTCACCAATCTGCTCGACGGCATCGGAGCCGGGATCAAGACCATCCAGACCGCCTCCAAGGGCCTGGATGCGATCATCAAGCTGGTGCAGTCGGCCCAGTCGACGATCAAGCAGGCGCAGGGCGATATCGGCAGCCGCCCCGCCGTCACCGGCGCCGCGGCCATCGGCACGGCGAACTCCGTCACCGCGACCGGCAAATCCCTCAAGGATGTGACGCTTTCGACCGAAATCGGTGGTCCCGCGGGCGATGCGACGACCACCGCCAACCAGAAGCTCGGCATCGCCGGGCCTGCCTACACTCTTTCCCTCGCGGTCGGCGACAAGACCTATACCGAGAACTTTTCGCAATCCGCGACGATCAAGGACATCGTCGCCTCGATCAACAAATCGGGCCTGGCGACCGCTTCCGTCGGCGATGACGGCAAACTCTCCATCAAGACCTCGACCTCCGACAAGCTGACCTTCGGCATCGGCACCGGCGCGGATTCGGCCGCCGCCAAGCTCGCCGCGGAGAGCGACACGGCGAATTCCAACGACAAGTTCGGGCTCGACAAGACCCTGGCCAAGACCGGCAAGGAGCCGGAAGTCAGCGCCGTGCGCAACGCGCTGGTCAGCCAGTTCAATGATCTGCGCACGCAGATCGACCAGCTCGCCAAGGACGCCAGCTATAACGGCATCAACCTGCTCACCGGCGACAAGCTCTCGGTGATCTTCAACGAGAAGACCGGCAACAACCAGAACAAGCTCGATGTCCAGGGCCAGAACATCGACTCTGACACGCTGGGCATCAAGAAGGCCACCACCGACAAGACCGAGACCTTCAACATCAACTTCCAGAGCGACAGCTCGCTCGCCAAGACGGCCGACGCCCTGACGGCGGTGCTCGCCACGCTGCGCTCGACCGCCTCGACCTTCGGCGCCAATCTCGGCGTGGTGCAGACGCGCCAGGATTTCTCCAAGGAGCTGATCAGCGGGCTGAAGGCCGGTGCCGATGATCTGGTGCTGGCCGACACCAATGAGGAAGGCGCCAAGCTCCTCGCTCTGCAGACGCGGCAGCAGCTGTCGCAGCAGGCCTTGTCCCTGTCCAACCAGGCCGACCAGGCGATCCTGCGCCTGTTCTCCTGATCCGTTCCGCATTCGACGAAGCAGGGCCGGCCGGCCTCCCCGGCCGGCCGCAGGCCTGTCCGGCCTAACGCCGGCCCGCCCACCCCCTCCGGTGACGCGCCGCCTCCAGGCGCCTCTGGCACCGAGACAAATTTCCCCCTGCGAAAAAAGCCGCCGGCTGCCGGCGACGATCGGATCGTCGCCCAGACGACCCGCCGCTCATCTCGGTTGCCCTCCTCCGCCCCCCTGCGAGAGCGCTAATCATTGATTAAGCATGTCAATAATTCCGCTGCGTCAGTTATAATCTCAGCTCCGAAATTTACGATTTTTAGCGACAACCGAACCCAGTGTCGCAACGTCATTTCCAGAAGGAAACGACGTCGTCGACATCATCCCAGAAGGGTTCCTGATCATGTCCATTTCCGTTTCGGCCGGCGTCCGCAACGCCCTCACCTCTCTCGCCGGCATCGGCTCCGCCGCCCAGGAAGCGCAGGCGCGCCTGGCCTCCGGCAAGAAGGTCAATTCGGCGGTCGACAACGCCGTGAACTACTTCACCTCGAGCTCGCTGGCGGCCCGCGCCGGGCAGTTCGGCAATCTGCTGGACAGCATCGGCAACAGCATCAAGACGATCCAGGCGGCGTCGAAGGGCCTGGACGCCATCACCAAGCTGGTGCAGTCGGCGCAGTCGACGATCAAGCAGGCGCAGGGCGATATCGGCAGCCGCCCGACCGTCACCAGCTCCGCGTCCATCGGCACTGCGGCCTCGGTCACGGCGACCGGCAAGACGATGCGCGAGGTCACGCTCGCCGCTCAGCTCGGCGGCACTGCGGGCGCCGCGACCACCACCACCGCCCAGCAGCTCGGCATGGGGCCCGCCGCCTATCACCTGCAGCTTTCGGTCGGCGAGAAGACCTATACCGACACCAGCCTGAGCGCGACGTCGACCGTCAAGGACGTGGTGGACTCCATCAACAAATCGGGCCTGGCGACCGCTTCCGTCGGCGATGACGGCAAGCTCTCCATCAAGACCTCGACCTCCGACAAGCTGGTCTTCGGCATCGGCACCGGCGCGGATTCGGCCGCCGCCAAGCTCGCCGCCGAGAGCGACACCGCGAGCTCCAACGACAAGCTCGGGCTCGACAAGACCCTGGCCAAGACCGGCAAGGACCCGGAAGTCAGCTCCGTGCGCAACGCGCTGGTCAGCCAGTTCAACGATCTGCGCAATCAGATCGACCAGCTCGCCAAGGACGCCAGCTTCAACGGCATCAACCTGCTTACCGGCGACAAGCTCTCGGTCGTCTTCAACGAGAAGACCGGCAACAACCAGAACAAGCTCGACATCCAGGGCCAGAGCATCGATTCCGACACGCTCGGCATCAAGAAGGCCACCACCGACAAGACCGAGACCTTCAACATCAACTTCCAGAGCGACAGTGCCCTGGCCAAGGCCGCCGACAGCCTGACCGCGACCTTGGCCACGGTCCGTTCGACCGCCTCGACCTTCGGTGCCAATCTCGGCGTGGTCCAGACCCGCCAGGATTTCTCCAAGGATCTGATCAGCACGCTCAAGGCCGGCGCCGACGATCTGGTTCTGGCCGACACCAATGAGGAAGCCGCGAAGCTCCTCGCCCTGCAGACGCGGCAGCAGCTGTCGCAGCAGGCCTTGTCCCTGTCCAACCAGGCGGACCAGGCGATCCTGCGCCTGTTCTGATCCTGCGAAGCTTGCGCCGGCGAGACGATCGCCGGCGCATTCGCCCTCTCCGCGGACCGAAAGCGCGTACTACAAGAATGGAGACGTGATTTTCAGTTTGATTAACTATGCTCAGCATTGCCCCTTCAGACTTAAAAACTGAAGGCTGCGATTCACTAATTGTTACGGGCTCGAGGATGAGTGTCGTGACGTCAAGGCCAGGACGGCCTGACGCCAGAAGGCACACTCCCAGAAGGGCTCGATACAATGGCTGTCACTCTCTCCTCCGGCGTTCGTAACGCCGTTTCGTCGCTCTCGTCGGTCCAGTCCCAGGCGAGCGCCATCCAGAACCGTCTCGCCACCGGCAAGCGCGTCAACTCCGCCATCGACAGCCCCGTGAACTTCTTCACGGCCGCCTCGCTGAACGAGCGTTCCTCGGCGCTGACCGGCCTGCTCGACGGCATTTCCAACGGTATCCAGACCATCCAGTCGGCCTCGAAGGGCATCGACGGCATCACCAAGCTGGTGTCTTCGCTGCAGTCGACCGTGAAGCAGGCTCAGGCCGATGCGGCTCAGAACCGCCCGACCAAGGCCGGCACGGCTCTCGCCACGGCGGCCGAAGCGGCCGTCACCAGCAAGAGCCTGAAGGATATCGCGCTCGACAAGAAGCTCGCCAGCGCCGACGCCGTCGCCACCGCGGCGACCGCTTCGACCCCTGGTGACATCGGCATCGACACCAGCGCCAGCCCGCAGTCCGCGATCTCGATCACGGTCGGCTCCACCACCTATGAAGCCAACTTCGCCAACGCCAACGCGACGGTCCGCGATCTCGTCAACGAGATCAACAAATCCGGCCTCGCGACCGCCTTCGTCGACGAGAAGGGCCAGCTCAACGTCAAGGGCAACGGCTCCGAGACCGTCGACTTCGGTTACGGCGTCGGCACCGACGCCGCTGCCGCTCGCACGGCGGCCGGCACCGGCACGGGCAACGTGGCGATCGGCTTCCTCGCCGCCGACGCCGCGGTCGGCACCTCGACGCTCACCTCGTCGAACGTGACCTCCGCCGTCCGCTCGAACCTCATCCAGCAGTTCAACGACCTGCGTACGCAGATCGACCAGCTGGCCAAGGATGCTGGCTTCAACGGCGTCAACCTGCTGCAGGGCGACAAGGTCTCGATCCAGTTCAACGAGAAAACCGGCTCGAACCAGTCCAAGCTGGACATCCAGGGCTCGACGCTCAGCGCCGACAACCTCGGCATCTCCCAGGCGACGAACACCCAGCTGACCGGCTTCTTCAACTTCCAGAACGACTCCGATCTGGATGCCGCCACCAAGTCGCTGACCGGCGCCTTGACCTCGCTGAAGTCTCTGTCCTCGTCGCTGGGCGCCAATCTCTCGGTGGTCCAGACCCGTCAGGACTTCACCAAGGATCTGGCCAGCGTGCTGTCGCAGGGTGCCGACAACCTCGTCGCAGCCGATGGCAACCAGGAGGCCGCCAGCCTGCTGGCCCTCCAGACCCGCCAGCAGCTGTCGCAGACCGCTCTGTCGCTCTCGAACCAGGCCGACCAGGCGATCCTGCGCCTGTTCTGATCCTTCTTCGTCCCGCAGGAGCGGGGCAACCACAGAATGTGGTCGAAGACCATGGCGGCGGGGCGAAAGCTCGGCCGCCTTTTTTTGCGAAAGCGCAATCGCGTCAATCAGTTTGCGCTGTTAACGGTTTATTATCCCTAAGAAGGAATGATTGTCTGAAGTCTAACAGACCAAACATGAATTCGCGCGTCAGGGGATTGAAATGGCCGGACCGATTTTATCAAGCGGCGTTCGCAACAACCTGCTCACCCTGCAGCAGACGACCAGCCAGCAGGGGGTCATCCAGAACCGCCTGGCGACCGGCCGCAAGGTCAATTCGGCCATCGACAATCCGGTCAATTATTTCACCTCGCTCGCGCTGAACGACCGCTCCTCGCAGCTGAACGGGCTGCTGGACGGCATTTCCAACGGCATCCAGACCATCCAGGCGGCGTCCAAGGGCATCGACAGCATCACCAAGCTGGTGCAGTCCCTGCAGTCGACGGTCAAGCAGGCCCAGGCCGATGCGGCTCAGAACCGTCCGACCAAGGCCGGCACGGCGCTCGCGACGGCGGCCGAGGCGGCGGTCACCAGCAAGAGCCTGAAGGACATCGCGCTCGACAAGAAGCTCGCCAGCGCCGACGCCGTCGCCAATGCCGCGACCGCCTCGACCCCCGGCGACCTCGGCCTCGACACCAGCGCCAGCCCGCAATCGGCGATCTCGATCACCGTCGGCTCGGTCACCTACGAAGCCAATTTCGCCAATGCCAACGCCACGGTCCGCGATCTCGTCAACGAGATCA
This sequence comes from Allobosea sp. Leaf344, assembly GCF_001426225.1. Lineage (GTDB taxonomy): Bacteria > Pseudomonadota > Alphaproteobacteria > Rhizobiales > Beijerinckiaceae > Allobosea. The sequence goes on along the minus strand of NZ_LMRT01000013.1, from coordinate 528,897 downwards.
ACAAATCCGGCCTCGCCACCGCCTTCATCGACGAGAAGGGCCAGCTCAACGTCAAGGGCAACGGCTCCGAGACCGTCGATTTCGGCTATGGCGTCGGCGCAGACGCCGCGGCCGCGCGCACGGCGGCCGGTACCGGCACGGGCAACACCGCGATCGGCTTCCTCGCCGCCGACGCCGTGGTCGGCACCTCGACCATCACCTCCTCGAACATCACCTCGGCCGTCCGCTCCAATCTGATCCAGCAGTTCAACGACCTGCGCACGCAGATCGACCAGCTCGCCAAGGATGCGAGCTTCAACGGCATCAACCTGCTGCAGGGCGACCGTCTCTCGATCATCTTTAACGAGAAGACCGGCACCAACCAGACCAAGCTCGACATCCAGGGCTCGACGCTCAGCGCCGATAATCTCGGCATCTCGCTGGCGACCAACACCCAGCTCGCCGGCTTCTTCAACTTCCAGAACGATCTCGACCTCGACCGGGCCACGGCCGCGTTGACGAGCTCGCTCACCTCGCTCAAATCCCTGTCCTCGACCCTGGGCTCGAACCTCTCGATCGCCCAGACCCGGCAGGATTTCACCAAGGAACTCGCCAACGTCCTCACCACCGGCGCCGATACGCTGGTCGCGGCCGATTCGAACGCCGAGGGCGCCAGCCTGCTGGCTCTCAACACGCGCCAGCAGCTGTCGCAGACCGCGCTTTCGCTCGCCAACCAGGCCGATCAGGGTGTATTGCGGCTGTTCCAGTAAAGGCAGCACCCCCCTCCAGCCAGAAGGCAGGATCGACATGGCTCTCAAGGTCGAACTCAAGCCGCGCGAGCGCATCATCATCGGCCAGGTCGTCATCCGCAACGACGAGCAGCGCACGCGCTTCTTCATCGAGGGCGACGCGCCGATCCTGCGCGAGAAGGACATTCTCACGGCGACCAGCGCGGATTCGCCGGCGAAGAAGATCTATCTGTCGATCCAGCTGATGTATCTCGCGCAGGATGCGGCGCATGGGCACCAGACCTATTTCGAGCTGGTGCGGGATTTCCTGCAGGCGGCACCGAGCGCTATGCCGCATATTCACGAGATCAATAACCGCATCTTAAGTGGTGATCTGTACAAAGCTCTCAAGGCGGCCAAAAAGCTGATCGCTTACGAAGCGGAACTCATCGAGAATGCAACACGGGTTTAACGCCTACGCCTCTGCCGCCCGCTCCAACCAAGCGATCGACACGCCTCGCGAGCTGGAAGCCTCCCTCCTGATCAAGGCCGCGACCCGGCTGCAGCTGATCGCCGACGACTGGCTCGCCCGCGAGCAGGATCTGGACGAGGCCCTGACCTATAACCGCAAGCTCTGGACGCTGCTCGTCTCGGCCGTGATCAAGGAGGAGAACCCCCTCCCGGTCGAGATCAAGCGCAATATCCTGGGCCTCGCCAATTTCATCTTCAACCACACCTTCCGCGTCGCCGCCGAGCCGGCGGCGGCCAAGCTCGGCGTGCTCGTCAACATCAACCGGGACATCGCGGCGGGCCTGCGCGGCCGCTGACGTCTTTGCCTCGAACGCAAAAAGGGCGCCCGTTCTCGCGGGCGCCCTTTTTCATGAGCCGCGGCCCGGCTCAGAGATAATTGGTCAGGTTCAGCTTCGACAGGATCGACGTCACCTGATAGCTCGCCTGCATCGTGTTCTGCAGCGCCAGGATCTGCGCCGCCACCTCTTCCGTGGTGACGTTCTCGACGGAATCGGCGAGGCTCGTCAGCTGGTTCTTCGTCGCCGTGTGGCGCTCCTTGGCCTGGGCCATGCTGGCCTTGGCGGCGCCGAGCTCGGTGATGATCTCGGCCGGCTTCTGCGCGGTGTCGCCGAAGCCGAGCTTTTCGCGGGCACGCTCGATCATCGCCTCGTAGCGGGTCTGCGAATTCGCATCCGCCTGCGGAAAATTCTCATGCGCCAGGACGGCGAAGGCGGCGAGCCCGGTCTGGAAGGCGTTCTCATTGGCCCGCGCGCCGACGGCCACCGCCTGGCCCTTGTCGACCTGGACGGTCGCGGTGGTGCGCGCCTTGTCGTTCGCCGCGCCGAGCTCGCCCCGGTACCAGACCGTCGTATCGGCGGCCGTGCCGCGGATGCGGGTGGTCGCCGTCTCCGGTGTCCCGACCACCCGCCAGGGCAGGATCGGCGGATCGCCAGGGGCCGCACCCGGAGAGGGCGCCGCGAAGAAATCGGTCGCCGTCGCCATCGCCGAAGCCGACATCAGCGTCGTCTCGGCCTCCTTCTTCATCCCGGCGCGCAGCGAATCGCGCAGCGAGGTCGCCGTCTCGGTGGTGTCGGCGCCGATCGTGAAGGTCTTGCCGGGCTGCGGCGTGGCGCCGGCCGCGATCGCCGTGAGCTCGATCTCCTTCTGGGTGCCGTCCGGGAGATCGAGCTTGATCCGCACCGTATCGCCCGGCTGCGGCTGGGCGTTGACGTCGACACTCAGATTGACCGGCGGCCCGGCATTGCGGGCGACGGCGATCGCCGCCGTGTTCGATGAGGTGGCCGCCGTGAGCTTCAGCCCGAAATCGCCGCCGGCCTCGGTCATCGTCGTGTTGGTCGGCCCTGTATTCGAGAAGGCGACGCGGCCCCAGTTCGGCGCCGTGCCGAGATCGGCGCGCTGGCGCTCCTTGATCAGCTGGCTCAGCCCGGCCCGGCCCGGCGCATCGCCGTTCATGATCTCGCTGTAGCTCGCGACCGGGTTCACGTCGCTGGTCCGCCCGGAGAACAGGTAGCGGCCATTGACCTGGGTGCTCAGCAGATCCAGCGTCTGCTTGAACTTCTCCTCCGCCATCGTCTGCGGCGAGGACCGGCCGCTGGCGCTGGGAACATAGGTGTTCGAGCGCAGATCGTTGCGCGTCTCGGAGGTCATCTTCGCGTAGTTCTCGATCGCCTTGGTCTGCAGATCGACATTGACGTTGCCGAGCTGGATGCCCGCCAGCCAGGAGTCGATCGAGGAGATCTTGCTGGCGACGTCGAGGCTGGTGCGACGATCCATGCCGAGATCGCCGAAGGTCTCGCTCCGCTTCTTGGTCGCGAGCTGGCGCTGCAGCTCCTCGAATTGCGAGCGATTGCTGACGAGATCGTTGGTCCTGGCGGCGCGATAGGCTCCGGTCCCATAGGATGTGATCGTCATCGTGGTTCTCCTCAGACCCGCATCAGGACGTCCATCATCTCTTTCACGGTCGAGATGATGCGGGCATTGGCGGCATAGGCGGCCTGCAATTCGATCAGCGTCGACATCTCCCGGTCGACATTGACCTGCGACGTCGCCTGGAACCGGCTCTGCACGGCGGCCAGGGCGATCTTCTGCCCCTCATCCAGCCGCTTGGCGGCCTCGACCGCCTGCCCCTGCGAGGACACGACGCGCTGGACATAGGTGGAGACGGAGAGCGAGGAGGTCGCGGTCTGCCCGTCGAGCCCGGTCACCCGGGTGAAGTCGCGCTGGCTGGTGCTCAGCCGCTCGAGCATCTGCCGGGGGCGGGTGGCATCGCCCTGGGGCGTGGCCGGGGAGGTGTTGAACACGACGAGGCCGGAGCGATCGGCGATCAGCGACGGGTTGACCGCGATGCGGGAGGCGAAGCCCACCGTCTGCGAGCCGCCCTCATAGGATCCGGTGAAGGCGGCGTTGCCCTTTCCGGAATCCACGAAGAAGGGCAGTTCGGCGGTCCCGCCGGCGATGCTCGTCGCGGTCGGATGGGCGGAGAGCCCCACCACGTCGCGCGTGCCGCCTGCGCCGTCGTCGACGATGCGCAGGGTCGATCCGGTGTTCGAGACGGTGAAGCCGCCGCCGATGGCGGCCTGGATCTGCGCCGCGACCGAAGCCGGCCCGCCCGAGAAGTCGATCCCGACGACGCTGTTGTTGGCGTCCCCGCCCGTGCCCTGCGGCAGCGGCAGCGACGCGGCGGAATCGACCCGGACGAAGGTGAATTTGCGGACCGCGCCGCCGGGGGTGACCTTGTATTCGAGCGTCATGCGGTTGCCCGCCTGCAGCCCGGTCATGTCGACGTCGAAGCCCGTCGCCGCCCCCGCGGTGACGGCCGTGCCCTTGATGTCGCGGTCGGACAGCGCGCTCGCCATCTGCGCCGCGAGTTCGTCCAGCTGGGCCTGCGCCTGGTTCAGCGTCTTGTCGCGCAGCTCGATATTGGCGGCGATGGTACCGGAGCGGAACAGGTTGTTGGCGATGGCGTCGATCGCGCCGCCGGTGCCGTCGCGCATCGTCACGGTGCCGACGCCGCGCCTCGCCGGGTCAGCATCCCATTGCGAGCCCGCGCCGACATTCGCCCGCTCGTCGAAGGAGAAGGTCACGGCCGGGCGGCCGTCGAAGATCTGCGTGCCCGAGGTGGTGACGATGCTCAGCGAGCCCTGGTCGTTCTCGCTGGTCTTGATGTCGATATATTGCGAGAGCTCGGCGACGACGCGGTCGCGCTGGTCCTTCAGCTCCGCCAGCCCGGCATCCTGCGGGCTGCCGGTGATCCGCGCATTGAGCGTGGTCAGCGTGTTCAGCAGCGAATTGGTCTGTTTGACCGCTTCGGCGATATTGGATTCGGCCTGCTGGCGCTGCGCCTGCACGCCCGCCGACAGTCCGTTCAGCCGCGCCGCCAGCTGGGTCGCGGAATCGACGACGCCCGAGCGCAGGCTGTAATTGCCGGGGTCGTTCTGCAGGGCCTGCAGCGCGCTGGTGAATTTGTTGTAGACGGCGTCCAGCGCATTGGCGCTGCCCGGCGCGCCGTAGAGCTTGTCGATCTGCGCCATGGCGCCGGCCCGGGTCGAGGTATAGGCGGCGCTGGAGGTCTCCTGCCAGAGCTGGTGCTGGACGACCCGGTCGAGCAGCCGCTGGACCGCCGACATCTGGGTGGTCGAGCCGTTATTGCCCTCGATCGTCGTGATCTGGCGCCGGACATAGCCGGCGCGCCCGGAATTGGCGACGTTCTGCGAAACGATGCCGATGCCGGCCTGGTTGGCGGCGAGGCCGCCGACCGCGATGTTGAGGGATGTGCTCAGGCCCATTTCCGACTCCCGTCTTCACCCGCCCGTTCTGGACGGCTCAGCCTCAGCGGATGATGCTGAAGACGTCGCGCAGCATCTCCTGCGCCGTGCTGATCACCTTGGTATTGGCCGAATAGGCCTGCTGGGTGACGATCATCTTCGAGAATTCGTCGGCGATATCGGTGTTCGACTGCTCGACATTGCCGCCGATCAGCGAGGACGAGCCGGAGCCGACGATCGGCGCCCCGGATTCGATCGTCTCCTCGAACGCGCCGCCATCGAGCCGCTTCAGCGCGTTGTCGGCGTTGAAGCGGGCGACCGCGATCTGCGCCAGCGCCTTCACCTGGCCGTTGCTGAAGGTGCCGACCACCTGGCCGGTGGCGGTAACCGAAACGCGATCCAGCGTGCCGGCGGTATAGCCGTCCTGGCGGATGCTGCGGGCGTTGATCTGGCCGCTGGTATCGCCGTTCTGGGTCAGCCCGTCGGTGCCCACCTGCAGGTTGATGCCGCTGATGGCGGTGCCGTTGATCGTGACGTTCGGCAGCGTGATGTTGCCGGAGGCCGGGGCGGTCATCTTGCCGGTGCCGTCGAAGGTCACGGTCTGGCCGGCGGCGCGATAGGCCGGGGTGGCGCCGGTCGCGGAGGTGTTCTCGGCGACGAACAGCGCCCAGGTATCGACCGCGCCGGGCGGTGTGCCGGCGTTCACGGTCTTGGCCCAGCGCATCTCGACGGTGGTGGCCTGGCCGAGCGCGTCATAGACGGTGACCGAGCCGCCCGGGATGGAATCGCTCAGGAAGGTGCTGACATCCTGCCCCTGCACCACGCCGGTCCCGGGCGCGGGCAGCGGGTTGCGGGCGCCGGCGCCGTAATTGGCCGGGTTCAGCAGGCGCAGTGCCGGATTGGCCGGATCGGATTTGCTGCGCGTCGTGGCCGGCAGCGACGGGATGTTGGCGCGGTATTCGATCGCCGTGGTCGCCTTGGCCGGGTACTGCTCCTGGGTGATGCGGAGCACTTCCGGCTGCGTGCCGATCACCTCGCCGGTGACGGTGTCGATCTTCTGGCCCTTCAGGAAATATCCCGCGCCATTGACGAGATAGCCGTTGGCGTCGAAATCGAAATCGCCGCGGCGGGTATAGTAGCTCGCATTGTTGAAGGTGGTGTTCGAGCCGACGCCGCTGAGGCGCTTGTCGACGACGAAGAAGCCGTCGCCGTTGATCGCGACATTGGTGTCGATCTTGGTGGCGTTCAGGTCGCCCTGGGTCGAATTGGTGGCGCGGCTGAAGGCGCCGACCGAACCCGAGATCTGCCGGTTCAGCGCCGAATCGGGCACCAGATCGGCGAAGGTCGTGTCGACACGCTTGAAGCCGGCGGTTCGCGAATTGGCGATGTTGCCCGAGATGTTCTCGAGCGCATAGGACTGCGCCTGCATCCCCGAAACCGCTGTCGTCAGCGCACTGAAAACACCCATGGCAACCTCACCTCGAACTGGCGGCTAACAGCCGACGCACAACTTTCGAGAGGGGCTTTGCATGGCGCGTGCCATGCGCGGCTCTGCGCCTTTTCAGAGGGTTAGATGGTTGTCGATCGGTAACGCAGCGCTTTCGACCGGGCAGATCCGGGCGCGCCCGGCAAAATCTGCCGGGGCGGACTCGCCGTCACTGCCGCAGCGCGGTCAGATCGCCCACCACCTCGGAGAGGGAGGGCGGGCGCGCCTCGATGAAGGGCAGCGGCCGGCAGACGGCCAGCGCGGCGAGACCGATCCGCGCCGTCAGCAGCCCGTTGAGCACGCCTTCGCCGAGCTTGGCCGAGAGCCGCGCGGCCAGCCCCTGCCCCACCACCTGCTGGATCACCGCGTCCCCGGCCGCGACGCCGCCGGTGACCACGAGATGCCCCAGCACCTGCCGCGCCAGGCGCAACAGGCCGAGCGTGCCGGGGCGGCCGGCATAGACTGCGGCGATGGCGCGCAGCAGCCGCGCGCAGGCCACCAGCACGAAGACGATGTCGATCAGCGCCCGCGGGCTGACCGCCGTGACGAGCGAGACGCGCCGCGCCGCCTGCGCGATCAGCGCCTGCGCCTGCGCGTCGCGGGAACTCATCAGATGGCGCTCGGCCAACGCCAGCACGTCGCGCGGCGCGAAGAGCTGGGGCAGCGCGTCCTCCAGCGCGGCGCGGCCCTTGGCCGTGTCGGCGCGGCGGGCATAGAGGCCGGTCAACTCGGCGGCCAGCGCCTTGGCCTCGGCGAGGGTGCCGCCGGCGAGCGCCGCCGTCGCCCGCAGGCGCAGCCCCTCGACCTTGCGCTCGCGCAGGATATCCCGGGCGATCCCGCCCAGCATGATGCACAGCGCCAGCAGAGCGACCGCGGCGAAAGCCAGCGCCGCATAGCCCAGCGCCGGGTTCTGCGCCATCAGCCCGGCGATGGTCCGCTCCGCCCAGACGGCGAAGCTCAGCCCCAGAAACCCGGTGAGCCCGGCGACGAACAACCCGCCCCAGGAAAACCGCCGCCGCGTCACGGCGACCGGAACCGGCTCGGCCGGATCCAGCGGCTCGGTCTCGGGCAGGACGGCCACGCTCTGGTCGCGGGCCACGATTTCCTCGCTGGCGAGCCCCGCGCTTTCGAGCCGGACCGCACGCGGCGTCTTGCTGCTCATGGCGCCCTCCTCCTCAAGCCAGCCTGTCGCCGATCAGGAATTCCAGCGCACGGTCGAGGCGGATCTGCGGCGGCGGTCGGGTCCGCCCGCCGGCATCGGGCTCCACCGCGGGCGGCCGGAACCGCGGCGCGCGGATCTGCCAGCGCGCCTTGGGATCGAAGATCGCCGCCGGGTTCTCCGGCAGCTCGCCGGGATAGATCGCCGCTTCCTCGGTCCCGTCGAAAATCTCGCCGCCGACCTCCTCGCCGGCCTCCGGCACGCCGGCGATCGCCGGCAGCTCGTCGCGCCCCTGCCGGATCCTGACCTCGCGCGTCGCCTGCACGGCGGCGAGCGCCATGCTTTCGACCTTCGCGCCGGCGCCTTCGGCCCGCGAGGCCGCGCGCCCGACGAGATGCGCCATCACCGCCGCCAGCCGGTCATGGCTGGTATGATGGATGTGGTCGGCCTTGGTCGCGGCGAAGAGCACGCGCTCGATCCGTGGCGAGAACAGGCTGCTCAGCCAGGAATTGCGGCCCACCTGGAAGGCCGCCAGCGCCTGGCCCAGCGCCGTCTCGAGATCCGCCAGAGCCGGGGCGCCGGCATCGAGCGCCGCCAGCGCGTCGACCAGCACGATCTGCCGGTCCAGCCTGGCGAAATGCTCGCGGAAGAACGGCGTCACCACCACGCGCTTATAGGCCTCGAAACGCTCCGCCATCAGCCCCGCCAGCGTGCCCGGCCGCGGGTCGGTATCGTGGGGCAGATCGAGCGGCGCGAAGGTCAAGGCGGGCGAGCCTTCGAGATCCCCCGGCATCAGGAAGCGCCCGGGCGGTGTCACCGCCACCGCCTCGGGATCGGCCCGCAGCCGCGCCAGATAGCGCTTGAACAGATCGCTCGCCGCCTCGGCCGCCATTTCATCGGCCGGGCCGAGCGGGTCGCGCCTGCCGAGATCGTCGAGCCATTCCTGCGCGCTGGCGCGGCGATGCGCCTTGCGCGCGTCGCTCACCGCCTGCGCCGACCAGGCCTTGTAGTCCTGGCCGATCAGCGCGAGATCGAGCAGCCATTCCCCGGGATAATCGACGATGTCGAGCGTCAGCGTCGCCGGGCCGCGGAACCAGCCGGCGGCGCGTTCGTAATCGATCTCGATGCGAAGTTCGGAAATGCGCCGCGTCGAGTCCGGCCAGCGCCGCGCCGGCCCGGTCAAAGCCGCGCGATGCGCCTCATAGGGAAAGCGCGGCACGTCCGGATCGGGCTGCGGCACCAGCCGGACGCGCGCGATCCGGCCTTCGCTGGCCGCCTTGAAGACCGGCAGCTTCCCGCCCTCGATCAGGTTCTGGATCAGCGCCGTGGTGAAGACGGTCTTGCCCGAGCGCGACAGGCCGGTGACGCCGAGCCGCAGGCGCGGCCGCGCCAGCCCGAGCAGGCTGTCGCCGAAGGCGAGCGCGGCGCTGCGGGCGCCGTCGAACAGGGAGTCCTGGCTCAAGGGAGACCGCCCTTCACGCGTCGGGACCTTCGCCGAGCGAAGCGGGCGTGACGAAACGGTCGAGCCGGCCGCTGCGCGGGCCGAGGTCGCGCCAATCCTCGATCTCGAAATCCAGCACGGCCAGGCCGCAGGTCGGGTATTTCTGGCTCATCCTTGCGGCGGCATAGCGGTCGCCATGGCTGGTGAGAGCGGCGGCCAGCTCCTCCAGCCCGGGATTATGCCCGATCAGCAGCAGGGTCCGCACCGCCGGCTCCACCTCCTGCGCGACCTGGAGCAGGCGCTGCGAGGGCGCCTCGTAGATGCGCGGCTCGATCCGGCTCGGCGGCCTGTCCGGCAGCATCGGCGCCACGAGCTCCCAGGTCTCCGCCGTGCGCCGCGCCGGCGACACCAGGACCAGCTCCGGCAGCAGCAGCTCCTCGGCGAGATAGCGACCCATCACCGGCGCCGCCTCGCGCCCCCGGCTCGCCAACGGCCGGTCGCGATCGGCCATGCCTTCGGGCCAGTTGGACTTCGCATGGCGGAGGAGCATCAGGCGGCGCATGGCGATGATCTAAGCATCCGGGCGGCGAATGGCGAGTGGCGCGGGTGCGGTTCGACGCATCGCGGTTTGCAGGCGCGCCGCCGGCGCCTCACCTCTGCTCGCGGCGGGTCATGAAGGCGAGCTTCTCGAACAGCGAGACATCCTGCTCGTTCTTCAGCAGCGCGCCGTGCAGCGGCGGGATCAGCTTGCGCGGATCGCGCTCCCGCAACATCTCCGGCGTCATCTCGTCGGCGACGAGCAGCTTCAGCCAGTCCAGCAGCTCGGAGGTGGAGGGCTTCTTCTTGATGCCCGGCACGTCCCGCACCTCGAAAAACAGCTTGAGCGCCTCCTCCATCAGCCGCTTCTTGATGCCGGGAAAATGCACCTCGACGATCGCCTGCATCGTCTGAGCGTCGGGGAAGCGGATGTAATGGAAGAAGCAGCGGCGCAGAAAGGCGTCCGGCAGCTCCTTCTCGTTGTTGGAGGTGATGATGATCACCGGGCGCTGCGCCGCCCGCACCGTCTCGCCGGTCTCGTAGACATGGAACTCCATCCGGTCGAGCTCGAGCAGCAGATCATTGGGAAATTCGATATCCGCCTTGTCGATCTCGTCGATCAGCAGCACCGGCCGGCGCGGCGCGACGAAAGCCTCCCAGAGCTTGCCGCGCTTGATGTAATTGCCGATCTCCGAGACGCGGGGGTCGCCGAGCTGGCTGTCGCGCAGGCGGCTGACCGCGTCGTATTCATAGAGCCCCTGCTGCGCCTTGGTGGTGGATTTGATGTGCCAGGTGATCAGCGGCGCGCCGAGCGAGGCGGCGATCTCCTCCGCCAGCACCGTCTTGCCGGTGCCGGGCTCGCCCTTCACCAGCAGCGGCCGCTCCAGGCGGATCGCGGCATTGACCGCGACGGTGAGATCCTCGGTGGCGACATAGTTTTCAGTGCCGGCAAATCGCATTGTCCATCCCTTGGCCAGAACCGGCGAAGCTAAACCATCGCTCGGCAAAGCGGAAACCGTAAAGCCCGCGATCGCGGCCGGAAACACGGCGCGGCGGTTGTGTTGCGCCTGCTCAGGCGGCACTGTCGGCGGGCTGTTTCACAGACGAATCGAGCGGATTGAGCATTGGCCAGCGCGACCGATCCCACCATCTACAAGGACGCCGTGGTCGTGCTCGCCACGGCGGGGATCGTCGTGCCGCTGGCGCGCAGCTTCAAGGTCAATTCGATCGTCGCCTTCATGGCCTGCGGCGCGCTGCTCGGACCCTTCGGGCTCGGCGGGCTGGTCGCCTCCGTGCCGGTTCTCGGCGCCATCACCGTCTCCAGCCAGGAGGCGCTGTCGGGGCCGGCGGAGCTCGGCGTCGCCTTCCTGCTCTTCGTCATCGGGCTGGAGCTCTCCTTCGAGCGGCTGCGCACCATGCGCCGCCTGGTTTTCGGGCTTGGCCTCGGACAGATCGCGCTCTCCGGCGCGGTCATCGGCGCGGTCGCCTTTGCGCTGGGCCAGCCCAAGACCGCGGCGCTGATCATCGGCTTCGGGCTGGCGCTCTCATCGACCGCCATGGTCGTCGAACTTCTGGCCAGCAAGCGGCGCACCACGACCTCGGCCGGGCGCGCCAGTTTCGCGGTGCTGCTCTGCCAGGACATCGCGGTCGTCCCGCTGCTCTTCCTGGTCAGCGTCCTCGGCGCACAGACCGGGCAGAATTCGCTGCTCGCCGGGCTGGCCCAGGCGATGGTCCAGGCCGTAGCCGCCATCGCCGCCATCATCGTCATCGGGCGGCTCGGCCTGCGGCCGCTGTTCCGGATGGTCGCCGCGACCGATTCCTCCGAGAGCTTCATGGCGGCGACGCTGCTGGTCGCCCTCGGCACCGGTGTCGTGGCCGCCGCGGCCGGGCTCTCCATGGGGCTCGGCGCCTTCATCGCCGGGCTGCTGCTGGCCGAGACCGAATATCGCCGCGCCATCGAGGTCACGGTCGACCCGTTCAAATCGCTGCTGATCGGCGTGTTCTTCCTGACCGTCGGGATGAGCGTCGACCCGGCGCAGATCGCCAGCCAGCCGCTGGCCGTGCTCGGCATCGCGCTCGGCCTGTTCGGGGTGAAGGCGCTGCTGGTCTATGGCCTCGCCCGCTGGTTCAAGCTCTCCGCGGCGACGGCGATCGAATCCGCCATCATGCTGGGGCCGGGCGGCGAGTTCGCCTTCGTGCTGTTCGGCGCCGCCGTGTCGGCCAAGCTGCTGGCGCAGGACGTCGCCAGCCTTGTGCTGACGGCGGTCTCGCTGACCATGGTCGCCCTGCCCTTCCTCGCCCGGCTCTCCCGCCATCTCGCCAAGCGGCTGGTGCCGCCGAGCGTCCTGCCGGACGAGGCTCTCGCCACGCCGCCGGACGATCACGCCGCCCGCGCCATCGTGGTCGGCTGCGGACGTGTCGGGCGGCTGGTGGGCAGCATGCTGGAAGAGCATCGCAAACCCTATATCGCGATCGATTCCGACCCGGTCCTGGTGGCGAGCCAGAGGCGGGCCGGCCGTCCGGCCTTCTATGGCGACGCGACCCGCGGCGATTTCCTCAGGCTCTGCGGCCTCGGCGAGGCGACGGCGCTGATCGTCACCATCGACAATCCCCGCGCCGTCGACGAGACCGTGCAGGCCGCCCGTGCGCTGCGGCCGGACATCATCATCGTGGCGCGCGCCCGCGACGGCGCCCATGCCCGCCATCTCTACGAGATCGGCGTCAACGACGCCGTGCCGGAGACGATCGAGGCCAGCTTGCAGCTCTCGGAGGCGGCGCTGGTCGGGCTCGGAGTGCCGATGGGGCTGGTGATCGCCGCCGTGCATGAGCGCCGCGACGCCTTCCGCGCCGAGTTCAAGCCGGCCGAACCATCCTCGCGGGCTATTCCCCGGGACAGGCGCTCGCGAAGGCTCTGACCTCGCCGACTCCGGTTTCGGCCGGGCTGTGGTCGCGCGGCGCCGCGCGCTGCATGACGGTGCGGATATGGCCGTAGAACTGCTCGGCGCTGCGCCGCCAGCTATGGGCGGCGGCGAGCGCGAGGCAGGTCTCGCGCGGGATGCGCAGCGCCGCCAGCGCCGCGGCCCGCAGATCCTCGCCCAGCACCGCCGCCTCGCTGTTGCCGAACACGTCCTTGGGGCCCTGGACCGGAAAGGCCGCCACCGGCAGCCCGCTCGCCGCCGCCTCCAGCAGCACGATGCCGAACGTGTCGGTCAGGCTCGGGAAGACGAAGACATCCGAAGAGGCGTAGATCGAGGCCAGCCGCTCGCCCTCGCAGATCCCCAGGAAGAGCACCTCCGGATAGGCCCGCTGCAGCTCGGCCCGCGCCGGCCCGTCCCCGACCACGACCTTGCTCCCCGGCAGCCGCAGCGAGAGGAAGGCGTCGAGATTCTTTTCCACCGCGACACGGCCGACGCTGAGGAAGATCGGCCGCGGCAGATCGAGCACGCTCTCCCGGCGCGGATGGAACAGCGACAGGTCGACGCCCCGCCCCCAGCGCACGATGCGCTCGAAACCATGGGCGATCAGCTCGGCCTCGACCGTCGCGGTCGAGACCATCACCGCCGCCGCCGGTCCGTGGAAGCGGCGCAGGAAACGGTAGCTCCAGCTTTCCGGGATCGGCCAGCGCGCCGCGACATATTGCGGGAAGCGCGTGTGGTAGCTGGTGGTGAAGCCCCGCTTCTCGGCGAGACAGACGGCCCGGGTCAGCCAGCCGATCGGTCCTTCCGTCGCGATATGGATGTGATCGGGCGCGATCGCATGGATGCGTCTGGCGATCTCGCGCTGGGTCGCCAGCGCGATGCGGATATCGGGATAGGAGGGCAGGCCGATCTGCCGGAAGCCTTCCGGCGTCAGCATCTCCGTGGCGACACCGAAATCCGGGCCCGCCTCCCGCATGCGCTCGAGCGAGCGCACCACGCCGTTGATCTGCGGCCGCCAGGCGTCGGTCGCGATCAGCAGCCGCATCAGGCGGCCTCCACCAGCGCGGGCTGCAGCTGCGCCGGCACGACGACCGGCACCGGCTTCTGGCCCTTTAGCCGGTATTGCGGCCACAGCACCAGCTCGAAGCGGCCGTCATGATGCTCGACGACCGCGGTGCAGCTCTCCACCCAATCCCCGGTGTTGATATAGACAAGCCCGTCGATCTCGCGGCAGGCGGCGTGGTGGATATGGCCGCAGACCACCCCGTCGGCATTGTGGCGGCGCGCCTCGGCGGCCAGGCAATGCTCGAACTCGCCGATGTAATTGACCGCGTTCTTGACCTTGAGCTTGGCCCAGGCCGACAGCGACCAATGCGGCAGGTGCAGCAGCCGCCTGACCCGGTTGACCACGACATTCGAGGCCAGCGCCACCGTATAGGCCCAGTCGCCCAGCAGGGCGAGCCAGCGGGCATTGCGCACGACCAGGTCGAAGAGATCGCCATGGATCACCAGCAGTCGCTTGCCGTCGGCGGTCTCGTGAATGACGTCGTCGACCAGGGCGATGCCGCCGAAATGCAGCCCGGTGAAGTCCCGCAGGAAATCATCGTGGTTGCCGGTGACATAGGTCAGCTTCGCGCCCTTGCGGACCTTGCGCAGCAGCTTCTGCACGACGTCGTTGTGGGTCTGCGGGAAGTACCAGCCATTCTTCAGCCGCCAGCCGTCGATGATGTCGCCGACGAGATAGATCTGCGGCGCGTCATAGGCTTTCAGGAATTCCAGCACCAGATCGGCCTGCGCCCCGCGCGTCCCCAGATGCAGGTCCGAGATGAAGATCGCGCGGACCTGCTTCGCTCCCGTCTCGTCGCTCATCACCCGCCACCCAGCCGTTTCCATGCCCGGGGCGTGTGCCCGACTCGCATTGCGCTTTGATGACGGCACGGCCGAACCCTGCTCAATTGGGGCGGGAATCGCCTCAACGCATCGGGAGACCGCCATGGATCTGGGAATCGCCGGCCGCACGGCCATTGTCTGCGCCTCCAGCAAGGGGCTCGGCCGCGGCGCCGCGCTGGCGCTCGCCCGGGCGGGCTGCACCGTGGTGATCAACGGGCGCGACCAGGCGACGCTGGAGCGGACGGCCGAGGCGCTGCGCGCGGCGACGGGCGCGACGATCATCCCGGTCGCGGCCGATGTCTCCTCCAAGGCGGGCCAGCAGGCCTTGCACGCCGCGGCGCCCGAGCCGGCCATCCTCGTCAACAACAATGGCGGCCCGCCGCCCAAGCCGTTTCGCGACGTCACGCGCGAGGCCTTGCTGGAAGGCGTGGTGCAGAACATGGCGACGCCGCTGGAACTGACCCAGGCGGTGATCGACGGGATGATCGCGCGCCGGTTCGGGCGCATCATCAACATCACCTCGATGAGCGTGCTGACCCCGCTGGCGGGGCTCGACGTATCCTCGGCGGCGCGCGCCGGCCTCACCGCCTTCCTCGCCGGCGTGGCGCGCGAGGTCGCCGGGTCCGGTGTCACAATCAACAACGTCCTGCCCGGCTATTTCGACACCGATCGGCTGCGCGGCTCCACCACGCGCATGGCCGCCGCCAAGGGCATCAGCGAGGAGGAGATGGCGGCGTCGCGGCGGGCGGAGGTCCCGGCCGGGCGCTTCGGCACCGCCGAGGAATTCGGCCAGATCTGCGCCTTCCTGGCCAGCGCCCATGCCGGCTACATCACCGGGCAGAACCTGCTGATCGATGGCGGGCTGTTCCGCGGCAGCTTCTGAGGCATAGCGCGACGGCGCCCGCGGCCCCGCCCGCCCAAGCCGGGCGGGGTTGCAGAGAGCGCGCTTTCAAGCCCCGCCCGCCCATGGTCTAAAGGCGAAGCTGGCCACTGCTTCGCGCCGGCACCTCCCCTCGCGCATGCCGGTTGCCCTTGTCGCCCCTCCTCGGAATCAGTCTCAAGCTGCTCTCGGCGCTGGCCTTCACCTTGATGTCGGCGAGCATCAAGGCGATCTCGACGCGCTATCCCACCGGGGAACTCGTCTTCGTCCGCTCCTTCTTCGCGATGATCCCGCTGCTGCTCTGGCTCGGCTGGCAGGGCGGCGTCGGCGCGGCGCTGCGCACGCGCAACCTGCGCGGCCATCTCAAGCGCGGCATGTTCGGCTCGACCGGCATGTTCTGCGGCTTCGCCTCGCTGCAATTCCTGCCGCTCTCCGATTCCGTCGCCATCGGCTACGCCGCCCCGCTCCTGGTCGTCGTGCTGGCGGCACTGGTGCTGAAGGAGCGGGTCAGGATCTATCGCTGGACCGCCGTCGGGGTCGGCTTTATCGGCGTCATCATCATGCTCAGCCCGCATCTCGGCGTCGCCAGCCATGGCGCCGGCAACGGCCCGCTGATCGGCGTCGCCTTCGGCCTGGCCGGCGCCCTCTGCTCCTCCTTCGCCTCGGTCGAGGTGCGCCAGCTCACCCGCACCGAGGGCACCGGCGCGATCGTCTTTTACTTCATGCTGCTGACCAGCGCGCTCGGCCTCTGCACCATCGTCTTCGGCTGGCAGATGCCGGGCTGGCAGGATGCCGGCATGATGGTGGTGATCGGCATTCTCGGCGGGCTCGGCCAGATCCTGCTGGTCCAGGCCTATCGCTATGGCGACGCCTCCCTCATCGCCCCCTTCGAATACTCGACCATGCTCTGGGCCGTCGCCATCGGCTGGTTCGTCTTCGGCGAATGGCCGGTCAGCGCGGTGCTGCTCGGCGCCAGCATCGTCATCGCCTCCGGCATCTATGTGATCCTGCGCGAACAGCAGCTCGGCCTGCTCAAGCGCGAGCAGCGCGAGGTCGGCTCCTCGCGCGGCACATGATGCGGCGTCCCTGACATTTCGCGAAAGCGGCAGGCCCCGCGGCACCGCTTGCTCCGGCACGGCGCAGCGGGCATTGTCCTGTAGGACAAACGATTATTCGCTTGGACAAACAGCACTCACGGTCGGGAATGGCAGGCATGGGCATCGAGACCAAGGAACGCGGCGGGCGCGAGCTGGAATCGGGCGCGCAGGTGATTTCCGGCCAGCTCGGCAAGACGATCCAGCGCCTGCGCAAGGCCTATAATCTCTCGCTGTCGGAACTCGCCGAACAATCCGGCGTCGCCAAATCGATCATCAGCCAGATCGAGCGCAACGAGACCAATCCGACGCTGGCGACGATCTGGCGGCTGTCGCAGGCGCTCGACATCTCGATCGAGCGGGTGCTCTCCAGCGGCGAGGAAGAGCCCTTCATCGAGAAGACCTCGCGCTCCGACACGCCGATCCTGGTCTCCGAGGACGGCAAGCTGCGCCTCGCCATCATCGGCTGGATCAAGACGGTGGAATGGCTGCAATGGTATGACGTGCAGTCGGAGCCGGGCGGCGAGCTCGACTCCGAGGGGCACCAGCGCGGCTCGATCGAATCCCTCTCCGTCACCTCCGGCGAGTTCGAGGTCGAGGTCGGCGACATCGTCCAGCGCGCCAAGGCCGGCGACACCTTGCGCTATCGCTGCGACCGCCGCCATATCGTGCGCTGCGTCGGCAGCGAGCCAGGCACCGCGCTGATGGTCTGCATCCTCAAGGCCGCCGTGATGGAGTGAGGCGGGCCGCCGGCGCCGGCGCCTTCAGCTGCCGGTTCTGGCCGGCCGCACCGGCCCCTGCACCGCCGGCAGCGACTTCAGATATTCCGCCATCGCCTGCCGGTCGGCCTCCGGCAGCTGCGCCGTATTGCGCACCACAGCCGCCATGGTCCCGCCGACACTGTCGAAGCTCGGGGTGAAGCCGCTCTTGAGAAGCTCGGCGATCTCCGCCTTCGACCATTTCGCCAGCGCGGTCTCGGCCTGGGTGATGTTGGGCACCCAGCCCTTGCCCTCGGGATCGGGCCCGCCCGCGAAGCGCGTCGCCTTGACGATGGCACCCAGCGCATTGCGGTTGGAATGGCACTCGGCGCAATGGCCCGGCCCGTTCACGAGATAGGCGCCGCGGTTCCATTCCTCGCTCTTGGAAGGATCGGGCCGGAAGGCCGCCCCTTCGAAGAAGAGCAGCTTCCAGCCGCCGACGACGCGGCGGATATTGAAGGGAAAGCCGAGCTCATGCGGCGGCGCCCGGCCCTCGACCGGCGTCAGGGTCCGGATATAGGCGAAGAGGTCCGCCAGCGCCTTGGGCGGCATCAGCCGATAGGAGGTGTAGGGGAAGGAGGGGTAGTAGTGCTGCCCCTTGGGCGAGACGCCCGCCGCCATCGCATCGACGAAATCCTGGACGCCCCAATTGCCGATGCCGTCGCGCGTATGCGGCGAGATATTGGGCGCGTGGAAGGTCCCGAAGGGCGATTCCAGCGCCAGCCCGCCGCCGAGTCTGAGCTTGTCGTCCTGTCCCGGCGTCGCATGGCAGGAGGTGCAGCCACCGGCGGCGAAGAGCAGCTTGCCGTTCTCAATATCGGGCGCCGGTAGCGTGCCGATCTCGGGCGAAGGCGAGACCACCCGCGGATCGGTCAGCAGGAGAAACCCAGCCAGCCCCGCCACGGCGAGCACGACCAGGGTGACCAGCAGGCGACGCAGGCGCAGCATTGAGATCTCTCCGGCTCCGTTGGAACGGAGCATAACGTGGCGCGCGGTCAAAAGCTCCGCGGCCGTCGAAGGGGCGTCCCCGTCGGGCGCCCCTCCTGGCTGAGGCGCGCCGGCGGGGAAGCGCCTTCGCTCACTTCTTGATGCGGTAGAGCTCGTGGCAGGAACCGCAATTCTTGGTGACGCCGCCGAAGGCGGTGCGGAAGCTCGCGAGATCGGTCGAGGCCGTGGCCGCCGCGGCCGATTCCGTCTCGAACTTGACGAAGGCCGCCTTGAACCCTGCCTGATCCTCCCAGATCTTCGGCGCCGCGGTGGTTTCGCCGCCGGTCTTGGAGTTCTCCGGATAGAGCGTCGGCATCTTCTTGGCGACGTCGGCATAGACCTTGAAGATCGACTGGACCTTCGCGGCGTCGAAAGCGGCCTCGCCCTTGGCGATGGCGGCACCGTCGCGCGTCGCGGCGCCGACGGCCTTCATCGCGTCGCGTCGCTCGCTGATGGCATTGGACTGCGCGAACACGGCGGTCAGGCCAAGGCCGAGCCCGGCGACGACGAGAGCGGTACGGATCATGTGTTTCCCCTGAAGAAAGGGGCCCGCTGTCCGGGCCCCTGTTTAGAACATCTCCAGATCACATTATCCGCCCTGTGACGCCAAGTCGCATTCTCGCGATCTCGCTTGCACAGGAACAAGCCGCTCCTTGCGTCAGAGCGGATACCCCGCCTGTTTCAGGGCATTGTGGACTTTGATCGGCGTGGCCGGCATGTCGATCGCCTTGATGCCCGCGGCGCGGTTCAGCGCGTCGACCATGGCGTTCATCACTGCCGGGCAGGCGCCGATCGCGCCGGCCTCGCCCGCACCCTTCACCCCGATGGCATTGGTCACGCAGCGGACATTGCGGGTCTCGAAATGGAAGTTCGGGATGTCGACGGCGCGCGGCATGGCGTAGTCCATGAAGGTCGCCGTCAGCATCTGACCGGAGTCGTCGAAGCGGATCTCCTCCATCAGCGCCTGGCCGATGCCCTGAGCGGCCCCGCCATGGACCTGGCCCTGCAGCATCAGCGGGTTCAGCGTCACGCCGAAATCATCGACCACGACATAGTTCTTGATCTCGGTCGCGCCGGTCTGCGGATCGACCTCGAGCTCGCAGACATGGGTGCCGTTCGGATAGGTCGCTTCCGGCGGCTGCCAGCTCTGATGCACCCGCAGCCGCTCCGGCGTCGCGCCCGGCAGCGCCGCGATGGCAGCCAGATCGAGCGCCTTGTCGGTGCCGACGACGCGCACCGCGCCATCGACGAATTCGAGATCGCCGATGCCGGCTTCGAGCTTCTCGGAGGCGAGCTGCTTGAGGTTGTCCGAGAGAATCTCGGTCGCCTTGTTCAGCGCCGCGCCACCGACCGGGATCGAGCGCGAACCGCCGGTGCCGGAGCCGGTCTCGACCTTGTCGGTATCGCCCTGGATCACGCGGATCCGGTCCATGGGAATGTCGAGATGCTGCGACACCAGCTGGGAATAGGCGGTCTCATGCCCCTGCCCGTTCGACTGCGTGCCGATCAGCACGGTCACCATGCCGTCCTTCTCGAGGATCACGGTCGAGCTTTCCGGCCCGCCGCCGCCGCAGGCCTCGATATAGCAGGCGAGGCCGATGCCGCGGATCTTGCCCGCCTTGGTCGAGGCGCGCAGCCGCGCCTTGAAGCCCTTCCAATCCGCCACCTCCATGGCGCGGCGCATATGGCCCTCGAACTCGCCGGAATCATAGGTCGGCCCGGTCTGCGTCTTGTGCGGCATCTCGCTCGGCTTGACGAAGTTCAGCGCGCGCACCGCATCCGGCGTCTTGCCTGTCTCGATGGCGATGGCGTCGACCAGCCGCTCGATCAGGTAGGCCGCCTCCGGCCGGCCCGCGCCGCGATAGGCATCGACCGGCGTGGTGTTGGTCAGAACGCCCCGGAAGCGGACATGGACGGCCGGGATATTGTAGCAGCCGGGGGTCATGGTCGTGCCGACCCAGGGGATGAAGGGTCCGTATTGCGAGAGATAGGCGCCCATCTCGGCCGCGAGATCGACCTTGAGGCCGATGAACCTGCCGCGGCCGTCCAGCGCCATCGTCGCCGTCGCGAGATTGGCGCGGCCATGCGTGTCGGCGAGGAAATGCTCGGTGCGGTCGGCGACCCAGCGCACCGGCCGCTTCAGCTTCTCGGCCGCGACCATGGTCAGCGGGTATTCGCGGTACATGAAGATCTTCGTGCCGAAGCCGCCGCCGACATCCGGCGTCACCACGCGGATCCGCGACGGATCGACCTTCAGGATGTTCTTGGCCAGGATGTCGCGCGTGCCATGGCTGCCCTGGCTGCCGAGCGTCAGGGTCCAGCGCTTCGCCGCCTTGTCGTATTCGGCGATGCAGGCGCGCGTCTCAATGTAGTTCGACGCCAGGCGGTTGTTGTAGATCGTGACCGAGACGGTGCGCGCCGCCTTGGCGAAGGCCTTGTCGGTCCGGGCGATGTCGCCCTGCTCCGCCTCGAAGGCGACATTGCCGGCGCGGTCCGGCCAGATCTGCGGCGCCTTCGGATCGAGCGCCGCCTCGATCCCGGTCACGGCCGGCAGCGGCGTCCATTCGATGTCGATCGCCTCGGCCGCATCGCGCGCCTGCACAAGCGTCTCCGCGACGATGAAGGCCACGGCCTCGCCGACATGGCGCACCGTATCGGTCGGCAGCACCGGCACGGGCAGCGGCTTCACCGGCTCGCCCGAAACCGTCTTGATCAGGCCCTTGCAGGGAATGTCGCCGAGATGGGCGACATCCTCCCCGGTCAGGATCAGCTTCACGCCCTTCAGCGCCAGCGCCGCGGCCTTGTCCCGGATCCTGAAAGTGGCATGCGCATATTGCGAGCGCAGCACGAAGGCATGCAGCGCACCCTCCACCGCCGTGTCGTCGGTGTAGCGGCCGGCGCCGGTCGTCAGCCGGTGATCCTCGACCCGGCGCACGGGCTGGCCAAATCCGAATTTCATGGGGCGCATGGGATCATCCTCACCGGTCGTCTTGATGGTCGTATCGGCAGCATTCGAAATCGACTTGTTCTAAAACTGGCGCAAGTCCTGAAACTGGCGCAAGCCGCGTCGTTCGTCAGCCCCGCGCGGCGGCTTGCCGCGATGCACGCAGCGCAGGCTGAAACCTTTGCGGCTAGGTCTCGACCGGCCGGCCTTGCATCACCCAATCCTTGAAGCCGCCGCGATAATGGCTGTCCAGGTCGAGCCCGGCCGATTGCGCGAATTCGATGGCGCGCAGCGAGCGAATGCCGGCGGCGCAGGAGAACACCACCTGCTTGCCCGCCACGGCGGGGATGGCGGCGGGGTCGAACTGCGAGAGCGGCAGGGAGACCGAGCCGGGGATGCGCCCGGCCGCGAATTCATGCGGCTCGCGGACATCGACCAGCAGCATCGTGCCATCGGCCAGCCCGGCCTCGACGGCTTCGATATCCAGATCCCTGACGACCACGCGCGAAGCTCCCGCTCAATCCAGCAGCTTCACCAGATAGAGCGTCAGCACGGGAAACGCCACCACGAGGCCGAGCCTGACGATGTCGGCGAGGACGAAGGGCATGACGCCGCGATAGATCCTGGTCACCGGGACATCGCGCGCCAGCGAGGCGACGACGAAGACGTTGAGCCCGATCGGCGGCGCCGTCATGCCGATGCCGACGACGATCAGCACCAGAATGCCGAACCAGAGCGCGATATCGTCGGTCGGCATGCCGAAATCCAGCGCCGTCACGATCGGGAAGAACACCGGCAGCGTCAGAAGGATCATCGCCAGCTCGTCCATCACCCCGCCCAGCACGATGTAGAACAGCAGCAATCCGACCAGGACGGTATAGGGGCCCCAGCCCGAGCCGGCGATCATTTCGGCCGCCGCCGTCGGCACCTGGGTCAGGGCCAGGAAGGCGTTGAAGATCTCCGCCCCGAGCAGGATCGCGAAGATCATCGCCGAGGTTTCGGCCGTCTGCAGGATGGCCTGCCCGATCTCCTTCGGCCCCAGCGTGCGGCGCAGCAGCCCGATCGCCAGCATCACGAAGGCGCCGACCGAGGCGCCCTCCGTCGGGGTGAAGACGCCGCCATAGATGCCGCCGACGACGATCACCGCGACCAGCGCGGCCGGCAGCACGCCGAGCAGCGGGCGCACCCGCTGGAGCCAGGGCAGGCGCGGCTGCGCCGGGCCGATCTGCGGGTTCAGCCGGGTCATGATCGCGATGGTGAGGCAATAGAACGCCGCCGCCATCAGCCCGGGGATCAGCGCCGCCATGAACAGCTTGGCGATGTTCTGCTCGGTCGAGATCGCATAGACCACGAGGATCACCGAGGGCGGGATCAGGATCCCCAGCGTGCCGCCGACGGCGACGATCCCGCAGGAAAAGCCGGGATCGTAGCGATAGGCCCTCAGTTCCGGCAGGGCCGCACGCGCGAAAGTCGCCGTCGTCGCCACCGCCGAGCCGCAGATCGCGCCGAAACCGGTGCAGGCGCCGATCACCGCCATGCCGAGCCCGCCGCGGCGATGCCCGACCAGCGAGGCGGCGGCGCGAAACAGATCTCCCGCCAGCCCCGACCGCTCGGCGAAGGCGCCCATCAGAACGAAGAGCGGGATCACCGACAGCGTGTAATTCGCGAAGATCTGGTAGGGCGTGGTGCGGATGTAGTTGAGGAAGGGGTCGAGCCCGTTGAGCTGGATATAGCCGGCGCCGCCGACCAGCATCATGGCGAGCCCGATCGGCAGGCGCAGGGCCATCAGCCCCAGCATCACCGCGAAACCGGTCGCCGCCAGCGCGAAGCCGCTCACGCGCTGCCCCGGAGCAGCCGCGCCGCGCTGACGAAGGCCGCGGCCGCGACCAGCGCCGCCAAGGCCGCGCAGAGCCCGATCGGCCAGTAGCTCGGCCATTGCAGGACCATCGTGTTCTCGCCGCTGGCAAAGGCGGCGCGCGCCCCGACCGCGAGCCGCCAGGCGATCAGCAGCATCACCAGCCCGTAGACGACGTCCCAGACGGCATCGATGCCGTGCTGCACGCGCAGAGGCAGCTTCATCGTGAAGGTGTCGACGAAGATGTTGCCGCGCCGCAGCTGGCAATAGGGCAGGAAGCAGAAGGCGGCGACGGCGGTGGCCATCTGCACCAGCTCGAAATCACCCGGCACCCCGGCCTTGCCGACGAGGTCGCTGCGCAGGGTCACGCTGATCGTGACCATGGTCGCCAGCGCCACGAGCAGCGCGCCGCCGAGCAGCGCCACCGCCTGCACCGCCCGGTCGAAACCGGGCGGGCGCCTCTCCTGCCTGCCCCCCGTCATTCCCGCTCAGGCCGCCTTCTCGTGCTTGGCGAGCGCCGCGCGGGCCGAGGCGAGCAGCTTGTCGCCGTCCATCCCCTTGTCCTTCACCGTCTTCAGCCAGCCATCGATCACCGGCTTCGTCGTCTCGCGCCAGCGCGCCGCCTCGGCCTCGTCGAGCACGGTGATGGTGTTGCTGCGCTTCTTCACCATCTCGGAGACGACGACGGCCTGCTCGTCCCAGACCTTGCCGGCCATGGCGGAGGCCGTGGCTCCGGAATTCTTGTCCAGGATCGCCCGCAGATCGGGCGCCATCGCGTCGTATTTCGCCCGGTTCATCGCCAGGATGAAGGTCGCGGTGTAGAGCGTCGGCGAGCCCGGGATCTCGGTGTGGAACTTCACCAGCTCCTGCACCTTGATCGAGGGCACCACCTCCCAGGGGATGACGCAGCCGTCGATGACGCGCTGTGCCAGCGATTCCGGCACCTGCGGGATCGGCATGCCGATCGCATTGGCGCCGAGCGCGCGCAGCGCCTCGCCGGCGAGCCGGGTGGGGAAGCGCAATTTCAGACCCTTCAGGTCATCCATCGTCTTCACCTGCTTGTTGGCGTGGATCAGCCCGTGATCATGCGCCCAGAAGCAGAGCGGCTTCACGTCCTTGAACTCGTCCTGCAGGTTCTGCTCGGCATAATCGGCGAGCGCCAGCGAGTTCACCAGAGCGCGCTTGTTGGCGACGAAGGGCAGCTCGAAGGCCTCGATCCCCGGGAAGCGGCCGGGCGTATTGCCGGGCAGCGTCCAGACGATGTCGGCGACGCCGTCGCGGGCCTGGTCGAAGAGCTGCGGCGGCGTGCCGCCGAGCTGCATCGACGGGAAGATGTCGATCTTGATGCGGCCGTTGGATTCGGCCCCGACCTTGTCGGCCCAGGGCTTCAGGAATTTCGAATGCCCATTCGCGACCGGCGGCAGGAAATGATGCATGCGCAGCGTCACCTCCTGCGCATTCGCGCGGGTGACGCGCATGATCGCAGGCGCTGCGACGGCCGTGCCGGCAAGACCGAGAAACAGGCGGCGGTTCACTGTCATGTCTGTCCCCTCCCAGGGATGGTTCGATCACCCTGCGTCAGCTGTGCACTCTGCATGCTGCCCGTCATTGGCGCGAGCATGCCCAACAAGCCAAGGCCGGCGCAAGAGCGCCAGCCTGAAAAAAAGTTGCTTCCGCAACTTTTGCCGGGGGTCAGTCTGCGGCGGCTCAGAGCGCCGGGATGCGCAGCACCCAGCCGGGCTGGATCAGATCGGGGTTCTTCACCGGCGGCGTATTCGCCTTGACGATCTCCGGATATTTCCCGCCCTGGCCCTTGCCGTAATGGCTTTCGGCGATCTTCCAGAGGGTATCGCCCTTCTGCACGGTGTAGAACACCGCCGCCGGGGCCTCCTTGGTGACGATCAACTCCGACTCGACCTGCGCCACTCCCACCGTATTGCCGAGGGCGAGGATGATCTTCTCCGCCTGCTCCGTCGACATCGCCTGGCCGGAGATCTTCACCCTGTCGCCATCGACGGCGATCTTCACATCCGAGGGCAGGCCGTGGCCGGCCAGTTCCTTCTGCAGATCCTCGGCGCTCGCCGCCTTGGCCGAGCCGCCGAAGATCTTGGCGCCGGCTTCCTTGATAAAGCTGAACAGTCCC
This sequence comes from Allobosea sp. Leaf344, assembly GCF_001426225.1. Taxonomy (GTDB): domain Bacteria; phylum Pseudomonadota; class Alphaproteobacteria; order Rhizobiales; family Beijerinckiaceae; genus Allobosea. Next base: position 503,803 of record NZ_LMRT01000013.1, on the reverse strand, counting down.
ATCTGCGTCCTCCCTGTAGGGCGCTCATCAAGCCCCTGCCCCATGACAAGTTCAAGACCGCAATCGAATTAGGTCTTCCGTGATCCGCCCAAGGCTGGCACAAGCGCTGATCTCCAGGAGCTGACCATGCTGACCCTCGCCCAGGCCCAGACCATTCTGTCCACCGCGCTCGCCTATGCCGGCGAGCACGGACTCAAGCCCCTCGCCATCGCGGTGCTCGATGCGCGCGGCGCCCAGAAGGCCTTCATCGCCCAGGACAGGACCAGTCTGAAGCGCGGCGAGATCGCCATCGGCAAGGCGCATGGCGCTGTCGCGATGGGCATCGGCTCGCGGGCCCTGCACAAGATGGCGCTGGACCGGCCCTATTTCGTCGAGGCGGCGACCCATGCGGTGGGCGGCCTGCTGGTTCCCGTCCCGGGCGGCGTGCTGATCAAGGACGAGGCCGGGCTGGTGCTGGGCGCGGTCGGCATTTCCGGCGATACCTCCGAGAATGACGAGGCGGCCGCCGTCGCCGGCATCGCGGCCGCGGGGCTGCAGGCCGATACCGGCGCCTGAAAACCACCCGGAACGAGGGCGCCGCCGCAGTTTTTACCGCGCGGCCTCTTGCCATCGGCCGCGTCAGACTTCATTGCGTGCCGCCCGCCGCGGCGCCGGTTTTTGAACTCTTCGAAGGAAGCTCCATGTCCACCCCCGAGCCCCAGGCCGATGCCATCCAGACCGACGTCGTGATCGTCGGTGCGGGTCCGTGCGGGTTGTTCGCGGTGTTCGAGCTGGGGCTGCTCGACATCAGGGCGCATCTG
>NZ_LMRT01000013.1:502751-502886 GCF_001426225.1 Allobosea sp. Leaf344 | reverse complement strand
GCCGGCGGCGGCTCCTTCCTGCCCAAGAAGCCGCCGATCCCCGGCATCGAGAGCTATGAGGGCAGCAGCGTCTTCTACGCCGTGCGCAAGATGGAGAGCTTCCGCGACCGCGACATCCTGATCGTCGGCGGCGGC
>NZ_LMRT01000013.1:392239-502576 GCF_001426225.1 Allobosea sp. Leaf344 | reverse complement strand
CGAGAAATTCGAGACCTCGACCCCAGGCATCTTCGCCATCGGCGACATCAACACCTATCCCGGAAAGCTCAAGCTGATCCTCTCGGGCTTCCACGAGGCCGCCCTCGCCGCGCAGAAGATCCACCGCTACGTCTATCCCGAGAAGCGCCTGACCTTCCAGTACACGACCTCCTCCTCGTCGCTGCAGAAGAAGCTCGGCGTCGCCTAGGAAGGCGAAGCGCCGGCTGTGAGCGAGGCGCGCCGGGACTGCCGGAGCAGCCCCGCGCCGGCGCTCAGAAGGCTCGCGACGAGACCTGCTGGCGGTCGCCGGCCGGCACGGGCGGTGCGCCCAGCCGCAGGGAATCGAGGGTTTCGCGCGAGGGCACGGCGAGAGACGGGCGGAACGGCGCCCCCTGCCCGGCCACGGCCGGCGCGGTCACGGGCGCAGGAACGGGAACCTCCTCCTCGACCGGCGGATCGACCAGATCCCTGAGCTCGGCCAGCGCACCTTCGACCGGCTTGAAGCTGAACGTCACCTTGTGCGAGCCGGCCGGCACCTGCACCGCGCGGAACAGCACGTTCGCCTTGAGGATATCGGTCTCGACCCCGTCGATCGCCGCCCGCCACCAGGGGTGCCAGATGTCGTTGAGCACGACGAAGCCGGGCAGAGCGGAGGTCACCGTGATCTCGACCTCGGTATTCTCGTAGCGGGTCAGCTTCACCTCCGCCTGCGCCAGGACCGGGCCCTCGCTCAGCGCGACCGGAGGCACCGCATCGAGCAGCACCACAGCGTGGGGATCGATCTCCGGCCAATGGCCGGCCGTCTTCATCGAGTCGAAATCGGCGAGCTGCCAGCCGCCGACGAACTGCACGCGCGGCAGCGCCCGCGGATTCTCGTAGACAAAGCCCTGTTTCGTCCGGGCGACGAGCGTCAGATCGCCCTCGCGCAGCGAACGGTCCACCTGCTCGATCGGCACCGGCGAGGCGATGTAGCGCAGCCCGAGATAATCGGCGAGCGGACAGCGATAGGAGGGGAAGAGCGGCGTGAATTTGCGCTGGTCGGGCCCGGCGATGGTGTCGCGCGTGCCGACGGCCTCCGAAAAATCGGCGAGCCGCAAAGGATTATAGCCGAGCGTATGGTCGAAACCGTGCACCATCCCGGCATTGGGCCATTCGAAGCCCATGCCGAGCAATTCCACCCGGTCCCGCCGCGGCGAGCCGGAAGGCTGCGCGGTCAGCCGTTTCAGCACCTGCACCGTCTCGTTCTTGGTGTCGTGGCGCAGCACGTCGTAGATCTCCGGCGCCAGCGCGGTCGATTCATTGGGGCCGTTATTGGCGCCGAGATCGGCGGCGACGACGCCGGTGACCAGCAGCGCCGCCACGGCCGGCCCGAAGCCGTTGCGCAGCCGCGCCAGGCCCCAGACCAGCCCCAAGGCGAGGCCGAACCAGATCGTCGCGGCGGCCATCGGCTTCAGCGCCTCGACCAGCCGGTTCTGCTCCCCGGCCACCAGCACCGTGGTGACGGCGAGCGCCAGCACTAACCCGGCGGCGCAGGCGAGATCGCGCTTGGTGAGCTTCAGCCCCTCCTCGGTGAACAGCCGGTGCAGCACATAGCCGGCCATCACGGCGCCGAGCGCCCCGATCAGGAAGGTGGCGTCGGCCGGGCGGCGGAAGGCGTTCACACCCGGAAGATAGTGGTAGAACAGGCTGAAGGCCGGGGTATAGCGCCCGAGGGCGAAGAGCAGCATCAGCACGAAGAGCACCGACAGGCTGCGGATGCCCCGGTCGAGCAGCCAGCCGCGGCTCGCGCCGGGCACGATCAGCAGCAGGGCCGGCAGCGCGCCGAAATAGACCTGCCCCATATTCTGGGACAGGAACAGCTCGCTGGCGTTCCAATGCGGCGAATAGGGCCCCCAGAAATCGACCTTCGCGTCATGCGCGCCGAACAGATCGGCGACGAAGGCGGTCAGCAGCGAGGCCGGGTGCAGCGAGCCCCGCCCGGCTTCGACCAGATCCACCGCCGGCCGGGTCGTCGCTTCGGCGAAGAGCCAGGTCCAGACCAGCGGCAGCGCCATGGTGCACAGCCCCGCCAGCGCCGCCACGGCGCCGGGCGCGACGCTCGCGCGGAACGCGGCCCAGCCGCCCGAGAGCCAATGCCCCACCACCACGCCGATCAGCACATAGGCGCCGAGCAGCGCGACCTGATCGGGCTCGACCATCATCAAACCGGCGGCGATGCCGGCGAGCGCGCCCGAGCGCAGGGAGGAGCGCTGCACCATCCGCATCGTCAGCCACAGCGCGATGGCGAAGAAGGCGAGGCTGGCGATCTGCCCGACATGCTGGACGCGCCAGGCCGCCGAGGAGCCGAAGGCGAAGACCAGCGCCGCGAGCAGGCCGCCGGCGGGATGCCAGCCGCGATCGCGGAACAGCAGCAGCAGCGCCAGCCCGCCGGCCAGCAGATGGGCCAGCACATAGGCATCGACCATGCGGAAGCTGGGATCGGGGGTGAACAGCGCCAGCAGGATCGCCGGCGAGAAGATCAGCGATTGCGGATCGGCGATCTGCGGCGAGCCGCCGAAGACGTTATGCGTCCAGAAGGGCGATTGGCCGCTGTGCAGCGCCTGGGCCAGGAACTGGATCTGAGCCTGGAAATGCGCCTTCGCATCGAAGGGGATCGTCACCTCGCCGGATAGCCACGGCCAGCACAGCACGGTCCAGGCGCAGAGAAAGGCAAGGGCAGCCAGCCAGTAGCCGGCACCCCGGTATCTGAGAGCGGTCAAAGCGGACCCCCCGGTCCCATCCCACGCCGCGCCGGGATTGGCGCAATCGCGATATCGTGAACAGGTGATGCGCTGCGGGAGCTGAACCGAAACTGAACGGGGGGGGAAGGGGCAGTCGGCAATGGGCAGTCGGCAGTCGGGCAAACCTACTGCCGACTGCCCACTGCCTACTGCCTACTGCCCACTCCCTCCAGCCACGTCGCCAGCACCCGCCTCTCCTCCGGCGTGATGCCCGACAAATTGTTGGGGGGCATGGCGTGGGTCATCACGGCCTGGGTCCGGATCGCCCGCGCCTGGGCCGCGATCAGCGCCGGCTCGTGCAGCCAGACGCCCTTGGGCGCGATCTGCATCCCCGGCCAGGTCGGCTCCGGGGCGTGGCACATGGCGCAGCGGCCGGTGACGATCGTCGCGACCTCGTCCGGCGGCGGCGTCAATCCGGCCAGCATCACCGGCCGGCGCTCCGGCAGTGGCGCCAACCCGAGCCGCTCGCGCCCGCCGGGAGACGAGGCCATGGCCACCCAGAAGGCGAGCCATAGGGCCAGGATCGCCACGACCCAGGTCCACCAGGGCGATTTCGCGTGGTCGGCATGGCGGATATTGAAGAAATGCCGGATCAGCGCCCCGGCGACGATGACCAGCGCGACCAGAGCGGGAATCGTCGCGGCATTGGCATAGGTCACGGGGTAGTGGTTCGACAGCATCAGGAACAGCACCGGCAGGGTGATGTAATTATTGTGCGTCGAGCGCTGCTTGGCCCGCTTGCCGAGCCTGGGATCGGGCTGCTCGCCCGCGGTCAGCGCGGCGATCACCTTGCGCTGTCCGGGCATGATCACCATCGCGACATTGGCGGTCATGATCGTCGCCATCAGCGCGCCGGTGTGGATCAGCGCGCCGCGCCCGGAAAACACGTTGGCGAAGGCGTAGCTGGCTGCGACCACATAGGAAAAGCCGAGGATCCCGAGCACGACCTCGTTCCGGCCCAGCGGCGATCGGCACAGCCAGTCATAAAACAGCCAGCCGACCACCAGCGCCGCGATCCCCAGCGCCCCGGCGGCGAGCGGCGACAAGGCCATCACCTGGGGATCGATGAGGTAGAGCTCCGACTGCAGGTAATAGACCCAGACCAGCAGGAAGAAGCCGGAGATCCAGGTCCAGTAGCTCTGCCATTTATGCCAAGTCAGCTCCTCCGGCATGCGCGGCGGCGCCACCAGATATTTCCGCATCTCGTAGAAGCCGCCGCCATGCACCTGCCAGGCGCGCCCGCCCTCGCCCGGCGGGATGTCGGCGGCCGGACGCAGGCTCGCATCGAGATGGATGAAGAAGAAGGAGGATCCGATCCAGGCGATGGCGGTGATGACATGCAGCCAGCGCAGCAGCATCCCGCCCCATTCCAGCAGATAGGCTTCCATCATGGCGCGACCGCCTCCGGCAGCGGCCTCGCCCGCACCGCGAGATTGGCACGGGCTCGGGCTCGGCGGGCGCAGGTCGGTCCATCGCTTCGGGCACTGATTGACAAGGACGAATCCGGGGTGGAGGTTTCGGCTCGCGCCAGACTAGGGTTGCCGGCTTTCGCAAGGCAAGCTTCGGACCACGGGGCGCGTCCTCACGACAGGATCGGCAGGATGGGACGGCTGACGACACATGTGCTCGACACGATGAAGGGCGGTCCGGCGGCGGGGGTGGCGGTGACGCTCGACCGCATCCATCCCGACGGACGCCGCGAGCGCCTCGCCGAAACCGCGACCAATGCCGATGGCCGCACCGATGCGCCGCTCCTGACCGGCGATGCCTTCTCACCGGGCAGCTATGAGCTCGGCTTCGCCATCGGCGCCTATTTCCGCGCCGCCGGCGTCGCCCTCCCCGAGCCCGCCTTCCTCGATCTCGTGCCGCTGCGCTTTGGCATCGCCGATGCAGGGGGGCATTACCATGTTCCGCTCCTGGCCTCGCCCTGGAGCTACTCCACCTATCGCGGCAGCTGAGAGCGACGATGCAGACCGATTACCCGCGCGACCTCGCCGGCTATGGCCGCACCCCGCCTCACCCGCATTGGCCCGGCGATGCCCGCATCGCGGTGCAGTTCGTGATCAATTACGAGGAGGGCGGCGAGAACAACATCCTGCATGGCGACGCCGCCTCCGAGGCGTTCCTGTCGGAAATCGTCGGCGCGGCACCCTGGCCCGGCCAGCGCCACATGAACATGGAATCGATCTATGAATACGGCTCCCGCGCCGGCTATTGGCGGCTGTGGCGACTGTTCACGGAGCGCGGCCTGCCGGTCACCGTCTTCGCCGTGGCGAGCGCCCTGCAGCGCTATCCCGCCATCGCCGCATCGATGCGAGAGGCGGGCTGGGAGATCGCGACCCACGGCCTGAAATGGATCGACTACCGCGACGTGCCGGCCGAGACCGAGCGCGCCGACATCCTCGAGGCGATCCGCATCCAGAGCGAGATCGCCGGGGAGCGGCCGCTCGGCTTCTATCAGGGCCGCAGTTCCGAGCGCACCACGCCCTTGATGATGGCGGAGGGCGGCTTCCTCTACACCGCCGACAGCTATGCCGACGACCTGCCCTATTGGCTAGAAGGGCCGCAGGGGCCGCAGCTCGCCGTGCCCTACACGCTCGACGCCAACGACATGCGCTTCGCCACGCCGCAGGGCTTCAACAGCGGCGACCAGTTCTTCGCCTATCTCAAGGATAGTTTCGACACGCTCTATGCCGAGGGGGCGACGGCGCCGAAGATGATGTCGGTCGGCCTGCATTGCCGCCTCGCCGGCCGGCCGGGACGCGCCGCCGCTCTGGCCCGCTTCCTCGATTACGTCATGCAGCATGAGGCGGTGTGGGTCGCGACGCGTCTCGATATCGCCCGGCACTGGATCCGCCACCATCCGCCGGCGGGCGGCTATCGCCCGTCCCGCATGCCGCGTGCGCTGTTCGTCGAGGTGTTCGGCCGGATCTGGGAGAATTCCGCCTGGATCGCCGCCGCCACCTTCGATGCCGGCCTCGGCCCGCAGCATGACGGGCGCGAGGCGCTGCACCGGGCGATGGTCGCGATCATGCGCGGCGCCAGCCTGGAGCAGAAGACCGTGCTGCTGCGCGGCCATCCCGATCTCGCGGGGAAGCTCGCGGCGGCGGGGGAGCTCACCCCGGAATCCACCGATGAACAGGCCTCCGCCGGGCTCGACCGCTTGACCGCAGAGGAGCGGGCCCGCTTCACCGCGCTGAACGAGGCCTATAAGGCGCGCTTCGGCATTCCCTTCATCATCGCGGTGAAGGGGCGGAGCAAGGCCGAGATCGTCGCGGCCTTCGAGACGCGGCTGCAGAGCACCCGAGAGGTCGAGTTCGAGACGGCGCTCGCCCAGGTCGAGACGATTTCGATGCTACGGCTGAAGGAGATCCTGCCCTAGCTGGCGGGCGGTCTCGATCCGTGCGGCGTCCCCGAACGCAAGACCGCCGTTCCGTCAGAGCCCGCTCACCAGATGCCCGCCATCGACGGGGATGACGACGCCGGTCATGTGGCGGCCGGCATCGGAGCAGAGCAGCAGCAGCGGCCCGTCCAGATCCTCGGGGTCGCCGATCCGCCGCGTCGGGATCCGCTTGATCAGCGTCGCCGCCTCGTCGCTCGCGAAGAAGTCGCGGTTGATGTCGGTGATGACGTAGCCCGGCGCCAGCGCATTGACGCGGATCGCATGGCGCGCCCATTCCAGCGCCAGCACCTTGGTCATCTGGATCAGCCCGGCCTTGGAGATCGCATAGGGAGCGATCCGCGCCATGACGCGCTCGCCGAGGATCGAGGCTATGTTGACGATCGCGCCGCCGCCATCCTGCGTCGTCATGATCCTGGCGGCGGCCTGGGCGGCGAAGAAGCAGCCCTTCAGATTGACGTCGAGCTGCGCGTCCCACTGCGCTTCCGTCACCGACAGCGCCGGCCCGGTCTCGCCGATCCCGGCATTGTTGATCAGCACGTCGAGCCCGCCGAGCCTTGCCCCGGCCTCGGCCACCCCGGCTTCGATCGCGGGGACCGAGCCGACATCGAGCGCCAGGGGAATGATCTCGCCCGGCAGATCGGCACAGTCGCGCGCCAGCGCCTCCAGCCGGTCGAGCCGCCGCGCCGTCGCCACCACCCGCGCCCCCTGCCCGGCGAGCAGCCGCGCGAAATGCGCCCCGAGCCCGGAGGACGCGCCCGTCACCAGCACCCGCTTGCCCGCGATATCCCCGATCATCTCTCACCCCGTCGGCCGTTCGAGAGGGGCAGCGGACACGCTCGCGCGCGGGCCGTCAATCCGCAGGCGAGAGGAGCGGCCATGCGGATCTCCGCCGGTTTCACCGAGCGGCCTTTTGCCGAGCGACGCCGTTCAGGCGGCCAGGCGCAGCGCCGGCACGACCTCGCCCACGCGGTCGAGATCGGCGATGAAGCGGGCCATCTCGCGCTGCTTCGCCTCCGGATCCGGCAGGCGCAGCAGATAGGAAGGGTGGACAGTCGCCAGCAGCCGGGTGCCGTCATCGAGCGAAAGATCGCGGTCGCGCATCGACATCAGCGAGCCGGAATGGCCGGTCAGCGCGTGCAGCGCCGTGGCACCGAGCGCGACGACGAGCTGCGGCTTCACGAAGTCCCGTTCCAGCCCCAGCCAGAAGCGGCAGGCCTTGACCTCGCCGGCATTGGGCTTCTGGTGGATGCGCCGCTTGCCGCGCAGCTGGAATTTGAAATGCTTCACCGCGTTGGTGACATAGGCACGGCTGCGGTCGAGCCCCGCCTGCGCCATGGCGCGGTCGAAGAGCTGCCCCGCCGGCCCGACGAAGGGTTTGCCGGCCAGATCCTCCTGGTCGCCCGGCTGCTCGCCGACGAACATCACGGGCGCCGATAGCGGGCCCTCGCCGAAGACGGTCTGCGTGGCGTGGCAGTAGAGGTCGCAGCGCGTGCAGATCCGCGCCGCGGCGGCCGCCTCCGCCCAGCTCGCGACCGGAGCCTCGCCGCGCTGCTGCGCCTCGCGCGCCTCGTCCTGGCCCGTGTCGCTCCTCGCCGCCTGGCGCAGATGCCGCTCGGGCGGATGTGTCGGCGCCGTCATCACCATCTCCTGCGCGCGGCGGGAGGCTCCCGCGATCAGGGGAGCAATCAGCGAGGCCTCAGGCAGGTTCCGCCAGTATTTCACCGGCATCTCGGCCTTCATCGCCTTCACCTTCAGCCGCGCCGGGTTGAAGATATTGGCGTAATAGGTCCGCCAATAGGCCTCCATCGCATCCTCGGTCGGCGCCTGCGCCTGGCTCGCCCCGGGCAGCACATGCAGCTGCGCCCCGTCCCAATGCAGCGAGCGATGCGGGGTGAGGATCGACCAGCGCATCGCGGCGAAACGCTTGACGAAGAAGGAGGCGACGCGCTCGACGATGAAATGCTCGGGCTCGAACCAGGCGATGAAGGCTTCCCCGCCATCCTCGTCCGTCACCTCGCGAAACCGGACGAAGGCCGTCATCTTGTGCATGTCGCGGCGGACGCTGCGGGCCATCGCATCCGCCCGATGCACATCCGGATCCGTCGCGACCTTGAGCAGCTGCGGCTCGTCCTGCAGGCGCAGCAGCAGCCGGTAGAGCAGGCTGAAACGCTGCGGATCGCTGTGGCAGATCACCTGCTCGGCCAGCGCCGGGAAGGCCGCGGGAACGCGCAGCGCCCTGGTCTCGACCGCCCCGTTTGAGGCCGGCGCCTCCGCGAACAGATCCGCGGCCTGGCCGCCGACCTGCCAGACCACCTCAGCGGCGGGAACGCCCTGCCCGGCCAGAAGCCGCGCCTGCTCCCGCCAGCCGGCGAAATCCGCCTCGCCGGCGAGCTGCGCCACCCGCATCAGAACAGCGCCAGCTGCTGCGGCTTCGGCGCGAGATGCTGGCGCAGCCGGTCGCTGTCGAGCGTCGCCCCGGGCCGCCAATCCGCGGTGACGATGAAATTGCGCAGGGTCGTCAGCGAGCGCGCGAGCTTGCCGACATCCTCCAGCCGCAGCCTCTTGATCCGCCGCATGTCGAGGATGCGCTTGACGCTGCGCGGCCCCAGCCCCGGCACCCGCAGCAGGCTCTCGCGGTCGGCGCTGTTGACGTCGAGCGGGAAGCGGTCGCGATGGCGCAGCGCCCAGGCGAGCTTCGGATCGATCGCCAGATCGAGCATGTCGCCGGAATGGCGATCCAGGATTTCCCCGACCTCGAACCCGTAGAAGCGCGTCAGCCAATCCGCCTGGTAGAGCCGGTGCTCGCGCAGCAAGGGCGGCTCGGCCAAAGGCAGCTGGCTGGAGGAATCCGGGATCGGACTGAAGGCGGAATAATAGACGCGCTTGAGGCCGAAGGAGCCGTAGAGCTGGGCGCTGCGGTCGAGAATGGCCGCGTCGCTCGCGCCATCCGCGCCGACGATCATCTGCGTGCTCTGGCCGGCCGGCGAGAAGGACGGCGCCTTGCTGGTCTTCGCCCGCTCGGCCTTGCTCTCCTCGATCTTCAGCTTCAGCCCGCCCATGGCGGCGCTGATGTCGCGCGGCTGCTTCTCCGGCGCAAAGCTCTTCAGCGACGCCTCGCTCGGCAGCTCGATATTCACCGAGACCCGGTCGGCGAAGAGGCCGGCGCGGGCCACGAGATCCGGGCTGGCGCTGGGGATCAGTTTGAGATGGATATAGCCGCGAAACCCGTGCTGCACCCGCAGCGTCTCGGCCACCCTGACCAGCTCCGCCATGGTGTAGTCCGGCGAGCGGATGATGCCGGAGGAGAGGAACAGCCCCTCGATATAGTTGCGCTTGTAGAAGTTCAGCGTCAGCGCCACCACCTCCTCCACCGAGAAGCGGGCCCGCTGCACATTGCTCGACGAGCGGTTGATGCAGAAGACGCAATCATAGGTGCAGAAATTGGTCAGCAGGATCTTCAGCAGCGAGATGCAGCGGCCATCCGGGGCATAGGAATGGCAGATGCCCGAGCCGGTCGTCGAGCCCAGGCCTTTTCCGCCGAGGGAATCGCGCTTGGTCGTGCTGCTGGAGGCGCAGGAGGCGTCGTATTTCGCCGCGTCGCTGAGGATCTCCAGCTTGTCCATCACAGAGAGCTGAGGCAAATGCATCATTCCTTTGTTCGCTGTCTGTTCTAGCATTGCGCATTCTGTACCGATAGGCGCGGAATCGGGACGTTTCGTCGCAATCGGATCGGGGCTTTGCGGGTCGGCGAAACGCCAGGAACCGCCCGCCCGCGTCCGCGTTGTCGTCGCAGCCCGCAAAGGAAATCTCCGATGTTTCGTATTCTGCTTCTGATCGCGCTGATCGCCGTCGGCTATGACGCCGTCGTCCATGAGGGCGCCTATACCCGCGGCATCTGGTCCAACATGGTCGGCCTGACCAACTCGGCCGTGTCGGATGTGCGCGACCTGCGTCCCGACAGCCGCGTCGAGGCCGGGATGAAGCTGGACTGAGGACAATCACTCCACCCCGCGCCGATTGCGGCTGGACAGTCGGCTATCATGCCCCGACAGTCGCAGGAGAGTAACAGCCGGGACGTCGCGCCTTGACCGATCTGCACGCAGCCGCCTCGCCCTCATCATCCACCGGCCGGAGCCAGGCCGAGGCCGAGCAGATCGATCGGCTCAAGGCGGAAATCCTCCGCAAGCTGACCTTTTCGCTCGGCAAGAACCCGTCCGTCGCCCAGCCGCATGACTGGCTCACCGCGGCGATCCTGGCGGTGCGCGACCAGATCATCGACGTCTGGCACCGCTCGACGCGCGAGAGCTACGCCACCGGCCGCAAGCGCGTCTATTACCTGTCGCTGGAATTCCTGATCGGGCGCTCGCTCGCCGATGCGCTGAACAATCTCGGCCTGACCTCCGCGGTCTCGCAGGCCATGTCCGATCTCGGCGTCGACCTCGCCGCGATCGAAATGATCGAGCCCGATGCCGCGCTCGGCAATGGCGGGCTCGGCCGGCTCGCCGCCTGCTATCTCGAGGCGATGGCGAGCACCGGCGTGCCGGCGCTGGGCTATGGCATCCGCTATGATCACGGCCTGTTCAAGCAGCGCATCGACCATGGCCAGCAGGTCGAGGTGCCGGAGGATTGGCTGTCCTTCCGCAATCCCTGGGAGTTCGAACGCCGCGAAAGCGCTTATCAGATCGGGTTCGGCGGAGCCGTCAGCGGCACGCAGAAGCCCGGCGAAAGCGTCTGGACGCCGGAGGAGACGGTCTTCGCCGTCGCCTATGACACGCCGGTGATCGGCTGGCGCGGCCGCGACGCGACCACTTTGCGGCTCTGGCGTGCGCGCGCGCTCCACCCGCTCTCGCTCGACGCCTTCAACGCCGGCGACCTCTATGGCGCCGTCGCCGAGCGCAACCGCGCCGAGGCGATCTCGAAGGTGCTCTACCCCAATGATTCCACCCCGGCCGGGCAGGAGCTCCGGCTGCGCCAGGAATTCTTCTTCACCTCCGCCTCGCTGCAGGATCTGGTGCGGCGGCACGACCGGCAATTCGGCACGCTCGACAATCTCGCCGACAAGGTCGCGATCCAGCTCAACGACACCCATCCGGCGCTCGCCGTGGCCGAGCTGATGCGCCTGCTGATGGACGAGCGCGGCAAGTCCTGGGAACAGGCCTGGTCGATCACCAATGCGACGATCTCCTACACCAACCACACTTTGCTGCCGGAGGCGCTCGAAACCTGGCCGGTCGGGTTGATGGAGCGGCTGCTGCCGCGCCACATGCAGATCATCTTCGGAATCAACGCCCGCTTCCTCGACAGCGTCCGGCGCAAGGCCGGCGGCGACAGCGTCGATCTCGCCAGCATCTCCCTGATCGACGAGCATCATGGCCGGCGGGTGCGCATGGCGCATCTCGCCTTCGTCGGCTCGCACACCGTGAACGGCGTCTCGGCGCTGCATTCCAATCTGATGCGCCAGACCGTCTTCGCCCCGCTCCACCAGCTCTTCCCGGAGCGCATCACCAACGTCACCAACGGCATCACGCCGCGCCGCTGGCTGCTCAACGCCAATCCCGGGCTGACCCGCGTGCTGCAGGATGTCTGCGGCAAGGGGATCAGCGACGACATCACGCAGATCGAATCCTTCGCCGCCCATGCCGATGACCCGGCCCTGCGCGAGCGCCTGATCGCCGTGCGCCACAAGAACAAGCTGCGCCTGGCCGAGGTGGTGAAGCGCGAGACCGGTGTGATCATCGACCCGCGCGCCCTGTTCGACGTGCAGATCAAGCGCATCCACGAATACAAGCGCCAGCTGCTCAACATCCTCGAGACGATCGCCCTCTATGACGCGATCCGCAGCGCGCCCTATCGCGACTGGGCGCCGCGGGTGAAGATTTTCGCCGGCAAGGCGGCCTCGAACTACGGTACCGCCAAGGCGATCATCAACCTGATCAACGACGTCGCGACCGTGGTGAACAACGACATCACCACCCGCGACCGCCTGAAGGTGGTGTTCCTGCCGAACTACAATGTCAGCGCCGCCGAGATCATCATCCCGGCCGCCGATCTCTCCGAGCAGATCTCGACGGCCGGGATGGAAGCCTCCGGCACGGGCAACATGAAGTTCGCGCTGAACGGCGCCCTGACGATCGGCACGCTGGACGGGGCCAATATCGAGATCCGCGACCGGGTCGGGGACGGCAACATCGTCATCTTCGGCATGACCGCGAGCCAGGTCGAGGCCGCCAAGCGCGATCCCCGGCCGACGGAGGACGTCATCGCCCATACCCCGCATCTGCCCGACGTGCTGGACGCGGTCGCGGGCGGCGCCTATTCGCCGGGCGAGCGCGACCGCTATCGAGACCTGATCGACGGGCTGCGGGCCAATGACTGGTTCATGGTGCTGAACGATTTCGACAGTTACCGTCGGGCGCAAATGCGCATCGACGCGCTCTGGGCCGACCAGCCGCATTGGTGGCGGATGTCGGTCGCCAATACCGCCCATTGCGGCTGGTTCAGCGCCGACCGCGCCATCCGCGACTATGCCGACCGGATCTGGCGGGCGGGGCCGAATTTCGCGCCGCAGGGCTGAAGGCCTTGGCCGCGCCCGACCGGCTGACACCCTGCCATTTGCCGGCCGGCCTCGGCGCGACGGTCACCGATGACGGCGTCGCCTTCGCCGTCTTCTCCCGCCATGGCGAGCGGGTGGAGCTCTGCCTGTTCGACGAGGACGGCGTCGAGGAGACCGCGCGCCTGAAGCTGCCGTCCCGCAGCGGCGATATCCATCATGGCTGGCTGCGGGGAGCCGGGGCGGGCCTGCGCTACGGGTTCCGCGTGCACGGCCCCTGGCAGCCGGACCAGGGCCACCGTTTCGACCCGGAGAAGCTGCTCGTCGACCCCTATGCGAGCGTGATCGACAGGCCGTTCCGCTGGGATCCGATCCTGGCGCGGCTGGGCGCCGACAGCGCCGGGCTGGTGCCGCGCAGCGTCGTCGCCGGCGCCCTGCAGGCGCTGCCCGTGCGGCCGGAGAGCGAGGCCCCCGGGCTGATCTACGAGCTGGCGGTCAAATCCTTCAGCATGCGCCATCCCGCGGTGCCGGAGCCGCTGCGCGGCACTCTGGCGGCGCTGAGGGATCCGGCGATCCTCGCCCATCTCGGGCGGCTCGGCGTCAGCCATGTCGAGCTGATGCCGATCGCGGCCTGGATGGATGAGCGGCACCTGCCGCCGCTCGGGCTGAGCAATGCCTGGGGCTACAACCCCGTCAATTTCTTTGCGCTCGATCCCCGCCTCGCACCGCGAGGCACGGCCGAGCTGCGCGCGCTCTGCGAGGCCTATGCGAAGGCCGGCATCGGCGTCATCCTCGACATCGTCCTCAACCACACCGCCGAGAGCGACGCGCATGGCGCCACGCTCTGCCTGCGCGGCTTCGACAATGCCGTCTATTACCGCCATAGCGACGCCGATCCCGGCCTGCTGGTCAACGACACCGGCTGCGGCCACACTCTGGCCCTGGATCGCGCGCCGGTGATTCGCATGGCGATGGATTCGTTGCGCCATTGGCGCGGCTGCGGCGTCGCCGGTTTCCGCTTCGATCTCGGCACGGTGATGGGCCGCACCGCCCAAGGCTTCACGCCGGACGCGCCCCTGCTCGGCGCGCTGCTGCAGGACCCGCAGCTCTCCCGCGCTTTGCTGATCGCCGAGCCCTGGGACATCGGCCCGGGCGGCTACCAGCTCGGCGCCTTCCCCGCCCCCTTCTCCGAATGGAACGGGCGCTATCGCGACGATGTCCGCCGCTTCTGGCGCGGCGATGACGGGTTGGCGGGCGCCCTGGCGACGCGGCTGGCGGGCTCCGCCGACCTGTTCGCGGCCCGCCATCGCGGCCCCCGCGCCAGCATCAACTTCATCGCCGCGCATGACGGCTTCACCCTGGCCGATCTCGTCAGCTACGAGCACAAGCACAACCACGCCAATGGCGAGCACAATCGCGACGGCGACAATCTCAACCACTCCTGGAACAACGGTCAGGAGGGTCCGAGCGACGATCCGGATGTCCTCGCCCGGCGCCGCCGCGATCTCCTCGCCCTGCTGGCGACCTTGTTTCTCTCCCGCGGCGTGCCGATGCTGACCGCAGGCGACGAGTTCGGGCGGACTCAGCATGGCAACAACAACGCCTATGCTCAGGACAAGACTGAGTTCTGGCTCGATTGGGAGGAGGTCGACGAGGCGCTGCTGGCCGATGTCGCGGCGCTGTCTTCCCTGCGCGCCGCGACGCCGCTGCTGCGCGGCGACGGCTTCTTCGACGGCACGATCGACCCTGCTTCGGGCCTCGCGGACGTCACCTGGCTCGGCCCGGACGGGCGCGAGCTGCAGCCGGCGGATTGGGAGCGCTGCGACGTCTTCGCGATGCTGGTGGCGGCCGGCGGCGACGCGGTACTGGCCGCCTTCAACCGCGGCGCGGCCACGGTCAGGCTGACCCTGCCGGCGCTGCGCTCCGGCCGATCCTGGCGGCGCCAGATCGATGCGGCGGCGGGCGAGGAGGATCTGCTCTGGCCGCGCTCGGTCGCCATCTTCCTGGCGGCTTGAGCCGAGCCCTTTGATATCGCGCCACATTCGCGCCACGGCGTCGGCCCGGCTCTTGCATGAAATTTTGATGCGACTGCACGGAACGCCCGCCTCCCGCGTGCGTTTCTCTCGTGATCGAGAGGGGATCGGCCGATGGCTGAAGCGTTGAAACAGGCGGTCGTCGAAGCAGCTTCGACGACGTCGGGGCATGCCTTGACCTATGCGGCCGTGGTCAAGGACGGGACTCTCGAAGAACCTCCGAGTCTGGCCTCCACCACCAAACTGCTCTTCGTCACCTCGGAAATGGGCGATTTCATCAAGGCCGGCGGCCTCGGCGAGGTCTCCTCCGCGCTGCCCCGGCAATTGCGCAAGCTCTGCGACGTGCGCGTGCTGATCCCCGGTTACCGCGCCGTCCGGGCCGCCAGGCCGCAGATGGATGTCGTCTCGCGCATGCCCGGCACCGCCGAGCTGCCGCCCTGGTCGCTCGGCCGTTTCGCCATGGCGGATGGGCTGACCGTCTATGCCGTGCTCTGCGACGAACTCTATGACCGCCCGGGCTCGCCCTATGGCCCGTTCGGCGGCGGCGATTTCCACGACAACGACATTCGTTTCGCGCGGCTCTCGCTGGCGGCGGCCGAGATCGCGGCCGGCGAGGCGGATCCGAACTGGAAGCCGGACGTCCTCCATGTGAACGACTGGCCTTCGGGGCTGGCCCCCGGCTATCTCAGCTGGAAGGGGCTCTCCACGCCCTCGATCATCACCATCCACAACCTCGCCTATCAGGGGCTTTACGAGCCCTCCCGCATGGGCGCGCTCGGCATTCCCGACGGTGCCTTCTCGGTCGACGGGGCAGAATTCCACGGCCGCCTCTCCTTCCTCAAGGCCGGCATCTTCTACGGCTCGCATGTCACCACGGTCAGCGAGACCTATGCGCGTGAGATCACCACCCCCGAGCATGGCTGCGGCCTGGAGGGGCTGTTGAAGCTGCGTCATGACGAGGGCCGGCTGACCGGCATCGTCAACGGGATCGACGACAGCTGGAACGCGCCGCTCTCGGGCGAAGCCTCGCCCGCCAGGCTGGTGCGGCAGTGGAAGCGCCAGCACGCGGCCGCCATCCGCAAGAGCTTCGCGCTGCCGGCCTCGAACGGCCCGCTCTTCTCGATCATTTCGCGCCTCGTCCATCAGAAGGGCATCGACCTCTCGATCGAGGCGGCGGAGACCATCATCGCCCAGGGCGGCCAGCTCGTGGTCAAGGGCCGCGGCGACCCGCGCCTCGAGGAAGCCATCCAGAAGCTGGCGCAGCGCCACCCCGATTCCGTCGCGGCCCGGATCGGCTTCGACGATGCGGAGGCGCGCCGCCTCTTCGCCGCCAGCGACTTCCTGCTGATGCCCTCGCGTTTCGAGCCCTGCGGCCTCAGCCAGATGTATGCGCAGCGCTTCGGCGCCCTGCCGATCGCCTACCGCACCGGCGGACTCGTCGACACCATCGAGGATGGGCGCTCCGGCTTCCTGTTCAGCTCGCCGACCGGGCCGGGCCTGACCGGCGCCGTCACCCGCGCCCTCACCGCCTTCCGGTCGCGCGCCGCCTTCAAGCGGATGCGCGACCACGCCATGTCGAAACGCTTCGACTGGACGAACCCGACCAGTCGCTATGCCGCTCTCTATGCCAGGGCGTTGGCGGCCTGACCGGGACCGGGCCTGCCCGGTTTCCGCCCCGAGGACGGCCGGAGTGCACCATGACCGATGAAGCGCTGAGAGAGCTGGCGCGCCGCGCCGGCGTCGCTACCGACTGGCGCGATCAGACCGGGGTCCATCGCGAGGTCTCGCCCGCGACGCTGCGCGCCATCCTCGCGGCGCTCGGCGTGCCGGCGCTCAGCGACCCGCTGCACGCCCAGGACGGCGCGCGCCCCGCCGGCGCGCCACGCTTCGTGACCGCCCGTATCGGCGAGCCCGTGCGCCTTCCGGCCGCCGGCGCGCAGCCGGCGCGGGTCGAGATCACCTTCGAGGACGGCAGCAGCACCGCCGTCACCACGCAAACGGTCGAGGGCGGCCTGCTGCTGCCGGGCTTCGCGACGCCAGGCTATCACAGCGCTGATCTCGCCGACGGGCCGGTGACCATCGCGGTGGCGCCGGCGCGCTGCGTCACCTTCGCCGATCTCAACGAGGGCCGCAGCGGCTGGGGCCTGTCCTCGCAGATCTATGCGCTGCGCCGCGGCGGCGATGGCGGCATCGGCGATTTCGGCGGGGTCGCGGCGCTGGGCCGCGCCGCCGGCGCGTTGGGTGCCGATGCCCTGGCGATCAGCCCCGCCCACGCCCTCTACGGCGCCGATCCCCAGCGCTTCAGCCCCTATTCCCCCTCGACGCGGCTGTTCTACAACCCGCTGCATGCCGATCCGGCTTCCGTGCTGCCGGAGGATGCGGTCCGCGAGATCGTCGCTTCCTCCGGGCTCGACCGGGAGATGGCTGCGCTCGAGGCGCTGCCGCAGGTGGATTGGCTGCGTGCGACGCCGCTCAAGCTGAAGCTGCTCCGCGCGGTCTACCAGCGCCTGCGCGATCCCGCGGCGGGGCTGGATGCCGCGCGCAGCGCCTTCGCCAACGCGCTGACCACCGCCTCGCCGCTGCTGAGGGCGCATGCGACCTTCGAGGTGCTGCACGCGGCCGAACTCGCCCTGGACAAGGCGGCCTGGGATTGGCGCAGCTGGCGGCCCGCGCATCGCGATCCCGACAGCCCGGAGGTCCAGGCCTTCGCCCGCAACCATGCCGGCGAGGTCGAGTTCCAGATCTTCCTGCAATGGCTCACCGGCCATTCCTACACCCAGGCCCATCGCGCCTGCCGCGAGGCGGGCATGAAGGTCGGGTTGATCGCCGATCTCGCGATCGGCATGGACAGCTCCGGCAGCCACGCCTGGAGCCGCCAGGAGGATGTGCTGGTCGGGCTGACGATCGGCGCGCCGCCGGATTACTATGCCAGGGACGGGCAGAATTGGGGGCTGACGACGTTTTCCCCGCGCGGCCTCGCGGCCAGCGGCTTCGCCCCCTTCATCGAAACGTTGCGCGCGAGCCTGCGCCATGTCGGCGGCATCCGCATCGACCATGTCATGGGGCTGAACCGGCTCTGGCTGATCCCGGAAGGCGCCAGCGCGCTGGAGGGCACCTATGTCGCCCTGCCCTCGGAGACGCTGTTCGCGCTGGTCGCGCTGGAATCCTGGCGCCACCAGGCGATGGTCATCGGCGAGGATCTCGGGACGCTGCCCCATGGTTTCCGCGAGGAGCTGCAGCAGCGCGGCATCGCCGGCATGCGGGTGCTGCGCTTCGAGCGCGACGGCGACCGGTTCATCCCGCCGCGCGACTGGGATCCGGCCGCCACCGCCCTGACGACGACGCATGATCTGGTCCCGACAGCGGGCTGGTGGGCGGGGTCGGATCTGCCCGAGGACGACCGGCAGCAGCAGGATGGCAGGGCCTGGGACCGCGGCCTGCTCTGGGACGCCTTCAGCCGCGCCGGGGCGGCCTCCGGCGAGCGGCCGGCCCCGGAGCGGACCGACCCCGTCGTCGACGCCGCCATCCGCTATGTCGCCGGCTCGCCCTGCACGCTGAAACTGATCGCTATCGAGGATGCGCTGGGCGTCCGCGACCAGCCGAACGTCCCGGGCACGACGACCGAGAAGCCGAACTGGCGACACCGTCTCGCCGGGGATGCGGCGAGCTTGCTCGATGGCGAGCCCGTGCGGGCGAGGCTGAAGCCGCTGGGCTAGGTCAGAGCGCCGCCCGCGCCTCGACCACGCCGGCGATCGCCTCGAGCAGTTGCGTATCGTCGCCCGCCAGCCCGTCCATCGCCGCCATGCGCTGGATCACCGTCGCGGCCACCCCCTCCTCCACCGTATCCTCGGCATAGGCGTAGAAGATCGTCGCATGCTGGCCGTCGCGGTGGCAGCGCCCCTCGATCTGCTGCAGCTGGATGGCGCTGTGGCGCATGTCGTGGACGACGAGGCTGCGCTCGCGCTCGCCCCCCTCCATCTCGCCGCGATGCAGCGAGATCGACTCCGTCACCGTGAAGATCACCGCATCGAGCCGCCCGGTCTGGAAGGCCAGCCGCGTCTCCTCGTTGGCCGCGCCGGAGTTCTCGCCATTGATCTCGCCGACGGCCCAGCCATGGCCGCGCAGCCTTTCGGCCAGCATCGCGCTGGTTTCGAGGAAGGCGACGGAGATCGCCACCTGCTGCCCATTGCCGAGCAGATCGTCGCAGAACTCCACCGTGCCGGGGATGCGCAGCAGGCTCGCCTTCTGCCGGAAGCGCAGATCCGCCGCCCAGCCCTGCGGCTTGCGGGTGGAGCCGCCGGCGAGGCCGAGCTCGCGCCGGAATTCGCGCCAGGTCGCCTCGTAGAGCTTGCGGGCCGGCGCATCGAGCGCGATCGGGGCGAGTTCCCGCTGCACCTCGGGCCAGCCGGCGATCTCCTCCGGGCGCCGCCGCAGCCCGATCGCCCTGGTGCCGCGGTAGAGCAGATCGCTCATCAGCCGGCGATCGGCCTCGTTCGGCTCCCAGCTCCAATTCTTCCAGCGGCCCTTGGCCCGGCCGATCTTCAGCCGCTTCATCAGCTGGCGGAACCCGTCGAGATCGGCGCTCGGCGCATCCGCAGCGCGGGCCAGCAGCGCCGCCAGATAGGACAGCTCATGCGGAGACTGGCCGGCGGTCGCGCTCATATAGATCGTGAACTCGGCCGCAGCGGCGACCTGCCGGCAGACCAGACCCTGCTGCGAGGCGGGATTGCGGATGCGATGCGCCTCGTCGATCACCACGAGCGGCCAGACCCGCCGCAATGTGCCGTGCCTGGCGAGCTCATTGTTCTTCGCCCGCACCGAGCGCCTGGTGCTGGCGGCCGGCGGCGCGAGCAGGCTCTTGGTGCGCTCGAAATTCATCAGCGTCACCTGCTTCGCCGGCAGGCCGGACAGCGCCATGGTCCGCCGCCATTGCGGGATCGCCCCCTTGGGGCAGATCACCAGCACCTGCGCCTCCGGCATGGCCGAGAGCGCGAGCCAGGCGGAGAGCGTCTTGCCGAGCCCGGTCAGGTCGCCCAGCAGGAAGCCCGGCGCACCGGCGGCCCGCGCCGCGAGGATCGCCTCGCAAGCCTGGCGCTGATGCGGATGCGGGACGAAATGCGGTTCGGGCGGGGTCACGGGTGCAGCCTGGGTTCGAAGCCGGTGCTCGGACCATGCCGGGGCGCGGCAACGGCATCGGCGGACGCGATCATGCGGTGCTCTCTGGCGCAGACGCGCCCCGGCCGCAATGCGGGAGGCGGCGCCGCGTCCGGCGTTCTTTGCACTGGCGGCGCGCTACGGGATGCGCAAGATCGGGACGAGACCCGATCACCAGCCTCCGGAGCCCCCGCATGACCCGCGCCGCCGCCATCGCCCTCGCCCAGGATTATTTCGACAAGGGCGGCTTCAAGAGCGATCTCGCGCGGCTGGTCGCCATGCCGACCGAGAGCCAGAACCCCGACCGCGCTCCGGCTCTCGCGGCCTATCTGGAAACCGAGATGCGGCCGCTCTTCGAGAGCCTGGGCTTCACCTGCCGCATTCTCAACCATCCGCGGGCGAAAGGCCCGTTCCTCTTCGCCGAGCGGATCGAGGATCCCGCCCTCCCCACCATCTTCGGCTATGGCCATGGCGACGTGATCCGCGGCCTCGACGCGCAATGGAGCGAGGGCCTCTCGCCCTGGACGCTGACCGAGCGCGGCGACCGCTGGTACGGCCGCGGCGTCGTCGACAACAAGGGGCAGCATGTCATCAACATCAACGCCTTGCGCTGCGTTCTCGAATCGCGTGGAAAGCTCGGCTTCAACGCGAAATACCTGATCGAGATGGGCGAGGAATGCGGCTCTCCGGGGCTCAAGGAGATCTGCGAGGAGCAGAAGGAGCTGTTCCGCTCGGATGTGCTGATCGCCTCCGACGGCCCGCGCCTCAACGCCGAGCGGCCGACGCTGTTTCTGGGCGCGCGCGGCGGCGTGACCTTCGACCTCTCGATCACGGCCCGCGAGGGTGGCCATCATTCCGGCAATTGGGGCGGCATCCTGTCCGACCCCGCGATCCAGCTGGCCCATGCCATCGCCTCGATCACCTCCCCCACCGGGCAGATCCGCATCCATGAATGGGTGCCGAAGGACTTGCCGGCCGCGGTGCGCAAGGCCCTCGTCGATTGCGAGATCGATGGCGGCCCCGACGGGCCGGTGATCGATCCCAGCTGGGGCGAGCCGGGCTTGAGCCCGGCCGAGCAGGTGTTCGGCTGGTGCTCCTTCGACGTGCTGGCGATGAAGGCCGGCGTCCCCGAAACTCCGGTGAACGCCGTGCCGCCGAGCGCCTGGGCGCGCTGCCAGCTCCGCTTCGTCGTCGGCATCGATCAGCACGACGTGGTGCCGGCGCTGCGCCGCCACCTCATCCGCCACGGCTTTCCGATGGTCGACGTTCAATATGCGCGCGACGAGATCTTCAACGCCACGAGGCTCGATCCCGAGGATGCCTGGGTGCATTGGGCGGTGGCCTCGGTGGCGAAGAGCACGAACAAGAAGCCGGCTCTGCTGCCCAATCTCGGGGGATCGCTGCCCAACGACATCTTCGCCGATATCCTGGGATTGCGGACGATCTGGCTGCCGCATTCCTATCCCGGCTGCTCGCAGCACGCCCCCAACGAACATCTGCCCGTCGCGATCGCGCGCGAGGGGCTGACGCTGATGGCCGGGCTGTACTGGGATCTCGGCGAGGGCGACACGCCCCGGCTCTGATCACTCCATCGGCTGGCGCGGCTCGCGGCCGGGCGGCAGCTCGATCGGGTTGCCGGGCGGCGATTCCGGCGGGGCATCGGGCGGGAGCTCCGGCGGCCGCTCGACCGGGATCCCCTGCGGCGGCTCATCCGTCGGATATTCGACGGGCGGCGCGGGCGGGACCTCGTTCGGCATCTGCGGCGGCAGTTCGGGCGGCGCCGGCGGAATGGCTGGCGTACCCGGGTCGGCAGCCTGGAAAATGCGTCGTTCGACCATGATGAAATCCTCTCGCCGGGAGAACGCCCGATGGCCGGGATTGTTCAGAGACTTAGGGAAGGCTAGGGCTAGCAGGCCCTTCCGCGGCAAGGAGCTCTTCGTGGTCGATCTCGACGCCCTCCGGACCCGTCTGCGCGGCCTATATTTCGGCGAAACGCCGCAGGCCAGGCGCTTTCGCTACGGGCTCGTCGTCTTCGATCTGCTGACGATCGGCATCTTTCTGCTCGAAGCCTCGATCGTCGACCAATGGTGGATCGCCCCGCTCGACATCCTGCTCGCGGTGCTGCTGACCATCGAGCTCTCCGCCCGGCTCTATGCCGAGCAGGACCGCAAGGCGATCTACAGCCTGGCCACCCTCAGCGACGTCATCGTGATCGTCTCGCTGTTCCTCGCCGCCTTCGTCGACAATCTCGGCTTCCTGAGGATCGTGCGGGCCCTGCGCCTCCTGCGCTCCTACCATCTGCTGCGCGATCTGCGCTCCGATTCGCGCTGGTTCAAGCGCTCCGAGGACATCATCCAGCGCACGGTGAACCTGCTGGTGTTCATCTTCATCGTGACCTCGCTGGTGTTCGTCTCGCAGCACAACATCAATCCGCAGATCGGCACCTATGTCGACGCGCTCTATTTCACCATCACCACGCTGACCACGACCGGCTTCGGCGACGTCACCCTGATCGGCATCGGCGGCCGTCTGCTCGCCGTCATCATCATGATCGTCGGCGTCGCCCTGTTCCTGCGCCTGCTGCAGGCGGTGTTCCGACCCAACAAGGTGCGCTTCCCCTGCCCCGACTGCGCGCTTCAGATCCATGACGTCGACGCCGTGCATTGCAAGCATTGCGGCCGCGTCCTGGCTATACCGGATGAGGGTGTCTTATAGGCTTCGTCGCCATCACATTCGTATTCTGTACAGTCGGAGCGCGCGATCCGTGTTGTTCCCGATTTGACGTTTCGGATATGAAATTTACCCTGGGTAAAGGGCTGTGTGATTAAATCATCGCAACTCGCGGAGTTGCGTGATGGCCTTCGACAATGAAACGCGTCCCCTACGGCTCGACGGGCGTTACATGACGCCCGAGCGGAGCGAATTCCCGTGCCATACGCTGGCCGTCTCGCCGCTGCATCTGCACATCTCGGCTGCCGGCTGCCCCTATCGCGGCCAGCGCGTCGTCCTCTATCTGCAGCAGGCCGGACGGATCGAGGGCGTGGTGACGGCGGTGGCGCGCGATGAATTCTGGGTGCGCATCGACGTCAGCGAGCGCAAGCGCGAACAGCTGGTCGCCCTGTGGAGCAGCCTGCTCGGCGGCGAGCAGCCGAGCGGCTGGAACCCGAGCGCGGTCGCGATGCCGGCACCGTCGCGCCCGCGGCGCCAGCTCTCGGCGGCCTATGTCGCAGCCGTCGCCGAGGCGCTCGACCTCACCTGCCCGGTCGCGCCGCAGGAGGCGGAGCAGGAGCAGAGGTCGAAACCGACCGTCGCGCCGGCGCCGATCGACGCGACACGCCGCTATCTCGACTTCATCTAGCGGAGGGGCCCGCCTAAGCCTGCCGGACAGGCGCTACGTCGCCGAGGCGGAAGGGCCGGAGCAGGCGCTCCGGGCGATGAGTACAGGTCATGCGTCAGCGGAGGCGCGGCCCTCGGCCGCCAGCAGCACGCATGCGCGATCTCGGATCCGGGCTGTCGATGGTCTGGAGAGAGGTCGTGGTGGGTGATGTAGGGCTCGAACCTACGACCCGCTGATTAAGAGTCAGCTGCTCTACCAACTGAGCTAATCACCCATACGCCACGAAGCGTCGCCGTTTCGCGGCGAACCGCGTCGGGCAGGCCGGCGATGTAGCAAAGCCCCCTGCCCCTGTCCACCCACCGCGGTCATAAAAATTTCGCAACCGCACAAGAGCCGGGTCAGGCCGCCTTGCGGTCGAGCAGATGATAGAGCGCGATGGCGCCGAAGGTCGCCGTTCCGATGCCGCCGAGCTCGAAGCCGAAGATCGGCAGCTTGAGATCGCCGGCGCCGAGAATCAGCGCCGGCGCGACGGTCAGCAGGTTCTTCGGCTCCGAGAAATCGACCTTGTTCTCCACCCAGATCCGGCCGGCCGTCGCTGCGATGAGGCCGAAGACGACGATCGCCAGGCCGCCCAGCACCGCGACCGGGATCGTGCCGATCACGGCGCCGAATTTCGGGGAGAAGCCGAGGATCAGCGCGATGCAGCCGGCCGCGACGAAGACCAGCGTGGAATAGACCCGCGTCACCGCCATCACGCCCATATTCTCGGCATAGGTGGTGACGCCGGTGCCGCCGCCGGAGCCCGCGATCATCGTGGCGACGCCGTCGGCGATGAAGCCGCGCCCGATCAGATGATCCATGTTGCGGCCGGTCATCACGGCGATGCCCTTGATATGGCCGAGATTTTCCGCGACCAGGATGATCGCGACCGGCGCGATCATCGCCATCGCCCTGGCATCGAAGACGGGTGCGACGAAATTCGGCAGGCCGACCCAGGCGGCGGCGCCGATCCGGCCGAAATCGACGGGCGGCGCGCCGAAGCTGGAGGCGGTCACGGCATAGAGCGCATAGGCCGCCAGCCCGCCGATCAGTACCGGCAGCCGCTGCGCCAGCCCGCGCCCATAGACCGCGACCAGCGCCACCGCGACAACGGTGAGCAGCGCGATCCATTTGGTGTAGGCGCTGGCGGAGATCATGTTCATCGCCACCGCGGTCAGGTTGAGCCCGATGGCGGCGATCACCGCGCCGGTCACGACCGGCGGCAGCAGCCTCTCGATCCAGCTGGTGCCGACCGCCTGGACCAGCAGGCCGAGCGCCGCATAGAGCGCGCCGCAGGCGATGATGCCGCCGAGCGCGATGCCGATATTGGGGTTCGGCCCGGAGCCGGCATAGCCGGTGGCCGCGATGACCACGCCGATGAAGGCGAAGGAGGAGCCGAGATAGCTCGGCAATTGCCCGCGCGTGACCACGAAGAACAGCAGCGTGGCGACGCCGGAGAAGAAGATCGCGACATTGGGGTCGAAGCCCATCAGGATCGGCGCCAGCGCCGTCGCGCCGAACATGGCGACGACATGCTGGAGCCCCGCAATGGCGGTCTGGCCCAGCGGCAGCCGCTCGTCGGGCATGACGGCCCCCGAGCGCTTCAACGTCCAGTTCGGAAAATAGCCCATGGCGAACCTCCAGCCGGCACGCGGCGCGCGCGCTTCGTCTCGAGGACTACAGGCAAAGATTGCGCCGCCCGCCAAGACCGCGAGACGCGGCATCCACCGGATTCATGGCGCAAGCGGGTGGCCGGGGGGCTGATAGGCACGGGACGCAAAGCGAAAGGCGGAGCCTGCGCCCCGCCTTCCCCTATCTGTCCTGGTCAGCGGTCCGGAGCCCGGCTCGGCCCCGCCGCCGGACGCAAGGCGGGACCTTACTCCGCCGCCGCCTGCGAATGCAGCCTGCCGCCCTTGGCGACGAGCTTGTTCAGCGCGACCAGATAGGCCTTGGCCGACGAGACCAAAGTATCGGGATCGGCGCCGCGCCCGGTGACGGACGAGCCGTCCTGCGACAGCCGTACCGAGACCTCGGCCTGCGCATCGGTCCCCTCGGTCACGGCATGGACCTGGTAGAGTTCCAGCATCGCCTCATGCGGGACGATCGCCTTGATCGCGTTGAAGACGGCGTCGACCGGGCCGTTGCCCTCGGCCTCCTCGGTGACGACGCGCCCTTCGACGTCGAGCCGCATCGTCGCACGCTGCGGCCCGCGCGTGCCGGCGATGACGGTCAGCGAAACCAGCTTCACCCGGTCATGCGCGGAGGCGATGTTCTCGTCCACCAGCGCCTCGATATCCTCGTCATAGACGTGCTTCTTGCGGTCGGCGAGCGCCTTGAACCGCGTGAAGGCGTCCTCCAGCTGGTTGTCGCCGAGATCATAGCCCATCTCCTTCAGCTTGGAGCGGAAGGCGGCGCGGCCGGAATGCTTGCCCATCACCAGCGAGGTCTTGGAGACGCCGACCGATTCCGGGGTCATGATCTCATAGGTCTGGGTGTGCTTGAGCATCCCGTCCTGATGGATGCCGCTCTCATGCGCGAAGGCGTTCCGCCCGACGATCGCCTTGTTGTACTGGACCGGGAAGGAGGTCGCGGTCGCGACCAGCTTCGAGGCGCGGTTGAGCAGCGTCGCGTCGATGCCGGTCTCGAAGGGCAGCACGTCGGAGCGCGTGCGGATCGCCATCACGATCTCCTCCAGCGCCGCATTGCCCGCCCGCTCGCCGATGCCGTTGATCGTGCACTCGATCTGCCGGGCGCCGCCCTCCAGCCCCGCCAGCGTGTTCGCCACCGCCAGGCCGAGATCATTGTGGCAATGCACCGAGAAGATCGCCTTGTCGGAATTCGGCACGCGCTCGCGCACCGTCCGGAACAGGGCGCGATACTCGTCGGGCGTCGTATAGCCCACCGTGTCGGGGATGTTGATCGTGGTCGCGCCGGCCTTGATCGCCGTCTCGACGCAGCGGCACAGGAAATCGATCTCGGTGCGGGTCCCGTCCTCGGCCGACCACTCGACATCCTCGACCCAGTTGCGCGCCCGCGCCACCGAGGAGGCGACCAGCGCCAGAACCTCTTCCGGCTCCTTCTGCAGCTTGTACTTCATGTGCACCGGCGAGGTGGAGAGGAAGGTGTGGATGCGCGGCTTCACCGCCGCCTTCACCGCCTCGCCCGCCCGGTCGATATCCTTTTGCCCGGCCCGCGCCAGCCCGGCGACGGTGGCCCGCTTGACCCGTTTGGCGACAGCGGACACCGCCTCGAAATCGCCGTCCGAGGCGATCGGGAAGCCGGCCTCGATGATGTCCACGCCCATCGCGTCGAGAAAATCGGCGACCTCCAGCTTCTCCTCGAAGGTCATGGTGGCACCGGGGCATTGCTCGCCGTCGCGCAAAGTCGTGTCGAAGATCAGCACCCGGTCCTTGGGCGATACGGTCTGGTTATGGTCGGTCATGGTCTCGGATCCTGGAAAGATCGCGCCGCGCGGGAGATGCAGGCAGGCGCAGGGGCTCTGAAGGCGGTTCTCGTCACTCCCCTGAGCGCCCAGGCATGCATGCCCGGCCGGCCCTCAGGGGCGGCTAAGGAGAAGAAGCAGGCCGAGACCCGGGACGGCGCGCATGTCGACGGCGCGCGCTGCGGCGCGGCGGCTGATGTCGACAGGGGTGGCGAATGCGGCCACGAGCGATCCTCTTGGGTTGCTCCCTGCATAACCGATCGGCACGGGGCAATGCAAGCGCGGCATCGGGCGCAGGCGCGGCCGGGCTCCATGCGGCGGCGCCGGGGCCATTCATCACCGCTTTGCATTGGTTTCGGCCGCGCCAGCGGCTAGGTTGCCGCGACATTACAAGCGGACCCGCATTCCACCATCATGAACATCCTCTCGATCCAGTCGCATGTCGCCTTCGGCCATGTCGGCAACGCCTCCGCCGTTTTCCCGATGCAGCGCCTCGGCGTCGAGGTCTGGCCGATCCACACCGTGCAATTCTCCAACCACACGGGCTATGGCGCCTGGAAGGGCCGGGTCTTCGACGGCGGGATGATCGAGGAGGTGATGGAGGGCATCAGCGAGCGCGGCGTGCTGCCCTCCTGCAACGGTGTGCTATCCGGCTATATGGGTTCGGCCGATATCGGCCACGCCATCCTCGGCAGCGTGGAGCGGGTGCGCGCCTCCAACCCCAAGGCGCTGTATTGCTGCGATCCGGTGATGGGGGATGTCGGCCGCGGGGTCTTCGTGCGCCCGGGCATTCCGGAGTTCATGCGCGAGCAGGCGGTGCCGGCGGCCGATATCGTGACGCCGAACCAGTTCGAACTGCAACTCCTGACCGATATCGAGATCCGCACCGTCGCGGATGCGCATCGCGCCGTGGATGCGCTGCGCGAGGCCGGGCCGAAGGTCGTGCTGGTGACCTCGCTCGACACCGAGGAGACACCCGATGGTTCGCTCGACCTGATGGCCGCCGATTCACGCGGCGCCTACCGGGTCCGCACGCCGAAGCTCGACGTCAATGTGAACGGTGCCGGCGATGCGATCGCGGCCCTGTTCTTCGTGCATTACATGCGCGAGAGCTCCGCCGCCGCCGCACTCGGCAAGGCCGCCTCCTCGATCTACGGCCTGCTCAAGCGCACCAAGGAGGCCGGTTCCCGCGAGATCCTGACCGTGGCGGCACAGGACGAGTTCGTCACGCCGAGCCAGCTATTCGTGCCGGAGGCGCTCTGAGCCGGTGATGCGCCCCGCCCCAGCCCGCCTCTCCCGCCACGCCCGCTCCGGCGCATCGCGAAGCCGTGCCGCGTGGACTGCGCAAGCAGGCGCCTCGGATCCAGGACGCAGGACGCGCGGCGGCCGGGGCGACGCCTGCCCATGAAGCTGCGCCTCGGCACGTTCAACGTCGAGAACCTGCTGACGCGGCAGCGTTTCCAGCCGCAGGGCGGGCGCACCGAGACCGATGCGGCGATGTCGCTGTTCCATTTTCCCCGCGCCGAGGAACGCGCCGCGGTCGAGCGCTCCCTGGCCGTCGCGCTGGAAGACGACAAGCGCCAGATGACGGCGCTGGCGCTGGCGGAGGCCAAGGCCGATCTCTGGATGCTGCAGGAGGTCGATTCGCTCGCCAGCCTGCAGGCCTTCTTCGCCAATTACGTGCATCGCATCGCCGATCATCGCTATGGCCATTTCACCCTTCTCGGCGGCAATGACCGCCGCAATATCGAGATCAGCTTCACGGCCCGGCGCGATCTGCTGACGCCGGAGCAGATCAGCGTCCGCTCCTATCGCGATATGAGCTTCGCCGAGGCCGGAATCCGCGATCCGGCGCTGCGCAGCTTCGGCATCGGCCCGCATCACAAGGTGTTCGCCCGCGATTGCCTCGAAGTGGCGCTGGATTTCGGCGATCGCAAGCTCAGCCTGTTCGGCTGCCACCTCAAATCGATGGATGCCGGCCGTGCGGAAGGGCGCCAGGCGACGCTGCCGCTGCGCCGGGCGGAGGCGCAGGCGGTGCGGCGCATCGTCACCACCCGCTTCGGCGAGGGCTGGCGCGAGGCGAATTGGGCCATCCTCGGCGATCTCAACTGCTATCGTTACGGGCTCGGCCCGCTCGCCGCCATCACCGACGAGGGGGAGAGCGGGCTCGAACCGCTGCTCGAGGATTTCGCCGTGGATCCGATGGGTGCCCTGCCCGCCCATGAGCGCTGGACGCATTTTCACCGCGGCTGGTCGGAGAGCCTGCAGGCCCTGACGGAAACCCATGCGCCGCTCGATTACATCCTGCTGTCGCCGGCGCTGGCCGCCGCCAATCCCGACCCGGCGATGCAGATGATCCGGCGCGGCCTGCCCTATCGCGTCCCGCTCGATCCGCGCGCGCCGGACCGCTCGATCGCGACGCTCGCGACCAGTGGCGACCGCTATCCGCGCATCGGCTGGGACAGGCCGAAAGCCTCCGACCATTGCCCGCTGACCATCGACCTGGTCATTCCGGCCGGCCGGCGGAGCGCGGCATGAGCGCGAGCGAGGCGGGAGAATCCGGCGTAGCCGGCGTGCAGGACGATGTGGTGCTGGCGCTGTCGCATCTCGAGGCGCGGGTCGAGCCCTATGACTGGCCCTTCGCGCGCGAGCGCGCGCAGGAGATCGAGGCGCATTGGCGCCGCGTCAGCGCCGGCAAGCCCTCCATGTTCAACGGCCGGGTGCTGCTGCAGCACCGGCTGTCGCTCGCGGACGGTATCTGCCGCGCCGGCTATTTCGCCGTCGATTACGCCGCCTTCCTGACCTGGCGCGACAGCGGCCATCCCGGTCGCGGCCTCCGCAACGGCTTCGCCATGGCGGCGCTGCGTGCCAGGGACGGGGCCTTTCTCTGCGGCGTGATGGGCGAGCACACCGCCAATCCCGGCAAGGTCTATTTCGCGGCCGGCACGCCCGATCTCGGCGACACCCGCGCCGATGGCTCGCTCGACCTGGCCGGCAGCGTGACCCGCGAGCTCTTCGAGGAGACCGGGCTCCTGCCCTCCGAGGTGACGGTGTCGCAGGAATGGCAGGCGGTGACCGCGCCGGGGCGCATCGCCTTCATGCGCCCGGTCGCGATCGACCTGCCGGCGGAGAAGGCGCGCGCGCTGATGCTGGAGCGGATGGCCCGCCAGCAGGAGCCGGAACTCGCCGACATCGCCATCGTCAGGGATGTCCGCGACGCCGCGGCGCTCGACATGCCGCCTTTCATGCGCCGTTATCTCGACCATATCTGGACCGGCGGCTGACCGCCGCGCCAGCCTCGCCCCTCTCGTCCGGACATCGCCATGACGCTCGCGCCCGAAGCTCTCGATCTGCCCGCCGACAACCCCTTCGCCCGCGTCTGGACGACGCCGTTCCGCCTGCCGCCTTTCGCCGAGATCACCACCGATCATATCCGCGCGGCGTTCGAAGCGGCCCTCGCCAAGCACCGCGCCGAGATCGACGCGATCGTCGCCGATCCGGCGGTGCCGGATTTCGCCAACACGATCGAGGCGCTGGAACGCGCCGGCCGGGCGCTGTCGCGAGTCGGCGGCGTCTTCTACAACCTGACCGGAGCCCATACCAACGAGGCGCTGCAGGCGATCGAGCGGGAGATGTCGCCGCTGACCTCGCGCCATTGGTCGGCGATCATGATGGACCCGAAGCTGTTCGCCCGGGTCGATGCCGTGAACGCCCGGCGCGAGGCGCTCGGCCTCGATGCCGAGCAGGCCAGGCTGCTGGAGCGCACGCATCGCGGCTTCATCCGCTCCGGCGCGCAGCTCGACGCAGCGGGCAAGGCGCGGCTGGCGGCGATCAACGAGCGCCTGGCCGAGCTCGGCACCCGCTTCGGCCAGAACGTCCTCAAGGACGAATCCTCCTATGCGCTGGTCATCGCGGATCAGGACGGCCTGGCCGGGCTGCCCGGCTTCGTGGTCGCCGCCATGGCGCAGGCCGCTTCCGATCGCGGCCATGAGGGCAGGCACGCGGTGACCCTGTCACGCTCGATCATCGAGCCCTTCCTGACCTTCTCGACCCGGCGCGACCTGCGCGAGGAGGCCTTCCTGGCCTGGAGCCGGCGCGGCGAGAACGGCGGCGAGACCGATAATCGCGCGATCGTCGCCGAGATGGTGCGGCTGCGCGCCGAGAAGGCGACGCTTCTCGGCTTCCGCACCTTCGCCCATTTCAAGCTCGACGACAGCATGGCCAAGAGACCGGAGAATGTCCGCGAGTTGCTCGAGCTGGTCTGGCGGCCGGCCAAGATGCGGGCGGCGAGAGAGGCCGCCGAGCTCGCCGCTCTGGCACAGTCGGAAGGCGAGAACGGGCCGATCCGGCCCTGGGACTGGCGCCACTACGCCGAAAAGGTGCGCCAGCAGACCTACGCGCTCGATGAGGCGGTGCTGAAGCCCTATCTCCAGCTCGACCGGATCATCGCCGCCGCCTTCGACGTGGCCGGCCGGCTGTTCGGGCTCAGCTTCGTCGAGCAACGCGATCTGCAGGGCTATCACCCCGATGTCCGGATCTGGGAGGTGCGCGAGGGCGAGCGCCATATCGGCCTGTTCATCGGCGATTATTTCGCCCGCGCCTCCAAGCGCTCCGGCGCCTGGATGAGCGCCTTCCGCGGCCAGCGCAAGCTGGACGGGGAGACGCGGCCGATCATCGTCAATGTCTGCAATTTCGCCAAGCCGGCCGAGGGCCAGCCGGCGCTGCTGTCGGTCGACGATGCCCGGACGCTGTTCCATGAGTTCGGCCATGCGCTGCACGGGCTGCTCTCGGATGTCCGCTATGGCTCGCTGGCCGGCACTTCGGTGTCGCGCGATTTCGTCGAACTGCCCTCGCAGCTCTACGAGCACTGGTTCCTGACCCCGGAGGTAATGCAGCGCTATTGCCTGCATGCCCAGACCGGAGAGCCGATCCCGGCGGAGCTGATCGAGACGATCAAGCGGGCGCAGACCTTCAACCAGGGCTTCGCGACAGTCGAATACACCTCCTCCGCGCTGGTCGACCTCGCCTTCCATTCGCTCGAGCAGCCCGGGGAGATCGATGCGCTGGGTTTCGAGGCGGCGGAGCTCGCCCGGCTCGGCATGCCGGCCGAGATCACCATGCGCCACCGCACGCCGCATTTCACCCATGTCTTCTCGGGCGACGGCTATTCCGCCGGCTATTACAGCTATCTCTGGTCGGAGGTGATGGATGCCGATGCCTTCAACGCCTTCACCGAGACCGGAGACGTGTTCTCGGCCGAGATCGCTGCGCGGCTGAAGCGCTACATCTATTCGGCGGGCGATACCCGCGACGCGGCCGAGGCCTATACGCTGTTCCGCGGCCGGCTGCCGACGCCCGACGCCCTGCTGGCCAAGCGAGGCCTGGCGGCCTAGCGGCCGGCGGCGGCGAGGCGCCGCGGCTCACATCGGCTGAAGGCGGGGTGCCGGCCCGGCTCAGGGGTAACCGAACCGCGCCTTGGTCGCGCGGATCTGGCTGGTCGCGCCGGCATCATTGCCGCCGGCACAGCTCTGGCGGGCGGCGGCGATCTGGGCGCTGACCTGGGCGTGCACGCCCTTGGTGGTGTGTCCGGTAGCGAGGTCATTGTCCATGACCGCCTGGAAGCGCTCGACCTCGCCGGAGCAGCCCGCGCCCGACGGCATCCGGAAGCTATTGGGCGTGACCCCGGCGGCGGCCTGCTCCGGCGGCG
Organism: Allobosea sp. Leaf344; assembly: GCF_001426225.1. Taxonomy (GTDB): domain Bacteria; phylum Pseudomonadota; class Alphaproteobacteria; order Rhizobiales; family Beijerinckiaceae; genus Allobosea. The sequence goes on along the minus strand of NZ_LMRT01000013.1, from coordinate 470,131 downwards.
GAGCGGCCGGCGGCGCCGCCGTCTGGCAGGCGGAGAGCGCGAAGGCGCAGAAGACGATGGCAGGCAAAGCGCGCATGGGCCGGACTCCGGAGATCAGCGGCGCATCATTGGCTGATTCCCGAAGCGGGGGGAATGGGCCTGGCCCAAGCCCCCCTTCTCAAGCGCCCGGTCGGCGAAGCCGGGTCCTGCGATTGCCCCGAGGCGAAGACTCGCCCCGGGGGGTGGCGCGGCCGGCTCAGCTGCCGGCATTCGCCTTCTTGGCGAAGCTGTCGATGAAGGTCTTGCCGAGATCGACGTCGGACTTCGCCATTTCGGGGTCGAGCAGCTTCAGCGCGTCATACATGCTCTTCATCCCCTCGGGCGTGGAGACGCCGGTGCGGGAATAGCTTTCGAGCGAGTTCTTCACCGAGCGCAGATAGAGCGGCTTGTCGCCGAGATGGTATTCCGCCGGCACGAGATCGGCGACATCCTCCGGCTTCGCCGTCTCCAGCCATTTCAGCGCCTTGACCAGGGCGTTGGTCAGCTTCTGCGTGGTGACGGGGTTCTTCTCGGCGAAATCGTTCTTGAGATAGAGCACGGCCGCGGGGTTCGAGCCGCCGAACAGCGCCTTGGTCCCGGCCTCGGTGCGGGTGTCGATCAGCGCCACGACATCGCCATCCGCCTCCAGCTTGGAGGTGACGGGGTCGAGATGCGAGATCACGTCGACCTGACCCTGCTTGATCGCCGCCACCGCGCTGGCCCCGGCACCGACGCCGATGATCGGCGCGTCGGTCGCCTTCAGCCCGGCCTTGACCATGGCGTATTGCGCGGTCAGCGCCGTGGAGGAGCCGGGCGCGGTCACGCCGATCTTCAGCCCCTTGAAATCGGCCGCCGACTTGACCTTGTCGGCGAGCTCCTTGCGCACCGCGATGGTGATGCCGGGGAAGCGCCCGAGCTCGACCACCGCGCGGATGTCCTGGCCCTTCGCCTGCATGCGGATGGTGTGCTCATAGGCACCGGTGACGACGTCGACCGAACCGCCAACCAGGGCCTGGAGCGATTTCGCGCCGCCGCCGAAATCATTGATCGTGACGTCGAGCCCCTGCTCCTTGAAGAAGCCCTTCCGCTCCGCCACGGTGAGCGGGAGATAATACAGCAGCGCCTTGCCGCCGACCCCGAGGGTGACGTTGGGCTTTTCGGCATTCTGGGCCTGCGCCCCCGCAGGCGCGAAGCCGAGCGAGGTGGTCAGAGCGAGCGCAGCCAGCGCGGCGCGACGAGAGATCGTCATGGATGTTCCTCCGGTTGAACGAATTGCGCTTCTCAAGAGCGCATTGGCGGCGAGGATAGGCGCGATCGCACGGTCTGGGCAACCATGCCGCCCGCCTACACGGTCCGCGCATTCTGCTGCGGCTTCCAGACCAGCAGGCGCTTCTCGATCAAAGTGACCAGCGAATCGATCGCGATCACGAAGATCATCAGGATGACCATGCCGGAGAACACGCCCGTGACGTCGAAGACGCTCTCGGCCTCGTGGATCTTGTAGCCGAGCCCGGCCGAGGAGCCGAGATATTCCCCGACCACCGCCCCGACCAGCGCGAAGCCGACCGAGGTGTGCAGGCTGGAGAACATCCAGGTCAGCGCCGAGGGCCAGTAGACGTGGCGGAACAGCTGGCGCTCGTTCATCCCCAGCATGCGGGCATTGGCCAGCACCGTCGGCGAGACCTCGCGCACGCCCTGATAGACGTTGAAGAACACGATGAAGAAGACGAGCGTGAAGCCGAGCGCCACCTTGGACCAGATGCCGAGCCCGAACCACAGCGCGAAGATCGGCGCCAGCACCACGCGCGGCAGCGCGTTCGCCGCCTTGATATAGGGGTCGAACACCGCCGCGAGCAGCTCCTGCCGGGCGAAGGTGAAGCCGAAGAAGATGCCGGCGGCCGAGCCGATGACGAAGGCGAGCACGGTTTCGGTCAGGGTGATGCCGAGATGGTAATAGATCTCGGTGCCGGTCAGCTGCGTCCAGGTCCGGCCGATCACCGCGGCCGGCGTCGAGAAGAAGAACTGGATCGTCTTGACGTCGCCGAGCAGCGGGTAGGCGGTCACGACGTGCCAGATCAGCAGGGCGACGACCATCACCATCGCCTGGAGGAAGAGCAGCCTGGCGCGCTTCATGTCGCGGCTCCCGCACGCGCCATCGGCTTTGCGCAAGGACGATCCATCATCCCGCTCATGCCCCCGCCCCCTCGACCAGCTCGCGGCCTTCACCCATCGCATAGGCCTTCTGCACCTCGACCCTGAGCGACGCCCAGATGTCGCGATGGATCTCGTGGAAGGCGCGGTCCAGCCTGATCTCCGCGATATCGCGCGGACGCGGCAGCGAGACCCGGTAATCCGCCACGATGCCGGCGGCCGGCCCGGCCGACATCACCACGACACGGTCCGAGAGCGAGATCGCCTCCTCCAGATCATGGGTGACGAAGATCAGCGCCTTGCGGTCCTTCGACCAGAGATCGAGCAGGAGATTGCCCATGATCTGCCGGGTCTGCGCGTCGAGCGGCCCGAAGGGCTCGTCCATCAGCAGGATTTCCGGGTTGCGGATCAGCATCTGCGCCAGGCTGACGCGCTTGCGCTGCCCGCCCGACAGCATATGCGGGTAGCGGTCGACGAAGGCGCGCAGGCCCACCCGGGCCAGCCAGTCGCGCGCCTGCCGGTCGGCCTCCGCATCGGCGACGCCCATCGGCTCGAGCGCCACTTTCACATTCTCGAGCGCCGTCTTCCACGGCATCAGCGCATCCTGCTGGAAGAGATAGCCGGCGCGCCGGTTCAGCCCGGCCAGCGTCTCGCCGAAGATCGAGACCCTGCCCGCCGACGGCGCCAGCAGCCCGGCCGCGGCGTTGAGCAAGGTGGATTTGCCACAGCCCGTCGGCCCGACGACCGAGACGAACTCCCCCGCCGAAACGGTGAGGTCGATCCCCGTCACCGCCTTGTAGCGCTGGCCGCCTTCGATATGGAAGGTGATGTCGATGCCGGCGAGATCGACGGCTGCCGCTGCCGGTGCCTGCGCGCGGGCGCCCCCTTGCGGCTGTGCCATGGCGTCCAAAGCGTATCCCCATCCTGCGCGGGCGCGCGTGGCCGATGGCCCGGCGCCCGTCCCGTTTCGATTTGGCCGGGACAGTAGAGCATCGGGGGGATCGGAGGGAACCCCTGCGCGGCTGCGCCGCTTGACCGGAGGTTTGTCGATTGCTTCTCGCCTCCACAGCGGCGATAAGCCAGCGCCCTCACCGCTTGGTACAATCTGACATGGCTCAACTTGAATCCTGGATGCACTGGCTCGTCGAGTTCATGCGGGCCAATCAGGAATGGGCTGTGCCCATCGTCTTCCTGGTGGCCTTCTGCGAGTGCATCGCCTTCCTGTCATGGCTCGTCCCGGCGACCGTGTTCTTCACGGCCTTCGGCGCGGTGGCGGGCGCTTCTGGGCTGAACCTCGTTCCGCTCTCGCTCGCCGCCACGGCGGGCGCGGGCATCGGCTTCTGGCTGTCCTATTGGGCGGGGCGGGTGCTGGGGCCGCGCGTCGGCGATTTCTGGCCGCTGAACAAGAACCCGCAGCTCCTGGAGCGCGGCCATGCCTTCTTCGAGAAATGGGGGTTCGCCAGCATTCTGATCGGCCATTTCTTCGGGCCGATGCGCGCGGTCATCGCGATCGTCGCGGGCATCGTCAACATGCCCTTCGTGCCGTTTCAGATCGCGAACTGGCTGGCCTCGGCGGCCTGGGCCTTCAGCCTGCTCTATGGCGCGGGCCGCATCACCGAGATGATGACGCGCTGAACCGGCGCGGCCGGCGCTGTCGTCGACCCGCCGCGTTCCGTCTCCCGGCCTGCGTCGGTCAGGTGCCGACGCCGACGAGCAATCCGGCGATCACCGCCAGCACCAGGCCGACGCCGAGGACCATCAGGACCGGGAAACCCCGGCGGCCCGCCTTGGCCTCGACGGCGGTCTCGACCACCGGCCTATCCTGAACCTGCTCGGGCTGGCTCGGCGCCTCACCGGTCCGCGGGACGGGCCGGTGCGTCTGGGCGTTGTAATCGGTCATGATTCGTCTCCGTGTTGGAGCGGGTCAGCTGGCCATCAGGCCGAGCGACGTGGCGAGCAGCGCAAAGGATGATGCGCCGAATACGAGCGTGGCCAGGGTCAGGCGATCGGCGTCCCTCTGCCGCGTCGCTGCGATGGCGCGTGCCTGGCGTGCGAAATGCGGCACGATGCGCCGGTCGTCGAACGGTCCTCTCATCATCAAGAAGCTCCCCAGGTGACCCCGCCTGAGCCCTCAACGCCTGCGGCCTCCGGCTGTTCCCTCGTTCTCGCGCCAGCGCCTCCTCGAACGCGAAAGCGGGCGCATCGCTGCGCCCGCTCCCCATGGCGGATCAATCGGATCAAGGCGTTGCGCGCTCTTGCTGAATCACCGGCGCAAGCGCCTGATTCAGATCCTCAAGCGCGCCTCGCCGGGCCGCGTTCAGTTCTTGCTCTTGTCGACCAGCGCCTTGGCCTTGATCCAGGGCATCATGTCGCGGAGCTTGGCGCCGACTTCCTCGATCGGATGGGCGGCGTAGCGGGCGCGGGTCGCCTTGAACGAGGTCTGGTTGACCTTGTTCTCCAGCATCCAGTCGCGGGTGAACTTGCCGGACTGGATGTCGGTGAGGACGCGCTTCATCTCGGCCTTGGTCTCGGCGGTGATGATGCGCGGGCCGGTGACGTATTCGCCGTATTCGGCGGTGTTGGAGATCGAGTAGTTCATGTTCGCGATGCCGCCCTCATAGATCAGGTCGACGATCAGCTTCACCTCGTGCAGGCACTCGAAATAGGCCATCTCCGGCGCATAGCCGGCCTCGGTCAGCGTCTCGTAGCCGGCCTTGATCAGCTCGACCAGACCGCCGCAGAGCACCACCTGCTCGCCGAACAGATCGGTCTCGCATTCCTCCTTGAAGGTCGTCTCGATGATGCCGGCGCGGCCGCCGCCATTGGCCGACGCATAGGAGAGGCCGAGGTCATGGGCGTTGCCGGTGGCGTCCTGATGGATCGCGATGAGCGTCGGCACGCCGCCGCCACGCTGATATTCCGAGCGAACGGTGTGGCCGGGGCCCTTCGGCGCGACCATCAGCACGTCGAGATCCTTGCGCGGCTCGATCAGGTTGAAATGCACGTTGAGGCCATGGGCGAAGAGCAGCGCAGCGCCCTGCTTCATGTTGGCGTGCAGCTCGTCGCGATAGATGTCGCCCTGCAGCTCGTCGGGGGTCAGCATCATCATGATGTCGGAGACCTTGGCGGCCTCGGAGGGGGTCATCACGGTGAAGCCGGCCTCCTCGGCCTTCTTGCGCGTGGCGGAGCCGGCCTTCAGCGCGATGACCACGTCCTTGACGCCGGAATCGCGCAGGTTCAGCGCATGCGCATGGCCCTGCGAGCCATAGCCGACGATGCAGACCTTCTTGCCCTTGATCAGATTGATGTCGGCATCACGATCGTAATAGACGCGCATGGTTTTCTCCTGTGTCACGCGTTGGCTCTGTCCAGGCCCGGACCGGCTTCGGCCGCGCCGTAGAGGGTGAAGAACTGGGTGGTGGCGCGCTCGGCATCGCGCGCGATCTCCGCGGCGGCGAGCGTCAGCGTGTCGCCGAGCAGCAGGCGGATCTGCACGTCGCGTCCGACCAGCCCCATGAAGCTGCGGAAGGCGGTTTCCGTATCCTCGAAGGCGAGCAGCCCGGCGTCGCGGCCGGCCTCCAGCACCGGCTTCAGCCGCTCGCCGATGGCGAAACGCCCATTGGCCAGCACGATGCGGCCGAGATCGCCCTCGCCCGAGGCCGCCTGGCTGATCGCGATGCGGTTCAGCGCGATCGAGGTGCTGCTGGAAATCACCTCCAGCCAATTGGCGGCGAAGCGGACCAGGCTGTCGCGCAGCGCCGTGGCATCGAGCGCCTGGCGGTCGAAATTGCCGGCGCGAACCTTCGAGGCCTGCCATTGCACCGTCGCGGTCAGCAGCCCGTTACGGTCGCCGAACCATTTGTACAGCGTCTCCTTGGAGCAGCTGGCCCGCCGCGCCACCGCGGTCATCGTCAGCTGCGCACCCTGCTCCACCATCAGGCCGAGCACGGCATCGAGCACCGCCTGCTGGCGGGCCGTCAGGCCTTCGCTCGGGGTCTCGGAGGGGATGGTCATGGCGTCGCGTCAGTACCGTACGTTACGGTTCTGCCAATAGCGGGGCTCGGCGCTCCAGGCAAGAGAAATAGCGCAGCCGCGCTTTGCATCGCCAGGGTGTTCAGCGCCGGCCCGCTCCGCGCTATGAGTGCATCAGGAGGACGCGATGCCGCAACACCAGCCCGACGACATCATCCGGTTCTGGCGCGACGCTGGACCCGAAAAATGGTTCGCCAAGGACGAGGCTTTCGACGCGGCCATTCGCAGCCGCTTCCTCGCAGACCATGAGGCCGCTGCTGCGGGCGCATTGTCGGCCTGGGAAGCCACGCCCGAGGGCAGCTACGCCCTGCTGCTGCTGCTCGACCAGTTCCCGCGCAACCTGTTCCGAAATTCCGCGCAGGCCTATGCCAGCGATGAGGCGGCACTCGCCGTCGCCGATCGCGCCATCGCACGGGGCTTCGACCAGGCCTTCCCCCTCCCCGAGCGGCGCTTTTTCTATACGCCCCACATGCATGCTGAGGATCTGGCCCAGCAGGAGCGCTGCATCGCGCTCTGCGCCGCTAGCGGCGATGCGGAAGGTGTGACCTATGCGGTGATCCACCGCGACATCATCCGCGATTTCGGCCGGTTTCCCCATCGCAACACGGTGCTCGGGCGGGAGACCACGCCGGAGGAGCAGGCCTTCCTGGACGCCGGCGGCTTCAGCGGCTGAGCCCGGCTCAGCTTCCGGCCTGCAGGGCATAGCGCTGCAAAGCGAGCGCCGCGATCGTCAGCACGAAGCCCGCCCACCAGAGCGGCGAGCGCAGGCTCCTGCCGCTGCCGGCCGGCTCGGCGGGTGCCCGCCCGCTCACCCGCTGCACGATCGGCCAAGCGAAGCAGGCGAGGCCGAGAATGCCGAGCCCGATCGCGAGATGGTTGAGGTCGAGAGTCATCAGGCGCGATCCGCCCGGTCACATGGCGTCGGGCCCGCGGCTCATCGCGGCGATGCCCGTCCGGGAGACTTCCGTCAGCCCCACCACCGTCATCAGCTTGATGAAGCGCTCGATCTCGTCGGTGGAGCCCGTGAGTTCGAAGACGAAGGAGGTGAGCGACGCATCCAGCGTGCGCGCGCCGAAGGCCGCCGCCAGCCGCATCGCTTCGACACGCTGCTCGCCCTTGCCCACCACCTTGACCAGAGCGAGCTCCCGCTCGAGCGCCTCGCCCTGCAGGGTCAGGTCGACGACGCGATGCACCGGCACCAGCCGGTCGAGATGCGCCTTGATCTGCTCGATCACGTTCGCGGTGCCGGAGGTCACCACGGTGATGCGCGAAATATGCTTCTCATGCTCGGTCTCGGAGACCGTCAGGCTTTCGATGTTGTAGCCGCGGCCGGAGAACAGCCCGGCGATCCGCGCCAGAACGCCCGGCTCGTTGTCGACGATCACCGCCAGCGTATGCCGTGCGCTCGGCTGGATCTTCGGCGCGTTGGGGTAATGCGAGGTGTTCATCGATCGGCCTGGCTCTTGCTGAGGTGAGGTCTGTGGTCGGTGAGGACGGGCTCGTCGGCCTCGTCCTCCGGAATGATCCAGGGCTCGGCGAGCGCGCCCATGCGCCAGCTCCTGAAGCCGGCCGTGTCCTTCACGGCGGCGACATAGGCGGCGCAGACCGCGTCCAGCGGCACCGAATAGCCGGCGAACCGCGCCACCACGGGGGCATACATGGCGTCGGCGGCGGAGAACGCCCCGAACAAGAAGGGGCCGCCCTGCCCGAACCGGCTGCGCGCCTCACGCCAGATCTGGGCGATCCGCGCGACATCCGCCGCGACCTTCGGCCCCCGGTCCCGCTCCGGATGGACCCGGGCGATGTTCATCGGGCAGGCGCCGCGCAGGGCGCCGAAGCCGGCATGCATCTCGGCCGCGATCGAGCGGGCCATCGCACGCGCGGCGCCCTCGCGCGGCCAGATCGCGCGATCGGGAAAGCGATCAGCGAGATATTCCATGATCGCGAGCGAGTCCCAGACCTGGATCTCGCCATCGACCAAAGCGGGCACCTTGCCGGCCGGGGTGAAGGCGGAAATCGCGCGCTTCCATTCGGGGTCGTCGAAACTCGGCCCGAACGGGATCAGCACCTCCTCGAAGGGAACGCCGAACTCGGTCATGAGCAGCCAGGGCCGCAGCGACCAGGAGGAGTAATTCTTGTTGGCGATGATCAGCTTCATGCGGCCCGGCTCGCAGGTTCGGCGATGAAATCGAGAGCCGCATCGACATGCAGACGCGTGGTGTCGAAGACCGGCAGCGCCAGATCCTCCTGGGCGATCAGCAGCCCGATCTCGGTGCAGCCCAGAATGACGCCGTCGGCGCCCTGCCCCGCCACCGCCTCGCCGATGATCTCGAGATAGCGCGCCTTGGAGCCGGGCTCGATGCGCCCGCGGCAGAGCTCCTCATAGATGATCCGGTGCACCTCGAGGCGCTGCGTCTCGTCGGGCAGCAGCGTCTCGACGCCATGTGCCAGCAGCCGGTCGCGGTAGAAGCGCTGCTCCATGGTGAAGCGGGTCGCCAGCAGCAGCGGCCGCCGGCTCGTGCCGGCGCGGATCGCGCGGGCCGTGACGTCGGCGAGATGCAGGAAGGGCGTGCGCGTCGCGCCCGTGATCCGGTCGGCGAGCTTGTGCATCGTGTTGGTGCAGAGAAGGATGCAGCGCGCCTGCGCCCGCTCCAGCCGGCGCGCGCTGTCGGCCAGCACATCGCCCGCCGCATCCCAGTCGCCCTGCGCCTGCATCTCGGCGATCGGGGCGAAATCGAGCGAATGCAGCATCACATCCGCCGAATGCAGCCCGCCGCCACGCGCGCGGGCGCCCTCGTTGAGCAGCCGGTAATAGACCGCAGTCGATTCCCAGCTCATGCCGCCGATCAGGCCGATCGTGGTCATCGGTGCCGTTCCCCCAGCCTTCGAAGCGCGTGCGGCCGGTCAGACCAGCTGCTTGCCCTTGGCGTCGATGATGTCGCCCGTATCGCCCTCGAAATCGGGCAGGATCATCTCGTTATGCGCCTTGCCCGACGGGATCATCGGGAAGCAGTTCTCCTGCTTGGCGACGAGGCAGTCGAAGATCACGGGCTTCGGCGTCTCGATCATTTCCATGATCGCATCGTCGAGCGTCGCCGGATCCGAGCAGCGTATGCCATGGCCGCCATAGGCCTCGGCCAGCTTGACGAAGTCCGGCAGCGATTCCGAATAGCTCTCGGAATAGCGCCCGCCATGCAGCAGCTCCTGCCACTGCCGCACCATGCCCATATATTCGTTGTTCAGGATGAAGATCTTGACCGGCAGGCGGTACTGCACCGCCGTCGACATCTCCTGCATGTTCATCAGGATCGAGGCCTCGCCGGCGATGTCGATCACCAGCGCCTTGGGATGCTTCATCTGCACGCCGATCGCCGCCGGCAGGCCGTAGCCCATGGTGCCGAGCCCGCCCGAGGTCATCCAGCGATTGGGCTCCTCGAATTTGAAATACTGCGCCGCCCACATCTGGTGCTGGCCGACCTCGGTCGTGACATAGGTGTCGCGCCCCTTCGTCAGCTCATAGAGCCGCTGCACCGCATATTGCGGCTTGATGATGTCGGTCGTGTTCTTGTAGCCGAGGCTGTTGCGCGCCCGCCAACCCTCGATCTGCGTCCACCAGGCGGTCAGCGCCGTCTTGTCGATCTGCGGGCTGGTCTCGCGCCAGATCCGGACCATGTCCTCCAGGACATGGGCGCAATCGCCGATGATGCCGATATCGACCTTGACGTTCTTGTTGATCGAGGACGGGTCGATGTCGATGTGGATCTTCTTCGAGCGCGGCGAGAACGCATCGAGCCGCCCGGTGATGCGGTCGTCGAAACGCGCGCCGATATTGATCATGACGTCGCAATCATGCATCGCCAGATTGGCTTCGTAGGTGCCGTGCATGCCGAGCATGCCGAGCCATTGCCGGTCGGCCGCCGGGAAGGCGCCGAGCCCCATAAGCGTCGAGGTCACGGGATAGCCGGTCAGCCGCGCCAGTTCGCGCAGCAGCGCCGAGGCGTGCGGGCCGGAATTGATCACCCCGCCGCCGGTGTAGAACACCGGCTTCTTCGCCTTGGCGATCAGCTCCACCGCCGCCCGGATCTTCGAGAGATCGCCCTTGACCACCGGCCGGTAGGTCTTGTGCTGGTTGTCCCGCGGCCGCGAATAGCTGCCGGTGGCGAACTGGATGTCCTTGGGGATGTCGACGACGACCGGGCCCGGCCGGCCATTGGCGGCGACATAGAAGGCCTCGTGCAGGATCCGCGGCAGGTCCGCGATGCTCTTCACGAGGTAGTTGTGCTTGGTGCAGGACCGCGTGATGCCGACCGTATCGCATTCCTGGAACGCATCCGAGCCGATCAGATGCGTCGGGACCTGGCCGGTGATGACCACGAGCGGGATCGAATCGAGCAGCGCGTCGGTCAGCCCGGTGACGGCGTTTGTCGCGCCCGGCCCGGAGGTGACGAGGACGCAGCCGACCTTGCCCGATGTCGAGCGCGCATAACCCTCGGCCGCATGCACCGCGCCCTGCTCGTGGCGGACGAGCACGTGCTTGACCTTGTCCTGCTGGAAGAGCGCGTCGTAGATCGGCAGCACCGCGCCGCCGGGATAGCCGAACAGATGTTCGACGCCCTGGTCCTGAAGCGCGCGGACGACCATCTCGGCTCCGGTCATCATCTCGCTCATAACTGTTCTCCTGCAGCGGTCGGGTAGCGGGTCGGAAAGGCGGGCGGAAAGCGGGCAATAAAAAAGGCCCTCTCGGGGCCTGGACGTGCGCTGGCGTCGGGGACGCGCGGTTCTGAAGAACCGGCCCCTAGCAGCGCACCCGTACGATAATAAGCTTGCGCATCACGCCATCAGCCTTTCGGAAAGTTGCTGGACGCTAAACGAGCTTTCGAGCCCGGTCAAGAGCGTCGCGCTGCAGCCGGGGGCCGCGGCTGGCCCGCTGGATGCGCCGTCAGGCTTCGGGCTAGCTACGCCCCTCCATCCGATTTCGATCGGCTTATCTCGTCTTCCGCAGGATTCGGGAACACTTTTTCAACGCGGGCGGTGTAGCTTACCGTGAGTTGTGCCGAGAACGACATGTATCAGGAAGTTCACACCGATAACATCCCTCTCCGGGCTCATGCGCCCGAGGTGGCGGAACTCCTGCGCATCTTCGCCCTCGAGCAGCCCGGCCCGGGGGGTGCGCGCCATGAGACCCTGCTCGCCCGGCTGATGCCGGACTATGGCGAGGAGCTGATGGTGATCGCTCCGACCGGGGATGGCGACTACGAATATACCCATTACGGCCGCGAGATCACCCGCTATATCGGCGGGTCGCGGCTCGGCGACCGCATCTCGACCATGACCCCGCAGGTCGCGAAATTCACCCGCGCCTGCTATGACCGGGCGCTCGCCGACGGCCGGCCGACCTACACCGTCCACCGCTCTCTCAAGACGATGCGGGTGGCGCTCTGGGAGCGGCTCATCCTGCCGACCACGGCCGAGGACGGCCGGCGCTTCCTGATCGTCTTCAGCCGCCCGCTGCAGTTCCGCGAGGAGCTGCTGACCACGGTGCTCGACACCTCGCCCTCCGGCATCGTCGCCATCCGCGTCCAGCGCGACGAGGACGGCAATGTCGACAGCGCCATCATCATCACCGCCAACCAGCGCGCGGCCGCGATCGGCGGGGTCAGCGACAATCTCCACGACCAGGAGCTCCGGCAGGCCCTGCCCTTCCTGGCCGATCCGACGATCTGGCGGCGCTGCGTCTATGCGATCGAGCTGCGCCGGGCCGATCTGATCGAGACCTCCTTCGAGCGCGACGGGCGGGCGGTCTGGCTGCAGATCGCGCTGGCGCCGCTCGGCGACGGGCTGGTCCTGACCATCACCGACGTCTCCGAGCTGATGATCGCCAACCAGACCTTGCAGAGCCGCGCCGCGACGCTGGCGCTGGAGATCGGGCGCGAGCGCGCCACCCGGCGGGCGCTGTCGCAGGAGATCGGGCAGCGCGAGGAGCGCGAGAAGGAGCTGCGCCGCCTCGCCGAGACCGACCCGCTGACCGCGCTCCTGAACCGGCGCTCCTTCATCGAAAAGGCCAATCAGGCGATCGAGGCGAGCGAGGCCGAGCGCCAGGCGACCTCGCTGATCATCATCGACCTCGACCATTTCAAGGCGGTCAACGACAGCCATGGCCACCCGGCCGGGGACGCCGTCATCCGCGCCTTCGCCGATCTCCTGCTCGGCAGCCTGCGCTCGCCGCGCGACCTGGTCAGCCGCTTCGGCGGCGAGGAATTCGCGGTGTTCCTGCCGAATTGCCCGCGGCAATGCGCGCTGGCGGCGGCGGAGACGATCAAGCAGGCGCTCGCCGGCCGCGACCTGCCGGTGTCGGAGACGCTGGCGCTCAACGTCTCCGCCAGCTTCGGCGTCGCCACCAGGCGTCAGGGCGAGAGCTTGACGCAATGCATCGAGCGCGCCGACAGGGCACTGTACCGGGCCAAGCACGAGGGCCGCAACCGGATCTGCGAGGCCGAGGATCCGGTCTCCGTCGCGGCCTGATCAGCCGCCGAGCCGCGCCAGGGCCAGCGCAAGCGCATCCTCCGGCGCGACCGCCTCCCAACCCTGCATCTGGTGCCGGAACCAGGTCACCTGCCGCTTCGCATAGGCACGGGTATCGGCCTGGCCGCGCGCCACCGCCTCCTTCAGGCTGCAGTCACCGTCGAGATGGGCGATCAGGCCGGGCACGCCATGGGCGCGCATCACCGGCAGCAGCGGATCGAGCCGGCGCGCCCGCAGCGCCGCCACCTCCTCCAGCGCGCCCCCGGCCATCATCGCCTCGAAGCGCTGGTCGATGCGCGCGCGCAAGGCCTCCCGCTCCGGCATCACGAACAGCCTGAGCAGCGGCAGGCCGGAGAGCGGACCCGGCCGCCGCGCTCCCTGGAAGGAGGCCAGCGAGCGCCCCGTCGCCAGCACGATCTCGAGCGCGCGCATGATCCGCAGCCGGTCGCTCGTGCGCAGCCGCGCCGCCATTTCCGGATCGCGCTGCGAAAGCTCCTCATGCAGCGCCTGCGTCTCCAGTCCCGCGACGCGCTCGCGGAACTCAGCGCGCAGCGCCTCCGGCACCGGCGGCATGTCGGAGAGCCCCTCGGTCAGCGCCTTGAAATAGAGCCCGCTGCCGCCGACCAGCACCGGCAGCGACGCGCTCTGCGCGAGCTCGCCGAGCAGCGGCCCGATCTCGGCGGCATAGCGCATGGCGGAATAATTCTCGGCGCCGTCGACATGGCCGTAGAGCCGGTGCGGCACGCTCGCCTCCTCCGCCGCGCTCGGGCGCGCCGACAAAACGCGGAGATCGCGGTAGACCTGCATGGAGTCGGCGTTGATCACGGTGCCGCCGAAGCGCCTCGCCAGCGCCATCGCCAGCGCCGACTTGCCGCTGGCGGTGGGACCTGCGATGAGCACCGCCCTGATCGTCATGCTGTCCCGGTGCTCCCCATGTATGTCGCCACGCTCGTTTCCGCCCATGGCGAAGCCCTGATCGACGAGCGCCTGCTGTCCGGCCTCGCCGCAGCCCTGCCTCTCGCCCGGACGGAGCGGCTGGACGGCGCGGTCGCGGTCGATCTCTTCGCGGAAGCGGCCGATCCACGCAAGCTCGAAGCGGATATCCGCGCCGGTCTCGGCGAGGCGAGGATCGACATTCTGGTCCAGCCGGCTGCCGGCCGGCGCAAGAGCCTGTTCCTCGCCGACATGGATTCCACCATGATCGGCCAGGAATGCATCGACGAGCTCGCGGCCTTCGTCGGGCTGAAGGAGATGGTGTCCGAGATCACCGAGCGGGCGATGCGCGGCGAGATCGCCTTCGAGCCGGCCCTGCGCGAGCGCGTTTCGCTGCTGAAGGGGGTCAGCCTCGGCGTGGTCGACGAGATCATCGCCGAGCGCATCACCCTGACCCCGGGCGGCGCCGCCCTGGTGCGCACCATGCGCGCGAATGGCGGCTATACGGCGCTGGTTTCGGGCGGCTTCACCGTCTTCACCGGGCCGCTCGCCGGCATGATCGGCTTCGACGAGCACCGCTCCAACACGCTGCTGGCGCAGAACGGCATCCTGACCGGCGAGGTCGCGGAACCGGTTCTCGGGCGGCAGGCCAAGCTCGACGCGCTGCTGGAGCTGCGTGGCAGGCTGGGGCTTTCGCCCGAGCAGACGCTGGCGGTCGGCGACGGCGCCAATGATCTCGCCATGCTGGCTGAGGCCGGGCTCGGCGTCGCCTTCCGCGCCAAGCCTGCGGTCGCGGCGGCGGCCCATGCCCGGCTCGACCATGCCGACCTCACCGCGCTGCTCTATGCGCAAGGCTATCGCGGCGACGAGATCCTGCGCTGATCCCCCAGCCGCCGCGCGGCCCGCGCCACGAAAAAGGGCGGCCCCTGCGGGCCGCCCTCGTTTCTGCCCGTCCGGGCAGCCGTCTCAGTTCGTGGAGACCGCCACGAAGCGGACCTCGCCCTGCGCGTTGGACACGAGCAGCAGGACCGACTTCTTGCCTTCCTTCTTCAGCGCATCGAGGCGCCTGGTGACCTCTTCGGGGGTGTTGACCGGCTCCTGGCCGATCTCGACCACGAGCTCCCCGACCGAGATCCGCTTGTCGGCGGCGTTGGAGTTGGGCTCGACCTTGGTGATGACGACGCCCTTGGTGCCTTCCTTGATCGAGTAGCGCTTCTTCAGCTCCTCGGTCTGCGGCGAGAATTCGAGGCCCAGCGCCGTGGTCACACTCGGCTTCGCCGGCTCGGTCGGCGTCTTCTGCGAGGCCGCGACGACCTTCTCGCCATCCTCGAGACGGCCGAGCTTCACCGTCTTGATCATCTCCTTGCCCTTGCGGACCACGGTGACCGGCACGTCCTTGCCGACCGGGGTCGCGGCGACGATCCGCGGCAGGTCGCGGGAATCCTTGACGTCCTTGCCGTCGAACTTGGTCACGACATCGCCAATCTCGAGCCCTGCCGGCTTGGCGGGACCCTTGTCGTCGACGCCGGCGATCAGCGCGCCGCGTGCCGTGCCGAGGCCGAGCGCCTCCGCCGTCGCGTCGTCGACGCTCTGGATGCGCACGCCGAGCCAGCCGCGGCGGGTCTCGCCAAACTCGCGCAGCTGCTCGATGATGTTGGTCGCGAGCGACGAGGGCACCGCGAAGCCGATGCCGACCGAGCCGCCGGTCGGCGAGAGGATCGCGGTGTTGATGCCGATGACTTCGCCGCCCATGTTGAACAGCGGGCCGCCGGAATTGCCCTTGTTGATGGCCGCGTCGGTCTGGATATAGGTGTCGTAGGGACCCTGGCTGATGTCGCGGTTGCGGGCCGAGACGATGCCGGACGAGACCGAGCCGCCGAGGCCGAAAGGGTTGCCGATCGCCATCACCGGATCGCCGATGCGCATCGCGTCGGAATTGCCGAACCTGACGAAGGGCAGCGGCTTGTCGTGCTTCACACGCAGCACGGCGAGATCGACCTTGGCGTCCTTGCCGATCACCTCGGCCTTGAGCCGCAGGCCGCTGTTGAAGATCACCGTGATCTCGTTGGCGTCGCCGATGACGTGATTATTGGTCACCACGATGCCGGAGGCGTCGATGACGAAGCCCGAGCCGGCCGATTGCGAGCGGCGCTGCTGCGGCGGCTGCCCCGGGCCCTGACCCTGGCCCTGCCCCGGCTGGCCCTGGCCGCGACGGTTGAAGAACTCCTCGAAGAGGTCGCCGAAAGGCGTGTCGGGCCCGAGCTGCGGCAACTGCGGCAGGGTCCGCCCGCGGGTCTCGGCCGTGGTCACGGCGGCGATGTTGACGACGGCCGGCATGACCCGCTCGACCAGATCGGCGAGGGAGGCGTGGCCCTGCTGGACCAGCGGCGCAGGGGTCTGTGCCGGTGCGAGCGCGGGGAACGCGACCACGGCAGCGCAGGCGGCGCCGGCGAGCAGCGCAGTGCGGGTAGCCTTGAAGGAGTGAACTGCCATCTGTGTCCTCGTCGAGAAAAACTGGCCCAGGCAGAATTATGTCGGCTCATGGGACAAGTGAACAGCTTGAACCGCAAAATGCGGCGGAAGGGCGACGCACGATCGCGTCATGTTCCCTTCGGGCGGGCGCTCAGCCCCGCACCAGCCAGACCAGCAAGACGCCGAGCACGGCCGAGCCGAGCCCGATGAGGCGCATCACGTCCGCGGGTGTTTCGGAGGCGCTGCGAAGCGCCTCCTTGGCCAGATTGGGCGCCGCCGCGAAGAGGATGCCCTCGATGGCGAAGACCAGTCCGATCGCCGCGACGAAATCAAGCATGCGGCGACCGGCCGGGCATCAGGGCCGCGCCGGCGCCGCCGGAGCGGCCGGCGCGGGCGTTGCGGGCGTTTGCGTCGAGGGGTTCGCGGCCGCTGCCGCCCCCGCCGATTCCCCGCCCCTGAAGAAGCGGAAGAACGGCATGTCCGGCGTCAGCACCATGCGGGTGTCCCCGGCCTTCAGGCTCGCCTCATAGGCCTGCATCGAGCGATAGAAGGCGAAGAACTCCGGATCCTTGCCGAAGGCCTCGGCGAAGACGCGGTTGCGCTCGCCTTCGCCCTCGCCGCGGATCTCGTCGGAGCGCCGCGTCGCCTCGGCGACGATGATCGTCGAGTCCCTGTCGGCACGCGCCCGGATTTCCTGCGCCTGCTGGGCACCGAGCGCGCGGGCCTCGGCCGCCTCGCGCTGCCGCTCGGTCTGCATGCGCTGGAACACCGCCTGCGAGTTGGCCGCCGGCAGATCGACGCGCCGCAGCCGGACATCGACCACCGTCATGCCGAAGCGCGCCGCCTCGCGGTTCACCTCGTCGCGGATGCGGTTCATCAGCCGCGACCGGTCGATCCTGACCATCGAGGTGAAGCTCGCCTCGGCCAGCACGCTGCGGACATTGCCGTTGACGATCGAGGCGAGCTGCGAATTGGCGCGCGGGATCGAGTTCACCGCCTGGTAGAAGCGCAGCGGATCGGAGATGCGGTAGCGCGTGAACGCGTCCACCACGAGCCGCTTCTGGTCTGAGGCGATGATTTCCTGCGCCGGAAGATCCAGATCGAGGATCCGGTTGTCCAGGAAGGAGACCGTCTCGAACGGGGCCGGCAGCTTGAAATAGAGCCCCGGCGTGGTCGCGACCGTGCGGACGCGGCCGAATTGCAGCACGATGGCCGATTGGGTCTGCGACACCACGAAGGTGCCGGCATAGAGCAGCACGGCGACCAGGCCGAGGATGACGAGAAGGCTCAGCCGAACGACGGGATTGTTCATCGGGTCGCTCCCTGCTGCTGGCCGGGCTGGGCCGGGCGCCTGGGCTGCTGAAGCTCGTTCAGCGGCAGATACGGCACCACGCCCTGTCCCCCATTGCGCTGGTCGAGGATCACCTTGTCGGTGCCGCCCATGACCCGCTCCATGGTTTCGATGAAGAGACGCTCGCGGGTGACGCCCGGCGCGTTCTTGTACTGCTCATAGACCGCGTTGAAGCGGCTGGCCTGGCCGAGCGCTTCGGCGACCGTCTGGTCCTTGAAGGCTTCCGCAGCCTGGACCAGCTGGGCCGAGCGGCCGCGCGCTTCCGGCACGACGCGGTTGGCATAGGTCTCGGCCTCGTTGCGCAGGCGCTCCTGGTCGGCACGCGCGGCCTGGACGTCGCGGAATGCGTCGATGACCTGCTGCGGCGGGTCGACCTTCTGCAGCTGCACGAGGCGGATCTGCACGCCGGCCTTGTAGCTGTCGAGCGTGGTCTGCATCAGCTGGCGCACTTCGGACTCGATCGCGCTGCGATCGGTGGTCAGCACCGGCTGGATGTTGCGGCGGCCGATGATCTCGCGCATCGCGCTCTCGCCGACGGCCTTCACCGTGCCCGGCGGATCCTGGATGTTGAAGACATAATTCTCCGGCAGCACCGGATCGATCTGCCACTGCACGATGACGTCGACATCGACGATGTTCTCGTCGCCGGTCAGCATCAGGCTTTCTTCCAGAACGTCCGACTGGCGCGAGGTGCGCACCGCCTCGACCGTGCGGAAGCCGATCTCCGTGGTGACGACATTCGTCACCTGCGGCTTGATCACGTTGCCGATCGGATAGGGCCAGTTCCAATTGGCGCCTTCGCCGGTCTTGCCGACGAATTTCCCGAAGACGACGTTGAGGCCGACCTCGTTCGGCCGGACGAAATACACGCCGGTCGCCAGCCACAGCAGGATCAGCGCCAGCAGGCCGAGCACGATGCCGCGCCCGCCGATATTGCCGCCCGGTACCAGGTTCTTCAGCCTGTCCTGGCCGCGACGCAGCATCTCCTCGAGATCGGGAGGTGTTCCTCCGCCACCGCCGCCACCACCAGAACCGCCCCCCCAGGGACCGCCACCGTTGCCGCCGCTTCCTCCGCGCTGGCCCCAGGGTCCCCCCCCGCCACCACCGCCGCTCTGGTTGCTCCAAGGCATGCCTGTGCCGTTCCCTTCCGTTCTTGACCGGCTGAGCCTTAAGCGAAGCCGCGCGGTTTGTCAGCGCCCTCAAGGGGCTGTGGCGCTGACTTGGGCATGGGCCATGGATTCGTCAACGGCGCAACCTGCGCGACGGCGACCCTAGGAGCGGCGGCGAAAGGTCGCGAAGCTGAAGGGGTGTTCGTCCTCCGGCCCGGCGGGGTGATCCTCCCAGCCGCTCCGCTCATAGGCGACGCGCGGCCAGTCCGGAAACAGCGCGTCTCCCGGGGGCGATGCGTGTACGTAGGTCAGCTCGAGCCGGTCGGCCAGCGGCAGGGTCTGCGACCAGACATCGGCGCCCCCCGCGACCACGACGGAATCGGCCTGCATCGCAGCGGCCAGGCGCTGCCCCAGCGCCATCGCCTCCTCGACGCCATGCGCCACATGCACGCCATCGGCCGCGAAGCCTGCATCCCGGGTCAGGACGATGGTCTCACGCCCCGGCAGCGGTTTTCCGATCGACAGGAAGGTCTTGCGGCCCATGACCACCGGGCGGCCGAGCGTCAGGCTCCTGAAATGGCGGAGATCGCTCTTCAGCCGCCAGATCAGGCGGTTGTCGTCGCCGATCACCCCGTTATCGGCGATGGCCGCGACGATGACGACCGGCACCGTCACGGCCGTGCCCCCTGCCCCAGCGCGCGCAGGGCCTCGCCCTCCAGCCGCTTCACGGTCCATTCGTCCTGGGCCTTCGCGCCGATGGCGCGGTAGAACACCCGCGACGGCTCGTTCCAGTTCAGCACCCACCAGGCCAGGCGCGGCAGGCCCTCCTCGACGCAGCGCTTCGCCAGCCCCGCCATCAGCGCCTTGCCGATGCCGCGCCCGCGCTGCTCGGGCTGCACATAGAGATCCTCCAGCCAGATCCCGTGGCGGCCGGAAAAAGTGGAATAGGTATAGTACCAGACGGCGAAGCCGACCGGCTCGCCCTCCCAGAAGGCGAGGTCGCAGAAGGCGCGCGGATGCTCGCCGAACAGCGCCGCCTCGAGATCGGCCTCGCTCGCCACCACCTCGTCGAGCAGCTTTTCGTACTTCGCCAGCGCCCTGATGAAGCCGAGGACGAGACCGGCCTCGCCGGGGCGGGCGGAACGGATGGTGAGGGACATCGGACGGGTTCCGGAATGGCTGGGGACGGGCGCCGGCGCGGCGGCATCAGACGGCGATCGGCGCCTTGATGGCGGGGTGGGGATCATACCCCTCGATCCTGATGTCCTCGAAGCGGAAATCCTCCAGCCGCGTCACCTTCGGGTCGAGCACCAGCCTCGGCAGCGCCCGCGGCTCGCGTTCCAGCTGCAGCCGGGCCTGGTCGAGATGGTTCACATAGAGATGCGTGTCGCCGAGGCTGTGCACGAAATCGCCCACCGCCAGCCCGGTCACCTGCGCGACCATATGGGTCAGCAGCGCATAGCTCGCGATGTTGAAGGGAACCCCGAGAAACACGTCGGCCGAGCGCTGATAGAGCTGGCAGGAGAGTTTCGCCGGCCCCGCCCCGGCCGGCTCGACGAAGAACTGGAACAGGCAATGGCAGGGCGCCAGCGCCATCTTCGGGATATCCGCCGGGTTCCAGGCCGAGACGATCAGCCGGCGCGAATCCGGATTGCGGCGGATCTCGTTCACCAGCCAGGCGATCTGGTCGAGGCTCTGCCCGTCCGGCGCCGGCCAGGAGCGCCATTGCCGGCCATAGACGGGACCGAGCTCCCCCTCCGCATCGGCCCATTCGTCCCAGATGGTGACGCCGTGCTCCTTGAGATAGCGGATATTGGTGTCGCCGCGCAGGAACCAGATCAGCTCGTGGATGATCGATTTCAGATGCAGCTTCTTGGTGGTGACCAGCGGAAAGCCCTGGGCGAGATCGAAGCGCATCTGGTGCCCGAACACGGCGAGCGTGCCCGTCCCGGTGCGATCGTCCTTGCGGACGCCCTCGGTCAGCACGCGTGTCAGGAGGTCGTGATACTGGCGCATGGCGATTCCCGTTGGAGCGCGGCGACATTAGCCCGTCCCGCGTCACGGCGCGTCAGCAAAGGCATGCGCATCCACAACTCGCACGGGCGATCGCGGCGATAGTGCCGCCGAAAACCGGCCTTCGGCGAAATTCGCGCGGTGTCGGCTCATATCCCTTCCCCCGCCGCCATCGACCCCCTATATTGGACTTGCCGTTCGCAAGACCGGCTATGGCGATAAACGGACTTCGTAATAAGCCTTTCGGACCCGGGGGCGGTACCCGGCGCCTCCACCACAGCCCTGTTGCGCGAGCGGCAGGTCGCCTTGCCATCCTCGGGCGGCAGGGCTGCGGCGGGGGCGAAATAGGATCGACGAGGGTGTAAAGGTTGTTCTTTTGCCCGGCATGGTACCGCCGTTATCGGGCCTAACGCATAGTTGCCAACGACAACAATGCTCGGGTTGCTGTCGCCGCGTGAGCGGTGCTGGTACCCAAACCTAAGTCCTTGCGTTTAGCGATGTAAGGCGGGGCCCGGAGGCGCCTGGCAACAGAAGCCTCCACTTTTTTTCAGGCCTGCCGGCTGTTTCCGCCGGAGCTGCCCACGGAAGCGGATCGACGACCAGATGGCCAAGGACATTCTTCGCTACGATCTCATGGTGCAGGATGCACTGAAGGGTGTCGTGCGCAAGATCCTGACCGAGGCCGGGCGCGACGGGCTTCCCGGCGAACATCATTTCTACGTCACCTTCCGCACCGGCGCGCCCGGCGTGCGCCTGTCGCAGCGTCTGCGCGACAAGCACCCGGAAGAGATGACCATCGTGCTCCAGCACCAGTTCTGGGATCTGAACGTCAGCGAACACGCCTTCGAGGTCGGCCTGTCGTTTTCCGGCGTGCCGGAACGGCTGCTCGTGCCCTTCGACGCGCTGACGACCTTCTTCGATCCCTCGGTGCAGTTCGGGCTGAAATTCGAGACGCAGGAGGTGCCGCAGGAGGCGCCTGCGAGCGAGCCCGCCCCGAGCGGCAAGGCCCTGCGCGGTGCCGGGTCCGAGCCCAATCTCGCCCCCGCGGCGCCCATCGCCTTGCCCACCAAGGCGGCTCCGGCCGGGCTGCCGGCGGTCAAGGGCAAGGCGGCCGAGGCCAAGGGCGATGCCGCGAAATCGGCCAGGCCGGATGCGGCGGCCAAGGAGACGGGCAAGGAGGCGAGCGAGGCCGGCGAGGAGGCCGGGGCCCAGGTCGTCAGCCTCGACGCCTTCCGCAAGAAGACCTGACGGGACCGGCATGTCCGAGACCCGCACCGAAACCGACTCCTTCGGCCCCATCGCCGTCCCGGCCGACCGCTATTGGGGCGCGCAGACCCAGAGATCCCTCGAGAACTTCAAGATCGGCGGCGCGCGCGAGCGGATGCCGCTGCCTCTGCTCCACGCTCTCGTCATGGTCAAGAAGGCTGCGGCGCGGGTGAATGCCGGGCTCGGCCTGATCGACAAGCGCCTCGCCGGCGCCATCGGCCAGGCCGCGGACGAGGCTCTGGCCGGGCGTTTCGACGAGCATTTCCCGCTGGTGATCTGGCAGACCGGCTCCGGCACCCAGACCAATATGAACGTCAACGAGGTGCTGGCCAACCGCGCCAACGAGCTGCTGGGCGAGGCGCTCGGCGCCAAGAGCCCGGTGCACCCGAACGACCACGTCAATCGCGGCCAGTCCTCGAATGACTGCTTCCCCACCGCCATGCATATCGCGGGCGCGACCGAGGTCTCGCGCCGGCTCCTGCCGGCGCTGCGGGCGCTGGAGGCCGCGCTCGAGAGCAAGGCGGAGGCCTTCGCGGATCTGGTCAAGATCGGCCGCACCCATCTGCAGGACGCCACGCCGGTGACGCTCGGCCAGGAATTCTCCGGCTATGCCGCGCAGATCCGCCTCGGCATCGGCCGGATCGAGGCGGCGCTGCCGGGGCTGCATGCGCTCGCCCAGGGCGGCACCGCCGTCGGCACGGGCCTCAACACCCATCCGGATTTCGCGAGGCTGTTCGCGCAGGAGGTCGCCGGCCTCACTGCCCTGCCTTTCCGCCGCGCCGACAACCTGTTCGAGGCGCTCGCCAGCCATGGCGCGCTCGCGGCCTGCCACGGCGCGCTCGCTGCGCTGTCCGGCGACATGTTCAAGATCGCCAGCGACATCAGGCTGATGGGCTCCGGGCCCCGCTCCGGCCTCGGCGAGATCAGCCTGCCGGAGAACGAGCCCGGCTCGTCGATCATGCCGGGCAAGGTCAATCCGACCCAGGCCGAGGCGCTGACCATGGTCGCGACCCAGGTCCATGGCAATCAGGCGACGATCGGCTTCGCCGCCTCCCAGGGCCATTTCGAGCTCAACGTCTTCAAGCCGGTGATCGCCAGCGCCTTCCTGCAATCGGTGCGGCTGCTGGCCGATGCGGCGGTCAGCTTCCGCGTCAATTGTGTCGAGGGGATCGAGCCGAACGAGGAGCGGCTGCGCAGCCTGCTCGCCCAGTCGCTGATGCTGGTCACGGCGCTCGCACCGGTGATCGGCTACGACCGCGCCGCCTCCATCGCCAAATCCGCCCATCACAACGGCACCACCCTGCGCGAGGAGGCGCTGCGCGCCGGCGTCGAGGCGGAGGTGTTCGACGCGACGGTGCGGCCCGAGCGCATGCTCGGGCCGTCCTGAACCGGGAGGCGATGCATGGCCGAGATCATCAACCTCCGCCGCGCCCGCAAGCAGCGCAAGCGCGACGAGCAGGACAGGCAGGCCGCGCAGAACCGCGTCAGCTTCGGTCGCAGCAAGCCGGAACGCGCCCTCGCCGAGGCCGAGCAGACGCTGGCCAGCCGCCGTCTGGAGGGCCATCGCCGCGAACCCGGGGATGACGAACCCCGATGAGGACGCAGCGCAAGCGCTCGCTCTCCATCGCCGGGCATCGCACCAGCGTCTCCCTCGAAGAGCCCTTCTGGACCGGATTGCGCGAGATCGCCGCCGAGCGGAACCTGCCGCTGACGGCGCTGATCGCCGAGATCGACCTCGCCCGCGCCGAGGATAATCTGTCCTCCGCGCTGCGCCTCCATGTGCTCGCTCATTACCGGGCGATGGCGGGGCGTAGCGCCTGACATCCGGCACCTGCCACCCCCGTGGCTCGCCGGGCCGTCAGGCTTCCCGATGCAAGATTCAGTGCAACGACAATCGGTTACGACCCATCGCTGTCACGCGATTCGAAGCGCTTGAATCAGATCCTGAGGGGCGGCTTCAATTCGGCTGGACGCCGCGGGAGAGCGGCCGCGGCAGCGGCTGGATGGTCAGCGGCGGCGCCAGATTCGGCGCCGACGCACCGGGCTGGGTGGGCGCGGCATCTGGATAGAATCGCGGCGCCGCGCCGGGCAGGACGAGCGGCCCGGGCTGCGGCTGCTGTGCCGCCCGCTCGGCCGCGGCGCGCGCGCGCTCTTCGGCCTCGGCCCGGCGGCGGGCCTCCTGCTCCTGCCGCGCTTCGGCGGCGCGGCGCTGCTCCTCGGCGCGCCGCTCTTCCGCGGCCCGCCGCGCCTCCTCCGTCCGGCGCTGCTCCTCCGCCCGGCGCTCCTCGGCTTCGCGCCGCGCCTCTTCGGCCAGCCTCGCCTCCTCGGCGCGCTTCGCCTCCGCCGCCTTGCGTTCCTCCTCGGCCCGGATGAACTCCTGCAGCTTGCGCTCGTTCTCGCGCATCTCGCGCTCCGCCCGCAGCCGGCGCGAATGCAGGGCCCGCTCGCGCGCATCCGCCTCGAAGGCTTCGACACGCTCGATCTCGCGGGCCAGCGCCCGTGCAGCGACCGTATTGGCCAGCGCACCGACATCGGCTTCGCGCTTGAGCGCGTCGAGCGGCCCGCGCCAGGCGATCCCGATCTGCGGCGCGTCGCTGGGCCAGCCTTTCGGCAGGGCCCCGAGCGGGCGCAGATTGAGCCGCAGATCGGCGTTCAGCACGCGCAGATCGGCGAAGCCGCTCGCCTGCACCCGCAGCCCTTTGCTGTCGAAGCTGAAGGGCTGGAGCCGCGCCACGCCGGCCGCCACCGTGAAGGGCAATGTCAGATCGCCGAGCGCCCAGGAACCGCTATCGAGCGCCTCGGCGAGGCGCCGCTGCAGCCGGTCCGCTTCGCTTTCCGACGCATCCTCACCCGTTCCGGCGATCACCCGCGCATAGGCGCCGGGATCGAGCTGCGAGACGGTGGTCGCGCTCAGGCGCAGGCTGCCGGCGCCGCTCAGCCCGGCGACCAGCCGCGCCGGGCTCTCTCCCGACCCGCCGAGTTCGACCCGCCCCGACAGGCGCCCGCCCACCGCCCGGCCGGTCAGCGTCGCGAGATCCAGCTCCGACAGGGTCAGCGCCCCCGTGAGCTGCGCGAGCCCACCCTCGCGCCGCAGGCCGAGACGGCCCGCCAGCGTGCCCCCGGCATGGCGGCCGGTGATCTCGGTCAGCTTCACGCCATCAGAGCCGGATTCGAGCACGAACCGAGCCTGGCTCACCACCCTATCCTGCCAGAGCCGCAACGCCTCGGCCTCGATCTGCAGGTTGATCTCCCCCAGCGGCGCGGCGGCGGCGAAGCGGCCGCTCGACCAGATCGCGCCCGCCGAAGCCGGAGCCGGACCCAAGGCCGCCGCCATGAGCGCCCGCAGATCGAGCTGCGGCATGGTCAGGCGCCCGCTGGCGCCGCTGTCGCGCGAGAAGGCGAGCGCGCCCGTCGCGCGGCTCGCGCCGAGATTGGCGACGAGCTCGTCTAGGGCGATCCGCTCGGGGCTGAAACTCACGCGGGCATGGGCGTCGAGCAGACCGTCGGGCAACAGCTTCGCCGGCCCCTCGGGCAGGACTTGCCCGGGCTGATCGGCCTGCACACTCAGGCGCGCCGCCGCGCCACCGACATCGTCCAGCGCCAGAGCTAGGCCCGGTCCGGCGAGAGAGCCGATCAGCCGGCCCCCCGCGAGCTCGAGCGCCAGCCGGCCGGCGCCGCCGAGCTGCGGCGTCGGCAGGCCCAACGCCGTGAAGGCCTGGCGCCGATCGGCGAGATCGAAGCGCAGCGCCGCCTGCGTCCACGCCCCGCCCGCGTCGAGCCTTCCATCGAGCCGGAACGTGCCGCCCTGCGCCGTGCCGTCGACGGCGAGCGCGGTGATGCCGTCCGCGCTGCGGGTCAGCCGGAAACCGGTATCCAGCCGCGCCAGCCCGTCGCCGGCGCGCGACAGCGCCGCCCGCGCCCGCTCCGGCAGCAGAGGTCCGGCCAGCGCGGCCAATGTCTCGAAGCGCGGAGCGCGGATCCGCCCGGCAATGTCGCCGCCCTGCTCCAGCAGCGCGCCGGATCCCGAGACGTCGACGCCGCCGAAGCCGGAAATCGCCAGCCGGTTCAGGCGCCAGGCATTGCCCTGCCGGCTGAGTTCGAGATTGGCCGAGCCCGGCGGCGCATTGCGGTAGCGCGCATTCGCCAGAGCCAGATCGAGCGACAGATCGCGCCGCCCGGCCAGCCCGGCCAGGCTCTCGGCCGGGGGCAGGCTGTTGAGGTCGAGCCCGGTCACGGACAGCCGCGCCGCGAGGCGCTCCGGCGTGACGTCGCCGGCGCCTTCCACCCGCAGCCCGCTGGCGCTGCTGAGCAGCAGGCGCTCGAAGCCGAGGCGGCCGCCGTCGAAGGCGCCCGTCGCATCGGCTTCGATCTGGCCGAGCCCGCCGACGAGATCGGCGAGCGCCGGATCGAGACCGGCACGCGCCAGCACCAGCGCGACCCGGCGGGCGTCCTCGGCCTTCACGGTCAGGCGGCCGGCCACGCCCTGCGCGTCGGCGGCGCCGCTCGCGCCGATCAGCGCACCGGCGATCCGCAGCGAGGCCGAGGCCTCGCTCAGCCCATCCTCGCTCACCCGCCCACGCAAGGAAGCCGCGGTGAAATCCTCGCCGCGCCACAGCAGCTGGTCGAGATCGAGCGCGAGATCGACGCTGCCCGGCAGTGCGGCCAGCGCCTTCTCGAAGCCCGGCCGCTCGGCCAGCGCCGCCGAGAGCGCATCGAGATCCAGCCGCCGCGCCCGCAGCGCCAGCGAGCCGGTCGCTTCCGAAACGAGATAGTGCCCCTCGCCTTCCAGCCGCGCCGCGCCGCCGCCGAGATCGAGCACGAGATCGCGCAGCGAGAGGCTGCGGGCATTGCCCTCCAGCCGCCCGGCCAGCGCCAAAGCGCCGCCCGGCGACAGCGAAAACGAGCCGTCCAGCCCCAGCGGGGTCTCGGGCGCGGCGGCCGGTAGCAGGAAATGCCCGTCGAAACTCGTCTGGACCCGTTCGCCCGTCGCCAGCACCTTGGCGCGCAGCCGCCCATCCGGCTCCAGCGCGCCGGTGGTGATCCTGACCGACGCGCCCGCGACCTCTCCCTCGACGCGCCACGGACCCCGCAGGCTGATGGCGGAGACTTCGGCGGCGATCGGCGCCAACGTCCGGTCCGGCTTGCCGCTCTCGCGCCAGACCAGCGCCGAGCGGCGGATGCTCAGCCTGTCCAGCGAGACCTGGCCCGGCACGCCGGCGGCCCCGATGGGCGGCAGCCGCACCGCCCCGTTCTCGGCGACGGCGAGCGTCACGAGCGCGCCTTCCGCCACCGCATCGGCCACTTTGATGTCGCCGCGCGCCAGCGGCCCGGCGGCGAGTTCGACGCTGAGGCTGTCGACCGAGGCGAAGCTCGTCTCTCGCGAGGCCGGGCCGATGCGGACATCGCCCAGCACCGCATGCGGCGATGGCAGCAGGCGCAAGCGGATGCCGCCCGCGACACGGGTTTCCACGCCGAGCGCCGCGCTGAGCCGCGCCTCGATCTGCGGCCTGTAGGCCGTCCAGTCGACGAAGCCGGGTCCGATCAGGGCCGCCAGCAGCGTCAGCAGAAGCAGCCCCGCCAGAACAGTCAGCGTCTCACGCAATGGAGAATGGTGTCCCTGAGCCAATCATGCGGATCATCATGCCGGCAAGTCGCGGCAAGATCACGACATTTCCTGAGCGGACCCGGCAGCCGCACGGCTCGCGCCGGCGCCGGGCGATGCGCCCGTCACATCGGCAGGATCTTGCCGGGGTTCAGGATGTTCAGCGGATCGAGCGCGCGCTTCAGCGTCTGCATCACCGCCAGCGCCGGCGCGCCATGCTCGGCCTCGAGATATTTGATCTTCTTCTGGCCGACGCCATGCTCGCCGGTGCAGGTCCCGCCCATCGCCAGCGCGCGCTTCACCAGCCGGTCGATGAAGCCCTGGCAGCGCGCCATCTCGTCGGGATCGGCCTGGTCGACCAGCGGCTGCGTGTGGAAATTGCCGTCGCCGACATGCCCGGCGATCGGCGCGATCAGCCCGCTCTCGGCGATGTCCCGCTTGGTCTCCTCGACGCATTCGGCGAGCCGCGAAATCGGCACGCAGACATCGGTCGCGACCGATTCCGCACCCGGCCGCAGCGACCGCGCCGCCCAATAGGCATCGTGCCGCGCCTGCCAGAGCTTGCTGCGATCCTCCGCCTTCGTCGCCCAGTCGAAGGGCCCGCCGCCGCAATCGGCCGCGATCTCGCCGAAGCGCTCGGCCTGCTCCTTCACCCCCGCTTCCGAGCCGTGAAACTCGACGAACAGCATCGTCGTCTCGGGCAGGCCGAGCTTCGAATAGATGTTGACGCCGCGGATCATGACATCGTCGAGCAACTCGATGCGCGCCACCGGCAGCCCGGACTGGATCGTCACGATCGTCGCGTCGCAGGCGGCCTGCACCGAGGGAAACGGGCAGACGCCGGCGGAGATCGCCTCCGGGATGCCGTGCAGCTTCAGCGTGATCTCGGTGATGATGCCGAGCGTGCCTTCGGACCCGACCAGCAGCCGCGTCAGATCGTAGCCGGCCGAGGTCTTGCGGGCGCGCGTCGACGTCCTGACGATCGAGCCATCCGCCATCACCGCCGTCAGCGCCAGGACATTGTCCTTCATCGTGCCGTAGCGCACCGCATTGGTGCCGGATGCGCGCGTCGCCGCCATGCCGCCGATCGAGGCATCGGCGCCGGGATCGATCGGGAAGAACAGGCCCTGGTCGCGCAGATGCTCGTTCAATTCCTTGCGGGTGACGCCGGCCTCGACGACGCAGTCGAGATCCTCGCCATGCACCGCCAGAATGCGCTTCATCTGGCTCATATCCACGCAGACACCGCCATAGGGCGCGTTGACATGCCCTTCCAGCGAGGTCCCCGTTCCGAAGGCGATCACGGGAACGCGATGCGCGGAACAGAGTTTCACGATCTCGGAGACCTCCTCGGTGCTGTGGGGATAGACCACGGCATCGGGCGGCTGATTGGGGATCCAGGTCAGCGTATGGCCGTGCTGCTGGCGCACGGCGAGGCTGGTGACGAGGCGATTGCCGAGCATCGCCGCCAGCGCCGCGGTGACGGCTGCGATCGCCTCGGCCGAGGGTGGCAGCGAAGCGACAGAGGCGGAAGAATAGGCGAAGGCGGCGGACGAACTCATTGTCAGGACCTGCTTTTAACGCTTAGATTTGAAAACTGTGAGGACGCCGCGCGGCGTTCGCCCGCTCGAGAACGGGGCCGTCTGTTGTCTCGCCTCTTGCGGATCGCAGCAAGCGCAATTTGCGCGGCCGCTGTGGTCCATCCGCGATGAGCGGGCGGGTTTCGCGGCACCACCCGGCCGAGCGGGCCGCAACGGGCAGGAGGCGGAGATGAAAGACGATATCCGCGCTCCGGCGCTGTTCTTCGCACCTTTCGTCTCGTCCGCGATGCGGGTCGAGCCGGAATGGATCGACTATAACGGCCATCTCAACATGGCCTATTATCATGTGTTGTTCGATCGGGCGGTGGACGAGGTGTTTTCGCTCGTCGGCCTGAACCAGGATTACGTCAGCGAACGTCACGCCTCCTTCTTCGCCGCGGAATGCCACATCCTCTACAAGCGCGAACTGACCGAGGGCGACCAGGTCCGGGTGACGGCGCAGCTGATCGCCTTCGACGAGAAGCGGCTGCATTACTATCTCGAGATGCGCCATGCCCATGAGGGCTGGCTCGCGGCGACGAGCGAGAACCTGTCCCTGCATGTCGATATGGGCAGCCGCAAGGTCACGCCCTTCCCCGCCGACATCCTCGCCAATCTGGCGCTGATGAAGGCCGCCCACAGCATGATGCCGCTGCCGGCAACGATCGGCCGCATGATCGGCATGCCGCGCAAGACGGCGATCACGGTCGAGGCTCTGACCGCCGAGCGCGAGGCCGAGACGCGGCACTGAATTCGCCCGCTCCGGCTGCTAAGCCGGCCCGGAGCCGCTCATGATCCTGGGTTTCTCCAGCTGCGCCAACACGGCATAGCCGCGATAAAGCGGCCGCAGCCGCAGCGTCACCCCGGCTTCGGCAGAAAGACGACGCAGCTCCTGTTCCAGCTCGTCCCGCGGCGCGACATGGAACAGCGCGAGCCAGCGCCGCAGCATGATCCGGAAAGCGCGCGGCAACCCGGCCTGATCCCCGAAATCGACGATGTGCAGCGCGCCGCCCGGTTCGAGCCGGCGCAGCGCCTCCTGCACCACCGCGCGCCAGGGCGGGATCATCGACAGCGCATAGGAGATGATGATGCGGTCGAACGCCGCGCGGCCGAACAGGGCCTGCGCGTCGAAGCCGGTCGCATCCGCCTGGGCCAGCCGGATGGTTCCCGCCAGCCCGGCCCGCTGCACGGATCGCCGCGCGGTCGAAAGCATCGCCGAGGAGACGTCCAGCCCGCAGCAATCCCGGCCGGGATAGAGCCTGGCGATGCGGATGAGGTTGCGCCCGGTGCCGCAGCCGATCTCCAGCACGCTGCCGCCCGGTGGCGGCTGCAAGGCGGCGATCGCGGCGTCGCGACCCAGCAGGTAGAATTTCCGGCTGGCGTCGTAGATGTGCCGCTGGTGCCGATAGATTTTGTCCATCAGCGCGGCGGGCGCGGCGGCGCTCACGCGGCGCGCTCCGTCAGCCTGTAGAGATGGAAACCGCCATAGATCGAGGAGCGGTCCCGGGCCAGCAGCGCCCGGCTGGTCTGCTCCTCGTATTGCCATTGCGCGAGGATCGCCTGCGGCACCCGGCCCGGCAGCAGCCGCTCGTCGGCGGCTGTACGGAAGATCACGCGGGCGCCTGGCCTGGCGGTCCGTGTGATCTGCGTCCACAGCCCGGTCAGCTCCGCATCGTTCATCCAATCCTGCGCATCGAGCAGCACATAGGCGTCGCAGCTTTCGGCGGGCTGCCGCTCGAGAAAGGCCGTCACCGCGCTCTGGTGATAGGCGATGCGCTGAACCCGCGCCTTCACCGCCTCGAAATGTCGGCGCTCCAGACAGGGCGGAACGGCCCCCGTGCCGGCATCGGCATAGCGCCGGCCGAAAGCCTGCTGCGCGAAATAATTCTCCTGCAGCGGGAAGCCGCAGGCCAGCCGCTCCAGCCTGTGGCGCAGCACGGCGCGGATGCCGTCCGGCCCGTCCCCGGCCAGCGCCTTGTACTGGGCGGGCGGGATGCCGAGCCCGTAGAGCGAGGCCGGCTGCCGGACCAGCCAGCGCACCAGCGGCTTCTCGAAGACCGGCGCGAGATGGCGCTCGAACAGCGTCCGCTGCTCCTCCAGCGTCCTCGCCTTCAGCATCTGGCGGGGGTCGCAGCCCAGCGCCCGGCCCAGCAGATGGCCGGCCCCGATGAAGCGGCCGAGCAGGCCATAGCGGTAGAGATTGCGGGCGAACACCGAGATCCGCCGCCGCCCATCCAGGCCGCGGCTGTCCCAATAGGCGCGCGTGGCCGGATCGAGATGCGGCGCGATCTGCCGGTCGTACAGCGCGACATTGTCCCGCGCCTGCGCCTCGCCGATGAAGCGCAGCAGCTCCTCATGGCGCTGCAGCCGGGAGAAGGCCGCGACCTTCAGCCTGCCCAGCGCGATATGGGCGCCGTTCAGATCGACGGCACTGATCCGCGCCGGGTTCGCGGTGAGATAGGACAGGACGTTGCAGGAGCCCGAGGCGATGGCGACGACATGATCCTCGGGGCGCAGCTGCAGCGCGGCCATGTCGACCACCGGATCCTCCCAGATCTGGGGATAGACCAGGCCGGAAAAGGCGAAGGTGAACAGCCGCTCCAGAATGCCGGCCTTCGAGAGGGCGGCGCTGCGATGCACCGCCATGGTCAGGCCCGAAGCCGTCTCCCGCCTCGCCGCGCGTGCCGTCTGCATCGTTCCGCCCTCGTCGTCTCGTTGCCGAGCCGACTAGAGGAGTCGCATGACGCTTCGGTGACGCGCGGCGCGGCTCAAGCTGCCCTATTGGGCGGTGACGCCCGCCGCCTTGATCACCGGGGTCCATTTGTCGACCTCGGCCCGCACATGCGCGGCGAGCGCCTCCGAGCTCAGGCCCTCGCCCGAGGGGATCTCGCAGCCGAGTTCGAGCAGGCGCTTGCGCACGCCTTCATCGGCGAGCGCGGCCCGTCCAGCGGCGTTGAGCTTGTCGACGATCTCCTTCGGCGTGCCCTTCGGCGCGAAGATCGCGTTCCAGCCGACGGCCTGGAACTCGGCCAGCCCGCCTTCCGCGCTGGTGGGCACGTCCTTCGCCACCTCGAGGCGCTTCGGCGTCGCCACGACATAGGTCTTGAGGTTGCTGAGCTGCGGCACGATGCCGACGGTCTGGTCGCAGACATAGTCGAGCTGCTTGGCGAGAAGCGCGTTCATCGCCGGGCCCGAGCCCCGGAACGGCACCTGCTGGACCGGCGCCTTGATCAGATGGTGGAAATAGACGCAGGTCAGATGCGAGGTCGAGCCGATGCCGCCATGACCGTAATTATACTTGCCCGGCTCGGCCTTCAGCAGCGCGATGAATTCCTGCAGCGTATTGGCCGGGAAATCCTTATGTGCCGAGATCAGCATCGGCGTGCCGGCGGTGTTGATCACCGGCGCGAAATCCGTGCGCGGATCATAGGCCAGATTGGGATAGAGCCCGACCGAGGCCGAATGCGTCCCGAGATTGCCCATCATCACGGTGTAGCCGTCCGGCGCCGCCCGCGAGACGCGCAGCGAGCCGGTGGTGCCGCCGGCGCCGGCCACGTTCTCGACGACGATGTTCTGCCCCAGCGTCCGGGACATGTGGTCGGATACGATGCGGGCGATCACATCGGTCGGCCCGCCAGCCGCGAAGGGCACCACCATGGTGATGCCCCGGCTGGGATAGGCCTGGGCCGATGCGGTGTGCGGCCCGGCTGCCGCGAAGGTCAGAGCGGCCCCGAGGGCCAGGATCATAGGACGCATGATGTTCCTCCTTGCTGTGGTGTCGCGTTGCTCGCGATCTGGTGACGGTCGTCAGAGATGGCGCAGCCCGATGCTGGCGATCAGCGGCAGAAGCTCGTCCCGTGCCCGCACCCGGTGCAGCCGCGCCGCTTCCCGCGCGGCCTCGGCGTCGCCGGCGCGGATGGCGTCGAGCAAGGCGCGGTGCTCGGCCACCGAGACCGGCAGATGCGGGCGCAGGCGCAAGGTCAGCATGCGGGCGCGGTGGGACTGGTCGTTCACCGTCTGCAGGATCCGCGTGAAACGGGAATTGCCGCAGCGCTCGACGATCAGCCTGTGGAAGGCGGCGTCGGCATGGCCCCAGCCGGCGAGATCGGCCGCGGCCAGCGCGGTCGCCATCGCGTCCGTCGCCTGCGCCAGATCATCGGCCAGGCGGGTGCGCTCCGGCGGCGGCAGCTGCGCATCGAGTTCGGCGGCGCTGGCCTCGATCGCGATCAGCACCTCGTAGATCTCGCGCAGATCATCCGGCGCCAGCGCGCAGATCAGGATGCCGCGCTTGGGCAGGATGCGGACCAGCCCCTCCTCCTGCAGCCGCAGCGCCGCCTCGTGTACCGGGGTGCGGCTGACACCGAGACGCAGCGCGAGTTCGGCCGCCGAAGCCTGGTAGCCCGGCGCGAAGACACTGTCGCGGATCGCCTCCTTCAGCGCCGCATAGGTGCTGTCGACGAGGCTGCTGCCGCGTTCCGCGGCGGGCTCGGCCCGTTTCAGACGATCTGGCATGGCGACCTCATGGCTGGAACTTAGCATCTTCCATGGAAGCTGCAATGGATTCTTGACTTGCAGTTTCCGAGCGCTCAAAGACGCGGATGTTCATCGAGGGACTAGGATCATGAAGACCCATCGCATCGCCGCCATTCCCGGGGACGGCATCGGCGTCGAGGTCATCGCCGCCGGCATCGAGGTGCTGCAGGCGCTGGCCCAGCGCGATGGCGGCTTCGCCATCAGCTTCGATCATTTCGACTGGGGCTCGGACTATTACAAGCGCACCGGGCTGATGATGCCGGAGGATGGGCGCGACCAGATCCGCGACCATGACGCCATTTTCTTCGGGGCCGTCGGCGCGCCCGACGTGCCGGACCACATCTCGCTCTGGGGCCTGCGCCTGGCGATCTGCCAGCCCTTCGACCAATACGCCAATGTCCGGCCGACGCGGGTGCTGCCGGGCATCACCTCGCCGCTGCGCGCCGTCTCCGGGCCGGAGCTCGACTGGGTGATCGTGCGCGAGAATTCGGAAGGCGAATATGCCGGGGTCGGCGGGCGCGTGCATCGCGGCTTCCCGGAGGAGGTCGCCACCGACGTCTCGATGATGACCCGCACCGGCGTCACCCGCATCATCCGCTATGCCTTCGCGCTGGCCCAGTCGCGGCCGCGCAAGCTGCTGACGGTGGTGACGAAATCCAATGCGCAGCGCCATGCCATGGTGATGTGGGACGAGATCGCCGCGGAGGTGGCGCAGGACTTCCCGGATGTGCGTTGGGACAAGATGCTGGTCGATGCCATGACCATGCGCATGGTGATCAAGCCGCAGAGCCTCGACACCATCGTCGCCACCAATCTCCACGCCGACATCCTCTCGGATCTCGCCGCCGCTCTGGCCGGCTCGCTCGGCATCGCGCCCACCGCCAATCTCAACCCGGAGCGGCGTTTCCCCTCGATGTTCGAGCCGATCCACGGCTCCGCCTTCGACATCGCCGGCAAGGGCATCGCCAACCCGATCGGCACCTTCTGGACGGCGACGATGATGCTCGACCATCTCGGCGAGAGCGCGGCCTCGGCGCGGTTGATGCGGGCGATCGAGCGCGTCACCGGCGATCCCGCCTGCCATACCCCCGATCTCGGCGGGCAGGCGACGACGCGGCAGGTGACCGACGCCGTGATCGCCGCCATCGCCGGCGACAATCTCTGAGACGCCACGCCTTCGTGAAGCCGGTCCTACGCCAACAAGGCTGAAATCGCGTCGCTCCGCCCCCATATCAGCGGAAATGCCGGCCGGTCCGGTACGGGAAAGGAAACCGATATGGGTCTGATGAGCATGTTCGGCGGCGAGAAGGAACAGGCGGTGCGTTTCCCCTTCGAGCTGAGCGACGAGGAATGGCGCGCCCGGCTGACGCCGGAGCAGTACCGCGTGCTGCGCGGCCATGGCACCGAGCGCCCGGGATCCTGCGCGCTGAATTTCGAGAAGCGCGCCGGCACCTTCTCCTGCGCCGGCTGCGGCCAGCCGCTCTTCCGCAACCTCACGAAATTCGAGAGCGGCACGGGCTGGCCGAGCTTCAACGAGCCGCTGGAGGGCGCGGTCGCGACCACCGAGGATCGCAGCTTCATGATGGTCCGCACCGAGGTGCATTGCGCCAATTGCGGCGGCCATCTCGGCCATGTCTTCCCGGACGGCCCGCCCCCGACCGGCCTGCGCTACTGCATCAACGGCGTGGCAATGGAGTTCGAGCCCGCGGAGGGCTGAACGCCGGGAGGCCCGGCGGCGAAGCGGCGTCGGCGGCAGCGTCTGCCGCCGATAATCCTGTGGCATCTCTCACCAAATCTGCGGTCGGCCACGCGCAATTCGGCATCGACGCCTTATATTGACGCGAGAACGAATCACGCACGAGCAGATCACCCTTGTCCGACAGCCACGCATCGTCCGCTCCCCTGCCCCGTCCCGGCGGCCTCGCCGCACGGGCGGCGGCGGCGCCGTCCGCCGGCTATCTCTCCGGCCTGAACCCGGAGCAGCGCCAGGCGGTCGAGGCCACGGACGGGCCGGTGCTGGTCCTCGCCGGCGCGGGCACCGGCAAGACGCGGGTGCTGACCACGCGCATCGCCCATCTCATCGCCACCAACCGCGCCTACCCTTCGCAGATCCTGTCGGTGACCTTCACCAACAAGGCCGCGCGCGAGATGAAGGAGCGCGTCGCCCATCTCGTCGGCCCGGTCGCCGAAGGCATGCCCTGGCTCGGCACCTTCCATTCGATCTCGGCCAAGCTGCTGCGCCGCCATGCCGAGCTGCTCGGCCTGCGCGCCGACTTCACCATCCTCGACAGCGACGACCAGGTCCGGCTGATGAAGCAGGTCATCGCCGCCGCCGGGATCGACGAGAAGCGCTGGCCCGGGCGGATGCTGGCCGGCTTCATCGACAGCTGGAAGAATCGCGGCCTGACCCCGAAGGACGTGCCGCCGGGCGAGGCCGCGGTCTTCGCCAATGGCCAGGGCGGCGCCCTCTACCAAGCCTATCAGGAGCGGCTGAAGACGCTGAACGCCGTGGATTTCGGCGATCTGCTGCTGCATTGCCTGACGCTGTTTCGCGAAAACCCCGACGTGCTGGCGCAATATCACGAGCGCTTCCGCTACATCCTCGTCGACGAGTATCAGGACACCAACACCGCGCAATATCTCTGGCTGCGCCTGCTCGCCCAGGGCCGGCGCAACGTCGCCTGCGTCGGCGACGACGACCAGTCGATCTATGGCTGGCGCGGCGCCGAGGTCGACAACATCCTGCGCTTCGAGCATGATTTTCCCGGCGCGACCGTGATCCGGCTTGAGCGCAACTACCGCTCCACCGGCCATATCCTCGCCACCGCCTCCAAGCTCATCGCCCGCAACGAGGGCCGCCTCGGCAAGACGCTGCGCACCGAGGACGAGGCCGGCGAGAAGGTGACCATCACCGGCGCCTGGGACAGCCAGGAAGAGGCACGGCTGATCGGCGACGAGATCGAGGCGCTGCAGAACAAGGGCCACAACCTATCGGAGATCGCGATCCTGGTGCGGATTTCGGCGCAGATGCGCGAGATCGAGGATCGCTTCGTTCATCTCGGCCTGCCCTATCGCGTCATCGGCGGCCCGCGCTTCTACGAGCGCGTCGAAATCCGCGACGCCATGGCCTATCTGCGCTGCGTGGTCTCGCCGACCGACGATCTCGCCTTCGAGCGCATCGTCAACGTGCCCAAGCGCGGGCTCGGCGACGCGACCATCCAGATCCTGCACAACCATGCCCGCTCCTCCGGCCTGTCGCTGCTGCAGGCGGCCCGGGTGGTGGTGGAGAGCGACGAGCTCAAGCCCAAGGCCCGCACCAGCCTGCGCGAGCTGGTCGAGGCCTTCGGCCGCTGGCAGGCGCGCGCCGAGCACCTGCCCCAGGGCGAGCTGGCCGAGCTGGTGCTGGAGGAAAGCGGCTATACCGACATGTGGCAGAAGGACCGCTCCGCCGACGCGGCCGGCCGCCTGGAGAACCTCAAGGAGCTGGTGCGCTCGCTCGACGAGTTTCCCGACCTCCCGGCCTTCCTCGAACATGTCTCGCTGGTGATGGACGCCGATAGCGGCGAGAGCACCGAGCGGGTCTCGATCATGACGCTGCACGGCGCCAAGGGGCTGGAGTTCGACACGGTCTTCCTGCCGGGCTGGGAGGAAGGCCTGTTCCCGAGCCAGCGGGCTCTCGACGAGAGCGGCCGGGCCGGGCTGGAGGAGGAGCGCCGCCTCGCCCATGTCGGGCTGACCCGGGCGCGCAAGCGGCTGAAGCTCTATTTCGCCTCGAACCGCCGCATCCACGGGTTGTGGCAGTCGAGCCTGCCGAGCCGCTTCATCGACGAGCTGCCGGAAGAGCATGTCGAGGTGGTGCAGGCCGCCTCGAACTACAGCCAGGGCGGCTATGGCGCCTCGCGCTTCGACCGGATGGAGAGCTTCGGCTCGAGCTACCAGACGCCGGGCTGGCAGCGCGCCCAGGAGAACAAGGCCCGCACCGGCCAGAGCAGCATGTTCGGCGGCGCCGCGCCCGGCTATGCCCAGGCGGGCTTCGCCGATGGCGGCTCGCGCAGTTTCGGCCAGGGCGGCCGGCGCGGACCGATGCTGATCGAGGGCGAGCTGACGGCGAAATCGACCGGCGCCTCGGCCTTCGACGTCGGCGCCAGGGTGTTCCACATCAAGTTCGGGCCGGGTTCGGTGGCGAGCGTCGACGGCAACAAGCTGACCGTTGATTTCGACAAGGCCGGGCGGAAAATGGTGCTGGATTCCTTCGTGCAGAGCGCGGGCTGAGACCGGCCGGGCCGACCGCCCCGGCATGACAAGCGTCCGCCCGCCTGCTAAGCCCCGCCGATGCGTGAAGGTCTCCTGCCATCGACGGTCGCCACCGTCCTCGAACTCTCCACCTCGGGCGAGAAGGCGCGTGCGCTGACCGAGCTGCTGGGCGAGGTCTTCGACCCGACCGAAACCGCGATTTCGGCCTTCGAGATCGAGAGCGGCGTCACCACCCTTTCGCTCAACGCGCCCTGGAAGGTGGAGATCTATTTCGCCAGCCATCCGGACGAGGCGGCGGTCCGCGACATGCTCCGCCCGATCATCGGCGACAGCGTCGATGCCACCCCGTTCCAGACCGTCAACCAGCAGGATTGGGTGTCGGCCAGCCTCGAGGGGCTGCAGCCGGTGCGGGCCGGCCGTGTCCTCGTCCATGGCTCGCATGACCGCGCCGCCGTGCGCGTCAACGACGTCGCCATCGAGATCGAGGCGGCGCTGGCCTTCGGCACCGGGCATCACGGCACCACCGCCGGCTGCCTGCTGGCGCTCGACGCCGAGCTGAAGCGGCGGCGGCCGCGTCACGGCCTCGATGTCGGCACCGGCACCGGGATCCTGGCGCTCGCCCTGGCCAAGCAGATCAAGCGCCGCGTCGTCGCCGGCGACATCGACGCCGTCGCGGTCGCGGTGGCGGCGCATAACGCCCGCGTCAACCATGCACCCGGCGCGCTGGATCTCTATGTCGCGCCGGGCCTCCGCCACGCCAAGGCCGACAGGCCCGGCCATTTCGACCTGGTCTTCGCCAATATCCTGGCCGGCCCCCTGCGCCGGCTGGCGCCAGCGATCACCCGGGTGCTCGCCGCCGACGGGACGCTGATCCTGTCCGGCCTCTTGGAGATGGACGTGCCGGGGGTGCTGGCGGCCTATCGCCACCAGGGCGTCTTCCTCGCCCGCAAGGCGATGCGGGAAGGCTGGGCGACGCTGGTCATGAAAAAGGGCGGCGCCGCCCCGAGGCCGCGCCACCCGTTCTAGCCGGGCGCGGGCTGCTCGCCCGCCCCTCTCGTCGATCCCCGGAGGGGGTTGCGGGAGCGGAACGCTCCGGCAGCCGGCTCAGAGGCCGATATGGCCGTATTTGGCCTCGGCTTCGGCCTGCATGGAGCGAGCATCGTGCCAGACGGCGGAGGCGAAGCGGGCGGTCTCGCGGACCTGCTCGAAAACATGCTTGATGATGGCGATCATGGAGAAATCTCCGATATGAGCCGCGGCCGGATGGCACGGCGGCAGGGGAACGGGAAAAGCCTGGGCGAACCGATCAGCGGTTGAACGGCAGCGCCGCATCGTCCTTCAGCGCCGTCTGGGGAAAGCCGCCGAGCACGATCTCGGCCTCGTTCACCAGATAGGAGCGGGCGCGCAATTCGCGGATCGCGGACTGGCGGCGGCTCTCGACCAGAGCGGCGTAGAAGCGCTGCCAGATCGACGGGCCGGTCTTGACGGCGGGCGTGGCGCTATCGCTGCTGCGCAGCGCGGCGGTGTTGTTCAGCACATAGGTCATAGGGTCTCTCCAACAGCGAAACGAAGGACAGTCCCGGTCGCTTCCTCGTTCTCTTATGCCGGATAAAATGGGCGCTCTTCGCAGGTGCGAAAAGGCGGTTTCGCATATGCGAGATATGCGCCCAATGCATGACATCGGTCGCAATCCGTTAAGGAATGCCTTTTCCGCATAGCGAAGAGGCAGAGAGCCTGTTCCACAGGCATCCGGCGCGCGCGAAAAAAGCAGGCGAAACCGCAGCATTTCGGCTGGTCATCCGGCCTTGCAGACGCGACGATGCCCGGATTCGCCAACAGCTGGACCCGCCATGCCCGAACTGCCTGCTCAAGCCTGCCGTTTCCAGTCCTTCTCGGAGCCGAGCAACCCGGCCGAGGTGGCGCCGCGCGTCGCCGCCCTGCGCCGGGCGCTGGCGGCCCAGGGGCTCGACGGTTTCATCATCCCGCGGGCCGACGAGCATCAGGGCGAATATGTGCCGGCGCATATGGCGCGGCTCGCCTGGCTGACCGGCTTCACCGGCTCGGCGGGTACGGCCATCGTCCTCGCCGACAAGGCCGCGCTGATCGTCGACGGCCGCTACACCATCCAATCCGCCGAGCAGACCGACACGGCCGTCGTGACGCCGGTCAAGATGGAGGAGACGCCGCTGGAGCGCTGGATCGAGGCCAATCTGCCGGAGGGCGGCAGGCTGGGCTACGACCCCTGGGTCCATACGGTGGACGGCGTCGCCAGGCTGGAAAAGGCGGTCGCCGCCGCCGGTGGCACGCTGATTCCCTGCGCGCCCAACCCGCTGGACGCGCTGTGGAGCGACCGGCCGGCGGCGCCGGCCGCGCAGGTCAAGGCGCATCGGGGGGATTTCGCCGGCGAGGATCCGGCGGCGAAGCTGGCGCGCATCCAGGAGGCTCTAGCCAAGGCCAAGGTCGACGCGCTGGTGGTGTCGGACCCCCATGCCCTCGCCTGGACCTTCAACATCCGCGGCGGCGATGTCGAGCATACGCCGCTGCCGCTCGGCTATGCCATCGTCCCGCGCGAGGGCCGGCCCACCGTGTTCCTGGCGCCGGAAAAGGTCACCAATGAAGCGGGAGACGCCATCGGGGCGATCGGCGAGATTTCCCCGCCATCGGGGCTGGAGCTGCAGCTGAAGCGCCTCGGCGCGGCCGGGGCGAAGGTCAGGCTCGATGCCGCCACCGCCGCCTCCGCCCTCGCCACGCTGATCGGCGAGGCGGGCGGAACGGCGGATGTCGGCGCCGATCCGATCGCGCTGATGAAGGCGCGCAAGAATGCCGCCGAGCTCGCGGGCACCCGCAACGCGCATCTGCGCGACGGTGCTGCGATCGTGCGCTTCCTGACCTGGCTGGCGCGCGAGGCGCCCAAGGGCGGGCTGACCGAGATCGACGCGGTCGCCGCCCTCGAACAGGAGCGGATCGGCACCGGACTGCTGAAGGACGTCTCCTTCACCACCATCGCCGGCGCCGGCCCCAATGCGGCGCTCCCGCATTACCGCGTCACCGAATCGAGCAATCGCCGGATCGAGCCCGGGATCTTCCTGGTCGATTCCGGCGGGCAATACGAGGACGGCACCACCGACATCACCCGCACCATGGCGATCGGCACGCCGACCGCCGAAATGCGCGATCGCTATACGAGGGTGCTGAAGGGCCATCTCGCGATTTCGCGGGTCGTTTTCGTCAAGGGCACCTCCGGCGCCCAGCTCGATGCGCTGGCGCGACTGCCGCTCTGGCAGGCCGGGCTCGATTTCGACCACGGCACCGGCCATGGCGTCGGCAGCTACCTCTCGGTGCATGAGGGGCCGCAGCGCCTGTCGAAGCTCGGCACCACGCCGCTCGAGCCGGGCATGATCCTGTCCAACGAGCCCGGCTACTACAAGCAGGGCGAGTACGGCATCCGCATCGAGAACCTGATCGTGGTCGAGGAGCGGCAGATTCCGGGCGGCGACCGCACCATCTACGGCTTCGAGACCATCACCTGGTGCCCCTATGAGCGCGCTCTGATCGAGCGCAGCCTGCTCGACCAGGGTGAGATCGACTGGATCGACGCCTATCACGCCAAGGTCTGGGAGAAGCTGTCGCCGCTGCTGGCGGGCGAGCCGAAATCCTGGCTGGAGCAGGCCTGCCGGCCGCTGTGAGCGGCGACGGCGCGGTCAGAGCAGCGCGCGCAGGCCGACCACCGCCGCGACCCCGACCAGCACCACCGCCAGCAGAGGCAGCCTCATAGCCGCCAGCGCGGCGAGCAGCGCAGCGCCCGTCTCGGCCCAGCCTGTAGCGAGCGCGCTGGGCGCGATCACCGCGACCAGAACCGCCGGCGGGATCGCATCGAAAGCGGCCTGCGCCCGCTCGGACAAGGCGAGCCGTCC
Source organism: Allobosea sp. Leaf344 (assembly GCF_001426225.1). Taxonomy (GTDB): domain Bacteria; phylum Pseudomonadota; class Alphaproteobacteria; order Rhizobiales; family Beijerinckiaceae; genus Allobosea. The sequence continues at coordinate 428,381 of NZ_LMRT01000013.1, read as the reverse complement.
GGCCAGCGCGAGCCCGGCGATCCGCGTCGCATAAGTGACGACCGCCATGCCGAGAATGGCGAGCAGCGTGTGGGAGTCGAGGGTCATCGGCGTTCGGCTCCCGCCGCGATCCAGGCCGCGGCCAGCCCACAGAGCGCTCCGGCCAGCACATGCCAGGGCGGCCCCGCCAGGCGATAGGCCAGCGCCGAGGCGAGACCGGAGGCCGCGACCGTCCAGAACGTCACGCGACCCTTCCAGAAGGCTGCGACCAGAGCGATGAACAGCGCGGTGAAGGCGAAATCCGCCCCGAGCCGGCGCGGATCGCCCAATGCGGCCCCAACCACCGCGCCCAGTGTCGACAGCGAGACGAAGCCGATGACGAAGGGCACGAGCATGGCGAACCAATAGGCCGGGGTCAGCGGCCGGGTCCGCGCCCGCTTCTCCGCAAGCGCCCAGTTCTCGTCGGCCATCCAGTACAGGCCGAGCAGCCTCTGACCGCGCGAGAAGCCCGCGAGTTTCGGCACCAGCGAGGCGCTCATCAGCACATGCCTCGCATTGATCAGCAGCGTCGAGAACACCAGGGCGCCGATCGGCGCCGGCGTCGCCCAGAGCTCCACCGCGGCGAATTGCGCGCCGCCGGCGAAAACCAGGAATCCCATCAGCCCGACCTCGGCCGGCGACAGGCCCTTGCCGGCGGCGAGCGCTCCGAACAGCAGCGCGATCGGGATGGCGGCGACCGCGGCCGGCCAGATATCGGAGAGGCCGAGGCGCAGATCGGCCAGGATGGTGTCACCTTTGGACATGGACGACATGCGGACCGTCAGGAGAGATGGGCGGCGCGGAACACGCCGGGCGTGACGCCGAAGCGGGCCTTGAAGGCGCGGGTGAGATGGGCCTGGTCGCTGAAGCCGGTGGCGGCCGCGACCGCGCTCGGCGCCTCGCCGCGGCGCAGCCTGTCGCGGGCGCGGCGCACCCTGACATCGACGAGATAGGCATGCGGCGTCAGCCCGGTCTCGCGGCGGAAGGCGCGGATCAGATGATGCCGCGGCAGCTTCGTGGCCGCGCCGAGCTCGGCCAGCGACAGATCCTCGTCATGGCGCGCCTCGATCAGCGCACGCGCCAGATCCACCGGGCCGCGCTCGCGCCCGATGTCGCGGATCTGGAGATCGGCATGCCGCACCAGCATCGCCGCATAGGCCCGCAGCAGCGCCTCCTCGCCCGCCAGCGCATCCGGCCCCTCCTCCAGCAGCCGGTGGGCGGTGGCGAACAGCGCGGCTCCCTCGCTGTCATGGACCACCGGCTCGCGGAAGAACGGCGTGCCGCTCGGCCGGCCCGGCGCCAGCGACGCGGCGAGCTCGCGCATCAGCCCGACGGTGGGGTAGCTCATCCGGTAGCGATAGCCGCCCTCACTCGGCGCTCCGTCATGCACGTCGAGCGGGTGGTTCAGCACGATGTCGCCGGCGCCCGCATAGAGCCTGCGCCCGCGCGCGTGCCAGATCTCGCAGCCGCTCAGGATCGTGCCGATGGCGTAGGTGTCATGGGCATGGGGCGCATAGGCATGGGTGCGAAAGGTCGCGGCCAGAAATTCCAGCCCGTCGAAGCGCCGGTTGGTGAAGAGATGCGCCCGCTCGCCCGCCTTGAGCGGGGTTTCGGCCAGCGCCTGTTCCTGGGTGATCAGTTCCATGGCGACAGGATAATTCGCCTCGCCCCCGGGCCGTCTTGAAGAAAAGTGATGCCGATCATCACGGCGAGCCTCGTCGCCGGGCCGGGAGCGCCTGCGGTCGGCGCGTCCCTCACCCCGCGGCCTGGCCGCCGACCAGCGTGAACCAGCCGGCCTCGTCGATCACCTCGACCCCGTGTCTGGCGGCATCCTTGAGCTTCGATCCGGCCCCCGGCCCCGCCACCAGGAGATCGGTCTTGGAGGACACCGAGCCCGCGACCTTTGCGCCCAGGCGCTCGGCCATCGCCTTGGCCTCGTCCCGCGTCATCTGCTCGAGCGCGCCGGTAAAGACGACGATCTTCCCGGCGACCGGGCTGGTGGAGGCGACCGCCTCCAGAGGCTGCGGCGTCACCTCGGCCAGAAGCCGGTCGAGCATCTCCTGATTATGCGCCTCGGCGAAGAACTCCAGCAGCGCCTCGACCACGGTGGGGCCGACGCCGTCGATCGCGTCGAGCTCCTGGCGCTCGGGCGAGCCCGGCTGCTCCGCCGCCATCACCGCCTGCCGCAACTGCGCGAAGGAGCCGTAATGCCGCGCGAGCAGCCGGGCGTTGGTCTCGCCGATATGGCGGATGCCGAGGCCGAAGATGAAGCGGTTGAGCGGCGGCGCCCGCCGGTCGTCGATCGCCGCGAACAGCTTCGCCACGCTCTGCGCGCCGAAACCGTCCTTGTCCTTGAGCTTCTTGAGATTGGCGGCGTCGCGCCGCGCCAGGGTGAAGATGTCGGCCGGCTCCTTCACCGGGAGCTCGGGATCGGTGTGGAAGAACTCGATCTGACGGTCGCCCAGCCCGTCGATGTCGAGCGCGTCGCGCGACACGAAATGCTTCAGCCGCTCAACCGCCTGCGCCGGGCAGATCAGCCCGCCGGTGCAGCGGCGCACCGCATCCTCCTTGCCGGTGCGCGGGTTGAGCTCGCGCGTCGCATGGCTGCCGCAGGCCGGGCACGCGGTCGGGAAGAGATAGGGCTTCGCATCGGCCGGGCGCCTGGCGAGATCCACGGCCTCGACGCGCGGGATCACGTCGCCCGCGCGCTTCACCGTCACCGTGTCGCCTTCGCGGATGTCCGGGGGCTCGCCGCTGCGGATTCGCTCGCCTTTGGAATCGAAGCCGCGGATGTAATCCTCGTTGTGCAGGGTGGCGTTGGTGACGACGACCCCGCCGACGGTCACGGGCCGCAGCCGTGCCACGGGGCTGAGCGCGCCGGTCCGCCCGACCTGGATCTCGATCTTCTCCAGCACCGTGGTCGCGAGTTCGGCCGGAAATTTATGGGCGATCGCCCAGCGCGGCGCGCGCGCCACGAAGCCCAGCCGCAGCTGCAGCGCCAGTTCGTCGACCTTGTAGACCACCCCGTCGATGTCGTAGCCGAGGCTGGCGCGCTGGCTCTCGATCAGCCGGTAATGCGCCAGCATCTCGGCCAGATCGGCACAGCGCACCATCAGCGTATTGGTCCTGAAGCCCCAGCGCCGGAACGCCTCGACCACGCCGAATTGCGTCGCCGCAGGCGGCACCGGCATTTCGCCCCAGGCATAGGCGAAGAAGCGCAGCGGCCGCGACGCCGTGATGGAGGCGTCGAGCTGGCGCAGCGAACCGGCCGCGGCATTGCGCGGATTGGCGAATTCCGCCAGGCCCTTCTCGCGCTGCCGCGTATTGATCTCCGCGAAATCGCGATGACCGAGATAGATCTCCCCGCGCACCTCGATCACCTCCGGCACATCCTCGCCGCTCAGCGCCTGCGGGATTTCCGCGACGGTGCGGGCGTTCTGAGTGACGTCCTCGCCTTCCTCGCCATCCCCGCGCGTCGCCGCCGAGACCAGCTGCCCGTTCTCGTAGCGCAGCGACAGCGACAGCCCGTCGATCTTGGGTTCGGCGGTGAAGACGATCTCGTCCTGCGCCTTGCGGCCGAGGAAGCTGCGCACCCGCTGCACGAAATCGCCGACATCCTCATCCGCGAAGGCATTGCCCAGCGAGAGCATCGGCACGCGATGGCGGATCTTGGCGAAGCGCGCCGCCGGGCGCGCGCCGACCTGCACCGAGGCCGCCGATCTCAGCGCGGGAAACGCCTCCTCCAGCGCCAGCAGCCGGCGTTTCCTGGCGTCATAGACGGCGTCCTCGAGGATCGGGCGATCCTCCTGGAAATAGGCGAGATCGGCCGCGGCGATCTCCGCCGCCAGCGCCTTGTGCTCCAGCTTCGCCTTGCGCGGCGTCAGCTGGTCGAGAGGGGGAAAGCCGTCATCTGTCATGGCCTCTTCATTAGGCGAGAAGCCGCTGACGAGAAAGGTCAGCAGCCCGCTCCCGCACTCGTGTTCGCGTGGCCGGGCGACAGGAGCGTCCGGCCGCGCTACACTCGCCTGGCTAGAATGGGAAGCTCGACGCCTGAGGCGGCTTGTTCCATCCCGCATGGCGCAGGCACGAGACCAACGCCGACGGCGCACCGGGCCAGAACCGGGAGACACGCCATGGCCAATCTCGATACCATGCCCCGCGCGGCGATCAGGACGCGGGCGGAACCGGACGCGCCGCCGCGGCTGCGCAGCATCACGGTCCAAGATCTCGTCGACGCGCTGAAACGGGGCTGGGACGATTTCCTGGCGCAGCCGACACATCTCGTCTTCGTCGCGCTGATCTATCCGATCATCGGCGCGCTGCTGGCGCGGCTCAGCGCCACCTACAACATCCTGCCTCTGCTCTTCCCGCTGATGGCGGGCTTCGCCCTGCTCGGCCCCTTCGCCGCGATCGGGCTCTACGAGATCAGCCGCCGGCGCGAGCGCGGCGAGGATGCCTCGGCCGGGCAGGCGCTGCAGGTCTTCCGCTCGCCGGCGCTGGGCCAGATCGCGCTGCTCGGCCTGCTGCTGACGGGGCTCTTCCTCGCCTGGCTCGCCAGCGCCTGGCTGATCTACCGCGCGACCCTGGGGCTGCCGCCGCCCGTCACCTCCGAGAGCTTCTTCACCGCCGTGCTCACCACCTTCGACGGCTGGGTGATGATGATCGTCGGCAACGCCGTCGGCGCGCTCTTCGCCATCGCCGCCTTCTCGATCTCGGTCGTGTCCTTCCCGCTGATGCTGGACCGCCATGTCGATATCGGCACGGCGGTGCGCACCTCGGTGGCCGCCGTGGAGGCCAATCCGCGGGTGATGCTGGTCTGGGGAATGATGATCGCGGGATTGCTGGCGCTGGGCTCGCTGCCGGTGCTGGTCGGGCTGGTGATTGTGATGCCCGTGCTCGGCCACGCCAGCTGGCATCTCTACCGCAGGCTCGTCGTCCAGGACGAGCTCCCGCACAGGCGCTAAAAAAACCCGCTGCGCTTTGAACCCGATCGCAGTCTCCCGCGACCAATCCGCATGGAGCGGCAATCCCGCCGCCCCGGAGAGATCAGGGAGACTAGCATCATGACCAAGCGCAGCACCATCGCCGGCCTCGCCACCGCCTTCGTCCTCGGCGCCGGCGCGCTCCTCGGCGGCTCGCTCGCCACCTCCACCGCCGCCGAAGCCAAGCACGGCTTCAAGCATGGCGGCTTCCACGGCAAGCATGGTCACCATGGCTGGGGCCATCACGGCCCGCATTGGGGCGGCCATGGCTGGGGCTATCGCCCGATCTATGCCGGCTATTACGCGCCGCGCTGCTTCACCGTGCTGCGGGCGCGCTATGTGCCTGGCCTCGGCCTGATCGAGCGTCCGGTCACCCGCTGCCGCTGAGGCGCCGATGCCGCCGGACGAGGCCGGAGCGATCCGGCCTCAGCCGCCGCCGGCGGCTCCTGCGGAACCTTCTTCGCGCCGCGCGGGTTGAGCCCGTGCCGCAGGCATGAGGTCTGCGGCATCTGGTTCACGCCGGGCCTCGGGCCCGCTCAAGCCCGGGGGCTTCATCATGAACAACATCATCTACATCGTCGGCCTGATCGTCGTCGTTCTCGTCATCCTGTCCTTCCTCGGCCTGCGCTGAGGAGAGCGTGACGATCGCGCGCAGGGCCTCCGCTCAGCCGCGATCGTCCCGGGGCCGCTTCGGCTTGCCCGCCTTGCCGCCCGCGAAGGGTTTGGGACCCGCGAAGGGCTTGGCACCGGCGAAGCCGGGCTTGCCGCCCGCGCCGAACTTGCCGCCCGGCTTGCCCGCCGGGGATTTCGCGGCATAGGGCTTGGCGGCGTAAGGCTTGTCGCCCGTCGCGCCCGGCCGCGCCTCCCGCGAAAAGCGCACCGAGGGATCGGCCAGGTTCTGCCGGTCCTGCGCCACCGGATCATAGCGCCGCCCCTCCTCGGACCGCGCGGCGAAGGGCTTGCCCTTACCCTCATACGCCTTCTTCTTGCCCTCATAGGGCTTCTTCTCGAAAGCCGGCCTGTCCTGACCCGGGCGCTCCGCACGCGGCGCCGAATGGCGCTCGCCGCGATCCGCCCTGGCTGCCGGGCGCTCGTCGCCGCGCTCGCGCTTCTGGTAGGGCGCCGGCGCATGGCTCGCCTTCTCGGCGAAGGGTTTCGCCGGCCGCCGCTCGTCTTCGCCCGTCACCGGCTCGATCACGATCTTGTCGCGGTCGGCCGCGCGCGCCAGCTCGGCGAAGCGCTCGGCGACATCGGCATCGATCTCGACCTTGGTCTCCTTGTCGAAGATGCGGATCGCACCGACTTCGTCGCGGGTGATCTTGCCGCGGCGGCACAGCATCGGCAGCAGCTGGCGTGGATCGGCGCCGTCCTTCCGCCCGATATTGAGGCGGAACCACACGGTCTCGCCACGCGGCCCGGCCTTGCGCGGCGCCTCGCCCCGCTCCTCGCCGAAACGCGCGCCCTCGCGCGGGCTGGCGTAATCGCGCGGCTCGCGCGGGCGGCGCTCGTCGCGGGCGAAATTCGGATCGCCGACCTCTTCGGCGCCCGGCAGGCGCGAGCGGTAGACGCGCACCAGCGCCGCGGCGATCTCCTGGGCGGAACGTCCGGCGAGCAGCGCCTCGATCATCCCGGCATCGTCCTCGCCGGCCTCGCCCGTCAGCATCGGGTCGCTGAGCAGCCGCTCCTGGTCGAGCGCGCGGATCTCCTCCGGCGTCGGCGGCCCGGCCCAGACGGCCTCGACCTTCGCTTCGGCGATCAGCATCTCGGCCTTGCGGCGGCGTGAGGGCGGCACCAGCAGCACGCTCGTGCCCTTGTTGCCGGCGCGACCGGTGCGGCCGGAGCGATGCTGCATCACCTCCGGATCGTTCGGCAGCTCGGCATGGATCACCAGCGTCAGGCCGGGCAGATCGATGCCGCGGGCGGCGACGTCGGTCGCGACGCAGACGCGCGCCCGGCCGTCGCGCAGGGCCTGCAGCGCCGAATTGCGCTCGCTCTGGCTGAGCTCGCCCGAGAGCGCCACCGCCGAGAAGCCCCGCTCCAGCAGGATCGCCTCGAGATGGCGGACCGCGTTGCGGGTGTTGCAGAACACCAGCGCCGTCGGCGAATCATGGAAGCGCAGCAAATTGACGACGGCGAGCTCGGCCTCCTTGGGATAGACGCGGATGGCGCGGTATTCGATGTCGGCATGGCCGCGCGAGCCGCCCTGCACCTCGATGCGCAGCGCATCGCGCTGATAGCTGCGGGCCAGCGCGATGATCGCCTTGGGCAGCGTGGCCGAGAACAGCAGGCTCTGGCGCTCTTCCGGCGTGGTCTTCAGGATGAATTCGAGATCGTCGCGGAAGCCGAGATCGAGCATCTCGTCGGCCTCGTCCAGGACGACCGCCTTCAGCGCGGAGACGTCGAGACGGTGGCGCTCGATATGGTCGCGCAGGCGGCCGGGCGTCCCGACCACGATATGCGCGCCCTCGTCGAGCAAGGCCGCCTCGCGGCGCGGGTCCATGCCGCCGACGCAGGCGATGACGCGGGCATTGGCGTGTTTGTAGAGCCAGGCCAGTTCGCGCTGCACCTGCAGCGCCAATTCGCGCGTCGGCGCGATGATCAGCGCCAGCGGCTTGCCGGCGCGGCCGAAGGCCTCGTCCGTCCCCAGCAGCGTCGAGGCGATGGCGAGCCCATAGGCCACGGTCTTGCCCGAGCCGGTCTGCGACGAGACCAGAAGGTCGCGCCCGGCGGCGGCTTCCTCGAGCACCGCGTTCTGCACGGGCGTCGGGTCGGAGTAATTGCGTTCGGCGAGCGCACGCGCAAGCGGCGGGCTCGTGGGAAGGAAGGACATCGGTTTAGGGCCTAAACGTTAGGGCGCTTGGACTGGCACGGCGCGGAAATGCGGGCGACGGAAGGGGCGGCGCAAGGAAGCGGCGCGGGGCTCAGCCATCGATTGAGAAGGGCCCATACAGCAAATCCCCGCAAAAGGGAATGCTGGCCTGCGCGACGGCAAGGCCGCGCCCGGCCGACGCCTCCGCTCCGCGCGCCCGCCGGCCCGGCTCAGCCCGCTCCATAGGGCACGAAGCCCGGCAGAGCCCCGACCAGCGCGCGGAACCGGTCGCCGCGCACCTCGAAGTTCGGGAATTGGTCGAAGGAGGCGCAGGCCGGAGAGAGCAGCACCGCGATCTCCCCCTCTCCTCGCTTCGCCTGCGCATCGCGCAGGGCGGAGGCGACGGCGACCTCCAGCGTGCCCGCGCGTTCGTAATCCACCGAGCCGTCCTCGTCGAAGGTCCGGGCGAAGGCGTCGCTGGCCGCGCCGATCAGATAGGCCTTGGCGATATTGCGGAAATAGCGGCGCAGCGAGTCGATGCCGCCCTCCTTCGGCTTGCCGCCGAGGATCCAGAAGATATCGCGGAAGGAGGTCAGCGCCTTCTCGGTCGAATCGGCATTGGTCGCCTTGGAATCATTGATGAACACGATGCGTCCGACGCGGCCGAGCTCCTCCATGCGATGCGCCAGGCCCGGATAGCTGCGGAAGCCGGCGGCGATCTCCTCCGCGCTCAGCCCCAGCGCGAAGCAGGCGGCGAAGGCCGCCGCCGCGTTCTGGGCATTGTGCGAGCCGCGCAGCGAGCCGATGCCGGCGAGGTTGGCGACGACGCGCGGCTTGCCCTCCAACACCTGGACGATGCGCGTGTCCAACGTGCCGCGATTGGCGGTGATCCCGGCGAAGACGCCCTCGTCCAGCGGCTGCTCGCCGCTGATCTTCACCAGCGGCCGCCCGCTGGCGGCGCGCCGGCGCGCCATCTGCTTCGACGGCTCGTCATCCACCCCGATCACGGCGATGTCGGCCGCCGCGACCAGCCGCTCCTTGATCGCGCCATAGGCCTCGAAACTGCCGTGCCGGTCGAGATGGTCCGGCGTCAGGTTCATCTGGATGCCGATGCTCGGCTTCAGCGACGGGGCGAGATCGATCTGGTAGCTAGAGCATTCCACGACATGGACGCGGTGAGGAGCGGGCGGATCCAGCGCCAGCACCGCCGTGCCGATATTGCCGCCCATCTGCACGTCCCGGCCGGCCTGTTTCAGCACATGCGCGACCAGCGCCGTCGTCGTCGATTTGCCGTTCGTGCCGGTGATGCAGATCACCGGCGCATCGGGCGAGAGCCTCGCCCTTTCCCGGAAGAACAGCTCGACGTCGCCGATCACCTCGACGCCGGCGGCCTTCGCCTTCGCCACCGTCCAATGCGGCGCGGGATGGGTCAGCGGCACGCCGGGCGACAAGACCAGCGCCGCGAAGCCGGACCAGTCGGCCGCGGCGAGATCGACGATGGCGATGCCCTCCGCCGCCGCCTTGGCGCGCGAGGCCTCGCCATCATCATAGGCCGCGACCTCCGCCCCGCCCGCGATCAGGGCTCTTGCCGTGGCGAGCCCGGAGCCGCCCAGGCCGAACAGGGCGACGCGGCGCCCGGCGAAGACAGTGACAGGCGTCATCGGATCAGCGCAGCTTCAGCGTCGACAGGCCGACCAGGGCCAGCACCACGGAGATGATCCAGAAGCGGATCACCACCTGCGGCTCGGTCCAGCCGAGTTTCTCGAAATGATGATGGATCGGCGCCATCAGGAAGACGCGCTTGCCGGTGCGCTTGAAGACCGCGACCTGGATGATGACCGACAGCGCCTCGAGCACGAACAGGCCGCCGACGATGGCGAGGACGATCTCGTGCTTGGTGGCGACCGCGATCACGCCAAGCAGCCCGCCGAGGCCGAGCGAGCCGGTATCGCCCATGAAGATCTGCGCCGGCGGCGCGTTGAACCAGAGGAAGCCGAGCCCGGCGCCGATCATCGCGCCGCAGATCACCGAGAGCTCGCCCGCCCCGGGGACATGGTGGATCTGCAGATAGTTGGAGAAGATCGCATTGCCGACGAGATAGGAGATGAAGCCGAAGGTCGCGGCCGCGATCATCACCGGGACGATCGCCAGCCCGTCGAGCCCGTCGGTGAGGTTCACCGCATTGCCCGCCCCGACCACGACGAAGGCCCCGACCAGCGGGAACAGCAGCCCGAGCGGGATCATCCAATCCTTCACGAAGGGCAAGGCGAAGCCCGAGGAGATTCCGGCCGGGCCGGTCTGCATGATGAAGCTGCAGGCGACGAGGGCGATGCCGATCTCCAGCGTCAGCCGGGCCTTGCCGGAAAAGCCGAGATGCGACTGCTTGGTCACCTTGAGATAATCGTCATAGAAGCCGATGGCGCCGTAGCTCACCGTCACCGCCAGCACGGTCCAGACATAGGGGTTGCGCAGATTGCCCCAGAGCAGGGTCGCGGCGAACAGCCCGGACAGGATCATCAGCCCGCCCATGGTCGGCGTGCCGCGCTTGGAGAGATGCGATTGCGGCCCGTCGCTGCGGATCGGCTGGCCCTTGCCCTGCTTGATCCGCAGCCAGGAAATCGCCGCCGGGCCGAAGAAGAATACGAACAGCAGCGCCGTCGCCGTCGCTCCGCCCGCCCGGAATGTGATGTAGCGGAACACATTCAGCACCGGGAAGGTGCCGGAGAAATCGGCCAGCCAGACGAGCATCTCAGGGTGTCTTTCGTTCTGGACCGCCCCTGCCCGCAGCGGGCGCAGGTGGTGGCGATCCCTCTTCTTGCTTCAGCACCGGGCCTCGTCGACGAGCGCCCTCTCCTCGGTCCGGTGCGTCCTAGTCTTCGGCGGTCACGGCGGGATAGCGCGCCATGATCGCCTTGACGATCGGTCCCATGCGCGAGCCCAGGGAGCCCTTCACGGTGACCACGTCGCCCGCGCGGATCGCGTCCAGCACCAGCGGCTCAAGCCCGCTGGACTGGCCGGCATAAGCACCCCTGAGCGCCGATGGCAAGCTGTCATAGAGCCCGCGCATCAGCGGGCCGCAGGCGAAGACGACATCGACGCCGTTCGCCGTCACCGGCTCGACCAGCCCCTTGTGCAGCTCCGGCGCGGTCGGCCCGAGTTCCAGCATGTCGCCGAGCACGGCGATGCGACGGCCTCGCCCGGCGACGGGAATCCGGCCGAGATTCTCGATGGCCGCGCGCATCGAGGCCGGATTGCCGTTATAGCTCTCGTCGATCAGGATGAAGTGGCCGCCCGGACCCTGCAGCACCTGCTGCGCCCCGCGCCCGGCCGGCGGCCGGAGATCGCCCAGCGCCAGCGCAGCCAGAGCGAGATCGGCGCCGAGCGCCTCGATCGCGGCCAACACGGCCAGCGAGTTCAGGACGATATGCCGGCCCGGGCTGCCGAGCCGATAGGTCACCGGCTGGCCCAGCACCATGGCGTCGACCGTCGAGACATCCGGCCGCAGCGAACAGGACAGCAGCCTGACATCCGCTTCGGGATGCTCGCCGAAGCTGATGATGCGCCCCGCCGGGCTCGCCTGCGCCAGCTCCCGCAGCAGCCCGGCCTGGGCGATGTCGGCATTGACGATCGCCGTGCCGCCGGGCTTCAGCCCGGAGAAGATCGCCGCCTTCTCATGCGCGATGCCCTCGATCGATTCGAAGGCCGCGAGATGCACCGGCTGCACGGTGGTGACGATGGCGACGTCCGGCTGGACCATCCGGGCCAGCGGCAGGATTTCGCCGGGATTGCTCATCCCGATCTCATAGACGCCGTAGCGAACATCCCTTGGCGTGCGGCACAGCGTCAGCGGCACCCCCCAATGGTTGTTGTAGGAGGCGACCGGCGCATGGGTCTTGCCCTGGCGCGACAGGGTGAGGCGCAGCGCCTCCTTGGTGCCGGTCTTGCCGACCGAGCCGGTGACGGCGACGATGCCGGCCTGCAGCGCCGCGCGCCGCGCCATGCCGGCCCGCTCCATCGCCTTCAGCACGTCGTCGACGACGGCGCAGGGTCCGCGATCCGCGAAGGCGTTCGCATGGGCTTTATCGATCACGGCGAGCCCGGCGCCCTTGTCCAGGGCAGCGGCGACGAAATCATGCCCGTCCCGCGCCTCGCCGCGAATGGCGAAGAACGCGTCGCCGGCTTCGAGCGTACGGGTGTCGATCGACACGCCCGTGATCGCCTCGGGAATAGCGCCCTGCCCGCGCGCGCCCATGGCCGCGACCAGCTGCTCTCCGCTCCAAAGGGGGGCGCTCATCCCGCAATCTCCGCAATGGCCGCACGGACCGCCTCGTGATCGGAGAACGGCAAGGTGCGATCGCCGATGATCTGGCCGGTTTCATGGCCCTTGCCGGCGACCAGCAGCACATCCCCGGCGCGCAGCATCGCGACGCCGGCCGCGATCGCCTCCGCCCGGTCGCCGATTTCGCGCAGCTTCGGCGACGCCGCCAGGATTTCGGCCCGGATCGCCGCCGGTTCCTCGCTGCGCGGATTATCGTCGGTGACGATGGCGATGTCGGCCTTCTCCGCCGCGATGGCGCCCATCAGCGGGCGCTTGCCCTTGTCGCGGTCGCCGCCGCAGCCGAAGACGCAGATCAGCCGGCCGGTGGCATAGCCGCGCAGGGTCGCCAGCACGGCGGCCAGCGCGTCGGGCTTGTGCGCATAATCGACCACGACCAGCCCGCCCTGCACCTCGCCGACCCGCTCCAGCCGCCCGGCGACGCCGCTCAGCCCGCCGATCGCATGTATCGCCGCTTCGGCATCTTCGCCCGTCGCGACGGCGAGACCCGCGGCCACCAGCGCGTTGCCGGCCATGAAATCCCCGACCAGCGGCAGCGTCACCGCGAGATCGCGGCCCGCCACCCGCAAAGCGAGGCGCTGCGCGAAACCCTGCCGCTCGACGGCGGTCAGCGTGATGGTCTCGCCCTTGCGGCCGATCCCGATGATCGGATGGCCGTTCGCGACGGCCCGCGCCGCCGCCTCCTCCGCGAAGGCCTCGTCGCGGTTGATCACCACCGGCGCGCCCCGGGGCAAGAGCTGCCAGAGCCGCATCTTGGCGGCGAAATAGGCCTCGACGCTGGGATGGTAGTCCAGATGGTCGCGGCCGAGATTGAGGAAGGCCCCGGCCCGCAGCCTGACCCCGTCCAGCCTGTGCTGGTCGAGCCCGTGGGAGGACGCCTCCATGGCGAGATGGCTGATGCCCTCCTGCGCCAGCTGCTCGAGCGAGAGGTGCAGCGACAGCGGGTCGGGCGTCGTCAGCGAGCCGTACTGCGCTCCCTTGGCCGTCACCACGCCGATGGTGCCGAGGCTGGCGGCCTGATGCCCGAGGCTCTGGTAGATCTGCCGGGTGAAATCGGCCACCGACGACTTGCCGCTGGTCCCGGTGACCGCGACGATCGTCTCCGGCTGCCGCGGATGCATCACGGCGGCGGCGAGCGCCAGAGCCAGCCGCGGATCCTGCACCTGGGCATGGGCGATCCGCGCCGGCAGCTCCGCCGGCCGGGCTTGCCCTGAGACGACGGCGACAGCGCCGGCCGCCACCGCATCGGCGATGAAGCGGCCGCCATCGGCCCTGGCGCCGGCCAGGGCGACGAAGACGTCGCCCGGCCGCACGGCACGGCTGTCGAAGGCGAGCCCGCCGACGGCGGGCCCCTCCGCGAAGGCGCCGGGAAAGAGATCGGAGAGCAGATAGGACCGGTTCATGGCGCCGGTCCCATAGCACATGCCGCGCGGGCTGGAAGCAGCCGGATCGTCCGAGGCACGCTCAGCGCGTGCCCCAGGCGCCGAGCCGCGCCATCAGCGGGAAGGGCGCGACCAGCGGCTCGAAGCGCGGCGGCAGGCCGAGCAGCGGCGCCGCGCGCTCGATCAGCCGGCCGGTGGTGACGCCGGCATTCCAGGCGGCGGTGGAGTAGCCGCCGCTCTCGGCATAGCCCTTCGGCTCGTCATAGATCGCCAGGAACAGATATTTCGGTTTGTCCGACGGCGCGATCGCGGTGAAGGTGGTGAAGTTCTTGTTCTTGGCGTAGCGGCCGTTGATCACCTTCTCGGCCGTGCCGGTCTTGCCGCCGACGAAATAGCCCGGGACGTCGGCCTTGCGGGCCGAGCCCTTCTCGCCGTTGATCCGCATGATGAAGCGCATCGCCTCCGAGGTCTCGGGCTTGATCACCCGGACCGCGCCGGCGCGCGCTTCCTCCTCCGAGCGCTTCAGGAAGGTCGGCGTGATCAGATTTCCGCCATTGACCAGCGCCGCCACCGCGGCCATCGCCTGGATCGGCGCCACCGCGAGCCCGTGGCCGAAGGCGATGGTGGCGGTGTTGATCTCGCCCCAGCGCTGCGGAACGATCGGCGCCGCGCTCTCCGGCAGCTCGGTCTGCATCCGGTCGAGCTGCATCATCTTCTTCAGGAAGGCCTTGTGCCCTTCCACCCCGACCGACAGCGCCATCTTGATGGAGCCCATATTGGACGAGTGCAGGAAGACCTCCGGCACCGTCAGCGTGCGGCCGGTGCCGTGATATTCCTTGATGACCTGGCGGCCGAACCGCATCATGCCGCCCGCGGTCGAATAGCTGGAATTGATGTTGGCCTTGCCGGAATCCAGCGCCATCGCGATCGTCAGCGCCTTGAAGGTCGAGCCCATCTCGTAGACGCCGACATTCATCCGGTTGATGCGGTCCTTCTCCTGCGCCTCGACCGGGTTGCCGGGGTCGTAATCGGGCAGCGACACCAGCGCGATGATCTCGCCGGTATTGACGTCCATGATCGCGCCGGCGGCGGCGATGGCCCGGTATTTCTCCAGCCCCTTCAGCAGCTCGTCGCGCACCAGATGCTGGACGCGCAGGTCGATGGAGAGCTGCACCGGCTTGAGATCGGAGGCCTGGATCGCGAGGCCGGCCCCGTTCAGATCCTGCAACCCCTTGGAATCGATGTATTTCTCGATGCCGGCAATGCCGACATTGTCGACGCTGGCGAAGCCGAGCACATGCGCCGCCGCCGGCCCGTTGGGGTAGACGCGCTTGTTCTCGGGCACGAAACCGACGCCGGGGATGCCGAGGCGGTGCACCTCGCCCTGCTGGCGCGGCGTGATCTCGCGCTTCACCCAGACGAAGCCCTTCTTGGTGGCGAGCTTGTCGCGCAGCTCCTTCGCGTCGAGATCGGGCAGGACGGCGGTCAGCAACTCCGTCGCCTCGTCCTTGTCGAGGATCTTGCGCGGCTCGGCGAAGACCGAGACGGTGCGGATATCGGTGGCCAGGACCGTGCCGCTCCGGTCGACGATGTCGGGCCGTGCCGCCGAGATCGCGGTCGAGGTGGCGCGCCGGAGCCCGACCTGCTCGTTGGGCATCGTCGCCAGCATCACCAGCCGGCCGGTGATCGCGATGAACAGGGCGGAAAACCCGAGGATCACCAGCCCGACGCGCGGCTGGCTCTTCTCGCCGCTCATCCGGAAGACGTCGCGGAGCCAGCCCATGCGGCGCGCCGGCGCCGGCGCCTCCGCCTCGTCAGTGGCCGAACCGCCTTGCTGCTGCATCTCGCTCATGGCCGGCCTCCGGGCGTGGTGACGCCGCTCGCCTTGCGGTCCTTCGGGGTCTCGGTCGGCAAAGCGAGGCCGAGATCCTCGAGCTTGCGGCCGATGGCATCGACCTTCGGCCCGCGATTGGGAATGTCGGCGGCGCGAACGACCTGCGTGATCTGCAATTGCTGCAGGTCGAGATGGCGATCGGCCAGTTTCTGCAGCCGGTCGGGCCGGTTCAGATATTGCCACTCGGCCTTCAGCACGGCGATGGCGTCACGCTCGCGCTGCGCCTTGGCCCGCAGCTTCTGCGCCTGCTCGGCTTCCAGCGTCGTCTCGTATTTGATGGTGTAGGCGTAGACGGCCGAGGAGACGAGCGCGCCGATCGCGATGACATGCAGCAGCTTGATCATGCTCAGGGCCTCCGCCGGGGCTGGGGATCGGGCACTTCGGCCAGCGCGATCAGGCCGGGCTCCGCGGCCCGCGCCGGTGCCTGCGTCCGCTCCGCGGCGCGCAGCTTGGCCGAGCGGGCGCGCGAATTCTGGCGCATCTCGGCCTCGGACGGGGTCACCGGCCCGCGCGTCACCAGCTTGAAGGTCGGCTCGTCCATCGCCACGGCCGGCGCATGGCGCGAGCCGGCGGGAGCCCGGCCCGAGCGGGCGGTCATGAACTGCTTGACGATGCGGTCCTCGAGCGAATGGAAGGTCACGACCACCAGCCGCCCGCCGGGCCTGAGCACCGCCTCGGCCGCATGCAGCGCCCGCACCAATTCGCCGAGCTCGTCATTGACGGCGATGCGCAGGGCCTGGAACACCCGGGTCGCGGGGTGGGCGCCGCCCGGCTCCGCCCAGACGATGCCGGCGACCAGCTCCGCCAGCTGTTTCGTCGTCTCGATGCGCCCCTTGCGCCGCGCCTCGATGATGGCGCGGGCCACGGCGCGCGAGCGGCGCTCCTCGCCATAGTGATAGAAGATGTTGGCGAGCACGCCCTCCTCGGCCGTGTTGACGAGATCGGCGGCGCTCTGCCCCTCGCGCCCCATGCGCATGTCCAGCGGCCCGTCGAAGCGGAAGGAGAAGCCCCGCTCCGCCTCGTCGATCTGCATCGAGGAGACGCCGATATCGAGCACGACGCCG
This sequence comes from Allobosea sp. Leaf344, assembly GCF_001426225.1. Lineage (GTDB taxonomy): Bacteria > Pseudomonadota > Alphaproteobacteria > Rhizobiales > Beijerinckiaceae > Allobosea. The sequence goes on along the minus strand of NZ_LMRT01000013.1, from coordinate 411,896 downwards.
TCGAGCGGAATCATCCGGAAGCGCGCCGCCTCCTCCGCCAGCTCGCCGAAGCAGGCCTGCGCCAGGGTCAGCCGCCCGCCCATCGCGGCGACGAGATCGGCCCCGCCGGCAATCGCCGTGGGGTCGCGGTCGAGCGCCAGCAGCCTGATGTCGGGAGCCGCGTTGAGGATCGCGGCGGCATAGCCGCCCGCGCCGAAGGTGCCGTCGAGATAGAGCCCGCCCGGCTGCGGCGCGAGCGCCTCCAGCACCTCGGCCAGCAGCACCGGTACATGGCGCGCATCGCTCTCCTGGAGCTCCGGCCCGGCCTCCGCGCGACGCGTCATGATCCTGCCGATCCTTGTGGCGGCGGCGCGCCCAGCATCCGCTTCACGTCGCGCAGCCGCGTCCTGGCCGTTTCCAGATGCGCCTCGAAACGCTGCGGATCCCAGAGCTGGAATTTGTGGCCGAGCCCGACGAAGGTCACGGCGTCGCCGATCCCCGCATGCGCCTTCAACGCCTCGCCCAGCATGATGCGCCCCTCCGGATCCACCTTCAACACCTCCGACGCCCCGTTCAGCGCCGTCGACAGCAGCTCCCACTCGTCCGAGAAGGGCGAGAAGCGCGACAGGATGTCGTCGATCGTGGCGCGCAGCGCATGGCCGCCCGCATCCAGCGAGGGCAGATCGAGCGCCCTGTGGACATAGAGACCCTCGTACCCGTCCCGGGCCAGGATCGCGCGGAAGCTCGCGGGGATGGAGACGCGCCCCTTGGCGTCCAGCCGGTTGGTGAAATTCGAGACGAAGCGGTCCGTCAACGCCGCCTCCCGGCCTGCCTGGCCGATGCCCCCGGGGCCGGATGGCCGCCTGCATCGAGTCACCCCGTCGAAGCAGGCAAAGCGGCGCGAAAGGCCTTGATCCGCGCGGCACACGGACCCTGACCTGGCTGTCGCCTGCCGGCTTCGACGGGATGATTTGGGATAGCATGGGCGGCTATGGGCGTCAATTATTTTGGTCCTGCGGAAGGGCCCGCCGGATGCTGAATCGGCATCACACCCCGTTAAGGTTAAGTATCCGTAAGCAGGTGAAATTCTCCACGCGCCGGGCCTTCAGCGGTGGCCATGCCGGGATCCGGCCGGCTAAAAATAATTGCGGCTCAATCGCCTTCGGCGGCCGCCAGCAGCGCCGCCCGGAGCCGGCCGAGCTGCGCCAGCAGCGCGCCATCGGCCGGCGACGCATCGCCGATGGCCGCCGCCATCTCACCGGGCACGCAGCGCCCCTTGGCCCGCAGCGCGTCGCCCTGTTCGGTGAGCAGCAGCACGACCTGCCGCTCATCCTCGCGGCTGCGCCGACGCGTCACCAGCCCCGCCGACTCGAGCCGCTTCAGCAGAGGGGTGAGCGTGCCGGAATCCAGCATCAGCCGCTCGCCCAGCGCCTTGACGCTCAGCCCGTCCCGCTCCCACAGCACCAGCATCACCAGATATTGCGGATAGGTCAGCCCGAGCTCGGCCAGCACCTGCCGATAGAGCCGCGTGAAGGCGTGGCCGGCCTGATAGACGGCGAAGCAGAGCTGGTCCTCCAGACGCGGGCCGTCGCCCGCCCTCCCCGCCTTGCCAGCCATCGCGACCTCCCGCTTCGCCACCCGATCCTCCGCGGCGGTCCGGACGCTCCCGGCCCGCTCAACTCCGCGTGAGCGGGCCGAAACATCGTTGACAATTAAATTGTGCACGATTTAATTGGCCGGGACAAGACCTCTTCACCCTGACAGGAGCTTCCAATGAAAATTCTCTACACGGCGCATGGTTCCGCCACCGGCGGGCGCGAGGGCAAGGCCGCGACCGATAGCGGCAATGTCGATCTCGTGCTGAACACGCCGAAGGAACTGGGCGGCGGCGGCGGCAACGGCACCAACCCGGAGCAGCTCTTCTCGATCGGCTATTCCGCCTGTTTCCTCGGCGCGCTGAAATTCGTCGCCGGCAAGGAGAAGGTGAAGATCCCGGACGACGCCCGCGTCAGCGCCGATGTCGGCATCGGCCCGCGCGATGACGCCCAGGGCTTCGGCATCGCCGTGACGCTGACGGTCTCCGTCCCCGGGGTCGACAAGGCGGTGGTCGAGGATCTCGTCCAGAAGGCGCATGTCGTCTGCCCCTATTCGCACGCGACCAAGGGCAATATCGACGTCGAGCTGAAGGTCGCCTGAGGCCGGCTTGCGCGGGTTCATTCCGCGCGACGGCTGCGCCTGAGCGGGAGACCTCGCCGCACCCGTCGATCATGCTTCCCTTAGGTCAGATCGATGCTAGGATCGGGCGGCGGCCCTCTCGCCGCCCGACCCAGGAACGCCTTTCCGATGCGGTGCCATCATCTGCTGATCGCTCTCGCCCTGGCGTTTCCGTCGCTCGCCCAGGCGGCCGGGCTGACCCGCTTCGACATCCCCGCCGACCGGCGCGGACCGGCCATCGCGGTGGTCCAATGGTCGCCCTGCGCGGCCCCGCCCATCCCGGTCACGCTCGGCCCTTTCGTGCTGCAGGCGGTCCGCGACTGCCCGATCGCCGGGGCGGGCCGCTTGCCGCTGGTCGTGATCTCGCATGGTTTCGGCGGCACCGCTCTCGCTCATCGCGATACCGCCGCCTCTCTCGCCGATGCCGGCTTATCATCCTGACGACAATGCCTTCAACCCGGCGCGGTTCGACAGCCTGAAAGCGCTGCGGACGCGGCCGGTCGATGTGCAAAGAGTGATCGACCACATGCTCGGCCCGGCTCCCGCGGCGGCGCGGATCGATCCGGAGCGGATCGGCTTTTTCGGATTCTCCCGCGGCGGCTATACCGGCCTCGTGCTGGCGGGGGCCCGGCCCGACATCCGGCAGTTGCGCATGGTTTGCCAGGACCCGACCGGGGCCGGATGCGAGCGGATTCCCGCCGCAATGGTCCCGCCGGGAGAGGCCGTCAGCGATCCCAGGATCAGGGCCTTCGTGATCGCCGACCCGCTGGCCAGCGTCTTTCCGGTTGCGAGCGCGCTGAGCCGGGTCGAGGCACCGATCCAGCTCTGGGCGTCGCAGTACGGGGGCGACGGGGTCTCGCCCGCCGATGTCGCGGCCATCGGGAACCGGCTGCCGGTCCGCCCCGAGGTTCACGACGTCGCCCGCGCCGGACATTTCGCCTTTCTGAGCGTCTGCCCCGCGGCTTTCGCACAAGCGCAGCCCGAGATCTGCGCGGATCCCGCCGGCTTCGACCGCGCGGCCTTCCATGCCGAGCTGAACCGGCAGGTCGCCGCATTCCTGCGGCGGGAGCTGGAGAGGCCAGCCCGGCGCTGACGCGCCGCGGCACGATGCGCGCCCGCGAGAAGTAGAGGGTGCCAGCCGGCCTGTAAGCCGGGTTCTGGATGGCCGAGAGATCGCTCCCCCGGCGCGACGGCCATTCCTCTGGGACGCGCATCGCTGCGCGCCTCGAGCAACCAACCCGGACGACAAGGCCCAGAAACAGGCCCCCTCCCGCTCGCGCGGAAGGCATCGTCCCTATTCGGTTTTGCTCCCGGTGGGGCTTGCCATGCCGTCCCCGTTGCCGGGTCCGCGGTGCGCTCTTACCGCACCTTTTCACCCTTACCCGCAGCGAGCTGCGGGCGGTTCGATCTCTGTGGCGCTTTCCCTGGGGTCGCCCCCGCCGGACGTTATCCGGCACCGTGTTTCCGTGGAGCCCGGACTTTCCTCCCCCGCGAGCGGGAGCGGCCGTCCGGCCGACTGGCAGCGGGTTCGTGCGCCCATTCGCAGGTGCGCGTCAACCCAAAGCCGCGAAGCCGCTCAGTTCTGCGCGGTGATCGTGCGGATTTTCGAGCAATAGGCGCGGTTGGCGCCGCTCATGCGCTCGGCACCATGGCCGCTCTGATATTTCATGACGGTGCGGCAGGTGTCGCCGCCGGCCATGCGATAGGCCTGGGCCAGATATTTCATGGCGTAGCGGGCATTGGTATCGGCATCGAGCAGGCCGCTGGCGGAGCCGGAATAGCCCATGCCGCGCGCGGTCTGGTGACGGATCTGCATCAGCCCGAAATTGCCGGCATTGGCGGCGCGCGGGTTGTAGCGGCTCTCGACGCGCACGAAGGCGTCGGCCAGAGCGAAGGGCACGCCATTGGCGGCGGCATGACGGGCGACGATGGCCTTCAGCCCTTCCGAACCGACGGGCGCGGCCAGAGCACGCTTGCTCGCCGCAGGAGCCTTCGACTCGGCCTTCGCCGCCTTCTCGCCGGCCGCGGTCGCAGCCTCCGGAGCAGCCTCGCCAGCCTGTTCGGCAGCCTTGGCGCGGGCGATCTCCGCCTCACGAACGATGAAGGCCAGCTGGTCACGCTCGTCATTGACCATCGCGTGAGATGAGCTGGCGCCAAGGAGGCAAATCGTGAACGCGGCGAGCGCGGCGGTGGAGGTATATCGCATTATCGACTGAGCCCTTCAGTTCGATGTTGACGTGAAGGGCCGGCTAAATGGCCAGTAAATATGTTCATAATCTGGCAGTGAACGCAGTCGAGTTCGACAATACTCGTTCTCCGGCGCAGTATCATTTATACTTTTCTATGCAGTAGTCTCCTGTATCCGGCACAACCGTGCCGCGAATCAGCCCGCGACAGAAGTTAAAACGCGACGCGAAACCATCGCCGCATTGCCGTCGCATTTCGCAGGCCGCTATAGAGGGGCGCGCGGGTGGCCTTCGCTGCCGGCGCCGGCACAGGGGGACATGGTCATGAAGAAGATATTCGCGGTTGCGCTGGTGGGTCTCAGCCTCGGCGCCTGCACGGCGCGCGAGCAGAATGCGGGAACGGGCGCGCTGATCGGCGCGGGCACCGGCGCGCTGATCGGCGGGCTCGCCACCGGCCGGGCCGGCGGCGCCCTCGCCGGCGCGGCGATCGGTGGTGCTGGCGGCGCCATCATCGGCTCGGCCGCCACCCCGGACTATGGCTATGAATGCCCCTATGGGTATCGGCGCGACCGTTACGGCAACGTCTATTGCCGCTGAGCCCTTCGCTCCGCAGCGGTTGAAGGCCGGCGCGGCGCGATAGGATGATAAGTCAGCCCGGCGCGCAGCGCATGCGCGCCGGTTCAGACCGCGCCCGGGACGGCTCCCGGGCCGGGCCCACCAATCCGGAGCGCCTCGCGCGATGCCATCTTCATTCTGGGGCGTTTTGAGCGGGGGCGGCCTCGGCCTGGCGCTGGGAGGCCCGCTCGGGGCCCTGCTCGGCGCGGTGGCCGGCCATGTGCTGATCGACCGGGAAGGCGCCCCCTTCGGCGCTGCCCCGCGCGAACTGGTCTTCACCACCGGGCTCGTCGCGCTTTCGGCGAAGATGGCGCGGTCGGACGGCGTCGTCACCCGCGACGAGGTCGCGGCCTTCCAGCGCATCGTCACGATCCCGGCCGAGCAGCAGGCGCGGATCGAGGCCCTGTTCGACCTGGCCAAACAGACCAGCGCCGGTTTCGAGGCCTATGCCGGCCAGATCGCCGAGGCCTTTCGCGAGGAACCGGCCCTGCTCGAGGACGTGCTCGACGGGCTGTTCCTGATCGCCGCCGCCGACGGCGCCATCCACGAGGCGGAGCATGCCTATCTCCGCGACGTCGCCACCATTTTCGGGATCGGCGAGGCCGAGTTCGCCCGCATCGAGGCCCGTCACGCCCGCCGCCCGGACGACCCCTATCTCGTGCTCGGCGCCTCGCGCGAGATGGATGACGCCGCGCTGAAGCAGCTCTATCGCCGCCTCGTCGCCGACACCCATCCCGATCGCGAGATCGCCCGCGGCCTGCCCGAGGAGGCGGTCGCCATCGCAACCCGCCGCCTGGCCGCGATCAACGCCGCCTGGGACATGATCGAGCGGGAGCGCGGCCTCTCCAGCCCGAAGCGGATCGAGCCCGCCTCCTCGCCGGCATGACCGAGCAGAGAGCGCCGGACAGCCGGTTCGCGGCAAAAATCTTCCCCTCCCCCAATCACGGCGAGCGGAAACATCGCGACGGCACGGGCGGGCGCAGGCCCGACATGCTGATCCTGCATTATACCGGCATGCCGGTGGCGGGCGAAGCGCTGCAATGGCTGTGCAACCCGGTCGCCCAGGTCTCAGCGCATTACTTCGTCTTCGAGAACGGCCATACGCTGCAGCTGGTGCCGGAGGCCCGTCGCGCCTGGCATGCCGGCGTCGGGCACTGGGCCGGCGAGACCGACATCAATTCCTGTTCGATCGGCATCGAGATCGCCAATCCCGGCCATCCCGGCGGCCTGCCCGCCTATCCCGAGGCGCAGATCGCGGCGACGCTGGCCCTCTGCCGCGACATCTGCGAGCGCTGGACCATCCCGCCCGAGCGGGTGCTCGCGCATTCCGACATCGCGCCGGGCCGCAAGATCGATCCCGGCGAGAATTTCCCCTGGCGGCGTTTCGCGGAAGCCGGGGTCGGCCTCTTCGTCGAGCCGGCGCCGCTGCGGAGCGGGCGCTATCTGGCGCGCGGCGAACAGGGCCAGCCGGTCGAGGCGCTGCAGGCGATGTTCGCCATGCTGGGCTATGGCGTCCCGGTCAGCGGGATCTTCGACGAGCGGCTGGAGGCGGTCGTCGCCGCCTTCCAGCGTCATTGGCGGCAGGAAAAGGTCGACGGGGTCGCCGACGCCTCGACCATCACCACTTTGCGCGACCTCCTGGCGCTGGGCGCCGCCGCGCGAACGGGCTGATCGGCCGCAGGCTTTCCAAAAGATTGCAGGAAGTTAACTCGCGGCGCCGCCGGCGATCTGGCATAATTCATCTCGGCCGGTATCGCTGCTGAAAACCCTGCCGCCGAGGACATGACCTTGCGTAAATGGCTGATTGGAACCTGTCTGGTGGCAGTGGCCCTGGGCGCCGGCTACTGGACGCTGCGCCCGACGGGCGGAGCCGCCAATGATTCGCCCTATCGGCTCGCCGCGATCGACCGTGGCCAGATCACGGCGGCGGTCAGGGCCAGCGGCACGCTGACCCCGGTCACCACCGTTCTGGTGGGGTCGCAGCTCTCGGGGCAGATCGTCGAGATCCTCGCCGACTATAATTCGCAGGTTTCGGCCGGCCAGGTCGTGGCCAGGCTCAACAGCGACCAGATCAAGACCCGCCGCGACGCCGCCCAGGCCGATCTCGCCCAGGCGAAGGCCGATGTCGTGGTCAAGCGCGCCCAGCTCGACCGCGCCCGCTCCACGCGGCTGCGCGCCAATTCCACGGTGAAGGATCTCGAGGCTCAGCGCGACCGCACCGCGGCGCAGCTCGCCGACGCGAAGCGCAATTTCGAGCGGCAGAACGAGCTGTTCACGCGCGGCGCCGGCGCCCAGCAGGGCCTCGATGCCGCGCGCACCCAGGTCGACGTGCTGACCGCGACCCTGGCCTCGAACGAGGCGCAGATCGCGGCGGCGCGGGCAGAGCTGAACGGGCTCGACGCCGATGTCCTGCTCGCGGAAGGGCAGATCCAGTCGGGCGAGGCGCTGGTCGCGCAGCGCGACGCCAAGCTCAAGGACATCCTGATCGACCTGTCGCGCACCGATATCCGCTCCCCGGTCGACGGCGTCGTGGTCCAGCGCCAGGTCGATCTCGGCCAGACGGTCGCGGCCTCGCTGTCGACGCCGACCTTGTTTCAGATCGCGCAGGATCTGCGGGTGATCAACATCTACGCCAATGTCGACGAGGCCGATGTCGGGCGCCTCAAGCCGGGCCAGCCGGTGAGCTTCAGCGTCAACGCCTATCCCGGCCGCAGCTTCGAGGGCAGCGTCGAGCTGGTGCGGCTGGGGGCGCAGACCATCCAGAACGTCGTGACCTATACCGGCGTCATCCGTGTCGAGAACCGCGACATGGCGCTGCTGCCGGGCATGACCGCCAATCTCCAGGTCGTCACCGAGGACCGGCGCGACGTGCTGCGCGTACCCAATGCCGCGCTGCGCTTCCGCCCGGCCGGCACCGCGGTCGGCCCCGCCCCCGTCGCCTTGCCGAACGCTCCGCGCGCCGCCGGCGGCAATCGCGGCGGCGGCGCCCTGCGCGAGCGCATCGAGCTTGAAGTGCAGCCGACGCCGGAGCAGAAGACGGCGCTCGCCGCGATCTTCGAGGAGCGGCGTGGCGGCGGCGGACGGGCCGCCATGGCCGGCCTCTCCGAGGAGGAGCGCCGCGCCGCCTTCCGCGCCGCCCGCGGCGAGATGATCGCCAAGATCGCCGCCGTGCTCGATCCCGAGCGCCGCGGCCGGTTCGAGGCGATGATGCAGGAGGGCCGCCAGGGCCAGGCCGGCCAGCCCGGCCGCGTCTATGTGCTCGATGCCGCCGGCCAGCCCAGGCCGGTCGCCGTCACCATCGGCCCGACCGACGGCGCCTTCACCGAACTCGTGGGCGGCGACCTCAAGGAGGGCGCGCAGCTCGTCATCGGCGGCGGCCCGCGCCCCGTCGCCGCCGCGCCCGCCGGCCCACCGGCGCGCGGGCCGAGGCTGTTCTGATGGAGGCCGCGATCCCCGTCATCGAGACCCGGGATCTGTCGCGGGTCTATGATCTCGATTCCGGCCGGGTCACGGCGCTCGACCGGGTTTCGCTCGCCATCGAGCCGGGCGAGCTCGTGGCGGTGATGGGGCCATCGGGCTCCGGCAAATCGACCTTCATGAACCTGATCGGCTGCCTCGACCGGCCGACCGGCGGGCATTGCCGGATCGACGGTGTCGCGGTCGAGACGCTGGACGGCGACGGGCTGGCGGCGATCCGCAACCGCAAGCTCGGTTTCGTCTTCCAGCAGTTCAACCTGCTGCCGCGCGTCGACGCCTGCGACAATGTCGCTCTGCCCATGGTCTATGCCGGGATCGACGGCAGGACGCGCCGGATGCGCGCGCTCGCGGCGCTCGCCAGGGTCGGGCTGGCGGAGCGGGCCCATCATCGGCCGGTGCAGCTCTCGGGCGGGCAGCAGCAGCGCGTCGCCATCGCCCGGGCGCTGGTCAACGCGCCGCGCCTGCTCCTGGCCGACGAGCCGACCGGGGCGCTCGACAGCCGCACGGCGCTGGAAATCCTCGGCCTGTTCCAGGAGTTGAACCGCGATGGCGTCACCGTCGTGCTGGTGACCCATGACGCGGAAGTCGCGCGCCATGCCCGCCGCGTCATCCGCTTTCGCGACGGAAGGCTGCTCTCCGACACGCGTCAGGAGGCGGCCGACGCCAGGGCCGCGCTCGCGGCTCTGGACAAGCCCGCCCCGGCCCCCGCCACCGCCGGGGTCGCCGCATGAGCCTGCTCGAAGCGGTCCGCTCCGCCCTCTCCGCCATCGGTGCGAACGCCCTGCGCTCGGCGCTGACGATGCTCGGCATCATCATCGGCGTGGCCGCGGTGATCGCCATGGTCGCGATCGGCTCGGGCGCGCGCGAACGCGTGACCTCGCAGATCAAATCGCTTGGCGCCAATCTCGCCATCATCCAGTCCGGCAACGTCACCCAGGGTGGCGTGCGCCTCGGCGCCGGCGCCTCCTCGACGCTGACGGACGAGGATTCCCGTGCCATCCTGAAGGAGGTCGAGGATGTCGTGGCGGCCGCGCCGGTGATCGTCACCCGCGCCCAGGCGATCTTCGCCGGCAGCAACTGGTCGACGCAGATCACCGCGACCGATCTCGATTTCTTCACGGCGCGCGAATGGAGCATCGGCGAAGGGCGGCTCTTCGAGCCGGAGGAGCTGCGCCGCGGCGAGATTGTCGCCGTCATCGGCCAGACCGTCGCGCGCAATCTGTTCGGCGACACCGACCCGATCGACCAGCAGTTTCGCATCCGCAACGTGCCGTTCAAGGTGATCGGCGTGATGGCGCCGAAGGGCCAGTCGGCGCTGGGCCAGGATCAGGACGACGTCATCTTCGTGCCGCTCGACACCGGCCGCCGCCGCATCGTCGGGCGCAATTACGCCCGCGACGCTTCGGTCCAGACCATCATGGTCAAATTCGCCAGCGAGGAGGCGATCAATCCCGGCATCGAGCAGATCCGCGCGCTGCTGCGCCAGCGCCATCGGCTCGGCGACGAGCAGGACGATGATTTCGCGGTGCGCAACCTCACCGAGATCGCCAATACCGCGACCCAGGCCGCGACCACCCTCTCCTGGCTGCTCGCCGCCGTCGCCGGCGTCTCGCTTCTGGTCGGTGGCATCGGCATCATGAACATCATGCTGGTCTCGGTCACCGAACGCACCCGCGAGATCGGGCTGCGTCTCGCCGTCGGCGCGAGGCAGCGCGATATCCTGGCGCAGTTCCTGATCGAGGCGACGACGCTCGCCACCATCGGCGGCGCGGTCGGCATCGCGCTCGGCGTCGCCGCGGCGCTGAGCATCGCCAGCATCGCCGGCTGGCCCTCGGTCGTCTCGGTCGACACCATCCTGATCGCGGTCGGGGTCTCGGGCATGATCGGCGTGTTCTTCGGCTTCTACCCAGCCAGGCAGGCGGCCAGGCTCGATCCGATCGAGGCGCTTCGCCGGGAGTAGAACGCGCAGGCTGCCGACAACGCTCGCTTAACTCGAACATCCTATGACTGAAGGGCACGCTGCACTGCTGCCACCTACAGTTCAGGATTAATCCTCATGCAACAGGCCCAGCGCGCCTTCGCCCAAGCCATGACGCCCGGCGTCCTCGGCGCCTGGGAATGCCGGCTGGATGGCGACGCCCTGACCTGGACCGACGGCGTCTACGACCTGTTCGGCTTCCGCCGCGGCTCCACCCTGTCGCGCGCCGTGACCCTCGATCATTACGAGGAGCGCTCGCGGCGCGAGATGCAGGCGCTGCGGACACGCGCGATCACGACGGGCCAGGGCTTCCTGCTGGATTGCCGGATCAGGAGCGCCGATGGCGCGGCGCGCTGGATGCGGCTGATCGTCGGCGTGCAGCATGAACAGGGCCGGGCCACGCGGATCTTCGGCTCGAAACAGGACGTCACCGCGGAGAAGGGCCTGTGGCAGACCCTGCCCGGGCTGGTCTCCGCCCAGCCTCAGACGCGCCTGGCGGATCGCCGCCGCAGCCTCGAAGCGACGGTGCGCGAGCTGATCGGCCGCAGCGCCGGCAGCGGCGAACGCTTCGCTCTGGTGGTGCTGGATATCGACCGCCTCGCCGCCATCAACGAGCGCCATGGCCGCGCGGCGGGAGACGAGTGCCTGAACTGCCTCTCGGCGCGGCTGGCGCGGCTATTCCCGGACGCGCTCGGCCTCGCCCGCATCGGCGACGATGAATTCATGCTGCTGCTGCGGCTGCCGGGCGGCCCGGAGCCGCTGCTCGCGGCGCTGGAAGGGGCGCATCGGCTGCTCGCGCGCCCGATCCCGCATCGCGGCTCCGCCATCGAGATCGGGATCTCGATGGGCGCCGCCCTGCTCGGACCGGCCCACCGGGCCGATCCGCAAAAACTGTTCGCCCAGGCGGATTCGGCGCTCTATGTGGCGCGGGCCGCGGGCCGCAACCGGGTGCGCATCTTCGACGGGCTGATCGCCCCGCGCCCGGGCCAGATCGGCCGGCCGATCCCGGCCTGACGGGCCGCACCCGAAGGCGCGGCCCGTACGGCGTCAGCGCTTCACGCTCTTGACGATCTCCGCCACATTGGCGCCGAAGGCCTCCGCGGTCTTGAGATCGCCGGGGATCATCTCGTCGACGCTGGCATCGGACGGCGAGACCACCAGCAGGCCCTGATAGCCGCCGAGATTGTTCAGGCTGTCACGGGTGGCGGCCTTGTTGTTGGACGGGTGCATGTCGGTGCCGGTCCACAGCATCTTGTGCTGGGCCGCGAGCAGAGCGAGATAGGCGATGGTCGAGCCCTTGTCGCCGTTCAGCGTGGCCGAATTGGTGAAGCCCGCCGCGATCTTGCCCTTCCAATCCATGGTGTACCAGGGCTTGCTGGACGCGTCGGCGAATTTTTTGAACTGCCAGGACACCATGCCCATATAGGTCGGCGAGCCGAAGATGATGCCGTCGGCAGCCTTCAGCGTCGCCCAGGCGCTCTCGGGCAGATTGCCTTCGGCGTCGATCGCGATGAGATCGACCTTTGCGCCGGCATGGGCGGCGCCCTTCTGGACATGTTCGGCGACTTTGGCGGTGTGGCCGTAGCCGGAATGATAGACGATGGCGATCTTGGTCATGGTCGAGACTTCTCCTGAATCCGCGCCCCTTGGTGCTGCCTAGATGTTGCAGCGCGGGAGCGGCTTCAATGGCCATCCCATTGCGGCCGTGCAGGACCGACTTGGCGGATCGGCAATCGGCCGACGAGCCGGCGTCAGTCGAGCGGCTTGACGAAGACGATCTGCCCGCCGAGCTCGCGGCCCCTATCGCGCCAGCCATGCCGGCGATAGAAGCGCTCCGCCCGGGTACCCGCCCCGGTGGTCAGCCAGGCCTGGCGGTGGCCGGCATCCTTCAGCCCGGCCAGCGCGGCATCGAGCAGCGCCCGCCCGATGCCCTGCCCCTCGCAGCCCGGATCGATGAACAGCGCCCAGATCAGCGCCGTCTGGTGATTGGCGCAGGCGAAGCCGACCACCTCGCCCTCGCGCTCCGCGACCAGGAAGATCGCCTCGTCGCGATACCAGGCCACCTCCTCCTGCGTGACCTTGGCGGGATCGGACAGGACATTCTCGGTCACCGCCATGCGGATGGAGGTGATCCGCGGCTGGTCGGCCGCAACGGCACGGCGAAGGCTGAAGCGGCCGGTCATCGGCTCAGCGCTTGCGCACGAATTCGGTGCGCAGGACCAGACCTCTGATCGTCTCGTGGCGGCAGTCGATCTCCTCGGGATCGTCCGTCAGCCGGATCGACCGGATCACCGTGCCCTGCTTCAGCGTCTGGCCGGCGCCCTTGACCTTCAGATCCTTGATCAGCACGACGGAATCGCCATCGGAAAGACGATTGCCGGAGGCGTCGCGGACCTCCGCCTGCGCCGCCGTCGCCGCCGCCTTCATCTCGGAAGCGGGGCGCCATTCGCCGGTGACCTCGTCATAGACGTAATCGTCATCCTCGTCGGCCATGTCGGCTCCGGCTGCTGCTGCCGGCCCGTCCCGGCCGGCCCGGACTAGCGCAGCCGGCCCGCGAATTCAACAGCCGACACGTGTAGAAACGGGGCGCCGGTCGCGCCGCCCCGCCGCGGGCCGGTCATGGCCCGATCGCAGCGAGCTCAAGCGTCGCGAAAGACGCTCACTCCGCCGCTTCGAGCCGATAGGCGGCCGGCTCGTAGTTCAGGATCGGCGCCAGCCAGCGCTCGACCTCGTGGATCGCCATGCCCTTGCGGGCCGCATAATCCTCGACCTGGTCGCGCTCCACCTTGGCGACGCCGAAATAATAGGCGTCGGGATGCGAGAGATAGAGCCCCGAAACCGAGGAGCCCGGCCACATCGCGAAGCTCTCGGTGAGCTTCACGCCGATGCGGCGCTCGGTCTCCAGCAGGCTGAACAGCGTCGCCTTCTCGGTATGATCGGGCTGCGCGGGATAGCCGGGCGCGGGACGGATGCCGCGATACTCCTCGCGGATCAGATCCTCGTTGGACAGCGCCTCCTCCGGTGCATAGCCCCAGAATTCGGTGCGGACCTTCTGGTGCATGCGCTCGGCGAAGGCCTCCGCGATGCGGTCCGCCAGGGCCTTGACCATGATCGAGCGGTAATCATCGTTGTCGCGGGCGAATTTCTCGGAAATCCGCTCCTCCTCGGCCCCCGACGTGACCACGAAGGCGCCGATGTAATCCGGCGCCGTCCCTTCCGGCGCGACGAAATCGGACAGGCAGAGATTGGGCTTCCCGTCCCGCTTGGAGAGCTGCTGGCGCAGGCCGTGGAAGGTCGCGAGGCTCTCCTGCCGGCTCTCGCCGGTGTAGAGCCGGATATCGTCGCCGACCGCATTGGCCGGCCAGAACCCGATGATCGCCTTGGGGTTGAACCAGCGCTCCTCGACGATGCGCTTCAGCATCGCCTGCGCGTCGTCCCACAGCGCACGAGCCGCCTCCCCCTGCTTCTCGTCGTCGAGGATGGCGGGGAAGCGCCCTTTCATCTCCCAGGTCTGGAAGAACGGCGTCCAGTCGATCACCGGCACGAGATCCGCGACGTCATAGCTGCGGAACACCCGCGTGCCGAGGAAGCTCGGCTTCGGCGGCTGATAGGCCTGCCAATCCGGCCTGAAGGCGTTGGCGCGCGCCTTGGCCAGCGGCAGGCGCTGCTTGTCGGCCTCGGAGCGGCGATGGGCGGCCGAGACCTTGGCGTATTCCTCGCGGATGCCCTCGACATAGGCCGGCTTCTGATCCTGCGACAGCAGCGCCGAGACTACGCCGACCGCGCGCGATGCGTCGGTCACATAGACCGCCTGCCCCTTCTCATAGGCCGGGTGGATCTTGACCGCGGTATGCACGCGGCTGGTGGTGGCGCCGCCGATCAGCAGCGGGATGTCGAAGCCCTCGCGCTCCATCTCGGAGGCGACCGTCACCATCTCGTCCAGCGAGGGGGTGATCAGCCCGGACAGGCCGATGATGTCGACATTCTCCTTGCGGGCGGTGTCGAGAATCTTCTGCGTCGGCACCATCACGCCGAGATCGATCACCTCGTAATTATTGCACTGGAGCACGACGCCGACGATGTTCTTGCCGATGTCGTGGACGTCGCCCTTGACCGTCGCCATCAGCACCTTGCCGGCGGCGGAGCGTTCGGTCCCGCCGTTCAGCCGCTTCTCCTCCTCCATGAACGGCATCAGATAGGCCACGGCCTGCTTCATCACCCGGGCCGACTTCACCACCTGGGGCAGGAACATCTTGCCCGCGCCGAAGAGATCGCCGACGACGTTCATGCCCGCCATCAGCGGGCCCTCGATCACGTGCAGCGGCTTCTCGGCCTGCTGCCGCGCCTCCTCGACATCGGCGTCGATGAAGGCGGTGATGCCGTTGACCAGCGCATATTCCAGCCGCTTCTCGACCGGATGCTCGCGCCAGGCCATGTCCTTGCCGGAGAATGCGACCGAGCCGTCGCCCTTGAAGCGCGGCGCGGCCTCGAGCAGGCGCTCCGTCGCGTCCTTGCGGCGGTTGAGCACGACATCCTCGCAGAGCTCGCGCAGCTCCGGGTCGAGATCGTCATAGGAGCCGAGCTGGCCCGCATTGACGATGCCCATATCCATGCCGACCTTGATGCAGTGATACAGGAAGACCGAATGCATCGCCTCGCGGACCTTCTCGTTGCCGCGGAACGAGAAGGAGAGGTTGGAGACGCCGCCCGAGACATGGGCATGCGGCAGCGTCTCGCGGATCGCCTTGGTGGCCTCGATGAAATCGACGCCGTAATTATCGTGCTCCTCGATCCCGGTCGCGACCGCGAAGATGTTGGGGTCGAAGATGATGTCTTCCGGCGGAAAGCCGATCTGCTCCGTCAGCAGCTTGTAGGCGCGGGTACAGATCTCGATCTTGCGCGCGAAGGTGTCGGCCTGGCCCTTTTCGTCGAAGGCCATGACCACGACGGCGGCGCCATAGGTGCGGCAAATCCGGGCCTGTTCGAGGAAGGCCTCCTCGCCCTCCTTCATCGAGATCGAATTGACGATCGGCTTGCCCTGGATCGTCTTCAACCCCGCCTCGATCACCGGGAATTTCGATGAATCGACCATGATCGGCACGCGGCTGATATCCGGTTCCGACGCGATCAGATTCAGGAACTCGGTCATCGCCGCCTGCGAATCCAGCAGGCCCTCGTCCATGTTGACGTCGATCACCTGCGCGCCATTGGCGACCTGGTCGCGCGCCACATCGAGTGCGGCGGCGTAATCGCCCTCCTTGACCAGCTTGCGGAACTTGGCCGAGCCGGTGACGTTGGTGCGCTCGCCGACATTGACGAAGGGGATTGTCTCGTCGAGCGTGAAGGGCTCCAGCCCCGCCAGCCGCAGATAGGGCTTGATCACCGGCACGCTGCGCGGTGCCTTGCCCGCGACCGCCTCGGCGATGGCGCGGATATGCTCGGGCGTGGTGCCGCAGCAGCCGCCGACCATGTTGACCAGCCCCGCATCGGCGAATTCCGCCAGCATCCCGGCCGTCGCTTCGGGCCGCTCGTCATAGAGGCCGAATTCATTGGGCAGCCCGGCATTGGGATAGGCGCAGATCAGCGTGTCGGCGACGCGCGCGAGATCCTTGATATGCGCCCGCATCTCGCGCGCCCCCAGCGCACAATTCAGCCCGACCGTGAGCGGAGCGGCGTGGCGGATGGCGTTCCAGAACGCTTCAGTGGTCTGGCCCGACAGTGTCCGGCCCGACAGATCGGTGATCGTGCCCGAAATCATCACCGGCAGCCGCAGGCCCTTTTCGCGATAGACCTCCTCGATCGCGACGATCGCGGCCTTGGCGTTCAGCGTATCGAAGATCGTCTCGACCAGGATGAGCTCGGCGCCGCCATCGATGAGCCCGCGCACCTGCTCCGCATAGGAGTCGCGGACCTGGTCGAAGGTCACGGCGCGGTAGCCGGGATTGTTGACGTCCGGCGAGATCGACAGCGTGCGGTTGGTCGGGCCGATCGCGCCGGCGACGAAGCGGCGGCGGCCATCGGCTCCCTGCGCCATCCAGGCGGCCTCGCGCGCCACCCTGGCCGCCGCGACGTTCAGCTCATAGGCCAGCGCCTCCATGCCGTAATCGGCCTGGGCGATCTGCGTCGAGGAAAAGGTGTTGGTCTCGACGATGTCCGCCCCGGCCTGGAAATAGGCGAGGTGGATGTCGCGGATCGCCTCGGCCTGGGTCAGCACCAGCAGGTCGTTATTGCCCTTGAGATCGTGGTTCCAGCCCTTGAAGCGCTCGCCGCGGAACTCGGCCTCGGAGAGCTTCAGATCCTGGATCTGCGTCCCCATCGCGCCGTCGAGCACGAGGATGCGCTCCGAGGCGGATTGGCGCAGCGCGCGCTCGATCTCGGCGCCGTCGACGGGGGTGGGCTGGAAGTCGCTCATCATCATGCTTTCGTCGCCGCCGGATCGGTCTCTGGGTCGGCCATCATCCCGAGGAGGTCGCGCGGCGACCGGCTCGACGGATGTTTCAGCTGCCTCCGGATGCATCAGGACCACCCCTGGGCCGCGTCGGCGACGCCTCCGGGGATGGGGGCCAAGTCGAATGTCACGCCGCCACGGCCGCCTGCGCCGCCGGCTTCTCGGGCTTCAGCCCGACCAGATGGCAGATGGCATAGACCAGATCGGCCTTGTTCATGGTGTAGAAGTGAAGATCGGTGACGCCGCGGTCGATCAGGTCCAGCACCTGCTCGGCGCAGACCGCCGCCGCGACCAGCCGGCGCGTCGCCGCATCCTCCTCCAGCCCGTCGAAACGCTCCGCCAGCCAGTCCGGCACGCTGGCGCCGGTCTTGCGGGCGAAATTCGCCGTCTGTTTGAAATTCTGGACGGGCACGATGCCGGGCAGGATCGGGATGTCGATGCCGCGCGCCCTTACCTTGTCGAGATAGCGGAAATACACGTCGTTATCGAAGAAGAACTGGGTGATCGCCCGGGTCGCCCCGGCATCGACCTTCTTCTGCAGCGCGTCGATATCGGCGTCGAGCGAGGCGGCTTCCGGATGTTTCTCGGGATAGGCGGAGACCGTCACCTCGAAATCGCCGACGCGGCGGATGCCGGCGACGAGATCCGACGTCTGGTGATAGCCCTGTGGATGCGGCTCGTAGAGCGTGCCGAGCCCGCCCGCCGGATCGCCGCGCAGCGCCACGATATGGCGCACGCCCGCCGACCAATAGCCCCTGATGACCTCGTCGACCTCGTCGCAGCTGGCGGAGACGCAGGTGAGATGCGCCGCCGGCTTCAGCGCGGTTTCCTCCACCATCCGCTTCACCGTGGCATGGGTCCGCTCGCGGGTGGAGCCGCCCGCGCCATAGGTGACGGAGACGAAGGCCGGGCCCAGCGGCTCGAGCCGGCGCACGCTCTCCCACAGCGCGGTCTCCATCTCGGCCGTCTTCGGCGGGAAGAACTCGAAGGAGACATTGGGGCTGCGGGAGCCGTGGCGGCTGGGGCGGAAAGCGTTCATCAGGCTACCTCGAGCTTGGTCTGGCGCAGCGCGGGCTCGGCCGGCTCGCGCCGATCCTGTCCGCGCCACAGCATCACGGTGAGCTGGGCCGCGGCACCGCCGCCCGCTTTGATCTCCTCGGCGAGGTCGCCGTCGAGACCGGCTTCGGCGAACCAGCCCGCGATCTGCCCCTTGGCGAAGCCGAGGCGACGATGCGCATGTTCGGTCCGCAGGAATTCCATGTCGTGCGGCGCGAAATCCACGACGATCAAGGTGCCGCCCGGCGCCAGCATCGCCGCCGCCTCGCGCACCGCACGCGCCGGATCGTCGAGGAAATGCAGAACCTGGTGGATGATCACCAGGTCGAAGGAGCCGCGGGCGAAAGGCAGCGCGTAGATGTCGCCCTGGCGCAGCTCGACCCGCGACAGCCCCGCCTTTTCGAGATTGGCGCGCGCCACGGCGAGCATCGCATGATTGGCGTCGACGCCGACCGCCCGCTCGAATTGCGGCGCAATCTTCTGCAGCATCCGCCCGGTCCCGGTGCCGAGGTCGAGCACCGCGCGCCGCCTGCCGCCGCCCACCGCCGCCGCGACGGCGGCCTCGACCGCCTCATCCGGCACATGCAGCGAGCGCAGCCGGTCCCAGTCGCGCGCGACGGAGGCGAAATAGCTCTGCGCCACCTCGGCCCGGGCCGAGCGCACCGCGGCGAGCCGCTCCCGATCGGCCGCCAGCACGGGATCGGCGGGATCGAGCCAGCCCGCCAGCGCGGCCGCCATGGCGCCGCCCGGCCCGGTCTCGTCGAGCCGGAAAAAGGCCCAGGCCCCTTCCCGCGAGCGCCGCACCAGCCCGGCCTCGGCCAGGAGCTTCAGATGCCGCGAGATCCGCGGCTGGGACTGACCGAGAATATCGGTGAGATCGGAGACCGAGAGCTCGCCTTCCGCCAGCAGCGCGAGAATCCGCAGGCGCGTCTCCTCGCCGGCCGCACGAAGCCCGGCCAGCAGCACCTCCGCATTCACCCGCACGCCCTGACGCAAATCGCCACCCGCTCACTGAAAAAGATATAAAGATATCTTTATGTGAAAAGCAGGACCGGCGCAAGCTGTTTCGCGCGGCGCGGTCGCCTCGGCGCGATGGCCGGCGGTGAAGCGCGCTGCCGTCCTTGCGAGCGTAGCGAAGCAATCCAGAGCCGCGGGCGCTACGACACTGGGTTGCTTCGCTACGCTCGCAAGGACGATGAGGCTACGCTGGCCGAGGCTGAGATAGCGCTGACGGCGACGCCGCGTGCGCTCGACACGAGGCCGTGGTGCGGGAGAGGTCGCCTCGGCGGCGGATCCGCGATGGCCGGCGGTGAAGCGCATGCCGTCCTTGCGAGCGAAGCGAAGCAATCCAGAGCCGCGGGCGCTACGACACTGGGTTGCTTCGCTACGCTCGCAAGGACGATGAGACTAGGCTGGCCGAGGCTGAGATAGCGCTGATGGCGACGCCGCGTGCGCTCGACACCAGGCCGTGGTGCGGGAGAGGTCGCCTCGGCGGCGGATCCGCGATGGCCGGCCGTGAAGCGCGATGCCGTCCTTGCGAGCGTAGCGAAGCAATCCAGGGGGACGTAGCACTCTACGACACTGGGTTGCTTCGCTGCGCTCGCAAGGACGATGAGCCTAGGCTGGCCGAGGCTGAGATAGCGCTGCCGGCAACCCGCGTGCGCTCGACACGAGGCCGTGATGCGGGAGAGGTCGCCTCCGGCG
>NZ_LMRT01000013.1:392048-392204 GCF_001426225.1 Allobosea sp. Leaf344 | reverse complement strand
GAAGCAATCCAGAGCCGCGGAGCGCTACGAGACTGGGTTGCTTCGCTGCGCTCGCAAGGACGATGAGCCTACGCTGGCCGAGGCTGAGATAGCGCTGACGGCGACGCCGCGTGCGCTCGACACGAGGCCGTGATGCGGGAGAGGTCGCCTCCGGCA
>NZ_LMRT01000013.1:391656-392026 GCF_001426225.1 Allobosea sp. Leaf344 | reverse complement strand
TCCTTGCGAGCGTAGCGAAGCAATCCAGAGCCGCGGAGCGCTACGAGACTGGGTTGCTTCGCTACGCTCGCAAGGACGATAAGCCTAGGCTGGCCGAGGCTGAGATAGCGCTAACGGCGACGCCGCGTGCGCTCGACACTAGGCCGTGGTGCGGGAGAGGTCGCCTCGGCGGCGGATCCGCGATGGCCGGCGGTGAAGCGCGATGCCGTCCTTGCGAGCGAAGCGAAGCAATCCAGAGCCGCGGAGCGCTATGAGACTGGGTTGCTTCGCTACGCTCGCAAAGACGGGGAGCCTACGCTGGCCGAGGCTGAGATGGCGGATTGGCGGGGTCGGGGCGGTGCTGGTGGCATGGACGCCGTTCACTCAGGCT
>NZ_LMRT01000013.1:214722-391646 GCF_001426225.1 Allobosea sp. Leaf344 | reverse complement strand
GAAGCAATCCAGAGCCGCGGAGCGCTACGAGACTGGGTTGCTTCGCTGCGCTCGCAAGGACGACGAGCCTACGCTGGCCGAGGCTGAGATTGCGCTGACGGCGACGCCGCGTGCGCTCGACACTAGGCCGTGGTGCGGGAGAGGTCGGGGCCGGCTAGCCGCGCGGCAGAGCGGGCGGGATCACCACCACGGCATCGCCGGGAGCGATGTCGCCTTCGCGATCGACGCTGAGGACGAGGCCGCGAAGCTCCGCCGCCTGCTTGACGAAGGCGAATTCCAGCGCAGGCTCGCCGCAGAAGCCGGCCAGAGCCCGCCCCGCCTGCCGGCATGGGAGGTTGTAGCCCTCCACCCGCAGGATCGCGCCGCCATCGAAGCGGCCCTTGCCCTGCCAGCCGCCGCCGAAGGCCAGGCGGCTGCCCGGCGCCAGAGCGGAGAAGCCGGGAAGACCCTCGACCAAGAGATTGCCGCCGATCCATTCCGGCTGCAGCAGCGGGATCGCCACGCGCCGGGCGATCTCGGCGAGCTCGGCCCGGCACAGAGCGGATAATTGCCGGTCGTTGCGGATCACGGTGCCCCGTGTGAGCCATGGCTCGCGGGCGCCGGAGCGGCGCGTGGCGCCGGCATGCAGATCGCCGGGAATGCCCGTGAGGTCGAGCCGCAACCGCGGCGCGGCGGCCGTGACGAAGTCCGGCTGCCCCGGCGTTCCGGGCACGGCGCTATAGACGCCGCAGACACGGCCATGGCGATCCGACCCGGTCATAGCGGCCGATGAGCCGCCATGCCTGCCGGCACCTGACGCAAGGACGGGATCAAAGCAGCTGGAGCGACCCGGCCGCCGTCTTGCCGCGTTCGGTCTTGAGCTCGAACGAGACCTTCTGCCCCTCGGTCAGCGTCATCAGCCCGGCCTCCTTCACGGCCGTGATGTGCACGAACACATCCTTGCCGCCATCGGCCGGCTGAATGAAGCCGAAGCCCTTCTCGGTATTGAACCACTTCACAGTCCCGGTCGCCATAGCCGCATCCCTCGAAGCCAAGCCGCCCGGAGCCCCTTTGCCATGCTGCGGAGGCCCCGCAGCAAAAGAATTGACCGAAAAACTGAACTTGTCGAGATCAAAGCGGAAGCAGGGCAGCAATGGATGCGCTCAAGACTTGATCAACGTGAACGACGCCGCAACTGAGGCCGAAGAAGACCCGCCTAGATAGACCTCGAAGGCTCCCGGCTCGACATGGTAGTGCCCGGCATCGTCGTGATAGCCGAGCTCGCGCGCCGGGACGCGCAGCCGAACCTTGCGGGTCTCTCCGGCAGGAATCTGCACCTTCTCGAAAGCCTTCAGCGCGCGGACCGGCCGCGACCGGCTGGCGACGGGCTGGCGGACATAGAGCTGCACCACCTCCTGCCCATCCCGCTCGCCGGCATTGGTGACGTCGACCGTGACCTCGAGCGTGCCGTCGAGCGGCACCTGCACGCGCTCGACCCGGGCGTTGCCATAGCTGAAGCGCGAATAGGACAGGCCGAACCCGAAGGGGTAGAGCGGCTCGTTCTTCTCGTCCATGTAGATCGATTCATAGCGCTGGCGGATCTGCTGCGGGCGCCCGGTCGGCAGATGGTCGTAATAGACCGGGATCTGCCCGACGGATCGCGGAAAGCTCATCGGCGTCCGGCCCGAGGGATTGACCTTCCCGGCCAGCACGTCGGCGATCGCCGTCCGGCCCTCCGTGCCGCCATGGAAGGTCTGCACGATCGCCGCCACATGCCGGTCCGCCCAGCTCAGAACCAGGGGCCGGCCCGTCGCCAGCACCAGCACCACCGGCTTGCCGGTGGCGACCAGCGCTTCGAGCAGCGCCTGCTGGACCCCGGGCAGGCCGAGATCGGTGCGCGAGGCGCCCTCGCCCATGAACTCGCAATCCTCCCCCAGCATCGCGACCACCAGATCGCTGCGCGCCGCGAGATCGATCGCCCCCTGCCTGTCGGCGAATTCCGTGCCGCAGGCCTTGCCGACGCCGGCCGCATAGGAGACGCGCGTACCCGCCGGCAGCCGCTCCTGAAGCGCCTCGGGCAGGGGCTGGACGATACGGCGGCCGAGCCCGGCCGGATCCGTCCAGACACGCTCGTCCTCCGGCCGCGCCATGGCGCCGATCACGGCGACGGAGCCGACGGAGGGCTTGATCGGCAAGATCTCCGCGGCGTTCTTGAGCAGGATCACGCTTTCCTGCGCCGCCCTGAGCGCGACGTCGCGCGCCGCCTGCGTCTGCATCAGCGCCGGCGCGGCCGCGGGGTCGACATCGGGGCGCTCGAACAGGCCGAGATGGAACTTCACCCGCAGCACCCGACGCACCGCCGCGTCCAGCGCCTGCATCGGCACCCTTCCGGCCTTCACCTCGCCGGCGAGGTGCTTGTGATAGACATGGCCCATCATATCCATGTCGATCCCGGCGAGCAGCGCCTTGCGCGCGGCCTCGGCATCGTCGCGCGCGATGCCATGCAGCCGCAATTCGGTGATCGAGCCGAAATCCGAGGTGACGAAGCCCTTGAAGCGCCACTGGCCGCGCAGGAGATCGGTCAGCATCGCCTTGTTGGCGGTGGCCGGCATGCCGTTCAGCGCGTTGAAGGCGGCCATCGCCGTCATCGCACCCGCCTCGAACGCCGCCTTGAACGGCGGCAGATGCAGATCGTGCAGCTGGCTCGTCGGGATCCAGGTCGAGTTGTAGTCCCGCCCGCCCTCGCCGGCGCCGTATCCGACGAAATGCTTCACCGAGGCCGCGACGCCGCCGCGCTGGTAGCCGCGCGTGCGGGCCGCCGCGACGACCGAGGCATAGAACGGGTCCTCTCCCGCACCCTCCAGCACCCGGCCCCAGCGCGGATCGCGCGACATGTCGACCATCGGCGCGAAGGTCCAGTTGATGCCGGCCGCGCTCGCCTCGCGCCCGGTCCAATAGGCGGCCTCCTCGATCAGCTTCGGATTGAAGGTGGCGGCCTGGCCGAGCGGCAGCGGGAAATAGGTGGAGAAGCCGTGCACCGCATCGAGCCCGATGATCAGCGGGATCTTCAGCCGCGACTCGCGGGCCGCCTTCTGCACGGCGGCGATTTCCGCGGGCACGACGAAATTCATCACCGCGCCCATCCGGCCGGAGCGGATCTGGCTCTCGTCGAAGCCGTCGCCCCGTCCAGACAGGTGCAGCTGGCCGATTTTTTCCGCCAGCGTCATCCGGCCGAGCAGTGCTTGGATGCGGCGTTCGATCGCGGCGGCCTCGCGCCCTGTCTTCCATCCCACCGCTCCCTGCCCGAAGGCGAAGGCGGGCAGACACATCGCGAAGAGGACGGCGACGAGCCGCAGAATCATGGCAAGCCTCTTGGGGAGAAAGCGCAGGAGATGCGTGACGGGCACAGATCGCGGCCCTACAGGAATGGGCAGCTCGGCTCAACCATTGCATGGCGATGGCAGCCTGAACGGCGCCTGAATCCGGAGCCTCGGACGATGTCCCAGCCTGCAGCGGCCCCGCCGCCCCTCCAACAGCGCCACCGCTTCTACGAGGATGCGCTGGCGATCCTGATGGGCACCTTGCTGATCACCGTGGGCATCGCGCTCTTCGCCAAGGCGACCCTGATGACCGGCAGCGCGGCGGGCCTCGCCTTGCTGCTGCAATATGGCACCGGCCTGCCCTTCGGGCTGCTGTTCTCGGCGCTGAACCTGCCCTTCTACTGGCTCGCGATCCGGCGCATGGGCCTGCCCTTCACGCTGCGGACCTTCGCGGCCGTCTGCCTCATCTCCGGCCTCGTCCAGGCAACGCCGGGCTGGCTGCAGATCGCCAGCATCGCCCCGCTCTATGCCGCGCTGGCCGGCGGGGCGGCGATGGGCATGGGCATGCTGGCGCTGGCGCGCCACCGCACCGCCATCGGCGGCGTCAACATCCTGGCGCTGTATCTGCAGGAACGCCACGGGCTGCGCGCCGGCTGGGTCCAGCTCGGCATCGACGCCGCGATCTTCCTCGCCGCCTTCTTCGTGCTCCCCGCCGACAAGGTGCTGATCTCGATCCTCGGCACGACGGTGCTCAACGCCATCCTGGCGATGAACCACCGGCCCGGCCGCTACATGGCGGTCTCCTGACGGCGCCTCCCAAGCGCGACAGGCTTTTGGCGCGACAGCCTTGCCGGTTGCACATGGCGTGGCGCCATGCCAGTCAAACCGCCAGGGAAGCGAAACGCGAGACCGACGACATGGCCCAGCCCCTGACCATCGAAGACCTGCGCATCATGGCCAAGCGCCGGGTGCCGCGCATGTTCTACGATTATGCGGATTCGGGCGCCTGGACGGAGAGCACCTACCGCGCCAACGAGCAGGATTTCGCCGCCGTCAAGCTGCGCCAGCGCGTCGCCGTCGACATGACGAACCGCACCTTGGCCTCGACCATGGTCGGCCAGCCGGTGGCGATGCCGGTCGCGCTCGCCCCGACCGGGCTCACCGGGATGCAACACGCCGATGGCGAGATCCTCGCCGCCCGTGCCGCCCACAAGGCCGGCGTTCCCTTCACCCTCTCGACCATGAGCATCTGCTCGCTGGAGGACATCGCCAACCATGTCGGCCAGCCCTTCTGGTTCCAGCTCTATGTGATGAAGGATCGCGACTTCATCAGCCGGCTGATCCAGCGCGCCAAGGCGGCCGGGGTCACCGCGCTGGTGCTGACCCTCGATCTGCAGATCCTCGGCCAGCGCCACAAGGACGTCCGCAACGGCCTCTCCGCCCCGCCGAAGCCGACGCTGATGAACATGCTCAACCTGGCGACCAAGCCGCGCTGGTGCCTGAAGATGCTGGACACGCCGCGCCGCGGCTTCGGCAACATCGTCGGCCATGTCACCGGCGTCGCCGACATGTCCTCGCTCTCCTCCTGGACCGCCGACCAGTTCGACCCCAAGCTCAATTGGGACGATGTCAAATGGATCAAGGATCTGTGGGGCGGCAAGTTGATTCTGAAAGGCATCCTCGACGCGGAAGATGCTGAAATGGCTGCGCAAAGCGGCGCGGACGCGATCATCGTCTCCAATCATGGCGGCCGCCAGCTCGACGGGGCGCTCTCTTCCATCGCCGCCTTGCCGGCGATCGTCGACCAGGTCGGCGGGCGCATCGAGATCCTGTTCGACGGCGGCATCCGCTCGGGCCAGGACGTGATCAAGGCGCTGGCGCTCGGCGCCCACGGGACCTTCATCGGCCGCGCCTTCCTCTACGGGCTCGGCGCGATGGGCGAGGCCGGCGTCACCCGCTGCCTCGACATCATCCGCAAGGAGCTCGATGTGACGATGGCGCTGTGCGGGCTGCGCGACATCCTCGATGTCGATGCGCGGATTTTGGTGGGCGGGCGCGAGGGCGCGGTGAAGGCGCTGGCTGGCCGGTAGGCTCGGCCGGTCGGCTTGAAAGCCGCGCCCGACCGGGCTGATTACGCCGGGCCGACGGGGATTGCCGGCCGGCGAGAGCGTCGTGCTGTCAGCGTGGCAACGCCATGGTCCGGCGGTCGAGCGAAAGCTGCGTCCTGGCCCCGTGACCTTTGACGAGCGTCATCACCCAGCCCGTGCCAGCCGAGGTCGGCTGGCACGAACCGATGCGCGACCAGCCGGTCCTAGCGCGAGAACTTCTTGTACTGAATACGCTTCGGAATGGTGGAATCGATCCCCAGCCGGCGCTTCTTATCCTCTTCATATTCGGCGAAATTGCCCTCGAACCATTCGACATGGCTGTCGCCCTCGAAGGCGAGGATATGCGTGGCGATCCGGTCCAGAAACCAGCGATCGTGGCTGATGATCACGGCGCAGCCCGCGTAATCCTCCAGTGCCTCTTCCAGCGCCCGCAGCGTGTCGACGTCGAGATCGTTGGTCGGCTCGTCGAGCAGCAGCACATTGGCGCCCGATTTCAGCATCTTGGCGAGGTGCACGCGGTTGCGCTCACCGCCCGAGAGCGACCCCACCTTCTTCTGCTGATCGCCGCCCTTGAAGTTGAAGGCCGAGCAATAAGCCCTTGAATTGATTTCTCTCTTGCCGAGATAGATGATGTCGTTGCCGCCCGAGATCTCCTCCCAGACATTCTTCTTGTCGTCGAGGGAATCGCGGCTCTGGTCGACATAGCCGAGCTTGACGCTCTCGCCGATGGTGATGTTCCCGGCATCGGGCTTGTCCTGGCCGGTGATCATCCGGAACAGGGTGGTCTTGCCCGCGCCGTTCGGGCCGATCACGCCGACGATGCCGCCCGGCGGCAGCTTGAAGCTGAGACCGTCGATCAGGAGCTTGTCCTGGAAGCCCTTGGACAGATTCTCGAAATCGACGACGTTGTTGCCCAGCCGCTCGGCGATCGGGATGATGATCTGCGCGGTATCGGGCCCCTTGTTGTTGGCCTTCTGGACCAGCTCGTCATAGCGCTGGATACGGGCCTTGCTCTTGGCCTGGCGCGCCTTGGGCGAGGCCGAGACCCACTCCTGCTCGCGCTCGAGCGTCTTCTGGCGGGAGACGTCCTCGCGGTTCTCCTGGGCCAGGCGCTTCTGCTTCTGCACCGACCAGGCGGAGTAATTGCCCTCATAGGGGATGCCCTGGCCGCGATCGAGCTCGAGGATCCAGCTGGTCACATTGTCCAGGAAGTAGCGATCATGGGTCACGATCAGGATCGCGCCGGGATAGGTCCGCAAATGGCCTTCCAGCCAGGCGGTGGTCTCTGCGTCGAGATGGTTGGTCGGCTCGTCGAGCAGCAGCAGCTCAGGCTGTTCCAGCAGCAGCTTGCAGAGCGCGACGCGGCGGCGCTCGCCGCCCGAGAGCTTCGAGACCTCCCAATCATCCGGCGGGCAGCGCAGCGCGTCCATCGCCTGGTCGACCTTGCTGTCGAGATCCCACAGGCCCTTGGCCTCGATCTCGTCCTGCAGCCGGGTCATCTCGTCGGCGGTCTCGTCGGAATAATTCATGGCCAGCTCGTTGTAGCGGTCCATGATCGCCTTCTGCGGGGCGACGCCGAGCATGACGTTGTCGCGCACGTTCAGCGTCTCGTCGAGCTTGGGCTCCTGCGGCAGGTAGCCGACGCGCGCGCCTTCGGCCACCCAAGCCTCGCCGGTCCATTCCTTGTCGTAGCCGGCCATGATCTTCAGCAGGGTCGACTTGCCGGCGCCGTTGACGCCGAGCACGCCGATCTTGGCGTCGGGATAGAAGGAGAGATGGATGTCCTTGAGGACCTGCTTGCCGCCCGGATAGGTCTTCGACAGGCCGCGCATATGGTAGATGAACTGACGGGACATAGGGCGTGCGGGCTCCGCTTGCGGACGAGGGTCGCGAGGTCTGGGAAAGCTGGCGCGTATGTAGCGATCCCGCACCGCTGCCGCAACCGCGATGGCGTGCCGCGGCGAGGCTTCACAAATGCGCCAGCACGTGGCGGCGGCGGTTCCACCGCCACGGCTTTTGCGTAAGCTCGGCGCAGCAGCGCAAGACCGGCCTGCCGCAGGAGCGCCCATGACCCTGTCGTCTCTCGTGATCCGCTGGGCCCTGCCCGCTCTGATCGCCCTGTCCGCGACGCCGCTCAGGGCCGAGACCGGCGAACCCGGCTGCCGGCCGGAGATGGCGTCGCTGCAACGGCTGCCGATCCAGCGCGCCAATCTCGGCAAGGACGAGGTCCGCATCAGCTTCATCGGCCATGCCACCTTCACCATCGAGACGCCCGGCGGCGTCAAGGCGGCGACCGACTACAACGACTATGTCCGCCCGCCCGGCACGCCCGACATCGCGACGATGAACAAGGCGCATTCCTCGCATTACTCGCGCAACCCCGATCCCGGCATCAAGCAGGTCCTGCCCGGCTGGGACCCGAGCGGCGCCGGCGCGGCGAAGCATGACGTCACCCTGGGCGATCTGCGCGTGCGCAATGTCGCGACCAATATCCGCTCCTATAGCGGCGGCACGGATTACGACGGCAATTCCATGTTCGTCTTCGAGATCGGCGAGCTCTGCATCGCCCATCTCGGCCATCTCCACCACCCGCTGGAACCGGGCCATCTGCGCGCGCTCGGGCGTGTCGACGTCGTGCTCTTCCCGGTCGATGGCGGCTATACACTCGATCAGACCGGGATGATCGACGTGCTCAAGATGCTGCAGGCGCGGGTGATGATCCCGATGCATTTCTTCGGCGGTTCCAGCCTGGAGCGTTTTCTCGTGCGCACCGACCGGCAATGGCCGGTGGAGCGCCGGCCCGAGCCGGTGCTCACGGTCAGCAAGGCCGCTCTGCCGGCCCAGCCGACGATCATCGTGCTGCCCGGCAACTGAGCCGCGCCCTTAACCGATTGCTCAGCCTGAAACGAGGCTTCGCTTCCGTTCCCACTGCTTGCGGCGCAAGCTCGCCGCGCTGAACAGGGGAAGCACCATGCTGAAGGTTATTCTGATCGCCAGCCTCGGCGCAGGGTTGCTGTCGGCCAGCGAGGCCGAAGCCGCGAAAATGCGCATCGGCGGCGGCAAGCGCGCGACGGCGACGCAGGCCGCCTCGCCCGGCCTCGTCGCGGCGCCCTCGCTGCGCAGCGGCCGCGGCAATGCCGCGGCGGCCGAGCCGGCCCGGGTGCCCTTCCCGCCCGCGACCGCCGCGCCCGCCTTCGTCAGCCTGAACACGCGCGAGGCCAAGCGGCCCTGGTGCCAGTCCGAAATCGTCGTCGGCGGTTTCTGCGTCCTCAACTGAGCGGCGCCCGCCGCCCCCTCACCCGGTGCGCGCGGCCCGTCCCTCCAGCGGATAGGCCGGATCATTATAGCCCGGTGTCGAGGGATGGCCGGCCGGCACCAGCCGGTCGATCAGCGCCTCGTCCTCCGCGCTGAAGCTGATCTCGAGCGCCGCCAGATAGGCCTGCCATTGCTCCAGCGTGCGCGGCCCGGCGATGGCGGCGGTCAGGAAGCGATTGTTCAGCACCCAGGCGACGGCGAACTGGATCGGCGTCATGCCGCGCGCCTGGGCATGGGCCTTGATCTCCTGCGCGATCGACAGGCTCTCTTCCCGCCATTCGGTCTGCAGCATGCGCTTGTCGCCGCGCCCGGCGCGCGTACCCTGCTGCGGGGCGCTGCCCGGCTCGTATTTCCCGGTCAGCACGCCGCGGGCCAGCGGCGAATAGGAGGCGACGCCGAGGCCGAAATAGCCGCAGGCCGGCAGATGCTCCACCTCCGGCATCCGGTTCATCGCGTTGTAATAGGGCTGGCTGACGACCGGCCGGTCGATCCCGAGCGCGTCGCAGATCCGGCAGATCTCGGCCAGCCGCCACGACCTGTAGTTGGACACGCCGAAATAGCGGATCTTGCCCTGCGCGATCAGGTCGCCGATCGCGCGCACCGTCTCGGCCAGCGGCGTCGCGTGATCCTCCTTGTGCAGATAATAGATGTCGATGACCTCGGTCCCGAGCCGCTTCAGGCTGTTCTCGCAGGCCTGCATCACCCATTTCCGCGACAGGCCGGAGCGGTTGGGGCCGCCGCCGCCAACCGGATTGGCCACCTTGGTCGCCAGCACCCAATCATAGCGATGCTCGGCGATGGCGCGGCCGGTGATCTCCTCGGACACACCGTCGGAATAGGCATCGGCGGTGTCGATGAAATTCACCCCCGCCTCCCGGGCATGATCGATGATCGACCGGGAATCATGCTCGCTGGTCGCCCCGCCGAACATCATGGTGCCGAGGCAGATCGGCGAAACCTTCAGGCCCGAGCGGCCGAGCTGGCGATAGTCCATGGCGATCATCTCCCTGCGACGATCCCGATCCTGCCCGAGGCTTCGGCGCCGGACCAGAGCCGGCTACGCAGGCGGGGGCTGCGCCCGGCACCGCGGGAGCGGGACGCGGGCCGATGCCGGCAACTGCAAGGAAATGCTTAAGCTTTGCTGTCAGGGTTTCCGCATTGGAACCCGGCGGCCCATGAATATCGCAACCCTCGTCCAGAACCAGACGCTGGCCACGCTGCTCCAGGCGATGTCGCCCGGGGCCGCGCTCGCGCCCGGACGGACGGCCGAGGCGACGCTGCTCAGCCTCGACGGCGACGGCCGGGCGATCGCGCAGCTCGGCGACATCAGACTCGCACTGATCCTGGCCGGCCCGGTCGCCCGCCAGGCGGCGCTGCAGCCGGGCGCGACCTTGCTGCTCGGATTCGAGCCGCCGGAGGCGCCGGGCCAGCCTCTGCGCGCCACGCTCGTGGAGGTCCGGCCGCCTGCGCCGCGACCGCCCGACCAGCCTCAGGCCGATCCGGCCGATACCGCGGAAGCGGCCGCGCGCCAGCCGCTGCCGCAGGCCGGGTCGCTCCCGGGGCGCTCCGGCGAGGAGCGCAACCTTGCGAGTGGCGGGACCGCATCGGCCGCTCCGCCGCGGCCGGCCACCGTCGCCGAGGGCCAGATCGCCACGGCTCCGGCCGTCACCCCCGCGCGCGTCGCGGCCAACGCCATCCCGGTCGACGAGATCTTCCTGCAGGCCGCTCAGCCGCCGCGCGCCGTCGCTGCGGCCGAAGAAGCGGTCGCGCCGCGCGCCGCCGCCGGGCCCCTGCTCGGGAGGGCGATGGCGGAGCAGGACAGCCTCGCCCCGCTGATGGCCAATCTGCGCGGCCTGTCGCAGGGGACGCTGGCGTTCACTTTGCCCAAGACGCTGCTGCAGGGTGCGGACCGGCTGCTCGCCCAGGCTCTCCCGCTGGAACGGCAGGCGCCGACCGGCGAGATGCTGAAGGCGGCGGTGCAGCGCTCCGGCCTGTTCTTCGAGGCGCGGCAGGCCGAGGGCCGCAGCGTTCCGCCGCAGGCGGATCTGAAGGCCTCGCTGCTCGCTCTGCGCGAGGCGCTCGGCCCCGTGATCCAGCGGCTGGTCGAGGACCCCTCAGGCTCCCGCCCGGGTGCCCCCTCCCCGGCTTCCGCGCCGGCACGGTCGCAGCCGCCGGGGGCCCAGCCCGAGGCGAGCGCCCAGCGCCCGCCGCCGCCGCGCCGCGACGGGCCGCCCGCCTTCCAGCCCATTGCGGAGCCGACGCTGCAGCCCGGCGAGAAGCCGCTGGTCGTGGCCGAGACCCTGCTGCGCCAGACCGACGCCGCGCTCGACCGGGTGACCTTGTCGCAATTCGCCTCGCTGCCGCCGGACCAGCCGCGGGCGGATATGCAGGGGGCGCGCTGGGTGACGGAGCTGCCGCTGGCGATGCAGGCCGGCATCGCGATGATGCCGCTGCATGTCGAGCGCGAGCCGCCGCGCCAGGGGCCGCAGGACGCGCAGAGCCCGCTCTGGCGCGTGCGCTTCGCTCTCGATGTCGAGCCGATGGGGCCGCTGCAGGGCGTGGTGACCCTGCAGGGCCGCCATGTCGGCGTTTCGCTCTGGGCCGTGCGGGAAGACACCAGCCGGTTGCTGCGGCAGGCGGCGCCGGGCCTCGAAGCCGCGCTGCTCGATGCCAGTTTCGAGACGGGCGGGGTCGAGGTGCATCTCGGCCAGCCGCGCGTGCTCCAGCCCACCGCCGGGCAGTTCCTGGACCGGATGTCATGACGACCCCGCCGAACCCGCGCCAGATCGCGGTCGCGCTGGAATATGACGGCGCCGGCGCGCCGCGCGTCACCGCCAAGGGCCGCGGCGAACTGGCGGAGCGCATCATCGAGACCGGGCGCGAGCACGGCGTCGCGGTCGAGCAGAACCCGATCCTGGCGCAGGCGCTCTCCGCGGTCGAGCTCGACGACCAGATCCCGGAGGAGCTCTACCGCGCGACGGCGCAGGTCATCGGCTTCGTTCTGTCGCTGAGGGGCGAGCTGCGCCCCCGCCGGGACGGCGAGCGCTCGTGACCGCCGCGATCGTCGTCAGGCGCATCGCTCCCGCCGCCTATGCCTCGCTGCATCAGGAGGTGATGGAGCTCAGCGTCCGAGCGCAGGACGCCAATCCGCATATGCTCCCCGCCGCCATAGCGGCGGCCCGGATGCTCGTGCCCGACGACCGGATCATCATCCTCGCCGCCTATCACAGCGAGGCGCTGGGCTTCGAGCGGCTCGCCGGTATCTGGGCCTTCGCGCGGCGGCGCGACTGGCGCAGCGGCTTCGCCGAGATCCTGGTTTCGCCGCTGCTGCCGCTCTACGAGGTCTCCTCCGCCGCGATCATCGAGCGGGATCTCGCCGTGCCGGTGGCGAGCGCCATGCTGCGCCATCTCCTGGCGGCCAGCGATCTGCCGCGGCTCCTGGCCCTGCCCCAGCTGGCGCTGGAGGGCGAGAGCTACGCCACGCTCGCCGCCGCCTGCGAAGCCACCGGCAGCCGGATCCTGCCGATCGAGCGCTGGTCGCGGCCGATGCTGGTGCCGCAGACCGGCGACAGCCCCGAGCCCTATCTCCGGCGGTCGCTCGGCCACAGCTACAAGAAGCGGATGCAGCAGTTCCGCAGCATGCGCAAATACGGTGCCCTGTCCTTCCGGCGCGAGCGCGGCTTCGCGGCGCGCGACCGGCTGCCGGATTTCCTGGCGCTGGAAGCCTCCGGCTGGAAGGGCGAGGCCGGCAGCGCGCTCGCCCGGATTCCGGCGGACACCGCCTATATCCAGGCTCTGGTGGCCGAGTTCGCCGCGATCGACCGTCTCCAGATCGACAGCCTGCTGCTCGACGGCGCGCCCATCGCCATGGGGCTGCTGATCGAAAATGCCGGCACCCGCCATTTCCTGAAGATCGCCTATGACGAGCGCCATGCCCGCCTCTCGCCCGGGCGCGCTCTGACCATCGCCATGCTGCAGGCGGATTTCGCGACCACGCCGCCCGTGATCTTCGACAGCGGCGCCGGCGACGGCGTCGATGCCAGGACCTATGTCTGGGGGGAGCGGCGCGAGATCGGCCATGTGCTGATCGCGCTCGGCGGGGCGAGGCCCGGGCTGCCGCATCTCGCCGCCCGGGCCCGTCGCTGGCTGCGGAAGCTCAGGGCGCGGCTGCGGCGCTGATTTCGCGCTGGCATCCCGCCGCGGGATCGGCCACATCTGCCGCCGGACGCTGCGCTGCGCAGCCGAGGGGACAGGCAGGGAGCAGGCCATGACCAGCGCCATCAGGATCGGCATCGTCACGGTCTCGGACCGCGCCTCGGCCGGCGTCTATGCCGATGAGGGCGGGCCGGCGATCGAAGCCTATCTCGGCCGCGCCCTCGCCAGCCCCTGGGACAAGGTCGCCCGCATCATTCCCGACGACCGGGCGCTGATCGCCCGGACGCTCAGCGCGCTCGCCGACGAGGAGGGCTGCTGCCTGATCGTCACCACCGGCGGGACGGGGCCGGCCCCGCGCGACGTGACGCCGGAGGCGACCGAGGATGTGGTGGACAAGCCGATGCCCGGTTTCGGCGAGCTGATGCGCCAGGTCAGCCTGGCCAAGGTGCCGACGGCGATCCTGTCGCGCCAGACGGCCGGGATTCGCGGCCGCTCGCTGATCGTCAACCTGCCCGGCCGGCCGCGCGCCATCGCCGAATGCCTGGACGCGGTGATGCCGGCGATCCCCTATTGCATCGACCTGATCGGCGGGCCCTATCTCGAGACGGATCCCGAGGTGATCAAGGCCTTCCGGCCGGCCGTCCGCTGAAGCCGCCGGCCGGCAAAACGCCGGCAGACGATCAGCTCGGCTCGATCACGCCGACCTGCGCCGTGATCGGCCCGTAATGCTCGATGCGGCGATGGCGCTTGAAATCGAAGATCGTCTCCTTGCCGAAGCGCGTCGCGTCGAGGTCGCAGGGGTGGACGAGCACGCCATCCGCCTCGCCGTCGAGCACGGCCGCGATCTCGCCATTGGGGTCGACGATCATGGTGCCGCCCATCAGATGGTGGCCGTCCTCATCCCCCGCCTTCGCCACGGCGACCACCCATGTCGCGTTCTGATAGGCGCCGGCGGCCAGAGACAGCTTGTGGTGGAAGAGGCGCTGCTCCAGCCCTTCCCCCGCGCGCTGCGAATTGACGGAGGGGGTGTTGAAGCCGAGCAGGACCATCTCGACGCCCTGCAGCCCCATCACGCGATAGGTCTCGGGCCAGCGCCGATCGTTGCAGATGCACATGCCGATCAGCCCGCCCATCGTCCGCCAGACCGGGAAACCGAGATCGCCCGGCTCGAAATAGCGCTTCTCGAGATGCTGATGCGTGCGTTCCGGATCGAACTCGACATGGCCCGGCAGATGGATCTTGCGGTATTTGCCGATGATCGCGCCGGATTTGTCGACCAGGATCGAGGTGTTGAAATGCTGCCCCTCGGGCGTGAGCTCGGCATAGCCGAAGCTCATGCCCATCTTGTAGTGCCGCGCCAGATCGAACAGCGGCTGCACCGCGGGGTTGGGCATCGACGCCTCGAACCAGTGATCCGCCTCCGCCCGGTCCTCGTGATACCAGCGCGGGAAGAAGGTCGTCAGGGCGAGCTCGGGATAGACGATAAGATCGGCCTGCTGCGCCTTGGCCTGGTCCATCAGCTTGATCATCCGCGCGACGACCTGCTCGCGCGTTTCGGATTTCTGGATGGGGCCGAGCTGGGCGGCGGCGACGGTCAGGATGCGGGACATGGAACCTCGGCGGGACGGTCTGGCGGCTGGCGCGAGCATCGCGCAGCTGGTCGCCGGGCGCCAGCGAGATTCATGCCGACCCGGCATTCCCCGCGATGCATGGCATGCGCGATCTCGGGCCGCGAATCCTCAAGCCGAAAGTTCGCGGCCGATCGCCTGGACGAGCTGCGGCCCCACCGGATCGGCATTGCTGGAAAAGCCGCCGACCAGCTCGCCCTCGCGGCCGATCAGATATTTGTGGAAGTTCCAGCGCGGCACCTCGGTCGGCCGGCGCAGCGCCGCCCAGCGATAGAAGGGATGGGCGTCGGGCCCCTTCACCCGTGTCTTGTCGGCGAAGGCATAGGTCGCGCCATGGCTGGCGCGCACCGCCGCGGCGATGGCGGCTCCTTCGAGCGGTTCCTGCCCGCCGAAATCATTGCTCGGCACCGCGATCAGCATCAGGCCGCGCGCGGCATAGCGCTGCCAGAGCTGTTCGAGCGTCGCGAATTGATGGGCGTAGCCGCAGGTGGTCGCGGTGTTGACGATCAGGATGGGCCGGCCGCGGTAATCCGCCAGGCGGAACTGCCCGCCATCGGGCCTTGCGAAGCCGAAACCATGGGCGCCGCCGCTCTCCGCCGCCTCCCGCCCGGGCGTCGCGGCCTGCGCCGCCGCGGCCAGGGGGCCGGACAAGGCGGCGAGGCCGCCGAGCGATGCGATGAAATCCCTGCGCAGAAGCGTCATCTTCGCCTCCTCCGACGTGGCCTGGGGCTATCCCTACCCAAACTACGCCTGAAGGCCAGTCACGGATGCGTCTGTGCGGTGGGGAGCCGAGCCGGCGCAGCGGCGGGCCGGTCTTTCCAGGCGGGCTCGCCCGCCAGTTCCCTGCCTCAGCAGGCCAGGACCTTCTTCACGCGGACTTCGAGGTCGCGCAGCTCATAGGGCTTCACCACGTAATGATCGGCGCCGTTGGTCGTCGCCTCGTCCATCTTGTCGACCGAGCGCTCGGATGTCGCCATGATGATCTTGATCTGGTTCAGTTCCGGCACCGAGCGAATGGCGCGCAGCAGATCGATGCCGCTCATCCCGTCCATGTTCCAGTCGAGCAGCAGCAGGTCGTAGCGCTTGCTCTGCATCTTCATCAGCGCCTCGCGGGCATTCTCGGCTTCGTCGATGTCCTGAAATTCGATCTGCTTCAGGAAATAGGTCGCAAGCCCGCGCATGCTCTTCTGGTCGTCGACCACGAGGATCC
Organism: Allobosea sp. Leaf344; assembly: GCF_001426225.1. GTDB lineage: Bacteria > Pseudomonadota > Alphaproteobacteria > Rhizobiales > Beijerinckiaceae > Allobosea. Next base: position 375,931 of record NZ_LMRT01000013.1, on the reverse strand, counting down.
GGTATTCACTTCTCGCTTTCATCACGCTCTCCTCAAGCGCTGCGCAGATTTTGACGGTCGCCGACGAGGTTGCCGACAGCCGCCCCGATCTGGTCGAGCGGCACGGCCCTGTCGGCGGCTCCGATCTCGAATGCCGCTTTAGGCATCCCGTTTACCACACAAGTTTCCCCACTTTGGATTAACGTCTCGGCCCCCGCTCTGCGCATGGCTAACAAACCGTCAGCACCGTCGCGGCCCATCCCGGTCAGCAGCACGCCGATCGCATTCGCGCCGAAGCTGCGCGCGACCGAGTGGAACATCACGTCCACCGAGGGCGAATGGCCGCTGACCAGAGGGCCTTCCTTCAGCTGGCAGACGATCTCGCCGCGCCGCTCTTCGATCTCGAGATGGCGCGGGCCACCGGGCGCCACCACGGCCATGCCCGGCTTCAGCCGGTCGCCATCGGCGGCCTCGCGCACGTCGAGCCCGGTGGCGGTCGCCAGCCGCGCCGCAAATTTCGCGGTGTAGCCGGGCGGCATGTGCTGCACCACGACGACCGGGATCCGCAAGGTGGCGAGGTCGCGCATCACCACCTGCACCGCAGGGACGCCGCCAGTGGACGCACCGATCGCGATCAGCGAGGTGCGCGCCCCGGCCCGTACCGGCTCGCGGGCCAGCAGCGTCCGCGCCGGCTGGACCTCGCGCCGCGCCGCGAACATCCGCCGGCTGCTCGCCGCCCGCTGCAGCCCGGAGACCACGTTGCGCATGAACATGTCGAGCGTATTGGTGGCGCCGTCGGGCTTCTCGATGAAATCGATCGCGCCGAGTTCCAGCGCCTGGATCGTGTTGTCCGCGCCCGGCCCGCCGAAGGCGGAGACGATCAGCACCGGCAACGGGTCCTGCTTCAGGACCCGTGCCAGCAGCTTGAGACCGTGCCGCCCCGGCAGTTCGAGATCGAGCGTCACCACATCCGGCCGCAGTTCCTGGATCGTGTCCCAGCCCTCCTCGGCGCTGCCGGCGACGCCGATCACCTTGAAGCCCGGCGCGGAATCGATGATCTGCTTCATCAGCTTCTGCATCAGCAGGGAATCGTCGACGACGAGCACCTTCACCGGCGAAGCCGCGGATGGCGTGAACGCGGTCATGAGAAGATCTCGATCTCGCCAGCCACGGGCTGCGTCTTGAGGCGGTTGAGATAGGCGACCTCCTGCTCCTGGCCGCTGTCGCGCGAGGTCGGCTGGACATGCTGCACCCAGGCCCGCCCGGTCGAGGGCTGGTAGTGGATGCGGCGCGAGCGCGTGCCGCCGACATCCTTCGACACGATCGGAATACCCTCGCGGTTCAGGAAATCCGTGACGAAGGCGATGTTGCCGTCGCCGATCGCCAGCATCGTCGCCCCCGACAGGACGCGCGCCCCGCCGAACACCTTGGCCTCGAGATTGCTGCGCTTGGCACCGCGCTTCAGCAGCCCGTTGATCAGCACCTCCATGGCGGTGTCGCCATAGCGCTCGCCCGCCCCGGCATCGCTGGCGCCGTTGTTCTTGGGCAGCAGGAAATGGTTGAGCCCGCCGACGCCGGCGCTGGGATCGCGCATGCAGACCGAGATGCAGGAGCCCAGCACGGTCGCCACGATCTCGTCCTTGGCGGCGGTGATCTCGTGTTCGCCGGGCGCGACGGTGATGATCGTCGCCTCGAACCGGGGATCGAAATAACGGCGTGAGGATCGGGCGACACTCATGGCAGTCTCTCATAGATGGTGCGACCGATCAGCCGGAGCTGAGGGTGGGGTTGCGGTAGCGATTCCGAATGGCCGAGATAGAGGAAGCCGCCCGGCGACAGCAGCGCGACGAAGCGGTCGAGGATCGACGCCTTGGTCTGCGTGTCGAAATAGATGAAGACGTTGCGGCAGAAGATGACGTCGAAGGGCCCGGTCATCGGCCAGCGTTCGATCAGGTTCAGCCGCTTGAACGCGATCATCCGGCGCAGATCGTCGCTGATGCGCGCCTCGCCCCGGCCATGCGCCTCGATCTTGAGCAGGGGCTTGATGTCCGAGGGCAGCCGCTCGAACTGGTCGACCGGGTAGAGCGCGGTCTCCGCCTTGGCGAGGATGTCCGTGTCGATATCGGTGGCGAGGATCCGGAAGTCGATATCGCTGCGCGCGCCGAGCACGTCGCGTGAGACGGCGGCGATGCTGTAGGGCTCCTCCCCCGATGACGAGGCCGAGCACCAGATCCGGATGCGGCCGCGGCGGGCGCTGCGCTCCTGGACCAGCTTCGGCAGCACATCCTTGCGCAGATGGTCGAAATGATGCCGCTCGCGGAAGAACGAGGTGTGGTTGGTGGTGACCGCGTTGATCAGCTCCGGGATCTCGTCCGCCGCCTGCGGCGTCTTCAGATAGGCGCAGTATTCGCTCACCGACCCGAGCCCGAGCGCCTTGACCCGGCGCGCCAGCCGGCCGCGCGTCATCGCCTCCTTGTGCTCGCGGATGACGATGCCGGCCTGCTCATAGACCAGCTTCGCGATGAAGCTCATGTCGTCGCGGGTCAGCGAGACATCGGCAGGGGCCTGGGGCGCCAGCATGGCGTTGGATTTAGACATCTCAGCTCAAAACTCCGACCATTGTTCGGTTCGACCCGCGTTTGCGACGCGCTTGCGGGGAACCGCCTTCTCTGCAGAGGCACCGTCCGGCCTGGAGGGCTCGGCCCGCCGCGGCACCGGCTGCCGCACCGGCTCGGCCGGCTGCGGCGGCCTCTGGCGCGGCGGCACGGGAGCGCGGCGCGCGATCTCGGCGGCCTCTGTCCCGGTCCGGAAGAAGCCGACGAGATCGCGCAGGGCGGCGATCTCCTCCATCAGCTCGGTGGCGGAGCCGGCGCTCTGCTCGGCCAGCGCCGCGTTCTGCTGGGTCGAGCCGTCCATATCCGCCACGGCCTGGCTCATCTCGTGGATGCCCTGCGCCTGGCGGGCGGTGGCGGACGATATCTCGGCGATGATCTCCGAGACCCGGCCGGCCGCCGCGACGATCCGGTCGAGCGCATCCCCGGTCTCCCGGACATGGCGCACGCCCTCGCCGACCTGCTCGTTGGATGAGAGGATCAGACCCTTGATGTCCTTCGCCGCCTGGCCGGAGCGCTGCGCCAGCGCCCGCACTTCGGAGGCGACGACCGCGAAGCCCTTGCCGGCATCCCCTGCCCGCGCCGCCTCAACCGCGGCGTTCAGCGCGAGGAGATTGGTCTGGAAGGCGATCTCGTCGATCACGGTGACGATGTCCGAAATTCGCGAGGAGGAGGCCTCGATCCGCTCGATCGCGCCGACAGTCTGCGACACCACCGCCTTGCCGTCGCTGGCCATGGCCATGGCGGTTCCGGCCATCTCGGTCGCCTCGCGCGAGCGCGCCGCGCTCTGCTTGACCGATGCGGCGAGCTGCTCGGTCGTCGCGGCGGTCTCTTCGAGATTCACCGCTGTGGCTTCGGTGCGCGCCGCGAGATCCCCGGCGCCGCTGCTGATCTCCTGCGCCGCGCGCGAGACTTGCCCGGCCGTGCTCTGGATTGTCGCGACCGTGTCGCCGAGCCTGTCGAGCGTGCCGTTCAGGCTCTGCTTCAGCTCGTCCAGGCGGCCGCGATAGGCGCCCTGCATGCGCTGGGTCAGGTCGCCTTCGGCGAGCGCGCCGAGAACCTGCGAGAATTCGGCGACGGCGCCCTCGACCAGCGCGTTGATCTGGTTCACCCCCGCGGCGATGGCCTGCAGGGTCTCGGGCTTGCCCGTCAGCGCCGCGCGCCGCGAAAAATCGCCTTCTCCGGCGGCCGCGACCATGGCGGCGACCTCGGCCGCGGCTGCGAGCTCGTCGGTCAGTTCGAGCCATTCCACAGAAGTGCCCAGGCGCCTGCCCTGGCTATCGGCGACGGGAGTCAGGGTCAGTGCGACGGTGCGCCGGCCGAGCACGTAGCGAAGACTGCCCTGCGCGCCCGGGAGCGCGCTGCCGGGCTCGCGCTGGACGCCTTCCATCACCTTGCCGAGCATGTCCTTGGCGGAACAGCCGGGGAAGGCGATGCGGAAATCCTCCTGCGCCTCGGTGAAGAATTTGAGCAGCGAGGCGTTGACGTAGACGACACGGTTGCGCTCGTCGCAGACCATCATGCTGGTGCGGCAGCCATCGAGCGCGGCGCGGATGCGCGCGGCCTCGACGCCGGCGGCATGGACCGCACCCAGCGCCTGCGCCAATTCGCCGATCTCGCCGGCATTGCCGAGCGCGGGCAGGCCCGCATCGCTCGCGCCCTCGGCGATCCGCAGCGCCGCCTCGCGCAGCGCGGAGAGCCTGCTGCCGATGCGCCGCGCCAGCAGGAGGCCGACGAGCCCGAGCAGGGCCAATGAAGCGAGCCCGATCGCGACGAGCCGTGGCATCGCCGCCGCCAAAGCGCTGTCAATCTGGGCCGCGGCCGGTCCCGCCTGGGCGGTGATCGCTCCATGGGCGGCGAGCATGGCCGCAGTGCCGATGGCCAGGCACGCTGCCAGGAAGAGCATGGGCAGGCGCAGGGACAAGCTCGATAGGGAACCGACGAAATTGCCCATATTTTTGGTCGTTCTTTCTTGTCGACGGTTCTTCCTGATCTAAACGCAACCCTTTTTCGGAAGAGGACTGGAAATCAGTTGGGGCGGGCGGCCTTCGCGACCTGCTGCTCGACGCCGCCGTCGCGGATCACCGCGGCGAGATCGAGCAGGGCGACGATGTCGGTGTCGAGGAGCACGAGCCCTTCGATCAGACCATGCTCGTCACGCTCCAGATCCGGCGCGGGCCGCACGGCGCTGACCGGCACATCGACGATGTCGGACACGGAATCGACCAGCAGCCCGGCCGTCTTGTCGTCGACGTCGACGACGACGATGACATGGGTCGCCGAGGCTTCGGTGGTGCCGAGGCCGATCGAGGTGCGCAGATCGTAGACCGCCAGGATCACGCCGCGCAGATTGAGCACGCCGCGGACATGCGGGGCCGAATGCGGCAGCGGCGTCGTGGCCTGCCAGCCCTTGATCTCGCGGACCATGCCGACATCGATGCCGAAGGTCCGGTCGCCGACGCGGAAGGTGACGATGCGGCGGACAGCCGATTCGGGCTGGGCCGATGAGAAGTGCTTTTCGCCGAGTTGCAGTGTCATGGTCATCCAGCCAGTTTGAGTTCGATTGCGGGTTGGCGATTGCCGGTCGCGGCCAGGCGGAGCATGGAGTCGATGTCCAGGATCAGGGCGACGAGCCCGTCACCGAGGATGGTTGCAGCGGAAGCGCCGTTCACCGTGCCGTAATTCGCCTCGAGGCTCTTCACGACGACCTGCTGCTGGCCGACGATCTCGTCGACGGCGATGCCGACATTATCGCCGCGCTCTGTCTCGGCGATGATGATGATGTTCTCGTTGGGATTGCCGGTCGAACCCATCACGGAGCCGAGCCGGTAGAGCGGCGTCACCTCGCCGCGCCAGCGCAGCACCTCCTGGCCGAAGGTCAGGTGCTCGATCGGGGTCGAGGCCAGATGCTGCGTCTCGATCACGCTCGAAATCGGGATCACGTAGCGATCGTCGCCGCAGCGGATGACCATGCCTTCCAGCACGGCCAGCGTCAGCGGCAGGGCGAGCGTGAACTTGCAGCCGCGGCCGGGCTCGGAATCGACGCTGATCCGGCCGCCGAGCGATTCCACGTTGCGGCGGACGACGTCCATGCCGACACCGCGGCCGGAGACGTCGCTGATCACTTCCGCCGTCGAGAGACCCGCGGCGAAGATCAGCTGGTCGATCTCCTCCGGCGCGAGCCGCTCATCGGCCCCGACCAGCCCGCGCGAGCGCGCCTTGGCCAGCAGCCGCTCGCGGTTGATGCCGCGCCCGTCATCGGTGACGGAGATCACGATGCGCCCTGCCCTGTGCTCGGCGACCAGCTTGATCGTGCCTTCCGTGGGCTTGCCCGCGGCGGCGCGCTCATCCGGTGTCTCGACGCCGTGATCCATGGAATTGCGGATCATATGGGTCAGCGGATCGGCGAGTTCCTCGATGATCGTCTTGTCGACCTCGGTGTTCTCGCCTTCGAGGACCAGGCGGACTTCCTTGCCGAGCGTCTGCGCCAATTCGCGGACCAGGCGCGGCATGCGCTGGAACACGGCCTTCACCGGCTGGGCGCGGACCGCCATGACGTGGTCCTGCAGCTCGCGGGTCTGGCGCGAGAGCGTCAGGATGCCTTCGGCCGTCTTGGCGTAGACGTCATAGGGCAGCGATCGGACGCATTCGACCAGCATCGACTGGGTGATGACGATCTCGCCGACCAGGTTCATCAGCTTGTCGATGCGGTCGAGATCGACGCGCACGCTCACCGCCTGGCGCTGGCGCGCGGCCGATGCGTCGTTGGCCGGCGGGCGCGGCGCGGCGCGCGGCGCGGGCGCGGCCTCGACGGCGGCGGGAGCGGAGACGGCGACGGGTGCCGGCGCCGCGGGCTTGATGTCGGGCTCGGGTGCCGCGGACGGCGCCGGGCCGAGCTTGGCGAGGATGGCCGAGAGATCGGCGGCGACGCCGGCCGGCACTTCCGGCGCCGCAGGGGCGGCGGGCGCGGCGGGAGCGGCATGGCGGGCGGCGACGGGCGCCGGCGCCGGCGCCTCCTCGGCCGCGACCTCGATCTCGAACTCCTCGGCGGCGAGGGTGAAGTCGAAGCGGCTGTAAATCTCCTCGACCGAGAGCTCGGTGCGCATGGTGACGACGAAGCGCATATGGCAATCGGCGACGTCGAGCGTCTCGAGCGACGGCACCTGGCTCATGTCGCAGACGATGCTGACGATGTCCTCCGCCGGCAGCGCCGCCAGCACGACGCGCGGCTCGATCACCCGGCGGAACAGGTCGGATTCCGGATTGATGCGCAAGGTGACCTCGCGCCCGGCCTTGGCCGGAGCGGCGGGTTCGTCGTCCCAGCCATCGGTGGCGGCTGCGGGCGCCTGGCCGGTGGTCTTGGCCTCGACCATGGCGAGCAGATTGCCGAGCGCGGCGACCCCCAAAGGCGCATCGTTGGCGGGCGCGGTGATCGGTGCGGCCGCCGGCGCGACAGGGGCTGCGGGCGCGGCCGGCGCGGGGGCCGCCGCGGGGGCCGAGCCCGGCGCCTTGCCGACCTGCTCGAGCGCTTCCAGCAGATCGGGGCGCGGACGGGCGGGCTCGTCGTTGCGGGCCGCGGAGACGAGATCGGCGACGGCGTCGGAGCAGCGCAGGAACAGCGTGAACGGAGCGTCCTCGATCGCGACGCGGCCCGAACGCAGATGGTCGAGCGAGGCCTCGAAGACATGGGCGAAGGCGACCAGCTCGGTGCAGCCGAAGGCGCCGGCGCCGCCCTTGATCGAATGGATCGCCCGGAACGCCGCATTGACGTCTTCGGGATCCGTCGAGCCCTCGTCAAGCGCTTGCAGCCGCTGCTCGAGCGCGCCCAGGAGCTCTTCGCACTCCTGGAAGAAGGTCTGCTTCAGTTCCGCAAGCGCGTCCATCGATAGACCTCAGTTCTGGTAGCGAGCGACGAGGCCGAGCAGGGTGGTCGGCTCGAACGGCTTGACCATCCAGGCGCTGGCCCCGGCCCGCCGACCCTCCGCCTTGATCTCGGCGCCGTTCTCGGTGGTCAGCACGATGATCGGCGTGTTCTGCCCGGCGGGACGGGCGCGGCAGGCGCGCGTGAACTCGATGCCGTCCATCAGCGGCATGTTGAGGTCGGTGATCACCAGATCGGGCTTGAACGCGTCGAACTGGGTCAGCCCCTCCTCGCCATTCTCGGCCGAAGCCACTTCATGGCCCGCATTGCGGAGGGTCATGCACAGCAGGCTGAGCAGGGTCTTGGTATCGTCGATGGCCAGGATTCGCATCGATATCACTCCAGAACGAGAGCGCTTTGCGCGGGATCGAAACCGATCGCCTGCAGGGATTGGCGGCATTCCTCCGAGACGCGCTTCAGCGTCACCGACAGGCCGCGGGCCTTGGCGCTCGCGGCGGCGGCGTGGAGGAGCTGGATCCAGAGGCTCGGCAGCGCACCCGCCTCGGCGCATTCGATCGCGACGCTTTCCTTCTGCTCCATGGCGACGAGCATCTGGTTGCGGAAGGCCGCCGCTTCCGTGCGGCCCAGGAAAGGGGGAAGTGATACGGTGATGACCACGGTGGTGCGACCTCTCAGGACGACGACGACAATCAGGCCGCATTGGTAAAAATTTCACTAACCATTCGCGACTGCGGCAATGCTTTCTGATGTGTCGCCGCTAAAACAACGATTAATGACAGGGACGAACTCTATCGAAGCGCGATTAGCGCCGAGGCTACCCAAGGGAAAAGCGCGTGTTCATCAGAACATATTGTTGCTGATGGCTCGGGGCACCAGCGTGATGCTACCGTTCACTTCCTTGTATTTGCGAGGTATGTTGATAACCCCAGAAAGATGAAGCCAAAGATTGTTGGGAGAGATTGGCTTCGTAATGATCTCATGGGCTCCGAGTTTCGCAGCCTGAACGACTGAACGTCTGTCCGGACGTTCCATCATCACGAGCACCGGCGCTTTTGCAAAAGGTGAAGTCTTGAACGAGCGCATGGAAGCCAGGCATTTCGTGCTCCCGGAATCCGGCAGGTCCCAATCCAGAATCACGATGTTCGGTTGTTTTTGGATGAACATCGTCGCCGCGGAGGCGATGTCGGACGCTTCGAAGATCCGGTTCAGCTGCGCCTGGTACAGCATCGTCCTGATGATGCGCCGGTAATGCGGGCTGGCATCGATCAGCAGGACGGAGAGGTTGGGAAAGGACGGCGCGATATGCATGACGGCAACTCAGACACTCACGAACGCGACACTGGCCGGCGTCACCGGCCCTTCCTGAGCACCACCCTAGCCGTCACACGTTAATACGCTGCCAATCCGGTCTCAGAGATTCAGGCCGAAGCGGAAGCCGCCCCAATGCTTGCCCCTGACCCAGATGGGCGCCGACAGATCTTCCATGACCAGGAACTCGCCGCCGCCCATGTCGCGCCGGTAGGTCTGCAAGAGGAAGGGCTTGGTGTTACGCGCGGCGGCCAGGCCCGTCCTGTCGTTGAACATGCGGCGATTGCGGCAATTAGCGTTGTTCCAGACCGGATCGCGCCCCTGAGGCTGTGAATACTTCTGGTTGTGCGTCGGCAGGAAACCGTTGCGGTCGATCGCGGCGCAGAAGACGATGCGCCGGTTCGTCGTCAGCAGCCGCTCCTGGATCGGCGGCAGCAGCCGGTCGGTCAGCGCGAGGAAGCGCGTCGTGAATTGCTGCGGGTCGGTCCCCGCGATCGGCTGATAGGCCTCGTCGAACAGCTCGGCCAGGCTGATCTCGCCGCGCGTCACCGCCTGTTCGAACAGCGCCCCGATGGAGGCGGCCGTTTCCATCACGGTCTCGATCAGCTCGGATTGCGCGGTGCGGACGCCGGAGGCGGCGATCGATCCGAGGATCCCCTCGCAGATCGAGACCAGCGCCTGCGTCCGCTGCGTCGCCCGTTCGAGATTGTCGCTGGACTGGTCGACGCCGGTGACCAGCCGGGCGAGATCCTGCGACACCTGTGCGAAGGCGATGCCGCTCTCGCGCGCCGGGCTGGAGATGGCGTCGATATCGCCGATCAGGCTGACCACGGAGCGGCCGAAATGGTCGAGCTGGCCGATATGCTGGGCGATCGCCTGGCTGCCTTCGCTGGCCCGCCGCGCCGTCTCGGCGCTGGCTTCGCTGCGGCGCGCCAGAGCGTCGACGGTCTTCACCAGCGCGTCGAGCTGCTTTGCGCTGGTCGTGGTCGCCTCGCGGGTCTGCTCCGCCAGGGTCTTCACCGCCGCGGCGATGACCGCGAAGCCGCGGCCGGCGACCCCGCTGCGGGCCGCCTCGACGCCGGCATTGATCGAGAGCAGCTGGATTTCGCGGGTGATCGACTGGATCGCGTCGCTGGAGCTGCGCACGGCATGGGCGTCGGCGACCGCTTCCGACAGCGCGCGCGAGATCGACTGCGCGCCCTGCGACAGCGCCTCGATATCCGATTGCGCGGCGTTCAGCCCTTCCTTGACCGCGACCGTGACCCGCTCCAGCCCGCCGCGGACGATCGTCGCGGTCTGCTGCGCCCCTTCCGCCGCCGATTGGATGGCGTGGTTGGCGCGCGTCACCTGCTCGACGGCGGCGAGCACCCGGTGCAGCCCCTGGGCCTGGCCCTCGAGCTGGGTGGTGACATCGCCGATGCGACCGGAAATATCGGTGATCTCGCCGCCGAGCTTGCCGAAACGTCCGGCGATGTCGCGGACCGCCTGGGCGGCCTTGGCCGCGCCGGCTTCGTCCTCGACCTCGGGCTCGGGAAGTTTCAACGCCAGCGATTGCATGATCCGGGCCGACCCATGATACGAGACGCCGGAGTATAGTGAACGCAGTGTAAAGCGGCCGTTAACGAAGGAAATATTCCTAGTTTACGCCTGTTCATCCGAGGATTTCGGGATCATTACCGATGCCGAGGCCAGGACGATCAGCACGAGCCCGAACCAGTCGCCGAGCTCCGGCCGTTCCGACAGGAACAGCACTGAGCCCAGCACCCCCACGGCGGGGACCATCAGCGTGCCGATGCTGGCGAGGCCGGCGGGCAGCCTGGCGACGACGCTGAACCAGATGAAATAGCCCATCGCCTGGGCCAGCACCACGTGATAGCCGAGCGCGATCCAGCTACGCTGGGTGAGCGGCTTGAACTGCGGCACCCCCTCGAAGACCAGCATGCCGCAGCCGGCGGCGAAGCCGCCGATCAGGAGCTGCCAGGCCGCGACCGTCAGCGCCGGGGCCGAGACCGGCCAGCGCTTGGTGACGATGGTGCCGAGCGCCCAGCTCAGGCTGGCCGCCAGCGCGAGCGCCAGGCCCGGTGACAGGCCCCCGCTCGCCAGCAGCGGCAATCCGAGCACGGTGAGACCGGCCGAGCCGAGCCCGATGCCGATCAGCTTGCGGCGATCCAGCGGCTCACGCAGCCAGAGCCGCGCCATCAGCGTCGCCCAGATCGGCATGGTGAAGGTCAGGATCGCAATGCGCGAGGTGGCGCCCATCAGCTGCGCGAAGGCGATGAGCACGTTGAACGCCGCCACCGACAAAATGCCGGAGAGGACGAGGCGCGGCCATTGCGCCCGCTCGACCCGCAGGCTCTGTCCGGTCGCCAGCGCCAGCATGAAGAGGCACAGCCCGGCGAAGCTCATCCCGGCCGAGCGCAAGGTCCAGGGCGCGATCTCGACCAGCGCGATCCGCACCGCCGGCCAGTTGAAGCCCCAGAGCAGACCGAGCAGCGGCACGAGCAGCAGGGCGCGCGAGTGGGGCTGGGACATGGCTGCGGACTATGGCAGAGCCTGTCGCGCCGCGTCATGCAAAGCCGCGCAGGGGCCCCGTCCCGCAGCGGATGGGCCCCCGGTTGCCGATGCCGGCGGCGCGCATTATCTTAGAATTATTCTAACCAAGGATCCCGCCATGCTGTCGCGCTTTTCCCTGCCGGGTCTGACCGGAAAGCGGCGCTTCGACGATCTGTCGGAGAAGGAGGTGTTGGCTCTCGCGATCTCCTCCGAGGAAGAGGATGGCCGGATCTACGCGATCTATGCCGACAAGCTACGGCAGGATTTCCCCGCATCCGCGGCGGTGTTCGACGGCATGGCCGCCGAGGAGAGCCAGCACCGGGAAAGACTGATCGAGCGCTACCGCCAGCGGTTCGGCAGCACCATCCTGCCGCTCCGCCGCGAGCATGTCGCCGATTTCTACACCCGCAAGCCGATCTGGCTGGTCGAAAATCTCGGCCTCGACCGGATGCGGGAGGAGGCCCAGGAGATGGAGCGGCAGGCGCGCGATTTCTACGTCGCCGCGGCCGGGCGCTCGACCGATCTCGACACCCGCAAGCTGCTGGGCGAGCTCGCCGCCGCCGAAGCCGGGCATGCCGGCCGCGCCACCTCGCTGCGCGAGACCCATCTCGACGGAGAACCGCGGGAACAGGAGGATCTGGCCTCCCGCAAGCAATTCGTGCTGACCTGGGTGCAGCCGGGGCTGGCCGGGCTGATGGATGGTTCGGTCTCGACGCTCGCCCCGATCTTCGCGACCGCCTTCGCGACGCAGAACCCCTGGACGACCTTCCTGATCGGGCTCTCGGCCTCGATCGGCGCCGGCATCTCGATGGGCTTCACCGAGGCGGCGCATGATGACGGCAAGCTCTCGGGACGCGGCGCGCCCTGGAAGCGCGGCCTCGCCTCCGGCGTGATGACGACGCTGGGCGGGCTCGGACACGCCCTGCCCTATCTGATCCCGCATTTCTGGACGGCGACCGCGATCGCCCTGGCCGTCGTCTTCGTCGAGCTCTGGGCCATCGTCTGGATCCAGAACCGCTATATGGAGACGCCCTTCCTGCGCGCGACCTTCCAGGTCGTGCTCGGCGGCGGCCTGGTGCTGGCCGCCGGCATCCTGATCGGCGGCGCCTGATTTAACCCGGAGTCGTATCCACCACATTGGCCGCGGGGGCGATGACGGGGAGCGGCGCCGGCGGCTTCTCGCGGCGCGGCCATTGCAGCGCGATCGCCTCACCCGGCCCGATCGCGGCCGAAGCTGCCGCACCGGTGAAAACGCGCTTCCGTGGCAAAGCGGCATAGGAGTGTGAGCCCGGTGGTCAGGCCCCCCCTCGCCACGACAGAAGCCTGGGCCGCCGCCGCCACGCGGTCCAAGCTGCCGGGCAGGCTCGCGATGGCAAGCCGCGAATTGCGTTCGAGGGCCGAGGCGCGCGGCGGCTCTTGGCGGGGCGCTGCGCAGGGATCACTTAAATATGATCTCGAATCCTTCAGTCAGCCGCGCCGAAACCCGCGGCGGGATCTTGCGTTGCGCCTTGAAAACACAGTAGGAACAGGGCCTCATCTAAGGTCGGACGCAGACCATGGCCGATCTCGGCTTGCAGGCTTTCGCTGCAATTCGGGGCAGGGTCGGCGGGCTGGCGGCATGTGGAGGGTTGGAAGGTCGATGCTTCGGACTAGTGCTATCGTTCTGGCGCTCATGGTCGCCGGTCCCGCCATGGCGCGCGAGGAGGTCTCCTATAAGGGGAAGGCGGAGCCGGGCGAGATCATCATCTCCACCAAGGAGCGCAGCCTCTACCTCATCCAGCCCGGCGGGCGGGCGATCCGCTACAAGGTCGCGGTCGGGCGTCCGGACAAGCAGTGGATCGGCACGGTCGCGGTCGACGGCAAGCATGTCCAGCCGGCCTGGTCGCCGCCCGAGGAGATCAAGCGCGACAATCCGAAACTGCCCGACGTGATCCCGGGCGGCGCGCCCAACAACCCGATGGGGATGCGCGCCCTCACCCTCTCCGGCGGTGGGCAATACGCGATCCACGGGACGAACCGGCCGGAATCGATCGGCAAATTCGCCTCCTATGGCTGCATCCGCATGCTCAACGAGGACATCGTCGATCTCTTCGACCGCGTCGCCGTCGGCACGCCCGTCACCGTCAAGCGCTGAACCCGGCCGACAGGCCTCCGGACGCAAAAAAGCCGCCCCGAGAGGCGGCTTTTTCATGGGCGGGAGCCGGGGGCCGCGCTCTCAGTCGCGAAAACTCGCCGGCGTCTCGTTCTCGATGACCGCGGGTGCGGCGGGGCTTTCCACCGTTGCGGTACCACCGTTCATCTGCTTCATCGTATTGATGAAATCCGCGGGGTAGAGCAGATTGTTGCCCGGCGCCTGCAGGCCCATGTAATGGGCGACTTCGGCGACCCAGGTGTTGCAGTTGTAGAGCACCGCGTGCCACATCGACGGCTTGGCCTGCTTCTGCCGGATATGCGCGGCGACGCGCCGATAGGTCGGCTCGTCCAGCAGCACACGGAAGCTGGCGGACATGTACTCGTCCTCGGTATCGCCATCGCTGGCGCCGGTCTCGGCCGGAACCGGCACGACATGGCCCACCGACCAGAGCTGCGGACCGTCGCCCGCTGGATGCAGCCCCGCCACCTGGGCGGCCGTCACCTGGCCGACTTCGCCATTGGCGTTGAGCTTGCCATGGACGAGGAAGGTATGGCCGTAGCTCAGCGCGTGGCGCGCGCGGAACTCGACGAAATATTGCTTGCCTGCGCGCTCCGGCTGGCGTGCGGCCTGCCGGTGCACCTTGCCGCGCGACTGATTGGCGAGGTGGATCTGCCCGGATTGCTCCGCGGCCGCCGGTCCCTGTCCGAAGAGGAGCATTGCTCCGGCAGCGCAGGCGGCGATGGCGCCGAGACGCAGACGTTCAGCCAGATTCGAACTCACAGCGTGAACTCCATTCAAGAGACAGGAAGGCCCCAGCCCGCAGTCTAGCACAACGCATGAATGGCCAGAATGTGTCGCTTGTTGGAAAATAAAATACGGCCGGCAGAGCCGGCCGTATTTAGTCGTGAAGGGCTATCAGCCCTTGGTGACGATCGGAGCCGAGATCGGAGCAGCGGCCGGAGCCTTGCCCTTGCCCTTGCCCTTGCCGACGGAGGCGCAGCCACCAACCGATGCGCCCAGCATGGTCAGCGACACAGCGACGACGAGAAACTTCTTCATGTGATCAACCTTTCTGCTCAGAATCTAGAGTTGCCGAGCGGTCAACCCTATCCATGAAATGACTCGGGCATCTAGTGCGAAATTGCAACATAGCCCACCGTTCAAACGACAAAGGACGGTTTCTGCATTGTTGAGGAAAATTAGCCAAAGAGTCCCCTAGCCTTGTCATCAGCCACCCCAACGCGCGATCGGTATGTTGGTTTCCTGCCGCTGCGAAAGTTTTACGGCTCAGCCCCGAGAGACCACAGGGTGCGGGGCCCGACTCCGGGTAAGGTTTGATCAAAGCCAGGGAATGACTCGCCCGGTCCGCGACATATAGTCGGTATATTCCGCGCCGAATCCCTCGATCATCAACTGTTCTTCCTGGCCGACGCGCAGAAGATACAGCGTCCCGAAGCCGAGCAGGCCGGAAAAGCCCGCCACGAAATTCGGCAGCAGCAGCGCCTGGGCGATCGCCCACAGCCAGAAGGCCGAGTACATCGGGTGGCGCACATAGCGATAGACGCCATGGGTCACCAGCTTATGGCTGTCGCGCAGGTCGAGCGAGACCGACCAGTTGCGCCCCAGCGCCCGGTGCGTCTTGTGGAACAGCAGCAGCGAGCCGGCGGCGACCAGCGCGCCGAGCCAGGCATGCAGCGGCTGGAACGGGTAATTGGCGAATTTGAACGCGCCGGTGACGACATAGATGAAAGGGATCAGCCCCAGCCCCGCGAAGGAGATCGACAGCAGCACGATCTCCCGCAGCCCGCGCGCGCTGCGCGCCACCGGCGTCTTCCTCGCCCGACGCTCATGAGGGATGCGGATGACGTACCAGCCGACGGCCAGCAGGACGTAGATGATCTTTGCGACGGTGAGGGTCATGGTCCATCCGTTCCGGCGATCTTGGCGCCTGCGTCGAGCCGGGCATCGGCCGGTGCCGGGACGGCGCCGCCGTCACAGGCCGGCACCCGGCATAGCTGACCATCGGCGCCGATCAAGCCCATCGCGCCCTCCTGCGCCCGGATCAGCGTCTCCGCGCGCAGCGGACCGCAGACCAGCATGAAGTAATCATAGGCGGCGCGCCGGTCATTGGCCCTGACGAACAGGCAATGCACCTTGTAGGGATTCATCCGGATCGCCCCGTAGCGCTCCGGGCTGAGCAGCCTGCGCAGGCTGATCGGCTTGACGAGCGGCGATGCGCGCCCCGGCATCCCCATCGCGGCCATGGGGTCGCGGGTGTAAAAATTGATCAGATCCGAGCGGGCCTGGACATCGGCCCAGAACACGCTCTCGCAGGCGGAGACCCGCGCGAGCGCATCCCGCAGCCGCTTCGCGGCGCGGTGCAGCCCCAGTTTCAGGATCGACGAGCCGACCGTCAGCAGAGTCAGGCGCGGTGGCGGGCGACCGGCCTCGGCCTCGTGCCGGATGGCGGCGTCGACGATCTGCACCGCCAGCACCGCGCCGAGACTATGGGCGATCACCACCACCTCGTCGCAATCGCCCGATCGCGCGGCGGCGGCGAGATCGGCCCCGGCGGCGAGGATGCGCCCGTCGAGCTCGTCCTGCCGGCCGCGCATCACGTGGCGCGCGAAGATCCAGTCGTCGAAGAGCAGGCCGAGATGGATGTGGCGCTGCGCCAGCAGGAACAAGCCGAGCAGCGCCGCCAGGCCGAGCGCGCCGCCGATGAGCGCTGAGCCGCTCCAGCCCGCCGCCAGCACGCCGATGAAGGCGGCCAGCGCGAGGATGCCGAGGAAAGCGAGCACCGGAAACAGGAAGAACAGCGCGTAGCGCCAGCTATGCCTGAAATAGCCCCAGAGCGCCCCGCCCGTCACGAAATCCGCGAGCGCCAAAGCTCCTTCCGGGATGCGCCGCCACAGCGGCCTGCGATGCAGCGCCGTGATCCGATCGTCCCAGCGGAACAGATGGAACTCCGCCTCATTATGCCAGCCGGGCCCGTCGCTGGTGATGCGCCAGCGCGCTCGGTCGTCCTCGACCACGGGCTGCGTCACCTCGGTCGACACCGACCAGACCGCGCCGAACCGGCCGAGCCCGCGGCTGAAACGCGCATGCACCGCCAGCGGCGGCTCGGGATCGAACCCCGCGACATGATAGACGCGCCGTCTGGTCACGACGGTTTCATCCATGGCCGGCTGCTACTGCCCTCTCGCGGCGGGTCGAGGGGGCGAGGCCCCCCGCGCGATGCTTAACGGATCATGGCGAAAGTTGGAATTCCGTTCCAGAGCCGATCCGCAGCAGAGCTGAAGCGCCGGGCGGAAGATCTGTGGTCACGTGGCGGAGATGGTGGGGGCGGCAGGATTCGAACCTGCAACCAGACCGTTATGAGCGGCCATGGCAGACCGCCCAGATCAATAGCTTAGGGCAGCCGAGGGCAGGTTCGAGGGCAGATTGGTGGGGGCGGCAGGATTCGAACCTGCGGTAAATCCGTTATGAGCGGACGGCCTTAACCACTTGGCGACGCCCCCAGCCTCGTCGCAATGCCTCATCCATTCAGGGCCTGCAACTTCCTTGTGCGGGGAAGCGCCGCCGTTCGAGTTACAACAGGCTACCTAACCATTGGGTAGCGCCAGAAAATCAATCTCTTTCCGAATTACGCGGCCGCAGTAATTTCTGAGTTTTTGCAATTGAATCTTGTTTTGCTGGCTGAGTCTCGATTTACCGCGATGGACAATCTCGGATCGAACTGCATATATTTCTCTGAAATCCTTCAGTATATGATCTCTATCCTCATCATTATTTCCGACCATATACGCACATCGGTTGCTAAGAATATCTCCAACCGACAGATTGTCAGCGTACTTCTGTTCTCCAAGCAATATTTCCAAACATATTGTACATTGAAGAAAAGCAAATAATTGGTCAAAACCACCCACGCTGTCAAACAACCACTTTGATGCGAGCATGATCCGCTCAGATCGGCTGGAGCCGTGCGCCTTTCTGATTCTTTCATGGGAGCGCCTAAGTGCGTCCGGATCTGAGGTTGGTACCGTTAATAAAGACAAGGTTCTGGCGAAATCTTCTCCAACCGGAATGGGCCATGTATTGTTCGGAATTATCAGATCATTATCGACACGATACGAGGCCGCAAAGTAGCTAGCCCGCGGAGCCGGGGAGCCCCATCCACAAAGCCCCGTTGCCACGCACAGACCAAAAAAGGATTTGACCTTTTCGAGTGCAAGATCAACACTAATGGAGCGATTATTCTTTCTATCGAGAAACCCCCCGACACATAGCTCAAGTACCATCAGCCGTTCTTTATCATCCGTCTCTTTCCCGCTCAAAAATTTTGCGGAGCCTTGATCTTTTGGTTCCTTAGTGGTCTTTATGACACCTGGATACGATTTTTCTAACTTGTCCGACCACCACAGGATTTTGATACCTCCGCCATAATCCGTCTCCGTTTGTTCCGGGTGGATAAGACCAGACAGGGGCGCTGGAAGAGACAAGAAAATCTTGTAAGAGAATGGGAGCTGGCAGAAATCTCTAATCATTTCCTCTGCTAAGTGCTCAGAAGAAGGGACGCCGGGAAGCAATTCCAGTTTTACTGGAACTTTCGATTGACTTTTGTCCAAATCTCTTTCGAAAATTTCTCGTGCAATCCAGTCAGAAAAAAATATATATAGTGGATCCTCCGAGATTATATTCGTGACGAGCTTAAAGGCGTCTGAGTCTAGCTTGACATTCGCATCAAGTGCTTGAAAGGAACTGACATTCCCTACTAAGCAATTTGACCAGACATCGACTTCAGCCAGCGCGCGCCGAATGTTTCCAGCAAGCTTCGCTTTTGTAGTCTCACTGATTTTCAGCAAACCGCCCGCTCCGCCCATTTCCTGCAAGCAGGATAAGCCGAAACTTCTCAGCTAAACAAGCCGGGGGTACCTTGCACGGAGGCCGTATCCATCTTTGAAGATCGAGCAAAGTGCAAGTTCAGCTGTTTGGGGTTAGTGCGTCCCGGCCGGGACTGCCACAACTCCGTCCGCTCCAGCACGAGGTCCCGAAGTTCGCCACGTCCGCTCCTCGCCTGTTCCAGTTCCCGCAGGTGGCCGACGCTACGGATAGGGTGCTCGATCGGAAGAGTGGCCGCCGATTCCAGCGGCCGCGGCGTGATGATGGGTTCGCGAGCTTCAGCCCTATCCCGCTACTAATCGTGTAGGCGAACCCCACACCTTCTCCACCTTCGAAAGCGCCGGAGATCCTGCGGATATCGGGCGTGTCGTTGCTCGACAGGAGGAAGCAACCCTGATGCCGCCGCGGGGCGGCAGGGGCTTCGCTGGCGTGCCGCGGGCGGCTCAGGCGGCCCGGGCCATGCCCGGCTCGTGATCCGCCTCCGCCAGATGGCCGGTGCGGAACTTGAAGCGGCCGATATGCTCGGTCAGCGCGCGGGTCTGCTCGTCGGTGAGCGCGAGCGCCGCATTGGTCTCCTCGACCAGCGCCGCGTTCTGATGCGCCATCGTGCCGATGCCGTCGATCTCGGTGTTGATCGCGGAGACGTCGCTGGCCTGGCTGCGGGCCGTCTGCGAGATGCCGTTCATCAGCCCGGTCAGGTCGTTCACCGAGGCGACGATGGATTCGAACATCGACGACGTCTCCTCGACGAGGCCGACACCGACCTTGACGTCGCCATGGGCGGCCTCGATCAGGCGCTTCACATCGTTCGAGGCGTCGGCCGAGCGCTTGGCCAGGCTGCGCACCTCGGTTGCCACCACCGCGAAGCCGCGGCCGCTATCGCCCGCCCGCGCCGCTTCGACGGCGGCGTTCAACGCCAGGAGATTGGTCTGGAAGGCGATCTCGTCGATCATCGCGATGACCTCGGAAATCTTGCTGGACGAGGCCTCGATGCGGTGCATGGCGGCCAGCGCCGAGGTCACCACCTTCTCGCCCTGCTGGGCGCGCAGCTCGGCGCTCTCGGCCATGCCCATCGCCTGGGCGGCGTCGGTGGCCGTCTTCTTGACCGTGCCGGCGAAGGCGCCGAGCTGGTTCGTCGCCATCGAGACGGCGTTGCTTTCCTCGCTGGTGCGCTCGGCGAGGTCGGTGACGCCGTCCAGGATCTCGCTGGTGGCGCTGCGCACCGCCGCGACCGTGTCGGCGAGGCGGGCGAGCGTGCTCTCGAACTCGCTGGCGAGGCCGTTGGTGCCCTGCTTCAGCTCGGCGAAGGCACCCTGATAGAGACCCTCGACACGGGTCGAGAGATGGCCGGCCGAGAGTTCGGCCAGCACCGAGCAGGTCTCGGACAGGCCGCTCTGCACGGTTTCGAGCAGGGTATTGACCGAATCCGCCAGCGCATTCAGCTCCTCATCGGCGAAGGTCGCCGAGACACGCTGGCTGAAATCGCCTGCCGCGGCGGCGGCGACGACCTGGCCGAAAGCGTCGGAGAGTTCGGCCATCATCCGCTTGCGCGCCTGCTCGGCCTTGAGATCATCGTCGATCTTGGCGGCTTCGGCGGTCCGCAGCGCGACGGCATTGTCGCGGAACAGCAGCACGCTGCGCGACAGGTCCGTGATCTCGTCATTGCCCTTGACCTCGACCCTGGTCTCCAGCTGGCCGTCGGCGATCGCCCGCGTCGCGGTCCAGAGCCGGTTGAGGCGGCCGACGATCATCGGGCGGACGAAGAACAGGGAGAGAGCGAGCGCGATCAGCAGCGAGCCGACGCCGAGACCCGCCAGCACGGCCTTGCTCTGGTCGATCAGGGATTTCGAGGAGGCGGCGCCGGCCTGGGCCTGGCCCCGCGCCGACCTGACCAGCGTGTCGACTTCCGAGCGCAGCGCCGCCGAGGCCTTCTCGACCTCGATCAGACCGTCGGCCATCAGGGCGCGCGTCTGCAGATCGCGCTTGCGCACTTCGAGCACGCCTTCCGAGCCTTCGCCGGTCTCGATCACCGCCTCGATGGCGCGCTTGCGGGCCGGGTTCGGAGAGGCCGCCTCGGCGCGCTGGATATCCTTGCGGATCCTGGCGATCACCGCGGTCAGCCGCTCCTCGGCTGTGCCGAGCCGGGCGCGATCCTCGATCTGCGAGACCTCGCGGACCAGCCCGACCAGCTCGTTGACCTGCGCCTCCAGCTTGCGCGCCATGTCGAAGCTCGGAAATTGCTGGTCCGAGAGCCGCGCGACGGCGTCCTTCATCTCGTTGGGGTCGGACAGGAGCAGGGACTGGATCCCCATCACCACGTTGAACTGGGCCTCGTCGGCTTCCGCCCCGACGACCTGCACGAAGCTCTCGCGGGCGAGATCGAGCTGGCTGAGCGCCGCCTGCATCTGGATGCCGTTGCGCAGGCTCTCGCCGTTCAGCTCGCCGATGTCGTTGATATGGCCGGACAGGCGGTCGGCCAGGCTCTGCACGGTCTTGGAATCGGCGACGCCGAGCGTGCCGAGCTTGCGGATCAGCTCGAACTGGCGCGCCTCCACGCCGTCGAGCTCCTGCGTCAGCTTCGCCCGCTGCATCACGGTCGTCACGTCCTTGAAACGGGGCGCGATGACCGTGGATTGCGTGGCGGATTGGGAAAGCTCGAGCGCGAGCTCCACTGTCGGCATCTTGCGCTCGACCATGTCGGTGACGGTATCGTCGACCCGGTCATAGGAGAGGATCGCCACACCGGAGGCACCGATGGTCAGCACCGTCAGCACCCCCAGCGCTGCGTAGATCCGGGCGGCGATCCCGATGCGCAGGGGCGTGCGTGTCCGCGGCGATGCTTTGGCGGTCGTCATGAGGCGTGTCTCCTGGAACAGGGTATCGATAGATCGGTCAGGCGGTCAGGCTCGAGACCGATTTGAACTGCCCGTCGGCGCCGATGACGGTGAGGTAGACGTCATCGGAACCGCGATTGTCGTTGGGACCGAAGCCGAGCTTGAAGCCGCCGAAATCGAAGCTGCCATTGGTCAGCGCGGCCATGAAGCTCTGGCGCGAGACGTCCTTGCCCGCCTTCTCGAGCCCGGCGATGACGGTGCGCCCGACGAGATAACCTTCCAGCGAGACGAAGCCGGGCTTCTTGTCGCCGCCCAGAGCGGCGAGCGCCGCCTGATAGGCCTTGACCACCGGGATGCCGGTATCGGTCGGCAGCGGCACGACCTGCGTGACATAGACGCCGGCCCCGGCCGCGCCGAGCTCCGAGGCCAGCGCATCCGAGCCGACGAAGGAGATGTTCATGAACACCGGCTCGAACTTCACCTGCTTGCACAGCTTGATGAATTCCGCGCAGGGCTTGTACGGCCCGACCATGACCACGGCATCCGGCGAGGCCTTGCGGATCTCGAGCAGCGCCGCGCGGACATTGACCGTGTTGCGCTCGAAGGTCCCTTCCGCGGCCAGCGTCATCTTGCGGGCGTCCATCGCCTTCTTCACGCCGGCGAGGCCGGCGCGCCCGAAGGCGTCGTCCTGGTAGAAGATCGCGATCTTCGCGGCCTTCCTGTCCTGGGTCAGCCGCTCGATCCAGACCTCCGTCTCCTGGAAATAGGAGGCGCGGACATTGACCACATGCGGCAGATAGGGGTCGCGCAGACCTTCGGCGCCGGTGAAGGGGCCGATGAAGGGGAGCCCGGCATCCTTGGCCAGGGCATGGGTCGCCATCGAGGTCGGCGTGCCGACCGGGCCGACCAGCGCGAAGACGTTCTTGGCGATCAGGGATTTCGTGGCGTCGATCGACCGGTTCGGCTCGTAGCCGTCATCCTCGGCGATCAGCGACAGCTTGCGGCCATGGACGCCACCCTTGGCGTTCGCTTCGCCGAAGGCCGCGAGCAGACCGTCGCGCATGCCCAGCCCGAGCGCGCTGGCGGGGCCTTCGAACACGGCGGCCTGGCCGAGGACGATCGCGTCCGCGCTCACCCCGACATTCGCCAGCGCCCCGAGCGGAAAGAACGACGCCGCAGCGCCGGTAGCAAGGCCAGACAGAAGATCGCGGCGATTCAGCATTCCGTATTTCCCCTTCGTTTTCTGCACCGGTCTATGCCGGTCGGACGATACGATGGGGGAGCCGCGCTTAAAAAAAGTTTAAGCGCCCGGATTCTTCTGAATCAATAGCAAAGCCGGCTCCTTTATATCTCGTTAGTACTTGGTGGCCCCTTCGTTCATGCGCCGAGAACCTGACTCTTGGGCACCGGACGTGGACGACCCTCCTCGTCGATGGCGACGAAGGTGAAGGTCGCATCCGTCACCTTCTCGTGCAAAGTCGTCCGGAAGCGCCGGGCCCAGGCCTCGACATGGATCTTCATCGAGGTGCGGCCGACCGCCTCGACCTCGGTATAGACGCTGAGGACGTCACCGACCTTGACGGGCGCGATGAAGGTCATCGCCTCCACCGCCACCGTCACCACCCGGCCCTGTGCCCGGTCGACGCCGGCGATGCCCCCGGCCGCGTCCATGCGGGACATCACCCAGCCGCCGAAAATGTCGCCATTGGCATTGGTGTCCGCCGGCATGGCGTTCACCCGCACGGTCAACTCGCCCCGCGGTGTCTCCGCGGCCTGCATCGGTTCAGTCATTGCGTCTCCCCTCGTCGACATGGAAGGAGTGGAGCACACGGTGCAGTACCGGCGCCAGTATGATGCTGGTCGCCACCACGACGAAAAGCCCGGAGAACAGCGCGTAGAATCCGGCGAAGACCTTGCCCCCCACCGTCTTCAGTTCGGTCACAGGGCCCATGCCGGACAGGATCATCGCCGCATTCACGAAGGCGTCGACGAAGCTCATGCCCTCTGTCGTGGCATAGCCGGTGATGCCGATCGCCATGCCGATCCCGGCGAGCCCGCACCAGAGGAGCATCGCCCGCGCCAGCCGCGCGGCGAAGCGGCGCGCGGGAATGATCGGGTCCTTGCGATTCTCGAAGCGGGTGACGGTCGCCATGGCTATCCCTGCGGTCGCCGCCCGGCGGGTGCATTCGCCCCGCCCGACGGCCATCCGGCAGCTTAGCCGAGGCGCCGGACCCGCGCATTAGTTTCCGCGACGTCAGCCTGCCGCAGCGGGAGGTTCAGCGGCCGCTGAGCTCCTTGCGCACCAGCGCCGCGCCGGCGGCGAGCGCCGCGAGCTTGCCATAGGCGACCGGGCCCGACATCGGGGCCAGCCCGCAATTGGTGCAGGGGAAGAGTTTCTCCGGCGCGACATAGGCCAGCACGTCGCGGATCGTCGCCGCCACCTCTTCGGGCGTCTCGATCGCGTTGGAGGCGACGTCGATGGCGCCGGCCAGCACATCCTTGCCGTCCAGCAGCTTGATCAGATCCAGCGGCACGCGCGAATTGCGGCATTCGAGCGAGACCTGCTTGATCGAGCTGCGCGCGATCGCCGGGAAGGTCTGCTCGTAATGGCGCCACTCCGCGCCGAGCGTCGCCTTCCAGTCGATATTCGCCTTGATGCCGTAGCCATAGCAGATGTGCACCGCGGTGGTGGCGGTCAGCCCCTGCGCCGCGCGTTCCAGGCAGGCGATGCCCCAATCCGGCACCTCCTCCATATAGACGTTGAAGGCCGGCTCATCGAACTGGATCACGTCGACGCCGATCGCCTGCAGCTCATGCGCCTCCTCGTTCAGCGCGGCGGCGAAGGCCATGGCCAGATCCTCGCGGCGGCCGTAATGCGCGTCGGCGATGGTGTCGACGATCGTCATCGGCCCCGGCAGCGTGAATTTCAGCTTGTGCGTCGTATGCGCCCGCGCGGCCCGCGCCTCCATGCCGTGCACCGAGCCCTTGCGGCGGATCGGCCCGGTCACAGTCGGAACCTCCGCCTTGTAGCGGTTGTTGCGGATGCCCATCACGGTCTTCCGCTCGAAATCGATCCCGTCGAGATTGGCCAGGAAACCGTGCACGAAATGCACCCGCGCCTGCTCGCCATCGCCGACGATGTCGATGCCGGCATCCTCCTGCAGCTTGATCGAAAGGATCGTCGCGTCGCGCTTGCCCTCCTCCAGCGCCTCACCCTGCAGCCGCCACGGCGCCCAGAGCTTCTCGGGTTCCGCCAGCCAGAGCGGCTTCGGCAGGCTGCCGGCGATGGTGGTGAAGAGCATGGCGTTTCCCTCTGGTCTTTCGGTCGTTGACGCGAGATTGGTCAGCGACTCTCTAGCGTCAATGTCCGCTTTCGCAAAAGACCATGTCGGAATGCGAAGTGCCGAGACGACTTACGCGATCGCCAGCCCCTTCAGACACGGGGACCTCTGCAGAAGCCGCGCCCGCGTGACCCTGCAGTTCCCATTTAAATAGACATGATCTACAAAATTAACATCTCTTCGGTTCCCAATGACAATTTCTAATTAATTGAAGTATCCTCTTCAATAAGTCTAATATATTTTTCTAACCATCTCAGTTCTGGCGTCTTGGATGTGATTTTTAGCAAGCTATCTTTATTTTCAATAAAAAAACTCCGAAACGGTGCTAGTCTACGCGCACTTTCACGCAGCCACAATAATGGATCCTTTTCGAATGCATCGTCGAATTTCGAACCTAGCGCACTTATAAAAGACATAAACTGGGGGCTCTTCTTTAGCCCTTCCACGGCAACAAGTGGGAAAGGAGTAGCAATTACAGCCCCCGGTTGGCCCATAGTCAAATATCCTAATGTTGATGGCGAAGTAACCACGGCGGCTGCCACCAGCGGAATCATTACATTTCGGACGCTTGCCAGTCCATAAACAGCTCCGCGCTCGGGATGGCTCCCTTCCGCCATAGCGTCGGCCGCGCTTGCGACAGTCTCCGCAGCCGATTTTGTCGCAATGTCAGTTCTCCGAGACACAGCAGCTGCAATCTCCTCGGTCGCCTCTTTGAGAACGGCTCGCTCTGCGCGACCTTTATCGAATAAGCTGGATTGATCAGAAAGCTCCTGCCCGTCACGCGTCGAAAGTATCATTGGGCCATGCAGCGTGAGGAGGCTTTCGATAGCTGCCTTCGCAGGATCCTCCAACTCAGGAAGCATTCTGTCACGAATATGCCGCTCCGAAGCGTCCAATATATTACGGATTATTACTCCCATCCCCCAGACTTCGCTCCACGCGATGAGACGAAGATCATTTTTGTCCAATAAATCTATATATTTTGAAACTGCATCATGAAGCTCTCGAAACTGATTTCCTATCAGCCTGACCGATAAATCTTTCGCTGACTTGACAACTAGAGGCTGCAGTTTTTCAGTAATCCTCGAATATTCATTCGCGCTGAGGCTGTACGGCGGATCAACGCGATCAATCACGAAGTCCTGACTGACTTCAAAATGAGGACCAACGCCCTGGCTTGGTATATTTTCCAGAATAACGTCTTCGGATTTATCTGAGAGAACAGCAGTCAAATCCCCGCCATACTGCCTGACCACTTCAGCAGCCAACGTATTGACAGTCTCATGACCACCACGCCATCCAGTCTCTCCGACACCTGAAATGTCGCTAATTATTTTTTTTGTACACCGACAAGGACACATTGTATGGAATATAACCTCGAAATATCCCGTCGTACCAATCTGTCCAAACAACCCAATTATTATCAATATTTATAAGATAACTACGAAGTTCATTCCAAAACCTATCAAAATCTACACGCGCCTCGGAATTTGTCCAAAGCTGCTCATGAAACAAGGCTTCTAAGTTGAACTTCGAATCAATAAAGAATTGAATGTCAGCTTCTGCTTGTAGGATCGCTTGTCTTGCCAACACTCTCCTGATCGAAGCGGCAGCAGAAACGGATCGCTCGATAGCAGAACTGGCGGCTCGCACTGACGATACATAAGCTCTCTCCGTAAAGGATGACACTTCCGCCGCCGCCTGTGCGGCCCAAGTTACTCTGAAAGTTGAACTCGCCGTATGCTCAGGGTAAGCCGATGCAAATCGGTAGTGATTGTAAGGGGCATAGCGTTCACGATTTTGCTCGGATGAATAGGCACGTTGAAGATATAGAACGGCAGGTAAAACGTTGCTGTTAGCAGCGGCTTCCTTCTGCTCCGGCTCGTCGGCCAGCCGTAACTCGTGGGCGAGTAAGGGGAAAACCCGCGCAGCAGCTCGAATTGCAATGATAGCAGACGCACGCTTCCGCAAATGCGGGGGGAGTGTCTTAGCCCACCGGGCGAAGTCATGCTCGTTTGAGATATGCACAGCGGGTCTCGAATCACACGAAAAGGTGCCCTCAAACAAAATCAAAGAAGTTAGGCCATAGCCAGCCCCTGCCGCGGCCTGGCCCGCAGCATCAGCCAGCAGACGATGCCGAGATTGGCGAGGTTCCAGGCCAGCCCGTTGAGGAAGGCGATGCGGTAGGAGGCGAACAGGTCGAAGATCCAGCCCGAGACATAGCCGCCGAAGGCCATGCCGAGGATGGTCGCCGACATGACGATGCCGATCCGGACCCCGGCCTCGCGCGGCGGCAGATATTCGCGGATGATCACCGCATACATCGGCACGATCCCGCCCTGGAACAGGCCGAAGATCCCGGTGACGATATAGAGCGAGGTCAGCCCGTCGAACCAGAGATAGAGAAACAGCGCCATGCCCTGCATCAGCGAGCCCAGCGCCAGGGTGGCGGCGCCGCCGATGCGATCTGAGACGAAGCCCGAGCCGATGCGGCTGACGATGCCGAGCAGCAGCATCAGCGACAGCATGTCGGCGCCGCGCGCGACGCCATAGCCGAGATCGGCGCAATAGGCGACGATATGGACCTGCGGCATGGCCATCGCCACGCAGCAGCAGAAGCCCGCCACGGCCAGCAGCGTCTGCAACTGTGGCGGGCTCAGGCCGAGATCGCCCCTGGCCCCGGCACTCGAGGCTTCCGCCGCCGCCATGGATTCCGCGCTCGGCCGCCGTCTGAAGAACCAGGCGAGCGGCAGCATCACCGCCAGCGCTGCCAGCCCGATGCCGATATGGGTGATGCGCCAGCCATGCTGGGCGACGCCCCAGGTGATCAGCTGCGGCCAGATCACCCCCGCGAGATAGCTGCCGGAGGCGCCGAACACTACGGCGAGCCCGCGATGGCGGCGAAACCAATGCGAGAGATCGGCGATCAGCGGCGCGAAGCCGGCGCCGGTGCCGAAGCCGACGAAGACGAGATGCGCCAGCGCGAACTGCCAGAGCGATTGCGACAGCCCGGCCAGCACATAGCCGATGCACAGCATCAGCGCGCCCATGACGATCGGCACGACGATGCCGAAACGGTCGGCGATGCGGCCCATCACGATGTTGCCGACGCCGAAGCCGATCATCACGCAGGTATAGGGCAGGGACGCGCCGGCCCGCAGCGTGCCGAATTCGGCCTGGACCGAAGGCAGCACCACCACCACCGACCAGGTGCCGACGCAGGCGACGCTGCCGACCAGCAGCGTCACCGCCAGCCGCAGCCAGGCATAGGGCGAATCCGGCGCATAGCGCGCATCCTGGGGCATGGTGTTTCCTCGACCGGCCGCTGTCAGGAACGGCATTCTCGGATTGAGGATTAGCAGCCGCAGAGCGCGCCGCAAGCGCCGGCGGCGCAGGGCGAGCCGGCGCCCGCAGCCGGTCGGACTCGCGAAAAAGGCCCCGCTCGGCGGAGCGGGGCCTCTCGAGAACGGCGGCGCTGCCGGCTCAGGCGGCGCGGCGCTCGTGCTTGCCTTCGTTGATCTCCTCGATGATCTTGGCGACGAAAGCCGGCAGATCATCGGGCTTGCGGGAGGTGACGACGCCCTTGTCGGTCACGACCTCGCTATCCTCCCACTGCGCGCCGGCATTGATCATGTCCTGCTTCATCGTGTTGTAGGAGGTCAGGCGGCGGCCCTTGGCGATGCCGGTGTCGATCAGCAGCCAGGGCGCATGGCAGACGGCGGCGACGACCTTGCCCTGCTCGAAGAAGCTCTTGATCAGCGCCAGCGCCTGCGGGTTGGCGCGCAGCGTATCCGGGTTCATCTGCCCGCCTGGCAGCACGATGGCGTCGTAATCGGCGGCGCTGGCCTGGTCCAGGGCCTTGTCGACCTTCACCGCCCGGCCCCAATCCTTCTTGTCCCAGCCCTTGATCTCGCCCGCTTCCGGCGAGACCACATGCACCGTGGCGCCGGCCTCCTTCAGCTTGGCCTGCGGCACTTCGAGCTCCGACTGCTCGAAGCCATGGGTGGCGAGAATGAGAATGGACTTGCCTGACAGCGCGCTCATCGGCGGCCTCCTTGCGGTTTGAAAGCGGTGATGCCCCGACAACCCGCGCCGGCTGCGTCCGTTCCGTCAGATCGCCCGGGTGCGGCCAATCACCGCCACCGGCGCGGCCGGAGCTCAGCCGGGACGCCCCATCGCGCCGGCATAGTCCTGCGCCTGCCCCGGACGGCCGAGCAGATAGCCCTGCGTCAGGTCGCAGCCCTCCTGGATCAGGAAATCCAGCTGTTCCGGCGTCTCGACCCCCTCCGCCACCACCCGGATGCCCAGCGCATGGCCGAGCTGGATGACGGCGCGGGTGATCGCGACCGATTCCAGCGTCTCCCCGAGCCTGGCGACGAAGCTGCGATCGATCTTCAGCGTCGTCAGGGGAAAGCGGTGGAGATAGGAGAGCGAAGAATAGCCGGTGCCGAAATCATCCAGCGCGATGCCGATGCCGAGCGCCCGCAGACGGCCGAGCGCGGCCAGCGCCTTCTCGGCGTCGCTGACCATGATGCTCTCGGTGATCTCGAGCTCCAGGCGCTCCGGGTCGAGCCCGGTTTCCAGCAGCACGGCCTCGACCCGCTCGGTGAGGTCGCCTGTCAGGAATTCCAGCGGGGAGATGTTGACGGAGATCGACAGCCGATTGCGCCAGCTCGCCGCCTCGCGGCAGGCGCTGCGCAGGATATGGTTGTCGAGCGAGGCGATCAGCCCGGCCGCTTCCGCCTCGGCGATGAAATCCGCCGGCGCGATCTCGCCTTTCACCGGATGTCGCCAGCGCGCCAGCGCCTCGAACCCCGCGATCGATCCATCCTTCGCGAAGAGCGGCTGATAGACCATCCCGATCTGCCCGGTGTCGATGGCGAGGCGCAGCTGCTGGCGCAGGGCGCGCTGCTCCTCGGCCAGCGCCTGCTTCCGCGGATCGAACATCCGTATCGAGCCGCGCTCCGTCGTCTTGGCGAGATGCAGGGCCTGGTTCGCGCCGGCCGCCAGCCGCGTCTCGTCCGCCGCATCCTCGGGAAACCGCGCCAGCCCGCCGCTGATCGCGATCGGGACGGCCCGGCCGCCATGGCAGAACGGGGTGCGAAACAGCGACACGACCCGCTCGGCCAGCCCCGTCGCACCGTTGCGCTCCTGGTCCAGCCGCGCCACGACGACGAATTCGTCGCCGCCCGAGCGCCAGATCGCCGCGCCGGGCAGCCCCGCCTTCAGCCGCCGCGCGACCTCCACCAGCACGGCGTCGCCGCAGCCCGGGCCGAAGGCGTCGTTCAGGCTCTTGAAGCCTTCGATGTCCAGGCGCAGCAGGCCGAACCTCTGCCCGTCCTGCTCCGCCGCCTGGATATGGGCGGAGAGGTCCTGGCCCAGCGCCAGCCGGTTCGGCAGCCCGGTCAGCCCGTCGCGGCGGTTGGATAAAGCGAGCCGGGCCTCGATCTGCTTGCTGGCGCTGATATCCTCCAGCAGGTTGAACCCGCCGACCAGCGTTCCCGCCGCGTCGAAGAGCGGCGTCGGATGCTGACGGAGCGCGACGCGGCCCCCATCCTCGCGCTCCATGATCGTCTCGACCGGCTCGAGGGGTGCGCCCGCGCCGCGCAGCGCCTGCGCCATCGGCCCCTCCCCGGGCGCGATCGCCGTGCCGTCGGAGGCGAACAGCCTGTCGGTGATGCACCATCTGGCGCCGGCGACGGGGCGCCCGATCAGGCCGGTGGCCGCCGCATTGGCATAGGTGACGAAGCCGTCGCGATCCACCAGATAGACGCCGATCGGCAGGGCCTCGAGCACGGCGGCGAGCCGGGCCGGGTCAGGCGGAGCCGGCCTCGGCGCAGCGAGGGCCAGGCCTTCCGCGACACGCCTGAGCGCCTGCACGGCGGCATGATCGCCGGCATCGACCGGGCGAGACTCTGAAACCTTTGCTGCGCAAGCCTGCGGCATGGTCGGCGGCACATAAGCGAGGGGTGGACCACACGCGATCTGACGCCGATTCCATGAAGCAACGGTTAAATTCAGAGATCTCTCTGACGTAGCGTCATTAAAATACAAACGCGATAGTCGAGACGCACCCGGCTCGACGACCGAAGATGACGGAAACCATGACCCGCCGCAGGAGCGGGAGAGATGCTCTTTCCGCCTCACCGTCGCTCAAACGCGACCCGACGAGGCCATAAAATCAGGAAAACAGCGCATCCGATCGTTCGTCGACCAGTTGCCGACCCTTGATCAGGGTGTAATCGGCGGCCTCCTCGGCATTGGGGAAGCGATCGGCACGGACGAAGCGGTGCGATTTGCGCTCGCCCGCGATCTCCTTCTCGACGATGCCGCAGAGCTGGAATTGCCCGCCCTCCTGATAGGGGGTGGCGTGGATGGTGAAGCCCTTGTGCTCGATGCTCTTCAGCGGGCCCGCCGGCGTGGCGGCGCCACCGGCGCCGAACAGTTTCTTCCAGAACGACATGCTGCACCCCGCTGATATCGATCGAGAGGTAGCGCCTCCCCTCCCCTCTGCCAAGCCGGAGCCGGAATCTCAGCTCCCGAGATGCAGCACGATCTCGCGCCGGTGCGGGGCCTGCCGGTGCTCCACGAGATAGAGCCCCTGCCAGGTGCCGAGCGCCATGCACCCGTCGAGGATCGGCACCGAGAGGCTGACCGGCAGCAGCGCCGCCTTGATATGCGCCGGCATGTCGTCGGGCCCCTCGGCGCGGTGCACGAGATAGGCCATGGAGGGGTCGTCCGCAGACGGCACCAGCCGGCGCAGGAAGGCACCGAGATCGCGCCTGACATCGGGATCGGCATTCTCCTGGATCAGCAGCGAGCACGAGGTATGGCGCACGAACAGGGTGAGCAGCCCGGTCTCGACCGCCGCATCGCGCAGGAAGCGCTCGACCTCCGCCGTCACCTCGTAGAGGCCGGGTCCGCGCGTCTGCAGCGCGAGGATGGTTTGCAGCGCCATGATGTCTCGCTCCTTGGAAGTGCGATCTGACCGCGTCGCGGGGCGGACGGCAAGGCTGGCGCTGACCGGCGCACGAGCCGGGCCGCTGATAGTTAGGCATTGACCTAACTATTTCCGGCGGGCTAGGGTGGCTCATGTCCTTCGCACCGCCCTTCAACCCGACCCCGTCCCGTCTCGACGACACATTCCGTGCCCTGGCCGATCCGACGCGCCGCGCCGTCGTCCAGGCGCTGGTCGCGGGTCCGGCGGCGGTCAGCGATCTCGCCAGGCCCTTCGAAATGGCGCTGCCGAGCTTCCTCCAGCATCTCAAGGTGTTGGAGGAGAGCGGGCTGGTCTCGACCCATAAATCCGGCCGGGTGCGCACCTGCACGCTGCGGCCGGAGCCGCTGGCGGCAGCCGGCCATTGGCTCGAGGCGCAGAGGACCCTCTGGACCAAGCGGCTCGACCAGCTCGACCGCCTGGTCCTGCAACTCAACGAAAAGGAAACGCGATGACCCGAGAGCCCGCCACTGAGTTCGATCCCGCCCTCGATCTTGAGCTGAAGCGCGAGGTGGCGGTGCCGCCGCATCTGGTCTGGCGGGCCTGGACCGAGCCGGCGCTGCTGACGCAATGGTTCACGCCGGCGCCCTGGCGCACCAGCCATTGCGAGATCGATCTGACCCCCGGG
Source organism: Allobosea sp. Leaf344 (assembly GCF_001426225.1). Lineage (GTDB taxonomy): Bacteria > Pseudomonadota > Alphaproteobacteria > Rhizobiales > Beijerinckiaceae > Allobosea. Next base: position 343,761 of record NZ_LMRT01000013.1, on the reverse strand, counting down.
GGCAAGTTCCGAACGGTGATGGAGGGCCCGGCCGGCGAGAAGCACGACAATACCGGCTGCTTCCTCTTCATCATTCCCAACCGGCTGCTGGTCTTCACCGATGCGCTCGGACCGGGCTACCGCCCGCTGGGTTCCGGCTTCATGACGGCCTCGATCGAGATCGAACCGACCGCGACCGGCACGCTCTATACCGCGCGCGCCTTGCACAAGGACGCGGAGGGCAAGTCGCAGCACGAGGCGATGGGTTTCCAGCAGGGCTGGGGCACGGCGCTGGACCAGCTGGTGGCGCTGGTCAAGGGCATGTAGCCCCGCGCGACCAGCCTGGCCGATACGCAAAAAGCCGGCCCCGAGGCCGGCTTTTTCAGTCTCGCGGAAGCGTCCCGCTCAATTGTCGAGGAAGCTCCTGAGCTTCCGGCTGCGGCTCGGATGCTTCAGCTTGCGCAGCGCCTTCGCCTCGATCTGGCGGATGCGCTCGCGGGTCACGCTGAACTGCTGGCCGACCTCCTCGAGCGTATGGTCGGTGTTCATGCCGATGCCGAAGCGCATGCGCAGCACGCGCTCTTCGCGCGGCGTCAGCGAGGCCAGCACCCGCGTCGTGGTCTCGCGCAGATTGCTCTGGATCGCGGCGTCGATCGGCAGGATCGCATTCTTGTCCTCGATGAAGTCGCCGAGATGGCTGTCTTCCTCGTCGCCGATCGGCGTCTCCAGCGAGATCGGCTCCTTGGCGATCTTCAGGACCTTGCGCACCTTCTCCAGCGGCATGGCCAGCTTCTCGGCCAGTTCCTCCGGGGTCGGCTCGCGGCCGATCTCGTGCAGCATCTGGCGCGAGGTCCGGACGATCTTGTTGATCGTCTCGATCATGTGCACCGGGATGCGGATGGTGCGGGCCTGATCGGCGATCGAGCGGGTGATCGCCTGGCGGATCCACCAGGTCGCATAGGTCGAGAATTTATAGCCGCGGCGGTACTCGAACTTGTCGACCGCCTTCATCAGGCCGATATTGCCCTCCTGGATCAGATCCAGGAATTGCAGCCCGCGATTGGTGTATTTCTTGGCGATCGAGATCACGAGGCGCAGATTGGCCTCGATCATCTCCTTCTTCGCCTGCCTGGCCTCGCGCTCGCCCTTCTGGACCATCAGCACGATCTTGCGGAATTCCTGGATCTCCAGCCCGGTCTCGCTCGCCAGGGTGTGGATGTCCTCGCGCAGATCCTTGATCCGGTCCTTCTCGACGGCGACGAATTCCTTCCAGCCGCGCGAGCCGAGCTTGGAGACGCGCAGCAGCCATTTCGGATCCAGCTCGCCGCCGACATGCTGCTTGAGGAAATCCTCGCGGCCGACGCCATAGCTCTCCGCCAGGCGCAGAAGCCGCGTCTCATGGCCGATCAGCCGCTTGTTGATGTCGTAGAGCTGCTCGACCAGCGCCTCGATGCGGTTGTTGTTGAGCGAGAGCGACTTCACCGCGGTGATGATGTCGTCCTTGAGCTTCTTGTATTTGCGGTCCTGCGAGGGCGAGAGCTTGGTGTTCTCCAGCCGGTTGGCGATGTCCTGGTCCTGCAGGCGGCGCAGCTTCTTGTAGTTGTCGGCGATCGAATCGAAGGTCTCGAGCACGCGCGGCTTCAGCTCGGCTTCCATGGCCGAGAGCGAGACGTTGTTCTCGATGTCGTCATCATCCATGTCGGCGGGCATCTCGCCCTCAGGCGCCTCCCCCTCGGCCGGGGCCGCCTCGCCGGGCTCACCGCCCTCGCCCGGAAGCTGCGACGGGTTCTTGCCGTCGGGACCGGCATAGGTGGCTTCGAGATCGATGATGTCGCGCAGCAGCACCTTGCCGTCGACGAGCTCGTCGCGCCAGATGATGATCGCCTGGAAGGTCAGCGGGCTTTCGCAGAGCCCGGCGATCATCGCCTCGCGGCCGGCCTCGATGCGCTTGGCGATGGCGATTTCGCCCTCGCGGGAGAGCAGCTCGACCGAGCCCATCTCGCGCAGATACATCCGCACGGGATCGTCGGTGCGTTCCGTCGGCTCGAGATTGCGCTTCACCTCGACCGGCAGGGCCGAGCGCGTCGCCTCGACGAGATCGCCGCCCTCGCTCTCCTCCTCGTCGCCGCCGCTGCCGGTGCGCGCCGCCGCACGCTCCTCGCCGGAGGCCTCGGGATCCTCGTTGTCGACGACGTTGATGCCCTGCTCGCTGAGCTGGCCGAGCACGTCCTCGATCTGCTCGGAGGAGAATTCCTCCGAGGGCAGGACTTCGTTCAATTCATCATAGGTGACATAGCCGCGCTTCTTGGCGAGCTTGATCATCCGCCTTACGGCCTGATCGGTCAGGTCGAGCAGAGGTCCGTCGGAGGTCGGGGGGGCCTCCGGCGCGACCTGGTCGGACTTCTCGCTCGCTTTTGTCGCCATCAATAGCGCTCCGCACTCGGCGCCGCCGCAGCTCGGAAGAAGCCACTCGCAGACGCATAAAAGGGCGACGCGGCCGCTGGTCCGGCGCGCTCACCCCACCCAAATCATCCTGCCCAGATGGACCCGACCCACTTGAGGAATCGTGAACGTCCCGACATGCGAGCCCAGCGCGCCTCAAAGCGGAGCGACCGCCAGATCAATCGCCCGACATGGCCTCAGTCCCCTCGATCGTCTCGAGGCGGGCCTTGACATCCTTGATCCAGGCGAAATTGGCTTCTGTCGCTTCGTCAGCCAATGCGCGCTCGGCTGCCTTGAGTTCGCTATGTAGCGTCCGCGCGCGATGATGCAAGACGATAGCCTGTCGAATTGAATCAAAAACCGATTCAGGATCAGCCTCTTGCGCCAGTTTCAGGCGCTCGGCCGGGCCGGTCACCGCCATCAGCGCGACCGAAGCCTCCCTGACCCGCGGCTGGTCGAGCCGTTCGGCCAGCGCCGCCTCGTCCAGCGTTCCTTCGAAGGCGGCGTCGAGCAGCGCCTGGCGGAAGCGCTCCGCGGCCGGCCCCTCGAGCGCCAGCTCGGCGATCTCGTCGGCGCAGCGCAGGATCAGCGCCGGATGGCTCGCCAGCGCCAGCAGGATGAAGGCCTCCCGCGCATCCTCGCCCCGCCCCTGCGCCATGATGCGCGAGCGCGTCAGCTGGCTGCTGGCCTTGAGCAGGCCGTTGGCCCAGGGCGCCGGCGGCGGTCCGAAGCGCCCGCCCCCGCGCCCGCCGGCGGCGCGTCCGCGCTGGAAGCCACCCTCGCGCCGCTCCTGCCGCGCCGGCGCGGCGCTGGCGAAGAGCTGCGCGAGCCGTTCCTCCATCTCGCGGCGGTAATGTTTGCGCGTCGTCTCGTCCTTGATCTGGGCCAGCGGCTCCTTCAGCCGCCGCTCGAAGGCCGCGCGGCGCTCCGGCGTGTCCAGCGGCCCCGCCTCGACCTCCCGCGTCCACAGCATGTCGACCAGCGGGCGGGCCGCGGCTAGCACCTCGGCCACGGCCGCCCGCCCGCCGGCGCGGGCGAGATCGTCGGGGTCCTGGCCCTCCGGCAGCAGCGCGAAGGACAGCGACTTGCCCGGCTCCAGCATCGGCAGGGCGATATCGATCGCCCGGCTCGCGGCCTTGCGCCCGGCCTTGTCGCCGTCGAGGCAGATCACCGGCTCGTCCGCCATCCGCCAGAGCAGGCCGAGCTGGTCCTCCGTCAGCGCGGTGCCGAGCGGCGCGACGGTCTGCGGAAAACCCGACAGCGCCATGGCGATGACGTCGACATAGCCTTCCACGACGATGACCTGGCCGCTGTCATGCGCCGCCTTGCGGGCATTGTGGTGGTTGAACAGCAGCGAGCCCTTGTGGAAGAGCGGCGTCTCCGGCGAATTGAGATATTTGGCCGAGACCTCGGCGCTCATCGCCCGCCCGCCGAAGGCGATGACGCGCCCGCGCGAATCATGGATCGGGAACATGATGCGGTCGCGGAAGCGGTCATAGGGCACGGCGATCTCCTCGCCATGGATCAGCAGCCCCGCCTCCATCATCAATTCGGCGCCGACACCCTTGCCGGCGAGATGGTCGCGCAGCGCGAAGCGGTCCGCCGGGCCGTAGCCGATGCGGAAACGCGTGCGCGCCTCCCCGTCCAGCCCGCGCGTCGCGAGATAGCGCCGCGCCGCGCCGCCGCGCTCGGACATCAGCTGCGCCTCGAAGAACTGCGCCGCGAGCTCGACGACCTCGTGCAGGCCCTTGCGGCGCTCCTCCTGGACCTGCGCCTCCTGGGTCATCCGCGGCAGGGTGACGCCGGCCTCCCCCGCCAGCTTCTCGACGGCCTCGGGGAAGGACAGCCCCTCCGTCTCCATCACGAATTTGAAGATGTCGCCGTTCTTGCCGGAGGAGAAATCGAAGAACGAGCCCTTCTGGTCGTTGACGAAGAAGGACGGCGTCTTCTCCGCGTTGAACGGAGAGAGCCCCTTCCATTCCCGCCCGGATTTGGCCAGCCGCACCCTTTTGCCGACGACCGCCGAGACCGGCAGCCGGGCCTTGATCTCTTCCAGGATGGAGGGCGGGAACTTCATGCTGCTCAATGTGGTCTCGGCCGGCGTCTCTGCCAACGGGGCGATGGTAGCACGTGACCGGCGGAGCTTCAGTCTTCCGCCGGGACGCCGGCCCCGCGAGCTGCCGCCCTCAGCCCCCCAGCGCAGCCTTCACCATCGGGCTGACCTTGCCGAAATCCATCTGGCCGGCGTAGTTCGCTCGCAGCACGCCGATGACCTTGCCCATGTCCTTGACGGCGCTGGCGCCGGTCTCGGCGATGGCGGCGTCGATGGCGGCCTTCACCTCGGCATCGGTCATCTGCTTCGGCAGATAGGCGGAGATCACCTCGACCTCGGCGCGTTCGCCGGCGGCGAGCTCCGGACGGCCATTGGCGTCGTAGATCGCGATCGATTCCTGGCGCTGCTTGATCATCTTCTGCAGCAGGGCGAGCAGTTCGTCGGCGGAGGTCTCGCCCTTGCCGAGCCCGCGCGCCTCGATGTCCTTGTCCTTCAGGGCGGAGGTGATCAGGCGCAGGGTCGAGACCTTGCCCTTGTCGCCCGCCTTCATCGCGTCCTTGAGATCGGCCGTGAAGCGCTCGCGCAGGCTGCTCATCTGGTTATTCCCTTATTCTTGCGCCGGCATGCGCCAGCCTTGATTGACGGCACGGAGGCGCGTCTTTAAGGCTCGCGCTCCAGATACATTCGCCCGAGAGACTGACAGCGGAGCGCGCATTCGCCGCCCCGCCGCTTGCCGCGCCTCGCGGCCTGGACCGAGACATAGACATGAGCGCTTCCGAAGGAAACCCCGCCGCCGGCGGCTGGACAGAACCCCGCGCGACCGCATTGCTCGTCCTGGCGGACGGCACCGTGCTGGAAGGCTTCGGACTCGGCGCCATCGGCGAGGCGCCGGGCGAGGTCTGCTTCAACACGGCGATGACGGGCTATCAGGAAATCCTGACCGACCCCTCCTATGCCGGGCAGATCATCACCTTCACCTTCCCCCATATCGGCAATGTCGGCGTCAACGAGGACGACACCGAGACGGTCAACGCCGCCGCCTCTTCGGGCGTGCGCGGCGTCGTCCTGCACGCCGCGATCACCGAGCCCTCGAACTGGCGCTCGAACCGGCATTTCGACAGCTGGCTGAAGAGCCGCAACATCGTCGGCATCTGCGGCGTCGATACGCGGGCGCTCACCGCGCTGATCCGCGACGGCGGCATGCCCAATGCCGTCATCGCGCACAGCCCCGACGGCGTCTTCGACGTCGCGCGGCTGAAGGCCGAGGCCGCCCGCCTGCCCGACATGGCCGGGCTCGACCTCGTGCCGCTCGTCACCTCGGCCCAGCGCTATGAATGGGAAGAGACGCCATGGCGCTGGCCGGTCGGCTATGGCAAGCGCGACAAGGCCGCCCACCGGGTCGTCGCCATCGATTACGGCGTGAAGCGCAACATCCTGCGCCTGCTCGCCAAGGCCGGCTGCGAGGTCACCGTCGTTCCCTCCACCGCCAGCGCCGAGGATATCCTGGCGCTGAAGCCCGATGGCGTGTTTCTCTCGAACGGCCCGGGCGACCCCGCCGCCACGGGAGAATATGCCGTCCCGGTGATCAGGGAGTTGCTCGAGCGCAAGATCCCGACCTTCGGCATCTGCCTCGGCCATCAGATGTTGGCGCTCGCCATCGGCGGCCAGACCCTGAAGATGAAGCAGGGGCACCATGGCGCCAACCACCCGGTGCAGGACAAGACCACCGGCAAGGTCGAGATCGTCTCGATGAATCACGGTTTCGCCGTCGATCCGGACTCGCTGCCCGCCCATGCGGTCGAGACCCATGTTTCGCTGTTCGACGGGTCCAATAGCGGCATCGCGCTGACCGACCGCCCGGCCTTCAGTGTCCAGCACCATCCGGAAGCGTCTCCCGGCCCGCAGGACAGCCATTATCTGTTCCAGCGCTTCGTAGAGCTGATGGAGAGCGACAAGGCGGGCAAGGCCGCCTGAGCGCGCCCGGTCGCGACTTGATCCGGCGCAAGGCGGCGGCCGCCGCCCCGTGCAGTGTCGGCCGCGCTGGCGCAGCCTGCGAGCCGTGGACGCAATCCGCTCCCCGGTCCGAGGCGCGATGCGCCAGCCCGGACGAGGGCTACAGACCATGACTGCAAACCCGCTGACCCAGCCGGGGATCGCGCATCCCGCCATCGACGAGACCATGATCTCGCGGCTGGTGTCGATCTTCTATGCCCGCGTCCGGCGTGACCCCGTCATCGGCGCGATCTTCAACGAGGCGGTCGCGGATTGGGACCACCACCTCGCCAAGATCACCGATTTCTGGTCCGGCGTGATGCTGCGGACCGGGCGCTATCACGGCCGCCCGATGCAGCCGCATCTCGTCCTGCCGCTGGAGCCACGGCATTTCGACGCATGGCTCGCGCTGTTCGAGGCGACGGCCCGCGAAATCTGCCCACCCGATGCGGCGGCGGCCTTCATCATCCGCGCCCGGCGCATCGCCGACAGCTTCGAGATGGCGCGCGCCTCGCAGCGGGGCGAATTCATCAGGCCGAGGCACAGCGTCGGCTGAAGCGCGATGGGGCGTTGCCTGTTCGCAGGCGCCGGGGCAGGCTCGGCGAGATGACTGCCTCCTTCTCCATCCGTCTCCTGTCCGCCGGCGATGCCGCCGCTTACCGCGCCTTGCGCCTGCAGGCGCTGCGCGACCATCCGGAAGCCTTCGGCGCGAGCTATGAGGACGAAGCGGCGCGCAGCCTGGAGATGACGGCGAGGCGTCTCGAAGGCGGCCCGCTGAACTGCGTCTTCGGCGCCTTCGCCGGAGATGATCTGGTCGGCACGGCCGGCTTCATCGTCCCGGATCGATCGGCCAAGGCGCGGCACAAGGGGCTTCTCGTCGGTGTCCATGTCGCGCCGGCCCATCGCGGCCACGCCCTCGGCCGCCGGCTCGTCATGGCCGTGCTCGCCCATGCGAGCGACCATGTCCTGCTGGTGCAGGCGGGCGTCGGCGTCGAGAACCACAAGGCGTTGCGGCTCTATGAGAGCCTCGGCTTCCGGCATTACGGGCTCGAGCGGAAGGCGCTGCGCGTCGCGGGGCGCTTCGTCGACGAGGCGCTGATCGTCATCGACCTGTCGGCGCCCGGTCAGGCCCCGGAGGCGCCGGAGAGCGGGCGGCTCTAGACCGCCTCCGTCTCGCTCGGCAGCAGGCTCTTGAACGCCCGCAACAGATCCCGATCCAGCTTTCCCTCCATCCCGAGCAGCACCTCATAGGCGGCCTGCGGCGCCATGGGCTGCCTGTAGGAGCGGCGCTCGATCAGCGCGGCGAAGATGTCGCAGATGGTGATCATCCGGACGAGGTCGCTGATCTCCGACCCACGCAGCCCGTCGGGATAGCCGCTGCCATCGAGATATTCATGGTGAGACCGGGCGGCGGCGATGATGTCGGCTCCGAAATCGCCCTGGCGCCGCAGCATGTCGGAGCCCAGCACCGGGTGGCTGCGGATCAGCGCGCGCTCCGCCGCGTCCAGCGCAGCCGGCTTGGTCAGCACCTCGCGCGGGATCCTCGCCTTGCCGATATCGTGGAGCACGGCCGCGCAGGTCACGCGCTTCCGGTCGTCCTGCGAAAAATTGAGCCGGTGCGCGAAAGTCGCGGCCAGCCCGGCGACCAGCAGGCAATGCTGATAGGTCAGGTCGTCATGGTTCCAGACAACGGTCAGCCAGGATTCGAGATCGGCCGTCTCGGCGGCCAGGTTCATCGACTCCACGCCGCTGTCGATGGCGGCGCGCGGCAGGGCGCGGCCGGCCGCGGCGGCGCCGAGCATGTCGCCGAGCGCGGCCGTCGCCTCCAGCACATGGCCCTGCAGCTGCTGCGCGGCCGGGCTCGCCGCCGTCGCGGCCGGCCCGGCCTGCATCATCTGCGCGACGCTCTGCAGGATGACCGAGAGCGGCGCATCCGCCGCGAGCACATGCACCACACCGATCGCATTGGCCTGCAGGGTCGCGCGGACCGAATGTTCACGCAGCAGGCTGAGGCAGGGCTCGCTCTCGCCGCGATGCCGGGCGAGCGCCCGTCGCAGCTGCTCGACCACGGCCCGCTGCGACAGGTCGACATCGGTCAGGACCAGGCGATGCGGCACGATCGGCGCGTATTCGCAAGCATCGAGATGTAGCACGTCGCAACGGCCCCAGATGGACATGGCCGCGGCGAGAGCTGCGGTATGGGCCGGTCGATCGGTGATGACGAGCAAGATGTCGCTTTCCTTACGGCAGGAGTCTCTAGAGGTGCGGAAGAATTTTGGAATGACAACAAACCCTGCCGTGCGAAAGCGCGATGACGCCTGAGCCGGACGGTCCTTCGACGATTCCCTGCCCAGGCATTTTTAGCCCTTAGCGCCGGCCGGGGCGTCAGAAGCCGCGCGCCTTCAGCGCGGCCTCGTCGTCCTGGATGTAGTCGCGCACCACCGGTACCGCGCTCTTGTGCTGGCCGAGCAGGAGCTGAAACACCATGTCGCCGCCGATGTCGAAGGAAATCGAGCAGGCGCTGAGGTAGAACTCCCACATCCTGGCGAAGCGCTCGCCCAGCATCTCGACCACGGTCGCGCGCTGCGCATGGAAGCGTTCGCGCCAGGCTTCCAGCGTCCAATGATAGTGCCGCCGCCAGAACTCGCAATCGGAGGACCACAGCCCGGTCTGCTCCACCGCCGCGAAAACCTCCGACATCGCCGGCGCATAGCCGCCGGGGAAGATGTATTTGTCGAAGAACGGCCCGGTGAAGCCGGGCGGGCCGACACGGCCGATGCAATGCACGAGCGCGATCCCGTCAGGCGTCAGCAAACCGCGGATCCGCTCGAAATAATCGAGATAATGCGCCACCCCGACATGCTCCATCATGCCGACGGAGACGACCCGGTCGAAACTGCCCTCGAGCTCGCGATAATCCTTGTTGATGAAGCGCACCGTGTCGCCGACGCCGGCCTCCTGCGCCCGCAGCTGCGCCGCCGCCATCTGGTCGGGCGAGACGTTCAGCCCGGTCACCTGCGCCCCGCAGGCCTGCGCGAGATAGATGGCGAGCTGCCCCCAGCCGGAGCCGATATCGAGGACGCGCATGCCGGGCTCGATCCGGAGCTTGGCCGCGATATGCCGCAGCTTCGCCCGCTGCGCCGCCTCCAGCCCGACCTCCGGCGAATGCCAATAGGCGCAGGAATAGGTCATCGTCTCGTCGAGCCACAGCCGGTAGAAGGCGGTGGGGATGTCGTAATGGTGCTTCACCTTCTGTCCGGCGACGCCGAGAGGGTTGTGCATGCGCAGCCGGCGGAGACGGAAGCGGAGATTGCGCACCAGCCGCTGCAGCGGATGCTTGCGCAGCTCCTTGCGCTGCATCCAGAACAGCGACAGCAGGTCGTGGATCGAGGAGCCGTCCTCGAAGTCGATCCGTCCGTCCATATAGCCTTCGGCCAGCGCCAGCTCCGGGTTGAGGAAGATCTCGCGCTCGATCCTGTCGTCATGGAAGCGCACGGTGACGGCGGGCGCCGTCCTGGGCACCCCTGCGAAGGTGATGTCGGCCGGCCCGCTGCCGAAGACATGGCGCTGCCCGTCCGGCGTGATCACGGTGAGGCGGCCCTGCCGCACGAAGCGCTTCAGCAAGCGAGGCAAGAGCAGCATCGACAGAGTCCCGGCCGAACGGCGAAAAAATGAGATGCGATCCGCGAGGGACCGCGCAGTTTGTCATTGTTTCGTGTCTTTTCGCGCATCGCAATGGCCGAGATCGCAGCCCGGCCCGGTCGCTGCCGCACAACCGGATTCCCCTTTGGCGCCCGATGCTCTAGTCATGCGCCGACGATGTGCCGCTGCGGCGATGGGTAGATGCGATGTCCTGGCGTGATTTCTGGAACGGCGAACACGCGATCTATGTATCGCCGCGCCATAAGGCGCTCCATTACCGCCAGATCGCGCGCGATCTCATCGGCCATATCCGCTCGCCGGAGGCGGTGGTGCTCGACCATGGCTGCGGCGAGGCGCTGAGCGCGGACCGCGTCGCCGAACGCTGCGCCAGGCTCTATCTGTGCGAGGCGGCGCCCAGCGTCCGCGAGCGCCTGCAGGCCGGCTTCGGCCATCTCGGCAATGTCTCGGTCGTGTCGCCGGAGGAGGTCGAGGCGCTGCCCGATGACGGGCTGGATTTGGTCGTCGCCAATTCGCTGATCCAGTATCTCGGCCGCGAGGAACTCGTCGGCCTGCTCGCGCTCTGGCGCCGCAAGCTCAGGCCCGGCGGCGAATTGCTGCTCGCCGACGTGATCCCGCCCGATGTCAGCCCGCTGACCGACGCGTCGCAGCTCCTGGGCTTCGCCTGGCGCGGCGGCTTCCTCCGCGCCGCCTTGGCCGGTCTGGTGCGCACGGCCTTCTCCGATTACCGCAAGCTGCGCGCCCAGTACGGGCTGTCGACCTATGCGCCCGGCGATATCACCGCGCTGATCGCCGCAGCCGGATTCGAGGACATCGCCCCGCAGGCGAATTTCGGCCACAACCCGCACCGCATGACCTTCAAGGCGCGCAAGCCGCAGCCGAGCAACGACGCCTCAGCCGCGATCGGCGAAGCTGAATGATTTGTGGCCGAGAAACGAGAACACCATGACGATCCCCGTGGTGACCAGCTGCATCGGCAGATAGGGCAGGCCGAGCCGCGCGACGAAGAGATGCATCAGCAGCCAGGTCAGGCCGAATCCGCCGGCGGCGATGATGGCGAAGCGCCAACCCGCCTCGGCATGGCTGCGCGTCGCGTCGAAGGTCATCCAGCGATTGAGCGTGTAGGAGACCAGCGCGCCCAGGACATAGCCCGCCAGCGTCGCTGGCACGGGATCGACCCCCGCAGCTTCGACCAGGGCGATCAGCAGCCCGTAATGGGCGAGTGCGGTGATTCCGCCGGCGAAGCCGAAGGCGACGAACTGGCGGAATCGGCGTGGATCGGGGTTCGGCATCGCGCCTCTGTAGAGCGGTTGCCGAAGCGAGCCTAGCCCGGGCGGTGCCTGGCCGGCATCGCCCCATCAGCCGCCATCGCCACCGGCCAGCACGGTCGGCGCCCCGCCGACCGGCAGGTCGAGCCCCTGTTTCAGCGTCTCCAGCCCGTAATCGCGGATGCGGCCCTGGACCGGGTCGCTGACGAAGGCGGATTGGCCGATCACGACCAGCGAGGGAGTCGGCGTCTTCGCGCCATAGGCGCAGTCGAACGGCGCCACGGCCTCGAACGCCGCTACCTCCTTCCAGTCCGGGGCGAGATCATAGATCCGCAACATGCCGTCGGGCGTCAGATTGGCCAGGCGCCGCCCATTCTCCGACAAGTCGAACTGGCACACCGCCTGCCCTTTCGGCACCGGCATCACATCCTGAGCCGACAGCCGCTGGGCCAGGGGGTCGATCCGCAACAGCGCCGTATAGGGCGCGCTGTCGCCGTAATTGCCGACGACAAAGCGGCCGGCCGGCCGCGCCTTCAGGCTGCTGCTGCGCCGCGCGTCGGGATAGGCGAGCTTGCGCGATCGCAGCTGCCCGGCCTTGGAATCCAGCAGCAGCAGCCCGCCGCCCTCGCCCGCCTCGCAAGCGAAGACATGCAGCTCCCCGCGCGCCGCATGGCCGTGGAACAGCGGGCATCCCGCCGGCGGTTTGCTCTGCGCATCGAGCCGGGCGAGCTGCTGCCAGCCCTGTTTCGTCCGCCGGACGACCGAGAAGCCGCCGGGCCTGGAGGAGGCCGAGCGATCATCGCCTTTCACATAGGCGGGGTTCGGGCTGGAGACGAGGAGGCGCCCGCCGGCCAGCGGCACGGCGAGACCATGCTGCGGGCCCGGGCTCGGCCAGTCGATCAGGGGAGGCTTCGGCTTCGCCAGCCCTTCGAGGGAGAGCAGCGTCGCCTTGGCCGTGCTCGGCCCGTCCCAGGGCCTGATCCCGTCGAAGAACACCGCCGCCTGGCCATGGCCGGAGACGATATGCGCCGGATTCTGCCCCGTCAGGACCAGCGGCAACAGGGCTACTTGCCCCTTCTCGATATCGGTGTGGTCGCCATGCGATTCGAAGCTCAGCCCCGTGTCGAGAAAGCGCACCTCACCGCCGGCCTTCACCGCGACGAAGCGGCCCCCGGCGAGGGTGACGAGGCCGGGATTGGGTTTCGGGATGTCGAAGCGATGGGTGACCTCCCCGCTATCGAGGTCGAGCACCTGGATCTGGGGCTTGGCGTGATCGCCGAAGACCAGCCGCCCGCGGGAGAGGGCGTGGTCATGGGCGAAAGCCAGACCTGACGAGAGGATCGCCGGGGCGAGCAAGCCCAGGCGCAAAGCGGCGGGAAACGACATCGGACACTCCTCGAATTGAGCTGGAAGAAAGGGGTCGGGCCGCTCAGGCCGCCTCGGCCCGGCGCCAGACCGGGAAGGGATCGGGCAGATGGCGGTAGCGCTCGGGCCTGAAGGACAAGGTCGGCGTATCGCCGATGAGGCAGCTGTCGAGCGCGCTACGGATCGCAGCCTCGTCCATGCCTGTGCCGATGAAGACCAGTTCCTGGCGCCGATCCCCCCAGATCCTGTCCCAGTGCCGGTCGATCAGCGCCTTCCAGTCGGGATGGTCCGGCCAGCGCGCCCGCGGCACCGCCGCCCACCAGAAGCCCAGCGCCTCGGTGCGGCAGATCGCGCCGGCGAGCGACATTTCGCCCACCCAATCCGGCCGGGTCGCCAGCCAGAAATGGCCCTTGGCCCGGATCAGCCCGGGCCAGCTCCGCCCGAGAAAGCTGTTGAAGCGTTCCGGCTGGAACGGCCGGCGGGCCCGGTAGACAAAGGCGGAGATGCCGTATTCCTCGGTCTCCGGCACGTGATCGCGGAAACCGTAGAGCTCCTTGTGCCAGAGCGGATGCTGCTGCGCCTTGTCATGGTCGAACAGGCCGGTATCGAGCACCGCATCGAGCGGCACCTGGCCGAAATCGCTCTCCAACAGCCTCGCATCGGGGTTCAGCGCGCGCACGATCCGGCGGACCAGCGCGCGCTGCTCCGCCCCCGCATCGGACGCCTTGTTGATCACCACGACATCGGCGAATTCGATCTGCTCGACCAGGAGATCGACCAGCCGGCGCTCATCCGCCTCGCCGGCGCTCTCGCCCCGGTCGCGCAGGAAGTCGCTGGAGCCGAAATCCCTGAGCAGGTTCACGGCGTCGACCACGGTCACCATCGTGTCGAGCCGGGCGATGTCGGACAGCGAGACGCCAGCCTCGTCGCGGAAGGCGAAGGTCGCGGCGATCGGCAGCGGCTCGGCCACGCCCGTCCCCTCGATCAGCAGGTAGTCGAAACGCCCCTCCCCCGCGAGGCGGCGCACCTCCGCCAGCAGATCGTCGCGCAAGGTGCAGCAGATGCAGCCATTGCTCATCTCGACCAGCGCCTCCTCCGTCCGCGACAGGTCGCCGCCCCCGGAGCGGACGAGGTCCGCATCGATGTTCACCTCGCTCATGTCGTTGACGATGACGGCGACCCGGCGGCCCTGGCGGTTGTTCAGCACATGGTTGAGCAGCGTCGTCTTCCCCGCGCCGAGAAAGCCGGAGAGGACGGTGACCGGTAAGCGGTGATCCATGCGACAGCCTCAAAGTGTAATGTTGTAACATCACATAAACCGGAGGGGATCGGGCTGGCAAGAGGCTTCGGCGGCTGGGCTGTGCGCGAAGCGACGTGGCCGGGCGCTTTCCGCTTCCCCCCGCCGCCCGCTGCCTCTATAGCGAGCGCCTAGCATTCATCTCAGGCGCTCGCACCGGCCCGCTCGCATGATCGGACGGCTACAGGAGCGCGCGCGCCTGATCCGGGACGAAAAGTCGAGCCTCATGCCCAAGCGCACAGACATCGAGACCATCCTGATCATCGGCGCCGGCCCCATCATCATCGGCCAGGCCTGCGAATTCGACTATTCCGGTACCCAGGCGGTGAAGACGCTGAAGGCCGAGGGCTACCGGATCGTGCTGGTCAATTCCAACCCGGCGACGATCATGACCGACCCTGATCTCGCCGACGCCACCTATGTCGAGCCGATCACCCCCGAAATCGTCGCCAAGATCATCGAGAAGGAGCGCAACGTGCTCCCCGGCGGCTTCGCCCTGCTGCCGACCATGGGCGGCCAGACCGCGCTGAACTGCGCGCTGTCCCTCAACAAGAAGACGCTGACCGACGAGGCCGGCAACAGGATCAGCGTGCTCGAGAAATTCGGTGTCGAGATGATCGGCGCCACGGCCGAGGCGATCGACAAGGCCGAGGATCGCGAGCTCTTCCGCGAGGCGATGACCAAGATCGGGCTCGACACGCCGCGCTCCCACCATGTCAAGAATCTCGGCCAGGCCTTGACGGCGCTCGACGATATCGGCCTGCCCGCCATCATCCGCCCCTCCTTCACCATGGGCGGCACCGGCGGCGGCATCGCCTACAACAAGGGCGAGTTCATCGAGATCTGCGAGCGCGGCTTCGACGCCTCCCCGACCAGCGAGATCCTCATCGAGGAGAGCGTGCTGGGCTGGAAGGAATACGAGATGGAGGTCGTCCGCGACCGCAAGGACAATTGCATCATCGTCTGCTCGATCGAGAACATCGACCCGATGGGCGTCCACACCGGCGATTCCATCACCGTCGCGCCAGCGCTGACGCTGACCGACAAGGAATACCAGATCATGCGCGACGCCTCGCTGGCGGTGCTGCGCGAGATCGGCGTCGAGACCGGCGGCTCGAACGTGCAGTTCGCGGTCGATCCCGAGACCGGCCGGATGATCGTCATCGAGATGAACCCGCGCGTCTCGCGCTCCTCGGCGCTCGCCTCGAAGGCGACGGGCTTCCCCATCGCCAAGGTCGCGGCGCGGCTGGCGGTCGGCTACACGCTCGACGAGATCGAGAACGACATCACGGGCGGGGCCACGCCGGCCTCCTTCGAGCCGACGATCGACTATGTCGTCACCAAGATCCCGCGCTTCGCCTTCGAGAAATTCCCCGGCGCCGAGCCCACTCTGACCACGGCGATGAAATCAGTCGGCGAGGCCATGGCGATCGGCCGCACCTTCCAGGAATCGCTGCAGAAGGCGCTGCGCTCGCTGGAGACCGGGCTCGACGGCCTCGACGAGATCGAGGTCGAGGGGCTGGGCCAGGGCGACGACAAGAACGCGATCAAGGCCGCGCTCTCGACCCCGACCCCCGACCGGATCCTGCAGGTCGCGCAGGCCATGCGCTTCGGCTTCACCGACGAGCAGATCCATGAGAGCTGCCGGATCGACCCCTGGTTCCTGGAGCAGATGCGCCAGATCGTCGACACCGAGGAGAAGATCAGGGTTCACGGCCTGCCGCAGACGCCCGGCGCCTTCCGGCAGGTCAAGGCGATGGGCTTCTCCGACAAGCGCCTCGCCGCTGTCTCCGGCAAGACCGAGGCGGAGGTCCGCGAGCTGCGGCGCTCGCTCGATGTGCGCCCGGTCTACAAGCGCATCGACACCTGCGCCGCGGAATTCGCCTCCCCCACCGCCTATATGTACTCGACCTATGCGATGCCCTTCGCCGGCCGCGCCGCCGACGAGGCCGATCCGTCCGACCGCAAGAAGGTCGTGATCCTCGGCGGCGGGCCCAACCGCATCGGCCAGGGCATCGAATTCGACTATTGCTGCTGCCATGCCTGCTACGCGCTGCGCGACGCCGGCTACGAGACGATCATGGTCAACTGCAATCCGGAGACCGTCTCGACCGATTACGACACCTCCGACCGGCTCTATTTCGAGCCTCTCACCGCCGAGGACGTGCTCGAGATCCTCGCCACCGAGATGTCGAAGGGCACGCTGCACGGCGTCATCGTCCAGTTCGGCGGGCAGACCCCGCTGAAGCTCGCTAATGCGCTGGAAGCGGCGGGCATCCCGATCCTGGGCACGTCGCCCGACATGATCGACCTCGCCGAGGATCGCGACCGCTTCAAGCGCCTGCTCGACAAGCTGCAGCTCAAGCAGCCCAAGAACGGCATCGCCTATTCCGTCGAGCAGGCGCGCATCATCGCCGGCGAGCTCGGCCTGCCCTTCGTCGTGCGGCCCTCTTATGTGCTCGGCGGGCGCGCCATGGCGATCATCCGCGACGAGGTGATGTTCGAGGATTACCTGCTCGGCACCTTGCCCAGCCTGATCCCCTCCGAGGTCAAGGCCAAATATCCCAACGACAAGACCGGGCAGATCAACACGGTTCTCGGCAAGAACCCGCTGCTCTTCGACCGCTATCTCTCGGATGCGATCGAGGTCGATGTCGACTGCCTCAGCGACGGCAAGGACGCCTTCATCGCCGGGATCATGGAGCATATCGAGGAGGCCGGCATCCATTCCGGCGATTCCGCCTGTTCGCTGCCGCCGCGCTCGCTGTCCTTGGCCACCATCGCCGAGCTGGAGCGCCAGACCAAGGCGATGGCGCTGGCGCTCGATGTCGGCGGGCTGATGAACGTCCAATACGCCATCAAGGACGGCGTCATCTACGTGCTCGAGGTCAATCCGCGGGCCTCGCGCACCGTGCCCTTCGTCGCCAAGGTGATCGGCCAGCCGATCGCCAAGATCGCGGCGCGGATCATGGCCGGGGAGAGCCTGGAGAGCTTCGGCCTGAAGCCCGCCGCGCTCGGCCATGTCGGCGTCAAGGAGGCGGTGTTCCCCTTCGCCCGCTTCCCCGGCGTGGACGTGCTGCTCGGGCCGGAAATGCGCTCGACCGGCGAGGTGATCGGTCTCGACCGGTCCTTCGACATCGCCTTCGCCAAGAGCCAGCTCGGCGCCGGCTCCAAGGTCCCGGTCAAGGGCACTGTCTTCGTCTCGGTGCGCGACGAGGACAAGCCGCGCATCATCCCCAGCATGCGCATCCTGGCCGATCTCGGCTTCCGCATCCTCGCCACCGGCGGCACGCTGCGCCTGCTGCAGGACGAGGGCATCCAGGCCGCCAAGATCAACAAGGTGCTGGAGGGCCGCCCGCACGTCGTCGACGCCATCAAGAACGGCGAGATCCAGCTGGTCTTCAACACCACGGACGGGCCGCAGGCGCTGGCGGATTCGCGCTCCCTCCGCCGAACGGCCCTCTTGCACAAGGTGCCCTATTATACCACCTTGGCCGGAGCGATCGCGGCTGCCGAAGGCATCAAGGCCTATTGCAGCGGCGATCTCGAAGTACGCTCGCTGCAATCCTATTTCACGCGCGCCGCCTGACCGGCGGCGGGCGGGACTGGGCCAAGGCAGCCTTTACGAATGATCGAGACCGGGGCGCAGGCTGCGAATGCGGCAGCCGGCGGCGGACGGCTTTCGAAAACCGGGACGGGACGATGGATAAGGTTCCTATGACCGCGGGCGGCTTCGCCGCCCTCGAGGACGAGCTCAAGCAGCGCCAGCAGGTGGAGCGCCAGCGCATCATCCAGGCGATCTCCGAGGCGCGCGCCCTCGGCGATCTCTCGGAGAATGCGGAGTATCACGCCGCCAAGGAGGCGCAGTCGCTGAACGAGGGTCGTATCCAGGAGCTCGAATCGCTGATCGGCCGGGCCGACATCATCGACGTCTCGAAGCTCGGTGGCGACACCATCAAGTTCGGGGCCACCGTCCAGCTCATCGACGACGATACCGAAGAGAAGAAGAGCTACCAGATCGTCGGCGAACCGGAGGCGGATGTCCGCTCCGGCAAGGTCTCGATCGGCTCGCCGATCGCCCGCGCGCTGATCGGCAAGAAGGTCGGCGATTCGGTCCAGGTCAACACGCCCGGCGGCGGAAAGTCCTATGAGGTGATCAGCGTCGAGTTCCGCTGATTCGCGACACGGCGCCGGTTTGAGCGCAGGAGGACATGATGGTAGCGCGTCGACAGTTTCTCGCGGGCCTGCTGGCCGGCACGGCCGCATTGGCTCTCGGTCCCTCGTTCGCCCTGGCACAGGCGCCCGTCATCGGCGCCATCCGCGTCGATGTCTCGGCGCTGCAGGAGCAGGGCTGGGGCGGGAACGCCCTGGCGATCAAGCTCGGCATGGAGCGCGAACTGGCTGCCGCGCTCGGCGCCGGCTATCGCCGCGGCCGCGGCGCCACCCTCGTCGTCACGGTGCGCGGCGTCTTCCTCAACAGCTATGCCGGCAGCGGCGGCGGCGGCGGTGGCCGCTGGGGCGGCGGCGGCGGCGGCAACACCTCCGATTCCTTCGACAGCGTCGCCACGCTGGTCGCGCCGGGCAACCGCGTGCTCGCAACCTATCCGGTGCTGTCGACGGTCTCGGCCTTCAGCGCCGGCCCCTGGTATCTCCCCGATATCGACCAGCGCCGCATCGACGGGCTGATCAAGCACAACGCGGCCTGGATCAAGCGCTACGTCGCGGGCTGAACGGGCTCGCGATCGGGAGCCGGCGCGAGAGGGTGCCGGCGCCGCGACGTGCCCCGCAGCTCAGAACGGCACGATCGGCTCGTCCTTGACCCGCTCGAGCGCCAGCGCGGTCCGGACGTTGCGGACATTGGGCAGGCTCGTCAGATCGGCCACGAATTCCTGAAAAGCCTTAAGGTCCGGCGCCACGCATTTCAGGATGAAGTCGATATCGCCCGACAGCGTCCAGCATTCGCGGACGGCGCTCCAGTCGCGGATGCGCTTCTGGAACAGAGCGAGATCGGCCTCGGCCTGGCTCGCCAGATGCACGAAGGCGAAGCACACCACCTCGATGCCGAGCTTGCGCTCGTCGAGCTGGGCGCGGTAGCCGCGGATCAGCCCGGCCTCCTCCAGCGCGCGCACGCGCCGCAGGCAGGGCGGCGGCGAGATGCCGACACGGCTCGCCAGCTCGACATTGGTCATCCGCCCATCGGCCTGGAGCTCGCGCAGGATACGCAGGTCGATATCGTCGAGTTTGGAACGCACGGAAGGCCCCGGCAAAAGGTTGCGCTGGTGTAGACGCCGCGCGGAGGCGATACAAGGCGCATGCCGTCAAGGCCTGAGACCGGCCGAAAGCCGCCGACACGCAGAGGAGCTTCGCCTTGCCCGCCGACCCGTCCCCGCAGATCTGGGTCCTGACCGACGGCAAGGCCGGCGACGAGGTCCAGTGCATCGGCGTCGCCGAACGGCTCGGGGTCACGCCGGAGATCCGCCGCGTCGCCCCGCGCAAACCCTTCGCCTGGCTGATGCCGCGCGGGCCGATCGACCCGCGCGAGGCGCCGGACCGGCCGGGCAGCCCGATCCGCCCGCCCTTCCCCGACATCGTCATCGCCTCGGGCCGGCGCGCCATCGCCTATCTCCGCGCCGTCAAGAAGGCGTCCAACGGGCGCAGCTTCACCGTGCTGCTGAAGGATCCGCGCACCGGGGCCGGCAGCGCCGACCGGCTCTGGGTCGCCGAGCATGACCGGCTGCGCGGCGAAAACGTGCTGGTGACGACCACCTCGCCGCACCGGCTCGCCCCGGCGCGGCTGGAGCAGGCGCGGGCGCAGCCGCCGCACTGGCTCGCCGCCCTCCCCGCCCCGCGCGCGGCCGTGCTGGCCGGCGGGGACAGCCGCCACCACCGCTTCCGGCCGGAGGACATCGCGCGTTTCGCCGAGGGGCTCGACGCGCTGGCGCGGTCCGGCGTCTCGCTGATGGGCTCGCGCTCGCGCCGCACGCCGCCGGCGCTGGATGCGGCGCTGAAGGCGGTCTTCGCCCGGCATGGCGGCTGGTGGTGGGACGGCATGGGCGAGAACCCCTATGTCGCTCTTCTCGCCAATGCCGACAGCATCGTCACCACCGCCGATTCCACCAATATGATCGGCGAGGCCACCGCCGCCGGCGTGCCGATCCTGGTGTTCGAGCCGCATGGCGGCCACGGCAAACTCGCGAAATTTCTGGAATCGCTGAAGCGGCAGGGCATGGTCCATCATTTCGAAGGCCGGCTCGCGGGCGAGCGTTACCCCCCTGTCGACGCGACGCAGGAGATCGCCGCCTTCGTGCGCGAGGGCTGGCTTATGCACAGGCAGCAGCTCGGCCTCGCCGGATCTTGAGCGATCCGCGGCTTGCATCCGCGGGCGGCCATCGTATGTCACGGTCAGGGGCGGGTTCAGGCCCGCCCCCAGCAACAGGAACAGCACCATGGCCCACACCCATGCCCGCGTGATGATCGTCGGCTCAGGCCCTGCCGGCTATACCGCCGCGATCTATGCCGCCCGCGCCATGCTCGAGCCCGTGATGATCTCCGGCATGCAGGCCGGCGGCCAATTGATGATCACCACCGATGTCGAGAACTATCCCGGCTTCGCCGATGTGGTGCAGGGCCCCTGGCTGATGGAGCAGATGCGGGCCCAGGCCGAGCATATGGGCACGCGGATGGTCTCCGACCACATCGCCCGGGTCGATCTTTCGCAGCGCCCCTTCCGGCTCTGGGGCGATGGCGGCGAGACCTATTCCTGCGACGCGCTGATCATCGCCACCGGTGCGCAGGCGAGATGGCTCGGCCTGCCCTCGGAACAGGCCTTCCAGGGCTTCGGCGTGTCGGCCTGCGCCACCTGCGACGGCTTCTTCTTCCGCAACAAGGAGGTCGCGGTGGTCGGCGGCGGCAATACCGCGGTCGAGGAGGCGCTCTACCTCGCCAATCTCGCCAGCAAGGTCACGCTGGTCCATCGCCGCGATTCGCTGCGGGCCGAGAAGGTGATGCAGGACCGGCTGTTCAAGCATCCCAAGGTCGAGATCGTCTGGGACAGTGAAGTCGCCGAGATCTGCGGCGGCACCCAGCCGCCCAACGTCACCCATCTGCGGCTGCGCAACCTCAAGACCGGGGCCGAGAGCGAGCTGAAGGCGGATGGCGTCTTCATCGCGATCGGCCACAAGCCGGCGACGGAGCTGTTCGTCGGCCAGCTCGCCATGCGCGACTCCGGCTATCTCCATGTCGAGCCGGGCACCGCCCGCACCAATATCCCCGGGGTCTTCGCCGCGGGCGACGTCACCGACGAGCATTACCGCCAGGCCGTGACCGCGGCCGGGCTGGGCTGCATGGCCGCGCTCGACGCCGAGCGCTGGCTCGCCGCCTCCGCGACGGAGCAATTGCAGGCGGCGGAGTGACCGCCCCTGCCGCCTGACGCTGCATCCATCACCGAACTTGATGGAGATCGTCACCAGATTCAGTGTGAAAAAGCGTACTGCCCGTTACGCAGACATTGACGCGACAGGATTTTATACCCCAACATGCGCCCAACGCATAACAGGGGGAACGCGGTGGATTGGGACCGCATCAGAATATTTTATACCGTCGCTGAATCTGGCAGCTTTACCAAGGCGGGAGACGTTCTC
This sequence comes from Allobosea sp. Leaf344, assembly GCF_001426225.1. Taxonomy (GTDB): domain Bacteria; phylum Pseudomonadota; class Alphaproteobacteria; order Rhizobiales; family Beijerinckiaceae; genus Allobosea. The sequence continues at coordinate 322,065 of NZ_LMRT01000013.1, read as the reverse complement.
GGGCTCAGTCAATCGGCGGTCAGCCGGCAGATTGGCGCGCTGGAGCGCGAATTGCGGGCGCCGCTGTTCCACAGGCATACACGCGGCTTGATCCTCACCGAGCAGGGCGAGTTGCTCTGGCGTGCGGCTCGCGAGATGACGCAGCGCCTCGAGCGGACCCGCGCCCAGCTCTCCGAGACGCGCGAGCATCCCTCCGGCGAGCTGAAGGTCACCGCGACGCGTGGCCTCGGCGGCCATTGGCTGACGCCGCGGCTGGCGGAGTTCCTGGACCTCTACCCCGACATCAAGGTCGACCTCATCCTCACCGACGAGGAGCTCGACCTGTCGATGCGAGAGGCCGACATCGCCATCCGCCTGCGCCAGCCGCAGCAGCCGGACCTGATCCAGCGCAAGCTGTTCACCGTGCATTTCCACGTCTATGGCTCGCCCGCCTATGTGAAGCGCTTCGGCGAGCCGAAGACCTATGAGGATCTGGACAATCACCGGATCCTCTCCTTCGGCGGCACCTCGCCCTCCTATCTCACGGCCGTGCATTGGCTCGGCACGCTGGGGCGCGACCAGCGCAACCCGCGGCCGATCCATCTCACCGTCAACAACATCACCGCGATGAAGCGCGCCGTCGATTCCGGCGCCGGCATCGCTGTGCTGCCGGATTATCTGATCGAGACCGGGTCGCCCCTGGTGCAATTGATGCGCGAGACCGAAATGCCTCAGCTCGAGAGCTATCTGGTCTATCCCGAAGAGATGAAATCCGTGGCGCGGGTCCAGGTCTTCCGGGATTTCCTGATCCAGAAGGCCCAGCGCTGGACCTATTGAGCAAATAACGCGCAGGCCGCCTGTTCGGTGACCAACAGGCGGCGGACCGCGCCTCACGCATATTCCTCAATGACTTATGATGGATTCGGGCGGGATTGTGCCTCGCGCATGCGCCCGGCGCATGTCTGACCCAAGCAATGCTGCATTGCAAAAAGGCATGTGCTGCCCGATATGACAAACACGGTTGTTCGGAACGGGCTCCGCTACCTCCTCCCGGCGTTGAGTTCGTTCCAGCCGTTCCCCTCTGAGATGTTTGGCGCTCGCGCCGGATGTTTCAAACTTCAAAGGCCGGCCCTCACGGGTCGGCCTTTTTTTCTAACTCGATCGGTCGATCCTCAGCGCGGACGCGCGGCGAGCGGCAGCGCCTCGAACAGGCTCGGCTGGCTGCCGATGCGCGCCTGCTCGATCGTCAGCAGGCGCAGTTTCGTCTCGATGCCGCCTTCGGCCGAGAAGCCGCCGGTCCGGCCGCCCGCCGCCAGGATGCGATGGCAGGGCACGATGATCGGGAACGGGTTCTGCCCCAGCGCCACCCCGACGGCGCGCGCCGCCCCGGGCTCGCCGAGCCGCGCCGCCACCGCGCCATAGGTCAGGGTCTCGCCCGGAGGGATCGACAGCGCCACCTCATAGACCCGGCGGTGGAAGGGCGGCACGCGGTCGAGCGCGATGGGGAGATGCGAGAGGCTCGTCGGCCGCCCCTCCAGCAGCGCCCGGATCTCGGCGATGGCGGAGCCGATGAAGGCCGGCGGGTCGGCCTCGGCGGCCTGCGGAAACCGCTTCGCCAGCCGCTCGCGCGCCGTCGCCTCGTCCTGCTCCGGCAATTGCGCGCCGATGATCGCCGCTCCGCGCCAGACCAGCGCGCAGCGCCCGACCGCGCTATCGAACAGGGTGAAGCCTGTGCCGTCCATCGGACCTCCCGGGGAGCGCCCGCATGTTGCGCGCCGCCTAGACGTAGAGGCGCTCGCCCTCCAGCCCCTTGTACATCTCCGCCACCTGCTCGGCATAGCCGTTGAACAGCAGGGTCGGCCGGCGCTCGCGGGTGCCCAGCACCTGCTCGCTCGCCTGCGTCCAGCGCGGATGCGGCACGGCCGGGTTCACATTGGCCCAGAACCCGTATTCCGCCGGCTGCAGCCCTTCCCAGAAGGTTTTCGGCCGCTCGGCGACGAAGCTGATCTTGGTGATCGATTTCACCGATTTGAACCCGTACTTCCACGGCGTGATCAGCCGGATCGGCGCGCCGAACTGGTTGGCGAGCGGCTTGCCGTAGACGCCCGTCACCAGCAGCGTCAGATCATTGCCGGCCTCCGCCATGGTCAGCCCTTCCGTATAGGGCCAGGGATACCAGCGTTGCGCCTGCCCCGGCGCCACCTTCGGATTCATGAAGGTCTGCATCTGCACGTATTTGGCGCCAGACAGCGGCTTCGCCAGCGCGACCAGCGCCTTCAGCGGGAAGCCGGTCCAGGGCACGGCCATCGACCAGGATTCGACGCAGCGGAACCGGTACAGCCGCTCTTCCAGCGGCATCTTGCGGATCAGCTCGTCGACGCCGATCTCGAACGGCTTCTCGACGAGCCCGTCGATCGCGACGGTCCAGGGCCGGGTCGGCATGCGGCTGGCGGCGGCGACGACGTCCTTCGACGTGCCGAATTCGTAGAAGTTATTGTAGTTGGCGGCGAGGTCCTCGTCGGTGACGGGCCGGTCGAGGGTGAAGGCCTCGTTGCGCCTGGCGGGGTAGAGATCGGCCGTCGGATCCTTGGCCTGCGCGCTGGCGATGCGGGGCAGAGCCGCGCTGGCGATCAGCCCTGCGCCGGCGCCCAGCAGGGATCGCCGGTTCAGGAAAACGGATTCGGGCGTCGCCTCGCTCTCGCGGATCGCCCAGCCGGGACGGGTCTTGATCAGCATCGGCAACTCCTCTTGCTGCGCGAGCTTAGCGCATGGCTGGAGAGCGCGCGCAATTCACGAGAGGGAGAGGGGGCGAAGGCGCATGGCCTTGCGCCCCGCAGCCTCGTCGGCCGGTCAGCGGGCTTCCAGCGCCTTGACGATCGCCTGGCCCATCTCGCTGGTCGAGACGGCGTTGGCGCCCGGCGCCGCGATGTCCTTGGTGCGCGTGCCGGAGCCCAGCACAGCGGCGATCGCGCCTTCCAGCCGGTCCGCGGCCTCGATCGCGCCGAAGGAATAGCGCAGCGCCATGGCGAAGGAGCCGATCATCGCGATCGGATTGGCGAGGCCCTTGCCCGCGATATCGGGCGCCGAACCATGCACGGGCTCGTACAGCGCCTTGCGCTTGCCGGTCGCCGGATCCTCCGCGCCGAGCGAGGCCGAAGGCAGCATGCCGAGCGACCCCGTCAGCATCGCCGCCACATCCGAGAGGATGTCGCCGAAGAGATTATCGGTGACGATCACGTCATATTGCTTCGGCCAGCGCACCAGCTGCATCGCGCAATTATCGGCCAGCACATGCTCGAGCTCGACATCGGCATAGTCCTTGGCGTGCAGCGCCGTCACGGTCTGCTTCCAGAGCACGCCGGTCTTCATCACATTGTGCTTCTCGGCCGAGGAGACCTTGTTGCGCCGCGTCCGCGCCAGTTCGAAGGCGACGCGGCTGATCCGCTCGATCTCGGGCGTGGTGTAGAGCTGCGTGTCGACACCGCGCCGCGAGCCGTCCTCCAGCGTCACGATCTCCTTGGGCTCGCCGAAATAGACGCCGCCGGTGAGTTCGCGCACGATCAGGATGTCGAGCCCCTCGACCACCTCCGGCTTCAGCGAGGAGGCCGATGCCAGTGCGGGGTAGCAGATCGCCGGGCGCAGATTGGCGAACAGGCCGAGATCCTTGCGCAGCCGCAGCAACCCGGCCTCGGGCCGGTGCTCATAGGGGACATCGGCCCATTTCGGCCCGCCGACCGCGCCGAACAGCACCGCATCGGCCTGCTGCGCCAGCTTCATGTCGCCGTCGGAGATCGCCTGCCCATGCGCGTCATAGGCGGAGCCGCCGACCAGCCCCTTCTCGATCTCGAAGGCGCCGAGCCCCTGCCGGCCGAACCAGGAGACGATCGTCTCCACCTGCGCCATCACCTCGGGGCCGATCCCGTCGCCGGGGAGCATCAGGAGCTTATGGGTCGCCATCGGTCGTCGCCTCGCGCTTGTGTCGTTGCCGTGGCGGCTGATTAGGCCCCGCGCCGCAGCGGCGCAAGCGCAAGCGACCGGGATCAGCCCTGCGACAGCCGCGCCGTCACCTCGATCTCGACCTTCATCTCCGGCTTCAGCATGCCGGAGACGACATAGATCGCGGCTGCGGGCCTGATCGTGCCGAAGACCTCGCCGCAGACCTGCAGAACCGGCTCGCAATAGGCGCGGTCGGTGACGAAATACTGCGCCCGTGCCACCTGCTCCAGCGAGGAGCCGGCCTCGGCCAGCACGGATGCGATGGTCCGGAAGATGTTGCGCGCCTGTTCCGCCGGGTCCTCCGGCAGCGTCATCGTGGCGTAGTCATAGCCGGTGGTGCCGGAGACGAAGACGAGATCGCCGTCGACGACGGCGCGGGAATAGCCGAAGGCGGTCTCGAAGGGCGAGCCGGTGGTGATCAGGCGGCGGGTCATGCGTCACGGTCCTGCTTGGCGCTGCGAAGGCCGCAAGGGCTGGCAAAGAATGCGCGGCCGCGCCACCCGTTTTCTGCGCCGCTGTCTGGAGGCCTCATGGGAGCGGAGCCTAGACGCGCCCGCTCTTCAGGGCGCGCAACACCTTCTCGCCCGGCCGCCCGGTCTGCGGCAGGCCGAGCTTCGCCTCGATCTGCTTGATCGCCGCCCGGGTCAGCGAGCCCACGGCGCCATCGGGCTCGCCGACATCGAAGCCGCGGGCGATCAGCAGCCGCTGCAATTCCCGCCGCTGCTCGCGCGACAGCGGCAGATCGTCGGTCGGCCAGGCCGCCTGCACCCCGGGCCGCCCGCGCAGCCGGTCGGAGAGCAGCGAGATCGCCAGCGCATAGGAATCCGCACCATTATAGCTGTAGGCCGCGTCGTAATTCTTGAAGACCAGGAAGGCCGGACCGTTGCGCCCGGCCGGCATCAGCAGGCCCGCGGCGCCGCCGCCCGAAAGGGGCGAGCCGTCGATGCGGGTGATGCCGCGCGCCGCCCAGCTCGAGACAGGCTGCTTCGGATTGCGGCCGGTCGGGCCGGAATATCCGTCGGGGACCCGCACCTCGTAGCCCCAGCTCGCGCCGGTGACCCAGCCGGCCTTGTCCATGAAATTCGCGGTGGAATGCAGCGCGTCGGGGATGGAATCCACCAGGTCGCGGCGCCCGTCCCCGTCGCCGTCGACGGCGAGCCGCAGATAGGTCGAGGGGATGAACTGCGTATGGCCGAAGGCGCCGGCCCAGGACCCCATCAGCCGCTCCGGCCGGACGTCGCCGCGCTGGATGATCTGCAGCGTCGCGATCAGCTCGCCCTTGAAGAAGGCGTTGCGCCGCGGCGCCAGGCAGGCGCCGGTCGAGAGCGCCTGCACCAGCGGCATCCGGCCGCGCGCCTTGCCGAAATCGCTCTCCACGCCCCAGACCGCGACGATGGTGTGCCGGTCGACGCCGAAGCGCTGCTCCGCGGCGGCCAGAGTCGCAGCGTGCTGGCGCAGCATCGCGCGGCCCTCCGCGACCTTTTCGTCATCGACCAGCGTGCCGAGATAATCCCAGATCGGCGTCTTGAATTCGGGCTGATTGTTCATCAGCTCGATCACCTTCATGTCCGGCTCGATCCCCGCCATCGCGCGGTCGAAGGTCGCGGTCGACACGCCCTTGGCCGCGGCGGCCGAGCGCAGCCCCGCGAGGCAGGACTGGAAATCGGCGCGGGCGGGCAGCGACGCCAGCGAGGCGACGAGGGCGAGTGGCAGGGCCAGGTGTGACGCGCGCATGAGGTCCTCCGAATCGCGTGAAAGGGCAAAACTAGAGGCGAGCCGTTAAGGGAGGTTAACGCGCGGCTGCGGCCAAAGAAACCAGGTGCGCCGGCGCCGCGCCTGGCCTAGGCTGCGTCACTGCTTCGACACCGAGGGCCGCTGGCCCCGCCGCGGCAGGCGAAAGCCGCCGATGAAGCCCGACCCTCTGCATGACGATCGACCGGCCGGCGGCGCCTGAACCGCCGGCGTTTCCCCCCGAGGGCCGCATTCCGCGGGCCTCGCGCCCCAAGGAGCGAGATCATGGCCAAGGAACAACGCGGCAATCGCGAAGCCAAGAAGCCGAAGAAGGTGAAGCCCAAGGAGGCGGCGGCAGCCCCGTCGACATTCGCCGCCGTCGTCGCCAAGGCGGCCGCCGGGCAGCCGCGCAAGAAATGATCCGCTTCCGCACGATCGACCCGGCCGAGACGGAGAAGGCCGCGGCACCCGCCCCGCAGCCGCGGCCGGCACCGCCCGCCGCGACGCCGGAGCAGAATGTCGCTGAGGCCGCGCCCGAGGGCACCGCCCAGGCTTCGGCCGAGGAGCCGGTCAAGGCGCCCGCCAAGGGCCTGACGCGCAAGACGCCGCTGCGCGCCAGGAAGCCGGAGGCTCCCAAGCTCTTCGAAAGCTGATCGCAGCGTCCGTCGGCCAGGGCCGCGCGTTCGGCGCGGCCCTTACGCCTCGCCACGAATCTCGTCCGTCCAGACCTTGAAGCCGGTCAGCGTATTCGGGCCGAAGGTGGTGGCGATCGCCACATCCGCAGCGTCGCGCCCGCGCGCGATCAGCACCCGCCCGATCCGCGGGCTGTTGTTGCGCGGATCGAAGATCTGCCAGCCGCCTTCCAGATAGGCTTCGAAGGAGGCGGCGAAATCCCCCGGCGGATAGGGTTCGGGCGTGCCGATATCGCTGAGATAGCAGGTGCAGTAGCGCGCCGGGATGTTCATCGCCCGGCAGAAGGCGACGGCGAGATGGGCATAGTCGCGGCAGACCCCGCGCCCTTCGCGATAGGCGTCCGAGGCGGTGCGGCCGACGCTGGCATCGTTGTAGTTGAAGGCGATGCGCTGATGCACGAAGTCGCATATGGCCTGGACGCGCGCCCCGCCGGGCGGCGTATGGCCGAACAGCTGCCAGGCCAGATCGAGCAGCTGGTCGCTGTCGCAGAAGCGGCTGGGCAACAGGAAGACGATGCATTCCTCCGGCAGATTTTCCACCGCCACCTGGCCGACCGAGCGGTCGAACGCCTCGGGGAGGCCGCTATCTTCGATCACCGCATCGGCGGTGATGCGCATCCGGCCCTGCGGCGCCAGCAGCCTGGTGCACCAATTGCCGAAGCCGTCGCGATAGGCGCTGACCGGCACGGCCGGCGTGATGCGCATCTGGTCCGGCGCCGCCAGATCCGACACGCGGCTGAAATGCACGTGCAGCATCAGGATGACCGGGGTCGGCTGCGGAAAATCATAGTCCAGTTCGTAGCCGATCCTGAGTTTCACGCGGGATGCTTTCCGCACGCCCCTGGCGCGCTGTCGGTGGCCTCGCGGCCGGAGCCGCCACCATGCACCTTTTCAGCCGGCTTCACGACACATCTTCGGCGGGCCGCCGACCTCGTATCATTCCGTCCGCTACTGGCCGCGATCACGCAGTCGCGCTTGCGGTAGCCGGCTCCGGGCCCTAAACCACGCGCGCGCCTCGTCCTCGCGCATCATCGACCCGCCCGGAGAACAGTCCCATGGCCTTCCTTGCCGACGCCCTGAAGCGCGTGAAGCCGTCTGCGACCATCACCATCACGCAGAAGGCGCGGGATCTGAAGGCCCAGGGCAAGGATGTGATCTCGCTCTCCGTCGGCGAGCCGGATTTCGACACGCCGGACAATATCAAGGAAGCGGCGATCGCCGCCATCCGCCGCGGCGAGACGAAATACACCCCGGTCTCGGGCATCCCGCAGCTGCGCGAGGCGATCACCCGCAAGCTCAAGCGCGAGAACGGCCTCGACTACAAGCCGAGCCAGACCATCGTCTCCACCGGCGGCAAGCACGTCATCTACAACGCGCTGCTCGCCACGCTGAACCCGGGCGACGAGGTGATCTGCGTCTCGCCCTATTGGGTCAGCTATCCCGAGATGGTCGCGCTCTGCGGGGGCACCGCGACCTTCGCCGAGACGACGATCGAGAACGAGTTCAAGCTGCAGCCGGAGGAGCTGGAGCGCGCGATCACGCCGAAGACGAAATGGGTGATCCTGAATTCGCCTTCCAACCCGTCCGGTGCGGCCTACAGCCATGCCGAGATGAAGAAGCTCACCGACGTGCTGATGCGCCACCCCCATGTCTGGGTGCTGACGGACGACATGTACGAGCATCTCGTCTATGGCGATTTCCAGTTCGTCACGCCGGCGCAGGTCGAGCCCGGCCTGTATGAGCGCACGCTGACCATGAACGGCGTCTCGAAATCCTACGCCATGACCGGCTGGCGCATCGGCTACGCCGCCGGGCCGCAGCATCTGATGAACGCGATGGATCTGGTGCAGGGGCAGCAGACCTCCGGCACCTCGGCGATCTCGCAATGGGCGGCGGTCGAGGCGCTGGACGGTCCGCAGGACCACCTCCCCGTCTTCAAGAAGGCGTTCGAGCGCCGGCGCGATCTCGTCGTCTCCATGCTGAACCAGACCCGCGGCCTGGTCTGCCCCAAGCCGGAAGGCGCCTTCTACGTCTATCCCGACTGCTCGGCCCTGATCGGCAAGACCATGCCGAACGGCAAGACGATCGAGACCGACGAGGATCTGGTCATGGGCATTCTCGAGACCGAGGCCGTGGCCGCCGTGCATGGCTCGTCCTTCGGCCTCGGCCCGAATTTCCGCATCTCCTACGCCACCTCGGACGAGAAGCTGGAAGAGGCCTGCCGCCGCATCCAGCGCTTCTGCGCCGAGCTGCGCTGAGCGCGGCCTTGGGCGGCTTTGCGATCTGGGGCGCTGCCGTGATCGGCGGCGCCCTTCTGATTCAGCCCGCCGCCGGGCAATCGCTCCTCCCGGCCCGCGATGCCCATGAGCAGGTGCGTGCCGGGAGCCTGGTGCTGGTCGACATCCGCACCGCCCGGGAATGGGACGATGACGGGGTGCCGCTCGGGGCGGTGAAGCTCGATGCCGCCTCGCCGGGCTTCGAACTCCGGCTCGCCGGGCTGCGGCTCGACAATGCCGGCAAGCGGATCGCGCTCATCGACCGGACGGGCGGGCTGGCGGCGAGCGTGCAGCGCAAGCTCGCCCAGCGCGGCTGGCGCGACCTGCTGGTCATCCGCGGCGGCATGCTGGGCCCGGGCGGCTGGCAGGCGGAGAAGCTGCCGCTGGGGCGCTGACCGCCGGCGCAGCGGACGAGCCACGCCCCCGGCGGCCGGTCAGACGATCTCGGCGAGCCGCGTATCCTGCGACAGGACCAGGCACCAATGCGGTTCGAAATCCGCGCCGAGGGGCCAGATCTGTTCCTTGAAGATCACGAGCATCTTGGCCTGATAGCGCTCGAACCAGTCACGCTGGCACAGCACGAATTTCGTCGCGCCGACGATGGTTTCGCGGTCGATCACGCAGAGCGGCACGATCTCGGGATGCGCCTCGAGATAGGCCTGCACCGCTACCATCAGCGTGGGGTAGCCGGGGTGCAGCATGTCGTCGAGCACGATCAGCCCGCCCTCGCTCAGGCATTGCGTCGCCAGTTCGAGGTCCTTCGCCAGCGCCGCGCGGGAATGCTCGCCATCGATATGGATCAGCCGCAGGCGCTCGCCGCCGGCATGGGCCATCAGCTCCTCCGCGGTCATCGCGCCGCTGTCGCCTTGCACGGTGACGCGCCGCTCAGGCGCGATGCCGTGCCTCAGGCAATTCGCCTCGAACCGGTCCTTCACCTCGGGATTGGGCCAGGAGAAGATGTCGACGCCGATCGCCAGCTCGCCGGGCTCCAGCGCATGGGCGAGCGCGATGAAGAAGCGCCCCTCGAAACAGCCGATCTCGGCGATCGAACCGGCGATCCCCTCCTCCGATTGCAGCCGCAGCAGCCTGGCGCAGATCGCCGCGGCGAAGCGCGAGGACATGCCGACGACGCTGGCATAGCCGCCGTCGAGATAGGCCGAGACCGCCTCATGGCCCGGAGAGGGAAGATCGGTCATGCTCATGCCTTTGCCTGGAAGATGATGGCCGCGCCGGCCGCGATCAGCACGAAGCCCGCGCCATGGTGCCAGCTCAGCGGCTGCTTCAGCCAGAACACCGAGAACCCCGCGAAGATCACGAGCGTGATCACCTCCTGCATCGTCTTCAGCTCCGCCGCGGAATAGACGGATGAGCCGATGCGGTTGGCGGGCACGGCGAGCATGTATTCCGGCAGCGCGATCATCCAGCTCGCCAGGATGGCGAGCCAGATCGCGGTGCTCTTGTAGCTGAGATGCCCGTACCAGGCGAAGGTCATGAACAGGTTCGAGCCGAGCAGCATCAGGATCGGCAGGATATGGGCGGCGGTGATGGCTGGCATGATCGGTCCCGGACGGCACGGCGGAGGATAGGGCGCTGTCCCGTATGGGGACAGGGGCGCTCAGCCATAGCGGAGTTTCATGCCCAGGATGATCAGGATCAGGCAGAGCGTGATCGCATTGGCCAGGATCAGCGGCCAGGACATCAGCAGCAGCCCATAGACCAGCCACAGGATGATCCCGAGCGCGAAGAAGCCCTGGGCCGAGAGCGAGATCGCGCGCGTATCCCGTGTCCGGATGGTCTGCAGGGCCTGCGGCACCCAGCACAAAGTGGTCAGCGTCGCGGCGGCGAAGCCGAGGATCTCGATCAGGAGGGGGGACATGGGAAGGCTTCCGGAATCACGGGCGATGGCGCCGTTGCGATGACATTGCACCGGGCCGCGTGCAATCGCCATTGCGCACCCGCGCCATGCTATAGGCTCGCGGCATGACGAACCCGATTCAGATCTTCGTGGATGCCGATGCCTGCCCGGTGAAGCCGGAGATCTACCGGGTCGCCGAACGGCACGGGATCACGGTCTTCGTCGTCGCCAACAGCTTCATGGCGGTCCCGCGCGAGCCCTGGATCCAGCGCGTCATCGTCTCCGACGGGTTCGACGCCGCCGATGACTGGATCGCGGAACGCGCGGCCCGCGGCGCGATCGTCGTCACCGGCGACATCCCGCTCGCCGCGCGCTGCATCAGGGCGGGCGCCGACGTCATCGGCCACACCGGCAAGCCCTTCACCGATGCCTCCATCGGCATGGCGCTGGCGACGCGCGACATGATGGAGGATCTGCGCGCGATGGGCGCCGCCTCCGGCGGGCCGCGGCCCTTCGCGCCGAAGGACCGCTCGGCTTTCCTGCAGGCGCTCGACCTCGCGATCCAGCGGCTGAAACGCGCCGGCTTCGCGGCCTGACGCTCAGATATCCGAGAAATCGCCGCCCCGGCCCTTGCCGCTCGCGAAGCGGGCCGCGCCGGCGGCGCCCTCGGACCCGATCGTCGCGACGCCGCCCGCCCATTCCCGCGCCAGCGCCTCGCGCAGCGGCAGCCCATGGCCGGCGATGGTGCTGCGCCTGTCGGCCAGCATGGCGCCCGGCGGAAAGCGGGCGATCTGCTGCGCCATCGCCTCCGCCGCGGCCCGCGCCGCGCCATCGGCGACGACCTGCTCGCAGAGCCCGATCCGCAGCGCCTCCTGCGCCTCGACCTTGCGCCCGGTCAGGATGATCTCGAGTGCCCGCCCCTGCCCGACCAGGCGCGGCAGGCGCACCGTTCCGCCATCGATCAGCGGAATGCCCCAGCGGCGGCAAAACACCCCGAAGAACGCGCTCTCCGCCAGCACCCGGACATCGCACCACAGCGCCAGCTCCATGCCGCCGGCCACGGCCGGCCCCTCGACGGCGGCGATCACCGGCTTCGACATCTCCAGCCGCGACGGCCCCATCGGCCCGCGCGGCGCCGGCCCGTCGCCCGCGGGAAAGGCGAGCCCCTCGACGATCTCGCTCCGGAAGCGGTCGGGCTCGGTGAAGGCCTGAGCGTATTTCAGGTCCCAGCCCGCGCAGAAGGCCCCGCCCTCCCCCCAGAACACGATGGCGGAGACCTCGCTGTCGCGATCCAGGGTGAGGAAGGCCTGCGTCAGCGCCTCGGCGCTGTCGGGATCCATGGCGTTGCGCGCCTCGGGGCGGCTGTGGATCACGGTGGCGACCTTGCCGGATCGCTCGATGCGGATGGCCATGGCTGCGTTTCCCTGTGCTGGCGATGCCGGAGGACCCCAGCCTAGCGCCTCGCGGCTGCGGCACATCTGCGGCTGGACGCATGGCGCCTTTGCCCTTAACTCTGCCCGGCACGAGCCCGTGCCGAAAGCGGGCCAAAGGGAGAGATCGATGAGTTTGACCCGCCGTTCCACGCTCGGCCTGGTGGCCGGGGCCGTGTTCGCCCCGACGATCCTGCGGGCGCAGAGCTTCCCCTCGCAGGTCATCACGCTCGTCGTGCCCTATCCCGCCGGCGGTCCCACCGACGCGATCGCGCGGCTGGTGGCGCAGGAAATGGCAGGCTCGATCGGCCAGAACGTCATCGTCGAAAATCGGGCCGGCGCCTCCGGCGCGGTCGGGACCCGCGCCGTCGCCAGGGCCAATCCGGACGGGCACACCATTATTTTCGGCAACAACCAGACGCATGGCAACAACATGTTCCTGCTGAAGGAGCCGGGCTATGACGCAGTCAAGGATTTCGCGCCGCTGTGCGGCGTCGGCGCCTTCGAACATGCCTTCGTCGTCCGCAACGACCTGCCGGCCAAGTCGATCGCCGAGCTCGTGGCGCTGGCCAAGGCCGAGCCCGGCAAGCTGAACTACGGGTCGACGGGCGTCGGCTCCGGCTCGCATCTCGCCATGGAGCTGTTCATGCAGCGCACCGGCATCAAGATGACGCATGTGCCGTTCCGCGGCGCGGCGCCGCTGGTGCAGGAGCTGGTGGGCGGGCGCATCGACATCGCCAATTCCACGCTTCCCAGCGTGCTCTCGCAGATCCAGGCCGGCTCGATGCGCGCACTCGCGCTCGCCAGCCCGGAGCGCAACCCGCGCGCCAAGGACATCCCGACGCTGCGGGAGCAGGGTGTGAGCGATGCCGACGCCGATTCCTGGGCGGCCTTCTTCGCCCCGGCCGCGACGCCGGCGCCGGTGCTCGACACGCTGTCCCGCTCGGCGATCGCCGCCATCGCCAAGCCGGCCGTCACCGAGGCGATCCTGAAGCTCGGCTTCACGCTCAAGGTCCGCGATCCCGCCGCCTTCAAGCCCTATCACCAGCAGGAAATCGCGACCTGGAAGGGCATTATCGAAGCGGCCGGGGTGAAGCCGGAATAGCCGCATGGCCGGGCCGGCACGCTCTCATGGGATGCGGGGCGCGCTCGCTCTGCTGGTCGCGCTCGCCACCGGCCCCGCCCAGGCGGTCGAGACCGCGGCGGAAGCGGGCTGGCGCCTGCTGAAGCAGCAAGGCAGCGTCGCGCTGATGCGCCATGCCGACGCCCCCGGCACCGGGGACCCTGCCGGCTTCCGGCTCGAGGATTGCGCGACGCAGCGCAATCTCGGACCTACCGGGCGTGCGCAGGCGACCGCGCTCGGCGAGGCGTTCCGGCAGCGCGGCATCGCCGTGTCGCAGGTGCTCACCAGCCAATGGTGCCGCGCCCGCGAAACCGCGTCCCTGATGGCGCTCGGTCCCGTGGCCGACGCCCCCGAGGCGCTGAACTCCTTCTTCGAGCGGCGCGGCGAGCAGCAGAACGCCACGGCGGCGCTGAGGCGGCGGCTGCAAGCGCTTCCGGCCGATGCGGCGGCCGTGGTGATGGTGACGCATCAGGTCAACATCACGGCGCTGACCGGCATCTTTCCGCGCTCCGGCGAGATCGTGGTGCTGGCCCGGGACGGCGACGGGAACCATCGCCCCGTGGCGCGCATTGCCTCCCGCTGACGGGCTCACTTTGCCGTGAGTCCGCGGGCGCGTGCTTGGCTGCGGCCCATCCACCCGCCATCTCCTCCCCCAGGCATCAAGAAGCAGGAGTTCCGCATGGCCCGTCGTCTCGCTCCCCTGGCGCTCCTGGCCGCCCTCTTCGTCGCGCTCGCGAGCCCGGGGCAGGCACAGCAGCAGCCGCAGCGTTTCCCCTCCTCCGCCGGCGACCTCCTCGTCGAGACTGTGGCGAGCGGGCTCGAACATGCCTGGGGCCTCGCCTTCCTGCCCGATGGCGGCATGCTGGTCACGGAGCGGCCGGGGCGGCTGCGCCTGGTGACGCCGCAGGGCCAGCTGTCGCGCCCCCTCACCGGCCTGCCCAATGTCGCCGGCCGCGGGCAGGGCGGCCTGCTCGATATCGTGGTCGATCCCCGTTTCGCGGAGAACCGGCTGGTGTATTTCTCCTTTTCGGAGCCGCGCCAGGGTGGCAACGGCACCAGCGTCGGCCGCGGCCGGCTGAATGCGAACGCCACCGGTCTGGAGGATGTCCAGATCATCTTCCGGCAGATGCCGGCGATCAACAGCTCGATGCATTTCGGCTCGCGGCTCGTCTTCGACCGGAGCGGCGCGCTGTTCGTCACGCTGGGGGATCGCTTCGGGCATAAGGACGAGGCCCAGAACCCGCAGAACCACATCGGCAAGCTGGTTCGCATCGGCCCGGACGGCTCGGTTCCCGCCGATAATCCGAAGAAGCCGGGCTGGCAGCCGGAGATCTGGTCGATCGGCCATCGCAACGTGCAGGGCGCGGCGCTGCATCCCGGCAGCGGCCGGATCTGGACCGTGGAGCACGGCGCTCGCGGCGGTGACGAGGTCAACACGCCGCAGCCGGGGCTGAACTATGGCTGGCCGGTCATCACCTATGGGATCGACTATTCCGGTGCCAAGATCGGCGAGGGCACCGCGAAAGCCGGGATGGAGCAGCCGATCTTCTATTGGGATCCCTCGATCGCCCCTTCGGGCGCAGCCTTTTATACGGGCGAGCGCTGGCCCGCCTGGAAGAACTCCCTCTTCGTCGGCGCCCTCGCCGGCCAGATGCTGATCCGCCTCTCGACCAGCGGCGAAGCGGTGACGGGCGAGGAGCGGCTGCTGGCCGATCTGGGCGAGCGCATCCGCGACGTACGCCAGGGGCCGGACGGCTATCTCTATCTGCTGGCGGACGACGCGAAGGGCCGCCTGCTGCGGGTCAGACCGGCGCAGTAGCCAGCGTCGGCCTCGCGACGCTCCCGGCCCGTCATTGCGAGCGGAGCGAAGCAACCCAGGAGGGCGTCGAGCTCTGTCATCCTGGATTGCTTCGCTTCGCTCGCAATGACGGTTTCGAGAACCCCTCGCGACACTCCAGAACCGTCTTTGCGAGCGCAGCGAAGCAACCCAGGGGGGCGTCGGGCTCTGTCATCCTGGGTTGCTTCGCTTCGCTCGCAATGACGATTGGGCGAACCCACCATCACCCCTAGCAACACCCCCAACCCGTCATTGCGAGCGCAGCGAAGCAACCTAGGGGGCGTCGAGCTCCGTGCGCCTGGGTTGCTTCGCTTCGCTCGCAATGACGATTGGGCGAACCCACCATCACCCCTGGCAACACCCCCAACCCGTCTTTGCGAGCGCAGCGAAGCAACCTAGGGGGGCGTCGAGCTCTGCACTCTGGGTTGCTTCGCTGCGCTCGCAATGACGATGTTGAGAACCCGCCATCAACCCCTGGCGACACTCCCAACCCGTCATTGCGAGCGCAGCGAAGCAACCCAGGGGGGCGTCGAGCTCCTGCACTCTGGGTTGCTTCGCTGCGCTCGCAATGACAATTCGAACCCGCCATCACCCCTGGCAACACCCCCAATCCGTCTTTGCGAGCGAAGCGAAGCAATCCAGTGACGTCGGGCTCTGCGCTCTGGGTTGCTTCGCTGCGCTCGCAATGACGATGTCGAGAACCCCTCGCGACACTCCAGAACCGTCTTTGCGAGCGCAGCGAAGCAACCTAGGGGGCGTCGAGCTCTGTCATCCTGAGTTGCTTCGCTGCGCTCGCAATGACGATTTTGCGGCCCGCCATCACCCCTGGCAACACCCCCAACCCGTCTTTGCGAGCGCAGCGAAGCAGTCCAGTGGCGTCGAGCTCTGTACTCTGGGTTGCTTCGCTACGCTCGCAATGACGGTGTCGAGAACCCCTCGCGACACTCCAGAAACGTCATTGCGAGCGCAGCGAAGCAACCTAGGGGGGCGTCGAGCTCCTGCACTCTGGGTTGCTTCGCTGCGATCGCAATGACGATTTTGCGGCCCGCCATCACCCCTCGCGACACCCCCAATCCGTCTTTGCGAGCGAAGCGAAGCAATCCAATGACGTCGAGCTCTGCACTCTGGGTTGCTTCGCTACGCTCGCAATGACGATTCGAACCCGCCATCACCCCTTGTGCGCCGCCCAGAGATCGGGGCGGCGTTCGCGGGTTATGGCTTCGGCCTGCTCGCGCCGCCAGCGGGCGATGCGGGCGTGATCGCCGGAGAGCAGCGCCTCGGGCAGCCCACGCCCCTCCCATTCGCGCGGCCGCGTGTAATGCGGATATTCCAGAAGCCCGCTCTCGAAGCTCTCCTCGGTGCCGGAAGCTTCCTTGCCCATCACGCCGGGGATCAGCCGGACGCAGGCGTCGAGCACCACCATCGCCGCCATCTCGCCGCCCGAGAGGATGTAATCGCCGATCGAGACTTCGGTGAGCCCCCGCCCCTCGATCACCCGCTCATCGACGCCCTCGAAGCGGCCGCAGACGATCACCGCGCCGTC
Source organism: Allobosea sp. Leaf344 (assembly GCF_001426225.1). Lineage (GTDB taxonomy): Bacteria > Pseudomonadota > Alphaproteobacteria > Rhizobiales > Beijerinckiaceae > Allobosea. The sequence goes on along the minus strand of NZ_LMRT01000013.1, from coordinate 305,603 downwards.
CCCGGCGACGAGATCGCGGACGAAGCTCTGGTCGAGCCGCCGCCCGCGCGGCGACATCAGGAGCCGCGGGCGCGCATCCCCGGCGGGCACGGCCGCATCGATCGCCGCCGCCAGCACGTCGCAGCGCAGCACCATCCCCGCCCCGCCACCGGCCGGATTATCGTCGACATTGCGGTGCCGGCCGATGCCGTGATCGCGGATCTGGTGGGTTTCCAGGCTCCACAGCCCCTTGCGCAGCCCCTCGCCGGCCAGCGACGCCCCGAGCGGCCCCGGGAACATCTCGGGATAGAGCGTCAGGACGGTGGCGCGGAAACCCATGGCTCAGCGCGCCCGCAGAGCGGGCAGCCCGTCGAGCCCGGCGAAATCCCGGGCGCAGGCGATGACATTGTCGAAGCCGGCGAAATCCGCCGCGTCCAGCATGGTCAGCAGCGCGACCGCGCGCATGCCGGCGCGCCGTGCAGCCTCGACGCCGAGCGGCGCGTCCTCATAGACCAGGCAGTTCACGGGCGGCACGCCCATCCGCTCTGCCGCGGCCAGGAACATGTCGGGATGCGGCTTGCCGCGAAAGCCCTGGCTCGGCGAGACGATGGTGGCGAAGCGCCGGCGGATCCCCAGCGTGTCCAGCACCACGTCGATATTGGCGGGTGGCGCGGCGGAGGCGACGGCCATCGGCAGGCCCTGCGCCTCGGCCCTCCCCATCAGATCGAGCAGCCCGGCGAGCGCGGCGACATGCGGCCGGTAATTGGCGCGGTAGAGCTCTTCCTTGGTTTCCGACAGGCGCAGGATCGTCTCGGCATCGGCATCCGGATAATAGCCGCCCAGGATCTCGGCATTGGCCTTGCCCGCCGTCGCCTTGAAGAAGCCGTCGCGCTGGAACGGCAGCCCCTGCTCCCGGTGCCAGATCTCCCAGGCGTCGTCATGGAAGCGCATATTGTCGACGATGGTGCCGTCCATGTCGAAGATCAGCGCGCCGACCTCACTCATCGGCCTCGACCTCGAACAAGCCGGCGGGCGGCAGCGCCTCGATGCGCTTTTCGGCGATCAGGATGCGCGGCGCGAAGGCCTTGGTGAAGGGCATCAGCACGGAGCGCCCATCCGGCGTCGCGATGTCGAGCAAATCGCCGGCGCCGTAATTCTCGACCGCCGTCACCGTGCCGAGCACCGCGCCATCGGGCCCGACGACGGCGCAGCCGATCAGATCGGCCTGCAGGAACTCGTCCTCGTCCTCGGGCGGCGGCAGCCTGTCCCGCGCGACATGCAGTCTGACGCCGTTCAGCGCCTCGGCCGCCTCGCGGCTCGACACGCCCTCGAGCCGCGCGACCACCACCTCCTTGGCGGGGCGCACGGCGATGATCTCGTGCAGCCGCCCGGTCTCGTCGGTCAGCGGCCCGTAATCGGCGATGGCGAGCGGATCGGCCGTGAAGGCCTTGATCCTGACCTCGCCCTTGACGCCATGCGCGGCGCCGATGACGCCGAGCAGGACGAGGCTGTCTGGCAGGCTCATCATGAAAGCTCCACAGCCAGAATCGGGGGCGACCATCCGCGGGAGCAGCCGCCCCTCACAATGGCCGCGCATGCCGGGGAAGCCGGGCGCGCGCCTGAAAGCGCGGCCCGGATCGCCCGGGGGGCGTCAGCTCACGCCTCGGCGTCGGCCGGCGCAGCGCTCTTGGCGGCGTTCTTCTCGGCGCGCTCCTTGGCCTTCTCGCCCGGGACGGCCTTGTTCGGGTTGTTGCGCGCCGGGCGCTTGGCGACGCCGGCGGCATCGAGGAAGCGCAGCACGCGGTCGGTCGGCTGGGCGCCCTTGGCCAGCCAATCCTTGGCCTTCTCCAGGTCGAGCACCACGCGCTCCGGCGAATCCTTGGCCTTCATCGGATCATAGGAGCCGATCTTCTCGATGAAGCGGCCGTCGCGCGGCGAGCGGGCATCGGCGACGACGATGCGGTAATAGGGGCGCTTCTTGGCGCCGCCACGGGTCAGGCGGATCTTGAGGGACATGCTCGTCTTCCTTGCTTGCTCGGTCTGGACCGGCCGCTGGCCGGTACCGGTTGGGGGAAATCAGGCTTTGTTGTCTTCGACCAATTGATCGATCGCGGCCCATGGATCGTCCTTCATGCCGGTCGACGTGAAGATTTCGAGATCGATGGACCCGTCCTCGAGAACGTCGATTTCCCAGTATTCCCCCGGCGCATGCACGAGGAAGGAGAAAGCGTCGTCCCGGTAGGATGAGGTTTCATAGGAGAGGTTGGCGTCGTCGAGACGGGCCTTGACCTGCTTGAACACGTCGAACATGCCGACGCGCATTTCGGTGGGTTTTGTCACTTTTTCTTGCCTCCGAAGGGGGTGGAGCCCCCGAGCCCCGGCAAACCACCCAGTCCCGGCAGTTTCGGCATCATCCCGGCCGGCGGCGTCACGCCCTTGGGCAGGCCCGGAAACCCGCCCGACGGCAGGCCCGGCATGCCGCCGGCGCCGAGCTGCTTCTGCAGGGCCTCGAGCTGGGCCGGATCCATCTTCGACGGGTCGAGCCCGCCGGGCAGCCCGCCCATGCCGCCGCCGCCGAGCCCGAACATCGAGCCGAGCTTGCCGAGCATGCCGCCCTTCTGCCGCGCCATCTGCTTCATCATGTCGGCCATCTGCCGGTGCATCTTGAGTAGCTTGTTGATCGCCTCGGGCGTGGTCCCGGAGCCGGCGGCGATGCGCTTTTTGCGGCTGTTCTTGAGCAGATCCGGGTTCTTGCGCTCGGCGGCCGTCATCGAATTGATGATCGCGATCTGACGCGCGATCATCTTGTCGTCGACCTTGGCGTTGGCGAGCTGCTGCTTCATCTGGCCCATGCCGGGCAGCATGCCCATCACGCCGCCGAAGCCGCCCATCTTCTCCATCTGCTGCAATTGCGTCTTCAGATCCGACAGGTCGAAATTGCCCTTGGCCAGCCGCTGGGCCAGCGCCTGCGCCTTGTCGGCATCGACCGTCTCCGCCGCCCGCTCGACCAGGCTGACGATGTCGCCCATGCCGAGAATGCGGTTGGCGACGCGCGAGGGATGGAAATCCTCGAGCGCGTCGGTCTTCTCGCCCGTTCCGACGAGCTTGATCGGCTTGCCGGTGACGGCGCGCATCGACAGCGCCGCACCGCCGCGGGAATCGCCGTCCATGCGGGTCAGCACGATGCCGGTCAGCCCGACGCGGGCGTCGAAGGCGCGCGCGGTGTTGACGGCGTCCTGTCCGGTCAGCGCATCGGCGACGAGCAGCACCTCATGCGGCTGCGTCGCCGCCTTCACCTCGGCGACCTCGGCCATCAGCGTGTCGTCGAGGGTGACGCGGCCGGCGGTATCGAGCATCACAACGTCATAGCCGCCGAGCCTGGCGGCCTCGATCGCCCGCCGTGCGATCTGCACGGCCGTCTGCCCGGCGACGATCGGCAGCGTCGAGACGCCGACCTGCTGGCCGAGCACGGCGAGCTGCTCCATCGCGGCCGGGCGGCGCGTATCCAGCGAGGCCATCAGCACCCGCTTCTTGTTGCGGTCGGTCAGGCGCTTGGCGATCTTGGCGGTCGAGGTCGTCTTGCCCGAGCCCTGCAGGCCGACCATCAGGATCGGCACCGGGGGCACGGCATCGAGCGTGATGCCCTCGCCCTCGCCGCCCAGCGTGTCGATCAGCACGTCGTTGACGATCTTGATGACCTGCTGGCCGGGCGTGACCGATTTCAGCACCTCGGCGCCGACGGCGCGCTCGCGCACCTTGTCGGTGAAGCTGCGCACCACTTCGAGCGCGACATCGGCCTCGAGCAGCGCCTTGCGCACCTCGCGCAGCGCGGCGTTGACGTCCTCCTCGGTCAGCGAACCCCTGCGGGTCAGCCCCGAAAGGATGCCGGATAGCCTGTCGCTGAGAGTGCCGAACATGCGGACCTGCTTGCTTGCCCCGGGAAACCTCGACCCCCGCGACCACCCCGCCAAACGGTTTCGCGCCCGAGGGCGCGGACGCGCTGTCGGGCGTTGACCTCCAGGCTCGGAAGGCTCTCGCGAGCGGCCCGGTCGGCGGATGCGGTCTCGACGATGTCGGCGAAACGAATGCCGGGGTTAAAGCGGAAGATTGTGGCGAAAGTCAAGGTTGCGCCCGCGGCCGCCCGCCTCGTCGCCGGCGATGCGCGCGCCGCGAGACGGGATTCAGCCGCCCGCGACAAAACCGGGCCGGGTCTTAACGGCGCAGGAACTTAAGCAGATTCATGCTGTTGCTCCATCATGTCCCCGCCCCGATCCCGGAACCGTTCATGACAAAGCCTCTCCTCGCGGCCGCGCTGCTCGCCGCCTCGGTCGCCCTCTCCGCCTGTGCCGTCGCGCCGTCCGGCCCGATGAGCGCCTCCTCCGCCCAGCGCCTCGCCTCGGTGCGGGTCGATCCCGTCCAGGCCGGCCGGCTGATCAACAGCTACCGCGCCAGCCAGGGCCTGCCGCCGCTCAGGCTGGACCCGAAGCTGACGGCGATGGCGCAGTACCAGTCCAACGCCATGGCGGCGGCCAACAGCCTGTCGCATGATGTCGGCGGAAGCTTCACCAGCCGCATCCAGCAGGCGAGGCTCAACACCGGCCGCGCCGCCGAGAATCTCGGCGCCGGCTATTTCTCCACCGAGGAAGCGGTGGCGGGCTGGCGCGCCTCCTCCGGCCATGACGCCAATCTGCGCCTGCCCGACGTCACCCGCTACGGCATCGCGCTGACCAAATCGCCGAATTCGAGCTATGGCGCCTGGTGGACGTTGGTCGTGGCCGCCGGCTCCTAGCCGAATCGCGTCGGCCGCGTCGCAAGCCTCATCATCCCGTCGCATGACGCCGGCTCGGCGCCATGGGCGCGTCGCAGCCATGACGCAGCGTCAATACTCTTTACAACCCCGGTCGTCTCGGGCTTGCTGAAGGCCCGACCGGACGAGCCGGCCGAAAGCAGCAGGCAAATGACCTCCAAGACCGCGACCACCGAGCATCCGATCCTCCCCCTCCTCGCCGAACGCTGGTCTCCGCGCGCCTTCACCGGCGGGGCGATCGACGACGCCACCCTGGGCTCGCTGTTCGAGGCGGCGCGCTGGGCGCCCTCGGCCAGCAATCTCCAGCCCTGGGGCTTCGTCCATGCCAGCCATGGCAGCGCCGGCTTCGCGCGGATCGTCGAGAGCCTGGCGCAGGGCAACGTGATCTGGGCCCAGCACGCCCCGCATCTGATCGTCGGCATCGCCGAGCGCAGCAAGGCGGATGGCAGCCCCAATCTCTATGGCCGCTACGATCTCGGCCAATCCGTCGCGCATCTCTCGATCCAGGCGATGGCGCTCGGCCTGCATCTGCATCAGATGGCGGGCTTCTCGGCCGACAAGCTGCGCGCGGCGATCGCGCTGCCCGAGAGCCACGAGCCCGTCGTCGTCATCGCGCTGGGGCAGATCGGCGAGGCCTCGCAGTTGCCCCCGCCGCTCGACGAACGCGAGCGCGCCGCGCGCAGCCGCAAGCCGGTGGAGCGCTTCGTCTTCACCGAGAGCTGGCCGCCGGCCTGATCCGGCCAGGGGGAAATCTGCGATGAGCTTCGAGAGCTGGGCCGCCTTCGCCGCCGCGACCGCCATCCTCCTGGTGATCCCGGGACCGACCATCCTGCTGGTCATCTCCTATGCGCTCGGCCAGGGCTGGCGCACCGCCTTCCCCATGGCTGTCGGGGTGGCGCTCGGCGATTTCACGGCGATGACGCTGTCGATGCTCGGCGTCGGCGCGCTGCTGGCGACCTCGGCGACGGTGTTCACGGCGCTGAAATGGGTCGGCGCCGCCTATCTCGTCTATCTCGGCGTCAAGCTCTTCCGGGCCGGCGGCACGCTGGACGCGAAGCCGCGGCAGGACGAGACCCCGCCCTGGCGCATGCTCGGCCATGCCTGGCTGGTGACGGCGCTCAACCCCAAGGGCATCACCTTCTTCGTGGCCTTCCTGCCGCAATTCCTCGATGCGAACCGCGATTTCTGGACGCAGATGCTGATCTTCGAGGCGACTTTCGTGACGCTCGCCTTCGCCAACGCCTTCGGCTACGCGCTGATCGCCTCGCGCGCCCGTTCGGTCATCGCCAATCCCCGCGCCATCGGCGTGTTCAACAAGGCGGGCGGCACCTTGCTGATCGGCGCCGGCATCGCCACCGTCGCCATGCGCTCCGGCCAGTGAAGGCCGTGGCGCGGCTCAGGGGCCCGCGCGCGCGGCCAAGCGCTGCTCGAACCAGCGCCGCGCCATCTCCGCCCATCCCGCCGGGATCTCGTCATGATCGCCCGGATGCAGCGCCAGCACGATCTCGTGCCCGGACTCGCAGGCCTTCCAGCTCCGCAGCCAGAACACCGCTCCCGTCTCGAAACCGTCGGGCCGGATGTTGCGGCAGCCATTGACCTGCCGCCAGAGCTGCAGCCCCTCGAAGACGTCGCCCTGCACCAGCTCGCCGCCACGCAGCGGGCGCCCCTCCAGCGGCACCGTCCGGTCCCGCCAGCCATGGCCGTGCAGCAGATCCACCGGCCCCGCGCAGCTTTGCGGATGCGGCCGCCAGAACCCGCCGGCGACCGGCGCATAGGCCGCTCCCAGCCGCGGCTCGCGACAGGCGAGATACCAGGTCAGCGACGCGCCGATCGAGAAGCCGGTGACGAGGATACGCTGCCGATCGATGCCGAAGCGCCGCACCGCATCGGCGATGACCTCCTGCGCGAAGCCGAGCTCGTCGCGCTGCTGCGGCCCCTCCGGCCTGAAGGACCAGCCCGTGCCGAAGGCGTAATCCGGCCGCATCAACCCATCCGCCCCGATGACCACATAGCCGGCCTCGACGAAGGCGCGCAGATGGGAGGCCGGCTCCAGCACGCTGCGGCCGAGCCCGCCCGCGCCATGGAAGAACAGCACCGCCGGGCGGGGGCCGGGTCCGGCCGGCGCGGGCAAGGCGACGTGATAGCTGCCGCTCGCCACGCGGCAGGGATCGTCAGCCCCGCCACAGCTCGCAGGATCGGCCTGCACCGGCGCGGCGGCCAGCGCCAGCATCCAGCCGGCGGCGAGCAGCCGCGCGCAACTCACGCGCACACCCTCTTGACGAGCGGCCGCCCACGCCCACCTCTCCTGCCATGAACCGTCGCAGATTGCTGTCCCTCATCGGCCTTCCCGCCCTCCTGGCCAGTACGGGCCTGGCCTGGGCCTCCTATACGCGCTCCCGCAACCCCTATTACCAAGGGCCGGTCACCGAGAATTTCGACGGGTTGCGCTTCACCGACGGGCGGCCGGTCACCAAGGGGCTGATGGATGTGCTGCGCTGGCAGATGGGCGAGCGCCAGCGCGAGGTGTTTCCGCCGCAATACCCGACCCCGCCGCAGGACACGCCGCCGGCGCGGCATCAGGGCTTCCGCATCGTCCATCTCGGCCACGCATCCTTCCTCTACCAGGTCGCGGGGCTGAATATCCTGATCGACCCCGTCTATTCCGAGCGCGCGAGCCCGCTCTCCTTCTTCGGGCCCAAGCGCGTCAATCCGCCCGGCGTCGCCTTCGAGGCGCTGCCGCCGATCGATGTCGTGCTGGTCACGCATAATCATTACGACCATCTCGACGTCGAGACGTTGGCCCGGCTGCATGATCGCGACAAGCCGCGCATGATCATGCCCCTGGGCAATGACACGATCGTGAGGGCCCGCATTCCCGATGCCCGGGCGGAGGCCCATGATTGGCGGGCGCAACTACCTCTGAGCGACGCGGTGCGGCTGACGCTCGCCCCCACCTATCACTGGTCGGCGCGCGGCGCGCTCGATCGCCGCATGGCGCTGTGGTGCTCCTTCATCGTCGAAACCGAGCAGACCAAGGTCTTCCACATCGGCGACACCGGCTATCATGACGGCTCGCTCTATGATCGGCTGGGGCTGGAATTCGGTCCCTTCGCGCTGGCGGTGCTGCCGATCGGCGCCTATGAGCCGCGCTGGTTCATGGGCGACAACCACATGAACCCGGAAGAGGCGGTGCGCGTGATGCAGGCGCTGCGCGCCGAGCGCGCCATCGGCCACCATTGGGGCACGTTCCAGCTCACCGACGAGGGCATCGAGCGCCCGCTCGAGGCGCTGAAGGCGGCGCTGGCGCAGTTCGGCGTCGCCGAGGAGCGCTTTCAGCCGATGCGGCCAGGCCAGAGCTGGAGCGCCTGAGCCGCGGCCCGCTCAGCGCGGCTGCACATAGACGTTGATCTCGAGGTTCGGATCGCCCGCATCCTTGAGATCACCGACATATTCCTCGAGGAAAGCGTCCTTCACCACGATGCTCTTGGCCTCGAGATAGGCGGTGATCGTCTCATAGGTCGAATCGATGTCGTCATAGGGCGCGACATGGACGAAACGCAGGGACGGCCCGCCCGGCGTCATCCCCGGCTTGACGCCCCGGCCGAATTCCGAGCGGCGCGCGCCTTCGGGGCCGGGCCCGACCGGCAGCATCGCCTCGAAGCGGAAGCCGTTATCGTCGGTCTCGACGAACAGGGTCAGCGGGCGCCCGGCGATCGGCAGATTGGCGCTGGCCGCCTCCTCCCGCAGGATGCGGAAGCTCTCCGACAGGGACCGGAAGCCCTCGTCCCAGCTCGACCGGCCGGCCAAAGCGAGCACCGGCTTGGAGACGAGCTGGACCTCGTCGACATCGCTGACATCGCCCTTCCGGCCCGCCAGCGTCGCGTTGGGGTCGATCGTGCCGGTCTGCTGCGGCGGTGCGACGGGGGCCGGCTGGCCGCCGGGGGTCGGCAGACTCGGCGGCGGCTGCACCGGCTGCGGCTCGACCGGGACCTGAGGCGTCGGCGCGGGCTGTACCGGCTGCGGCACCACGGGACCCTGCAGGGAGGGCGGCGGCTGCACGGGCTGCGGCTCGGCCGGTGCCGTCGGTGCGGGCGGGACGGGGGCGGGAGCCTGGGCAGGCGCGGCGCCGGGCGGCGGCGCCAGCGGCGCGGAATCGACCGGCGATGGCGGCGCCACACGCTGCTGCGCCAGCGCCCCGGTCAGCCCTAGACCGGCGACAGCGAGGCTGCCGGCCAGGACTCCGCCCGCGAGTATGGTGAACCTGAGATACCGCATGCACATGGTCCTGACCCGCATAAGACGATTCGCGCGCTGGAGCGCAGCATAGGCTGTCACGTGACGCTCCGGAACGGCCGGAGGGTGGCTTTTTCGCGTCGGCTCCGCCATATCACCGGCAGACCATCGGACATGTGACGTGATGAACGCCCTGACGCAGCGCCGGTTCCTCAAGATGAACGGTCTCGGCAATGCCATTACCGTGCTGGACCTGCGCGGCACCAAGCTGCGCGTCTCGGAGGAAGATGCCCGCGCGATCGCCGCCCAGCCGCTTGCGGCGTTCGACCAACTGATGGTCCTGCACGACCCGCGCACCCCGGGCACCGACGCCTTCATCCGCATCTACAACAGCGATGGGTCGGAGGCCGGCGCCTGCGGCAACGGCACGCGCTGCGTCGCCTGGGCGATGATGGCGGATCCGCAGATGGGCGACGCCGCGCTGAGCGAACTAGCGCTGGAAACCCGGGCCGGGCTGCTGGAGGCCCGTCGCGACGGCGACTGGCTGTTCACCGTCGACATGGGCGCGCCGCGTCTCGGCTGGGAGGAGATCCCGCTGGCCGAGCCCTTCCACGATACCGCCCGCTTCGAGCTGCAGATCGGGCCGATCGACGATCCGATCCTGCACACGCCCTGCGCCGTCAATATGGGCAATCCGCACGCGGTGTTCTTCGTCGACGATCCCTACCGCTTCAACCTGCAGCAGATCGGCCCGCTCTTGGAGAACCACCCCGTCTTCCCCGACCGCGCCAATATCGAGCTCGCGGCCGTGACGGCGCCGGACCATATCGTGCTGCGCGTCTGGGAACGCGGCGCCGGCATCACCCAGGCCTGCGGCTCTGGCGCCTGCGCCGCCCTGGTCGCCGCCGTCCGGCGCGAATTATCCGCGCGCAAGGCGACGGTGAGCCTGCCCGGCGGCGATCTCGTCATCGAGTGGCGCGAGCGCGACGGCCATGTGCTGATGACCGGGCCGGTCGCGCTGGAATGGGAAGGGCTGATCGAGCCCGCCTGGTTCGAGACGGCCGCGTGAGCGACGCGGGCATCGGCCGCCGGCCCGCCGAGATCCTGACCTTCGGCTGCCGGCTCAACATCGTCGAGAGCGAGGCGATCCGCCGGCAGGCGGACAGCGCCGGCCTCGGCGATGTCGCTATCGTCAACACCTGTGCCGTCACCAGCGAGGCGACCCGGCAGGCGCGCCAGGCGATCCGGCGGCTGAAGCGCGAGCACCCGGAGCGACCCGTCATCGTGACCGGCTGCGCCGCCCAGATCGAGCCCGATTCCTTCGCCCGCATGCCGGAGACGGACCTCGTCCTCGGCAATGCCGAGAAGATGCAGCCCGAGAGCTGGACGCGGCTGGCCCGCTCCAACAGCCTGAAGGCCGCCTCCCTCGCGCCGCAGGACAAGCTCGCCGTCGGCGACATCATGGCGCCCGCCACCCTCTCCCTCCCCCGGATCGGCGTTCCGCAGGACCGCACCCGCGGCTTCGTGCAGGTGCAGAATGGCTGCGACCATCGCTGCACCTTCTGCGTCATCCCCTTCGGCCGCGGCCGGTCGCGCTCGGTGCCCGTGCCGGAGGCGGTGACGCAGTGCCGGCAGCTGGTCGAGGCCGGCACCGCCGAGATCGTGCTGACCGGCGTCGACCTGACCAGCTATGGCCACGACCTGCCGGGCACGCCCAGCCTCGGCGCGCTGGTGACGGCGATCTTACGGGCTCTGCCGGAGCTGCCGCGGCTGCGCCTGTCCTCGCTCGACGCCGTGGAGGTCGACGCGGAGCTGCGCGAGGCCATCGCGAACCAGCCCCGGCTGATGCCGCATCTCCACCTCTCGCTGCAATCCGGCGACGATCTCGTCCTGAAGCGGATGAAGCGGCGCCACAGCCGCGCCGACGCCATCCGTTTCTGCGCCGAGATGCGGGCGCTGCGGCCGGAAATCGCCTTCGGAGCCGACATCATCGCCGGCTTCCCGACCGAGAACGAGGCGATGTTCGCGCGCTCGCTCGAGCTGATCGCCGCCTGCGACCTGTCCTATGTCCATGTCTTCCCGTTCTCCGCCAGGCCCGGCACGCCGGCGGCCCGCATGCCGCAAGCGCCGGGAGCCATGGTGGCGGAGCGTGCGGCGAGGCTGCGGGAGGCCGGCCGCGCCGCCCAGGCGGCCCATCTCGGCCGGCGCATCGGCCAGCCGCTGAACGTGCTGACCGAGCGCGGCGGCACCGGGCGGGCCGAGGATTTCACGCCGGTGCGGTTCCTGGGCGGTGTCGAACCGGGGCAGCTGCGCCTGGTGACGGCGCAGCGCGCCGACGAGAAGGCGCTGATCATCGCCTGACCGGCAGGCTCAGCGCACCTCGCCCGCGACCCGCTGCGCCTGGTTGTTGCAATAGCCGCGCGGGTTCCAGGGCGCCGCCTCCAGCGGCTGGACCCGTCCGGCGACGTCCCGCGCCTGCGCCACGATCTCGATCGGGCCGGGCCGCGGCGTCGGCAGCGTGGCGCCGAAGGCCCGCCAGGCGAAGGCACCTTCCGCCTCGCCCAGATCCGCCTCGACCCAGCTCTCCCCGCCATCGCCCGAGACGCGGACCGAGGCCAGCGCCACCGCGCCGCTCCAGGCGAAGCCGCGCACCGCGACGCCCGCGCCGATCGCGGCCGTGAAGCCCGGCGCGGGCGTGGTGATCAGCGATTTCACCCGGATGTCGGTGATCACGGCGAATTCGCTCGGATCGACCGGCTCGCCCGGCGCCACCGGCCGGATCGGCAGCCGGTAATTCGTCCCCTGCATCTTCTCGCCATCATGTTCATGCGGACGCAGCGAGACGCGATCCAGCCATTTCTGCCAGGCCGAACCGGGATAACCCGGCGCCACGATGCGCAGCGGCCCGCCATGCAGCAGCGGCAGCGTCTCGCCATTCATCCCGAAGGCGAGCAGCGTCTCCGGCGCCAGGGCCTTGGCCAGCGGCAGCCCCCGCGACAGCGCCGGTCGGCCCGGATCCTGGATCTGCCGGTCCGGCGCGTAATGGCCGGTATAGACCGCGCTCGGCTTGACGCCGGAAGCCTGCAGCACGTCGCGCAGCCGCACCCCGGTCCAGCGCGCGCAGCCGACCGCACCCAGCCGCCAGGGCACCCCGTCCGTCGCCGGCTGGAACAGCGAGCGCCCATTGCCGGCGCATTCGAGCACGGCCGTCTCGGTCACCGTCTCGAAGTGGCTCTGCAATTCGGCGATCGACCAGCTGCGCGGCTCCTCGACCTCGCCGTCGATCGCCAGCCGCCATTGCGCGGCATCCCCGATCTCGGGCAGCGTGCCGTTGTTGCGGATGAAGAACACGCTGAACGGCGTGATCGGCTCGCCCAGCATGGCGGGCTCCGGCTCGCCATTGAGCGCCGCATCCGCATGGAGCGTCAGCCCCGGCTTCACCTGCGCGAGAGCGGCGCGGTCGATCGGATCACCCTGCAAACCTCGAGCCTTCCAGAAGCCCGGCGATGACGCGCCGCGCCGATCAGGCTAGCGCATCGCACCCGAAAGGGGAATCCGCTTTCGCCCCGCGCCGGGATCAGCGCTCCGGCGCCGCCACCTCTTCGCGCAGCGCCCGGCGCAGCACCTTGCCGACATTGGTCTTGGGCAGCGCCTCGCGGAAGACGATCTGCTTGGGCACCTTGTAGCCGGTCAGGCTCTCCTTGCAGAAGGCGCGCAGATCATCCGCCGTCAGCGCCTCGTCCTTCTTCACCACGAAAGCCGTCACCGCCTCGCCCGAATGCTCGTCCGGCAGGCCGATCACCGCCGCCTCCAGCACGCCCGGATGCGCCGCCAGCACGTCCTCCACCTCGTTGGGATAGACGTTGAAGCCGGAGACCAGCACCATGTCTTTCATCCGGTCGACGATCTTGATCTGCCCGTCCGGCAGCATCACCCCGACATCGCCGGTGCGGAAGAAACCGTCGCTCGTCATCACCTTGGCGGTCTCGTCGGGACGGTTCCAATAGCCCGCCATCACCTGCGGCCCCCTGATGCAGATCTCGCCGGGCTCGCCGACGGCCATGTCGTTGTTCTCGGCGTCGCGAATGCTCATATCGGTCGAGGGCAAGGGGAAGCCGATCGTCCCGGTGAATTCGGTGATGTCCGGCCGGTTGATCGAGGCGACCGGCGAGGTTTCGGAGAGGCCATAGCCCTCGACGATCGGCCGGCCGGTGACGTCCTTCCAGCGCTTGGCGACGGCGGCCTGCGTCGCCATGCCGCCGGCGACCGCGAAACGCAGCTCGGAAAAATCGACGTCCCGGATCTCGGGGTGCTGCGCCAGCGCGTTGTAGAGCGTGTTCACCCCGGAAAACAGGGTGATGCGGCTCGTCTTCAGGATCTTGATGAAGCCGGGAATATCGCGCGGATTGGCGATCAGCAGGCCCTTGGCGCCGATGCGCAGCATGAACATGCAGCAGCAGGTCAGCGCGAAGATGTGGTAGAGCGGTAGCGCCGTCACCATCACATGCTGGTAGTCGCTGCGCCCCAGCGGCGGCTCCAGCGCCCAGCCGAGCCAGAGCACGCATTGCTCGACATTGGAGGCGACGTTGCGATGGGTCAGGGTCGCGCCCTTGGCCACGCCCGTCGTCCCGCCGGTATATTGCAGGAAGGCGATGTCATCGAGGCCGACGGTCACCGGCGCCATCGCCTGCTGGCCGGCCAAGATCGTCTTCAGCGAGAACGAGCCCGGCAGCGCGAAGGGCTTGACCACCTTCTTGATCTTGCGCGCGACGAAATTGACGATGCTGCCCTTGAAGCCCATCAGATCGCCGGCGGTCGCGACGACGATGGCGTCGAGCTTCAGATGCGGCTTCGCCTCCTCGACGACATGGGCGAAATTCTCGATCACCACCAGCGCGCGGGCGCCGGAATCATTGAGCTGATGCGTCAGCTCGCGGGCCGTGTAGAGCGGGTTGATGTTGACGACGGTGTAGCCGCCGAGCAGCGCGCCGAAGATCGTCGCGGGATAGGCCAGGATGTTCGGCATCATCAGGGCGATCCGGTCGCCCTTCCGGAAACCCTGGCCCTGCAGCCAGGCGGCGAAGGCCTGTGCCGCGCGCCCCGTCTCCGCGAAGCTGATCGTCTTGCCGAAGCTTTCGAAGGCCGGGCGGTTGGGGAAGCTGGCGCAGGCCTCGCGAACCAGATCCGCCAGCGTGCCGAGCTTGGCCTCGTCGATCTCGCCCGGCACGGCGGCCGGATAATGAGCCAGCCAGGGGCGCATCGGTGCCGCGCCCGGCGCTGTGTGAAGCACAGTCATCGTCATCCCTCCCATATGCCGGATTCGGTGCGCCTGCGCCCGTTCCGCTTATTTTATCTGGGCATACAGTGAGGAAGCCCGCGTTTCGACGCAAGCGCCGAAACGCGAAGCCCGGCGAAAAAGGTTCATATGTGAACTTTTTCGCCACAGTCCCTGCGACGGCGCGTCCGCCGGAGCGTCAGCGTCCGCCATGCGCGTGGCTGGCGACGATGGCCTCCGCCGATTTGCCCGCGAGCTCCGCCAGATGGTCGAAACGCGCGCTGTAGGAGCCGACGCCGGCCGTCGCCGAGCGCAGCTCGACGATCAGCCCCGCCATCTCCTGCTCCGGAATCAGCGCCTCGATCCGGTCCCAGCCGCGCCAGCCGGGCCTGGAATCATAGCCCAGGATCTGCCCCCTGCGGCTCGAGACCAGCGCCGAGGCCCGCGACATCGCGTCTGAAGGAATGACGATGTCGACGGCCAGGATCGGCTCGAGCAGCACCGGCCGGGCCTGCGCCGTAGCCTCCGCCATGGCGAGCCGCGCCGCCTGACGGAAGGCCATGTCGGAGGAATCGACGGTATGATAGGAGCCGTCGGTCAGGGTCACCGCGATGTCGAGCAGCGGAAAGCCGAGCGGGCCGCTCTGGCAGTAATCCCGCACGCCCGCCTCGACCGACGCGATATATTGCCGGGGCACGACGCCGCCGCTGATCCGGTCGATGAAGCGGATGCCCTCCCCGCGCGGCAGCGGTGCGATCTCGAGGACGACGTCGCCATATTGGCCATGCCCGCCGCTCTGCTTGCGATGGCGGCCGCGGGCACTGGCGGCGGAGCGGATCGTCTCGCGATAGCCCACCTGCGGCGGACGGCTCGTCACCGCCACGCCGAAACGCCCGGCCAGCCGCTCCAGCGTCACCCTGAGATGCATCTCGCCCTGGCCGGAAAGCCGCGTCTCGTTGAGCTCCGCCAGCTGCGAGACGGCGAGCGCCGGATCCTCCTCGGTCAGCCGCGCCAGGGCCGAGGCGAGGCGGACATCGTCCTTGCGGTCGCGGATCGAGACGGCGACGGCGTGCACCGGCTCCGGCGGGGCGATCGCGCTGATGATCTCCGCCCTTGTCCTGCCGAGCGCGATCGCCTCCCCGGTCAGCACTCCCTCCAGCCGCGCCAGCGCGGCGACGTCGCCCTCCACCACCGCGGGCCTGCGGCTCTGCTCGGCGCCTTTCAGCGCCAGGATCCCGGCGATCCGTGCCTCGACGCCGCGGCTGGAGGTCACCACATCGCCTTCGGCGAGCGTGCCGCGCAGCACCCGCGCCAGCGAGATCTTGCCGCCATGGCTGGAATGCCAGGTCTTCATGATCTGGGCGAGCGGCGGCCCCTCGTTCAGCACGCCGATGCGCCCGCGCGTCTCCGCCAGCCCGGGCGCCTCATGGCGCAGCGCCTTCAGCAGCCGCGTGACGCCATTGCCCCGCTCGGCGGCGCCGATCAGCACCGGAACGACGTGCCGGTCGCGCAGATCGCGCGCGAGATCGTCGAAGATCCGGTCGCGCGGCGGCTCCATGTCGCCGAGCAGATCCTCCATCAGCGCGTCGTCATGGTCGGCGAGCGTCTCCAGCATCGAGAAGCGCGCCTCCTTCTCCCGCCCGGCCTCCTCGGCCGCCAGCGGCACGATCTCGCTCGGCGCGTGCTCGCGATAGATGAAGGCCCGCTCCAGCGCGAGATCGATGAAGCCCACGGCGATACCGCGCTGCCAGAGCGGGATCTGGCGCAGCAGGAGCGGCGTGCGCGAGGCCCGCTGCAGCAGGCCGAGCGTCTCGCGCACCCGGCGCGTCGCGGTGTCGATCTTGTTGAGGAAGAGGAAACGCGGGATATCCGCCTCCTCGAGCTCGCGCAGCACCAGTTCCAGCGCCGGCATCTTGCGTTCGTCGGCTTCGCAGACCACCACGGCCGCATCGACCGCCGGCAGCACATGGCGCATCTCGTGCAGGAACTCGACCGAGCCTGGGCAGTCGATGAAGTGGAAGCGCTGGCCCAGGAACTCCACGGTCGCGACATTGGGCTCGGTGCTCATCTGATGGGCGCGCGCTTCGGGCGCGGCATCGCCGACGCTGTTGCCGCCCTTGACGGAGCCCGGGCGGGAGAGCCCGCCGCAGCGCGCCAGAATGCTTTCGAGAAGCGTCGTCTTGCCGCTCTGGAACGGGCCGACGATGGCGATGCATCGCGGCCCGCCGGCTCTGAGGCCGGTGCTGCTGTCGTCTCCGGTTGAAAATGCCGACATCACGGTCTCCTTCGTTGGAGCCGCGGGGGCGTGGCCGGGGCCGACTGCGCCCGCGCGGCGGAAGGCCGGCATGGCGCCCATGCCGGTCGGGCGGCGGTCGCTCGGGCCCGACGGGGTCGGGCGGCCGTCGAAGAGCTGGTCAGTGCCACTGAGGTTCGCGCCGTTCGCCGCGCGATGCAAGGGTCATGCGCGGCGGCCCTTACATTCCGCCCCCGACCATCCCATCTGCGGGGGATGGCGCGCCGGCAGCCGACCTCGTGGTCGCGCTGCCCTCCGGCGCGGCGGATAGCGGGACAATTGGCCAGGATGACGCCTCGGATGGGCGACGGCGCTGCTGCGATCGAGGCAGCGCGCGACGCGTCGCCGCGCTCGGCCGCGCCGCCGATCCGCCCTCGCGCGCCGTCCTGCTGCATCCCGGGCCTCTCCGCCGCAGGGCCGACCGACACCGCACCACCGCGGCGGATCTCAGCGGGACAGGATGAAACCCATGGCACAAGCCCCCTATAAACCCGGCGATCTCGTCAATCTCACGCCCGATTTCGCCAATCAGCCGCGTGTCGGCCCGTTCGAGGTCATCCGCATGATGCCCTCGCGCGACAATGCCGAAGAGCAGTATCGCGTACGCGGGCCGAGCGGTCAGGAGCGCGCGGTCGGCGATCATGAGATCGTCGTCGAGAGCGCCTCGGTCGCGAAGGGCTGAGCCGGTGTCGAAGCAATCCAGGCTACGCACCGATGCCGACAACGCCTTCCTGCGCATCCAGAACCGCAGCGCGGTTGCGGCACGCATCCTCTCGGAGACCGAGCTGGTCGAGCAGGCGCGCGACGCCAAGACCGCGCGCTTGCGGGCAGAGCGCCTGGAGCGCGACGCCCGCAAGGACTGAGCGACCGGTACCCCGGCAGGCTTAAGGCCGGAGCGGTCAGCGGTTGCGTCGCGCGCCCCGCAACGTGGTCAGGCCGATTCCCACCGCGTCGAAGCCGCCATCCACGGCGAGCGTCTGGCCGGTGATGTAGCTCGCCTTGTCGCTGCACAGGAAATGGATGGCCTGCGCCAGCTCCTCCTCGAGCCCGTAGCGGTTCAGCGGGATCGCATCGTGGTAATCGGCGCGGATCTCCGGACTATGCACGGCTTTCGCCATGGCCGTGTCGACCGGGCCCGGAGCCACGGAATTGACGCGGATGTTGAGCGAGGCTAGCTCGGCCGCCTGCTGCTTGGTGAGATGGGCCAGAGCGGCCTTGCTGGTGCCGTAGGCGACGCGCAGCGTCGAAGCGCGCAGCCCCGAGATCGAGGTGATGTTGACGATCGCGCCGCCGCCGGCTTCGCTCATCAGAGGCGCGGCGAGCTGCGTCGCCAGGAACGGCCCGGTCAGGTTCACCGCCATGACCCGCTGCCAATCCTCCAGCGTCGTCTCCAGCAGGGGCTTGAAGACGGCGGTGCCGGCATTGTTGACCAGCGCGTCGAGGCGGCCGAACCGCGCCGCCAGGCGTTCGAAAGCCTGGGTCAGGGCCGCCGCGTCGGAGACGTCGCAGGGCAGCGCCAGCGTCCGCTCCGGCTCGCCGATCGCCGCCATCGCCTGGTCGAGTGTCACGGCATCGATGTCGAGCAACGCGACCTGCCAGCCCTCCTGCAAGAAGAGCCGCGCGGTGGCGAGGCCGATGCCGCGGGCGGCGCCGGTGACGAGGGCGGTTCTGGTGGTCTCGGCCATGATTCTGCGACGCTCCCTTCGCAATCTGAGGCCCGCTTTATGCACATCGCCGCGCGGGCCGCGAAAGCCCTGATTTTCCCGGGCGGTCGCTCGACAAACCGGGCCCGCTGCTGTATGGCCCGGACCTCAACTGAAAACAGCGTGCCGAACGCCCGCGTGATCACACGCGACAACGGCCATGGAGAGACCCATGAACATCATCGAACAGCTCGACAAAGAGCAGATCGCCAGGCTCAGCGAAGGTCGCGAGATCCCGCATTTCCAGCCCGGCGACACCGTCCAGGTCAACGTCAAGGTCAAGGAAGGCGAGCGCAGCCGCGTCCAGGCCTATGAAGGCGTCTGCATCGCCCGCAATGGCGGCGGCCTGAACGAGGCCTTCACCGTCCGCAAGATTTCCTATGGCGAGGGTGTCGAGCGCGTCTTCCCGCTCTACTCGCCGAACATCGACAGCATCAAGGTCGTCCGCAAGGGCAAGGTGCGTCGTGCCAAGCTCTATTACCTGCGCGATCGTCGCGGCAAGTCCGCCCGCATCGCCGAGCGCGTCGAGGCCCGCCCCGCCAAGGGCGACAAGGCCGCCGCCAAGTAAGACGACTTTCGCGAGACGTTCGAAACGCGGTCCTTCGGGGCCGCGTTTTTGTTTGCGCGAAGGCCCGCGGCCGGGCGCTGGACGACTGCGCCGCCAGCGCTACTCCTGCCCGCCGAAGGTCATGTCGCGCCGGGCGGTGAGGATGCTGATGGAATAGCCGGCGATCACGTCGACCAGCGTCATCAGCGTGATGATCAGGAAGGTGCCGGTGCCGAAGCCGGGGATCATCAGGAAGGCGATCAGGCTCGCGACGAAGACCACCATCGAGAGCCCGTGATTGAGGATGGAGCTCGAGCGCGCGCTGGTCGCGTTCATGATCTCGAAGAACAGCACGATGGTGGCGATGGCGAGCACGACCTCGCTGACGGTCAGCGAGAATTGCGTGCCCGACGGCAGGCCGAAGGCGACGATCTCCCGCGAGAGCGGCATGCCTAACGCCCAGACGACGATGGCATAGGCCAGCACGGCCAGAACCATGAACGGGAAGAATCGCAGCATCGCATCACCTGTCTCGATCCGGGCCGGCACCGTGCGCGCTCGTCGCGGCGATGGCAACGGTCGCCGCGCCATCGGCTTCGTTGCCGGCTCACCCTGGAACTGTTAGAAGCGCGCCATGACGAGAGCCCGACAGAGCAGGGATGGCAGGGTGCATGCCGTGCGCCGGGAGGCGAAGCTGCGCCGCCTGCCGACGACGCGCGGTTTCGCGGCGCTGGACGACCATGCCCGCCTGCCCTGGCGCTTCTTCGGCCGCTTCACCGCCTCTGCCATCGCAGCGCTTACGAGCGCCTGAAGCCGGCCGCCGCGCCGGCGACAGGCCGAGGCGGACCGCCCGACGGCGCCGCCCCCCGCGAGCTTTCTCACGACGACACCCCGACAGAGGCCTCACGCCATGACGTCCGCATCCGCCCCGACCACGCTCTACGACAAGATCTTCGACGACCACATCGTCGACCGGCAGGAAGACGGCACCTGCCTGCTCTATATCGACCGCCACCTCGTCCACGAGGTCACCAGCCCCCAGGCCTTCGAGGGGCTGCGCATGACCGGGCGCAAGGTCCGCTCGCCCGAAAAGACGCTGGCCGTCGTCGACCACAACATCCCCACCACCGACCGCTCCAAGGGCATCGTCGAGGAGGAGAGCCGCATCCAGGTCGAGGCGCTGGCGAAGAACGCCGCGGATTTCGGCGTGGAATATTTCCATGAGCGCGACAAGCGCCAGGGCATCGTCCACATCGTCGGCCCTGAGCAGGGCTTCACCCTGCCCGGCACCACCATCGTCTGCGGCGACAGCCACACCTCCACCCATGGCGCCTTCGGCGCGTTGGCTCATGGCATCGGCACCTCCGAGGTGGAGCATGTCCTCGCCACCCAGACGCTGATCCAGAAGAAGGCCAGGAACATGCTGGTCCAGGTCGACGGCACCCTGGCCAAGGGCGTCACCGCCAAGGACATCACCCTGGCGATCATCGGCGAGATCGGCACGGCCGGCGGCACCGGCTCGGTCATCGAATATGCCGGCGAGGCGATCCGCGCCCTCTCCATGGAAGGGCGGATGACCGTCTGCAACATGTCGATCGAGGGCGGCGCCCGCGCCGGCATGATCGCGCCCGACGAGAAGGCCTATGCCTATCTGAAGGACCGGCCCAAGGCTCCGAAGGGCGCCGCCTGGGACGCCGCGCTGCGCTATTGGGAGACGCTGCGCAGCGACGAGGGCGCGCATTTCGACCGGATCGTCAAGCTCGACGCCAACAACCTGCCGCCGATCGTCTCCTGGGGCACGAGCCCCGAGGACGTCGTCTCGGTCGCCGGCGCGGTGCCGGATCCGGCCCTGATCGAGGACGAGACCAAGCGCATGTCGAAGCAGCGCGCGCTCGACTATATGGGCCTGACCCCCGGCACCAAGATGACCGACATCCCGCTCGACGTGATCTGGATCGGCTCCTGCACCAATGGCCGCATCGAGGATCTGCGCGCCGTCGCCAAGATCGTCGAAGGCCACAGGATCGCCGGCTCGCTCGATTACGCGATGATCGTCCCGGGCTCCGGGCTGGTGAAGGAACAGGCCGAGGCCGAGGGGCTCGACAAGATCTTCCTCGCCGCCGGCTTCGAATGGCGCGAGCCCGGCTGCTCGATGTGCCTGGGTATGAATCCGGACCAGCTCAAGCCCGGCCAGCGCGCCGCCTCGACCTCCAACCGCAATTTCGAGGGTCGACAGGGCTTCAAGGGCCGCACCCATCTGGTCTCGCCGCAGATGGCGGCCGCCGCCGCTTTGGCCGGCCGCTTCGTCGATGTGAGAACGCTGGCCTGAGACAGGCTCGCCCATGGCGCCGGGCCCTGCGCCATGGCTATCCCCGCGGCCTCGCTCCGGCCGTCTGGAAAAACCGGCGGGTGCGGCCATATCTGTGAGGACTGGAACGGCCGCTACGTCGCGGCGAACAGCGAGCTGGGCGCGATCCAATGACCGGAGATCCTCGGGAAGCCGCGCGCGCAGCCGAAGCCAGGGCGACGCTGGAACGGCTGAAGCGCGACAATGAAAGCCTGCTCGGCTCCTCCATGGGCCGCGCGGCCGATCATTTCGCCGCCAAGGACGCGCCGGAGGGCGACAAGGTCGAGCTCTGGGGCCGCCGCATCGGCCGTTCGCTCTCGCTGCTCGGCGTGCTGCTGCTCGTGTTCTGGCTCGGCCACCAGCTGAAGATCTGGTGATGGACAGCGTCACCGACATCGCGCCGGGTGCCGGTGCCCTCCCCGTCGAGGAGCCGGCCTGGAGCGACGCCAAGGCCCCGAGCGCCGAGGCCTTCGAGATTCTGGCGCAGGCGGCCTTCGACCGGCTGCCCGACGCGTTCCGCGCGCTGTGCAGCGACGTGCTGTTCAACGTCACCGAATTTCCCGATGACGAGGTCTGCAGGGAGCTGGAGGCCGAGAGCCCCTTCGATATCCTCGGCCTGTTCACGGGGGTCGGCCTGCCGCAGCAGGGCTATGCGCCCCAGACCGGCCAGATGCCCAACACCATCCACCTCTACCGCCGGCCGATCCTGGATTACTGGGCCGAGCATGACGAGACGCTGGGCGCCATCGTCTCGCATGTGCTCATCCACGAAATCGGCCATCATTTCGGATTTTCCGACGAGGACATGGAAGCAATCGAGGCCGCCGTGCGTTGAGCGATCTGCGGCCACAGGAAGGTCGCGATCCCCGGTTCAACTGCCCATCCCCCCGCCGAACAGGAGACCGACCATGCGCCGCCCCGCCCCCGCCAGCCTGGCCCTCGCCGCTCTCGCTCTGGCGATCCCCGCCGCCGCGCTCGCCCATCACGGCTGGGGCTCCTATGACGCGCAGAACCCGGTGACCTTGACCGGCGCGGTGAAGACGCTGGAATTCGCCAATCCGCATGTGCATGTCGACATCACCGCCGAGGGCAAGGATTGGGAGCTGACCTTCGCCCCGCCCTCGCGCATGCAGTCCCGCGGCGCGGTCGAGACGCTGATCAAACCGGGCACCACCCTGACCGCCTATGGCTATCCCAGCCGCGTCAAGCCGGGCGAGATGCGGGCCGAGTGGATCGAGGTCGCCGGCAAGCGCTACGAGCTGCGCTGACGGCATGCAGCAGAGCTTCGAAACCCTGTTCACCGCGCTGGAACGCTCCTCCTTCGGGATGCTGATCCGCGATGCGGTGCTGATCTATCCGATCGCCAACGTCCTGCACGTGCTGGCCGTGCTGGTCTTCTTCGCCAGCGTCGCGGTGATGGACCTGCGCGTCCTCGGCGCGCTCAGGCAGGAGGCCACGGAGACGGTGATCAGGCGCTACCGTCCCGTGGCCTTCGCCGCTTTCGCGGTGATCCTCGCCTCCGGCATCGTCCTGTTCACGCCCGAGGCCTGGGCGATCATCCGCAACCCCTCCTTCCAGATCAAGCTGGTGCTGATCGCCATCGGCCTGCTCAATCTGCTCTGGCTGCAGCGCTCGCTCGGCGGTGGCTATCCCGGGATGACCGCCAGGCGGGCGCGCCTGCCGGCCGCGCTCTCCTTGCTGCTCTGGCTCGGCGTCGCCGCGGCCGGGCGCTACATCGCCTATATCTGATGAAACGCCGGACTTTGCGCCGCTGCGCGCTTCGGCTAAAGACAGCCGTAGCAGGAGTTTGACCGCATGCAGCCCTTCACCACGCTCACCTCCACCCCGGCACCGCTGAAGGTGATCAATGTCGACACGGACATGATCATCCCGAAGCAGTACCTGAAGACGATCAAGCGCACCGGCCTCGGCAGCGCGCTGTTTTCGGAGATGCGCTATCGCGATGACGGCTCCGAAAACCCGGATTTCGTGCTGAACCAGCCGGCCTACCGCAAATCCGAGATTTTGGTGGCCGGCGATAATTTCGGCTGCGGCTCCTCGCGCGAGCACGCGCCCTGGGCCTTGCTGGATTTCGGCATTCGCTGCGTGATCTCGACCAGCTTCGCCGACATCTTCTACAATAACTGCTTCAAGAACGGCATTCTGCCGATCGTCGTCAGCCATGAAGACCTGGAAAAGCTCTTCGACGACGCCGATCGTGGCTCCAACGCGACGCTGACCGTCGATCTCGGCAGCCAGACGATCAAGGGGCCCGATGGCGGCGAGATCCGCTTCGAGATCGATCCGTTCCGCAAGCACTGCCTGATGAACGGCCTCGACGATATCGGCCTGACCATGGAGAAGGCGCCGAAGATCGAGGCCTATGAGGCGAAGCTGGCCCAGCGCGAATGGGCCTGAGCGCCTGAGCGTCGGGAGCGGCCGCGGCCGCTTTCGACGCGAGCCGGAACGCTTCCGACGGCCCCGGCCCTGCCGGGGCGAGATCAGCCAGCCGCGCAGGACGAGCCGTGGCCGCACGGGTTGCGCGCGGCCACGGGGTAGCTTCCGGTCAGGAGGCCGGCATCGCCGCGATGTCGCGCACCATGCCCTTCACACCCTCGACCTTGCCGACCATCGTCGCCTTGCCGGTCGCGAGATCGACCTTGTGCAGCGCGCCATCGGCCAGGAGCCAGCCGGTATTGGCGCCGTTGGCACCCGGCTCGATGTCGAAGGCCACGCTCTTGGGCATGACGCCGAGCTTGCCGACCGCGCCGAGAACGCCGTCATTCGGCGGCGCCTGCTTGATCAGAGCGCCGATCTTGCCGTCGATGTCGTAGAGCGCCGTCTCCTTGGTGCCCTTGACCGAATTGGTATAGGCGCCGGCGACGATCATCGGCGTCTCGCCCTTGTGCATATCGCCATCGGCGTATTTCAGCTTGCCGTCGACGGTGGTCTTGCCGTCATCGACGTTGACGCGGAGATTGGTGCCGTCCGAGCCGATGACCCGCAGGCGGTCCGCAGCCGGGTTGAAATCGACGGTCGGCATGGCGCTGGCGGCGAGAACCGTGTCCATCTTCGCCTTCATCGTGGCCTTGCCCGCCATGTCGATGGTGTAGATCGTGCCGTCGACGGCCAGGGCGTAGAGCATGCCGTCGGCCGGGCGGACATCGATGCCGGCGATCTTGCCGTTGATGCCGGTGACGGTCATCGACTTGCCGGCCTTCAGCGTCGCCGTGTCGATCATGGTCAGCGTGTTGTCGCCTTCCAGCGCGGCTAGCATGGCGGCCTCGGCCGACAGCGGCGCGGCGAGGGCGGCGCCCGCGATGGTCGAGGCGACGAGGGCGAAACGAGCGGTGCGGTTCATGGATATCCTCCGTGTCTGAGCTTGGCCGCGGCGCCGGGAAGCGCGCGCCGTTCGGCTGACAAGGCGGATAGAGGCGGCGGACGATGGCGGATGCGGCCTCAAAAATAAAAAATCCTGCTGCATCCACAGGGCGTAAAGCGGAGTATGCAACAGCTGGCCTGCTCCCGCCGGGAGACGGCAGGGGAGACGGGAATGGCGAGCGAGGCCGGAGCGGCTGGCGAGAGAACCGAGATCGAGCAGGCCCTGCTCGCCTGTGCCGCCGGAGATAAATTAGCGCTTCGCCGCATCTATGACGCGCAGTCGCCGCGTATGGTCGGAGTGGCACAGCGTCTGCTGAAGCGCCGCGCCTTGGCCGAGGAGGCCGTGCAGGATGCGTTCGTGCTGATCTGGCGTCATGCCGCCCGCTTCGACCCCGAGCGGGGCAGCGGCCTGACCTGGATCTACGCCATCCTGCGCAACCGCTCGCTGTCGATCCTGCGCGACGAGAAGCGGACGGACACGCGCGAAGACCCTGTCGCCGAGGAGCTGGCGAGCGAAGAGGACGACCCCGAGACGGTGATGTCGAAACTGTCGGATGCCAAGGCGCTGCGCGCCTGCCTCGAGACGCTGACCCCGCAGCGGCGCGGGATCGTGCTGCTCGCCTTCGTGCAGGGCCTGACCCATGGCGAGATCGCAGGCCGGCTCGGCATGCCGATCGGCACCGTCAAATCCTGGATCCGGCGCTCGCTGATCTCGCTCAAGGAGTGTCTCGGATGACGCCCTCTCCCGATTCACCGGACGACAGACAGGAGCGCGACGCGCAGGCCGGCGAATATGTGCTGGGCCTGGTCGAGGGCGCCGAGCGCATCGCGCTCGAACGGCGCATCGAGCAGGAGCCCGCGCTCGCCCGCTCGGTCGAGAGCTGGCGCTCCCATCTCGCGGCGATCGATGCCACCGCGCGCCCGATCCCGCCATCGCCGGGGCTGTGGCAGCGGATCGAATCGGAGATCGCGGCCATCCTGCCCGCCGCCGAGCGCGGCCGGGCCAAGGCGATGAAGGCCGGCCGGACGCTCGGGGATTGGTGGGACAATCTCGCCATCTGGCGCGGCGCCGCCATGGCGGGGGCGCTCGCCGCGCTGCTGCTGGGCATCGGCCTGATCGGCGCGCTCGACCGCGCCGGCCGTCAGCCGGTCATGGTCGCGGTCCTGCTGACCGAGGCCAGCGTCGCCGCCGCGGTGGTCCATACCTTCGCCGATGGGCGGGTGGAGATGCTGCCCTTGCAGGCGATCGACGTGCCGCCGGGCAAGGCGCTGGAAATCTGGACACTGTGGGACCGCAGCGTCGGCCCGCGCTCGGTCGGGCTGATCGACCGCGCCCGCACCACGCCGCTGCGGCTCGACCAGCTCCCGCTCGGGCAGAACCAGCTCTTCGAGATCACGCTGGAGCCCGCCACCGGCTCGCCGACCGGCCGTCCCACCGGCCCGATCATCGCGAAGGGGACGACCTCGCAGAGGCTGTGACGGGTCTAGCGGCCGGCCGTCACACCACCACGGTGACGGTCTCGGCCGCCCGGGTCAGCCCGGTATAGAGCCAGCGCGCCCTGTGCTCGCGGAAGGCGAAGCCCTCGTCGAAGAGCACGACGTCGTCCCATTGCGAGCCCTGCGCCTTATGCACCGTGAGCGCATAGCCGAAGGTGAACTCGTCGGTGTGCTTGCGCAGCTCCCAGGGCACCTCCTCCTCCGTCCCGTCGAAGAAATTCGGCAGCACCGAGACCTTGACCGGTTTGGCGGTGCTGTCGTCCTCCGGCGTCACCCGCATGGTGACCAGCCCCTTCTTCGAGGTCTTCAGCTCCTGCACGATCCAGGCGCCGCCATTCAGCAGCCCCTTGCTCTTGTCGTTGCGCAGGCAGACCAGCTTTTCGCCCGCGACCGGCACGGTTTCCGTGCGCCCCATCAGCTGGCGCATGCGGGCATTATATTGCCGCCGGGTCTTGTTCATGCCGACCAGGACCTGATCCGCGCCCAGGACGATCTCGGGACTGATCTCCGCGCGCCTGATGACGCGGCTGCGGCCATGATCGCCGAAGTCGAGCCTGCCGCCCTCGCGCACGATCATCGACATCCGCACGATCGGGTTATCGGCCGCCTGGCGGTGCACCTCGGTCAGCATGACATCCGGCTCGGCCTCGGTGAAATAGCCGCCGCCCTTGACCGGGGGCAGCTGCGCCGGGTCGCCCAGCACCAGCACCGGCGTGCCGAAGGAGAGCAGATCCTTGCCCAGATCCTCATCGACCATCGAGCATTCGTCGATGATGATCAGCTTGGCCTTGGCCGCATTGCTCTCGCGGTTCAGGACGAAGGTCGGGCTTTCCTCCTCGACGCCGCGCGAGCGGTAGATCAGCGAATGGATGGTCTGCGCGCCGGCGCAGCCCTTGTTCCGCAGCACCAGCGCCGCCTTCCCCGTGAAAGCGGCGAAGACCACGTCCCCGTCCACGGCCTCGGCGATATGGCGGGCGAGCGTCGTCTTGCCGGTGCCGGCATAGCCGAACAGCCGAAACACCTGGGGCTCCCCCGCCTGCAGCCAGCGGGCGACGGCGGTGAGAGCGGAATCCTGTTGCGGGGACCAGTTCATCGGCGGGTACGTAGCATGAACATCGAACGGACTCAGCCAGAATCGTCACGGGCGGGCAAGCCAATGTGCTTCGCGCGGGAGCATGGCAAGCCGCCCCGCGGTGTCGCCGCCCGCCTCAGGCCGCGCGCAGACGCTGCACGAACACCTCCGCCTCCGCCTGCAGCGAGGCGATGCGGCGGTCCAGCCGCCGCGCCTCGGCGGCACCGAGATCGGCCTCCTGCACCGACTGGACGTTCACCGCCGCCATCTCCTTGATCGACGCCGCCGCATCGGTGGTCACCGCCGAGAGGCGGCCGACCGTCTCGGAGACCGAATTCAGCAGATCGGCATGGGAATTGACCATCGTCGCGACCTCGGCAGCGGTGCTCTCCACCGCCTCGACCCGCTCGGCCACGCCCGACACGGCCTGCAGCGCCAGCGCCAGGGCGGCGTCCATCACCGCCATGCGCTCCTCGATCTGGGCCGTGGCGTCCGCCGTCTGCTTCGCCAGCTCCTTGACCTCGTTGGCGACCACCGCGAAGCCGCGGCCATGCGCCCCGGCGCGTGCCGCCTCGATCGTGGCGTTGAGCGCCAGGAGATTGGTCTGCCTGGCGATGGTCTCGATCAACCCCACCGCCTCGCCGATGCGCGTGACGTTTTCGGAGAGACGCCGGCAATGATCCGCCGCGCCGTCGGCGTCGCGAGCCGCGTCGAAGGCCGCTTGCGAGGCGCGGTGGATCTCCTTGCCGATCTGGCTCACCACATCGTCGAGCTGGTAGGCGGTGTCGCTGATGCCCTTGGCGTCGTCGCCGCTGGCCTCGATCGCCGCGGCCGTCAGATCCGAGGATTGCGCCACCTGCTGCGCCCGCACCGCATTGTCCTGCAGGGCCTGGTGCAGGACCTGGCTGAGCTTCGCGATCTCGAGCAGCGTCACCCCGATCCGGCTTTCGAACTCGCCGGCGATGCGCTCGAGCTCCTCCGTGCGCTCCGCCGCCAGCCGCCGCGCCAGATCGGCCTCGGCCTCGCGCGTCACCAGCGTCGCGCGCACTTCGCTGAAGACGCGGATGGTGCGGGCCAGCTGCCCGATCTCGTCCGCGCGGCCCTGATGCGGCACCTCGACGATGCTGTCGGACGCGGTCGCCGTCGCGATCGTCGCCATCAGATCGCGCAGCGGCTTGATCAGATGGGTCTGCATCAGCAGCATGGCCAGCAGGACGCCGCTGACCGGCAGCAGCACGGCCAGCGACAAGGTGTGCTGGCGGATGTCCGAGGCGCGCGCCGAGGCATGCGCGCCGGTGGTGCCGGCGGCCTCCTCCAGTTGCCGCTGCATCTTGGAGGTCGTGGCGATGATCTGGCGGACGTTGATGCGCGCCGCATCGGCCGCGGCCTCGACCATCGCCGCCTTGATCGAGACTCGCTTGCCGATGTCGACGATGTCGCGCTGGAAGGCGATGAAGGTCTGGATGCTCTGGTCGAGCGTCGGATTGGCCGCGCGCATCGCCTCCGGCAGCGACTGGATCAGCGATTTGCGGGCCTGGTCGACCTGCGCCACCACCGCTTCCAGCTCCTGCAGAGCCGCCTCCACCTCTTCCACTTTGGCGTCGGTATCGAAGCGGCTGAGCAGCGAGGCATGCGCGACATGGTTCGCGAGCAGGGTCGCGCGATTGGCCAGGGCGAGGCTGGCGATGGCCTTCATGTCGAGCCGCTGCACCTCGTCCGAGCCGCGAATGCTGCTGAACAGGCCGATACCGGCCGCCAAGCAGACGATCGCGATCAGAATGACGATCTTCCAGGTCAATCCAATATGACGCATCGGCAATCCCTCGGTCGCAGCCATAAAGCAGCCAAGACCAGAAGATTCGGTTAAAGCGCGATACGCTGAGATCGCTGGATATATTTAGCCGAGACTATAGTTTCGATGGCTCACAGAGTTTTATTGTTACAACTGCAAATTACCACGAATGAAACCGGACATGCGCGCCTGAGCAGGCGGACCGCCGAGACGCGACGCATGCATCTCGGCTCGCCACGGAGCAAACCTCAATCCTGAAAGCGCAGACCTGACTCCTGCTCAGCCCATCAGGCTGTCGAGCCCGCGCCGCAGGCCTGGCAGTTCCGCCACACGGCGCGCGGCCAGCAGGGTCCCGCCGACATAGGGAGCGGCCGAGGTGCCGGCGTCGTGGCGGATCACCAACCGCTCGTCGGGCAGCCCGAACACCGCCTCGCAGGAGAGGACGAAGCCCGGCATCCGCAGCGAATGCACTTGCACGGGGT
The DNA here is from genome assembly GCF_001426225.1 of Allobosea sp. Leaf344. GTDB lineage: Bacteria > Pseudomonadota > Alphaproteobacteria > Rhizobiales > Beijerinckiaceae > Allobosea. Next base: position 276,195 of record NZ_LMRT01000013.1, on the reverse strand, counting down.
GAGGCGCCCCGATCGCGCCGCCGCGGGTCTCGCGGACGCCGCCGAGCTCAGCGACCGGCTTCGAGGTCGCCGCCATGCGCTCCGCCCCGAGCGTCTCCGCCAATTCGCGCCCGGTGCCCGAGGGCGTATCCGGCTTGGAGGGCGAGGCGTAGTCGATGATCTCGACATCCGGCACATATTTGACCGCCTCGCGCGCGAAGCGACGCAGCAGCGTGGCGGTGACCGAGAAATTGCCGGCGGCGATCACACCGACCCTGGCGGCGAGCGCGGCGCGCTCGATCTCGGCATAATCGTCGGCCGTCATGCCGGAGGCGCCGACCACGACATGGCGCCCGGCCACGACGGAGGCGAGCACATTGGCCTTGACGCTGTCGGGCTTGGTGTAGTCGATCACCACGTCGGAGGGCACCGCCAGCGCCTCCGCGATCGAGCCGAAGACCGGCACGCCATTGGTGGCCAGCCCGGCCGCCTCGCCCATGTCCCGCCCCGCCGCCTTGCGCGACAGCCCGGCCACGAGTTGCAGATCGGGCGCGGCGGCGATGGCGGCGACCAGCGCCTTGCCGACCCAGCCGGTGCAGCCGGCGAGCGTGATGCGGATCATCCGAAAGATCTCCTGGGCGTCGGGATGGTCTGGTGAGGAAGGGACGGGATCGGCAGGAGCGTCACCACGGGATCGCCTCGCCCTGCCAGGTCCGGAAGCTGTTGGTCTGCGCCATGCCGGAGGAGTCGATCGTGGCGATTAGCCCGAGCGCGCTCTCATCGGGCGCGATATCGGCGCCGCCGCCGCCCATATCGGTGCGCACCCAGCCGGGGTGGAAGAGCAGCACGCTGATATCCCGCTCGCGCACCGCATTGCCGAACACCACCATCGTCATGTTCACCGCCGCCTTCGAGGAGCGATAGGGCAGCGAGCCCGAGGGGTTGAGCCCGATCGAGCCCATTCGGCTGGTGATGGTGGCGATCTTGCGTCCGGCCCCGGCCTCGACATTGGGCAGGAAGGCCTGCGCCACGCGCAGCGGCCCATAGACATTCACCTCGAATACCTCGCGCCAGCCGTCGAAATCCATGCTCAGCGCCGATTGCGTGCCGCGCGGCCCATGGATCCCCGCATTGTTGACCAGCACGTCGAGCGGGCGCCCGGCCAGCACCTGCTTCGCCGCGGCGACGCTGTTGTCCGAGGTCACGTCGAGTTCGAGCAGCGTCAGCGCGGCCATGTGCTCGCTGGCGAGTTCGGCCAGCGCGCCGCCCCAGGGATTGCGCGCCGCCGCCACGACATGGTCGCCCCGGCGCAGCAGCGCCATGGTCAGGGCCAGCCCGATGCCGCGATTGGCGCCGGTGATCATCCAGGTCTGCGTCATGCTGCGTCTCCTCTGTCGCTCCGCAAGCTAGGGCAGCGGGCGAGCGACGGGAATGGCATGCCGCGCAAGGCGACCGTGCTTCGTGCCGGCGGCGGGGTTCAGCCGTCCTTGAGCCCGCCGGCCGAAAGCCCGGCCACGATCTGCCGCTGCGCGACCACCGTCACCAGCAGCACCGGCAGCGTCACCAGCAGCGCTGCCGCCGCGAGCGGACCCCAGGAGATCTGCTCGAAGGTCAGGGAATTATAGACGGCGGAGGGCAGCGTACGGCTGTTCTTGCCGCCGAGCACCACCGAGAAGATGAAGTTGTTCCAGGAGAAGATGAAGGCCAGGATGCCGCCGATCACGATCCCCGGCTTGGCCAGCGGCAGGGCGACATAGCGGAAGGCCTGCCAGGTCGTCGCGCCGTCGATCCGCGCCGCCTGCTCCAGCTCCAGCGGCACATTCTCGAAATAGCCGATCATGATCCAGACGATGATCGGGATGGTGATGACGAGATGAGTGATGACGAGCGCCGTGATCGACCCGACCAGCCCGATCATCTGGAACAGCAGAAATAGCGGGATCAGATAGGACAGCGCCGGCGTCATCCGCGCGATCAGGATCAGGATGGCGAATTTTGCCGCCTTGCCCCGGGCGATGCCATAGCCGGCCGGAACGCCGACCAGGAGCCCGATCAGCACCGCCCCGCCCGTGACCAGCACCGAATTCCAGAGATAGAGGGCAAAATTGTTCTTGGCGAAGACGTCGAGATAATTGCTCAGCACCGGCGGGTTCGGGATGAAGACCGGCGGGAAGGCGGTGTTGTCGAGCTCGTTCTTGAAGGAGAGCGACAGCATCCACAGGAAGACGAGGATCGCCGGCGAGACCAGCACCAGCACCGAGAGGTAGAAGCCGGCCTTCTTGAGCAGACGCCGCATCATCACGCGTTCCATTTCGACTTCTGCCGCGCATAGAGCAGCAGCAGGGACAGAAGGATGACGATGGCGAAGAAGATCACCACGACGGCCGAGGCATAGCCGATCTTGTAGAACTGGAACGCCTGCAGATAGAGAAAGATGTTCAGCGTCTCCGAGGCCGTGCCGGGGCCACCCTGGGTGATCACGAAGATCGTGTCGAAGGCCTTCAGCGCGTCGATGGTCCGGATCACCACCGCGACCATGATGAAGGGCCAGACCAGCGGCAAGGTGATGTGCCGGAACATCTGCCAGTCGCTGGCGCCGTCGATCCGCGCCGATTCATAGGGTTCGCTCGGCAGCCCGGCGAGCCCGCCCAGCACAATCAGCATGACCAGGGGCGTCCAGTGCCAGACCTCGACCATCACCAGGGTCGGGATCACGGTGCCGGGCGCATAGACCCATTCCTGCGGGCCGATGCCGACCAGCGACAGCAGATAATTGAGCACGCCGAGCTGGGGATGGAACATCATCGTCCAGACCAGCGCGATGGCCACCGGCGTCGCCATCATCGGCATCACGAAGATCGTCCGCAGCAGGCCGCGGAGCGGAAAATCGCGGTGGAACACCAGCGCGGCCGCCGTGCCGAACAGGATCGGCAGCACCACCGCCAGCACGGTGAAATACAGCGTGTGCCCCATGGATTCGAGGAAGCGGCTGTCGCGGAACAGCTCCGCGTAATTCTGCAGCCCGACGAATTCCGGCCCGCCGCCGATCTTCCAATCATGCCCCGACATGTAGAGTGTGAAGATCCAGGGGAAGACGATCACGGCGGCGATCACCACCACGGCCGGGGCGGCGAAGAGCCAGTAGCGGGGGGTGAAATCGACGGAGTGGCGCGCGCTGGCCGGCGGGGCCGGTTCGGCCCCTACCACTGGAGGCAATGTCGTGGCTGTCATGGCTTCTGCTCGAAAAAACAGTCATGCCCGTCCTGGCGGCGGGCATCCACGTCCCGGACACGCTCCAAGGCGAGCGAGGCGGATGGCCGGCGCGAGGCCGACCATCCGGAGGGAAAGTCTCAGCCCTGCTCGCTCTTCGCCAGCACCGGCGCGAAGGTCTCCGTCGCCTTCTTCAGCTCGGCAGCGACATCGGCGCCGCCGATCGCATTGGTCAAAGCGACGCCGAAGACGTCGCGGAATTCGGTGACCGGGATGATCTGCGGCAGAGCGGCGCGCGCCACCTTGGCCGAACCCAGCAGGCAGTCGAAATACTGCTTGCCGAATTTCGACTGCGAGATCGTCTGCGTGTCGAGATAGGCCGAGGCCCGTCCCGGTGCGCCGGCCCCGGCCTTGAGCATGGCGATCTGCTGCGCCTTGCTGGTCATGAACTGGACATAGAGCCAGGCGGCCTGCTTCTTCTGCGAGCCGCGCGAGATGCCGATCCCATCGGCGAACATCCCGGCATGATGCGCCTTCGGGCCCGGCGGGGTCACGCCATAGCCGACCTTGCCGACGATGCGCGACTTGGAGGGGTCCTCGAGCGGGGTGGCGAAGCCGATACCGTCGAGCCACATCGCGGCGCGGCCCTGCATGAAGGTGGTCTGGCATTCGTTCCAGTTGAAGCCGACCTGCCCGGCCGGCCCAGTCTCCTTGTTGAGCTTCTTGTAAAGCTCGCCCGCCCAGATCGCCTCCGGCGTATCGGTCAGCAGCTTGCCGTCGGGCGAGGTGGTCTCGATGCCCTGGCCGAGCAGGAGGCTGGCCCAGACCGGGACATTGGCGTTCTTCAGCCCGCGCGAGACGAAGCCGGCGATGCCCTTGGCCGGGTCGTGCAGCCTGGCCGCGACGGTGGCGATCTCGTCCATCGTCTTGGGAAAGGCGACGCCCTTCGCCTCGAACAGCTCCTTGTTGTAGTAGATCATCCAGTAATCGACGAAGAACGGGATCGTATCGAGCGACCCGTCGGCCTGCCTCGCATAGGCGACCGGCCCGGCGCCGAAATCGGCGAAATCGAATTCCGGCGCGGTCAGCGACGCGTCCTTGATGTAGGGCGTCAGATCCTCGAACCATTTGCCCTTCGCCGCCATGCGCTTCTGCACATGCAGCGAGATGCCGCTGACGTCGAAGCTCGGCTTGCCGGAGGCGAATTCGATCACCGCCTTCTGGCGCTGCTGCTGCTCGGGCACCTGCTCGGCCGAGACCTTGATGCCGGTCAGCTCGGTGAATTCCTTCTCCGCCGCCTGCATCAGATCGGAGCGCGGGTTCTTGACCAGCAGCACGTCGATCGAGGTGCCGGCGAAACGCTTCCAGTTGAACGGCGCCTGGGCCCGGGCCTCGCGCAGCACCAGCGGCGAGACGATGGCGGCGGCGCCGGCGGCGGCCGCACCGCGCATCAGGCTGCGGCGCGACGGCCTGTCGAGATCGATGGTCATGGCGTTCCCCTCCCTGGGATCGAATTGCGTCGGGCGGCGCCGTCATTCGCGCGGGCCGCTTTCCGGGACAGGAAGCTAGATCGGTTCAGTAGTCGTTGCAAGCTAACATGTTGGAGTGTGCCGAGGGTGGCGGGCGCGGCGCCGGACGCTTTTCGGGTGGCCGGCGCCGCCCTCGACGGCTCAGGACTTCGGCTTTCCGAAACCGCCGGCCGTGGGGGTGATCACCGTGACCGCCTCGCCCGCCTCGAGCAGCACCTGGTCGCAGGGCTTGAGCTCCTCGACGCTGCCGGAGAGCCGCCTGACCAGCGTGCGGCCGAGCTGCCCCGCTTCGCCGCCCTGCATGCCGAAGGGGCGGATCCTGCGGTGCGAGGCCAGGATGGCGCAGTCCATCCGCTTCAGGAAGCGGATGGTGCGGCTGGTGCCGTCCCCGGCGTTCCAGGCGCCCCGGCCGCCCGAACCCGGACGGATGTGGAAATCCTCCAGCACGACGGGGAAACGCGTCTCCAGGATCTCGGGATCGGTCAGGCGCGAATTGGTCATGTGGACATGCACGCCCGAGGTGCCGTGGAAGCCCGGCCCCGCCGGCGAGCCCGAGCAGATCGTCTCGTAATACTGGTATTCGTCATTGCCGAAGGTCAGGTTGTTCATCGTGCCCTGCGAGGAGGACATCGCCTCGAGCGCGCCGAACAGCGTGTTCGTCACCGCCTGCGAGACCTCGACATTGCCGGCCACCACCGCGGCCGGATAGCGCGGGCTGAGCATCGAGCCCTCGGGGATGATGATCCGGATCGGCCGCAGGCAGCCGGCATTCATCGGGATGGCGTCGTCCACCATCACCCGGAAGACATAGAGCACGGCCGCGCGGGTCACCGGTGCCGGCGCGTTGAAATTATCCTCGCGCTGCGGCGAGGTCCCGGTGAAATCGACGGTCGCCTCGCGCCTGTCGCGGTCGATCGTGATCTTCACCTTGATCGCGCAGCCCTGATCCATCGGATAGGTGAACTCGCAATCGTGCAGCCGCGTCAGAAGCCGCGCCACGCTTTCCGCCGCATTGTCCTGGACATGGCCCATATAGGCCTGGACGACGTCGAGGCCGAAGGAGCGGATCATCTTGCGCAGCTCCGCCACGCCCTTCTCGTTGGCGGCGATCTGCGCCTTCAGATCGTTGACGTTCTGCACGACGTTGCGGACGGGGTAGCGGGCGCCGGTCAGCAGCGCCACCAGCTCCTCCTCGCAGAAGCGGCCCTGATCGACGATCTTGAAATTGTCGATATAGACCCCCTCCTCCTCGATATGCGTCGCCAGCGGCGACATCGAGCCCGGCGCCACCCCGCCGACATCGGCGTGATGGCCGCGGCTCGCCGCCCAGAACAGGATCTCCCGCTCCTCATCGTCGAAGACCGGGGTGCAGACGGTGATGTCCGGCAGATGCGTGCCGCCATTATAGGGGGCGTTGAGGCAGTAGACGTCGCCCGGCCGGATGACCGGGTTGTTGGCGATCACCGTCTCGACGGATTTGTCCATCGAGCCGAGATGCACCGGCATATGCGGGGCATTGGCCACCAGCGCGCCGGTCGCGTCGAAGACCGCGCAGGAGAAGTCGAGCCGCTCCTTGATGTTGACGGAATAGGCGGTGTTCTGCAGCGTCACGCCCATCTGCTCGGCGATCGACATGAACAGGTTGTTGAAGATCTCGAGCATCACCGGATCGGCCTTGGTGCCGATCGCCGCGCTCTGCACCAGCGCCTCGCTGCGCACCAGCACGAGATGATCCTTGCCGGTCAGCCTTGCGCGCCAGCCCGCCTCCACCACCACGGTCTGGTTGGGCTCGATGATGATCGCCGGCCCCTGCAGCGCCTGGCCGGGGCGCATCGCCTCGCGCCGGACGATGGCCGCGTCATGCCAGCGCCCCTTGGAGAAGAACCGCGTGCGCTGGCTGATCGCCGGCTCGCCCGCCTGTTCCGGCAGCACCGCCTCCTCGAACCGCGCACCGCCGCCGACCGCCTCGACCTCGACCGCCTCGATCACCAGCGCCTTGCCGGCGTCCATGAAGCCGAAGCGCGCCTTGTGCGCCGCCTGGAACGCCTCCCGCATCGCCTCCGGCGTGCCGGCCGCGATGGCGATGGCGGTATCGGTGCCGGCATAGCGGATATGGGCACGCACGAAGCTCGCCACGGCGCTGGCGGGCACGCCCTGCCCGGTCAGCTCCGCGCTGGTTTCGCTGCGCAGCCCGTCGGCGAGCCCGGCGATCGCCGCGGGGGCGGCCTCGTCCAGCGGCACGTCGAGCGCCGCCGTCCGGGTCGAGCGGATCTCCGCCAGCCCCATGCCATAGGCCGAGAGCAGGCCCGAGAACGGGTGCAGCAGCACCGTCTTGATGCCCAGCGCATCGGCGACCAGGCAGGCATGCTGCCCGCCGGCGCCGCCGAACGAGTTCAGCGCATAGCGGGTGATGTCATAGCCGCGCTGTACCGAGATCTTCTTGATCGCCTCGGCCATGTTGGCCACGGCGATCTGGATGAAGCCGTCGGCCACCTCCTCGGCCGAGCGGCCATCCCCGACCTCCGCGGCGAGCGCTGCGAATTTGCCGCGCACCGTCTCGACGTCGAGGGGCTGGTCCCGCTTCTCGCCGAAGATCGGCGGGAAATAATCCGGCATCAGCTTGCCGACCATGACATTGGCGTCGGTGACCGCGAGCGGCCCGCCGCGGCGATAGGCGGCCGGGCCCGGATTGGCACCGGCGGAATCCGGGCCGACGCGGAAGCGCGCCCCGTCATAATGCAGGATCGAGCCGCCCCCGGCCGCCACCGTGTGGATCAGCATCATCGGGGCGCGCATCCGCACGCCCGCGACCTCGGTCTCGAAGGCGCGCTCATAGGCACCGTCGAAATGCGCCACGTCGGTGGAGGTGCCGCCCATGTCGAAGCCGATCACCCGGTCGAACCCGGCCGAGCGCCCGGTCTCCGCCAGTCCGACCACGCCGCCGGCCGGGCCGGAGAGGATCGCGTCCTTGCCCTGGAACAGCTCCGCCGCCGTCAGCCCGCCGGAGGACATCATGAACATCAGGCGGATCGGCTGATGCGCCCGCCCCTGCGCGGCAGCGGCCGCGCCGGCCGCGGCGATGCCGAGCTCCTCCGAGACCTGCTGCACATAGCGGCCGAGGATCGGCGAGAGATAGGCGTCGACCACGGCGGTGTCGCCGCGCCCGACCAGCTTGATCAGCGGCGAGACCTCGTGGCTGACCGAGACCTGCGGAAACCCGATCTCGCGGGCGATGCCGGCCGCGAGCTGCTCATGCGCCGGGTATCGGTAGCCATGCATGAAGACGATCGCCACGGCGCGGAAGCCGGCCGCGTAATGCGCCTGCAGCTCCGCCCGGATCGCCGCCGCATCCGGCGCCTGCTCCACGCTGCCGTCGGCGAGCACGCGCTCCGCCACCTCGACGACATCCTCGTAGAGCTGCTCGGGCTTGACGATCTGCTTGGCGAAGATATCGGGCCGGGCCTGGTAGCCGATGCGCAGCGCGTCACGGAAGCCCTGCGTCGTCACCAGCAGCGTACGGTCGCCCTTGCGCTCGAGCAGCGCATTGGTCGCCACCGTCGTGCCCATGCGCACCTCGCCGACCAGCCCGGGCGGGATCGCCACGCCGGCGGCCAGCCCGAGATGATCACGGATGCCTTGCACCGCCGCGTCGCGATAGGCGCCGGGATTCTCGGAGAGCAGCTTCCTGGCGTGAAGCTTGCCTGCGGGATCGCGGCCGATCACGTCGGTGAAGGTGCCGCCCCGGTCGACCCAGAAATCCCATTGACCGCGTGCCATGCCGAGAGCTCCACTGCCGAAAACGGCGGTTCCGAGACGTGTGAACATTTCATCGATAAATCGCCGATGAAACGTTGACAAGCTTAATGTTGCATATACGATCCGTCTCGGATCGAACACGGCTGAGGGGCCGGGCGACCGCAAGGGAGAGTGACATGACGGGAGCGATCCTGCCGGAAGGGCTGGCGCGAGGCCATGGCCCCTGCGTATTCAGTTCCGCATCGATGCGGCGGAGCGATCGCCCATGATCCGCCGCGGGCTCGACGCTCTCTATCTCGGCGCCGGCTACCTCGCGGGAGCCTTCCTGATCGTCATCTTCGTCCTGATGATGATCATGTCCGTCGGACGCGAAATCGGCTTCAACATTCCCGCGGGTGACGATTTCGCCTCATGGTGCATGGCGGCGCTGGCCTTTCTGGGCCTGGCGCACACGTTCAAATCCGGCGACATGATCAGGGTCGGGCTTCTGATCGACCGCTTCCAGGGTCGCAAGCGCTGGGTGTTCGAGGTGTTTTCCCTCGTCCTCGGCCTGGCCTTCACCGGCTTCTTCGCCTGGCATGCCGCGATCATGACCTACCAGTCCTGGCAGTTCAACGACGTCGCCGGCGGCGTCGTGCCAATGCCGCTCTGGATCCCGCAGCTCGGCTATTCCGGCGGCCTGATCATCCTGTTCATCGCCTTCCTCGACGAGTTCGTCCATGTCGTCCTGCGCGGTCGCGAGCCGCGCTATGAGAAGCCTCCGGCCAGATCCGACGAGGAAATCGTCGAGCGCGCCATGGCGAGCGGAGTCTGACGATGGCGATGATCGAAATTTCGGGGCTGCTGCTGCTCCTGCTGATCGTCTTCCTCGCCGGCGGCGTCTGGATCGCGATCGCGCTGATGGCCTGCGGCTGGATCGCCATGCAATTCGTCGCGGGCGGCATCCCCGCCGGCTCCGTCCTGGCCACCACGATCTGGGGCAACAGCGCCTCCTGGACACTTGCCGCCCTGCCGCTGTTCATCTGGATGGGCGAGATCCTGTACCGGACGAAATTATCGGAGGAGATGTTCCGCGGGCTCGCGCCCTGGCTGAACTGGCTGCCCGGCCGGCTGATGCACGTCAACGTGCTGGCTTGCGGCATCTTCGGATCGGTCTCCGGCTCATCCGCCGCGACCTGCGCCACCGTGGCGAAGATCGCGCTGCCCGAGCTGAAGCGCCGAGGCTATGACGAGAAGCTGGCGCTGGGCTCGCTGGCCGGAGCCGGCACACTCGGCATCCTGATCCCGCCCTCCATCACCATGGTGGTCTACGCCGTCGCCGCCAATGTCTCGATCATCCAGGTCTTCCTCGCGGGTTTCCTGCCCGGCCTGCTCGTGATGGCGCTCTATTCCGGCTATATCGCGATCTGGCATCTGCTCAATCCGGACAAGGCGCCGCCGCCGGAGCCGGCCATGTCCTTCCGCATGAAGATCAGGGAATCGGCGCAGCTGATCCCGTGCATGCTGCTGATCGCGCTCGTCTTCCTGTCACTGTTGATGGGTTGGGCGACAGCCACGGAATGCGCGGCCTGGGGCGTGCTCGGATCCTTCGGCATCGCCTGGTGGTCCGGCACCCTGACGCGCGAGGCCTTCTGGCAGAGCGTGATGGGCACCACCCGCATCACCTGCATGATCATGCTGATCCTGGCCGGCGCCTCGTTCATGTCGACCTCGATGGCCTATACCGGCATTCCGCTGGCCCTGGCCGGCTGGGTCGACAGCCTGCAGCTCTCGCCCTACGCGCTGATCGCGGCGCTGACCGTGATGTACATCATCCTCGGGGCGGCACTCGACGGCATCTCGATGATCGTGCTGACCACGGCGATCGTCATCCCGATGATCAAGACGGCCGGCTTCGACCTCGTCTGGTTCGGGATCTTCCTGGTGCTCATCGTCGAGATGGCGGAGGTCTCGCCGCCGGTCGGCTTCAACCTCTTCGTGCTGCAGACGATGTCCGGCAAGGATTCCAACACTGTGGCGCTGGCGGCGCTGCCCTTCTTCTTCCTTCTTGTCGCCGCCGTCGCGATCATTACGATCTTCCCGCAGATCGTGATGGTACTGCCCGAATACGCCTTTCCGAAATAATACCTCGCAAACCACAACAGGGAACGGAGAAGACCATGAAGCGTATCGATGTCATCAAGGGCTTGCTGGCGCTCGGCGTCGCGGCCGGCGCGCTGGTGATGGGCGGCCCGGACGCCCTGGCCCAGACCAAATGGAACCTCCCGGCTGCCTATCCGATCGACAATCCGCACAGCGAAAACCTGATGGCCTTCGCCAAGGATGTCGAGGCTGCGACCGGCGGCAAGCTGACGATCACGGTCCATGCCGGCGCCTCGTTGTTCAAGGCGCCCGAGATCAAGCGCGCCGTGCAGACCGGCCAGGCGCAGATGGGCGAGGTGCTGATCTCGATCCACGAGAACGAGGATCCCGTCTTCGGCATCGACACCGTGCCCTTCCTCGCCACCAGCTTCGCCGACGCCCGCAAGCTCTATACCGCCTCCAAGGCCGCGACCGAGAAGAAGCTAGCGAGCCAGGGCATCAAGCTGCTCTTCATGGTGCCCTGGGCGCCGCAAGGGATCTACGCCAAGAAGGACATCAACACGATCGAGGACATGAAGGGGCTGAAATGGCGCTCCTACAATGTCGGCACCGCCCGCATCGGCGAGTTGCTCGGCATGCAGTCCGTCACCATCCAGGCGGCGGAACTGCCGCAGGCGCTGGCGACCGGCGTCGTCAACTCCTTCATGTCGTCGGGCGGCACCGGCTATGATTCCAAGGTCTGGGAATCCCTGACCCATTTCTACGACACCCAGGCCTGGGTCCCGAAGAACGCCACCTTCGTCAATCAGGCGGCCTTCAACACGCTCGACAAGGCGACGCAGGATGCCGTGCTCAAGGCCGCGGCCACCGCCGAGGAGCGCGGCTGGAAGGCCTGGCAGGACAAGTCCGCCTGGTATCTCGACCAGCTCAAGGCCAAGGGCATGAAGGTGCAGGCGCCCTCCACCGAGCTGAAGGCCGGCTTCCAGAAGGTCGGCGAGCAGCTGACCGCGGATTGGCTGAAGAAGGCCGGCGCCGACGGCCAGGCCGTCGTCGACGCCTATAAGAAGATGTGAGGCACCGCTTCCCGAACCGCCGCCCCGCGCCCGCCGGCGCGGGGCGGCTGCGGAACGGCAGCACCTGACCCTGCCCCGGCCCGGCCGCTCCGGCGGCGGCAGCGGGCTCTCTTTCACCCGCCCTGTCCGGAGGATGGGGTCGCCCGCGCTTTTCCTGGATCGCGTCCGTGACAACAGCGCCCCCGCCCGACGATCTCGGCCCCATCGTCTCCTCGGGACATCTCGCCTCGGGGGCGATGCCGGCGCTGTCGGAATTCGAATTTGCCCTGACGATGACCGTGCACGCCTTCCATCGCTGGGCGGTGCGCGACATGGCGGCCGCCGGCGTCCCCGATTGCTCCCCGCTCGACGTGCTGGTGCTCCACAACGTCAATCATCGCGGCAAGCCGAAGCGCCTGGCCGATATCTGCCTCGTGCTGAACATCGAGGACACGCATCTCGTCAATTACGCGCTGAAGAAGCTCGAGCGGCTGGGCCTGCTGAAAGGCGGCCGCAAGGGCAAGGAGAAGACCGTGCAGGTGACGCAGGCCGGCGAGGAGGCCTGCCGCCGCTACGCCCAGATCCGCGAGCGGCTGCTGGTCAAATCGGTGCTCGGTTCCGGGCTCGATCCGGCGAGGCTCTCGGAGATCGCCGCGGCGATGCGCTCCCTCTCCGGCCAGTACGACCAGGCGGCGCGGGCCGCGGCGAGCCTCTGATCCGGCCCAGGCCCGCCGGTGGCGCGCCCGGACCGTGATGCGGGGAGATCAGACCGCCGTGCCGGCCTGCCTCGCGGCATATTCGGCCTTGAGGCTTTCATGCCGCGACCAGAATCCGCGCGGCGCGGCGCCGCTCAGCTGGTCCTCGAGCAGGCCGAGATGCAGGTGCCAGCCGCTCGAGACATTGGCCATCCGCTCGGCCGTCGCCAGGCGCCGGTGGGTCAGCACCAGCCGCACCTTCTCGCCCTCCTCCGCCAGCTGGAACTCGACGTCGGAATCCGGGTCGCCCATCCCGGCCCAGGTGAAGGCCAGCCGGCGCGGCGGGTCATAGGCGGTGATCGTGCCGCCCATCATCGCGCCTTCCTCGTTCATCTTGCGGTGCGATTCGGGCGGGGCCTCGGCCGTGATCAGGCTGTGCTTGAAGAACAGCGCGATATGCCCGCCCTCCCGGCCTTGCGTCTCGCCGCCACAGAACCAGGTCGCCCGCTTGTCGGCTTCCGTCAGATAGGCCCAGACCCGCTCGATCGGCCCCGGCAGCAGCCGCTCGAACCGGACCGCGCCGCTCTCCAAAACAACCCCATACTCACTCATCATGCGTCTCCCCGGTTTCGTCAGTCGACTCGGATTTCGCCAGCTGCCGCTCCAGCGCGTCGAGATTGGCGCTCCAGAAGCCTCTGACCTTGCGCACCCAGTCGTCGAAGGCGTCGAGCCCGTCGGGATCGAGCCGGTAGATCCGGCGCTGCCCCTGGACTGCGACGCTGACCAGCCCGGCCTGGCGCAGCACCTTCAGATGCTGCGACACCGCCGGCGCGCTGATCTCGAACCGCTCCCCGATCTCACCTGCCGATAGCGGCCCCGCCCCCAGCATCTCGATGATGCGGCGGCGATTGGCGTCGGCGAGGGCGAGAAAGCGATCCATGGCGCCGATAATTAATCGGTCACTTAATTAAGTCAATACCAAAATATAACCAGTCTCCGGCGGATCGGGACATTGGGCTCGCGGCAGGCCCATGGGTTTGGAATGGCGGCGATGCATCCGGCCCCTTGCCTGCGCCCGCGCGATCGGCGAAGTCGTCAGCCGCATCGCGAAAGGCCGCCCTCCATCATGCCCATCCGCAACGCCACGCTGCTCGGCATCCTGATGATGCTTCTCGGGATCCTGCTGTTCTCGCTCAACGACGTGATGGGGAAATGGCTGGTCGCCACCTATACGGTCGGGCAGGTGCTGCTGCTGCGCAGCGCCGCCGCCATGGCGGTGATCACGCCCTTCGTGCTCAAACAGGGCCTGATGCGCACGCTCAAGCCCGAACGGCCGGGGCTGCAGCTGCTGCGGGTGCTGTTCGGATCGGGCGAGGTCGCGCTGTTCTACTGGGCGGTCTCCTATCTGCCCCTGGCCGACACGATGACCATCTGGCTGGCAGCCCCGGTCTGGGCGGTCGTGCTGGCGGCGCTGCTGCTCGGAGAGCGGGTCGGCGCCGGGCGCTGGCTGGCCGTCGCGGCCGGCTTCGTCGGGGTCGCCGTCGCGCTCAACCCGTCGAGCGCCAGCCTGTCGAAGCCCGCCCTTATCGCCCTGGTCGGCAGCTTCCTCTTCGCGGCGATGATGATTGCGGGCCGGCAATTGCGCGGCACTCCGGACGTCACGCTGGTGGCGTGGCAGACACTCGGCGCGCTGCTGATGGGGCTGGCGCTGCTGCCTCTCGGCTGGGTCACGCCGTCGCTGACCGATGCCGCGCTGCTCGGCCTGCTCGGCATCGTCGCGATGGTCGCGCATCTCTGCGTGACGCGCTCGCTCAAGCTGGCCGAGGCCTCGGTCGTCGTGCCCTACCAATACACGCTGATCGTCTGGGCGCTGATCTTCGGCTGGTTCGTCTTCGGCGACTGGCCGACCCCGGCCATGCTGCTCGGCGCGGTGCTGATCATCGTCGCCGGGCTCGCCCTGCTGCTGCTGGAGCGGCGCGCCAGCCAACTGCGGCTCGCGCCCGCCGAGACATCGGCCTGAGCGGATCGGTGCCGCCAAGCCTTGACCGAGGCGGCGCCTGCAGCCATCGTTCCGCCAGGATTCCCGACTTCGCAAAAGGCTTCGCCATCATGCGCCGCGCTCGTCTCTCCCTCGCGGTCCTCGCCGCAGCCGGCTTCGCCGCCGCCACCGCCCAGGCCGGCCACCGCATCGTCCATCCGGCCGACCGGGCCGAGGCGCGCATCATCCCCATGTATGGCAACCTGCCCGCCTGCGAGGATGCCGCCGTCATCGGCCGCCTGACCAGCTCCTTCGATTCGCGGGAGGCCAAGTTCTGGGGCCCGCTGCGCATCGTCGGTTTCGATCATGTCAGGCCGCTGGCCTATCGGCCCTGGGGCGACGACTACATACCGCGCCGCTTCTGCAGCGGCCGCGTCGTGCTGAATGACGGCACGCTGCACCGTGTCGATTATTCCGTGCGCGAGAATCTCGGCCTGTTCGGCCTGGGCTGGGACGTCAACTGGTGCGTCAGCGGGCTCGACCGCCACCGCTCCTACGCTCCCGATTGCAAGATGGCCCGGCCCTGAGCCGGAGCGCCGCCGGCATGGCACGGCTTTCGGCCTGGCTCGGCGCGGTCCTGATCGCCGGCCTCTGCACCGCCCCCGCTTCGGCGCAGCGCGTGGAGCGCGGCGGGGAGCCCGGCGTGTTCGATTTCTACGTCCTGGCCCTGTCCTGGTCGCCCGGCTTCTGCGCGCTCGACGGTGATCGCGACCGCAATCGCGAGCAATGCGCCGAGGGTGCCGATCTCCGCTTCGTCGTGCACGGCCTCTGGCCGCAGAACGAGCGCGGCTATCCCAGCGACTGCGGGCCCGCCGGGCGCAGCCCCTCGCGCATCGCCATGGAACAGGCCGCCGGCCTCTTCCCCTCCGAGGGCCTGGCCCGCCATCAATGGCGCAAGCACGGCACCTGCTCCGGCTCCAGCCCGAGCGATTATTTCGCCGATGTACGCCGCGCCCGCGACCGGGTGACGATCCCGCCGCAATTCGCGAAGGCCGAGCGCGATCAGGACTGGACGGCGCTCGACATCGAACGCGCCTTCGTCGCCGCAAATCCCGGGCTGCGCGGCGACATGATGTCGGTGGCCTGCCGCCGCGAGGTGCTGCAGGAGGTCCGCATCTGCTTCAGCCGCGATCTCCGCAGCTTCCGCACTTGCCCGGAGATCGATCGCTCCGGCTGCCGCGCCCGCGAGATCACCGTCAAGGCGCCGCGCTGAACCGGCGCTCCGCGCCATTTCCGCTTTGCCGGGCGATGCTCTAAGACCCGCTGATGAATTATCGCCACGGCTTCCACGCCGGAAATTTCGCCGATGTGCTGAAGCACGTCATGCTGACCCGGATCCTGACGCATCTCAATGCCAAGGATACGCCCTATCGCGTGGTCGATACCCATGCCGGCGCCGGCCGCTACGATCTCGGGTCCGAGGAGGCGCTGCGGACGCATGAATGGAAGGACGGCGTCGCCCGCATCGACCGTTCGCCGCTCGCACCCGCCGTCGAGGCCTTGCTCAAACCCTGGCGCGACGCGCTCGCCGGTGCCCGTGCGCTCCATGGCGAGGCCGCCTATCCCGGCTCGCCCTGGCTCTGCCAGCATCTGATGCGGGCCGGCGACCGGCTGATCGCCGCCGAGCTGCACCCGCTGACGCATAAGAAGCTGGTGGCGGCGATCGGCCGCGATTCGCGCAGCAAGGCGCTCGCCATCGATGGCTGGAACGCGCTGCGCGGCAATGTCCCGCCGAAGGAGCGCCGCGGCCTCGTGCTGATCGACCCGCCCTTCGAGGAGAAGGACGAATTCGAGCGGCTCGAGGCGGAGTTCATAGCCGCGCATCGCAAATGGCCGGGCGGGATCTATGCGCTCTGGTACCCGGTGAAGGACCGCCGGGCGGTGGCCAATCTGCTCAGCGCCATCACGGCGGCGGGCATCGGCCGCCTGCTGCGCCTCGAGATCGACGTCGACCGCCCGGAGGCGGCAGGCGGGCTCAGCGCCACCGGGCTGCTGATCGTCAACCCGCCCTGGAAGCTGGCGGAGGAAGCGCGAATTCTGCTGCCCGCTCTGTCGGAACGGCTCGCCCAGGGGCCACGGCCGCGCTACCTATGCGAGCCGATCCGACCGGACGGCTGACATCGCCATTTCGAGGCCCAAGACATGCTGACCCTGCGCTCCTCGCCCGCTTCCCCCTTCGGCCGCAAGGTCAAGATCGCCGCCATGGAGCTCGGCCTCATGGACCGGATCGAGGTCGCCGTCGCCGACACCAACGACCCGTCCGAGCCGCTGCGCCAGCAGAACCCCCTCGGCAAGATCCCGACCCTGGTGCTGGAGGATGGCACGACCCTGTTCGATTCGCGGGTCATCTGCGAATATCTCGACTTCATCGCCGGGGGCCATCGCCTCTTCCCGGAGGGCGAGGCGCGGTTTGCGCAGCTGCGTCTGATGGCGCTGGCCGACGGCCTGGCCGATGCGGCGCTGCTTCAGGTCTACGAGGTGCGCTTCCGGCCGGAAGAAGGCCGCAACGCGGCCTGGGTCGCCAATCAGGCCGGCAAGGTCTCGCGCGCGCTCGCCGCGCTGGAAGCCGCGCCGCCCGCCTATTCCGGCCGGCCCCGTATCGGTGAGATCGCACTGGCCTGCGCGCTCGGCTATCTCGATCTGCGCTTCGCCGGCGCGTGGCGCGCCGAGCATCCCCGGCTCGTCGCCTGGCTGGACGCTTTCGCCGCCGAGGTGCCCGCATTCGAGGAAACACGCGTCAAGAGCTGACGCCGGCGCCCTTCGATCAGGACCAGCGGTATCGAGCCGGCGCCGCGGGCAGAGCCACGTCATCCTGCGCTCCGCCACTATTCCGGATTTCCGGCACGCCGATCCTTTCGACGGACGCCACGCATGAAAAAACCCGGTGGCCGAAGCCACCGGGCTGTTTCCGTGCCCGACCGGGCGCGAAGACTAGAACTTGTAGTTCAGGCCGGCGCGAACCAGCGAGAAGTCGGTGCCGACCTTGAAGTTGGCATTGCCGAAGGGCGTGCGGACCGACTCGCGCTCCAGATCGACGTAGAGATACTCGATCTTGGCGGTGAGGTTGTTGGTGAAGGCGTATTCCAGGCCGGCGCCGATGGTGTAGCCGTACTGGGTGTTGTCGTTGCTGATCGACGCGAACGGGGTGGCGAAGGTGCTCTTCACGTTGGCGTAGGCGAAACCACCGGTGATGTACGGCAGGAAGCGGTCCATGGCGTAGCCGAGGCGGGCGCGAACCGTACCGAAGTAGTTGATCTCGTTCGAAGCCGAGTTGCCGAACACGTCACGGACGTCAGCCTTCAGATCGGCGCCCTGGAAGTCGGCCTCGAGACCGAAGACCAGCTGGCCCATCTGGTAGTTGTAGCCGATCTGGCCACCGCCGATGAAGCCTTCCGGATCGCTCAGCGTGGGCAGCACGCCGAAGGTGGTGGAGTCGATGTTGCCCCAGCCATAGCCGGCGTTGGCACCGACGTAGAAGCCGGTCCAGGTGAAGACGGGAACGACCGGAGCATAAACCGGGGCAGCGACGGGGCCGCGACGAGCCGGCAGGTCGGCGGCGGAGGCAGCGCCGGCGGCAACGAGGCCGATCGCCGCAACGCTCGAAAGCAGATACTTCTTCATGTTAAACTCCTTAGTCGTCGCAGATGCCGGCTCGTCGCCAGGCGGTTGATTTCGATGAACCAGATATAAGTCGATATCGGTCCGTTGTCTGTTGCGGCGGAAGCACATCTGCCCCGAGGACCGCGGCAAAAATGCGGCACGAATGAGGATGACTATGGCAAAATTTTAAATACGCTTTAACATTTGTTAAACCATCTTAATCATGAGCAGGAATACTATAGTTACCAATGCCTTAATTCCCGCTGATTACCGGTCAAACCCGCATCCTGCCTCAAAGTTCCCATGATTTTCGCAGGAGGGAATGTGGCATGCTTGCGGCAGGGGTGACCGCAGCTTAAGCCCGGACAGTCGAAGCAGAGAGCGAGAGCCGGTTGCCGCCCTTATCGATCTTCATCATCGCGTTGAACGAGGCGGACCGCATCGGCGATACCATCGCCGCGGTCCGGGTGCTGAGCGACGACATCGTGCTCGTCGATTCCGGCTCGACCGACGGCACGCAGGCGATCGCCGAAAAGCTCGGGGCCCGCGTGATCTTCAACCCCTGGCCGGGCTATGGGCAGCAGAAGCGCTTCGCCGAAGAGCAGTGCCGGCATGATTGGCTGTTGAATCTCGATGCCGACGAGGTCGTCCCCGCCGATCTCGCCGCCGAGATCAGCGCCCTTTTCGCCGCTGGCCCGCCGCCGGCCGATGCCTACAAGCTGCGCATCGCCGAGATTTTTCCCGGCGAGCGCGCGCCGCATCGCTTCGCCTATGCTCTGGCGCCGGTGCGGCTCTACCGCCGCACGAAGGGCCGCTATTCCAGCTCGCCGGTGCATGACCGTGTCGATCTCGCCCCCGATGCCCGTATCGGCCGGCTGAAAGGCACGGTGCATCACTTTTCCGTGCGATCACTGGGCGAGCAGATGGAGAAGCTCAATTCCTACAGCGACGCGCAGGCCGATGATCTCGACGCGCGCGGCGCCACGGTCTCGGTGTTCCGCCTGATCGTGGAATTCCCGGCCAATTTCATCAAGGCCTATATCGGCCGCCGCCACGCGCTGCGGGGCGTCTATGGATTCATGACGGCGATGAACTACGCCTTCTACCGCTATCTCCGCGTCGCCAAGCACTGGGAGCGCCGGCTCCAGCGCCGCGACCGCAGCCGCAAGGACAGCTGATTTCATGGCAGGGGTTGCGCTGGTGACGGGGGGCGCGCGGCGGATCGGGGCTGCGATCGTCGAGCGGCTGGCGCAGGAGGGCTACGCCGTCGCGATCCATTGCAGCCAGTCGGTCACCGAGGCCGAGGCGCTGGCCGCGCGGCTGCGGGCGCAGGGCGCGCGGACGCATATCGTCACCGCCGATCTCGGCGATCCCGCCGCCGTCGAGCGCATCATGCCGGATGTCGAGACGGCGCTCGGGCCGGTGACGCTTCTCGTCAACAACGCCTCCAGCTTCCTGCTCGACGATATCCGCCAGATCGACGTCGCGCGCTGGAACCGGCAATTCTCCGTCAATCTGCGCGCGCCTTCGGTGCTGGCGGGGGCGATGGCCAACCGGCTCCCGGAGGGTACGCAAGGCGCGATCGTCAACATCATCGACCAGCGCGTCTGGAAGCTGACGCCGCAATATTATTCCTACACCCTGACCAAGGCGGCGCTGCTCACCGCGACGCAGACCATGGCCCAGGCGCTGAGCCCGCACATCCGCGTCAACGCCGTCGGTCCCGGCCCGACCCTGCCGAATCCCTTCGACGGCGCGGAGCTGATGCAGGCCGAGGCGGCGGGCACGCTGCTCGGCCACGCCGTCGACCCCGCTGAAATCGCCGAGGCCGTCCTGTATCTGGCGCGCGCCCGGTCGGTCACCGGCCAGATGATCGCCGTCGATGCCGGGCAGCATCTGGGCTGGCGCACGCCCGATATCGTCGGCTGAGCGGCCTTGATCAGCGCGTCGCGTCGCTGCGATAGGGCTGGCGCCCGCTCGCCAGCGCATCGGCCAGCAGATTGAGCCGGTCCTGCCCCCAGAACACCTCCTCCTGCCAGACATAGCTCGGGGCACCGAAGACGCCGGCGGCGATCGCCGCATCGCTCGTCGCGAGATAGCGCGCGCCGATCGCCTCGGACTGGGCCGACGCCAGCAATTGTGCTCCGTCGAAGCCGGCCTGCCCGGCCAGCTCGACGAGGAGCTCGGGCCGGGAGAGATCCTCGTCGCGCGCCCAGACGCCCGCCAGCACCAGCCCGACGAATCCCGCGGCATCACCGCCCGCCTCGCCGATGGCGATCACCATCCGGTCCGCCAGCGCGACATCGAAAGGAAAATGCTTCGGAAAAAGCACGAGCGGCAGACCGCGCTTCTCGCGCCAGCGCTGCAATTCGAGGATCCGGTAGCGCTGCCGGACCGGATGGCGCTTGGGCAGCGGCAGGCCGCCGGTCTCGTCGAAGACCGAGCGCAGCGGCGTCGGACGGTAGCGGATCTCGAGCCCGTGCTCGCGCGCCAGAGCGACGAAGGCGTCATGCCCGAGATAGGTCCAGGGCGAGAGCAGCGTGAAGAAATAATCGATCTGACGGGACATGGCTGGCTCGCGGACAGAGGAAGCGCGACGTGCGACCCGTCGCACCTAGCGCGTGTGCCGGTCTCAATCCAGCGCGATCGCCGAGATCAGCCGGCCGTAATCCGGCTCGCCGCGATGGGTGGTGCGGCGATAGCTGAAGAAGCGCCGCTCGTCGCCATAGGTGCAAAGGCCGAGATCGACGAACAGCCCGATCCCCGCCTCCTGCGCCTTGTGGGCGATGAAGCCCGGCAGATCGAACATGGCATGGGCCGGTCGCTCCGAGCCCTTGAAGAAGCGCCCGAAGGTCGCGTTTTCCTGCTTGAAGCGCTCGACGAATTCCGGCCCGACCTCATAGGCGGCGGCGCTGATGGTGGGACCGAGCACCGCCACGATCCGCTCGCGTCGCGCTCCCAGCTTTTCCATCGCCGTCACCGTCGCGGCGACCACGCCTGAAAACGCACCCTTCCAGCCGGAATGCGCGCCGCCAATGACCCGAGCCTCCGCATCCGCGAACAGGATCGGCCCGCAATCGGCGCTGGAGACGCCGAGCGCGACCCCCGGGGCGGTCGTCACCATGGCGTCGGCCCGGGGCCGCTCGCCGAGCCAGGGGCCCGTCACCACGGCGACGTCGGGCGAATGCACCTGATAGAGGCTGACCAGATTGTCGGGGGCGACCGAGAGGTGCCGCGCCATCCGCGCCCGGTTCTCGGCGATCGCCGCGGCATCGTCCCGGGACCCCAGCCCGCCATTCAGCGAGGCGTAGATCCCCGTGGAGACCCCGCCCTCCCGGGTGAAGAAGGCGTGGCGGATGCCGGGCAGCGCGGCGAGATCGGGAGAGGTGATGAACATCGGAAGCGTCCGCTCTGGCTGGGTCGGTGTTGGGTCAGCCCTGCTCTGGCAGCCGATGAAGGTCGAATCCGGGCAGGGGCGGCAATTCCTTGTGGGCGAGAGCGAGGCATTTGAACAGCGTGCCCATGCCGGTGGCGCCGGGCTCGGTCAGCCGATCGGCCGCCTCGGCGATCGCCTTGGCCTGCTCCGAAGTGGCGCGCAGCGACAGGGCCCGCGCCCGCTCATTCAGGCCGAGGCCGCGCAGGAAATCGCCCTGCCCGACCGGGCCGTTGACCGCAGCCCCCGCCCGCAACGCCGCCGCGGCCATGCGCGCGAAATCGACATGGACGGTGAGATCGGCCTCGCCCGGATCGTCCAGGACCGGCACGAAACGATGGCGCCGCATCGCCTGCAGCGTATCGCCGAAACCGCTCTGCGCGCTGCCGTAATCGATCAGCAGCGCCGCTCCGCCCGCGCCGGCGACATGGCGGGCGAGCGCCGCGACGCAATCCAGCGCCGCCCGCGGCTGCTCCAGCACGCTGCCGGGCGCGGCATCGGCCGCGAGATCGACCGCGGCGCCGCTGAGCCCGAAGCACAGCCCGCCCTCCGGATCGAGACCGACCAGGCGCTCGCGCCAGCCCTCCTGCGTCTTCACGAACTGGTCGAGCGGCAGCGCATCCAGAAACTCGTTGGCGATGACGATCACCGGCCCGTCCAGCGCCTCCTCGATCCGGTCGTGCCAGACCGGCTCGGCCTGGCCGGCCAGCGTCCGGGCCTGGAGCGCGCGCAGGACCGGGCTCATCTCGAGGAGATGCACCGACAGGGCCGCGCGGAACGCCGGCAGCACGCGCGCGGCGCGCAGCATATCGGCCATCAGCGTGCCACGGCCGGGACCGAGCTCGACCAGGCGGATCGAAGGCGGCGCCCCCATCGCCTGCCAGAGCTGCACCGCCCAGACGCCGATCAGCTCGCCGAACATCTGGCTGATCTCGGGGGCGGTGGTGAAATCCCCCTGCACCCCGAACGGATCGCGCGTCATGTAATAGCCATGGGCGGGGTGGCCGAGGCACAGCGCCATGTAGCGCGACACCGGCATCGGCCCCTCGCTGCGGATCAGGCGGACGAGCTCCGCCCGCAGCGCGCTCATGCGGCGGCGCGCCGCGAGCGCAGGACGAAATACAGCCCCGCGAAGAACAGCGGCAGCGACAGGAGCATGCCCATGGTGACACCGCCCGACAGCGCATCGACCGAGCGGCCGAACAGGAAGCCGAGCTGCGGATCGGGCTCGCGGAAGAATTCGCAGACGATGCGCGCCAGCGCATAGCCCATGCCGAAGACGCCCGCCACCAGCCCCGGCCGCTTCAGCCCGCCCGCCCGCACCAGCAGGCCGAGGAGGATGAACAGCAAGAGCCCCTCGCCCAGCGCCTCGTAAAGCTGGCTCGGATGGCGCGGCAGCGGCCCGGAATCGGGAAACACCATGGCCCAGGGAACGTCCGGCGCCGGCCGGCCCCAGAGCTCGGCATTGATGAAATTGGCGATGCGCCCGAGGAACACCCCGATCGGCACGACGGTCGCGGCCAGATCGAACACGCTCAGCGCGGGATAGCCGCGCCGCCTCGCGAAGAGCCAGAGCGCGAAGGTCGCGCCGACCAGCCCGCCATGGAAGGACATGCCGCCCTGCCAGATCGCGATGATGTCCTGCGGCTGCTCCAGATAGCGCTGCAGATCGTAGAACAGCACGAAGCCCAGCCGCCCGCCGAGTACCACGCCCAGCGCCACGAAGAGCAGCATGTCGTCGAGCTCCGCGACCTTGGGCCGGGCCCGCCCGCCCCACAGCGTCTCCGCCGCCACCAGCCGGCGCGCATACCACCAGCCCCCGAGCAGGCCGGCGACATAGGCGAGCCCGTACCATTTCACCGCGAGAGGCCCGATCGAGAGGGCGACCGGGTCGATGACCGGGAAGGGAATGGCGAAGACTGGCATGATCAGGGTCCGGATGGCGGGCGCAGGGTGATGGTCATCGCGCGCCGCTGAGGTCAAGAGGCGATCCCGTGATCCCGGCGGGATCGCGGCCGGCGCGGCCCGGTCACGGCGGGGGCGGACCGCCCGGAGCGCCCGCGCACGGGCCGTTCACAGTTTCACGACCAGCTTGCCGAAGTTGCGGCCCTCCAAAAGGCCCATGAAGGCCTCCGGCGCGTTTTCGAGCCCGGTGACGATGTCCTCCTTGTAGCGGACGGCGCCGCTGGCGATCCACCCCGCCATCTCGCGCTCGAAATCGGGGCGCTGGGCCGCGAATTCCCGCTGGATGAAGCCGCGAATCAGCAGGCTCTTGGTCAGCACCTGCCGCATCAGCACCGGCAGCCGGTCCGGCCCCTCGAAATCGCCGCTGGCATTGTACTGGGCGATCAGCCCGCAGACCGGGATGCGGGCGAAGCCGTTCAACAGCGGAAACACCGCATCCCAGACCTTGCCGCCGACATTCTCGAAATAGACGTCGATCCCGTCCGGACAGGCGGCCGCGAGCTGCTCCGCCAGATCCGGCGCCCGATGGTCGATCACGGCATCGAAGCCGAAATTCTCGCGGATATAGGCGCATTTCTCCGGCCCGCCGGCGATGCCGACCGCCCGCGCCCCCTTGATCCGGGCGATCTGCCCGACCGCGGAGCCGACCGGCCCGCTGGCGGCCGCGACGACCACGGTCTCGCCCGGCTTCGGCTGGCCGATGGTCAGGAGCCCGGCATAGGCGGTGAAGCCGGGCATGCCGAGCACGCCGAGCGCGGTCGTCACCGGCGCCGCCTGCGGGTCGAGCTTGCGCAGCTGCGCCCCATCGGCGAGCGCATGGCTCTGCCAGCCGGAGAAGGAGAGCACGACATCGCCGGGGTTCAGCCCGGGATAGCGGCTCTCCAGCACTTCCGAGACGGTGCCGCCTTCCATCACCTGGCCGATCTCGACCGGGGCGGAATAGGATTTCGCGGCGCTCATCCGTCCGCGCATATAGGGGTCGAGCGAGAGATACAGCGTCTTGAGCAGAAGCTGCCCCTCGCCCGGAGTGGGGATCGGCGCCGTTTCCAGCCGGAAATGGCTGTGGTCGGGCCGGCCCGTCGGACGGGCGGCGAGGACGATGCGCTGCATCTGCGTCGGTGTCATGCGGGTTGCTCCCCTTGGCCGTCATCCACGCCCATCAGCTGCAGGGCGGATGGGCGACTGCGCCTCCGCCAGGCCTGGATGAGACGCTCTGCATTATCGGCCGGCGGCTGCGTGCCGTCGACCTCGAGATCATAGCGGCCATAGCGGTGGACCGACGCATGGTCACGCCGCGCATCGCCGATGCGGCGGTCGCCCCGCGCCCGCTCGCGGCGCTCCAGCTCCCCGAGCTCGCAGCGCAGGCCGACGAAGAAGACGTCCTGCTCGGCCAGGGTCACGGCCAGCCGGCGCGCCCATGCCCGATTCTCCAGGATGTGCTCGACGATCAGGTTGTTGCCGGCCCGGAGATAGGCCAGCAGCGATTGTTCGAAGCCGAGGAAGAAACCGTCCCTGAGCTCGCTCCAGGCGAAGTCGCCGCGCGCGATCCGCGCCGTCGGCAGCACGCCGGAATCCCTGAGATGGTCGATCGAAATATGCCAGAACGGCAGCTCGATCCGGTCCTGGAGCGCGCGCGCCAGTGTCGATTTGCCACTGCTCGACTCGCCGTTGAGGAGGATGACGCGCCCGTTTTCCATTTCCGGCAGCCTACCCGCCTCCCGTTTCTGCAACCCCATCCGGCGAAACCGGCCGGGCCCGCCCTGTCTTGCACTGCTGACATGACGAAACGCCCGTCGCATCCTACATGCAGCCCATGACTCGCGAACGCCAGGCCGACCTCCCCGATACCGAGATCGAGACGGATGAAGAGGATACGCTTCCCCTTCCTCCCGTCGCCGATCTCGGCGAAGCCGCGCCCGGCGCGCTGAAAGCCGGCATCGGGGTCATCGCCGGCTTCGCCAAGCACCTGCCCAACCGGCCGGGCGTCTACCGCATGTTCGACCGGGCCGGCGAGGTCCTCTATGTCGGCAAGGCCAAGAACCTGAAGAACCGGGTCAGCGCCTATGCGCGTGGCATGGCCCATACCAATGCCGTGGCGCGCATGATCGCCGAGACGGCGAATATGGAATTCGTCACCACCGGCAGCGAAACCGAGGCGCTGCTGCTCGAATCCAACCTGATCAAGCAGCTTCGGCCGCGCTACAACGTGCTGCTGCGCGACGACAAGAGCTTCCCCTATATCCTGCTCAGCGGCGATCACGAGGCGCCGCAGATCGCCAAGCATCGCGGCTCGCGCCAGCGCAAGGGC
This sequence comes from Allobosea sp. Leaf344, assembly GCF_001426225.1. Classification (GTDB taxonomy): domain Bacteria; phylum Pseudomonadota; class Alphaproteobacteria; order Rhizobiales; family Beijerinckiaceae; genus Allobosea. Next base: position 250,548 of record NZ_LMRT01000013.1, on the reverse strand, counting down.
GATTATTACGGCCCCTTCGCGTCGGTCTGGGCGGTGAAGCGCACCATCGACGCCCTGCAGAAGGCGTTTCTGCTGCGCTCCTGCACCGATTCCTTCTATGAGAACCGCACCCGGCCCTGCCTGCTCTTCCAGATCAAGCGCTGTTCCGGCCCCTGCACCGGCGAGATCTCGATCCCGGATTATCAGGCGCTGGCCGGCCAGGCCCGCGACTTCCTGGCCGGACGTTCCTCGGATGTGAAGAAGACGCTGTCGGCCCGGATGCAGGCCGCCGCCGAGGAGCTCGAATTCGAGAAGGCGGCGCGCTATCGCGACCGTCTCGCCGCCCTCTCGGCGGTGCAGGCCGGGCAGGACATCAACACCCGCGACGTCGAGGAAGCCGACGTCTTCGCCATCGACGAACAGGCCGGTCAGTTCTGCATCGAGATCTTCTTTTTCCGCAATCACCAGAACTGGGGCAATCGCGCGCTGTTTCCGCGGGCCGATCGCAGCCTGACGCCCGCCGAAGTGCTGGCCTCGGTGATCAGCCAGTTCTACGACGACAAGCCGCCGCCGCGGCTGGTGCTGATCTCGCATCCGGTCGAGGATATGGAGCTGATCGGCCAGGCGCTGAGCGCCCGCGCCGGCCGCAAGGTCGAGATCGCCCATCCCAGGCGCGGCGAGCGGGCCGATCTCGTCGCCCATGCCGTGAAGAATGCGCGCGAGGCGCTCTCCCGCAAGCTCGCCGACAATGCCGGCCAGCAATCCCTGCTGAGCGCGCTCGGCACCGCCTTCGGCATGGCCCGCCCGCCGCGCCGGGTCGAGGTCTACGATAATTCGCACATCATGGGCACCAATGCCGTCGGCGCGATGATCGTCGCCGGGAAGGACGGCTTCATGAAGAGCCATTACCGCACCTTCAACATCTCGACCGACACCATCGCCGGCGATGATTTCGGCATGATGCGGGAGGTTCTGCACCGGCGCTTCGCGCGGCTGGCGAAGGACAATGTCCCCGTCGCGGACGCCCCCCTCCCCGACGACGTCACGGGGCCGGAGGGCCTCCCCATGCCGGCCCCGCCGCCGCCGCCCGACGATGGCAGCTTCCCCTCCCGGCCCGATCTCGTCATCGTCGACGGCGGCAAGGGCCAGTTCGAGGCCGCGCGCAAGATCATGGCCGAGCGCGGCGCCGGCGACATCCCGCTCGTCGCCATCGCCAAGGGCGCCGACCGCAACGCCATGCGCGAGACCTTCCACATGGCCGGCCGCGAGCCGTTCAAGCTGCCGCCGCGCGACCCCGCGCTGTATTTCATCCAGCGCCTGCGCGACGAGGCGCATCGCTTCGCGATCGGCACGCACCGCGCCAAGCGCAAGCGCGACACGATGAAGAACCCGCTCGACGAGATCCCCGGCATCGGCCCTACGCGCAAGCGCGCACTTCTGCTGCATTTCGGTACGATCAAGGCGATCCAGCGCGCCAAGCTCGAGGATCTGATGCGGACGCCCGGCGTCAATGCCGCGACCGCCAAGGCGGTGCATGATTACTTTCACGACGCATGAGCGCAGAATGCAGGCACTGGACGGGCGCCCTCATGCTCATGCGTGTTGACGCTGTCACAAAGGCGCTGCTTTGGTGGGACCCGTGACGACTCTGACAGACGCCATCAAGCGCCGCGGCCCCTGGTCGCTGCCCAATCTCCTGACCTACGGGCGGATCGTCGCGATCCCCGCCGTGGTCGCGCTGCTGTTCTGGCCGACCGACGACTGGCTGCGCTGGTGCGCGCTCGCCGTCTATGTGCTGGCGGCGGTGACCGATTATCTCGATGGCTGGCTCGCCCGTGCCTGGAGCCAGCAATCCGCCATCGGCCGCATGCTCGATCCGATCGCCGACAAGCTCCTGGTCTGCGCGCTGCTGCTGATGCTGGTCCATACCGAGACGATCAAGGGCTGGGCGATCTGGGCCGCCATCGTCATCCTCTGCCGCGAGATCCTGGTCTCCGGCCTGCGCGAATTCCTGGCGGAGCTGAAGGTCAGCGTCCCCGTCAGCAAGGTCGCGAAATGGAAGACGACCACGCAATTGCTGGCGCTCGGCTTTCTCGTCGCCGGCCCGGCCGGCGACCAGGTCCTGCCCTACAACACGACGATCGGCATCGTGATGCTGTGGATCGCGGCGCTGCTGACGATCTATTCCGGCTGGGATTATTTCAACGCCGGCATCCGCTATCTCGTCGAGGAGGATGAGCGCGCCCCATGAGCGAAGCCATGATCCAGACCCGCCCGCTGAAGCTCGTCTATTTCGCCTGGGTGCGCGAGCGCATCGGCCTGGCGGAGGAGACCGTGACGCCCCCCGCCGAGGCGCGGACGGTCGCCGAGCTGGTGCGCTGGCTGAAGAGCCGCGACGAGGGCTATGCCGCCGCCTTCGCCGACGAGGCGATCGTGCGCGCCGCCATCGACCATACCCATGTCAAACCCGATGCCAGCATCGCGGAGGCGCATGAGATCGCCTTCTTCCCGCCGATGACCGGTGGATGAGGTGAGGTCCGGCCGCCTGATCTGCACCGGCTTCGGACGGAGCGCGCGATGACGCCGACCATCCGCATCCAGCGCGAGGATTTCGACCTCTCCGCCGAGGTGGAGCGGCTGACGGCGGCGCGCAGCCATATCGGCGCCGTGGTCAGCTTCACCGGCCTCTGCCGGGATGAGGGCGGGCGGCTGCAGGCGCTGGAGCTCGAGCATTATCCCGGCATGGCCGAGGCCGAGATCGGCCGCGTGGCGCAGGCGGCGCTGGAGCGCTGGCCGCTGAGCGGCTTGACCGCGATCCATCGCTTCGGCCTGGTCAGGCCCGGCGAGCAGATCGTGCTGGTCGTCGCCACCTCGGCGCATCGCCGGGCCGCCTTCGAGGCGGCGGATTTCATGATGGACTATCTCAAGACCCGCGCCCCGTTCTGGAAGCGCGAGCATCTGCTCGACGGGACGGTCGGCGGCTGGGTCGAGGCCAGGCAGGAGGATGACGATGCGGCGTCGCGCTGGGGTTGAGGCTCCGCTCCTGGCGCTCATGCTCGGCGCCGCTCTGGCCGGCCCGGCGCGCGCCGAACCCGGCGCCACCAAGACCTTCCGTGACTGGATCGCCGGCTGCGACAATACGCGCTCCTGCACGGCGCTGTCGCTGCCAAAGGAGACCGACGCCGATGTCGCCTTCCTGAGGCTCGACCGTGCGGCCGGTCCGGACGGCGCCCCGACGCTGTCTCTCAAGCTGCGGGCGCAGAAGCTCGAGCCGCGCTTCGACATCGAGCTCGCCCTCGACGGGGCGCCGTTCCCAGCCGCCGGCCGCCGCTTCGCAGCGCAGAGCGTCGATGCCGAAGTCGCCGAGATCACCCTGCCGCCGGCTGAGGCCGAAGCGCTGATCGCGGCGGCGCGCAAGGCCACGGCCCTGACCGCGCGCATCGGTGCGCGCAGCTTCACCGTCTCGCTCGCCGGCTCGGTCGCCGCCATGCTCTGGATCGATGAGCGGCAGGGCCGGCTGAACACGCCGACGGCGCTGATCCGCAAGGGCACCGCCGGCACGGCCCCGGCCGCACCCGCCCTTCCCGTCGTCACCACCCGCAAGGCCTCCGGCAAGCCGCTGCCGAAGGCCGAGGCCCAGGCGCTGGCCACGGCGTTGCGCGGCGAGATCAACCGGCGCGCGCCCGATAGCTGCGAGGAGACCCCGCCCGGCTTCGAGGATGCCGATGGCGTCTGGCCGCTGGACGACCGGCTGCGGCTCGTCTCCCTCGCCTGTTCGCGCGGCGCCTACAACATCTCCAGCCAGTTCTGGCTGGTGCCGGGGCGCGATGTCGCGAAAGCCCGGCCGGCAGCCTTCGAGGGCAGCGGCAGCTCGCCCGACAACGAGCTGGTCAATGCGGATTTCGACCCCGCGACCGGCCAGGTCTCGTTCTACGCCAAGGGCCGCGGCATCGGCGATTGCGGCGCCGCCGGCTCCTATGGCTGGGACGGCAGCCGCTTCGCCATCCTCGGGCTGAGCGCGATGAGCGAATGCCGGCTCATCCCCGGGGATGATTGGATCACCTTGTTCCGGAGCGAGGCGAAGACCGGCGGCTAGGCCAGCCGGTCTCCGCCGCGCCCCCTCGAACCGGCAGGGTCAGGCCGCCTGCGATTGCGGCCTCACCGCGGCCGAATAATCCTCCATGATCACCTTGCCCATATTGCCGGTGATGAAGGAATAGGGGCCGATCTCGGAGACGAGCGTCACCTCGGCGGCCGATCCGGTGATGAAGCACTCGTTGAAGCTCGCCAGCTCCTCCGGGCGGATGCGCCGCTCCACCACCTCGAAGCCGCGCTTCTTGCACTGCTCGATCACGGATTGCCGGGTTATGCCGTTCAGGAACCGGTCGGCGAGCGGGGTATGAATCACCCCGTCCTTGATGAAGAAGATGTTGGCGCCGGTGCATTCGGCGACATTGCCCTCCCAATCCAGCATCATCGCATCGGCATAGCCGGCGCGCTCCGCCTTGTGCTTGGAGAGCGAGCAGATCATGTAGAGCCCCGCCGCCTTGGCATGGACCGGGGCGCAGGCCGGGTCGGGCCGGCGATAGCTGGCGATGTCGAGCCGCACGCCCTTCAGCTTCTGCGCCATGTCGAACATGCTCGGCCATTCCCACACCGCGATCGCCGTATGGATCGTGTTGTGCATGCCGGAGACCGCCATCATCTCGGAGCCGCGCCAGGCGACCGGGCGGACATAGGCGTCCTTCAGCCCGTTCTCCTTCAGGCAGAGATATTTCGCCGCGTCGATCTCCTCCACCGTCCAGGGGATGGTGAAGTCCATGATCTCGGCCGATTTGTGCAGGCGCTGGGAATGCTCGGTGCATTTGTAGATGACGCCGTCATAGGCGCGCTCGCCCTCGAAAATGCAGGAGCCGTAATGCAGCCCATGGGTCAGTACGTGCACCTTGGCATCCTTCCAGGGCACGAGCTTGCCGTCGAACCAGATGACGCCGTCGCGCTGGTCGAAGGGGATGACTGACATGGTGTGCTCCTTTTGCACATGAAACCGGCAGACCGCCCGCCCCTGCTGGTCCAGAATTGGCGCCGTTGCAAGGGCGGAATGAAACTGCGCGAGCGGGTCCGAAGACGACATAATCCGTCGCCTCACGCGCTTGACCGGTAATCTTGTGTCTGAGATATGTCAACAACACTGACGTAAAATGGAGATCGCGCGTGGCGCAGGTGCACAGCCACCGAAACGAGGCGACAGGCGGCGACCAGGCCGCGCCGGTGCCCTATGAGCTGATCGAGCTCTTGTTCTTCGCCTATCGCGATTTCGTCAGCGATCCCGACCGCATCCTCGCCGATTACGGTTTCGGCCGCGCCCATCACCGCGTGCTGCATTTCGTCGAGCGGCGCCCGGGCCTGACCATCGCCGAGCTGCTCGACATCCTGCAGATCACCAAGCAGAGCCTCAACAGGGTGCTGAAGGAGCTGGTCGAGACCGGCTTCGTCGAGCAGCGCACCGGCGTGCAGGACAAGCGCCAGCGCCATCTCCACACCACGCAGGCCGGCCAGGAGCTGGCCCAGCGGCTGGCGCAATTGCAGGCCAGGCGGGTCAATGGCGCCCTCGCGGGCATCTCCGCCGAGGGCGAAAGGGCGGTGGCGCGCTATCTCGCAGGCTTGATCGATCCCTCGGAACGCCACAAAGTGCTGCCCCACCTGCCCGAGCCGGTCTGACAGGCCAGGCACGCTCGGACCGGGCAGATGTTCGCTACACCCGCCGCAGCAGCGCCGGGGCACCGGGACCGGAATGAGACATGGCCGCACAGGCGCAGCGCAAGCCGCTTCCAGATGAAGCGCCCCATATCCTCGTGGTCGATGACGACCGGCGCCTGCGCGATCTGCTGGCGCGGTTCCTCGGGGATAATGGCTACCGCGTGACCACCGCCGGCAATGCGATCGAGGCCGATTCCAGGCTGAGCAACCTCGTCTTCGACGCGATCGTGCTCGACATCATGATGCCCGGCGAGAACGGCTTCGATTTCGCCAGGCGCTTCCGCACCGGATCTTCCGTGCCGATCCTGATGCTGACGGCGCGGGCCGACAGCAAGGACCGCATCGACGGGCTCGAACTCGGCGTCGACGATTATCTCGCCAAGCCCTTCGAGCCGCGGGAGCTGCTGCTGCGCCTGGGCAACATCCTCAAGCGGACGCTCGCCGCCGAGACGCCGGCCGCGGCGATCCGCCCCGAATTCGTACGCTTCGGCCCCTTCGTCTACGGCCTCGCCCGGGGTGAATTGCGCAAGGGCGAGGAGCCGATCCGCCTGACCGAACGCGAGCGCGAGATCCTGACCGCTCTGGCGGAACGCGCCGGGGAGGTCGTGCCGCGCGAGGAGCTGGCGGCCCAGGGTTCGGCCGCCAATGACCGGACGGTCGACGTGCAGATGAACCGCCTGCGCCGCAAGATCGAGCGCGACCAGGCCGATCCGCTCTATCTCCAGACGGTGCGCGGCGTCGGCTATCGCCTGGTCACGGATCGCGGGTGAGCGCCATCGAGCCCCTTCAGCAGGCGGCGAGGGCGGCCGGCGCGGGGCTGGCGCGGCTCATCGCCGTGTTGGGCGGGATCGGGCGGCGCCTGAACCGTTCGCTGAAGCCGCAGCTGCGCCGCGCCGGGCGGCCCTTGCATCTGATCGCGCGCTACATGCCGACCGGGCTCTATCCGCGGGCGCTGGTCATCGTCATCGCGCCGGTGGTGCTGCTGCAATCGGTCATCGCCTATGTCTTCATGGAACGGCACTGGCAGACGGTGACGCAACGGCTCTCCTCCGCCGTCTCGGCCGATATCGCGGCGCTGATCGATGTCTATGAAAGCTATCCGCAGGACCAGGATGCGCGCATTCTCTCGCGGATCGCCGAGCGCCGGCTCGGCATGGATGTCGACATCATCCCCGATTCCGATCTGCCGGCGCCGGGCCCCCGCCCCTTCTTCTCGCTGCTGGACAATGCGCTGTCGGCCGAGCTGAGCCAGCAGGTGGCGCGGCCCTTCTGGCTCGACACGGTCGGCCGCTCCAGCCTGATCGAGATCCGGGTCAAGCTCGGCAAGGACGTGATGCGCGTGCTGACGCGGCGCAACCAGGCCTATGCTTCCAACAGCCATATCTTCCTGATCTGGATGATCGGCACCTCGCTGATCCTGCTCACCATCGCGGTGCTGTTCCTGCGCAACCAGATCCGCCCGATCCTCAAGCTCGCCGATGCGGCCGAGGCCTTCGGCAAGGGGCGCGACGCCGATTTCCGCCCGCGCGGCGCGCGCGAGGTGCGACGGGCCGGCAATGCCTTCATCGAGATGAAGCGCCGCGTCGAACGTTCGGTCGGCGAGCGCACCACCATGCTCAACGGCGTCAGCCACGATCTGCGCACCATCCTCACCCGCTTCAAGCTCTCCCTCGCTTTGCTCGAGCGCTCCTCCGAGATCGACGCGATCGAGAAGGATGTCGACGAGATGAGCCGGATGCTCGAGGATTATCTCGCCTTCGCGCGCGGCGATGCCGGCGAGGCGGCGGTCGAGACCGATATCCGCAGCCTGCTCGAAGAGCTGAAGGCCGATGCCGAGCGACAGGGCCACCAGACCCAGCTCACCGTCATCGGCGATCCGCTGGTCGTGGTCCGGCCGGACGCCTTCCGCCGCGTCCTCACCAATCTCGTCTCCAATGCCGCGCGCTATGGCGACCGCATCGCCATCCGCGCCAATCACGATGCGCGCTATCTCATCGTGATGGTCGATGATGACGGGCCGGGCATCCCGCCCGAGCAGCGCGAAGAGGTGTTCCGGCCGTTTTTCCGCCTCGACGAAGCGCGCAATGTCGATTCCGGCGGCACCGGGCTGGGCCTCGCGATCGCCCGCGACATCGCCCGCGCCCATGGCGGCGACATCATCCTGGCCGATTCCCCCCTCGGCGGCCTGCGCGCGACGGTGCGCCTCCCGGTCTGACGCCGCGCTTGCGATAACCGCCGGGGGCCGCCCGGCGACATGGCCTCGCCCGCCGCATCCGAGCTTTCGCGGACGATGCGCGCGTGCCTGCGTGAAAAATCTCCCGCCTTTTGGCCGGCCGATCCGAGCAGTAAAGCCCGGCTCCCGACCGCATAATGCCCTAGCGTTATTTTTGATATATTTATGCTTGCACGGGAGTTGTGCCCGTAGTTTTATGATGCCGATCAGGATCTGAAGCTGAGCTCGACACGAAGCGGGTCGCCTATGCGAGAGCGAGACCGGGGACCTCACGGGAACGAGACTGATCGATACGAGAGGGCTTCGAGCGAGGTGCTCGTCGCGGGCATGCGGCTGCTGATGCTGCTGTTCTGCCTGCTCGTCTGGCTGGGCGCCCTGATGGCGCTCAACGCCTGGTTCGGGTTCTGGTAAGGCCGGGCTTCGAGCCGCAGCTCACGGCCGGATGCGCCGCCGCCGCCCTGCCGCCCGTCGCCCTGTCGCCCTGCCCCTGGCACGGCCGATCGCAGCGGATGCGGCTGTCGGGACCGCGGCTTCCGGCGACGGCCGCCTGACATCAGAACAGGCGCCCGCCCTTCGGCACCTCGTGCCCCGGGCCGATCAGCACCACCTCGCCATCGCTGTCGGGCACGCCGAGCGTCAGCACCTCCGACAGGAATTTGCCGATCTGGCGCGGCGGGAAATTCACCACCGCCAGCACCTGTCGCCCGGGCAGATCCTCGGGACGGTAATGCCTGGTGATCTGGGCGGAGGATGTCTTGCGGCCGATCGGCTCGCCGAAATCGATGACGAGCTTGATCGCCGGCTTGCGCGCCTCCGGATAGGGCTGCGCCTCGACGATGGTGCCCACGCGGATATCGACCTTCATGAAATCGTCGAAGCCGATCGGGGCTGCAGGGCACTTAGGGTCCGTCACGCGATCTCCTGGTCTCGATTCACCCGCGGATATTAGGGCGCCGGGAGAGGTCTGTCCTCACCCGGCGCCCGCGGGACACGCGTCGTCGCGTTCAGGCCGCCCTGCCCGTTCGCGCCTGCGCCGCCCGCATACTGTGGGCCACCGCGCGCAAGGGCGCCGTGCCACCCGTCTCGCCGAGCCGGAAGCGCCCCACCAGCGCTGCCAGCCTGTCCGCCTCCTCCGACAGCGAATGCGCCGCGGCCGTCGATTCCTCGGCCATGGCAGCGTTCTGCTGGGTGGCCTGGTCCATCTCCGCCACCGAGGCGTTGACCTCGTGCAGGCCGGAGGCCTGCTCCTGCGCCGCCGCCGCGATCCCCGCCACCAATCGCGTCGCCTGCGAGATGCCGCCGGCCATGCGCTGCAGCGCATCCCCCGTCTGACCGACGAGCGCGACGCCCTTGTCGACCTCGAGGCTCGAGGCGGTGATCAGCGTCTTGATCTCCTTGGCGGCCCCCGCCGAACGCTGCGCCAGCGCCCGGACCTCGGAGGCGACGACGGCGAAACCCTTGCCCGCATCGCCGGCGCGCGCCGCCTCGACGCTGGCATTGAGCGCCAGAAGATTGGTCTGGAAGGCGATCTCGTCGATCACGCCGACGATCTGCGAGATCTCCTCGGCCGATTTCTCGATCCCGCCCATCGCCTCGATCGCGTCGCGCACGATGCCGGTCGAGTGGTCGGCCTCCTGCTTGACCAGCTCGGTCGCCTCGCTCGCCAGCCGCGCGCTCTCCGCCGTCTGCCGCACCGTCGCCGTCAGCTCGTCCAGCGCCGCGGCCGTCTCCTCCACCGAGGAGGCCTGCTGCTCGGTGCGCCGGGCCAGATCATCGGCCGCCTGGCTGATCTCGACCGAGCCGGATTTCATGCTGTCGGTGTTGCTGGCGATTTCGCGCATCGTCTGCTGGAGCTTGGCGACGGTGGCGTTGAAATCATCCTTCACCTTCTCGTATTCCGCGCTGAAGTTCTGCTCGATGCGGTGGCCGAGATCGCCTTCCGCCAGCAAAGCGAGCCCGGTCCCGAGTTCGCGCACCACCAGGTCCAGCCGCTCGGCCACCGCCGCCCTTTCGCTCTCGCTGCGGCGGCGCTCCAGCTCGGCCGCGGCACCCTGCGCGTCGGCATGCGCCGAGAGGCGCCGCGCCTCCGCCTCGGTCGCGTCCCGCGCGATCATCGCTTCCTTGAAGGTCTGCATGGCCGCGGCCATGTTGCCGATCTCGTCCTGTCGCCCGACCGAGGGCACCGTGACGTCGTGCTGGCCCTGGGCGAGAGCTCCCATCGCCTGCGTCATGCCCCGCATCGGCGCGAGGATCCGCCGGTTCAGCGCGAAGGCGAAGAGCAGCGCGACGACCAGCCCGACCAGGAAGATCGCGACGGTTGCGAGCCTCGCCTGGTCGAGGATCGAGTTGAACACCGAGATATCGGCCACGATCGCATAGGTTCCGATCGTATCGCCGCGATAATCCGTGACCGGAGCCCCGACGACCGCGACCGAGCGCGCCCCGACGGAGACCGTCCTGACCTCGCTCTGCCCCTGCAGGCCCCGCTCCAGCAGATCCGCCGGCACCGCCTCATCATCCGGAAGCGTCGAGGCGAAGCGTTCGAGCCTGTCTCCCTTCCTGATGAAGAAGACGACGTCATAGCCCGTGGTCTTCTTGTAGGCGGCGAAGAAGGGCTGGCCGAACGAGAGCCCGACCTCAAAGGTACCGACCTTCTGGCCGCCCGAGAGGACCGGCAGCACGCCACGGACGCCCAGCCCCTCGACACCGTTCTCCAGCCCGAAGATCGCTTTGCCGCTGCTATTGGCCTCCACCACCGTCCGGCGGAAGGACGACAGGTCGTCGCCGAATTTCTCGGGCCGGTGAAGGCGCAGGAAGGACGTCGCCGGCGCCAGATGAAACTGCATCTGCGTGACGCCTTCCTCGCGCTTGATCGCCTCGAACTCAGGCACCAGCAGCGCGGCCAGCGCCTCGCGATCGCGCGCGGCCAGAAGCTTCTGCACCTGCGTATTGCCGGCGACCATCGCCGCCATGCTCCGCGCCCGGAGCGCCTCCTTGGCGAGATTCTCGCTGAAATCCTGCTGAGCGGCGGCCATGGTCCGCGAAATCGTCTCGTTCAGGAACCGGCTGCCCAGCAAGCTGGAGGACAGCGCGCCCGCTGCCGCCACGACGGCGACGGCCGCGACGAGCGCAACACACATCAAGGATGCAATGCTCAATCGGTTCAACATATTGATTCCTGTACCGCTGCAATTTTCGCAGACGAGTACAAGATAATAAAGGTAAAAATGAAGTTAACTTCAATATTCATCGGCTTCGTGATATTGTTACTATTCTTTATTGAATCAGTTAAATGCCGATCTGAGAAAGCATTCGCCATATCGTCTGCATCGGCCGAAAGCATGCGCGATCGCCAATCGACGCGCTGACGCGCACGACGACAATCCTGAAGCTGCGCAAGACTTCGCGGCCGGGATCATGGGAGAGCGGGATCACCGCTGCCTGCCTGCGTGACCATCACCGGGATTGGTCAAGAGATCGTTAAATCATAGACATATTTCGATCTGCGCATCTCACCGGCTCCGGTGACGGCGCGATCGGTCGTCCCGCCTTATGGCGCAACGGGCGAAAGGCGCACCGGCGAAGGCCCGCGCGCCCCAATTCTAGATGGCGGGAGCGTAATCATCCGTCTCTTCGCCGGGATAGCGCTCGCGCCGGCGCGCCAGCGGCCGCCCTCCCGCACAGAGCGCCCGCGCCAGGCCGCGCAGCGGAGCGGTCAGGCGGTGGACATCCTCGACGCGGGCCATGATCTGCCCTGCCGTCTTCAGCTCCCTGTCGAGCCGCGCCATCGTCCGCGACAGGTCCGGCTCGTCATCGTCGAGCCAGACGTCGGAGACACGCGCCATCAGCAGCACGGCGCCCTGGACTCGCAACGCCCCCAGCGAATCCTCGGTCGCGATCCCGGCCGAGGCCAGCATGTAGCGCCAGGAATTGAGCGCGCCGCGGTTCAGCGCCGCCAGCGTCAGCGGATCGCGCCGGATGATGGGCGCGATCCGGCGCAGCGCCGGCTTGTAGGGCGCGAGCGCATCGAGCCGCCGCATCACCAGGTCGAACAGCCGCTCCCTGATCGGCTCGCCGGCCAGATCGTCGGAGACATCGGCCAGAACCGCATCGTCGACCATGCGCGTGAGACCACCCAGCATGGCGAGCTTGGAGGGGAACAGCACGCGCAGCTTCAGCAGTGACAGGCCGGCCTCGGTGGCGATGTCGCCCAGCTCGATCTCGTCCCAGGGACGTCGTGCCGCCAGGCGCATCAGCGCCTCGACGGCCTGTTTGCGCGGATCGACCGGCGGGGTGGCCGGGCCGGGCTCGGCAGCGGCAGCGGGAGAAACGGGTTTGCGGGCCATGGGAGCACTCCGTCGCGAGGTCTGCCTGAGAACCTAGGGTGCGACCATGGCGACCGGAAGGCCCCTCAGCCCGAAAGCTCGCCGGCGCGGCGTTTGGCGGCAGAAACGGCCGCGACCATCAGCGGCTTCAGCCCGTCATCGGCCATGAGCACGTCGAGCGCCGCCGCCGTCGTGCCGCCCGGCGAGGTCACGTTCTGGCGCAGGGTCGCGGGCGGCAGCGGCGACTGGAACAGCATCTCGCCGGCGCCCTCCACCGTCGCGCGGGCGAGACGCTCGGCGATGGCGGGAGGCAGCCCCGCCGCGGCACCGGCCGCCGCCAGGCATTCGACGAGGTGGAAGACATAGGCCGGGCCGGAGCCGGAGACGGCGGTGACCGCGTCGATCAGCCCCTCGTCATCCAGCCATTCCACCCGGCCGATGCTGCCGAGCAGCGCATCCGCCAGCGCCCGTTGCGCAGCGGTGACGCCCGGGCCCGGAGCCGCGGCCGTGACGCCCCTCTGCACCGCGGCCGGCAGATTCGGCATGGCGCGGATGATGGCGTTGGCGGTCGGCAGCCTCGCGGCGAGATTAGCCAAGGTCTTGCCCGCCAGGATCGAGATCAGCAGCGTCTTGGGGTGGATGAAGGCCTGGACGGCGGGCGCTGCGGTATCCAGCATCTGCGGCTTGGTCGCCAGCACCAGCACGTCCGGCGGCGCGATCCGCTCGGCATCGGGGTTGAGCGCCATGCCCTTCTCCTGCGCCAAAGCGACGATCTCGTCGGAGGGGTGCGGGTCGACCAGGCTGATCCCGGCCGGATCCATGCCGATGCGCAGCCAGCCTTCGAGCATGGCGCCGCCCATCTTGCCTGCGCCGAGCAGGACGAGCGATTGCGGGAGCGAAACGGTCATGGCGATCTCACGGGCTGGCATGGCGGGAACGGCGCGACACTGACCGGCCCCGCCGGGCCCGGTCAAGCGCGACGCAGCCCGCACGGCCCCGGCGCCACGCGCGTTCGCGGCATGGCGGCCCCGGCGCGCGGCCCTCTCAGGCCTCGCCCACCGTCTCCAGCATGGCGCCCTCCAGCCCTTCCTTGGCGCTCTTGCCGGCCCAGACGACGAATTGGAAGGCCTGGAAATAGCGCTCGCAGGCGTCGATCGCCGCCTTGATCAGCGCCGCCGCCTGTTCGTCGGTCGGTTCCGCCCCGCCGGAGAGCAGCAGAGCGTGGCGATACATCACCACGTTTTCCGTGCTCCACAGGTCGAAATGGCCGAGCCAGAGCTGTTCGTTGACCAGGCTCACCAGTTGCAGCACCTCGGCGCGGCGGCGGTCCGGCACCTTCAGGTCGAAGGCGCAGGCGATGTGGATCGCCTCCACTTCGGCCAGCCAGGTGATGGCGACGTGGTAATCCGACCAGCCGCCGCTCACCGAGACGGAAAGCTCGTCGTCGCTGTCGCGATCGAAACTCCAGCTGTTGAGGGCGGCCAGTCTTTCGATGAGGTCGAGGGGGTTGGACGGGCGATCGATTTCGCCGTCCAGATCGAGATCCATCATGTCCTAGGGTTCCAACTGCCTCCCCGCTGGCTGCGGGTCCGGCGCGCTCGAGAACGGGAACACGGCGACTGGAAAGCGCAAGGACGCAACATGACTGCCGAAGGCCCGGAGGCACTCCGTCTCCGAAGGCCGGAAGACGATTCCGACCGTCGAATCACTTTCATCGACGATAGCGCAGGCACCGCGAAGCGCCCAACACCGCGCCACGCTCCCCGGATTCGGGGGCGAGGCTCAATCCCCGCCGCCGCCTGTCCACAGCTCTTGGCTGTGGACGAAAAAACGCCCGCTCAGGGCTTGTCGCCGCCGGCTTCCAGCGCTGCGATCCGCGCCGCGAGCTTGTCGTTCTCCTCGCGGGCCAGCAGCGCCATCTCGCGCACCGCCTCGAATTCCTCGCGGGTGACGACGTCCATATCGCGCAGCAGCCGCTCGATCTGCGTCTTGATCACGGTCTCGACCTCGCGCCGCACGCCCTGCGCCGCGCCGGCCGCATCGGTGGCGAGACGGGCGATGTCGTCGAGGAAACGATTGCTGGTGGCGACCATGGCTCTCTCCTTCGGGGGCTGCACGGCCCACGATGCTCATATGGGCGAGGATGGGCCGTCCCGCAAACGGCTGCGGCGATTTTGACTGGTGGCGGTGCGGAACCGGCCTTCCGGCAGCTTCGGCATAGGCGCGAGCTCCGCCACTGGTTAGCATCGCCCGATACCGCTGAAGGGAATCGCCGCGCCATGGCCCTGCATTTCACCCGAGCCGAATTCGACCGCCGCCGCGAGGCCCTGCTGGCCGCCATGCAGCGGGAGCGGCTCGACGCGCTGTTCCTGTTCCAGCAGGAATCGATGTTCTGGCTGACCGGCTATGACAGTTTCGGCTTCTGCTTCTTCCAATGCCTGGTCCTGACGGCGGATGGGCGCATGGCCTTGCTGACGCGCTCGGCGGATCTGCGCCAGGCGCAGCACACCTCGACCCTGCAGGACATCCGCATCTGGAAGGATGGGCGCGACGCCAATCCGGCGCACGACCTGCTGGCGATGGCGCAGGATATGGGCGTGGCCGGCCGACGCATCGGCGTGGAGTTCGAGGCCTATGGCCTGGTCGCCGCCAATGGCCGCAAGCTCGAAGCCGCCTTCTCCGGCCAGGGCGAGCTCGTCGATGCCTCGACCATCGTCACCCGCCTGCGCGCCGTCAAATCGGCCGAGGAGATCGCCTATGTCCGGCGCGCGGCGGCTTTGTCCGACGCCGCCGACGCCGCGGCCCTCGCCGCGATCCGGGAAGGCGCCGACGAGGGCGAGATCCTGGCCGCCCAGCACAATGCCATCTTCGCCGGCGGCGGCGACTATCCGGCGAACGAGTTCATCATCGGCTCGGGCCGGGACGCCTTGCTCTGCCGCTACAAATCCGGCCGCCGCAAGCTCTCCGCGCAGGACCAGATCACGCTCGAATTCGCGGGCGCCGAGCGGCACTACCACGCCGCCATCATGCGCACCGTGGTGGTCGGCGAGCCGCGGCCGCTGCATCTGCGCTATCACGCGGCGGCACGGGACGCGCTGCTGGCCTGCGAGGCGCAGCTGCGCCCAGGACGGACGGCGGGCGACGTCTTCGCCGCCCATGCCCGCATCTTCGCCGCGCATGAGCTGAGCGAGCACCGGCTCAACGCCTGCGGCTATTCGCTGGGCGCCAAGTTCACGCCCTCCTGGATGGATTGGCCGATGTTCTACGAGGGCAATGACTGGCCGCTGGAGGCGGGCATGGTGATGTTCGCCCATATGATCCTGATGGATTCCGAGAGCGAGACCGCGATGTGCCTCGGCCGGACCTATCTCGTCGGCCAGGACGGCGCCGAGGCGCTCAACCTGCCCGATCTGGACCTCGTCCTGCGTTGAGCCTAGAACAACCCCCGCAGGGACTGCGCAAAGCACCGAAACCCGTACGCATGACAAGGCGGGAGCATCATATGAACAGGCGCGAGAGGGGGCTGGTTCTCGGCCCGCTGATGGCTTTGGCGCTGGCGGGCTGCCAGCAGACATCCCAGACGGCGCAACGCCAGCGCGTCGACGCGCCGGGCGTGCCGGTTTCCGTGCAGAGCATCACCGGGGCACCCGATTCCGTCACGACGAGCTTCGCCGGTCTGCTCGGCGAGGCCGCGGCCGAACGGCAGATGGAGATCGTCCCGGGCGACAAGCCCGCCCGTTTCCGGGTGCGCGGCTATCTCACCGCCCAGCCGACCGAGGACGGGCAGACCGCCCTGGCCTTCGTCTGGGACGTCTATGATGCGGGCAAGCAGCGCGCCCAGCGCGTCCAGGGCGCGAGCCTCGGCACCCGCAGCGGCGGCGGCGATCCCTGGGCCGGCATCGACCGCTCCGTCGTCGCCAAGGCGGCTTCGGAGTCGATGGACGCGATCGCCAGCTTCCTGGTCACCACCCCCGCGGTCGCGACGGTGAAGACCGGCGGGGACGCCAAACCCGGCGCCGCCAAGGCGAGGACGGCCGCGGCCGCCGGCGGCAAGCGGCTCTGACCCGCGGGCGGGACCGCCCGCCCCCGCAGCCGCCCGGCATGCCGGCTGCGCAGGTCCATCGCCAATGCTGCAAGACGTACAGCGTTTTTTGCAGTGCAGCGGTCGACTCGTTGTCATGCCGCTGTTAAGAGCCGTTCGAACTGAGCCGGCCGCACGGCTCAGGCCAAGCCAGACCAACGGTGCGCCCCGAATGCACTCTTCAATCAAAGTCGTCGCCGGGAATTCCAACCGGCCGCTTGCTGAAGCCATTTGCGCCCATCTCGGCATTCCCCTCGCCAAGGCCTCGGTTCGGCGCTTCGCCGATATGGAGGTTTTCGTCGAGATCCAGGAGAATGTGCGCGGCCAGGATGTCTTCGTCATCCAGTCGACATCCTTCCCCACCAATGACCACCTGATGGAGCTGCTCATCATCACCGATGCGCTGCGCCGCTCCTCGGCCAGGCGCATCACCGCGGTGATCCCCTATTTCGGCTATGCGCGGCAGGATCGGCGGGCCTCGGGCCGCACGCCGATCTCCGCGAAACTCGTCGCCAACCTCATCACCCATGCCGGCGTCGACCGGGTGCTGACGCTCGATCTGCATGCCGGGCAGATCCAGGGCTTCTTCGACATTCCGACCGACAATCTCTTCGGCGCCCCGCTGATGGCGCGCGACATCAAGGACCGGCTCGACTGGCGCAACGCCATGGTCGTCTCCCCCGATGTCGGCGGCGTGGTGCGGGCTCGCGCCTTGGCCAAGCGGATCGACGCGCCGCTCGCCATCGTCGACAAGCGCCGCGACCGCCCGGGCGAGTCCGAGGTGATGAACATCATCGGCTCGGTCGAGGGCCGCTCCTGCATCCTGCTCGACGACATCGTCGATTCCGGCGGCACGCTCTGCAACGCGGCCGAGGCGCTGCTCGAACAGGGCGCGCGCGAGGTCTTCGCCTATATCACCCATGGCGTCCTGTCGGGAGGCGCGGTGGCGCGCATCGCCAATTCCAAGCTGAAGGAACTGGTGATCACCGATTCGATCATGCCGACCGAGGCCGTGAAGGTGGCGCGCAACATCCGCGTGATCTCCATCGCCAATCTGATGGGCGAGGCGATCGAGCGCACCGCGACCGAATCCAGCGTCTCCAGCCTCTTCGATTGAGCGGACCGTGCCGGACGACCTGGCCAGGGGACCTTCCCGCGCGCTGGTCCTGTTCTCCGGCGGACAGGATTCGACGGTGGCGCTCGCCTGGGCGCTCCAGCGCTTCGACCAGGTCGAGACGCTGGGCTTCGATTACGGCCAGCGCCACGCCGTCGAGCTGAGCTGCCGCCAGACCCTGCGCCGGCGCCTGCCTGCGGTGCTGCCCGCTGCTGCGACCCGGCTCGGCGACGACCATTGCCTCGAACTCGCCACGCTGGGCGCGATGTCGGACACGGCGCTGACCCGCGACAGCGAGATCGCCTTCGCCGCTTCGGGGCTGCCGAGCACCTTCGTGCCAGGCCGCAACCTGATCTTTCTCACCTTCGCCGCGGCGCTCGCCTATCGCCGCGACTGCCGGCACATCGTCCTCGGCGTCTGCGAGACCGATTATTCCGGCTATCCCGACTGCCGCGACGACACGATCAAGGCGATGCAGGTCGCGCTCAATCTCGGCCTCGACCGGCGCCTGGTGCTGCACACCCCGCTGATGTGGCGCGACAAGGCGCAGACTTTCGCACTGGCCCGGGCGATCGGCGGCGACGCTTTGCTCGATCTTGTCATCGAGGAGACACATAGCTGCTACAGGGGTGACCGGACCTTGCGGCATTCCTGGGGTCATGGTTGCGGTGCCTGCCCGGCCTGCGACCTGCGCGCCAGGGGCTACGAGCTCTTTCTGCAGTCACCTGACGATACGGGTCCGAGCCATGACACTTGACCGCCAGCGCCGCATCGAGGGGGTGATCGCGCTCGCGCTCTTCACCCTGACCATCCCGCTCGCCAATTGGATGATCGGCCATGTCGGCACGGTCTGCGTGCCCGGCGGCCCCTGCCTCGTCCCCGTCGCGCCCGGCATCAAGGCGCCGAGCGGCGTGCTGATGATCGGCCTGGCCCTGGTGCTGCGCGACGTCGTGCAGCGCAGGCTGGGCGCGCGCATGGGCCTGGTCGCGATCGTGGTCGGCGCCGCCATCTCCGGGCTGATCGCGCCGCCCGCGATCGTCACCGCATCGGTGGCGGCCTTCCTCCTCTCGGAACTCGCGGATTTCGCGGTCTACACGCCGCTGCAGCGCCGGCATTTCGTGCTGGCCGTCGCCGCCTCGAGCCTTCTCGGGCTGATTGTCGACAGCATCGTCTTCCTCTGGCTGGCATTCGGCAATCTCGATTTCCTCGCCGGGCAGATCATCGGCAAGGCCTGGATGGTGCTGCTCGCGCTGCCGCTGATGCAGCTGCTGCGCCGGCGCGACCAGCGGCTGGGATTGGCGCCGGCCTGACCGCGTGCTTAACGCGCGCATTTTAACGACCATGGCAACGCCTGCTTCATAGTCCCGCCATAGGGTCCGCGCTCCATGAGAACGAGTGCGCAATGGCCCTGATCTCCCCGAGCGACCGACTGCAAAGTCTCCAGAACGAGACGCTCGAAGCGGTTGCGCGCGGTGAGCCGCTGATCGCGATCATGGAGGCGCTGTGCCGCGGCGTGGAGGCGATCTCGCCCGGCTCCGTCTGCTCCGTCATCACGGCGACGCCCGAGCGTTCGCTGAAGACGCTGGCGGCGCCGAGCCTGCCGGCTAGCTATTGCGCCGCCATCGACGGCGTCGCCATCGGCCCGGCCGCCGGTTCTTGCGGCACCTCGATGCATCGCGGCGAGCCGGTCGAGGTCACCGATATCGAGGCCGACCCGCTCTGGGCGGATTATCGCGACGCGGCGCTGGCGCTCGGGCTGCTCGCCTGCTGGTCGAGCCCGATCCGCGCCCGCGACGGCAGCGTGATCGGCAGTTTCGCCTTTTATTTCCGGGTAAAGCGCGGCCCCGACGCGCTCGAACGCCGGATCGTCTCGACCTGCGCCCATCTCTGCGCCATCGCCATCGAGCATGAGCGTGTCCAGTCGCGCAATCATCGCCTCGCCTATTTCGACACGCTGACCGGATTGCCCAACCGGACGCAGTTCAACGAGGCCTATGAGCGCGCCACCACCTCCTCGGTCCGCGATTTCGGGCTGATGCTGCTCGACATCGACAATCTCAAGACCGTCAATGACGGCATGGGCCACGCCGTCGGCGACGCGTTGATCGCCGCGGTCGGCCAGCGGCTGAAGGCCGTCGCCGGCGAAGGCCTGGCCTGCCGCATCGGCGGCGACGAATTCGCGGTGCTGCTGCCGCATTGTACGCAGGCCGCGCAGCTTCGCTCGGTCGCGCTCGGTATCCTCGCCGCCATGGCCCAGCCGCTCGATCACGACGGCCACACCATCATTCCCAGCGTCACCATCGGCGGCGTGCTGGCGGGGGCCGATGGCGAGGACGGCACCACGCTGCGCCAGAACGCCGATTTCGCCCTCTATCACGCCAAGGAGACGCGGCGCGGCGGCTATGTCCGGTTCAAGGACGGGCTGCGCACCTCGATGACGCGCCGCATCCAGAACCTGCGCAATGTCGACGAGGCCTTGGCCAGCGGGCGGATCTTCCCGCATTACCAGCCGGTCATCGAGATCGGTAGCGGCGCGATCGTCGGCCTCGAGGCGCTGGCGCGGATGCGGATGGCCGATGGCCGGGTCGTCACGGCCGGGGATTTCCACGAGGCGATGCGCGACCCCCGCGCCGCCTTCCGCATCACCTCGCAGATGCTCGCTTCGATCGCCACGGACATGGCGGGCTGGAGCGAGGCCGGCCTCGGCCCGCAGATCGGCATCAACGTCACCTCGGCGGATTTCCAGAAGGGCGATCTCTGCCAGCGCATCATGCGCGCGCTCGACAAGGCGGGCACGCCGCCGCGCCATCTCGTGGTCGAGATCACCGAACAGGTCTTCATGGGCGGGCGGCGTCATTCGGTGGCGCGCACCATCCAGAGCCTGCGCGACCGCGGCATCCGCGTCTCGCTCGATGATTTCGGCACCGGCTTCGCCTCGCTGACCCATCTGCTCGACTTCCCCGTCGACATCATCAAGATCGACCGCTCCTTCGTCGCGGGGGTCGATCTCCAGGCGCGCAGCAGCGTGATCATCGAATCGCTGATCACCATCGCCAACCGCCTCGGCATGACCATCATCGCGGAAGGCATCGAGACCGAGGCGCAGGCCGCCAGGCTGCAGGCGATGGGCTGCCGCTACGGCCAGGGCTTCCTCTATTCGCCGGCGGTCCCGGCCTGCGTCACGACGCAGCTCCTCACCCGCTTCGGGCGCCGCCCGGCCGCCCCGGTGACGGCGCTGACCGCCACCGCCGCCTGACGGCCGGCACAGAGCCCGGTTCAACGGCCGGCGCGCTTGTCCTGCGGCCTGTTTTCGCCTATGAGCCTGCCAGCGCCCGCTGACACCCTTGGAGGCACAGGCGCTGACCCGAAACGGCCGCCAACGGGCGGCCTTGTCTTTTAGAGCTAGGAAACAACACCATGACCGCCGTGAAGCAAATCGAGGCTTCGGCGCGCGCCCAGGTCGGCAAGGGGGCCGCCCGGGCAGTTCGTCGTCAAGGCCTGACACCAGCCGTGATCTATGGCGGGGGCGCCGCTCCCGAGGCGATCGCGCTCGACGCCAACAAGACCCGCCTCCTGATCTATGGCGGCCATTTCCTGACCACGCTGTTCGAGATCAGCGTCGACGGCAAGAAGACGCGCGTCATCCCGCGCGACTACCAGCTCGACCCGGTCAAGGATTTCCCGATTCACGTCGATTTCCTGCGCGTCGCCGCCGGCCAGACCGTGACGGTCGAGGTGCCGATCCATGTCGTCGGCCAGGATGCCAGCCCTGGCGTCAAGAATGGCGGCCTGGTGCAGATCGTCGAGCACACGCTCGAAATCACGGTCGAGCCCGAGCATATCCCCGAGGCCTTCGAGGTTTCCGTCGCCGGCCTGCAGATCGGTGGCACGCTCGAAGCCAGCGTCATCAAGCTGCCGCAGGGCGCGAAGCTGACCGTCGGCTCCGACGCCACCATCGTCACCATCGTTCCGCCGATGGTCGATGAAGAGCCCGCCGAGGCCGAGGCCGAGGAAGTCAAGGCCTGAGGCCGCGCCTGCGTCCCCGGGCGCATGCAGCCATGATCGCGACCAGGCGGCCGGGTTCTCCCGGCCGTCTTGCTTTGAGCCGGAGGCTCCCATGCTGATCTTCGCCGGCCTCGGCAATCCAGGCGGGCGCTATGCGCGCAACCGCCACAATATCGGCTTCATGGCGGTCGAGCAGATCGCCCGCGCCCATCGCGCTTCGCCCTGGCGCGCCCGCTTCCAAGGCGAGGCCTGCGAGGCCAGCATCGGCGGCGAGAAGGTCGTGCTGCTCAAGCCGATGACCTTCATGAACGAATCCGGCCGCGCGATCGGCGAGGCCGCGCGCTTCTTCAAGATCGCCCCGGCCGATGTCGTGGTCTTCCATGACGAGCTCGATCTCGCTCCCGCCAAGCTCAGGGTGAAGCTCGGCGGCGGCAATGCCGGCCATAACGGCCTGCGGTCCACCACCGCCGCCATCGGCAACGAGTATCGCCGCGTCCGCATGGGCATCGGCCATCCCGGCGACAAGGCGCTGGTCCATGCCTATGTGCTGAATGATTTCGGCAAGGCGGAACAGGCCTGGGTCGAGGATCTCTGCACCGCCTGCGCCGACAATGCCGCGCTGCTCGCCGGCCATGACGATGCCGGCTTCCAGAACAAGATCCATCTCTTCATGGATGCGCGCGGCCATGCCGCGGTGAAGCGGCTGGGCGAGAAAGCCGATGATTGACACGAAAACACGGACGCAGGATGGTCGCGCCCGCGACCGCTCCTCCTGCTCCGACTGCGCCATGATCGCCGCTGCACCCGCCGATCGCCGCGACATCCGTCGCTCGCCCGCGCCCGCCTCCGGCCTGCGGAGCGGCGATCTCACCCTCACCAACCCTGTCTCGGCGGCGATCGCAGCCGTTCTCACCACCTGACATCCGAAAGACCACCATGGGCTTCAAATGCGGTATCGTCGGACTGCCGAATGTCGGCAAATCGACTCTCTTCAACGCGCTGACGCAGACGGCGGCCGCGCAGGCGGCGAATTATCCCTTCTGCACGATCGAGCCCAATGTCGGCGACGTCGCGGTCCCGGATCCACGGCTGGAGCAGCTGGCGGCGATCGCCGGCTCCAAGGAGATCATCCCGACCCGGCTGACCTTCGTCGATATCGCGGGCCTCGTCCGCGGCGCCTCGAAGGGTGAGGGTCTGGGCAACCAGTTCCTGGCCAATATCCGCGAATGCGACGCCATCGCCCATGTCGTGCGCTGCTTCGAGGATGGCGACATCACCCATGTCGAGGGCAAGGTCGCCCCGATCGACGACATCGAGATCATCGAGACGGAGCTGATGCTGTCCGACCTCGAAAGCCTCGAAAAGCGCGTGCAGCCGCTGGAGAAGAAGGCGAAGACCGGCGACAAGGAGGCCAAGGAACTCGCCGATCTGATGAATCGCTGCCTCGTCCTGCTCCGCGAGGGCAAGCCGGCGCGGCTGGTCCAGGTCGCGCCCGAGGAGCGCAAGGCGTTCGAGATGCTGGGCCTGCTCTCCTCCAAGCCCGTGCTCTATGTCTGCAATGTCGAGGAGGCCAGCGCCGACAAGGGCAACGCCTTCTCCGAGGCGGTCAAGGCCCGCGCCGCGGAGGAAGGCGCCGTCGCCGTGGTCGTCTCCGCCAAGATCGAGAGCGAGATCGCGGTGCTGCCGCCGGAGGACCAGAAGGATTATCTCGAGGCGGTGGGGCTGGAGGAGCCGGGGCTGAACCGGGTCATCCGCGCCGGCTACGCGCTGCTCGACCTCGTCACCTATTTCACGGTCGGCCCCAAGGAGGCCCGCGCCTGGACGATCGAGAAGGGCACCAGGGGGCCGGCGGCCGCCGGCGTCATCCATAGCGACTTCGAGAAGGGCTATATCCGGGCCGAGACCATCGCCTATCCCGACTACATCGCCTTCAAGGGGGAGAGTGGGGCGCGCGAGGCCGGGAAGTTCCGGCTCGAAGGCAAGGACTATATCGTCGCCGACGGCGATGTGCTGCATTTCCGCTTCGCCAACTGACGGAGCCGGCCATGCTGTATTTCGAGGATTTCGTCGTCGGCGAGACGAGCCAGGCCGGCAGCATCACCGTCTCCCAGGACGACATCATCGCCTATGCCTCGCGCTTCGACGCGCAGGATTTCCACACCGATCCCGAAGCCGCCAAAAACAGCTTCGTCGGCACGCTGATCGCATCCGGCTGGCATAGCTGCTCGCTGCTGATGCGCCTGCTGGCCGAGAGCTTCATCAGCGGCTCCTCGGGCATGGGCGCGCCGGGCATCGACGAGGTCCGCTGGCTGCGCCCCGTCCTGCCGGGCGACACGCTCAGCGCCAGGCGCACGGTGCTGGAGAGCAAGCCGTCCCGGTCCCGGGCCGAGATGGGGCTGGTCAGGTTCCGCTCGGAGCTCACCAACCAGAAAAACGAGACAATCCTCGAACAGACCAACTGGATCATGTTCGGCCGGCGCGGCATGAGCCAGGGCCAGCCCAAAGGCGACTGGCTGGCGCATTCGCCGCATTACGTGCCGCCGGCCGTGACGAGCCCGATCGAGCCTCCGGCCGGCGAGCCCGAGCCCTCGCGCTTCTTCGAGGAGCTGGAGGTCGGCGAGCGTCACGAGCTCGGCAGCCTCGTCTTCACGCCGGAGGAGATCATCGCCTTCGCGCGCTCCTTCGATCCGCAGCCCTTCCACCTCTCCGAGGAAGCCGCGCGCAACAGCCCCTTCGGCCGTCTCGCCGCCTCCGGCTGGCATACCGGCTCGGGCTGGATGGCGGCGATGGTCGGCCATCGGAAGCGCGGCCTCGCCGCCTGTGGCGACGAGCCGGCGCCGCGTCTCGGCCCCTCCCCCGGCTTCCAGAACCTGCGCTGGTCGAAGCCGGTCTTCGCCGGCGACCGCATCACCTATCATTCCGAGGTCACCGACAAGCGCGCCAGCGCCTCGCGCCCGCAATGGGGCCTGTTCTTCCACCGCAACACCGGCGTCAACCAGAATGGCGAAGAGGTCTTCAGCTTCGACGGTTGCGTGTTCGTGGAGCGGCGGGATCAGCCGACCTTGCCGTAGCCGGCGAACCGGGCGCTGACCCGCGCCATTTCCTGATCGTCGAGGATCACCGGCGCCAGCCCCGCCGCCAGGATGTCGAGATACTGCCCCGCGAGGTTCTCGACCTCCGCCACGATCTGATGCGCGCCGGCCAGCGAGCCGCCGAGCGCGATGACGCCGTGATTGGCGAGCAGCACGGCCTTGCGCCCCTCCAGCGCCGCCACCGCATTGGCGGCCAGTTCGGGGCTGCCGAAGGTGGCGTAATCGGCGCAGCGTATGTCGGCGCCGCCGCAGAGCGCGATCATGTAGTGGAAGGCCGGGATGCCACGCCTTGTGCAGGACAGGGCGGTGGCGCGGGGCGAATGCGTGTGCACGATCGCCTGCGCATCCGGCCGCGCCCGGTAGATCGCCGTATGGAACGGCCATTCCGAGGAGGGCTTGCGGCTGCCGGACAGCACCGTGCCATCGAGCGAGAGCGCGATCAGATCATCCGGCCTGGTCTGGGCATAGGGCAGGCCCGAAGGCGTGATCAGCAGCCCGTCGCCGAAACGCGCCGAGACATTGCCGGATTTCGACGGGCAGAAGCCGGCGCGGTCGATGGCCTGGGCCACGGCCACGATCTCGGCCCGCAATTGTGCCTCGCTCATGCCGCCAGCGCCTTTCCGGCGAGATCCGGGAACAGCGCCGCCAGCCCCTCGCGGCTCGCCGGCGCGACGCCGCGTTCGGTGATCAGCCCGGTCACCAGCCGGGCCGGCGTGACGTCGAAGGCCGGGTTGGCCGCGGCGCTGCCGGGGGCGACGATGCGCAGGCTGCCGATCTCGCCCGCCTCCGTCAGCCCGCAGAGATCGGTCACCTCCGCCGCCGCGCGCTCCTCGATCGGGATCGCGAAACCGTCGCTCAGGCTCCAGTCGATGGTCGGCGAAGGCAGCGCGACATAGAAGGGCACGCCGGTGTCTTGCGCCGCCAGCGCCTTGAGATAGGTGCCGATCTTGTTGGCGACGTCGCCTGTGGCGGTGGTGCGGTCGGTCCCGACGATCACCATGTCGACCTGCCCGCGCTGCATCAGATGCCCGCCGGCATTGTCGACGATGACGGTGTGCGGCACGCCATGCGCGCCGAGCTCATAGGCCGTCAGCGCCGCACCCTGATTGCGCGGCCGCGTCTCGTCGACCCAGACATGCAGATCCATCCCGGCATCATGCGCGAGATAGATCGGCGCCAGCGCCGTGCCCCAATCGACCGTGGCAAGCCAGCCGGCATTGCAATGCGTCAGGATGTTGAACGGCGTCCCGGCGGGGCGGGTGGCGGCGCGCTCGCGGATGACGGCATGGCCGTGCTGGCCGATGGCGCGGCAGAGCGCGACATCCTCGTCGCACAGCGCCGCCGCCTCGGCATAGGCGGTCGCGGCACGCTCGGCCTGCGCTACCCCGCCGAGCCGCTCGCGCATGCGGGCCAGCGCCCAATGCAGGTTCACCGCCGTGGGTCGCGCAGCGCCGAGCCGCGCCAGCGCCGCCGACAGGTTCTCGTCGGAGGCGTCCTCGCGCATCGCCAGCGCCACGCCATAGGCCGCGGTGGCGCCGATCAGCGGCGCACCGCGCACGACCATGCCGCGGATCGCCTCCGCCGCCTCGGCGCAGCTCGCCAGCGCCACCGTCTCGAAGCGGAAGGGCAGCCTGGTCTGGTCGATGACGCGGACGCGCCAGCCATCCTCGTCCAGCCAGATCGTGCGATAATGCCGGCCGTCGATCCGCATGATGCTAATGCCCCGCGAAGGAGACGAGCGTTCGCACCGGCACGCCGAGCCGCCTGATCTTGTCGGCGCCGCCGAGATCGGGCAGGTCGACGATGAAGCATGCCGCCACCACCTCCGCCCCCAGCCCGGAGAGCAGGCTGACGGCGCCCTCCGCGGTGCCGCCGGTGGCGATGAGGTCGTCGACCAGCAGCACGCGCTCGCCCCGCGCCACGCAATCCTTGTGCACCTCGATCTCGTCCATGCCGTATTCCAGCTGATAGGGCTGGCTCACCGTCGCATGCGGCAGCTTGCCCTTCTTGCGCACGGGGATGAAGCCGGCGGAGAGCTGATGCGCGACCGCCCCGCCCAGGATGAAGCCGCGCGCTTCTATGCCGGCGATCTTCGCGATCTTCAGCCCCGCGAAGGGCTGGACGAGCTCGTCCACCGCCCGGCGGAAGGCCCGGGCATCGCCGAGCAGCGTGGTGATGTCGCGAAACACGATCCCCGGCTTCGGATAATCGGGGATGGAACGGATGCTGTCGGCGAGGTTCATGCGGCTTTGGTCTCGCGAGGCTGGTTCGGCGAAGGCCGCCTGTGGTCGGGCGAAATGCGTGACCCGTCAAGAGGCGGCCGCAGGCTCAGTCCGACTGGCCCGCGCGGCCGAGCACGCGCCCGGCGACCGCATCGAGCTTCGCCAGCAGCGCCTTGTCGCGATGCTCCGGCGCGGTGACGATCGCCATGTCGAGCGCATGGTGCGAACCGGCCGGACAGGGCTCGCGCTCGGCCGGGAAATCGGCGGCGAGCCGCGCCACCAGCCGCCGCGCCTTCTCGGCATTGCCGTGCAGCACCGCCACCACGGCGGCGACGTCGACAGCGCCATGCTCCTCGTGCCAGCAATCGAAATCCGTGACCATGCCGACGGTGGCGTAGGTGATCTCGGCCTCGCGGGCGAGCTTGGCCTCGGGCATCGCGGTCATGCCGATCAGATCATAGCCGAGCGCCTTGTAGGTCAGGGATTCCGCCAGCGTCGAGAATTGCGGCCCCTCCATCGTCACCAGCGTGCCACCCTTCACATGAGCGAGCCCCTCGGCCTTCGCCGCGGCGACCAGCCGCGCCTGCAGGCCGGGCCCGACGGGATGGCCGAAGGAGACATGTGCGACGCAGCCACGGCCGAAGAAGGAGCTCTCGCGCCGCGAGGTCCGGTCGACGAACTGGTCGACCATCACGAACAGGCCGGGATAGAGCTCGGCCTTGTAGGAGCCGCAAGCCGACAGCGACACGAGATCGGTCACCCCCGCCCGCTTCATCACGTCGATATTGGCGCGGTAATTGATCTCGGAGGGCGGTATCGCGTGGCCCCGGCCATGGCGCGGCAGGAACACGATCTTCGTCCGGCCGAGATAGCCGATGCGCAGGCTGTCCGAGGGCTCGCCCCAGGGGCTGGCGATGCGCTCCTCACGCAGATCGGTGAGGCCGGGCAGATCGTAGAGCCCCGATCCGCCGATGATTCCGAGAACCGCGGGCGTCATCGGGCGCAGCGCGCCATCAGGGAGCGCAAGGTCGCGAAGCCGGCCGGGCCGCGAGCAGCCTGCGCATGGGGGCCGGGCCACATCTGAAACAGGGTCATGGTCACGCAAGCCTCCGGGCAGTCGCCAGCGCGGGCAGTCGCCAGCGCGGGCAGTGTAGGATGATCGCCGCGCCCGGCACAAACCCGCCGCCAAGCCTGTCCCCCGCCCAAGCAAAAGGCCCCGTTTCCGGGGCCTTTCGCGATCCGATCAGGCGGCGGCGGGAATGCGCGCCCAGATCTTCTTCTTGGTGTAGTAGAGCAGCCCGCCGAAGATGAAGAGGAAGATCATCACCATCATGCCGATGCGCTTGCGCTGCTCGAGATGCGGCTCGGCCATCCAGACCATGAAGGCCGCGACGTCCTTGGAGTACTGGGCCACGGTCTCCGGCACGGGCGATTTGCCGTCCGGCCCCTTCGGATATTCCACCTGCCCGTCCTGCATCGGCGGCGGCATGGCGATCAGATGGCCCGGCATATAGGTGTTGTAGTACTGGCCGGGCAGCAGGGTGACGCCCTCGGGCGGCGGATCCTTGTAGCCCGTCAGCAGCGCCGCGATGTAGTCCGGCCCCTGCTCCTGATACTGGGTGAACATGTCGAAGACGAATTTCGGGAAGCCGCGCTCATAGGTCCGCGCCTTGGCCAGCACCGAGAGATCCGGCGGATAGGCGCCGCCATTCGCGGCCCGCGCCGCCTGCTCGTTCGGGAACGGCGCCGGGAAGGCGTCGGCGGCACGGCCCGGCCGGTCGAACATCTCGCCCTGCTCGTTCGGCCCGTCCTTGATCGTATAGGTCGCGGCCAGGGCCGTGACCTGGCCGGTCGAGAATTCCGGCCCGCCGGGCTGCGACAGGTTGCGCAGCCGGATCAGCGACATCGAATGGCAGTTGGCGCAAACCTCCTTCACCACCTTGAAGCCGCGCTGCAGCTGCGCGCGGTCGAAGGTGCCGAACGGGCCCGAGAAGCTCCAGTTCAGCGAAGGCGGGATCACGCGCTCGCCGGCGGCGAAGACGGTCGAGGTGGCGGAGAGGGTGAAACCGGCGGCGAGGCCGACAAGCGCGAGGCGCAACGTCCTGGTGTTCATAGTCCTCAGCCCTTGGCCTGCGGTTCGGAGGCGGTGGCGGTCGCGAGCCGGGCGCCCGAACCACCCTTCATCGTGCCCAGCACCGAATCGGCGATCGAGCTCGGCAGCGGCAGCGGCTTCTCGAAGATGCCGAGGACGAAGAGCGCTACGAAATAGCCGAAATAGAGCAGGGTGAAGATCTGCGAGGCGATGACGTAGCCGCCCTCCGCCGGCATGGCGCCGAGCCAGCCGAGGATGACGCAGACCACGGCGAACACCCAGAACAGGATGCGGGCGACCGGGCGGTAGCTCATCGACTTGACCTTGGAGGTGTCGAGCCAGGGCAGGAAGGCCAGCACCGCGATCGCCGCGAACATGGCGAGCACGCCGCCGAGCTTGTCGGGAATGGCGCGCAGGATCGCGTAGAAGGGCAGGAAATACCATTCCGGAACGATATGGGCCGGCGTCGCGGCCGGGTTGGCCGGGATGTAGTTGTCGGCATGGCCCAGGAAGTTGGGGGTGTAGAACACGAACCAGGAGAACAGCGCGATGAAGCACACCATCGCGAACAGGTCCTTGACCGTCGCATAGGGGGTGAACGGCACCGTGTCCTTGGCGACGTTCTTCACCTCGACGCCGGTCGGGTTGTTCTGGCCGACATGGTGCAGCGCCCAGACATGCAGGATCACCACGCCGAAGATCATGAATGGCAGCAGGAAATGCAGCGAGAAGAAGCGGTTCAGCGTCGGGTTGTCGACGGAATAGCCGCCCCACAGGAAGGTGACGATCGTCTCGCCCACCACCGGCAGCGCCGAGAACAGGTTGGTGATCACGGTCGCGCCCCAGAACGACATCTGGCCCCAGGGCAGGACGTAGCCCATGAAGGCGGTGGCCATCATCAGCAGGAAGATCACGACGCCCAGGATCCACAGCACCTCACGCGGCGCCTTGTATGAGCCGTAATACAGGCCGCGGAAGATGTGGATGTACACGGCGACGAAGAACATCGAGGCGCCGTTGGCGTGGAGATAGCGCATCAGCCAGCCGTAATTCACATCGCGCATGATGTGCTCGACCGAGTTGAAGGCCATGGTCGCATGCGGCGTGTAGTGCATGGCCAGGATCACGCCGGTGACGATCTGCGCCACCAGCATGAACACGAGGATGCCGCCGAAGGTCCAGAAGTAGTTGAGGTTGCGCGGCACCGGGTAGGACACCGCGGAATCGTGCATCAGCCGCACGATCGGGAGGCGGGCGTCCAGCCAGCGCTCGAAACCGGTCTTCGGAACGTAGGAGCTATGACCACTCATGGCGAAGGCCTCGAGGCTGTATCGACTAGGGGAAGGCGGCGAACCGGACGGGCTCAGCCGATCTTGATCTTGGTGTCGGCGGTGAAGGCATAGGGCGGCACCGGCAGGTTCTTCGGCGCCGGACCCTTGCGGATTCGGCCCGACGAATCATAGTGCGAGCCATGGCAGGGGCAGAACCAGCCGTCGTAATCGCCCTTGCTCTCGCCGGGGGCGTTGCCGAGCGGCACGCAGCCGAGATGGGTGCAATTGCCGTAGACGACGAGGAAGGCTTCCTTGCCCTCCTTGACGCGCGCCTGGTCGGCTTCCGGATCCGGCAGGGACGCGACGGCGACGGCCCGCGCCTCCTCGATCTCCTTGGCGGTGCGGTGCCGCACGAAGATCAGCTTGCCGCGCCAGAACAGCTTGATCGCCTGCCCTTCGGCGATCGGCGCGAGATCGACGTCCATCGGCGCGCCGGCGGCGACCGTCTGCGCGTCGGGAGCGAGCTGGCTGACCAGCGGGATCAGCAGCGCGCCGACGCCGATCGCCCCGGCGGCGCCGGTGGTCAGCATCAGGAAGTCGCGCCGTGTGGTTCCGGAAGATGTGTCGGTCGCCTGGGCCACGATCCAATCCCCTACTAGTCGGCCGGGCCGTCGGACCCGCGAATGTGCTCAGCGCTCTAATTAGAGCAGGTCGAAACCGCCGCAATGCGACGGCGCGTCACTGCGGCGCTCTTTGGCATGCAGATTGGACGAAGTCTACACTTGCGCTGCTGCATTGCACGCATATCGGCGCCGGCGCGCGCGGCGCTTTAGGACAGCGCTCTGTCCGGATCCGCCGCGGCGAGGAAACCGCCGGATTGGCGCGACCAGAGCCTGGCGTAGAGCCCCCCGCGCGCCACCAGTTCGGCATGGCTGCCGGAATCGACGATGCGGCCCTGGTCGAGCACGATCAGCCGGTCCAGCGCCGCGATGGTGGAGAGCCGATGCGCGATGGCGATCACGGTCTTGCCTTCCATCAGCGTGGTCAGCTGCTCCTGGATCGTCGCCTCGACCTCTGAATCGAGCGCCGAGGTCGCCTCGTCCAGGATCAGGATCGGCGCGTCCTTGAGCAGCACCCGGGCGATGGCGATGCGCTGGCGCTGCCCGCCCGAGAGCTTGACGCCCCGCTCGCCGACGCGGGAGTCGAAGCCCTTGCGGCCGTCCTGATCGCTCAGCCCGGCCACGAAGTCCTGCGCCGAGGCGCGGCGCGCGGCTTCGGCGATCTCGTCGGGCGTGGCGCCGATGCGGCCATAGGCGATGTTGTCGCCGATCGAGCGGTGCAGCAGCGAATTATCCTGCGTCACCATGCCGATCTGCGCCCGCAGGCTGTCCTGCGTCACCGCGGCGATGTCCTGCCCGTCGATCAGGATGCGCCCGCTCTCCAGCGGGTAGAGCCGCAGCAGCAGGTTGACGAGCGTCGATTTCCCCGCTCCCGACGGGCCGACCAGCCCGACTTTCTCGCCCGGCGCGATGCTGAGGTCGAGCCCCTCGAACAGGCCGGTCTTGCGGCCGTAATTGAAGCTCACCCGCTCGAAGCGGATGCCGCCGCGCTCCACCAGCAGCGGCCGGGCATCCTGCCGGTCGGTCAGGTCATGCGGCTTGGCGATGGTCTCCATGCTCTCCTGCACTGAGCCGATATTCTCGAACACGCCGCGCACCAGATGGATCAGCCAGCTCGACATCTGCACGAGCCGCAGCACCAGCCCGATGGCCGCCGCCACCGCGCCCGGCGTCATCTGGCCGCGGCTCCACAATTCCAGGCACAGCCAGGCGGTCACGACGACCAGCAGGCTGTTCATCGTCTGCAGGATGACGCTGACCCCGGTGATCAGCCGCGACAGATCGAGGAAGGACGCGTTCCACCGCGACAGCGAGTCGCGGACGGCCGAGCGCTCCGCATCGGCGCGGGCGAACAGCTTCACGGTGAGGATGTTGGTATAGGCGTCGACGATGCGGCCCGTGGTCGAGGAGCGCCCGAGCGAATTCGCCTCGGAGCGCTTCCGGGCGCGCGGCACGAAATAGATCAGCAGCGCCACATAGGCGCCGAGCCAGACGATCACCGGCAGCGCCAGCCACAGGCTGGTCGATCCGAAGAAGCCGATCGCGACGGAGGCGAAGATCAGCGCGTACCAGAGATCGTCGATGACCTCGATCGTGGCGCCCCTGATCGCCTGGCCGGCCTGGATCACCCGGGAGGACAGGCGCCCGGCGAAGTCATTCTGGAAATAGCCCAGCGCATGGCCGAGCGTGTAGACATGGTTGCGCCAGCGGATCTGGTTGGTGATCTGCGGCACCACCACCTGGTCGACGATCGCGTGATTGGCGAAATAGACGAGCGGCCTGACCACGACGAGCAGGAACGCAGCCCCGGCGAGCAGCCAGCCATGGTCGCGGAAGATCGTCTCCGGCGCCTGGGTCGCCAGCAGGTCCACGAACCAGCCGACCATCAGATACATCGCCGCCTCGATGCCGCTGAAGCCGAGCCCGGTCAGCATGATCAGGGCGAGCCAGCCCGTCACGCCCTTGATGTGGTGCCACATGAAGGGCCAGACGCCCTTGGGCGGCGTCTCGCGCTCGTCGAAGGGGGCGAAGACGTCGATGCGGCTTTCGAGAAAGCGGAACAGGGGGGCGAACATGGCTGGACCGCCCTCCTGCGGATCGGCTCGAACGGGGAAGAGCCGGATATGGGGCGCGCCGGCTTCGATGACCACCATGCTTGACGCATGACGAATGGCCATTTCATGACAGGACGATGCTGCGCCTCGCCCTCTACCAGCCCGACATCCCGCAGAATGCCGGCACCATGATCCGCATGGCCGCCTGCCTCGGCCTCGCCGTCGACATCGTCGAACCCGCCGCCTTCGATGTCTCGGACCGGCATTTCCGCCGCTCGGGCATGGATTATCTCGAGCGCGCCGCGATCACGCGCCATGACGGCTTCGCCGCCTTCCAGGCCTGGCTGGCGAAGGCCGGCCACCGCCTGATCCTCGCCGAGACGGACGGCGCCACGCCCCATACCGCATTCGCCTTCCGGCCGGGCGACGTCATCCTGCTCGGCCGGGAATCGGCGGGGGTGCCGCCCGAGGTCTACGCCGCCGCCGCGGCCAGCGTGCATGTGCCGATGCGCCCGGGCCTGCGCTCGCTCAACGTCGCTGTTGCCGCGGCCCTGATTCTGGGCGAAGCCTTGCGGCAGCTCGGCGGCTTCGAAACGCCGGCTGACCGGGCCGAGGGAGACGCCGATGGACGAGCATGAGGCCGGCATGGCGGCGGGCATCGACGCTGCCGAAACCCAGCCGACGAGCGCGGCGGAGGCGATGAAGCCGCGGGCCGCTGCCTGGTTCGCCAGCCTGCGCGATCGGATCTGCGCAGCGTTCGAACGGATCGAGGACGAGGCGACGGGCCCCTTCCCGCCGGAAACCGGGACCGCCGGCCGCTTCGTCAGGACGCCCTGGCAGCGCCACAACCATGATGGCAGCGAAGGCGGCGGCGGCGTGATGTCGGTGATGCAGGGGCGCGTCTTCGAGAAGGTCGGCGTCCATGTCTCGACCGTGCATGGCACGTTCCAGCCGGAATTCGCCGCCCAGATCCCGGGCGCGGCCGAGGATCCGCGGTTTCACGCCACGGGCATCTCGCTGATCGCCCATCCCTGGAACCCGCACGCCCCCACCGTGCACATGAACACCCGCTTCGTCGTCACCACCAAGCCCTGGTTCGGCGGCGGCGCCGACCTGACGCCGGTGCTGATGCGCCGGCGCACGCAGGAGGACGCCGATTCCGTCGCCTTCCACGCCGCCATGCGCGCCCCCTGCGAGCGCTTCGCGCCGACGGCCGATTACGAGCGCTTCCGGCAATGGTGCGAGGAGTATTTCTTCCTCAAGCACCGCAACGAGCCGCGCGGCATCGGCGGCATCTTCTACGATTATCTCTGGTCGGGAGAGCCGGAGACCGATTTCGCCTTCACCCAGGCGGTGGGGGAAGCCTTTCTCGGCGTCTATCCCGAGATCCTGCGGGCCAATATCGGCACGCCCTGGACGGAGGAGGACCGCTACGAGCAGCAGGTCCGCCGCGGCCGCTATGTCGAGTTCAACCTGCTCCACGATCGCGGCACGATCTTCGGGCTCAGGACCGGCGGCAACGTGGATTCGATCCTGTCCTCCCTGCCGCCGACGGTGCGCTGGCCCTGAGCCGATGACGACGGCGCTGGGTTGGACCGTGGTGGCGCTGCACCGTGGTGGCGCCGCACCGTCTTTGCGAGGAGCGCAGCGACGAAGCAACCCAGGGGGGCGTGGAGCTCGGCGATCCTGGGTTGCTTCGCCACGCTCGCAATGACGGGTAATCGTCATTGCGAGGAGCGAAGCGACGAAGCAACCCAGGGGGCGTAGAGCGCTACGAGCTGGGTTGCTTCGCTAACGCTCGCAATGACGGATGGGCGTCATTGCGAGGAGCGTCAGCGACGAAGCAACCCAGGGGGCCAGGGGGCGTAGAGCGCTACACGCCCGCTTGCTTCCCCGCGCTCGCAAGCACGGATGGCTCGCTAAGCAGCGCCAGTTGCGCCGCCCTCCCCTCCGGACAGCCGGCCTCGATCCACTCATGCCGGACCCGCTGCAGCATCGTCCCGACGGAGGGCCCGGGTGGTACGCCGAGCGCCAGCAGGTCGCGCCCGCCCAGCAGGAAAGGCGGGGTTCGCGCCAATTCGGCGATCAGATCCCGCGCCTGGCGCTGAGCCGCCGGCTCGGCAGAGGCGGTGACCAATACCAGCGCCCCGGCCACGGCGTCCGGCCCGGCCTCATGGGCGAGATGGCGCAGCCGCGCCAGATTTGGCAGCTTCCTGTGCCCGGCGACCCCCTCCAGCGCCCGCGCCAGCCGCGAAACCCGGTCGAACTCGGCATTGGACAGGCTCAGCCGCTCGCGCAGCCGCGGCGCATCCTCTCGGACGGCTACCGCCAGTGCCGTCAGTCGAAACGCGGGATGGACCTCGCCGCCACCGGCATCGGCCACCGCCCGGAAACGCGCCAGCCACGGCACGCGGCCCAGCACCGGCAGCAGCAGCCCCCCTGCCGCCATCGCTTCCAGCACCTCGGCCGCGAGCGGCGCGACCAGCAGCTTCATCAACTCCGCCCGGACCCGCTCGCGCGACAGGCTGCCGAGCCCGGCGCGCGCCCTGATACAGGCGGCCAGCCCCGCCGCGTCGAGCGGGCCATGTCCATATTGCGCGTGGAAACGGAAGAAGCGCAGGATGCGCAGATAATCTTCCCGGATGCGCGCATCGGCCTCGCCGATGAAGCGCAGGCGCCGGGCCGCCAGATCCTGCAGCCCGCCGCAATAATCGATCACCGCCCCGTCACGGCCGAGCGCCAGCGCGTTGATGGTGAAGTCGCGCCGGCGGGCATCGGCCTCGAAATCGGCGCCGAAGGCCACCGTCGCATGGCGGCCGAAGGTCTCGACGTCCTGGCGCAGCGTCGTCACCTCGAAGCCGGTCCCGTCGCGAACCAGCGTCACCGTGCCATGAGCGATGCCCGTATCGACCGGCCTGTAGCCCGCCGCCTGCCCGAGCCGGATCGTCTGATCCGGCAGGCCGGTGGTCGCGAGATCG